>MPMG01000006.1 GCA_002238485.1 Chloroflexi bacterium bin20 | reverse complement strand
TGTATTGCCTCCCGCTATGACAATATGGCTGGAACGTCTGTCTGCTGATGGCGTGCTTGTTGCTTTCGCGCTGATGCTGGCGGCCGGGTTGCTTGCAGGCTTGCGGGTGGCTCTCGTTGTGGGGGGCCCCGGCTGCGGGGCGGGGGGGGGTGGGGGGGGCGCTGCCAGCGCGGGCGGCTTTGGCTGTGCAGCTGGCTCTATTGCCGCTGCTTGCAAGCCATGTGAGCTGGGAGCCTCTGTTTTTTGGTCGGTACAGCGCAGGTTACATGGCAATTATCGCCGCGAATGTGTCGTTGATTGTCTGCTTCGCGGTGTTGTCGCATAGGCGCTGGCTTGAGCGGGGTCAACCGATCAAAGCGTTGGCGCAGACGGGCTTGGCTATCGTCTTGCTGATCGTCGTTTTGCTGACCCGGCGGGGCATGCAATGGCAGTCCTATGTTTTCTTGTGGCTCTCGATGCACTGCATTTTGGTGGTGGCAGCCAGCTTGTTATCGCCGCGATTGCCGGGGGCTATGGTCAAGCGCTTCGGGTACGGCATCGGTCTGCTGTATGCCGTCACCTGGCTGGGTAGTTTTGCCGTCGTGTTGGCTGCGAATCTGACGTCTGATCACAATCACGGCAGGATCTATGCGTTCATCCCGTTTCTGATTGCTTGGTCGGGGTTGGCCTGGGGGCTGTATTTTGGCTTCGGTTTCAAGGTGCATGGCGGGTCTTTGCGCATCGTTCGCGCTGGGGCGCTGGGTTTGGTCGTCATCCTGTGCGCTGGCATCGTGATGAAGACTTGGCGGGTGTACGAGCCAATGAAAGCTATCGCGGCGGCTTTTGACGAGCGGCACGAACTAATCATGAATGCCAAGGCGGACGGCTTGCGCGATATCGAAGTGCCGGCATCGCTGGATTTGACACGCGCTCTGCGGGAAGGCTTCTGCACACTAGAGTTTTACGACATCGACAGCCTGAGCTACACAGGCACAGATGACGGCCGTGTTTTACAAAGCGCCATATTCAAAGAGCGCAAATGATGGCGTTTGTTTTAGAGAGTGTCCAGCGCCACGGCATCCAGCTCAACTTTGATCCCGCGCAAGATGTCTGCGAGCTATTCGACCTGGCAGCCGACCCGCACAGGACGCGCAATCTGTGGGACGATGACGCGAGCGCGGACCTGCGGGCAGACATGGTTTGGGCGCTGTTGCAGAGTCGCTGGGGGCTGGAGCCGCTGTGGATGCCGCGCGTGGCCGGGGCTTGATTCGCAAGCGCTTTTTTTGAAGCACAGAAAACACAGAAGGCACAGAGTTTTTGGAGCAACTCCATAAGCCGCTATAATCAGGCTCGTCGCTACTGCATTGTGGACAAAGCCGCTTGAACTTGGACTGCGTCTACGCCTGCCAATTCACTAGAGAAGGAGATTGTCATGACCAACAGAACCTGCCTGTTTCGATTCACACTGGTGTTGCTTTGTCTGATGCTGACGATGCCGGCGCTGGCACAGGACGATATGGCAGAGCTGACGATTTCGATTGGCGCGCGTGGCTTCGGCGATGCAGCGCCAGTTTTGATCGAAGCCTGCGAAGCAGAAGTCGGCGGCATCAATGTCGAATGGGAGCGCATCTCGGATGTGCCCAACGAATCGCGCAGCATCTATGTAACCAACTTCACCGCCCGCAATCCCAAGCCCGATATCATCGCTGTCGATGTGATCTGGCCCGGCGACTTCGCGGCTCGCGGCTGGATCGCGCCTATCGAAGACTACTTTGGCGAAGAAGCGCTGGCGGAATATATCCCGGGCTTCCTGGCGGCTGCGCAAGTCGATGGCAGCACCTACGCCATCCCGCTCTACATCGATGGCATCCATCTCTTCTACCGCGCCGATCTGCTGGAAAAATACGGCTTTGAAGCGCCGACCACCTGGGAAGACCTGATCATGCAGGCAGAAACGGTTGTCGAGGGCGAAGCCAATCCCGACCTGTCTGGTTTCATCAGCATGTGGGCGAAGATCGAAGGCTTGTTCATGAACTGGCTGGCATTCTTCCAGGGCGCTGGCGGCAATTTCTTCGATGCCGACGGCAACCTGGCGATCAATAACGAAGCCGGCATCAAGTCGCTGACGACCATGGTTGGCATGCTGGAAAGCGGCGTCGCGCCCGAGAGCATCCTCACCTTCCGTCCCAACGATGCCCGCGTGCTCTTCCAGCAAGAGCGCGCCGTCTTCTTGATGGTGCAAGATTTTGTGCTCGCGCCTTTGACTGCCGACGACTCGCCCGTGGCCGATGCCGTGCAATTCACGCGCGTGCCCTACTTCGAGGGCAAGGACATGACCAACACCACCGTCATCGGCGGATTCTTGTTGGCGGTCAACAAACACTCCGAGAATGTCGAGGCCGCAGCCAACTTCATCCAGTGCTTCACCAGCTATGAGTCGCAGGTGCAAGCCAGCTTGATCCAGGGCAAGGTGCCGACGCGTCCGGCTGTATACGACGATGCGCGCATTGTCGAAGACGCGCCGGGCGTTGCGGCTCTGGGCGCGAATTTCGTCTATGCTTTCGCGCGTCCCTCTGCCAACACGGGCACAGCCTATCCCGAGATTTCCGAGATCATGCAAACCGAAATCTCCGCTGCGCTGCTGGGCGAAAAGACGCCAGAGCAGGCATTGGCAGATGCTGAAGCGCAGATCATGATGGTGATGGGCTAGGGCTGCAATCGAACTATTTGCCAGCTAGCGCGCTGCCTTTGCCAGGGTTGCCGAGATGAAGCAGGCGAATCGGGCGGGTGTGTACTTCTTGACGCCCGCCCTCTTGATCATCGCCTTCGTCCTGCTCTTCCCCATCATTCAGACCATCGTCCTCAGCTTCGGCAAGAACTCCACCAGCATCTTCATCGGCTACGAATACATCGGCTTGGCGAATTATCGGCGGCTGCTGGCGACGCCTCGCTTCATCACAGCGCTGAACAATACGCTCTTCTTCACGGCGGTGACGGTGCCGCTGGAATTGTGCATCGGCCTATTGCTGGCGCAGGCGCTGAATCGTCGCTTTCGTGGCAAAGGGCTGGTGCGCATGGCGGTGCTCTTCCCCTGGGCGCTGCCGACCGCCTTGAATGCCTTGATGTGGCGCTGGATGTTCAATTCCGAGTTTGGCTTGTTCAACGCCATGCTCATCGACAGCGGCTTGTTGACCGAGCGCGTCAACTGGCTGGGCGCGATCCCGCTCGCTATGTATAGCATGATGTTCGTGTCGGTCTGGAAGACCAGCTCGTTCATGGCCCTGCTGCTGCTGGCCGGTCTACAGACCATCCCCGATGACCTCTACGAAGCCGGCAGCGTCGATGGCAGTAATCGCTGGACGGCTTTCCGGCATATCACGCTGCCCTTGCTGCGCCCAGCCATCCTGGTTTCGGTGTTGCTGCGCACCATGGACGCCATGCGCACTTTCGAGCTGCCCTTCAACCTGACCGATGGCGGACCGCTGACCTCCACCGAGACGTTGTCGCTCTATGCCTATCGCACGATTTTTCAATATGTGAACTTCAATCTGGGTTCCAGCGCCATCATCATCCAGTTCATCATCATCATGGCTATCAGCCTAGCTTATATCGCGACTCTGCGCCGGGGGCAGGCATGACGCGCAGGGCTGCACGACCCGCCAAGATCGACAGGCAGCGTTCGGCATCGCCGGGCTTTTATGTGGTGGCGGGCATCACGGTGCTCGTTTCTTTCTTTCCAACAATCTGGCTCTTTTTGACATCCATCAAGACCGAAGCGACCATCTATGCCTTCCCGGTGGTGTATCTGCCGGCGCCGCCCACACTGGACAATTATCTCAATATCTTCAACGAGACGCCGGAATTGCTGCGATATATTTTGAACAGCTTCATCGTGGCGACCACCACGACAATCGTCATTCTGGCATTTGGCGGGCTGGCCGCCTATTCGCTGGGCAGGCTGACCTGGCGCGGACGCGGCCCGCTGCTGATCTTCATCCTGGCTGTCTCCATGTTTCCACCGCTGGCGCTGCTGCCATCGCTCTTCAGCATGTTCCTGGACTTGCGGCTGATCAACTCTTATCCAGGGCTGATCATCGGGCACACCGGGCTCTACCTGCCCATCGCGATATGGATCTTGTCGAACTTTTTTCAGACTGTGCCGCGCGAGATAGAAGATGCCGCCCGCGTCGACGGCGCGACCAGCCTGCGCATCTTCTGGCGCATCATCCTGCCACTGTCAGCGCCGGGCTTGATCTCGACCGGGCTGATCGTCTTCATCTTCAGCTGGAACGAATTTCCGCTGTCGCTGGTGCTGATGAGCGACAATTTCATGCGTACTGCGCCGGTGGGCATATCGCTCTTCCCGGGCGAATATTCATTCCCCTGGGAGATCATCACCGCGGCGACGATGCTGACGATTACCCCGATATTGATTATCTCGGGGCTGTTTCAAGACCGGCTGATCGGCGGATTGACGGCTGGCAGCGGCAAATAGCGTTCAGCCGCGGCGCACAACGAAGAATCCGATGACCAGCGATAGGATCGTTGCCAGCTCGATGGGCAGGGCGGGCTCCATAAAGCGCAACCAAAGCAGGTGAATGCCGATCAATATCACCACACTGATAAAAACGCGGTCGAAGGCGTTGGTATAGAAAGGCAAAAAGCCCTCGGTGGTTTTGCTCTCTGGCTTGGTATTGTCCATCGCGCTTACTCCTTGACCGCGCCGAAGGTCAAACCCATGACGATATAACGTTGGGCGAAGATGACGATGATGGCGGAGGGCACCAGCGTCACCATGGACATGGCTGCCAGCTCGCCCCAGTTCGTGCCCGTCACGGTGACGAATTCTGCCAGCGCTGTGGTGATGGTGCGCGCCACCACGCTGGTCAGGTTGGCGGCGAAGAGGTATTCGTTCCAGGCGAAGATCCAACTGAGGATGCCTGTCACCGCCAAGCCCGGCGCAGCCAAAGGAATGATGACATGGCGCAGCACGCCCCAGAGACCAGCGCCATCGATCATCGCGGCGTCGTCCAGCTCGATCGGGATGCCATCCACCACGCCTTTCAGCAGCCAGATAGCAAAAGGCAGGTTGAAGACGCAGTAGAGCAAGATCAAGCCCAGTTGCGTATCAAAGAGCGTCCAGTTGCCGATGCGGAAGGTGCGCGTGAACATGATATACAGGGGCAGCAGGAAAGCGGCCGGCGGCGCCATGCGGTTGGTGATCAGCCAGAAGAAGATGTTGTCGCGTCCCGCTAGCTTGTAGCGCGAAAGCGCATAGGTCGCCAGCAGCGCCAATATCATCACCAGCAGCGCGTTGGCGGTCGAAACCACTAGCGAATTGGTCATGTAGCGCTGGAAAGTGCTGTCAGTCAGCACATTGCTGTAATTCTCCAGGTAGATGCGGCTGAGCATCAGGTTGGGCCTGCCGAAGAGCTCCACCCGCGTGCGCATGGACACGACGAGCATCCACCAGATCGGTATCAACGTCAGCAGGGTCATGAAGATCCAAAATGCGTAGGCGCCGAAGTAGCCCCAGGCGCGTTGCCGCTGAGTCCGACTCATTCGACTTCTCCTTTGCGCCGTCCGGATATGGCGATGAAGAGCAGCCAGCACAAAACGATGGTCAGATAAAGCGTGATGAGGGAAATGGACGAGCCATAACCATAGTCGGTGCGCGGGAAGACGACGCGCCAGATATAGATGCCCGTGAAGCGCGTGCCCGGTCCGCCGCCAGCCAGCATCCATACCTCATCAACCGTGCGGATGGCGTCCATGATGCGGATGAAAATTGTCGTCAGCAGCACCGGTCGCAGGAAGGGCAGCGTCACATACCAGAAGACTTGCAGACGATTCGCGCCATCGACCTTGGCTTGTTCGACCGGCTCGCGGGGGATAGACGACAAGCCCGCCAGCATCGTCAGCGTGACGAAGGGCGTCCAGTGCCAGATGTCCATGAGCACCGAGGTCATCAGCGCCTGGTCGGGATACGTGCCGATCTGGTAGGTCAGGTCGAGCCAGCGATCGAGGAAAAAGGGCACGGGGCCAAAGCCCGGGATGACCAGTAGACGCCAGATCGCGCCGACAGCAATGGGCGCGACCATGAGCGGGAAGGTGTGGATGATGCGAAAAAGCGATCTGCCCGGGAAGTCGCGCGTCAACATCTGCGCCAGCACGAAGCCCAGCACCACCTCGCTGCCGATGGCGAAGATGGCGAAGCGCGCCGTCAAACCAACCGAGTGCAGAAAGTCATCGTCAAAGACAAGTCGGCGGAAATTGTCCAGCCCGTTGAAGACCAAGCCGTCAGCAGCCGAAAACACATTCCACTGGTTAAAGCCGACAAAGAGCACATAAAGAAATGGCGCGAAGCCAAATATCAGCAGAATGACCAATGTCGGGCTGAGCAGCGCCCAGCCAACGCGCGGATTTCGCATGCAAGCCTATTTCCAGTGTAACGGGCGACCTCAGTGGATCGCCCTACATTCCCTTGCAGGGGGCCAGCCATTGGCTGACCCGTTTATATTTCCTAGCTACATGCCATAGCCCAGGCGGGCGAGTTCTTCGTCCACAGCCATCGCAGCTTGCGACAAGGCCTCAGCCGGTGTCAGCTCGCCGAGGATGGCGCGTTGGATGAAGGGATCGATGATCTCGCGGACTTGGGCGTGGAAGGGGAAGGGCGGCGCGCCAGCAAAGAGCGGCCCCTGTTCTTCCAGCAACGTGTAGTAGCCATCGACCTTGGCGTCTTGCTCGGCGATGAGCGGATCGTCGAAGGTGGCGGTGTGGGTGATGCGCGCGCCAACGGCAGCCCATTCAGCCTGTACCGACGGCTGGCCGATGAATTGCAGCCAAAGCAGGGTGGCTTCTTTGTTGCGCGACGAATGCGGGATGCCAAAAGCGCCGCCATCGTAGTAACCGATGTAACCTTCGCCCATTTGCGCGGCTTCGATAACGCCCGGCGCGGTGACTGGCAGGCGAACGCCTACATTGCCCGTAACAGCCGAACGACTCTCGTCAGTGGCGATCCAGGCAGCATTTTCGCCATAGACCCAGCCCTGCGCGGCACGACCAGCGGCGAAGGAAGAAGCAACCTCGTCCCAGGTGCTGGAGGTGGCTTCGGGCGGCGCATAGGGCAGCATGCTCAGCCAGAAGCTCAGCGCTTCAACAGCCGTTTCGCCATCCAGCGCGCCGCCATTGGCACTTTGGGCGCTGCCAGCATCCAGGTTGATGCCCCAGTTGTACAAGCCAAAGGAAGGACCAATCGACTCGAGGAATTCATAGGTCGAGGCGGGGTGACCGGTCGAACCCTGCACCGTCGTGCCCCAGAGATCCATGTCCATGCTTTCGCCATAAGCGGTGAAGAACATGGCGTTGTCGGCGTACTGCTCGAAAGTTTCGGCAGGCGCTAGCGGATAGCCATATTCAGCCTCGAAAGCCGCCATGATATCGGCATCTTCGAAGAGGTCTTTGCGATACAGATAGACCTTGACGAAGGCTTCCATGGGCACGCCGAAGAGGTCGCCATCGGCATTCTTGAAATAATCGGCGAAGCTGGTGAAAGCGCTCTCATCATAGTCGGCGGCTGCCAGGGCGGCATTGTCGGCTGCGAATTGCGTCAGGTTGACCAGGTAATCCTGCGCCAGGTAGCTGTAGATGATGTCCTGCTCGATGTAGACAAAGTCATAGATGCCGGTGTTGGCTTCCATGTCGTTGATGGCTTTGGAATACATCTGGTCCCAGGATGTCGTTTCAAATTCGACATGGATGCCGGTCAGCTCGGTGAACTGGGCGGCGAGGACATCGGCGACATAGTTGGAGGGCGGCGTGCTTTCAGATACGCCGCGGATGGTCGAGCCGGCATAAGGCGCGGCGGCTTCTGCCCACCAGGCGTCGTCTGCCGAGACCAGGCTCATATTGGCGACAAGCGCAAAGGCGATGAGCAAAACAATCGTGAAGCATCTCTTCATGGTGTGTCTCCTTGGACTGGATGGATATTGCGGAAGTCGCTGGACATTCCCAGCGCGGGGGCAGGGCAGCATAGAATCATGCGATTAGAAAGGGGTGTTGGGATGGGGGCGCCCAACTGTCCGGGAAACTATCACTGGTGAGCAGCAGCCCATGTTAGGCTGATTGACGATCATAATAGTAGAAATAATGTTTGCATTGTAATGAAATATCGGCTATACTGACTATAAGAGCTTGCGGTTATCTTGTGCCAGTTGCGCGCATGGGTTATACGGCACAATGGTTGACACCTTAACAGCGACAAAACGAAGCGAAGTGATGGCAAAGGTCGGGAGCAAAGACACCCGCCCCGAGCTCTTGATAAGAAAGACTCTGCATGCAAGAGGATTTCGCTACCGATTGCATGTCAAAGATCTTCCTGGTAAGCCTGACCTTGTATTTCCTCAATATAAGTCAGTCATTCAGATAAATGGATGTTTCTGGCATGGTCATAAGTGTCCGCGCTGTAGAATGCCAAATACAAATATTGAGTATTGGGAGCGAAAAATCGCGAGAAATGTGGAACGCGATGCGTCAAATCTCCAGTCACTACTTGAGGCAGGGTGGCGTGTAATGACAATTTGGGAATGCGCGTTGACGGGCAAATGGAAGCTGGAGCTTAATCAAGTCATTGCATTGGCGTCCGAGTGGCTTTATTCGACGATCGCATTTTGCGAAATTAGCGGCAAAGCAAATCACATTAAGAACCGAGCTACAGAATCATGATCCGCGCTGTTGAATTCTTTGCTGGAATGGGACTAATGCGCGCTGGTCTCGAAAGCGTCGGCATTAAAACAGTCTATGCCAATGACATCGACACTACGAAGGCGAAGCTTTATGCCGACAACTGGGGGCGCGAAGAGTTGAATGTCGGCGATATCCGCGCGCTGACTGGAGACGATATACCGTCCGCAGAACTTGTAACCGCGTCGTTTCCATGCACAGATATGTCGCTCGCCGGAAAATATAAAGGGCTAAATGGAGAGCAGTCCGGTCTTGTATTGGATTTCCTGCGGATTCTCGACGAAATGGGGGAGCGTGCGCCACATACACTCATGATTGAGAATGTAATGGGTTTTCTAACCGCAAATGGCGGACGTGATTGGGAGACTGTTGTCAATGGAATTCACGGGCTTGGTTATCAATCGGCGCATCTCGTAGTAAACGCCAGTTCCTTTGTCCCGCAAAGTCGCGCGAGAGTTTTCTTGTTTGGTCATAAGGGGCCTATCGAATTGCCTGACCCTCCGAAAGTCCGCAAAGACCTCCGACTGGCCGGTATTGCTGAAGAGCAAGGCAACTGGTGGCCTCCTGACCGCCTCAACGCGTTTATGCAAACTTTGTCGCCTATACAATCCAAGCGTGTTTCCGGCTATCAGCGGCGCTTCTGGCCCGGCTTCTACGGTGCTTTTCGGCGCACGAGAGGCGGTCGGCCCGTATGGGAAGTCCGCGCTGACGAAATCGCCGGAACCCTGCGCACAACTCGCGGCGGTTCTGCCAGGCAAGCTATCGTTCGCGCTGGGCATGGAGACATTGCTGTGCGCTGGATGAGCTTGACAGAATATGCTCGCTTGCAAGGTGCTGAGCATTTACGTTACGACTCGGTAACTCCCTCACAGGCGATGTTCGCTCTTGGCGACGCCGTGTGTGTCCCAGTAATCGAATGGCTGGCAAAAAATTGCCTAATGCCGCTATTGAGCCAATGAAGCCCAAAAAAGAACCGGAAGAGGTCACGGCACTGTACGATGGCGTTTCTAATGCGCTGGATACGGACTATGGCGACGGGCGAAAGATCGGCAATAGCAAATGCGGTGTATACCTATTCTTTGATTACGACGGCGAACCTATCTATGTCGGCCGAACAAGGGAGAGCTTACGGGGCCGCATCGGCCGTCACTTGACCAATCAGCGAACCGACGCTGTTGCGATGAGCGTGCTTGATCCCTTTGAAGTTGCTGAAATCGAGATGTGGCCGTTTTGGGATCTAGATAGTGACAATGTGAATGAAACGCTGGATCGCGCCGAATACACATTTTATCAGAATGCGCTGCGCGAATCGAAATTTTCTGTTGTATTGAACGAGAAGGACATAAAGCCTGCCGAAGATATTGCGCTGCCAAGATCGGTGCGCGTTTCCATATTGCCCTCGGAATTGCGCAAAAAGCGCGAGCATCCCGACATTCGATTGGCTCGGCGAGCGCGGACGATTGCCAATTTAGCCCGGGTCATCAGCGAGCGCAGCGTAAGACCAGGCATTAGACGTACCCTGTGGGCGCAAGCGCGGCGGCTCGAACACCTAGCCAAGACCAGGTTAGAAGAATTTGAGCAAAGAGACGAACCGTAACCCTCTCAGTCGCTAACTCCCCCACTCGCCCCAGCAATCGCCTCGCCCATCGTCTCGATGACGATATCGACTTCTTCCGCCGTGATGCACAAGGGCGGCGAGAAAGCGATCGTCCCGCCCAGGGGCCTCGCGCGCAAGCCCAATTCCATGGCTCTGTCGCTGATGGCATTCGCTGCCTCGTAATCGGCGGCGCGCCCTTCTTTGCTCTGCACCACATCGATGCCGGCGATCAGCCCGACGCCGCGCGCATTGTCGATATTGGGGAATTCATCGGCAAGTCCTTGCAAGCCCTGCAGCAGACGCGCGCCCATCCGCTGGCTGTTGCCGACCAGGTCTTCGCGCTCGATGATGTCGATATTGGCGATGCCCACCGCGCAAGCCGCCGCATGTCCGCTGTAGGTATAGCCGTGCATCCAGCTTTGCTCGGCTGGCGCATTCAAGATGACATCGCGGATCTCGTCCGTGACTTGCATGCCGCCCAGGGGGATATAACCGCTGGTGACGCCTTTGGCGAATTGCATGATATCGGGCGCTATGCCATATTCGTCGCTGCCGAACCAGTTGCCCGTGCGCCCAAAACCGCAGATCACCTCATCGACAATCAGCAGCACATCGTTGTCGCGGCAGACCTGCCCGACTAGCTCGAAGTAGCCAGCGTCCGGCACGACCAGGCCGCCCGCGCCTTGCACGGGTTCGGCGATGAAAGCGGCGATTGTATCCGCCCCTTCGCGCTCGATTGTTTCTGTCAATGCCCGCGCCGCCGCCTGCGCCACAGTTTCGCCAGCCTCGATATCGCCCGCATAGCGATAGCCGTTGGGGTCGGGGATATGGATGAAGCCATCCACCAGCGGACCGAACATGCTGTGGTATTTGCTGATGCCGGTGGCGCTCATGGCGGCCATGGTGATGCCATGATAGCCGTTCAGCCGCGAGATGATCTTGGTCTTGGCGGGTTTGCCCAGCTGCCGCCAATAAAAGCGCGCCGTCTTAAACGAAGTGTCGCTGGCTTCGCTGCCACCCGATGTGAAATAGGTGAAATTCATGTTGGGACGGAAGAAACCGGCCAGTTTGTCCGCCAGCATGGCCGAAGGCGGATTGCTCATGCCCGCGAAGCCGCTGGTGTAAGACAATTCCAGCATCTGCTCATAAGCGACTTTGGGCAGTTCGCGGCTGCCATAGCCGATGTTGACATTCCACAAGCCCGCCATGCCATCGAGGATGCGCTTGCCATCGCTGGTATGCAGCCAGACGCCCTCGCCGCTGGTCACCATGGCCGGGTTTTCGGCGCGCGAAGGATGATGCAGCGGATGCAGCTGGCGTTTGTCCTGCTCGATCAAGCTGGCGTGGTCATAGGTGGGCATGGCTCTTTTCTCGCTGGCTCTGGGACGGGTTGTGCCGATGATAGCGGACTCCGCGCGGATTATGTAGGGGGCGCGCGCCCGTATGCCACGCGCACTGCCACACACGGGCGATACAAGTATCGCCCCTACATCACCCTCTGTGCCCTCTGTGCCTCTGTGGTGAATCTTTTTCATGACTTACTTTGCTTTATTGTGAATCATCTCCCCCGATTCGTCGCAACAGATCCTTGACCCGCCTGGGCAGTATGCGCGTCAGCAGCGCTTTCAGCCGCATCCAGCTGCGCCTGCGCCACAGAGCCGGTTTGTTGCCGCGCATCACCAGCGCCCGACCCAGCTGATAGCGTCGAGAATCCAGCAGCGCTTCGATATCGTCTGTGCGGCGGATGTCTTCTTGCGAGCTATCTGCATGCAGTTCGCGCCACATGGCTTGCACTTGCGGTGGATGCTCGCCTGTATAGCGATACAAACAGCCAGGATAGTCTGCGATGTTGTGCATGTGGTAGGGACGGCGCAGCGCAAACCAGGCTTCATCTGCCCAGCGCCGCGCATCGGCACGTTTTGCCCAGTCGGCACGGCTGTAATAGTCGCATTTTTCGCGCACCTGGCGGGGCAACAGCAGCGAATAGTGATAAAGAAACATGCCGCGCTCCGCCAGCTCGTCGCCGCGAATCCAGCGCCCAGCGCGCAAATCACGCCTTTGGGCATCCAGCACAGTCGGCGGACGGTGCGTCGCGTACTGGAAGCCTGCGCCCCACTTGAACAAACGGTGATATTGGTTGGCGCCGCGGTTTTTGTGCCAGCTGTCCACGCGATATTGCGGAGCGCCCCAAAATGTGAGCGTGTTGAAAGACACCGCGCCGATTGCGGGATCGTCCATCAGCATGGCGCAGACAGCGCGCATCTGGTCCGGCTGATAGAACTCATCGACATCGACCTGCCACAGGTAATCGCCTTTTGCGAGCGCCGCATAGGCTTGCGACATGTCGTCTTTTTCGCTCCAAAAGCTGTCGCGAGTGATGATGCGCAGCTTGTCAAGCGGGTCTTCGCTGGCTTTGAAGTTGTGCAGGGTCTGCAGGGTGCTGTCACGGGAATGGCCATCGGTGCTGGCGATATTGCGGGCTGCGAGCACTGCGCCTTCCACCACGATGATCTCATAGGCGAACGGATAGAGGGCGCGCAGGTTGTAACGCAGGAAAGGCTCGCCATTCAGCACGATCATGCCGAAGCTGATGCGGGGCAGGGCGCTCATAGCAGCGATTGATAGAGCCGAATGTGCTGCCGGGCGATAGGCGCTTCGCCATAGCGGGCGATGATTTCGTCATGTAGCGCTGCGCGATCCCAGCTTTGTGCCAATGCCCACAAAATGCCCGCTCGCAGGTCGTCGCTGTCGGGCAGGCGCGCCAGGTAGCCATTGCCCCGCTGTCGGATCATGTCTGCCGCGCCCGAGCCAGCAAATGCCACGCAGGGAATGCCGCAAGCCAGCGCTTCCATGACTGTTTTTGGGGAAGTGTCTTGCAGCGATGGCAGCACAAAGACATCGCAGGCGCTGTAGAGCAAGCTCATGCTCAGCTCGTCCGCCAGCCGCCCGACCTGGTGCAGGGGCAGCGACATGTCCAGCGTTTCTGGCTGGTCTGCGCCGAAGACCACCAGCTCGATGCCCGCCTCTGTGCCGATGCCCGCCAGCGCCGCCTGCAAATGAGCGAATCCCTTGCGTTTGTCGCTGGTGCCGCCCAACGCGCCAAATAGCAGCAGCCTTTTGTCTTGGGGCAGGTTACAGGCACGCCGTGCCTGTGCGCGGTCCAGCGGCTTGAACATGCGCCCATCGATGGCGTTGCCGATGACTTCCATGCGCGCAGCCCCCAGCAAGGCGCTCTCTTGCGCGCGGCCCGCGATCCAGTCGCCCAGCGCCACGACAGTCAAGTTGGCAGCGGCAAAAGCGCGCTGTTTGTGACGAAAAACGCTTGCGCTGAGGTCCTTTGCGCCGCCAGACAGCAGCTGCGGGCAATCGCCACAGCCATGGCGGAAACGCCTGCAGTCGCCTGGATAATGGCAGCCGCCGGTGAAGAACCAGCTATCGCGCAAGGTGCAGACCAGCGGCGCGTTGATCCGTGGCAGCTGGCCGATGGGCAGGAAGTTGTCGCCAACCCAGTGCAGATGCACGATATCGGCGGAGAATCGATTGATGGCCGCCGCGACAGGATAGTCAAACTGATTCAGGCTCCAGTGATCGCTTTCGGGCCGGCGGGGATTGTCACGAAGTCGGCCTTTGTGCTGCCTTTCCGCCAGCCGTCGCCTGGCCCGGGCCACCAGATCAAGTTGTGCCGCAAGCCTGTGCACGGTCGGGTCGGCGGTGGACTTGTAGAGGACGAGCATGTGGCTGTCGATGCCGGCGCTCAGCAGGGAGCGATGCAGGCGATATGCGCCGATAGACGCGCCACCAATGCGGTCGGAGATCGAAAGCAGCAAAACTTTCATGCGCATTATTCTAGCAGCAGCCCGCAAATCTCACTCCCCAGCAATTCTCTTACCCCTCCGTATTCCCAAGTTTGTCATGCGAAGCGCTCATCAGATCCTTGTAAGGGCGTGACTTGTCTTGCCCAAGGATTTCGCTTGTATTGGCGGGCGACCCAATGGAATGCCCCTACAGATTCCACTCGCAAGACGGTTTTGGCTCTACTTCTGTGCCTCTGTGCTGAATCGTAGCTCTGCGCATGGTGTAAAATGCGGGCATGACAACTTGGCAAGCGTGGCTGCAGGCAGTGCGTCCGCGCGTCTTCACGGCGACGTATGTGCCCATGGGCTTGGCAGGCATCGCGGCTTATGGCGATGGCGTCTTTGCCGCTCCGCAATTTCTGCTGGCATTGCTGGGCACGCTGTTGCTGCAGAGCGCCGCAAACCTGATAAACGAATACGCCGATTTTCGCCGTGGCGCCGATGCCCTCAAACAAGCCGGGCAAGGCATGACCATCAAACGCCAGATCTTGTCGCCGCAGAGGGTCTTGGCTGGCGCGGTGCTGACCACGCTGGGCGGCTGCGTGATCGGTCTGCTCTTGCTGGCGCAGAGCGGTCCGCTGCTGTGGTTGATTGGCATTGGCGGCGTGCTGGTGGCGGTTACGTATACAGCCGGTCCCTTCCCGCTGGCCTACAATGGGCTGGGCGAAATCGCTGTCGCCATCTTTATGGGTCCTGCCATTGTGGTCGGCGCGTATTATGTCATGTCCCCTGCTATGAGCGAGGCGCGTATTTGGCAGCTGTGTCTGGTTTCGCTGCCAGTCGCCTTCATGGTCACGGCGATATTGCACGCCAACAACATCCGCGACATGGACGCCGACCGCGCTGTCAACAAACGCACACTGGCGGTACTTTTCGGCATTCGTTTCGCTCGCTTTGAATACATATTTTTGGTTCTGGGCGCGTATATCTCGCAAGCTGCGCTGGTCGCCACGGGCATGCTGCCGGCAGCCACACTGCTGACACTGATTACACTGCCGCAAGCGCTGCGCCTCATCCATATCATCAATTCCAGCGGCGATGTGACGCTGCTGCATCGGGCACAAGGCTTGACTGCCAAGCTGCACGGGCAAGTCGGATTGCTGCTGACGCTGGGTTGGGCGCTTTCGCTGCTGTGAACGCCTACCAGTGCCAGATCTGGTCCCAGGCTGCCATCCAGGTGTCGGCGCGGCTGATGACTTTCTGCGCAGCCATATCCAGTGCAACGCCGGGCCGTCCGCGAAAGTCCGCCATCTTTTCCACCTTGTCGACCTCGATGGTGATGGCGACTGGCGAGCCGGGCACATAGGGCTGTACAGCAGCCAGGTCTTCGAGCGCCTGGCATGCGCCCGCCTCGATCATCTCGCGCGCGCGGACGGGCGGGATCTGCCGGGCAGAATAGCGCGTCAGCCCGCGTTTGACCGCCACTGTCGTCAGTCCATTGCCCAGCAGCGCAGTCGATTCGCGGCAGACCGCTTCATCGCCAGTAACCAGCAGCACCGGGCAACGATAATGCCCACACAGCGCGGCATTGATGCCGACTTCGCCCACCAGGTCATCGTTGAACCACAAGTTGTGCCATTTGACCGTGCTGATGGTGTGGCAGAGCACGCCGTCGGCGGTATTGTTTCGCGCGTGCATGCCCACCAGCAGGCAGGCATCTGCGCCCGCTTCCAACAGCTCGGTATAGCGCGACCAGGGATGATGGGCGACCCAGCTGCAAGCCGGCTCCAGCAATTCAGGAATGAGCGAGTTGAAGCTCCAGTCGCCACCAGCGCCATGGCAGTCGACCACCACCACTTCGTCTGCGCCAGCCCGCAGCGCGCCCCGTACGGCTGCGTTGATTTCTTCGGTGTAGAGGCGGCGGCCCTCTTCGTACATCGGCGCGCCACCGGTTACCTGATTCCAGGTGACGATGCCGCTGACTCCTTCCATATCGGCCATGATTAGGATTTTCATCGCGCGCGTCCTTTCTTAGCAGAACAAAGTAAGTCATGCGAATCGTAACCACAAAGACACAAAGGGCACAAAGGTTGATCAGAATGGGAACGGCGTAGGGGCGAGGCGATGTCTCGTCCGCGTTTCCTGCGGTCTGTCGCGGATGGGAGACACAAGTGTCGTCCCTACATGCCCACGATGTTGGGGTCTCCACGGTTTCCGCCACTCCTGGGATGGGAGAAAACGTTGATAATCAAGCTGTCAATGCTTCACACAGGGCATGCAGCGCTGTTTCCACCGCCGCCAGCGACCAGCAGCCATTGACAATCTCTGGCGCAAGCTCCAGGTCGGCTTCGGTTTTGAGGTAGAAGCTGCACTCGCTCGGGCAGTCGACTTCTGCGCGGCCCGCGAAGAGCGCCGCCTGCAAACAGCCCAGCAGCGAACTGGCTTGCGAGCCGACCATGGCACCTTTGCCCTGCGCCGCCGCTCGCAGCAGCATCGATTGCGATTGCGAATAACCCGTGCGCGCCGTCTTGATGTTGAGGATGTCAAAGGTGTCGAAGTCCAGCTCGCGATCCAGCTCGCGCGGGGTGAAGGCGCTGTCATCGGCGATCAGTGGCATGGCAGTTTGACGGCGCAGCAGGCTCCGCGCGCGCAGCAGATGCACAGGCAGCGGCTCTTCGCAATAGAGCGCGCCCAGTTCATGCAGCGCGTCCAGTGTCTGCGCAGCGGTCTCGGGCGCTAGTGTTTCGTTGGCATCGACATAAAAGCGCGCCGCCGGGAAAGCCGCCATCATGCCGCGCAGGTTGTCGCTTTCGGCGGGGATATTGCGCCCGATCTTGACCTTGAAGACGCGCAGGCCCTGTTGATAAGCGCCTGCCACATCCGACCGCACCATGTCGCTATCGCCCGTGCTGACGATGCCGCTCTGTGGAATCGACTCGCGCCTGCAGCCCAGATAATCCCGCAGCGGCTGGTCTCGGCTCTGCGCCAGCGCCTGGTGCAGTGCGATATCCAGCGCGCCCCGGGCGGTGTTGTTGGCTTTGATATGCGCCATCTCCGCGCTCAATCTGGCAACCGACTCAAAGTCGCTGAGGACTCGACCCCGCAGGCGCGGCGCAAGCTCCTCGACGAGGATATGCTGGACGGAGGCGCTCGTTTCGCCATAGATGCTGGGCCGCGGCGTGGCTTCGGCGATGCCAACTGCGCCATCGGACAAGTCGACGCGCACGAGTACATGCTGCAGCGCCGGCAGCTCGTGCCCCTGCCCCCAGGTCAACGTGCCCTTCAGCGGCACATGCAGCGGCTGGCAGCTTATGCGTTCGATCACGGGCATGGCAAGGCCAGCAAATCACGCACGGCTTCCGTGACGGCTTTTGGTGTCATGCGCGCCACATCCAGTCGCTGATAATTGGAATAGTCTTGCCCAGCGGCGAAAGGGTTCAAGCCATAATTCTGCGCTTCTGCCCGCACGATGGCCAGCGCCCGCTGGTTGATCTCGCCTCTGACAAGCAGTGTGCGCGCTTCGTCCCGCAATTCACGCGGCAAAAAGCGCAGATCGGCGGCTTCTTCTACCTGGTCGAACTCGTCCTGCCGTCCGCTGAGACGCCGCAGACGATGCAGAGGCGGCAGCGCCAGCTCGACGACCCGCCAGCGCGGGAAGCAGCCCAAGGCGAAGTGCAGCTCTGCATCGCCACGGATGCCCTCGGTCAACAGCGGTTTCTGCGCATCGTTGTGCAGCCACAGCCACGAGAAAGCCGCAGCCATTCCTCCGGGCACAGCCTGGGCAAATCGGCGCGTGTATTTAAATCGGCGCGCGCGATCTTGCACAGGCAGCAGAGCTTCGCCAGCCAGGGCCTGAGCATAGGGAATGGCGATGCAGTCTGCGACTTCGCGGCGAGAAGGCATGCCGCCACCGTCAAGCTGCGCCAGGGTGGTCGACTTGCCGCAGCCAGTCAATCCGACCAGCATCAACAGCGCGCAATCGCCCAGTGGCCGGTTGTCGGCGCGCGGCAAGAGGCTTATGGCGGGATAGCGCTGCAGCGGGCAACTGTCCAAGCCTGGCATAACCTGGCGAATGTAATGGTCGTGGGGAGTCATGCTGTCCATGATACCTGTAGGGTGGCGCGCTTTCAATTCGCGGCGTCTTCTCCGATTCCGCGCGCAGCCAGCGCAGCTCAATTACGGTTACAATAGCCGCGCTGGCATGACTTGGTTGGCGATAATGGACTCGGACCATGAAAGATCGGCAATGCGACATTCTTGTAGTAGGCGGTGGCACTGGCGCGATAGGAGCGGCGTTGGCTGCCCTGCGCATGGGCAAGTCGGTCATCATGAGCGAAGAAACAGACTGGATCGGCGGCCAACTGACTGCGCAAGCTGTCCCGCCCGATGAAAATCCCTGGGTCGAGCAATGCGGAGCGACTGCCTCGTACATGCGCTTTGCCGAAGGCGTGCGCGACTATTACCGGCGCAATTATCCTTTGACCGAAGCCGCGCGCCGCATCATCAATTTTAATCCCGGGCAGGGCAGTGTCAGCCGGCTCTGCCACGAACCACGCGCCGCACTGGCAGTTATTGAAGGCATGCTTGCTCCCTACCGCAGCAGCCAGCAACTGGACATCTTGCTGCAGCATGTGCCGGTGGCAGCCGAGACCGATGGCGATCGGGTGCTGGCGGTGACCCTGCAAGACAGGCGCACAGGCGACCAGCTTGTGGTCAGCGCGCCCTATATCCTGGACGCCACCGAGCTCGGCGATCTGCTGGAGCTGGCAAATGTCGAGTTTGTCATCGGCGCGGAAAGCCAGGCGCAAACGGGCGAACTGCACGCGCTGGAAGGCGATCCCCAGCCGCTGGATCAGCAAGCATTCAGCTGGTGTTTTGCCATCGATCACTTGCCCGGCGAAGACCACACGATCGACAAGCCAGCCGATTATGACTTTTGGCGCGAGTACCAAGCCGACTTCTGGCCCGGCAAGCAGCTGGGCTGGCAAGATGTGCATCCGATGACGCTGGAGACGCGCAAGCGCGGCATCTTTCATAGCGATCGTCCGCCGACGCGCGGATTTGGCGGTTCGCCAGGCGACTTCTGGCATTATCGGCGCATCTTGTACAAAGAGCACTTCTTGCCCGGCGCATTCCCAAGCGATATCACACTGGTCAACTGGCCGCATATCGATTATTGGCTGAAGCCGCTGCTGGGCGTCAGCGAAGCCGACGAAACGCAGGCCTTGCACGAATGCCGCCAGCTGAGTTATTCGCTGTTGTATTGGATGCAGACAGAAGCGCCGCGTCACAAAGGCGGGGGCTATGGCTATCCGGGCTTGCGGCTGCGGCACGATGTTGTCGGGACGACAGACGGCTTGGCGAAGGCCGCCTATGTGCGCGAATCGCGGCGCATCCAGGCTGAGTTCACCGTCTGCGAAAGCCATGTCGGCGTAGTGCAGCGCGGCGACTTGACCACTGCCGAGCAATTCGCCGACAGCGTGGGCATCGGCAGCTACCGCATCGACCTGCACCCCAGCAGCGGCTTGCGCAGCTACATTGACATCAGCAGCTATCCATTCCAGATTCCCCTGGGCGCGCTATTGCCCCAGCGGGTGGAGAATCTGCTGCCGGCATGCAAGAATCTGGGCGTAACCCATATCACCAATGGTTGCTATCGGCTGCATCCGGTGGAATGGAATATCGGCGAGGCGGCTGGGGCGCTGGCGAGCTTCTGCCTGGACAAAGGGCTGGCGCCGCGACAAGTGGGCACTATTCGCTCGCATCTGCGCGACTTCCAGCATCTGTTATCGACGCAGCTGGGTGTGCCGCTGGAATGGCCCGCCTATGCGCGGCGAGTTGCGCGCTGATATTCGTATCGTCTGGGCAAATGGAATAGAAAAGGAAGCAATCATGACCATACGCGTCGGCGCCATCGGGGCAAGCTTCGCGCGGGAGGCCTACCTGCCCGCCCTGCGCCTGATTGACGATGTTGATCTTGTCGCCATCGCCAGCAATCGCCTGGAAAGCGCGCAGGCAGCCGCGGCGGCATTCGGCATCCCGCAGGCTTATGACGACTGGCGGCGCATGCTGGACGCGCACGAGCTCGACCTGGTGTGCATTGCCACGCCAACCGTACATCACGCGCCAATGACCTTGGCGGCGCTGCAGGCGGGCGCGCATGTGCTCTGCGAGAAACCCATGGCCATGAACCAGGCTGAATCGGCGCAGATGTTGGCAACAGCCGAATCGGCTGGCAAGCTGCACATCATCGGGCACGAGTTGCGCTTTAATCCCAACCGCCGCAAGATCAAAGATTTGATCGAAACTGGCGCGATCGGCACGGTGCGGCATAGCCATATCACGGGCATTTCTGCATCCTGGGGCGACCCGGCTTCGCGTCCAGCGGGCGATTGGTGGTCGAGCGCAGCGATGGGCGGCGGCCGGCTGGGCGCAAACGGATCGCATCAGATCGACTTGCTGCGCTTTTGGCTGGGCGATATCGGCGCAATCAGCGGGCAGATCGCCACGATGGCGCCGGCGCGCATTGATCGACAAAGCGGCGCAGCCTGGCAAGCCAGCGCCGATGACCAATTCAGCTTCACCGCCGAGATGCAGTCGGGCGCGTTGTGTTCGGTTTTTGTCAGCAGCGCGGCGCGTCACGGATTTCCCAACCAGGTGCGCATATCCGGTAGCGAAGGCAGCATCATGCTGGCCGACAGCGATGAGAAGCTGCTGCTGGCGCGGGCGGGAGAAGACTTCGCCGATATCAGCCAGTCAGACCCCAATGCCGAGCTTCCAGGCATCGGCAAAGGCATCTGGAATGTGTCATTCGTGGCGTTAATGCAAGAGTTGACAGCGGCTATTCGCGAAGGCAGGTCGCTCGGTTGGGGCGCGACATTTGCCGACGGCCACGCCTGCCAGCGCGCTATGGATGCCATCCGCAGCAGCAGCCATCAGCGGCGTTGGATTGCGCTGTGACAGGGAGTGGGTTCGCATAACGCGAGTCAGTCAGACGCCCCCTCCGACAGGCAACTTCCCGTGATGAGGCAAGATCTCGCCCTAAACAGTCCCGTCAATTTGTGTGTGGGGCGATGGGGAAGACCAGGCGGCGTTGGGTAACCTCAAGAATCACCCGCCCATCTGCGCAAACAAGGGCTTCAAAGCCTGATATGCCGCCAAATAATGCTGGTACTGCTGCGCATAATGCTGGTTGTGCTGCGTCTGTGGCTGCAAGATGCGCGTTTGTGGCGCTGGCGCGATCGCAAAACTGCTGGCTGTGCCTTGCGCAACCTGCGCCGCTCGTAATGCGCCCTGTAAACCGGCATTTTCTGCGTCTGGCGGCAGATGCACGGGCAGGCCCAGAATATCGGCGAAAAGCTGGTTCAAGCTGTCGTTGCGCGCCCCGCCACCGATCAACGTCAGCTGCGCGGGCAATTGTGGCGAAAGCGCCGACAGCGTGTGACGATACGCGAAGATCATGCCTTCCAGCACAGCCCGATACAGCTGCGGACGCCCGGTATCGGCAGCGAGGCCCACGAATGCGCCGCGCGCCAGCGGATCGTTGAAAGGCGCGCGTTCGCCTTGCAGATAGGGCAAAAAGACCAGTTTGCCCGGCTGACATGCGACTGCCTGCGCGATGATTTTTGCATAGTCTTCGCTTTCAAAGAGATCGCGCAGCCAGCTGAGGTTGCCGGCGCCCGTCATCATGGGCACGACCTGGATGAAATGCCCGCGCCGCGGATGCGCCAGGCTCATCACGCCAGCCGCCGCAGCGCCGATTTCCTGCGCGCTGAAGCCCACCCAACCGCTGCTGCCGACATAGGCATAGGCAGGACCGACCTCGCCACAGCCCGCGCCGATGGTGGCTGCCCCGGCATCGCCCGGGCCCAAATGCACAGGCGTTCCCGCTGGCAAGCCCAATTCCCGCGCCGCCACAGCCCCCAGCACACCCACTTGCACGCCGCCCGGCACGACCCGCGGCAGCAATGGCAGCGCCCAGCCCAGCTCCAGCCTGTGCCATGTCGACGCGTCCAGCAATTTGCCCGTCGCCAGTTGCCATAATCCCGTCGTGGAAGCAGTGGTGCTGTCGGATGCTCGGCTGCCACACAGGCGCGCGGCGATGGCGTCTGCCCCGCCCAGCAGCAGATGCTTGGCGCGCAGGATGCTTTGTCGTTCGTGCCGCCACAGCCAGCGCAATTTTGCCAGCAGGCTGCCGGCATTTTGCTGTGTGCCGGTCAGGCTGGTCAGCTCGGCTTGGCTGACCAACGTATGAATCTGTTCAATTTCGGCGCGGGCGCGCGTATCGCTGTACAAGATGACTGGGCGGACGCTGTGCCCGCTTTCATCCAGCAGCACGACATCTTGCATCTGCCCGGTCAGCGCGATGCCAGCCAACTGCCGCGGCGACAAATCCCGACAGCAGTTGCGCATCGCCCCCCACCACTGCTCGGCATCCTGCTCGACGACGCCGCCTGCGCCATGCGCGGTCGGGTAGGCGGCGCTGGCCGCAGCGAGGACGCGGCTGTTGTGGATGAGCGCGGCTTTGGCGCTGCCCGTGCCGATATCAAAAACCAGCCAGGGCGCGTTCATGCCGCTTCGCCCCGCTCTGGCAGCAGACGCCGCAGCCACTCCGGCGCGCGCAGACCCTGCTGCGACAAGCTGCTCAATGTAACCGCCAGGATGATGATGACGCCGGTCAATATCTGCTGGATGTAGGTGTCGATCTGCATCTGCGTCAATCCGTTGGCCAGCACGCCTAAAATCAGCACGCCGACCAATGTACCCAGCACATTGGGCTGCGCTTCTTCGTTCATGGTCATGCCCAGGAAGACCGCCGCGATCGCTTGCAGCATCAAGCCTTCGCCCTGGGTTGGATGGGCAGTCGAGAGGCGGCTGAAGAGCATCAAACCCGCGACAGCCGCGCCCAAACCGCTGATGACAAAGCTCAACATGCGCAGCCGGGCGATGCGGATGCCGCCAAAACGCGCCGCTTCCCGATTGCCGCCGATGGCATACAAGCGTCGCCCGACAATCGTGAAGCGCAGAATGACGAAGACCAAGGCCAGCGCCAGCGCCGCCAGCAGCGTCAAGTTGGGGATGCGCAGCTCGCCAATGACGATCGCTCCGCGCCCGAAACTGGAAAACTCGGCGGGGATCACGCGACCATAAATTGACGCGCCGCCACTGGTATACAGCGCCAGTCCCCGAAAGACCGTCAACGTGCCCAGGGTCGCCACAAATGCCGAGATGCCCAGGCCCGCCACCAGCAGCCCGTTCAGCGCGCCGCCCGCCACGCCTACCAGCAAGGCCAGCGCGACCGCTTGCCCCAGGCCCCCGCCGTTTTGAAAAGCGCTGCCCGCCACGATCCCAACCAGGCTGGCCATCGCGCCTACGCTGAGATCGAAGTCTCCTGTCACCATCACGATGGTCATGGTGAAAGCCACCACGCCCAAAATGCTCATCTGGCGAGTGATATTGACCCAGTTGGGCAGGGTCATGAAAGTCTGCGGACGCTGCGTCCAAAAGAAGAGCACGATCGCCATGAAGCCGATCAACGTGCCATAACGGCGCAAGAAAGAAGACAGATGTGAACGTTGTGGCAAGGCGTATCCTGTTACGGTCGGTCGATAGGGCTGCCAAATGTGCGCCGGATTGTAGCGCATCTGGCTGCGCCCTCTAACTACCTCTATGTCCCGGCAAACATAAGCGACAGCAGGGCGCGCTCGTCCAGATCTGCTGTGGACGCCTCGCCGACAAGCCGCCTGTCGCGCATGATCAGGATGCGTCCGCACAGCGCCAGCAGCTCGTCCAGTTCCGAAGACACCAGCAGGATGCCTGCGCCGCCCGCCGCCAGCTCGCGGATGAGACGATAGATATCGCGTTTTGCGCTCACATCGACGCCGCGAGTCGGTTCGTCGAGCAAGACCAGTCGCGGCTTCGCCAAGATCGCCCGCGCAAACATGACTTTCTGCTGGTTGCCGCCGGAAAGCTCTCGCAGACGTTGCTGGATACCCGTGGCGCGCAGCTGCACCGAGCGGCTCAACTGCTGGCTGCGCAGGTTTTCTGCGCGTCGGTCGATCAATGCCAGCCAACGGCGGAAGCGACCCAGATGCGGCAGCGTCATATTGTGGCTGATGCGCCCGCCCAGCAGCAGCCCTTGCGAACGCCGCTCTTCGGGCAAGTAGGCCATGCCACGTCCCCAGCACACTGCCGGCGCGGGATTGCGCAAAGCCTCGCCGCCCAGCTCGATCGTGCCAGCCCGCAGCTTGTCGATGCCCATCAGCGCCTGCAGCAGCTGCGATCTGCCCGCCCCCGCCAAGCCAGCCACACCGACGATCTCGCCCGCGCGCAAATGAAAACTGGTCGCAGTCAACGCATCGGTCTGCAGGTCGCGCACGCGCAGCAGAGGTCGGGCGTTTGTGACCCCCCTCGGTCGCCCCGAAAAGTCGGAGGGAGGCATTGCGCTTGTGGCATCTATCGGCTGGTGCGGAGGAGGCAGCGCTTCGCCTACACGCGATTCGCCACTCTGCGGCTGATGGGCGGCGCTCGAGCCTGTCATCTCGTGGATGAGTTCGCCGGCGCTTGTCTCAGCGATTTGATGCGTGTTGACCACCATGCCATCGCGCATGACTGTCACGCGCTGGGCAATGCGAAAGATCTCGTGCAGGCGGTGTGTCACCACCAGCAGGGCGCAGCCGCGCGCCCGCAAGCGCTCAATGACCGCGTAGAGCAGTTGGGCTTCGGCTTGATTCAACGCGGCTGTCGGCTCGTCCATGATATAGATGAGCGGCTGCTTCTGTTCATCCGCGCCGACGAATGCGCTGGCTATTTTGACGAGCATGGCATCGCCCGGGCTGAGCAGCGAAGCGCGCTGGCGCAGGTCGATATGGTCGATGCCCAGCCGCCGCAGGGCTTCTCGCGCCAGCCTGTACAGCGCCGCCCGATTTACGAAAGCGCCGCCGATGCGGGGCAGCGGGTTATTGAGAAAGAGGTTCTCTGCCACGTTGAGCGCCGGCACGATCGCCAATTCCTGATGGATGAAGCGCAAGCCCAGCTGCCGCGCCGCAGCCGAGTCGGGAATCGTCACGCGCCCGCCATTCAGCCGCAACTCCAGCGAATCGGGCGATTCCAGACCAGCCAGCAGCTTGATGAGCGTGGATTTGCCCGCGCCATTTTCACCGACCAGCCCCAGCGCCTCGCCGCCATGCAAGTCCAGCGCCGCATCAATCAGCGCTGGTATGCCCGCATAGGCTTTGCTGGCCTGGCGGATTTGCATGTGCAGGCTGCTGGTCATGCGATGTTCCACCACAGAGACACCGAGGACACAGAGGACGATGTCGGGGCGAGCCATTGGGTCGCCCGTCTTCCAACTATCGGCTGCTGCGGGCGAGTCACCGCCTCGCCCCGACAACAACTCTGCATAACAGAAGGCGGCTCGCAGCAGCCTTCTCCCCGACTTTTCGGGATGGACCGAGGGGGTAGACCGTAGCGCCTCTGTGGTGAATCCCCCTATCCCGTCAGGTCGGCTTGGGTTACCAGACGCGCCGGCACATAGTGGTTGACCTGCGCGCTCATCATGCCGCCCAGATGCGCCTCGACCAGGTCGGCCACACGCGCCGCCATGCCACTGAAGTCTTGCGCGACAGTCGCTTCAAAATTGCTGCCGCGCGCGATGGCATCACGAGCCTGGTCGGTGGCGTCTATGCCAACGATGACGATGCCTTCGTCAGCGCGTCCGGCGTCTTCGACGGCTTGCAGCGCGCCCAGAGCGGGATCGTCCCAAGCCGCCCAGACCGCCGATATGCTGCCCGCTTCAGGATTTGCCAGCAGCACCGCTTCCATGGCATTGCGCGCGCCTTCCAGCGGCCCATTGTCAAAGCTGGGCGTGATGGCGTCCAGAATGCTGATATCGGGACTGTTATCAAATATGGCCTGGGCGATTGCGCCGCGCTTTTGTACGGGCGGATAGGGCTCGAAAATGAACATCACCACATCGCCCGCGCCGTTCAGGCGGTCGACCACATAGGTGGCGGTCTCGGCGGCCATGGTATAGCCATTGCTGGTTACATTGGTGGCCAGCAGCGGATGCGCGCCCGAATCCAGGCCAAAGACAGGAATGCCGGCATCGGCGGCGGCCTGCAAGCCTGGTTCGATCTGCGTGGGATCGACATTGATGACGATGGCATCCACGCCTTGCAGCGCGACATCTTCCATGCGGCTGACCAGGGCGGCGATATCTTCACTGGTATCAATGACATTGACCTGCCAGCCTTTGTCGGCGGCGGCGGCTTCAAAACCTTCGACCATCAGCTGCGTGCCGGGCTGGGCGAGGAAAGGCGTCATGACAGCGATGCTTGGCGCATCTTGAGCGAAGGCAGCGCCAGCAATAGCGAGCAGCAAGACGAGGAGCAGCGAGAGTTTGCGCATGAGAATCTCCAGATTGCTTTGTGTATACGAAACTCTATTGTAACCACAAAAACATAAAGAACACTAAGCATCTGTGCCTCGGGAGTGGGTGGGGAGTGTCGAACTTGCTGGATTAAGACCCCCCTCAGTCCCCCCGAAAAGTCGGGGGGAGGCAACGGCGCGCGGATTTCTACGCATGTCGGGGGATGGGGAAAGCCCCGCATACACGAAAATAGACACTCCCGTGGGTGGACGAATTCGCAATTGACGCAGCAGACTGTACAATTAGGCGCAAGTTAATCTATCGAGGTGAAGATGAACGCGCGCTTGCAGCATGTCAGCATCCCGCGACCGCCCGGCAGCGAGCGGGCCACCCGCGATTTCTTTGGAGGTTTACTGGGGATGGACGAAATCCCGCCGCCAAACAGCCTGCAAGACGACGCAGTCATCTGGTTCCGCGCCGGTGATGATGCCGAGCTGCATGTATTCGCCGAAGCGCCGCTGGACGACCGCTCCAACCGTCATCTTTGCCTGGTGGTTGATGATCTGGTCGGGCTGCGCGAACGGCTCTTGGATGCAGGCTACCAACCCTATGCTGTGACGCCGATCCCCGGGCGTCCGCGCTTTTTCTGCCGCGACCCATTCGGCAACATCCTCGAATTCACGACCATCGAAGGCGACTACCTGCAACTCCAAGCTGGCAGCGCATGAAGATCACATCCATCCGCGCCGTGCAGGTCAACTTGCCGCCACGAGCGCCCAGCGAAAAAGCGCGCCGTCCCGCCTGGCAGCAGACAGCCGAGGTCGCCAACCCCATGTCGCGCTACAGCCATGTCAAGCGCCACCGCAGCTTGTGGACGAACACGGGCTGGGGCCGCGTCTTCTGCCAGGTTACGCTGGAAGATGGCACATGGGGCTTGGGATCGACCATGCACGGCAAACCGGTCGCCGCCATCATTGACGATCACCTCGCGCCGCAGCTGGTCGGGCAAGACGGCTTTGCGATCGAGCGCTTGGCCGACATGATGTTCCGCCTGACCAAGTTCTATGGCAGCACGGGCTTGGCATCCTATGCCATCAGCGCGGTCGACCTGGCGCTTTGGGATGCCAAAGGCAAGGCGCTGGGTCAGCCGGTAACCAGCTTGATCGGCGGACTGCAAAAAGAGCGCATGTTTTGCTATTCCACCGGCAACGACATCGACTGGTATCAAGAATTGGGCTTCCGCGCGCACAAGCTGGCTTGCCCCTATGGACCGGCTGACGGGCTGGATGGCTTGCAGCGCAATGTCGAAATGGTGGCGAAAGTGCGCGAACAGGTCGGCGATGACTGCGAGTTGATGCTGGACTGCTGGATGGCTTTTGATGTCGACTACACTGTGCGGCTGGCAGAAGCGTTGCGTCCTTACAAGCTCAAGTGGATTGAAGAGTGCCTCATCCCCGAAGATTTTGACGCCCATGCCGAACTGCGCGCGCGTTTGCCCTGGCAGACGCTCAGCACGGGCGAACACTGGTATACGCACATCCCGTTCCAATATGCGCTGCGCCACAATCTTGTCGATATCTTGCAGCCGGACATCGAATGGGTGGGCGGTCTGAGCGCTTGCATCAAAATCGCCCATGCTGCCGAAGCGGCTGGCAAGGCTGTCATGCTGCATGCCGGCGCGCGAACGCCTTATGGACAGCACTTCTCGGCGGCGATGGCGGCTGTGCCCTGGATCGAATACTTCATCGGCGAAGACCCCGGCGTGCCGCTGGAAGAAGGCGCCTGGCTGCCTGGCATGCCTGTCGCGGTCGATGGCTGGCTGGAAGTATCGGATGCGCCTGGTTTTGGCTTGGGCATTGAGGATAGCTGGATCGAGCCATTTCGCACTTGAGGGCACTTATCGTAAGAATATCACCATTGCAATACTTATCATTCGACTACATTGCTGCTACACCTTTGGGGTTCTAGTCTTTTCTATAAGCGTAGCCATCCTGCTCCAGCGCTAGAGAAATAGCCTCCCTCAAATTACGTGTCCACTCCCTTCCAACCTGCCAACCTTGAGAAAAGAATCTCCGCTTTTTCCTAATATTTACGTGCCATTTTGCCCCCGATATATTCGCCTCACATTGCAAAGACTCTACACGGATATACCCTTGTGAATTGACCTTCGTTTCAATTGAGACGTTGGTGGGTGGGAGGGAGATACAACCAATCGGCATTGATTTGAGCCATGCTGTAAAGCTCTTGCACCTGGCAAATCGTTTCTGCCCTAACTGATTCTTGAATAAAAATGCCTCGCCCTCAACGTCATGGTCGGGTTGCAGTATCCAAAACTGCCCGTTCTTCCCTTCCCGCGAATAAATTAGCGTTATCGCCGACATTTCTTGTGTACGAACGAGTTTCTTTCTGCTTGATTCGGGTAAACTCTGTAGATTCTCAGATGCCCACTTCATAACCTCAATTGTCATGCCAACATCTGCCGCTGCGTCATGAGCCTGCCTTGTGTCGATACCCATGCGTTGAGCCAGCCCAGAAAGCTTTTGCCGTTTGTATCGGTCATCGGCGGCTTCATTGACGGCAACCCTTTCTATTCGTCCTCTCCTTTGCCCGCGGAGTCCAGCAAGCGGCGACAAAAGTTCCATTGCGCAGCTTACCCCGGTACGCGGTATGCGCTGAACGCCACGCTTGCCACAAACTGTATCGAGAAAATTGGAATCAAAATCTGCGTTCCAACAGACCCAATGTTTGCCTTCTAACGCCTGGCGGATTTTGGGATACGCTTCTTCAAATGTCGGGCTACCAACCAAGTCGTCAGGATGTATGCCGTTTATGTCATAGGCAGATTGACCACGCTCGCTTTTCTTGAGAAGGTCCTTTGGTCGTTTGGGCATGATGAATGTATTCATTTCCATGGCGCCGTCAGGCGACTTGGCTGCAAATGAAACGATCTCATGCCATTTGCGGTTTAGGCCCGTCGTTTCGATATCAAAAACAACGGCATTGGAGCTGAGCAACGCAGGCAAGTTCTTGACAATCTTGCGTGCGTTATTGCGGCTAACTTCCACAGTACCCTTAGTAATTGCCATGACTTCAGATCGCTCCTCTCAGCGTACTTGCCGTTCACAACGGGCATGCCCTTGTAGGTCATAATGCGCACGCTTGGCTGGCTTGCTTAGCTTAAACCCAGGCGCTCGAACTGCTCGGCCGGCGCATCGCTGGCGCGCATGGCTGCCACCAAGGCTTCCGTCATCCGCGCTTCGACCGCCGCATCTTGCAGGGGCCTCAGCTGTCCGGGATCGGCTTGCGTATCGTAGAGGAAGGTATCCAGCTCTTCTCCCCAAAAGCGGTGCATGATGCAGGGAATCTTCAAGGTCTGGCAATCTTTGGTGAAGGTGAAAGGGTCTGCCAGCGCCATGTTCGTCAGCTCGCTGGGCGGGAAGGGATGGCGCATGTGCGTGGTCATCAACGTGTAATTGAAGAGCGGCTGGTTGTCGATATCTTTTGGCGCGCGCATATAGACATGGCTGCCATCTGTTATGTTGATATGGCCGCCGTGCACGCCATACAGCGCCGCCTCGCGCACCGGGCTGTCATCGGCGATAGTCTTCCCCAGCGGCCTTCCTTGCATATCGGCTGTGGGCGCGACGCCGAAATAATCCAGCAGGGTGGCCGGCAGGTCGATGGTCTGCACGAGGCTGCTGCGGTGTTCGCCAGCCACAGCAGCGCGCGGGTCCCAAATGAAGAGCGGGATATTCGCCAGCTCGTTGTACCAAGGCATGCGCATCTTCGCCCACCAGTCGTGTTCGCCCAGCAAAAAGCCGTGATCGGTATTGACGATCAGCATGGTGTCGTCCCACAGATCCAGTTCATCCATGGCATCCAGCACGCGCCCCAGGTAATGGTCGCACATGCTCAGCAAGGCGGCGTACTGCGCGCGATAATGCTCGACCAGCGCGGGCGCTTCGCTGACCGGGGCATAGGGGGGCCAGTCCATTGGCTCGCCGTCGTATTCCTGCGGATACAGCTCTTTCCAGCCCGGCTGCGTGAAGAAGGGTTCGTGCGGGTCAAAGGTTTCGATCTGCAAATACCAGTTGTCGGCAGCGCTGTTGCGGCGCATGAAGTCGATGCCCTGGCTGAACGTGCGCGCCTGGGGCATCATGCTCTCGTCGGTGATGAAGCGGCGGTTGATCTGGTCTTGCAGGCGCGTGCGAAAGTGTGGGTTGGGCGCGTCGACCACGACTCCAGCCGCCACATCGCCGATCCAGGCATCGCCCTCTTGTCCGCGCACAAATTCGTGCGTGGTATAGCGCTGATGATACGTCGCCCCGCCGTCTTCCCAATAATGCTGGTGGTCGGTGACGATATGCGAATGCACGCCGTTCTCATCCAGCAACTGTGGCATCGAGTCGTCAAAAGGCTCCAGAGGACCCCAGCTGCGATGCAAAAAGTTGTAGCGTCCGGTGTGCAGCTCGCGGCGGGCGGGCATACAAGGCATGCTGCCGATGAAGGCATTGTCGAAGGTCGCGGCGCGCTGCGACAAGCGCTGGAAGTTGGGCGTTTGCACCCAGTCGCCGCCATAAGGCTGCAGCATGCGCCGGTTCAACGAGTCGAACATGACCATAATGGCTTTCATATGTAGGCGCTCCTCAAAGCTACTGGTTCAGAGTCAGGTTGGAGAGAGATCGGTTGCCATTCTGGTGTACAATTGTGCTACAATCATGGCGCAAAGCAAAACAGGAAAGCGACATGGCTACAGCAGTCGCGCAACCGCCGACGCCAAAAATACCCCGCACGCTTTCTCTTGAAGGGCTGGTGACGATTGTCGGCGCGGTCATTTTGTTTCTCACGATCGTATTATTCAATCTTGCGCTGATTAATCATCTGGACACCAAGATCGACAATGTGCGTACGGAGTTGAAAGCCGATATTGAAGGTGTACGAACAGAACTCAAAGTCGATATTGAAGGCGTGCGTACAGAACTCAAAGCCGATATTGAAGGTGTACGCACAGAACTCAAAACCGACATCGACAGTGTGCGAAGCGATGTTGAAAGCGTGCGCATGGAACTCAAAGCCGACATAGACAGCTTGAAAGCCGATATCGACAATGTACAGACGGCGCTCGAGGCTGATATCCAACGCCTCGATGACCGCCTATTCGCTGTCATTGTTCCGCCGCCGGTCAAGGATGAAGAAGAAGCGACTCCCTGATTGCGCACGCGCAACCTCACCCTTTCAAGCCGCTGGTCAAACCGCCGCTGACCAAAAAGCGCTGCAAGAATATGTACAGCAGAATCACCGGTACCACCGCCATCACCGAGGCCGCCATCAGCTCGGCCCAGGCTGTGCCTTGCTCCTGGTCGAAGACACTAAGCCCCAGCTGGATGGTTTTCAGGCTGTCTTCTTTAACGACAACCAGGGGCCATAAAAAGTCGTTCCACGACCACAAGAAGGCGAATAGCGCCATCGTGCCCATGACCGGTTTGGAATTGGGGATCAATATGCGCCAATAGACGCCCACCCGCGAGCAGCCATCGACAATCGCCGCTTCTTCGATCTCTTTGGGGAAGCCCAGATAAAACTGGCGGAACAGAAACACGCCGAAGACCGACACAAAGTTGGGAAACATCACGCCGCCCAGCGTATTGATCAACCCCGTGCCGCCTTGCCCGAACAAATCATTGCCGCCCGCAAGCGGGAAGAAGCGGATCAACAAAAAGACCGGGATGATCAACACCTCAAAAGGCACCATCATGGTCGTCAGCAGCGCGAAGAAAAGCAGCATCTTGCCGCGGAAGTGCAAGCGCGCGAATACATAACCCGCCATCGAGCCCAGCAGAACCTGCGAAGCCACCGCCACCGCCGTCACCAGCACCGTGTTGGCGAAGAGCCGCGGCATATTTGTCTGTTCAAAGGCGTCTGTATAATTCTGCATATCCAGCTCGCTGGGCAGCCACTGGATGCTGTCACCGAAGATCTCGCGGTCGGGCTTGATCGAAGTCGAAACCATCCAGGCGAAGGGCATGATCATCACGAATGCGCCGGCGATCAATATCACATAGGTCAGCAACAGCGGGATGCGCGCTTCCCAGTGGCTGAATGTGCCGGGATGGCTGCTTTGCTGCTTCATGCGCCTTGCCTTTCGCGCAATACGCGGAAGCTGATCAAGGTCAAGATCAGCACGATGACCAGCATCACCACCGAAATGGCAGCGCCGCGACCCAGCCGCAGATAGCCAAAGACATTCTGATACACCTCCCAAACCATGGTGTTGGTGCGGTTGAAAGGACCGCCCTGCGTCAACATGAAGATCAAGCCGAAGTTGCGGAAGATGCCGATGGTGAAAGTGACCACCACAAACAAAATGACCGGGCGCATCAATGGCACGGTGATCAGCAGAAAGTTCTGCAGCGGATTTGCGCCATCGACGCGCGCCGCTTCGATCACATCGCGCGGGATATCTTGCAAACCAGCCAAAAAGATGACCATGTTGCTGCCGATGCTGCCCCAGATTGTCACGATGACCAGGCTGATCAAGGCCAGATTGGGGTCGTTCAACCAGTTCTGCGGAGGGATGCCCACAGCGCCCAGAAAATAATTCAGCAAGCCGTGCTGCGGGCTGTAGATCCAGCGCCAGATCATCGCCGAAACTACCACCGAGCTGACCACCGGCAGGTAATAGAGCGTGCGCAGGAAGACTCGCCCGCGGATGGATTGATCCAGCAGCTTGGCGATGACCAGCGCCAGCGCCGTGCCGATTGGCACCGCCTCGATTGTGAAGAGCAGCGTATTGATAATGGACTGGCGGGTTACGCTGTTGTTGAAAACATAATTGTAATTCTTCATGCCCACGAAGCGCGGCGGCTCAAACAGCTCGTAGCGGGTGAAACTGAGGTAGAGGTTATAAAAGACAGGATAAATCTTCAGCGCGGCCAGCAGCAGCACCGGCGCCGCCAGAAAGAGCAAAGCCACAAAAGCCTGGCTGTTGACCAGGCGATAGAGGCTGTCGCGGCGAGAAAAGCTAGCCCCCATCGGTCTCCCCAAGGCAGCGCGGGGAAGGCTTCGCCGTCACGGTTTTGTTGAGGCGGCTCGGCAGCGATCGCACAGTCGTCCCCCCATGGCCATGGGGGGACAGAAAGGAATAGATCAAGGGCATATGCACCTAGTCGTCCGCCAGGATTTCGTCGATAGCGGCGGTGGCGTCTGCCAGGGCATCGGCGGGCGCTTTCATTCCGCTCAAAGCTTGCTCAAGCTCGGCGGCGATGGGGCGGAAGAGCGCAATCAAGTTGTGGTGCTGCGGGAAGGTGCGCGCATACACAGCCGATTCCAGCACGATCTTGTGCTTCTCGGACATGTAGTCGGCTTCCAGCAGCGACAGCCGCGGCGGCGTGTTGTTGTTAGACGCGCTATAGATCTCCAGCATGTCCTGCCGCGTCAAAAAGCGCAGGAAGCCCCAGCTGGCGGCGGCATCCGATGTCTGGCTGCTGACGAAGAATTTGTTGACCCAGCTGTGCGTGGCTTGGACTGCGCCGGTCAGCGGCAGGGTCGGGTAGATGGTTTCGGCTTCGTCGGGCGCATAGAGATTGATGACCCGTTCCATATCGGCGCTGGAAAGTTGCATGGCGGCGTTGCGCCCGGCCAGCACATTCAGATCGCCCTGGGGCTCTAAGCCGGGGTAGCTGGTAACTTCATGCTCGTGCACCAGCGCCACCAGCCATTCCAATGCCGCAACAGCCTGCTCGGAGTTCAGCGCGCAGGTGGTCAGGTCATCGCTGAGGAATTGCCCGTCGGCCATGTGCAGCCACATCAGGAAGGGCTGCCAGTCTTTCTGCCAATTGCCGCTGGCGTCCGAGTAGTGATAGCCTTCGACCTCGTAGCCCATGTCGCCGCGGACGGTGGTGGCTTGGGCGGCTGCCAGGAATTCGTCCCAGGTGGTGGGCGCTGCGTCGATGCCAGCTTCTGCCAGCATTTCTTTGTTGTACCAAAGCGTGCGCAGGTCTTGGCGGTAGGGCACAGCCACGATATCGCCGCGGATGGTTACATCGGCTTGCAGGCCTGCGGGGAAGTCTGCCCAGTCCCATTCTGCGTCGGCATTGATGAAGTCGTTGAGCGGCACCGCCCAGTTGCGGCGCGCCATCTGGGGCGCCCACACCGCGCCACCCTGGAAGACATCTGGCGTCACGCCCGAAGCGAAAGCCGTGGTCATCTCTTCGTTGTAACGTCCCCAATTCGTCCAGTTGATGCTGACGCTCGTGCCGGGGTTTTCTTCGAGGAAGCGCGGGATGATGGTTTCTTCAAAGGCGGTCTGTACCGGGTCGCTCCAGTCGACCATCGCCAGCGAAAATGCGCCAGCGTCGGCTTGTGCGGCGATGGGCTGCACACCCAGCGCGCCGATGCTGCTGGCGGCGGCTGTGGTCGCGGCGATCCGCAAAAAGTCGCGCCGAGATAGCTGTTTGTTCATAGGACTTGTCTCCTTCATACATAACCCTGCGATACTCGCTCAATCACCATCCATTGTAGCGCAAGCCTCTTGCAACGCCAAGACTGCGCGCGTCTCTGCCGCTTCGACCAGCGCCACGCATTCGCGCAGATTCTCGCGGATCTTCGCCATACCGTCCTCGTCAAGCGGGAAGTCGTCTTCGGCCAGCTGCATCAAGCTAGCCAGTTCGTCACGGCAGTTGGCGATGGTTTCCAGGTCTTTGCTGCCCATGTCGATGAAAGTGGCGGCCTTGTGGTTGATTACCTTTCGCGCGCGCCCCAGCAAGGCCGCGTCTGGGGGCAGCAGCGCATCAAACAGGTTCTGCCAGGTTTTGCCCGCCTTGTCATACAGTACCGCCACCTCGCCCAGCTGGTTTTCGCCCAGCACATCGGCGGCTTGGCGCAGGAAATCGGCATAGCTGTCGCGGTCGGCGCCCCAGGACTTGCCAAAGGCGGGGGTCAGAAAGCTATAAGCAGAAGTATGCGCAGCCAGGCAAGCGCGTCCATTTGCATATTCTTTCGCCCAGCTGCCTTTCCCTTTGCCGCCCAGCATCTTTTGCCAGCGCTGCAATGCCTTGATGCCAAAATTGTTCGCCGAGCCCTTGGGCGGCTTTTCGATCATCAGATTCACCGTGTCGCGCAGACCCGCGCGGATGGCTTCGGGCAGTCGCTCATTGTCTGGCTCGCCCAGCAGCATCAAGCCATGGCGGTCTTTTTTGACTCGGCTCATCGCCCGATCGAAGCTGCCGGCGGGCACATGCAGTGGCTGTGTACTGCGGTCGCTTATAGAAGCATCGCCGCCGGGCTCATAGCCAAAGACCACTAGCGGCATCGTAGCCCAGTTGGCGTCGTCATATTCCAGGCAGTTGTAATCCAGCAGGTACATATCGGGCTTGGCGATGGGCGCCTGCCCCGATTCGAGAGTCTCGATCAGATTCTTACGCATGCGCTCGACGCTGGCGGTGCGCAGCAGCTTGACCTCAATGCCCAGCCGCTCGAAGATGCGCTGCATGGGATCAAAGGTGTTGCGAGTCAGCAAATTGACCTGCGGGTCATAACCCTTGTAGTGAAAGGTGAAATATCCGAAGGCGATGCCGCCGCTGATGCCCAGCAGCATGGCTTCGTCATAAGCTTCGTCAGTATGCGGCGCGATGGCGCCCTGATAACCCAGCGCGTTGCGGATTGATCCTGTGTCCCAATAGCTGCCATCAAATTGGGTATATTGGGGTAGAGTTGGCATGGTTGACTTCGCTCCTGCTCGTCAGTCACCCACAAATAGTACCAAACATGGGCGCGACGGCACAACGAGCCATTCAGTCGTTGCGAATGCCTGTACAGATTGTCGCGCTAGGTGGTAAACTCTTCGCCTATGTCCAATAACCTGCGCAGTTCGACAATCACCCGGCGGCAGTTTTTGCGCCAGGTCGGCATTTTGGGCGCTGGCGCGGCGCTGGGTGGCAGCCTGCTCGTTCCCGGGCGATCACTGGCCAATGGCGCGGAGCCTATTCGTACTGTCGCGGCCGCTGGGCGCAAGGTGTGCTTGACTTATGACGACCTGTGGAGCGAGTATTACACATTTCGCATCGCCCGCTTCTATCACGAGCGCGGCATTCGCATCGGGCTCTTCCCGATCGGGCACGCCATCACCAACAACCTGAAGCGTCCACATGAAGGCTACGAAGACTTGTATCCGCGCATGCGCGATATGGGGCACGAGATCGGCTGCCACCTGTATACGCATCGCAACCACCGCGAGTTCAGTTTGCAGCAGCTCATTGATGAAGAAATGGAGCCGGCGCTGCAAGCCATGCGGCAGGCGCTGGGAGAAGATTTCACGCCCATCGGTATCCGCCCGCCCTATGGCATCATGACAGACGCCATACGCGAGCTGTCGGCGCTCTATGGCATCCCGCTGATATTGTGGGGTGTCGATTCGCAAGATTCGCTGTGCACTGTGCGCACAGATTGCGACAGCGCATGCTCTGCGCCAGCCACGAATGGCATATCGGCAGAAGTCAGCATGTCAGAGACGTTTTCACAGCCGGTGGCCTGCACGAAGAAAGAATGCGAGCAAATATGCGTCGATCACATCTTGGATCGACTCGACCAGAAGTTGCGCCCTGGCAGCGTGGTATTGAATCACTCGATCCGCAATGCCTACCTGGCTGTCGCGCCGCTGCTGCGTATGCTGCGCCGGCGAGATCTGCAGCCGGTCGCGCTTTCAGAGTTGCTGGCGGTGGCGGGCTGATTTTCAACTGCCGGCTTGCGCATCGGATGTCTTGACAACAGCGCCGCCCGACCCGCCGACCAGCACATCAAAATCAACGCCGCGGTCGGCTTGCTGCACATTTTCCAGGAAGATCCGCGTATATCCACGTTCGGCAGATGGCGGGGGCGCTTGCCAGGCTGCGCGGCGCATGGCCAGTTCGTCATCGCTGATATGCAAATGCAGGCGGCGCTCGGGCACATTCAACTCGATCATATCGCCTTCTTGGACCAGCGCCAGCGGACCGCCCACCGCCGATTCGGGCGCGATATGCAGCACCACTGCGCCATACGCTGTGCCACTCATGCGTCCATCGGACAAGCGCAGCATATCGCGCACGCCGCGTTCCAACAGCTTCTGCGGCAGGCTCATATTGCCCACCTCGGGCATGCCAGGGAAGCCGACCGGGCCGACATGTTGCAGCACAAGCACACAATCTTCGTCCACATCCAGCGTTGGACAATCGATGCGCGCGTGAAAGTCTTCCAGCGAATGAAAGACGACAGCGCGCCCACAATGCTGCATCAGCGCGGGACTGGCAGCCGAGGGCTTGATGACCGCTCCATCGGGGGCGAGGTTGCCGCGCAGTACAACGATGCCAGCGCCTTCCTGGAATGGCGCATCCAGCCTGGCGATGACCGAATCGTCATAACAGACAGCCTCTGCCGTATTATGGGCGTGGCTCTCGCCCGTGACAGTCAGCGCGTCCATGTCCAGCACTTCGCGCAGATGCTGCATGACCACCGGCAGACCGCCCGCATAATAGAATTCTTCCATCAAGAACTCGCCAGCCGGCTTGAGATTGACCAGCAGCGGCACATCCGCGCCCAGCTTGTCGAAGTCGTCCAGCGTCAGCTCGACCCCGATGCGCCCGGCGATGGCCAGCAAGTGCAAAACACAATTGGTCGAGCCACCGATGGCAGCATTCACGATGATGGCATTTTCAAAAGCGGCGCGGGTCAACAGGCGCGATAGTTTCAAATCCTCGCGCGCCATCTGCACGATGCGATTGCCGCTGAAATGACAGAGACGGCGGCGACGGGCATCGGGAGCGGGGATGGCCGCGCCACCCGGCAGCATCAATCCCAGCGCCTCGACCACACAAGCCATGCTGGAGGCTGTGCCCATGGTCATGCAATGCCCGTCACTGCGCGACATGCAAGTCTCGGACTCGATGTAGTCGGCAGTGGACATCTGCCCGCTGCGCCAGTCGTCTGTGAAGCGCCATTTGTCCGTACCCGCGCCGATGTCGCGCCCTTGAAACTTGCCATTGAGCATGGGTCCGCTGGTCACAACGATGCTGGGAATATCGACGCTGCAAGCGCCCATGATGGCGGCTGGCGTCGTCTTGTCGCAGCCGACCAGCAGCACGACCGCATCCAACGGGTTGGCGCGGATCGATTCTTCGACATCCATGCTGACCAGGTTGCGATAGAGCATGGTGGTCGGGCGCATCAACGTTTCGCCCAGGGACATGACGGGAAACTCGAGCGGGAAGCCGCCCGCTTCCAGCACGCCGCGTTTGACATGTTCAGCCAAGATGCGCAGATGGGCATTGCAGGGAGTCAGCTCTGACCAGGTGTTGCAGATGCCGATGACGGGGCGACCGTCGAACATCTGCTGGGGACTGCCCTGATTTTTCATGCGGCTGCGCGCTTTGAAGCCGGCTTGGCCATCGCGCAAGAACCAGTCGTGGCTGCGCATGTGGGCGCTCCTTTCGCTTTTTCGAGTCTACGAACGACAATTTAACCACAAAAACACGAAGAAATGCCAAAGGGCACAAAGGGTTCTTGCCACAGAGACATCGAGACGTATGAGGAAGGAATACAGTCGCAGGGGGCAAGACGAGGAATGGCTAGGTCCAGTGTTATACTTCGTCAGTACAAGGCACGCTATGGGAAGGATAAGCGCATGGCAGAAGCCAATTTCAAGAATCGCACGCTATATCATGGCGACAATCTGGACTTCCTGCGCGGCATGAACAGCGAGACGGTGCATCTCATAGCCACCGACCCGCCTTTCAACAAGAATCGCGACTTTCACGCCACGCCCGACAGTTTGGCAGCCGGCGCGCGCTTCAAGGATCGCTGGCGCTGGGACGAGGATGTGCACGAAGAATGGACGGACAGCATCCAGGACGATTGGCCCGCCGTAGAAGCCATCATCGCGGGAGCCCGACTGGCTTATGGAGATGACATGGCCGCGTTTATGTGCTGGCTGGGTGTGCGGCTGATGGAGATGCATCGGGTCTTGCGATTGAATGGTACGCTCTATCTGCATCTTGATCGCACAGCAGTCGCTTATGTCAAATGCCTCTTAGACGGCATATTTGGACAGAAGAATTTTATAACCGAGATTATCTGGAATTACGGTACGCCGTCTGGCGGCAGGGCGGGAGGGAAAAAGCCGGTCAAGTCGCACGAAACTTTACTCGTCTATGCAAAACAGTATAGCAAGCACACTTACAACAAACAGTACACGCCGTACTCGGAAAACTACAAAACGAGATGGTTTAGACATGTGGACGAGGACGGTCGAAAATATCGCACTCGTACACGCAATGGGAAAATCATCAAGCAGTATCTTGACGAAAGCCCGGGCGTTCCATTGTCGGATACTTGGACAGACATCAAGTCGCTCTATGGCTCGACGGGGTGGTTTCCCAACACCAGAGGAGAGATTACCGGCTATCCCACCCAGAAGCCGCTAGCCCTTTACCGGCGCATTATTGAAGCGAGCTCCAATGAGGACGACATCGTGCTCGATCCCTTCTGTGGCTGCGCGACTACGCCTGTCGCCGCCGAACAGCTTGGGCGGCAATGGGTCGGCATAGACATCTGGGACAAAGCGCATGAGACCGTCCTGAGCCGCCTGGCAGAAGAAGGCATGCTCACAGAAGACAAAATGCCGCTGCAATTCTGGACGAAGCGCGTCCACTATGAAACCGCGCCGCCACGCCGAACGGACAGCAACGAATTAGCCGCTCCCAGCCTCAAGCTGAGAACGCCGCGCGCAGTGGAGCCCTGGCAAAAGCTGACGCATCGGCAGATGGTCAAGGCCTTGGCGCATGCCCAGCGCAGCAATGGGAATGTTATTTGCGCCGGCTGTGGTCGCGAACTGGAGCGCGAGTTCATGGAACTGGATCACATCATGCCGCGTGTCGATGGCGGCGAGAATCACATCCGCAACCGCATTTTGCTGTGCCGCCCTTGCAATGGCAAAAAAGGGGCAAACCTCACGCTGCGTGGCTTGCTCCGCGAAAACAAGAAGTCAAAGTGGATGAAAGACGAAGGCTTGGCGCTGTTGGCGCGAGACTCGGCCCGCGAACGCGCGGAATGGCTGCGCGACAATTTTGACAGCGAAGCGTGTCGAGAGTTGATCCAAGTCTGAGGTCTTGCGCCATTGCGTTACAATACGCCGAAATTGAGGGGAAAGCGGGAGGCACAGAATGGAAACGCGCAGTTTTGGCAATAGCGACTTACGCTGCTCGGCGATCGGCTTTGGCACCTGGGCGCTGGGCACGACCCAATACGGCGACATCGATGTTGACGATGCCGTGCGAGCGGTGGAAATGGCGCTGGACGCTGGCATCACGCTCTATGACACCGCCGAAGTCTATGGTCCTTTCATTTCCGAAGAGTTGCTGGCGCGGGGACTGGGTTCGCGGCGCAAAGACATCGTGCTGGTCACCAAGGTCGGCTTCACAACTGATTATGCAGAGCAAGGCAAGCGGGGCGATGCCGCTGTCAGTGGCCGCGATGCCTCGTCCGCCAATATCATCGCGCACACCGAAGGCTGTTTGCGCCGCCTGAATACCGATGTCATCGACCTGATGCTCATCCATTGGCCCGACCACAAAACGCCGCACGAAGACACCATGGCTGGCCTGGAAACGCTGAAAGCGGCTGGCAAAATCCGCTATTATGGCGTGTCCAATTATACTGTGCCCATGCTGGAAGCCTGCCAGCGGCACGGACAGCTGACCGCCAACCAGGTCGGCTACAACCTCTTCGACCGGCGCATGGAAGCGGCGGTGTTGCCCTACTGCCAGCGCGAAGGCATCGGTTTCATGGCTTATGGCAGCCTGGGCTTCGGCTTGCTGACTGGCGCCATGACGCCCGAAACCACCTTTGTCGACTGGGATTGGCGCGCCAGTGGCAATGCCTTTGGATTGCCGCTCTTTGAACGCGAGAACTTCTTGGCAGCGTTGCGCGTGGTCGAGCGGCTGAAGACGATCGCCAGCGACAATGGCAAATCGGTGGCGCAGTTGGCGCTGGCTTGGGTGCTGGGCAATCCGACCGTCACCGTGGCGCTGGTGGGCATGCGCAACGAAGGCGAGCTGCAGGACAATATCGCCGCGGCCGACTGGCGGCTGGACGAGGCCGACCGCGCGGAAATCGACCGCATCTTCGCCGAAGAGGGCGTGCCCACCTATGTCGATGCCGAGCAGATGACCTAGGACTTACGCACAGGGGCCCAGAGGTTGATGTAGGGGCAAGCTATTGGGTCGCCCACATATGGAATCTGCAGCTACACACTGGCGACACTGTGGTGAAATCCTGTTATTCCAAACCGGCAGGCGCCAGTTCGCCGATGGAGCTTTCTAAATCTGTCGCGGCGCGCAGGGCTACTTCCAGCGGCGGTTCGGGATTGGCTGTGGGCGGCAGGGGCGTGTCATATTGATAGTCGGGCTCGGTTCGTTGACGGTGCCAGACCATGCGCATCTCTCGCCAGGCTTCGACCAAACTGCGCGGCTGGGGCATGTCGTCTTTGATTTCATTGTGCAGGCGCGCCAGGTTGTAGCAAGGCACGCCGGCATACATGTGATGCTCAATATGCCAGTTCATGCGCCAGTACAAAAACGATGCCAGCGGATTCAGCTTGACCGAGCGCGTGTTTTTGCGGAAGTCGCGGCTGTGATCGCGCAAGCCGCAATGTTGCGTCAAGCCCACAAAGTAGGACAGCCAGTTGGCGATGAACGATGGCACGGTCAAGATGAGCGGCAGCGCCCACCAGCCTGTCAGCAGCGCAATCGCCAAGACGCTGCCATGAAAAGCCAACAGCAGGCGCGACCACCATACCGACCGTCGATGCTGCTCGGGTTGATCCTGATGCAGCGCTTTGAGCCATTCGTTGATCGGGATTTCGTCGCTGCCCACCAGCCCGACCGCGCCCAGCGCCGTTACCATGATGGTGGAAAGCAAGCCGCCTTTGCCGAATGTACGTCCGCGCTGCGTCAGCAGGTTGACCGTGAATAGCTGCAGCATAAAGAACGAAGCCAGCGAAGGCTCGAGCGGCAGCAGATTTTCGCGGTCGCCTTCTGGATGCAAGGTGTAGCGATGGTGATAGGTGTGGCTGCTGGCATAGTCGAAAGGATCCCACCAGCCGATCAAGCTGAATAGGTACAGAAAGATTTTGTTCCAAATCTTGGTTTTGAAGACAGTGCCATGCCCCAGCTCGTGCGGGGCGGTGCCGATGAAAAAGCTGGCGATTGTGCCATGGGCGAAGAGCGCCAGCAGAAATGGCAGCCACCATTCGTTGAGCCAGCAAGCCAAGATCAGCGCGCCCGTCAGCAGAAACAAGGCAAAATGCCCGCCCGCTTGCAGCCAGGCTTGGGCATCGCTGCGTCGCGACAATTCCCGCAGTCTGCCCGGCTTGGTGGGGCAGCGATACCAGTCCACGCGCAGGGTCTTGCGCACTTCGGATAGCGGTTGATAGCTCATGGCGGCACCTCGTCACACTGTGCCGCGTATTGTAGCGCGAAACTAGAAAAAGGCTGAATTACACAGCCACGCCCAGCTCGGCGAGCACAGCGCGGGCATCCTCATGCGGGCTGGCGGGGTCGTTTTTGATTGTCCGCACCAGGCTGTAGATAGCCGCTTCATCGCCATTCCGGGCCCGCGAAAGCGCCTCTGCCCAGCCTTTTTCCTTGAAGCTCTGGTCGCGCGCGACTACCTGGTTGTCAACCCCGCGCCAATAGTATTTCAGGTCGTCGGCTTGCCAATGCGGATAGATCTCGTCCCAGCCGAGCTTGCTGGGTCCGTGCGGCAGCAGCATGTGCTCGGCGATCTCTTCGCCCACTTTCAAGTAACGGTTGTCCAGCGACAGGCGCAGGCGGTCTTCGGTATAATTAGGCAATGCCTTGTGAATGGTCAGTGCGGGGAAGAAGAGCGCATCGCCGCATTCGTAGTCGGTGGAATGCCAGACCGGGTCGATCTCGTCGTGTTCGGTTTCGTCGACAATCAAACCGCCCGCCCCCAGCGCAAAGTGATGCTCCAGCACCCGCTGCACGCGATGCGAACGCGGGATGACCGCCAGCCCGCCCAGCTCCAGCGGACAATCGCCCACGGGCGCCCAGCAGGTCAAGGTGTTGAAGCTGCCCTGGAAGTGCACATAATCCTGGTGGGTGGGTGTGGTGTGCTCGGTGTATTTTGGAAACCAGATGCGCGCCACTTTCTGCGGATGCGGCATGATCTCGCCACCCAGGATCTTGGAAACCGTGCTGGTAACTTCGTCCCAGTGGGCGCTGCGGTGAAAGTTTTCCAGCTTGTAGACCTGGGCATAGCCAGTCGTGTATTCGTTGTCGCCTTCGGTATAGCGCATGTTGATGTCGGCGATGCCATCGGCAGGATTCGTGCCAGCGACCAGCCAACCCGCCTCTTGAATGGTGCTCATCATCTCATAACGCAGGGCGCGCAGGCGGTCGGCGGGCATCAAGCCGCGAAAGAACAGATAGCCTTCGTCAGCGATGCGCCGCTGCAATTCTTTTGGGTCGTCCAGCGCATCGTTGGATACGCGCAGTTCTTTGATGTCTTCAGTCATTTTGTCGCTCCAAGATCGGCTTTCGAGCGACGCTTAGTTTACCACAAAGAAGCAACGACACAGAGATTCGGGGAGTGTCTATTTTCGTGTATGTGGGGGCTTTCCCATCCCCACTCTATCGCAGAAGTCCGCGCGCGCCGTTGCCTCCCCCCGACTTTTCGGGGGGACTGAGGGGGGTGTCTTTAACCAGTAATTTCGACACTCCCGAGATTCGTTGTAGCAGCGAGGGCAAAATCCCTCCCCCTTTTTTTATCAGAGGGGAGGAGGTGGGCGGTCTTGCGTCTATTCTTGCGAAGCCAGAGCCGCTTGCTGTTCGGCGATCATTTCGTCGCTGCACTGCAGGCTCTGCAAAAAGGCGCTGTCTTCTGCCATGCGCTCTTCGTCGCTCATTTCTGGCAGCGATGTCATCACGCTGGGATGCCGATAGACTTCGGCAGGGTCGCTGTCTGCGTCAATGACAATTTCGGCGCTTTCCAGCATAGCCTGGCTGATTTCCAGCTCTTGCATGGCAGCTGCCTGCAAATTGACGGCGACGACATGCCCGGGCGTACTGGCGATGCCGGTCTTTGCCAGGTCGATCTGCCCGCGCAGGTGGCCGATTACGATGCGCGCTGCATTGAAGCCCTCGCGATACCAGCCTTCAAAGCCAGAGCCGATGGTTACGCCCTCGGCAACATCTGTGACCAGGGGCGAATAGACAGGCACGCCGATCGCCGACTGCATAATCGCGGGAATGCCCACGGCGAGGCTCGTCCGCGGCATGATGAGGATGGCGTCCACCCCAGCGCTCATCAGCTCTTCCGCGGCCAGCGCCACATCGGTTGCGGATGTCGCGGCAGCCACTTCTAGGCTGAATCCAATCTTATCGGCGAAGCCTTCCATATAGCTGGTGTAGCGCTCGGCGACAGGAGAATTGGCGTCGATGAGGAAGCCAATGGTCTCCAGATCGGGGTCTTGCACGAAGGGGACTTGCCAGGCTTTTTCCCAGTCGAAGTGCATTTCTGTGCCGCCAACATAGTCGGGCTTGATGCAGGTGGACTGCGCAATCCCGCTGTCATAGGGCGAGGTGACGATGGCGAAGATCAGCGCCGGCGGATCCTCCAGGTCAGAAAGCGCCTGGGCAGCCAGCGAGCCAACCTCTGTGGACACGGTCAGCAGGATGTCCGCGCCTTCGTCCAGTGCATCTTCGATCATCAGGCTGGCGGCGGAAAAGTCGAAGCCGGCATCGCGATAAAGGAGGTTTATCTTCTCGCCATGCATGTCGCTGCCGCCGTCTAGCGTGGCGCGTTCGTCTTCGCTGAGGTAGCCATAGGCTTGCAGCGTATCCAGCACGCCCTTGTCGGTCAGCTTATAATGGGTCGTTACGCCATAGCGCAAAAAGGCGATCGTGGGAACATCGTCATTCGCCAGCGCTGCAACCGGCAGCAGCAGCGTGAGCAGCAGTAAAGTAATTGTGCGCATGGGCAGGCATCTCCTTACACCGTTGGTATGGGTCTGAATATCGCGCGGATGCAATTCCTTTCCGCCTATTTGCAGTGTAGCATAGAGCCGAATTCGAATCACAGATGCGCTTGGCATTTCGCCCTGTCATCGCAGCATACCCTGTAGAATCGCGCCAGTTTGCGGCATGATGTCTGCATGTACGCCACAACGAGAAAAGGGAGCAGCCGCCATTAACGCCAAGATCCAAATCTCAATTGATGTGATCGACCTGGACGAAGCGCTGGCGCTGGCGAGGGCATCGGTTGCCGCTGGCGTCGACTGGCTGGAAGTCGGTACGCCGTTGCTGTTGGCTGAAGGGCTGCATGCTGTGCGCGCCTTCCGCAGCCACTTCCCCGATACGCCTATCGTGGTCGACCTGAAGACTATGGACGGCGCGGGCTTGGAAGCCGAGATGATGTTCAAAGCTGGCGGCGACATGGTCGTGGTGATGGGTCAAGCGCACGATGCCAGCATCATTGAGCAGGTCAAGATGGCGCGGCACTATGGCAAGCAGGTGATGTGTGATGTCATGCTCTGCGCCGACAAACCTGCGCGTGCCCGCCAGGCGCAAGACATGGGCGTCGACTATATCATCGTGCACACGGGCTTCGACGAGCGCAATATGCTGCCCGGGCTGAGCCCCCTGGATGACCTGCCCTCTGTGCTGGCGGCGGTCGATATTCCTGTGCAGGCAGTAGGCGGGCTAAGTGTGCCGCAAGCTATCGAGACCCTGCGCATGGGCGCGGAAATTGTCGTCTTTGGCGCGCCTCTGGTCATCAGCGGGCAAGAATTCAAAGCCGCCGACCCCAACTTCGCCGTTCAACTACAGGAGATTGTGCAGGCAGTGCAGGCGGCTGGATAATGGCTGCAGCCATCACATATCCGTGTAGTAATCTTTGACGATGTAATGATAATCGCGCGGCGGACGGGTGTGATAATCGTCCTGCGCGGGCCGCTCGGGCAGATCAATCGGCTCGGGAATGACATCCTGATAAGGAATCGCGTCTAGCATATCGCGCATCACATTCAGCCGCAGACTCCGTTTGTCGTTGGAATTGATCTGACGCCAGCGCGACTCGGGAATGTCGGTGTGCTCAATCATGGCATCTTTGGCTTTGGAATAGGCAACCCAGCGCCTGCGCCCCTCGAGGTCCAGCTCGCTCAATTTCCAGCGCCGCGCCGGGTTTTGCGCCCGTTCCTGGAAGCGGCGTTCCTGCTCATCGTGGTCTACGGACAGCCAATACTTCAGCATAATGATGCCATCGTTGGCCAACAGCCGTTCAAAGTTCGGCGCATCGCGCAGGAAGTCCCAATATTGACGGTCGCTGCAAAAGCCCATGACCCGTTCGACGGTGGCGCGGTTGTACCAGCTGCGGTCGAAGATGACGATCTCGCCAGCGGCCGGCAGATGAGTGACATAGCGCTGGAAGTACCATTGCGTCTGTTCGCGGTCGGATGGTTTTGCCAGGGCGACCAGGCGGATGTCTCGCGGCGGCAGCGGCGCCATGATGCGCTTGATGGTGCCGCCCTTGCCAGCCGCATCGCGCCCATCGAACGTTACAATAACGCGCATACGCTGCGACTTGATCCAGTATTGCCACTTCACCAACTCAAATTGCAGGCGGGCGAGTTCCCGTTCATAGAATTTCTTGTTGATGCGTCGGCGTTTCCGCGGAGCCTCTGTCATGTCGCACTCCTTTCCACATCGCTTACCATAGCAGATTCCGCGCTTTTGCGCTAAAGCCTCTCGGTCTGCCAATTGGCGAGTAGGGAAGCGCAGATTTGCCCGGATGCGAAATTTCTTGCCCACAGTATGCGGGGAGAAACAAGCGTTACAAGCAATCGCGCAGCGAGACGGCTTATTGCATCAGGTCGAGAGTGGCGACGGCTTGCCCAGCGAGCAACCCGGGTGACAAAGCAAGGGCAACACATCGCCGCGCATCGACACAGCGATAGCGTCGCCCCTGCCGAATTCTGCAGGCGGGCGACCTTGGGAAAAGAGCCGCCCATGCATCGGATAGCCGATTACATATCGTCCATCATCATGTCGTCCATGTCGATGCCGTGATGCGCAGCCAACGCTGAAGGATCGCCATCTTCCGCCAGGCTCTCCAAACCATAGCCGTAATCGGGCGCGCCAGAGGTGAAGAGGAAGCCATGCTTCATCATCATCATGTCGTCGTCCATCATGTCGTCGCCCATGTCGTCATCCATGTCGTCGCTCATGTCGTCATCAGCCATGTCGTCGCTCATATCGTCATCAGCCATGTCGTCGCTCATGTCGTCATCCATCATCATCATTTCATCCATCATCATCATGTCATCAGACGATTGGACGACCCAGAAGACCGGCGTGATAGGCGAGGGATACATGGACATGTCGGAGACATTTTCGATGCGCACGGTGATCGTGCCCATGTCGCCGGGGGTCAGCGTAACCGAGACGATCTCATCGGCAGTGGGATAGCTCAAGTTGTCGTTGAGGTCGCTGGCGAGGCGAACCATGCCATCGCCGGCCGGGCCGCTATTGGGCGCGGCTTGGCGCGGCGCTTGATACATGCCTTCCCCAATCGGCTCGTTGCGTTCGCTGCCAAGATCCCAATAATAGACCTGGTCGGTAACATCGCCGCTGACCGGCTCGCCCATGTCATAGAGAGCGATGCCATATTCATTGGGCGCGAGGAAGCCATCGTTGGATTGGGCGAGCATGCTGGCGAAGGTCAGGCTGTCGCCTTCGTTGGCATGAATGATGAATTCGTAAGCGCCGCCAGGATGTGCGGGAGCGGGACCATCACCACCGACAGGCACAGCCGCTACGCCGCCTTCGGTATACGGCATGCCCATCGACATGTCATCGCCGTCGTGGCTATCGGCGAAGACGCTGCCACTACACATCAGCAGCAGCAAGGCAAAGAGGTAAATCAATTTGCGCATTTTGAATGCTCCTAAAACTTGGTTTCCAGGCAGGAAATTCTGCAACTATAAGTATACATCGTGATGCTTGTTTTCAAATTAACAATCTATTACACCCCGAAAACTAGAATCCAAACCATGACGAGCAGTTGCCGCGCAGGTTGGTCATTTCTCATCGCGGGCCTTATGGCTGCCAAATCGTCGCTTCAATGAAACGCTCGCCATCGCCATCGGAACGATCATTGAAATAGTAGGTCGCAACCACCGTCCCGTCTTCGAATACGACCGCCCGCACATAACCCATATCGCCATTTGCGCCGCCGCCACGCAGCACGATCTCCCTGCTCCAGTTGATTCCGCCGTCCTCGCTGATTCGCGCGCAGATGGCATACCTATCGCGGTTGCCATATAGCAGCGCCAGCCGCCCATCGCCCAGCGCCAGCAAACAAGGCGGATTGCCGCTGTGCCCGGGCTTTTGAAACACGACTGGCTGACTGATGCAGCGCCAGCTTATGCCCAGATCATCCGAAGCGAAGAGGTCGATATGACTGCGCATCGTGGCGCCGATGCGACAACGCCGCGCGCACAGCAGACGCCCCTCCGCCAACTGCAAGCTGCTGGGCATGATCGCGAAGTCGCCAGGCGCATCCAGATCCGCGCCCACTTGTGACAGGCGCTGAAAGCTGCGCCCGCCATCGCGCGTACGCACGCAGATAATGCGACCCTCGCGGCCATCGGCTTTGTTGGCGGTCAGGAAGAGCGTCGCTGCCTGCGCGCCATGCACGATGCCATCTGTGCGGGCGGCGATGCCCGTCTCGCCGAAGTCGGGCAGGCGATACGGTCCATCCCAGCTGCGGCAACGGTCGCATGACACATAGAAAAAGGAGAAAACGCCCCGCGCCAACCCGGTGCGCGCCAGCATCAGCGCGGAATCGGCAATCGTGAAGTCCAGCGGCTCGGGCGGCACGGTCGCAGTCTGTGCGTCCATGACTTCCGCCAGGCGCAGCCCAGCCGTCATGTGCTCGTCCGCCGACAATCCGCGCCCACCCGGCAACGCGCCATGGAATGGCTCGACCTGCCAGTTGCGTCCGCCATCGAGGCTGCGCGCCTGCCTGTTGACGAAGGGCTGCCGCTTGTCGCGCGCATGCCCGCTTGCGACCGTTTGGTGCGCGCCGACTGTGAAGCCGACCACGATCTCGTCACCCCAGCGCCACATGCCGTAATTGGCGGGCCAAGCAGCGAATCGCCCGGGCTCGTGATAGACGACGGCGGTTTTCACGAGCGCAGGCGGCACATCATCTGGCGAATCTCGCCCAGGTGGTAGGCGCTGTGCACGATGATGCCCATCAGGCTGGAAAGCTCGCGCGTGCCCTGCCACTCGTCCGCGCCGGCCAGGTGTCCCTTGATGCGCGCATAGCTCGCCCGCAGGTCGTCTTGCAGGGCTGCCCAAGCCGCTTCGTCCACCGCGCCGACCGTCTGCCAGATTTCGTCCCAGTTCACCCAGCTGACATCGCGCCCGAACATGCGGTCTTCCAGCACGCGCAGATAATAGTCGATATGCGCGACATGGGCGGCGATGGTGGCGCAGCTGCCCATCGGCATAGAAGCATCGGCGGCGGAGATCTGCGCCAGGCTCTCAAAAAGCGAGTCGCCTTTGTCGAGGTATGCGCCGCGCACTTGTTCGAATGTTTCGGTCATGAAGAAATCGAAGCCGCGCGCGACTTCTGCGATGTCGATTTGCCTGGGCATGTCTGGCTCCTTTCCCTCATCCCAGCCTGATTTTACTCGCTATTGCGCCGCCTTTGCAACGCGCTGCCACCCGCGCAAACCGCCCGTCCTTCTATTACAATACAGATGCCCTCGTTAGCCACGCGTAACAATTCTCGTCGACACTGGCGGAAACGCGATGCAGAAAGGACAAACCGCCATGACCGCCAAAATCAGCAAGTCCGATGCCGAATGGCGCAAACAGCTAAGCCCGGATCAATACGCCATCCTGCGCCGGCAAGCCACCGAGCGCCCTTTCAGCGGCAAATATGTCCATGAAAAATCGCCGGGCACCTATGCCTGCGCCGCCTGTGGACAAGCGCTCTTTTCGTCCGATACGAAGTACGACTCGCGCTGTGGCTGGCCCAGCTTCTGGGATGTGGTCGATGGCGACCATGTCGAACTGCGCGAAGACCGCAGCCACGGGATGCGCCGCATCGAGGTCGTCTGCACGCGCTGCGAATCGCACCTGGGACATGTCTTTGATGATGGTCCGCGCGATAAGACCGGCATGCGCTATTGCATCAATTCGCTGGCGCTGGATTTGCAGAATGACTAAGCGATAGGTGTTGCGGGCGAGTTTCCGTCTCGCCCCTGCATCCTGTTTTGTTGAGGAAATTCAGCATGGGCGCAAGAAATGCCAAACAAGAACGTCGCGAGCATTACCAGCACCAGCGCCAGATCCCCACACGCTGGCGAGACAACGATGTCTATCATCACATCAACAATGTCATTTATTACGAATTCTTCGACACGGTCATCAACGGCTATTTGATGGACGCGGGCGGGCTGGATTATCGCGCTGGCGACTCCGTGGGCTTCGCGGTGGAAACGCACTGCCAATTCTTGCAGCCTGTCCGTTTCCCCGAGGTGGTCGATGCCTGCTTGCGCGTGGGGCATTTGGGGGAGAGCAGCGTGCGCTACGAGATCGCCATTTTCAAAGCGGGCGAAGAATCAGCGGCGGCAGTCGGCTATTTTGTGCATGTCTTCGTCGACCGTCAAACGCATCAACCCGTGCGCATCGCTGGGAGACTGCGCAGAGCAGTGCGCGCGCTGCAAATGCCCGAACGCTAGGTCCAGGCGCTGAAATCGTAGCTGAAATCGACGGCTGGACTGCGCAACTGGGCATCCATGCCGCCATCGACCACGATGCGCGTGCCGGTGATGTAGGCAGCGTCGTCCGATGCCAGGAATGCCACCGCAGCCGCGATATCAGCCGGACTGCCCTGTCGCGAAAGCGGGATGACATCGCCGGGCGCAACCGGCGAATCGCCAACGGAGGTGCCATGGTCGACGCGGGTGCTGCCAGGCACGACGCAATTGACGCGGATATTCACGGGGGCCAGGTCCAGCGCCATGGAGCGCGTGGCTGCTTCGATGCCGCCCTTGCTGGTGTCATAGCCGAACATATGCCGATGCGCGCGGGTTGCGCCGCCGCTGCTGATGTTGATGATGCTGCCGCCCGTCCCGCGCTGGGCCATCAAACGCGCCGCCGCCTGCGAGCAATAAAACAAGCCCGACAGATTGACGCCCAGGGTGCGCTGCCAGGCTTCATCGCTGTATTCGAGGAAGTTTTCCACCACGCCCGCTTTGTGCACGAAAGCGGCATTGTTGACCAGCACATCGACCGATCCACCGTTTTCAAGCGCCGCCGTCATCAGCGCTTCGACCGCCGCTCGCTGCGATACATCCGTCCGCACATAACGCGCGCTTTTGCCCAACTCTGCCGCCAGCGCCGCGCCGCCCGCATCGTCAATATCGGCAATGAAGACCTGAGCGCCCTCTGCCGCCAGCCTGCGCGCGCAGCCCGCGCCGATTCCGTTGCCGCCACCCGTGATGATGGCGCATTTGCCCGTGAGTCGCATTTCTGTTTCCTTTGCATGCTCGTGCCATACACCGATTTAACCACAGAGGGCGCAGAGGGCAAACCCCCTCGAAAAGTCGGTGTAGGGGCGAGCCATTGGATCGTCCGCATTGACCAATAGCGAAACGAATCACGAGCGAGATCAACCAACACAAGGCTTTTTCTCTGTGTCTCTGCGCCCCTGTGGCAAAAAGCCTTTGTGTCATTTATACCTTTGTGCTTACCTGTTGCATGACTTACTCGGACTTACTTCTGTAGCTCAGCTTTTCTTTCGAGCTCTATCAAGCGCAAAGCCCGACACATCAAACTGCGCGCCGCCATCCAGCGCCATTTGTACCAGTGTCTCGCCGATGGCCGCTGAGTGTTTGAAACCGTGTCCGCTGCAGGGCGATGCCATCACCACGCGCCGGCTTTCTGGATGAAAATCGATGATGAAGTGCTCGTCGCGCGTGACGGTGTACAAGCAGACATCGGCGCGCACCGACCGTTCTGTTGTGCCGCGCAGTCGATGCACGGTCAGGCGTTGGTGCATATCGGCGATCTCGTCTGGCGTCACTTCGCGGCTGATGGCCTGGACTTCTTCGCTGGTGTGATACTGCTCGCTAACCATCTTGACGCCGGGCACGCCATCGGACGGGGCGGGGAAGGCCGACCAGAAGTCTTCGGGCGCATCGCCAATCCAAATGACATAAGGGAAGACTGCGGGGTCGAAGGAGCGCAGGTCTTGGGCTGCGTACCAATGGATGACCTGGCGGCAGACGCGCAGCACGCCGCGGCTATTGGCGGGCAGCAATTCGCTCATCCATGCGCCGGCGCACAGGATCAATTTGTCGGCTCGATAACTGTCCTTGTCCGTCCGCACAGTGACGCCTTCCGCGTCTGCCCGATATTCCACGACCGCTTCACAGGTGCGGATGTCTGCGCCGTCCGCCAACGCCAATTCCAGCTGGGTTTGAATGCAGCGCTCGGGGCGCAGCACGCCGCTTTCGGGTTCATAATAGGCGCGGTCGCAGTCGCGTGGCGTCAAGAGGGGGAAGCGCTGGGCGATCTGCGCAGCATCCAGGATCTCGTGCGCAATGCTGTACTTGCTGGCGATGCGCGCGGATAGTTCGACGAAGTCGCCTTCGGCATGGAATTTGGCTGCGCCCTGCTCTGGCGCGATGATCAGTCCGCCGCTCTGATGAAATAGCGTGCGACCGCTCTTGGCTTCCAGCTCATCCCAGATATGGTTGGCGCGCTGGATGAACGGCATGTACATCTCGCCTTCGCCGATCGCCAGGCGGGTGACGCGGGTGTCACCGTGACTGCTGCCCATTGTGTGCGGCGGATCATAGCGGTCAATGCCCAAGGTTCGTGCGCCTCGCTGGCTGGCTTGGTAGAGCGCTGCCGCCCCCATCGCGCCCAAACCGACGACGATGATGTCATAGTGATCTGCTGCCATAAGCGCATCCTTTTTCGCCGAATCACGCGTCAATTGCAGGCATTATAGACGCCACAGCGAAGCTCTGTCTTCTCTACAATACCGAGGTAATCATGCCAATCTTAACCACAAAGACACAAAGGACACAAAGGACTGAAAGGCTCATTGCCACAGAGGCGCTGAGAAATCCTTTTTCGCATTAGGAGGCGTTTGGGACGGTGGCAGCTAGCCCTTCAGCGAGCCCGACAGCAGGCCACTGATGATGAAACGCTGGAAGATCAAGGCGAAGCAGATCGGCGGGATCACAGAAACCACGCCCGCGGTGATGATGCTCACGAAATTGACATCGACATCGGTGGCGAAGAGCGAGACCACCACCGTGCTGGTGTACGAGGCTGGCGTCTCTGACAGCAGCAGCGCAAAGAGGAATTCACCCCAGGTTAGCAAGAATGCCAGGATGCCCGCCGATGTCAAACCGGGCAGGCTGAGCGGCAGGATGATCTTGTGCACGACTTGCAGGCGGCTGCAGCCGTCGATGCGCCCGGCGTCTTCCAGCTCCATGGGGATGCTTTTGAAGTAGGACTGCAGCAGCCAGATCACATAGGGCAGGATGAAAGACAAGTTGATGAAGACCAGCGAAACGAGGCGGTCGCTCATGCCGATCTTCTTTGCTACCAGCACGATGGGGATAGCCAGCGACAGCGCGGGGATCAAGCGGCTGGCCAAGATGCCAAAGAGCAAGACGTTGCGCCCGCGGAAGTCCAGCCGCGCCAAGGGATAAGCCGCATACGAGCCGACCAGCACCGCAATCGCCGCCACGCTGCCCGCCACGATAAAGCTGTTGCCAAAACTGCGCAGGAAGATGCGCGACTGATAGGGAACGCCCGAGTCCTCGCCCAAAACAGCGCCCTCGAAGATCTCGCGGTAGCTGTCGAGCACGACGGGATTGGGCAGCCATTGGGGCGGTCGGTTGAGCAGCTGCCTCTCATACTGGAAACTGGAACTGACAAGCCACAGGAAGGGACCGATAGTGCCCAGCAAGACGATGGCTGCGCCGATGTAAATGACAGCCAGGCGGATGCGCGCGTGCTGTTTCATTGCGGCTCCGTCCCTTTGTCCAGGAAGACATAGAAAAGGATAGCCAGCCCCAGCGTGATCGCGCCCAGCAGCATGGCGATCGAGCTGCCCGCGCCAAAATCCAGCTTGCGGAAGGTCTCGGTATAGATCTGCCAGCCCAATACATTGGTGGCGTTGGCAGGTCCGCCAGCGGTGAGCACAAAGATGATGTCGAAGACCTTCAGCGCAAAGATCATTTCAAAGATGATGACGATAGACAGCATGGGGCGCAGCATGGGCAAGGTGATGAAGCGAAAACGTTGCCAAAGTCCCGCGCCATCGACAATCGCCGACTCATAGATGTCGCCCGGGATGGTCTGCAAGCCAGAAAGCAGCAGCAGCGTCGCCAGCGGAATGTGAATCCAGCTATAGGCGATGACCAGCCAGATCATCACGCTAGGCATGCTGCCGAGCATGTTCTGGTATTCGGTGATGATGCCAAGCTCGAACCAAAGGGCGTTGATCAAGCCATACTGTGGGTTAAGCAGCCACTTCCACAGCAGGGCGTTGACCACAGAGGGAATCGCCCAGGGCACCAGCAGCAGCGCCCGCACCAAGCCTCGCCCGGGAAAGTTCTCGTTGAGCAGCAGGGCGACTAGCAGGGAGACCGCCACAATCAACAGTACAGCGCCGATGGCGAATGTGAAGGTGGTTTGCAGCGGTTCCCAAAAGTCGCTGTCCGTGAGCCAGTCTACATAATTCTCCAGCCCAATGAAGCGCTCGCGCCCCGGGCGTTTCAAGTTCCATTTGTGCAGGCTGAGGAAGACCGCCAAACCAAAGGGCACGAGAATGGTCGCGGCGATGATGAGCACAGCCGGCGCGCTGAAGAGCACCGCCAGCATCCCCTGCGACATCTCCTTGCGTTCGTTGTTGGTCTCGGCTTTCACGGTGGTAAACCCCCACCCTAAGTCCCTCCCCCATAGAGAGAGGGACTTGCCTGCTCCCAACTGATCCGTTACTTGCTCCCCTTCCCTCATTTTGGGGGAAGGGGATGGCGGATGGGGGCAGGGTGGTTAGCGACTAATAGTCCCAGTCTTCCCTCAGCTCATTCCATTCGTCCGCCAGCTCGGCGAGGACATCGCCCTTGTCGGCGTCGCCCAAGATGGCTGCTTGCAGCGGACCCCAACTGCCGATCTCCCAATCGCTGAAGAAGGGCACAAAGCGATAGGGGCGGGAAATGGCGTATTCCGCTTGCTCGCTGAGCAGGTCGGGGTCGATCCAGCCGCCGATGGAGTTGCGCACCTCTTCGTCTTCATAGAGTGGCGCGGGCGAGAAGCCCAGCCCAAACTCCAGCGCCCAACGTTTGGGCACATAATAGACGCCGGTGGCATCGCGCCCACCCAGGAATTGCACCAGTTGCCAGGCGGCATCCTTGTCCGGCGTGTTGCTGGTGATGGAATAGAGGCGGACATAGCCCCAGGTGCCGCTGCGGACTTCGTCCGTGCCGGGTACGAGCGCGTTTTTGATGTCGCCGGCGACATTGGATTGTTCCGGATCGTTCATGGCTTTCAACGTGTAGTCAGTGGTGGTCATGAACGATGTCGTGCCAGCCGCCATCAGCAACGTGCCGTCGTCGTCGGTCAGCGAAGCCGGGTCGATAACGCCCTGATTGAGCCCCTCTGTCAGCCAGTCCAGCGCTTCCCAGGCTGCGCTGCCCTCTTCCTGGAAGAGCGGGTTGAGGTCGTCATCAAAGAGCTTGCCGCCGCGGGATGCCGTCAAGGTTTCCCATTCGCGCAGCAGGTAATTCTCGCCGCTGCGCAACTGCATTAGAATTGGGTAGTCCACAACGCCGGCGTCTTTGATCATCTGTGCCTGGTCCAGCATTTCGTCCCAGGTTGCGGGCGGCTCTTCAATGCCAGCCGCTGCCAGGTGGGCGGCGTTATACGCCATGGTCTGCACGCCGGAGTAGTAGGGCAAGCCATAGACTTCGCCTTCATAGGACATCTGCTCGATGATTCCTGCAGGCAGGTCCGCCAGCAGCTCGTCCGCGCCGTCCAGGCCCGTTATCGGCACGATCCAGCCAGCCGACGCCCACTCAGCCAAGTAACTGTCGCGGACATAGGCGACATCAAACTCGGTGCCGGCCACGAAGCTGGCGACCATCTTGTCGTGATACTCGTTGCTGGGGAAGGGCAGGAAGACCGCGTCTTGCCCCGACTGTTCGGTGAAGCGACCGAGATTCTCGGTTACAACATCGACCTGATAGGGCCAGCCGGTGAGCTTCAATCCATCGTCCTGCGCCAGCGCGGTCGAGCCAAGCAACAGCGCAAACAGAACCAGCAGGACGATCAGTTTCTTGCTGGAGAACATGGTTCACCTCGATTCATAGGTATGTTTGTGTTTGATAAGGAAAGCAGAATCCGCTTATGACGCCTCCCTTCTGATACCAAACTGGATCAAATGTAACATGGATCTATTGCCAGCGCAAAAATGGCGTCTGCCGGCGGACTTGCATGCTGGCGATAGATCCGTCACAAAAATGCGGTCGCTTGCGCTTCGTGATCTGATGATTGCGGCTCGCTGCTGGCTCTTCATCATGCTTCGCCTTGGAATAGCGTCAATGACTCGTCAGATGTGCGATAAATCATATTGTGCTGATAAATATGTTGAAATCAACATAAACTGAGTGTATATCAAAATTATGGGGTTGTCAAGCAATCTCTTCCTCGGGAGAGGCGAAAGCTGTATTTGCGCAACAACGCAGGGCAATAGGCTGGCGGGCTGTCGCGATTTGCCTCCCCCTGGATCGTCGGAGAGCGAGGGGATTTACTGTGCGCGTTCCAGACTTCGCTGCAGCAAGCCCACCGCATAAAACTCGTAGCTGGCGGCTTGGTCGGGCACATCGACCACATGCACGGTAAAACGCGCGGGAAGGCCACTGGTCGGACAATGCTGCTTGAACCAGTCGCGGTAGGCGCTGGCGTAGGCGCTGCGCAAGCGCTGCAGCTCGGCTTGGAATCCGGCCGCATCCAGCAGCGGATTGGGCGCTTTGGGCTGCGTGCCAAATGCATGCACTTCAATGAAATCGACCTTCGATATCGAATCGCAGATGCCCGCCTCGCGCAGCCACAATTCCCAGCATTGGAAAACCAGCGGGATCTCTGTTTCCGGGTCCATGTGCGGCACGTCTTCCAGCCCCAGGATGCCCGCCGCCGAGTAGCCGCCCGTCAGCCCGCTGAAGCAGATGCGCAGGTCGCCATCGGGCAGGGTTTCGACGACCATGTTGGAGAGCACAGGATCATCGCCCTCGTAGTAGTAGCTCAGTTTGCCGCGCCGCTTGATGTTGAAGGGCATGTTGCTCTCTCCGTGTACAGTCCGCAAAGCAATGATTGTAGCGCAACCGCCTACTGCAAATTCAACTTCTCTGTGTCCTGGCGTCCTTGCTGGTTTTGCCTTCGCCCTAGACCGAGCCGCGCCGCACCAATGGACATGGCAGCGCAACTTGCACGGGCTGCAGCGCTGCACCGCGATTCTGCATCAGGTAGCGTACCGCCCACCTGCCCATCTCGTAATGCGGCAGCTGCATGGTCGTCAGCGGCGGCAGCAAGCCTTCGCTGATATGCGTGATGTTGTCGAAGCCGATGACAGCTACATCGGCGGGCACGCGCAAGCCCAGCTCGGCCAGGGCGCTGTAGCAATTCATGGCGACTTTGTCGTTGCCGCAAAATATGGCGCTGGGCGGCTCGGGCAGCGTCATCAACTCGCGGGTGTGGCGATAATTTTCGCGCGGAGTCTGGTCGGAAAAGCGCAGCAGCGATTCGTCATAAGGCAGGTCATGATGAGCCAGCGCCTGTTTGTAGCCGCGCAGCCGACCATATATGGCTGGATAGGGCGGTGTTTTTGACTCGTCTTCTTCCCACAAGTTGATAAAGCCGATGCGCTTGTGCCCGGCTTCGATAGCTGCGCAGGCTGCGTGAAAGCCGCCGTCGAATTCATCGGGCACCGCAGCCGGGGCGCTGCCATCTTCCAGGTAGCAATTCGCCAGTACGGTGGGCAAGTCGCTCAGCCCGCGCGGCAAGGTGACCGGTCTGTGATACATGGCGGCGTAGACGATGCCTTCGACAGCGCGCTCGTGGAAGACGGATACAGCTGCTTCGGCAACCTGTTCATCGCCGCCGCTGTCGGTCACCAGCAGCACCATGTTGTGCGCCCAGGCGACATCTTGCGCGCCCCGGATGATATCGACAGCGTAGGGCGTGGTGGCTACATCATCGGTCAAGAAGCCCAGCAAGCCAGAGGGACTGCCGCGCAGATGCCGGGCCGTTTGCGAGGGGCGATAATCGAGGTCGGCGATGGCTGCTTCTACGCGCTGCCGTTTGTCGGCGCTGACATAGGGATGGTCGTTGAGCACGCGGCTGACGGTGGTCGTGCCGACGCCGGCGCGTTGGGCGATCTCCTTGATAGTAACTTTTATGCTCATCGGCTGTGGATTGTTCCTGGTCGCCCGATTTTGCCGGGGATCGGTTCTGCTATGTCAACTGTGCCTTGGCAGCGCCTGCCCAGCCCACGCGATGAAACAGCCCGAGGACGGTTGGGCTACAGCTCCACATAGACGGCGTCTTCTCGCAGCACAACAGAAAAACGGCGCAGCTTGCGACGGTCGGTCAGGCATTCGCCCGTGTGCAGGTCGAATTCCCAGCCGTGCCAGGGACAGCGCAGGATCTCATTTTCGCGCCCCCAGATGAATTCGCCGGGCTGGCTGGGCAGGGTCGTGCCGCCCAGGCGTCCCTTGCAGACCGGCGCAAATTCGTGCGGGCACAAGTTCAGTACGGCGACGATCTGCGCGCCCGTATTAAACACGCCGATGGACTTGCCTGCCGCCTCGATAATTCGCCGACCGCCCACCGGCAATTCGCTTTTTTTCGCCACATAGACTTGCGCTTTAGCTGCCATTTGTCTGCGCCTCCAAGCCAAATACTTCCAGCGCATTGCGGAACATCACAGCATCGCGCAGCTCGGGCGCGATCTGGCGCATGGCAAAGTCGGGCGTATCGCCGTCCCAGTGCGGATAATCGCTGGAAAACAGCAGCATGCGCTCGGCGGCGAACATGTCCAGGGTCTGGTGAAAGTGGCGTTTGTCTTCGGGCTCTTCGATCGGCTGCGTGGTCAGCCAGATATGCTCTTGGATGATCTCGCTGGGCTTGCGCGTGAGCCAGGGCGTTGTCGAGCGCAGCGCCTTCCAGTTCTTGTCCAGCCGCCACATCAGCGCGGGCAGCCAGGCCACGCCACCCTCGACAAAGACGAATCGCAATGTGGGAAATGTCTCAAAGACGCCTTCGACCACCAGGCTGACCAACTGCGTCATGTACGAAGTCGCCAGCAGGGTGTGCCATTCCAGATAATTGGCGAGCATGCCCGCTGTGCCGCCACTGCCGGCGATGCCCACGCCTTCCAGGCCCGGATGAATGGCCAGGGGCAGATCGTGCTCGGCGGCGGCTGCATAGATAGGATGGAAGTAGCTGTGCCCCAGCGGGAATGGCGAGCCGCTGGCCATCAGCACCTGGACGACGCGCGGATGCTCGCCCAGGCGGTGGATCTCTTGCACGGCCAGCTCGATATTGCTGAAGGCGATGGTGATGGAAGCCAGATAGCGCGGGTCGGCGGGCAGCCACTCGTGCACGAAGTGGTCGTTGACCGCGGACAAGGCAGCGGCGGAATAGTGGGCATCGGGCGAAACACAGTGTTCCATGGCTTCGGCGGGGTTCATAATCGCGTAGTCGATATCGTATACATCCAAAAAATAGCGCGCCATGGTATCGGGCGCTTTCTCGATGCGCCTGCCATCTTCGGTCAGGGCATCGCCGCGCATGACGCCGTTGGGATTAAAATAGTTGGGATGCCCGGCGCCATGATCGCCCCGCAGATAGCGTGATCGCCAAGGCTCTGCCAGGTAATTCGCCACCTGGTCATGCACCGGAACGGGATGAATATCGGTGTCGATGATCATGTTCGCGCTCGCCACTTTGCCTGCTGCCCTTGCGCGGACTATAACACATTGCGGGCTTTGGCGCGTTTTAGCGAATCGCCTCTACACCACCCTCTGCGTCTCTGTGGTGAATCTTTTGCATGACTTGCTTGGCTCTACCGCGCTGGAGATATGGTAGACTAGGCGGCGATGAACTTCTTCCGCTATCTCGTGCGCCGATTGCTGCTGATCGTCCCGCTGCTGCTGGGCATCACGATCGTCGCCTTCATCATCGCCAACGCGGTGCCTGCCGACCCCATCAACGCCAACCTGCCGCAAAACGCGCTGGGCAACCAGGAATTGGTCGATGCCTTCCGCAAAAAATGGGGCCTGGACAAACCCCTACACGAACAATACCTGACCTATCTGGGCAATCTGCTGCGTGGCGATATGGGCATGTCTATCAAGACGCGCAAGCCCATCCGCGAGGATATCGCTCGCTTCTTGCCGGCTACGATCGAGTTGGCGACGCTTTCGGTGTTGCTGGGCGCTGGGCTGGGCGTGGGTTTGGGGCTGGTTTCGGCGGTGTGGAAAGATACCTTGGCCGATTATGTCGCGCGCGTGGTCGCTTTGATCGGCGTCAGTTTCCCGGTGTTTTTGCTGGCATTGGTGGCATTGACGGTCTTTCACACAGAATTGGGCATCGCCGCGGGGCCTGGCAGGCTGGATTACAAATTGCGTGCGCCGCCCACCGTCACGGGCATGTTCACCATCGATGCGCTGCTGGCGGGCGACCGGAAGATTTTCAACGACGCCCTGGCGCACCTCGTCTTGCCGTCCTTGACCTTGGCGCTCTACATCAGCGGCATCATTTCGCGCATCACCCGTTCGTCGCTGCTGGAAGTGCTGAATCAGGAGTATATGCGCACCGCCCGCGCCAAGGGACTGCGCGAACGCAAGATCATCGGCAGGCATGGCATGCGCAACGCGCTCATCCCGGTCGTGACGGTGATCGGCTTGGCGTATGGCAACCTGCTGGTCGGCTCGATTTTGATCGAGTCGATCTTCGCTTGGCCTGGCATCGGGCGCTACATGTTCCGCGCCAGCACATCGCAAGACTTCCCGGCCATCATGGGCGTCAGCCTGCTTATCGCCGTCATTTATGTGGGAGTCAATTTTGTCGTCGATATCGCCTACTACTTTCTCGACCCCCGTATCCGCATCGCCTAGTTTGTGGTGGCAGCTGCGCTATCACCTGCGACGAAATCCGTTGGTGCTGGCTGGCGCGATCATCGTGGCGCTGTGGCTGGTCATCATGCTGCAAGTGCCCAATATCGCCCCCTACCAGCCGCTGGCCCAAGACCTGCTCAACCGCAAGCTGCCGCCCAACGCGACCTTCCTATTCGGCACAGACGAGCTGGGCCGCGATATCTTCAGTCGGGTGCTGTGGGGATCGCGCATCACCATCCCGGCCGGGCTGGCTGTCATCATCATCGGCAGCTCGCTGGGTGTGATTATCGGCGCGGTGGCGGGTTATGTGGGTGGCGTCGGCGATGAATTGCTGATGCGCCTGACCGAGCTCTTCATGGCTTTCCCGACCATCATTTTGGCGATGGCGGTTACGTCGGCGCTGGGACCAGATATCCGCAATGCTGTGCTGGCGCTGGTAGTGGTGTGGTGGCCCCGCTATGCGCGTGTGCTGCGTGGGCTGGTGCTGGAGGTCAAAGCCCAAGAATATGTCGAGGCGGCGCGGAGTGTGGGCGCGGGCGGCGGCTATATCCTGTTTCGTACGATTTTGCCCAACTGCATCGCCCCGGCGGTGATTCTGGCGACCCTGGATATCGGCACGGCGATCATCGTTTTCGCCTCGCTGAGCTTCATCGGATTGGGACCCGACCCATCCTCGCCGGAATGGGGACGCATGGTCAGCATCGGCATCGATTTCTTCGATCAGTGGTGGATGTGGCTCTTCCCGGGTTTGGCGATCGCCAGCCTGGTCATGGCCTTCAACTTCATCGGCGATGGTCTGCGCGATATCCTGGACCCGCGGCTGCGCGGGGAATGATGTCTTTGAACTAGCGAGGGCGCCGAGGGGATTACACGTCCGTCCAGTCAAAGACGACGCCGATGTACTTGTCCTTCTCGTTTTGCAGCCCGCGGTAGGCAACCTCGGCTTGCTGTGGTGGCAGGGTATGACTGTGCAGGGGCGCGATTTTTACGTCGCCATCACGAATCAATTCCAGCGCCAGCTCGGCATTGCGCGTGATGGAATGCTTGGTGAATGGATCGCGCGGCACAGAATAACGCCATTCGTGCGCGCCTTTGAAAGTGATATTGCCCATGCCATCCAGGTGCGCATAACGCAGCACTTCGGTCAGGTCGGTTTCATACGCGCCGCGTGGCGTGCCCAGCAAGATGACCTCGCCAAATCTCCCCAGCAGGGGCAGGACAGGCGGCAAAGCGCGTGGATTGCCTGTTGCCTCAATCAGTGTGGCGATGCCTTCCTTGTTAGTGAGCGCCGCGATTTCGTCCGCGATGCTGGCTGGGTCGATCACCAGCGCCTGGTCGATGCCGCATTCCCGCGCCAGCGCGACTCGTTCCGCGCTCAAGTCCAGCCCGATGGCGCGTCCACCTTGCAAGCGGGATAATTGCGCCGCCAGGTTGCCCACTACGCCCAGCCCGACAAGTCCAACATAGTCGCCCAGCTCGATGGTCGATATACGCAGCGCGGTGAAGGCGACCACAGCCAAGCGCGCAAAAACCGCCTGCTGCAGCGACATGCCCGCCGGCACTTTTACGCACATCGCCCGCGCATCCGCCAAATTAATCAGGTGATATTGACGATGCCGCCCCATGCTGTAGACCATATCGCCCGGCTGCACAGCGCTGACTGCCGCGCCGGTCTCGACCACTTCGCCCACCGTGGCGTATCCAGGCGAATTGGGGAAAGGGAACCAAGCCTCCACGCCCGCCAGACAAGCCAACTCTGTGCCGGCGCTGATGAGCGAGTACTGCGTGCGCGTCAGCACTTCGTGGTCGCCCAGGGGAAGGAAGTCGCTGTCGACTTCTTGCAGCTCGACCTGGCCGGGCGCTGTGAAAAGTACACTGGAGTTTTTCATGCCTCGCGATTCCTGTTCTCGCCTGTTTGCAGGCGCTTGACGATGCAAATTGGCGTTTATTTGCTGCCAGAAGAGAAGACAACGCCCTGATTATACCAGCGTTGCAAGAGTACAAAGATCACTCATGTACTTCAGAGCAGCAATGGACTCGGGAGTGGCTAAGTTGCTGGATACAGGCGCCCCCTCGGTCCCCCCGACAGGTCAGGGGGAGGCAACGGCACACGCGGATTCTGTCGACAGGTCGGGGATGGGGAAACACCATATACACGGAATTCGCCACTCCCAGGGCGATTAGCGTGGATTTGGGACACAAGAGATTCTCTGTGCTCTCTGTGTCTCTGTGGTGAATTGACCTTGTGTCAAGCATGACGAAAAAGTTGTATCCAGGAATATAAACATTCCCCAGACACCGTGTCAAGAAATTGATCCGAATCGGATACTGTGAGCCCCTTGCGCGCTGTGCAGAACCAAAACATCCTCTCTGTCGCCTGGCGCTGGCTGTGTTACTATCTGCGTTTCCAGAAAATGTAAGGAGCGCCAGTCCATGACTCTCGACGAAAAAGCCCAGGCAATGGGCATTGATCTCAGCGACTTCAGTCCTTCGAGCACGCTTGCGCCAGCCACGCGCATCGGCGATACGATTTATGTCTCCGGGCATGTCTCCACCGGCTATGTCGGTAAGCTGGGACGCGACCTGGATGTAGAGACCGGCCAGCAAGCCGCGCGGGTCTGCGCCATCGACCTGCTCAAAGCCGCCTATACCATCACCGGCACGGTCAATAACCTGCGTCTGCGCAAGCTGCTGGGCGCTGTCAACTCCATGCCCGACTTCACCGACCAGCACCTGGTCATCAATGGCGCCAGTGAATTGTTCTGGGCGTTGTATGATGGCGAGTTGCACGCCCGCAGCGCCTTGGGTTTTGCTTCGCTGCCCAATGGATTTGCGGTCGAGATCGAAGCGATCTTCGAGGTTGTTGGCTAGCCCGCATGTCGCTGGCATCCCGGTTGGGCGCAGCCTGGGCGCGTCCCTACAGCAAAATCAGCGCATTCAGCAGCCAGGCGCGTTTGTTTCTGCTCGTGCTGGTGGGCATGGCGCTGGTGGTCGATGGCATTTATGCCGTGCTGCTGAACCTGTATTTGCTGCGGCTGGGCTATGGCACCGAGTTGATCGGGCTGGTCAATGCGGCGGGATTGCTGACATTCGCGGCGGCCAGCCTGCCCGCGGGCATTTTGGGCGCGCGCTATTCCAACACCGCCATGATGAAATTGGGCGCGGCGCTGGCGACGCTGGGCGCTTGCTGCCTGCCCCTGGCCGAAGCGCTGCCCGGCGCGCAGACTGAAGCCTGGCTGGTCGGCAACTATGCGCTGATGCTGGTGGGATTTTCATTTTTCTTCGTCAATGGCGCGCCATTTTTGCTGAATGTCGTCGATGTTGCGCAGAAGCATCGCGCTTTTTCGCTGAAGACGGCGGCTTGGGCGCTGGCAGGATTCGCGGGCAGTTTGCTGGGCGGCGTCTTGCCCGGTTTGCTGGCCGCGGGGATACAGACCAACCTGGATCATCCCATGCCTTATCGACTGACCCTGCACCTGGCGAGCGGCGTCATGTTGCTGGCGACGCTGCTGCTCTTGTGGCGAATCCGTCCGCTGCCAATTGACGCGCCTGCGCCGGGCAATACAAAGGGAGAATCTGCGCAGCCGAAAAACTGGTCGCGCGCGCTGCTGGCGCTGATCGGCGTGATGACCTTCATTCGCCTCTTCCAGGTCGCGGGCAGCGCAACTGTCATGGTCTATTTCAATGTGTATATGGATCAGCAGTTGCTGGTCGCGACCGCCACGATCGGCACGATAGCGGCCATTGGCAGGCTGACCGGCGTGCCCACGGCGCTGCTGACGCCGCGGCTGGTGCGGCGCTGGGGCGAGATCAGCGTGATTGTCTGGTCATCGCTGGCGACTTCGCTGTGCCTGCTGCCTATGGCGCTGGTGGAGCATTGGCTGGCGGCGGCGCTGGGCTTTATCGGCGCGCTGGCTCTGACATCGATTCGCTACACGGCTTTTGTGGTTTACATCCTCGACCTGGCGCCCAAAGCGCAGCAGTCGATCATGGCGGGCAGCGGCGAGATGGCGGCGGGCCTCAGCTTCTCCATGATGGCGCTGGGCGGCGGCTTGCTGCTGACGTTATTCGCCTTCCGCGATCTGTTTTTGATGGGCGCCATGCTTTCGCTCGCAGGCACCTTTTTCTTCTGGCTCTACGTCTTCGTAAGCAAACCAGAGCGCAAGCTCAAGCCAGCGCTCTAGCGCCAGTACAAAGAGATCAACACGTTCGTGAAGAGACCAGCGATCGCCCACATTTGTCCGGTCGGAGCGCTCGCGCATGTTTTGCCCCCCCCCCCGAGACTTTTCGGGGGGACCGAGGAGAGTTCATTGAGGGCGAGTCGTCGCCTCGCCTCTACTGCCGCTAGTTGGTTCCGCCATTTGCAGCAGAGCGATCACATCGCTGCGATCGGTCTCGTCTTCGAAAGTCGACTGCGCCAGCTGCAACGGACTGCGACCTTGTTCGCTTTCGCGCGCACTCAAGTCTGCGCCCCGTTCAAGCAATAAGCGCGGCACATCCGCCAGCAGATGATAAACGCCGATGTCCTGCGCCGCCTCGCTGAGGTCTGGCAGCGGATCCAGCAATTGCTTGGGACCAAAACAGATGGCGAAGTGCAGTGGCGTATAGCCATCGGCATCGCCCGCGTTCACATCCGCGCCGCCTTGCAGCAGCGCCTGCATCACTTCAATATGACCGCCCTGCGCTGCCAGGTGCAAGGGGCTCAAGCCGCCGCCCAAGACATGATCGCCAGCAGTGGCAGCCTGCGCGAGCCCGCTATCTTCGGCGAGCAGTCCGCGCAATTGAGCCAGATCGCCCATGATGCTCGCCCAGAAGACATCGACCTGCCAGCCCAGATGCCGCAGGAGATGCCGCGTCGCCTCGTAATTGCGGCGATAGGCGATATCGCGCAGCGGCGTCGTCCGCCCGCATTTCCCCGTCCGCTCATAAACAGTCAGCGGGTCGGCGTCATAATCCAGGTAGAACTGAACCGTCTCCACATCGCGACAGAATGAAAGCAAGGTGCTGGGACCAGGACCGATCTCGTTCACCAGCGCCGGATTCTCATCCAGCCGCTCTTTGACACCTTCCCTATCACCCAGCCAGGCGCAAGCCCAGACATCCAACTCGGCGCCGCGCTCTAGCAGAAAGTCGACCATGCCCAGCGCGGCGTATTCTGGCATGAAGTCGGCCAGGTCGATGGCGTGAATCAAGGCGTTGAAATGGTATTTGTCATCGCGCGCGTGAATATCAGCGCCGTGCGCCAAGAGCAGATCGACAATATCTTTTCGCCCGTGCATCACAGCTACATGCAGCGCCAGCGCGTCCGAGCCCCAAAGCGATGTGCGAACTAGCCGCTGGCGTTCGCCAAGCCGCTGTCTTCGCCGAGCATCCGCTTGACGGCGGCGCTGTCGCCCGTTTTGGCGGCAGCAAACAGCCGCATGACTTTCTCGATAAATTGATTGTCCCGCGAGGGGCGTTGCGTGGATAGTTCGCTCAAAACCGTCATCCTTTCCTTCATTGATCGACGCGCGTGATACAGGCGCGATTTGACCGTGCCAATCGGGATTTCCAAAAACGCCGCGATCTCGCGCTGCCGAAAGTCGTTCATGTAGTGCAACAGGGCGACTGTGCGCTGCGCCTCGGGCAAGGCTTCCAATGCGGCTGCGATATCGTCTGCCATCGGCGCGTGCTCTACCTGCTCTCGCCCATCGTCAGCGGCTATCTCGGCGACTTGTTCGAGAGAAACCAGCAGCGGCTCCTTCACGCGCAAACGCCGTTGCGCCTGCGTATGCACAATCCGTCTGAACCAGCCGGGAAAAGCCGCCGCTTCACGCAGGTTGACCAAGCCAACCCATGCCGCGATGAAAGCCTCCTGCGCCGCGTCCTCCGCTTCTTGCCAATCGCCCAATGTCGCATAGGCATAACCCACCGCCATATCTTGAAAGCGCCGCAGCACTTCTTCAAAAGCATCGCTGTCGCCTTTGCGCGCTGCCACGACCAGCCCGCTCAAATCTCCCATATGCGCTCCTGTCTCTATGCTTACACTAGAAAGAGCCGCTGCGGCGCAGGAAGGTTCAATCGATTCCTTGCCGCGCCGCGGAATCAGTTCCGCATATCGGATTCCACGCTTCGACATTACAATGCAATGTAACTTGCAAAAGTCGAGAATACAGACCTATGAACAACCAAGGTGACACTGTAGCAACTTTTAGAAGTCTGCTCGCGAGTTTGGGCGACGAGGCAGAAAATACCGCGCAAAAGGGACAAGTTTTTGAGCGGGTAGTCAAAGCCTTTCTCGAACAAGAGAAAAGGCAGTCCGAGCGATTCGACAAAGTATGGCTGTGGTCAGAGTGGCCCGGGAATCAAAATCGGCATGATACGGGCATAGATCTGGTAGCGCGAGAACACGACACCGGCGATCTGGTCGCGATTCAGTGCAAGTTCTTCCGTCCCGACACAAGCATTAGCCTTTCGGAGATCAACAAATTCCTTGCAGCCTATTCCGTCGACACATTCTCCAGCGGGATATTCGTGTCTACTACCGACAAGTGGACAACGACCGCCGAGCAGGCGCTTGAAGACCATGAGTCCAAGCCCGTATTGCGCTGGGGACCGCAGATATTTGAAGACTCGTCGATTGATTGGAAGCAGTTTAGTTTCACGCCGCCGATTATCTTGGCGCAGAAAGAATCCAAGACACTGCGGGAGTATCAGAAGGAAGCGCTTAACGCTGTCGTTCAAGGATTCGAGCATCATGATCGCGGCAAGCTGATTATGGCTTGCGGATCGGGTAAGACATTCACAGCGCTCCACATTGCCCAGCAGATGGCAGGCCTTGGCGGCAATGTCTTGTTCCTTACCCCATCCTTATCCTTGCTTTCGCAAGCCATGAACGATTGGACAAATGACGCCAACATAGCGCTCACTACGATCCCCGTATGTTCTGATGAGAAAATTACGGGAAAGCAAGACACAGACAGCTCAGAAATCTCCATACACGATCTGCCCTGGCCCGCGTCCACAAACCCGAATACCTTGCTTTGGCGGTATGAGCTAAGCGCCAATCGGCAGACGATGCGGGTAGTTTTCTCAACATACCAGTCCCTCGATGTTGTAGCCCGCGCTCAGAAGGATGGATTGCCTTCTTTTGATCTCATCATCTGCGATGAGGCGCACCGCACCACCGGTGTAACGGGGCTGACCGACGATGACGAATCCAATTTCCAGCGCATTCACAAGAACGAGATCATCGCTGGTCGGAAGCGGCTGTATATGACGGCGACGCCGCGCATCTACGGCGACCGGGCGCAACGCAAAGCCAATGAGCGGCGCGCGACGCTGGTTTCGATGGATGACGAAAAAATCTACGGACCCGAATTCCATCGTCTGGGTTTTGGCAAGGCGGTGGAAATGAATATCTTGTCCGATTACAAGGTGGTTATTCTGGATGTCGATCCAGAAGAAGTGAGCGGTGACCTGGACAAATTGCTCTCGGATACCAATACGGAAGTTAATTTGAACAACGGCGCGAAAATGGTTGGCAGTTGGAACGGATTGCGCAAACGCGGTATGGACGGCATGGAATTTGTTGATGATCCGCAGCCAGCCAAACGCGCTGTCGCCTTCAGCAATACCATCAAGCAGTCGAAAGATGAGTTCGAGAGATTTTTCCCGCTAGTGGTAACCGAGTGCATCAATGCCGACAGCCATAATAACGAAACAACTCCGCTGCAATGTGAAGTAGTGCATGTAGATGGCACGCAGAACGCCTTGACGCGCTCCAAACATCTCGACTGGCTTAGAGAAGAACCCGACGAGAATACCTGTCGAATACTCACAAACGCTCGCTGCCTGACCGAAGGCATAGATGTTCCCGCGCTTGACGCCATCCTCTTCATGTACCCGCGCAAGTCGGAAATTGATGTGGTGCAGGCGGTGGGCAGAGTCATGCGCAAAGCCGAAGGGAAAGAGCGCGGCTACATCATCCTGCCGATAGTGAGAGCGCCCGGCGCCAATCCCCAGGAAACAATTAATAGCAGCGCTTACAAAGCCGTTTGGCAGGTCATCAACGCAATCGCCGCGCACGATGATCGCTTTGAAGCCAAGATAAATCAGCTCAAACTCGAAAGCGCTTCTCGCGAGGCGCCGCATTATCTCGACCGCGACGATATTGGCAAAGGCGGGAAAGACAGCCAAGACAGCGACAACGAGGCGCCCGACCGCGACAACGGAGAGCTAGCGCAGCAGGAACTTCCCCTTGTCATCGTCGGTTCAGCCGAGTTCCGCGATGCAATTCTTGCGACCACCGTCGACCGTTTCTCCAATCCGCGCTATTGGGAAGATTGGGCGGATAAGGTCGGCGAAATCGCGCGAAATCACGAAGCCCGCATTCGCGCCCTGCTGCGCATCCCTGATTCTGGCGTCGGTCCGATATTCGCCAATTTCCTCGCCGAACTGCAACACAACCTGAATGACGGCATCAGTCGCGATGACGCCATCGCCATGCTCTCGCAGCACCTTGTCACCAAGCCCGTCTTCGACGCGCTCTTCACCGACTTCGATTTTGCCCTGCGCAACCCGGTGTCGCGGGCAATGCAAGGCGTTCTCGACGCGCTGGCCGACCGCGGACTGGAAAAGGAAAGAGTCGGGCTGGAGAACTTCTATCGAGATGTGCAAATTCGGGCTGACGGCGTCAGCACAGCCGCAGGCAAGCAGAAGATCGTCGCCGAACTCTACGAACGGTTTTTCAAAGGCGCGTTGTCCGATGAAGTATTCAAATCGCTGGGAATCGCCTATACGCCGGTCGAGGTCGTGGACTACATCATCCGCAGCGTCGAAGACCTGCTGAATAGGGAGTTTGCCGTTTCTCTGGGCGATGAAGGCGTGCATATCATCGATCCCTTCGTCGGCACCGGCACATTCATCACCCGCCTCTTGCAGAGCGGCATAATCAAGCCCGAAGCCCTGCCGCGCAAATACGCCGAAGAAATACACGCCAACGAAATCAACCTGCTGGCGTATTACATCGCCGCCATCAATATCGAAGCGACCTATCACGACAAAGCGCCAGCCAGCGAATACCAGCCATTTGAAGGCATCGTGCTGACCGATACCTTCCAGGCTTACGAATCGGGCGCGCCAACGGACGAGTTCTGGTTTCCCGAGAACAACCAGCGCATGGCCCGCCAAAAGGATCTCGACATCCGCATTGTCATTGGCAATCCGCCTTGGTCGGCGACGAATAATCGCGCTTATCCCTCTGTTGATGGGCGCGTGAAAGAAATGTATGCGAAAGCATCCACCAACTCGCTTTTAAATAGTCTGTACGATCCCTATGTGAAAGCAATTCGTCTGGCATCAGACTGGATTCAAGACGGCGAAAACGGCGGCATCGTTGCCTTTGTCACCAATGGCGGCTTCATCGACTCGAATTCATTTGACGGCTTCCGCAAGGCAGTCGCAGACGAGTTTGATGTGATCTATTGCTATAACCTGCGAGGGAACGCGCGCACATCTGGCGAACGTCGTCGTGCGGAAGGCGGGGGAGTCTTTGCCGAGAGCGCTCGCGCTGCCGTTGCTATTTTATTTCTTGTGAAGCGCTACCCGCCCGCTCCTCCTGACGCGACCATTCCAGTCAACTATCGTGATATAGGCGATAATCTCAAGCGCGAAGACAAGCTGGCGCGTTTGCAGAAGTCTCGTCTCGCCCAAACCAAATGGGAGACCATTAGATCTAATGAGCATTATGATTGGATCAACCAGCGGTCGGACGTCTATCCGACTCTGCGCCCCCTTGCGAACGCCGGCATCACATTGCAAGCGCCAGTCTTCACAAGAAAATACGTTGGTCTTTCTTCCAGTCGAGATGCATGGTGTTACAATTCATCTGCATTGCAATTGCGAGCCAACATTAAGAGGAGCATTGAATACTTCAACAGCCAGGTAGAGGCATTCAGAAGTGCAATACCGAAAGGAACTATTCCGGATTTACGGGCAGCAAAACGGTTTGTCGAGAACAACACCAGCCGTTTCCATTGGCGACCAGGAAACTATCGAGACCTAAGTAATGGCGTGCTTTATGAATATGACGAAAGCAACATAGTTGTAAGTGAATACAGGCCGTTTTCTAAGCAATTCCTATACTGGTATCGTCCGATGATTGAAAGACCGGGTAAGTTTGAAATTATATTTCCTGCTTCGGGTAGCAGTAATATCGGCATTGCCGCCACGATGAAGGGTACAAACAGCACATTTTCAACATTGGTGTCCGAAAACATTGTCGACGTGCATTTGCTTGGCGACACCGCATATTACCCCCGCTATCGCTATGAGAAAACAGAGATTGACGATCTAGCCGACTTTGACGATGCCGACATTGAGCGCGTCTCAAACATCAACCCGGCCGCGCTGGCCGAGTTCCGCTCCCATTACAGCGACCCCGCCATCAGCGAAGACGAGCTCTTCTATTTCACCTACGGCGTCCTGCACTCGCAGCAGTATCGCGAGACCTTCGCCAACGATCTGGCCAAGTCGGCCGCGCGCATCCCCATGGCGGCTTCGCTGGCGGACTTCCGCGATTTTGCCGCTGCCGGGCGCGCATTGGCGGACTTGCATGTGAATTACGAAAAGATCGAGCTCTATGCGCTGAAAGAGATTCATGCTGCGAATTGGAATCCGAAGGCCGATGACGCTTTCCGCGTCGAAAAGATGAAATACGCCGGCAAACGCCCCAACCTGGATACATCGACCATCCACTACAATGCGGGCATCACATTGACGGGCATACCGGCACAAGCCCATGAATACAAGCTCGGCACGCGCTCGGCGCTGGACTGGCTGATTGACCGTTACCAAATCCGGACGCACAGGAAAAGCGGCATCGTCAACGATCCTAACGATTGGGCGGAGGAAGTGGGCGAGCCTCGTTACATCCTTGACCTGATCAAGCGCGTCACGACCGTCAGCCTGCGGACGGTGGCGATCGTGCAGAGCTTGCCAGAGTTGCCGATTTGATTTAGCGCAGCAATGAAGAGCCTACATCACCCTCTGCGCCCTCTGTGCCTCTGTGGTGAATCTTTTTTATGACTTACTTGGTTCTGCTTCTGCGCTGCCATCACTCCACCTTCAGCGCGACCACCCCATAACCCGCATTGCTGAGCATGGTGTTGAACTCGGCCAGGTTGCCATTGACGATCTCGTCGAATTGCGCGGCGACTTCGTCGATCTCGCCAGCCATCTCCACAAAGGCTTCCTGTTCATAGTCGGTGGGTTTGTAGTCGCCCAGGTTGACATTGAAGACCAGCCCGCTTAGCTGCGCGACCAGACGCATGCCGTTGTTCATGCTGTCCGACCAGCCCTTGCGCGTATCGGGGATCATCAGCTGTTTTTCGGTTTCCAGTACCTGCTCTTCCAGCGCCTTCGCCCCGTCGCAGATGCCCTGCGCGCTTTCCAGGCCAGCCAGACGCTCGCGCCAGCCCTTCAGCTGCGCCCGCACATCGCGCATCTGGTTGACCAGCTTGTGCGTAGCGCCGATCTTGTCGCGAATGGTCATCAACAGGTCGAATTGCGCTTGCAGGTCTGCATCGCTGGCTTCTACGCCGGCTTCTTTGACGACGGCGAATTCCTGGCTCTGCGATTCTTCGCCGACAATCAACGTGGCGCGGTAGACCCCTGGCGCGGCATGCGGTCCTTTGATGTAGCCAGACTGCTGGTCATCGTGCGGGATGACGCGCGCGGCATCGGCATAACGCAGATCCCACACGAAGCGATTCCAGCCCGCGGCGCTGGGGATGCGCAACTCTTTGGGACTGTCGTCTGTGCGTGTGCCGGCGGCTTTTTCTTCGTCATCGGCGTGGAGGCTCTTGAATGTTCGGATCTCATTGCCAGCTTCGTCATCAATGCGCAGGCTGATGGTTTCGCTGGCGGCTTCGGGCAGCCAATAGCTGATGACCGCGCCCTGTGGCGGGTTCGTGCCGCTGTCGAGGTACGTGTGCTTGACGCCGTGCTCGGGCGTTTCTTCTTTTTCATAAGCCGCGACCAAGCCCAAGGTGCTCATGTATTGCTTGCCGCCGCTGCCTTCGAACATGCCTTCAAAGACTTTGGGCAAGTGGCGCTCGACCGCGCGCGGTTTCAGCAGACGCGCCGACTCTGGCTTCCCCCCATCCTGATGGGGGGACTGAGGGGGGTTAGCGACCTGATGCAGCGCCGTGGTATCGTCCAAAATCCAGAAGCTGCGTCCGTGCGTGGCCACCACCAGGTCGCTGCCTTTCAGCTGCAAATCATAGATGGGGCTGATGGGCAGATTCTGCTGGAAGCGCGTCCAGCTTGCGCCACCGTCAAAAGACACATACAAGCCGAACTCTGTGCCCAGGTAGAGCAGCCCGGCGCAATTCGGGTCTTCGCGGATGACGCGGCAGAAGTGATCGTCGGCGATGCCCGCGGTGATTGCCTGCCAGCTCGCGCCATAATTTTCGGTCTTGAAGACATAAGGGGCGTAGTCGTCGTTCTTGTAGCGCGTGGCGGTGACGAAAGCCGTGGCGGGGTCGTGCGGGGATGGCTCGATGCCGTTGATCATCGTCCATTCGCCCAGTTCGGGACTGATATCTTGCCAGTTTTCGCCGCCGTCGCGCGTGATATGCAGCAAGCCGTCATCGCTGCCCGCCCAAATCGTGCCTGGCTCCTGCGGCGATTCGGCCAGGGCATAGACGGTGGCGTAATGCTCCGCGCCCACCGCATCGCGATTGATAGGACCGCCCGATGGTTTCAAGGTCTCGGGATCGGCTTTGGTCAGGTCGGGGCTGATTTCTTGCCAGCTTTGGCCTTCGTCGCTGGTTTTCAGCACCTGGCTGCCGCCGATGTAAATGATGCTGCTGTTGTGCGGGGAAAAGACGATCGGGTATGTCCAGGCGAAGCGGTATTTGTCGGCTTGCGCGCCCAAACCCGTCGTGCTGCGCGGCCAAGTGGCGATCAGGCGAATCTGCTGATTGCGATGATCATAGCGTTGCAAGCTGTTGCCGCCGCCCGGCGAGCTGCCGATCGCGCCAACATAGACGATATCCGGATCATCGGGATGGACAGCGATATAACCGCTTTCGCCCGAGCCAGCGATATCGCAGTCTTCCCAGGTGATAGACGAAAAACGGCTGCGGCTGGGCACGCGAACGCTGCTGTTGTCCTGCTGCGTGCCATAGACATAGTAGGGCTGGTTGCTGTCTGTATCGAGGTGATAGAACTGCGCGGTCGGCTGGTTGTAGAGGCTCGACCACGACAGCCCGCCATTCAGGGAGACGCAGCAGCCGCCATCGTTGCCATGCGCCAAAACGCGACTGTTGTCGGGGTTGATCCACAGGTCGTGGTTGTCGCCGTGCGGCGTGCTGATTTCGCTGAAGTTGTGCCCGCCATCGGTGGACTTCCAAAAGTCCAGGTTGTTGACATAGATGGTGTTGGGGTCGCGCGGGTCGGCGGTGAGGTGCATGTAATACCAGGCGCGGGAAACGAGGCGCATGTCTTTGCAGCTGTGTATCCAGGTTTCGCCATAATCATCGCTGCGATACAGTCCGCCATCGGGCTGATGCTCGACAATCGCCCAGACGCGCCCGCTCTGCGCTGGCGAGGCCGCCAAGCCGATCTTGCCCAACAGGCCTTTGGGCAGCCCCTTGTTGGCGCTGATGCATTCCCAGCTGTCGCCGCCGTCCATGCTGCGGTAGATGCCGCTGTCTTCGCCGCCGCTGCTGATCTGCCAGAAGTTGCGATAGGCTTCCCAAATGGATGCATAGATGACGCGCGGGTTGTTCTGGTCGATTGTGATGTCCACCGCGCCGGCTTTGTCACTGACGAAGAGCACTTTTTCCCAGTTTGCGCCGCCGTCTTTGGAGCGATACACGCCGCGTTCGTCATTGCGCCCGAAAGCATGTCCAAATGCCGCGACATAGACCAGGTCGGCATTCTGCGGATGACTGCGGATCTTGCCGATCTGGCGGGTATCGCGCAGACCGATGTGCTGCCAACTGCGTCCGGCGTCGGTCGATTTGTAGACGCCATCGCCCACCGAGACATCGATGCGGATGGTGCTTTCGCCCGTGCCGGCATAGATGACATTGGGGTCGGCAGGCGCCACTTCCAGCGCGCCGATCGAAGGCGAGGTCAAGAAGCCATCGCTGATATTCTGCCAATACTGCCCGGCGTCGGTGGTCTTCCAGATGCCGCCACAGACCGCGCCGAAGTAGAAAGTGTTGGGGTCGCGCCGGTCGCCGGCGACAGCGACGACTCGGCCGCCGCGGAAGGGACCGATGCAGCGAAATTGGGATAGCTTGTCGAGGGGTGCTTGTGTCATGGGGAGAGTCCTCTTTATGAATGCCTGCGCGTGGCGAGTGATTGTAGCACAGGGCGGGGCGTGTAGGGGCGAGCGGCTGGGTCGCCCGCTTCTCTAACCATTCCCCGATGGGACCAAGTGAGACTCGCGCTCAAACTGCTGCGCAACTTTCCTTGGGCCCTGGAATCCTGGTACAATGTGTGTATCTCGACGGGAGAACAAAGCTATGGTTCTGGACATTCCGGAAGATGTCTCGCTGCGTCTTGAAAAACTTGCCAAACAACAAGATGCTGACATCGGCGACCTGCTGCGCGACATGATTGAGCGCTATGATAACGAGGGCGACGCCAAAGAAAAGCGCCGGGTGACCACGGCCGACTTTGCCCGCAACGCCTTAGCCGCGGGACTATCATCACCGCATCCTGTCGATACCGCTGAGCGCAGCGTTGAAATCGCTGGGCGATACGCGACTTGGGAAGATCTGTTGAAGAGCGCGCGTGAAGCTGGCTTGGCCTCACCCGAGCCCGTCGACACCGCCGCCCGCAGCCGCGAGATCTTGCAGACAGAATACACCGATTATCTCGTTAAGCGTCGGCTTGACAATGATGATCCTCGTCGATAGCAGCTTCCTGTACGCAATCTACAATGCGCAGGATTCTCGCCACCAGGAAGCATTGGCTGCGCGTTTGCAACCGCGAGATTCGCTACTCATCCCCAACATCATTTTGCCCGAAGTCTGCTACTTGTTCACTCGCGACCTGGGTTACGCCGGCGTACAGACATTTCTCCGCAACCTGGCAGAAATGGGTCCCCAACTCTCGCCTCTGCTTGCAGACGATCTGCAGCGCATGAGCGAAATCGCGCAGGATTATGCGAGCGCGGAATTCGACATCGTAGACTGCTGCATCATGGCAATGGCGGAACGCCTGGATGTCGCACGGATCGCCACTTTCGACCGGCGCGACTTCGCCATCTTTCGCCCGCAGCATTGCAACTTCCTTGAGCTGCTGCCCTAGTTTCCATTAACCAGCGCCCGTACTTCCTCGCTACCAAACTCGTCGCGCACCTGGTCGGCCATCTCGCGCGCCGCTTCTCGCGCCATCTGCGCCATGCCTTCGTCTTTCATCCAATGCACCTTTTTGTTCTCGCGGATTAAGCCTCGCAGAGTGAGGTATTGCCCTTTTCTGCCATTGCATGGTCGGCAAAGCAGAATGCGGTTGCGGATATGATTCTCGCCTCCGTCCGCCCGCGGCATGATGTGATCCAGTTCCATGAACTCGCGTTCCAGTTCGCGTCCGCAGCCGGCGCAAATGACATTGCCATTGCTGCGCTGCGCTTGCACCAGCGCCACGACCATCTGCCGATGCGTCAACTTCTCCCATGGTTGCATTGCGCGAGGCATGCGCAGTTTGAGGCCAGGCGCGGCTAATTCGTTGCTGTCGCTGCGACGAGGTGGCGTGGTCATATAATGCACGCGCTTTGACCAGAATTGAATGGGCTGCTTGTCTTCAGTCAGCATCCCTTCGTCCGCCAGGCGCTCTAGCACTGTATCGTGCGCTTTGTCCCAGGTGTCCATGCCGACCCACTGGCGTCCCAGGCGCTCGGCAGCGATGGGCGTGGTGGCGCAACCACAGAATGGGTCAAGCACAATGTCGCCTTCGTTGCTGCTGGCTTTGATGATGCGTTCGTAAAGCGCAAGCGGCTTCTGCGTCGGGTAGCCGGTGCGCTCTTTGTGACGGCCCGTCAGCGCCTTAATGTCCGTCCACACATTCGACGCGGGCTTGCCTCGTGAGTCGCTGAGGTATACCTTGCGGCGGGGCGGCCCGCTGCCCTTTTTCGACTCGTGCAGACGGTCCTCAGCTTCCAGCTCAAGCATGCGTTGCAGCGGGTAGCGCCAGATTCGTTTGTGTCCGCGAAATTCGTAGGCATAGCCGCCGCCCGACAAGCCGCCAGTATGCAGCGGAGCGGTTGTGTAGCGTCCGCGTTGGTCTTTGTGGCGGTAATTGCGCGTGATGGTATCCGCGCCCAGCGGCGTCCACGCGCCATTCCAAAGTCCCTTGCCGTCTTTGGCATAGAAAAGAATCATATCGCAGACGCGCCCGAACTTCTTGGCATCATTGTGCGAACCGTAACGACGCCAAACAATCTGCCCGCGCAAGCTGTCCGCGCCAAATATGGCATCCAGCAGGACTTTCAGATAAGCGAAAGCGGTATCATCCGTATGCAGGTACAGGCTGCCATCAGGTCGCAAGACGCGCCGCATCTCCATCAAGCGCACCCCCAGCCAGCACAGAAATGCCCCCATGTCATCGCCATAGGCTGCGCGAGCTACTTCAATCACCTGCCAGACCGCAGGCCAGTCGTCGATGATGCTGTCTGTCCATTCTTCGTGCACATCTTTGTCCCAGCGCCAGCGGTCTTTGAAGCGCGCGCCGGCGGCCAGGCTGTCGGGCGTGGCGTGAAAATCGCGGTTCTTGTTGAAAGGCGGGTCGGTGGCGATGAGATGCACCGTCTCGCTGTTCATGCCGCGCAGGAAGTCGAGGTTGTCGCCATGATAAAGCGTGCGGTTTTTGAAGTTCGGCTCTGCCATGTGTCTGTGCCTTTTGCCAGGACGCTGCCAGCGCAAGCGCAGTATACCACCCCGATGCCTGTAACCATATTTGAACCACAGAGGTAGACATCCGCATCCAGTCAGCCCAGGATCAATATCTCGTGCGACTTCTTGACATGCCCGCGGCCATCGGCGCTGCGGTTTGTGCCGATGCGCGTCTCGCCTTGCCCCATCGTGTATTGCCAGCGCACATCGACAATCCTGAAATCGGCATACCATTCGCGGATGGTCGGGCAGTCGTTGTAGGACAGGATGAATCCGCTGCGATGCTCGCTCAGCAGGTCGCGCAAATGCTCGTGTCGAAAGCCCTTGTGATGAATCGGGAAGTTGCGCTGCGGATAAATGCCACGAAACATCAAGCTGTCGTCGCCGAGGTAATAGGGCGGGTCGCAATAGAGAAAGTCGCTGTTGTGCTGCGGAATGGACTCGTCAAAGGACAGGCAATGCACTTGCAGGCTGGGCGCAGAAAAATCTCGCAGGCGGCGCAGCAGGTTTTCATAACGTCCCCGCTCTGCATAGATTTTCGACATCCAGCCCAGAAAACCCGGACCATAGGATAGGTTGTGATTGAAATAATAGAGCACAGCCAGTTCCTGCGGCGGCAGGCAGATTTCGCCGTCCCAGTGCGCTTTTAGCCGAGCCTTGACCTGGGCGTAGGTTTCTTTGCAGGGCTGCAACTTCATCAGGTTGTCGGTTAGCGCCTGCGGGTCGGTCAAGAGCGCTTGCCAGAAGTTGACCAGGATGTCGAAGATGTCGTAGGCTGTCACCTCGATGCCCAGCTCGCGCGCACAAGCGACTTCAAAAGAGCCGCCGCCCAGGAAGGGTGATGCCAGGTGGGAGATGCCGTCGGGCAGGCGTTCGAGGATGTGGCCGACGGCCAGGCTCTTGCCGCCGCCATAGCGGATCGGCGCGCCGATATAGCGTTTGTATTTGCCTTTGACGCCGCGCAGGCTCCGCAGCAGTTCAGCTTTGTGCATAGGGGGCGATTGTAGATGATTTCGGCAGGGAGGCGCGGAGAGGCATATTTGCTGGGGAACCAAACTGGGCGCCCGCTCCAGGCGAAATCTGTAGGGGCACCCTTCGACCGGCGAGATTTCAGCCTATTACGGCCGCGTCCCTGTAGGTTTTTCTGAGTAATCCTTCGGCAACGGACCAGAAGGAGCGGGATTGACGCAAATTTGTTCACCGGGGTTATCCCTGTGTACCCGCCAAGACTGGCATCGCACCCATCCCGATGCTTGTTCCGACGAGCCGTCCTTTTTCCGTTCCGTGATGGTCGGGTTTGAGATTCGCGTCAGGGTGGGCTGGTTGGCGACACGCCCTTGCCCGCCGCCACTGCTTTGACGCGAACTGGAAGCGCTGCTGCTCGAGTTTTGGCGTTGCTGCGTGTACTGGCTTAGCGGCGCGACGCCCAGTGTTTCTTGGCACTGCTGTATCGAGCCGGACAATGCGCCTTCTTCGACAGCCGCTACGCACCAGCCGGCTTTCCACTCGTCTTCGGTTTGGCAATTCGCGCCCTCTTCATAGCAGACGTTGCCGCTGAAACTGCTCGAGTTTTGGCGTTGCTGCGTGTACTGGCTTAGCGACGCGACGCCCAGTGTTTCTTGGCACTGCTGTATCGAGCCGGACAATGCGCCTTCCTCGACAGCCGCTATGCACCAGCCGGCTTTCCACTCGTCTTCGGTTTGGCAATTTGCGCCCTCTTCATAGCAGGCGTTGCCGCTGAAACTGGCTGCTTGCGCTACGGTCGCCAAGAATAGGGTGAATACGCAAGAAAAAACCAGAACAATGTTCTTTCTCATGACAACTTCCTCTATTGAGGGATCTTGTTTGCAAGATCTTAATCAATTATTGAGAGAATGTCAAGAGTTTCGGGGTTCAAAAATGAGTGGCGCGTCATTCTTGCCGGCAGCCGGCTGGCGTGTTATGTTGCGAATGCAAAGAAGGGGCGCATAATATGAGAGCCAGATTCTTTGCGATGGCTTGTATGCCGTGTTTGCTCGGCGGCGCGGCAATGGCGCAGACTTACGCTAGGAGAAGGTACCATGGCACAGGTCAAATTCACGCCCAACCTGCGGCGCTACTTTCCAGACCTCTGCGACTGCGCGGTTGAGGCTGCCACAGTCGCAGACATCATCAGCGCGGTCAACCAGCGCTGGACTGGCTTGGGCGACTACATCATCGACGAGCGCGGCTGCCTGCGCAAGCATGTCAATATCTTCGTGGGCGACCAGCTGCTGAAAGACAAGGTCGCTCTCAGCGATTCGGTCGCTGCCGAAACGCGCGTCATTATCGTGCAGGCGCTTTCTGGAGGTTGATGCATGGGCGACAAAATTTTGGTCGGCACGCGCAAGGGCCTGCTGATTTTGGCGCGGGATGGCGGCGAGTGGCGCATCGACTCGGCGCATTTTGAAGCGATTCCGGTGGTCTATGCCATGCACGACCGGCGCACGGGCACGTTGTGGGCCAGCCTCGATCATGGGCATTGGGGCGGCAAGCTGCAACGTTCGCATGACGGCGGCGCAAGCTGGCAGGAGGTCGAAGCGCCAAAATATCCCGAAGGCGCGAAATGCCCGCCCGATTTCACGACGCCCGCTACCACCAGCTACATCTGGATCATCGAGCCGGGCGGCGCGGACGAGCCCAACCGCTTGTATGTCGGCACGGAGCCGGGCGGACTCTTCGTCAGCGGCGATGGCGGCGACAGCTTCCAGCTAAACGAATCGCTGTGGAATGATCCGGGCAACTCGCAATGGTTTGGCGGCGGACGCGACTATCCTGGCATCTGCGCTATCCAGATCGACCCGCGCGACAGCCGACGCATCACTGTGGGCATCAGCGTGGGTGGTGTCTATGTGTCAGAAGATGGCGGCAAAAGCTGGCAGGTGCGCAACCGCGGGCTCTATGCCGATTACCTGCCCGAGCATGATGCCGAAGTCGGACAAGACCCGCATATCGTGCTGGCCAGCCCCAGCAATCCCGATGTGCTCTGGCAGCAGAATCATTGTGGCATCTTTCGCAGCAGCGATGCCGGGCGACAATGGCAGGACATCTCCGACCCAGAGGGGCCGGCGGGCTTCGGATTCGCGCTGGCATTGGATGCGCAGGATGAAAATGTGGCCTGGGTTGCGCCAGCCGTCAGCGCCGAATATCGCGTGCCGGTCGAGCGCGCGCTGGTGATCTGCCGCAGCGAAGATGGCGGACAAAGCTGGCAGAGCCTGCGCAAGGGCTTGCCGCAGCAGCACTGCTATGATCTGGTCTTTCGTCATGGGCTGGATGCGCAGGGCGATTCGCTGGCATTCGGCACGACCGCTGGCAATTTCTATGTCAGCGACGACCGCGGCGATAGCTGGCGCTGCCTCGTGAACAATCTGGCTGTCGTGTATTCCGTGCGCTATATGTAAGCGGTCTGCCGCGCCCCTCCATCACTCTCTGCCCTGTTTGTGGTTACAATGCAGGCGACCATTTCTCCACAGACAAGGCGAGGCTCATGACGAACACAGATCGGCTTTTACAGAAGGTGCAAGGTTGCTTGTACGGTGGCGCAATCGGCGATGCCATGGGGGCGCCTGCCGAGTGGCGCATGCCCGATGAGATTCAGGCGCGCTATGGCTATATCACCGACCTGGTCGAAGCCTGGGACAGCGAAAACAGTCGCGGACGCGGCCATGGACGTTACACCGACGATACGCACATGGTGCAGTTGCTCTGCCACTGTTACCACGAGCATGGCGACCACCTGGACGCGCACGAATTTTTCCGTCGCATCGTGCCCAAGATGGCGCTAGAAGACCGCTGGATACCCGAACGCGGACGCCATATGCCCCTGGTCGAGCGGCTCTTTTATCCCGAAAAGTGGCTCTACATCCGCTGGCTGGGCAATGCCGACCCGCGACAGGCCGGCGTGGGCAACATGGTCAATTGCGGCGCTGCCATGTATGCCGCGCCCGTGGGCATCGTCAACGCCTGCGACCCCCAACGGGCATACGCCGAAGCCATCGACATCTTCAGCGCCCACCAGCACAGCTATGGCTTAGAAGCGGCGGGGGTGATGGCGGCTGCGGTGGCGGCGGCTTTTGCGCCCGATGCCACGGTCGGCTCGGTGATTGACGCGGCGCTGGGAGTAGCCAAAGATGGCACGCGCGCCTGCATCGAAGCCTTGGTCGAACGCGCCTCCAACCTGTCCGACTGGCGCGAGGCGATCGCTCCCCTGCGCGATGTCATGCGCCGCTATGATGGCAGCGCCGATGACGCCAGGACGCAGCGCGGCAACGGCAGCAACGATTGGACAGCCAGCCGCGAACATGCAATTGAAGAAGTGCCGATCGCGCTGGCATTTCTGGTGGTGACGGGCGGCGACTTCGAAGGCACGGTCTTCGGCGGGACGAATTATGGACGCGACAACGATTCCATAGCGGGCATGGGCGGGGCGATCGCCGGCGCTATGCACGGCATCAATGCGCTGCGCGGCGACTGGGTGCAGATGATCAACAGCGCCAATGACATCGACCTGATGCCGATTGCGGCGGACATGGCGGCTTTGACGCGGGATCTGCAAGCGCGGCAACTGGCGAATGCGCAGGCGCGACAGGCGGCTTTTGCAGCGATGGGCTAACCCCCCTCGGTCCCCCCGAAGAATCGGGGGAAGGTTGTCGCGAGCCTCCGTCTATCATGAAAATCTGTTGTAGGGGCAACTCTGTGAGTCGCTCGATTCCAGCGCGTCAGTCACGCATGAAGCCCATAGGTGGCTTCTCATAAGGCACTTCCAGATGCTTGATGATTGCTTGCAGCATTCGCGAGTTCTCCGCAATCTGCTGCTGATTTTCCAGTATGAGTTGGCGGTTTTCAGCCACTGCCTCGGTCAGCCCCAGCAGCGCCATTTCGAACCTGTCCATTCGCGCCTCGTAGCCATCAATGCGGTCCAGCACCTGGTTCTGCGTATCGCGCACGCTCTGATACTCCGCCTCGACGCGCCGGTAACGGATGTCTGTGGTCGCTTCCATCTGCCATCTCTTTTACGAGCAGCCCCTCAATCCTTCAGAAAGCCTATCGGCTTGTAGGGCACATTCTGATGCTGCATTATCGCGTCAACCTTGTGATGCAACTCCGCGATCTGGCGCGTGTTTTCTGCCACCGCCTCTGTCAATCCCAGCAGCGCCGCCTCGATACTGTCGACCTTGTCCAAAGTTTCATCCTGCGCATCATGCAGGGTCTGATATTCCCGCTGCATACGTTTGAATCGGATATCCGTTGTCGCTTCCATCTGCCATCTCCTTGCCTTGCATCGTCAGTCTAGCCCAATTGCCCATTTGCGTCAAACGGGATTGAGTGGGCTATGCGCACGAGTCAGCGCCTCGCCCCGACGCCGCAGGGCTACTTACCGTGCTACAATGCCGCGCATGACTCCCGCCACCACGCCGCCCGACAGCCTGTACCAGCTAGTCGACAAGTTCGAGCGGGGCCGGGCGCAGTTCACCCAGCCCGACTACAACGAAGCCCAGCTGCGGCAGGAATTCGTCAATCCCTTCTTCCGCGCGCTGGGCTGGGATGTCGGCGACAGCCACCAGGTCTTGCACGAAGCCGGCTTGAAAAGCGGCGGCAGCACCAAACATCCCGACTACAGCTTCCTTTCGGGCAGACGCCGCGCCTTTTATGTCGAAACCAAGAAACCCGCCATCAACATCAGCCAGCAGATCGAACCGGCCGGGCAACTGCGCTCCTATGGCTGGTCGGGCAATACCGCTGTCGGCATCTTGACCAACTTCGCCGAGTTCGCCGTTTACGATTGCCGCATACCGCCTGAGCAGGGCGACCCCGCCGCCGCAGCCCGCGTCTGGCATTTGACCAGCGCGCAGTACCCTGCCAGTTGGACGCGCCTCTGCGAAACTTTGTCGCCGCTCGCTGTCCGCCAGGGCAAGCACAGAGACCTGCTCGCCGATGTCGGCAAGGGCGCGTTGCCCGTGGACGCCGCCTTTCTGCGCGATATGGAAAACTGGCGCAAAACGCTCGCCGAACAACTCTACAAGCAAGCCCGCTTCATCGACCGCGAACTCAGCCAGCGCGAACTCAACCTGCTCGTGCAGCGCACAATCGACCGCATCGTCTTCTTGCGCATCGCCGAAGACCGCAGCCTCGAGCCCTATGGCACACTGGAACGGGTCGTCCGCGAGAAACAAGTCTATGAAAAAATCAAGAATCTGTATCGAGCCGCCGACAAAAAGTACAACTCGGGCTTGTTTCACTTTGACGCCAGCGACAAAATGCGCGGCGCGCCCGACAACTTGTCGATGGATATCTACATCCCCGACAATGTTTTGCAGAAAATCATCTTCGCGCTCTACCCGCCACAGAGCCGTTACGAATTTTCTGTCATCGCCGCCGATATTCTCGGACAGGTCTACGAAAGATTCCTGGGCAAGGTCATCGAAGTGCGCAGCGATGGCATCGAAACCAGCGTCGCTGTCGAAGAAAAGCCCGAAGTGCGCAAAGCCGGCGGCGTTTATTACACGCCTGCCTATATTGTCAACTACATCGTAGAAAATACGCTGGGCAAATTGCTGGAAGGCAAAAATCCCGACCAGGCTGCCGAGCTGCGCGTGCTCGACCCCGCCTGTGGCAGCGGCTCCTTCCTGACCGGCGCTTATCAATACCTGCTCGACTGGCACATCGACTATTATCGCCGCCACCCCGCGCAATTCCGCAATCGCCGCCGCGAAACCGCCCAAGGCATGCTGCTCACCACAGCCGAAAAACGCCGCATCCTGCTCAACAATATCTATGGCGTCGACCTCGACCAAAGCGCTGTCGAAGTCAGCAAGCTGTCGCTGCTGCTGAAGATGCTGGAAAATGAAAACGACAGCACGGGCATGCGCGACCTGGATGGACCGATCCTGCCCGACCTGGGCGGCAACATCAAATGGGGCAACTCGCTGGTCGGCAGCGACTTCTACGCGGACAAAGCCTGGGCGAACGCGGACGAAGAAGAGCTGCTGCGCGTCAAAGCCTTCGACTGGGATAGCGAGCGCGGCTTCGGGGCGATCATGGCGGCGGGCGGCTTTGATGCGGTGATAGGCAATCCGCCTTATGGAGCGTTTCTGTCGTCGGAGCAGATCTCGTATTTGTCAAATCGGCATCCTGTTGCCGCCAAATTCCCAGACAGTTACATACTATTTGTCGTGAAGGCATTGGAACTGCTGAAGCCGAACCGATTGATGTCGTACATAGTGCCAAACACTTTCTGCGATCTGGAATCTTGCGACGAGTTCCGCAAATGGATACTGACAAATCACACGTTGCATCAGATTTGGCAGACAGGATGGGCGTTTAAGGATGCTGTAGTCGATACTTTGGTGATGGTAGTGAGTAATGAACAATCTGGACAGGAAGAGACGGTATTGATTGAGAAGGACAAGAGAACATACCGGCGCAGGATAGAGTCCTTCCTCAGCAACGAACTACACAAGATAGACTATCGGAACACCGAATCCGACAGGCGACTTCTAGACAAGATACGAGTGAACACTGTCCCACTTGGTTCACTTGCAACCGTAAATGCTGGTGTGAAGATGTACGAGCGTGGGAAAGGCACGCCTCCACAGACTCGGGAACTAATCAAGGAGCGCCCATTCTCACGAACTGACGCGAAGCCTGATGGTTGGCGAGTACTTTATCGTGGCAAGAGTGTTTCAAGATACCAGTTTGCCAGAGCTGGTGAATATGTTAATTATGGTGTATGGCTGGCTGCGCCCAGGAAACCTGAATTGTTTCAGAGTCCCAAGATTCTGATGCGGCGAACTGACGACCGCTTGCTTGCATGCCTTGATACAGATGACGCAGTATGTGTGAACTCCTGCCATGTGATCAAGCTTAGACGTGCTGACGCAGGTATGAGCTATGGCTACATGTTGGGAGTGCTGAATTCAAGTCTGATGCAACATGTTTTCGCGTTACAGAATCCGCAAATGATCGAGAAGGTCTTTGCAGAGATAAAGGTCATCTATGTCCGCAGGCTCCCCATCCGCACAATCGACTTCGACAACCCCGCCGATGTGCAGATGCACGCGGAGATGGTCGCGCTGGTCGAGTCGATGCTGAATATGCACCGTCAGCTGCCGGGCTTGAATGACGAAGCGCGGCGCGTGGTCGAGCTGCGGATAGAAGCGACTGATCGGGATATTGATGCGCTGGTGTATCGTCTGTATGGGCTGAGCGATGATGAGGTGGGGGTTGTGGGGGGTTGGTGATATTGGTTCTTCGCAAGCTGATTTCGTGTATAATGGCGGCGGTGGACTTATCCTGTTCATTGCTTGGGGACAGCGATGGCTTCTGTAGTTGATGTATTCTGTGGCGCGGGTGGGCTGACGCACGGGTTCGTGCGGCAAGGATTTAATGTCGTTGCTGGCATTGATGTCGACGCGGCGTGCAAATATCCATACGAGAACAACAACAATGGCAGCGTGTTCATTCACAGGTCAATCCGCGACATTGAAGCTCACGAGATTAACACGCTCTTTGTGCCCAATCAGCCCAAAATCTTAGTGGGATGCGCGCCTTGCCAGCAGTACTCCAGCTATACACGCAAACGGAAGTCCGAGGACAAATGGGACTTGGTAATTGGGTTCGCTGAGCTGATTCTTGAAGTCAAGCCCGATGTATTTTCTATGGAGAATGTGCCGGCATTAGTCACATATCAGGACGGCAGTGTCTTTCGCGAGTTCATTGAGATGCTTGAGCCACACTACGGACATGACATCTGGTGGCAGGTAGTCTACGCGCCCAACTACGGTGTGCCACAACGCCGAAAAAGGCTCGTGGTGCTGGGCTCGCGGCTTGGCAGAATCGAGTTGCTTGAACGAGCCCGTGAACCGAGCGATTACGCGACGGTTGATGATGCTATCGGCACTCTTTCGCCTCTAGCGGCTGGTGAGGTTTGTGAACATGACCCTCTGCACAGATCGCAAGGACTTTCCCAACTCAACTTGGAACGAATACGGCAATCTATTCCAGGTGGGTCATGGCGTGATTGGGATGAAAGTCTGTTAGCGCCGTGTCACCGCAAGGCGTCGGGCCAATCGTATGGCTCAGTGTATGGGAGAATGAAGCATGACTGCCCATCTCCAACCATAACGACTCAGGCATACGGATTTGGCACAGGACGATTTGGCCATCCGCGTCAGGACCGAGCATTGTCGCTTCGTGAGATGGCGCTGCTACAGACATTTCCCGAAGACTACGAATTCGTTGACTTCGAAAACTCAGTATGCTCGTTTAATCGCGTCGGCAAGTTAATTGGAAATGCTGTACCAGTGCTGTTGGCGGAATATATCGCGCAAAGTATCGAGAGGCATTTGGAAGAGCATGGACAGTCAAAGTAGCGAACCTAAACCTAAGTACAAAATGACCATCGGCTTGAGTGTCCTTGAACATCTCGGCGTTGGTCTATATAGCAATGTTCCAGCAGTGCTTTCCGAAGCTGTAGCGAATGCGTGGGATGCTGATGCCGAGAATGTGCGCATAAGCATAGATTCCGACAGACGTGAGATAACAATATACGATGACGGTCACGGTATGACTTTTTCAGACATCAACGAGAAATACCTGAAAGTAGGCTATAAGAAACGCGAGCGTGAGCCAGACTTTGGCAGAACGCCACGATTTGAAAGACAGCCGATGGGTCGAAAAGGTATCGGCAAGCTGTCGCTGTTCTCTATAGCCGATATCATCGAGATTCATTCGGTGAAGGATAGCGAGAAGAACGCCTTACGTATGAACACCGAAGACATTAGAGCCAAGATAGTGAGCGGAGACAACGACGAATACAACCCAGAACCTCTGGCAAGTGAGGTCGTTACAATATCGCAGGGAACACAAATTAAGTTGCGTGGCCTTAAGAAACGCATAAACCGAGCTGATGAACATTTGCGAAAAAGGTTAGCCAGGCGCTTCAGCATCATCGGCGACGACAACTTCAACATTGAGGTTGACGATCATACCATTTCTGCTAGAGACAGAGATTACTACGCAAGCATTGAATATCTATGGTATTTCGGTAAGGAGAGCGAACGATTTGTTGAACTGTGCCGAAATGCGATACGTCCAGCCAACTGCAGACCTGCTACAGTAAGCGATCAGAATGGCTACCGAATATCAGGTTGGATTGGGTCGGCGAAAGCGCGGAAGAATGTCAACAAAGATACCAACGGAATAGTAATCTTCGCAAAAGGGAAACTTGCGCACGAAGATATTTTGAACGATATGCAGGAGGGTGGTATTTGGACGAAGTATATCATCGGCGAAATTGATGCCGATTTCCTGGACGATAACATGAAAGATGATATGATTACGAGTTCCCGACAGAGAGTGGATGAGGATGATCCAAGGTACGAATCTCTTAAAATGTTTCTCAAGCAAGGTGTAATCAGAGAAATCGCGTCCAACTGGCAAAGGTTGCGCAAAGACGCCGCTGCGAAAGATGTGTTGGCAAAGCGTAAGAATATCAAACGCTGGCTTGATCGATTTGAAGGCGATCAGTATGACTATGCGTATGACTTGCTTGGTCGAATTGAAACCCTTGATGTAGAGAATGAATCTGAGAAGCTTCCACTTTTCAAGGCTATCATGTATGCATTTCAAAAGTTGGCTGTAACTCAGCAGTTGAGCATTTTACAGACCTTAGAAACGAAGAAGGACTTTGAGTTGATTTTAAGTATATTTGGAAACTTAACTGACTTGACAAGAGCTCTCTATTACGAGATAGCTAAAGCACGAGTTGATGTAATCAGGGAGTTTGAGCAAATCGTTGATAGTGATAGCAAGGAAAAGGTGATACAGCGATACATAAGTAAGGCGCTTTGGCTGCTTGATCCATCGTGGGAGCGAGCTACAACCAATCCTCGTGTGGAACAGACTGTGAAAGAGGAATTCAAGAAAGAGATAGACAAGCTGTCAGAAGAAGAAAGGCTTGCTCGGATTGACATAAGATTTCAAACTATCGCCGGTAAACATTTGATAATTGAGTTGAAGCGATATAGCGTTAGCGTTAATGTTCACACTCTTTCCAGGCAGATAAGCAAATACAAGCAGGCTCTTGAAAAGTGTTTAGCTCAGAAATTCCCTGAGGAGCGAAACCCAATTGAAATTATTTGCATTACCGGCTCGCAATCTTCAAAGAGTGAAGAGCGTCAAATTGTTGTAGATCATCTGAAAGCGTATAGTGCTAGATATGTAACCTATGATGATCTAATCAAGAGTGCGCTACAGAAATATGAGGAATACATGAAGGCGGATAGGCACATATCAGAGCTTGTAGAGATCATTGAGAGCATTGACGAAGACTTTGATACTTAATTGTCCATGACCCAATCCCGCTCCCGCTCCTTTTTCAGCGAATCGGGCGTCGCTGGCTTGACGCACCGCGCGTTCACGGCTGGCATGGGCTACGACAGCGCCGACATGGCCCGCCCGCTCATCGGCATCTGCAACACCAGCAGCGAGCTAAATCCCTGCAACAGCCACCTGCCGGCTTTGGCTGCGGCGGTCAAACGCGGCGTCTTGCAGGCGGGCGGCTTCCCGCTGGAATTCCCGACCATCTCGCTGGGCGAGGTCCACCTCAGCCCGACATCCATGCTCTGGCGCAACCTGGCGGCCATGGACACCGAAGAGATGATCCGCGGCAACCCGCTGGATGGCGTCGTGCTGCTGACCAACTGCGACAAGACCACCCCCGCCGCGCTGATGGGGGCGGCCAGCGCCGACCTGCCGAGCATCATGCTCAGCGGCGGTCCCATGCTCAACGGGCATTATCAGGGCGAGGTCCTGGGCGCATGCACCGATTGCCGGCGCTACACGGCCGAATACCTGGCGGGCGAGATCGACGGGGCGACTTATCGCGAGGTCGAAGCCAATCTGGTGCGCAGCGCGGGGCATTGCATGGTCATGGGCACAGCCTCGACCATGAATTCGCTGATGGAAGCGCTGGGCATGGCGCTGCCGGGCAATGGCGCGATCCCCGCGGTCGATTCGCGGCGCATGCAGCTGGCGGCGGCTGTGGGCAGGCAGATCGTGCGCCTGGTTGAGGCGGATATCCGCCCCTCGCAGATATTGACGCCCGCCGCATTTGATAACGCCATCACGCTGCTGCATGCCCTGGGCGGCAGCACCAATGCCATCGCGCATCTGCCCGCGATTGCCGGACGCGCAGGCATCGAGCTGCCCTTGTCGCGCTTTGATGAGCTCAGCCGCCGCAGTCCGCTCATCGCCAATCTGCGCCCGACCGGCAGCTATCAGATGGAAGACTTGTTTTATGCGGGCGGCATCCCGGCGGTGCTGAAAATGCTGCTGCCGCTGTTGCATGGCGAGGCATTGACCGTGACCGGGCGCTCGCTGGCGGAGAATGTGGCGGATGCCGCCACCAGCAATGCCGAAATCATCCGCAGTCTGGACGATCCGCTGCAGCCCGAAGGCGGTTTGAGCATCTTGCGCGGCAACCTGGCGCCCGATGGCGCGGTCATCAAGCACGCCGCCGCCACCCCGGCTCTGATGTCGCACCGTGGTCCCGCCCTGGTCTTCCAGGATGTCGCCGACCTGCGCGCGCGCATTCACGACTCCGCGCTGGATGTGACGCCCGATCATGTGCTGGTGCTGCAAAACAGCGGTCCCATCGGTGGGCCGGGCATGCCCGAGGTCGGCAACCTGCCCATCCCGCAGAAGCTGCTGAAACGAGGTGTTCGCGATATGCTGCGCTTGTCAGACGCGCGTATGAGCGGCACGAGCTATGGCACGATCGTGCTGCATATCGCCCCCGAAGCGGCGCTGGGCGGTCCGTTGGCGCTGGTGCGCGATGGCGATGAAATCGAGCTGGATGTGGCGGGGCGGCGCTTGCAGCTGCATGTCGATGATGCAGAACTCGCCAGCAGGCGGACGGGATGGACGCCTCCAGACCCAGCCTACACGCGCGGTTATGGGCAGCTCTACCTGCGGCATGTGAATCAAGCGCCGCAGGGCTGCGACTTCGACTTCCTGCGCGGCCGCACGCCCGTCACGGCGACAGCACAGCCGAAGTTCTAGCGGTTGGCTTCCGTTACAAGCTGCCTAAGTTCCTGCACACTGATGTCTGTTTGTTCTGTTTTCGAGTAGATAGTTAGCAAGGTTACGCTGTCGGTCAAAGATGGGCAAGTTCCGTAACTTGGGTGGGCATTGTTCTTTGTTTTGCGGCGGATTTCGGCCAGGGCTTCGCGTGCCGGATGGCCTTTTCCTGCCAACGCTTGCTTTAGAGCTTGCCGCAAGTCAGCCAGGATCTCGGCTTTATTCGGTTCGTCGGCATCAGGGGGCATCATCTCGGCGCCAGCCTCGATCGCAACTGGGGTTGGCTTACGATTGACAACCATTTGAATCTCCTTCAGCGTCACTATGATGTTAGCATAGCCATTTTTGCTAGCATTCGCCATGTACTCCGCGCCGCTGGGCTGCGACTTCGACTTCCTGAGAGGCAACAGTCCCGTCACGGCGGTGGAACAGCCGAAGTTTTAGCCTTATAACCCAAGATTGTTCTTTCGCTTTCCGACGACATTCCAATTTACATAGCTATTTCCGTCAGGTCTTAGATCATAGAAAGGCTCTGGCTCTGTATTATGAAATGCCCGATATTCGAAAAGGTTCAGCAGATTACCTTTCGCCGTTTCTGGCAAGTTGTCCCACCACGTTGGCGAAAAGAACATGTTCTCAAAATTGTAGAAAAGAAACCTCACTAAGATATTTGGAATATCGCGCTTCGGTACTTTGTGAAGCGATTTGATGAATTTCCTATTTACATTGCTCCTGCCGTACCAGGCAAACACAGCGACTCCATGACCATTACCAAAGGGCAAGAGTGTCAAAGTTATTATATCAAAGGGCTCTTCCCTCATCGAGTTCCGAATCATATTTCCATCGAAATCATAGATAACATAGGTAGCTCCGCTGCACATAATTTCGGGAACAGAGTTAAACTCGATTGCATAGAAGCGCGTACCCGAGTAGTTGTTTCGCAGTATTGCATTTCCCATCTCATCGAAAATTGCTAGGTCATTTTTGACAGGATCTAACTCATGCTCCATTTCATCTGTAAATTCTGCTGACGTAATACCAGCCGCTTCGCTTGCTGGGATGAGTTCTGTAAGTCTTGATTTACCGAATCGCTCTCTACTAAGAGAGCGATATGCAAGAAGAAAAGCGTGGCGTCTGATTAACTGGAGAGGGTGATCTTCAATTGGCGCAAATAGTTGCTTGTCATGTGTGCTGCAGAATCCTGTAAACGTGGACGCCCTGCTTATGCCTATTCGCTGCGCTTCTATCAAGCGGCCATTTGCCATATCAGGGTTTAATTCTAGTGTTAAAACGTGACCGTCTTCCGCGATAAGAGACAGTGCTCCACGTCGTTGAACCGTGTGTGCACGGACGATATTCCCGTTGCAGAACTTTGGCGCTGCAGGATGCAGGCATTCCTTCTTACCAAATACCTTCGTCGCAATCTGACGCTGCTGATGTAGTTCGCGCCTTAGGTCTTCTTGCATTTGTTAGTCCTAGTATCTCAGCAATGATCCACAATCGACTTACGCATTTGTCATACACCGAGTTGCGGAAGACGAGAGCCGGTGATACTTGACTATTCGCCTGTCCCGATATACGATTGCCGCAACAAAATGCAGAGGGGATCGGCATGAACAGATTGACCGTCAAGTTCATCGCAGTTGTCTGGGCAGTTTTCATGTTTGCACTCCCCACAGCCCAAGCCGCAGACATAGAGCTAAACGACACCTGCTCCCTCGCCGACGCCATCACTGCCGCCAATACTGATGCTGTTGTGGGTGGCTGCGCGGCGGGTGAAGGCGCGGATACGATCACGCTCTCGAGCGATATCACACTGGACGCGGCGTTGCCTCAGATCACAACTGAGATTACGATTGAGGGTGCGGGGTATACGATAAGCGGTGATAATCGTTTCCGGATATTCACTGTGAATGGCGGCGGTCTTACGGTGAACAATCTATCGATTACGAAAGGATTTGCTGACTGGGGCGGGGCAATTGCGAACGTCAACGGCGGTGCGCTTACTGTCAACAATAGCACAATATCCAAAAGCGAAGCGACTGAAGGGGGAGCAGTTGGCAACGAAAGCACACTCGTTATCAACAGCAGTGAGATCATTAGTAACTTGGCCGATGTGGGTGGCGCGATATACATCTCTAGCGGACGAGTTACTTTGACAGCGTGCAATGTGAGTTATAACTATTTGAAAGATAATGGCGAGGGTGGTGCCATTTATTTGGAAGGCGGCACCATTAGTATCATTGACTGTACCTTAACAGAAAATACGATTTCGGGCCGGTCTTGGGGTATCAACAAGGGTGGCGCAGTTTTTCTCGAAAGTGGACGTCTTATGGTAGACAATAGTTCCTTCACTCGAAACTCAGTAAATGGAAATGGCGGTGCAATTTACAATGAGGAAGGAGACATAAATATAGAAGATAGTCGATTCATTGAAAACACGGCGAGACATGGCGGCACTATGTACAACAACTTCTCAAGCGAGGTCAGTATCAACACCAGCACTTTCAAAAATAATGCTGCATTAGGATCAGGTGGAGGCATTTACAACACTTGGCCTTACGAGATCACAATAAGCAACGGTACGTTTGACAGCAACACGGCTGGAAACGATGGGGGTGCCATATATAGTAGCGGTAAAATAGAGATGACTGACAGTACTCTCATTAGCAATTCAGCTGGCCAAAGTGGCGGCGCAATCTACACCGAGCTTCTCGTAACCATTGTGTCTAGCACCATGGGTGGCAATTCGGCCGGAGAACTAGGTGGTGGTCTGTATTTGCATGATAGTTCTGAATGGTCTGGAGCTCATTCACTCACGCAGGTGACTGTCACGCACAATTCTGCCACCAGCGGGGGCGGAATCTATAAGGAAGGTGGTGCAAAGGCGAGTTTAATAAACTCAATCATCGCTGGAAATGAAGGAGGCGATTGCTTCGGCCGGATAGCGGAGAACGTTGCTAACTTCATAGCAGACGGCTCTTGCTTTGCAACGCTCAGCGGTGACCCTATGCTCGGCGAACTCATTGAACCCGAAGATGGCTCACCACCCTACTACCCTCTACAAGAAGGTAGCCCCGCCATTGATGCTGCTAGTCGCAAATGGTGTCCTAAGACCGACATCGTCGGCACACGGCGTCCGCAAGGCGCAGGCTGTGACATCGGCGCTTACGAATTGCCAGCAGGGTAGCGAGGCATAGTATATGCCCGAGATCTGGGCATCTGTTGCCTGGCAGGCTGTCAAGCTTCGCCAGCTAGCTACCTGTCAGCGAGTCAAGACTATCAAAAAGCTTGCGATCTGCTTTCGCAACCTTCAATAGATCATTGATGGCCTTCCGGTTCTGCGTAGGTGTGTTGACAGTTTGGGCTTCTAGCAGGTCTTTGGCTTTGTGCCGAAACGCAGATTCAGACATCTTGCGCTCTATAAATCTGTCTTTCAATGCCAGCAACTCTGCTGTCAGCTCGTCAATATTGTTACTCGCCATTTTCATCCTCTTTTGGAGTCTAGTCGAAGATTTAGCATCCAACTCACCATCCGCCAATCCCGTTCACCCAAACCGCGAATACCCAAAAGGCGCAAGCAATTCCGGTCGCTCGCCATCCAGCAGCCACTCCATCATCAGCATCGCCACAGCCGGCGCGATCGCCCAGCCATGCCCCGACCAGCCGACGCCCACCAGCAGATTGTCCGCGCCCGGCAGGTAGTCGATGATGGGGATGCCGTCAATGCAGAGCATCTCGGCACGGTCGGTATAGACTTCATCCACCGCCAGCCCCGCCAGCGAAGGATAGACCGCCAGCGCTTCCTGCTGATTGCCCTCGACCTGCTCGGCGATGGGCCTGCCGCGACCCCTTGCCTCGTCCCAACGTCCGCGCCAGCCGCCCGAGATCATCACGCGCCCATCCGGCAGCGCTTTGATAGCCAGCGTGCGATGCGCATGCCCAATTAGATGCGTCATGGGTGGCCTTCTGCCCGCTTCCAGCGCCATCACCTGCGGCAGCATGCGCCAGACCGGCAGCTGCACAGCCAGTTCGCCTTGCACAAATGCCGCGATATGCGCGTTGGACAGCAGAATCAGCTGCTTCCCGATTGGAAAATCCGCTTGCTCGCCAGCGATTTCGGCTGTGATACTGCGCACAGACCCCTTGTTCAGCTGCATGCTGGTGACGCGCGCGCCTTCAATGATGTCCGCGCCGGCTGCCTCCGCCGCCTGCGCCATCGACCGTGTGGTCTGACTGTGGTCAGCCACGCCATCGTTTGGGCAATAAATCGCCGCGATGACATTTTCGCTGAGCTTGGGTTCCAGTTCGCGCAGTTCCCCCGCATCCAGCAGTTCGCTTTCTATGCCCTGTTGGTTTTGCAGCCAGACTTGCGCCGGCGCACGTGCCAGGTCCTTTTCGCGTTCAATGAGGTCGAGGTGCCCCAAGCGTCGATAGCCAGTTTCGCCGCCGATATCTGCGTGCAGACGCTGCCACAGCGGGTAGGCCAGGCGCATCAGTGGCAGCTCGCGCAGGTCGCGTCCATTGGCGCGCACGCCTCGTTCGCCCAGACCGCCAGAAGCGCCGCTGGCAATCTTCCGGGCTTCCAGCAGCCGCACCGATGCGCCGCGCTTTGCCAACTGCCAGGCGACTGTGCAGCCATAGATGCCGCCGCCAACGATGAGATAGTCGCTCATGCTTGCTCGATTCTTGTTTGTGGAGTTGTGACATTGGGGGTTGTTCGGGCGATACGAGTACCGCCCCTACACGGAATCTCTGCGCCCTCGGTGTCTCTGTGGCGAAAATCCTACCCATCCAACTCCCCATCCGCCAATCCAGCCGGCAGCGCCAACGGTTGATCCGGCGTGCTTTGGATGTCGATATGTTTGCCCTGCGCCGCCGATTCTTCCAGCGCCTGCATGATATCCAGCACATGGAAAGCCAGCTCGCCACTGGCGCGATGCGGTCGCCCGGACTGGATGGCATAAGCCATATCGGCCACGCCAGCGCCACGCCCGATATGGGTGGTATGCGTCAGCGCGATGTCGTCCCATTGCAGCGGCACGCCCCATTCGCGCTTGGCATCGTGCGCAACCATGGTGACTGCGCCATCAAAGCGGTTGGGGTCGGGCACGGTCAGAGAGCCGGTTTCGCCGTGAATCTCGATGTTGGGCAGGTGATGCCCCCAGATATCGAAGCTGGTGATGACGGTGGCGATCGCGCCGCTTGCAAACTCCAGCGTGCCCGCGATATGCGTATTGACCTCGACCGGCAGCCGCTGGCCCATCAGCGCTTCGCTGGTGGCGATGCGCTCGGAGAACGTCTTGGCTGCGCTGCCAGCAACCCGCGCCACTGGCCCCATCAGATTGACGAGGGCGGTCAAATAATAGGGACCCATATCAAAGAGCGGTCCGCCGCCGTTGAGATAATAGAAGCCGGCGTTGGGATGCCAGCTTTCTGGTCCGTGACTGAGGAAGAAGGCGGTTGCAGCCACGGGTCTGCCGATGCGTCCGTCGTCGATGGCTTTGCGAGCGGTCTGCCCGCCGCCACCCAGGAAAGTATCGGGCGCGCAGCCCATACGCATTCCGGACGTCTGTGCCGCCGCCATGATTCGTGCGCCATCGTCCCGATTCAGCGCCAGCGGTTTTTCGCTGTAGGCGTGTTTACCCGCCTGGAGGATCTGCAGCGAAACCTCGGCGTGGGCGGCCGGGATAGTCAGGTTGATGACGATGTCGATGTCGTCGCGCGCCAGCAGATCATCGACGCTGTGGGCGCTCATGCCGTGCTGGTCGGCAAATGCCTGCGCGCGCTCGACCAGGATGTCGGCGCAGGCGGTCAATTTGATGACATCAAAAGGCGCGCAGCCGCGGATATAGGCCGGAGCGATATTGCCCGTGCCGATGATGCCAACATTCAGTGTTTGCATGGAGTCTCCCTTCAGATCTGGGCGATGCGATGAAGCGCTGTCGCTCTAGCGCATGAATTCCGGGATGTTGCCGCGCACCATGGGCGGGTTGCCGAGCGGGCGCGCCCAGTTGATGGCGTTGGCGATGACCTGATGCACGACAGGCATGTGATAAATCGGGTAGGTTTCGTGCCCGGGGCGGAAATAAAAGACCTTGCCCTGCCCGCGCTGATAACAGCAGCCGCTGCGGAAGACCTCGCCGCCTTCGAACCAGCTGACGAAGACCAAGGTATCCGGAGGGGGAATGTCGAAGTGCTCGCCATACATCTCGGCTTCGGGGATTTCGATCATTTCAGGCAAGCCAGCGCAGATGGGATGCGTCGGGTCGACCACCCAGATTCGTTCTTTTTCGTCGGCTTCGCGCCACTTCAACATGCAGCCGGTGCCCATCAGCCTGCAGAAGATCTTCGACAGATGCCCGGAGTGCAGCACGATCAAGCCCATGCCGTTGAGCACACGCTCTTGCACGCGCTCGACGATCTCGTCGCTGACCTCGGCATGCGCCATATGTCCCCACCAGGTGAGTACATCGGTGTCGTCCAGCACTTCCTGGGTCAGCCCGTGCTCGGGTTCGTCGAGCGTGGCGGTCTTGATGTCAAAACCGTGCGGGGCGAGCCCGGCCGCCAGGGCGCGGTGCATGCCATCGGGGTAAATGGCGGCGACTTCGTCATTGTGGTGCTCGTGGCGGTATTCGTGCCAAATGGTCACGCGCAGGGGGTTCATGATCTGCCTTTCGCTGCTGCTTGCCGCTTGTTGTGTGAGGGAATTATGCACGTTGGGGGTGGAATTGCAACTTGCAGTCTGGGGCGCGCTTATTCCATGCCAACCTTGCGGTAAATATCTCGCAGGGGCAATTCGCAGCCCAGCGCCTCGATGACAGCGGTGGAATCCAGTCCCTGCCAGGCACGATAGCGCCAGTCATTGTCAACTCGTAAATGTGCTTGAATTAGCGGCATGTTCTGCGCGACCAGCATGTAACCGATGAGGGATGGAATCTGCAGGTATTGCCTGCGCTTTTGATTGCGGTCGATAAGCTCTGTGGACGGCGAAAGGACTTCAATCAGAAGCGCGGGATTCAGCAGGGTATCTTGTGTCGTATAAGGGCGGAATCTCGGCTCGCCACAAACGATCACCACATCGGGATAGGTATAGGTTCCGGAGCTGTCGACCTGTACGCGCATATCGCTGGGATAGACTTCGCAGTCTGCAGCCTGCAAGCAGTGGATGAGCAGCGCGATGAGCTTGGCCGTGATTAGATTATGCGGGCGGCTGGCGCCAGTCATGGGGTAGATCCTGTTGGCTATCAGTTCGTACTTGAATTCCTGCGCGCTTTCCCATTGCAGGAAATCGTCGCCACTCACCAAGTATTCGGCTAGTTGTTCTGCCATTGCGAATTCCTTAGCTCAGATATCCACAGGAAGATGATAACACAGACGCGACCGCCAGCCCTCTGTTTACCCCCTCTGTGTTCTCTATGGTTCATAGGTTTCGGTTGCGTTACAGCCGCGCTTTGATGCCCGCCATCGCCTCCAGCGCGCGGATGATGCTGTGGTTGCCATCGCCGCCGTGTCCCTGCGCTTGCAGGGTGCGGTACAAGTTGAAGCATAGCGCCGTGGCGATCACCGGGATGCCCATTTCGTCCGCAGCGCCCAGCACCAGCCGCAGGTCTTTCTGCTGCAAGTCGATTGAGAAGCCCGGCTCCCAATAATCGTCTATCACCTGTGGACCGCGATTTGCCAGCATCCAGCTGCCGGCCGCGCCACCGGTCACCGCTTGCAGCATTTTGTCCAGGTCGACGCCGCCGGCTTTGGCAAAGAGCAGCGCTTCGCTGGCTGCCAGCATATTGACCACGCAGAGAATTTGGTTGGACAGCTTGACCGTCTGCCCGGCGCCTTGCTCGCCGACATGGGTGATGGTGCTGCCCATGGCTTCAAAGCAGGGTGTGGCGCGCGCCACATCGTCTTCGCCCCCGCCGATCATGATGCTGAGCGTGCCATTGGCCGCGCCTTCGCTGCCGCCACTGATGGGCGCATCCAGCATATTGACGCCCCGCGCATTCAACTGCCGCGCGATCTCGACCGTGTTGACCGGGTTGATGGTGCTCATGTCGATGACCAGGTCGCCGGCCGCAGCGCCATGGATGACGCCGTCTTCGCCCAAAATAACCTGCTCGACATCGGGCGTGTCGCTGACGCAGGTGATGATGATATCGCTTTTGGCTGCGACTTCGCTGGGAGAGCTGGCTGCCGATGCGCCGCGCTCGATGAATGGGGTCATGCGGCTGGCAGTGCGATTCCAGATGGTGAGATCGAAGCCGGCCTGCATGAGGTTGTCGACCATGCCGCGCCCCATGATGCCCAAGCCGATGAAGCCGATTGATTCGCTCATGTGATTGTCCCTTGTTTGTCAGACGAAATGGATGTAACGGCTATGATACTGCGAATGCAGGCGATTTTCACCAGCGCCTGCTGCCATGTCCGCATAATCCCGCGCTGGCTTGGTTTTGCCTCCCGCCATTACTTTACAGGGCAAGTCCTCGCTATTATATTTGTTGCAATGTGGCGAAAGTGAAAGGATACTCACTATGGCAGGGCAATCGCTTCAAATCTGCGAGAGTAACTTGAGCCGGAATGTGTCCAGTTTTCCAGAACCACTACCCCCCCCCCCCTCGCGCATAAAGTCGCGAGCGGTTTGTCTAATCCTGTTCTGCTTGCTCGTGATGGCTTGGGGCGCTCTGCCTGCAAGCGCGCAGACTCCGCCCTTTTTGACCTTTCGAGTCTATCCCGCGGCCGCGCCAAACCGACATGCTACCACCTCCCTGTCCGACTACGAAACCTGGGTGGATAGAGCGTTGCTGTTTGTGGAAGGAAGATCGGGAGATCTCGGCAACCCCGCCAACGATCCCGCCGCTTTTTCTGTCCTCAGGCACATACGGCCGATACATTACATGGTCACGCAAAACAAATCCTGGCGCGGCGTGGCGAATCCAACGGGCGCCTTCGCCAATCAGCATGGCAGTCGCGTACACTTCGTCTTGCATGTGAAGGGCAATGGCACGGTGCGATTCAAAGTTGGCGATGTTTCCTGGCAGTGGTGGAACAGCCAGCAGACATACACCGCCAAACGCACCTTATCCAGCAGCCCGCCAACGGGGTACACGTCATCGCCCAACAAGGTCGATTGCAATTATGGCTGGGCATACGACTGGGGCAGCGACCGGGCAAAGGGCGGCGGCGACGATACGAAAATTTGCAATCAGGAGAGTACCCTTGTTGACGAGCTCTTCTTTGTTGGCGCAGGCTTGGCTTTGACCTCAGACCGGCGCTTCAACGATCCTGACAGGTATCCCGATTTTGTTGGTCAGACGCTGCAGGAAGTGCTGCACTGGTACTGCAGCGCATTGAACGGTGCGGCTGACGTTAGAGAGAATGGGTTGCTGTTTGAAGTAACAGCGAGCGACGGCAGTCAGTACACCCACTTGGCCAAGCGGTCAAACGATGAGTTTGGGCAGCGCTTGAATCCGGCCAACTGCCGCCCTACCCAGCCAGACCCAGACCCAGAGCCAGAGCCCGCGCCTGCCGCGACCCGTATCCCCAAGACGCCTGTTCACACCGGCGAGATCTTGCTTGAGCAGGGTTATCGCTTATCGGCGACGCATGGCTTGCGCAGTGGCGTGCAGTTCCAACGCGTGGACGCTGTGGGAGTCGGCAATCAGGCGGCGCTGGCAGCTGGCTTGTTGGACGCGATCGATGTCTGGGCTTATGTCGAGCAGGGCGTGACGGTCTGCTTCCCGCTGAAGCAGGAGGGGGCTGGTTTTCTCTTCCTGGACGCGGCCACCTCGCCGCGAACGCTGACGCCTTTGCAGTCGTACATTGAGGAGGGCCAAATCTGCGCCACCATCTATAGACCGGGCACCATCGTGCTGGTCCGCCAGGGCGCGCCTACGCCTGTGCCAGCCAGCAACGCCCAGCAGTTAAGCAACTGCATGGTAACGACAACCGCCATCCTTAACTTCCGCGATGGGCCGGCGGGCAATGTCCTGAGTGCAGTGCCATATAATGTCGCGCTCACGGCACTCAAGCGTACAGAAGACTGGTTCAAGGTGGATAATCATGGCGTCAAGGGCTGGATCAGCGCCGATTATGTGACGACCAGCGGGTCATGCCAGTAGAGCCGTCGTATTTGCCGTTTCTCTATACTGGAAATCAGCGACGCGCGAGCAAGTTGTGCTATGCTATGGAGATAGCGTCGAATTAGCGAAGCGCCTGCGATATGCTCACGGATGACATTCGGCTTACACGGATAGAAGGCGAATACCAGGTTTTGCGCGGAACACAAGACAAGCTCTTTGACCGCATGAATGGCATGGGCGATGTCTTGCAAAGCATCGCAGACCAGGTGGCCGCCAATGCTGTTGCTATTGAGGCGAACCGCGTAGCCATCGAAGCGAACCGTGTAGCCATCAACGCGAACCGCGATGAGATTCTTGCCAATCGCCAAGCTATTGCCGAAAATAGCCAGATGCTGGCGGACATCATTGAGCACTTGAAAGTGCCGCGACGACCATTCGGATTCATGAAAGACTGAGGCAACCAGCCTCTGTACGCTCTGTGTCTCTGTGGTAGAGATTCGCATAACTCGCTTTTTCCAGGTGTCCGACTATCTTTTCCTTTTAGAGAATCGCTCGTTGGCATGCCAGAACCCAACTTCCAAAACCGCACCCTATATCACGGCGACAACCTGGACTTCCTGCGCGGGATGAACAGCGAGACCGTGCATTTAATCGCCACCGACCCGCCTTTCAACAAAAATCGCGACTTTCATGCCACGCCCGACAGCCTGGCGGCCGGCGCGCGCTTCAAAGACCGTTGGCGCTGGGACAGCGATGTGCACGAAGACTGGACGGATGGCATCAAAGACGACTGGCCCGCTGCGGAAAGCGTGATTGCTGCGGCGCGCCTGGCTTATGGCGATGATATGGGGGCTTTCTTGTGCTGGATGGGCGTGCGCCTGATGGAGATGCACCGCGTCCTGCGTCACGATGGCAGCATTTATGTGCATTGCGACCACACTGCGCATGCCTGGCTGAAGTGCCTGATGGATGCGGTCTTTGGGCGCAATAATTTTCGCAACGAGGTTGTGTGGGGTTATCGCACACAAGGCGTCGCTATGAGATGGTGGCCACGAAAGCATGACACGCTGCTGTTTTATACGAAAGGCGATGCCTGGACATTCCACCCGCAAATGGAACGGCAAATCTACAAGAAGCCATTTCGGCACACCAAACGGGACGCGGATGGCAATTATTATGTGGATACCTATCGCCGTGATGTATGGGATCACGACGAAACCCGCCCGACGATTAGCCAGTCGCCGGAACGCACCGGCTACCCCACACAGAAGCCGCTGGCGCTTTACGAACGGATAATCGCCGCCTCTTCCAACAAGGACGATATGGTGCTCGACCCCTTCTGCGGATGCGCCACCACGCCGGTCGCTGCCGAGCGCCTCAAACGCCAATGGGTGGGCATGGATATCTGGGACGGCGCGCTGGATGTCGTCAAGGAGCGCATGGAGCGCGATACCATTTTGCGATCCGATGCCAGCAATCATGTAACCCTGCCACAGGTCCACTACGAGACGACCGCCCCGCGCCGCAGCGACAGCAACGAATTGGCAGCGCCCAGCCTCAAGCTGCGGACTCCGCGCGCCATGGCAGCCTGGCAGAAGCTGACGCACCGCCAGATCGTGCATGTTTTGCTGCAAGCCCAGCGCAGCAATGGCAATGTCATCTGCGCAGGCTGTGGACGCGAGCTGGAACGTGAGTTCATGGAATTGGATCACATCCACCCGCGTTCAGATGGCGGCGAGAATCACATCAACAACCGCATTCTGCTCTGCCGCCCCTGCAACGGCAAGAAAGGGCAGTATCTAACGTTGCGCGGGCTGCTGCGCGAAAACAAAAAAGCCGGCTGGATGATAGACGAAGGCATGGCGCAGATGGCGCGAGAAGCGGCGCGCGAAAAAGCGGAGTGGCTGCGCGACAACTTTGCGACAGAAGCCTGTCAGAACTTGATCAGCGGCGGCGCGCTGTCAGTTTAGCTTACTCTGCGCGCACCGTTCCTTGTACAGTTCAATACCCCAAAGCCTTCACCTCTCGCTGGAAACGCTCGACATTGCGCAGTTTGATCTCGTCAAAGCCGCGCACGATATCGGGCAAACGAGCCAGTTGCAGCGCCCGGTCATAATTCTCCGCGTTTAGTTTTTCCGCCGCCGCCAGCACCAGTTCGCGATATTGCTCGACCAGCGCCCGCTCGGTCTGCCGCACTTCATCGTAGCCAAAGGGGTCGAGCCGCGTGCCACGCAAAAAGCGCAGCCGGCACAGCGCCCAATAGACCGCGTCAAACCAAGTCCCCAGCTTGATTTTGCGCTGCAAGCCCAGCGCCTTCAAAATTGGTGGCAGCAAGTGATACTGCATGCGCGCGCGCGAGCCGAATTGCTCCGCCAGCGCCGTCCGCACTTCTGGCTTGAGGCTGAGGCGCGCCACTTCATATTCGTCCTTGTAGGCCATCAGCTTGTACAGATAGCGCGCAAAGGCTTCGCTGAGGGCTGTGCTGTCTGGGCGGAAAGCCCCCTCGCGCGCATACACTTGCTTGACATTGGCGATGTATTGGCGGGCGTAGGCTTCGTTTTGATAGGCGATCAGCTCGGGCACGCGGATCTCTAACAAGCGCCGCAGCTCGCCTTCTTTCGGCAGTCCTTCCAGCAGCGCCGCCGATGTGGAAGTAAGCTGTGTCTGCGCTTCAACTGCGCCCGTCCGCTTCAGTTGCAGCGATTCCAGCCAGGTTGGGTCAGCTACAGCCAGTCTGCCCGCGCGGAATGCGTGCTGATTGTCTGCGACCTTGACCCCGTTCAGCTCGATGGCGCGCTCGATTGCCGACGCCGCCATGGGCAGCCCGCCCGCTTGATAGGCCGCGCCGATGACCAGCATGTTCGCCATCATGTGATCGCCGAAGAGCGCTTCTGCCAGTCCGATGGCGTCAAAATAGACATTGTCGCCCGCTCGCGTCGTCCCGTTGATGCGCTCCAGCAGTTGGTCGCGTTGCGGATATTCGACTGTCGTGTCGCGCACCATGGCGCCGGTGGGCACTTTGCTGGTGCTGACGATGGCGAGTGTGCGCTGGGGATGGGCGCGCAGCAAGTTCTTTTGCTCGGTGGCGGTCAAGGCATCAAAGACGAGGAAAGTGTCTGCGGCAGACGCGCCGATCTTGGCAGCCATTTCGAGGGGCTGATCGCTGATCTTCAGGTTCGATACGACCGGACCGCCTTTTTGGCTCAAGCCTGTCTGGTCGAGCGAGCGCACCTGCAAGCCATCCAGCGCGGCCGCCGTGCCCAGCACCTGGTTGGCGGTTACCACGCCCGTGCCACCGATGCCCATCAAAAATAGGTTGGCTCTGCCATGCGCCGAACGTTGCGGCTCGGCGATTTTCTGCGTAACGCGGTAGCCAGCCTTCCGTGTCGAGCCATTTTTCTCAGCGGGGATGACGCTCATAAAAGCCGGGCAATTGCCTTCCAGGCAGGTGTAATCTTTGTTGCATGACGACTGATGCACCTGGGTTTTGCGTCCGAATTCGGTTTCGACCGGCTGCACGCTGAGGCAATTGGACACCGCGCCGCAATCGCCGCAACCCTCGCAGACCGCTTCGTTGATGACGATGCGCAGGCTGGGGTCGTGGGCATAACCACGGCGCCGTTTTCGCCGCAAGTTGGCTGCGCATTCCTGGTCATAGATCAGCGCGGTGACGCCGGGCGTATCCCGCAAGAGTCGCTGCGCCTCGTCCAGCCGGTCGCGCTCCCACACTTCGGCATTGCTCGCCCAGGCTGTGTCATGCGCGAACTGGCTCGGGTCGGCAGAGACGACGATGGTCTTGACGACGCCTTCGCTGTACAGAAAGTGCGTCATCTCGGGCACAGGCATCAAGCCATCGGCAGGTTGTCCGCCTGTCATGGCCACAGCCGCGTTATACAAGATTTTGAAGGTCATGTTGGCGCCGGCTGCCGTCGCCTGGCGTATGGAAAGCGAGCCGCTGTGCGCGAATGTGCCGTCGCCGATATTCTGGAAGAGGTGCCCCAGGCCGCTGAAGGCTTCTGCGCCGACCCAGTTCGCGCCCTCGCCACCCATCTGTGTAACGCCCGCCGTGTCACGATCCATCAAAATCGCCAGCGTATGACAGCCGATGCCCGCCGCGGCTATGGAGCCCTCTGGCACCACGGTCGAGCGATTGTGCGGGCAGCCGCTGCAGAAATAGGGCTGGCGCGAGGCAATAGGAATGACGCCCGACGCCTGCGCGGCATCCAGTTCGCGCAGACGTTCTTCCAGGCGCGGCGCAGAAATACGCCCCGTCAAGCGCCGAGCCAGCACGCGCGTGATCGCATCGGCATCCAGCTCGCCATCGGCGCGCACCAGGCGTCCACCATTTTCGTCTTTCTTGCCGACGATGCGTGGCTCGCGCCCGCTGCCATATAGGGCTTCTTTGCAGAAAGTCTCGATGAAACCGCGCTTTTCTTCGATGATCAGGATTTCGTCCAGCCCGGCGGCGAACTGGCGCAGACTCCGCGGCTCGATAGGGTGTAGCATGTCCAGCTTGAGCAGGCGGATGCCAGCCCGCCCCAGTTCCTGCTCGTCCAGCCCGATATCTCGCAGCGATCCGCGCAGGTCGTACCAGGTTTTGCCAGCCGCCACGATGCCCAGCCAAGCCTCATTGCCTGGCGCGACGATGCGATTCAGTCGGTTGGCGCGGGCAAATGCCAGCACAGCCTCGTGCCGCTCTTCGAATACCTCGCGCTCTTGTTCGACCGACCAGGGCGCGACCAAATTGTTGTCTTGCCGATGCTGCCAGCGCCGGCCATTCAGCCGAAAGTCGGGTGAGACCGGCTCGCGCTCGCGTCCCAGCTCGACGGTGCTGAATTCATCAGCCACATCGGTTACGATTTTGATGCCCACCCACAAGCCGCAAAAGCGCGACAAGGCAAAACCCAGCAAGCCGAGATCGAGGATTTCCTGGGCGCTGCCGGGATAAAGCACGGGCATCATGGCATCGTAGAGGGCGATTTCGGAATGCGAAGGGATGGTCGACGACTTGCAAGACGGGTCATCGCCTGCCAGCGCCAGCACGCCACCATAACGTCCGACGCCAGTCAGGTTGGCGTGCTTGAAAGCATCGCCGCTGCGGTCAACGCCCGGTCCCTTGCCATACCAGATGCCGCAGACGCCATCATATTTGGGCTGGGGCAGCAGGTTGGCGGTCTGGCTGCCCATGATGGCGGTGGCGGCGAGCTCTTCGTTGACCGCCGGGATGAAGCGGATGTGATGCTCGCGCAGCAGGTCGGGGATGCGCTCCAGCGCGGTATCCAGCGAGCCCACTGGCGACCCGCGATAACCGGTGATCAGTCCCGCTGTGTTGAGTCCTTGTGCCAGGTCGGCGCGGTGCTGGTCGAGTGGCAAGCGAGCCAATGCCTGAATGCCGCTCATGATGACTGTGCCTTGCCTTGCCCGGTAGCGGTCGTCCAGGCGGAATTCGCGCGTCTGTGGCGCAGTGATGTCGGGATTCATAGGTCAGAGTATAGCACGAGTCGGCGGGAAGGCTGGTAGCGGCGCAGCAGCGACTCGCCCGTTTATCCCCTCGGTACCCCCGAAAAGTCGGGGGGAGGCAACGGCGCGCGCGGATTTCTACGACAGATCGGAGAATGGGGCAAACCCAGCATACAAGGGAATTGACACTCCCTTTCTAGCAAATGCTTGACAATCTACGAAATGGCATTAAAATAGAAAAATCTGCTATAAGACAGGATTTTCATATCTGCCTGCTGAAAAAACCATTTTGCTCAGAATCACGGTGGCGCTGACGGTCCTTGGATGAAACTGTGTCTCCAAGGCTGTGGAGTATCGAAAAATGAACGCTGGCGATCGCAATATTCCCCCCCCCCCCCCCCCCAAACCCCCCGAAAACCCCCCCCTACCGGCGTTTCCCCCCCCCTTTCCCCACCACTCCCCCCCCCCCCCCCCCCCCCCCCGCAAACTGCGCGATAACGCCGCGTTACGCGAGTTTCGCCTCGCTATTCCAGTTACATCCCGTTCTCAAAGTCCATGAGCTGGCATGCCTCTGCCCGCGGGGAGTCTTGGCGCTAGCTACCGGGGTCTGTGGGAGCAAGCGGTATTTTCTCCGTCAGTCTACAAACTAATTCCGCTCTAATTTGTTGATTACTTTCGATTATACAGCGGGCATTATTCACTTTTCGGAGAAGGAGATCATCATGCAGGCAAGGATAATCGCAATTGTGTTGTTGTTGCTGACGATGACCGGTGTGGCGGCGGCGGCGGAACAAAGCACGGTGATAGATAACGCTTGCCAGATCTCTCGTCAGTCAGGCGGCTGGGCAGGGCTCTGCAGCACGGATGACCATTACACGGCTGGTTATTATGTCTTCAAGCATGGTTGGGAGTGGACATGGTCTAATCGGTCGCACTTGCGGCCGGCAATGCGTGAAATCTTGAAGGAATTGGGGGCAAAGCCGCTACAGCAGACGGAGCCAGTACAGCAAGGACAGTCGCCGCAGCAAGGACAGTCGCCGCAGCAGGGACAGCAACCACAGCAAGGACAGCAACCACAGCAAGGACAGCAGGGACAGCAGGGACAGCAGCCGCCACAACCGATAGTGATAATAGAGGTTGAGGAATATCCGCAGTTGAGGCCTGAGAAAGAGGCGCCGCGTTATTCGCCGCAGACACAGGGGCAGCCACAGCAAAACAATGATCTACCTACATACCGGACAGTCGAGGATTTGCCAGAGGGAGATGACCTGAATGATATTCGGGGGAAAGTAAGCGCTTGGCGTACAGAGCGCTGCGACCCGGATTTGCTGCATTTGACGGAAGGCATAAGCCTTGCTTGCTATACGCGCTGATATCGGCGACTCGTGATCTTGACAGCCGCTCGGTTTTGCCGGGCGGTTTTTGTTTTCAGGCGGTCCTGGCGCACTTGTCTTCGTCGCGAAAGCCAGCGGTCAAATCGCGGTCAGCCAAGCGCTCACCGCCAAGATCAACATAGCCAGCGCGACCATCAACAGGGTCAACCGCTGTTCACGCGTTTGCAGGCGCGCCATGTCTTGGGCGTCGCCCAGGTCGCGTTCTATCAGCAGGCTGGCGCGTTCCAAAGCCGGCAGCACGCCAAGCTGCAGCGCCGCGCCAACCAGCGCAAGGACAATGATCAGCAGGTGCTTGATTACGAGCGCCTGACTCCAGCGATTGCTGAAACGCAGCAAGCCCTCGTAATTCGGGTCCGTCGACATTTGCAGCAGACCGGTGACGATGAGCGTTGCCAGCGCCAGATTGCCCAAGGGCATGAAACGTTTGCGCAGCCGGCGCAGCACAGCAGCCAGGGCGGGCTGACCTTCGAGGACGCGATTCAATTCGGGCACGACGAAGAAGGTGATGAGCAGGATGCCGCCGATCCAGATGACAGTCGCCCCGATATGAAAGAACAGGCTGAGCGCTAATGCGGCTTCGGACATGCGTCTATGACTGCTCGCGCAGCCAAGCTTCGTATTCCAGCCGCGCTTCGTCATTGAGCGGATAATACTTGTCCAACTGCCCGCCTTCTTCCAGCTTGAGGCGCGAGAAGATTTCCCATTCGGTCTTTTCAGTGGCGATATCGGCCATTTTCGCCGCTAGCGCCGCCGGCACGAGCACCGCGCCATCGTCGTCCGCCACGATAACATCGCCGGGCATCACGAAGACATCGGCGCAGGCGATCGGCACATTGACGGCATGCGGAAAGATCTCGGTCTGTGTGTGAAAGTTGGGCGTAACACCCCGCAACCACATGCCCAGATCCAGCTGCTGCACTTCGGGAAAATCACGGATACAGCCATCGATGACAATGCCTTCGCCGCCGCGCGCTTTGAACGAGGTGAGCATCATTTCGCCAAAGACGCCGCTTTGCAAGCTGCCGCGGGCATCGACCACCACCACATCGCCGGGCGCTGCTGCCATGATTGCTTGGCGGTGCAGCTCGCGTTCGGGGGCGAAGCTGTATTCATCGCCCCAATGCACATCTTCGCGTTTGGGCATGAATTGCAGGGTGACGGTTTGTCCGCAGACGCGCTTGCCGGGATTGTGCGCCAGCAAGCCGACCATGTGCGGGTTGCGGATGCCTTCTCGCGCCAGGCTTCCCGCGATGGTCGCCGCGCCAATATCGCGCAGACGGTCGAGCAGACTGCGGTTGATGCGCTCGAAAGTGGGGATGCTGTTCATGGGCTGGCTCGCAGGTCTGTGTTTGTGGATTTGGGCACGATTGTACCTTGTTGTCGCGCGCAATGACCCCCTCGGTCCCCCAGAATATAGTCGGGGGGGGCAAAGCGCGCGAAATTTATTGACAGGTCGGGGGTGCTGTAGGGGCGAGCCATTGGGTCGCGCGCCTCAAGCGCAGAAAGCCGCCGCCAACTGCGTATACATTGCCTGGCATTGCGCGACCGACTCCAGATCTACCCATTCTTCGCGGGCATGCGCGCCAGCCCCGGCCGGACCCAACACGACCGTAGGCAGGCCAGCCGCCGCAAACAGCGCCGAATCCATCCACCAACTGCTGCCGATGAGCGCTGGCTGTCGTCCCAAGTGCGCAGTCGCCACCTTTTGCAGTTGTCGCACCAGCGGATGCGCCGCGTCAATGGCATAGGGCGGACGCGAGAAGGTCGCCTGGACGCCCGCTTGGAATTCGCTGTCGGCGGCAGCGCAGTCGTCCAGGATGCGTTGCGCTTGCGCCAGCACATGGGCATCGCCCTCGCCAGGGATGGTGCGCCGCTCGACCAGCAGCTTGCAAAAAGCGGGATACATTGAAATCTCTTCGCCGCCCTGGATCAACGACGCGTGCAAAGAGCCGCTGCCCAGCAGCTCGTGAGTCGGCTTGGCGCGCAACTGTCGATCCAGCGCAGCCAACTCCACCAGGACACTGCCCATTTTGGCGATGGCATCAATGCCTTGCTCGGGCAGGGAGCCATGCGCCGCCACGCCCTGCGTTTCGATTTCCAGCCAGACGAAACCGCGATGGGCGATGCTGATATCCAGCGCGGTCGGCTCGGCGATCAGCACGGCATCGGCGGACCAACTCGTCCAGTCTGCCAGCAGCGCTTCTGTGCCGATGCTGCCATATTCTTCGTCTGCAACAGCGCTCAGCAGCACATCGCCGCGCAGCTGCATGGATTGCGTCGCCTTGAGCGCCAGCATTGCAGCCGCCAGCCCGCTTTTCATGTCGTATGCGCCGCGCCCATAAAGCCGTCCTTCGCGAATCACGGGCGAAAATGGCGCGTCCATGCCGGCCACGCCCACCGTGTCGGTATGCGCATTGAGCATCAGCGACTTGCCGCCGCCACCGCCCGGCGCGCGCAGGATGACATTCGGTCGGCCCGGCACAGTCGCTTGGACCGCGACTTCCAGTTGGTTGGCCCGTCCCCAAGCGGCAACATAGTCGGCCATCTGCGCTTCGCCCGCGCCGCCCGGCACGAGGCCGGGGTTGACCGAGTCGATGGCGACCAGGTCGGAAATGAGGTTGCTGAGTTCGCTCATGGTGTCCTGTTTGTGTCTGCCGCGTCCGCGCGATCTATCTAATCATGCCACCACTGAACCGCTGGATTGTGGATGTTGGCCAAACTGTGTTTCAGTAATGAGAGCCGCGAGTTGGATCCGCCGAGGAGTCTCAGTACTTCAATTTCTATGGTTACGCACGCGCTTTCCCCTTCCACGCCACCAGGAACTCGTCCGGCTCGCCGCCTCTGGACATGGCAAGCTTCGTGCACGAGCAAGGCAGCTACAGTCGCGATTCCTCCGGATTTGACCACATGGGTGTTCGATCCCCATCTAGTTTCGCCAGTGATGTTGCTTACTCTGATTTTGTTGCCAGGCACTTCGCGGATTGTCGACAAGGCATTGATCGTGTAGTGATACCAGTGCGGCGCCCGCGTTTTCAACAAGTTCAATGCGGCATTCACCTTGGCGTCAAAAGATGAAGATGCCGCTTTTTCTGGGCTGCCATGCTCGCACTGGTTCTTCTGGTAGGATTCATAGCCAACAATCCAGTCATAGCTTGATTGACATTGCCAACCCAGAAAACAGCAATTGTCCACATTGGCGGACGAGCCAGCTGGCGATTGCGCCGGCGTCTCTGGCTGCGCAGGAGCGGGCGCGGGGCATTCATTCCGTTGGTAAGCCCAATAACCGTCCGTCCATTCGCCCTCGGATGCACACTGGCGGTCGACAAAGCAGCAGTTGTCCACGGCGGGAGCGGGAGCGCTGTCGACGCGGGTCATGGGCACCCAGTCGGCCATCCACACAGTATTGCCGCCGCGCTCGACCTCCAGCCAGCGATTGAAGCTGCCCGTCACATCCAGGATTGTTCCCGTGCCGACCTTTTCTACGACTACGCTTTGCAGGCTGTATGACGCCCGCAGATTCGTGTTGTGTCTCACGCGCACGGCATATTCCTGCGCAGACGCCACAGCGCCGACCACCAGCGCCAAGCCGATCATAAACATGGTCTTGAGCTTCATGTACTGTCTCCTGTTTTCTGTTTCAACGAAGGAAGTATAAGTCTCTCCGCCATCAAGCGCGCAGCTGCCCTTTCACATCCAGCAGGCGCAGCAGGTACTCGCGCGGATCGACCGGCTTGGGCAGGGGCAGCAGGCGCAGAGGCTCGACGAAGTCGATAGCAAAAGCGCCCTCGCTGATGATGCGGTTGAGCAGCTTGCCAGTTTCGTTGTATTGCATCAGCGCGGCATTCAGATAGTCATCGTTGCCGGTCGCCTTGCACAGCTCGACCGCCGCCAGCAGCGCTTCCAGGTTGTGCACCAGCATGCCGATTTTGTAGCGGTATTCGGGTTCGTTGGAGTCGCCGCGGCGCGAGATGGCTTCCAGCAGGTCGCGGCTGGCCGCCACGAGTCGGCTGGCATCCAGCGGGATGGGCAGGCGGCAGCGCGCGATGTAGTCGGCATAATCAAAGAAAGGCGGGTGGCGCGTCTCGCGGCTGTTGTTGAGGATCTGCTTGCCTTCGCGGGGCAGGTAGGCATTTTCGCGCAGGGTGCGTATGCGCGCCTCGATATCGCCCTGGCTTTTCGCGGTCAGGTAGCGCCGCGTATGCTTGTAGGTCAGCAGCGTATTGAGCGTGTAATGCCCATCAAAAACGGGATATACGAAGGAATCGATGGCGTTGCCGCCGATGTTGGACTGCTTCAAAAAGCCTTTGCTGCCCGTCACCAGCAGATTCTGCGACAAAATCTCGTTGCACTTCAACAACAGCCAGGACTTCAGCATGATGCCATGAAATTGCAAGAATGGGCTGTCGCTGAATGCCAGCGCGCGGAAGAAAGCGAAATTGATCAGCGCCGCTTGCTGCGCCAAATTGTAGAGTTGGCGAAAAACATTGCTGAACTGGATGGGATTGCTGTTGAAAATGGTCTTTCGCGACAAGTGCTCGATGGCGGCTGGCAGCGAATCATCGACCATTTTCACGCCCATGTAGGCGCAGTGGTACTTTGACGGCAAAGCCATGCGCTGCAAGATCTCCAGCCCGCGGCCTTCTTGACCGATCAACGTGGCGGGACCATCGATGTCGTATTTCGTCAGCACCATGGTCTTGAGCACATGCGTCTCGAGCCGCTGCCAGTTTTTGGTGCTGCTGTGCGGCATGGCGAAGAGAGAAATCGAGCGCGGACCGCTGGCGGAGGGGTCGACCTTGGCCAGCACCGAGTGATAATCGGCGTGCCAGGAATTGTTGATGAGCCACTTCTGCCCCTGGATGTGATACTGCTTGCCGCTGCTGTCATCGGGCAGGGGCGTAGCGCGACTGCGGATGCTCAGCAGGTCGGTGCCGGTGTGCTCTTCTGTCCAGGCCAGGGTGAAGATTTTGCCTTTTAGCCGGGCAGCCAGTTCATATTCTTCGGCGGCGACCAGCATCATATAAGCCAGGCCGCTGGCGGCGCAGGCGGTCATATAATTGGGGTCGTTTTGGAAGTGGCGCGTGGCGGCCAGCATCGAGCCCATCAAATTGAAGGTGGGGTAGACATTGTCCAGCACATCCATCATGCCGGCGCGCAGCCGCTCATAATCCAGGATATCGCCGAACTGCGGGTCTTTCACGGTGTCCATTACTCAACCCCCCTCGGTCCCCCCGAAAAGTCGGGGGGAGGCGCAAACCCCCCTCGGTCCCCCCGAAAAGTCGGGGGAGGCGCAAACCCCCCTCGGTCCCCCCGAAAAGTCGGGGGGAAGGATTCGGCGAAGATTCTGCCACAGAGGCGCATAGCTTCATTCGTCATTTGGCTGCTTTCTCTCGGTTGCACTTTTTGCAGAGCATCTGGCAGTTGTCTTCGACAGTCTTGCCGCCTGCCGACCAGGGCGCGATGTGGTCGGCTTCCATTTGGCGTAGCGTGAATTCCTCGCCGCAGACAGCGCAGAGGCCCGCTTGTTTCTCATAGACGCGCTGCTTCATGCCAGCCGTGAAGGCGCGGATATTCAGATGCTTCTCGTCATCCGTAAGAATGTAGGGATAGATCCCTTTCTGATTCGTCACATCATCATCGAGGATGAGGCGGGCGGTTTCGATCTCGATTGCAGCCGCGTCCAAGTCGGCGTCTTTGCAGCAATTGTATAATCCGCCCCAATCGACGCCCTTCATCGGCTTGCGATAGACGGTAAAGGTCACCTTCACCCAGTCTATCACCGCCCGAAAGTAGTCCCAGAGCGGCTCGGCGCTGGCCTCATGCTGCTGCCGCCCCATGTATTCTTCAATGTTGCCATCGCTGATCCACTTGATCGCCGTTTCCAGGTATTCCTGGCGATTCGCGGAGCCGCTAAGGTAATCGCCGCCGAGCTGATAGGCAGACCCGCCACGACGACTGAAATAGCGCTTGGCATCGGTCACCCAGGGTCCCGCATAGACGGCGTTGCGCAGCTCCTGCTCGGTCAGCTTCACCCCAGCGATATTGATGATTCTGAACCAGTCGAGCCGCTCGCTGTCCGTGCCGCTGCAGACATAGACCATCAGCTTGTAATCGAGTATTTTGTCTTTGATGTCGCGGGCCAGGTTGTCAAAATACAGATCATTGAAAGAGAAGCCCGGTTTTTCCGCCACATACTGCGCGATGGAAATGGTGCGCTGCTGCCCGTCAATGATCTCGTATGCGCCGTCCTCGCGCGCCGACCAGTACATGACATTCAAAGGGAAGCCCTTCAGCACGGAGTCGATGACGGCGTTGCGCTCTTTCTCTTTGTAGATGAACTCGCGCTGGAAGGGCGGGCGAATATCGAGCTTGCCGCCGTAGCCGACCACGCCGCCATCGCCATCGTCCCGGTAGCCGGCGACGAGTTCGCGGATGGTGATTTCGTGCAGTTGGATTTTCATAGCGGCAGCCTGTAGCGGGGAATCGTGATGTGCAGGCTTGCTCTGGCTATGTCGGGATACCAGCGGCAAGCGGGTCCTTATCGGGTATTACTTGTCTTCCCGCAGTCGGTCCACCTTGTCTTCAACGGACTGAATCTGTGTCTGAACAGTGTTGAATCGCTCATTTACGGTGTTGAATTGCTCGTTTACGGTGTTGAATTGCTCGTTTATGGTGTTGAATTGCTCGTTTATGGTGTTGTACTTCTCCGAGTGCGCAGCGAGGATTGATCTGATTTCAGCGTGGGCATTGGCAGACGCTCTATAGATGCCAAATGCGCCACCTAAAATTGCCACAGCAATCGCTAAGGCACCCTCAATACTTATAACCAAGTGTGTGGCTTGCATTGCCTGTTGCCTCGACACTGATTGAACACATCATTATGTTACCATAATTGGTTCATACTTCAAGGCTTCCCTACGCTGGTAGGGCGGGCGGATGTCCAGCTTGCCGCCGTAGCCGACCACGCCGCCATCGCCATCGTCTTGGTAGCCAGCGACGAGGTCGCGCACTGTGATTTCGTGGAGTTGTATTTTAATGTGTCATTTCTCCTTTATCTGATTCCATAAATACCAATGTTGTATTACATTATCAATATCTTCAGAAGGATATTCCATTTCAACTAGGAAAATCGAACGTAATATCAGGTTGATGTATGCATAGACTTCTGCAGGGGTGAATATACATTCTTTGTCGCTTTTTAGATGTATGCCTTTGTGGCGAAAGTTCGCAAGCTGGGTGGCTATATGGTCTACTCTGTCTGTCGGGAAATGTTGAGCATAGACGTTACTGCATGAAAAATAGTCGGCGTTGGCACGGATGACTTCACTCAAGATGCCAGCCATACCTTTCTTGTGCTTTTCCAATAGTCTTTCCAGTACATAAGTTTCAATGTGAGAGAAAGCCTGTAGTAAGCTGGTTCTCGTGGGTTGCTCAATCATCTGCATATAGTGGAAAGCTAAGCCTTCGACAAATTTGAAGTTCTCGCGCCACTTTGGAAACAAAGTTGCGAACTTACTCATATTCTCTTCGCTGCCAAACAAGAGCGTTTGCAGTATGGAATACTCTGTTTCTTGCGTCGAGTGAGCAAGATGCCCGTAGTTAAGTTCTATACTCAATGAACCAGATCTAGTTTGATTCGAGTCAATTCTAAGCCGATGTTTTGCGATATATTCTCTCCGTCCGGTCATTATTGAAAGAAACGATAAGAACTGTGAGTAAATCAAGAACTTGACCTCGTCCTTTGGTGTAGGGTTCGGCAGATTGATGTGAATGAGATAACGTGATGATATGTCTCTAGGTGTGCTTGATTGTCCTAGTGATATTGTGATTGTTCCGATATCGATTTCTATCACGATGGGTTCTGGCTGAGTATACACAATTCTTTCAAGATCATTGGTGCGGTAAGCGCGGCCAGGTGGAATGTTGTCTTTCCATACATATTCTACTGTATGAGCATAGCTGTATTCATCTAAACCCGGACAAGTCAAATATATTTCTTGTGGAGCTTGTACTTGCGCTATCTCATCATCATCAAGCAGCATACCTATGGCAACGCAGTCTGCATGTACAAATCGTTGACTGTAAAGGAAAGCACCTACTTCCAAACTACCCCAACTGTCGCTTGAGGTACATTCCAACAGCGTGACCGCCCGTACTTTCCTGGAATCGTCAAACACATCCCCGTAGAGTGTAGAACCATTTGGCACTTTTGGTGAGCCAAAGTCATACTCCTTCGGAAAAATCTCCAGTATTGGGGCATACCCTGCACCGCAGGTCAAGTTGCCTATAAACTTGTCATCTTCGTTTCCCTTGACCCACCACATCCCCTTCAAAGTGGTCTTCTTATCCATTTGCATCCTCCTTTCTGGCTACCTGTCTCTCACTCTGTGCCGAATGACCAGCCGAACATACTTGGGTTTACCGTTTATCGCGCCGTCCTTGTCCTTTATCAAGCCGTGTTTCTTCACAGGCACGCCGTCATGTAGCCGAATATCGTTGGCGTTCACAATCTCAAACTGATCAGGGTTGTACTTGTTCAAAAAGGTAATCGGCACGCCCATCGCTTCATCCCAATCCATTGGAATGTCTGCGACCTTTGACACCTCAATCGCATCGTAGTTGTCGTAATGCGGATATTCTTCTGGCTTGTATCTTTTGTAGAGAATCAGTTCTTCGTGTCGTTGGCGGTAATCAAGGTTGGTGTACCAGGCGGCGCTTCCCAACCTGCCCATAACTACACCATTCACAACCCTGTAGGCGCTTCCCTCTTTCTTGGTGGCGACCAGTTCCTCTGCATAGTCCTTTGGCACATCAAACAGCATGTCTTTACCGCGCGGTGTGATACCGAGCCACAGCTTGTTGTCTCTGATGAGGGGAAAGATCTCCTTATAGGTTATGGCATTCTGGTGTCCAATGATCAGAAACTTTTTATCATACTCAATCAACTGCGCCACATACTCGCGGAAGAGCGAAAAGGGCGGATTCGTGACCACAATATCCGCTTGTTTCAGTAGCTCGATACATTCGTAGCTGCGGAAGTCGCCATCGCCCTCAAGCTGATGTATGCCGATGTCTTCCACTGAAGGCAGTCCCGTCTCGTTTTCTGTGCCATCGTATTCCAGGGTTATCGCCTGCTGCGCATCGTGCTGGCTGAACAAGTCGGATTGCTGGTTTTTGTAGCAGGTGGTGATGAGCTTCTTGAGTCCCAGCGTGCGAAAGTTCAGCGAGAAGTATTTGAAGAAGTTGCTGACTCTGGGGTCATCGCAGTTGCAATAGACGACCTTGCCGCGAAAGTGCTGCGTATAATGGCGCAATTCGTTTTCGATGTCGGACAGCTGCGTATAAAACTCGTCTTTTTTTGCTTTTTGCGCCGCGTGCAGATTGCGATTTGCCGACACCATGTCCCTCCTTTTAACCCCCCTCAATCCCCCCGACAGGTCAGGGGGAAGCGCAATGAACCCTCGGGGCCATCGTCAGAATCCGCGCTCGCTATGCCTCCCCCCGACTTTTCGGGGGGACCGAGGGGGGTTGCCTCCCCCCGACTTTTCGGGGGGACCGAGGGGGGTTGCCTTTCCCCGACTTTTCGGGGGGACCGAGGGGGGTTGCCTTTCCCCGACTTTTCGGGGGGACCGAGGGGGGTCTCTATGGCGATATTCTGAGCGCGCTCGTACAGACGCAGCAGAAAGGCGCGCGGCTCTTCGTCGATTTGCAGCGGCTCTTGGCGCAGCTGACGCAGGAAGGGCGTCGTCAAGGCGCTTTCGCTGATGACCTGGTTGAACTGATTGACGAAGGCGTTGTGCTGCATGACCACGGCGTTGAGGAAGTGCGGCTCGTCGGTGGCTTTCCACAATTCGCAAGCCGCCAGCAGCGCCTCCATCCAATGCAGCAAAGCGCCCAGCTTGTAGCGGTGCTCGGGGTCGGTCATCAGCTCTCGACTTTGCAATTCTTCGTGCAGCTGGGTCATTGCGCGCACGATTCCATGCGCATCCAACGAGATGGGCAGCGCCAGGTCTTCAATGTAGCGGGCATAGTCAAAGAAGTCGGGATTGCGCAGTCGGCGGCTGTTGGCGCGGATTGGGTCGCCCGAGCGCGCAGAGTCGATGCCGTGATGAAGCGTCCCCATCCGTTGCTCGACATCGGCGCGGCGGCTTGCGCCCAGGTAACGTCGGGCATGCTTGGCGGTCATCAGCGTGTTGATGGTGTAATGTCCGTCAAAGACCGGCAGCACAAAAGAATCGATGGCGTTGCGCCCGATGACCGACTCGGCCAAGAAGCCTTTGCTGCCGACCACCAGCAGATTCTGCCCCAGCAGCTCGTTGGCGCGCAGCAGCAGCCAGGACTTCAGCATCACGCCGTGAAATTGCAGGAAATTGCTCGCGCTGAAAGCCAGGGCGCGGTAATAAATGAAGTTGAGCACCGAGCCCTGCAGCGCCAGGTTGTACATTTGGCGCAGCACATTGCTGAAATTGATGGGGTTCTCGTTGAAGATACGCTTTTGCGACAAGTGGTCAATGCTGGCGGGGATGGCTTCGTTCAGCAGCTTGACGCCCACATAGGCGCACTGGTATTTGCTGGGCATGGCCATGCGCTGCAAGATCTGCAAGCCGTGCCCGAGCTTGCCCAGCAGGCGGCCCGGCCCATCAATGTCGAAGCTGGTCAGCACCATGCGGCTGAGTACATGCGTCTCCAGGCGCTGCCAGTTTTTGCAGCTGCTCTGTGGCACGAGGAAGATGGACAGCGAGCGCGGACCGCTGCTTTCCGGGTCGGTCTTGGCGACGATGGTGTGATAATCGGCGTGATAAGAATTGTTAATCAGCCACTTGCGCCCTTTGATGTGATAATCGGCGCAGTCCGGGTCGGCGCAGAGGGGCTTGGCGGTGCTGCGCGCAGACAGCAAGTCGCTGCCGATCTCTTCTTCTGTCCAGCCCAGGGTGAAGAGGCTGTCTTTGAGCTCTTCGGCGATTTCGTCTTCGCCCGCTGCGATGATGGTCATCCAGGCGAGCATGCTGGCGCCGGCCGCGATCATCAGGTCGGGTTCGTCGCCATAGAGCTCCGTGCCGACCTGCAGCGATTTGTGCATGTTGAAGTCGGGCAGCAGCGCGTCGTAGAGGTGGCGGATCGACCCCCGCAGGTGGTCAAAGTCGACGATGCTGCCGAAATCGGGATCGGTGACAAACATGCGCGCGTCCAAGTCATTCGCCGTGCTACAGGCGCGCTAGTATAGGCGCAAAGTGGCGCGCCTTCAACCCCCTCGGCCTGTCCGCATTGGCCGCCGTCAAAAGTCTCGCCATTTGCGAAAGCCATAGGGGTACTCTGTGAGTCGCCCGCGTGTGAGATTATCCGGTATGCGGGCGACTCACTGGCTTCCCCCTACCAATTCCGCGCGGTTCTGGCTTCCCCCCGACTTTTCGGGGGGATTGAGGGCGGTCGGGCTTGCCTCTAGCGCACATCGGTCTCGCGCGGCACGACATCGCAGGTTTCTTGATACCAGGTCAGCAGACGGTCGCGCAGTTGCGCCAGCACCGGCGCATACTCTGGCTCGTCGATGCGGTTGTGCAGCTCGCCAGGGTCGGCGCGCAGGTCATAGAGCTCGTCGCGTTCATAAAGGCGGCGTACATATTTGTGCTTTTGTGTGCGGCACATGGCGGCTTTGCTGTGCGATCCGCTTTCGCTTTTTTGCATCTGGGCGCGCGGCCAATAGAGCACGCCTGGGTCGTCGTAGGCCGGGCTTTCTTTCTCTTTGGCTTGTTCTTCGCCGAAGAGTCGTCCGCCTTCACAAAAGACGGCATCGCGGCCTTCGGATTCGTCGCCGGCGATCAGCCCCGCCAGCGAGCGCCCAAAGTGATCGTAGCCGGGGTCGATGCCCGCCCAGTCGTAGGCGGTGGCGGTGAAATCGATCAGCTCCACCAATTGATCGCGGATGCCGGGCTGGATTGGCGCATGGGCAGGCGGCTTGACGATGAGTGGCACGCGCGTCAGGCAATCTTCGAATGTGTTCTGCGTCTTTTCTACCAAGCCATAATCGCCGGTGAAATCGCCGTGATCGCTGAAGAAGAAAATGGCGCTGTCGTCATAGAGTCCGCTCTCTTTCAAAGCAGCCACCAGCCTGCCAAACTGCGCATCGACGCGGGCGCACATGCCGTAGTAGGTGGCTCGCAGCTCGGTGAGGCGCTCTTCGCTCCAGTCTTGCATGCCCTGTCGCGCATAGATGCCCCCCAGCAGCGTTGGCTTTTTGTCCCAGTCGGGACAGGGCAGTCGCGCCGGGATCGCCTGGCGATCGATCTGGCTGTACCAGGGGTCTTCGACTCCATAAGGCGGGTGCGGATAGCCGATGGGCAGGTAGATGCAGAGCGGCTGGTCGGGCGGGGCATTGCGAATCTGCTGGCAAGCGCCATCCACCATCGCCCAGTCCTTGTCGTAATAGACTTCATCGCCAACGCTTCCCCCTGACTCGTCGGGGGGACCGAGGGGGGTGTTGGGCAGCTTGCCGGCGTAGAAGGAATAATAATTGTCGCCTTCGGGGTCGCCACGCCAGTCATCGGCGCTGTGCAGGTTGGGGCGCAGGGGGCCTGGCGCTGCGTATTTGACATCGCAATAGTCAGCAAAGCCGTCTTGCCGCGGCACGAGGTCGTTTTTGCCGCCCCACCACACGAAGTAGCCGGCATCTTTGAGTTGTTTGAGCAAGACGGGCTCATCCGTGCGCAGCATATGGAACATGGTGCGATGCCCGCGCACATGTGGATACCAGCCTGTCATGAACGAGCAGCGGCTGGGCGTGCAGACGGGGTTCTGGCAGAAAGCATGGCGAAAGGAGACGGCGTCAGATTCGATGATGCGGTCGAGGTTGGGCGTAACAGCGGCGGGATTGCCCAGATGTCCCATCACATCGCCGCGCCATTGATCAGGATTGAAGATGATGATGTGCGGTTGTTCGGGCATGCGGGAAGTCCTTTGAGCGCAAGCGCTAAGCGGTCGTCCAATCTTCAATGATGAGATTCGGTATCCGATCAAAATGGCGGATATTGTGGGTGACGAGCGTCAAATTGTGGACGAGGGCAATGGCGGCTGACCCGTGGTTCGCGTCCGCTCAAAACATAAACGCAAGAGTCAGTGTCGAGCAAGTATTCCATCTGACTATCTTACTCGACACCGACGTCTTCATACATTTCACGGTCCAACGTGAAGTCCGGCAAACTGCCGAAACTACGGTCGAGAAACTCTTCCCAAGATACATCCTGAAACGCTTCCCGCCTGATGCCATATTGCAGCGCCCGGCTCAGGTACTCCAAGAGTTGCGCCTTTTCCTCTAGCGGCAGCTTATGCATCGCTTGCACCACTTCCATCAGCGCGCTCTTCGACCCTGCCGCCTCTTCATCCGCTGTCTTGTCCATAGTCAGATCAGTCATGTGACATGCCCTTTCTCTAGCGCCACGCAAACTTGCCAATTCTTAGGTTTGCATTGGCGCGCGCATGACAGATTCTAACTTGACATGCTCTAATAACCAAGATTCGAAGAATCGCGCAGGGACCAGACTACAACAAATCACCCGGCAGCGGGCAGAAGTCGATATCGTAGCCAAAGGTGCGCGGACCGACCACCGCCAGCGCTTCGGGACTTTTGAGTTCTTTGGGCGCGGGCATGCCCAACACCGCCACGCGCAATCCATAACGCAGCGACTCTGTGCCGATCGCCTCGCCATCGTCCAGGCTGACAATCGTGATCAGGTCGGGCACAGCGCAGAGCACATCATCGCCCAGCCGCGCGATGAGATTTTCGTTTTGGAAGTCGATTTGCAAGACCTGCGTCGAACCAACCCCCCTCGGTCCCCCCGTCAAGACAGGTGGAGGCTTTCCCTTGTGGAAGGGCGCGATTTTGAGCTGGCCGCGGGCGAATCCCTGCACAGTGCGCCGTTCGACATCGGTGATCTTGCCGGTGAACAAAATGCGCCCCTTGCAGAGCGTTGCGATCGTCTCGGCTGGTTCGATGCTGCGCGCGCGACAATCCAGCACATTTTCGCCGATGCGCTTCGCCAAACTGAGCGTGTCGCGGATGATGCTGCGCTTGAGTTCTGCGCCGCTCATCACCGGCATCACCAGCGCCGCGCTGCCGCCCATCTCGATGGTCAGGCTGCGGGCGAAGTCTTCAGCCTGCTTTGCCGAGCCGATGCGCGGGAAGATGGCGATATTGCCCTGCGTATCGGCCAGGGCAAAGGGACTCGGCGCGACGCCATAAATCATGAACGTGTCCATCTGCAGCTCGGGGAAGGCGCGTCCCATGCTGTCGCCATCGACGGCGGGCAGACCCAGCTGCAGGGCGGCCACCAGCGGGCCCAGCGCGTTGCCACCGCCGATCTCGCCGATGATGATGGCGTGCATGGGCTGGCGCAGGTGGGCTTCCATGGCGCGGACGGCGCGCATGATCTCCCGCCCTTCTTGCAGCTTCTCGTTGCTGACCGTGGGCGCGCCCATGCCACCGACCGCGCAGACCAGCGCGTCATCCGGCACATCGTCGGCGCGGATGATGGGCAGGGATTTGCCGCTGGCGCGCAATTCATTGTCCAGGCGCAGGCGATTGAGGTAGGTGCTGCCGCCGCCGCCCGTGCCGAGTATCCCCGCGCCGATGGCGATGGCCTGCGTGTCATTGAGGGTTACAGATTGCATAGGCGCCTGACTACCAGGGTGGTGTAGGGGCGAAAAATTGGGTCGCCCATAGTAACCAATCGCGCGGCTTATCGCATGACAAAAAATAGGAAAGAAGGATTTTCCTCTGTGTCTCTGCGCCTCTGTGGTGAATCATCCAAAGCGCTCCTCCACCGGCACATAATCGACATCGTAGCCAAAGTAGCGCGGGTGAGCCAGTTCCAGCGCGGCGGGTTCTCGCCATTGTGGCGCGCAGGGGAAGGCGATCACAGCAACGCGCATGCCATAACGCAGCGCCTCGGTCGTGATAGGCTCGCCCGTTTCATTATCCAGCACGGCGATCAGATCGGGCACGGTCGCCGCGAACTCGCCATCGATGCGCGCAGCCAGGTGTTCGTTTTGGAAGTCCAGCAGCAACTCGCGCCCGGCATAGTCGCCGCTGCCTTGCATGGTGGCAGCGCCTTTGTTCCAGCCGCCTTCAATGCGCCGGTCGACATCGCTGATCTTGCCGCGAAAGAGCAAGAAGCCGTCCACCGCCGCCCGCACCGCATCGACTGGATTGGCTTCGGCGCGGCGGGCATTGCGCACAGTCTTGCCGATGTCTTCCGCCAGCGTGATCGTGCCATGGATAGACGCTTCTTTCAGCTGGCGCACAGTCGCGGAGTAGAGCGCGATCATGCCTTCTGCGCCCATGTGCACCACGCAAGAACGGGCGAAAGTCTCGACCCAGGCGTTGCTGACTGTGTCCATCAGCAGCACATTGCCGCGCTCGTCGGACATGGCGAAAGGGCTGGCGGTGATGCCATGCGCGGTGAAAATGGTCATCTGGATTTCAGGAAAAGCCCGTCCCATGCCATCGCAATCGACCATGGGGATACGCAGCCGCGCCGCGACATAGATGGGCATGACCGAGTTTAGACCACCCGCCTCGATGCTCATGGTGCCGCGGGGCTCGCGTCCGGAATAGCGGCCCAGCGCCTCGAATGCGCGGATCATGTCGTCGCCGGCTGGCAGCTTTTCCACGATGACGATTGGTGCGCCCATGCCAGCGGCCGGCACGATCAGGTCATCGTCGTCCAACTCGTCCAACGTGTATAGCTCGACCGGACCATACTGGCGGATGGCTTCGCGAGCCATGAGCTTGCCGACATAGGGATCGCCGCCGCCGCCCGTGCCCAGCACCGCAGCGCCCAAGGCAATGTCTTCGATATGTTCTTCATATAGCAGCCGCATGTTGTCTCAACCCCCCTCAATCCCCCCGACAGGTCAGGGAGAAGAATACATAATCCACAAAGGCACAAACTGCGCAAAGACTGTGGTAGGGGCGACATTCGTGTCGCCCATGTGTGCCTGCCCGTGCGAAATGCGGACGATACAGGTATCGCCCCTGCAATTCCCTCTGTGCCCTCTGTGTCTCTGTGGTGAATCAGCCATAGCGCTCTTCGACCGGCACATAGTCCGTCTCATAGCCGAAATAGCCAGGACCGACCAGTTCCAGCCCCTTGCTTGTGCGCCATTTTTCCGCGCAGGGGATGGCGATGATCGCTACGCGGAAGCCATAGCGCAGGCCTTCGGTGGTGATTGGCTCGCCCGTATCGACATCCAGCACCGCCAGCAGGTCGGGCACGGTCACTTTGAATTCGCCATCGATGCGCGCGGCCAGATGCTCGTTTTGGAAGCTGAGCTGGAGGCGCTGCCCGGCATAGTCATCAATGCCTTCGATATGCGCGTCGCCTTTGGCAAAGCCGGCTTCGGTGCGGCGTTCCACATCGCCGATTTTGCCCTTGAAGATGAGGAACCCGCCCACAGCCCCGCGGATGGTTTCCACAGGCTCGTCTTCTTCGAGGCGGGCGCGGCGCACCACCTTGCCGATCTCTTCCGCCAGCGTGATCGTGCCGGGGATGGCGGCTTCGCGAAGCTGGGCGGCTGTCGCGGCGTACAAGGCAATCATGGCCATAGCGCCCATATTCACCGTGACGCTGCGGGCGAATGTCTCCGTCCACAAGTTGCTGATCGTTTCCATCAGCACAGTGTTGCCGCGTTCGTCCGACATGGCGAAGGGTGTGGACGAGATGCCGTGAATGGTATGCGTGACCATCTGCAACTCGGGGAAAGCCCGCCCCATGCCATCACAATCGACCATGGGCACGCCCAGTCGCGCCGCCAGGTAAATGGGCACAACCGAATTCAGTCCGCCGGCTTCGATGCTCATGGTGGCTTTGACCGGCGCCCCGATGTATTTGCCCACCGACAGGAAAGCGTTGACGATATCGTCGCCGTTGGGCATTTTCTCGACCATCACAGTCGGCGCGCCCATCATGGCGGTTGGCACGACCAGGTCGTCATCATCCAGCTCGTCCAGGGTGTATAGCTCTACGGGACCATAATCACGGATGGCTTGCCGCGCCATCAGCTTGCCGATGTAGGGGTCGCCGCCGCCGCCCGTGCCGAGGACTGCCGCGCCCAGTGCCAGATCTTCCAATACCGCTTCGTCGATGATGCGCATTAGTTGCCCCCATTCATTGAGGAGACCGACGGCGGCGCACCAGCCAGATCGCCGATGGCTTTGACCATGATGCGCGTGGCATTGCCGGGCAGGTAAGCCAGGGGCACCTCTTCGACATCGACGATTTCGATGCTCTCGGGCGCTGCGCCGGCATTGACAGCGCGTTCGCTGGCTTCGGCTTTGGCTTGGTTGAGCGCGTCATCGCGGTTCATTTCTGCCAGCGAAAAGATGCGGTCGCATTCGCCGCCGACCTGGGCGATGGCCGCGCCGATGGCATTGGCGACCGGGAAGTGCTCGGGCTTGATGATCTCGCTGGCGCCTTCAATCTCGCCCGTGACCAGGATGCTGCCGCCGCCGACCACGATGACCGGCACGGGCGTCGCGCTGGTCTTCATGCGGTCAACCGCGATGGCGATCATCTCCATGATGCGCGCCTGGGTCGCCGCGACCAGGTCGGCATCCAGCCCGCTCACCGCGCCCACATCGCCGATAACTTCCGAGCCGCCCGCTACGATCATATCAGTCGCCGTCAGCACATCGCCGCCGAATACAAGCGCCTTGCTGGTCAGCTCATAGCCGACGCTCTGTGGTCCGACCTTGAGTGGCTCGCTCTGGATCAAGCTGCCGCCGCCCAAGCCGATGGAATAAGTATCGGGCATGCGAAAGTTGGTGCGCACGCCGCCGATATCGACAGCCAGCGCCGCGGGCCGCGGGAATCCATGCTGCAAGACGCCGATGTCGGTTGTCGTTCCGCCCACATCGACCACGATGGCATCGCGCAAGCCGCTGAGGAAAGCCGCGCCGCGCATGCTGTTGGTCGGTCCGCTGGCGAAGGTCAGCACCGGGTACTCTTTGGCGAAGTCGGCATTCATCAGTGTGCCGTCATTTTGGCTGATATAGAAAGGCGCGCGGATCTGCAGCTCGTCCAGCGCCGCTTTGAAGCCGTCCACAGTCCGCGCCGCCAAGCCGCGCAGGCAGCTGTTCATGATGGCGGCGTTCTCGCGTTCCAGCAGCCCGATGCGCCCGATCTCGCTGGACAGGGTGATATTGGCGTCGGGGATGGCTTCACGCACGATCTCGGCGGTCTGTTCTTCGAAACTGGCGTTGACCGGCGAAAACACGGAAGAAATGGCGATGGCATCCAAACCGGCGTCGCGGATCCTGACGGCGATATCGCGCACTTCGTCGGGCTGGTAAGCAGAGATTTCGCGCCCGTCGAATTCGTGCCCGCCATGCGCCAGGTGCGACTCGCCTCCAACCAGATCGCGCAGGTCCTGGGGCCAGTCGACCATGGGCGGCAGGCAGACGGTGGCCGGCAAACCCAGTCGGATGCAGGCGGTGGGCGTCAGCCGCTTGCGCTCGACGACCGCGTTGGTGAAATGGGTGGTGCCGATCATGACACCGTCGATGGCAGCGCTGTCGATGCCCGAGTCGGCGATGACCTTGCGCATGGCTTTGGCGATGCCTTCCGATACATTGGCGGTGGTCGGTGTTTTGGCGCTGCTGACGACGCGCGCGCCATCCATCAAGACGGCGTCGGTATTGGTCCCGCCGACATCGATTCCGATTCTCATTGTGCGTTCTCCTTTGCGTATGCCTTCATCAGGCGGATGCCGATTGCATGGCGCGCCATTCTGCCATAGTTTTGCTGCCTTTGCTCTTGTTGCAGTGCGTGCAGAGCAACTGCAAGTTCTCGAAGTGGTCGCTGCCGCCTTTGCTGCGCGGCAAGATATGGTCGACTTCCATGACCTTGAAGGGGAAATGCGTTTCGCAGCCGACGCAGACGCCTTCCTGCTCGCCATAGAGCCGGTGCCGGTGCGTGCGATAATTGGGCAGCTTGCCCATATCCGTGCGCAGCGGCGGACTGTCCAGCACGATTGCGCCGCCCCAAAGCGCCCCCCGGTCGTCGCGGATGCGTTGGTCGACGAGTTTCACAGCCAGTGGCGACAGGTCGATGCCCGCCCATTTTCTGCCCAGTCGGTCAGCCGCCACCAGCGTCGTCGCGCAGCCGCAGAAGGGGTCGAAGACGAGGTCGCCTTCGTTGCTGCTGGCTTGGATGATGCGGTCGAGCAGGGCAAGCGGTTTTTGAGTTGGATAATCGGTGCGCTCCCTATTTCTCCCTGCCAGCGCTTTAATGTCCGTCCACAAGTTATTGGCTGGAACCCCTTTAGATTCATGCAAATATACTTTGCGTTCTGGAATGCCTTCCCCGCCTCGGCCTTGACGAATACGATTATCTTCTTCCAGTTCTTTCATCCGCTCTTCAGAATAACGCCAGGTTCTCAGGAATCCACGGAATTCATACGTATATCCACCGCCAGTTAAACCACCTGTGTGCAATGGGGCTGTCCGATATTTTCCTCGCTTATCTTCATTGCGATAAGTTTTTCGGACATAGTCCGGATCTAGAGGGGTGCGAACATCGTTCCAAGTTCCCTTTCCATCTTTCGCGAAGTAAAGCAACACATCGTAAACTCGTCCGAATTTCTTGGAGTCATTGTGCGAGCCGTAGCGTTTCCAAATAACTTGGGCGCGAACATTGTTCACCCCAAAAATCGCATCCATCAGCAGCTTGAGATAATGACTCGCTGTGTCGTCGCAGTGCAGGTAGATACTGCCTGTGTCTTTCAAGATGCGCTGCATTTCGATCAGGCGCACCGCCATCATGATCAGGTAGCTCATCATGCTCTTGCCGTGGGTTTGCCGCGCGGCGTCAATCACGGCGTAGGCGGCGGGGCTTCGCTCAGCCAGTTCGCCATGTTCATAGACATCGATATCGGAGAGCGTCCAGGTGTCTTTGAAAGCTGCGCCGGCCGCCTGCGAGCCGATGGGCGCTGCGTAGTCTTCGTTGGAATTGAAGGGCGGGTCGAGGTAGATGAGGTCGATGCAGGCGCTGTTGATGCCACGCATGACGGGCAGGTTGTCGCCCGTCCAGACCGTGCCGCTGGCGAAGTTGGGTTTGTGGGTCATATTAATTCACCACAGAGGCGCAGAGCGCACAGAGATTTTCTATATGTTCCGCGCTTTGCGAGTATCATGAAAATCGCTGCCCCTTTGAACTATTGCAGATTATGCAATCGTTGCGCCTGCCGCCCATCGTCGAACTATTATAAAATCCCTAATAGTTGCCCCTTTTAGCGAACTAGAAAGGAATACTTACAAGTTGCCCATCTTTCAAAGTTTTCCTCTGTGCCCTCTGTGCCTCTGTGGTGAATTATCGCATGATTTACTTTGCTTTACTTCTGTGCCTCTGTGGTGAAATCCCAATCACCCCGCCCGGCAGCGGACGGAAGGCTACATCGTAGCCAAAGGCGTCGGGACCCACGACTCGCAGCGCCTGCTCGCTCTTCAGTTGTGGCGGCGCAGGCACAGCAATCACCGCCACACGCGTGCCATAACGCAGCAGCTCGGTGGTCACGGGTTCGCCTTCTTCTTCCGTCACGATGCAGATCAAATCGGGCGTGGTAACCGCCATTGCGCCATTGACCCGCGCGATCAACAATTCATTTTGAAACTCGATTTCTAATCTTCCCCCTGATTCTTCGGGGGGACCGAGGGGGGTAAAACCGTCGATGCGCACCGCGCCCCTCGCGAAGCCTGCTGTAGTGCGCCGATGCACATCGCCGATCTTGCCGCGGAAGAGCACCTGCCCGTCCAGCACATCGGCGACCACCTGGGGCACATCGCTCTTTTGTCGCTGCGCTTCGATGACCTGGCTGCCCAGATGATGCGCCAGGCTCATGCTGTAATGCACGCCCGAGGCTTTGAGCTGGGCGCCGGTCATGATGGTGCCGACCAGGCCTGCGCGCGCGCCCATGCTGACGGCGATATTGCGCGCCATCTTCTCTGCCCAAAGGTCGCTGACGGCGGCTGGCAGCACAGCGGCGTTGTCGGCGGCATCGACCATGGCCAGTGGAGCGGCTGTCGCGGCGCTGTCGAAGAGGAAAGACGACATCTGAATCTCGGGGAATGCCCTGCCCATGCTGTCGCTGTCGACCGTGGGGATGCCCGCCAGCAAACCACAGATCAGCGGCTGCATGGAATTTGCGCCACCGATCTCGGCGATGGCTAGGCAATCGAATGTCCGCCCGATATGCGCTTCCAGCAAACGCAGCGCCCGCAGCATCTCTGTGCCTTCGGGCAGCTTCTCGATGCTCACGGTGGGCGCGCCGATGTTGCCAGCCACGCAGACCAGCGCCTCGTCAGCCAAGTCAAAGGGATCGACCAGCGGCTGGGGACCGTGCTGGCGGATGACCGCCGCCAGATGCAAGCCGCCCAGATAGGGGTTGCCGCCGCCGCCCGTGCCCAATATGCCCGCGCCGATGCCGATGGGGCGGATGTCTTCCAGCGTGACCTGGCGCAGCACTAGGCGGACTCCCCGTGCAAGTGGCAAGCGACCTGGTGGCGCGGCTCGATTGCCAGCAGGGGCGGGGGCAGGGTCTCGCACTGGTCGAGCAATTGGGCATGACAGCGCGGCGCGAAAGGGCAGCCCTGCCCGGTTGCCAACGTGAGGTCGCCGGTCAGGATGATCTCATCGCGCTGCATATCCGGGTCTGGCTCGGGGATGGCGGAGATCAGCGCCTGCGTATACGGGTGTTTGGGCTGCTCAAAGATGACATCGGTGGCCGCGACTTCGACGATTTTGCCCAGGTAGAGCAACGCCACTTCGTCGCACATATAGCGCACCACGCCCAGATCATGCGAAATGAAGAGATAGGTCAGGTCAAAGCGGTCTTGCAGGTCTTGCAGCAGGTTGAGGATCTGCGCCTGCACCGAGACATCCAGCGCCGAGGTTGGCTCGTCCAGCACCAGCAGGCGCGGCTGCACAGCCAGGGCGCGCGCGATGCCGATGCGCTGCTGTTGCCCGCCGCTGAACTCGTGCGGATAGCGGTAATAATGCTCTTCCTTTAAGCCGACCACGTGCATCAATTCCAGGACGCGGTCGCGGGCTGCATTGCCTTTCAGGCGCTCGTGTATCCAAAGTGGCTCGCCGATGATCTGCCCGACGGTCATCCGTCCATTGAGCGATGCGGCCGGCGCCTGGTAGATCATCTGGATTTCGCTGCGCAACCGCCGCAGGTCGCGCGCTTTGATATGCGTGATGTCTGCGCCAGCATAAGTAATGCTGCCAGCTGTTGGCTCCAGCAGGCGCAAGATGCATTTGCCGATTGTGGTCTTGCCGCTGCCGCTTTCGCCCACCAGCCCCAGCGTTTTGCCATGCTGCAGCGCAAAGCTGACATCGTCTACCGCGCGGAAGTCGCTCAGCCGCCGATTGAGCACGCCGCCGCGCACGGGGAAGTATTTCTTCAGGTTGTCGACTTCCAGCAAGGCGCTCATTTTGGCGCCTCGTAGAGGTAGCAGGATGTGCTGTGCTGCTCGCCCACAGTCACAGGCGCTGGCACAGTTTGTCGGCAGACGGACATGACATGCTGGCAGCGCGGATGAAAGCGGCAGCCGCTTGGCGGGTCGATCAAGTTGGGGATCATGCCGGGGATGCCCTCCAAGCCGCCACGGGTGACTTCTTTTTGCGGCACAGCAGCGATCAAGCCGCGCGTATAGGGATGTTTGGGGTTGCGGAAGAGCTCGCGCACCGGCGCTTCTTCGACCACCCTGCCAGCGTACATCACCGCCACCCGTTCGCAGCTGCGCGCCACGACGCCGAGATTGTGCGTGATCAGCAGCACAGTCAAACCCAGTTGTGAAACCAGCGAGCGAATCAAACGCAAGATCTGCGCCTGGATGGTCACATCCAGGGCAGTGGTCGGCTCATCGGCGATCAACAGGTCGGGGTCGCCAGCCAGCGCCATGGCGATCAGCACGCGCTGACGCATGCCGCCGCTGAATTGGTGTGGATAATCGTAAATGCGCCGGTCGCCATCGGGGATGCCAGTGAGACGCATCAACTCGACTGCGCGTTCATGCGCGTCTTGACGAAGTTGCCGCGCCGATGGGGCAAAGCCACGCCAGCGCCCCGGCACCTTTTTGCCTTGCGCCTGCTGGTACAAGACGGCATCCACCAGCTGCTCGCGGATGGTGAAGAGCGGATTGAGATTGGTCACGGGATCCTGGAAGATCATGCCCAGATGACGCGCGCGGAAAGCCTCCATGTCGCTTTCGGACTTGTTGAGGATGTCTTCGCCATTGAATTGCACGCGCCCGGCTGTGATGCGTCCCGGTGGCATGGGGATGAGCCGTGGCACAGACAGCGCCGTCATCGACTTGCCACAGCCGGTTTCTCCCACCAAGCCCAGCACATCGCCGCGCCGCATGCGCAGGTCGACGCCCGCCAGCACCTTGACCAGCCCGTCGTAGGTATCGAATTCCAGGTGCAGGTTTTCGATGTTCAACAAATCGGTCATATTCCGTCACCGCCGCGAGCGTGGATCGAGCACATCGCGCAAACCATCGCCGATGAGATTCCAGCTGAAGACCATCAGCCAGATAGCCAGGCCCGGGAAGGTGGCGATCCACCATTCATCGGGGAAGTAGCGCCGTCCGTCGTTGATCATGGCGCCCCACTCTGGCGTCGGTGGCTGCGCCCCAAGACCGATGAAACCCAGCGCGGCGGCTGTCAGCACGGCGAAGCCAAAATCGGTGGTCATTTTGATGATGATGGGCGAAACGGCGTTGGGCAAAATATGGCGAAAGATGATGCGCGCGTGCCCAGCGCCGATGCCATACGCGGCTTCTACGAAAGGCTCTTCTCGCAGCGAAAGCACCAGACTGCGCGTCAGACGAGCGAAACCAGGCCACCACACCAACGAGATGCCGATCATGGCGTTGATGATGCCTTTGCCCAGCGCCGCCGATATGGCAATGGCCAGCACCAGCGCCGGCACGGTGAGGAAGATATCGGTGATGCGCATGAGCAGGTCGTCCAGCCAGCCGCCCGCATAGCCAGAGATCGCGCCGATGGTCACCCCGATGGTCGTCGCCAGCAGGATGATGACTGTGCCGACTTGCAGCGCCAAGCCCGTGCCCATCACAACGCGGCTGAAGATGTCTCGGCCGATCTTGTCGGTGCCGAAGAGGTGCGTTTCGCTGGGAGCTTGCAGGCGTTCCAGCACATTGGTTGCGCCGCTGGCATCTTGTGGGAAGGGCGCAATCAGCGGCGCGAAGACCGCCACAAACAAGATGAACAGCAGCATCAGCAGCCCCAGCATGGACAAGCGGTTGGAACGGAAGCGGTAGAGTCCGCGCGCCAGGTTGTCCCAGCGGGCGCTGTTTCCGCCGCGTCCCCAGCCTTTCGGCTCAGCCATAGCGAATCCTCGGGTCCAGGATGCCGTAGACAATATCGGTCAAGATGTTAACGACGCTGAAGACGATGCCGTAAAGAATGGCGATGCCCATGATGGGCTGGAAGTCCAGGCTGAGCGAGGCGTGGACGGCGTAGAGACCCAGGCCGGGCCAATCAAAAATGGTTTCGATCAATATCGCGCCCGCCATCAGCCAGCCGAAGTTGAGCGAGATGACGGTGATGGTGGCGATGAGGGCGTTGCGCAGCACATATTTGAAAATGATGATGCGATAGGGGATGCCGATGGCGCGCTCCATGCGCACGAAATCTTTTTCCAGCGCCTCGACCATGCTGGCGCGGGTGATGCGGGTGATGCTCGCGAAGGCGCCAAACGACAGCACCAGCGCTGGAATGAACAAGTGTCGCAGCGAAACAGCGAAGGTCTCGAAGTCCAGCTGGACCAAGCTGTCGACCAGGAACAAGCCAGTCGTGGCGGGTGGCGGCGCAATCAGCACGGGCAAGCGTTTGCCGATAGGGAACAAGCCCAGGTCGCGCCCGAACCAGGTCTGGAAGATCATCGCCAGCCAAAAGGACGGGAAGCTGACGAAGAAGAGCGATAGCACGCGCGCCACATGATCGGGCAGGCGGTTGCGATACATGGCAGAAATAACGCCGGCCGGCACGCCCAGCAGCGTGGCAATGATGACAGCGGCAGTGGTCAGCTCCAGTGTGGCGGGCCAAAAGGCGCGCAGGTCGCCCAGCACTTCGCGCCGGGTATAGAGCGATTGCCCCCAGTCGCCCTGGAAGAGCCCGCTGATGTAATCGATATATTGGATGGGCAGCGGCTGGTCGAGGCCGAATTCCACGCGCAGGGCTTCTTTGATTTCTTCGGTCGCGCGAGGTCCTGCCGCCAAGCCCACGGGGTCGCCCGGCACGATGCGCGCGATAGCAAAGGTCAATAGGCTCAAGCCGACGAGGGTGGGGATGATGAGGGCGACGCGCCGCAGGATGTAGAAGCGGATGTTCATGGGGTGGGCTTAGGCTTTGAGTGGCAGCGCAATGGCAGCATTGCTTTGCTCGCGCCTGTCTGTTTGCTCTGCAAGCCGAATGTCCTCCCTGCGATGCACCTGTATGCGCTTGACAAGTCTTTCCCTTTTCATACGCTTGCCCATTACTGTAACGCGCTTGTCGAAGTATGAATGAACAATCTTGACAATTAGGTCTTTAGTGCCTTCTATTATCCAGTCGCCTTCGTCGTCCGTTTCCAATACCACGGTCGTTTCCCGCGCACTGGCAATTTGTAGAGCGCCAGTCTTGCTTATGTCCGTGTCAGTCGACTCCAGACTACCGCTCGATTCGGCGATGTCTGGCAAGGGCAATGTTCTCAGTTGATGCTGGGACCTGCTAAGAGTCACTATCTTCGGCAAATCGTCAACTACCGCTTGGAACTTCACTGACGAAATCTTTTCACCGTCCGGCGCCAGCTTCGTCGCGGCTTTAACGAAATCTCTGTAGTCCTCTGGATCATCAAGGTCATCTTGCAGCAAGTCGGTATGATCTCGCTCCAGCAAGTCCAAATTCTTCAGGAACGGCTCAAGCGCTTCGTCAAAGCGCCCAAAACCGGGCAATGCGTCTTGAGTCGCCTCGCCCAAACGCAGGTTGACAGTGCAGCTGCCGGCCACCAGCCCTTCCATAAAGACAGGAATATCTCCTATCTCGTCTAGCTTTTCGGCAACTGCATCGTGAGCTTTGCGCAATGCGGATTTCGCCGAGATTCGCAGCATCGCAACTATGCTGGGCGTGCGGGAAGACAACTCCTCGACAGCTGCTTTGCCGTGGCCTATCGCATTGCCATGCAGAGACAATTGCAATTGCCCCTCGCTCAAATGGATGCCCGATTTGGCGAGGTTTACCGTACCCAAAAGGTCTTTGAGCTCCCATTCAATATCACTGCGCGGGTTGCCGGCCAGCGCGCGATAAATCAGCTTCTCGGCGTCGTTATAGAGGCCACAGCGCCAGGCGAGCGTCGCCGCGCTGCGATGCAGGACTCCGCGCGACGGTTCAACATGGATGTCCGCCATCAAATCGGCAGCGGCTTTCTCTTTTTCAAATGCCTTCCTAGTTAGGCGCAGGAATTTCTCGCGCTCGCCAAAGAGCTTTGCCAAGTCAGCCTCGTCTGCAAATTCCATGGCAATTCTGTGCAGCTTCTTAACTTCACGGGCATTATGGTTCATATTGCACCATATAGATAACTGGTCGGCTGAATTCGGTTGCCACGACCAGCGCTGGCAACTTCGCATATTTCGATTTTCTAATCTGCGCTAGACCGTCTCTAACCGCCGTTACTATCTGACTGGGGTACTTTGCGTGCGACAGACCTTTGGATTCCAACCCCATTTCATGCTGAAAGAGGTATTCTTCGTTATCATCAGTGCGACTTAGCCAGAAGTCGAATCCGCTACCAATGCGAGCGCGTTCGATCACAGTGTAGTCTGTAAATGCCAATACTGTCAGGATAGCAATAGCTTCACCTGCCCGTTCGGCTGCGTTGCGCGAATCCCCAAACGCCCGGCGGATGCGTTCCGAATAAGACATTTTCCATAGTATCCGCAAATTACCCAGCGCTTCATCAAGGTTCCTTAAATCGCACGAGACCCCCGACGATTTTTCTTGTGAATTCATGCACATAACAACTGCTTCTTGCATCTGCAATGCCAAAGCGCCGGTCAATGCAGGAATATCTGTGCTCAAGTCATCCAGGTCTAAAATGATAGGCTCTGTCATGCTCCCCTGCGTTATATATGCGAGTGGATAAGCGCGGCATCGCGGGCGCCGCCAATTATAAGCCTCCCCCCAGCAGTCTGAGGGGAGACAGACTACGAATGGCTAGCAGCCATCCATCCACATATCCTGGAAGAGCACGGTGAGCGGGTACATCGGCGAATAGCGGAAGCCCTTGACGCAAGTGTTCAGCGACATGCTGCTATCTTCGGTATACATCCACACTGAAGGCTGCTCGGCGGCGATGAGTTCCTGCGCTTCGGCGTACATGGCTTGGCGCGTTGCGGCATCGCCTATCGTGCGCGCTTGATCCAGCAGTTCATCCACGCGCTCGTTGCTATAGAAGCTGCACGAGTTGAAGCTGCCCCATTGCGCAGAGTGATACTGGTTGTACAAGTGCGCGTCTGGATCGAGGAAGGGCGGCAACGTGTAGATGTTGATGATATCTGGGCCGGTCTCGGTCGTGGCGCAACTGGCGACCATGTCGGGCCAGAGCATGGGGATCATGTTCAGTTCAATATTCAACTGCGCCAAGCCTTCCAGCAAGATGAGACCAGGGATCTCTTCGCGCGGGAACTCGGTCACATAGACATAATCGAGCGTGATGCCGCCATCGGGCCAGGGCGTCTGCGCCAGGTATTCGCGCGCCATATCCAGGTCATAGGCGGGGTAGGCCAAGCCCTCGACATAGCCGACGAAGTTGGCCGGCGTGGGACCCGGCAGAATCGTGATAGGCACATCTTGCGCCTCGACCATCGCCTCGTAATTCATGGCGTGGGCCACGGCTTTGCGCAAGTTGATGTCGCTGGTGTATTCGCCTTGGTTGTTCATCTTGAGCGTATTGGTGAAGAAGCCGCCATGCTCTTCCCAAATGTGGTCGGGCGATTCGACCACTTTCTCTTTGTCGCTACCCGCCACGGTATCGGCAATATGCGTTTCACCCGCCAACAGCGAATTCAGTTGGGTAGCAGGATCGCGCTGGATGACCCAGAAGAAGCCGTCCAGGTGGTCGTCACCGGTCCAGCCAGCCCAGTAGTCAGGCACGGCGATGAACTCATAGATATTGCCGATTTCCCAGCGCCCTTGCGTGAAGGGGCCGGAACCCGCCGCGTTCTGCTTCAGGTAGGTCTGCCCCATGTCGTCGCCCAGATTGGCTTCGACGATGGCGGGGTTGACAACGAAGAGCTGTGGCAGTGTGCCGATGAAGGGCGCGTAGGGCTGTGTCAACGTGAATTGCACAGTGAATTCATCAATAGCTTGCGCCGTGTTTTCATCGGCAATGGTCGCCCAGCGCCAACTCGGCGGGCCAGAGATCGCCAGGATTCGATTGAAGCTGTAGACCACAGCCTCGGCATTGACCGAGCTGCCATCGTGGAAAACAGCATTCTCATGCAGCTTGAAGGTCCACACAGTGGCGTCGTCACTGACTTCGTGGCTTTCCACCAGATGGGGCTGCGTCTCGCTGCCGCGATAGATATAGAGCGCATCGTACAAACTGCGCAAGGCGGCGTTGATCGAATAATTCTCGCCGGTGGCTGGGTCGATATTGTCGATATCTTGGTTGCCGCCATAGAGCAGGATATTGTCCTGCGCCATGACAAGGGTCGATGCGCCGAGCAGCAGGCTCAGCGCCAGACATAGAAAGAACGTGCGTTTGAACATGGGTTTCTCCTTACAACGGACTGGAAGCGTACTCCCGCCAGGCAGGAGTCATCGCGTGATTGTAGTCGCGCAGCGCGTGTATAGCAATTTGCGTCATGCACCGCTTGCGCTACAATGTGCGGTGGCGCTGGAGGCAAAAGAACCTGGCGCAATGGCAACAGAGTGGAACAATTGGAGGGCAAGATGATGATCCGTAATCAAGCAACACTTTGCAGGCTGGTGTTGGTTTGCCTTTTGCTTGGGGCGCTGGCTCTGCCGGCCTTGGCACAGGATGACCTGGACCAGGCGCATTGGTGCGATGGCGTGACGATTCGCTTCTTCGCTGGTGGCACAGAGGGCGATGCCTTCGCTGGCATCGTGTATCGTGGCGCGCTGGCAGCCGCTCGTGATCTTGGGGCGAATGTGGAATATGTCTTCTCGGGCTGGGACAGCGAGCTGATGACGCAGCAGCTGCGTGAAGCTGTGGCGCAGGCGCCGGATGGCATCGCCATGATGGGCCACCCCGGCAACGACGCCATTTTGCCGCTTGCTGCCGAAGCGGCCGAGGCCGGCATCATCATGATGTACCAGAATGTCGATGTCGACCAGGTACGCGCGACCTATGGTGGCGGTTATGTCGGCGCTCAGCTGCATTCGCAAGGGCGCGCACTCGCCGAAGAAGCCCTGCGCCAGTTTGATCTGTCAGAAGGCGACACCGCTATCGTGCTTGCCAATGTCGCCCAGCGCGAACGAGCGCAGCGCGAGCTGGCTGTTTGGGAGCGCCTGGAAGAGGCTGGCTTAACTGTCGTCCATGTGGACTCGCCGCCGACCTGGGCAGCCGACCCCAACCTGGGCATCCCGTCCATGGTGGCTGCGATCAGCAACAACCCGGATGTCAAGCTGGTGGCTTTCTCGGGCGGGCAAACCCTGGGCAACACGCAGACCTACTTCGAGGCGGCTGGCTTGGAAGCCGGCCAGGTCAAGGCGATCGGCTTCGACACCAACGAGTTCATCATGCAGGGTTTCGCCGATGACTGGATCCACCTGACATCGGATCAGCAGCCCTTCCTGCAAGGTTATATGCCGATTTTGAGCATCTGCCAGACAGCCAAGTTCGGCCTGGCGCCGCTCAATGTCGACACGGGCGCTGGCTTCATCGACAGCAGCAACTACGCGCAGGTGGCGGATTTGGCGATCGCCGGCTATCGCTAGGCGTTCATCAGCGGGCAAAACACAGCCACAATCCCAGGAAATGCTCCCCTTCCCTCATTTTGGGGGAAGGGGCTGGGGGGCTGGGGGCAACGATGAAGAACGACACCATCATTGAGTTGCGCGCTGTAACCAAGTCTTTTGGCAATGTCAACGCGGTAGATGGCATCAGCTTTGGCGTGCGACCCGGCGAGGTAGTCGGGCTGATCGGCGATAATGGCGCGGGCAAATCTACGCTCATCAAGATTTTGTCCGGCGTGCACCAGCCCGACAGCGGACAGATCCTGGTGCGCGGACAAGCTGTGCGTGGCTGGAATGCCGCCAAATCGCGCGCGTCTGGCATCGAAACTGTCTACCAAGACCGCGCTCTGGCTCCGCAGCAGACCATCACACGCAATATCTTCATGGGGCGAGAGATCAAGAATCGCTTCGGCGTCATCAAAGTTAAGCAGCAGTACGCCGAAGCCAACCGCTTGATGCGCGATATCGGCTTTACTTCCAAAGTATTCGACCCCGATTCGCCCGTAGCCACCTTGTCTGGCGGAGAACGTCAGGGCGTCGCCATTGCTCGCGCTCTCTATTTTGACGCCGACCTGATCGTGCTGGACGAGCCGACCACGGCGCTTTCGCTGGTAGAGACGGCAAAAGTCTTCGGCTTTGTGGACAATGTGCGCGCGCGCGGACGCTCGATCATCTTCATCGGGCACAATATCTATCATGTCTATGACATTGCCGACCGCTTTGTCGTGCTCGACCGAGGCCAGGTCGTGATGAAAGAGTCCAAAGCCCATATCGCCTCGGCCGAGGTGCTCATCAAGCACATGCAAGAAATCGCCCAGTTGGCGCATGTCGACGAATCCTGACAATCTGCCAGCAGGTTGACGAAAAGAGATGACAATCCTGGACTTGCGAAAAAAACGCTTGAGTTATTGAAGAGCCTGCCGCAGGAGAGCCTTGCATGACTGCCAGCCTCACGACAAAGCCCAAAGCGCGCGAGGAAGTTTCGCCGCTGGTCAAGTGGGCGCGCAGCAACCGTCGCGCCATCACCTCGACGCTGTTCCTCATCGTCATGCTCATTGGCTTCACGGCCGCCAACTCGGATGTCTTCACGCAATTCAAGACCTATCGTTCGGTGATGATCGTGTTGCCGGTGTCGATCTTTGTGGTGGTGCCGCTGGTGTTTGTGGTGACGGCGGGAGAGATCGATCTGTCCTTTCCTTCGGTGGTGGGGCTGGCTTCCTTCGCATTCGTCAAAATCGTCGATGTGGGTGGCGACCCCCTGGTGGGGATTGCGGCTGCGCTGCTGGTGGGGGCGCTGCTGGGCTGGCTGAATGCGCTGCTGGTGGTGCGCATCGGCTTGTCGGCGTTGGTGGCGACCCTGGGCATGAACTTCTTCCTGCGCGGCTTGATCAACATTTTGGTCGAAGGTTTTTCCATGGCCATCCCCGAGATACGCAATAGTCCCATACACACGTTGCTGACCGATGACACCTTTACCGTTGTCGGCAATCTGGGTGTTCCCAACCAGATGTTGTGGGCGCTGGCCTTTACGGCGCTGGGCGTGTTTCTTTACAATCGGCATACCTTTGGCGTGCGCGTGCATTGCGTTGGCGACAATCCCGAGAGCGCTGCCGAGATGGGCATTGATGTCGACCGCACGCGGACGCAGGTCTTCATTTTCACTGGCATCGGCGCGGCTCTGGCCGGCGTCTTTTCGGTGATGATCAACTTTGTCTGGTGGCCCACCACCGGCGATGGCTTGCTGCTGCCGGTGCTGGCCGGCCTCTTCGTGGGCGGGACTCCCACCTGGGGTGGCATCGGCACTGTCTTTGGCGGCATGATCGGCACATCCATCGTGGCATTTATCGAAACGGGCGTCATCGCGGCTGGCTTGACCGGCTTCTTCACACAATTCTTCTATGGCTTGATCATCATCCTCTCGCTGATATTCCAGCGCTTCAACGGACGGCGCGTGCGATGAAAGTGATTCAAGTGGGCATCGGTGGCATGGGCAATGCCTGGCTGGGCGCGGTGCAGCGCTCGCCCCAGGTCGATTTCGCCGCTTTTGTCGAGGTCAATGCCGATATTGCCGACCAGCAAGCCGCCGCCTATGGCTTAGACCGCTCGTTGATTTTTCGCACGTTGCCCGAGGCGCTGACACAGGCCGATGCGGATGCCGTCATCAATGTTACGCCGCCGCAATTCCACCGCGAGATCTCTGTTATGGCGCTGGAAGCCGATCTGCCGGTGCTGTCGGAAAAGCCGCTGGCAGGCACACTGGACGATGCGCGCGCAATCGTAGATGCGGCAGAACGAACGGGCTTATTACACAGCGTCGCGCAGAATTATCGCTATCGTCCGCCGACTCAGACGATCAAGCGCGTGCTCAATAGCGGCGCGCTGGGCGCGGTGGGAGCAGTCCATGTCGAATTCTACAAAGGACCGCACTTTGGCGGCTTTCGTGAAGAGATGCCCCAGCCGCTGATCGTCGACATGGCCATCCACCACTTCGACTTGCTGCGCTTCTTCCTGGACAGCGATGCCCGCAGCATCAGCGCCCGCAGCTGGAATCCGCCCTGGAGCTGGTACAGCGGCGATGCCAGTGCGGCGGCGCAGCTTGACTTCGCCAGCGGTGTGCAGGTCAGCTATGTCGGCAGTTGGTGTTCCCAAGCCTGTGAGACGAGCTGGAATGCCAACTGGCGCTTCGACTGCGAGCGAGGTGTGCTGCGCGTCGAGGACGATGTAGTGCGCGTGCAACGGCTGCTGGATGTGGGCGATGGCGGCGGCGCGCTGCGCAATCGGCACAGCCAGCCCGAGATCCTGCCACAGCTGGATATGGCGCGCGAAGGGCAAGATTATTTGTTGGACGAATTCGTCGGCGCAGTAGAAAGCGGCGCCAGCACGGCCACATCCGCTCAAGACAACATCCGCACGATGGAGTTGGTGTTTGGGGTCGTGCGCGCTTGTGAAACGGGCGAACCAGTGCAGCTATCGGGTTGACTCGTCTGAATAGCCATTTTCATGCCAGGAGCAGGTTGCAGGGGCGAAGCGGTGATTTCGCCCCCAGTTCAGCTTGATTCACTTTCGCTTTGGGGTAGTCTGCCTGACAATGCCAAGCCTTCCAGCAGGCCGGCCACGCGCGCCTGCTCCATTTCAACGCGCCGCAAACGTTGCTCTTGCGCGGCAAAGCCCGCGATCATCTCTTCGCGCAGCTGCTGGTTGTCGGCAGTCATCTTTTCTTCCAGCCGACTACTTTGCGCATTCATGTCGTCGCGCAACTGCTTGATGTCGTTTTTCAGCCAGAGCAAGAATGCGCCAACAATCGTGATTACGGGCACAATATTTGCGAGAATCTGACCCCAGTCCATATCGCGAATATCCCTTGCGTTTTCCTACCTGCCACCATTGTAGCGCATCGGAATATCCTGTCAAAAGATAGGCTCGCTGCCCACTAGTCGAAGTAGCTATCGCCATTCCACAGCAGCGACTGGGCGACCTTGTCATTCAGCTCGACGCCGATGCCGGGCGCCTGCGACACGGTCATCACGCCATCGCGCACGAAAGGCTTTTCGCCATCGCAAAGGTCGCTCCACCAAGGGATGTTGCGCGCGTGGAACTCCAGGAAGAGGAAGTTGGGCACAGCGGCCATGACATGACAAGCTGCCATCATGCCCAGCGGAGATGACACATTGTGCGGCGCGATCGGGATATAGTGCGCGTCTGCCAGGTCGGCGATGACTTTGCCTTCGGCAATGCCACCGGCTTTTGCCAGGTCGGGCATGATGACATCGACTGCCTGCCGCGCAAACAGCTCAAGAAAGTCAAAGCGCGTATATTGATTCTCGCCGGTACAGATGACCGTGCTGGTGGATGCGCGGACTTGCGCCAGGGCATCGACATTTTCGGCGGGCACAGGTTCTTCCAGCCACAGCAGCCGCAGCGGTTCTACAGCCCGCGCCAGGGTGATGGCCGAGGGCAGGTCGAAGTGGCCATGGCAGTCGATAGCCAGGTCGATTTCAAAGCCGATCGCCTCGCGCACAGCCTCAATCACCCCGATCACATGCGTCATTTCTTGCGCGCCCAGCGTCCAGTTCCAGGCATCCAGCTTGCCATGCCCGGTGTAGTCGACATCAAATTTGACCGCGCCAAAGCCTTCGTCCACAGCCCGCAACGCTTTGTCGCCGAAGGAAGCCGGGCTCTCGTCTTCGCCGAAGTGACAATCGGCGTACAGGCGGATGTCATCGCGGAACTTGCCGCCCAGCAGTTGATGCACCGGCACGCCCAGCGCCTTGCCAACGATATCGTGCAGGGCGTTGTCGATGCCCGTCAGCGCAAAGATCAAGGGCGCGTTGCCCGCCCCGCCATAACGCCCGGCCCGCCGCAGCTTTTCATAGATGCGGTTGATGTTGAAAGGGTCTTCGCCGATTAGCAACTCGCGCAGCGCCAGGATGGCATGCTTGGTGGCAAAGCCAGAAAAGCCCGGCCCGCCGCTGTTGCATTCGCCCGTGCCCGTGATGCCTTCGTCTGTATAGAGGCGCACGAAAGTCCAGACGCTGCCACCGCTGTCTGGCTCTTGCCGCCCGATAACGCTGGCTTGCACATCCGTGATTTTCATGTTTGCGCCCTCTGTGCCTCAGCAAGTCCAAGTTAGTCCTGCAAACAACCACTGAATTTGGGCGTGGCACCGTCTCGCCCCTGCAACTCAGTGATCTCTGTGGTGATGCTTTCCAATGCTGCTCCCTAATGATAGCCCTCGAGCCGCGCCATGATGCGGGCGATTTCGGCGGCGATGTGGGCTGGCACGGGCGGATTGAAGGGTCCGCCTGTCCCGCCCGCCACATCATCGAAGCCGGCGCAGTTGATCGCTTCCATCACAGCCGAGTAATTCCAGGCGCGCTCGTGCATGAAGCGGATGTCTTCCAGCGGCGAGATGTCTGCTTCGATCTGCAGCGCGGCTTCGTAATCGCCACGGCGTTGGGCGTTGTTGATAGCGTCCGATGCCTGCGCGACCACGATATTGATGCCCGACGTATGCCCTTGCGCGCCAAGCTCGGCTGCGGCAGTCGAACGGTCGCCGATGCCCCAGATGACGATCTTGTCGGTCCCCAGCGCCTGCACAAAGGGCAGCACATCGCTTTCCTGCGTGCCGATTTTGACGCCGATGACATGCGGCGAATCTTGCACCAGGCGGATGACCGCGTCACGATCGCGCGGACGCCGAAAATAATACAAAAAGCGCATGCCATGCTCGGCGGCTTGGGTGGCAGTGAAGCGCAGCAACGTTTCGTACAAGCCAGCCGGCGCATACGTGCCAGTCAGCGGCATGATCAGGCAGATATCGGGCGGTCTCTGCAAGGCTGCCAGCTGCCCAAGCAGTGTCGCCGCTTCGGGCAGCGGATTGGGCGCGATCGCCGCCATCAATAGGCCTTCGCCAGCCATGCCTTGCCCGGCGATATCCAGCAGCTTGACCTGGTCGGCATAACTGATGTGATGCACAAGACTGGCGCCAGCGATGGCGATGACGCGCGGACGACCGCCACTGAGGCTGTTGCTGCGCATCAGGTAATCGATGTTTTTGGCGTGCCCGGCATAGTCGATCCGCCCGCCAGCGTAGGGAATCAGCGGAATGCCGATCACCGAGTTCAGCCCGTCCAGCAGCGCGCTTGTTGCGATCATCGACGACCTCTCAGTGGCAAATCGACCACAAGGATTGTAAGCACAAAACTGACTACCAGCGCGTCGCCTGGAATGTCCAGCCTGGCTCGACCTTTTGCATCTCGATCTCGTCATTGCGCTCGGTCAAACCGCATGTCAGGTAATGCTGATGCAGCTGCGCCAGTCGCTCACGGTCGACTTCAATGCCCAAGCCTGGTTCACGCTGCAGCTCGACCGAGCCATCCTCAAACTGCAGTGGTTTGACCAGCAAGTCCTGTCCGTCTTGCCAGGGGTAGTGCGTGTCGCAGTCGTACAAATCGTTGGGGGTGGCGGCTGCCAGCTGCACCATCGCCGCCAGCGATATGCCCAGGTGGCTGTTGGAGTGCATGGACAAGCCGCGTCCGAATACGCGACAAATGCGCGCCAGATCCAGCGATGCGCGGAAGCCGCCCCAAAAATGATGGTCGGACAAGATGATGGCTTCCGACCCCTGCCGGACGCTGCCGGGCAGATCGGCGAAGCTGGTCGTGCACATGTTGGTGGCCAACGGGATATCCAGCGCGCGCGCAACTGCCGCCATATTCGCTTGTCCGCGCACCGGGTCTTCGAAATACTCCAGCAGGCCTTGCAGTTTTTTGCCGGCTGCGATGGCTGTATCAACGCGCCAGATGGCATTGGGGTCCAGCCGCAGCGGCACATCCGGACCAAATGCCTCGCGCAGAGCCACTATCGCCGCGACTTCATCGTCTGGCGGAAGAACGCCGCCTTTGAGCTTAATCGATCGAAAGCCATAGTGGCTGCACATGGCTTGGGCCTGCGCCACGATACCCGCGGGATCCAGCGCCGCTTCTGCCCGTGCCGCCTTCCAGCCGCTGGCAGTCGGGTCGCGCTCAAAGCCGAATTCGCCGCCAGCGCCAACGTGCTTGTAGAAGAGATAAGCCGCGAATGGCACGCGATCGCGCGCTGCCCCGTCCAGCAGATCGACCACCGGGCGCCCAACCGCTTTGCCCACCAGGTCATAACAGGCGACTTCGATGGCGCTGCGCACATGCACCCAAGCGCGATTATCCCAAGGCGTCCCGCCACGGTCGTCTGGCTGCGCAAGCTCGTCGATGCGCGCGAATATGGCATTCAGCTGCCACGGGTCCATGCCGATGATGCGTTCTGCAGCCTGTGCCAAGGCGGCGCGGGTGGATTCGCTGCCGGGGATCTCGCCCCAACCACTGATGCCGTCATCGCTGACCAGTTCGATGATGAGGCGCAGGGCATAGGGCGCGTGCAGCCCAGCCGCGTTGAGCAGTGGCGGGTCGGGCACGGCGATTGGCGTGATGTGACAGTCGGTGATGTGCATGAGGACTACCTATTTCTTCCCAGTCGCCAGTTTGCGGACTGTCTCGCGGACAGCGATGGCGGGCAGGCTCTTTGCATTGGATTCGACGAACTCCGCGATTGCAGCGCGATGCAGCTTGATGCCCTTGCGCAGCAGCCAGGAAATAGCTTTGGTTATGCGCTTGTCTTTGTGGCTTCGCAGCTGCTGGATCAACTCCAGCGCCAGGTCCAGCAGGCGCGCATCGTCCGCCTGGCTGATTGGCGCGGTCAGCAAGACCAGTGCCGCGCGTTGTTTGTTGACATTCGCGTCACTCGCCAAGCACCGCAGCAGCGCCGACCAGTCGTCCCAGGCTGCCAGCAGATCGTCCGCGTTGAAGACCGTCTGGCAGGTGCTGTCGACTTCTGCCCAGCCCTCCAGGCAGCCCAGCCACTCGTCCAGTTGGGTCAATGGCAGGGCGCGGCGGTGTTGGGGATAGCGCAACAAGAGCGTCTGCGGGGCGCAACGTTCTTCATAGGAATTGCCGTGATACAGCGAGTCGACCAGGTCGCGCCAGCCGGCATAGGGCATGCGGCGGTTTTCGGCGACGAAATCCAAAATGATTTTGCGGCGCTGGGCATTGGCAAGCCCGTACCAGCGACGGGCGGTGCCTAGGTGCTCGGGGCGTTGGCTGGTGTGGCCCCGCGCAGGCTCTGTACGCTCGATGCATTCCAGGATGGCGCGGTGATGCTCGTTCATGTGCTGCGCCGTTGCGCTGACATCAGGCGCGCGCCGGAGCTAGATCAGCTGCTTGAGCGGTACGCCACGGCGCTTGAGGAATTCCATGAAGCCGATCTTGTCGATGGTTTTCAGCTCTTTCGCCGTGATCTTGACGCGCACCCAACGGTCAAGCTCGGGCACATAGATGCGCTTGTTCTGCAAATTGGGCTTGAACTTGCGCTTGACGGTGTTGAAGGCTTTGCTGCGCGATTGACCGAAGAGCGGCTTTACGCCAGTGATTTTGCGTTTGCCGGGCATGGCGGGCTTCCTTAGGTAGGTACGCTTGCTGCAAGCACCGCAGTATACAGAAAAGCCCGTGCTTGTCGAGGGTCGTTTTTTCGGCGGCGAGCCTGCGCGACTGCGATTTATTTCAAGTCGCGGCGGTGCCAGTCATCGCTGAACAGGTTGAAATCGGTTTGGCGCTGGGGGAATTCGTCGATCAGGTCTTCGTCTATATCTACGCCCAGCCCTGGCTTGGTCGGCAGCGGAAAACAGCCATCGACCACCTCGGGCATGCCGATCCCCACTGCTTTGACAGGCGGGTCGGCGAAGTCGTTGAAGTATTCCTGGATTTTGAAGTTGGGGGTGGTCGCCGCCACCGCCAGCGATGCCATGGTCGAGCAGGGACCGCCGACATTGTGCGGTGCGACCAGCACATAATACATCTCGGCTGTGCCCGCCAGCTTTTTCATATTGCCGATGCCGCCGAAGTGCGTGATATCGGTCTGGATGATATCGGCCGCGCCCAACTCAAAAAGTTCGCGGTATTCATAAGGCGTGTGGATGCGCTCGCCAGTGGCAATAGGGATGCCCAGCGGCAGCGCCACTTCGCGCAGATCTCGCAGCGCGCGCAGATTTTCGGGTGGCACCGGCTCTTCCACCCAGGCCGGACGAAATTCAGCCAAATCGCGGATGATCTCGGCGGCGGTAACAGGATTGAAGCGCCCGTGCATCTCGATCAACAGCTCCACATCGGGTCCCACGGCGTCATGCACCGCTTCGACCAAGGCGATGCTCAAGAGCTTCTCCTGGCGGGTGAATTCATAGAAGCCGCTACCGAAGGGGTCGAACTTGAGCGCGCGATAGCCTTTGGCGATAACCTCTTTGGCGGCGGCATGCCAGGCATCGGGCTTGCGTTCGACGCGATACCAGCCGTTGGCATAGGCTTTGATCTTGTCGCGCATTGCCCCGCCCAGCAGACGATAGAGCGGCTGCCCCAGCGCTTTGCCGATGATGTCCCAACAGGCGATCTCCAGCAGGGCGATGCCAGTCATGGCGATCTCGCCGGCGCGCCCATAGGTCTCGCGCAGCATGCGATAAACAAGCGCTTCGGTATTGAATGGGTCTTGCCCCAGCGCGAAGTCGGGCACGCTTTCCTTCAAATAGCCGATGACGGGGCCCACTCCACCGACCGGACGCGCCTCTGCCCAGCCAACCAGGCCTTCGTCCGTTTCTACCTTGACAAAGAGCAGGTTGCGCCAGGGCGTGCCCATCACCTTGGTGCTGACATGGCTGATTCTCATTGTTCCCCCTCTGTGTCCTCTGTGGTTCAAATCCTTTTAACCTACCGGCAGGCCCAGATCCGCCGCGCCGACCTGACTCATCACCGCGTCTGGCGCATGTCGCCTTATGATGCCCATGACCAGAGCCGCCCGCCGCACACGCTCTTTCGCCAGTTTGACGGCTGTTTCGTCCAGGTGCGCGCCGCTGGGATAGATATTGGGGGCGTTGCGCAGCCCCAGCTTGACATACATGGGCGCGCCAACGCGGATCAGCTGCGGCGTTTCATAATGGCGTACGAAGCCGCCGAAGTCGTCTGGCGCTTCGACATAGACATCCAGCGGCAGGTCGACGGCTGCGCGCACAGCGGCGATCTGCGGAGCAGTCAGATCGGTCGGCACATTGTAAGTGCCCGCGCCCAGCTGCTCCAGCAATTTGATGGCGATGGGGTTGGCCGCGCCCATCTGCACAGAGATTTTGACCACCAGATCGGCAGGCAGCTCGCCGGCTTTTTTCATCTGGTCGACCAGCCACAGCTGGCCTTCGTCCGCCACCAGCACAGAGCGCAGCCCCAGTTCGCAGCCGCGCAGGATGTCTTCGGTGGCATAGACGACTTCGTCCATGCCCCGCAGGCGCGCGCCCAGATTCTTGCCGGCGCTGGCTCGCACTTGCGCGCTGGCGCCCCAGGCTGCTCGCGGGCCGACAAACAAGCTGACTTCAATGCCGGCCGCCGCGCCCAGTCGGCACATCTCGCGGATTTCGGCGTCGGTCAGCATCCAGATGCCGCTGCCCTGCGAGACACGGTGGATGGTGATGCCCTGTTGCTGCGCCGCCTCCAACACAGTCGCCAGGGCGCGCGGCCCCTCGACGCTGGGGATCTCGATGCGATACTCTGCGCCATCGGGGAAACGTTTGTGGGAACTGGGCAACTCGTAAAGCTCGCCAGGTGGATAGCCGCGCTGCTGCAAAAAGTCGCGTATTGTCTTCATATTCTGCCTCTGTTTTCACATGCCTGCGACATTGTACCCAAAGCGCGCGCCGAGTTCACAGAGGCCTCCCTCTCTGCGCTGTGATTTAGTCACCATCAGATCACAAATAATTCTTGTTCTTCACATCGTGCAAACGGCGCGGGTTGATCTTGCCATCGCGATTGACGACTGTCTGATAGCGCTGCAGCCGCTGCCGATTCAGCCCCGGCGAACCAAATCGCGCGCTGTTGACGCCGCTGACCGTGCCCGGGCGCGCGCTGGTGATCAGCCATTCCAGCAGATCCGCCCGCAGTTCGCGCACTTTGTCTTGATAGTCGGCTTCAAAATACAGGTTGCGCATCTCCCAGGGATCGCTCTCCAGGTCATATAGCTCGCCAAAGCCATCGGGATGTTGCTCGGGGAACATGGCGCGCGGGTAATGCACCAGGCGAAATTGCCCCTTGCGCAGGCTCTTGCTCCAGGCGAATTCGGTCATGCCCAGCCGCTCTGCACCATCCGCCGCCCCCTGCAGCAGCCCCGAGATGTCGCGTCCATCGCTGGTTTCCAGCTGCTCGATGCCCGTCAGCGCGCACAATGTATTGGCGATATCGACCAACTCGACCACACTGTCGATGCGTCCGCCGGACGGGATGCGCTTGGGTGACCAGAAGATCAGCGGCACGCGCGTGATGGCATCGCTGCAAATGCCCGGCGCTTTTTCCATGATGCCGTGCTCGGTCGCATAATCGCCGTGATCGGATGTATAGACGACGATGGTGTCTTCTGCCATGCCTGCCGACCGCAGGTAGCCCAGCAATTTTCCCACAGCGGCGTCCACCTGGCTGACCGCGCCCAGGTAGCCCTGCAGCTTGCGGCGACGAGCGGCTTCGAAAGTGCGCGGCTCAAAGAGCGCCCAGTCGGATTCTCGCCAGCGAGCTGCCGAGGCGATGAAATGCGGCGCTTTGCCGGCGGCTGCCAGGTCATAATCGGCATTAGGCGGCAGGCTCAGCGCATCGCCAGCGTAGAGATCCCAAAATTCCTGGCAGGGCGTGGTGCATTGATGCGGCCGCGGGAAGCTGACATGCAGCAAGAAAGGCTGTCCGCGGCGGGCGGCGGTCTGCATGGCGTCGATTGCCGTATTGGCCAGCCAGCCTTCTTGCGATTCGTCAAATGCCAGCGGGCTGGGGCGTCCTTCGACCGACTGGCGTCCCCGTTCGCCAAATTCTGGCAGCAGGATGTGGTCTTCCAGCGCCTCCACGCCACGCTCGCGCAGGAAGCTCGTATAGGCAGCCGAGCGACCGACAACGCTGCCCGCCTGGTAGGAGTTGCTCTCGTGGAAGATATCGCAGTCGTCTTCCACCCAGTATTCCGGGCAGTGGATCTTGCCCATCGCCGCCGTGAAATAACCGGCCTCGCGGAAGTGCCCGAAGATATTGGACAGCCCGCCGGGGTTGCGCCCGCTCAAGCTGTAATAGCCGTGATTGTGCGGATATTGCCCGCTGAGGAAAGAGACGCGGCTGGGCGTGCAGATGGGGTTTTGGGTGATGGCAGAGCTGCAGCAGACGCCTTCGCGCGCCATTCGGTCGAGCTGCGGCGTGCGCGCATCGGGATGCCCGGCATGACCCAGCACTTTGGCGTTGTGCTGGTCGGACACGATGAAAAGGATGTTTGCCTGGGTCATTCCCCCATCCCCGGCCCCTCCCCCCAGGATGAGGGAAGGGGAAGCGCTTACAAGAGTAGAAGTCCCTCCCTCATCTTGGGCTCGCGTAGACACAAACCCGCCGGGGAGGGACTTAGGGTGGGGGTAGTTGCTCTACCCGCCGTACTGCGCGTCGTAGGCTGCCTGATAAATCTCGGCAACGCGGTTGATGCCCAGGCTTTCCACCGTGGCGACAAAGGTATCCCAGCCGGCGTCCAGATCTTGCCGACCAAGGACGAATTCCGCCGTCATCTGCGCCACAAAGTCATTGATGCTCAGGCGCAGCTCGGTGACTTCAGCCGCTTGCGCCGTGGTGAAAGCCAGCGGCGGGATCAAGTCTTCGAACGCGCGCGCATAGGGCTCGTAGGCGACTCGGGTCTCCTCAAGCAACACGACTTCCAGGCCGCCGGCATCTTCGCGGCGCACCTCGCCCAAACGCAGGTGGTTGGGACGATAGCTGGGTCCACGCTGCGCCCAGTGCACATTTTGCAGCGAACCGAAGGTGGAGAGGCGACGCCAGATGGCTTCGAAATCATCGCCGCCCAGCGCGGGTTCGCCTTCTTCTGCCCAGCGCCATTGGCCTTCTTCGCCTTCAGCCGCTTCCCACTGCGGGATGCCAAAGACCGAGCGCAGGGTTGTCTCGCGCTCGTACAAGCCATCACACCACTTGAAAGCCGCCACCGGGTGTTCTGTCTGGCTGTTGATCGTGCACTGCCCGCTGCCGACACCCCAAGGGTTGAAAGGCGTCTGGCGCAAGCCGGTTGGTCCCTCCAGGGCGGGGACAGCGACATATTTCTGCCAGCGGTCGCCGCCGATGTTGGCGAAATTGGGATGCGCGCCCGACATGACAACGCCGATGGTCGGCGCATCACCGCCCTCGACCTGCTGCTTGATCTGATCCATAGGCTGCGTGAAGCTCTCTTCGCCAAAGAGACCGGCTGCATACAAGCGATTCAAATAACGCAAGCCCTCGCGGTAGCCTTCGCTGGTGACATTCTCCGTGATCACGCCGTCATTCATCTCGAAGTAGCGGTTCGGCCCCGGGTTCTGGCCCGTGAACTCGCTGAAGACGAAGGGGTTCAGCAAGAAGCCATCGATCGTTGGATTCCAGCCGGTGGTCGCGGCCGCCAGCGGAATCTCATCGTTGGGGTCGCCATTGCCGTTGGCATCCTGCTCTTTGAAGGCTGTCAGCACATCGACAAATTCCTCGGTCGTTTGCGGAACGTCCATGCCGACATTCGCCAGCCAATCGGAATTGATCCAGGCGCGCTGCGAATAGAAACAGTGATAGCATTCGTTCACCTGCGGCAGGCCGTAGATCTCGCCATTGGGCGAGGTGATCAGCGGGCGGACCTGGGGCGAGCCAGCAAAGACTTCGTTGATGTAGTGCCCGTGCTCCTCAATCAAGCCGCTGAGGGGCAGAAACAAGCCCTGCGGACCAAACAGCGCCAATGTTGACGGGTCGACATTGAAGCCAACGATGATATCCGGCAGGTCGCCACTGGCGATAGTCAGGTTGAGCACTTCCTGCCATTCATTCGGTGGCGCGATATCGAAATTGAGATTGATGCCGGTGCGCTCGCTATACCATTCGGTGAAGGTGTTGGTGTTGAAGTCTTCCACGATGGCGTGACCAAGCATTAAGACATTGAGGGTAATGGGCTCTTCGACGATGGGGAATTCGCCGGGCGCCGATACCATCTCTTGCCCCGAAGCGGTCAAGGGCAGCGCCAACACAAGTACAAGCAGCGCCACAACCAGTGTTCTCTTGCTCATGTCAAATCCTTTCTTATGCAGGGTAGATGACGAAATGTGAACGGAAATTGTCGATAACCGATCTCCTCCCGATGTCTCGTAACAGCTATTTTACCGAGCCAAGTGTCATGCCTTTTACGAAATGCTTTTGCACGAAGGGATAGAGTAACATGACAGGGACGCTGGCTACGACAATCAGTGAATACCTCAGCAGCTCGCGCAGCCCTTCGCGGGCCTTCAGGTCTTCTATATCAATCAGCATCGAAGCGTCTATCGAGTTTTGAATCAATATCTCGCGCAGAACAAGCTGCAACGGAAACAGCTCTTGGTCTTTCAGGTATATCAGCGCCTGAAAATATGTGTTCCAGTGGGTGTTCACGGCGTAGAACAGCGCCAGCACGGCGATGATCGGGCGCGCCAGTGGCAGGATGATGCTTCGGAAAATTCGGAAGTCGCTGGCGCCGTCAATGCGCGCCGCTTCGTGTAACTCGGGCGGTATCGTCGTGCGGAAGAATGTGATGGCGATCAGCAGGTTAAATGGACCAATGCCGGTCGGCAAGATCATCGCCCAACGCGTATTGAGCATGCCCAGATCGCGCACGACCAAATAGGTGGGGATCAAGCCGCCGCTGAAGAGCATAGTAAAAATGAAAGCGATGATGATGACGCGCCGCCCGACCAAATCCTGCCGCGAGAGCGGATAGGCAGCGATAATGGTCATCGTCACATTAAAGATGGTGCCAAAGAATGTATAAAAGAGCGAATTGGCAAAGCCATTCCAGACTTTGCTGTGCTCAAAGATCGTTTCGTATCCAAGCAGGCTAAAATCGACTGGCCACAAAATGACTCTGCCCGCTATCACCGCTTCTGCCGAACTGAAAGACGCGGCGACCACAAATACCAATGGCAGCAGAACGATGACGGTAATGACCAGCAAAAAGGCGGTGTTGCCCATCATGAAGAAGCGGTCAAAAGCCGATTCGTTGACCTGGTTGATATTGCTTTCGTAACTCGTCATCGAGGCCATCTGCCGGTCCTTTACCAGACGCTGTTTTCGGTCAAACGTCGGGCGGCATGATTGACCGCGATCAAGAGCAGCAGCCCCACAATCCCTTTCAGCAGACCGATGGCCGTCGAATAAGAAAAATCGAGTATTGGCGACAAAAGCCCTACCTTGTACACATAGGTATTGATGACTTCCGACACGCCGAGATTGAGCGGGCTTTGCATCAAATAGACTTTTTCAAAGGCGATTTCCAGCACCCGTCCTGTAGACAAGACGAGCAAAACCATTGCCACCGGCAGCAAGCCAGGCAGGTCGATATAGCGGATGCGCTGCAAGCGGTTGGCGCCATCGACGACAGCCGCTTCATGCAAGGCGGGGTCGATGGTCGTCAGCACGGCCAGGTAAATGATCGCGTTGAATCCCATGTCCTGCCAGACATTCGACCAGACGAAGATATGGCGGAAGGCGCCGGGGTTGCCCATCCAGTTCGGCGGGGACTGTCCGAGCATATTCGCCAGAGTCGCGGTAAAGCCGACGCGCGGATGTAAAAATTGATAAAGCATACCGACAATCACCACTGTCGATATGAAGTGCGGCGCATAGGTGATCATCTGGACGCTGCTGCGAAACAGGCGCGACCGAACCTGGTTCAAGCTCAGCGCCAGGATGATCGGGATGGGGAAGACGATCAAGGAATAGAAGCTGAGGACGACCGTATTGATGATGACCGGCGCGAACTTGGGCGAATTGAAAAAGCGCTCAAAATTGGCCAAGCCGACCCAAGGGCTGCCCTCGATGCCAATAGCCGGCATATACTGGCGGAAGGCGATCTGCGCGCCATACATGGGCGCATAACGAAAGACCAGCAGCCACAGCAGCGGCAAAGCCAGCAAGACATAGAGCTGCCAATTGCGGCGGATGCGTAGCCATAGTTGGCTTCTGCGCTCTCGTGTGATTTTATACAAGCTCAATCACGCCCCTTGCAAACAACAGACACGAGTATAACACGCCTGCCGCGAGAGTCTATGGATTGCCTGCAAGGGAGTTTTGCCTCTGCTGTTCAGTTTTTCGGCTCGAACAAGCGAAAACCGGCGATGACGATGCCCACGCCGATCAGGCACATCAGCGCGCAGATGGCGAAAAATGCGCCCGCGCCCAGGTTGTCGAAGATCCAGCCAAAGAGCGAGCCCGTCAGCACCAGCGCGATCGACGGCATGGTTACTTGCAGCAGCGCCTGATTGGTCGCCACATTGCCCGGATGGCTGATGGCGTTGACCAGGGTAAATGACGACAGATAGAAGCCAGGCCAGGTCAAGCCGCGGAAGACCAGCAGCAGCGCAAGGGCAGGCAGGTTGGGCGCGAATCCCAGCGCCAATGTGAAGACGGCGATGCCCAGCACGCTAACGATATAGGCGCTGCGGATGCGGAATCGCGGCAGAATCGCGTCCATCAGATAGGTGAAAGGCACTTCTACCCCGCCCAAAATCGCCGCCCACAAGCCGATATCCGCCGATGCCACCCCCAGATTTTGGTTGAAATGGATGAACATGAAGGCGTAGGCATTGTAGGTGCCCATGGAGATGAAGAACTGGCTGGCAGCCAGCACAAAAAAGCCGCGATTGCGAGGCTGTCGTTTGGCATCGTCGGCGCTGTGCTTCTGCAGGGGCTTGGCGGGGAAGACAGTCGCCAGCTGGATGCTCGCCAATGCGAAGGCTGCGCCCACCCAAAACAGCAGCGGATAGCCACCCAGCGCGAAGAGCTGTCCGGCCAGCAGACTCGCCGCCGCAAAGCCCAGCGATGCAAAGGAGCGGATCTGCCCCAGGATGGCTTTGCCGCTGCGGATCAACTGCGTGATGGTCAGCTGCATGCCCAGAGTCAGGCTGGGGCTGGTGGTGATGCGGAAGAGCAGCACTGCCGCCACGATCAGCGCCGGGATATTGGAAGTGGCGAAGATGACATTGGCGATGGCAAAACCGCCCAGATAGAGCATGAAGAGGCGGCGATGCGAATTGCGACGATCGGCGATCTGGTTGAGAAGCGGCGTCAGCACCAGCGACAAAACGGCGCCGCCACTGCCCAGCGTGCCGATGACCGTGCCCGAAAAGCCGATATCGGTCAGGTAGACATTGACATAAGGCCAAGCCACGCCGATGCCAGCCAGGCTCAGGAATTGCAGCGCCATCAAGCGGATCGTGCCGACATGATTGCGCAAGGCGAGCAGTCGAGTCATGTGGAGCGGCCTGCGCTTTGCAATGTTCGTTAGACGCGGCGGTTTGCGAGAATCGTACCTGGCAACACAAGTCATTCCGTCATTGTCTTTGCGCGATAATCGGGTCGCCACTTTATAGCTGTCAATGGGTATGACATAATGTCAGACAATCTATCGGACACTTTGGAGGTCAATATGGGCAGACACGATTTCATCAAGTTCCCGCCTCGCCTTGACGGATTTTCTCCTAAGATCTGGCTGCTGCTGGGTGAAGTCCAGGCGCGAATCACGCTCATCAAACGAATGTCTATACCGCGAGATGACAGCAATCAGTTGCGCAAGATTTATCTCAACAAAGGTGTCCATGGCACAACAGCCATCGAAGGCAACACTTTTTCCGAAGAGGAAGTAGGCCGGATCATTGCCGGGGATCTGCAAGCCGCGCCATCACGAGCCTATCAGCAGCAGCAGATAGACAATATGGTTCGTGCCTTCAACGAAGTGGCAAACGGCATTCTGGCCGGCAGCGAACGACGGTTTTCGCAGGCGCTCTTGCACGAATATCATCGCATCGTGCTGGACGAACTTGCAGGCGAGACTGCTGATGGCGTCAAGACGGGCGAAATCCGCAACCACAGCGTAACGGCTGGTCGCTATCTTGCACCGCCAGTTCCAGAACTAGACGGGCTGCTGCAACAATTTTGCGATTGGCTCAATCATCCCGCGCAGGCTGACGCAGGCGAAGAGCTGACGATGCCAATTCTCAAAGCTATCATCGCGCAAGTCTCTTTCATCTGGATTCACCCCTACGGCGACGGCAACGGACGCATGGCGCGCTTGATAGAGTTTATGCTGCTGCTGCAATCCGGCGTGCCTGATATCGCGGCGCATCTGCTGAGCAACCACTACAACCTAACGCGCGATCGATATATCGACCACTTGCAGGCTTCACATGGAGAATGGGACGGCGAATCGTACCCGAAAAAGGGTAATCTGGCCGACTTTATCCGCTATGCGCTTGAAGGTTTTCGTGATGGCTTGGACGAGCAGTTGACTGCGATCCATGCGATGCAAGCCCGGTCAATCTGGCGAGATGAAATCGATGCCACATTCGTGCGTGAATTCTCCGCTAACCTGACCACTGCGCGGCAACGCCAGAAACGACTTCTGCTCAACCTGAGCGACAGGCTAATGGAAAGGCCAGCCACAAAACAGGATATTTCTACGCTATCGCCGGCGCTGGCGCGAGCCTATGCCGGCAAGTCGATGCGCACCGTTTCCCGTGATCTGAATGCGCTGCAAGAACTGAATCTGCTAAAGCGTGTAGGCGGCGGCTACCTGCCCAACGATAGCATCCTGCGCGGCTTTCAGGCTCGCGCGCGCGCAAACGACGAGTAAAGCGCAATCGGCTGCATGTGTTGGCTGTGATGCAAACGAAAGGGCGCCCCAGCGAGACGCCCCAACATATTCTTGACTGACGAATGAAGCAGCCTATTCGCTAGCCTCTTCGTCCATGTCGGCGTCCATCATGCCGACAAGGTTCGCGCCCATGTCTATGTCTGCCAGCGCAGCGATGCCCAGCTGGCCATTGATGTGCACAGGGTCCTCGGGCAGCAACTCTGCCAGGTATTCAACCACGAAGTCGGCGGCGGCATCGTTGGCAGCCAGCGCATTCTCTTCGCTGTCATAGAGGCTCATGGCAGCCAGCATGTTCGCGCCATCGGTCATCAGCATGTAGCCGAAGAAACCCGCCATCTCCTGCTGAATCGACACGAATTCGTCCGCCACCAGCGCAACCATCTCCTCATGGTTGGAACGGTCATAGTTGCTGTAGACGCGCAGCGCGCCATATAGAGCGTCGGGACTTTCGTGCATGTCATCCATGTCGTGGTCATCGCCATGCTCGTCATCGTCATGCGCTCCGTCATCATCATCATCATCGTGCGCCATGTCATCATCGTCCATCATCATGTCGTCCAGCGCGGCGATGTACCAAACATCCAACGAGCCGGCGGTGATGGTGGGCGCATTGGGCAGCAGCGGCGCGATGTTCTCAGCGACAAAGTCGGCGGCGGTGGCGTTGGAAGCATCGGCTTGCTCCGCCGATTCAAAGATGTTGACAGCCGCCAGCATATCCTCAGCCGGCAGCACAAAGTAGGCGATGAAGCCGTCAGCCTGGCTGATGATGGGCACGAATCCCTCGACGGTATGTTGGACAATCTCTGCCTGGTCGGCGGGGTCAATGCCTTCGTACACACGCACGCTAACGAAAGCGCTTGCGTCTATTTCATCATGCGCTTGCAGCGGCAGCGCCAATAGCGCCAGGAGACACAGCAGCAGGACGATCCTGAGAGCAGCTTTGACTTTGTGCATTGTGTTTCTCCGAAAATTGGTTGGTGTATAGAGGCGGTTGCCTACAATCATCGTAAAATAAGGCATGCTTGTCTGTCAAGCATGGGCGGGATGCCCGCGACTGCTACTACAGCGCGACCACGCCACCGCTGCGGCTGCTTTCCAGCGCGGCATCCACGATGCGCATATTGACGAGTCCCTCGGCTGCGCCAGGCACAGGCGTCTTGTCAGCGCGGATGCAGTCGATGAAATGCGCCAACTGCCGATCATACATGATTTGCGGGCAGTGGTCTTCGCGGATGGTCGGAAAACCGGCGTCGATGGTCGCCACTGTCTCTGCCTCGCGGTCAGGGATTTCCAGCCGGGTGGGGAAGAGCTGCCCCCAGCCGCGCCTGCCATAGAGCTGTGTGCTGGCTTCGGGCCCATCGGCATGGGGCCACCACCAGCCTGACTCGATGATGGAGCTGGCGCCATTCGCCCAATTGATCCAGATGGTGCCGCTGTCATCAACATCGCCCTGGGTGTAATCGGTGGAGATGCGGGCATAAATGCTGGTCGGCTGTGGATCGCCCAGCAGGCAACGCGCCACATCAATGGCATGAATGCCCATATCGGCCAGCGCGCCACCGCCAGCGTAACGCGCGTCGGTGAACCAGCCGCCCGGGCCCCAATTGACATGCACGCCGTGCCCCTTGGTGCGCAGGATATCGCCCAACTGCCCGCTTGCCACCTGCGCCCGCAGCCAGTTGACTTCTTCGTCAAAGCGCCAGCAGTGCGCCACCATCAGCTTTGCGCCCGAGGCTTGGCTGGCACGCTGCATGGCGAGCGCTTCGTCCGCATTCAGCGCCATGGGCTTTTCCACCATGACATGCACACCAGCCCGCAATGCGGCGATAGATTGCGGGGCGTGCAGATAATTGGGCGTATTGACGCTGAGGGCATCCACCCCGCCAGCGGCCAGCAGCGCCTCGACGCTCTTATACTGTCGCGCGATATGGAACTGCGCCGCGAATTCGGCCATGGACTCTGCGCGGTGATTGACGACCGCCACCAGCTCCACGCCCTCCTGCGCTTGTGCCGCCTGCGCATGCACCCGCGAGATATGTCCCGTGCCAGTGAATGCCATGCGAATCGTCATCTGCCGCCTCCTCTTGCCCGCAATTATGGCGTGATTTTACCACTAAGCAGCCGGGCGGATTTTGCTCTGCCGCGCATTGCTGCTAGGATTCCCATGTTGCTCATGTAGCTACGCGAGAGGACCTTCTATGCACGACCGCCCCGGCTTCACCACCATATTCGGCCGCAACTTAATCGCCGAGCTGCCCAATATCGCGCATCAGCCCTACCTGGTCGTGACCATGGACGATCTGTGGGAACTCTTCGCACACAACTTTGATGAAAACCTGGCTGGACCTTATCTCGTCACAACCATAGACGGCGACGAACTACAGGGCGAACTGGCAAAGCTGCCCCATTGCCGCAGCGTCATCGGTTTGGGCGGCGGGCAAGCGCTGGATGTCGCCAAGCACTTCGCCTGGGCGCTGGGGCTGCCGCTCTTCCAGGCGCCGACTTCCATGTCGGTCAACGCCGCCTTTGGTCATCGAAGCGGTTTGCGCTTTCAAGGCAATGTGCGTTATGTCGGCTGGGCGGTTCCCGAAGCTGTCTATGTCGACTTTGATGTCATCCAAAGCGCGCCGCCGGTCGTCAACCGCAGCGGCATCTGCGAGATCCTTTGCTATCACACCGCCCATGCCGATTGGCGTTATGCCCAGGCGCAGGGATATGTCGAGGCGAAATGGCCCTACGACCAGACCATGGTCGACGAAGCCCAGGCGGTGATGGCGACTGTCATGGACGCGCTGGACGATATCCGCGAGGTCAACGAGAAAGGCATCCGCACGTTAATGCTGGCGAATCGCTGGGGCGGGGCGGCTTTTCATAATCTGGGCTGGAATCCGCGACCGATCGAAGGCGCAGACCACTTCTTATTTTATGCGCTGGAATACCACACCGGCAAGAAGTTCATACACGGGCAACCGGTTTGTCTGGGCATTTATGTCGGCTCGCTGCTGCACGATGACCGCGCCGCGGAGATGCTGGCTGCCATTGTGCGCGCTGGCGTCGATATCCGTCCGCAAGCCATGGGCATCAGCTGGGGCGATGTCTCGCATGCCTTGCTGCATATGCGCGGCTTCGTGCGCGATGCCGGCTTGTGGTACGGCATCTATCACGACGCCCGCATTGACCAGGCATTTTGCGACCAGGTGCGCGACCATGTCGAAGCGGCCTATGAGGGGGTTGCGTTGTAGCGCGTTCAATTGCTATTTGCCGGGCAGCATTCTAATTGACAGGTACAAACTGTAAATGCTACCATAGAGCATATAGTCAGATGTGCTGCAAAGTTATGCTGTACGGAATGCAGGAGAATCGTGCGATGCGCAATGCGTCTATGAAAATGAGTAAACATGATTGGCTAGTCAATCACGACGCTTGGTATCGAGGAACGGAAATCGCGATGGCAGCCATGTCGGGAGAGGTAAAGCCTGCCAGCATAGCTGATCTTGTTCATGCGCAAAATGAAGTCATTCTCAACTGCTGGCTTGCCACAGGCGATAACATCCGAGCAGCCATGTTGGAGTTGACATTGTCAACTGGGGTTAATCCTGCTGAAAACTAGGATGACGCGACATGTCGGAAGAACCTGGCAGACAGGAGTTGCATAGCGTTGAGTTTGAAGCCTACGCTGGGATAGTCCCGCATGATTCTATTATCAAAGGTTATCAGGAAGCGATCCCCGATGGTGGCATAGAAGTTATCAACATCGTAAAGCGGCAACAATTATTCACTTTCATTTACAATATGACCAGCCTGGTCACATCAAACATTATTCCACTGTTGTTGGTCTTGCCGATACTGTTTGCTATTTCGGCTGGCGCGATTATTGAGATTAGCTTGATTTCAAGCATTCCTATCGGCGTATTCACTGCCGGCGCTGCAATCAGCCGAGTTAGGACCGTGTGGCGCGCGAGCGATGCCTCAGCGCCAGCAATCAAGTCAGGCGAGACAGGACAACGCCATTTGCCAGCTGATACAGAGCAAATGCAACCCTAATCACGAAGCATCTGTAACGTAGATTGCATTTGATAACTCAGGCCGGCACAGCATCCAGCGGCTGCAAGCTGTCTTCGCGCGCTTCGAGCCACTGGATGGCCGCCATGGCCGCCGATGTGCCCTGCCCGACAGATGTCGCCACCTGTCGCCAGATCTCGTCCTGGATTTCGCCCGCGGCAAAGACGCCATCGACATTGGTGCGATAGCGCTGGTCGGTGATGATGTAGCCGTTTTCGTTCAGCGCGATCTGGTCGCCAAAGACGGCGTTGTTGGGGTCATGCCCGATGAAGATGAAGACGCCATCGGTCGGATGCAAGCTCTGCTCGCCCGTTTGCGTATTGCGCAAGCGCACTGCATTGACGCCGCCGCCATCGCCCAGGATCTCTTCGACCACGCTGTTCCAGGTGAAGCTGATTTTGTCATTGTTGAAGGCGCGCTGCTGCAGCTGGACGCCAGCGCGCAGGGCATCGCGGCGATGAATGATATTGACGCTCTTGGCGAAGCGCGTCAAAAAGATGCCCTCTTCCAGCGCAGAATCGCCGCCGCCGACCACGACAATATCTTTGCCGCGGAAGAAGAAGCCATCGCAGGTGCCGCAATAGCTGACGCCCGTGCCGGTGAACTCTGCCTCGCCCGGGACGCCCAGTTTGCGCGGGTCTGCGCCGATCGTCACGATGACCGAGTCGGCCAGGTAGTCTTCGCCATAGGTTTTGACGGCAAAGGGCGAGCCGCGGCTGAAATCGACGCTTTCTACCAGGTCAAATTCGACCTTTGCGCCGAAGTTCTCCGCGTGCTGCTTCATCCGTTCGACCAGCTCGGGTCCGCTGAGCCCCTCGGGGAAGCCGGGGTAGTTCTCGATTTCGTGCGTGATAGCGACCTGCCCGCCCAACTGTTCACCGGCGATGACGACCGGCGTCAACTGCGCGCGTGCCGTGTAGAGAGCGGCAGTCAAGCCGGCTGGTCCGCTGCCAATGATGACAACCCGTTCCTTCTTCATGCCTTTACCTCGTCTTGAAATGTGCCTGTAACTGCAATGCTAAAAATGAGGCTTATTCCAATGCGGAGAAGTCGAATCCTTCAAGCGCCTTTTCTTGCCGGATCACCGCCACCAGCGCTTCAAATTCTTCGCGGCAGTCGCCCCAATAGCGCATGAATTTCTGCATCTCGGGCCAGATTTCGTTCAGGTCGGCGCCATTCGCCACCTGCTCGGCCAACTGCGTGATCTTTTCGCAGCAGTCATTGCAGTCCATTTTGATCAGCGCGTCGTCGGCGGGCGCATTGGCCACGAAGTCGAAGAGTCGCTGCATTTGGTCGCCATTGTGCTGTTCCTGCATGGCGGTCGCTCCCGATTGCTAGCCCTGCAAATACTGGACGAGGGGCGCGGCGGGATTCTTACACGAGGCTTGTGGCGGCGCGCCTGAATCGGCTACACTTCGCGCAGGCAAAATCGCTGGCTTGCGCAGGATAACGCCATGTCAGAACGAAACTTCCCCAACAAAGCCATGTGGACGGGCGACTGCCTGTACATCCTTCGCGGCATGAACAGCGCCAGCATCGATCTGATTTACCTCGATCCGCCATTCAATTCCAATGCGGACTACGCAGCGCCAATTGGCAGCCAGGCAGCCGGCGCAGCCTTCACCGACACCTGGACGCTCACCGATGTCGATGTGGAATGGATAAACCTGATTGAAGCGCGTTATCCTGCCTTATACCGCGCGTTGCTGGCAGCCACGACGCCCAGCGACAAATCCTACCTGGTCTATATGGCGGCGAGATTGCTGGAAATGAAGCGCGTGCTGAAACCGAATGGAAACGTTTATTTGCACTGCGACCAAACGATGGTTCATTACCTGAAAGTGCTCATGGATGCGATATTTGGTCGCCAAAACTTCCGCAACAACATCATCTGGAGCTATCGGCGCTGGACAGGCGCGGCGCGGCATTTTCAACGGATGCACGACGACATTCTCTTCTATGCTTTCCCCGACGCGCGTTTCAATATGCTCAGCGAACCGTACAGCCAGAAATCCAAGCACAAGCGAGCCAGGCGCAGCAAAGTAACTGAAGAGGGTCGACTTGAGCAAGAGTACACCGACGACGACAGCCGCCAGCAAGCTATGCGCGATGTATGGGAAATCTCGTATCTAAACTCGCAAGCCAAAGAACGCGTCGGTTATCCGACACAGAAGCCTTTGGCGCTGCTCGACCGCATCATCCGCGCCAGCAGCAACGAAGGCGATGTGGTTCTCGATCCTTTCTGTGGCTGCGCGACAACTTGTGTAGCGGCGGACGACCTGGGGCGCGACTGGGTGGGCATTGATATTTCGCCCAAAGCGGCGGAACTGGTCGTGCAGCGCATCGCCGACCGGCAAGGTTTGTTCCGCGACATCGCGCATCGCACCGACATCCCCAAGCGCACCGACCTTGGCAAGCTGCCACCCTACAACAGCCCGCAAAACAAGCAGTGGCTCTATGGTGTGCAGGCGGGACACTGCGCTGGCTGCGGCACGCACTTCGAGATTCGGCATCTGGAAGTCGACCACATCATCTCGCGAGCCAAAGGCGGCACCGACCATGTCGAAAACTTGCAGCTGCTCTGCGGCAATTGCAATCGCGTGAAAGGCAGCCGCGGCATGGAGTATCTGCGCATGAAGTTGCAACTGAACTAGCGTTGTTGCATTTGCGCTTTTTGCCCCCGCGCCGCATCCAGCATATCCCGCGCCGACAGCATCCCCGCCAGCCCCCCCGCGCCCAACATATCCGCAAGCTCGCTCACACGTTCGTCATCGTTGGCCAGTTGCCGCACCTGCGTGGCTGCATGCGCCGTTTGCAGATCTTTCTGCGCTTGAAAATGCGCATCGGCAAAACTCGCCAACTGCGGCAAATGCGTCACGCAGAGCACTTGATGCTCGCCGGAGAGCGACCACAGCTTTTCGCCCACCACCGCGCCCAGCCGTCCGCCGATGCCCTGGTCGACCTCGTCGAAGATCAGGATGGGCGTCTGGTCGGCCGCGGTCAGCACCCGTTTCAACGCCAGCATGATGCGCGCCGCCTCGCCGCCCGAAGCCACTTTCGCCAGCGGACGCAGCGGTTCGCCGGGATTGGCGCTCAGCAAGAATTCCACATCGTCCAGTCCCTTGGCGTCAAACTTGTAGCGCGCATCGCCCACGATGCAGCCAGCCGGATGCTCGGCTTGCGCCAGCCGCACATTGAAGCGCGCCCGCTCCATGCGCAGGTCGGTCAGCTCGCGCACGACAGCCGCGCTCAATTCCACTCCAGCTTGTGCCCGCGCCTGGCTCAAACGCCAACTGATATCGCCGATTTGCCGCAGGAGACGATCTTCCTGTACGCCCAGCTGTTGCAGCCGTTCATCGCTGTGGTCGATGCTTTCCAGCTCGACTTGGGCGCGCCGCGCATAATCCAAAATGTCGCGCACGCTGTCGACGCTGTGGCGGCGTTTGAGCGCTTTGATCAGCTCCAGCCGCTCTTCCAGTTCGTTGAGCCGCTGGGGATCGTATTCGGCGCTGCCGGCATACCGTTCCAGCTCCAGCGCCAATTCCTGCGCCCCCTGCGCCAAGGTCTCTGCCAGGTCGTACTGCTCGCTCATCTGTGGGTCGATCTGCGCCAGCTTCATCAGCGCCCCCGCCACGCCCATCAATTTGTCGACTGCGCCACGGTCGTCATCGTCCAGCTGCTGCGCCGCCTCGCCCGCCAATTGCGCCAATTGTTCGCTGTTCGCCAGTCGGTTGCGCTCTTTGACAAGCTCGTCCTCTTCGGCGGGGTCGAGGTTCGCTGCCTGGATTTCGTCCAGTTCGTGCCGCAGCAGTTCGGCTCGCCGCGCCAATGCCTCGCTGTCTTCTGCCAAGGCGCGCATCTCCGTTTGCGCCCGAGCCAGGTCGGCGACCAACTGCGCCAGCCCGGCCCGCGCCTCCAGCAAGCCCGCGTACCGATCGAGCAGGTCGATATGCCGGCGGGGGCGAAACAGCGACAAATGCTGGCTTTGCCCATGGATATCAAAGAGCTCGCTGCCGATTTCTGCCAGCAGGTCGCTGCGAACAGGCACGCCGTTGATGCGCGCCGATGATCGTCCGCGCCGGCGGATCTCGCGGCGGATGGTCAGGTAATACGGGTCGTCGGGGTCGAGCAGCTCTTCGCGTTGCAGGGCTGGTTGCAGCAGGCTCTTGGCGCGCTCGTCCAGGCGGATGACGCCTTCGATGATGCTGCGTTCGCTGCCCGCGCGCACAAATGCCGGGTCGGCGCGAGCGCCCAGCAGCAATTCCACGGCATCAATGAGGATGGACTTGCCCGCGCCGGTCTCGCCGGTGATGACATGAAAGCCCACGCCAAATCGCAGCTCGAGCCGGTCAATCACTGCGAAGTTCTGGACGCGCAATTCTTCCAGCATCAATCCGGGATCCAAGCTGCCGACAACTGCCTATTTTTACCACAGATGGAAAAGGCGGTCATATCGACACGCGAAAGCGCGTATAGCTTGCCGAGGCCGCAAGCGCCAGATAGAGCAGCGTGAACAAGCCCAACCCACCGGTTAATGCCAAGCCAGCCACCAGCCCGCCCGCTATCACGCAGCCCGCGCAGACCAGTCCACTGTGCCGTCCGCGCCGTCGACCTGTCAGCTGCAGCGCGAGTTGCGCAAGCGCCCCGCCCAGCGCCGGCGCCAGCAACAATCCCACGATGAGGAAGCCGCCGACCAGCATGGTCAGCAGGACGGTCAATGCGCCGCCAGCCAAGCCGACCGCAGCGACCAGCGCATAATCGGTCAATGTGCCGGCATAGAACTTGTCTTCGTGCCCGCGCACACATTCGCGGCAGGTATAACCGATAGGCGTGCGCACGGCGCATTCGACGCACATATAGCGCTCGCAGCGGTTGCAGCGCAATCCCGTATCGCGCCCCGGTTGTGATTTCTTCGTTGGCTGCCGTTTCGGCTGTCGACTCTGCCATGCGCGCCCCCTGTTCTAGTCCGAGAAAGTCATGCGCCGCGGCCCATGTCGGTTGATGCGCGGCTCCAAGCGATCCAGCAGCGAGCGGTAGAAGTAATTGCGCTCGCGCAGGCGCACAAACTGGCTGACTGGCTTGGCAGAGGTCACGCGCACATGCTGGTCTTCGCGCAGGTCGGCAACGACTTTGCCGTCAATCGTCAGCACGACCTTGCCGCGATTTTCGCGAGTCGGCTCGACATCGACAACTGCCCCGCGCGCCAGCACGATGGGTCTGTCCATGCTCAAATGCGGCGCCATGGGCAACATCAGGATATTGCGCAGTTCGGGCGGCAGGATGGGACCGCCTGTCGCCAGCGCATAAGCGGTCGAGCCGGTCGGCGTGGACAGAATCAGGGCATCGGCGTTGTAGGTGGTTGCCCAGTGATTGTCAATATAAGCTGCCAATTGCACCATGCGCCCGAAGACGCTGCCGCTGATGACGACATCATTGAGCGCATGAAACTCCCCCAGCGTGCGCTGCCGCTCTTCCAGCAGGGTCGCTTGCAGCATCATGCGCTGCTCGATCCAGTACTCGCCTGCCAGCAGTTGATCCAGTCCCTCTGCGCATTCTTGCGGTTGCTGGATCTCGGTGAGGAAGCCCAGCCAGCCCATGTTGACGCCCAGCACGGGCACGCCATGCTCGGCACAGACACGCCCGGCTCGCAGCATTGCGCCATCGCCGCCTATGGCGATGACCAGGTCGGCATCTGCCACATCGCCGATGACCTTGTTCTCGTCCCATTCGGTGTGCAGCCAGTGCTCTATGCCGCGCCGACACAGCAAAGCCGCAATATCCCGGGCGACCGGGTGGGTATCGGGGCGGGTGGGATGCGCCAATACGCCGATGCGCTTGATGTCGGTCAATTCGGTCCCTTTCACTCCCTAATGCCGACATCATTATGCTGCAGATTCGCCAACAATTCCATAACAGAAGGCTTGAGCTGCGTGAAAATTCGCGCGAGTTGGCGCGCCAAATGTGTCAGTTCCAAAAAGTCGTAGTAATATGAAAATTGAGGAAGTTTTTCCTTCGCGATCGTCCAATCGCATCGGTAAGGAGAGGTTGAAATGTGCAAGAAATGCTCATTGACTGTCATTGTATTAGCGCTTTTGTTTGCGCCGGCGACTTTAGCGCAAGGCGAAACGCCGACCGTCGCTATCCTGCGTTACGGAAACAGCCCAGTGGCCACCTTTGCCGAACAGGGCATATTGGATGCCCTGCAAATTTACGAATTTATCAACATGGAAGAACGCCCCGCGCTCAATGAACGGCAAGATGCCCAAGGCGAAAATATCAACATCATCTTCGGCGATGCCAACAACGACCTGCCGACCGCCAATGTAATGGTGGCGAATGCTCTGGACAAAGGCGCGGATGTCCTGATGACCATAACGACGCCGGTGACGCAGATCGCTGTCAACAGCACCTTGGATCAAGACGAGCCGACGCCGGTATTTTTCACCGCCGTCTTCAACCCCTATCGCGCTGGCATTGCCCAAGCCTCCTGCATCAAGCCGGATCACGTCGCCGGTTCCCTGTCCGTGCCATCTTACGAGGATGTTTTCCGCCTGCTGCTGCAGCAGAATCCGGGAGTAGAGCGAATCGGCACCATGTTCGCATCAGGCGATGCGGGCAGCGCTTATGGCGCGGAAGTGATCGCCGGAATTGGCGAATCGCTGGGCATCGCCGTCGAAAGCGCCGCCATCACCAGCGTCAGCGATTTGCGCCCGGCCATACAAGGTCTGGTGAACAAAGGCATAGAGGCGATTGTGCTGCCTATCAGTCAATCTATTGAAGCCGGATTTCCCATCATTTCGGCGATTGCCAATGAAAATTTGATACCGATGTACTATCCGAATTATGGGGCGGCCATTTATGGCGCCATGATAGGCGCGGGCTTCTATCAAAATTATACTCAGGGGCTCAATGTCGGGCTGATGCTGACCGCTTGGCTGAACGGCGATCTTGACATCGCCACCACGCGAATCGACCGCCATAGCGCTATGGCTGTCGGCGTTAATCTGGATGCCGCCGCCGAACTGGGGATTGAGATAGCCGAAGCGGTGATGGAAGAGGCTGATATGTTGGTGGAGAACGACTTGTCCACCGTCCCGCTGAAATTATTGGGCGGGGAGTACCTGGCAGCGATGGGAGCGGACGAAAGCCTGCTTCAGTTGGTGCAAACCGTGGCAAGCAACCTATCGCTGGATGACATGCAGAGGGTGGAGATTCCGCCGGCCGTCACCAATTTCCTGATCGAGGGACGGAAGGCCGAAGACTTCATGCAGAGGGATATCGCTTATCTAGCAAGTCTGCATTGCGCCGACGAGATGATCGCCGAGCAGCAGGCGGCGCTGGGCGCGGCTGAGTAGCGCAGATCTCCGGCACGATCTGAACGATCCAGGAGCGTCTCACCGAGTCGCCCGTTTTTTCGCCAGGTTAAAGGATTCCTGCGCTCTACCCAAAGCGGCCGGCGATGTAATCGGCGGTTTCTTGCTGGGCGGGGCTGGCAAATACCTTCTCCGTTTTGTCGTATTCGACCAGCTCTCCCCAACGTGTCTCGTGCCCATCTTCCAGTCGCTTGCGGATATTGTAAAAGGCGGTGAAATCCGAGGCGCGCTGTGCCTGCTGCATATTGTGCGTGACGATGACGATGGTGTATTCGCGCTGCAGTCGCTGCATCAGTTCTTCGATGCGCTGGGTGGCGATCGGGTCGAGCGCGCTGCAAGGCTCGTCCATCAGGATGACATCCGGCTCGACAGCGATGGTGCGCGCGATGCACAGCCGCTGCTGCTGCCCGCCAGAAAGCGCCAAGCCCGACTTGTTGAGGTTGCCGCTGACTTCGTCCCACAATGACGCGCCGCGCAGGCTGCGTTCGACGATTTCGTCCAGGATGGCTTTCTTTTTCACGCCCAGCAGGCGCGGTCCATAAGCCACATTATCGAAGATGCTCTTGGGGAAGGGGTTGGGCTTTTGGAAGACCATGCCGATGCGCCGCCGCACTTCCACGGGATCGACCTGCGCATCGTAGAGATTCTTGTCGCGGTAGATGATCTCGCCATCGACGCGCGCGCCAGGCACCAGATCGAGCATGCGGTTGATGCCGCGCAGCACCGTGCTCTTGCCACAGCCCGAAGGACCGATGAAAGCGGTGATCTTGTTTTGATAAACGGGCAGGCTCACATGAGAAACAGCCAGGAAACTGCCATAAAAGAAGCTGCAATCGCGCAGTTCAATCACCAATTCGCCGTTTGCTCTGTCTGCCATGGTTAATACCTTATCGAATATCGGTTGCGCAGGACGATAGCCACGGCATTCAGCGACAACATCAGCGCCAGCAGCACAATGATGGCAGCCGCGGCGATATCGGCGAATTGCCCCTGCGGCCGCGCTGTCCATTGGAAGATCTGGATGGGCATGGCGGTGAATTGCGAGAAGGGACTGGTCGGGTCGGCGAGCAGGAATGTGGCTGCGCCCACCACGATCAGCGGCGCGGTTTCTCCTACGGCGCGCGAAACCGACAATATCGCCCCGGTCATGATTCCGGGGGTGGCAGCCGGCAGTATCTGTCGCCAGATCGTCTGCCAGCGGGTAGCGCCTAAGCCATACGATGCCTCGCGGATGGTGTAGGGCACGGCGCGGATCGCTTCTTGCGCGTTGATGATAATAATGGGCAAGACCAGCAACACCAACGTCAAGCCGGCGCTGACCAAAGTGCGTCCATTGGGCGAGAAGCTGTTGATGCGCGCAAGGCTGGCAAAAAGCGCGTCGAAAGATTCGTCAGAGATTTTTCCCTCCGCCGCATCAAAGCGATAGGTCTGGCCGCGCAGCTCAATATCATGTGGCTCGCTGGCGCGCGTGGCGACCACATCGACCGTCATGTCCAGCGCTTCCGCCAGCGAATCGGCCATCTCCGTCACACTTGAGTTGCCCTGCATGGTCAAGCTGGGACTGCCATAGTGCAAGAAGACATCCACCAGTTGCTGTGCCGATCGTTCGTCCAGTTGGGCGCTGTCACTGCGGATCGCGCCATTTTCGTACGCGACTGCGCCAGCAAAGACCGGGGCGATGCGCTCGACCACATTTTCGATTGTGGGCACATCAAAGTTGACATGGAAGATCAAGCCGCTGGAAAAGGGCGCCAGCGCGCGCACGAAAATCGCCAAGCCCAGCATGCCATAAATGATGGATGGCACGCCAGCCAGATTGCGCACATTCGTCTCGATGATGCGGTTGATTAAGCCATGATGCGCGTATTCTTCCAGGTAGATGGCCGCGCCAACGCCGATGGGCAGCGCCACCAGCACCACCACGATCATCAAGCCAGCCGAGCCGATCAGCGCCGTGCGAACGCCTGCCAGCGCCGGCGTGCTCGACATGGGACTGGTCAAAAACTCGCTGTCCAGCCAGCTGTAAAAGCGGGTGACAGACACTTCGGCATCGTCCAGCCGTTGGCGAGCCTTGTAGTCATCCAGGATAGGCCCTTCAATCTGCGCCTTGATGGCAGCGAAGTTGAAGATCGCGTCGCTCAGGGGGAAGCTGGCGATGACCTGCTGCTCGACGACTTCTTCCAGCACCAGCCGCCGCAGGGTGGCATTGTCGGCATAATTTGCCAGCAGCGCCGCCTGCTGCTCGCGGCTGATGCTTTTCAGCAGTTCCTTGGCAATTGACGGGTCAAGATCGGGATCGCCGACGATTTCCGCCACGGTCGATTTGGTGAAGACTTCGTTGGGCGCCTGGCTGATGGTATCGCGGATGAGCACGCGCAGCCGTTTGCCGACATACTCCAGCAAGATGGCGGCCAGTTCTTCATTGTTCAACGATTCCAGCGGATGCCCGCCGGTCAGCGCGGCTGGTTCGATCGTGTTGACGACGCCGATGGCGCCAAAAGCCTCGTTGGCGACATTCGCAAAGAGCGCAACCAGCGCCAAGCCAGCCACAGACACGGAAAACAGGTTGAAGAGCCGCCCAATCCGTCCGCGCCGATGCCGCTTCTCAAGCCGCTGGAAGAAGGCTTTCTCGCCAGGCATATAGTGCTTGGTCTTTTCGCCAAATGTCTCTTCGCCGACTGGCCGGTGGTCATGGAAAGCCATTAGTAAACCTCGCGGAAACGGCTGATGATGACGCGGCTGAGCACATTGAGCACGAAGGTCATGACGAATAGCGTCAAACCGATGGCAAAGATGCTGTTGTAATCAATGCTGTCGTAGCTGAGGTCGCCGCCACTGATGCGCGCGATATGCCCGGTCATGGTCTCTGCCGAGTCAAAGGGATTGAAGCTGAAGTTGGGTCCTGCGCCCGCCGCGATCGCCACGATCATTGTCTCGCCGATAGCGCGCGAAACCGCCACGATGAAAGCCGCCAGAATGCCACTGAGCGCCGCTGGCATCACCACCTGGATGACTGTCTCCAGCTTGGTCGCGCCCAAGCCATAAGAAGCCTCGCGCAGGGCTTGCGGCACAGCATGCAGCGCATCTTCGCTCATTGAGCTAATCAGCGGGATGATCAAAATGCCCACGACGATGCCCGCCGAGGCGGTGTTGTAGATATTGACGACCTCCACGCCAAAGAGCGCCCGCAGCAATGGCGTCATGAATGTCAGCGCGAAGTAGCCATAGACCACGGTGGGGATGCCCGCCAGGATCTCCAGCACCGGCTTGAGCGCACTGCGCACGCGTGGCGAGGCATACTCGCTCAGATAGATGGCCGCGCCAATGCCCAGTGGCAAGGCGACCAACATGGCGATCGTGCTGGTCATCAACGTGGCGTTGATCAGCGGAATGACACCGAATTCACCGATAGCGGGGATCCAGCTGGTCTTGGTGAAGAACTCAATGAGCGTGGGCTGGTCGTTGTATTCGACAGCCAGGCCAGCGCTGTGGGCTGAGATGGTGTTTTCGCCGCGAGCGCCACGCCGCACTTCAATCTGTGGCAGATAGCCTTCGTCTGTGAACTGCTCGGCGATGCGCTGTGATAGCGGATAGACAGTCGAGCTGCCCGCCATGTTCAGCTCGCCGGAGACGGCGGACGGGTCGATGGCCGGGGCTTGGCTGGCGCCTGTCGCGCGGATCCACTGGTTGCGCGCCGCAGCCAGCGTCTCCACCGATGCCTGGAAGTAGCCGACATCGACGATGACCGAGTTCACATTGGCGAGGTAATAACTGATGAAATCAGCCACTTGCGGATTGGCGCGCATGAGTTCGGCATCGCTATAAAGAAAGAGCGGGCGCGAGAGAAGATAGCTGCCAGCTTCTACCGTGCTGGCAGAGGGCGCAATGCCATCCAGCGACAGGATGCGCAGGTCGTCGGCGTTGGCGAGGAAATAGGCGTATCCAAAAAAGCCGATCGCATAGGGATTGCGCTTGATGCTGCCCACCAGTTGGTTGTCATTCTCGGACATGATGGGCTGGCGCGCCAAGATCGGCTCGGCGTCATGATCAAATACAGCTTCTACAAAATAGTCGAATGTACCGCTGTCCAAGTCCGGGATGACCAACTGGATCGGCTCGTCGGGATAGTCGGGGCGCAGATCCGACCAGCGCTCTGCCTCGCCAAAGATCTGCCGCAGCTCGGCAAAACTCAGTTCGCTGATGAAGTCGTTGTCGGCGCTGACTGTGATCGCCAGGGCATCGCTGCCGACGCGGAATCCAACCGGCCTGATGCCGGCATCGACGCAGGTCGCTTCTTCGCTGGATTTGATGGGGCGGCTGGCATTGACGATCTGCGGGCGTTGCAGCCCCGCTTCATCCAGCGCGGCGTCGCTTGCGCAAAAGCGGTCGAAGCCACCGCCAGTGCCTAAGACCGCGATATCGGCGTGGTTGTTATGAAACTCGCTGATCTCCATGACTTCTTGCCCGATGCGGATGACTCCGCTTTCCGCGACCGCCTCCAGGGCTTTGCCGGGCTGGATGCGCACGTTGGTGGCATATTCGTCCATGTCGCCGAGGATGGCGCGGTTGGAATTGACCCACTGGTCGCGCGTGAAGAATGAAATCGACTCGTTGCCCAGCACCAGGATGATGCCGATGGTTGTGAAGATCGACAGCAAGCCACAAGCGAATAGCAACAGCTGGATGAGGGCTTCGTGCCATTTGAACTTGTGGCGCAGGTCGAGCGGTCCAGATTGACGCTGGACGAGGTGCTCGGCGCGGCGCGATCGGTCGGTCTCGGGCATTGGGTCGCTCGTGGAGCTTTGCACTGCTTGCCGGAGAGATAGCCTAACGAGGATACGGTACCCGTATAAGGATACCGTATCCCTGCGAATTTGCCTATTGCAGTTGACTTATTCGGACGCTTCTTCGTCTGCGTCCATGTCGTCCATATGCAGCGCTTCCATGTCATTGGCGACGCGCCAGGCATCAATCGCGCCGGCAAATGCGCTTTGCGAAGCCGGGAAGTAGCCAACATCCACGACCTCGTCATTGACATAGGTCAGGTAGAAGTTGATGAAGGCGTTGACCTGGGCGTTCTCTGCCATGATGCCGGCATCGCTGTAGATATAGAGCGGGCGCGCCAGCGGGTAGCTGCCGTCATCGGTGGTTTCGGACTTGGCTTCAATGCCCTCGATGTTGAGGATGTTCAACACATCGGCATTCTCTACATAGTAGGCATAGCCGAAGAAGCCGATGGCATAGGGGCTGCCGGCGATGCCCTGCACCAGCACATTGTCATCCTCGGAGAGCTGCGGATTGGCGCTGAGGATGGGCTCTTCGTCTTCGTCGAATACTTCTTCGACAAAGTAGTCGAAGGTGCCGCTGTCGGTGCCGGGGATGAAGCGCTGGATGGCTTCGTCGGGCCATTCGGCGCGCACATCTGACCAGGTTTCGGCGCTGCTGAAGATCATCGCCAGCTCTTCCAGCGTCACATCGCTGACAAATTCATTCTCGGCGGAGACGGTGACAGCCAAGGCATCGGTGCCGACGCGGAATTCGATCGGTTCGCGGCCAATGGCAGCGCAAGATTCGACTTCGCTGTCTTTGATGGCGCGCGAGGCATTGCTGATATCGGTTTCACCTTCGACGCAGAAGCGCTCAAAACCGGCGCCCGAACCAATCGATGCGATCGACGGCGCGACGCCGCCTTCGTCCGTCCACAACTCAGCCATGCGTTCGCTGAGCGGGAACACGGTGGAGCTGCCAGCCGTGATGATGGAGCCGTCAGCGTGTTCAAGCGGATCGACTTCGGGCAGCCCGTGATCCATCGCCAGCGCGGGGACCAATAGCAGGATTGCGGCGAGCAGAATGGAAAGCAAGACTACGGTTTTCATGTGCGTTGCATCCTCCATAGATTTGAAGAGTTTGTCGGTGCAGGCGGTTCATCCACCCATGCGCCATGCTAGCTGGCGGTCTGTTAAAGAGGATATTGAGTTGTTTAAGGCGCAGCTATGATTCCATTAAGCGAATGTCAGCGCCAACGGATCGCCCCGTCGTTGGTCGCGCCTGGCCTTTGCGCTACAATCTGCCTGCGCGCTAGCCGCTGGACAGCCGAGCATGATCAAGTACTTCCAACGCCGCATCCTGCAAGCCATCCCCACCTTCTTCGGTGTGACGATTCTGTCCTTCCTCATCATTTTGTCTGCGCCGGGCGATCCTGTCGCCATGATTGCTTATTCGCCAAACCCGTCGCCAGAAGCGATAGAGGCGCAGCGCCGCCAGCTTGGCCTCGATCAGCCGCCGCTGCTGCAATATGTCTATTGGCTGGTCGGCAACGACTGGACGACGATCGACATCGATGGCGATGGCATCGGCGAGAGCCCTGGCAATAGGCGTGGTTTGTTGCGCGGGGATTTGGGACTGTCGATCAAGCAGCGCCGCCCGGTGACGGATTTGATTTTGCAGCGCATCCCGGCCACGCTCAGGCTCGGCGTGGCTGCGCTCGTAATCGGTTATGTCATCGGCGTGAGCCTGGGTGTGCTAGCTGCGGTTTTCCATCGCACCTGGATAGACCAGCTCATTCGCGTCTTGTCTGTGATAGGCAATGCGGTGCCTGCCTTTTGGCTGGGCTTGCTGCTGATCATCATCTTCGGCGTGCAGCTAGATCTACTGCCGATCAGCGGCATGCGCAATATCACGCAGCGCGGTCCGCAGGGCATCGGCGACGCCCTGCGTTACATGATCATGCCTGTGTCTGTGCTTTCCTTGAACACGATAGCTTTTATCTCGCGCTTCACGCGGACGCAGGTCCTGGAAGTGCTGCAACAAGATTACATTCGCAGCGCATACGCCAAAGGTCTGCAAACGCGGGCAATCTGGTTCCGCCATGCTTTGCGCAACGGCTTGCTGCCGGTGGCGACATTTCTCGGTCCATCCATCGGCACGTTGTTGGCGGGCGCGGTGATTATTGAGCAAGTCTTCCAATGGCCTGGGCTGGGCAAGCTGATCATTGATGCGGTGTATTCGCGGGATTATCCGCTGGTGATGGGTTCGGTGGTCATTGCTGCAGTGATGTTTATCGCGGGCGTTCTGCTCTCCGACTTCTTGTATGTCATACTCGATCCGCGCATTCGACTGGAGTAGGTCAACGTGACGAGTCAGGCTCCCATCGCCCAGATCGGCAAAGCACGCGCCGAGCAGCAGCAATCGCGCTCGTTCTGGCGGGACGCCTTCGGCTTCATTCTGCGAGACCGCCTCACCGTCTTTGCCATCGGCATTCTGCTCGTGGCGACGCTTATCTGCTCGCTTTCGCCAATTATGCTGGAACGGGTCTTCAAGCTGGAAGTGAATGATACGAGCATCCCCGATCGCTTCAAGTTGCCGGGCGAAGACGGTTATGTGCTGGGCACGGACCAGCTGGGGCGCGACCAGTTGCTTCGTCTGATTTATGGGGGGCGGGTCTCGCTGACCATTGCCTACCTCGCCAGCGCCATGACCGTCACCATCGGCGTCACCCTGGGCCTGCTGGCTGGCTATTACGGCAGGGCTGTCGACGATTTGATCTCCTGGGGCGTCAACACGCTCAGCGCCATCCCGCCACTCTTCCTGCTTCTGATCGCGGCAGCTGTGTGGGAGCCATCGACCGAGGTGCTGGTCGTGGCGCTTGCGGCGCTCGGCTGGGTCGGCACCAGCCGGCTCACGCGGGGAGAAGTGCTTTCACTGAAAGAGCGCGATTATGTGCTGGCGGCGCGGGCTGTGGGCGCGTCCGATTTTCGCATCATTGTTTATCACATTTTGCCCAATGTCTTTTCGATCGTCATGGTGACCATGACCATCATCGCTGGCAACCTGATTTTGATCGAATCGGGACTAAGTTATCTGGGGATGGGCATTCAGCCGCCGACGCCGACCTGGGGCAACATGCTGACAGATTCGCGCAGCTACCTGGTGACAGGCGTGCATCTCATCTTCATGCCGGGCATCATGATCATGATAACCGTGCTCTGCTTCTACCTGGTCGGCGATGGCCTGCGCGATGCCTTGGATCCACGCCGGTATCAGCAGTAGTTGCCTGTACCCCCCTCAATCCCCCCGAAAAGTCGGGGGGAGGTTAAATCTGTAGGGCGGGCGCGGGGGGCTAGCCCTCAAGCGTCCACTTGTGAATGTCGGCCGTGTAGCCGTAGAAGACCCAGAATGCTGTCGGCTCGAAGCCCTGGACGCGCTTGGTGGCCGTCTGCCAGATATTGGGCACGAAGGTCCAGTCGTAGGCGACATCTTCGTGGGTGATGCGCTGGATCTCTTTGTAGATCTCCCCGCGCTCAACCGGATCGCAACCCGGCAGCGTCCGCGCTTTGTCGATTAGCGCGTCGACTTCGGGATTGACGTAGGAGCTGGTGTTGCTGCCGCCGGGATTCGCCCCGTTGTCCTGCGCGCTGTTGATGATGCCCATGAAGTCGTTGGGATCGGGCGCGCCGCCAGTCCCGCCGCTGCTGCTCATGGAAGTGCCATCGTGTTCTTGACCGAACAAGACCGTGCTGAGGTAATTTGCCCATTCGACCAGTTCGACAGTGACTTCAACGCCGATATCCTTGAGTTGATCCTGCGCGATGAGCGTGGTGGTGGGGAACATCGTGAGAATATTGCTGTAAGGGATGTTGAGGGTCAGGCGCTGGCCGTCTTTCTCGCGCACGCCATCGTCATCGCTGTCGACCCAGCCGGCTTCTTCGAGAAGTTGTCTGGCGGCGTCCGGATCATAGGGGTAGGGCTCAATGTCGGTATTGTAGGCAGCGGCGTGATAGGGGTTGACCGCGCCAACCAGGCGTGTGCCGCCTTGCTCGCCACCCATCGTCTCCAGGATGTCGAACTTGTTGTAGCCCATGGCGATCGCTTTACGCACATTGACATCGGTGAGGATAGGATGCAGCGGCTGGTCTTGGCGATTGCCGTCCGCGTCGAATGCCGCCGTCGGTTGCGTCGGGTCTGCCCAATTCAAACTCATGAACTTGACCGACATCTGCGGGAAGATCTGCCACTGCAAGTTGCTGGTATCGGCGATCTGGGCGAAGATGTCGCCGTGTAGATAGGTGTAATCAATCTCGCCGGCTTGCAGTGATTGCGCCGCCAATTCGTGCTCGCCGACATTGCGATTGATCAGGTAGGGGATGCCGACATCGCCGCCCCACCAAGTCGGGTTGGCATAATAGCTCTGGAATTCGGCCGGCTCGTAGGCGTCCATGATGTAGGGTCCGCCGCTAATTTCAAGCGGATTGGCGGTAATCTCGCCATTCTTGAAATCGCTGAAGTCGGCCTCGAAGCGATGCGCCGGCATAAGGCGAGTCCCGCCCAATTCGGCAAAGACCGTGCAGTCTGGCGCGCTCAAGACCACGCGGAAGGTCTTGTCGTCAATTATCTCGACGCCCTCGACATTGACGAAATCGGCTGCGCGCCAGGAACCCACCTCTGGCGACTTGATGGCGTCAATGACGAATTTCATGTCATGCGAGGTGATCGGCACGCCATCGCTCCAATTCGCGTCCTCAAGGATATGGAAGGTGTAGGACAGGCCATCGTCGCTGGCTTCCCATGTTGTCAGCCCGGGAAGCGGGTCATAGGTCTGCGGGTCGATCTCGTAGGGCTTGGGCCACAACACGCTGTAGGCCTGGAAGGAAGCGCCATCGCTGCTTAGAACAGGATTGAAGGTGCTGACATTGCCAAAACCTCTGATGACAATGGTCTCGGAGTCTTGCGCTAGGGCCAGTGGCGCGGCAAGCACAAGCAACACGACGAACAAAATTTTGAGTACTTTCATGGAAATCTCCTTTGTCTGGCATAGATATAGAGTCGCAGCGCGCTGCGCCCCCGAGGCGACTATATCAGCTTTGGGCGGGCAATGCGAAAAGTGGGCAGCCTCTCCTTGCTATACGCCCTTGACAAACTAGAACACAAGTGCTATATTGGTCCTATTAGCGAAATGCTGGCAATGCCACTACACTAGCGGCAAGCCCAAGTGAAACGAGATGGCAGCGATGGCAAAGCGAAACCGAGTCCCAAAGACAACCCAGTCATTCGACAACAACAACCACGAAGCCCGCAAAAAGGCGCTGGACGCCACCCTCACCGACATCACCAAGCGCTATGGCGATGGCACCATCTTCAATCTGGGCGCCGGCAGCAACTTGCAAGTCGAAGCCATCCCGACCGGCTCGCTGGGCATTGATATCTCGCTGGGCGTGGGTGGCGTGCCGCGCGGACGCATCGTGGAAATCTATGGACCCGAGAGCAGCGGCAAAACCACGCTCTGCCTGCATGTGGTGGCAGAAGCGCAAAAGACCGGCGGCATCTGCGCCTTCATTGATATGGAACACGCGCTCGACCCCGTTTATGCCGAGAAGATTGGCGTAGACACCCAGCAGCTTTATGTCAGCCAACCCGACACGGGCGAGCAGGCGCTGGAGATCACCGAGCATTTGGTGCGTTCGGGCGCTCTGGATGTCATCGTGATCGACAGCGTGGCGGCGCTCGTGCCCCGCGCGGAGATCGAAGGCGAAATGGGCGACAGCCATGTGGGCTTGCAGGCGCGCTTGATGAGCCAGGCGCTGCGCAAGCTGGCGGGCGCAATCAAACAGAGCAATGTCTGCGTCATCTTCACCAACCAGCTGCGCGAGAAAGTCGGCGTGATGTTTGGCAGTCCCGAGACAACGCCGGGCGGGCGGGCGCTGAAGTTCTATGCCAGCGTGCGCATCGACATCCGCCGCATTCAGCAGATCAAGCACACGGGCGATATCGTGGGCAACCGCACCCGCGTCAAGGTCAAAAAGAACAAGGTCGCCGCGCCCTTCAAGCAATGCGAATTTGACATCATGTTCAATCGCGGCATCAGCAAATCGGGCGAGATCATCGATATCGGCGCCGAGCTGGGCATCATCGACAAACGCGGCGCTTTCTATCGTTATGGCGATGAGCTGCTGGGGCAGGGCAGAGAGAATGCCAAGCGCTTTCTGGAAAGCAACGGTTCCATGAGCGGGCTGATCGAAGACAAGATCCGCCGCACCTTCGGCTTGCCGAGCATGCTGGAGGCGGCCGGGGAGGTATTGGGCTAGGGGGAATTGCGGCGCCAGCAGGAAGTTAGTCCTTATGCCTGCTGCGCCAGCCATTCCGCTTCGCTGACCAGTTCGCCATTGGTGACCTCGCCGCGCTGGTAACGTTTGTTCTTGTCGAAGTGCAGCTCGACCTCGGCCTGGAACGGGCAGCGAGCCGCGCTGGCCAGCTTGCGGCACCAGTAATTCTTGCCATCGTCGGCGCGTGACAGGTCATTGAGCGGGTCGACGCGGATGCGCAGCACTTGCTGGCACATTTTGGGGCGCACATAAAAGTAGATGCCGCGGTCTTCATCGCGTCCGCCGCCACCGAACAAGCTCTTCAATAGGTTCATCGTCGTTTTCCTCAGCCCACTTGCAGGTCCCAAGCCGCCAGATCCGCCATGATGGCGTGCGCGGTCATGTCCAGATGCACGGGGCTAACGCTGATGTAATCGCGATGCACCGCCCACAGGTCTGTGCCTAGTTCGTCGGTGTCGCCGGTGGGTGCTTGGCCGCCGATTCGCGCCAGGTTTTCGCCCACATGCACCAGCTTGTCGCGATAATCACGCACACCTTGCCGCGTAACCCGAATGCCGCGCAGCTCGTCGGCGCAGTCAACCGCCGGCACATTCACATTCAGGATGGTCAGCGGTGGCAAGCCACGTTCCAGCGCCTGCCCAACGATGTGCTTTGCCGCCTGTGCCGCCAGCGCATAATCGTTGATGTCATCGGCATCGGCGCGCGCCAGGGAAAATGCCACCGCCGGCAAACCATGGATCGCGCCTTCCAGCGCCGCGGTCACCGTGCCGCTGTAGGTCAAATCCTGGCTCATATTTTCGCCGCGGTTGATGCCCGAAACGACGATATCGGGCCTCTCTTCCACCAGCCCCAGCAAGGCCAGCGCGATGCAGTCGGCCGGCGAGCCTTCCACAGCCAGCGCGTGGATGTCCTTGCCGATCGTGCAGCGATGATAGCGAATGTCTTGCGAGAGCGTGATTTTGTGCCCGCTGGCGCTTTGGTTGGTGTAGGGCGCGCAGACCTGCACATCGCCCAGCGAAGTCATCGCCTCTGCCAGAGCCAGGATGCCCGGCGCAGCATAACCATCATCGTTGGTCACCAAGATAGAAGCCACCGCTAGCCGCAATCGCCCGCGGCCAGGCTGAATGGCTGGCTGGTCGCGCTGTTGTCGCTGGCGTCGATCTCCGCGACCTGGATGCCGCCCACAGTCACACGGATGACCAGATCTGTTCCGAGCGGCTCGCGCAGGGTGAGCGCCGCGTTTAGCTGATAACTCTCGTCCGCATCCAGCCCCTGCATCAACGTGATCGGCTCGGAAATGACAACTTTGCCACTATCGGACCGCAGCGCTTCGATGATTGGCAAGCCCAGCGTCGGCGCACGATGGCTGCCGGTGTTGCGGATGGTCGCGCTGACAGCGATTTCTTCTCCACAAACTGGGGCGTCGGGCTGCAGGCGCAGATCTTCGACAACCAGGTTGGGCAGGGGCGGCGGCGGACCCGTCTCGGCTGGCAAGCCAGAGATGTCTACTTCAACGACTGACTCGGCAAGCAGCCAGACTTGTTCTTTGTCTTCGTCCTGAATGCGATACCAGTCACGATATGGGCTGACCGCAACAATGACGATGGGCGCGTCTATATCCAGACTGCCGATGATGTCGTGGTCAGCGCTGGGACCGCGGCGCAATTCGCTAGATTGGATGAGGGTCGCGGTCACATGCGGGTGATCCAGCGCGTTGGTCGAAGCATCACCTGCCGCACCATCCGTGTCCGATGCTGTTTCGGCGCTGTCTGGCTCGGGAGGCTGGCTCTCGCCTTGCGCGATCACGCGAATCATCACATCGGCTCGCGCAGAAGTGCCATCTCCGCGTTCTGCTGTCACCGCCACTTGATAATTGCCCGGATTGCTGGTGGGCCAGTCGATGCTCAAGGGCAGTATCGCTGCGCCAGTTTCGTTGGGGTTGATTTTTTCGCCAAGCAGCGCCTCGTCAAGCAGCACGCTGATTCGTGTCAGGTCTGCGCCAGCATTTTCCACACGCGCCTGCACGATTACAGTCGTGCCAGCCAGAAAAGTTTGGTTGGGCAGCGGGGCGGCGATGACGATCTGTGGCGGACCCTCAAAGCGCGTAGCAGCTCCTGGCGGCGCGAAAACGAGGTTGCAGCCAGCGCCAGCCAGCACAAGCCCTGCCAAAAGGCTTGCCCGTATCAAGCTCGCTATGATGCCCGATGGCATAGGCAATACTCCTGTGCCTCTATGACCTGGCGCGCCGCAAGTCTAGCAGAATACGCTGGCTTTGGCTACCATAGACGAGCGGGGCAGACAGGAGCAAGCATGTCAAATCTGCGCGGCAAGCGCATTGTTTTGGGAGTCTGTGGCAGCATCGCCGCCTACAAAGCGGCCGATCTGGCCAGTCAGTTGACCCAAGCCCAGGCCCTGGTTGATGTTATCATGACCGCGGCTGCCCAGCGATTCCTGAGCGCGCTAACATTCCAGGCGGTCACGGGTCGGCCTGTCTACAGCGAATTGTGGCAGAGCGGCGATGCAGGCGGGCTGCCCAGCCACATTGCTCACATCGGTTTGGCAGAAGCCGCCGACCTGTTGATTATCGCGCCCCTCACAGCCAATACGCTGGCAAAGCTGGCACAGGGCATGGCGGACGACTTGCTGACAGTTAGCGCGCTGGCAGCCAAATGCCCGCTGCTGCTGGCGCCAGCCATGGATGGCAATATGGTCGATCATCCCGCCACCCAAGCCAACATCCAGACCCTGCAATCACGCGGCGCGCAGTTCGTCCCGCCAGAAAGCGGACATCTCGCCAGCGGACTCAGCGGCACGGGACGCCTGCCCGCAACGGCGACCTTGCTGGGGCATATCCGGCGCGTGCTGGGCTTGGATGGTGAATTGGCTGGCCAGAAATTGGTGGTTACGGCTGGTGGCACCCGCGAGGCGCTCGACCCCGTTCGCTATCTGAGCAATCGTTCCAGCGGCAAGCAGGGCTATGCGATCGCCCAGGCGGCTCTCGATGCTGGCGCGCGCGTCGTGTTGATTTCCTCCGCTCAGCATTTGCCAGCCCCGGTCGGCGCGCAGTTGGTGCTTGTCGAATCGGCAGAGTCCATGCGACGGGCGGTGCTGGAGCATGTGCTCGGGTCGGCCGCGCTGGTCATGGCGGCGGCTGTGGCGGATTATCGCCCCCGGCAGATCGCTCGGCAGAAAATCAAAAAGGCAGTCGCGGCGCTGCAGCTGGAGTTGACGCGCACCGACGACATCTTGCTGGCGGTCAAAGCCCAACGTCATGCCAGTGGCTATCCGGTCATCGTGGTCGGATTCGCAGCCGAAAGCGAAAACCTGCTGGAAAATGCCAGCGGCAAGCTGCAGAGCAAAGGCTTGGACCTGCTGGTGGCAAACGACATCAACGCGCCCGACGCCGGCTTCGCGGTCGACAGCAATCGCGTGGTCGTGCTGGATTCGGACGGCGGTTTGCAGCGCATCGAGCTGAGCAGCAAAGCCAGCATCGGCGCCAGCATCATTCAGCGCATCGGCAGCCTGCTGGCATAAAGACCTAGTCCAGGCTCAAGCCAAGTTCCTGCACCGCATGCAGAGCGCGGCAATGCGCCACATAAGCCGCCAAGGTCTGCGTACAGCCGACTCGGTAATAAGGAATCAGCCACTCCACGCCAGCCGCGGCGAATCCGTTCTGCCGATAGACGATCCGCGCGCCGGCGTCATCATCGCTGAAAGCAAGCTGGATGCTGGTGTCGTCCGCCCAGGTTGGGTCGCGCCAAGTATAGGCGAGGCTCTGCGGTGGCTGCCACAACGTGATGCGCCCGATGACCAGTTCGCTGCCATCGGCGAAACTTTCATAATAACGTCCGCCCGGCCGGGTCTCGAAGCGGATGTGCTGCGGCCGAGTCGTCTTGGGCGCGAAGCTGTAGGGGAAGACGCCTTGTCGGGGCCACCAGGTGTCCATCTGCTCGGTGAAGACCGCAAAAGCCGTCTGCGCGGGCAAGGGGACGCTGCGTTCCAGCTTGATATCGGGCATTGGTCCGCTGCCTTCCCTCGTCATTACATCGTGAATCACGCTAGTTTCGGTAAAGTGGCATTGCAGTCGTGTCAGTCATCACTGTCGTCTGACGAGCTCAAGTTCAAATTGTTGCCTTGATCGCATGAAGCAGATATTGAAATGCGAGAAAAAACTGACTTGACCAAGAATTATTGGCACATCGGCTTCGTTCGTCCAGGCAAAACCCATTTTGATGATGGGCCAGTTTCCAACTGTAACTTCGACGAGGAATCCTCTGGATTCCACCTGCCCCGCAATACCGGATAGACCAACTATCTGCTCCTGTTCGTCCCAGATGCCGCCTAGTTTAATGCCGACGTCGTAGGGCAATACATTCAGATCTGCTCCGCTATCCACTAGCGCTAAAGATTGAACTTCGTGATGTCGGTTGCGCAGAGACACGGGCAGAAATGGACGAGTTCTTTCGTCCGGCGCATATTGCCGATTTATCACATAAGGGAAGACAAGTCGGTCAGCCATTGTCTTTGGATTCGTCCTCTAGCTGCTCGAGCATAGATATTGCTTCTGCCGACGCTCGAAAAAGTGGCGACATCTTGAACACCCGTGTGCCTTCAAAAACCTTGTCAATGTCGCCTGACAATTCATCATTCAAGAATTGGATGACTTGAAGTTTGTCTTTGCGATCTAACTGTTGCAATTCAACCAGGAGCCTGCGCGCGATCATGCTTCACCTCCACTTCCCTTGTTCATTTCGAATTCTACCATAGTCCACTTCTTGCCTCAAAGGCATGCGTCTTGCCTCGAAACGCCCATCTCGGGTACACTCCAAATGCCCAAGCGAAACGGAAGCCCCATTATGTTCCAAGACCCCCAGCAAGTCTCCGACGCCCTGCGCGAGCAGCAATATATCGCCACGGACGAGATCGCGACAGTCGCCTTCTTGGCGGAAAAGCTGGGCAAACCGCTGCTGGTCGAAGGACCGGCCGGCGTCGGCAAGACCGAATTGGCAAAAGCCTGGTCGGGCGCTTCGAGCCGTCCTCTCATCCGCCTGCAATGCTATGAAGGGCTGGACGAAAGCAAGGCGCTCTATGAATGGGAATATGCCAAGCAGATGCTCTATACCCAGCTGCTGCGCGACAAGCTCAGCGACCTGTTGGTTGCGGCCGACACGTTGCGACAAGCCGCCGACCGCCTGGGCGAAGAAGATGATGTCTTTTTCAGCGAGCGCTTTCTGCTGGCCAGGCCCCTGCTGGCGGCGCTGACAGCCGACGAACCCGCCGTGCTGCTGATTGACGAAATCGACCGCGCCGATGCCGAATTCGAGGCTTTTTTGCTGGAGATCCTCAGCGACTTTCAGGTGTCCATCCCCGAGCTGGGCACGATCCGCGCGCGCCACCATCCCAGCGTCGTGCTGACCAGCAACAATACGCGCGAATTGTCCGAAGCGCTCAAACGCCGCTGCCTCTACCTGTTTGTCGATTATCCCAGCCACGAAGCCGAACTCAACATCGTCAAGCTGCGCGTGCCCGACCTGAGCGACAAGCTGGCCCGGCAAACTGTCGAAGTCGTGCAAGGTATGCGCCGGCTCGACCTGAAGAAAAATCCCAGCGTCTCCGAGACGATTGACTGGGCCAAAGCGCTGGTCATGCTCAATGCCGACAACATCGACCAAAAAACGCTGGAAACTACGCTGACCGTCCTGCTCAAGCACGAGAGCGATGTGCAGAAAGCGCGCCGTCAGCTGCAGCAAGGGCAAGAGGGCGACATGCAGCGTCCTCGCCGCCACCGCTCTGATTGGAATTAGGGGACGAGACAACCCCCTCGGCCCCGCATACAAGGAGATGTAGGGGCGAAGCGGTAACACGCTCGATTCCAGCGCAAACAAAAGTTGCATGACTTACTTGCACTTACTGAGACGCCGAGGGCACAGAGCTTCATTGTAGGGGTGAGACAAGTGCCGCCCCTGCACCATTCTGAATGAGGGACCGAGGGGCTTAGCGGACGCGGCAATGTTGTCTCATTACGAACTTGGGTTTACTTCTGCGGCAAAATGCCTATCTGGATGCGCTGGTCTTTCGCGACCGCCGTGACCGACGCCGCCGATTGTTCGCGCGCGGCTTGCTCGCCGGGGGCTGTGGCTGCGGCGCTGCGATGGCAGAAACATAGGGATGCTCATCGACGACCGCGATTGGCTGGCGGATCAAGGATTCGATTTCGCGCAGGAACTTTCGTTCATTGACATCGCAGAAAGAATAAGCGATGCCCGATGCGCCGGCACGCGCCGTGCGACCGATGCGATGCACATAACTTTCCGGGATATTGGGCAAATCGAAATTGATGACATGGGATACCGAATCGATATCCAGGCCACGCGCGGCGATATCGGTCGCGACCAGGACGGCGGTGTTGCCAGACTTGAACTTGGACAGGGCTCGGCTGCGCGCCGATTGCGATTTGTTGCCATGGATGGCTTCCGCAGGGATGCGGGCGCGGTTCAATTGCTGCGCCAGCCGGTTGGCTCGATGCTTGGTGCGCGTGAACACGAGCACCCGTTGCGAGGCCGGGTCTTGCAGAATGTGCTTGAGCAAGTCGCGCTTGTCGCCGCCTTCCACAAAATAGATAGATTGCGCGATATTCTCAACGGTGGTCGATTGCGGATTGGCTTCCACCTTGACCGGGTTCGTCAGCATGCGCTTGCTCAAATCCTGGATGGCCTGCGGCATCGTGGCCGAAAAGAGCATGGTCTGGCGCGCTTTTGGCAGGCGCTGGACGATGCGCTTGACATCGTTGATAAAGCCCATATCCAGCATGCGGTCGGCTTCATCCAATACGAAGAATTCGATAGCGTCCAGGCGGATATAGTCCTGATTCATCAAATCTTGCAGGCGACCTGGCGTGGCCACCACGATGTCGACGCCGCGCTGCAAGGCATTCACTTGCGGTTGTTGGCCCACGCCACCGAATATCGACACATGCCGCAGCCCATTCTCGTGGCCGAACTTGCCGAATTCTTCATCTATCTGCGCAGCCAATTCGCGGGTTGGCGCCAGAATCAGCGCGCGGATGCGTCGTCTGCCTGGCGAGCGCCCCAGCATTTGCACAATCGGCAAGGCGAAGGCGGCTGTCTTGCCCGAGCCAGTCTGGGCGCAGCCAACCAGATCGCGTCCTTCCAAAATATGCGGTATGGCGCGTGTTTGTATCGGCGTGGGCTGGCTATAACCAACGCCTTCCACCACGCGCAGCATAGCGCTGTTCAATTGCAAGTCTTTGAATGTCATCTTGGTATGGGTTTCTGGATATTCCATTAGAGGGGACAACGATGCAGTATCTACCAGTTGCGCCGATAAGTCCAGACCGACAATTCGGCGGGCAAGATCAACCCCCGGTCCCCCCGAAAAGTCGGGGGGAAGGTTGCTGTGGGCGAGACACAGAGAAGCTCCTACAGACGACATGAAGATATGTTGTAGGGGCGAGCGTTGACTCGTCCGCGCGCTGACCAGCTGCGCATGGGTGGACACGCTGGTCTGCGCCTGGCTGATCCCCCGATGTCAATGAGAACAGCAGAGCCAGAAGATACTATGTCTAACTATATCAAAAGGCGAATGATGTCTTAGTAGACGATGCGTTGCGAGGTAAGCCATAGGCAAATCGAGGCAAATCCAGTACACTGGCGCGACCGCGCAAAGCCACCAGCCGACCGACTATGAACACATCCAGCGTAAACACAGCGCATCCGCCAGGAGTGAGCCGCGCATTGCAAAGTCTGCCGCTCTATTTGTATCAACTCGGCTGGGGACCTTCGCTAGACTGGTTGCCGCTGCTGGCGTTGACGACACGCGATTGCGATACCGGCGCGCCGCGTCATGTTGCGCTGGAATACCGGCGGCATGGCAGCAAGCTCTACCTGGTCTGTGGCTTGGGCGAGGCCACCGACTGGTATCAGGATATCGTGGCCGAGCCGGGCGTAACAATCCAGCATGGCGCGAAGATCAATGCCGCCCGCGCTGTCCGCGTCGATGATCCAGCCGAAGCCCTGCGCGCGCTCTATGCCTTCAGCCGCAATTCCTGGCTCTACGAATCGCTCTTCGCACGCATGAGTTCTGCCAATGCCGCCGACCTGAACACACTGGCAGACGTCGCCGCGGAGTTCACTGTCGTGCGCATCGCGCCCAGCGACGACGCGCCAGAATTGCCGCCGGTGCCTTTGTTCAGCCAGCCGGTGCGTCAGCTCGCCACCATCGCCGCGCTGCTGCTGTTGTTGCGCCTGGTTCTTATCGTGCTGGGCGCATTCTTCGGGAGTGGTGGCAAGCGCCGCTGAGCCTATACAGCGAATTCCACTCCCTGCGCCAGCGGCAACTCGCGCGAATAGTTGATTGTGTTGGTCTGTCGCAGCATATAGCCTTTCCAGGCATCCGAGCCCGATTCGCGTCCGCCGCCCGTATCTTTCTCGCCACCGAATGCGCCGCCGATCTCTGCGCCGCTGGTGCCAATGTTGACATTGGCGATGCCGCAATCCGAGCCTGCTCCCGACAAGAACTGCTCCGAGCGCGCCAGATCGTTGGTGAAGATGGCGCTGGATAGACCCTGTGGCACGGCGTTGTGCATGGCGATGGCTTCGTCCAACGTGTCGACCGTCATCACATACAAAATGGGCGCGAAAGTCTCGTGGCAGACCAGCGGAGTCTGGCGGGGCATGCGGATAATGGTCGGCTGCACGAAGTTTTCGCCCAGATCGGGCAACCTGCCGCCACCAGTCAGGACATGTCCGCCCTGTGCTTTCGCCTTTTCAACTGCGACCAGCATGGCTTCGACAGCGCCTTGATTGATCAGCGGGCCCATCAGCACGCCGGGCTGCATGGGATCGCCAACGCGCACGGATCGATAGGCACTGGCGAGTCGCTCGCATAGCTCGTCGGCAATGGGGCGTTGTACGATCAAGCGGCGGGTGCTGGTGCAGCGTTGTCCAGCCGTGCCAACTGCGCCGAAGACGATCGCGCGCGTGGCCAAATCCAGATCGGCATCGTCGCTCACGATGATGGCATTGTTGCCGCCCAGTTCCAGTATGCTGCGACCCAGCCGTCCCGCGACGCGCGCAGCCACCTGCCTGCCCACAGCGGTCGAGCCCGTGAAGCTGATCAAGGGCAGGCGCGCGTCATCAACCAGGGCTTCACCGACGCTCTCGTTGCCGCCGATGACCAGATTGAAGACGCCCTCACATCCATGCCGCGCCATCACACGGTTGCAGATGCGCTGGATGGCGATGGCTGTCAGTGGTGTAGTTGGCGAGGGCTTCCAGATCATGCTATCGCCGCAAACCGCCGCGATCGCCGCATTCCACGACCACACCGCCAGCGGGAAGTTGAACGCCGTGATGATGCCGATTGCGCCCAGCGGATGCCACTGCTCGACCATGCGATGCCCCGCGCGCTCGCTGTGCATGGACAAGCCATAGAGCTGGCGCGACAAGCCGACGGCGAAATCGCAGATGTCGATCATCTCCTGGACTTCGCCCAAACCTTCGCTGCGGATTTTGCCATTTTCCAGCGTAACTAGCTCGCCCAGCGCTTCTTTGTGTTGGCGCAATTCCTTGCCCAGCTCGCGGATGACTTCGCCACGTTTGGGCGCGGGCCGCATGCGCCAGCTGTGAAAAGCCGACACAGCTTCGGATACGACTCGCTCATAATCGGCGCTGGTCGCCTGGGCGACCGCCGCGATTGGCGCATTGGTGACGGGATTCAGCGAAACCAGCTGCTCGCCGCCGCCTGTCCAGCCATCCCTCCCTGTGCATGCACCGGGGTTGACTGGTTTGATGCCCAGCGCGTTCAAAATCTCGTTCACCATGTCCTTCTCGCTTCCTCGTATATCGTGCTTTGGGCGAAAAACTGCTGTCAGGTTTAGGGACTCTGCAAATAAATCGGCGCGACGCGCTCGGCGGGGAAGGATTGCGCGCCTTGTTCACGCAGACGCGCCCAGGCGATCTCTGCCATGTGCCCCGCCCGCCGCAATCGCAATGGCGCTGGCACGATGTCATGATCGGGATTCGCGCGGATCATCGCCAAGCCTTCCGCCGAAATCTCGCCGGTAATGAGCATGGGACGGGCATATTCGGCCAGCACAGCCTGCCAATCGCCGATCTTCGCGGGCTGGCTTTCTACCCAGCGGTTCGCCATCGGCCCATACTCGGCATAGATGATGCGCTTTCTGCCCGCCGGCAGCGCCACAACCAGGTTTGACGATTCCCGATAGGGGGGGACGGCGTCAACCAGCGTTTCCAACGTAGTCACCGGCACAAGCGGTAGATCGCGGGCGGCTGCCAAGCCTTTCGCCACCGCCACGCCGATGCGCAGGCCGGTATATGAGCCGGGTCCGACAGCAACCGCCAAGGCCGTTAATTCCGCCGATTCGACGCCGGTCTGCTGCATGGTCCGCGCGATCAATGGCGCAAGCTGGGCATTGTGTCCGCGCCCCACCCGCAACGTGCATTCCGCCAGCAGCCTGCTGCCATCGTGCAGGGCGATGCTCATTGTTTGCGTGGCTGTGTCGATGGCCAGCAGGCTCATGAGTCGTCACTTTTCCAGCGCGCGCAAAAAGTCCGCCAGCAGCGAGATAGGCCGCTCGCCAACCGCCTGACAATGCAGGTCGCGCCTGGATTCTGCGCGCATGTCAAAATCAATCCACAAGCGCTCGGCGGGCAAGAACGGCTCGATGCGCTCCGCCCACTCAATGATGACAGCGCCGCTGCCATCCAGGATGTCGTCTATGCCCAGACTTTGCGCTTCCTGCGGATTGCCCAGGCGGTAGCAATCCAGATGATAAAGCCGCGTTTCGTCCTTCGCGCGCCGGTGTTCGTGCACCAGATTATAGCTTGGGCTGGTCAGCTGAGTCTGCGCGCCAAAGCCGATGCCGATGCCGCGGCACAAGCAAGTCTTGCCCGCGCCCAGCCCGCCCGACAAGCACAGGACATCTCCTGCCGCCAGCAATGCGCCCATTTTTCTGCCCAGCCGCGAAGTTGCCGCCGGCGAATGACTGTGCAGACGCGTCATGACAGCTGCTTCAGCACGACGATCGCGCCAAATCGCTCGACATGATAAGCGTTCGTATCGTAACGAGCAGAACCGGGCTGCGAAGTCACCACATAATCCGCGTCGGCCGCCAAACCCAGCGGATGACCATTGCGGTTCTGCAAGCCATGTTGCGACTCCAGCAGAAAGTCGTAAGCCATGCCCATGCCATACATGGGGTCGATGCTGTGCCAGGGCACGATCCACCACCGATGCGCCAACTCGGGCAGCATATCATAGCTGATGGTGAGCGCCTCGCCCCCGTCCCAGTCGTCGGCGATGTAGGCTGTGGCGGCCTCAATGCTGCGGTAGAGGCTCATGTTCTGCGCCGAATGCAGGCTGGCATCGTGCCCCACAACGCGCAGCACGCGGTCGAGGCTGTTGAGGCTCGCCCAAATCAATACAAGCGCCAGGCACAGGCGCATGATCTGCTGTCGCTCGCCTGCCAATGAGCGCATGCCATAGGCGCAGACCAGGTATTGCAGAGGGAGCAGGCTCGTATAATAGCTGGCATGTTCGTCTGGCGTCGCGCGCACCAAGAGCAAGCCGGCCAGCAAGCCCAGCATCACCAGCATCAGCAGCAACGTGCGCCCGGCCGCCGACTCGCATAGCAGCGCGGGAATCGCCGTTATGCCGCGCCAACCTTGCCAGCAGCGCAGAATCGCAAAGCCGCAGCCGATCCAGAAACAGGCTTCCAGCGCCACTTGCAGCGCAACATCCAGCGGGACCAGCGGGGGCAACTGCGCGCGCAGGGTACGAAGCTCGCCCTGGAAGGGCAGTCGCAGGGCGGTCAAAGCCTGCCTGGGCAAGCTCAGCGCATATTGGATGCCACGTTGCAATCGGCTGGTGGTCGGCGCGGGTTGGGGCGGGGGCGTCTCATCCGCAGGCGGGGCATCCGCTCGGCTGCTCTGCGCTTCCGGCTTGAGATGAGCATATTGCGCCAGAGTCGGCGCGTCGATGCGGTGACTGCGCGTGAAGAAAGCGCGCAAGTCGGCGAAGTCCTGCTCGATCTCGAAGGCCATATAGGGCGCTAGCATGGCAGCCGAAAGCAGCGCGCCTGCCGCCAGTCCTCGCGCATTCCAGGGCAAGCGCAGAATCAGCCACAGCGCCGCCAGCACGCCAAAGAACAGCACCGCCGAAAAATGCGTCATACATGCCGCTGTCGCCACCAGCCAGGTCAACGCGACGAAGCCGGCGCGCCCATCGACTTTCCAGCGATAGAGGCAATAGACAAAAAATAGGCAGAAGCCGGGCAGCAGCAATTGCGCCCAGGCTGTGTAGGCGCTGCTGATGCCGATCTGGCTGTAGGTGAAGAGGGTGGCGGCGATCATGCCAGCCCGCTCGTCGATGAAATCTTTGCCCAGCCGATACGCTGCAAGTGTCGCCAGCAGGTTGAATGCCAACTGCGTGCCGATCAGCACGGTCGGCACATGGCGCGTCAACAGCAGAGCCGGCAGCTGCAGCCAGACCAGGAAAGGCAGATTATAGGCAGCGACGCTGGACAAAGTGCCAAGCACCGGGAATGCCCCGCCATCCAGCCAGGCGGCGCCGCGTGCGATCAGCGGCACATAATCGGCTTCCCACACCAGCAGCTGCGCCGCAACCAGCTTCACGCCGATGCTGACAGCGATCAAAAGCCAGAATGCAGCCTGATAGGGGTGGATTTGCGGGGAGCGTGGCATGGGGCGGGCATTTTTCCAATTCAGTAGCCGAAGATCATTATAGCAGTGGCGCTGGACACAGAGGTTTGGCTCTCGTTGCTTGCTATTCTCTGCGCTCTCTGCGTCCTCAATAATACCAGGTAAGCAATGAGACGAACTTGCCGCGTTCACTACTTCGCTTTGAGACGGACGACACAAATATCGCCCTTGCATTGCTATGCGATGTTGCGCAAGCACAGCGTTCGCCACTCCCTTACTTGCAAATGCTTGACAATCCAGGAAATGGCACTACCATAGAAAATCATGCGATAAGACAGGTATTTTATCTATGCGTTCCAGAACAAGCGCTTGTCCACATGACATCGCCCAGGCAAGAATGGAGTATCTAAAAATGAACGCTGGCAAGCGCAATATCGCCCCCCC
>MPMG01000005.1 GCA_002238485.1 Chloroflexi bacterium bin20 | reverse complement strand
AATCAGCCTGAATATCTTGAAACAGGATACATCCAAGGGCAGCTTGAGACAAAAACGCTATCGCGCCGCGCTCGATGACAACTTCCGGCTAAAGCTGCTCTCGCAGATTTGATGCGATTGCCCTGGGTTAAGTCCCGCTTACGCTAGTCTCCGCAACCTGCACCAATTCGCCCTTTCCCACGATCTCAAGCAGAGCGTGGTGGAGCTCGTCGCAAATATCGGTGCTGTGGTCGGGGAAGCGCAAGACAGTGCGATCATCCTCGCGGACGATAATGATTCGGAAGCGGTCTTTGCCAGGGAATGCCACACAGCAGCGGTGGATGCGCTCGAGCTTGCGGCGGTCTTTGTCGATGTCGGCAGTAGCTTCCAGCGTCACGGTAATCGTGCGCGGCGGTCTGCTTGGAAGACCATCATCGTGGTCGGGCAAGCTCAGGTTGCTCGCGCCATTCGCCCAGGCCGGCTCGTCGTTAGGAGCAAGCGCTGGTGTTGGCTCGGCGGGTGGCGATGGATCGGGGAAGGCATCTGGCGGCGGCGGCATGTCTTCTTGAGCCCAGTCCGGCGGCGGTTGGTCGTATGGTGTGGCTGCGCTCTCTGCGCTGACAGCGCTGAAATCCAGGCGCAGCTGATCGGCGATGATCTGCGCTTCGCCGCGGCTGTCGTCGTAGCGCCCGCTGATCAGCACGATTTCGCCGATAGCCAGTTCACGCGCGCCTTCGGCTGCTGTCTGGCTGGCGCTGGCATAGGTCTCCACAACTTTGCTGAAGGTGTCCGGGAAGAGCACAACTTCTATGATGCCTGCGCTGTCGTGCCAATCTTCCAGACTCAGCACAGCCATAGGATCGCCATTACGGGTTGTGAGCCTGCGCAGCGCCGTGATTTCGCCAGCAACGCGAACACGCTCGGGCTTTTTCAGCGCCGGGCTCTTCAGTTCGGCGATCGATTGCAGATTTTGCTGTGCCAACTGCTCGCGGTGGCGGTCGGCCGGGCGGCCTGTCAGGTAAAAGCCCAGCAACTCTTTCTCCCACTTCAAACGATCGCGCGGGTGCACTTCGTCGATGTGATGAAACTCGGCGAAATTGTCGGGGCTGCTGGCGGCATCGCCAAACATTTGGATCTGCCCGACTTCCAGGTCGTGGTGGTGCTTACCGCTGGCGCTGATGATGCCGTCCAGGGCTTGCAAGAGGCTGGCGCGCGTGCCAAAAGCATCCATCGCGCCCACTTTGATGAGGCTTTCCAGCGAGCGTTTGCCGACTTTTCGCAAGTCGACGCGCTGGCAAAAATCGGTCAGGTTATCAAATGGCAGCTCACCGCGCTGGGCGATCAGGTCTCGCGCAGCAAAAACGCTGGCATTCTTCACGGCAGCCAAGCCAAAGCGGATCGCGCGTTTGCCATCGTCGCCGCTTTCGATATCAAAGTCCAGCTGGCTGCTGTTGACATCGGGCGGCAAGATGGGGATGTGCAAGCGGCGGCATTCTTCCAGCACAGTCGAGACTTTGCCCAGGTCATCGCGCTGCACGCTCAAAATGGCGGTCATATACTCGTCGGGATAGTGGCACTTGAGGTAGGCTGTCTGCACGGTGATGACCGCGTAGTCGGCGGCGTGAGCCTTGTTGAAGCCGTAATTGGCGAATTCGGCGATCATGTCGAAGATGGCGGCGGCGTCATCGGCGGGGATTCCGTTTTCTGGACCGCGTTCGATGAAAATGGCTTTGTGCTTGTTGAGGTCTTCGGCTTTTTTCTTGGATACCGCGCGACGCATCAAGTCGGCTTCGCCCAGTTCGTAGCCAAAAAGCTCGCCAGCGATTTGTACGATCTGTTCCTGATACACACAGATGCCGTAGGTCTCGCGAAGGATGGGTTCCAGACGCGGGTGCAGGGGTTTGATCTCTTCGTCGCCGTGCATGCGGCGGCAATAGGCGGGGATATAGTCCATGGGTCCGGGACGATACAACGAGATAGCTGCCACGATATTCTCAAAGGCGCGCGGACGCATGCCCCGAAGCATCTGCTGCATGCCGCCGGATTCGACCTGGAAGACACCCACCGTCTCGCCACGACCCAGCATCTCGAAGGCAACATCCAGGCGCGCGCGCTCTTCGGCAGTGGCATCGTCATGGCGATAAGGAATGTTGTCGAAAGAATAATGTACGCCGTGGTGTCTGGCGATCAACTCACAGGCTTTGCGCATGATGGTCAACGTGGACAAACCCAAAAAGTCGATCTTGAGCAAGCCGATGGACTCGGCAGTTTCCATGGGGAATTGCGTCACGGCTTTCAGCGCGCCGCCCGAGGGATCTTTGCCGGTGATGCGATGCAGAGGCACCAGCTCGACCAAGGGGCGATCGGCGACGATCACGCCGGCCGCGTGCGTGGAAGCGTGGCGTGTCATGCCCTGCAATTCGATGGCTGTGTCGATGACGCGCTGCAGCTGCGGCTCGTCCTGATACAGCGCTTTCAGCTCCGGGCTGGCATCGACATACTCGCGGATTTTCTTTTGGCGCGCCTCTTGCGGGATGAGGGCAGCAGCGCGATTGATCAGACCCAGATCGACATCCAGGGCGCGTCCGACATCGCGCACAGCCGCTTTTGCGCCCATGGTGCCGAAGGTGATGATGGCAGCGACTTTGTCTTCGCCATACTTCATGGCTGTGTAGGCGATCATCTCGCCGCGGCGGTCGTCGGGATAGTCCAGGTCAATATCGGGCATGCTGACGCGGCCGGGATTAAGGAATCGCTCGAAAAGCAAGCCGTTTTGGATCGGGTCGATATTGGTGATGCCCAGGCTGTAGGCGACCAATGAGGCTGCCCCAGAACCGCGCACATTCCACCAGATATCGGCGTGGCGCGCGAATTCGCACAAGTCCCACACGATCAGAAAATAGCTGTCGAAGCCCATACTGTGGATGATGTTCAGCTCGCGGTCGATGCGCTCCTGGAAAGCTCGCTCTCGCTGCCAGTTGCCCCCAAAGCGCCAAGCCATGCCGATTTCGGTCAGATGACGCAGGTAGCTGGCTTCATCGAAGCCGTCTGGTACAGGGAAAGTCGGCAGGTGATAGCCCTTGGGCGTCAGGTCGATATCCGTCATCTGCGCGATCCGCAGTGAATTGGCAAATGCCTCATCGATCAGTTCGGCAGGCAGATCGGCGAAGTCGGCGCGCATTTCTTGGGCAGATTTCAGATAGTAGCTGCTCGCTGGCAACATGCGCATGCGGTCCTGCTCGGACTTCAGGCTGCTGGTTTGGATGCACAGCAAGGTATCGTGGGCGTCGGCATCGTCCTTGTCGACATAATGCACATCGTTGCTGGCCACCAGTTGGACGGCGCTGTGCCCGCTGCTTCGATACTCGCAAAGCCAGCGGTTCAGCTCATGCAGGTCGGGAATGTCATGCCCTTGCAGCTCCAGGAAGAAGTTGTCGCTGCCAAAGACATCTTGATACCAGCCAATCTGCTGGCGCGCGGCGTCAAAATTGCCCTTGCTTGCCAAGCGCGGGATTTCCGCAGCCAGGCAGCCACTGGTAGCGATGAGACCCTCGGCGTGGGCAGCCAGATACTCTTTGTCGATGCGCGGACGATAATAGAAGCCATCCAGCTGGGCGGCCGAGGCGATCGTCAGCAGGTTCTGATAACCGCGCATATTCTTCGCCAGCAGCAGCAGATGGTGGGCTTCGCGGTCGTGGCGGGGGTCGCGGTCGGTCATGCCTCGCGGCGCAAGGTAGGCTTCCATGCCCACAACTGGCGTGATACCAGCATCCGTGCAAGCGCGGTAAAAGTCCAGCACGCCGAACATGACGCCGTGATCGGTGATCCCCAATGCCGGCATGTCCAGCTCTTTCGCGCGCGCGACCAGTTGCTTGATGCGGCTTTGACCATCCAATAACGAGAACTCGCTGTGCACATGCAAGTGTACGAAGTCGCCGGCCATAAGCTCGCTTCTGCGGATTTTCTTGGGTAGGAATCGCCGTCTCGCGCGCGTATTATAGCAAAACTGCCCAGCGATTTTGACGAGAATTCATGCCCGAGCTGCCAGAAGTCGAGACCGTTGTACGCGGCTTGCGCGAGCCACTGGTCGGGCGGCGCATAACAGCCATGTGGCACAATTGGCAGCGGGCCATTCATTCGCCTGCGCCCGATGAGTTTGCGGCGCGAGTGGCTGGACAAGTCGTGAGAAGCATAGGTCGGCGCGGCAAATATATCTTGATCCATCTGGATCATGACACATTGGTGATTCATCTGAAGATGTCGGGGCGGCTGTATGTGGCGGCAGCTGATGCAGGGCACGAAGCAGACCGGTGGGTGCATGTGCGCTTTGATCTGGATCAGGGCTGGCAACTGCGATTCTCGGATGTGCGCAAATTCGGGCGCGTCTACCTGACAGACGATGTGTCGGAGCTGCTTAGCCACCTGGGTCCCGAGCCGCTCGGGGGCAATTTCACAATTGCCGGTTTTCGCGCGGGATTGCAGGGACGCCGGCTGGCGATCAAAGCACGGCTGCTGCAACAGGAGTTCGTGGCGGGACTTGGCAATATCTATGCCGATGAGGCGCTGTTTCGCGCGGGCATCCATCCTGCCCGCCCTGCCGGTTCGCTAACGGACGACGAAGCGGCGCGCTTGCACGGGACATTGCGGCAGGCGCTGCAAACCGGCATTGAGCACGAAGGCGCCAGCATCAATTGGTATCGCAAGCCCGATGGCGACAAAGGAAGCTCGCAGAATCACTTCTTTGTCTATGGACGGGCCGAGCAGCCCTGCCTGCGTTGCGGCAGGAACATCAACAAGATCCGCGTGGCCCAGCGCGGAACGCATTTCTGCCCCGACTGTCAGCCAGAATCATCAAAGTGACCGTCGGCGGATTGCCTCAGTCGACAGCGACCAGCCGCGGACGCCCCTTTTCGCCCAAAATTAATCGTCCGGCCGGCGTCTTGGCATCGTGCGGGAAGATGAGCAGTGCATTACTGTCCAAGGCCCAGGGCTGCCAGCGACGTTTGGTCTCCAGCGTTACCAGTGGCTCGACATCGTAGGCGCTCATCCAAGCCAGCCTTTCAAAGTGTATGGCCAGCGAAGCCAGATCGCAGACGAATGCGGCGTGCTCATGCTGGCTGCTAATGCGCAGACTCATGTGCGCCGGCGTGTGGCCTGGCGTCACCAGCGCGTCTATGCCCGGCAAGACTTCGGTATCACCATCCAGCAACTGCAGCTGACCGGATTCATATAGCGGTCGGTAATTTGCCGGCAGGTAGGTGGCGCGCGTGCGTTCGTTGGGCGCGCAGGCCTCGGCATATTCGCGGCGCTGCACCACATAACGGGCTTTGGGGAAGGCGGGCTGGGGATCGCCATTTGCATCCAGCCGAAAATTGCCCGTGCAGTGATCATCGTGCAAGTGCGTGTTGACGACCAGGTCGATATCGCTGGCCGCGATTCCCAGCGCAGCCAAACCTGCATGCGTGCCATCAAATTGCGTGATGCTGCGGCGTTTGCGCTGCGTTTCGCTCAGGCAATTGCCAAAGCCCGTATCGACGAGAATGTTGCGCCCGCGCGCGCGGATCAGCAGGTTGTGATTCGCCGTTTGCAAAAGCTGTCGTTGGTCGACCGCATAATAACGCGACCACAAAGCCCGTGGCACGAGGCCGAACATGCCGCCGGGATCGACCCAGGCGCTGGCATCGTTGAACAAATGCAGCTCGAAATCGCCGATGCGCCACATGACTGGGCGAGGCTCAGCCGGCTTGTTGGAAGCGGCCCGAAAGTTGGTCTTCGCGCCGGTGGCAGTGTTTGTATTTCTTGCCGCTGCCGCACCAGCAGGGTTTGTTGGGTCCGGGACGGCGGCTGGTTTTGCGCACGGTTTGCTGTTTGCGGCTTTCACCCTGGCTGAAGGCGGCATCTGGATGGTGCTCGCGCATTTGACGGCGACGCTGCGGCGTCTGCATCACAGCTGGCTGCACAAGATAGATATTGCGCGATGCCACCTTGCGATACGTGTCTTCGACCACGCGGAACATCTGGAAACCCTGCCGCTGGTATTCAACCAGCGGGTCTTTCTGCGCGATCGCTTGCAAGCCGATGCCTTCGCGCAAGATGTCCAGGTCGGTCAAATGTCGCTGCCAGTAGTGGTCCAGGGCGCGAATGACCGTCTGGCGTTCGGCGATTTCCATCAGTCCTTCGCGCGCCGCTTCCAGCTGCTGCCGCTTTAGATCAAGCAGATCGGCAACATGCTGGCTGATGCGCTCGGTCAGGTCTTCGGCTTCCAGCTCGTCTATGGACTCGGGATTGATATCTTGTGGCAGGGGGAAGCCCGCGCTGGCGATCTGTTGATACATCGCGCCGGCATCGAGATGATCGCCGTTGTGGTCGGCGGCGTAGGCTTCTTCGATGGCGGCGGCGGCCTGCGCCTGAATCATGGCCAAATAATCGCTGTGCAGGGATTCGGCGTCTCTTTGCAGCCACTGCAAGCGCTGCGAATAAATGATTTCGCGCTGGCGGTTGACGACATCATCGTATTCGACAACGCGCTTGCGCATATCGAAGTTGTGCCCCTCGACGCGGATCTGCGCCTGTTCGATCGACTTGCTGATCATGCCATGCTGGATGGCTTCGTTTTCGGGGAAGCCGGCGGTTTTCATCAGGCGTTTGACATTGTCGTTGGCGAAGCGCTTCATCAAATCGTCATCCAGGCTGAGATAAAAGCGCGACTCGCCGGGGTCTCCCTGCCTGCCCGAGCGTCCGCGCAGCTGGTTGTCTATGCGGCGCGCATCGTGCCGTTCTGTGCCCAGCACAAAGAGGCCCCCAGCCTCCAGGACCACCTGACGGTCGCGCTCGACCTGGGCTTCGGCTTCTTTCAGCGCCTCTTGCCATTGCTTCTCGCTGGCGGCGGTCAAGTCGATGCCCTGCCGGCGCAGTGCGGCGCGCGCCAGGCCTTCTGGATTGCCGCCCAGCAAGATATCAACGCCGCGACCAGCCATGTTGGTAGCGATGGTAACCGCGCTCGGTCGGCCCGCTTGGGTGATGATCTCGGCTTCTTTTTCGTGCTGCTTGGCGTTGAGCACTTCGTGTTTGATGCTGGCTTTGTGCAGATACTTGCTCAGACGCTCCGATGTTTCGACCGCAACGGTGCCGACCAGGATAGGCTGCTTGTGCTGGTTATGCTCTTGGATCGCATTGACAATGGCATTCCACTTGGATGTTTCGTTGACATAGATCAGGTCGTTGTCGTCGCTGCGGATGACCGGACGATGCGTGGGAATGGGCACGACATCCAGTTCGTAGGTCTTCTCAAACTCTTCGGCTTCGGTGAGCGCTGTGCCGGTCATGCCAGCCAGCTTGTTGTACATGCGGAAGAAGTTTTGGAAAGTGATGGTCGCCATGGTGATATTCTCACGGCGGATTTGCACGCCTTCTTTGGCTTCGATGGCTTGGTGCAAGCCTTCGGAAAAGCGTCGGCCCGGCATGAGTCTGCCTGTAAAGTCGTCAACGATAACGACTTCGCCATTCTGCACGATGTATTCTTTGTCGCGCTCAAAGAGCGTCTGGGCGCGCAGGCAGCTGTCCAGATAGGGCAGCATCTCGGCGTTGTCGGGGTGATAGAGCTGCGCAAGGCCCAGGGCATTTTCGACCTTTTCCACGCCCTGCTCGGTCAAATAGACGATGCGATCGCCGATATCCAGTACAAAATCGCCATCGGGCGCTTCGTCATCCACGCTGTCTTCGCTGCTTTTTTTCAGTCGCTTTACGATAGAAGCAAAACGGCGATAAAAGTCGGATGGTTCATCAGAAGGACCAGAAATGATCAGCGGCGTGCGCGCTTCGTCGATGAGGATGTTGTCGACTTCATCAACGATTGCGTAATTCAAGTTGCGCTGCACCAGCCCTTCATGAGAAAGCACCATGTTGTCGCGCAGGTAGTCGAAGCCGAATTCGTTGTTTGTGCCGTAGAGGATATCGGCTTGGTAGGCTTCGCGCCGACTGATAGGACGCAGGTTTTGATAGCGCGCATCGTCGGAAATGAACTCAAGATCAAACAGGAAGGAGCCGCTGTCGGGCTGCCCGCCGGTATTTTGGATGACCGCAGCCGACAAACCGAGCAGGCTATAGATGGGGCCCATGAACTGCAAGCCGTGCTTGGACAAGTAGTCGTTGGGCGTTACCAGGTGAGCGCCGCGCCCGTCCAGCGCATTCAGCACCAGCGGCAACGTGGCGACCAGGGTTTTGCCCTCGCCCGTCTTCATTTCGGCGATGCGCCCCTCGTGCAAGACGATGCCGCCGATGAGCTGAACATCATAATGCCGCAAGCCGATCGTGCGTACCGATGCCTCGCGCACCAGGGCAAAGACATCTGGCAAGATTTCTTCCAGAGAAGCGCCGTTTTGCCGCTGCGTTTTCAGCTTGTGCAGCTTTTCTTTGAGCGTCTTGTCATCCAGCCGCTGCAATTCCGACTCCAGCGCGTTGATCTGGTCGACTTTGCCTTGGTAGTTAGCGAGCGCCTTTTGCATAGGGTCGCCGAAGATGGACTTGACGAGCTTGCGGAACATGGCTTGTCGCTTTTGCCTCGGTTATTTGCCGTCAGTATAGCACAGGGCGCGGCGCCTATTTCCTGAACCGCTCCAGCAAGCCTTCTATGGGGCGGCGGAAGAGGATGAAGACGACGATCAATATCGCTGCCGCAACATAGATGCCCAGCTGCACACGCATATCTTGGGCGACTTCTGTGCCGAAGCGGACAAAGATATAGGTCGGCGCCCAGCCCCCGAAGAAGGAAACCAGAATATAAACCAGCAGGCGTATGCGCCCCAAGCCCACGGCATAGCTGATGAAGTCATAGACGGAGAAAAGCACCAGGCGCGCGGCGAGCAGCTGCTTCCAGTCGTTCAGGTAGCGATGATAAAAGCTGTCAATGCGCTCCAAACCCTGCACGCCGACGAAACGCAGGATGAGGGGCCGACCGTAGAGACGCCCTATCCAGACATTGATCGTGCCGCCGATCACCTCGCCCAGCAGCGAATAAAAAGTGCCCAGCTCGATGCCAAAGAGCAAGCCCGCCGCCAACTGGATGGGCCCAGCGGAAAGCGGCGCAAAAGTAAATGTCATGGCTTTGACGCTAACATAAAAGAGCGGACCCCAGATGCCCGCGCCAGCCACAATCAGCTGCAATTCTTGCAAGCCGACGATGTGTACGATCCACGAGAGCAGCGCAAAAAGCGCCATGTACATCGCCGCGCCCAGAACCAGCGTCGTGGCAGACAGTCGGCTGGGCGGATTGTCGGATAGGCTGTAGATGGAACGTTTTTCTTCACTCATTGAAGAGCGCGCCCACGCTTCTGCCCTCGTGCGCCCGCAAGATGACCTCGCCCAGCAATGGCGCAATGGAAAGCACGGTCATATTGGGCAGCTTGCGAGATTCGGGAATGGCGAGAGTGTTGGTAAAAATGATTTCGCGCAGGTCGAGGTCGGCAAACCGCTCATAAGCCTGCTCGGAGAAGAAGGGATGCGTGAAAGCGAAGAGCACATCGCGCGCGCCATAATCGCGGACCACATTCACGGCATTGACGACACTGCCAGCTGTATTGACCTCGTCATCGACCAGCAGCACATTCTTGCCTTCGACGCTGCCGATCAGCGACAGGGCGCGCGGGTTTTCGGCATTGCTGACGCGGCGCTTCTCTACAAATGCCAGCGGCACACCGAGCGTTTCTGCCCAGTTCCTGCCTTGCTTGGCAAAGCCCAAGTCTGTCGCCACGACGACAAGATCGTCGAGTTCCCCAACGCGCAGCCTGGCGATGATGTGGTCGCTCAATAAATGAAAAGCCGTGAGCGCATCGCCGGGGATGTTGAAGAAGCCCTGGATCTGCCCGGAATGCAGGTCGATGGTCATATAGCGATCGACGCCGGCTGTTTCGATCATATTGGCGATGAGCCGAGCCGAGATGGGCACGCGCGGCTGGTCTTTCTTGTCCGAGCGCGTATAGCTCATATATGGCACGACCAGATTGATGCGCCAGGCCGAGTCCCGCTTCAGCGCGTCGATCATGATCAGCATTTCCATGAAGTTGTCGTGCACGGGCGAGGCCATGGTCTGCACGAGGTAGACATCCTTGCCGCGCACGCTTTCTTCCAGCTTGATGAAGATATTTTCGTTGGAAAAGACAGTGCGATAATAGGCGCCGGGCTTGATATTGTACGCAGAAACGCGAGAGATATAGTCGGTGATCTCGCTGCCCAGGGCTTGCGAAGCGCTGCCAGAAAAGATCTTCATCGAGCCGAAGCGCATGGTGGAAGATTGTTCGGGCGCTTCCTGATCGAGGCGGCTGGCTACGACCGGATTGTACTTTGCGCCGGGCACTTTGCTTTGGTCTTTCGTGATCATGTCGCTTTCGGCAACTGGGCGGCAAGGAAGGAAACTGTGAGTATCTTTGATGATAGCAGGACCGAGCCACTCGGTCTAGACTCCCTGGAGCGGGGAGAGGCATTCGTGGTGGATATGGCGCTTCCCTCCACACCAATCCCCTCCCCCAAAATGAGGGAGGGGCGATTTCGAGGGGACGAGGAACCAAGCGAATCAGATGTGCGCGGCGATGGTGCTGACGATCTTGCCTTTGGGTTTGAATCCGGTGATTCGTTCGACAGGCTGGCCGCCTTTGAAGAGGATCAACGTGGGGATGCCCATGATGCCGTAATTCATGATGATAGCTTGGTTGGCATCGGCATCGACTTTGGCGACGCGCAGTTTGCCGGCGTATTCGCTGGCAATTTCATCGACAATCGGCGCGATCATCTTGCAAGGACCGCACCACTCCGCCCAAAAATCGACCAGTACGGGCGTTGCGCTGTCCAAGACCTCGCTTTGAAATTCAGCTTCGTTGACATCAAATGTCTGGCTGCTCATGTGGTCTCCTTTTCTTTGACGATCTGCTCATAAGACGAGCAGCTGGCGGTTCATCTTACATCAGAATTGCCTTAACAGCAGCAGGCGTGCTAGCATCTCTGCAAGCCATTCCAATCGCAGAGACGCCATGGCCGACGACTATCATTTGCCAGCCCTGAGCAGCCGCCAGGAATTCATCCTGACCTGCATCGTGCAAGCCTACTCGGAAAAGCCGGAGCCGGTCAGTTCGGCGCATCTGGTCGACAATTATCAACTGAATATCAGCTCGGCGACGGTGCGCAACGAGATGGCGCAGCTGGAAGAGCTGGGATACATCGCCGCGCCACATACATCGGCGGGCAGGCTGCCGACTGCGGCTGGCTTTCGTTATTTCGTGCGCCGTCTGCTGCAAACGCACAGCTTGACCCGTGGCGAACAAAGCCACATCTCCGAGCGGGTAGGCACTTTGCAAGTGGGTATGGAGCAATGGATGCGGCGCACTGCAGCGCTGCTTTCGCGTTCGGTGCAGACTGCTTCGATCGTGACGCCACCCATCGCCCAGACCAATACGTTCAAGCATGTAGAGCTGATTTCGATACAAGGTCGGCTCGCGTTGATGGTTTTGGTGCTGCAAAGCGGCAGCGTGCACCAGCGCATGCTGACCCTGGCCGATGCCGTCCCCCAGCAGCAGCTCGCCGAAGCCGCCAAGCGCGTCAATGAGCTGTGTGCCGGCTTGGGCGCGCGCCAAGTTCGTTTGCGCAGCATCAACCTGCCCATGCTCGACCGTGAAGTGGCAGAATTGACGGCGGAGTTGATCGAAACAGCCGACAACAACCAGGCCCGTTTCATTTACCGCGACGGGCTAAGCCGCATCATCGAGAGCTTCGCCGATGAAGAAGGCGCACAGCAAGCCATCCGCATTTTAGAAGAACACACTGTGCTCAATGCGCTGCTGAACGACCTGCTGGAACGGCTGCCCAGAGACGACCAGGGCGAGGCGGTCGATGTGCGAGTTGTCATCGCCGGCGATGGCCGATACCAGGACCTCAACCGCTTGAGCATGGTGCTCAGCCGCTATGGCGATCCAGAAAAAATGAGCGGCGCAATTGGCGTGCTAGGACCAACGCATATCAATTATGGTCGCGCAATCAGCACGGTGCGTTATGTTTCCAACCTGATGACGAACGTCTTGGCCACGCTCTATCAAGACGGCGTAGACGGGACCGAGCGCGGCAACATATAAACTTCGTAAGACTTCCGCTTTGCGCGCGATATTCCCGCCAAATCTAACTATAATGCCGTCTGTTCTGATACAGGTCATATACGCATTCGCAACAATGGTGGCGTGCCCGTGCAGCGGGTGGTTTGCGCAGAAGGACGGTTCATGAGCGACGAAACCCGGCAGACAGAGCAGCAAGACAATCCTAAAGGCGAGGCGCCGGCAAACGCCACAGAAAGCGCCGACATGGAAGCATGGGACGATCTGGGCGCGGCAAAAAAGGCGCTGCAAGAAGCCATTCAAGAACGGCACGCGGCAGAAGAGGCTCTGCAAGTCGCAACGCAGCTGGCGAACGAGAATCTGGCTGGCTGGCACAGCGCCAACAAGACGATAGATGAACTCAAAAAAGAAATCGAACGACAAAAAAAGAGCAGCGAGGCATTTAAGCGGCGCGCTCTGCTGGCCGCAGCGCAAAAGCTGGAATCATTGATTTATGCGGTCGACGAATTCCTCACCACTTCGCCGACTCCGCCGGACGACATCCGCGATCATGACTGGGTCATGGGCGTGCAGATGCTGCAGCGCAAACTGGAATCGGCGCTGGTCAGCCACATAGACGCCGACAAAATCGTGATCGAGCTGGATGCCGACTCGGCGCTGACATTTGCTGAGTTGGCAGTTGAAGTAGAGGCCGCCAAAATTGAAGACGAGGCATTTACGCTGGCTGTCGAAGCGATCGACCCGGCAGCTGGCGATCCATTCGATGGCAAGCTGCACCAAGCCATTGGCATTGATAGCAGCGGCGGAAACGAAAGCGGGACTGTGGCGCAGACACTGCGACGCGGGTATCGCGTTGGAGACTTTGTATTGCGAGAAGCGTTGGTGATGGTGGCGGGCTAGGCGAAAGCGCCCTGCCGCATCTGCGCAGAAAAGGGAGAGAGGGAGACACACATGGGTAGAATCATTGGCATCGACCTGGGCACAACCAATTCGGTGGTCGCCGTGATGGAATCTGGCGAACCAACCGTCATTCCCTCGTCAGAAGGCGGCAATCTGGTGCCATCGGTGGTGGCCATCAACGCCAAGACTGGTGAGCGGCTGGTCGGACGGGTGGCGCGCAACCAGGCAGTCGTCAATCCAGAGAACACCGTATTTTCGGTCAAGCGCTTCATGGGGCGCAAGTTCGCGGACTCGGTGGTTGCCGAAGCGCGCGTATTGATGCCCTATACGCTTTCCGCCGCGCAAAATGGCGATGTGCGCATTCGCATGAACGAGCGCGATTATAGCCCGCCCGAGATCTCGGCTATGGTCTTGCAAAAGCTCAAAGCCGATGCCGAAGCCTACCTGGGCCAGACAGTCGACCAGGCCGTCATCACTGTGCCAGCCTATTTCAACGATACACAGCGCAACGCCACCAAAGACGCTGGCAAGATCGCCGGGCTGGATGTGCTGCGCATCATCAACGAGCCGACCGCGTCTTGCTTGTCATTCGGCCTGGAAAGCCGTGAAGAAGGCATCGTGGCGGTGTATGACATGGGTGGCGGCACCTTCGATATCTCTATCCTGGAGATCGCCGATGGCGTCTTCGAGGTCAAATCGACCAGCGGCGACACTTTTCTGGGCGGCGACAACTTCGATGAGCGCATCATCAATTGGATCGCCGATGACTTCCAGAAGGAGTCGGGCATTGACCTGCGCAAAGACCTGCAGGCGCTGCAACGGCTCAAAGAAGCGGCGGAAAAAGCCAAAATCGAACTGTCGAACACCACCAGCGCCGAGATCAGCCTGCCTTTCATCACCGCCGATGCCAGTGGTCCCAAGCATCTCAGCAAGAGCCTGACGCGCTCGCAACTGGAGAGTCTGGTAGACGACCTGATCGACGCCTCCATCAAACCCTGCCGCGATGCGCTGAAGGCAGCCGGCTTGAGCACTAGCGATGTGGACACGGTGCTGCTGGTTGGCGGCATGACGCGCATGCCCGCAGTGCAAGAGGCTGTGCAGCGATTCTTTGGCAAAGAACCCACCAGGCGCGTCAATCCAGACGAAGTTGTTGCGCTGGGCGCGGCCATTCAAGGCGGCGTGCTGGGCGGCGATGTCAAAGATATCCTGCTGCTGGATGTCACGCCATTGACCCTGGCTATCGAGACGCTGGGCGGCGTCGCCACGGCCATGATCGAGCGCAACACCACCATCCCCACCAAGAAGTCGCAGGTCTTTTCCACCGCGGCCGATGGGCAAACCCAGGTGGAGATCAATGTTCTGCAAGGCGAGCGCTCCATGGCGCGCGACAACAAATCGCTGGGCACCTTTATCCTGGCGAATATCCCGCCGGCCCCGCGCGGCATGCCACAGATCGAAGTTGCCTTTGATATTGACGCCAATGGCACGCTCAATGTCGCCGCCAAAGACAAGGCGACTGGCGCCGAGCAGACCATTGTGATCACCGCCGGCAGCGGCTTGACCGACGAGCAGGTCGACCGCGCCGTCGCCGAAGCCGAGAAGTTTGCCAGCGCGGATGCCGAGCAGAAGGAAAGGGCGGAAGTTGATAACCAGGCGGAAAGCGTCATTTATCAAGCCGAGAAACTGCTGAGCGAGCACAAGGACAAGCTGCCGCCAGAGATGGTGAGCGAGACCGAAGCCAAGATGGCGGCGCTGCGCACGGCGATGTCCAGCGACAGCATCGGCGATATCAAGTCGGCTACCGAAGCGCTGATGGCGCACTTGCAAGTGCTGGGCGGCGCGATGTACCAAGATGGCGAAGCAGACGGCGCGCAGGGCAATAACGAAGACGAAGATGTCATCGACGCGGAGTTCACCGAAGCCTAGACCCAAAAGCCCGGTTGTGCGCCACAGCCGGGCAATGCGCTATCATTGGGCTGGGGCATCGTGGTCAAATGCCGCGCTTTATTATGCTCTGCCCGTCAAATACCTCCTGTTGAAAGAGAGACCGGCACATGCCCAGAGACTATTATGAGGTGCTAGGCATCCAGCGCAGCGCCGATACCAAACAAATAAAGAGTGCATTCCGGCGTCTGGCGCGGCAGTATCATCCCGATGTCAGCGAAGAAGCCGATGCCGAAGACAAATTCAAAGAAATCACCGCCGCCTACGAAGTGCTTTCGGATGATGAAATGCGCGCGCGCTATGACCGCTTTGGGCATGCCGGGCTGAATGGCGCGAGCGGATTTGGTCAGGGTATGGGCGGCTTTGGCTTTGAAGATATTTTTGACATATTCAATAGCGCATTTGGCGAACAGCGCGGTGGACGAAGGCGCGCGCCAAGCCGTGGGCAAGACCGTCGCGTCGATGTGACGATCGACTTCATCGAGTCGGTATTTGGCATCGAAAAGGAAGTCGAATTCTTGCGCCTGGAAAGCTGCGAAGAATGCGACGGCAGCGGCGCAGCGGAAGGCTCGCGGACCGTTACTTGCCGAAACTGCAATGGCAGCGGCGAACTGCGCCAGGTGCAGCAGACACTGCTCGGCTCGATGGTGCGCACGCAGACCTGCCCCAGCTGTGGCGGCAAAGGCAGCGCCATCTCCAATCCCTGCCGCGGCTGCGATGGCAGTGGACGGCGCCGTCAGCGCGCGCTGCTCAATGTCAAAATCCCGCCTGGCGTCAGCGAAGGCATCCAGATCCAGGTGCGTGGCGAAGGCGATGCGGGCGAAAATGGCGCGCCGCCGGGCAACTTGTTTGTGGTCGTGCATGTGAAAGACCACGCCTATTTCAAGCGAAACGAAAACGACATTATCCTCGATATCAACATCAATATCGCTCAAGCGGCATTGGGCGACACCATCCAGGTCGAGACTGTGGACGGCAAGGTCGATCTGGCTATCTCGCCGGGCACGCAGACAGGCAAGATATTCCGTTTGCGCGGACGCGGCTTCCCCCGGCTGCGCGCGGACGGCAGCAGCAGCGGTCGCGGCGATCAGCTGGTTGGTGTCCAGGTCCTAACGCCGACCAATTTGAGCGAAGACCAGCGAGAGCTCTTTTCGCAGCTGGCAGAAACCTTTGGGCGCGACATATCACCACAGCGCAGCGGTCGCGGCTTGTTTGAACGGGCGATTGACTTTCTCGCCGGCGACGACAATTAAGTCCGCATGAGCCGATGGATTGAGGTCAGCCTGCGCGTCGATGGCGAAAGCGCGGAAGCGATCGCCGAGGTGCTGGGTCGTTATGGGCACCAGGGTGTCTCGCTGGAACAAGCTGACATCGCGCCCGACACCTGGGACGAAACCGACCTGCCGCCGGCACAGAACCTGACCTTGCGCGCCTACTTCCCTGACGATGCCCGCGCAGACGCCACCAAAATGCAGTTGGAAGCCGCGCTGGGGCATATGCGCCGGCTCTACCCCATGCCAGACCCAGCGTATCGCCTGCTGCGCGAGGAAGACTGGGCGCAAGCCTGGAAAGCGCATTATCAACCGTTGCGCATAGGCAGACGCCTGCTCATCCATCCGCGTTGGATCGATGTGACGCTGGCGGACGGGGACATCGTCATCGCGCTGGATCCTGGCATGGCATTCGGCACGGGCACGCACCCGACCACGCAGCTTTGCTTGCAAGCTCTGGAGCGGGTGATACAACCCGGGCAGGTAGCGCTGGATCTGGGCTGTGGCAGTGGCATCTTGTCGATTGCGGCGGTCAAGCTGGGCGCGCGGCAGGTGCTGGCGCTGGATATTGATGCCATCGCTGTGGCGGCAACACGGGACAATGCTGCCTACAATGGTGTCGCAAAGCGCATCAGCGCAGAGCAAGGCAGCCTGGATAGCTTGCGGTCGGCGGCACGGCGCTTCGATCTGCTCATCGTCAATATATTGGCGCGCGTGATCATCCAGCTGGCGGCGCAAGGCTTGGGCGAAATCCTGCGTCCGGGCGGGACAGCCCTCTTCAGCGGCATCATAGACGAACAAGCCGACGAAGTGGCAACGGCGCTGGATCGTGCGGGACTTCAGATCGTGGCGCGGCATCAGCAGGGCGACTGGCTGCTCTATGAAGCGCGGCGGCTGGCGGATTAGGCACATGGCACAGCTACAGGGAAAAGCGCGCGCCGAGTATGTGCGTGGCATGTTCGACCGCATCGCCGGGCGCTACGATCTGATGAATCGGCTCATTACTGGTGGCCAAGACCGCAAGTGGCGGCGTTTCGCTGTCCAGGCGGCGGAATTGCCAGCGCGGGCCAGGCTGCTGGATATCGCCACGGGGACTGGAGACATCGCCAGGGAAGCGCTAGAGCAGCAGCCAGAAGCCCGCGTGCATGGCGCTGATTTTGCATTAGAAATGATGCGCGTGGGGCAGGGACGGCACGGCGGAAACAGGATCGACTGGGCGGGAGCGGATGCCCTGCGCCTGCCTTATGCCGATGCCAGTTTTGATGCCGTTGTCTCGGCTTATCTGCTGCGCAATGTCACTGATATTCCGCAAGCCCTGGCTGAACAACGGCGCGTCTTACAGGCCGGCGGGCGCATCGTCATTCTGGACACTTCGCCACCGCCAGATACCTTGCTGAAGCCCCTGATCAATCTGCATCTGAATGTGGGCATTCCCCTGCTGGGACGACTGGTGGCTGGCAAAGCGGCTGCCGATGCCTATCGTTATCTGCCCGAGTCGACCGCGCTTTTCAAGACGCCACAGGAATTGGCGCAACTGGTGGAGACAGCAGGCTTCTGTGATGTGCGCTATCGGGTGTTTATGCTGGGCACGATGGCTGTGCATTGGGGGCGGAAAACATAACGAGCCATCGCAGTGATGACTCGTCCCAGGTGGAATAGGGGCAACAAGCGCGCTCAAGTGCGCACATTGTCCTTATGGCGATAAGTGATGCGACCGCGATTCATATCGTAAGGGGACATTTCCACCTTGACGCGGTCTCCCAACAAAATACGGATGTAAAATTTGCGCATCTTGCCCGACAAATAGGCGAGCAAGCGGTGCCCATTTTCCAACTCGACCGTGAATTGCGTATTTGGCAGCGCCTCGACGACCGTTCCTTCTACTTCAATTTTTTCTTCTTTCTTTGCCATGTGCCTCCTGTTATTCAATTATTGATCGTTCACGATAGGTCGGCTTTCATTATCTGCCCGACAGATCTTGGATACCATGCCAGGCGGGCGACTGTCTCAGCCGCCCATTGATCTCGTCAACCAGCTGCGCATTGCCAACCCGCAAATCAGCTAGTTGCGGCGCATGCGACGGCGCGACCGGCGGATCGCCTTTTTCTTCTCGATGCGGCGCAACTCGCTCTTGGAGATATGCCAGCGCTTGCGACGCACCGTGCTCAAAATGCCCGCGTTGGTCACGCGCTTGCGGAAGCGGCGCAGCAACTGCTCTTGACTTTCGCCTGGCTTGAGTTTGACAGAAGCCATTCTGTTCTCACCACCTTCGCAATACTAGGATTGGCATAGAGTGTACACGACAATGCGCGCCTTATACAGGCTGATTCTCGGCTACTTGCTGGGCCTGCATGGCTTCGGTTTCTTCTTGCGCCTGCATGGCTTCGGTTTCTTCTTGCGCTTGCGCGGCTTCAGCTTCTTGCTGGGCGGCGACAACCAGTTCCAGCTGACGCTCTTCCCATTGGGCTTTTTCGGTCCCAGTTACCTCGCTCAGGCTCAAGCCCAGACGTTGTCGCTCGGATTCAATGCTAATGATGCGCATAAGCAGCTTCTGCCCTTCATAGAGGTGTCGCTGCGGGTTGTCATCGGGATTGCTGGACATCTGACTGACATGCAGCAGCGCTTCTATACCCGGGTCGAGGCTGATGAATGCGCCGAATGACTCCAGGCGGCTGATGACGCCTTCTACCAACTGGCCGATGTGATACATATCGTCGACCAGGGTCCAGGGATTCGGCTGCAATCGTTTCAGGCTCAAACCGATGCGCTTGCCTTGCGCGTCCAGATTCAGCACGAAGACATCAATCTTGTCGCCCACCGCCAAGACCTGGCTGGGGTGCCGCACGCGGTGCCAAGCCAGCTCGGAGATATGGACCAAGCCGTCTGCGCCGCCCAAATCGACAAATGCGCCAAAGTCGCATAAGCCGCTGACCACGCCGCTGCGGGATGTGCCTTCTTGCAGCTCGCGCAGCAACTTCTCTTTGCGGGCGACACGATTCTCTTGCTCGGCTTCCAGCTGGCTGAAGACCAAACGCCGGCGTTTGCGATTGACTTCAATGACTTTGACCGAGATTTCCTTGCCGATGAGGTTCTGCAAATGCGTGATGCGATCGTCTTCTTTCAATCCGCGTGGCAAGTCAACAACATGACTGGCTGGCACAAAACCGCGCAGATGCCCAAAGCTGACGATGACGCCGCCTTTGTTAGAATCGGTGATTTCACCGCTATAGAGGGTTTCGTCGTTCATCATTTCTTCCGCGCGCACCCAGTCTTCGTTTTGACGCGCCTGGGCTGCGGACAAAATGAGGTTGCCGTCGTTGTCATTGAGGTTGACAACAGCCACAGCGATCTGCGCATTGACTTCAAAGTCGCGCGTGCTCATGCCCATGCGCTCTATATCGCTGCGCGTGACGATTCCATCTTGCTTCCAGCCTATATCCACGATCAGTCCCTGGCTGTCGATTCCCATAACAGTGCCGCTGACGATATCGCCGCGTTCAATGCTGCTTTCTGCCAGCGATTCTTCCAGCAGGGCTGCGAAGTCCAGTTCTTCCATCATTGTGTCTACTACGGTTTGTGCCTGCATAACCAAAACTCTCCCCGAACGATTGACTTGCGGATTTGCGGCGAGGCTTGGCGCACGCGCGGCGCAGACAACATAAAGCCCGGCTACAGCCAATGCTGCACGACCAGGCTCGGGTACATCAGTTCGTCTGTGTCTGCGAAGTGAGCAACGCTACACGACAGATCTGACCTCGCCAACAATCGGCAGCATTGTACAGACGCGGAAGCGCAGTGTCAACCGCGGCTGGCGGGGAATACGCTTGGGCAGCGCTAGGCCAAGCTGGCGTCTTCTTCGTCCTGGCGAGGCGCTTCTGGTTCGTCGGATTCTGTTCCCCAGCGCTGTGTGAAGCCGACGCGGCGCTTGTCTGGCTCCAGATGGCTGATGCGCAATGACATCTGGTCGCCCTTTTGCACATAGGAGTGCGGTTCTTTCAGCGCGCCATCGCCCATCTCGCTGAGGTGCAGCAAGCCTTCCAAGCCATCTTCCAGCGCGACAAATGCGCCAAAGTCGACCACATTGGTGACATAGCCTTCCACCAGCTGGCCTTCGTGATAGCGGAATTGCGCATCGTCCCAGGGGTCACTGAGCAAGCGTTTGCGGCTGAGCGCGATTCGATTGGTCTGGCGGTCCAGGTTGAGCACGAAGACTTCGATTTCTTGGCCAATCTGCAAGATATCACGCGGATGATCGACGCGGTGCCAAGCCAGCTCGCTGACGTGGATCAAGCCGTCTGCGCCGCCGATATTGACAAATGCGCCGAAGTCTCGGATGCCGGTTACCACGCCTTTGACGACATCGCCAACATTAAGCTCGGCCAAAAGCTGGGCTTTGCGGCGGGCGCGCCATTCACGCTGGGCTTCTCGTTCGCTGAAGATCAGCCGGCGTCGGTCTTGATCGACTTCAATGATCTTGACGCTCAAGGTATTGCCGATGAGTTCGCTCATGGCCTCGCGGCGGTCGGCGGACAAGCGGACAGAAACCAGGTGCGAGCCAGGGATGAAGCCCTCCAGTCGATTCCAGCGGACGAGCGCGCCCCCTTTGTTATAGCCGCTGACTTTGACATCAACCGCATCCTGCGATTTGAGCAACTCGCGCGCCTTTTCCCAGTCATAGCGCTGCAATCCCATGTTGATGGAGACGATGAGATTGTCGTTTTGGTCGCGCGGATTGACGATGTACACAGGCACGTTGGCGCCCGACTCGAGGCTGGCTCGGAAGTCGTCGTCCATCCGCTCCAGGTCTTGCGAGGGCACGATGCCATCTTGTTTTGCGCCCAGGTCGACGATGATCTCGCGCTCATCAATTTGCAAAATGGTCGCTTCGCGGATTTCGCCGCGCCGCGGTGGTGTAAAGGCGAAATCGAAAGACGAGGCCAGCATCTCCTCGAAGCTCTCTTCTTCGCCGCCGATTGCCGTATGTTCACTCATGGGTTTGGGCAAGCCTCCTGCTTGTGCAGGTCATTGTCGCGTCGCAGCTTGTCTGCGCATTGGCATATAGGCTGCTATGTCGCACATGATTACTGCCTTCAATAGTTGCTCTGCGCGCCTACTCTAACATGAACAGACGAGTTTGCGCACATAATGACCGCGCAACCTCCTCGCGCCGAGTGGCAACATCATCCAGTATAGCGCAAATTGTCGTGCCAGGCACAAAGGTCGCGGCATTGCGCCAGCACATCAATTTTGCGGCGGCGCGTCAGCATAATCGCGCCCCAGCAAGCCACGGTCGATCTCCCAAGGATAGATGACATAACCATCGGTTACATCGCCATACAAGTCGGGCTTGGTATCGGAAAACAAGCTGCGGTATGGATGGAAGTGCAGCACGCAACTGATGGGACTGCCCCCGGCCGCGCCGACCCGGTCGCGCACGGCAATGCTGGTTCGACCGCTGCCCCAAACATCATCGACCACCAGGGTGCGGCGACCGCGCAGTAAATCCGGATCGGGGAATTGCAGGAAGCTGGGCCAAGCCATCATGCTGGCGCGCGAGGCAGCCACAAAGTCCACGGATGCCGTAAGCAGATGCTGGATGCTCAGCGCCTCTGCCAACAGACCGCCGGGGATGACCCCGCCACGGGTGATCATCACCATAGCGCCGAAGGGACCCAGCAACTGGATGCGCGGTATCAACCCGTCTATCAACTCATCGACTTCGTCCCAGCTGATCAATCGCGGTGGTCCGGAATCTTCCGGGCGCATCAGCATGCTATCTCCCTTTCCCTGCAGCGGCAAAAAACCGGCACCTCAGCAATTATAGTGAGATTCGTGGCGCTTGCCCAAGTTTGGGTTCTTCACAGAGGATGGCGATGGGCTTGCCACGGCAGCGAGTCATGACAAGCACACAAGAATCGCCTTCGCCGCTCAATCGCAAGCGGGCGATCAACTCGTCGGGACTCATGGCAAAGCCGCGTTTCTTGATCGTGACGCGTCCGATGCCTCGCGCATGCAAATGACGCCGCAGCCGCTTCAGCTGAAAGGGCAGCCATTCGCGGATTTTCCAGCAGCGTGCCCAGGGAGTCGGTGCAGGCTGGTCGACCGTCAAGTAGGCGATGGTTTCGTCAAGCATAGACGCATCAAGCTGCCGCCCCAGGGTCTGCACCAAGCCAGCGCGCAGCACAGCCGGGTCGGGCTCGAGCAGCCAGTCTCGCGGCTCAGTGATAGCGATGCCAGCCTCGTCATCATTCCGCATGTGCAGGGCATCTGCTTCTCGCAGCAGGGTGGCGAAGGGCTGGGCGGCCTCACGATGCAGCCACAGCAGGGCCTCGCTCAGCCGTCCCTTCACAGAAATGAATTCCAAGGCGCCGCCATACGCTACGATCTGGCGCAGGTTGAGGCCTGGAGATAGCTTGACGGCGATTTCGCGCGCTTGCCATTGTCGCAGCAGCGAAAGCGGCGGCCGATACGCCTCCACATGATGGATGCGCCTGCCTTTGTCATCGCGACGGGCGGGGTCGAAGAAGATCGCCTCATAACCAATGGGGATGCCGTTGCGGATATCACAAACAGTGAATTGCGTTGGCAGCTGCAGCACGGCCCCGTTGTGTCGGGCGATGGCGATGTGGACGGGGTCGATGTCCAAACCATGTACCTCGCGATGCGCTGCGGCGAAGGCCAGGCTGTCTGCGCCGATGCCACAGCACAGATCCAGCAGTCGCCTCGATTCAAACTGGCGCGCGCGATATTGGCGCAGGAGCTGACCACTGGCTTGCTGCAAACCCGCATCGGTGAAGAGCATGCGCCCACCTTGGGCAGGGAACTTGGCTGCTGCTGTTTTCCGCAGTCGCAACGTAGTCAGTACAGCGCCGGCTTCGCGGGCAGTCAGTGATCGGCGCAACTGGCTGAGCAAAGGCAATGCATTGGTATCGGACAGGTCGGCATTTGCCAGCGAGTCCAGTTGCTTTTGAGCGCGGTCGGTTTGCAAGAAGGCGATGTCGTCCAGGCTCAGCGGCATACAGCAGGCTACTCGTCAGGCGCTTCGGCAGACGCGGGGTCGATGTCGATGTAGACGAGCCTTTCGTCACGCAGCGACTCCAGAGTCGGGTTTATGCGCGGCCGACAGGACCATGTTTGCGCGGTTTCGCGGCTGAACTTGCCGACTTTGTTGATATCGCGAACGACTCCAGCGAGCACGGCCCGCTGCATGAAGCCGACAGCTTTGGGCAAGCTGCTGAATGCCAGCAGAATCGGTTGTGGCAGCGCTTCGATGGCGGCGGCGCGCCAGCTGATTATGTCGTTTGCGCTTCGCGCCCAGGCCGGCAGGTTGGGCTGCTGCTGGATCAGCAGATGCAAGTAGCGCCCGCGGAAGCGCTCCATGGTCAGTGAGTCGGTATCCATGCGCGCGACGTTTTGGATGCGCAACTGTGGTTCACCAGTGCTGTGAGGTTTTTCGCCGCGGATCAACAGGCCCAGATCGTCGAGCGCCGGCTCTATCAGGATGCGCACATAACCGCGTTCGCCCAAAAACTCGCCAAGCTGCTGGCTAACCGTGCCCTGCGACTGCACAGCGACGAAACGACCGCCGCGGCGCAGCAACTTGAGCGCATCGTCCAACAATTCTCTCGTCAGCGGCACATCGCAGGCGACAACGGCATCGAGGCTGTTGGGCTGGCAGGCTTGCCTGGGCAGGGCTTGCAAATCTGTGCGGGCCTCGGACAAGATGGCAGCCGAGCCACCATCCAGATCCAGCAATCGCAGCGTGGCGGAGCTGGGCGGCAGTTGCTTTGCCATCGCCAAGACGAAGTGCCGCCGCAGCCGCAGCGCTGTCATCAGCTGTTGCTCGCCGCCACCTTGATCAACTGCAGAAATTCTTCCCATTCTTCGCGGAAGAAGTGCAGGGTAACCGCGCCCAACTCGACATGATAAGTCATCTCGTCATCGGCCTGGCGCACTTCCCAGACCAGATAATTGTCGGTCTCGGCGAGCGCGTTGTTGTCGCTGCTGTTACTGTCGATCATCTCGATTTGCAAATTCTGGTCTTCGCTGCGCCGCTATCCATTTGCATTTCTTAGCTGCGGTTGCGGTCGCCACCGCTCCGATTGCCATCGCGGCGCGGCCCACGGCGGTCGCCACCACCACGGTTGCCATCACGGCGTGGTCCGCGGCGGTCACCACCCCCGCGGCGTCCGCCCCCGCGCGAACCAGCGGCATCGCGGCGTTTGGCTTCTTCGACATCCCAGCCTTCCAAGACGGCTTGGCGGCTGAGGCGCACTCTGCCCGTGCCATCGATATTGATGACCATGACCATGATTTCGTCGCCCACGCTGACTTCGTCTTCGACGCTTTTGACATGGTAATCCGCCAGCTGCGAGACATGCACCATGCCTTCCGAGCCGGGCAGGAATTCCACAAAAGCGCCGTAATTTTCGGTGCGTACCACCTTGCCGGTGTAGATATGACCCAGCTCAGGTTCCTGCACCATGGCTTTGATTTTCTCGATCGCGCGATCGACTTCTGCGCCAGAATCGCCGGCCACATAGATCAAGCCGTCTTCTTGAATATCGACCTTGACTTGATGCTCGTCTTGCAGCCCGCGCACATTCTTGCCGCCAGGACCAATGACTGCGCCGATCTTGTCGACGGCAATTTTGAAGCTCTCCATGCGCGGGGCGAAGTCGCTGAGCTTGGCGCGCTTCTGTGGCATGGCGGCCTGGATGACAGCGAGGATTTCCAGGCGGGCATCTTTGGCTTGCGCCAGCGCCTGCCCCATGATGTCGCGCGTTACACCGGCGATCTTGATATCCATTTGCAGCGCTGTGATGCCATCCGCCGTGCCCGCGACCTTGAAGTCCATATCGCCAAGATGATCTTCCAAGCCCTGGATGTCGGTCAATACAGCGAGCTTGTCGCCTTCTTTGATCAAGCCCATGGCGATGCCGCCGACCGGATTTTTGATGGGCACGCCCGCATCCAGCAGCGCCAACGTACTCCCGCAGACGCTCGCCATAGACGTGCTGCCGTTCGAGCTCATCACCTCGCTGACGAGGCGCAGGACATAGGGGAACTCTTCGGCAGGCGGGATCATGGCCAGCAGGGCTTTCTCCGCCAACGCGCCATGACCGACTTCGCGGCGACGCGGACCGCGCATGGGATAGGTTTCGCCTGTGCTGTAGGGCGGGAAATTGTAATGGTGCATATAGCGCTTGTCGTCTTCGGGGCTTAAGCCATCGAGGAATTGCGAGTCACGCGGAGTGCCCAGCGTAGCGATGGTCAAGACCTGTGTTTCGCCGCGCATGAACATGCCCGAGCCGTGAACTCGCGGCACCAGCCCGACTTCGGCAGCCAGCGCACGGATGCTGGCGGGATCTCGGCCATCGGGGCGGATGCCTTCATTGACGATGCGCTCACGCACGACCTGTTTCATCACCGTGTCATAGGCGCGTTCGACATGCTTCAGGTTGATTGAGCTGTCGCCGGCTTCCTGGCGAGCGCCGTATTCCGCCAACAGCCCATCCTGGATATCGCGCAGGGGTTGGCGGCGGGCGGCGCGGTCGCTGTGCGCAGACATAACTTCGCGTATCGGCGCTTCGACCTTGGCGGCGACTTCGGCTTGCAGCGCTTCGCTGATGTCGTCTACGGAAGGGGCGTTTTTGTCTTTGCCGATCTCGCCGCGGATGCGCTGTTGCAGGGCGATAATGTCTTGCACCGAGTCGTGCGCCAGGAATAGCGCTTCCAGCATGGTGTCTTCGTCGACCTGGTCGGCGTTGCACTCCACCATGTTGATGGCTTCGGCTGTGCCAGAGACACGCAGGTCGAGCGCGCTGTCGGCCATATCGCTGTAAGTTGGGTTGACAGCCAACTCGCCATCGACCAGACCGACGCGCGCGCCAGCAACCGGACCATTCCAGGGGATATCGGAGATCATCAGCGCCGTGCTGGCGGCAATGATGCCCAGCATATCGACATGATGCTCTTTATCATGAGAAAGCGACATCAAAATGACTTGCACTTCGTTGCGCATGTTCTTGGGGAAGAGCGGGCGCAGCGTGCGGTCGATGACGCGCGAGGTGAGGATCGCGCCTTCGGACGGTCGGCCTTCGCGGCGGAAGAACCCGCCCGGCACGCGTCCGCCAGCGTACATCTTTTCTTCGTAATCGACGCTGAGCGGGAAGAAATCCAGCCCAGGGCGCGGCGAGCCCATGGTCGTCGAGCAGAAAAGCATGGTATCGCCCATGCGTACAGTCACTGCGCCGCCGGCCTGCTGGGCAAAGCGTCCGGTTTCGATGATGACTTCCTTGCCGCCAACATTGCAGCGGTATTCGCGTATATCCAGTGTCATACAATTCTCCATAGATTGAAGGCGCGCGCGTTGCTAGCGCACAAGCGCCTGGCGTCCACTGTTGTAGACGCATTGGCTTTCGGTGGATGATTGCCTGTCGGCATTGTCGTAATGCGGCACTGCGGGGCGAGCAGGTTCATCAGCGGCGCAAGCCTAGCCGCGCCAGCAACTCCCGATAGACTTCCGGCTTTTTGCGTGCGATGTACTTCAGGTGGCGGCGGCGTTGTCCGACCAGCTTCAGCAAGCCGCGCCGCGAATGTTCGTCGTGGTTGTGAATCTTCAGGTGCTCAGTCAACTGCAGGATTCGCTGGGTGAGCAGTGCGATCTGCACCTCGGGCGAGCCGGTGTCGCCGTCTTCGCGGGCATAGTCTTTGATGATCTGCGTCTTTGTTACTTTATCCAATGGCATGCTTTCCGTCCCTTCGCTAGCCACCAGACAGGCAGGAGCGGTTGCCTGTTGGTCAAGATAAACGCGGCGATTGTAGCAGTCGCACCAAGGGGCGACAAGTGCCAGCTAGCTGGCGACTTCCTGCATCTCGTCGACATCGTCGTTGGCGACCAGCTTCACCGTATGATGCGTGCGGAACAAGCTGAATTGGTCGGTTCTGCCCGGCAGCGGGTTGAGCACATTCTCGCTGCGCATAATGGACAGCCACAGTCCGACATCCCAATTGCTGTTGAGCTGCAGCGCGATCGTCTCTTGTGTGATGCCGTCGTTGTTTCGATACATTGCCAGCAGCACGCGCACGAATTCGTCTCGCTCCGCCAGCAGCGCCGCCACAAAAGAGTTGCTCTCGTTCAGCTCGATGCCCTTGGTGTTGTAGTCGCTGCGCGGATTGGCGTATTCGTTGACGCTGACCATTTCGTTGACCAGCAGGTATTCGACCGCGTTTTGGAATGCCATGCCGCCATCGTGTTCGCGCAGACGTCTGTGCAGGCTGCCCAGTGGACACCAGGCGAAGTTGCGGAAGCTGGTGAATTGCTGGACGCTTATCACAATGCGGGCGACCATGCGCGCGACATCGCTGTCGATCTCAACCATCTGGTGTGGCGGCACGCCTTTCCACTTCTGCGCGCTGATGTCGATACTTACCGGTTCGGTCTCTGGCTGCGACAAGGTGAGCGCATCGCGGGTTTCGGGCAGGCGGATGACGGGCACGAGGTCGTCCGGATTGTGGCGATGCGGCACGAGGTCGCGCTGCAAGACGCGTTCGCGCACCAGGCAGTCGATCCAGTGCGAGCGCCATTGGTCGCTGTCGTTCATGCCCGTGCGGCTGAGGTCGCGCTCCATGGCGATGCCCTTGAGCAAGAAGCCATAGTTGACATATTCCCAACTGCGCGTGGACAGCGTATTGGCGACACGGCGTACCAGCCGATTGACGATCAGCAGAGTCTTGTCGACGATAGGATGTTGAAAGTTCAAGCGAATGGCGCCGGGACCCTCTTGCTCTGCCAATATGCCCAGAGACAAGGCTTGCGAAACCAGATCTTGCCCGCGTTCTCGCGAAATGACGCCGCCGACATCGTTGAGCTGCGCGATGAGATCGTCGACCGTGATGATCTCTTGTGGATTGGCGGCGCTCAAGCGGAAGAATTGGATGATGACGCTGGACCACTGCGAAGGGATGAAGCTTTCGGTGTCGTGTTCGGTCTCGACAACGCTGAGCGACTGATGGGTGCGCAGATCGGTGAAGTCATCGATATAATCCAGTCGCAGCGAGGGATGGTCTTGCAACAAGCGACCGGTGCTGCCACGCACGCCCCAGACGACCACAGTCTTGCGCTTTTGCAGCAGTGTGTTGATGACATCGTTGAAATCGCGGTCGCCAGTCGCCAAGATGATGACATCGCCCGATTCGGGATAATCGGCATCTGCCAAGACATCGCGGGCGATGCGGATATCGGCGCTTTGCTTGCCGGGCAGGTGAAAGACGGGGTCGATATTTGACTTCATCAGGCGCGCCGGGGCATCATCCGCCACTTCGCGGCCACCGCTGTCGACCAGGGGCGGCAATGCCCCGCGCTGACCCCAGGGCGCATAAGCCGCTGTCTTGACTAGCTGTCCGTGCGCCTGGGCTTGGGAGGCCATCCGGTCGATAAGATGATCCAGGTTGACAACATAGCCCTGCTCGTTGAGGCTGATCGAGATATTCTCAAAGTCGATGTAAACCGCGACATTCTTGATCTTCTGGATGCCAACCAGCGAGTCAAAGCCCTGAACGACAGTGCGATCGCTCAGAGGACCGATGTCCAGCGCAGCTTCGTCGATTCCCCACAGCCGAATGCGCGAATTGGCTGAGAACTCGATCTTTGGCAGCAGCTCCAGCAAGTCTTTGCGCGTTGTCGCCATGATGAGCCAGCTCAGCGGACTGTGCTCGGGCGGGAAGAACTCTGCTTGCAGACATTCGTTGGCGCGCGCCGGATCGTTGATATCAAACGTTTCGTAGCCAGCATTCTGAAAAATGGCTAGCGTTTCTTTGGGCAAGCTGGCGTTTTCTGCGCTCCAGCTGGCAAAGGCGATCGCCCGCAAAAGGGTCGATTCAATCAAGCCAGCCACCATGATGGCGTTGGCGCGGATAGCCACCGCCAATTCCTGCAAGTCGACTTTGCTATTGGCGGCGTGATTCAGCAAATCGTCTACATCTACGAGCAAGTAAGCTTTCATCTTCATTTCCAAGAATCACGAACCCGTCATGCCCTAATGAAACACCGACATCAAACCCGCTGTGTCCATGTGGCAGGGCGAGAGTTCAATTTGCGATAAGTGCTGCGATAGAAAATCATCTCATCGTAATAAGAATCTGGGTTGCTTTCCCGTACGCCAATTAGCAGTCTACAGCAATAGTTCGATTGTGTCAATTTTCACAATTGCGAAAAGCCTTAGAACTTCGTTAGCGTTTCGCGCCGTCAGCGTGTTCAATAGGCTTTGGCGAACAAAGCCACCTTGTCGGCACTGTGCCCGGATACGATACAGTTGCCCACTCGTTCCGGCTGATCAAACGGAAAGCAGCGGATGGTAGCGCCCGTCTCGTCCTTGACTCGCTGTTCATCGGCATCGCTGCCCGCCCAGGCTGCCCTCGCCCACTCGCCCGCTTCGACCGCAGCGCAGAGCTGGGCATAATCGTCGACATCGACAATATGCGCGTCGCGGAAGGCACGAGCGTCATCCAGCAAGCTGCGCTGAATATCGGCGAGCAGGTCGCGCACGACATCTGTTATACCCGCTTGGGGCACAAATTGCTTACCCGCCCTGCCCGGCACATCGCGCCGCGCAAGCACCGCATTGTCGTTCTCAACATCTTTGGGACCGATCTCTATGCGCACTGGCACACCGCGCATCTCCCAGTCATTGAACTTGAAGCCGGGCGATTGACCCTCGCGCCGATCGACATGCACGCGAATGCCAGCGGCGACCAGCTCGGCACACAGGCGTTCGACCGTTTCCATGACAGCGCTGCGTTGGGCATCGCGGCGGATAATAGGCACGATCACTACCTGATAGGGCGCCAACTTGGGCGGCAGTCGCAAGCCCTTGTCATCGCCGTGCGTCATGACGACTGCGCCCACCATGCGCGTACTCAGACCCCAGCTGGTCGTCCAGCAATACTCTTGCACATTGTTCTCGGACAGGTAGTGGATGTCGAAAGCTTTGGCGAAGTTCTGCCCCAGATTGTGGCTGGTGCCCGATTGCAGCGCTCGCTTGTCGCGCATCATGGCTTCGATTGTGTAGGTGCGCAAGGCGCCCGCAAAGCGCTCCATGCGGCTCTTTTCGCCTTTGATCACCGGTATCGCCGCATCTTCCATGGCGAAATCGGCATAGATATCCAGCATCTGGCGCGTTTCTGCTTCGGCTTCGCCATGCGTGGCATGCGCGGTGTGACCTTCTTGCCACAAGAACTCGGCGGTGCGCAGGAAGGGCCGCGTGCGCAGCTCCCAGCGGACGACATTTGCCCACTGGTTGATCAACAGCGGCAGGTCGCGGTAGGACTGGATCCAGTCGCTGAAAGCCTCGCCGATGACAGTCTCCGAAGTGGGACGCACGACCAGCGGCTCTTCCAGTTCTTTGCCGCCAGCATGGGTGACCACCGCCAGCTCGGGGCTGAAGCCTTCGACATGCTGGGCTTCGCGGCGAATGTAACTTTCTGGGATGAACAGCGGGAAGTACGCATTTTGATGGCCCGTGGCTTTGAAGCGCCTGTCCAGGCCGGCTTTGATGCCTTCCCAGATCTCATAGCCATAGGGCTTGATGATGACACAACCGCGCACCGGCGATGGAGCAGCCAGATCAGCACGATAGACGATCTCGTTGTACCAGCGCGAAAAGTCTGCGCTCTGCGCAGTTACAGCTTGTTCAGCCATGCGGCTTCCTTCCCAGATGCGGCGCTGCCGTCTGCAGGCCAGGGGCATTATACAGGCTGCTGACGGAATTCACAGACCCGATGGTGCGTCATCTCCAGCGGGCGCTGCCCAGTCGCGCGACTGATTCTTGCGCAGTTTGTGCATCACTGCCTCGCCCAGATCGATGCCGCTGAGGCTCGCCAGCTGCAAAAGATAGAGCATGACATCAGCCAGTTCCTCCGCCAGGGCTTCGGGCTGCTGCGCCTCTTCGCTCCATTGGAAGTGTTCCAGCACTTCGCTTGCCTCCAGCGCCAGCGAGATCGCCAGGTTGCGCGAAGTCTGCTGCTTTGGCGAATCGCCATCGAGCCAGCCCTTGCTTTCGACAAAGGCGTACATCTCGCGGGTAAGCGTATCCAGATCCATTTCGGCGCTCAATACGCGTTGCGGTTGGAGCGCGTGACGGTCTGCCAGATGGTGCGGATGATGATGACGATATCCAGCCAAAGCGACCAGTTTTCGACATAATGGCGGTCGAATTCGGTGCGCAGGGCGATCGAGGTATCGCCGCGCATTCCATTGACCTGCGCCCAACCGGTCATGCCGGCTTTCTCGCGATGGCGCATCATATAATCGGGTATCTGACGCCCAAACTCTTGCACATACATGGGACGTTCCGGGCGTGGACCGACCAGGCTCATCTGGCCGAGCAGCACATTGATCAACTGCGGGATTTCGTCCCAGTTGTTGCCGCGCATGAAACGCCCCAGGCGGGTTACCCGTTCGTCATTTTCGACCGTCCAGGTACGGCCATTGGTTTCGGCATCGGCGCGCATAGAGCGAAATTTGATCATCGGGAAGGGGCGGCCGTCCAAGCCCATGCGCACTTGCGAATAAAAGACCGACCCGCGCGACTCCAGGCGGATCAGCAGCGCCGTCAGCAGCATCAGCGGCGACAGAACGACCAAGCCCATGCCAGCGCCAAAGAGGTCCATGGCTCGCTTGAGACTCAGCTTCCAGCCGCGCAGCGCGATATCTCGCACGGTCAGCAGCGCCATGCCGCCCAGGTCATCGACATTCAAGTCGCCCACAACATAAGAAAACATGTCCGGGAAGACTTTGATATCGACTTTGCCGCGCTGGCACAGTTCAATCAAATCTAGCACTTCGCCCCGTCGGTAGTCGGTCAGCGCGACAATCACCTGCTCGACTTGCAGGTCATCAATCAGGCGCGGGATATCGGTATATACGCCGATGAAAGGATAACCCAGCATCTCGCCCTGTTTTGGCTCGTCAGTGACGATGCCCACGATGACATAACCGAGTTCCGGGTTGTTGCGGATGTGGCTGGTGATGTCATGGGCGAAGGGACCATCGCCAACGATCAGCAGGTTGTCGCGAACCACGCCCCGCCGCCGCAGCAGTGTCCACAGCCGGCGATGCACCTCGCGTCCCATGACTGTGAAGACGACGCTGAAGAACCAGACATAAAACAGCAGGCTGCGCGGATAGGCTGTTTCTAGCGATGTATTTTGCAGCAAAAATTCTTGCATGCCGCTGGCCAGCAGGGTTCCCAGCGTGACCGTGCCGATGACGTTGCGCAGTTGGTCGATGCGGCTAAAAGCGCGCTTGAGGTGATACAGTTGCGAGAAATAAAACATGGCCACCACGGTCGAGGTATGCAGAATGATGGTGGGCAGGTATTGCGATGGCGCGGGCTGTTCTTGCGGACGCGCAAAGAAAGGCAAAAACTCGCGGGCTTCATAACTGGCAATAAATGCCACCACCAGCATGATGGCGTCTGCAAGCAGCAGTGTGGCTGTCGAAAGCGCCTTGAGATGGTCGTTGCTGAGGCTAAGCGAGCGAGGACTTATGGTGTTGACGTCGGTCGGCGGATTTCCTGCCATAAGCTAGGACCTCCCTTGTACAACAGCGCAGTCAAGATCAGCAGGTGGACAGGCAGCACTGTGTCGCGGCGAAAGTGCTTGCGGTAAAAGATCAGCATCGCCCGCCAAAACTCAAATTGAGCGCGTGGACTTTGACGACTGGCGGCGCGCTTGACATGCTTGACCGTTACACCAGCATGATACCAGATTTTGTAGCCAGCCGCCTTGACTCGATACGCCCAGTCCAGGTCTTCGCCATACATGAAGAAGGCTTCGTCCAGCAAGCCGACGCGCTCGATGGCTTCGCGACGCACCTGCATGAACGCGCCCACCACCGAGTCGACTTCTATGTCCTGGTTTTCATCGGCGAAGGTCATGTTATACAGTCCAAAGCGGCGGCTGCGCGGGAAGAGCCTGGCAAAACCAGCATAGTGATAGAAGCTGACCAAGGGCGTGGGAAAACCGCGGCGGCAGGCTCGGTCCAGGCTGCCATCGGGCAATATCAGCTTTGGACCAGCAGCGCCGATATCCAGCCGCGCATCCATGAATGCCAGCATATCTTCCAGCGCGGCGGGCGGCAATTCGGTATCGGGGTTCAGCAGCAGAGCATACCGTGGCGCTTCGGCGGAAACATCGCTTTTTGCATGGAATCCCAAATGCCGCAAGCCGACATTGTTGCCGCGCGGATAGCCCAGATTGTCGGTTTTGGCGATCAACTCGACCTGCGGGAAACAGTCGGCAACCATGTCTGCGCTGCCATCGCTGGAGGCGTTGTCGACGACCACGACGCGCTTGCTCAACTCACCCCGGCTGGCGAAGACCGTCTCCAGACAGCGCCGCAGCAAATCGCAGGTATTCCAGTTGACGATGACGATGCCGATATCGTGCACGAGCGCCTCTCGCCGAATCAACCAGCGCTCATTCTAGCATAAGCTTCACATTGCGTTTTTCGCGGCGAGCGCCTGCCTCACCTGGGATTTTGTACAACTGCGCTAGCCGAAAGTCTCACAACTGGCGGAATTGAGGCAATAGAGAATCAGCCTTGGCTGGTGCCAATACGAGGCGGTGTTCATCATGGCTTGTGAACCCAACCAATGCGAACGATCGATCTCGGCGACGCGCGTGTACGTCTCATCATGCACAGCCAAAATCTCATGCTGATGCTGGATGACCGCCGGCGGCACGATGTCCACCGAACGCAGAATGTCGAATGCCAGCGCGTCCGAATAGACCAAGTAATCATAGTCATCGCCGCTGGGCAGCGTGGGCGCATAGACGACAAACTGCTGCGTATTGGGATAAATCGACTCGTCCAGTGGCAGGTTGTAGGGTCCATTGAGGAAGAAACGCGCGCCCGGTTCAATATGCTCATGCACAAAGTCCAGCATGATATGGCGTGTATCGGGCAGGCTGAATATCTGCACGACTTGCAGCGACAAAGTCAGCGGCTGGATGATCAGCAACAGCAGCAGGGCTGGCATGCTTATGCGCTGGGGCAATGGCAACCGCTCGACCAAGCAGCCCGCGCCGATTCCCGCCAGGGTCGCCACGAAGGGCATCATCAACATAGCGAGATTGTCGCTGTGCCCGGGGCGGATGGTGCGCAGAGCGACCGCCGCATACAAAAGGACCAGCCCAGCTATCAGCGCGACGCCCAAACGCGACGATCCACGCGAGCGCGCTCCCCATGCGCCGTTGCCACGCCAGCAGGCGACCAATGACATGGCTGCGAAGCCCAGGGCCGGGATGCCCAGACCCAAGACAGCTGTATACAGCACAATATACGCCAGCCCAGTCATGTGATCGACCAGGAAGTAGTCGGCGACATTGGCGCCCGTGGTCGTGAACTGACCGACGATATAACTGAAGTCCTGCCAAAAGCGCCTGAAGTCGCGCAGGATGTAGGGGCTGCCCACGAAGAAAACCAGCGGCATCAGCATCCAGGAAGCCAAGACCCAGCGCCAAAATGCCCTGGCTCGATGTCGGTATGCCAGAATCAAGCCAACTGCGAGCACGAGGGGCGCGACAGCAGCGGCATTGTATCGCGTTGTCGCCGCCAAGCCCGTGGCGATGCCCGTCAGCAGAACCAGCCGAAAACGAGCGCGCGCATCATGGGCATGCAACGAAGCCAGCGCCGCCCAGGCCGCCAGCATCATCCAGCCCGTCGCCAGCGTGCCCGGCTTGATGTAATGCGCATGTTGCACCAGCGTGAAACAAACCGCCACCAGCAGACCACTGCACAGCGCCGCGTAATGCCCAGCCAGCAAGCGTCCAATCGCATACGCGCAGGCTACTTGCAGCATGCCACCCGCCAGTGAATACATGCGCGATAGGACATAAAGCCGGTGCTCGGCATAACTGCGCAGCGACCGTCCATCCCGCGGCTCCAGCGAATAGCCTTCCAGCGAACCCGTCAGCGTAAACAGCGCCAGGTTGCTGTTCATAATCAGAGACGGATATTCAAAGAAATCCGGATTGAGTCGCTTGCGCAGCGCCATGTTGACCGGCGTGGTGACATTGAGGTATTCGTCCGGCTGGATGGGCAGCTGGTCATGCACCATGCCAAAGAGCGTATACGACGGGAAATAATCGGGATTCAAGCCGCCATAGCTGATGCCGATGATGCGAAGAGCCGCGGCAAACAGGAGCAGCAGCGTAACCGCCAGCCAGTCAATTCGCCGCATAGGGGTGCTTGTCTGCTGTGGGCAAGGTGGCCAGCGGCGCGCCAGCCAGCGCCGAACGCAGCGCCTCGCGGTCATCCCAGGGAAACTCGGTGCTGCCAAAACACATGCTCTGCTCGTGTCCCTTGCCACAGACGATGACCAGGTCGCCTGTCTGCGCCAGTCTACAGGCTCGGTATATGGCCAAGCCACGATCGGGTATGCGCCAGAAAGTCTCGCCCTCGATGCCGCCATGCGCGCGACAGCCCTGCGCCATCATCTCGAGGATGTCGTCCAGCGACTCCGTGCGTGGGTCTTCGGCAGTGAGGATGGACAAGTCCGCCAGCTCTGCCGAGGTCTCTGCCATCAAGCGGCGCTTCTGCACATCGCGCAAGCCAGCGCTGCCAAATACGGCGATGATGCGCTTGCTATCCGCCAGCATGGTCCGACAAGCATTCAGCGCGCTTTTCAGGGCATTGGGACTATGCGCGAAGTCGACCATGGCGATGAAGTCTTGCCCTGCGTCAATCCGTTCCATGCGCCCGGAGATCAACTCTACAGCGGCGATGCCATGCTTTATCGCGTCCCATTCGACACCCAGTGCACGCGCCGCAGCGATGGCAGCCAGGGCGTTGGAAATGTTGAAGTCGCCCGGCAGAGGCAACTGTATCGTCTGTCCACAGGTTTGGAAGCTGGTGGCAGCCGCCCCGTGGATGATGTCGCTGGCGCGGTAATCGGCCGCATTCTCGATACCGTATCGCGAGACGCGGCTCGCAGGTATCGCGGCAAAATAATTTGCCGATTGGTCGTCGGCATTTATGATAGAAACTTTGGGAATAGCCTGCATGCGCCAGGAATCGGCGAGCATACGAAACAGGATGGCTTTGGCATCGCGGTAGGCTTCCCAACTGCCGTGATAATCGAGATGCTCGTGCTGGACATTGGTCAGCGCCGCCAAATCGATATCGACCCCAGAGAGCCGTCCCTGTGCCAGGCCGTGACTGGTCATCTCCAGGATGCAATGACTAAGGCGAGCTTCGACCATTTTCGCCAGATAGGCTTGAATCCGCGGGGCGCCCGGCGTGGTCACATGCAAGCCAGTCGGCGCGGTCTCAGCACCGAAGTCGGCTGATATCGTGCTGATGTAGCCGGGTCGGATGCCATCTGCGCGCTTGAGAATGCTGTGCAGCAGGTGACAAGTAGTCGTCTTGCCATCGGTGCCGGTCACGCCGATGACGACCAATTTGCGAGACGGGAACTCGTAGTATGCTGCCGCCAGTTTGCCGATAGCTTGCTGGGCATTTCGCAGTCGAATGTAGGGGACGGGCAGCGAAGAAATGTCCGCCTCGCCCACGATTGCGGCCGCGCCAGCAGCCAGGGCAGAGCCGATGAAACAGTGGCCATCGCTGGATTGTCCTTTGCGAGCCACAAAGACTCCGCCCGGCTGCATATCCAGGCTGGATTCGACCACGGGCGCGCCGATGGGCGTGGCCAAGTCGCCAGCGCTGGAGAGGATGTCTGAGGCGGGGAGAGCGGCAAGCAAGTCGCGCAGGGTTTTGGGCATGGCCTATGGGTCCAAGGATTGGCGCACCCGTATTCAAACACGATTCCGCAGGCCTGACAAACACAAACGCGCCGGAATGCACTCCAGCGCGTCTAGTTCTTGGGTTTTGGGCTGCGAGGATCGCTTAATTCAGGTTGCGCGCCATCTGGCTCAGTTGTGAGCGCACGCTGCCATCGACCATGCCGCCCGACCAGCGCACGATCAAGCCGCCCAGGATAGATGGGTCTACGCTGAAGCTAGCGTCGGACGCGCCGACTTCGCCAGTTATTTGACTTTGCTCGCCTTCTGTCAAAGGCATGGCGCTGACGACTTCGATGCTGCCGCCCAGTCCACGCGCATCGGCTGGCAGTTCGGCGATGAAGCTGTTGACCAGCGATTGCTGCTTGGCTGAGTCGATGCTTTCGCCCAGGATGCGGCTGGCGACGGCGACCGAAATCTGCAGGACTTGCTCGCGCAGGTTGCCCAACTCGGCATTGCGCGTCGCGACTGCTTCGGTCTGGGCGTCGTATTGGATCTTGGCGGCAGTTTGACGGGCTTCTTGCTCAATGCCACTAGCGACATCTTCGCCTCGGCCCCGCGCTTCGTCGATGACCTTTTGCGCTTCGCTGCGCGCCTGCGCCAGGATCTTCTCGGCTTCGGCTTCGGCATTTTGACGGGCTGCTGCTGCGGCTGCGGCATCATCCAAGCCCTTGGCGATGCGATTGCGCCGCTCGTTCAGCACATTGGTCAGCGGATCATAGATGAAGCGCGTCAGCACCGTGTAGAGCACGATGAAAGCGATCAGCCAGATCAGCATCAGACCGGGATTGATGCCCAAAGTGTCAAGTACGCTCATAATGTTCTCCTCATTGCCTCCCGCACTGGCTAGCTGAGTACGAAGAGGATGATCAGCGAAACAACCAGCGCATAGATGGCGACCGCTTCGGCAAAAGCCACGCCGAGGATCATGTTGGTCTGGATGGTGGCTGTATGGTCGGGGTTGCGCCCCATCGCCATTACCGCGCCACCGACCGCCAAGCCGATGCCGATGCCGCCGCCAGCCGCGCCAATCATGGCAAGACCCGCGCCGATTGCTTTACCCATCAGAATTGTTGCTTGTGCATCCATCTAGCTTTCCTCCAGTGAGCTGTGTCTAATCGCTTTAGTGTGCTTCGGCATGGTCGTGTTCATCATCATGATGGTGGCTGACCGTCGCCAGATTCATGAATATCGCTGTCAACAGGGCGAATACCAGCGCCTGGATCACGCCCACGAAGAACTCCAGGATGAAGAAGGGCCAGGGCAGGATCGGCACCAGGAAGCTCATGACGAAGAGCAGAATCGACCCAGCGAAGATATTGCCCAAGAGACGGAAGCTGAACGAGAGGATCTTGGCGAAGTCGCCGATCAACTCCAGCAAGCCCACCGCTACGTCAATACCGCCAAGCGGCGATTTGAAGAGTGTAGCAAAGTTGAAGAACTTGGTCAGATAGCCGATGCCCAGCGCCTTGAAACCAATGTACTGGATCATGACAAAGGCGATCAGCGCGATCGACAAGGTCATGTTCAGGTCGGTCGAGGGCACGCGCACGAATGGCAGCACGACCCAAGGCACGAGCTTGGCTTCTTCGCTGCTGGGGTCGGGATGCAGGGGGATGCCGTGATATTCGCCATCGCCATGCGCGTCATCGGCATGGTCGTCCATCGCCCAGGGCACGGGTCCTGCATCGGTATAGCAGCCGCGGTCTTCTCGCGCCTGTTTTTCCGCTTCGCGCGCGGCCAGGACTTCGTCATAAGCGGCAGATGCCTCGTCCGAATCCGCTGCAATTTCGCCATGGTCGCCATGCGCGGCATCGTAGCGAGCTTGCGCAGCGGCCTGGCGTTGGTCATCCAGGGCTGCTGCACGAGCGGCTTCTGCATTGGCCAGCGCTGCCTGGTCGGCGGCCGCTTCGTCAGCCGGGCTCACCCAGTCGCACTGACCATTAACATACGAGATGCCCAGAAAGCCCTGATAGATCTCGTAGCCATCGGTGGTGACGACCTTGACTTCATCTTTCTCGGCATCGTACTTCTCTTTGACATGCGGATGGATGAAGCCGACTGTGTCGACGCCCGGCACCAGTTCCATCCAGTTTGCCATCAGCACGATGAGGAAGATGGTCATGAACATGTTGAAAATGAGGCGGAAGTGCCGCCCGCCAGCGATGCCGCCGACGAAATTCATCAGCCCTTCAAAGAGCGCCTCGAACATGTTGTAAAAGCCGCCTGGCGGGACTTCGTTGCCAGCTTGTGGACGCCGCCGCGACACATACACCGCAAACAGCAGCAGCACGATCCAAACGATGACCGAGCCGACAAAGGTGTTTGTCAGGCGGATATCAAGGAAGGGGATATCGTAGCCTGCCGGGTACTTCTCGCCGGGCAGTTGGATAAAGGGAATGACCGGCGGCACCCGCAGGGCGACGAAAACACCAGAGAGGAACATCAACAGAGCGATGAACCGGCGTTTTCCGTTCCAAAAGCTATTCACTTATACCTTCCTCCTTCTGTCTAGCAGCGCCGTGCAACTGTTTGGCTTTGTAACGGGTATACCAGAAAATGATCCCGGTACTGACAGGCACGCTCGCCACAAGCATGATAAACACAAATGTGGGGCGCGTCCCCAGCGCCTCGTCCAAAGCCAAGCCAAGCAAACATGTCCCCAAAATGACGAGCAGCAAGAGACATCCCACCTGCCCGACCACCCCCGCGACCAGTCCATATGTCGAAAGGGGGTTGCTATTTGGCTTCATCTATCGCTTGTCGTCTCATTGTGCACTCGGCTACCCAAAACTCATCCGGGCAGACTGCGTGAAGTTTATCACAATCGCCCAGCACTGCCTACAGCGACTTACAATCCCGCCGCGCCCAATGTCGCCCAGTTATAGATGGGCGTTACGGCGATCGTGCCCAGCAATATCACCACCAGCGCCGTGATGCCCAGCGACCAGCCATAGACGCGCGGTATGCCAATGGCAACATCATCGTCTGGTCCCACATCAACATACATCACTTTGATGACGACCAGGTAATAATAGAGCGCGATAATGGCATTGCTAACCGCGATCAGCGCCAAGCCGACCAGATTGGCATTGACCGCTGCCTGGAACAAAAAGAACTTGCCAAAGAATCCGGCTGTCGGCGGGATGCCACCCAGCGAAAGCAAACCGATGGTCATGAATAGCGCCAGCCAAGGACTGCGCCGATTCAAGCCCGCCAGATCGCTGATCTCCTCGCTATCCGTTTTGGCGATGAAGAGAATCGCGCCACCGAAAACCAGCAGATTGGTGAAGATGTACATGAACATATAAAAGCTGACCGACGCCACCGCCAGGTCGGGGTCTGCCCCTTGCAGCGCCGCCACGCCGATAAGCGTATAACCGGCTTGCGCGATAGACGAGTAGGCCAGCAGGCGCTTGATATTGGTCTGCCGCAAGGCGACGATATTGCCCAGGCTCATGCTGATGATGGAAACGACCACCAGCAGATTGATCCAGAAGTCCTGGATGACCACGCCAGCAATGACCAGATCGGCCGGGAAAACCGCGGTCATGAAGCGCAGCAACAGCGCGAAACTGGCGGCTTTGCTGGATACGCTGACGAAGGCGGTTACCGGCGTTGGCGCGCCTTCATAGACATCGGGCGTCCAAAAGTGAAAAGGCGCCGCGCCGATCTTGAAACCGAAGCCGACCACCACCATCACCAGCGCCGCCATCACCGCCACCAGCCCATCGTCCAGACTGTTCATCGAATCGGCGATTGCAGCCAGGTTGGTCGTGCCGGTGAAACCATAGAGCAGGCTGAAGCCAAAGAGCATGATGGCCGAGGCGAATGCGCCATACAGGAAGTATTTCATACCGCTTTCGGCAGAGCGCGCATCGCCACGGCGAAAACTCGCCAGCATGTAGAGCGGGATAGACAGGGTCTCGAGCGCGACGAAAACCAGGATCAAGTCGCTGGCGCTGGACATCATCAGGCCGCCGAGCGTGGCAATGATGACGATGAGATAAAATTCGCCTTTGTCGCCGACTCCCTTGTCACCAGCCGCCAGCACGCAGGTAACCGCGCCGCCCAGCAGCAGCATCACTTTGAAGATCTGCGCAAGCGGGTCATAGTTGACCATGCCGCCCCAGAGCAACGTGCCATTTTCATAGAGCGCGGGGTCGGGAAGCCAGATCAGCGGCACCAGCGCCAGCAGCGCCATCGCCAAAGCCGAGATATAAACGACATTGCGCCGCGTGATCTGCGAGCCATAACAATCGGCGAAGAGCACCACGATTGCCAAGGCCGTCAAGCCGATCTCGGGCAAGACCGAGGGCAGCTGTGCCCAGAGGTCGAATTCCATCTAGCCACCTCCCAGCAGGGCGATTAGCGGTCGGATGCCACTTTCGATCATCGGCGCCATGATAGGCGGATAAAGCCCCAGGATAATCAGCGGCGCGCCGAGAATGATGAGAACAATGCGGTCGGTCATTTCGATATTGCCGACATCATGAAAGCGCGCGGCGTCGAACTCGCCGAAGAATACCTGCCCCGCCACACGCAGCACATAAGCCGCCGTGATGACGATGCCCAAAGCCGAGATGATCACCAGCACGCTGTAGTAATTGCTCAGCTCGAAAATGCCCAGCTGCAACGTGATCTGCTCCGAAGCCGCCCACATGCCCTGAAATATTGGAAACTCCGCAATGAAGCCGCTCAAGCCGGGCATGCCCATGCTGGTCAGACCACCGATGACAAAGGCGATGCCGACCCAAGGCATGACTTTCATGAATCCGCCCAGGCTGGGGATATCACGGGTGTGCGCGCGGTCATAGACCATGCCAACCACGCCAAAGAAGAGCGCTGTCATCGCGCCGTGGCTGAACATCTGGATGCCTGCGCCGGTCATCCCGGTCAGATTCATGGTCGCCCAGCCCATGCTCACCAAGCCCATGTGACTGACAGACGAAAAACCGATGACATATTTGAAATCTCTCTGGCGGAAAGCGATCAGCGCGCCATAGACGACATTGATGAGCGTGAGGAAGACCATCCAGGGCAGATGCGACTCCGCGCCTTCTGGCAGCAGCTGCACGCCCGCGCGCAAGGCAGCGAATGCGCCGACTTTCATCAGCACGCCGGCATGAATCATGGATACAGCAGTGGGCGCGGCCACATGACCATCCGGCGACCAGTTGTGGAATGGAAACAGTCCGGCCAGCACGCCAAAGCCCATGAACATGAAGGGGAACCAAAACTTAGCGAAGCTGAGCCCTTCAACACCCAGGATGTCGATGGCGTATGCGCCGTTTTCCGCAGCCAGGGTCAGCTGCACGATGCTCCAGCTGTAGGCGCCGCTGTCGGCTGGCAAGATGCCGCTTTCGACCGCAGCCCGCAACACCTCTGCGCCAGGCCCACTGAAATAGCTGCCAGCCGTGAAGTACATCGCCACCGCGCCGACCAGGGCAAAGACCGAGCCGACTAGAATGTAGAGCGTGAGCTTCATCGAGGCGTATTCGCGCAGCTTGACCCAGCCCCAGCCCGCGATCAGCAAGTACATAGGGAAGATGGCCAGTTCATAAAAGAAGAAGAGCATAAAAAGATCGACAGCGATGAAGACGCCAAAGACGCCCGCAACCAGGAACATGAAGAAGGCCATGAACTCGCGCAGGCGGTCGGTGATATTCCAAGATATCAGCACGCCAGCCACGGCGACCATGCCAGTCAGCAGCACCATTGGCGCGCTCACGCCATCCACGCCGACATGATAGGCGATGCCCAGCGACTCGACCCAGACGACGCGCTGCTCAAAAGCCAGTGCGTCCGCAAACATCTGCGTCCCGCTCAGCTGCCCGCCAGCCGCCAGCATGGACATCTGCTGCTCGACCAAGCCCCCGCCTGCCTTGACGAAGTTGTCATAGCCGAAGAAAACCGCCAGCGACAAAGCCAGCACCGCAGAAGCCGCCGTGATCCCCACACCACGCACGAGGTCGCGATTTTTGCCATCCAGAAAGAGGATGACCACGCCCGCGATGATGGGGATGAAGATGATGGCTGTCAGGATGGAGAAGCCAGTCGCTTCCATAATGGCAGTCCTAGCTCGCCAAGCCGGCGAAAATGGTCGAGACTGTGGTGTTGATCATGGGCAGAATCCAGTTGGGATACAGGCCTGTCAGCAGCATCAGCGCAATCAGCGGGATCATGGCAACCAGTTCGGCGCGAGTCAATTCCAGGCTGGTATCACGCCAGCGCAGGTTGAATGGGCCGTGCAGCACAGCGCGAATGCCTTTCAAGATGTAGCCGCCCGTGAATAGCAAACCCAGCATGGCGATTGCCGTCAGCGCGGTGAAGGTCGTCCAGCTGCCGCGCACGATCAAGAATTCGCTGACGAAGCCGTTCAAGCCCGGCAAGCCCAAACTGGCGAAACTGGTGAAAAGCAGGATCGCGCCCATCACCGGCGCTTTGACCCAAAGTCCGCCATAGTCCGATAGCTCTCTCGTGTGTGTTTTGTGATAGAGCGCGCCCGCCAGCAAAAACATGCCAGCCGAGCTGAGCCCGTGATTGAACATTTGCAAGACGGTGCCGTTGGCGGCGAGGATGGCGGAATGCACATCGGCGGCGGGATTTGCGCCTGTCCACAGTTGAGCATAGGTCTGCGCCAGCACAGCGATGCCAATGCCCACGAAGCCCATGTGATTGACCGAGCTGTAGGCGACCAGTCGTTTGATGTCCGTTTGCCCAAAGGCGGCGAATGCGCCCAGCACGATGCCCGCGACCGACAGAATGGCAAAAAGCATGGCCACATTCACGCCGATGACCGCCACTTCGGTCAGCCAGACATCGGGGAAGAGCGGGATGACCAGGCGGATGAAGCCATAGGCGCCCAGCTTGAGCATGATGCCAGCCAGCAGCATAGAGCCAGCCGTCGGCGCTTCGCCATGCGCATCAGGCAGCCAGGTGTGAAAGGGCCAGATCGGCACTTTGATGCTGAATGCCACGAAGAAGCCGATAAATGCCAGCGCCTTGACCGCGCCGACATCGATGCCCAGCAGCGCCTGTCCTTCGCGGAATGTGGGCCATGCCTCAACCAGCCCGGGAATGCTGAAACTGCCAGCCGACCAGCCGATCAGCTGCGTTGCCAGCAGCATGCCCAACGTGCCGCCGAAAGAATAAATCATGAACTTGGTCGAAGCGTAAAAGCGTCCCGAATACTTGACGCCCGCCTTGGGCATACTACCCCACTGGTTGATGAGGAAGTACATCGGCACCAACGTCAACTCGTAGAAAAGGAAGAAGACCATCAAGTCCATAGCGGCGAAGACGCCCATGCTGCCGGTCTCAAAGAGCAGCAGCAGCGCCAGGTGCATATTGGCGCGGTCGTCTATATTCCAGCTCGCCAAGATCGCCAGCGGCGTCAAAATGCCCGTGAGCAAAATCATCACGGCGCTGATGCCGTCTATGCCCAAGGTCCAGCGCGCGCCGATCGCCTCAAACCAGGCCGAGTCTTGTGTGATGATGAATTGCTCGTCGCCGATAGCCCGTCCAGCCGCCTGATAGTCGAAGAAAACCTGGATGCTCAATAGCGCGATGAACAGCGAGAGAACCAGCGCTGTCCAGCGGCCTATCTGTTTGCTGGGCACAAGCGACGCCAGCGCCGCCACCAGCAACGCACTGAGCGCCGGAGCGAAGACCAGGACAGAGAGCGCGTCGATGCCAAAGATTTCTACCATGGATGCGCCCCCTTATTGCGCAAGCGCCGCGTCCGCCGACAGCACCAGCACAATGCCGATCGCCACCGCCGCCGCCAGAACCAAGAGCATGTATTGTTGGACGCGCCCGCTCTGCATGCGCCGCAGCCAGCCGCCAAAGTTAAATATGGCGATCGGGATGCCATCGCCCACGCCGTCGATCAGCCACAGGTTCAAGACTTTGACCAGATCACCCAGCCAGGTGAACAGGCGCGCGATGATGTGCAGCAGCGCATCGATGATGCCGCGGTCGAGAAAGACGATAATCTGCGCGCTCAGCCATTGTGACGGCGCGACGAAAACGCGACCGTAGATCTCGTCCAGGTAATAGCGGTTCTTCAGCACGGCGTGCAGCGGACCGAGGAAGTTTTCCATGGGATCGCGCTGACCAGCTTTGAGTGGCTTGCGCCAATAGATCAGCCAGCCCAGCCACAATCCCAGCAAAGCCACAAGGACAGAGGTGGCCACGGGAATGATGTTGAAAGGTGGCGCTTTGGCATGATAATTCGGCAGGCTGGAGAATGCAGCGGTCGCCTCGGGGCTGGGCAGCGCCTCGACTGTCAGGTGATGGAAGGCGTTGTACTCGGGCGAAAAGATGGCGTTCAACACGGGGAAATCAGCGGGGACGCCCACGAAACCCGCGCCTATCGCAAAGATCGCCAGGATAATCAAAGGCAAGGTCATCGTGATGCTGACGACGCCCTTGCCCAGGTTGGCGTGTTTGGCGGCTTCTGTGCGCGCCTCGCCGCCGAAGGTCAGGGCGATCTGGCGCATGGTATAGAAGGCGGTCATGAAGGCGGCCAGCGCCAGCATCACAAAGACCAGGCCATGCGCGCCGCTGCCATAATTCTGAATGCCCAGCCAGGCATCGGCCAGGATCTCGTCCTTCGACCAAAAGCCGGCTGTGATGATAGGCAAGCCCGAAAGCGACAAGCCACCGATCAGAAACGTCCAGAAGGTGACCGGCATGGTCTTGCGCAAACCACCCATATTAAACATGTCTTGCGGGTCGAAATGGTGGCTGTGGTCATCGTGTCCATGTTCGTGGACATGGTGCTCGCCGTGTTCCATGCCATGGATGACGCTGCCAGCCGCCATGAAGAGCAGCGCTTTGAAGAATGCGTGCGTAATCAGATGGAAGGCGGCCGCGATGTATGCGCCGATGCCCAGCGCCGCCATCATGAAGCCCAGCTGCGAGATGGTCGAATAAGCCAGCACAGCTTTGACATCGTTCTGCGCCACCGCCATGGTCGCCGCGAGCAGCGCCGTGAACGCGCCGACCACCGCCATGAAGGCCAGCGGCTCGGTTAAGATGCCATGATGCGGGTCACCACCGGCTGCAAAAAGCGGGAACAAGCGGATCAGCGAGAAAATGCCCGCCGACACCATCGCCGCAGCATGGATCATCGCGCTAACCGGCGTAGGACCTTCCATGGCATCGGGCAGCCAGACATGCAGCGGGAATTGCGCCGACTTGCCGACTGTGCCGATGATGAGAAAGATGCCGATGATGCTGGCCGCACTGACTGTCCAACCGCCGAAGATGATGGGCGCGGTGGTCGCCAGCATATCCAGCGTCTCGGGGTTGTACATGATGTCGCGGTAGTTGAGCGTACCCGTCAAGCTGTAGAGATAGGCGATTCCCAGCAGCATGACGACATCGGCGATGCGCGTGGTGGTGAAGGCTTTGATAGCGGCTTTATAGGCGCTTTCTTTTTCGAACCAGAAGCCGATGAGCATGTAGGAACAAAGTCCCATGATCTCCCAGCCGACGAAGAGCAGCAGCACATTGTCCGCCACCACCAGCGTCAGCATGGCGCCCGCAAAGAGCGATATCAATGCGAAGAAGCGCGCCTGGCGAGGATCTTGCGCCATGTAACCAATGGAATAAATGAAAATCATCAGCACGGCGATGGGCACCATGACCAGCATGATGACGGTGGCCGGGTCGACCAGCACGCCCATCTGGAAAACGGTATCGCCCGTGTCCATCCAGGCGATGCTGCTGGCCAACACTTCCTGCCCGATGTGATGCAGCTGCGAGGCGTTGTAGAGCGTGATCCAACTGATGACGAGCGCTGCCAGAACGCCGCACATGCCGGCCACGATGCTGATGACGCGGTTGTAGCGCGCCACGACCGGCACCAGCATGCCGTCATAGTCCGGATGATGCCCGCCATATTCCTGATGGTCGCTAGCTGGCACGAGCTTCGACTTGTTGGTCAGCAGCGTGATGATGAAGAAAGCCAGCAGCGGACCGGCGGGAATGAGCCAGGGCAGCGCGTTGGGATCGTTGAGGAAGTCCATAGCGGTCATTATCCTTTCAGCGCCGCCGCTTCTTCGGGGATCACCGAGCGCCGATTGCGATATACCGTGATGATGATCGCCAAGCCGACCGCCGCTTCTGCCGCCGCCACAATCAGCACAAAGGCTGTGAATGCGTAGCCATTGAGCAGCAGGTCGGTGCTGGATTCGCTGTAGCGCCAGAATGCCACCAGGTTGATATTGACCGCGTTCAGCATCAATTCCACGCTCATCAGCACAGCCACAGCGTTGCGCCGCGAAAGCGCGCCGAAGACACCCAGCGAAAAGAGCGCCGCGGCCACCGCCAGATACATCCAGAGAGGTACCATGCTTTCGTTATCCTCCCTAGTCCGTGTCGTCGCGGGCGATGAAGATCGCGCCGATCATGGCGCCCGTCAGCAAGACCGATGCCAGCAAGAAGGGCACAACATAGCCATTTTCGTCCACCAGCGCCGCCCCAAGATCGCGCGTTGATGCGACTGTCTCTGGCGCAAGCTCTGGCGAAACCCCGCCAAAGATGGGCACAGTCACGCCTAGCAACAGGATCAGAAAAAGCGCCAAAGAAGCGATCAGACTGGGCACGAGGCGGATGTAACGGGTCTTGATACGGGTTACGCTGCGCGTGAGCATGACAGCAAACGTGATCAAAATGGCTATCGCGCCGATATACACCAAAATCTGCACCGCCGCCAGGAAGGGCGCGCTCAGCAGTACGAAATAGCCCGCCACACCGAACAAACTGACCATCAGCCAGATCGTGCCGCGAAAGAGGTTGCGCGTGGTGACGACGCCGATGCCGCCGCCCAGCGTGAATATCGTAAACACCACAAAGCCGATTGAAATTGCGTTGAGTTCCATGGTCGGCTCCCTCAATCGGCGCTTGCGCGCGCGAACTGAACCGGGGCGGCTTGGGCTTCGCGGCGGGCATCTTTGCCTCGACGGCGCAATATGCCCAGCAAGTAAATAGTCAGCGCGCCATTGATGATCAGCAGCACGATGGTCGCCGGCAGCATGTCAACGAGGCTTGCGCCGATCAACTGGCGGGGCGCCATGTCCAGTTCTTGCAGCACCTTCAGCGCCAAAGAAACCAATACGATATTGGCGATAGACAGCGGCACCAGGCACTTCCAGTTGAAAGCCATGATCTGGTCGATGCGCAAGCGCGGCACGGTATTGCGCAGCCACAATGTCGTCAGATAGATGATGCCGCCTTTCGCACCCAGCCAGGCAAAAGCGATCAAAGGCGATTCGTAATAGAGCGGACCCATCCAGCCGCCGAAGAAGAGCAGCGCCATCAAGATGCCGTTGGTAAAAACATGCAAAAACTCGGCCGCGAAGAACATGCCGAACTTCATGCCGGAATATTCGATATTGAAGCCAGCCACCAGCTCCGACTCGGCTTCGATCAGGTCGAAAGGCGCGCGCCCGGTCTCTGCCTGTGACGAAACGTAGAAGATGACGAATGCCAGCGGCGACAGCACCACAAACCACATGCCACTCTGGGCGTTGACGATATCCAGCATGCTCATGCTGCCCGCCAGCATCACCGGCGCCAGCAGCGCGAAGACCAGCGGCACCTCGTAGCTCACCAGCAGCGACACCACGCGAAATGCGCCCAGCAGCGCGTATTTATTGTTGCTCGCCCAGCCCGCCACCATAATGGCCAAGGTGCCAAACGAAGCCACCGCCACGAAGAACAGCACGCCGATCTCCAGGTCGACTCCATAATGGAAAGGCGTGAAAGGCACGACCGCCCAGATCAGCACCACCGACGCAAAAGACACCAGCGGCGCGACATTGTAGAGCAGGCGGTCGGCGGCCGTTGGGGTGATGTCTTCTTTGCCCAGCAGTTTCAAGAGGTCGGCGAAGGTCTGCATCAGTCCGATGGGACCGACGCGATTGGGACCGATGCGGTCTTGGATGCGGGCGGCGACCTTACGCTCGATCCAAATCAGCAAGATGACTGTGAGCAGGGGCACGCCACTGACCAGCAAGACGCCGACCAGCAGAGAGACGAATTGCGCAAGCCCGGCATCCGCGCCCGAATCGACCATCAAGCGGCACAAGCCCGTACAGATTTCGTCCATCGTCGCCTCCAGATCGTCCAGCCGGCGGCTATTTCCAGTCCAGCGCGTTTTTCTGCCAAGCGTAGAAAAGCGCGTCCGTAAGCAAAAAGATGAACAAGAAGCCAGCTACAAAGCCGAACAAGCTCATCTCGTTGTAGGCGGCAGCCCACGGGAAAAGGAAGACCATTTCCACATCAAAGACCAAGAAGATCAAACCGTAGATGTAATACTGCACGCGAAATTGCACCCAGGTGTCGCCGATCGTTTCCACGCCGCATTCATAAGTAGAACTCTTTAATACATTGGGCTTGCGCGGACGAAAGAGCCAGGCAATCACGATCGGCAGCGCCGGGAAAACAGGCGCCATCACAGCAAAAACGCCAATAAAAGCCCATTCGTTCAATACATTCATTGCCGAGTCACCCTGCCATCGGTCTCAATTGCTGCGGCTGCCGCAAGCCAGAAACACCCTTCTGCGCGCCAGTGTCGCCCAAAACGCCCCCCGATTCCAGACCGCGCTTGGCGTCTTTGCGCCATTTATCACAAACGCGGCAAGTATATCAGCGCGATTGTACGAATGCAACCGATGATTGCCAGCGCGAATTCGATTGAATTGACCGGGTTTCGCCTGGTTAGAGACACCCCGACAGGCTGTGCCAATGTTTGCAATGTGCTAGAATCTCGCCGAGATCCGCATCGCCATTTTGAAAAGGAATCTGCCATGGTCGATCGACGCAGACAGCGCCGACGCCAGGGAAATTCGCAGGATGACAGTCCCGCAGAGTGGGCGAAATTCGTGGCGAGGCAGCCGCGCGCGCACATCTTGCAGCTGATGGAATGGGGCATGCTCAAGGACTGCTTCGACTGGGATGCTTACGAATTTACGGTCGGCGATAGGGACGGCATGCGGGCGTCGGCGTTGACGCTAGTCAAAGACCTGCCCATGCGGCTGGGCAAAATGGCTTATGTGCCCATGGGACCCTATGCCGAACATGAGATGGTTTACGATGCGCTCTGGTCTGATATTGGCAGAGAAACCGGTGCGGCATTCCTCAAGATCGAGCCGGGCCACCTTGCGCCAAGCGAAGAGCTGGATCTGCGCAACATGGGCTTCCGTCCCAGCCCGCAGACGATACAGCCGCCGCGTACCATCGTCATTGACATACGCAGCAGCCAAGACGAGATATTGGCGAACATGAATCAGAGCACGCGCCGCAAAATCCGCAAGAGCCTGGCCAGCGATTTGCGCGTTCGCACAGGCAAGCAGCGCGATTTGCGGGCTTTCTGCCAGTTGATGCAAGAGACCGGCGATCGCAACAGCTTCGGCGTGCACAGCGCGGCATATTACGAAATGGTCTTCGATCTGTTTATGCCGCGATATGGGACGCTGCTGCTGGCGGAGCTGGATGGCGAGCTGCTGGCGGGCCTGATGGTCTTCGCGCTGGGCGGCACAGCCTGGTATATGTATGGCGCATCGACGCGCGCGCACAACCATGTAAACGCAAGTTATGGCCTGCAGTGGGCGGCCATTCGCTGGGCAAAAGATCGGCGCTGTCACAGCTATGACATGTGGGGCGTGCCCGACCATGACGAAGAGACTCTGGAAGCGCAATTCCGCGACCGCCGCGATGGCTTGTGGGGCGTCTATGGCTTCAAGCGCGGCTGGGGAGGCGAAGTTCGGCGCACGCTGGGCGCATGGGATCTGCCCTTCAGTCGACCGGTCTACGCGGCTTATCGGGCGGCGCTGCGAGCCAGAAAGATCGGTCTTTTCAGCCCCTAGAAACCCAGCGGGCTAGTTACAAGTTGCGCTAGACTTCATGCGACGAATACAAAGTACCAGGGGCAATCCAACAAGTTGCTGACAGTAGCAGAAATCGGCGATCGTCAAAGCTGGAATGATAGGCTGAGCGAACTGCCCTGCGCGCATGTGCTTCAGACCTGGGACTGGGGCGCCTTCAAGCAGGCAACTGGCGGCTGGCAGCCCACACGGCTTGCTTTTCAACGCGGCGGGCAGGTCGTGGCGCTGGCCAGCCTGGCGACGCGCCGCATCGGTCCGCTAACGGTCATGATGGTCAGCAAAGGTCCGGCGCTGGATTATCGCGATTCCCCTTTGGCAGAGGCTGTGCTGGCGGAACTGGAGAAACGCGCCCGGCGGCTGGGCAATGTCTGGTTGAAGATCGACCCCGATGTCATCGCGGCTACTGGCCTGCCCGGCAGCGAAGACGACCGCTGCGACGCGCTGGGCAGCCAGCTTATGGAGATGCTGTCGGCGCGCGGCTGGCGCTTTTCTGCCTCGCAAGTGCAATTCCGTAATACGCTGACCATCGACTTGCAAAGCCCACTGGACGAAATTCTGATGTCCTTCAGCGGCAATACGCGGCGCAAAGTGCGTGTGGCGGCCAAGAAAGGCGTGACCATCCGCGACGCCACGCTGGACGACTTGCCACTGCTGTATCAACTCTATCTAGTCACGGGCTCGCGAGACCACTTTCTGATCCGCCCTTTTGACTATTATCAGCGCGCCTGGCGTGATTTTCTGCGGGTGGGCTTGGCGCATGCCTTGATCGCCGAATATGCGGGCAGAGCCATCGCCCATGTCATCTTGTTTCGTTTTGGGCAGACTTGCTGGTATTTTTATGGAGCGTCGGCTAACGAAGAGCGTGCGCGCATGCCCAATTACGCGCTGCAATGGGCGGCGATGCAGTGGGCGAAGGCGCAAGGCTGCGCGACGTATGATATGTGGGGCGCGCCTGATGCCTTTGACGAAAGCGACCCGTTGTGGGGCGTGTATCAGTTCAAGCGCGGTTTTCGCGGGAAGATTCTGCGGCATGTCGGCGCTTGGGATTTCGCGCCACAGCCCTGGCTCTACCGGGCTTACGAGACCTTTATGCCGCGCCTGCTGGATCGCATGAGAAACCAGGAGGATCACGATGGACCAACATGAGCAAGTTCAGCTTTTTCGCGACCAGGGCTTTGTCGTCGTGCCGGGACTGTTTGCCGCGCGCGAGATCACAACTATCAAGAAGCGCTTCATGCAGCTCAACGCGCAAGGGCATGGCTATGAAGGCGATCGCGCCACCCTGCTGGGCGATGAAGATCCTCTAGCAGCCTATCCGCGCCTGGTACATCCACATCGCTTCGACAATCTCTCGCTGGATTGGCTGCTGGACGAGCGATTGCGGCATTGGACGACAGCGCTGCTGGGCAGGCAGCCATACGCCGCGCAGACCATGTTCTATTTCAAGCCGCCCGGCGCGCGCGGTCAAGCCCTGCATCAAGATCAAAAGTCGCTGCGCGTGCGTCCTGGCACTTGCCTGGCTGCCTGGATGGCCGTGGATGATTGCGATGAAGAGAATGGCTGCATGCAGATCGTGCCGCGCACACAAGACCTGCCGCAACTGTGCCTGATTGAAGCCGACCTGTCACAAAGTTTCAGCTCCAGGACTGTGCCCGTCCCGCCAGGCAGCGCGCCCGAGCCCGTGCCCATGCGAGCCGGCGATGTGCTCTTTTTTAATGGGCAGGTGATCCACGGCAGCTATCCCAACCGCAGCCAGACCCGTTTCCGCCGCTCGCTCATCGGGCATTATGTGGTCGGCGAGGCGCAGCAAGTGGCGGAGTTTTATCATCCGCTGCTGACATTCGCTGGCGATGAAGTCGGCCTGGAAGAGAGCGAGGCCGGCGGACCCTGTGGCATCTTCGTCGATGACGAAGAACCAGCCATTATGATGGTCGCGCCATATCCCCCCGTATAGTCGCGTAGGGGCGAGCCATTGGGTCGCCCGTCAATCCAGCAATTTCGCCACAAGCCATCAGTCCGTGATGACGAATAAGCCGCCCGCGCCCCGGCCATAGACCTCCGGGAAGTTCATCTCCTGCGCAGTCGGCGGGATGACCTGGTATTCGCCAGCAACAGACGGTCGGATCGTATAGACATATTCATAGACGCCGCGTGGCAGATAGCTGGCATAGATGCTGGCTTTCTCATCGCGAAACTCAATGTGGTCGAAGTGCCACCAGCCCCAGCCGACCTCTTGGTCGATGACTTCGCCGCCGGGCATGGCGCCGATCTGTTGGCTGGTCGCCAGCGCGGGATCGACCGCTTCTGCGCCAGCGGGGAAGGTATCCTCTATGACGACATAACGCAGCGTATTGGGCGCGACGATCTGCAAACGCACTTGCAGCGTTTCCCCGACCGTGGCGTTATCAATAGGCGTCTTCGTTTCGTCACCCAAGAGCGTGTATGTGCGTGAGACCTCAATGCCGCGGCTCAGTGGCGCAATGGCTGGCACGGGCAAATCGGCATTCAGGTGGGCGGTGTAATAGAGCGCCCCGGCCCCGTCTCCACGCTGAAATGCCAGCAGATTGGTCTCGCCGGGCAAGAGCTGCGCCAAGTCGACTTGCAGCGCGTCGGCATGCAGCGCATTGTCGGGCACGGCGGCATTGGCCAGCAGTTGATCATCGTTGACCGCGGCGCTGTAAATGAAGTCGGGAACTAGCTCGCCACTGTGCAGCATCCAATTTGTCAGCGCGAGGATCGTCCAGGCCGACTCTTGCAGCGATCCCCAGTGACTTTTGCCCTCGCGGACGCGAACCAGATGCCGCACGATATTGGGCAGCAGCTCGCTTTCGGGGCGCAGAGTCAGCAGCGTGTCCAATGCCAACGCGGTCCTGCGGATGTCGGTCGACCAAGTCCAGCGGTCGACTTGGCTGTCTTCGAAGAATGTGCCAGTGGCGCGGAACACGGCGCGGCTGAGGATCTGCTGCGTCAAAGCATCCAAACGCTCGGTGTCGCTGGAGTCGATGCCATGCAGGGTTTGCGCCAGGAAGGCGATCGCATCGGTGTTGAGGACTTGGCGGCTTTCATAGAGCGCGGCGCTGCGTGCTCTATCGGGCGCGCCACTTTGCTCCAGCGCAAACAAGATGAATGCCTGCCGATTGAGTTGCCAAGTTGTAACCGAAAGCGATGGCAAGACCAAACTAGAACGCAAGAACCCTTGCGCGCGGCTGATCACGCTGTGGTCGACCGGATAACCGACCAACTGCGCCTGTGCCAAAGCATAGAGCGCATAGGCAGTGGTCATCGTGTCGCTGTCATCGCCGCTGCACCAGCTCCAGCCGCCAGTGCCTTGCTGGCGTGCTGCCAATTCTTCCAGGCTTTCGGCAACCAAGCTGTCCAGTTTGGCTTTCAGCACAGCGTCCGCCAGGTCCAGCTTCTCTAGGGCGCGGAAGTTGGCAATGTTGGGCAAGAGGCGGCTGACGACGCTGGCTGTGCAGTCCCAGTGGCGCAAAGCCATGTGATCAACATAGCTCAGGCTCTCGGTGATGACGCCAGCCAGCGACTTGTCAATGCGGATATCCAGGCTGCCGTCGCGCAAGTCCAAATCCGCGGGCAATCGCAGCGCCTCGACAGTCGTTCCAGCTTCTCGCAACATGCCGGCTGTCCCGACAGTCTCGGGCACGGCATAACGGTACACAGGCAAGCTGCCTTCGTCATCGTCGCTCACGGGAGAAATGCTGGCGTCGCTGAATGCGCCATCGTCGCTGCGTACAAGGAAATAGGGCGCGACTGACTCGACATCTTCCACCTCAACCAGCCAGGTGACACGTTGTCGGCCGCCCGCCGGGACATGGACAGGCTGTGCATTGCTTTCGCCCGCCAATCGCAGTCCAGCCAAATTCTCAATCGAGACACGAGCAGCCACGGCAGCATCTGTGTTGTTATTGACGATAGCCGCCAATTGCGCGCGGTCGCCCACAATGAAGAAACGCGGCGTGATGGGGCGAATCAAGAGCGGGCGCGTGCTGCGCAGGTCAGCCGTGTTTTCGCCCAGCAGCAGCTCGCCATCGGGCGAATTCGTCCAGGCGCGGGCATCGAGCTGCCAGGTTGTCAAGTTGTCGGGAAGGCGCATCTCCACGATTGCCTCGCCCTGCGCGTCTGTCAAGACAAGCGGATTCCAATAGGGCGTGTCGATGAACTCGCTGCGGATATCGACAATGGCTTCGTCGGAAAATCCACCGCCACCGCCGAAGCAGCACATATCGGGCATCGCAGCCGATTCCATAACCGCGCGCGCTTCAGCGACATTCACAACAAGCGGGCTGGAGGTCTGCACGCCCAAGCCCTGCAAGCCATAGAATTGCTTCAGCAAAGGCGGGCTGTTGCGTTCAGCGAGTGACAGCGCTGCCAGATCAGAAAGACTCACACCGACTTCTGCCTCGACCCCTTCACCGCGATAATCTTGGACCTGCAACTGAAAAGAGACGATGTCCTGCGGCGCGGCCACGCTGCGGTCGGGGCGAATGCCAATAGAAAGCGCCTTTTGTTCCGTGTCGACAGTCAACTGCGTCATGCCCATTCGCCAGCTGGTGGACGGGTTGTCCGCGTCGGGGGGCTTCATCAAGAAGACGCTGACAAAGATGTTGGGCGCGTGCTCTGGCAAGACCTCAAATTCATAGAGCTGCGAATTGCTGCGCAGCGTGATCACTTCCGCAGCGAGCACATCACCACGCTCGATGGTGACCCATGCCAGTGTCTCGCCACGCCAGGGCGAAGTGATGAGGACTTTGGCTGTATCGCCGATGCGATAGTCGCTCTGGGCGGGCACCAGCTCGATGACTCGGTCGTTTTGCGCGCGCCAAGGGATGTAGTCATCGCCGGCTACCCAGGTAGTTGTCGCGGTCTTGACATCATTGCCCACAGAATCGCTTGACGAAGCAGTGATTTTGTAGACGCCACCTACCGGCGGCTGGTAGACAAATGCCGCTTGGCCAGCGGCGTCCGTGACCAGGCTGCCGCTGCTGACGGGTATCTCATCGACTTGCCAGCTTGTGCTGACACGTCCGCTGATCGGGTCTTGCTCTTGGACGCGCCTCCAGCGGCGTTCGACAACTTCGATGTCAATCCGCTGGCTGGCGACAGGCTGGCTGTCCCAGTCGACGGCGATGAGTTGAATGCGGCTGTCTTCGCCCGCCTGGACAACGGCGCTTTCGGGGCGCGCGCCAATATAGAAAAGGCCCTGATGCACGATCAGGCGGGTCTGTTCATAGATCGCCTGTCCAGACTCGTCTGCGACAGAAGCTTCAACAAGCCAGCGCTGGCTGCCGGCCTCCGCCTCCAGGTTGCCGATCAGCTGGAAGCGCGCTGTTCCCAACGCATCTGTGCGCAGCGTACCCTGGCTGACCATGTTTTCGTCTATGCCATACATGGCTGGTTCGGCGTAGGGATCGTATTCGCCGAAGTCATAATCGCCGTCGCCGCTGTACTGGAACGCATAGGGCGCAGAAACCACAGCGTATTCGGCATCGGCAAACGAGACAGCGCCGCCGAAGTAATACTTGCCCCTCAGCTCGATTTCGGCTGTGTCGCCTTGCACAATCTGTGCTGGCTGCGCATTCAGCGACACTGCATATTCGGGCAGGCGATATTCCGCTACTTGAAAGGCGACGCCATCAGCCTCTTCCTGCCAATTATCATCGACTGGCAAAGATATGGATATGTAGAAGGGACCAGGCGCAACATCCGCAGGCAGAGCGTATTCGCCATGAAAGCTGCCAACCTTGCTCAATGGCAATTCGGTCTCGTGTATCCGTTCGCCACGCGAGTCTCTGATTGTCAACTGAACGCTGGCGTGCTGGGGAGGCGTATAGCGCACATCGTCTTTGGCGCGCACAAGACCGCGGAAGTAAACAGGTTGCCCAGGGCGGTAAATCGGTCGATCGGTATACACAAGCACTTGGTAGTCGCTTGGATAAAAGTCAGCATGAACGCCAAACTCCCAAGGCTCTGCCCCGTCCGTCCAATTTGAGTAGCCGATGCCGAAGTGCTCGCCGGCATCCAGCACAACTGCGTAGCCCGCATATCGCCCTTTCGCTGCCGGCAGGTCGATCTGCACGATGCCCTGTTCGTCGCTGATGCCGCTGCCTATCTCAATAGACTCGGCTCCAAAGACTTTGATGCGCTCGCCGCTGATTGGCGCGCCGCTGCCAAGGTCAACCGCCCAAATCGTCAACTGGTCTGCCGATTGCTTGATCGTCAAAACAGCCGTTGCGACATGGAGGAATTGCTTGTTGGGCGCCCAGCGCAAGTCCAGCCCGGGCGCGTTCAGTTCAGCGAAGTACAGGCCCGGCGCCAATCCCGCTTCGGACAGGGTCAGCATTTGGGTTTGGCGTGACTGGTTTTCGCCACCGTCGATTTGCCAACTCTGCAGCAATTCAGATGGCGACGGCTCGTAGTCCGCGGATGGAGAATATACTTCTGGGTTGGTGAGTCGGGCGACGAAGTTTTCCAGCGAAACCCGATACAGCGACAGATCGGCCTGTTCTATTCCGCGATGGTAAAGCTGCAACTGCGTCGGCGGCTGATGGGCGTTGTAGAAGGCGACAGCGCCAGGCATGACAAAGCCGACTTCGGGCGGACGCGGCTCGGTCTTGTATGCGACAGTCAGCGGTTCGGCGATAGCATTCCCATAGATGTCCTGCATGCCAGCATCGACTGTGACGCGATAGTTGGTATCCGGCTGGGCGTCAAAAGACAGGGCATAGCGCTTGTTCCAGTCGCTGTAATAAGTGATCGGCGCTTCGTCGGGCGCTGGCTCGATGCGGACTTTGCCGTCTAGCGAGTCGATGTTCATTGGCGATGCGAAGTAGAGCGACAGACCGTGCGTATAGGCGTCGCGCTCGCCATCTCTCGGCTCTGTGTCAATAATGCTCGGCGCGCCGACTGTGGTGTATCGCCAACTGGGCGCTTGGGAGTCGGCAGCCATGCGCAGGCCCGGCAGCAATTCGCCGTCAAAACTGGCTTGGTAGACCGTGTCCAGCGCCAGCCGCCGACCGGGAACAAAAGCGAAACCCAGGCCGTCTTCCGCCCATTTGAATGCGCCGCCGAGCTTGGGGTCGCTGCTATTGGGCTGGGCCTGAAAGCGGAATGCGCGCTCGACCAGGTTTTGCGCAAGCGGCTGGTCGAAGCGGATCTGGATCTGCGGATTCAGAATCAGATCGTCTGTGCCGGGCGGCGGATCGATGGCGACGATTGTGGGTGGCGCCGTTTTGAAGGACCAGCTTGCAGCGCCGGCAATGACCGAACCATCAACCGCGGCCAAGTCGGCGGAAATTGTCACAGTGTATTCCGTATCGCCATCCAGCGGTTGCGATGGCCTAAAGACATAAACGGCGCTGTTGACCCATTCGCCAAGCCCAGCGACCACGGGCGACAAACTCAGCGGTTGCGGCAGATCGTCCAGATCCGGCGACAAGGCGAGTGGAACCACCGGCGCATCAAATGCCACGCTGATGGCGGAATCTGCTGGCGCAAGCGAACTGCCAGGCTGCGGAAACGCGTCCGCAATCGTTAGAAAGCCAACAGTAGAAAAAACAACCTGGAACGGATCGAGCAATGGCGCGCCATCTTTGGCACGCAGCGGCGTATTCAAGCTGAAGGCGTAGCGCTGGTCTCGCTGGTAAGCGCCACCTGGCTCGAAGCTGACCGAGTATTCATCGCAGCTCAGCTCCCCGCGAATGGCGGGCTGCCAAGAAAGAGCCGCTTCTGCATCCGCGCAATCGACCCGGCGATTGAACCACAAGGTAACCGCGTCCCTCAGCCCCAGTTGACCGGCTGGAGATGGCTGAACATCAATCACCTCCAGGTAGGCAATTTGAGTGACCTGGGCGCTGATGTGAACCGCGCCAGCCAGCATCAGCAGATTGATTAAGGCAAATGCAAGACAGATCTGTCTACGCATGGATTTTGTCTCCCGATGGACACCCTTCGCAGACAAGTATACTTGATAGCAACAAGGGGTCTTCAGCTTAGTCGTGGATGCGGGCGAAGGCTGCCTGCGCTCGCTGAACGACATCGCCGGGCGCAAAGAGTTTCTCGAATTCCCGCAGGGCCAATGCCAGTTCTTGCTCGCCGAGGTCGCTGGTGAAGAAGACTCGCTCGCCATAATCCGCAAATTCTTGCAGCGTCCAGTCGTAGCGGTAGTAGGCTATCGCGGCGCGGTCGATGTGGCAGTCGCCATAACCAGCCATAAATGCGACTTCGCTCTGCGGACTGTGCCCATCGCCCAAGAAAAACATCAGGTCGCGTTCTATTGGCGCGAGCAGAACTTCGTCCCAGTCGACGATTTTTAGGCCGACTTCGTCAGAAACAAGGAGGTTGGCGGTGTGGATATCGGCGTGGCAGATGACAAAAGGCGGCGCTTCCTTTGCCAGCCTTTCTCCCAAGGCGCAGAACCGCTCTTTGCACAGCGCGATCTCGTCAGATTGTTCCTGCCAGATCATGGCAAAGCGCTTTGCGGCTTGGCTTTTGAAGCTACCCTTCCGCATGGCCCGTTCGACACGGGCTATATTGGGCAGCCACTTCAATGCGAAGACTTCGCGCTCGACAACTTGCGCCAGTTGGCTGCTGACCGGCGCGTTATGGATGGCGCGCACGATTTCTCCCCAGGCTCGCCATTGCGCTGGCTCCAGTGGCTTGTCCCAAGCCGATCTGCCCAACACAAACGGGTAGAGGATCAGCGAAAACGCATCATCGACAGGCGCAGACAAACCGCCAGCCAGCGTGGGCAGCGGCGCGACAACCGGCTCGATGCCCAGGCGCTGCAAGGTTTGCGGCACAAGAAGGGCAGCCTGTTTCAGTTCTCCGCGGCGCAGCTTTGCGAAGTAGCGGGTCGTTCCAGCTTCAAGGCGATAGGACCAGGCGCGCGAGTCGTTGCCTATCGGCAGAAATTCCAGCACAGTCGGCGCGATGCCATAGGCAGCGATGAGGACATCTAGTATGCATTGGTCGGGCAGGTTGGGTTTGCTCAGCATATTGACGATTCCTAGCACAGAGGGATGGGGCAAACCCAGCATACACGAAAATAGTCGCTCCCTAGCTGACATGCGCTCGGCAGGCTGGCTGAACTTTGTTATACTCATTGGCGGCGCCCCAAAACAGGTGTGGCAAGCGAGCAGAGAGGCGATTCGAGCAGTGTCCAGCGCAAGTGTCATGCAGTTGCGTGTGCTGCTGTTGAACGGCAGCACGTGGGAGCCCCTGTCTGTCATCACAGTGCCGCGGGCGATGAACCTGCTGCTGGCGGGCAAAGCCATCGCGGTGGAACAGACGGGACAATACTTGAATACGGTGCGCGCCAAATTTGCCGTGCCGTCGGTCATCGCGTTGAGATCGTATGTCAATGTGCCGCGCCGCAAATCGCACTGGAGCCGCAAGGGCGTGCTGGTGCGAGACAACTACACCTGCATCTATTGCGGCGTCCAGCTGGGATCGCAGGTCCGAGGCCGAGTGCTGACAAAGCGCGACTTTACGATTGATCACATCATCCCGCGCTGCCAAGGCGGCAAAGACACCTGGTCGAACACAGCTTGCGCCTGCGCGCGCTGCAACCACCGCAAGGGCAATCGGCTGCACAATGTCGCTGGCATGCGGCTGCGGTGGGAACCCAAGACGCCGCGCACCAGCTACCTGGTCATCGCGCTGGGGTCTGGTCCCGAAGTGTGGAAGCGCTATGTAGAGATCTAGGCGCAGAGGAAGCAGCAAAAACATCGGTATACCCCGCATTTCCCTCCCCCTAAACCCCTCCTCCGCGATCAGTGTCCACGCGACCCGCAAGCAAGCAGAGCATATAGAGAAACTGGAAATTCCTTGGCAATCTCCTCCGTCCGCTTGACAGCCGCCACAATTCGCTTATATTTATCGCAGTGAAGCTGTTCAATCCAGGAGTTTGGCGATGAAAATGGCAGGCATTCCGACGCGCGCGGCAGGAGACTTGTTGCTATCTCCGCTCCCCCCCCCCCCCCCCCCCCCCTCCCCCCCCCCCCCCCACCCCCCCCCCCCCCCCCCCTGTACCATCTCGTAATCATACTGCTTCGCTTGATTTCCGTCCCGCCCTCCTCGTCAAGTTAATCCTCATCGCGCTGGTCTGTCTGCTGATCGCCTTCGCGGCTGCCCCGTCCTACGCCGATGACCACATCGACAACCTCTGCCAGATACCTGTATCGGAAAACGGCTGGGCTGGCGAATGCAGAACACCAGACGATTGGACAGCCGGATGGTATGCATACCGCCATGGCGGGGCATGGGTATTCATAAATCGTGACTTTCTCGTGATCACTGCAAAGACCAACCATGTCGAGGTGACAAACGAAGTCTCCCACCCCCCGCGAGGCACGGAGCCAAGAATTACCAAGCCACTCCCTACGACCAAATCGGGCGCCGCCATAGCAACCAATTATCCTCACGGGATGACAATAATCGCGCTGTCTCCCACCGTCTCCGTCGTCACCTTTCGGGATTCCGAGCATTCCATAATCTTTGACCATGCGGCTGATACCCGAACATTTGTGAACGGGATCACTGGCGGGAAAGCGTCACAGCCCTACAAGTAACAAACTCGCGCGCAAGACCGCGTGACAGATCGTACCGGCGGGCGATTCCGAGGCGGGGTCCTTCGCCTTTTTCTTCGCGTCGGTATTGCCACTCCTCCATCACAGGAAGTGTCTATTTTCGCGTATGCGGGGCTTTCTCCTTCCCCCGACATGCGTAGAAATCCGCGCGCGCCGTTGCCTCCCCCCGACTTTTCGGGGGGACTGAGGGGGGTCTTAATCCAGCAAGTTCGACACTCCCCCATCACAAAATCCCTTGACAGACTAGCATATTTGTTCTATAGTCGGATCGCAGAACGTTTGCGCAGGGCAGCCCGGCCCTTTTCGCCGCGCTCGTCCAGGTCAGGCAAGGGACGAATTCCAATGCAGACGGATGGAGAATTATCGTGTGGCGCGGTTGTGCGCATGACGACGCCCTACCGAGAAGCGGCGCGCGGTCCCTATATCATCGTGTACATCTATCGCAATGGCTGGCTGGGCCTGGTATCGAGGCGCGACGGGCGCAGATACAATGTGCCCGCTTTCATTTGCCGCGTGATTGCCAGCAGCAAAGCAGAGGCCTAGACAAATTGCGCCAGGCTCATGTGGGCAGTCTGCGCGAGCAAGGATAAGCCCATGCAGGCCAGGAAAGCGGCGCAGGCCAGGTTGATCCAGCGGAAGAGGCGCTGGCTGAGCAGGCGGCGTCCAAATTCGACCAGCGTGGCGAAAAAGAAACACCAGCAAACCTGCGCGATCATGAAACCGGCGAAAAAGACGAAGAGATGAATCGGTTGTGGATCCAGGAAGCCGATGCCGATGATCGTGCCGCTCATGCCCACCCAAAAGGTGATATTCTGCGGATTGGACAGCGAAAGCATCGCGCCTGCCAGCAGATGATTCGACTGTTCATCGCCCGCGCCAGCCATCTCAACATCCGCCCGCGAGGCTCGCCAGGCATCCCAGGCGAAGCGCAGCAGCAGGACGCAGCCGAACAAGCCCAGCAGCATGGTCACCAGGCGATTTTGGAAGAGAATCGATGCGCCCAGCAGCGCGATGATCGCCCACACGCCATCGCCCAGCAGCGAGCCCAATTCCACATGCAGAGCCGCCGTCCAGCCATGCGCGATGCCCCGCCGCAGCGATTCAAAACCAATGACGCCCGGCTGAACAGCAAAGGCCAGCGACATGGCGAATGCGGAAAAGAACAGAACTTCCATCTTGTGATCGTCCCGAGCGGATCGATACTTGACCTATCGTACCAATCCGAGCGCGAAGCAGAATAGGAACTATCCACCAAGACCGAGAGCCATATCTTGTTTGAAAATGACAATTTGCGTTGCTTTATGCGAGTTCTGTGGAGCGGCAGCTAGCTAGCCGCCGGCATTCCATTCCAGCAGCAGCGCCGCGATCACAGCGGCTTGGCGAGGCAGGCTGTCGGTGATGATATGCTCGTGCAAGGTATGCGCTCCATCGCCGTGCGCGCCCAAGCCGTCCAGCGTCGGGATGCCCATGGCCGCAGTGAAGTTGCCATCAGAGCCGCCGCCGCTCGCGCCTTCTTCCAGCGTGATGCCCTGCCGGGCAGCGATCTCTGCCGCGCGTTCAAAGATGCCGGCCTGCCGTTCCATGGGCGGACGAAAGCCCTGTCGCTGGCAGCGAACGATCGCGCCAGGCATCTTGGGGTAGAGGCTGGCTAGCGCCTGCTCGACTCGCTGCATTTCTGCGCTGGTGATGGCGCGCGTGTCGATATGCGCTTCGACATGCGCCGGGATGACATTGCCCGCGCTGCCGCCGGTCACCCGCGTAACCGAAACCGATGTGCCATATTTTAGGTCGTTCAGCCCGTTGATTTCCAGCGCCTGCTGAGCAAATTCAATGATGGCGTTGATGCCCAGCTGTGGCGCGATGCCAGCATGAGCAGGTCGCCCTTCGATAGTCAACGTGTATTTTGCGCCGCCTTTGCGCGCAGTTTTGATTGCGCCTTCTGGGGTGGCTGGCTCCAACACCAGCACGAGCTCGGCATCCGCAGCCTCGGCTTCTATGACAGCGCGGCTCTGCGGGCTGCCGATCTCTTCGTCTGTGGTCATCAGCAGCTTGACAGGTCGCGCCAGCCGCTTCTGATTGTGCAGCGATTGCAAGGCTGTGAGAACGATGACTGCGCCGGCTTTCATGTCCAGCGCGCCGGGACCATACCAGCGGTCTCCATCGTGGCGGATGGGCGACTCGACCAATGTGCCGAGCGGATGCACGGTGTCGATGTGGCAGAGCACGAGAACGGGTTTTCCGGGCGCGGTCGGATTCCATGCCGCCAGCAGGAAATCCCCGACTTCGGGCTGTGGCAGCCGCTGCAGGCTCTTGGCGCCGAAATGGCCCAGCAGGCCTTCCAGATAATCTGCCAACTGGTCAACACGGGCTTTATCGGCGGTGAACGATTCGCGCCGCACCAATTCGCCGAGCAGGTCCAGCATGTCGTCTTTGCGGGCGCGGAAGTGAGTGAGCAGCTCAGTCATGCGCAGCCTTTCCACTGGCGAACACGATCATGCGTTCGCTTTCGTCATCATACTTGCCGCCCTCGTGATCGCCATGCACGGCATCCACCTGGAATCGGCATTGGTCGAGCAGCAAGCGCAATTCTGCCAGGAAGAAATAGCGCAATTCATGCGAAGCGATCAGCCGGCGCAGGACGCCATCGCCATCGATCTCGTCGTAGATCCAGTCGACATTCAGCAGTTGCGCCGCCCGGTCCAGCCAACTGACCGATTGCAGCATGACCAGATGTCCGCTGGCAGGATCGAGAAAGTTGCGTTCCCAGGTCAGCGCGTCGTTGTTTTCATCGGCATAGGCGGGCGCGGCATTGGGCAGATCGATGACCAGCGCGCCATCGGCAGCCAGGCAAGAGCGCAAGTTCGCCAGCAGCGACAATTGCGATGCCTGCGCTTTGAAGTGCATCAGCGCGTTGTAACTGAGCAGAACAAGGCTGAACTGGCGGTCAAAGTCGCAGGTTTGCGCGTCTGCCCGCACGAAGGACAGCCTCTCGCGCAAGTGTGGCTGGCGCTGCAATTTCTGCTCCAGCCGCTCCAGCATGGCAGGGTCATTCTCGATGCCATGAATGCGGTGGCCCTCGTTCGCCAGATGGATCAGCACGCGTCCCGTGCCACAGCCGACATCCAGTATCGCGCCGGGATGCGCGCGCGCCAACCTGCTGAACAACGCGAGATCGTCGGTCTTGTCGCCCGTCTCGGCATCATAATATCGAGCCACAGCACTATAAAACGCGGACATGGGCTAACCAGCATTATGCGGATATTACCATCAGTATAGCCGCGGACAGGCGATTGATCATGCCGGCGCGCCGATCTGCTGGATGTTGGAAAACAGCGCTGGATTGACATATTTCTGCGACATTCTCTGTGCATCGTTAGGGCGATGAGGAATTCTCCTCTAGATTGTCCAATTACCGATGGAAAGAGGTGCGGAAATGACAGAAAGCATGGTGAGGTTCGTGGGATTTGCAGCGGTGTTTCTCCTTGTAATGTTAGGCGTGTCAACCATCATGGGACCGGCGCTCGGTCAAGGGACTGGCGAGAGCAAGGAAGGGCAAGGCGAACATCAATCCGCCAACAGCGAAAATGAAGGCGAAAGCGGGGGCGAATCTGGCGAAGAAGCCGGCACAGAGCTGGCTCTTGACGAGGTTTACGACGAAGTTCGCGGCGGCGCTCGGCTCATCCTGGTCTACGATGCGGCCATCGCCAGCTTCATCGGCACGGTCGAGAACATAACCGATGCCCTGTTGCAGCAGGTTCGCGTGGAAGTCCACTTGTCGAATGGCCTCGAGCTGGGTCCAACCACGCCAGTCGATCTTGCGCCGGGCGAAAAGGTGGAGGTCGTGCTTGTCGTCTTTGACAGCTTTAGCGCGCACGCCGAAGTTGGGACCAGCGAAGCCAATCACGCGCCAGACAGTGCAGGCGAAAGCGCTGGCGGCGAACATGGCGGCGGAGATAGTGGTGAACATGGCAGCGGCGGAGATGGCGACTGACCGAAGGGCAGGCATAATATAACGCAAACATACTCAATGAGACGGATGTCAAAGGAGTGGCATCCGTCTTGGAGTGATTATGCTAGGAAGAAACATGTGCCAGCGCATCCTAATCATTGAAGACGACAGACGAATCGCCAACTGGCTGCAGGTATATCTTGAACGAGCTGGCTTTCGCGTTGAAGTCGCCTCTGACGGCTGGACGGGACTTGCCTCGGCCCGCAGCCTCGCGCCCGATTTGATCCTGCTCGATCTGATGCTGCCGCGCCTGGGTGGCATTGAGCTTTGCCGTATCCTGCGCGCCGAGTCTGATGTGCCGATTATCATGCTGACAGCGAAGGAGGCGCATGTCGATCGCATAAAAGGGCTGGACAGCGGCGCCGATGATTACATCGTCAAGCCTTTCGACCCCGAAGAAGTTGTCGCGCGCGTCAAAGCCGTGCTGCGCCGCATCCAAAGCGAAGTGCGACAAGTTCTGGCTTGCGGCAATATCATCCTCGACATCAAGAAGCGACAAGTAAGCATTGACGAGCGCCCGGTCGCGCTCAGCCAGGCGCAATTCACTCTGCTGGCGGCTTTCATGCGGCATCCCAATCAGGTGCTTACGCGCGACCAGCTTATTGCGCTGGCGTTTAATGACAACTTTTCGGCTTATGACCGCGCCATCGACAGCCACATATTGCGCTTGCGCAAACAGCTGGGCGCTGGCGGTCATCAATTGATTCGGACGGTCTATGGAGCAGGTTACAAGCTAGTCGCGAAGGACGGCTGATGTCTTTGCGTTGGCGCATTTTTTGGCTGCTGATACCGATTATTGTTTTGACGGCGTCGATCAGCCTGGCGCTGAGTTATTTCGCGGCGCAGCGGCAATTCAATGCCTTCGTGCGCGAGCTGAGCCGGCGAGAAGCGGACAGCCTGGGCGCGCGCCTAAGCACGGCATACACAGCATCAATGAGCTGGGAAACCCTGGATCGAGCCTTGGCCGAGGCGGGCTATGACTACGAATACGAAGCTGATGATCACGAAGAGGGTGAAGATGGATCGGAAGCTGAAGCAAGCGAAGACTTTCATATTGACCGCATTCGCGTCGTCATCACCGACATGGATGGACGGGTCATCGCCGACAACTTTGCCGAGCTTGCGGCGGGCAATCTGCTGCCGAGCCAGGCGGGCAAGCGGCGAGAGATTCGGGATCTGCGCAAGAACATCGTAGTGGGTTTCGCTTATGTGGATGTGCATCAGAGCTTTCTGGAAACAGAATCGCTTGGCTTCGTACAGGATCTGCTGGCAAGTTCAGCTATTGGCGGGGTGCTGATCGTGGCTTTCGCGGCGGCTCTGGCGGTATCTTTGTCCAAAGTCATAACTGCCCCAGTAACCGCCCTTACAAAAGCTGCCCAAGCCATCGCGCAACAAGAAAGCGCGACTCTGCTGCCCGTTGTGTCCAGCGACGAGCTTGGCAAGATGAGCGCTGCCTTCAACCAAATGACGAGCGCACTGCAGCGCCAGCGCGATTTGCGTAAACGTTTGATCAATGACATCTCGCACGAACTGAATACGCCCTTGGCTGTTATCCAGTTGGAAGCCAAAGCTCTGCTGGACGAGTTGCAAAGCCCGAAGCAGGCGGCGCAACACATCAGCCAGGAGGTGACGATGCTGCGCAACTTGACGAATGACTTGAACTGGCTGGCAGAGACCGACTCCGGCGAGTGGCGTCTCAATCGTGAGCTTTGCGCCATCAACGAGCTGCTCGCGAGCGAAGTAACACGCTGGCAGCCCCAGGCGCAGTCGCGCCAGATCTCCCTGTCCCTGCATCCCCTGCCCAACTTGCCAGCGCTGATGCTGGACGCGCCGCGCATGCGACAGGCATTGGGCAACCTCATACACAACGCGCTGCTGCACGGTGACGCTCCGCGGGTGGTCGTGTCGGCGATCGTTACTGACGATGAAGCCGTGGAGATTTCTGTTGCAGACGACGGAACGGGGATCGCCGCGCAGGAATTGTCACAGGTCTTTCAGCGCGGATTCCGCAGCGAGCAGGCCCACGGATCCGGCCGGGGATTCGGCCTCAACATCGCGCAGACGATCATTGAAGCGCACGGTGGCAGCCTGGCAGCCAAAACCAGCAACGACAAGTCGGGCACGACCATAAAGATCAGGCTGCCAATGCCGAGCGCTGATGCAGGCGCGCAGAAACAGCGCTAATTCAGATTCTGGAATATGCCAGCCGCGCCCATGCCGCCACCTATGCACATCGTCACCATGCCATAAGCGCTGTCGCGGCGTTTCATCTCGTTGATCAACTGCACGGTGAGCTTTGCGCCTGTGCAGCCCAGCGGATGCCCCAGCGCGATCGCCCCGCCATTGACATTGACGCGCTCTGGATTCATCTCCAGCTCGCGCATGACCGCCAGGGCCTGAGCAGCGAAGGCTTCGTTGAGCTCGATCAGGTCGATATCGTCCAGCGACATGCCCGCTCGCTGCAAGACCTTGGGCACGGCTTTGATGGGACCGACGCCCATGATCTCTGGACGCACGCCAGCCACAGCAAAACCCACAAAGCGCGCCAGTGGCGTCAAACCCAGCTGCTCGGCTTTGGCGCGATCCATCACGATGACAGCTGCCGCGCCATCACTCAGCGGGCTGGAGTTGCCGGCCGTTACGCTGCCGCCCGCTTTGAATGCCGGCTTCAGCCTGGCGAGCGCTTCGAAGCTGGTTTCGCGGCGCAAGTGTTCATCGTGCTCCAGCGTTCTTGTCACTTCGGTAGGCATGCCATCCGCGCCGATGATGGTCTCTTGCCACTGGAAGGGTACGATTTCTTCGGCGAAACTGCCGGCATCGGTCGCAGCTGCGGCTTTGCGATGGCTTCTAACAGCGAATTCGTCCATATCCGCGCGGCTGATGGCAAACTCGTGTGCCACGCGTTCGGCGGTCAGACCCATACTCATATAGACATTGGGCGCATTTTCTGCCATGTGCGGGTTGGGGCTGAGGTGATGCCCGGTCATGGGCACAGACGACATCGACTCTGCGCCGCCGGCGATTACCACATCGGCCTGGTCGGCGATGATGCTGTTGGCAGCCAGCGCGATTGTCTGCAGACCACTGGAACAGAAGCGGTTGACCGTCTGCCCGGGCGTATCGACTGGCAAACCAGCGCGCAAGGCGATGACTCGCGCGAAGTTCATGCCCTGCGAGCCTTCTGGCATGGCGCAGCCCATGACGACATCGTCAATTATATGCGGGTCGAGCGCGCGGCCCGTCTGGCGCAGCAGGTCTTCTATCACGGCGGCTGCCATGTCGTCCGAGCGGGCGTTTCTTGTGCTGCCGCGGATTGCCTTGCCGACTGCGGTGCGCGCTGCCGCCACGATTACTGCTTCTCGCATGGGTAGGAGTCCTTTCTGCTGCTGACAATATGGTAACAGAATCAAGCGTAGATTCAACCGGCTGGCCGCATGAGTCGCAGCCTACTCCTTTTGATCATCTCGCGCTAGAATGTGGGAGAACTATGCCAAGATTTGGGAAGGCAAGTGGGCAAAGACATGGCTAAGAAATTGCCACTCAAGTCCTTTCGATTGAAGAACTTCAAAGCGATCCGCGACAGTGGAGTCGTGAAGTTCACGCCGTTGACTGTGCTCATTGGCGACAATGGATCGGGCAAGAGCAGTTTGATTGAGGGCTTGCAAACATACCATCGCTTGGTAATTGATGGTGTGGACGAAGCAATGCAACCTTGGCGCGGTTACGAACATGTGCTCAATTCTGCTTTGCCTGCGGACGAGAATGACGGTTTCGAAACAGAGTTGCGTCAAGACGCACCGATGTCGTTCGCCGTGAATCACTGGTTCCCCGCAAATGGAAGCCGCAGCAGAGGGTACAACCGCCCTCACGAAGTTTCGTTGGCAAGCAAACTAGAAGACGAACATATATTCATTGTTGAAGAATCGTGGAAAGTGGGAAGGAAGAAGTATCTTAGACGAGATGATGAAAATACGACTATTGTAATGCACCGTACAAAAAGGGGGCGTAGTTTCGAATTTCCTGTTGTATTGACGCGTACTTGGTGGCCGCTCTTACCGCCACCGCACGACGCCGAAGTATCCGAAATCCAAGATACACATATTAATGCCTTCTCTGTTATTCGAGCATGGCAGTTTCTGATGCTCAATCCCTATGCCATGGGGCAACCACAACCGCAAAATCGCACAGTTGGCGCAATACGGCTCAATAGTGACGGATCAAATATTGCCGAGTATTTGAGCGACATGCTTGAACGTTTTCCGGAAATTTTCGACAGCATATTGGGAGCTATGCGGTATGTAATGCCCTATATGCGCGGCTTGAAGCCCAAGTTGACATCTATTCTAGGTCGACAGATGCACCTAGAAATGACTGAAGACGATTTCAAAGTAATGGGTTGGCTGTTGTCTCAGGGGACGCTGCGCATCCTGGCCTTGCTAGCCCTCTTCCGTCATCCCGAACCGCCGCCACTGATAGTCATTGAAGAAATCGAAAACGGACTCGACCCACGCGCCATTCACCTCATCGTTGAAGAAATCCGCCTGTTGGTCGAAAGCGGACGTTCGCAGGTTGTCGTTACAACGCACTCACCCTATCTACTGAATTTGCTGCCACTTTCGACAATCGTGCTGGTTGAACGGATAGATGGCCAGCCGACTTTCCGGCGACCTGCTGACGACGAATCACTGGAGGGCTGGGCGGAGAGATTTTCACCAGGCGATCTATATACAATGGGCAATCTGCACAGCTAGAAGTCCCTATGAAAGTTGGTCTGATTTTAGAGGGCATCCGTGATGGCGCCGACCAGAAGGTATGTGAACATCTGGCTGAACGGATCCGACCTGGTATCCAAATCAAGAGCGAGGCCCTTGGCAATAAACCGAACTTAATCGCCAAATGTGGTAGCGTCGCAGCGCAACTTCTCGACGATGGCTGCGAGCGAGTTGTGATTGTCTGGGATTTATATCCAGCTTGGCGCGAAGGGAAACCGTGTCGTAAACTGGACCGCGATGGCATTATGAAATCTCTAGTGGCGGAGAATGTGGATTTCGATAAGATTGCGCTGGTTTGCATTGAAGAGGAGTTGGAAGCGTGGCTGCTTGCCGATCACAGAGCGCTCAGTGACGTGCTATCCAAGCCGCATCGCCAAGTCAACATAAAGCGGCAGAAGTATCCCGAGCGTGGCAATCCCAAAACCAGACTAATCAAAATATTTAATGAGCATCGCGGACACACATACCAGTTTCGGTTCGCAGAGAGTATTGTACGCGCCATGCCAGATTTGAATCGAATCAAGCGCGTCGCCACTTTTCGCCGTTTCGCGCTGAAGGTCGCGGATGTTGAACTCTAAACCTCTGGCTGAGCGATTGCCTAATTCCGCAAGGGCTTGTTCGTCTGCAGCATGTGCATGATGCGCGCCTGCGTCTTTTCTTCCATGACAAGTTGTAAAAAGGCCTCGCGTTCCAGATCGAGCAGGTATTGCTGGCTCACCCATTGCGCTTCTGCCAAGCTCGCGCCGCTCAGAATATGCGCCAGTTTGCGCGCGATAAAGGCATCGTATTCGCTGGCGTATCCCGCCTCCTGGAATCCAGCCACCGCCAGCAGCAGAGCGGCATAGGCATCGCGCCCGGCCGCATAGACAGGCTCGGGCTTGCGCTGCTCGTATGACTCGCTTAAGGCCAGCGCCAATGCTTTCGCCTCGCCCAGCAGGTGCGCGCGGTTCATCACGATCTTGTCACTCTCGTTCAAAAAGCCCAGCGCCTTGGCTTCTTTGGCGCTGCCACTGACTTTGGCTGTGGCGATAGTCTCAAAAGCCTTCTGCAAGCCAGCCAGCACACCTTCTGTGCCCGTTCGCGCCAGTGGATTGACCAGCCGTCGCAACAGCTCTTTGCAGCCGCCGCCGGCCGGTACCAAGCCGACGCCAACTTCCACCAAACCCGCATAGAACTCGGCATGGGCGACAACCGCTGTGCCCGCCATGACCAGCTCTGCCCCGCCACCCAGCGCCATATTGTGCGCAGCGACTACCACCGGCTTTTCGGCATAGCGCAAGGCTTGTGTCAAATCCTGCAAGCCGACCAGCGCCTTTTCGATGCCGGCCACGCCGTCCATGAGGGCGCTGGGGTCGAGGTTTGCGCCGATCGAGAAACGTTCGCCATCGTTGCCGATGATCAGCGCTTTGTATTTGTCATCCGCCATCAGTTCGAGGGCGCGCCAGCCAGAGTCGATCAAGCCCGGCGTGATGCTGTTGTGCCTGGTCTGGAATGCCCAAAGCAGCGCGCCATCGCCCATGTCGAAGATGCTGCCGTGACCATTGCAATAGACTTCCGCCCCGCGCAGCGCCGCGACTGTGATTTCGCGCCGATCTTTTTCAAGCGGCACATAGTCCGCAGCTTGTTGGCAATAATAATGCGTGATATTGCCGCCGGCATCGCGCATATAGAAAGTTGCCTTGCCGTCGGCCAGCATGGTTTTGACCCAGTCGGCGACCCGGTAGCCGTCTTTTTCGAAGCGGGCGACAGTTTCTGCCACGCCGATCGCATCCCATATCTCGAAAGGACCTAACTGGTGATTAAAGCCCCATTTGTGCGCGTTGTCGACATTGACGATGCTGTCGGTGATCTCTGGCACGCGCTGTGAGGCATAGGCCAGCAGGAATCCGTGCAAGTGATAAAGGTAGCGCCCGCCGCGGTCATCGGCATTGATTAGCAGGCGGATGCGTTCGCCCAGCGGCTCGACTTTGCGATACTGCGTTACGCTATCAAAACGTGGTTTGCTGGGCGGCTCGTATTCCAACGTGTCCAGGTTGAGCGCCCACAGCGCTTTCACCCCGCCCTCGCGCCGCATGTGGTAGAAGCCTTTGCCCGTTTTGCGTCCCAGCCAGCCACGCTCCAGCAGCGCATCGGAAAGCGTCGTATTGCCAGGATGCATCAGCAGTTCGCGGGCAGGATCATCGGGGATGGCTCGATACAGATTGCGAGCGACGCCCACAGCAATATCGAAACCGACCAGATCGTTGAGATTGAAAGTGGCGGTCTTTGGGCGGCCGATAAGCGGACCGGTCAGCAAGTCGACTTCTTCTACGCTATAGGCATGATCCAGCGCATAATTGGTCGCTTGCATGCCCGACATCGACATGAATCGATTGCCAATGAAGTTGGGGCTGTCGTTGCAAAGCACCGTGCCTTTGCCCAATGTCTCACTGCCAAAACGCAGCATGAAGGCAACGATTGCCGGGTCGGTATCCGCGTGGGGGATGATCTCCAGCAAGCGCAGATAACGCGGCGGATTGAAGAAATGCGTACCCAAAAAGCGGCGCGCAAAATTGGCTGGCAGGCCTGCGGCAATGCTGCCGATAGGCAAGCCGGAAGTGTTGCTGCTGATGATGGCGTCTTCGCTGGCGATAGTCGCCAGACGCCCAAACAAAGCGCGCTTGACACCCAGATTCTCGACCACCGCTTCGATCACCCAATCGGCATTGGCGACTTGTTCCAGATCATCATTGATGTTGCCAATGCGGATATTGTCGAGGTCGGACGGGCTGTAGAGCTGTGGCGGACGCGCTCTTCCTAGCGCCTTGAGATTGGCCGCGACGATGGCATTGCGCGCAGAAGCTCCGTCGTCTGGGGCGCTGTCAGGCGGCGGGATATCCAGCAGCAGGGTGTCGATGCCGCAGCCAGCCAACAGCGCCGCGATGCCACCGCCCATGGTGCCGCTGCCGATGACTGCTGCCGTCTTGATTTGATATGCCATCTGTCGCTTCGCCTTTCGCCACTGGCTCGATCACTTGTCTCTGCGTTTTTAGATGCTCACCAGGGCAATTCGCTGCCGTCATATTGATAGAACTTGCCCTTGTCTTCATTGGTCAATCCGCCGATCAAGTCGCGCAACCCAGCGCCCGACTCCTCTGGCTCGAGCACGGCGCTCGCGCCGCCCATATCGGTTCGCACCCAGCCGGGATTGGCTGTGATGGTGGTGATGCCAGCCATCGCCGCATCAAATGCCAGCACGCGCGCCGCCATATTCATCGCCGCCTTGCTCATGCGATAGGCATAGGAATCGCCACGCGTCCGCTGCATAGAGCCCATGCCCGATGAAATCATGACGACGCGTGGATTATCGCCCGCAGCCAGCAAGGTCCGGCAGGCTTGCGTCACGATCAGCGATCCCACGGCGTTGGTGGTGATGACCTCGCTGACATCGTCGGCGGACAAGCTGCCCAGATGACTCGACTGATGATCGCCTCTGGGGTTGATGCCGGCGTTGTTGATGAGGATGTCAAGCGCGCCGGCTCTGGCGGCAATTTGCTCGGTCGCGGCAGCTATGGACTGCGCATCATTGACATCCAGCTGCACGATGACGAGCCTGTCGGCTGCATGCTGCACCAGATCATTCAAGGCTGCGGCCCCCGCGGGCTTTCGGCAGCCAGCGAAGACCAACGCATCGCCCGCGGCGACATATTGTTTTGCCAGCTCAAAGCCGATGCCGCGATTTGCGCCAGTGATCAGGACTCTTTGCATGGTCGCCTACCTCCCCTTCTGCAGAATGAACGCGCATGATAGTGGATGGCAGCGCTGCATTCCAGTCCAAGCGCGCAATACCATTTCCCGCGGCGGGCACTATACTACGGGTGGCTCATCGACTGGCGGGGGACGCGACACGATGCGCGAGGCATGGCGCGGCTGCGACTTGATTTTTTTCGATTGCGACAGCACATTGTCCAAGATCGAAGGCATAGACGAGTTGGCGCGGCTGAAAGGCAAGGCGGAGCGAGTCGGCTTGCTGACCAACAAAGCCATGGATGGCGAGCTCGACCTGGCGGATGTCTATGGCAAACGCCTGCAAGCCATCCGTCCTACCCGCGCGCAGCTCAAAGCCGTGGAACAGCGCTATTGGGAGACCTTGGTGGACGATGCGCCAGAAGTCATCGCGGCGCTGCAGAAAATTGGCAAGCAAGTCTATATCATCAGCGGCGGGCTGATTGACGCCGTGCGCGGTTTTGGACGGCGGCTGGGCGTCCCGCCCGAGCAGATCCGCGCGGTCGAGCTGGAATACAACGAGCTTTCTGGCGACTGGTGGCGCTATCATGAACCGGGCGCGCAGCAAGCCAAGACCTACCTGGCTTATGATCAAGGACCGTTGACCATTTCTGATGGCAAGGCGCGCATCATCGACGAGCTTGCGGCAGGGCAGCCCGGTCGGCGGATGATGGTTGGCGATGGTTCATCCGACCTGGCAGCCAGCGCCGCGGTGGATGTCTTTGTGGGCTTTGGCGGCGTGGTAGCGCGCGAACGCGTCCAGACCGAGTCAGAACTCTTCTTGCGGTCGGAATCACTCGCGGCGGTGCTGGCTTTGGCGGGCGGCTGGCGCGGTTGGAGCATGACGCAAGGCAGCCAATTCGAAGCTGTGTATCGCAAGGGCATAGCGCAGGCGCGGGATGCGGGATTGCTGTGCTTCCGCGATGCCTGCCGGCGTGAGCAACTCATTCGCGAATTCAAGGACTTGGCCTGATTATGAGCTTCGGCGCAATCATCTTTGACATGGACGGCTTGCTGGTCGACTCGGAGCCGGTTTGGCACGAGGTCGAGGTCGAGTTGATCGAGGCTTGCGGCTATCGCTATGCCGACGAAGTGCGCGATATGGGCATTGGCATGCGCGTGGACGAATTCGCCGCCATCTTGCAGGCGCACTATCCCAAACTCGGCGACTCGCCCGCGGCTATCGAAGGCGCCATCACCGAGCGCATGCTGCAGTTGCCGGCCAAGCGCATCCAGGCGCGTCCAGGCGCAGAAGCCATCCTCCGTTATGCCGCCGACAACAACATCCCACGAGCCATCGCCTCAAGCTCGTCGCAGGTCATCATCGAGCATTTTCTGCGCTTGCAGGGCTGGGAAGAATGGATCCCGCAGCGCTATTCCGCAGAGTTTGTGCCGCGGGGCAAACCGGCGCCCGATATCTACTTGCACGCAGCCAGCCAGCTGGGCATGCGACCGGATCGCTGCCTGGCGCTGGAGGACAGCCGGGCTGGCACGATCGCGGCTATCAAAGCCGGCATGACCTGTTTCACCGTGCCCGACCTGTCACATTCGACATTGGACGATTTCGCCCAGCTAAACCCGCATGTATTCCGCAGCCTGGACGAAGTGCTGAGCGAAGTGATCGACAAGAGGCTCTTTGCATGACTCAAAAGCGAGTCGTCATCGCTACCGACTTGACAACGGACAGCCTGGACCTGCTGGAAGCTGCCGAGGGCATTGATGCCACAGTCGTGCCGCCGAAAACCGCCAGTGTACGCGAGGCTTTGGCAGAGGCCAGCGCCATCATCACGCGCTCGGACTTTCGGCTGGATGCGCCGCTGCTGGACTATGCGCCCAAATTGAAGCTGATTGCGCGCATGTCGGCTGGCTTGACCGGCATTGACATCGACGCCGCCACCGCACGCGGAATCTTGGTCATGAATGCGCCGGGGGTCAGCGCAATCGCCGCAGCCGAGCACACACTGTCATTGATGCTGGCCTTGGCGCGCAACCTGCCGGCCGTGCACGAGAGCTTGCGCGAGGGCTGGTGGCTCTTCGACCGTGGCCAGCAGATCGGCAGGCAGTTGCATGGCAAAACATGCGGCATCGTCGGCTTGGGGCGCGTCGGCGGGCGAGTGGCGCAGCTGTGTCTGGCGCTGGGCATGCGCGTGCTGGCTTGCGATCCCTATATCCGCGAAGAACAGGTGCGGGATACGCGCATCCAACTGGTCAGCCTGGGCGAGCTCCTGCGCGAATCCGACTATGTCAGCATGCATGTGCCAGCCACGCGCGAAACGCAAGATCTGCTCACTGCCGAGGCGCTGGCGGAAGTCAAGCCGGGCGCTTGTTTCATCAATACGGCGCATGGCGGCATCGTCAGCGAGGCGCTGTTGGCAGACGCGGTGAAAGATGGCAGGCTGGGCGGAGTCGCGCTGGATGTCTGGAACGAAGAACCGCCTTTTAACAGCCCGCTAATTGGCATGGACGGCGTGATCCACACCCCGCATATCGGCGACAACACAGCCGAGGCGCGCCAGGACTTGTCCCTGCAAATCGTGCGGCAAGTCATCGACGCCCTCGCCGATCGCGACTACCGCAATGTGGTCAATATGCCGCTGCTGCCCGGGCTGAGCTATGACGAAATCCGCCCCTATATGCAACTGGCGGAGGGCATCGGCGCCTTGCAGCATGCCTTGGCGCGCAGCCCCATCCGCCGCATCGCCATCGAGATCATCGGCGAAGACATGAACGGGCTGATCAAAGCCATGACCGTGGGCATCCTGAAAGGCTTGCTCAGTCCTTTCCTTGGCGACCAGGTGAGTTATGTCAATGCGCCCTTGCTGGCGGCAGAGCGCGGCTGGCTGATCACCCAAGCCAAGGGCATCCAGATCAGCGAATACCGCAATGTCATCACCTGCCAGCTCACAATGGATGACGGCGAAGAAATCAGCATCGCCGGCGCGCTGCTCGACCGGCAGCAACCCATGATTGTGCAGATCAACGATTATCGCGTCAACTTCGAGCCGCGCGGGCATCTGCTGATTATGGGCAGCTATGACAAACCGGGCGTGATTGGCCGGGTGGGCACATTGATGGCGCAGCGGGGCGTGAATATCGCCAGCTGGCACACCGGTCGCGCCGAACCAGGCGGCAATACCCTGACGGTGCTCAGCTTCGACGAAGACCTGCCGGACGATGTCATGGAAACCCTGCGGGGGCAGGACTTCATCCGTCATGTGCATCAGTTGAGGATATAGACGCGGATTGTGCTATGCTTGGAGCAACAATTTCCACCAGGAATAGCCTGACGATGCAAACGACTCTTGGCCTGCTGCTGGACGCCATCCGCGAATATTGCGCGAAGCAGCCGATACGACGCCTGTCCGTCTTCGGCTCGGCGCTGCATGGGAATATGCGCCCAGACAGTGACATCGACCTGCTGGTGGAGTATGTGGCAGACGCGCGCGTCGGTCTGGAGTTCTTCCAACATATGGTCGACTTGGGCGAGATCATCGGGCGAGAAGTTGACCTGCGTACGCCAGAAGACCTGAGTCGATTCTTCCGTGAGTCCGTATGCAAAGAAGCGAGACCGATATTTGAAAGCCAGCAAGACGAATGATTGCGTAAGGCTGCGGCACGCGCTGGATGCGGCACAAAAGGCTCGGCGATTCGCTAAAGGACATACTCGCGATTCCCTAGTGCAAGACGAAGGATTGTAGTTGATCCTTGCTCGCCTGCTAGAGATCTTGGGAGAAGCAACTGGATCGGTCTCACTAGAGTGCCGTGCCGAGTATCCTGCCATGCCATGGTCAAGCATGAAATCCATGCGTAACTGGTTGGCGCACGCTTACTTTGACATTAATCTCAGCACGCTTTGGAATGTGGTTCAGGATGAATTGCCGTCGCTAATCGTACAACTGCAAGACATGCTCCGTGCATATTGCGGAGACGAACCTGCGACAGACTGACGAATTTGACTCAATCCAAATGACTCTTGATGGCCAGCGCCACTTCTTTGTTGATGCCATTGACCTGCGCCAGCTCGCCGACCGATGCGCCGCGGATGGCGTCTATTGAATTTTCAAAGTGCGTAAGCAGCAGCTTGCGCCGTTTGGGCCCGACGCCAGGGATCGTTTCCAGGCGGCTGGCCAGGCTCATTTTGCGGCGGCGACTGCGGTGGCTGGTGATGGCAAAGCGATGGGCTTCGTCGCGCGCTCGCTGCAACAAATAGAGCGCCTCGCCTCGACGCTCCAGCAGGATGGACTGCGCCTGGCCGGGCACGAAGACCTCTTCTATGCGCTTCGCCAGCGAGGCGACCGGTACCCGTTGGCTCAAGCCGAATTCGTCCAGCACGGCGCTCGCCACATTGAGCTGCCCCTTTCCGCCATCAACCAGTAGCAAGTCGGGCAGCAGTCGCCAGGTTTCGTCTTTGTCTTTGCCATCGGGCGCGAGCTCGTCCGCCGATTCGCTGGCAGCTTTCCAGCGGCTGAAGCGGCGGGTCAGCGCTTCTTGCATGGACTGATAGTCATCGGAGCCGCTGTGGTCGATGCTGCGGATGTTGAAGCGGCGATACTCGCTTTTGCGCGGCGCGCCACGCACAAAGACGATGCGGCTGGCCACGATGGCCGTGCCCTGCGTTGTGCTGATGTCATAGCATTCGATGCGGTTGGGGATGCGCGGCAGGCTCAGCGCCGATTGCAGTTCGGCCATGGCTTGCTCGTGCCGCGTGGTATCGGCTTCGTATTGCGCGCGCATCATCTGCAAGCTCTCTACAGCGTTTTCTTGCGCCAGGCGCACCAGCTTGCGTTTGTCTCCGCGCTGGGGCACATGGATAGACACTTTGGAGCTGGCGCGTTTGTCGCTCAGCCAACTTTCCAGGATGCGCGCTTCTTGCACCTGGTCGGGCAAGATCAATTCGCGCGGGATGTTGCCACTGCCGGCGTAAAACTGGCTGATGAACTGCTCCAGCACGACAGCGTCCGATTCGCCTTCGGTATTGTTCATCATGCGCGAGTCGCTGCCGATGAGCTTGCCGTTGCGGATAAACATGATCTGCACGGTGGCATCGCGGTCTTCGCGGGCCAGGGCGATGACATCGTGGTCGGTCAGATTCTTGCCCACAGCTTTGTGCTTGTTGGTGATGAAGTCGATGGCTTGCAGCTGATCGCGGATGGCGGCGGCTTTTTCAAAGTTGAGTTCTGTTGCTGCGGCCTTCATTTCGTTGACCAGACGTTGCTGCACCGCTTTGGCGCGCCCGCTCAGCACATCCATTAGCTCCTGGATCATGAAGCGGTATTGGTCGCGGCTGACAGCGCCGATGCAAGGGGCGTTGCACAATTTAATGTCGTGAAAGAGGCAGGCGCGCTCGTCTTGCCCGTTGATCTCGCGGTCGCAGGTCAAATAGGGAAAGGCGCGGCGCAGGTCGCTCAGAGTCTTTTGCACCACCCACATGGCAGAATAGGGACCAAAATAGCGCGAGCCATCGTTGACGATTCGGCGTGTCGTTTCGACTTTGGGGAAGGCATCGCTCCAGCTGACGCGGATGTAGGGATACCGTTTGTCGTCCTTCAGCTCAATGTTATAGCGGGGCTTGTGCTTCTTGATTAATGTTTCTTCCAAAATCAGCGCCTTGACTTCGTTTTCGGTGATAATGAAAGCAATGTCATCCACTTCGGAGCGCATGCGCAGGGTTTTGCTGTTGCCATCGGCATGCGTGGTGAAATAACTGCGGACTCGGTTGCGCAGTCGTTTCGCCTTGCCCACATAGATGATCTTGCCGCGGCTGTTCTTCATCAGGTAGCAGCCGGGTTTGGCGGGCAGGTTTTTGAGGATGGTCTCGATATGCGGGGGTTTCTGGTACGACATTGGCGACAGCAAGGGAACCTTCGCGGACGAATTTCTCGTATAGTGTAGCATGATGCAGATTCTGCGGCGCCATAGAGATTCGCAATTTTGGGCAGTGCGCATTGGCGCGCCGGCCAGCGAGGTCCTGGATGACCCATATTCCCGTCTTGCTGGATGAAGCGCTTCAAGCGCTGATGCCCGGCGGCAAAGCGCCTTCGCGCGTCATTGATGGCACATTGGGCGCTGGCGGGCACAGCAAGGCGCTGCTGGATGCGGGCGCAGAAAGGCTGCTGGGCTGCGACCTGGATGCCCAGGCTCTTCATACAGCCAGGCAGGCACTGCAAGAGCACATTGGCCGGACGCATCTGTTGCAAGGCAGCTATCTGCGCATGCGTGAGTACGCGCAAGAACTGGGCTGGGATGCCGTGGATGCCATCCTGCTGGATCTGGGCTTGTCTTCGCTGCAGCTGGACGACCCCGCCCGCGGTTTCTCATTTCGACACGATGCGCGGCTGGATATGCGCTTCGACAACGCTTCGGGCACAAGCGCGAATGACATCGTCAACACCATGCCGGCCGAGGAGTTGACGCGGCTGCTGTTTCGCTATGGCGAAGAACGGCATGCTCGCCGCATCGTCCGCGCCATTGTGGCTGCCCGACCGGTTTGTACAACGCGCGATCTGGCCGAGCTGGTTGCCGCTGCGCTGCCGGCTGGCCTGCGCCGATCCATGCGCGTTCATCCAGCCACACGCAGTTTCCAGGCGCTGCGCATCGCTGTCAACGACGAACTGGCAGCTGTCGAACAAATCATTCCCATCGCAGTTGATCTGCTGCGTTCGGGCGGAAGACTGGCGATCATCAGCTTTCACAGCCTCGAAGATCGCATCGTCAAGCAAACTTTCCGAGAGATGGCGCGCAGTTTGACTGCTCCGCCGGGCATGGCCTCGCTGGGCAGCAAGCGCGCGAGCATCCGCCTGGTCAACCGCAAGCCCATCACCCCCAGCCAAGCCGAGATCCAGCAGAATCCACGCAGCCGCAGCGCCAAACTGCGCATTGCCGAGAAGGTATAATCGCCGCGCTGGCAAGTTGCGCGAGCTAGCGATTCTGATACATTGGGGGGTATAGGCGGCGTGTCGATCGGGCGCGCCAGGGTGAGTCATGTCGCAAGCCTGGTTTCAACATACATTCAGCCGCCGACGCTTCCAGACGCAGAGCCAGGCGACAGCGATTGCCATCCTGAGTGTGGCGATTCTGTTGATTTTGGGCAGCTTGTATCTGTCGCAGGTGGCAGCCTTCGCCATAACGAATCGCGAAATAGAAGATCTCATCAGCCGCCGCGACGAGATCAAACAGCAGAACGAACAACTCATCGGCGAGATAGCCAGCTTTCGCACCGTGCCGCGTTTGTATGCCCGCGCGGTAGAAATCGGCTTCCGCCCCGCCACCAACGAAGACATCGACTACCTGGTCATCGAAGGCTACAACCCAAATCGACAGGCAAGGCCATTTGCGGCTGCTGCGAGGCACAGCGCCGAAGCCGCAACAGCCGAATATGACGAGACATTTGGCGGCTGGCTGCAAGCGCAATTCGATCTCTTCCGCCGGCAATTTCAGACTTTCGGCGAGTGATGCATGCCGGGACAATCCGCACAGCAAGCCACCATCCATGCGCGCCTGCCCATCGTGGCGCTCTTTCTGATTTTCCTGGCCAGCTTGTTGATCATCCATTTAGCGAACTTCCAGTTCTTCCCGCGGTCGGTGCGGCAGGAGCTGGAGCGCATCGGCAGTTCAATCACCAATACGACACTGCGCATACCGGCCGAGCGCGGCATGATTTATGACCGTGATGGCGAGCCGCTGACATTCAACATTGTGCAGTATCGACTCGGCGTCAGCCCCGACCTGGTCTTTGATGCCGAGACATTGATGAAGCAATTGTCCGTGATCCTCGATATGGATGAAGTCGAGCTCTATTTCAAGCTGACCAGCGAGAATGTTTGGGAGTTTGTAGCAGGACCGATCTCGGCTGAGCAAGGCCAGGCCATCGCGGCGCTGGGCGAATTATCGCTGGGCTTGGAAGAGATCCCCAAGCGCTTTTATCCACAGAGCACATTGGCAGCGCATGTCATCGGCATCGTTTTGGACGATGGGCTCATCGGCACCCTGGGCGTGGAAGGCGCATACAACAGCACACTGGCGGGCCGCGTGATGGATCTGTCGGTCAGCAATGTGCCCTTCGACTTGCCCGAAGACCGGCCTGCCGAACAGCGCGGACAAGATATCGTGCTAACGCTCGACCGCGATGTGCAATTCTGGATGGAAGTTGAGCTGGAGCAAGCAGTCAAGGATTATGGGGCATTCCGCGGCAGCGTCATTGTCATGGACCCGCGCAATGGCGAAGTGCTGGCGCTGGCGAATTATCCTTCTTTCGACCCCAACCGCTTTCTGGAAATCACTGACCCCAACCTTCTGGTCAATCCAGTTGTGCAAGAGACATATGAACCGGGCTCGCTGGTACAGGTGCTGACGGCGGCGGCGGCGCTGGAAAGTGGCGCTATCACTTCGCAATGGAGCTACAACGATGTAGGTTTGATCGAGATCGGCGGGCGCGAGTTTCGCAATCGCTTCTTTCGGGCGCACGGCACTGTCGATATTACCGGCGTGCTGGCACAATCCCTGCATGTGGGCAGCGCAACCATGGCGCTGGAAATGGGCGAAGAAGCTTTCTACAGCAGCTTGCAGGCATTTGGCCTCGGGCAAGCAACCGGCGTGGGCTTGTTCAACGAAGAGCTGGGCGAGCTGCGTCTGCGGGGCGATACAGGCTGGAGCGAAAGCACCTTTGGGCTGAATAGTTATGGACAAGATCTGCAAGTCACCCAGATGCAGATGATCACCGCCTTCGCCGCAATCGCCAACGACGGCATCATGCGCCAACCGCATATCGTCCGCCAGGTGATCGGCGAAGAAGGACCCAAAGACGCGCGGCACAGCACAGTCCGGCGCGTGCTTTCGACAGAAACTGCCCGCACTCTCAAAGAGTTGCTGGTGCGTACAGTCCGCGAAGGCGCTCCCGAAGCCTATATGCACAATTACACTGTGGGCGGCAAACCGGGCACCGCCCAGATCAACACCGCCATCGGCTATGAGGCAGGACCCAATTCCTCGATCGTGTCATTCATCGGCTTTTTGCCGGCCGACGAGCCAGAAGTGCTGGCGATGGTCAAGCTGGATAGACCCGACGACTTTTTCGGTTTTGAAGTGGCAGCGCCGGTCTTCAGACGTATCGCCGACCGGCTGGTTATCTTGCTCGAGATCCCAGACGACGCGGTTCGGCGCGAGCTGCACGCGGTCGAAGCCCGCCTGCGCGCGTCTCTGGCGGAACAGGACTAGCTATGGACAACCAACTGCCACTGGCGCTCAGCATTGGCGGCGCGACTTTCTTGCTCGGTGTGATCTGGGGCAGCCCCTTCATCGAGATTCTGCGACTTTTAAAGATCGGCAAGCAGATCCGCCCCGAGCTGCAAGACAGCAGCCATGTCAACAAAGTTGGCACGCCGACCATGGGCGGCATCATGATCCTCGTGCCGGCGATATTGTTTTCGCTGGCGCTGAATATCTCGCGCATCGTCGAAGAAGGCAGCGGTCGCAGCATCTTGCTGCCGCTATTCGTTTTGATCGGCTTCGCATTGCTGGGATTGATCGACGATTGGGAAGGCATCCAAACTTCGCGCGGCAAGCTGGGAGAGGGGCTTTCGGGCAAGATCAAGTTCGCCTTTCAGATCATCCTGGCGCTCATCGCTTCGACCGTGATGTCGCATTTTGAATTCTCATTCGCCAACTCATTGACTCTGCCTTTGTTCAAAGTGACTATCCCGCTCAATCCGGTCATTTTTGTTGTGATCAGCACATTTATCATTGTGGCTAGTTCCAATGCGACCAACCTGACCGATGGTCTGGATGGCTTGGCGGGCATCATCACTGCCAGCGCATACGGCGCGTATGGCGTCATCGCCGTGCTGCAAAACCAGATTTTCATCGCCGAGCTGTGCTTCGTCATTGTGGGCGCGTGTTTTGCGTTTTTATGGTACAACGCGCATCCAGCCCAGTTGTTCATGGGCGATACGGGCTCGCTCTCGCTGGGGGCGACATTGGGCGCGGTCGCCGTCATGTCTGGGCAATGGCTGCTGCTGCCCATTATCGCTATTGTGCCAGTGGTCGAGATCCTCAGTGTGCTCGTTCAGGTGGCTTCTGCAAAGCTCACGCGGCGCTTATATGGCGTGGATTGGCGGCCTTTCTTGCGCACACCCATCCATCATCACTTCGAGCTGCTGGGCTGGAGCGAAATGCGCATCGTGCAGCGTTTTTGGCTGATCGCGATTTTGAGCGCTTTCGTCGGCGTAGCGCTGGCGCTGCTCTAGGCTTGGCCGAGACCATGAGTGGACGCGATTTCCTGGCAGGCAAGCGAGTCGTCGTCTTTGGTTTTGGACGACAGGGACGCGCCTTGGCTCGCTGGCTGCCGACTATCGGCGCGAATGTGGTTGTGACCGACAGACGCAGCGCCCTGGAATTGGCTGTGCGTCGCCGCGACTGGAAAGGCGTGCGATTTTATCTGGGCGGACACCCGGAAGATGCGCTGATCGGCGCACGCCTGATCTGTGTTTCCGGTGGTGTGCCGCTGGACTTGCCCCTGCTGGCAAAAGCGCGCGAGCATGGCATCCCCTTCAGCAACGATGCCCAGCTCTTCCTGGAGCGCTGCCCGGCGTCCGTCATCGGCATCACCGGCAGCGCTGGCAAGACGACGACCGCCGCGCTGGTGGCAGCTATTCTGCGGCGAGCCGGCTACAAGGTCTGGCTGGGCGGCAATATCGGCAATCCTCTGCTCGAAGACCTGGCGAAGATCAAACCGATGGACCTCGTCGTCATGGAGCTTTCCAGTTTTCAGCTGGAGCTGATGAGTAGTTCGCCACAGGTCGCTGCCATCTTGAATCTGACCCCGAATCACCTTGATCGGCACGGCAGCCTGGACAAATACGCCGCTGCCAAATCGAACATATTGCGGCATCAACGCAAGAGCGATGTGTCGGTGCTTTGCCAGGACGACACGGGCAGCCAGCCTTTCGCGCAGCTCGTGGCTGGCGAAGACCTGCGCTTCAGCAGGTACGAAATGGTTGCCAATGGCGCCTTCATGCTGGGCAACCGTCTGCTGGTTACGGGTGCGGCCAGTTTTGATGGCGCGGCGCATGTGCTTTGTCGATGCGAAGATATTCCGCTGAGGGGCGACCACAATGTATTGAATGTGCTGGCCGCCTGCGCGATCACCGGCGGCATGGGCTTGGCGACCGACCGTCCCGGTGTCGTGCCCGAAGTGATGCGCGCCGCCATTCACGATTTTCGTCCGGTTGCGCATCGGCTGGAAATCGTACGCACGCAGAATGGAGTCAGCTGGGTCAACGACAGCATCGCCACCGCGCCAGAACGACTGCAAGCAGCTTTGAAAAGCTACGACGAGCCGCTGGTGCTGTTGATAGGCGGGGCAGACAAAGACCTGCCTTGGCAAGCGGCGCTGCAATCCGCCTTGCACAAGGCAAAGCATATCATCGTCTTCGGAGAAGATGGAGAAAAGCAAGTCGCCTCAAAGGTGATGCCCATGCTCAGCCTGATGCGTCCTCGCCAGGGGCAAGTGCTGCGCGTCGACAGCCTGGCCGATGCCGTGGCATGCGCTGCTCGTGTGGCGCTGGCGGGCGATGTCGTGCTGCTTTCGCCTGGCGGCACCAGTTACGATGCCTATGCGGATTTTGTCGAGCGCGGAAATCACTTTCGCCAATTGGTAACTCAACTATAATGATGCGCGCGGGAAGAGGAGACCAATGAGCGAGCAAGCCAGCCCCGATGCGCGGCATCGGCGACTGCGGCGCAGGCTGCGACAACGCAGAGGCCTGCCACTGGAGAGTGGCGAGCGTCGTCCGCGGCGCTTCAATCTGCCCCAGAATCGCTTTCTCACCGCCTTCGACCGTCCGCTGATGGCGATCGTGCTGCTGTTGCTGATCATCGGCTCGCTGATGGTCTTCAGCGCGACATTCGACTGGAGCCGCGAGACGTATGGAACAGCCAGCGGTTTTTTCGTTGAAGAGCACCTGCGCAATATCGCCTGGGCAGTTTGGTGGATGCTGATGGTTGCGCTGGTGGATTATCGCTTTTGGAAGCGATTTGCTATCTGGCTGCTGCTGTTTACGGTTGTCGCGCTGGTGGCGGTGCTGTTCATTGGCGAAGAAGTGTTTGGCGCGCGGCGTTCGTTTTCAGCGGGCCGCTTCCAACCTGGAGAATTGGCAGAATTCGCCATAGTGCTCTACCTGGCAGCTTGGCTGGGCTCCAAGCGGACGCAGGTCGCCAGTTTGTTTTTTGGCTTGGCGCCTTTTTTGATGGTCGTGGGCGTGGTGGGATTTCTAATTATTCAACAGCCGGATCTGAGTTCGGCTGCCATCGTCGTGCTGACAGCGGGCGCGATGTATTTTGTGGCTGGCGCGAACATTTTTCATCTTGCTGCCATTGCCGTGTTGTCGAGCAGCGTTGGGCTTGTCTTGCTGCAAGTCTTGCCCTATGCCCAGCGGCGCGTTGATAACTTCCTGGCCGGGCTGAGCGATGTAACGCTGGCAGAATATCATACCTTGCAAGCCATCACAGCTTTCTTGCGCGGCGGCTGGTTTGGCGTCGGCGTCGGGCAATCCCAGCAGAAGTTTGGCGCATTGCCCGCGCCGCACACCGACAGCATCTTTGCGGTGATAGGCGAGGAGATGGGTGTATTGGGCGCTGCGGTTGTCGTTGCTCTTTTTATCTGTTTTGCCATTCGCGGTTTTCAGTTGGCGCGGCGGGCAAAAGACGACTTTGGCACTTTGCTCTGCGTCGGCGTCACCTCTTGGGTGATCATACAGGCGCTGCTGAATATCGCCGTGATGACGGGCGCTGTGCCATCGACAGGCGTGCCCCTGCCATTCATCAGCTTCGGCGGGTCGTCGCTGACTGTGGTGATGATCGGCGTGGGATTGATGCTCAGCGTGCAGCGGGTGGCGTCGCGCCGCGTACCCATCTCGGAACGGAGAAACGAGCTTGCGAATTCTGATCGGGGCGGGCGGCACCGGCGGTCATATTTACCCCGCGCTGGCGACAGCCCAGACATTGCTGCGCGCGGAGGCTGAGCCGCACGAGCTGCATTTTGTCGGCGCGGTCGGCGGTATGGAAAGCAAGCTGGTGGCAGCTGCGGGGCTGGACTTTGCCGGCTATCATGAAGTGCTGGCAGGACCCATCCACGGCGTCAACCCACTGCGCATAGGCATCAGCCTGCTGAAACTGGCGGCGGGCATGGGGCAATCGCTGGTCAGTCTGCGGCGAATCCAACCCCATGTCATCCTGTTGACGGGCGGATGGGCGAACTTTCCTGTGGCGCTGGCGGCGAATTTGCTGCGCATCCCTATTGTGATCTACCTGCCCGATATCGAACCCGGTTTGACTATCAAAGTCTTGCAGCGGTTCGCGCGCAGAGTCGCCGTTACTGCTGCGCCATCCCTGCGCTTCTTTGCGGATGGCAAGGCGGTGGTAACCGGTTATCCATTGCAATCCGATCGGCTATGCGCCGACCGCGATGTGGCGCGCGCGCATTTTAATCTGAACCCCGACCGCAAGACTCTGCTGGTCTTCGGTGGCAGCCGCGGCGCTCGCAGCATCAATATGGCGCTGGGCGACAGCCTGGGACGTCTGCTGGCAGCGGGCTTGCAAATCATTCACATCACGGGCGAGCTGGACTGGACTCGCGCGCAGCAACAGCTGGGCGACCTGGCTGGGCATCCGCATTATCACGCATTTGCCTATTTGCATGCAGAGATGGGCTTGGCTTTCGCGGCGGCCGACCTGGCGATCTGCCGTGCGGGCGCCAGCACCCTGGCCGAATTGCCCGCCTTTGCTTTGCCTGCCATTCTGGCGCCCTACCCCTACGCGTGGCGCTATCAAAAAGTGAATGCCGATTACCTCAGCCAGCGGGGCGCTGCCATGCGACTCGACGATGAAGACATGCCCGCCGAGCTGGGCGACATGGTTTTGGCATTGCTCAACGACGAGGCGCGTATGGCAGACCTGCGAGCGAAGTCGCGAGCCTTGGCCAACCGTGACGGCGCGAACAATGTGGCGAAGCTGCTGTTAGAGACGGGCAGGGACTGACATGCTGCTCTCGGCTGGACAGCGCATACACCTGATCGGCATCGGCGGCGCGGGCTTGTCGGCGATCGCGCGCATCTTGCTGGGGCGCGGATTGACTGTCAGCGGCTCGGACAGTCGCAGCAGCGAAATCACGGCGGCGCTGGCAGAAGAGGGCGCGCGAGTCGATATTGGGCACGCTGCCGACCTTGTCTTCGGCGCGGATGCCGTATTGGCGACATCGGCTGTGCCAGACGACCACATCGAGGTGGCTGCGGCGCGAGCTTTGGGCATTCCTGTCTATCGGCGGCGGCAATTCATGAGCGCGCTGCTGCAGGGCGTCGATACGCTGGCGGTGGCTGGCGCACACGGCAAAACCACCACCACTGCCATGCTGACGCACATTCTGCAATGCGCCGGGCAAGACCCCAGCTACATAGTCGGCGGGACGATGGGCAACACGGGCAACAATGCGGCTGTCGGGAGCGGCGAGTCCTTCGTCATTGAGGCTGACGAATACGACAATATGTTCCTCGGTTTGTCGCCAGACTTGGCTGTTGTAACCAATGTCGAACATGACCACCCGGATTTCTTTGCCACTGTGGAAGACATCCGGGCAGCTTTCAGCCGATTCGCTGCGTTGCTGAAGACCGATGGCATGCTAATTTCCTGCGCCGACAACGCTGCGTCGCTGGCGCTGGCGATCTCGCGGCGTGCACAAGGCAGGCCGGCGCTCACCTATGGCATCGCCTGCGCATCAGCAGACTGGCGAGCGGTCGACCTGCGCTTCCAGGACTTTGGCAGCCAATTCATCGTAAAGCAGGCTGACACGGTCCGCGGACAGGCGCGGCTGGGGTTGCCCGGCGCGCACAATGTGCTCAATGCTCTGGCGGCGCTGGCAGCGGCAAACCAGCGTGGCGTCAGCATCGAGCAGGGCGCAGAAGCTTTGTCGGGATTCATCAGCGCGGGGCGACGTTTCGAGTTGCGTGGCGAGCGCGACGGCATCGCTGTCATTGATGACTACGCGCATCATCCGACTGCCATACAGGCTAATCTGGAAGCAGCGCGACGCAGCTATCCACAGCGGCAGATCTGGGCGGTCTGGCAGCCGCATACCTACAGTCGCGTGAAGCAATTTGCCGCTGACTTCGCCGCGGCTTTCGACCATGCCGACCGCGTCCTGGTCACGCCGATATACGCGGCGCGAGAAGAGCCGATCGCGGGAATCAGCAGCCCAAACCTGGCGCAGGCGATCTCTGCGCGCTGTCCTGCCCTGTATATGCCTACATTTGCCGCCACCGCCGAACTCATCCGAGCCGAGGCGCGCAGACCAGCAGCCGTCCTGATATTCAGCGCGGGCGACGCCGAACAAATTGCCGAGTTGCTCTTGAGCGATGACGCATGAGCGACGCCCTGTTGCAGGCATTCCCGTCCCTCCAGCGCAATCAATCGTTGGCGCGCTACACAGCGGCGAGGCTTGGCGGTCCTGCCGATTATCTTTATATCGCCAAAGACCCCACCTACACCGACATCAAGCGCTTGCTGCCCAAAGCATGGGCGCATGACATGCCAGTCACGGTCATCGGCGGCGGCGCGAACATCCTGGTCTCGGACGCTGGCATCCGCGGGCTCGTGATCGTGAATCGGGCGGCGCGCATCGAGCATTGCGGGACGACTGTGCAGACGGCGGCTGGCACCAGCTTGATCCACCTGGCGCGTTTCTGCCAGGAACAAGGTTTAGGCGGCATGGAGTGGGCGATCGCCGTGCCAGGCACTGTAGGCGGCGCAGTGGTCAACAATGCCGGCGCGCATGGCGGCGATATCGCCAGCAACCTGTTGCGAGCGCGAATCTTCGAGCCAGGCAACACAAACTGGATGGCAGCGAAGGAGCTGGATTATGCCTATCGCCATTCGCTGCTAAAATCTCGGGCAGATCGGCGCTTCTTCGTGCTGGAAGCAGAATTCGCCTTGCAGCGGACAGATCGCGACTCGGTCGGCGCGAAGATGGCGAATAACAATGCGTATCGCCGGCGTACACAGCCGCCTGGCGCCAGCTTGGGCAGCATCTTCAAGAATCCCCCTGAAGACTTCGCTGGCAGATTGATCGAAGCGGCGGGATTGAAAGGCGAGCGCATGGGCGGCGTTCAGATTTCGCCACGGCATGCCAATTTCTTCGTCAATTTGGGCGGGACCGCGACAGCCCGTGATTACTGGCAGCTTGTCCTGTTGGTTCAAGAGCGAGTCAAGAGAGCGACCGGCGTGACGCTGGAGCTGGAAGTCCAGCTGCTTGGCGATTGGTAAGAAATAACGCGCCTGGATGTTTGCGCCATTATTGTGGCAAGTGTAGACTGGGTCGCATCAGAATTGCGGCTGCCAACGGCAACAGTTGAAAGACGCACAGTGGCGAGTCATGTTCAAACGCAGCAGCGCCAGCCTGAGCGCGCGCCTGGTGTCTTACATCGGGCGCGGCCGGGGAGCGTTCCCAAGCGCCAGGCGCCGGTGCACAGCGATGTCGGCGAGGGTTACCTGCAATGGCGGGCGGCCAGCGCTGCGTTGTTCTTGCTGCTGGGCGCTTTGCTGGCGATGTTTTTCGTCAGCGATGTGTTTTTTGTACGTTCAATAGTCGTGCGAGGCAATGACCTGATGCCGCGCGAGGAGATATTTGCGTATTCAGATATTGCCGATTTTCACATGTTCTGGCTCGACCCAGCGCAGATACGCGAACATGTTTTGCGCTCGCCATCGGTAGCGGACGCGGTCGTCCAGTTGGGCTGGCCCCCCGAGCTGATCACCATTCTGGTCGAAGAGCGGCAGCCCGCCATGATTTGGTCGGACGCGGGCGCCGAAAGCTGGATCGACTTGCAGGGGCGCACCATGCCGGCGCGAGCAGAGATGCCGCATGTGCCGCGCGTCAACCTGGTGAAAGACGACTATGCGGGTCCGATGCCCAGCGCCGACGAATTCAACGCCGAGATGGTGCTGGGCGCGCTGCAATTGATCGAGCGGCTGCCAGAAGGCGCCAATCTGGACTTTCATCCCGTGCATGGACTTGGCTGGACCAACGACCAGGGCTGGCAAGTGTGGATGGGCAGGGGTTCGGCGTCCGAAACGAGCGAGAAGCTGAAAATGTACGAGGTGCTGGTGGCGGATCTGAACAATCGGTCGGTTGATATCGCCGAGCTGAATATCGCCAATCCAGACGCGCCATTCTACAGGGTATTGTGGGAGCGATAGAAGCTGATGGGCGATTTGGTCGTAGGCCTCGATGTAGGCACACACAAGATATGCACGATTGTCGGCGAAGTGCGCCCTGAAGATGTCTATGTCGTCGGCTTGGGCATCGAAGCGAGCGACGGCATGAAGAAGGGTGTCGTCAGCGATGTCGGCGCGCTTTCGGCTGCGATCGCCCAGTCCATCCGCAAGGCAGAAAGGTCCAGCGGCTATGACATCAATCGCGCTTTTGTGAGCGTGGCCGGCAGCCATATCTCGTCATTGACCAGCCGTGGCATGGCGACAGTGGTGGGCTCGCGCAGCGTGCAGACAGCCGACCTGGAAAAAGCCATGAGCGTGGCCCGCAATATCGCCATCCCCCACAACCGCGAGATCTTGCATGTCGTGCCGCGCAGTTACACGCTGGACGGGCAAGAAGGTATCCGCAGCCCGCTGGGCATGCACTGCTTTCGTCTGGAGGTGGACGCGCATATTATCACGGCGTCGACAACCAGCCTGGCCAACCTCGAAGACGCGGTGGAATCGGCAGGCGTGCTGGTTGACCGTTTCATCCTCAATCCCTTGGCGGCCGGCGAGGCTGTCTTGACACCACATGAGCGAGAGATGGGCGCGGTGGTCATCGACATTGGCGGCGGCACCACCGATATCGCCATCTTCATCGACAACACAGTTTGGCATACTGCCATCATCCCGGTCGGCGGCAACCATGTGACCCAAGATATTACGTATTGGATGCGCGTGCCTTTTGGCTTGGCAGAACAAGTCAAGATCCAGCGCGGGCACGCCGATACGCAGGCCGTCAGCGAAACGGAAGTCTTCCCAGTAGAGCCTTTTGGCGGCGAGATTCTGCCGGTATCGCGGCGCGACCTGGCCATGGTGATCGAAGCGCGCTTTGAAGAGATCTTCGAGATGGTGGAAAAAGAGATCAAGCGCTCGGGTTATGCTGGTTTGCTGCGAGCGGGCTCGGTGATCACAGGCGGGAGTTCGCTGCTGCCGGGCTATCGTGATTTGGCATCGCGCATCCTCAATTTGCCAGTGCGTCTGGCGCAGCCAGAGCGAGTGACAGGCATCGCCGACACATTGAAGAATCCTTCTTACAGCACGAGCGTCGGTTTGCTGCGGCTGGGGCTGGAGATGGACGCCATGCTGGAGCCAGACCTGGATGCCAACGTCGGCGTGCCAGTGAACCAGTGGGGACGGCGCATGAACAACTTCTTGAAACGTTTTTTGCCGCAGGACGAATGAGCGGCGCTTTTTGCGCAGTATTGCCAGTAAATTGCTGTTTGTACTGATTGCGCACATATCGATTGGGCGTACAATGTACGCGTGAGCTTGAAAAAAGCGGCCGAACGCTGTTGAATGACGAGGGACATCACAATGGTCAATGATTTGATAACCGGGGAAAACTACGCCCAGATCAAGGTCGTGGGTGTCGGCGGTGGCGGCGGAAATGCCATCAATCGCATGATCAACGAAGGCTTGGGCGGCGTAGAGTTTATCGCGGTCAACACCGACAACCAGGCGCTGATGCTTTCCAAAGCCAAGACGCGCGTGCGCATTGGCGACAAGCTGACGCGTGGCTTGGGCGCGGGCGGCAATCCAGAGATCGGTCGCAAAGCCGCCGAAGAAAGCTCGGAAGACTTGCTAGAAGTCCTGCGCGGCTCGGACATGGTTTTCGTGGCTTGCGGCATGGGTGGCGGCACGGGCACGGGCGCATCGCCTGTCATCGCACAGATCGCCAAAGAACTTGGCGCGCTCACCATCGGCGTCGTGACCCGCCCTTTCACTTTTGAAGGCACGCGGCGCGCGCAACTGGCAAAGACCGGTATTGAGGCGCTAAAGAGCCAAGTCGACACGCTCATCGTGATCCCCAACGACCGCCTGCTGCAAATGGCCGACAAGCGCTCGACCCTGCAGCAAGCTTTCTCGCTGGCAGACGATGTGCTGCGCCAAGGCATCCAGGGCATCTCGGAATTGATCACCGTGCCAGGTTTGATCAACCTGGACTTCGCTGATGTGCGCACGGTCATGAGCGAAGGCGGCGCGGCGCTGATGGCAGTTGGACGGGCTGCTGGCGATGATCGGGCGCGGTCTGCGGCAGAAATGGCCATCACCAGCGGCTTGCTGGATGTGACGATTGATGGCGCGCGCGGCATCTTGTTCTCGATAACGGGTGGCGCCGATTTGACGCTATTTGAAGTCAACGAGGCGGCAGCCATCATCAAGGATTCGGCGCATGCGGAATGCAACCTCATCTTCGGCGCGCACATCGACGAAAGTCTGGGCGATGAGGTGCACATCACCGTGATCGCCACCGGCTTTGAACGCAGCCGCCTGGAAACCACCATGAAAGAAGCGGGCCAGTTGCCGATCCGCCAGTCGACCCAAGCACCGCAGTCGACGCCAGTTCAGCGCCCGGTCTATGAAGATGTCGAGGTGCAGGCGCCCGGTCAAGGAGTCTCGGTAGGCAGTGGATCTCCCTTCCAGCGGACCCGTCAGGCTCCGCCCTCGCCCACCCCGGATGATGCCCGAACCTATGACAATATCGACCCCAAAAACACGGAGTTGCCAGCCTTCCTGCGCAAGCGAAATCGCCGGCAATAGCCTTCCAACCAAATAGATTTATTGCCTGTTTGGGCGATCCGTCGGGTCGCCCTTTTCTCGTCAGTGACAAGATTGTTCCCAACGCCTTTTGTAAGAAAACTCCAATGCGATCCATACCGAAACGGCCGAATCGCCGCTAGCAGATTCACGACTTAGCGACCATAATTTGGCTATTCACCAGGTAGTAATCTGACGACCTAGAACGTCGCAAAGATAGGGTATGATATGTTCGCCGAAGCGCCCGTCAGGATTGGAATGCCTGACATGACACTTGAGTCCCCCAGCGACAATACGCTGCACGAACTGGGCTACAAGATCTTCCTCGACCGCTATGCCCAAAAGGACATGGCGCGCGCCAGCCTGTCTATCGGCGACACGGCCATTGTGGTCGTCGATCCCAAGACCGGACAGCGCGAGGTCGGCTCGATAACCGCGCTCGACCTGCCCATGGTCACGATACAACTGCTGGATGGCGAAGTGGTCGAACGCGACTTGCAGCATGTGGACAAGCCGATCGAGACCGAGCCGGAACAGATGATGGACCGCGTGGCCCGGGGCGTGGCCGAGGCCGAACCCAGCGCAGCCAAACGCGATGAATGGACCGACAAGTTCCGCTGGCTGCTGGACGACTGGAAGTTCGTGCCTGGCGGACGCATCTTGACCGCGGCCGGCACCAACCAGGATCTGACCTATTACAACTGCTATGTCATCCCGTCGCCGCAGGACTCGCGCGATGGCATCATGACGACGTTGAGCCAGATGACGGAGATCATGTCGCGTGGCGGCGGTGTGGGCATCAACTTATCGACGCTGCGACCGCGCCATTCCTATGTCCAGGGCGTCAACGGCCGCTCCAGCGGGGCAGTATCCTGGGGCGCGCTCTACAGCTTTGTCACCGGCTTGATCGAACAAGGTGGCAGCAGGCGCGGCGCCTTGATGCTGATACTGAATGACTGGCACCCAGACATCTTCAACTTCATCAACAGCAAGCGCCAGGCGGGCAAGATCACCAATGCCAATATCAGCGTCGGCGTCAGCGACAAGCTGATGACCGCCGTCAAAGCCGATGACGACTGGGAGCTGGTCTTCCCCGATACGCGCGACCCAGATTATGACGAGCTGTGGGATGGCGACCTGGCCGCCTGGATCGCTTCTGGGCGCAAAATCGTCCCGCACAAGGTGGTCAAAGCGCGCGAATTGTGGCAGGCGATTATCGAAAGCGCCTGGGCGAGCGCCGAGCCGGGCATCTGGTTCAACGAATACAGCAATCGCATGGCAAACAGCAGCTATTTTAATCCTTTGATCGCCACCAACCCTTGTGGCGAGCAGCCGCTGGGCGCTTTTTCGGTCTGCAATCTGGGCGCGGTCAACTTGTCCTGCTTTTATGACGAGGCGAGGCACGATGTCAACTGGGACGGGCTGCGCACGACAGTCGCCTATGCCACGCGCTTCCTGGACAATGTCATCGATACTACGCCCTACTTCTTTGACGAGAATGAAAAAGTGCAGAAGTCCGAGCGGCGAGTCGGCTTGGGCACCATGGGCATTGCCGAGCTCATGCTGAAGCTGGGCCTGCGTTATGGCAGCGATGAATCGGTCGCGCTGATCGACAAGGTCTACAAGCTGATTGCCGTCACCGCCTATGAAACATCCAGCGAGCTGGCGCGAGAAAAAGGCCCCTTCCCTCAATTTGATGCCGAGCCCTTCCTGGCCAGCGGTTATATGCAGCAGATGCCAAAAGTGGTTCGCGACAAAGTGCGGCGCGATGGCATGCGCAATGTAACCCTGCTGACGCAAGCGCCGACCGGCACCACCGGCACCATGGTCAATACATCGACTGGCATCGAGCCCTTCTTCAGCTGGGTCTATTTCCGCAAAAGTCGGCTGGGGCTGCACGAAGAGCAGGTGCCCATCGTCAAGCAATGGCGCGAAGAAAACCCGCATGCAGAAGAGCTGCCACCCTACTTCGTAACCGCTATGGACTTGTCGCCGGCCGAGCATGTCAAAGTGCAGGGCGCCTTTCAGCGCTGGATCGACAGCGCCATCAGCAAAACCTGCAATGTGCCCAAGGAATACAGCATCGAGCAAGTGAGCGAACTGTATCAGTATATGTATGAATTGGGCTGCAAGGGCGGCACCATCTATCGCGATGGCAGCCGCGACGAACAAGTGCTGATGCTCAAGGGCGATGAACGCGCCGAAAGCGAAATGGCTGGGCTGAAAGAGAGCGCCGCTGCCGAACCCGCTACAACGCCGCACCGTGTCTATCCGCGTCCCGACAAACTGCGCGGCACGACCGTGGCCACCCTGACGCCCTTTGGCAAAGCCTACATCACCATCAACCGCGATGAGGATGACAACCCTTTCGAGGTCTTCGTGGCGATTGGCAAAGCCGGCAGCGATATCCAGGCCGACGCCGAGAGTCTGGGCAGGATGCTTTCGCTGCTGCTGCGCTCCACAGCCCCGCCCAACCGCCGCGATATGCTGAAGTTGATCATTGAGCAGCTGCAAGATATTGGCGGCGCGAGACCAATCGGCTTTGGCCCCAAGCGCGTGCTGTCACTGCCCGATGCCGTGGCCCGCGTGTTGCAAGTCGAGTTTTTCCCCGAAGAGCCGATGCAGCAGCTGGGCTTGCCTATCGCAGCATCGACAGGGGCGGAGCTATCGGCTGTCAGCGCATCGTCAGAGTCAGATGCAGCCATAACTGGCGCGGACATGTGTCCGGAGTGCAATATGATTACGCTGGTGCGCGCCGAGGGCTGCCGCAAGTGTGTGTATTGTGGCTACAGCGAGTGTTGAGGCTGGGCGACCAATAGAGATTACAACAAATTGCCTCCTTATGCGCCGCTATCGCTTCGGCAATGTAGTCACCTACTGCCAGCCAGTCGGAACGCAGCGCCTCATAATCCGCTCTGGCCACGTCAGGTTCAGCGGGCTGCCACAATGTCAACAGTCTGTAGCTTGCACAAGTCTCAATGCTGCAGATCATGCTTGGTGAAACGTTGTTGCACAGCATATAATTCCCTACCAAGTGACAAACGGGAGAGACATTATGCCCGACTACATTTGCATGGGCGTGCCTTACTATCTGGGCGAGGCGCTGGCAAAGCGGCGTGAAGTCGCAGCCCTGCGCAACAGTGGAATCGCTGGCGAGCTGGACGCAGAATGGATCGACATCGCGCCGGACTTCGCCGCGCACGGGGACCCGGTCGTAGCCGTCAATTGGGCGCTGGCAGAGGCTATCCAGGCACATGCGCCAAAGACGCCCGTGATCTTTGCCAACGACTGCACCAGTTGTCTGGGCGTGGTCAAAGGCCTGGAGGCGCATTCGCCTGCCATCTTGTGGTACGACTCGCACGGCGACTTCAACACGCCAGAGACGACTCCCAGCGGCTTCTTGGGCGGTATGCCCCTGGCAGCGCTGGTCGGTCGCGGCAACCAGCATCTTATGCGCGGCCTGCAGCTTGCGCCGATCGCCGAGTCGGACATCGTCATCAGCGATGTGCGCAACCTCGACCCACAAGAAGGCCAGATGCTGCGCGAAAGCCAGGTCGCAATCTATGAGACCTTGACAGAGTTGGACGCCGCGCCGCTGCCAGACAAGCCGCTCTACATCCATTTTGATACCGATGTGGTCGACTGCGCCGAGATGCCCGCCATGAGCTATCCCGAGCCAGGCGGACCCACACTGGACGAGAGCATCGAGTCGCTGCGCATCGCGCTGGCAAAGAGTCGCGTTGCCGCCGTTTTGTTCAGCTTGTGGAACAGCACCCTGCCCGGCGCGGACGAGACCATGGCCGCCACACTGCGGCTGGTGCGAGCATTGAAGCAAGCCACCGATTCACGATAAGGCGCACAATCTGCAGCAATGCCTTGCAGGGCGGCGCAAAAACGCGTATGCTTTGCTAGCGAGCGAATAACGAGCCGCGAGGGAAGTGTCAATTGTACAGCGACAACGAGATTTTGTTCCCGCATTATGCCATCCCCGCCCTGCGCAACACGCGGGATGGACAATGGGCGCAACTCGTTGACGATCTGGAAGGCAAGCCAGAAACCAGCCCCGAGATTCTCGGGCTGATGTCGCTGATGATCGACTTGAACGGCTGCCTGTCCTGCGAAACCGACAGCTTTCGAGCGATGCGCGGCTGCACTGCTTGTGCCAAACAGACCTTGCGGAGATGCAAAGACAACGATGAAGAATTACGGCGGTCTTTCCAGGAACGAGTGACTCAAATGCGTAACCATGACCCGAGCGCCGATCAATGACGTGCCGATTTCGACTGCCTGTTGACAGGCAACGGCGCGCCGTGTTAAGCTTGGCTTTCGCGGCAGTTGCTGCGAGTCTGATGAGTGTCGCATCCTAATGAAGGGTCGTGCAAAGATAGCGAGTTCAGGTCTGCGAATTAACGGCAACATCCGCGGTGTGCGCGAAGTCCGCCTGATCGACCATGCCAACAACAATATCGGCGTTGTCGGCATCAGCTATGCCCAGGAACGTGCAGATGCGGTTGGCTTGGATCTGGTTGAGGTAGCGCCCAAAGCTCGTCCGCCCGTCTGTCGCATCATGGATTATGGCAAGTTCCAATACGAACAGCGTCGCAAGGAACGGAAATCAAAGAAGAACCAGATCAAGGTGACCGTCAAAGAGATCCAATTGCGACCCAAAACCGACGAGTATCACTTGCAGTTTGACATCAAACGCGCCGAGAAGTGGCTGCAAGAAGGCAAAAAGGTCAAGTTTCGCGTGCGTTTTCGCGGTCGCGAAATCACGCATCAGTACATCGGGCGCGACCGACTGGGCAGGATCGAAGAAGCGCTCAAAGAAGTCGGCGTGGTGGAGCAGCGACCCAATATCGAAGGCAGAGACATGCTGATGATCCTCGCGCCGACCAAGGAATTCAGACATAGTTCGGAGAAGCAATAGTGCCACGCAAGAAAAAGAGCGGAAAGTACAAACTGAAGACGCACAAAGCTACAGCCAAGCGCTTCAAAATGACAGGAACCGGCAAGATCGTCCGCACCAAGGGCGGCAAGAGCCATCGCCGGCGCATGTCTGCCAAGCGCGTGCGCCGTCAATGGGACAAGACCATGCAGGTCGGCGAAAAAGCCATGCAGCGCCGCATCCGCCGCCTCGCCCCCTATCTGGGCAAGTACAAAGCCAACCCGCCCGCCTAAGCCAGCGCCAATCACGGAGAATCAGCAATGGCCAGAACACGCACCGGCTTCGTCAGACGGCGCCGGCACAAGAAAATCATCAAGATGACCAAGGGGCAATGGGGCACGCGCAGCAAGAATTTCAAGCGCGCCAACGAAGCCATGATGCGCAGCTTGTGGTATGCCTACCGCGACCGCCGACAGCGCCGTCGCCAACTTCGCCGCCTCTGGATCCAGCGCATCAATGCAGCCGCGCGTTTGAACGGCATGAAGTACAGCCAGATGGTCTATGGCTTGAAGCGCGCCGGCATCGAGCTGGACCGCAAGAGCCTCGCGCACCTCGCTGTGCACGATGCCTCCACCTTCAGGCAAATCGCCGACACAGCCCGTCAGCATCTCTAGGCGCGGCAACGACAAGCCAGGTAAACGTACAAAGGGTCCCTCAGCAGACCCTTTTTGTATTTGTGATGGCGCAGCATGGATCCTATCAGCAGCACACAAAACAAGCGCGTCCGCCATGTGAAGGCGCTGGTGAATCGAGCGCGACTGCGGCGCAGCGAACGCAAATTGATCCTGGAAGGCGACCGTCTGATCGCCGATGCGCTCGCCCGTGGTGGCGCTGCCGAGCTGGCATTGTATTCCCCTCAACGCGCAGATTATGGCGTCATCGCGCAGCTGCAAGAGCGGGGCTGCACCTTGCTGCCGGTCACCGAATCGATCCTGCGACATGTCAGCGATACGCAGCAGCCGCCGGGCATCCTGGGGGTTTTTCACATCCCCAAGCCAAGCATCTCGCAGCCCTGCCAGCGCGTGCTGATCTTGGACGCTATCAGCGAGCCCGGCAATCTGGGCACGATCCTGCGCAGCGCCTCGGCCGCGGGCGTCGAGCTGGCGATCCTGGCGCCGGGCTGCTGCGATGTCTACAGCGGCAAGACTCTGCGCGCGGGTATGGGCGCTCATTTTCGACTGCCCATCGTGGAGGCGAGCTGGCAAGAAATCGCAGACTTCTGTCGCGAGCTGCAAGTCTTTGCGACACGAGCCGCTGCCGATTGTGCTTATACAAGCGTCGACTGGACAGGCGACTGGGCGCTTATCTTGGGCAACGAAGCGCACGGGCTAAGCCAAGCAGCGCGTAAATTGGCTGCTTGCGAGATCGCCATCCCCATGGCGCAGTCCAGCGAGTCGCTGAATGTGGCCAGCGCGGCGGCTGTCATCTTGTTCGAGGCGCAGCGGCAGCATTTGCACAGCGACTCTACACTTGCGGGACTGTCTGTTGTAGACTAGCCGCGTTCAATCGGCAAGCAGATATGGGTGAGACATGGCAAAAGAATACGATGTCGTCGTGTTGGGCGCGGGACCGGGCGGATATATCGCTGCCATCCGCGCCAGTCAGCTTGGGCTTGCGACCGCCATCGTCGAAAAGAAGTATTGGGGCGGCGTCTGCCTGAATGTCGGCTGTATCCCTTCCAAGGCGCTGCTGCGCAATGCCGAGCTGGCGCATATCCTCACGCGCGAAGCCGATCAGTTTGGCATCAGCGGCGACTTCACGCTGGACTATGGCAAAGCCTTCAAGCGCAGCCGGCGCGTCTCCAATGGGCTGACCAAAGGTGTGCAGTTCCTCATGCGCAAAAACAAAATCGCGGCGCATGAAGGTTGGGCGACTATCCAGGACGAACACAGCCTGCATGTAGCGAAGAACGACGGCAGCAGCGAGACGCTGGCCTTCAAGCACCTGATCATCGCGACCGGCGCAAGCACGCGACTGCTCCCGGGCACGACGCTGAGCGAACGCGTGGTTACCTATGAAGAGCAGATCATGGAAGATTCGCTGCCAGCCAGCATCATCATCGCTGGCGCGGGCGCAATCGGCGTCGAATTCGCCTACATCATGGCGAATTATGGGGTTGAAGTTACCCTGGTCGAAACGATGCAGCGCATTCTGCCTTTGGAAGACCCGGATGTCAGCGCCGAATTGGCAAAGGCATTCAAGAAGCTGGGCATTACGATGCTGGTCGGCACAAGCGTCGATGCCGTTGACGACAGGGCAGACGATGTCGCGGTTGCCGTGACGACACGCGATGGCGCGCAAGAGACTCTGCGAGCCGAACGAGTCTTGCAGGCGATTGGTTTCGCGCCGCGCGTAACCGGCTTTGGGCTGGAAAAACTGGATATCGCGCTGAACGAGGCGGGCGGCATCGGCATCAACGACCGCATGCAGACCAACCGGCCGCATATCTACGCGGTCGGCGATGTCACTGCCAAGCTGATGCTGGCGCATGTAGCTGAAGTCATGGGCGTGGTGGCTGCCGAATGTATCGCCGGCGCAGACAGTGTGACGCTGGACTTCGACATGATGCCGCGCGCGACCTATTGCCAGCCGCAAGTCGCCAGCTTTGGCTATACCGAGCAGCAGGCAAAAGAACGCGGCTACCAGATCAATGTGGCGAAATTCCCCTTCCAGGCGAATGGCAAGGCGCGTGGACTGGGCGATGCCAGCGGCTTCGTCAAGCTCATCAGCGATGCCAAGTATGGCGAGATCTTGGGCGCGCACATGATTGGGCACGATGTAACCGAGCTGCTGCCAGAACTAACTCTGGCGCGGTCGGCAGAACTGACGCCCCAGGAAATCGCCCGCAATGTGCATGCGCATCCCACCATGAGCGAGGCGCTGAAAGAAGCGGCGCACGGCCTGGAGGGCAGCTTCCTCAACGCCTAGGGCAGCCAGCAATCCACGAGCAAGCTGGTGTAGCGCAAGACACCGTCGCTGTTGCGTTCGTCGTGGGCTGCCGAGCGGCTGACGAAACCATCTTCTGCGCTCCAGGGCTGGCTGTGGAATGCGCCTTTGGCATCAAAATATTCCAGCGCGGCGAATTCATAACCCTGCGCTGCCATTAGCTGGCAGATTATTTCTTGCGTGTAGAGCATTTTGTGGTCGTCCGCGCCGGCCCCACTGCCACCGGGGCGCACGCTATTGATGTAATCGGACGAAGGATGATTGCCATCGGGCGCCGCGATGCGAATGCGCCCATCAGCTGTCAGGTAGTTACGCGCGGTGGCCAGAAAGTCGCTCAGCTGCGCGGCTGTCAAATGCTCGAAGACATGTTCAGCCAACATGCGGTCGATGCCAGCCGGCGCGAAGAGCCGCCGCCAATGCTGCGCGCGCCGAATGTCAAATGCGGGAATGTCCGTGGCGATCCAGCCGGGGTAACGCGTCTGTCCAGCGCCGATGATGATCTTGACGGGCCGCCCCTGTTGCCGCGCAAGCATGACTTCCGCGCGGATGCGGCGCTGTTCGGCGCGATTGCCCGCCCAAAGGCGAACTCTTCGCAACGGCGGCGCATAGAATGTCCGCAAGAGACGTTTGAGTAGCACGAGCGCTACCCTTCGATGGTGAAGTGCAAAATGGGCAGAATCGCCGCTGTCTCGCCGCTGGTCAAGTCCATACCGATTACTTTTGATTTGCTGTAGCGATCGTAGACGATGACCACAGCGCGATAGTCACCGGGCGGCAGGTGGTCCGTCGGCAATTCGGCGGCATACCATTTCAGGATATTGTCAGACAAGTGCCGGTCAATCTGGGCGACATTGCCCCAGCCAGCCGACAAAATCTGCAGTGAGACATTGTATTGCTGCAGCTGCTCTCGTCTCGGCACTTCCCAGCCGGTTATCAGGCGCACAGTCTGCGCCGCTTCGTCATATTCGCCGAATTTGTCGACGATGCGGATGCCATTGTCATAATGAATAGGCTGATAGGCGCGCTGGCACGACAGCCTTTTGTCAACATGACGTTGGACGAATAGCCGCGGCTGGTCGAGCACGATGTCGCAGGGTATGTATAAGCGGCTTATGCCTTCCTTTGTCGGGTTGAGGCTGGCTGGCGGCGCTTGCGGGTCCTGCGTCAGGAGCAGATAGGGATTGTTTGCCAGCCGTCTGTCCAACTGCGCAGCCAGCTGGTCGGCGGTCCAGGCGCTGGGGATGAGCGTGCCATCAATGCCTAGCAGGGTCTCGAAGTAGTAATCGGCTGTGCTCTTGCCTTGCTTGCTGGCGCGGTTGACAAAGTTGGCATCGGTGAAGCCGACTACAAAGTCCTGCGCTTGGGTATTGCCACGCAGCGCCTGCACAGTTGTCTCGAGCGGCGGATACAGATGCACCGCGTAGACAGTGCCTTGATGCGCCAGGTAATCGTTCTCATTGCGGAAACCAAAACCAGCGGCGGCATAGATCGTCAAAAACAGCGGCGCCAGCCAGCTCCACTTGATGCCAGCCAAGCCGCCACCCAGCGCCAGCGCCAGCATGCCCCAGGTCAGGAAAAAGTAGCGCGAACGTCGCAGCGGAATCAAGCCCACCCATTCGTTGGCGACCAGCAGGATCAGCAAGCTCGCGCCAGCCAGGAAGAGAAAGGGCAGCAGTCCTTTGTTCCATGCTCGCAGGGCGATCAGCAGGCAGGCGAAGAGGACCAGCAACAGCAGGGGCTGCCCGTTGCCCAGCAGGCGCAGGAAGACAGACAGGGCTTGCGACAAGGGCATGGCATCGGCGGCGGTATCAAACTTGGCAGTCAAGCCATGCAGGGTGACCGGCAGCCAGGGCAAGTAGATCAAGCCCGCGACCAGCATAGCCAGCCCGACCCGCCAGAACAGCTGAGGACGGCGCAGCCAGCGCAAATGCCACAATCCCAGCGCCAGCAAAAAGAAAATAGAAAATGGTTGTGCATACAGGCTCAGCGCCGCGCAGAAGATCAAACCCGCCCAATGCAGACGCCGCGCCCCAGCAGCCCGGCGCGTGATGGTGAGATAATGCCAGGCCAGCGCCGACAGCAGCATGAATTGCAACGTGTACATGCGAATTTCGTGAAAATAATCCAGCCAGAAGGCGTTCAGCGCCAGCAGCAAACAGGCGTATACGCCAGCCCGCGCATCAATGAAATCCGCGCCCAAGCGATATATCCAGGCCAGCGCCAGCAATCCACAGAAGAGCGGCAACGCGCGTAGCAGGACCTGATGCCAGCCCATCAGCGCGCCCCACAGCGCCAGAATCTCAAAGAATAGCGGCGTATGTTTAGGGCTGTGCGTCTGCACCGAGTCGGCGATTTCCAGCGGAGAAAAGGGTCCGTTTACGCCGCCGGCATGGCTGATCGAGGTCAACTCGTCAAACCAGATCAGGTCGCCATTCAAGCCAGGCGCAACCAGCAGCAGCGCCAGTAGCAGCAGCGGCAGCATGGGCATCCAGCGCGCGGACAATTTCATCTAGCGTTCAATGCTGAATTCGTAGATCGGCAACATGCTGGCAATTTGTCCAGTTGCCATATCCACGCCCGAGACTTTCTGCAAGGTCTGGCGGTCGTACACGATGACAAAGACGCGGTAATCGCCGGCTGCCAGATCTGCAGTTGACAAGGTACTATCATACCACTTGAGAAGTTCCTCATCAAGATGGCGATCGCTCTGCGCCACATTGCGCCCGTCGGCAGTGATGACCTGCAAAGAAACATTATACTGTGCCAGCAGGTCATCGCTCGGCACATCCCAGCCGGTCACGATGCGCAGCCGGTCCTTCGCGGCATCGTGGCGGACGAAGCGATCCACGATACGGATGCCGTTTTCAAAGTCGATTGCCCGGCGTGCATGATCGCAGTCGAGCGACTTGTCGATATAACGTTGGGCAAAGAGCCTGTCGCTGTCGACAAGGATCGCACAGGCACGATAGTTGGCGCTGATTGCGGCGCGAGTCTCGTCCAGGTTTTCGGGGAGATTGTAGGGCTCGTAAATGAGCAGCAGGAAAGGGTGGCTGTCGATCTTCTCGTCCAGCGCGGACAGCAGCCGGTCGCCGCGCAAGCGCTCGGGAAGAAACAGTCCATCGATGCCCAGCTGCGCCTGGGTGTAATAATCGGCTGGGCTGACGCCGTGCTTGCGATCGCTGTTGATGTAATCCGAGCCCGTAAAGCCGATGATGGTTTCGTGTTCCTGCACCTTGTCGCCCAGTCCTGCCACTGCATGCTGCAAGTTCGGATAGCGGCTGGCGTAGACCATCCCGCCCACATAGGTGACGAAATCTGGCGAGCGCTGGAATCCCCAGCCAAGCGCGGCCCATAGCAACAGACACAGCATAGCGAATAGGGGCTTGGCGCCTGCGCAGATGGCATAAGCGAAGAGCGTCAAAATGGGCAGCCACAAAATCAGCAAATAGCGCGACCGATACAATCCGATCAGACGGAATTGCAGATTGAAGACCAGCAGCAGCACCAGCATCAGCACAGCGAAGGCTGCCCAGCGCAGGACGACTCGACCGCGCAGATGCCACAGACGCCACAAGAGCAGCAGTCCCAGCAGCAGGCAAATCCATGCCGATCCGTTGCCGATCAACGTTGCCAATGTCTCCAGCAGTTCTGGCGTGGCAAACGCGGCTGAGACTGTCGATGGTTTGCTTGTCTCTTCCAGAAAACCTGCATAGACCACCGGCACATAGGGCAAGAATAATAGGCCCGCCACCAGCCAGCCGGCGACAACGCGCCAGCCACGCGTTCGGCGCAGCGCAAACAGCAGATGATGCAGCCCCAGCGCCGCCAGCATGATCGCCGAAAACATGTGCGTGTAGAGCAAGGCAGCTGCCGTCATGACAAAGCACAGCGCCGTGACTCTGCCTCGCCCGCGACCATAGGCCAGCCGCCAATAACAAACTGTGTGCATGGCCGCCAGCATCAGCATCAATGTGTACATGCGAATCTCGTGGAAGGACACCAGCAAGAATGCCGATGTCGCCGCCAGACAAGCGCCGGTTATGCCAGCGCCACGACCAAACAGATCGGCACACAAACGATACAGCCAGGCGATGAACAAGCTGCCAGCGAAGAGCGAAACTACACGCATGGATAATTGCGACCAGCCAGCCAACTGCGCCCATGTTGCGCTGATGAAATAATAGAGTGGCGTGTGCTGGGGGCTGTATCGCGCCAGCGAGTCGATGATCTGCGCCGGGCTGTAGGGCGGGTCAAAGGCGCCGATATTCGCCAAGGAATACAGCTCGTCCGTCCAGATGGCATCGGCATTCAATTGCGCCGCGCCAATCGCAAAACCGACCAGCAGAATCGGCATCAGCGCAGCCAGCGAAACCGGATTGCGCGCCTTCACGCCAGCCGCCCCGCTTTGACCAAGCCGCGATAGTCTGGCTCCAGCAAGCTGAACAGCCAACCATTGTGATGACCGCCCCGCCAGAAATGGCGTTCGCGCAGGACATCTTCCAGCGAAAAACCCAGCTTCTGCAGCAGCGCCGCCGATGCCGCATTGCCCTCGGTTACATCCGCTTCCAGGCGATGCAGCGACAGCCTGTCAAAACAGAAGCGCATGACCGCCCCAGCCGCCTCGCTCATCAGTCCGCGCCGCCAATAATCCGAATGCATCTCATAGCCGATCTCTGCAACCTGATGCCGTTGCGCATACAAGTGGAATCCGCAGGAGCCGATCATCCTGTCGTCTGGCTTGAGAGTCAGCGCCCAACGTATGCCCGTCTCTGCAGTGAAGATTTCGTCCGCCCAGTCGACGAAGCTCTGTATGGTCGCAAGGCGCGGCGAACTCTCAAAGTCGAGCAGCCAGTCGACCGCGCCCGGACTCTTGAATGCCGCCAGCCAGTCGCCACAATCGGCCCGGCTGATGCGCCGCAGACGCAATCGCGCAGTATCCAGGACCGGAATTTCCTTGAAATCAAAGGCTGCCATTCGCGCCGTCTTCATAGCTCCGCGGCCATGACTTCAGCGATATCGACAACGCGCGGACCGCCGTCAAGTTCATTGCGTGCGTCTTCGAACATGCGCATGCAAAAAGGACAGCCGACTGCCAGAGTATCCGCGCCTGTTTCGACAGCTTCTTGATAGCGTTCCAGGCCGACTTTCTGCTCGCCGGGCTCCTCTTCTTTCCAGAATTGCGCGCCGCCAGCCCCACAGCAGAAAGAGTTTTTGCGGTTGCGCGGCATCTCAATCAGCGAGATGGCATTGGCCTGCAGGACATCGCGGGGCGCATCCAGCACATCGTTGTGACGACCCAGATAGCAGGGATCATGGAAAGTTACATTGCTCCAGCTGGCGGGATTGGCGCGCGTCGGCAGCTTGCCGGCGTCGATCAGCTCGGCGATCAGCTCGGTGTGATGGACGATTTCATAATCGCCGCCAAAAGCCGGGTATTCCTTGCCGATATTGTGCAGGCAATGGGGGCAGGTTACCACGATGCGCCTGGGCGCGATTTCGTTCAAGGTTTCAACATTCATCGCCGCCATTTCGCTGTACAGGTATTCGTTGCCGGCGCGGCGAGCGACATCGCCGGTGCAACGTTCGCGGTCGCCCAGGATGGCGAAGTTGACATCGGCGGCATGCAGCAATTTGACAAGCGCTCGAGCCGTTTCCTGGGCGCGCGGATCGTAACTCACGGCGCAGCCTGTCCAATACAGCAGGTCACAATCGGGCTTTTCAGCGATTGTCGGCACAGAGAAGTCCAGCGCCCCCGTCCAGCTGTCGCGCGGCTCGGCGATCTGCCAAGGATTGCCTTGCCGTTCCATGCCATGAAAAGCGCCGCCTAGCTCGGCTGGAAATTCGCCTTGCATCAGCACGGAATCGCGGCGGATATCCAGGATGTCGAACATGGGCTCGTTGCCGACCGGGCAGATATCAATACAAGCCCCACAAGCCGTACAGGCCCACAGCGCCGATTCACTGAGCAGGCTGCCCGCCAGAGATCGCTCCGACTCCCCTCCTTGCGCCAGCGCAGCCCAGCTGTCTTGCATATAGAAACGTTTGTTGACTTCCAGCGCGGCCGGCGAGAGTTCTTTGCCAGTTGCATAGGCCGGGCAGACATCCTGGCAGCGGTTGCACATGATGCAGGCGAAACCGTCAAAGAGCTGAGTCATCGACAAGTCTTCCAACCGCCCCGCGCCAAATTGTTCGAGAGACTCGTCTTCAAAGTCCAGCGCCGTCAACGCGCCCATGGAAGTCCGCTGCGGACGGGTCAGAAAGTTCAAAGGCGCCATGAACAAATGCGCGTGCTTGCTTTGTGGAAAGTAGGGCAAGAAGACCAGCACGCCGCCCAGCGCCAACCACCAGCAAATATGCCGCGCGAAAAGCATGGCATCGGCATTCAGACCGCCCCAAATGCCCGCGGCAGCAGTGGCAAAAGGCATATAGGCATCCGCCCCATGCTGCGCCACCGCCACCGACTCGCCCAAGAAGCGCGCGCCGACATGCAGCAAGATGAAGAAAGCCACAATCAGCGAGTCGCTGGTGATCGCGCCACCGACAGCCTTGGGATGCAGCAGGATATTGTCATGAAAGCGCAAAGCGTGGCGATTGGGCAGCGCAAAACGCCGCAGCAGAAAGTAGACGATGCCCGCCAGCACCACCATGCTCAGCGCATCGGCCAGCAGGCGATAGGCATCGTAAAGCCCGCCCAACTGTGCCAACTGCGCATCAAAACCGGGCAGGAATCCATGCAGAAGGTCGAGCAAATTGATGAGGAAGTAGTAAGTGAATCCCAGCACGACGCCCCAATGAATGGCGCTGGTCAACGGGCGGGTTTTCAAGGTTGTTCGCTGCGTGAGATAGATAGCCAGAGCCTGCAGCGCCCGCGGCATGATGCGCTCGAGGTGTAGCTGCCCCGTGCCGCGCTGGATAATCTGCCACATTTCTCGGAAGCCAGCCGCCGCCGCGCCAACAGACAGCATCGCCAGCAAGATAAAGAGCATCTTTTCGACATCGGTCAGCATGGTAGCTGCGCTTTCGACTTAGATTCTGCCCTGCACAGATTTTACCACAACCCCCCTCGGTCCCCCCGAAAAGTCGGGGGGAGGCACAACCCCCCTCAGTCCCCCCGAAAAGTCGGGGGAGGCACAACCCCCCTCAGTCCCCCCGAACAGGTCGGGGGGAGGCACAACCCCCCTCAGTCCCCCCGAAAAGTCGGGGGGAGGCAACGGCGCGCGCGGATTTCTACGCATGTCGGGGGATGGGGAACGTCCCCACATACACGAAAATAGACATTTCCCTTCATCCAAATGCTTGACAATCCAGGAAATGGCATTACCATAGAAAATCATGCGATAAGACAAGTATTTTATCTATCCGTTCCAAAACAAGCGCTTGTTCACATAAGGAGAGCTTCACCGTGACAGCACATGACGCGCCCAAACCAAACCGTCAATTCAGAAGCCTTGCGGGAGCTTGCAGTAATGATAACTCTACCCCCCCCCCCCCGTATAATCTCGCGCTAATACCGCTTCCCTTACATCTCCGTTCCGCATTCGCATTCAAGTTCTTATTCGCCGCGTTGGTCTTGCTTCTGCTGCCGGCGGGTCCAGCCTTCGCCGCTACCTTCAATGTCGCAACCGCCGCCCAGCTTCGCACCGCCTTCAACACCGTCTCAAACAGCAACGGCGAACCCGACACCATAAATATGACCGCCAATATCACCGCCAATTTCGGTCTCTATGTCACTGAAAAACAGCCGCTCACACTCAACGGCAACGGCTATACGCTTACCCTCACACCCGGTGAGGACGTTATTGAAGTTTACACCGGCAGAACCCTGATCCTGAATAACATCATCATTCCCGGCCGTGACCGGACCAAAAGTGGAGCCCGGATAATCCGAGCCGTCTTTCTCGACGGCACGCTCATAGCCGACCGTCTGACAGTACGCTGGATGGACGATAGCGGAATACGGATGACAGAAGGCGCTAAACTGACTGTGACCAACAGCATTTTCAGCGACAACAACAGCACAGCCATCGCGATGGACGGCGGCGGCGAAGTGGACATCCGCAACAGCCGTTTCATCAACAATACCGCTGAACAGGTCAGCGCTATCAAAGTGATATCCTCTGTAGACAGCACGAATAACCTTAACGCGCAAATCACGACCCATGCCAACGTCAAGCTCTACAACAATCTCTTCACGGGAAACCGCTCTAGAGCCGGCGAAGGAAGATTCGCGTACCTTTGCTACAATGATGGGAGTACTTGTATTCCCTTCACCAATAACGATTTCGAATTCGGGCATGGCGCAGTTGTTGTCGTCGGCGGCTTTAAGACGGAAGCAGCTAACAACCAAGTTTGGGTACGACATGATGTGCCCGGCACCTTCCTCGACATGCGCGGCAATACCATCAGCGGCAACAGCCACGATTGCTTTGTCTCAGACTTCGTGACCATCACTCCCCAGTCCTACGGCGCGAATACCATCGGCCCTGAGAGCAACCTGACCTGCCTGCGCTTGCATCGCAAACCCAGCGTAAAGCAAGCAGCAGCGGGCGATGGCCTTGTCTACATCCCGCCCACCGCCACGCCCAGCGCCACCGCCACGCCGGGCATCTCGTCCTGCCTGACCCTGCCCGGCATCGTCACCTACAACATCACGGAATCCACCCAATGCCAGCGCCTCGATGCGGTGGGTATTGGCAATGCCGAGATCGCCGCGGCAGGCTTCGTCGACGCTATCAATGTCTGGAGCTGGATCCTGCCTGGCACAAAAATCTGCTTTGAAGCGGAAGGCAGCGCCTTCAAGTTCATCGACACCACGGCGCTCCCTCGCGTCGTCTATGATCTGCCAGCGACCAACGAAAATGGCTTGACCTGCGGCATAATCGACCGCCCTGGCAATTTGATCCTGCTGCCCGGCGCCCGTCCGCCCGCTGCGCAAATGCAAGCGCCCGCCCCGCAAGAAGCGGCCTTGAGCGGCTGCATGGTGAGAACGCAATACATCCTGAACTTCCGCGCCAGTCCCGGCGGCGATGTCATCCGAGCCATCCCCTTCAACGCGACATTGACGGCGGTCGCGCGCACGGCAGATTGGTTCAAGGTCGATTTTCACGGCGTCAAGGGCTGGATCAGCGCCGATTTCGTCGAGCCAATCGGGACTTGCGGCTGAGGCGGGGGGTTGTGCTTCCCCCCGACTTTTCGGGGGGACCGAGGGGGGTTGTGCTTCCCCCCGACTTTTCGGGGGGACCGAGGGGGGTTGTGCTTCCCCCCGACTTTTCGGGGGGACTGAGGGGGTTGTGCCTCCCCCGACTTTTCGGGGGGACTGAGGGGGGTTGTGCCTCCCCCTGGCTTTTCGGGGGGACCGAGGGGGGTGCTTCCCCTGCTCAGGCAAAGTCGAAGCGAGCGCCGCTCTTCATCACGCCGTGCCAGGCCAGCGCCAGCGCGATGACCGTGTCGTCGTGCATGCCAGCCGGCGCGCTGTACCGATAGCCACCGCCCGGCAGACGCTCCAGCGCATAACTGGCCAGCTCGCCCAGGAGCACGGGGTCGTCCAGCAGCGCCAATTGGCGGCGTTCCAAAGCCAGCGCCAGCGACTCGATGAGCGGCGATTTGCTCTTGGCGGTGGTGGCAAAGCCGCGCACGGGCAGGCCCTCGGCTTGCAGCGCTTCGATATTGGGCGCGCCGATGCTGTTGCTCTCCGCCCAGATGACCTGCGTTCCCCAGCGCTGCGCCAGGGCTCGCAGCCGTCCACGCTGCAGCTCCCAGCCGATCTCGTTGAAGCGGTCCAGCGCCACCAGCCGCCGTTCTGACGCGTCGATGATGGCGATGGCTGTGTAGTCGTGACTGCGTCCCCAATCGATGCCGGCGATATAGCTGTGCCCAGCGATGGGAGCGCTCTGACGGATCGGCTCTACAGCCTGGCGAATGCCGCGGAAGACCGAGCCGCTTTCGTCGCTGAAATGGGCGAGATACTCGGCGCGCCAGATCTGCTCTGTACTGCGGTGGCGGATGCTTTCCAGCTCGGCGGCGGCGATGAGCGGGTTGTTGGCCGTGCTGAAATGGAAGGCGGCGTATTCGTCTTCCGCGCTGTCCATGCCGATGCGAAAAAGGTCGTAGAACCAGTTTTTGCCCAGTGGCGTGCTGAGGAAGAGCGCGCCGCCTCGCGTGGTCGTCAGCATGGGGCGCAGGATCTCGTGCCAGACGCGCGGCTGCATATAGGCGGCTTCGTCCAGCACCGCCAGGTCGAGGCCCTCGCCGCGCAGGCTGTCGGGATGGTGTGCGCTGCGCACGGCGATCATGCCGCCGCCGGCGATGTCAATGCGCTTTTCGGTCTCGCTTATGCTGGCGTATTGCAGGCTGCGCAGGCTGTTTTTCAGATCGCGCCAGACCTGGCTGGCCATCATGATGGTGGGCGCCAGCCACCATGCGCGCCGCCGATGTTGCAGCGCCAGCCGCAGCAGCGCCGTTTTGCCCAGCTCGGTCTTGCCCCAGCGGCGCCCGCAAGCCACCACTTTGAACCGCGCGGGGTCGTCCATCACTTGCGCCTGCCCAGGGTGGAGCATCCTGGACCTGACCATCGTAATAGTATTCGACTCGGATAACGCGCTCGTCGTCTTCGGCACGGGGTTGTGTCGCCTCCTCCAATCTCAAGGCATGGGTCACCAGGCTGCCCAGGGCGGCTGCCAGTTGATTGAGCGGCGCTTTTGCCAGTCGTTCGGCATCGAGCTGCGCCAGGATGGCTTTGCCGCGCAGCAGCATGTCGCTTTGCAGATCGCGCTTCAATCGTTCAAACTGACGTTGTCGCCGCTTGTCATAAGCGCGCCGCAAGTCGGATTCTTTTGCCAGCCAACTGCGCAGGGTCGCCACAGGGATCTCCAGCACATCGCCGACCAAAGCCGCATCGCCATCATGCTGGTCGATCTGGTTGAGCGCGTCGATCTTGGTTTCCAGCGAATAACGGCGCGACATGGCAGACTCCTTTGCGCTTGCGCCAGGCAGGCAAACTAAAAGAGATGCCCAAAGCTCGCCCTCCGGCTGGCAACGGGTCCGGCTTGGCATCCGTCCGTGTCCGGGCATCTCTTCAGTCGCGTCTATAATATAGAACATATATTCTAGTTCATTGGTGTTTGTATGGTCGCATGAGGCAGATCCTGTTGGGTGGATGGATGCGTTGCCAGCGCGGGATGGATCGGGTCAAATTGCTGTGCCAGACGCAGGCAGGAGCCAGCCACAGTGAGCGCAGCTTGGCCCGACAAATTCATCATCGGCTTGACCGGCAACATCGCCATGGGCAAGTCGCTGGCGCTTCGGCAGCTGGAAGAGTTGGGCGCATGCACGATTGATGCAGACCAGGTCGCGCACGAGGTCATGCGCCGCGGTCAGCCTGCCCATGCCGCCATTGTCCAGGCATTCGGCAATTGTGTTTTGGACGCGGATGGCGAAATCGTCCGCAGAAAATTAGCTGAGATCGTCTTTGCAGAGCCTGCAGCCCTGCGCCAGCTGGAAGCCATCACCCATCCTGCGGTGCGCCAGCGCATTGACGCCTTGGTGCGCGCTGCTGAATCCGCTGTGGTCGTCATTGAAGCCATCAAGCTGCTGGAAGGCGCGCTGCGGGGGGCTGTCGATGCCGTCTGGGTGGTGGATGCGCCGCCCGCCGCCCAGCTTTCGCGCTTGGTCGAGCAGCGGGGCATGACAAAAGCGCAGGCACAGCAACGCATCGCCGCGCAAAATAGCCAGGCTGATAAACTGGCCGCTGCCGATGTCATCATTCGCAACGATGGATCGCTCGACGAGACGCGCGCGCAGATCCAGGCTGCCTGGCAGCGAACAATTGCCTAGCGATTGCCGATATCAATCCTCTGCGTCTCAGCGCCTCTGTGGAAAAATCTTTGTCCCAGACTTTTCGGGGAGACGAGGGGGCTGACCACCGGCGCATATTCGGCACGCCAATTCGCCGTCATCGTCTGCTATGATGGCGCGGCGCGAATAAAGCGGCGGACGATAGCCATGGCAGACTTGACGCGACTGACAATTAGCGGCGCCCTGCAGAGAATGCAGTCCGGCGAGATCTCGGCGCTGGACTTGTGCCAGGCGCATTTGCAGCAGATCGAGCGGCATGATTCTGTCATCCGCGCCTTTATCCATGTGACGCCCGAGATTGCGCTGGAGCAGGCGCGCGCAGCCGATAATGCCCGCGCCAATGGAGACGAAAGTCCGCTGCTGGGCATCCCGATCGCGCTGAAAGATGTGCTCTCTACCAAAGGCATCGAGACAACCTGCGGCTCGCGCATTTTGCAGGGCTATATGCCGCTCTTTGACGCGACGGCCGTTGCGCGCTTGAAAGAAGCTGGCGCGGTGCTGCTGGGCAAGCTCAACATGGACGAATTCGCCATGGGCTCGTCCACCGAAAACAGCGGCTACTTTCCCACGCGCAACCCCTGGCAGGACGACCATGTGCCCGGCGGCAGCAGTGGTGGCAGCGCGGCGGCGGTAGCGGCGAATATGGCGATGGCCAGCCTGGGTAGCGACACCGGCGGCAGCATTCGCCAACCCGCGTCTTTCTGTGGCATTTCGGCGCTGAAACCCAGTTATGGTCGTGTCTCGCGTTATGGCTTGATCGCCTATGGCTCTTCATTCGACCAGACGGGTCCCTTCGCGCGGACAGTTGACGATGTGGCGCGCGTCATGGCAGTCATCGCTGGGCAGGATCCGCAGGATTCCACCAGCATGCCCGAACCCGTGCCTGATTATTTGGCGCAGATGGGTGGCGATATCCGCGGCTTGAAGATCGGATTGCCTGCCGAGTATTTCGCCGAGGGCTTGCAGCCAGAAGTTGAACGTGCTGTGCGGGCGGCGGCGGCAGAATTGGAGAGCCAGGGCGCGCAGCTGCATGAGGTCAGCCTGCGGCACGCCGAATATTGCCTGTCCGCCTACTACATCATTGCCATGGCCGAAGCCAGCGCCAACCTTGCCCGCTTTGACGGCGTTCGTTTTGGCGCGCGCGTAGAAGGCAGCGACCTCATCGATAGCTACAAAAAGACTCGCGGCGCTGGTTTTGGCGAAGAAGTCAAACGCCGCATTATGCTGGGCACCTATACGCTTTCGGCTGGCTATTATGATGCTTACTATGGCAAGGCGCAGGCGGTGCGCACCTTGATCCGCCACGATTTTGACGCCTTGTTCGAGCAAGTGGATGTGCTGCTGGCGCCGGTCGCGCCGACCACGGCTTTCCGCTTTGGCGAAGTGATGGACGACCCGCTGCGCATGATCCTCGCCGATGTGTTGACGATCTCGGCGAATCTGGCGGGAGTCTGCGGCTTAAGCTTGCCCTGCGGATTTGACGGGGCAGGACTGCCGATCGGTTTGCAGCTGCTGGGCGCGCCTTTTGACGAAGCGCGTCTGCTGCGCGTCGGGCGTGTATATCAAGAAGCGACCGACTGGCACTTGCAGACGCCGGAGTTGGAATAATTTTATTGGCAATGCGCTCGTAAGACTTTGTAGATAAGTAGCCATTGATCCATGTGCGGCATCTGCGGACTCATACACTTTGACGACCAGCCAGTCGATTCGCGCGCGCTGTCGGCTATGAACGCGCAGCTGCGGCATCGCGGTCCAGATGGCGAAGGCGCATTCATAGCTGGCGGCCTGGGCTTGGCCATGCGCCGACTCAAGATCATCGACATCGCCGGCAGCGACCAGCCCCTGCACAACGAAGACGGCGCGATCCAGCTGGTTTTTAATGGCGAAATCTACAATTATCGCGAGCTGCGCCGACAGCTCGACGCGCGTGGGCACCGCTTCCACACCGCTGGCGACGGCGAGACCATCGCCCACCTCTACGAAGAACAAGGTGCTGACGCTGTGGGCAAGCTGCGCGGCATGTTCGCCCTGGCGCTTTGGGATGGGCGCGAAAAGAAGCTGCTGCTGGCGCGCGATCGGCTGGGGCAGAAGCCGCTCTATTATTATCACGACAGGCGCATCTTCGTCTTTGCCAGCGAGATCAAGGCGCTGCTGGCGCAGCCCGCTGTGCCGCGCATCTCCCGTTTTTCGCCGGACGATCCCGCCGCGTTGATGGACTATTTGAGCTTCGGCTATATCCCTGCGCCTGATACCGCTTTCGCCGGCATCAAAATGCTGGAGCCAGGCACAATATTGCAAGTCGACCTGGCTGGCGCAGTGCACACCCGCCGCTACTGGACGCCACCTCCGCAAGCTCCGCCCGAAGTCAATGCCCGTGCCGCCGACTACAAGGAAGAATTGCGCGCGCAGCTGGACGAGGCGGTCAGGTTGCGCCTGATCAGTGATGTGCCGCTGGGGGCGTTTTTGAGCGGTGGCTTGGACAGCAGTCTCATCGCCGCACTGATGCGCCGCCACAGCAATGCCGAGATCAAGACATTCAGCATCGGTTTTGTAGGAGACGACAGCTTTGACGAGACGTCTTATGCCGAGATAGTCGCAAGACATCTGGGCACACAGCATCAAGCATTCCGCGTCGAGCCGATGTCGCTGGATTTGTTGCCGCGGTTGGTCTGGCAGCACGATCAGCCTTTTGCCGACAGCAGCGCTATCCCGACCTTCCTGGTCAGCCAGATGACGCGCGAGCATGTCACCGTGGCGCTGACGGGCGATGGCGGCGATGAGCTCTTCGCTGGCTACGAGCGCTTCTATGCCGCGCAGCTGATGCAGCGACTTTCTTTTGTGCCTGCGCCGATCATGCGCGGTCTGTCGCGGCTGTTGGAGCGATTGCCCGAAGGCACAACCTATTATGATCGTGCCCGGCGGACGCGGCGATTTGCGCGGGCGGCTGGCATGCCCCTGCACGATGCCTACTTCGACATGGTGCGACTGTTCAGCGCCGATCTGCTGGACGAGATCGTGCCCGGCAAGCGATCAAGCGCACCCAGCCTGGCTGCCTGGATCAATGCGCAGCAGTCGCAGCCTGTGGCGGCTCTGCTAGAAGCGAACCTGACCAGTTACCTGCCCGATGACCTGCTGATCAAAGCCGACCGCTGCAGCATGGCAACCTCATTGGAAGTCCGCGCGCCCTTCCTGGATCATCAGCTGGCGGAATATGCGGCCGGCATCCCCTTCAATCTCAAGCTGCGCCGTGCGCAAACCAAGCACATCTTGAAAGAAGCGGCGCGCGACCTGCTGCCCGATGCCATCATCGACCGCAAGAAACACGGCTTTGGCATACCGCTGGGCGCTTGGCTGCGGCGGGATATGCGCCCAGTGCGCGATCTGCTGCTGAGCCGGCCGGCGCGGGATCGTGGTCTGCTGAAGCTGCCCGTAGTCGAGCGGCTGATCGAACAGCACGAAACCGGGCAGCGTGACAAGAACCGACAGCTGTGGGCGCTGCTAACCTTGGAAGAATGGCATCGCCAGTTTGTGGATTCTGAATACCCGTTGGCGCCCCCATAACGTTGCCCCTACAGACGACAGGATGTTTTGTTGTAGGGGCGAGCCATGGGTCGCCCGCAAACCCCCCTCAGTCCCCCCGAAAAGTCGCGGGGCTGTGGGCGACTCTGTGATATTGATATTCTTCAACTCAGGTCAATTTCGGTTGCGCCAGCGCGGGTTTGTTCGAGGCGCTGCGACCACTGCATGTTGAGATCGGCGGGCAGAAACGCGCAGCCGATATGCTCCAGCGTGAACGATGCCGCCGCCGCGCCAAAACAGCCAGCCGCCGCGATGTCGTTTTCGCGCCGCCAACCCACCACAAAGCCGCCGCAGTAGCTGTTGCCCGCGCCCGTCTGGTCGATGACTTCGGTCACCGGCAGGGCAGGGATGTGCCAGGCGCAGGTATCGCCCCGGCGCGCCACCAGGCTGCCCAGTTCGCCCATGCGCAGCGCCACCATAGCCGCTCCATCCGCCAGCAGCCGCCGCACAATCGCCACTTCGTCGTCCAGGCCTGTCATAATCTGCGCTTCGTGCAAGTTGGGCGAGACAATATCAGCGTATCGCAAGCCGCTGAGAAAGCGCGGATAATCGCCGTCCAGCATGAAGGCGCGAGTCGGCTCCCAGAGCAGCGTTGCCGCGGGGAAGCGCCTTCGCCAGCCAGCCACATATTCCGGCTGCCGCAGCAGGGTGATGCCAGCGGCGCTTGCAAAAGGCAGGTTGGGGCTGTCGGCATGGGGCTGGTGCATGAAAGGCTCGATAACATCGACGCGGAAGATTTCGTTGCGCCGCCCGTCCCATTCGAAGATCTGCCAGCCACGCACTTGATTGTGCGCCGTCCAGACCAGCCCGCTCGTGTCAAAGTCGGCGTTCAGACGCGCGCGCGCATTGGCGGGCAAGTCCTCGCCCACCAGTCCGACCAGCGCCGGTTTCTCGCCAGCCGCCGCCATGCCATAGGCTGCATGTGTGCCGCCTCCGCCCAGAACGCCCATGCTCGTCCGTCCGTCGGGATAGACGATGTCGTCAATGATGACGCTGCCAACAGCGAGAAAGTCGGGCGCGGGCATGCTATCATCCTTCCTTAGGCATCGCGGCGCAGGCTACATCGCCATGTTTACAGATAGACAAGACCGCAGGGTGTTTTCAAGCGCCGCCTGCTCGCGACTGTCGACCGAGAGGCGGTATTTGCTTTTCACTTTGATAATCGCATCGGCATACCAGCACTTATTTCGCACAGGTGTCCATTCCGCGAAGTCCTTGCCGATCTTTTGGTTGCGGTTGACGCTCGGCGAGGCAAGCGTGAGGTTCAGCAGATCACGAGCGAAGGTTCTGCGTGTCTGCGCGCCCACGCCACAAAGACCACTGTCATGTGCTTCCGATTTCGCCACGATGTGTTCAATGTCGGTTTCCCTGGCGCTGGCAAAGGTTGTGCCGGTGTAGGGTCCATAGATGCGTCCGCCCATGCGGCTGACGATCTGCGGCTCCAGCGATTGCGGATAGCTGTAGTCGTCAGGATCATACGGCGAGCAGCGATTTTCGGGCGCGACAGTCAGGCGATGCAAGGCGTCCAATGCCTGCTGGACGGCGTTGTTGATCGAGTTCGGCGCGGTCTCAGTCCTTGGCGTCGCTGCCGCCACTTGCGGCTTCGCCGCGCTGACATAGCTGGTCACCGCTAGCCAGCCCACTTTGATATCTAGCCAGCAATAGTCATCGCCTTGGCGGGAAGCCACAATATGATAGCGCTCGCCGGCTGGCGTGCTGCCAAGAATCCTGGCGGAAGTCGATGGGCTCTGGCGGATATTCATGTTGCCGGTAAGCCAAACCTGGCTGTGTCGATAGCAGTCAGTCCCTTCCGATTCCAGCGCGGGCGCAGCGCTCTTGGCTGTGGCGCGAACGGTCGTGTTTGGCGATGCCTTGATGCGAACCACGGTACTGGCGACAGTGGCTCGAGCGCGGCGCTCAGTTGCAACGCGTGACACGCTCGGGCTGGAATCGAAGGGCGCGAATATCGAAATGAAAACCACAGCGGCAATTGACCATAAAAGTAGCGACGATTTGCGGCGAGATTTCCTGGAGCGTCGCCGTCTCTTTTTGCGGAAGAATCTCATGGGGCCACCCTGCTATCGCTTCCTTATCTATTGTAGCTGGTCACAAGAGCACAACAGGCTGCCATCAGCGCAGGGGCGCCGCGATCTGCCGACTGTTGTAGATGGCGCTGGCTTCGTCCGCCCGCCCGCCGGCAAAGTCGCAGAAATAGGGACTGTCCAGCATCTCGGCGCGCGATGCCGCAAAGAGCTCGCCGGGAATGCTGTAGACCAACGAAGCATAACGCTCGGGCACATCGGCCGGGATGGGCAGCAGCGCATCGACATACTGCACGATTTCACTGGCTGCTGACTGTGATGCCAGCGCCAGGGGACGCCCGATGCTCTTGGCGGCCCGCGCCACCTCGGCCATGCGGTCGGCGTCAAAGCCATTGGCGCAGAGCAGCATAATCGGGATATTCGGCTCGGACACAAAGTACTGCAGATGCGACCATTCTTCGGTTTCTTGTGCCAGGGCGGCTTCGCCAGTCGCTTCCAGCAGCTTGGCGGCGCTGAACATGGCCACGCCATAGAGGGGACCTGCTCCCACGAATTCAAACATGGGCGCGTTTCGCCAAGCCTCCACCAGTTCATCAACGAGCGGTTCGCAGGCGTCGATTGTCGCTTCGATTGCCTCCGCCAGCGATTGTACAGCAGCGCGTTCGGCATCGGCGGCGCGGGTATGTAGATGTCCGCGCACCTCGCCAATGCGCAGAGCCGCCATCAGCAGAGCGACTTGCGATGCCAGGTAGCTGCGTACGCCCGGCACGACAGCGACTTGCAGATCGCTGGGCAGGGCGGGCACGGCCGTTTCCAGCACAGCATCGGCCACTTGCCCAAATGGACCGCCCGGATTGCCCGTCAAGGCCACGGTGGTCGCGCCAGCCTGCTGCGCCATATCCAGCGCCTCGATGGTGCGGCTCACCCGGCCCGAGACCGATACGCCCATGACCAGGTTGGTTTTGGGTCCTGTGGCGGGCAGGAATCCTGCCGTGTAGCGGCTGAATGGCAACGAACTGAGCGCCTGCGTGGGCACGCCGGTCAGTTGATGAAATGCCAGTTCCGCGCCGACCGGGGCATGGTGGCTGTCGCCGCAGCCGACCAGGTAGATGCGCTTGACCGAAGTGCAGATTTCGAAGTCCAGCGCATGGCGGACGGCGGCGTCAAATGGCTGGGCGGTCTCGCGGACGAGCTCGGGCAGGGTATAGATCTGCTGGTGCATGGGGGAGCGGGGCATGGGGTGGATTCCTCAGATGAGCGCTAGGTATTGGGCGATTCTAACCACAAAGACACGAAGGACAAAAAGATACAAAGGCTTTTTGCCAAAGAGACACAGAAGTAGAGCAAAGTAAGTCTTGCGATAATTCACCACAGAGACACAGAGCGCACAGAGGGTGATGCAGGGGCGATACTTGTGTCGCTCGCCTCAAAGTGGAGTAGCAAACGCGGCAAGTTCGTCTCATTACGAACTTGGAGTTACTGAGATTTATTCCATCGAGGATCACGTAGGTAGCGTAGAAACTGACCGTCGACCTCGAGTATCATGGTATTCTAGGCAGCGAAGGATAATAGAATAGGAGACTGTGCTATGGACATGGTACCGCTGGTGAATCCGGTGCGGTGCGCGGCAAAAAAAGTAACTTTTTCCAAGAAGTATGCGCGAATATCTCTCGCGGACGGCCGAGTGATAAGTCTTCCGTTGAAGTTTTATCCTCGCTTGCAGAATGCCACCGACGCGCAGCGACAGAATTACGAGCTGTTTGGTCTCAATATCTATTGGGATGACCTGGATGAAGGCATCGACTTGACTGCCATGCTTACTGGCATGTATCGCCGCCGAGCAAACGTGGAGTACAGCAACTAGACAGTCCTCGCAGCCCGCCACTCCGCCATCGTCTTATTGCCCTTGCTGCGATTGCAATGACTGCACAGCAGTTGCAAGTTCTCCAGATGATCCGTGCCGCCGCGCGACCTGGGCAGGATGTGATCGACTTCCATGACCTTGAAGGGAAAATGCGTGTCACAGCCGATGCAGACGCCTTCCTGTTCGCCATAGAGCCGATGGCGATGCGTGCGGTAGTTGGGCAGTTTGCCGAGATCGGTGCGCTTCGGCAGCGCGTCGACGACATTAGCGCCGCCCCATAATGCGCCGCGGTCTTCGCTGATGCGCTCGTTGACCAGCTTTATTGCCAGTGGCGACAGGTCGATGCCCGCCCACTCGCGCTCTAGCCGGTCGGCGGCGACGAGGGTGGTGGCGCAGCCACAGAAGGGGTCGAGGACGATGTCACCTTCGTTGCTTGAGGCTTCAATGATGCGGTCTAGCAGGGCGACGGGTTTCTGCGTGGGATAGCCGGTGCGTTCTTTCGCATTAGATTGCACAGGTTTAATGTCTGTCCAGACAGAACCAAGCGGCGCTCCCTTTTGTTCGTCAAGATATCTCTTCTGACGGGGGACGGTGCCTGGTTTCGTCTGTACCACGATACCATCTTCGTAAGCCTTCTGCATGCGTTCCTTAGTCCAACGCCAAACTCTGTGAACGCCGAGAAACTCGTAAGTTAGATTGGGTCTATTGCGATTTGGATTAACAAGGTTATCGAGCGTATAACGCCTGCCCGTGTCTTCTTCGACATGCTTATAAAAATTGTCCACAAAGTCCGGGTCGTAGTCAACAAATTGAGGATTCCAAGTAAAGTTATCGGACTTTGTGTACCGCAATAATATGTCGTGGTTGTTGGGCAGATTTCTGCTAGCCAACCCCTTCGCGTTTGTACGTTTCCAAGTAATATCGTTGCGATAATTGTCACTCCCGAAAACAGCGTCCATGAGCAGTTTGAGGTAGTGGCTTGCGGTCGGGTCGCAGTGCAGGTAGATACTGCCCGCAGGCTTGAGAATGCGCTGCATTTCAATCAGGCGCACGGCCATCATAATCAGGTAGCTCATCATGCTCTTGCCAGAGGCGTTGCGCGCAGCCTCTATCACGCTGTAGGCGGCTGGATTGCGGTCGGCCAATTCGCCGTGCTCATGCACATCAATATCGGACAGTGTCCAGGTGTCCTTGAAGGCTGCCCCCGCCGCGATTGAGCCGATTGGCGCAGCATAATCCTGGTTGGAGTTGAAAGGCGGGTCGAGGTATATCAGGTCGACGCAGGCGGAGTTGATGCCGCGCATGACATGCAGGTTGTCGCCCACCCAGACCGTGCGATTCGTAAAATTCGCTTGCGCCATACTGCCCCTCCTGTGCCGGGGTTGCCTCCCCCCGACTTTTCGGGGGGATTGAGGGGGTTGCCTCGCCCCTGCTTTTTCATTCAGTGGTCCGCAGCAGGCGTGAAACAAATGCTCCCAGCCACTCCACAGCCGCCGCCACATCGCCCAGCGCCGCGGTCTCTTCGGTGGTATGCGCGTTCCGCAGCGGGACGCCCACCAGTCCCCGGCAGCGCGTCCACAGATTCAGCAGCATGTCATCGCTGCGCGACACATAGCCGTAATTCAGCCGCACTGTGTTCGGCCGCCGCGCGTTCATCTCCGCCGCCAGCGATTCCGCCTGCGCCTGCCAGTCCATGGGCAGGACCGAGCCGCGTCCATCGCCCGATACAAAGGCATGCGATGCGCCCAGTCCCGGCTGATGATCGTGGCGGGCATTGTGCGCGTCGATGTTGATGAAGCCCAGTCGCGGTGGACTCATCTCGCCAGCCAGACGCGCCGCGCCCTGCCCAAACAAGCCGCTGGGTGGCGCTTCTTCCTGGTCGGTGAAGGCGAAGAGCACGCGTCCGCTTGCGCCCTGTTCTTGCAGTCGCTGTGCCGCTAGCAGGGCGATCAAGACGCCCAGCGCATTGTCCAGCCCCGTGCCGATGATGAGACCGTCGCGCAGTTGCGGCTCGCTGTGCATCATCACAGTATCGCCCCAGCGCAATTCGCCCCGCTCGGCCTGGAATGTGCTACGCAGTTCGCCGCTTTTTGACTGGAAACGCAGCCTGCCACCCGCCGCCACTTGCACACGACCGTCCCTGAATCGCAGCGCTATGCCGCCGCACTGGTAGTCGTCGCCGGGCACGCGGATGGCGCAGAGCGGATACAAGCTGCCGGCATTCAGGTCCAGCACGCGGAAGCAGGGGCGGTCCATGTGCGCGCTGATGAGCAGGTCCAGCGGCGCCGCAGCATCGCCGATTGCGATGCCCAGATTGCCCGTGCTGCCAATGGGCGCGCAGTCCAACCCCAGCTCGGCTGCCATATCGCGGATCACGCCGCCGACAGCGCCGGGCAGCAGGCAGCTGTTGTTGGGCGCGGGGGCAGCCAGCAGTCGCTGCAGCAAGGCAAATGTCGTGCCGGGCACAATCTGCGAGACAGCGTCATGCATGTCTTGTGAAGCTCCTCCCTCATTTTGGGGTCGCGTAGACACAGACCCGCCGGGGGTTTGGGGTGGGGGTCACGCCTGCGCCAGCGCATCGACGAACATGGCATGCACGCCGTCGGTATCCAGCGCCCGTACGATGGTCACATTGGGCTTCTGGCCGCTGATTCCGGTGTAGTCAATGACGGTCTGCCCGCGGGTGAGCGCGCCGTTCAGTTCGACCGTCACAAAATGATCGCTGCATTGTTGGATGAGTTGCGGGCGCAGGGTCACCGCCATGGCCAGCGGATCGGGCAGCAGATAAGCCGGACGCGCATAGGTGGTCTGCAATCGTTCCGCGGTCGCTTGCGAAATATCGCGGAAGAAGCGCCCGTTGATCGTGTCGATTTCGCAAAGCTGGTTGAACTTGTCCCAGGCGAATCCATGCCAGAGCGTCGTCTCCCAGCTGAGCATGGTGGACTGCGGGAAAGCATCCAGCGCGATGAAGGCGGCTTCCGGGTCGGTGTAGATGTTGTATTCGGCGGTGAGGCCTGGCGTGTTGCCTTGCGCGGCGATGGTGCCGCCCATGAAGGCGAAATGCTTGATGCGCGCGGGAAAATCGGGGTCGAGGCGCGCGGCAGCCGCGATGTTGGTCAATGGTCCCAGCGCGATCAACGTGAGCTCGCCCGCGTATTCGCGCGACAGCCGCAGCAGCGCCGGCACGGCATGTTCATCTTGCAGTTGGACTGTCAATTTGGGACGGTCGCGGTAGCCGCCCAGGCCATCGCTGCCATGAAACTCGGCGGCGTCTTCCCAGGGCTGGACGAGGGGACGGTCGCAGCCGGCATAGACGGGCACATCGCGGTTCATCACTTCCAAAATCGTCAGCACATTGGGGTTGACCTGGCGGATATGCACATTGCCTGTCAAGGTGGTGATGGCGACGACATCCACGCCCGGCTCGCAAAACGCCAGCATGATAGCCTGGGCGTCGTCGACGCCGGCATCGGTATCAATGAGCAGTTTCGTCATGCAGCAGCCCTTTCGCTAAGTTTGGGCTGTATTGTACCCACAGAAACAAGTCCGAGTAAGTCATGCAAGGATTCGGCACCGGGGCTTATGGCATAAAGGATTGTGTAGGGATGAGCCACTGGGTCGCCCACTATGTGGAATAACGAATGCGGCAATTCGTCTCATTGCTTGCTTGGACTTACTCAGAATAGCAAAAAGTGCGCGTACAATAGACTATGGCAAACCATCGAGTTGTGGGCAGATGGTTTGAAGCTATGAATTCGTTCTGAGGAGGAAGCAATGGAATTAGCCATGCTGGGACCGTCCGAAATGACGATCGTAGCGATGCAAATCGCTTTTCTGGCACTGCCGCTGCTGGCATGGATGTATCTGTACCGCAAGGGCGCGACTGCCCGCGATCTGATCTTCTGGGGCGTGATCTGCATCTTGATACCCATCGCAGGACCACTCCTGGCCATGTTCTACATTCGGCGCAGCAGCAAGCGCAAGCGACAATTGACAGGTCTGGACACATAGTCAACTGCTCACCGCCGATTTTTGCCAATCCCCGCCACTTGCGTCTATAATACGCGCATCAGCAGCCACGCTGACAACGTTTACCCCTAACGGAGGAACAACATGAGAAAGCTAAGTTTTCTGCTGGTCGTTATGCTCGTCTTTCTGACAGCATTTGCCGCGACCGCCCAGGATGCCCTGCGCGTGGTTTCGGTGGTCAATGGCACCTTGGGCGACAAGTCCTTCTTCGATAGCGCCCAACGCGGCATGGACGCTATCGCCGATGAATACGATATCGAGATCGACACTGTCGAGCTGGGCATCGACCCCGCCAACTGGGAGCCGGGCTTGCTGGATGTCATGTCCGACAGCGACTCCTACGACATTCTCATCGCTGGCACCTTCCAGATGATCGACTATCTGGCCGCCAACGCGCACTTGTATCCCGACAAGTATTTCATGTTCTACGATGCGCCCATGCCCTACGACAACGCCGATGTCTGCGTCGAGGGCTGCGCCAATGTCTATTCGATGACCTATGCGCAAAACCAGGGCTCCTTCCTGGCTGGCGTATATGCCGCCGCCATCACCACCAGCATGATGGAGGGCACGAACGACGCCCCGATCATCGGCGCGGTCGGCGGGCAGCAGATCCCCGTCATCGATGACTTCATCGTGGGTTACGAGCAGGGCGCTTGCCTGGTCAACCCCGATACGCAGAGCATCGTGCAGTATGCTGGCAGCTGGAACGACCCGGCGCGCGGCAAAGAAATCACCCTGGCCATGTATGAGCAGGGCGCGGACATCGTCTTCCAGATCGCTGGCGGCACGGGCGTTGGCGTCTTTGAAGCCGCGCATGAACAAGAGCGCTATGCTATCGGCGTCGACAGCGACCAGGCTACCATCGTCGCCGAAACCGACCCCGACCAAGCCGAGCGCATCTTGACCAGCATGCTCAAGAATGTCGACAATTCAATCTTCCGCGCCATCACCCTGCACCTGGAAGGCGAGCTTCCTTATGGCAGCGCCGAGAGCCTGGGCATCCCCGAAGGCGGCGTTGGCTTGGCGAAGAACGAATTCTACGATGCCGCCACTTCCGACGACATCAAAGCCATGGTCGAGGCGGCCGAGGCAGCTGTGGTCAACGGCGATATCGAAGTGCAGACTGTGTTCACCAGCGAAGACATGATGGCGGCTGTGGGCACGGCCTGCGCCGATATGTCAACCGCTGGCATGAGCATGGACGACATGATGATGGATGATATGTAGCTTCGGGCATCCATCGTCTATACCGCAAGTCGAAGCTGGGGGCGGCTCTCTGGGTCGCCCCTGTGTCTACCCCTCAGTCCCCCATATCAACGGGGAGATGGTTGTTGCAAGAACGAGATTGGCATTGGAAAATCGTTCTGGTCGGCTATTGAGGTGGATGCGGCGACTCGCCCAAGCAAGGCGCGCAATGGAAGCTGCCAACGCACAAACTGTATTCTCATCGCAGCGCACACTGGAAGCGCCGACCTTTGTCTTGCCGCCCGAACTCGTACCCAACACGCGCTTGCAGATGGATGGGCTGCATTTTCTGTCGCTGCTGCCGCCTGACAGCATCCCGGTAGCCTTCTTCGACCCGCAGTATCGCGGCGTGCTGGACAAGCTCAGTTATGGCAACGAAGGCAAATCGCGGGGCAAGCGGCGCAGCGCCCTGCTGCAAATGAGTGAGAAGATCATCGCTAAGTTCCTGCAGGGCATCGACCGGGCGCTGATCCCTTCGGGGCATCTCTTCTTGTGGATGGACAAGTTTCACCTCTGCCAAGGCTTCACACATTGGCTGGCTGGCACGCGCCTGGATGTGGTCGATATGATCGTCTGGGACAAAGGACGGATGGGCATGGGCTATCGCACGCGGCGTCAGAGCGAATACTGCATCGTCTTGCAAAAACAGCCCCGCCGCGCCAAGGGCGTTTGGAAGCTGCATAATATTCCCGATGTCTGGCAAGAGAAGAAGCCGTCCAATGGATTCGCGCACAGCAAGCCGGTCGAGTTGCAAGCCAGGCTGATTGCGGCAGTCAGCGATGAAGGCGATATGATCATGGACCCGGCGGCGGGTTCCTTCTCTGTGATGCGCGCTTCCCTTGATGTCGGGCGCGAGTTTCTTGGATGTGATATTCTAGTTTGAGTTTCAATTGCTAGAGTCTTTGTTCTTCTCTGTGCCCTCTGTGCCTCTGTGGTGAATCGCTATGCCAATCATCGAAACGCAGAACGTTCACAAGATTTATCCCAACGGCGTGCATGCCAACGACGACATCAACTTCCACGTCGAGCAAGGCGAAATCCACGCCCTGGTCGGTGAAAACGGAGCGGGCAAATCCACGTTGATGAAGATTCTCTATGGCCTGGAACAGCCGACCGAGGGCGCGCTCTTCATCCGCGAGGGGGAAGTGCAAATCCCCAATCCGCAGGCGGCTATCGAGCTGGGCATCGGCATGGTGCATCAAAACTTCATGCTGGTCGATTCCTTCAGCGTGGCGCAGAACATCATCCTCAACCGCGAAACCAAACAGGGCATGCAGATCGACTTCCCGCGCGCCGTGACCGATACCGAGCAGCTTTCGCGCGAGTATGGCTTGTTCGTCAATCCCAGTGCCAAGATCGCCGATATCCCCGTGGGCATGCGTCAGCGTGTGGAAATCCTCAAAGCGCTGTATCGCGGCGCAGAAATCCTCATCCTGGACGAGCCGACCGCCGTGCTGACACCCAGCGAGACCATCGACCTCTTCGCCGCCATCCGCAACCTGGTCGAAGGCGGCAAGACCGTCATTTTCATCACCCACAAGCTCAAAGAAGTCATCGAAATCAGCGACCGCGTGACGGTCATGCGCGATGCTCGCCAGGTGGGCACGGTCAACACGGCCGAGACCAGCGAACGCGAACTGGCGCGCATGATGGTCGGGCGCGAGGTCTTCATGCAGGTCGACCGCCCGCCGGTTACAAGAGGCGAGCCCGTGTTGCAAGTCGATGACCTGACCTATGCCGACAGCAGTGGACATCAATTGCTCAAACATGTCGGCTTCAACGTTTACGAGAACGAGATTTTGGGTATCGCTGGCGTCGAGGGCAATGGACAAACCGAGCTGGCGGAAGTGCTGACGGGCTTGCGACCGCCGACCACTGGCGAAGCCTACATCAGCGGCGAGCAGATCCTGGGACGCGGTCCGCGGTCGGTGCGCGAACACAATGTGGCGCATATCCCCGAAGACCGCCTGACCAATGGCGTCGCCCTCTGGTCGTCCATCGCCGACAACCTGATCATCGACCGCTATTATCGCGAGCCATTCACGCGCCGCGGCCTGCTGGACATCAAGTCCATTGATGAAAACGGCGCAGACATGATCCGCCAATTCAACATCATCGCGCCCGATGGCAGCATCCCTGTCAGCGCGCTTTCTGGGGGCAATATGCAAAAAGTGGTGGTGGCGCGCGAGCTGTCGTCCTCGCCCAAATTGCTCATTGCTGCCCAGCCCACGCGCGGCGTCGATATCGGCGCGATTGAATTCATTCATCAGCAGTTGGTTGACCAGCGCACCGATGGCTTGGCGATCTTGCTGATCTCGGCCGACCTGCAAGAGGTGATGAAGCTGTCCGACCGCATCATGGTCATGTATGAAGGCGAGATCGTCGGCATCTTCCCCAACGATGAACAGCTGACCGAAGAGCGCATCGGCTATTATATGTTAGGGGCCGAGCGGCAAGAGCGGGCAGAAATGGAGCGATACGCATGAATTGGGCGCGCAGACAAGCGCTGCTGCTGGTTGGGATTATCGCCGGCGCGGCTGTAACGCTCTTCGTAACGCAGACCATGTTCGGCGGCTCCGTCGAAAAAATGACCGGCACGGCCAGCTGGCAGAATATCTTGCTGGTGAACGGGCTGGTGGGACTGTGCATCTTGCTCTTTGTGGTGGAGCTGCGGCGCGGGGCGATCCGTGTGCTGCTGACCGTGATCGTGGCGCTGCTGCTGGGTTTTCTGGTTACATTCATCTTCAATCTGGACGAAGCCAGCCGCTTTGAGCGGGGCGAATTCCGCGTGCAGGTGCTAACAGAGGCCGAGCCGGTTGAACACGACGATGTCGATTTGCGCTACAACCGGGCGCGCGGCGGCGAGTTCAACAAACCCAATGTCGTCGAGCCAGTCAGCGAGGTTGCCTGGACATTTGCCGGGCGCTCTGGCGATGTCGTCTCGCTGCTGGCTTATGCCAAGAACCGTCGCTCGCCGGTCGATATGCTGGTGGAGTTGCGCGATGCAGCGGGCTTGGCTTTGGCGTCTTCCACCTCGGCTAGCGAATTGCAAGTGGACGAGACCTTTGACGATCTGGTCAGTAGCAAAGACGCGGTCATCGAGGGATACGCCTTGCCGGCAGATGGCATCTATACGCTCTATGCTCGCCCCGAAGACATCAGCGCCGCCACGACGTATAGCGAAGCCTTGAATCAATCGCGCCTGGCTTTTGAGGCGCTGCTGCTGGGTCCGATCGAACGGGTGAATCGCTGGGGCGTGTGGATCCAAGATGCCATCACGCTGATCTTGTTGGGCTTGAGTTTTGCGATCGTCTTCCGCGCCCAGCAATTCAGCCTTGGCGCAGAGGGACAGCTTTATTTTGGCGCGCTGGTCAGCGGCATCATCGCCCTCAACTCGCCGCATGTGCCAAGCATCCTATTGATTCCCTTCATCATCCTGGCGGCCAGCACAGCCGGCTTTGTCTATGGATTGATCCCCGGGGCATTAAAAGCCTATTTGGGCGCAAACGAACTGGTTTCGACGCTGATGCTGAATGTCATCGCGACGCGCTTCTTCGAGATGGTGCTCAATTTCCAGTTGAAGCCGCCCACGGCCGGTTATGTTGCATCGGACAAGTTCACCGCCAACGCCGTCTTGCCGGTCATCGTCGAAAAGACTCAGGTTACGATCGCCGTGTTTATCCTGGTTGTGGTGGTTTTCCTGGCCTGGCTGCTGATTCGCCGCACGCCATTGGGTTACGAGATCCGCATTATTGGCAGCAATCTGCGCTTTGCCGATTATGGCGGCGTGAATTCGCGGCGCACGATCATGCTGGTGATGGCCATCAGCGGCATCGTGGCCGGCTTGGCGGGCATGCACCTGGCGAATGGCATCCACCGACAGCTAATCCTAAATATCTCGTTCGCGCTGGCATTTGAAGGTGTTGTGGTAGCGCTGCTGGCGCGCTTGAATGTGCTGGTTGTGCCTTTCACGGGCTTGCTTTATGCCTATCTGCGGGCGGGTGCGCAATTCATGGAGCGCGATGCCAATGTCAGCTTCGAGGTGGTGCGCATGATCCAAGCCATCATCATCTTGCTGATCACAGCCGAGGCGCTGGTGAGCTTCTTCCAGGCTCGTCAAAAGCGCGCGGACATCGACGAAGCCGGGCATGCCTTGACCCAGGCGGAGGACAGCGATGTTTGAAAATGTGATTGACGGCATCTTCAGCGCTGTCTTTTTGGCGGCGATTTTGCGCGTAACCACGCCTATATTGCTGCCCTCGCTGGGTGCGCTGATATCAGAAAAAGCCGGCGTGCTCAACATTGGCTTGGAAGGCATGATGCTTTCGTCCGCCTTCACCGGCGTGATCGTCAGCGCCTATTCGCAAGACTGGTTCGGCGCAGAAGTCGGCACAAGCGTCGGTCCCTGGCTGGGTCTGCTGCTGGGCGTTTGTGTTTCGCTGCTGCTGTCTTTTGTGCTGGCGCTTTTTCACTTGGATCTCAAAGGCGACTTGTTCTTGTCGGGCATTGCGCTGAACATCTTCGGCAGTTCGGCGACTGTGGCGATCATGTTTGAGCTGACCGGCGACCGCGGCAATACCAGCACCCTCGCCAGCTTGCAGATGCCCTTCATCCAGCTGCCAGAGTTCATCAACGACATCCCGCTGGTAGGCGGTTTCGTCTTCGGCGTCTTTGATAATCAGAGTGTGATGACCTGGCTGGCTTTCATCGCTGTCTTCGTCGTGGCTTTCTTCTTGTACCGCATGCCCATCGGTATGCACCTGCGCGCTGTCGGCGAAAATCCCGAAGCGGCGGCATCGGTGGGCATCAATGTCAAGCGCATCCGCTATATGGCGCTGCTGATCAGCGGCTTCTTCGCCGGTTTGGGCGGCATCCACATGAGCATGGGTTACTTGCAGCTATTCCAGCGCGACATGACCAACGGACGCGGTTTTATCGCGCTGGTAACGCCGTCGCTGGGTGGCGGCACGCCCATCGGCACCATGGTCGCTTCGTCTATTTTCGGTTTCTTCGACGCGCTGGGCATCCGCATGGGTTCTTTGGAAATCCCTTCGCAACTGCCGCAGTCGATTCCCTATTTTGCCACGGTGCTGGCATTGGTGATCTATGCTTTGCAGCGGCGCATATCCCAACGTGTCAGCGAGATGCGCACGGCGTCTGGGGCGGGCTTTGACGCGGTATTCTGGCAAGCTATCCAGCGCATCAGCATTATGCACATGCTGCTGATGATGTTCGCGGTGATCGGCGTGGTGACCGGCGGAGCGATATTGGCAGCGCCCAATGGCTTTGGTGGTGCAGAGGCAGCGTTGCCGGCTGGCTTGGCGATAGGCGCGGCCTCCATTGCGCTCTTCATCATGGGCTTGCCTTTCGTCAGCGATATCTTCCGCATCCAAAAGCGCTGGCGAGAAAGCGCAGCCGTGACGATCGTGTCGCTGGGCGCATACTTGTCCATCTTCCTGTCGCTCTTCTTGGACCTGCCCGTTGCGCTAGCGATTGGCTTGGTGGCGAGCGCAGCGGTGTGGTTTGTCATCGGCGGACGTGCGTTGGTCGGTGGCAAGTGAGTGGGCTATTCTATGCTCTAGCTTGGTGAGGGCAAACGATGGAAACTGTCTTGCAGCAAATCGACATCAACACTATTTTGCAGATTGTGACAGTTCTGGTCCTTTTGGCCAGTCTACGTTGGCAGCTGCCCTCGAAGGACGATATCCAGCGGCTTGATCGGCGCATCGACAAGCTGGAGTCCAAAATGGATGAGCGCTTCTTGCAGCAGGAGTCCAAAATGGACGAGCGCTTCTTGAAGGTAGACGAGCGCTTCTTGCAGGTAGACGAGCGCTTCTCGCAGCAAGATGCCAAGCTGGACGCCCTGCGACTCGAAATGAAAGCCGATATGCAGCGCCTCGAAGACAAGCTGGAACGAGCCAACGAATACCACGCCCGCAGCGTCGACTTGCTGGATGCCATCCGCCGCGGGGTTGAAGGACGCCGCGAGCCGCTGTAGACCGCTCGGTTTTCTGGCGCTCAAGCGGATTGTCTCTGAATCGCCAAGTACCAATCCCAGTTCAGCGCTACGATTGCTATCCTTCCTGATGCGGATCAAGCGAGTCAGAAGAGGACCCGTTCATGCTCAATAAGATACTCGGCTGTCTCTACGGTCAGGCGCTCGGCGATGCCTTTGCCATGCCCGCGCACATCCACCCCGACGATACCATCCACGCTTTCGGTTGGCTGGACAGCTGGCAAGACGCCCCAGACGACCACCTGGTGCATGCTGGGCTGCCCGCAGGACGCATCACTGATGACTCTGAGCAAGCTTTCTCGCTGGCGCAGGCATTCATCGCGGCGGGCGGCGTCACGCTGGATGCGACTGTGGGGGCGCTTCTTCGTTGGTACGAGCGCGTCGATGGCGACAATTCGCCTTATGTCGGACCCAGCACGCGACGCGGCATCAACGCGCTGAAAGCTGGCCAAGACCCGCGCAGGACCGGCTTGTGGGGCGATACCAATGGCGCGCCCATGCGCATTGCCCCGGTCGGCTTGCTGCATCCCGGCGATATCCCTGGCGCAGTTGCCGACACGGTGACCGCCTGCATGCCCACACACTTCACCCAGCCGGCAATCTCGGGCGCGGCAGCTGTGGCAGCGGCGATAGCCCAAGCCATGACGGCGGATTCGCTGGATGCTATCATCGCGGCGGGATTGCAAGGCGCAGAATCGGGACGCGAGCAGGGCAGGCGCTGGTTCGGCGCATCGGTTGTTTTCAAGATCGAGCAAGCGCTGGCGATCGCCACAAGATCGGACGACAGTCCAACTCGTCTGCGCCGCTTGTTTGATGAAGTGGGCGCGACGCTGAATGTGCCGGAGACTGTCGGCGCGGCTTTTGGCATCTTGCAGATGGCCGATGGCGACCCCAAGCGGACGGCGATTCTGGCAGCCAACCTGTCGGGCGATGCCGATACCATTGGCGCGATCGCTTGTGCCATAGCCGGCGCATTCGCTGGCATCGAAGCCATTCCCCCTGCCGATATGGCTGTGCTGGATGCCGACGAAGTCTTCCAAGCCTATGATGTCCGTGCGATTGCCGACGGCCTGCTAGGCGTGATCGCATAAGCACAGAAGCAATTCCAAGTTCGTATTGCGAAACGTAACCTTCAAGACACAAGGGATTTTTGCCACAGAGGCACAGAGGCAATAAGGGCGACCCAATGGCTCGCTCCTACAAAACTCTGTATTAGAGACCGAGGGGGTCGGCACTTGCTTCCCCTCGACTCTTCGGAGGGGCCGAGGGGGATGAAGGAAGCGAACGCGGCCAGGTCATATTCTTCGCCAGGCAACACGCTGGTGACCATAGGCGATCTGGTCCTGGATGTGCTGCTGGAAGTGCAGCTGCCTGTGGGGGCGGGCGGGCATCAAACAGCGCGTTCGTTGCGCTACGAAGCGGGCGGCGCCTGCACCACAATCCTGGCGGCGCGGGGCATGGGGCTGGATGTGGCGGCGTTGGGCGCGGTCGGCGATGATCTGCCTGGGCGCTTTTTGTTTGAGTTGCTGGTGGAGGCGGGGGTCGATATCGTAGCGCTGCAGATGCTCCCCGACAGCACGACTACGACGGTACTGTCTCTGAGCGACCGACAGCAGGGCGGACATGTCTTTCTGGGGCGCTATGGACAGGGTGGCGTCATTGATTTCAGCGATATGGCTGCACAGCGACTGACTGATGCGGCCGCCATTTTCATTCCCGGCTACACATTGCTGGAAGAGCGGCTGGCCGGCCTGGTGGAGGGGGCATTCGCTTGGCTGGCGCTGCAGTCTCGCCGCATCTATTTTGATGTCGGTCCCTTTCTGGGCGGATTGCAACGCGATCGAGTCGATGAAGTTCTGCGGCTGGTCGATGTCCTGCTGCTGACCGAAGACGAAATCGCCTTTGTGGCTCATGATCTGCGCGACCTGCAGCGGCGTCATCCCCAGCTGAGCATCGTGCTGAAGCTGGGCGAGCGTGGCTGCCGCATACTCTCGGGCGGGACAGATCTGCATGTCCCGAGCATTGCGGTCGAAGTGATCGACACGATTGGCGCGGGCGATGCCTTTGCCGCCGCCTTCATCTGGGCGGAATTGCAGGGGCATTCATTGGCGGATTGTGGCACAATCGCCAACGCAATGGGCGCTGCCAGTGTGGGACGAGCGGGCGCTGGACGCAATGTGCCGTCGCGCGCTGAGTTGCAAGCGCTGCTGGATGCTCACAATAGGGGAATCGACTTGACATGCTGACGATCATAGACCTTGAAACACCGCCCGGAGATGCCCTGGTCGATTTCACAGCGCAGGCGCAAGCCGCCGTGACTGCCAGTGGCATAGAAAGCGGCCTGTGCGCGCTGATCGTGCCGCATACGACGGCCGGCATCACCATCAACTCGGCGCTGGACGCGGCCACGCCAGTCGATATCATCGCCGAGCTGCGCAGAATCGTGCCGACGCGGGTGGACTTTGCGCATCAATATGATACGCCAGCCGATGCAGCCGGGCATATCAAGGCGGCGCTGGTGGGGCAATCTCTCGTGCTGCCCATCGCTGCTGGACGTCTGCAGCTGGGCGGCTCGCAGAGCTTGCTCTTTTGCGAATTTGATGGCCCGCGCAGCCGTCAAGTGCAAATCAAAATCATCGGAGGCTAGCTATGGCGCGCAAAATCATCATTGATACCGACCCGGGCGTCGATGACAGCATGGCGATATTTTTTGCGCTGGCTGCGCCGGAATTGGATGTCATTGGACTGACGAGCATCTTTGGCAATGTGCGCACGCCGCTGGCCACCACCAATGCCCTGCGCCTGCTAGACATCGCCGACCGCAGCGATATCCCGGTTGCCCAAGGCGCGCTCGACCCGCTGACCCGTCCCTTTGACGGTCCTGTGCCCTATGTGCATGGCGAAGACGGACAAGGCGAACTCTTCTTGCCCGATCCAGGTCGGCAGCCACTCGCTATCCCCGCGGCGCAATTCATCATTGAGCAGCTTCGAGCGCAGCCGGGCGAGATCACGCTGGCGCCGATCGGTCCGCTGACCAATATCGCGCTGGCGCTGCGCCTGGAACCGCGAATCTGCGAGTGGGTTGATGAAGTTGTGCTGATGGGTGGCAACGCCCTGGTGCCCGGCAATGCCAGCCCGGCCGCAGAAGCCAATATCCGCAACGATCCCGAAGCCGCCGACCTGGTCTTTGGCGCAGATTGGCAAGTTACCATGGTTGGCTTGGATGTAACCCTGCTCGTGCACATGACTCCCGCCGATATCGCTGAATACTCGACGCACGGCAAGCCCATGTCCGATCACATCACGCGCATTCTGCCGCATTATCGGCGCTACTTCGAAGCCAATTACGATGCGCAAGGCATCTTCGTGCACGACTCGAGCGCAATCGCCTATCTGCTGCAGCCCGAGCTGTTTCAAACGCAGCGCTGGCGGATGCGCGTGGAGACCGCGGGCATCGGGCGTGGCAAGACCCTGCCGGCGACAGGCGGACGCATCTTGCCAGCCTGGGAAGACCGCCCGCTGGTGAATGTCTGCGTGGGCGTGGATGGCGCGGCAGTGGTCGAGCTGGAGGCGGAGCGACTGCGGAAAGCCCCTGGCGGCGCTCAATCCCGATAAATCTGCTGCATCACGGCGAATTCGTTGAAGAGCATCCACTCTTTGTGCACACGCCCCTGGTAGATTTCTTGCTGGGTGATACCCCACATGCTCACGCGTTTGCCGCTGGGCGCGCCATAGATGCCATTGCCGCGGTGCGTGCCCTGCATGCTCCAACGTACCGACGCCTTGTAGCCATCGTCATCGTTGCCCATCCAGTAGATGTCATCAATCTGCAGCATGGCATCGGGGAACATGGCCAGCATGCTCAGCAGGAATGCCTGGTATTCGCCGCGCCCATAGAGTACGCGCCCTGTCGACCCGCGGAAGAGCAAGCTTTGGTCGTAGGCACAACGCACTTCGCGCAAGCTGCGTCGATTCCAGATATTGTGAAAGCTGCGCCTCAGGAATTCTTCGACATCAAAGCCGCCGGCGGGGGCATCGAGGTAGCGCGGTTTGTTCTGCCCGCCCAGTCGCTCTGGCTCGCCGAAGCGCGGATCATCCATGCCGTCCTGCGCTTGCAGATTGCCTAGCTTTCGCGCCATCTCGCGCAGGTCAAATCCCAGCTGATAGACCAGGTTGGCGGTGTCGTAGATCACCCATTCGGCGAAGATTTCATTTTCCATTGAGACGCAGTTGGCGATGCACCATAGCTCGACTTGCCTGCCGGTCGGCGGGCCGAAACGGCTGTAACCGGTGTTGTTCCCTTTGATCAACGTGCGGTGCGAGGTGTGAAAGCCGACATTTTCATCGCCAGCCCAGATGATCTCGTCGGCGAAGAGGCGTATATCCGGGAAGGCGTTGATCGTATGCATGGTATCGGCCACGATTTTTTCGCTGCCATATTGCAGGCCAAAGTCGTCATAGACACGCGAGTTGTGGCGGTACGTATCGTAGATATAACCGATGTCTTTTTCTTCCCAGATGCGGTGGGTGATGCGCACGATGTAGTCGATGATATCCACATAGGTGGCTTCGAAGCCGCGCATGGGCTGCTGGCGCTGTGTGCCAGGATTGCGCAGCAGCGTATCGCCGCCGCCCTTTGCCGCCAACGAAATGGCATAGTCCCTGGGCATGATGTTCGCGCCGTGGGCGATGGCGGAGGGCTCGGAGGCCTGTCCGCGCGGGTCTGCCGCATTGTTCGGATCATCTGCCATCGTCACACACTCCTGCATTTCTTCTCCCGCCGATACTGCCGATAACGGTCGAAGATGTCCACGCCCATTTGCATCGACTATATCAATATGCACCCAGTTGGTCGTCAGCAGGTCGCGCGCATCAACTGGTCAAAGGCGCGCATGGTCCGCGCGAAGTGCATGTGATGATATTGGTATAATGCGGCAAAACTCAGTAGTAGCCGCTTACGGAATACTCAGTTGAGTCGTCTGCGTACTCCCAACCGTAATAACGTTTTCTGATAATGTCAGGTTCTATACATTTGAACAATTCCGTAATTCTGCCCGATTCTCCGACCTGACGTACAGTTTGAATTAGGTAGTCACTTCGATCAATGATATCGCCCACGTCACAACCGCCCTTTGCCAGCAACAGCAAGTAGTTCTTGACTAAGCGCGTAGATGTCTCATCTTTGACAACTTTCAGAATTTTCTCTGTAGGAATCATGCGTATATCTAGAGGAGATCTCGCTAGAGTTTCGGTAGCCTTCAATCTTACAATCGCATGTTGTGTCGTATCCACAGCTAAACTCATAATCCAGCGAGCAGCATCATTTTCTATGACCGCTAAGTGACAAACAGCCTCGATTGCCAGGGCCAAATAATACGGTGCCGCCGGAAAATCTGAATCAGCGTAGTGCTTCATGAGGTCGAGCACCTTATCCGAGAATCCTTGGTCAGCCAAGCTCCGCAGAATATATCCCGGTTGACTGATAGTCGTTGGTCGATCACGGAGAATCTTGGTCAGTATGTCTTCTGCCCCCGCTATTCCTAGTCTGGGTAAGCGATTAGCACAGAAAACTACAACCGATGTTAGCTCCCTTCTCCGTTTTTCATGTGCCACATTTTCACTTCCCACGCGTAGCAACTCGTCATAGGCTGACCGGAGCTTGGAGTCCAGTTCAGCTTTTACGCAGACCCTCTTTGCGTCCCAACCTTTGTTGTCATTCAAGAATTGCCGCGCCCATTCAGTCGAGTTCATCGCCGGAAGCTCCAGTTTCTCAACGAGTCCGCTTCTCTGGTCATTTCTCCGTTTGCGCCTGCTCAAGTATTGATGTAACTTCCTGCTAAGCCGATCTGCCTCCACGTAAATGTCGATCGAGCGCAAATGCTTACGATACAAGTCGATTACATCCCACCAGTTTGAGCTTTGCATTGCCTCTGTTCTGTAATCGCAATTTGCGTACCAAAGGCAGTTTGTCAGTTTTGTAAACCTCGCTGAAATATCGTCAAGTTGGAAGTTAGAATCCCAGTAGTCCCGAAAACTCTTGGAATGATCGAACGGTGTAGTCTTATCATAGTTTCGCTCGAGACCGAGCACATTTAGGCTTTTATCCAATTGCGACTTTTCGCCCTGTAAGTCAACGCCTTTCGGTATAACCAAACATATATCATCCATGTATCGGTAGTAGTGGACACTACTAAATCCGAACTTGCTGTCCAATGGGGCAAGAAAGGCATTTGCGTAGAACCCTGAACCCGCGGCACCTTGAGCCAGACCGCGCCCACACGCGTGACCGTCTAAGTCGACCAGAAACAGCCTCTCTAGCAACCACTTTACCCTTGAACTTTGCGTCCTTAGCTCTTGCACTACAGTATCTACAAGTCGCCGCTGTTTGATGCTTGTGAAGTAACTCTCGATATCGGTTACCAGAACCTTGCAGTTGGTCTCTAGACTTACGCCTATCGACACCTCGTCCTTAAAGCGACGGTAAGCATCAAACCAGGAGCGATAGAGATGTTCAGTTGAACGCGGAAAGTTGTCGTGCGGCCGATAAGCAAAGCTCGTGTTTTGAAGCCCAAATGCCAGTCGCCCGAGTACTTGCACAACTGCCACAGACACTATGTCTTCCTCCAGACGAGGAAGTACATATGGTCTTCCGCTATCTTCTCTCTTTGGAAACTCATATGATAAGCGGTCGTCAGTCATGGCCACACATTTGTCATATGATTTCAACTGTAACTGAAGTCGCTTAAGGTTGTCTTCTAAATGTCTCTCAAATAGACGTATTTCAATCTGATCACTTATGGCTTCTCTAATACGTATCGAACGAACACGCGCCCAAGCCAGACGCAGGTTGTCGATGTCAATAATACAATGCCAATCCAAGTCTCCACCCAGTCCCGTATTTTGTATCATTTTCACGTCCACCGGGAAAGAAATAGGCACTGCCTTACGGCATCTAGGATTCTTATTCCACCAGTAGCTGCCTTCAGGGTTGTGAAATGAAACGTTATGAGTGCTGTCGGCCATTTGCGTTAACGAGTGCCCTTTGAATGCGATTTCGATAGAAGAGCCCATCTGAGATACACAGTCGTCCCACTTAGGTTCATTAGTACCTACTGTAACGGCGTACAAGTAATCGATAGGCAACTGTCCGAAAAGTTGACGATACGAGCGTGACTCGCGCGATCCAAACTTTGAATCAGCAAGATAGGCTTCGGTAGGCACATCAAGAAATGTTAATCGCTTATGGCGCTTTTGCTGGTCCACATAGAGCCGGTCAAGTGGGGAAACGATATTTGATTGCATCAAGAAAACATGAGTTAGGGCAGGTTGTCGCCATTTTCCAAGTAGGTTCCTCATATGCTGGTCCAGATCTGTCACCGACTCCGATACAGGTTTGTCAACAATCCGCAGTGTAAGAGTGATCGAAGACGCCGGTAGATTATTCATTACTTGATTCATAAGCATATTGTAGACACCCAGCACGTTGATAGCAGGATCGACACCGATACAAGTGAGGTTTATGTCTTGCTGTAGACGCCCATTCGCTTGAAGTTCCAAGATCAAAGCAACAAGAGCGGCTGAGGCTGCTCCACCTCCACACCCAATGTCGATGGCGACTATCTTTGGGTTGCGTCTGAGTTGGTCGACAATTGAGTCAGAGGCAACAATCTGTTCAAACGCGAACTTGTTCTTGAAGTGATGTGTTGCAAAATACGATGCAAACTGAGCCGCGACATGTACCATATCTACTTTATCAGGGCACGGCTTAAATACATCCATGTAACCGTGAGTACGTAGCTTTTCATTCTTCAACCACTCGTGAACTTCCAAGTATGCCTTCTGAACCACACTATGCATCTCATACGGCATATGACAGCATCCTTTGCGTTTGATTAGTAGAAATATTTGACACGGTTGCAACTGTTATTGCGTCACATTAAGATACTTGCGGTTGTGCAGTAGCCGAAATCTCTTCGACGTTTAACCCGTTTCATCCAGGCGCGTCAGCAATTCTAGCAGATGGCCGCCACCAGCGCTGGCGAGACGCCGAGCTTGCTGGCGAGGTCTTCAATGGTGATGGGCATGGCACTTTCGCACTGACGAAATCAATTTCGCTAATCTGATGATAATGTAACACGCTTGCGCGCAATGCAAATCATCCGTCTGTTTTTACGCGGCTCTCTGTACTTCCAGGAAATTGTGCTACGGTCGCGGATAGCTGATCGCCAGCATGCCCTCGATATCCAGCGGGTCGACGCCATATTGTTCGCGCAGGCTTGCCCGCAGCGCCACCTCCGATTCCAGCTCGCCAATCAAGGGCAGTTGCAGCCGTGTGCCTTTCTGCAGCGCCGATTCGCGCGTGGCGACTTCCATCATCATCGCCATCAGCGCATCTTCGTCTGTATATTCGCTTTTGCGCAAGCCACGCACGGACTCGGCGAAGTCGACGATGTGCCCAATGACAGCGGCGCTGTAATAATTGCGGCGGTGGTATGCGCTCGCGCCCAGCCGATATGGATTCACATGCTCGATGCGCCTGCCCGGCAGATCGACATGCGAAGACAGCCAGTCGCGACCATCGCCAACATGCACGATCGGATAGCTCAAGTCGTGGCGCCCGCCCGTCCCCAAAGCCTCGTCCGTGCAATAGCGCACTTCGCCTTGCCCATGCCAGCCAGCCGCCGCCTGCTGCACGATCGCCCCGCGCGCCCCCGCCAGCTCGGTATAGCCAGGCCGCGGATACCGCCCCAGCATGCTCTTGATGTTGCCGGCATGGTCGATCGCCAGGGCATCATCGGGGAACCAAAAGAAATGCGCCCGATACCGTTCTGTCTCGTGATAGCGATGCGCCAGCTGATAATGCCCGGCTGTTGGCATTTCGTGGGCGATGGCTTGCACTTCATGCGGGTGCGCGCCAAAAAAATGTATCCAGCGGGAATTGTTGTGAAAGCCGGTGTGGTCGTGCCAGCAAGTCAAGCGCTTGACCTCGCCGATGAATCCGTCCGCCGCGATCAATTTCATCATGCGGTCGAAGGGGAAGCGGAAGAAGTTTTCGGCGATGCGCAGGATGGACTTGTTTTGCCGCGCCGCCGCCACCATCTCTTGCGCTTGAATCAGCAGGCTGCACATGCTCGTCTCGACATTGACATGCACGCCATGCGCCAGCAATGTGCAGCAGATGCTGTGATGCGAGGGGATAGGGCTGACCACAAAGGCCGCTTCCATGGGTCGCGCGCGGATCAACTCATGCAGATCGTAAAAAGCTGGCACGCCAAGCGACTCGGCGAAAGCATCAGCCGATTCGCGCACGGGATCGCAGACAGCGGAGATTTTTATCCAGGGTTTCAGATAATCAAAAAGCGGTCGATACGTTGTCTTGGAGCGGTTGCCCGTGCCGATCAGGGCGACGGAGAGCGGTTCAGTCAGTCCCATCTTGGAGCCTTTCTATCGTGTCTGGTGGGATTTCCACTTCATAGACTTGCGCTGTGCCTGTTCGGTCGCTGGTGAAGACGACGCGCTGGCTATCGGGCGAAAACGACGGGTGCGGATGTGTGTGTTGGGGCGCATAGACCGCTATTGGACCCTTCTCATAAGGGAATGATCCCGCCCAGTGCGCGCCTTCGTTCGTCGCTTCGGGGTGACAGAGCGTCATGGGAGCGCCCACGCCGTCGCGCGCATTGAATAGCTGGATGCCGATATCGGGGAAGTTGGTATCGGCCACCATCAACGTGCCGGTGGGATTGCAGACAGCATGCCAGGCGTTGAAAGAGGTGACGCGCCGCTCTGCGCCCGTATCGACATGGATGGCGCGGATGCCTTTGTTCCAGTCGACGAAAGCCAATTCGCGCGTGCCGGGGATCCACACCTCATGCGTAATCCACTCGCCGGGCTGACGCTGAACCAGACGCCGATTGTCGCCGCCATCGCGCCCGATGACCCAGACGCGGTCGGTCAAGGGGCCGGCGTAATAGAGCAGGTCGCTGTCATCGGGGCAGAACATCAAATGAGCGATCGCGTCGCGCTCCAGGATGACATCGCAAGCCCCGCTGCTGGTGTCGATGATGACCAGGTTGGCGCGTCCATCTTGACTGAAACGCAGCGCCCAATAGCGGTCATCAAAGCTGAGCGCGGTGGTGCCCATGGCATCGGCGACCATGCCATCCTCGCGCAGACGCACATCCCCAAAATCCAGCAGTTGCTCTTCGCGCAGTGTTTCTGTGCAGACGCGGTAGCCGCCCGTCCCGGCTGTGTAATAGACCCAGCGCCCATCGTGTGAAGGATATACAGAATATTCAGCCAGCCCGGCGCGTTCGGTCAGCTGCACGAGTTTGCCGGTGGTACGGTCTTCGGCAAAGATTTCCGGCCGTCCGCTGCGGTGGCTGACGAAAATCAGCCGCGCCATGGCGTCATCATAGGCGGGCACGAAGAAGAAGGGATGATGATGGATGCTGGGCTGGTCGGTTACCTGGCGGATTCGCGCGCCCGTGCCTTCATCGCTGAAACTGCGCGTCTCGGACAGGCTAGTGCTGCCTCGCGCCATCTAGGCGACCGCCTTCGCCACCACTTCAAAGCCGGCCGCTTCCAGCTCGTCGGCGATTCGCGCGACTTCTTCGGGTGGCAGTGGACGCAGCGGACGGCGCATGTGCATGGACGGGAACTTGCCCAGCAATGTCATGGCGCATTTCATCCGCTGGTGCGCATCGCTGGAAGGCTCGCCGAAACGGTAGACGATTTGTGAAAGCGGGCGCACTTTGTCTTGCAAGTAATTGGCTTGCTCTAGGTCGCCAGACAGCGCCGCGCGCACCAATGCGGTGATCAACTCGGGCACGAAGCCGGCAAAACCGACCAGCGCTCCATCCGCTCCATCCAGCAGGGTAACCAGCAAGTATTCGTCCTGGCAACTGATGATGCTGACTTCGGGCGCAGCTTGCTTGAGATTGCGGTAGTCATAAGCCCAGCGGGACATCTCGCGCGTGCCCATTTTTATGCTGACGACGCGCTCGATCTTTGTCATGTCCAGCATCTCGGCCAGGCTGTAGCCGGCTTTGGTCCAGGCGGGATACTGATGCACGATGATGTCGATATCTGCCCCTTCTGCCACATCCTGGAAGTAACCGACGGCGGTTTCGCTGGTGCGTCCGAAGCGCAGCCAGTGATGCGGCGGCATCAGCAAGATAGCATCTGCGCCGGCATCTTTTGCAGCCAGCGACTGGGCAATGGCTTCATCGCTGCCCTCGGCACAGACGCCGGACACGACTTTTACACGGTCGCCTACTTCTTCGGCGATGATCTGGGTTACACGGGCGCGTTCGTGATTGCGCAGCGACATGACCTCGCCGGTATGTCCGTTGCAGACCAAGCCCGTCACGCCGTCCACCGAAGCCAGATAGCGCACATACTCGCGCAAGCCGCCTTCGTCCAGGGAGTCGTCGCTGTTGAAAGGGCAGAGCGTGGCTGGCAGCACGCCCGTCCAGGGTTTGTTGAACATGAATCGCTTCCTCTCGTTGAATGGTTGTCTTTAGTTCACTCGAAATCGTTCCAAAAAGTCGAAATTTGGGGTTGCGCCCAAGCCCGGTCGGTCGGGAATCGTCAGGCAGCCGTCTTGGTCCAATTGCAGCCTCTCGTTGAAGATGTGCCCGCGGTTGGCGTCGACCGTCTCGCGATAGAATTCGACGATGAGCCCATTGGGAATCGCCCCGACCAGGTGCGCATGGATCTCCTGGTCTCCGTGCGGCGCGATATGCAGCTCGTGCGCGGAAGCCAAAGCGGCGACATTCATGAACTCGGTGATGCCACCCAGGACTTGCGCATCGGCGTTGTAGATGGCTGCGGCATCGTTGGCGATCAGATCGCGGAAGCCATAGCGCGTATATTCGTTTTCGCCGGTGGCTATGGGGATCGAGGTGGCGTCGGCCAGCTTGCCATGGCCTCGATAATCATCGGCGGGCAGCGGCTCTTCAAACCAGAAAATATCGTATGGCTCGATTTTCCGCGCGATGTTGATGGCTTCTCGCCGGCTGTAGGCGCAGTTGGCATCGACCATCAGCTTGATACCAGCGCCGATCGCCCCGCGCACGACGCGGACTCGTTCAACATCCTCGGCGATGGACGCGCCGCCTATCTTCATTTTGACCGCTCTTGCGCCGAGAGCGAGGTTTTCCTCCATCTCCGCAGCCAGATCTCGCAAGCCCTTGCCATCTTCATAATAGCCGCCAGCGATGTAGGCCGGCACGCGGTCTCTTGCCGCGCCCAGCAGCTTGTGCACCGATTTGCCGGTCGCCTTGCCCAGCAAATCCCAAATCGCGATATCAATGCCACTGATGAAACGCGTGCTGAGGCCGCGCCTGCCCACGAGCTTGGGCACCCAAAGCGACTCCCAGATGCGCCGATAATTGAATGGGTCTGCGCCGATCAGCAGGGGCTTGAAGTGCTCGAGCAGTCCCTGCCCCACCTTTGCCATGCCCTGCGTCTGTGGCAGGCCCGCCCAGCCGATGCCTGTTAAGCCCGCGTCGGTATCTATTTGCAGCAGGCTCAGCCCGCTGCTTGCATAGCTGTGCATGCCATTGCGGATTGGCGTTTCGCGCTGCCAGCGGTATTGGCGCAGCTGGATATCTGTGATTCTCATCTTCGCCTGCTCAGGTATTGCGGCGCGGGTCGAGGGCATCGTTCAAACCATCGCCCAGGAAGACAAATGACACCTGGATCACGCCGATGGTGACCGCCGGTATCAGCATCAAATGCGGGAAGATCTGCCAGTAACGTCTGCCTTCTTCCAGCATGGAGCCCCAGCTGGCATTGGGCGGTTGTATGCCGATGCCCAGGAAGCTCAAGCCAGCCTCGAGCGTAACTGCGCCGCCCATGCTGGCTGTCACCGCGACCACCAGTGGACCGAGCGCATTGGGGATGACATGACGCAGCATGATATGCACTTCCGATGCGCCGATCGCCCGCGCCGCCAGCACATAATCTTCTTCGTTGATGCTCAACACCTGCCCGCGGACGAGGCGCGCCAGCCCGGGCCAGCCGATCAATGCCAGCGCGCTGAAGACCAGCACATAATCCAGCCACAATGTATTCAAAAAGAAGGGGTCGCGCGTCTGCATATAGAGATCGTCAAAGGCGTTGATGATGGGCCGGCGCAAGGTGGTGTTGATGAGGATGACCAGCAGCAGGCCAGGCATGGCTTGGATCAAATCGCTGATCCACATCAAGAATTCGTCGGTGCGGCCGCCGCGGATGCCTGACCAGGTGCCGACCAGCACGCCGATCAACAGGCTGATGGCTGTGGTGAAAAAGGCGACCAAAGCGGCTGTGCGCGCGCCATGCAGCATACGGCTGAAGACATCTCGCCCCAGGTCGTCTGTGCCCAGAAAATGTTCTTCCGATGGTCCTTGAAAGGCGCGCGCGATATTCTGTTCGAGGAAGTCGTATGGCGAGACATGCGGACCAAAAACCGCCGTTACCAAGAAGAAAAGCACGACCAGCAAGCCGCAGACAGCCAACCGATTTTTGCGGAAGCGGCGCGAGGCGTCTTGCCACAAGCTGCGCTGCTCACCGCTTTGGATGCTGCCGTCGTCAACGACGCGCGAGATTTTGCTGCCCGGCAGGCTTTCGCTCATTGCGCTCGCACCCGTGGATCCAATATGGGATAGATGATATCGACCATGAAGTTGCTCACAAAAATGATCAACGTGCCGACCACCGCCACCGCCATGATGATCGGATAATCGACCTTTTTGATGCCCTCGATCGTCAGCAAGCCAAAGCCGGGGATATTCAGGATGTATTCAACAAACAAAGAACCATTGATCAGCCCGATCATGATGAGACCCAGCGTGGTTACCACCGGCGTCAAAACTGGGCGCAGCATGTGCCGCAAGATGATGGCGTTCTCTGGCACGCCCTTGGCGCGGGCAGTGGTTACATATTGCTGGCTTTGCACCTCGAGCATGGCCGAACGCGTCTGGCGCACAATGATGGGAAGCACGCCAATGGAGATCACCGCCACAGGCAACGCCGCGTCAATGTGAAAGAGCCCGTTCCAGCCATAGGGCACATCAATCAGCTTAAGCTGCAAGACGAGCAGAAGCTGCAGCATAGGCAAAGTGACAAAAATCGGTATGCCATTGATAAATAGCACGCTGCTGACGATCAAGCGGTCGAGCAGACGATTGTGATACAGCGCTGACCATACGCCCAAGGCGATGCCAGACACTGCGCCGATGAGGGTCGCGGCGAAGCCAAGCTGCATTGAGATGGGCAGGCGAAAGCGCACGATATCGAGCACGGGACGGTCGACTTCCAGGCGGATCGAACGCCCCCAATCGCCTTGAAACAAGTTGTTCATGTAATTGCCGAACTGCACCAGGAAGGGTTCGTCCAAGCCATACTTTTTGCGCAACGCCAGCATGACCACTTCGTCTTCGGTGTCGAAGTCTTCGCCCTGGATGAACATCATGCGGATGGGGTCGCCCGCGCCATAATACATCATGGCATAGGTGATGAAGAGGATGAGCAACAGCCCAACCGACCAGCGCAGCAAGCGCAACAGCAAGAAAGTTGCCATGGTGCAATCCTTGTGTCCTTCAGCCCCCGCGCGTACTGCGGCTGATGCGTGCAGGGACGACTCTGTGAGTCGCCCCTACAACCTTGCGAGAAAAGCGAACTACATCCGTTCGATGTAGATCTTCCACGGTTCGATGACGCTCACATCCGGGCCGCTGTAATATTCCTTGACATGCTCGCGGGCATTGGCGGTGCGCAGCGGCTTGCCGAAGTGCATGATGACATAGTCGTTCTCGTAGTGCATCTGCGCCTCGAGCGCCAGTTCACAGCGCCGCGGGTCATCGGGCGCCAGCGTCAGCGCTTCATCGACGGCTGCCTCCAGCGCTTCGTTGTGATAGCCAGCCAGCATAGAGCTGCCAGGTACGGGACCGGCCGAATGTCCGGCCGCCCACATATAGGTCGCGGCATCGGGGAAGCGGATGACCACATCGTCGCGGCTCAGGTTGATCTTGTCGTAATCATCGCCGAAGCTGTTGGGATCCTGCTGGAACTCAACATTTTCGATGCCCAGATTCTGACGCCAGAATTCGATGACGGCTGTCAGCGCGCGGTTGTTGAACTCGTTGCTGCCGCGCGGGGTTACGCGCAGTTTCGGCAAGTTCTCGGCGCTGCCATAGCTCGATGCGGCCAGCGCGGCTTGCGCGGCTTCTACATCGAAGGGATAGCCGGTCGCGTCAGGATTCTGGCAGGTGACGATGTCGTCCAAGGTCTGCGTAGTCATGACGCCGCTGCCTTCGATCGGGAAGGCGGCCTGGAAGACGGCGTTCCAGTCGACCGATTTGATCAAGGCTTCGCGCACATGGGGGTCGCTGGTCGGCTCGCGAGTCGGCTGCATCCAGAAGGTGTTGAAGCCGATGGCGTCAAACTGGCGGAAGTAGTCGGGCAATTGTGGGCGCAGCACAGACGGCGCCGCAGCCAGGCTGGCGTCTATCTGGTCATTCAGCGCCATCGCGCCGACCTGCGTTTGGTCAGTGACGAATATGAAAGAGACCTTGTCCAGCAGCGGGCCATCTTTCCACCACTCGGGGTTGGGCGTCAACTCGGCTGTCTTCAAGTCGGCGTCAAAGCTGGTGAGGATGAAGGGACCGTTGACGATCGGGTTGTTCTCGGGCTTCCAGAATTCGTTGAAGCCGTGCTCCAGCACATCCTCGGCGCGGGCGATGGCCATGTGCGCGGTGGCGATGCGCCAGAAGAAGATCGGGTCGGGCAGCACCAGCTCGACAGCGACAGTCGAGTCATCTGGCGCAGACAAGCCGCTGACCTCGACGGTCATGGCATCTTCTGCCGCCATTTCGCGCGCTTCGGTGAAGCCAACTACATTGCCGAGGTATGTGCGGATGCGCCCGACGCTATTGAGCGGCGCAGCTTGCACCTGCCAGGAGTCAACGACTTGCTGCGCGGTGATGGAAGTGCCATCCGACCAACGCGCGGCCGGGTCCACATTAAACGTCCAGCTCTTGCTGTCTTCGCTCTGTGTCCAGCTGTCGAAGTAACCGGTATTCAGGTTGAAGTCGACATCAAAGTAAAGCGGCGGCACCGACTGGAAAGTGATCCAGTTCTGCTGATCGCCGCCAGCCGACAGAATCTGGAAGCTGAAGTTCGCCACGCCAGACGAGCCCGTGGCAATGCGCAATTCCTGGTCTTGCGCCAGCGCCCCAGTCGCGCCGAGCAGCAAGAGCAGCGATACAAGAAACGTACAAAGCAATTTGCGAGTCATACCATCCTCCATTAGGATTATGAACGATTCGCCACGCGGCAACTGTGGCATGGATGCAGATTGTAGCCGAAAGTATCTTACTCAGTCGCGCGCAGAAAATGCAAATATCGCTACATCGACATTGGCTTTTGTGTTCGCGGGCCTATCGTGGGTAAACTGATGGCATCGTTGCCCAAAGAGGGAGAGATCTACTATGCCTGAGTTGTGTCTGCGCGATGGCGCGATGCCCATCCTGCTGACAGCCTTTGACGAAGACGACCGCCTCGATCTGGCGGCAATCGGCGCAATGCTGGGATTCTATGCCGCGCTGGATTTGCCCGGCGTTTTGGCGCTGGGGCAAGCCAGTGAAATGCTGCTGCTGGATGATGAAGAACGCCGCCAGGTCGCGCAATTTGTAGCGCAGCAGCCGCGCGGAACGATGCGCCTGGCGACAGTCGGCAACTTCGGCGCGACACTCGACCAGCAAGCGCGCAGCCTGCAGCGCATCTTCGAGCAAGGCACGGATGTTGTGGTGGTGGCGCTGTCACTGCTGCCCAGCGCAGACAACCTGGGCGCTCAACTGCAGGAAATCGCGCGACTGCTGCCCGCGCATGTCCGGCTGGGCATCTATGAACTGCCCGAGCCAGAGCACCGACTCCTGACACCAGCGGAAGTGGGCGAAGTCGCAGCGAGCGGACGATTCTTCTTCATGAAAGAGACCAGCCGCCAGTTGGAGTCATTCCGCGCCAAGATTGCTGCCAGCGCCGGCAGCCCCCTCAAGATCTATCAAGCCAATCTGCGCATGCTGCCAGCTTCCATGGAGGCCGGTGGCTGTGGATTCTGTGGCTGGATGCCCATTGTCGCGCCCGAGCTCTGCGCCCAGGTCTGCGATTTGTCGCTGCCAGCAGAAGTGCGGGTTGCGGCGCAAGAGGCGCTGCTGTCTTTTTACGATGTGATGGTCGCGCAGGGCTTCCCTGCCAGCGCCAAACATATTCTGTCGCTGCGTGGATTGTCTTTGAATCCATATAGCCGCGCCCCCGCCGCCCAGATTTTCTTCCAGCGCGACACAAGCGAACTGGACGACTATATCGCGCGCGAAAATCCCTTCGCCGGCATCAGCTTTGTCCGCGAATCCTGAGCGCCGCATGTCGCCCAATATTGTCGTCTTTTTCAGCGACGACCACGCCCAGTGGGCTTTGCCCAGCTATGGCAACAGCGAGATCATCGCGCCGGCGCTGGATTACCTGGCGGAAACGGGCGCGCAGATGAACAAGGCTTTCACGCCTTGCCCGGTGTGCTCGCCGGCCCGGGCTTCATTCTGGACGGGGCTCTATCCCTCGCAGCATGGCGTGCACGATCACCTCGCCGAAGATGACGCGGCTGTGCAAGCTACCGACTGGCTGGCGGACATCCCCACGCTGGCAGAGCGTCTGCAAGCTGCTGGCTACAGCACGGCGCTGTGTGGCAAGTGGCATTGCGGCGCGGGCGAGTCGCCCAAAAGCGGCTTTGACTATTGGTACAGCGCCTGGCGACGGACTCCCAAGAACTTTGGCCGCAGCAACCTGTACAGCGACCAGGGCTTGATGCGCAGCCGCCGCGGGCAAGACACGCGCATCATCAACGAAGCTGCGCTCGACTTTCTGCGCAATCGCGACACAGGCAAGCCCTTCTTTCTGTTTGTCGGCTATGCCACAACGCATAACCCCTGGATAGACCGCGCCGAACGACTGGTCGCGCATTATCGCCACGCCGACTTTCGCGATATTCCCCATGACCTGCCATACCCTTTTGGCATATTTGGCGATCGTCCCAGCCCGCCCGCCGATGCGCATGAAGCGCGCGCGCAGTATTATGCCGCTGTCAGCATGATCGACGAGGGCGTAGGCGCCTTGCTGGACGAGCTGGATGCGCAGGAGGCAAGCGACAACACGCTGGTCGTCTACACATCGGACCACGGCCTGAACCTGGGGCATCATGGCATCTGGGGCAAGGGCAATGGCAGCCAGCCGTTGAATATGCTGGACGAGTCCATCCGCGTGCCGCTGATCTGCAAGCTGCCGAGAGTTATCCCCGCAGGAGCGCGGCGCGATGAATTCCTAACGCACTGTGACCTGTTCATGACCCTGCTCGACTTTGCGGGCGCGCGGCCAGAGGACAGCAGCGACTATCCTGGTCGAAGTTTTCGCTCGCTTTTGCAGGGAGAAGGCGCAGACTGGCCTGACTGCTATTTCGGAGAATATGGCACGACGCGCGTCATCCGCGATCGGCATTACAAACTGGTGAAACGGTATGCCGGCGGCGAGAATCTGCTGCACGATATGCTCAGCGACCCCCGCGAGACGGTTAATCTGTACGAGGAGCGGGCCCAACAGCCAATCGTCAAGCGGCTGACGCGCCAACTGGAGGCGTTTTTTGCAAGGTATGAAAAGCCAAGCCACAGTGGCTTGCGCGGAGACGACCTTCCCGTGCACAATCGCCGCGAAGCCTGGCGTTCTGTGCCGGCTGTGCCCATTGATCAAGCCCTTGCGCCAGACAGCTTCGGCAGGAGACGCGCCACATGAAAATCACTGGCATCGCCGAACGGGTTGTCCCCATCAAATCCGACATCCGCAATGCCTTCATCGACTTTTCGCAGATGACGGTCTCGGTGGTGGGCATTCGCAGCGACATCAAACGCGCTGGAAAACCGCTCACCGGCTATGGATTCAATTCCAACGGGCGCTATTCCCAGAGTGGTCTATTGCGCGACCGGTTTATCCCGCGCTTGCTCGATGCGCCGCCAGATGCGCTGTTGACGGATGCTGGGGAGAACTTCGACCCGGCGAAAGCCTGGGACATCATGATGGCCAACGAGAAGCCGGGTGGGCATGGCGAACGTTCGGTGGCGGTGGGCGTGCTGGATATGGCGCTTTGGGATCTGGTCGCCAAGATCGAAGGGTTGCCGCTATATCAACTGCTGGGCGAGCGCTATCGGGGCGGGGCGGTCGATGAAGATGTCTTTGTGTATGCGGCTGGCGGATATTACTACCCTGGCAAAGACCTGGGTGCGCTGCAAAATGAACTCAAAACCTACCTCGACATGGGTTACAACACGGTCAAGATCAAAATCGGTGGCGCATCGCTGGACGAAGACCGCCGCCGCATCGAAGCCGCGCTGGATGTCCTCGGTGAAAATGCCGCGCTGGCTGTCGATGCCAATGGGCGCTTCGACCTCAAGCAGGCTTTGGATTATGCCGAGGCCCTGGAAGCCTACGACTTGTTTTGGTACGAAGAGCCGGGCGATCCGCTGGATTATCGCTTGAATGCCGCGCTGGCCAGCGTAACCAGTTTGCCGCTGGCCACAGGTGAAAATCTGTTTTCGACCATAGACGCGCAAAACCTCGTCCGTTATGGCGGCCTGCGTCCCCAACGCGACTTTTTGCAGATGGACCCCGCGCTGAGTTATGGCTTGGTCGAATACCTGCGCACCTTGGATATGCTGGCGGCGCATGGCTGGTCGGCGCGGCGCTGCATCCCGCATGGCGGGCACCAGTTCGCGCTGCACATCGCGGCTGGGCTGGGCTTGTATGGCAACGAGTCTTATCCGCATGTCTTCCAGCCATTTGGCGGCTTCGGCGATGACATCCCGGTGCAGGACGGGCGCATCCAGCCGCCGCAGACGCCCGGCATCGGCATGGAGCGCAAAGCCGATTTGCTGCCCGAACTGGAGCGGCTCTTTGACTGAGCGAATTACTTTCGCCGCCTTTTATATGGATGTCAGCGCGGCGACTATGGACCGCATCCATCAGACGACATCGACTATCACCGTTACCGAACCGCAGCGCTTCATCCAGACCATGTTCGCTTCTGCGCGGCATTTTCATCCCGGCTGCCATCAGGTCATCCTCAGCGACCAGCACACGCTTTTTCCGCCACAGACCAAGGCCGAGATCCTGCGGCTACCGCTGGATGCAAGCGCGCCCATGCTCTCTCGCGCCCGTGCCTGGCTGGCTTATCTGCGAGAAGCGAGCGGGCATGTGATTTTTCTGGACAACGACATCTTGATCAACGGCGACCTGGCGCATGTCTTCGCGGACGAGTTTGCCGTGGCGCTGACGTATCGAGACGAACGCAAGTGGCCAATCAACGCCGGCATCAACTTCGCGCATGGCGGGCAGCTGGCGGATGCGGCGGCTTTTCATGCTATGTGGCTGCGGCGCTTCCAGCTGGCGGACGAGCAGAGCGGCGTTTGGGGCGGCGACCAGGATGCCCTGCGCGAGATCTTCGCCGAAGTCGACTTTGCGCGGGACGACTCCTTTGGCTGGCGTCTGGGCGGCTTGGCTCTGCGCTTTTTGCCCTGCGCGCGCTACAACTTTTCCACCCTGCGAGCCGCCGAGATGGTCGGCCATTATCCAGACGCGGCTGTGCTGCATTTCAAAGGGCGGCGCAAACCTTTTATGCTGCCCTATTATCAGCGTTATATTCGCAAAATTGTGAACAGGACTGATAAATGAACTTGCTGCCACAAATTGATATCAAAGAGCCGGCGCGCATCCAGGCGCTGCTGGATGACCCGCGCAATTATAGCTGGCGCGCCATCGACAGCGAAAAGCTGGATACATTCACGCCCGATCTGGGCTTGAGCGCCTATCCTGTGCCGAGCATCGTGCGTCCGGGGCCTGTGGCGCAGGCAGGGATCGTCTCTCGGCTGCGGCATCGCTTCTGGCAGACGATCGAGCACCAAGCTGACCACACGGGGCCGCGCTATATCGGCATCGTCATCTACCTGGCGGCGGGCGAAGAGCATCCGCTGGAATTGAAGCTGGGCGATAAGGAAATCGGGCGCATCGAGCCGCGGCGTCAAGACAACCGCCTTCACCTGATCGTGGCTGACCAGGTGGTCGAATTCATCGGCGAAATGGAAGTCTTGCAGGTGAGCGCGGTGGGCAGCGGCAGCTACCGCATCGAGAGCTTTGTGCTGCTGCATGAACGTCCACAGCCCAGCCGCTATGTGCCGCGCATTGACCAGCTGCATCATCGACTTCGAAGGACTGACGCTGGTTGCTTCGATGTCGAATTGCATTTCACGACAGACCATGCCGTCCCGGTCGAGGCGCGTCTGGTGGATGCCTCTGGCGAAGAAATCGGCGTGACGAGCGGGCGAGCGGGCAGACTGCATCGGCTGGCATTCTCAGGCTTGTTGCCCGACCAGCAGTACATCGCCCATATCAGCGCACGAGACCAGTCTGGCGATACGGCGACTGCATCGCAGCAATTCGCAACGATGCCAGCGCAGCAGCCGACGCGGCAAATCGTCGTGCCGCTGGAGATCTTCAGTCCAGCCGCTGCCGACTTGTCTGGCGCCCCGCTGCTATTCGGGCTGCCATTTGCTCGCGGCTCTGCGACACAGCTGGACGACTGCCTCTTGCGCGCCGGGGACGAGAATAGTGCAGCCAGCGCGCGCATCCAGAGTCGCTGGGACGATGGCTCGGTGCAGTGGGCGTTGATCGAAACGCGTCTGCCAGCTGATGGTTCAGATGCAGCTCTGCATGTGAACAGCGAGTGGCGTGCAGAAGAAGGTTCCAGCTGCCATGGACTCAGTTTGGACGATTTGCGCCTTCCTGATTGGCGATTCTGCGCGGCGCTGGGTGATGGCACGATGCTGCGATCCAGCGCGCCACAGCAGATCCAGCGCGATGAGGACAACGCGACCTTCGTTGTCGAGCATCAGGACGCGCGCGGAGTCACGCAGTTGCGCAGCAAGTTGTGGCTGCGATTTTATGCCGGGCAGCGCTTCCTTTGTCTGACGCATCGGCTGGAAGTGCTTGCGCCAGAGCAAGCCGCCGCCCCGAATGAAGCCGACACGATGCTGTCGCTGCGAGAATTCAGCCTGCGCATTCCATTCGCTGGGCAGCGCGTGGGGCAGGCAGGGCAGAAGTGGTCTCTCGATGACGACTGGCAACTGCGCCATGATCACGACCAGTGGCACGAAATCTGTGGAGAAGTCTGTGACGGGCGCGCTGCTGGGCATGTGCGAGTGGAAGGCGAATCCGGCTCGCTGGGCATTGGCATTTCGCATTTCTGGCAGACTTATCCCAAAGCCCTCACGGTCGACGCGCAGGGCATCGACATTGGCCTATTCCCCGAACGCGCTGGACGCGAATTGCCTGGCGATGATGACGCCTCGCACAGGCTGTATTTCTGGCTCGACGAAGTCGGCTACAAACTCAAAGCGGGCCTGGCATTGACCAACGATATCCTGCTCGACTTTGGGGATGACACGCGCGGTTTCGACTGGCTGGAAGCGCCGCCGCTGGCAGTCCCGACAATCGACTATCTCAACAGCACGCGCGCCTTGTCTCCCATCGGCGCTCGGCACGATTCGCCTTTGCCCAGCTATGAATCGCTGACTGACCGCGCCCTGCAGTCCTTCGTTGACGACCGCGAAGGGCACCGCGCTTATGGACAGCTCAATTTCGGCGACTGGTATGGCGAAAGCGGCTGGTCCTGGGGCAACAACGAATACGACTCGGCTTATTGCGGCTATAGCGAATTCCTGCGTGGCGGCGATGCGGGTTGGGCGGTCTGGGCGAGGCAAGCGGCACGACACCTGGCGGATGTCGACACGATCAATTCTTCGTCAGATGCGACAAGGACAGGCGGGCAGGCCATGCACATCCCCGGGCACCTGGGTGGCTATCTGCCGCCATTCTTCCGCAGCAAGATGCGCGGCACCAACTTGATCCCGTCGCATACCTGGGTCGAAGGTCCGCTGCTGCATTGGCTGTTGACCGGTGACGAGACGGCTTTTGAATCGCTGCAAAAGACGCGAGACTGGCTGCTGCAAGCGCGATTCTTTGACGCTTACGACTTCAGCAATGCGCGCGAGGCTGGCTGGCATCTGATTCATCTCTGCGCCCTGGCTTGGCTGGACGATCCCGCCGCGCTGAATGCCGCCAGCATCTTGGTAGCGCGCGTGCTGGAAAGGCAGGCGCCGGGTGGCGGATGGCTGCGCATGCTGACCGACAGTCATTGTGGCTGTGGTTATCCGCGCTGTCGGGGCGAAGCCGGCTTCATGGTCGGCGTGCTGCTTTCGGGCTTGATGCGCTACTATCGACACAGTCATGATTCTGCCGTTGCAGATGCCATCGTGGGCGGGGCGCGCTGGTTGATAGCAAACACTTTCGATCACGACAGCGGCTACTTCCGTTATACCAGTTGCGCAAATCGTACGTTGGGCGGCAAGTTTCAATGCACGCAATGGGTGCTGGAGGGGCTGGCGGCGGCCTGGACAGTCTCGGGCGATGCCGAGATCGGCGGCTACTTGCAGCGTGGGCTGGAGGTGATCGGGCGCTTTCCCGTGGGCATCGGACACAGCGGCATGGGCAAGGCGATGGCGCAGCAGATGCGGTATGTGCCGTCGATTCTGGCTTCGCTGAAGGAGGCTCCGCTTGATCCCGCCGACAGGTTCTGAGGATGAGTCAGATGGGGTGAGCTTGGTCCAGGACAGTTACAATAGATGGCTGGACAGGCTTTCAGGAGGCGCGACATGACAAACTGGAGAGAGCGAATCGCCATAATCAGCGACGAAGCCGACGACTCATTCGCCGAGGCGGTCAACTTTTGCATCCCGCTGGGCATTCGCGCCTATGAATTGCGCAAGCTGGAAGGCGGTCGCTTCCCGCATGTTACACAGCGCGCCATAGAAGAAGTCGCCGAGACGGTCGCTCGCCACGAGCTGGAGTTGATCGGCGTCAGCCCTGGCTTTTTCAAGGGTCCGCTGGATGCCGATGTCATCGCCCGCACCTTCGACCACGACCTGCCATTGGCATTCCGCCTGATGGAGCGCCTGGGGCTGCGGCGCATGACACTATTCACCTTCCGCCGCAGGGATCGTGACGAAGCCATCCCCGCCGAGATCTATGAGCACCTGGGGCGCGCTGTTGAACTCTGCGCTCGCGAAGGCATCGAGGTGCTGCTGGAAAATGCCTCCAGCATCTACAGCGACACGGGCGCAAACCTGGCGGAGATCGCGCGCGAGCTAGGCCTGGGCATCGTGTGGGACCCCTGCAACGCCGCCCAGTCCGGCGAACTGGCATTTCCCGATGGTTATCAGCAAGTGCGGGATGCGCTGGTTGCCGTGCACTTCAAGAACTGGTCGCAGGAACAGGGTGTGGTGGCTATCGACGATGGCCTTGTCGATATGGCGGCGCAAGTGCGGGCGCTGCAGGCAGATGGCTACGCCGGCTATTACACGTTGGAGCCGCATCAGTGGAATGACCGCAAAAATGCCGTGCGCAACAATCATGGACAGTTGCTGGCGCTCCTCGCAGGCTAGCAGAGCGCAACAATCAGGAGAGTAGAATGAGAGATGCAGCAGCAGAGTCAATTCGCTCCATCATTGTGGGCGTGGGCGGTGTAACTCGCTCGATGCTGCGGTCGCTGGCGCAGAAGCCCTGGCACGACATCGCGGCGGTGGTCGACATCAACCCAGCGGCTTTGCAACGCGCGGCGGACGAGTATGGCTTGTCGGAATCGGCGCTCTTCAGCGATCTGGACGCGGCCATCCAGCAGACGAATGCCGATGTCGCGCTCATCAATACGCCATCCGAGCTGCATCACAGCCAGGCAAAAGCGGCGCTGCTCGCGGGACTCTCGCCCCTGGTCGCAAAACCGCTGACCAACAACTATGCCGACTCCTGCGCGCTGGTCGATTTGGCGGCGGAGAACGACCTGCGGCTCTGCGTCGGGCAGCAGATGCGCTACTTCCGCCATTATCAGGTTGTCGCCGAATTCGTTGCCGCCGGCGAGCTGGGCAGCATTGAGCAGATCTTCTTCTTCAACGCCAAGCCGCGCCATCAAGCCAAAAACCTGGCGGGATTCGAGCAGCCGGTGCTGTGGGAGATGACCTGCCACCATCTGGACTGCCTGTTTGGAGTCTTGCCGACGCTCGTGCCAGAGTCCATCGTCTGCGATGGCTTCATGCCCAGTTGGTCGGCGTATGACAGCGCCTGCATGATCAACGCGGTGCTGCGCTGCCGGGGCGGCGCACGCTTGCTCTACCATGCTGGCTATTCATCGCAGTCGGATTGTTATGAGATGCGGCTGGAGGGGTCGCGGGGCGTATTGCGCTGCCGCGGCTTGCACATGTCAAAGAATCAGATGACCTATGAATTTGCCCGGCGCGGCGAATCGTTCTCAGAAATTGACCTCGACCGAGGGCGAGCGCCCACCCAGCCCTGGTCGCTTTTCTTCGATCGCTGGCATGATTACCTGTGCGGCGGCGCAGAGCCACACTTCAGCGGCCGCAACAACCTGACTGTGCTGGCGGTCATCCAGGCTGCTATCGAGTCGCTTGCCAGTGGCGCCTTTGTCGAAATCGCCGATCCGCTGCGTCAAGAGAGTGTCTCATGAGCCTCGTCATGGATTGTCAAAGCCACATCTTCCCACGAGAATATGCCGAGCTGCTGCTGAAAAATCGCGGCAGCCTGCGCAGTACGGGCGGCGATGGCGCCTACCTGATCGACTATGGCACGCAGCGCTTCCGCCTGTCGCTGGACGATTACAGCCCGGCGCGCAAGTTGGCGGACATGGACCGCTGCGGCGTGGATATCAGCCTGCTCAGCGTCAACATCCCCAACCCCGACCTGCTGGATGAGGAACTGGCTGTGCCTGGCGCGCGCCTCTGCAACGATGCCATCGCCGAGCTTTGCGCCCGTCATCCCCAGCGTTTTGCCGGTATCGCCTCGTTGCCGCTGAATGATGTGCCGGCTGCGATTGACGAGTTGCGCCGTGCTGTTCACGAACTGGGTTTACGGGGTGTTTTTACCCCTTCGCACATCAATGGCAGGCCGCTGGATGACTCGCGCTTCGAGCCGCTGTATGCCGAATGCGCCGCGTTGGGTGTGCCGCTGGTGCTGCATCCCAGTGTGCCGACCTGGGGAGGCGCCATCCAAGCACACAGCATGATCCCCATGTTTGGCTTCATGGTCGATACGTCCATCGCCATGCTGCGGCTGATATTGGGCGGCGCAATGGAACGGCATCCGCGGTTGATTGTGGTACATCCACACGCTGGTGGAGTCTTGCCCTATGTGATGGGGCGCGTCATCGAGCAGACCGAAGTCAAACGCCGCGGACGCGAGCATATCACGCAGTCGCCGCGCGAGACTTATCGGCGCGTCTATCTGGACACTGTTTCGCCCGATGCGCTGGCGCTGCAATATGCGCTGGACTTCGCCGGGGCAGATCGTCTTCTCTTTGGCAGCGATCATCCCTGGGTCAGCATGGATGTCATGCTGGATTACGCGCGGACAATAGCATGCAGCGAGGCAGAAATGCGCAAGATCCTCGGCGAGAATGCGCAGAAGCTGTTTGGAATCGTATAACCGACAATGAATAATCAGGTATTGAAGGAGAAAATCATGCAACTCTTCGACTATCCCGAGGCTGTTTCGGGCTGGGATCAAACCCTCACCCGCTATGCCATGCTAAAAACCGAATATGGGGCAGAAGGCGTCGCCGAGAAAATGGCGGAAATCCAGGCGGCGCTGCAGCAAAAACTGGACGAGCTGATCGCCCTGCCCGATGACGAGATGCTGGCGCAAGCCGAACCCGATGACCTGGGCGAGATCCAGGCATTGCGTCCGGCCGGGGCGCGGCGCATGTGGTCGTCCCTGGCTGATGACTTCCGCGATCGGCTGGAAGGCGCGCTGCTGGGGCGCTGCGCTGGCTGCACCTTGGGGTCAATCGTGGAAGGCTGGGATGTCGGGCGCATGGAACGTTGGGCAGCCTACCTGGGCGACAGCTACCCGCTGGTGGATTATTGGAGCCAGGCCGAGCAGCCGCACGAACACAAATACCAGACCAGCCTGCGCGAAGACTTCACGCCCGCCAAAATGGACGGCGTGCCCACCGACGACGACATCAATTACACGCAGTTGGGCCTGCTCATCCTGGAAGAATATGGGCTCGATTTCACCACCGACGATCTGGGAGCGGCTTGGGTCAAGTACTTGCCATTCGCCTTCACAGCCGAGGGGATCGCGCTGGACAACTTGCGCAAGGGCATGCCAGCGCTGCAAGCGGCTGATGTCGATAATCCCTGCGTGCAGTATATCGGCGCGGACATTCGCTCTGACCCCTGGGGATACGCTGCCCCCGGCTACCCAGAAAAAGCGGCGGAATTTGCCCATCGCGATGCCTATGTCAGCCACCGACGCAATGGCATCTATGGGGCGATGTATTTCTCGGCAGCCATTGCAGCCGCCTTCGCTGTGGATGATCCGCTCGAGGCGCTGCGCATTGGTTTGGAAGAGATCCCCGCCGATTGTTACCTGGCGCAAGAAGTCCGCTGGTCACTGGACGAAGCGCCTAAAATCAAAAACTATCGCGATGCCCGCGCTGCTGTCGATGCCCGCTACCCCGGCATGCACAAGGTCCACGCCATCAACAATGCCGTGCTGACGATCTGGGGATTGACCATCGGCGGCGAAGATTACAGCAAGGTCATCGGCGAGACGGTGGCGATGGGCTTGGACAATGACTGCACGGCCGCAACGGCTGGCAGCATCTGGGGCGCGGTTTATGGCAAAGACGCCATACCCGGGCATTGGCACGAGAACTTCAACAACAAGGTGCATACATTCTTGATTGGGCAAGAACTCTTCGCGCTGGATGACATGGTCGACCGCTTCATCGTCCAGGCAGAGCGCGTCTTGTCGGAGTAGGGTCGGGCGCTTTTTCTACCCTCTCGGTCTTCCAGAAGAGGGCGTGATAGGGGCGATCCATTGGGTCGCCCGCCAACCCACACAAGTCCCCCCAATAAACGCCCTAGAGCCAATGGTCGTGAATGAATTGTTCAAATGGCTCAAAGGCCTGGGGAAGGCTGCGCCGACCAAAACCCAGGCGGAAATAATTGCCGGCGAATTGCATGATATTGCCCGGCAGCACCATCACGCCTTGTTCGCCCACGATCGCTTCGGCGAATTCGCTGACCGGCATATCGGCTTTTAGCTCGGCCAGCGAGATCGTGCCACAGCGCGGATAGCTGACCCAAAACAAGTCTGGATAGCGCCCGAAGAATCGCTGTGCGCCGGCGATGTTCTGCTGGACGATGTCGATGGCGCGCGCCGCCAGAGCCTGCCAATTCTCCAGCGCGATGATCGCCAGGATCTCGCCAGGAGCGCTCGCGCAGATGGTCGTATAGCTCTTGAGCTCCTGGCATTCGTGCAGCAGCTGCTCGTCCCGCGAAATAAGCCAGCCAGCCCGCAAGCCGGGTGTGCCAAAGCACTTGGACAGTCCGCCCAGCACGATGGCTTTTTCATAGACTTCGCAAGCCGAGGGCAGACGCGCCGCCGGGTCGTGCTCGGCAAATCGGTATATCTCGTCCGAAAACAGCAGCAGTCCGCGCGCGCGAGCCAGCTCGATGATGCGCGCGAAGTCGGCATGGCTGGGCAGGCAGCCGGTGGGATTGTGCGGGAAGTTGATGATGAGCATGCGCGTATCGGGGCGGATGAGCGCCACCAGTTCATCGACATCGAATGACCAACCATCGTCTGTGCGCTGTGGCTGCCAATACGAGAGCTCACATCCTTTCGTGCGGGCGATTTCATAAAGCGACTGAAAGGCGGGATAGATGGCAACCACATGGTCGCCGGCTTCCAGCAGCGCGTTCATAGCCAAGAAGATGCCTTCTTCTGGCACGACTTCCAGCACCTGCCGCGGCTCGATGTCCTCGTGCATGCCAGCGATGGCAGCGAGCAGTTCAGGATGTCCCTGCGACTCGGTATAGCCCAGCCACAGGGTCTCGAATTGCTGGCGGCGCGCGGGGCTGGCGTATTCCAACAGCTCGGGCAGCGTCAGCGGTTCACAATCCGACGCGCTGAGCTGAAAGGGCGAACTGAATTCGTACTGGCGGAAGAATTGCTCAATTTCAAAAGGCGGGTAGTTCATCGTGATGTTTCCTCGCTGAGGGATTGGGTCATTCAGGCGAGCGCCTCGTGCCGTTCTCGCAGCATGGCTGCCATGATGGCGGCGCGTTCGGACAAGGACGAGACTTCGCCATATTCATTGATGGCATGCCCGCCATCGCCGACAATGCCCATGCCATCCAGGGTCGGCACGCCCAGCGCGGCTGTCTTGTTGCCATCGCTGCCGCCACCGGTGCTGCCTTCGTCCAGGGCGATGCCCATTTCCTCCGCGAGTGTCTGCGCTCGTTTGAAAAGCGCGGCGATCTGGGCAGTGCGTTCCATTGGCGGCACACCCACCCCGCCTTCAATCAACAGCTTGGCTTCAGGATGGCGCGCCTGCAAGCCCATGATCTGTTCGTGGATTGCATTTTGCTTGACGCGTGAGGTCGCTCGCACATTGATCTGGCAGCTGGCTTCGGCTGGCACAACATTGGGGCGCGTGCCACCGCTGATGACGCCGACATTGGCTGTCGTGCCGATGCTGTAATCGGTCATGGCTTGCACCGCCAGCACTTGATGCGAAAGCTCTTCGATCGCGTTGATCCCACGCGCATGATCGGCGCCCGAATGCGCCGCCCGGCCCATAGCGGTGAGCGTATAGTGGCTGACGCCCTTGCGCTGCGTCTTGTACTTGCCATCTTGCGGCGGCTCGGTCACAAAGACGACATCGTGCGCCAGCGCCTCGGCTTCGATCTCCGCGCTGGAATGACGGCTGCCCGTTTCTTCGTCCGAGTTGAGCAGGTAGGTGATGGGCTGCGTGGGAAAAAGCTCCAGTTCGCGCAGCGCCCGCAATGCCCATAGCGCAATGACAATGCCGCCTTTCATGTCCATGGAGCCAACTCCATAGATGCGGTCGCCATCAATTCGCGTGGGTCTGCCCGCCACCGTGCCGACATCCCAAACCGTGTCCATGTGGCTGAGGATGACCACGCCGCCAGCGCCAGGATTCCAGCGCGCCCGCAGCACATCGCCAACTTCGGCTTTGGGGATGATCTCGAGGTCGCCGCCCAGCCCGCGCAATTCCTCAGCCAGCGCCGCGCCAAAGGCATCGACCGCGGGTTTGTGCGAGGTCGGCGATTCCAGCTCGATGAAGCGGCGCAAATCGCTCACCATCTGCTGCTGATGCTGGCGAAGATAATCCAGGATGTGGCGATTTTGGGCGCTAGACATGAAGACAGTTTCCTTGGCTGTGTTTGGGTAGGCGGTTAGTGTAGCACACTCGCGCTTCGAAACCCCTCTAACCTTCCCGCCAGCGACAGCATCCAGCGGGAGGCCCAGTGGATCGCCCCCCAGAGTGCCTGCATGATGACAGGCACTAGGGCAAAGATTTGCGGAGATTGACCTGTAACGAGTCGACTCGCCCCTACGCTAGGCAACTTGTCTGTGTTTTAATCGGCGCCTATTCACCGACCGGAGCGCCACGCCAACGATGTCACTTCCCCAGCCCCAGCCAGCGCCACGGCCTATCCCGGCATCCAGCCAATTTGCGGCGGGCGTCCAGCTGGATTGGCATTTTTCTTCGCTGCGGCAGGGCGAAATTGCTGTGCTCTGCTTGCTGGGGGGCGGGATTGGTTCTGCGCAGGCAAACTGGCGCGGCGAGCCCGTCCCGTTTTTTCCTGCCGAGGGCGGCTGGTATGCGCTGCTGGCAGCCGACATGGATGCGCCGCCTCGCGATTATCCGCTGATGGTGCATGCGCAGCTGGATTCCGAGGCGGTGACCTTTGCGCGGTCCGTGCGCATTAGGCGTGCCAATTACACTCTCGAGAGATTTGTATTGCAAGGCGCGGCGGCAGGCTTGGTCGATCCGGCGATAGAATCGGCAGAATTGGCAGCCATCACAGAATTAACCGCAAATTCTGGCAATATGCCGCTGTGGGATGCGGCCGGTTTTGAGTTGCCCCTGTCCAGCGCGCTGGCCTCTCCATTCGGCAGCTTCCGAGCGCTGAATGACGGCATACAGACTCGGCACAGCGGGTGGGATCAACAGGCGGCGACAGGCACGCCGGTGCGAGCGATGGCGGCCGGCCGGGTGGCATTCGCTGGACAACTGGAGATCCGCGGCAACTATGTGTTGATCGACCACGGACTGGGCCTGTATACCGGCTACGCGCATTTTTCGGCGCTGCAAGTGCAGGCGGGGCAGAAGCTGGCAGCCGGGCAGGTAATCGGCATCAGCGGCAACACCGGACGCAGCAGCGCGCCCCATCTGCATTGGGAAGTTCGCTGGCAAGGACGCTGGGTGAATGGCTTGGCGCTGCTGGAACTATGGCTGCCGCAGGTACATTCGCATTTGTAGCATTTGTAAACAGGACGCGCTATACTGGGCGCAGCGACCATTCCCGCGCAGAAGCTGGCAGGTGCAGTTTGGGGGGAGGAAACAATGCAGCAGAATGACAGCTTTCGCCTGGTTGTGCGGCGCGGACCCCAGCCGAATCAGAGCTTCGAAATCGGCACGGACGCCACTACGCTGGGGCGTGGCATCAACAACGACATCGTCATCAACGACCGCGAAATCAGCCGAAGTCACTTGCGCCTGTTACGTTCTGGCGATGGGCTGACTCTGGAAGATCTTGGCTCTACCAATGGCACTTTCGTCAATGGCAAACGCATCGCTGGTGTGACGCCCGTGCAAGTCGGCGACATGATCGGCTTGGGCGATACGGTTGTGCTGGCGCTGGAACAGGTGCGCAAGCAAGCCAGGTTGAGCGATTTGCTGCCCGCCGAACCCGCCGATGCCCCCACGCCCGGTCCCCATTTGAGTTATGGATTGCAGCCGCCCAGCGATGCCATTACGCCGCCGCCCGCCGAGCCCTACGCCCAGCCCGAGTATGCCGCTTATCCCGAAGCGCCCACCGCCCCGCCCCAGCAGCCGGCCGCCCCAGCCGAGCAGCCCGCCGCTTCGCCCCAGCAGCCAGGCGCCTTTCCGCCACAACCCGGTTATGCCACGCCGCCGCCACCCCAGCAGTATCCCGCCTATGATTATGATCCCTACGCCGCCCGCGAAGAACGCAGCGGTACCTCGCCCTGGTTGATTTTGGGTTGTTTCGTGTTCTTTGTTCTGGTCTTCGTCTGTTTCGCCGGCATCGCCCTGGTGCTGGTCGATATGCTGAATCTGTGGTGCGACCTGCCTGTGCTTAACGATATCGTGGCTGCGCTGGGGCTAGGTTGTTAGATTACCCCCTCAATCCCCCCGACAGGTCAGGGGGAAGCTGCAAGCCTAACCCCCCTCAATCCCCCCGACAGGTCAGGGGGAAGTTGCAAGCCTAACCCCCCTCAATCCCCCCGACAGGTCAGGGGGAAGCTGCAAGCCTAACCCCCCTCAATCCCCCCGACAGGTCAGGGGGAAGTTGCAAGCCTAACCCCCCTCAATCCCCCGACAGGTCAGGGGGAAGCTGCAAGCTCCATGCTCTTGGCGCGCACAAATAATCGCCCCTCCTGTCTTCGATCTTGCTAGCCTGCTGCAAAACCCAAAAAGAGGAGCAGCCGATGTTCAACTGGCTTGGCAATGTTCGCGACCGTCTGCGCAGGCGCGCCCCGCACATCGACCTGGTATCGGCGCAGCAGCGCATCCCGCAGAGCGCCCCGCTGGACGCCCATTCCGCGCGCGTCTATGAGCAGTCGCCCTGGGTCTACATCGCCATCAACCGCATTGCCGAAGCCGGCGCGCTCGTCCCGCTCAAGGTGTATCGTTTGCAGGGCGAGCAGCGCATCGGCATCGACAATCACCCGCTGGAGCAACTGCTCAACAGCCCCAACCCGCTGACCAGCCGCTTCGAGCTGATCGAACAGACGCTGGGCTCGCTGGAGCTGCATGGCAATGCCTTTTGGTTGCTGGTCGGCGATGAGCGGGGCATGCCGCGCGAGATCTGGATGCTGCGCCCCGACCGCGTCTCTGTCCTGCCCGATGCCGCGCGCGTGGTGGCTGGCTATTTGTATCAGATTGACGGGCAGACCATCCCGCTTTCGGCAGTGGAAGTGCTGCACTTCCAGCGCTGGCACCCCAGCAGCGACTTCTATGGCTTGTCGCCGGTCTCGGCAGCGCGCAATGCCGTGCTTTCCGACCGCCACATGTCGGACTGGAATCGTCACAGTTTCGGCAAAGACAGCGGCGTGCCAGCCGGCATCGTCAACATCCGCGACTTCATCAGCGACAGCGACTTCGAGCGGCTCAAACGCGAATGGCGCAGCAATTATGGCGGCACATCGCGGCGCACAGCTTTCTTGCGCGGCGGAGCGGTCCAATGGCAGCATATCGGCTTGAGCCACAGCGACCTGGACTTCTTGCAGGGGCGGCGGGCGCAACGCGATGAAATCCTGAATATCTACGGCATCCCGGTTGGGCTGGTCAGCGAGAACGCCACCGAAGCCAATGCCAAAGTCGCCGAGCGCCAGTTCATCGAGCGCACGCTATACCCGAAGCTGGTGCGCCTGGCCGAGAAGATCAGCGCCGAAATGCTGCCATTTTATGGGCAGGGGCTGGTGGCGGCATTTGACGACATTCGCCCGACCGACACACAGGCCCGCCTGGACGAAATCCGCACGGCTTATCCGCTGCTGAGCATCAACGAGCTGCGCGCGACTTATTTTCAGCTGCCGCCGGTGGCATGGGGCGATGTGGCGGTAAACCCCCCGACCCATGGCGAAAGCAACCCCCCTCTAAATCTCTCCCCGACGAGTCAGGGAGAGACTTCGGACGCCAGCAAGTCGGCGATAGAAACGGAACTGGCGCAATGGCAGCGCTTCGCCTTGAATCGGCTGGGGCAGGAGGACGGGCGGGCTTTCGAGGTGCGCGCGATTCCCGACGAGCTGGCTTTTGAGGTCAGCGCCGGGCTGCTCTTCGCGCAGGATCGAGAGAGTGTGAAGCGCGTGTTTGCCGGGGTGGGGGTGGGTTAGGCACAGAGGGGCTGTTTGTGAACTATGCCAAGTCGAGTTCCCTCATCAAATTGCGGATTCGTATTGGCTGGACATCTGCACATCGGGGCTTCTGGCAAATCACGAGTAAAGAGATTAGCGCATCACCAACATGATAGACGACTCTGAATCCATCACGCTTGCTTAAACGGGCGGAACTATTCCGCAATCGCACCTTGTAGACTTCCGCCCCGCCTAGATTCTGGATTCTGTCGCCGGGCGTGTTACCATCCTGCAAATCTTGAATTAAGTCCGTAAAATCATGCGTCACATTGCGATAGCGGCGTCGTAACTTCTTGACTGTAGATCGGAACTTAGGCGTCAGGACGACTTCCATTTTCTTCCTGCTCGATCTCACGCTCGATCTCGCGAAGGGCCTCGAGGGCGGGCATCACATCGCCATTCTTCATCTGAATCAGGCTGACGCGCAAGTCTTCCAAGAATTCAATTTGGGCGTCTGTGAGTTCATCGAGATCGGCGTCGTCTCGTTGCCGTGGCACAGGCGCGGTGGGTGATGGCTTGAGGGTGGGCATGAGGAGCGCTCCTTTCGCGCTTCAAGTCTCAGCCTTTCGCTGAGTCATGATGAGCATAGCATACAGGTCATGGATAGGCAAAAGGTCTGTTCACGCAGGATCGAGAGAGCGTGAAGCGCGTGTTTGCGGGGGTTGGGGTGGGTTGATTTAACCACAGAGGCGCAGAGGGCACAGAGAAACGACGAAAGAAGTCAGAGACTACAATTGCCAGATTTTGGCTGTGCAATCGTCTGACCCTGTCGCGATCATTCGCCCATTTTTTGAAACAGCAACTGAATTGACAGTTTCATCGTGCGTAGTTAGAGCCGAGACGATACTGTTATCTGTCAAGTCCAGAATCACGATTTTTCCCACTTCGTTGTATGCTCCTGCAAGAATTAGCATGGATGAGTCTTGAGGCATAAACGTAAGATCTTGACCGCTGACCTTTAGGCTTTCTGACTCTCGTGAAGAGCCCATTCCGAAATCCGGTACATCCATGTGAGATAGATTTACGCTTAAGCATGAGCGTGCTTGCGGCATTTTCCAGACATCGAGCGAATTGCCGACGGCTGCTACATACTTGCTGTCACTGGAGATCATGATGTTGTTGACGATTCCTCGTTCATGATTCTTCCAAGTGTCCATATTTATCATATTCCAATTGCGCGTATTCCAGACGCCAATTGAACTATAGGAGTTGTAATAATCTAGCTCCTGGACTGAACTAACAAAAAGTCGCCCGTCAATCGAAACATCAAGGCTTGTTAGTCGTCCTCGGTTAACCGGGATAGCGTTCAGAAACGCAAGGTCAGGTACGCTGAATATACTCAGTAGTCCATTATCATCTCCTACAATCAGTAGACTACTATCTTGGGAGAACACTACATCATTAGCAGAAGTTAATACCTTCACCATCTGAATGCGTTCCCATGTTTGGACGTGCCAGATTTGCACCTTTCCATCTGCCGATACTGATGCACATGTGCTCTCATCTGGCGAAAACGCGACCGAGTTCACTCCACCCGAGTGCATCGACAAGTCGTTTAGCAATTCTCCTGTTGCGGTTGACCATATCCTCACTGTATGGTCATCTGATGCGGTTGCGAGCACTTTGCTTGAGTAGGAGAAAGCGACTTTATTGATCGCGCCCAAATGACCGATCAGCGTGTAACTGTCGTGCAAGTAGCCTGTGAGCGGACGAGAGATTTGTTGGTTCGTTAGAAGCCCCGCCGGATCACCATAGTTTGGACATCTCTCTTGGATATCCTGCATCAGCACAGCAACCGCCGTATTGTTTCCGTTCTTGCTCGCCGTCTTTGCATGTTCATAAACGGGCTCGCATTCAGCGTTCTTGTTGGTGATTTTGATAAGTGCAGTTGCCTCTTGATTGTTTGGATCGACAGATAGAATCGTATTCGCAAGTTGCTTGACATCCGCCCAATAGCCCTTCTCCCTTGCATACTGAATTCGTTCCTTGAGTATTCGAAGTCGGTTGGGTTTGAGTTTGTCTATCTGTCGTTCCACGAATCCCTTTATTTCACCATTCATAAAGTCAGGGTCGAATTCCAAAACTTGGCTGTAGAGAAAAAGTGCTTGCTCGGGGTCCGAGTCCTGAACAGAGGCAGCGGTCTCAAACATCCGCTGAACCTCCCCTTTCGTAAAGGAAGGCGGCGCAGGGGGTGCGTCTCCTGCGTCTAGAGATTCTCCCGCTTCTTTTATGCGCGCCTTGCTCTTGACGAGTTCGGGTTCAGGAATTTCGGCATCCGTTGCAGGATCAGTCGACACATTCATTAAGCTCATCAGACGCGATACGGCTTCATTCATGTCTCTATTCGAATGCCACTGAGCAAAATCTACACTTTCCATTGCATCAAGGACAAAGACATTAGCCATATCGGCGGGCTTGTAGCGAATGGGAATCAGCCTCTTCCTATTGGTAAATGCCCATGTCACCTCGGCTTGTACCCAATCCGAAGCCACTGAGCAAGGACTTATCACGGGGATAAAGTAATCCCGCCGCTCTATTTCCTGTCCCAGTTGCTTCATAAATCCACCATTGCGAAGGTTCTGATAGTCGACAAACGCGTCAACTTGTCTACTGCGCAATTGGGCTGCAATGTAATCTGCAACCTCCTTATCTGCACGCGAATAACATATGAATGCGCTTGTCACTTGGGCACCTCGCTACTGCATAGAACACAGTGTCTATTGTGCAATATGTGAACTGTGATTACCAGTGCAAGTGATCGGCGGGAAAGGGTTAGACTACGACGTGTATCAGTCCGCCAACACGCTCTGCGCCCTCTGCGCCTCTGTGGTGAATTAAATCAAATCACACCAACTCCCGCTGCTTGCCCTCCGGCTTCCACCTCCCCGCACGCTGATGACTCGCGTACTGCGGCGGCATATCCACCCCAGCGCCGCCGAACAAATCGCCAATCGTCAAGATCTGCACGCGCCTATACGACTTGCCCCAGCGCGGCGACTGATAACTGCCCGCGATCAGCGCTTCCTTGACCATCGCCTGAGACGGCTGCTCCAGCGTGATGAAGAGCCCCAGCGCCGCCTTCTCCCTGTCCAGCACGCCCACCAGGTCGCGGATATCGCCCGACTGCACTTTGCCCGATTTCACCTGCACGACCACTTTTTGCGGCTTCTTCTTGCCTTTTTCGTCTTCGTCAAAGAAGCTGATGATGCCGTCAATGCCCGCGTCCGCGCCCTTCTTGCCCTTGCGCGAACCCGCCGACCCGCCGACCGGCTTGGCGCGCACCAGCGAAAGCGCCCACCACTCGAACTGATAGCGGCCTTCGTTGGCAGAGTCCTGCGCCAGTTCCCGCGCGGCATCGACAGTCGCTGGCTCGCCGATGACCTCGTAATCCACCCCCGATTCCAGGCCGAACATATCTTGCAGGCGATACTTCTGCAGGGCGATGGACAGGTGCGTGATGTCGATGCCGATCCAGTTGCGACCGAGTTTGTGGGCGGCGGCGATGGCGGTGCCACAGCCACAGAAGGGATCGAGCACGATATCGCCTTCGTTGGACGAGGCGCGGATGATGCGCTCCAGCAAGGCTTCCGGCTTTTGCGTAGGGTAGCCGAGCCGTTCTTTGCCGCCAGTAACATTGGGAATATCAGCCCACAAGCTGCCTAATGGCTTGCCCAAGTAGTTCTCGTGATAGGACTTGCGCAGTGGTCGCTTGCCCGTTCGCCAAATTATCTCGCCCCGCGCGTCCATTTCGGCAAGCCTCTCTTTGCTTACACGCCAGCCAGAAGGGTGCGGGTTGCGGACGCCATTGTACTCGTAGCAAAGATTCGGGCGCGGTCCCATGGAAGGTTGTCTAAATATGGGTACATCAGTGTTGTACCGCCCACGCTCGTCAATGTGGGGAAACTTGTCCTCTATTTCATCATCTTTGAGCGGAATGTGGACGGCGTTAAACAAATAGTCTTCTTGCTTGCTGTAAAAGAATATCGAATCCGTGTCAGTACCGAAAGTTCGTGCGGCAAACTGGCTGCCCTTCGCTCGTCCAGCCGCGCGTTTCCAGACAATCTCTTGGCGGTAGTTTTGCGGACCAAATATGGTATCGAGAATAATCTTCAAATAATGACTCGCGGTCGGATCGCAATGCAGGTACAAGCTGCCGGTCGCTTTCAAGACGCGGTGCAGCTCGACCAGGCGCGCTGTCATCATGACCAAATAGGCCATCATCTGGTTGCGCTCGATCAGATTCATCAGCGCTTCGATGGCTGTGGCGACCTTGGGCGGGGCATGCAGGATGAGTTCGTCGTAGGTGTCTTCGGAGCTGGGTCCCCAGTGCCAGGTGTCCTCGAAGGCGGTGATCTGGGCTTCGCTGTCGGCGCCGCTCTCGGATTTGAAGAGCACATTGTAATTGCGGTTGCTGTTGAAGGGCGGGTCGAGGTAGATCAGGTCGACGCAGGCATCGGGGAAGTATTCGCGGCTGCGCAGGATCTCGAGGTTGTCGCCGTAGTAGAGTCGCTTGGTCATGGCTTGCCTCTCGCGGCTTGCTGATGCGGCTGGAGTATAGCAGAGGGCGAGTGGAGTTATTGACAAAGTGCGGGCGGGCATAAGTAAACACAAGTAAGTCATGCAAATCTTAACCACAAAGACACAAAGGGCACAAAGGCATTTAAGATTCTTTGCCACAGAGGCACTGAGACACAGAGGAAAATCCTTGTGTTCTATGCTCTATCTCGTGATTAGCTGCGCTTTCGGCTAAATCCCAATCCCGTAGATTGCGCTTCCCCCCGACTTTTCGGGGGGACCGAGGGGGGTTAGCGGATGCGGCAAATTCGTCTCATTATTAACTTGGACATACTTATATGGTATAGTTGAGACTATACACCTAAGTTATGTTGACTTGTGGGCGCTGGTGAAGCGCAGAGGGATGGTGGCATGGCATTCGACAAGCGCAAGATCGCCAATTCGTTTTACTTGCCTAAGAATTCTATCTTGCGAGCTCTCGCAAGCCTAATGGACTTCACAGGTTCTGAAAGCCGCGAGTTCACTGAAAAAATACTGGCTCGCTCTGATGCGGATGCCATGCGCGCCGACTGGGAAGCGGTCGGGGCGGACATGTGGTGGGCAATTGCCCAGCATGAAAAACGGCTGCAAAAGGGCAAAACAAAGTGAGCGCCCAACGCGACTCCGCGGCTTTTCTGCTTCCGCCACCTGATCATATGCGCGAGTACGAGGCAGTATTGCCGGGCAGCGCCGATCGACTTCTGACTCTAGCCGAATCACGACAACGACATCGGACAAGAATTCAGCGTATGAGCCAATGCTTCGGCATTATCCTGGCGATTGCACTCATCGCTGTCAGCGCCTACTTCATCTCTTTAGGCTTTGTTTGGGAAGCAGCCGTCATCATCATCTGCGGCATGGCTGGAGCGGCTGCCATGTTCATCTACCGACCCAAATAAAAACCTCTGTGCCCTCTGCGCCTCTGTGGCAAAATCGCCTAAATCAGTCGATTCACGCCATCGAAGGCGGCTGTCTTGTAGCACTCGGCCAGCGTCGGATAATTGAAGACGGTGTTGATGAAATAGTCGACCGTGCCGCCGAAAGCCATGACCGTCTGCCCGATGTGGATGAGCTCGCTGGCGCCTTCGCCGATGATGTGCACGCCCAGCAGCTTGTGATTCTCCCGATGAAAAGCCAGCTTTAGCATGCCGATGGTATCGCCGAGGATCTGCCCGCGCGCAATTTCTTTGTAATAGGCTTTGCCCACCTCGTAGGGGATGCCGGCCTGCGTCAGCTCTTCTTCGTTCGCGCCCACGGTCGATATCTCGGGGATGGCGTAGATGCCATAAGGGAAAAGCTGCGGGAAGCTCGAATGCTCGGCATCGAAGGCGTGGCTGGCCGCCATGCGCCCTTGCTCCATGCTGGTCGAAGCCAGGCTGGGGAAGCCGATGACATCGCCGACCGCGTAGATATTGGGTATCTCGGTCTGGTAATGCTCGTTGACGCGGATGCGACCGCGCTTGTCGGGGACGATGCCGATATTCTCCAAGCCCAGCCTGGCTGTCGCGCCCTGCCGGCCGATGGCATAGAGCGCTTTTTCGGTGACGATCTCTTTGCCGCTCTTCAGGCAGACTTTCACGCCGCTGCCATAACGCGTATCGCAATGGTCGATGCTGCGCACGCTTTCGCCCAGGCGCAGGGTGACGCGCTGCTGGCGCATGTGATAAACGAGGGCATCGACAATCTCGTGGTCTACGAATGTCAGCAGCCGTTCTTGCAGCTCGACCAGGGTGACGCGCGTGCCCAACGTGGCGAACATGCAGGCGTATTCACAGCCGATGACGCCGCCGCCCACGACTGTCAGGGTCTTGGGCAGATGATCCAGCCGCAGCAAGCCATCGCTGGTGAAGATGGTGTGCCCGTCAAAAGGGATATTGTCGGGTTTGGCGACTGTGGTGCCCACGGCGATCATGATGTTGCGCGTGGTCAGTTCGTCTTCGCCTTTTTTGCCCAGGAAGTGCAGATGCACCGTGTGCTCGTTGACGATGGTGGCGATGCCGGGGATGAGCTCGACGCCATTGCGCTGCAACTGCACCTTGTTGATTTCGATCTCGTGGCGGATAACATGGTCGGCGCGCATCAGCAGATCGTTCATGGTGATATGCTCTTTGACCGTGTACGAAGCGCCATAAATCGAGCGCTGCCGAAAGCCCGATAGGTGCAAGACGGCTTCGCGCAGGGTCTTGGAGGGGATGGTGCCCGTGTTCACCGAGACGCCGCCGATCAAGGTTTTCTTTTCGATGACCGCCACCCGTTTGCCCAGCTTTGCCGACTGGATGGCCGCGCGATGTCCGGCTGGTCCCGAACCGATGATGACGATGTCATAGTCGTAGCGGCGCGGCTTGGTTTTGGCTTGGCTGTTGGTGGATGCCTTGGTCGGCGCGGTCACAGTAACCATGAGTTCGTTCATCAGCCTCGATAACCGTCAAGACTAGCATAACGCAAAATGCGCGCTGTAGCACGCGGCTGCGCTTCTCAGGACAAACTCACACCGGCGGAGTCGCTGTCACGATGAAGAAGCTGATGAAGACGAGAAAGATGCCCAGCAGGCCAAAGGATGCGGCCGGCTTGATGCGCTTGACTTCGCTCGTGGACTCAGCGGTCGCCATGCGCTGTCGCAGCAGTGCGTCGGCCACACGATTGGCGAACCAACTCATGCCTAGGCCCGTGACGATGATCGAGGCGGCATAGGCCAGATTGTCCGCATCCCCCAAATTGTACAGGCTGCGAATGACTAGCGCGTTCATGGCCATGGCGGCGATGATGGCGGCCGCGGTCCCGCGCCAGTCTGGCTCGCGTTTGTGGATCTGGCTGCAATAGAATGCCCAGATGTCGATGGCGAGCAAGGGCAACAGCGCCGCCACCCAGGCGACGTACTGCAGCATATCCGCGTCGAAGAGTTCGATCAATCCGATGCGAATGACCAGCGCGAGCAGACCAGCAGCCGTCGCCGCGCCGGCACAGCGCAACAGGCGCGTGGCCAGCACGCCAGCGAGGGTGACGCAGGCCAGCAGATTCGCCGCCAGCAGCCATTCCGGGCGATAGAGATCAAGCCATTCCAACGGGATGCCCATCAATGTCGCGTCCCAATCGATGAGCATCAGTTGCAGCCACAGCAACTGGATGGCGGCGAGGATCGCCAGCGATACACTGTCGCTTGGCCGCAGCCCGAATAGGGTGCGCCACTGAGGTCGCCGCCTGGTCGATACATGAAGGTCCAGCGCGAGCAATTGTGTCAAGACGAAGCTCATTAGCAAGATCAGATGCGGAATGCTCCAGGTGGTGATGTCTTCGCCGAAAATCCAGTGCCAGAGGGGATCGGCGGGCAAGGCGTAGAGCAGAAACGCGGCGTTCAAAATCAGCAAGCCGACGGCTGGGTTGGATCGGAAACGCTGTTGGAAGTTGCCGCGCAGATGGCGATTCAGATAAAGCAGCGCCCAAAAGCCGCTGAAGATCGCAGTGGCAAAGCCAAAATACATCATCAGATGCGGCCGCCAGAACAGGTCTTCGCCGAAGGGAATGCCGTAACTGCGGTGCCACAATTCGTCCCAGACGCCGCCGATGAAAATGGTGATGCCGCCGCTCGCCAGCATCAGCGCCAGGCTCTCCCGCGCTCGGATAGTCAATTCGACTGCTTGCGGCTGGCGCAGGGTCGGCGCCAGGGGACGAACGAGCAAATGCCAGAAGGCCAGGACAAAGGCGCAGATGATCAGAAAAAAGAGGCCAGCTTGCAGCCAGAATAAGCCAAGGTTCGCCTCAGCCGGGATGCCGCCCCAGATGGTGAAAGCGATGAAGATGAGCGCGCCTGCGACTGCGGCGATGATCCAGGGGAGGCGGTGGTGTAGCGTGGCCAAGGATGCGCTCCGTAGGGAACAAATTTGATTGCTATCAGGTTATCACAATTTGCAAGGGGCTGGTCTAGTCGGCGAGGAGTTGGGTGAGGAAGGCTTTGGCGTCGGTGAAGGTGGGCGAGTTCCAGAATTCGTCGCGCCACCAACTCATGCGAAAGACATCCGAAAGATACTGTCTGTCTGAATCGCCGCCTTCAGAGTCACTGCCTACATTCTTGCCCGTGATGAACGTGCGTAATCGTGCCTTTGAGTGTTTTTCTTGCGAAATGGCGATTTCGCTTTCGCGCAAGCAATTGAAGAAGACATCCACGCATACATTTACCGGATCTTCGCGGAAGACGTCCATTATAAGGTCTTCAATCATGCCTTCTCGTTCACTTGACGGCAATATCAGTACGATAATGTTTGGCTGTCCTTTTGCCAGTTCTCTTTGATTTTGTGGAACGGGTAGTTGGCGGGGATTCCGCTCATTGGCATTTTGAATCGTATCTTTGACGCTTTGAAACGCATTCGTTCCAAAGTCGGCATCGCGGACGATACCTATTGTACTGAGCTGCCCGAATCTGGGATGCCTCATCATACCGCGCAGGTATTCGCTGAAATTACCCTTTCCCTCTAGCTGCTCAATATGGAGTGGCCAGCCATCAATTACGTTCATGTGCGTGGCAAGCCGAATGAAGAATTCCTGATCTTCTTTGCCTTCCACTAACATCAGGCGCGACTTGCCCTCTGGTATTCTCGGCGTCATCCACGCACCTCAAAATCAAAGTCAAATGCGGCGACCGCGTTCAAGTCCAATTCGTTGTAGGTCACGGCTTCAATGTCGTCTGTTTCGGCATCCCTGTCTAAGCGATGGTAGCGGAACTCGTCCAGCTTCCCATCGCTGCTGAAGGCTTCGTATGCCGCGCGAATCATTTCCAGGCTGTGCGTCGTGGCGAAGACCTGGATGTTCAATTCGCGCGCCAGCTTGCCAATCGCTTTCCAGACTTGGCATTGCACGGAGTGGTGTAGCCCATGCTCAATTTCATCTATGAAGACCATCCTTATGGAATGATCAGTCATGGCAAGAGTTAAGCTCGCCACTCTTTGAATGCCTTCACCAAGGCTGGTCAGAGGCTCTAATAGAGGCTTCAATTGGTCTAAACCTAAATCGGCAAACATCAGCGTTCGATATCCATCGTAAAGCAACTCTACTCCCTTTAATCGCGGATCAATGACTATTAAGGTATCGCAAAGAATTGATGTGTCGCCCCTTCGGCGCAAATCGCTGAATCGCTTAGCACTGATTCGTGCACCCTGTTTTTCTCCTGCGCTCAGAAATTCAGCTACAATATCTGTGTTGGAGGAGCTTCGTAAACCAACAACATTGCCATCGACGAGTAGCAGGTGTTCCTTTCTGGAGTTATGTTCAGACTCGAATTCCAACAACTCTGAATGTCCAAATGATGCAAAGTCACCAATACGAAATTTGTACAGAGTGTCGTCAAAGTCGGCGCTATCGTTTGGCATTTTTCGAATCTTGAGAGACAGCGCGTTACTTTCAGGGAATAGAGGAAGCAACGGTTCGGTAAGCAAAGCATCCAATGCGATTTCGTTTTTGCTCTCATGATTCCGAAACATGATGGTCCAGCTTATAATGTCGCTAGCGAAATCTGGCGAATCTTGCTGGTCGCTGTCCCAAGACAGCCTGTAAATTGTCCTAAGATTTCTTCTTATTAGCGTCTTTGCTTCCCGATTTCCCGAAAGAATGTACATCGCCTCCATCAGCGCCGTCTTCCCGGTGTTGTTCTTGCCCGCGATCAAATTCACCCGCCCCAGATCGTTGATCTGCAAGTCTTTGAAGCAGCGAAAGTTCTTCACCCGAAACGACTTGTACATTGCGCGCCTCTCTACGCCAAGCGTCTGTCTCGTCCGCATTATACATCCGCAGCCGCCAAAAGCAGTGCTACAATGGCGCGGCGCAAAGCCAGGACATGGACATGACCACCATTCTCGCCATCGAGACATCCTGCGACGAAACTGCTGCCGCCATCATCAGCGATGGTCGCAGGATTCGCGCCAATATCGTCGCCTCGCAGATCGACCTGCACGCGCAGTATGGTGGCGTTTTCCCCGAAGTGGCATCGCGGGCGCATGCCGAGAGCATCAGCGCTGTCGTCAGCCGCGCTATGACAGAAGCCGGCCTGGACTATTCGCAGCTGGATGCCATCGCCGTCACGCAAGGACCTGGCTTGGTCGGCTCGCTGCTGGTGGGGGTCGGTTTTGCCAAGGGACTGGCGCTGGCGACTGGCTTGCCACTGTTGGGCATCAATCACCTGGAGGGGCATGTCTACTCGCAATGGCTGGCGGATGATTTCAGCGAACCTGCCTTCCCCATCATCGCGATGATCGTGTCGGGCGGACACAGCGAGCTGCTTATGATGCGTGGGCACGGACGCTATCAGCGACTCGGCGGCACGATTGATGACGCGGCTGGCGAAGCCTTTGACAAGGTCGGGCGCTTGCTGGGCTTGCCTTTCCCTGGCGGGCCAGCCATTGAGAAGGCTGCGCAAGGTGGCGATGCCAGCGCCTACGCATTTCCGCGAGCGAAGACCGATAGCGCCTATGACTTGAGCTTCAGTGGCTTGAAGACAGCTGTGATGCGCGCGGTTACCCTGCAGCCCAGCGACCGCAGCCGCCGTCAGCGCCGCGCCGAAGGCCATGCCCGGCTGCGCGATGATGTACATATTCCCGATGTCGCGGCCGCATTCCAGGATGCCGCTACCGATGCCCTGGTCAATGCAGCAGAACGCGCCGCAAGTGATCATGCCGCCAGCGCATTGTTCGTGTCCGGCGGGGTCAGCGCCAACAAGCAGTTGCGCGATAAGCTGCGCGACCGGCTGGAGTTGCCCATTTATACGCCGCCGCTATGCTTGTGCAGCGACAATGCCGCCATGATCGGAGCAGCCGCGCATTTTCGCTATCTGGCTGGTCTGCGCAGTCGGCTGGATATTGAAGCGCGCGCCAGGTGGATGCTGAGCGAGGATGTGTATAGCTTACAGGGTAAAGTGGCGGGCTAGAAGCGCATGCCTAGCAGGCTGCCAGCGGGGGAGTCATCAGTAAGTCGCAGGCGAACATAACTGTCAATTTCAAAGCTCTTGGAGAACTCGTCATGAAGTACTTGGTCGGAGTTTAGACAAGCGATGTACTGGAATCCGCATTCGCGCGATTTTCGTTCAGCCAGTTCCAGCGCGCGCGCAACCTGTCGTTCGTCCGCATCAGCGAACATTGAACTGTCATGAATGAGGAAACCGGGACCAAGTCTTCGTTGCGATAATAACTCCGCTCTCGTTAAGTCATAAAAAAATGTCTTCATCTTGTTGATTCCCGTGCTGCCCGAACGCCTTATATCAACGCGAAACTGATAGCCTTTGTCGAGATCAATGTCGACAATCAAATTCCCCGGCGTTTTGTAAAGCGCTTCGGAATTGCTACTGAATATCCTGCGAGCTAGCTTTATGGTCTCGCTCTGATCAAGGTCGCGTCGCGCTTGCGCTTGAAGCTGAATGCGCTCGGTACTGATGCTTCCAATTTCCTCATCAACGAGCTTCAGCGTTTCAATCCGTTCTGTTATAGCTTTCAATCTATCATCGCGTTCGCGATATAACTGAGTAAGTTTGGCATACTCATCAATCGCGCCATGCGTGTTGATTACCGCTAGTAGCTCAGCCCGGCGATTAGATAGCACTTCTGTTTGCTGCCCATTCGCATCAAGTTCTTGCTCTAGTCGTTGCCGCTCATCGCGCAAGAATTCACGGCGGTTGCGCGTGATTTGGACATGAAATGCCTGCACATCCTTAAGCCGCTTGGCCGTCATGGCAGGCAATTGTGCGCCGGCCGCTTCATAAAGTTCAATAACTCTGCTGTCTGCAGCAGGCTCATCAAGTGCGATGCTGCGCTCGTGGAATGCAATTAGCCGCTTCAACTGAACGGCGCGATTTTTTAAGTCGTGAATTTTGCCCGTAAGGTCGTTGGCTTCGTTTTCAATCTCGGCATACTGCGGATGTACTTCAAATGAGTTCAATTGTGCTGCGAAGCTGTCTACCTGGTTTTGCAAGCGGTCGCGCTCGGCTTCAAGTTCGCCCAGCGTAGTAGAATCTAGAGGCAGGCCTTCAATATTGTCCTGCAGCGAGCGCTTCTTATTTCTTACCTCACTTTCAAGCTGAGCCAACTCCTGCCACTGACTTGCAAGCCGCCAATCCAAGTCCAGCAGAAAGGTGTTGCAAAGGTGGATACTTCTTCCAAACTGATTTTCCTTGCACTTGAATGGATCGTCAAAGACATCGCGACGAATCTCATATTTTAGCGTGTCACCAAACTCAGGGTGATACTTGACATCGCTTTCGGGTTGCAGTGCATACCAAGCCTTGCCTAGCGATTGCCTTAAGTCTTCGATAGACATATTGTGTGACTCTGGAAGACTATCCAACAACAGGTTCTTGTTTGAAGACTGAATCACATTGCTCGATCCTATGTACTCGTCGAACCAGTCTGATACCGTGTGTACAGCGACTTTGCCAGGGCGCTTTATTGATCGCGTCAATGATAGTACCGAATTATCTCTATCCAGCGCGAGCGTAAACTCCAATTCCCGCAGTTCGCCCGCTCTCAAAACAGCAAGGTTTTGCTTATCTTCACCCAAACAGAAGCGAATGATGTCCAATAGCAAGGTCTTGCCCAGTCCGTTGCGTGTGTCACGTTCGGCAGACTCCGTCGTGCGATCAGCCACAACAACGTTAAAGCCCTCAGTGAACTTGACGCTCCTGAATGTGTGTATGTTCGCTTCGACTTGGCTGATCATCGCGGTGTTCGCCACAGTCTTCGATCACGAAACTCGACCGCTTCCATGATATATAGGAGGTCAAGTGCCAACGTAAATCGCTCGAACGTGCCGATCTGTGGCAGAATTCGCACTTGCTCCCATAGCGCTGACACCGTAATAGGGTTGCTCATACGACTAAGGAGCAGTCCACCAACGCCGATTAGCGAGTTCTCAACCGTGATGTGTTTCGTCGGGAGAATCATTTCTCGAAGATTTCACATCGTTCAAAGAAATAGACAACAAGTACTATTCCCGCTAACCATTTTACATGGTCACGACTGTTACCGCATGCGAACTGAACCATGTCGACAAAGAGGTGGTTGGAGCTGATAGAAGTTTTCTTATAGTCATGATACTGTGTCAACATCGCATTAAGAAGTCTTGCCTCAAAGTCTGGCTCCAAACTCGCCCGATGCATGACATAAGTCTTTACCTCGTGCGTCCTTGGGAAGCCAACATTCAGGTGTTTCTGGATTCCTGCCGAAAATCCATTTTTGCTGATTTTGTGGCGAGGCGGAATAAGTAAAAAGTCCCCAGGAGGTAACTCAGAGTTGTTGCTCAGCCACCGTATAATTGACTCTAGGTCAGCAGAGTTGAAATCTTCAGTTGCAAGCCTGTCGGCTACCCATCTCTCGTGGTCGAGTTTCATATGCTGCAACTGCTTGACAGTATATTTGTTTGTTTGGACGTCGACGATAGTGTGATGTTCTCTACAGAGCAAAATTAGGTTTTCATACTTGTTGGTATCCTCTGAAAAACCATCGGGATTGGGACGTGGACCATTTTTACTGTGTGCAAATATATGCGCCATTTCGCCAATATTCGCGTGCCTGTCGCCTGCTTCGCCTTTCCTATACAGTTCCTTCTGGCAGTTGGGATAAGAACATCTGAATGCCGAAAGCCTCCACAGCAGATCTCGATCCGCCACCGGTATTTTACGAGATCGAGTGCGAGTGTCCGGAGCAATACTTGTATTCGTCATGCGTTTAGATGCTCCCCGAGAAAGGATCATAGCAGCCACCCACTTCAAAGGCTACATGATAGCGTGTATATTGCCTTTAGTATAGACGCTATCATACTTTGGTGTGTCCATTGGCAATACTATTACCTGCTTGTTGATACGCTGCGACCTATTCCAGGATGCAATCCGTTTCTTATTGCTTTGAAGAGAGTGAAGAACATGACCCCACTCAACATCGCCATCATCGGCGCAGGCGCCACCGGTCTGGCGGCGGCCTGGGATTTCGCTCGCGCCGGGCACAACGTGACCATCTTTGAAGCAGCGGACCGCGTCGGCGGCTTGGCGGCGGGATTCAAAGACGACAACTGGGATTGGACGCTGGAGAAGTTTTATCATCACTGGTTCGCCAACGATCACGATATCCTGCGCCTGGCAGACGAGATGGGCCTGCGCGACAAGATCGTCTTTCCGCGCCCCAAGACCAGTTTCTGGCTGGATGGCAAGATCGTGCGCAGCGAAATCTCGCCATCGGCTTTGCTTTTGCCACTGCCTTTGCTCGCCACAATTCGTATGGCGCTGGCTGGCCTTGCGATCAAACTAAGCCCGCGCTGGCAGCCTTTTGAACGGGTCACCGCCGACAGCTGGATGCGCCGCTGGATGGGTCGGCAAGCTTACGAAACCTTCTTCAAGCCGCTGCTGATCGGCAAATTCGCGGATGACTACGATCAAGTGCCCATGTCATTCATGTGGGCGCGCATCGTCAAGCGCACGTTGAAATTGGGCGCCTATCAGGGCGGATTCCAGGCCTTCATGGACGAGCTGGCGCGGCAACTGCGGGAACTGGGCGTGCAAATATGCCTCAATGCGCCGGCACAGCGCCTGGGCAGTCGCAATGGCAAGCCCTGGCTGCAGGTCGCTGAAGAATCACGGCAATTCGACCGGCTGATCTGCACGACTTCGCCCAAGCTGCTGCTGCAACTGGCGGATGGGTTGGCGGACACCGTCTATGGCGAAGAGGTCGGCGCGCTGAAGAGCATCGGCGGACTCTGCGTCGTCTTCGCGTTGAAGCGCCCCTTGCTGCAAGATGACACCTATTGGCTGAATCTGCCGGCCGATACGCCCGACAAGTCCAAATCCGCCTTTCCATTCCTGGCGCTGGTCGAGCATACCAACTACCTGCCGCGCGAACATTATGGCGGCGACCACATCGTTTATTGCGGCGATTATGTGCATCCTAGCCACGAGTACTTTCGGCTGGATGAAGCAGAACTGGTCGAACGATTTCTGCCGGCGCTGAAAAAGGTCAATCCCGCCTTTGAGCGCGACTGGCTGCGCAAGTGGTGGGTGTGGCGCGCGCCCTACGCCCAGCCCGTTCCCCAACTGCATCACAGCCAGCGTCTGCCCGACTTGCAGACTCCGCTGCCGGGCGTCTTTTGGGCGAGTATGTCGCAAGTCTATCCTTGGGACCGCGGCACCAATTATGCAGTGGAGATCGGACGCCGCGCCGCTGCCCTGGCCATGAGCAAATGAGCGCGCAGTTTTTGTCGTGCTAACCCTCCGCATCTGCAGTATAATCGCTGGCAAGTGCTGAAAACCGGGATAAGTGACTGTCGTGGCATGCGATTCCTAAAAGCCTTATGAGCGACTCTGTACATGGTGCCGCCAGCCTGCTTGGTGAATTGCGGCAGCTCGAAGACCTGATCAAGCAGATTGAAGCCGCCTTGACTGCGCAGCGCGACCAGTTGCGCCATCACCGCCTCGCCATGCCGTCATCGGTTGTTACCAGCTTCAACCAGCTGCAGGCAGATTTCAAGCGCCTGGAATCGGATGTGTTGGCAGAACAGACCGAGCTGCGGCAGCTTCGTGCTCTGAGCGATATGTCCGTGCGCATGACCAACTCGCTGGATGTCGAGACTTGCTTGGCAGAGACGATGGAGCTGGTCATCTTGCTGACCCAAGCCGAGCGCGGTTACATCATTTTGACCAGAGATGACAGCGACCTATATGACTTCCGCGTCAGCAGCGAAAGCGGTATGTTGGGTGTGTCCACGCCCGATGGTTCGCCACCCCAGATCAGCATGTCGGTGGTCAACCAGGTAATCGGCAGCGGCGAGCCTCTTTTGGCCGACAACGCCTACCAGGACGAGCGCTGGTCTGACAGCCAGAGTATCGTCAATTTCACGCTGCGGTCGGTGCTGTGTGTGCCGCTGCGCTACAAAGATGAATCCATCGGCGCGGTGTATGTTGACAATCGGCTGGTGGCGGGCATCTTCACCGAACGCGAGCTGACGCTGTTGGTGGCTTTTGCCAATGTGGCGGCTGTGGCTATCAACAACGCCCGCATGTACAGCCGGGCTGAACAGATCCTGGCTGAGATTACGCGCGTCAAAGAGCTGATGGACAATATCTTTTCGTCGGTGGGCAGCGCTATCATCGCCATCGATTCCAATGACCTGGTGCATACCTTTAATCGCGCCGCCGCCGATATCCTCAATCTTCCTCCCGATACCGTGATGGGACTTCAGCTGGAGCGCGTCTTGCAAAAGGCCGCCTTGCAGCTGGGCGAAGAGCTGCAACTGGTTAAAGAAGGCGATGCCGACCACACGCTTGATCTCGTCGCCGAGCTGCCGGGCAGGGGGCCGGTGGCGCTTTCGCTGTCCTTTTCGCCATTGAAAGATCGCAGCCAAACGACGCAGGGCGTAACGCTGGTGATGGACGATGTTACGCATCTGCACGAGCATGAAACCACCATCAATGCCATGAGGCGAATCTTGCCCGAAGGCATGGTGGACCAGATAAGCGAAATCGCCAATATTGAGATGGGCGGCATGCGGCGCGAGGTCAGCTGCCTTTTCGCCGATGTGCGCTCCTTGACGACCCTGCCCAATGTCGCGCCCAGCGAAACCCTGCGCATCCTTAATCAGTATCAAGCCATCGCCACCAGCTGCATTCACGATACTGGCGGCATCATCGACAAATATATGGGCAACGAAGTCATGGCGCTCTTCAACACGCAACTGAACCCGGACGAGCAGCACGCCCGCCAGGCTGTAGAATGCGGCTTGCTGATGCGCGATCGTTTTTTGCAACTGTACAGCGAGCTGGGCATTGAGCCAGACCCGCACTATTATATCGTCGGCATCTTCAGCGGCGTGGCCACCCTGGGCAATGTTGGCAGTTTCCGCCGGCGCGAGTTCACGGCGCTGGGGCACAGCATAAACACCGCCAAACGCGTGCAAGAAAATGCCCGCCGCGGCAGCATCACAATCGGGCAGCCCACCCTGGATCTCATCCTTTTGCACAAGACCCAGCCACCATTCAATTTCCTCCCCCGCGAGCCGATCTATGGCAAGGGGATTTCGACTGGCATGAATGCCTACGAGGTGCAGCGAATCGCATGACTGGCGGGACGAGCGCTTTTGGCGCGATTCAGTCGCAGCTGCGCGGATTGAAAGAGCGTGCCGACGAAGTCAAGACACTCCTGGAGCAGCAGCAGCAGCTTTTGCGCCGCCGCAGCATCCGCCTGCCCAGCGATGCGATCGACCGTCTGTGGAGTTTGCGCAGCGGCATCGATAGACTCTCGGTGGATATGGTCGACACGCAAATGCAGTTGGCGCAACTCCGCCGTCTGGCAGAAACCACCGCCCTCATCAACTCCGCGCAAAAAACCGACCAGGTGCTCAACCAGGTGATGGACACCGTCATCAGCCTGACGCAAGCAGAACGCGGCTATATCGTGCTGAAGAATCACGACACGGGCGAGTTGGAGTTCAAAGTTGCGCGTGGCTTGAGCGCAGAAGAATCAGCGGCTGGCGGACGCATCGTCAGTTGGTCGGTCATCAACCAGGTCGTGGAAACTGGCGAAGCGGTGCTGACCATGGACGCCGGGGCAGACGACAACATCAGCGCCAGCGAAAGCATTGTCGGCTTCAACCTGCTCAGCATATTGGCGGTGCCGCTAAAGGCCCGCGACCAACTGATCGGCGTGGCCTATTGCGACAACCGCGTCATGGCTGGCTTGTTCAAAGAAAACGAGCTGAACCTGTTAACCAGCTTCGGCCAGCAAGCGGCCGTGGCTATCGAAAACGCGCGACTGTTTGAAGAAATCCGCGCGCAAATGGCGCTTATCGAAGAGATGCAGGTACGGCTGTCCAATATATTCGCGTCCATCGGCTCTGGCGTCATCACCATCGACAGCCTGGATAGCGTCATCATTTGCAATCTGGCGGCCGAAGCGCTGACAGGCAAAAGCACCGAAGCTGCGGTTGGCTTGCCCTTGACCGACTTGCTGCCGCCGGTGTCAAGCGAATTCTATGCCGAGATCGAGCGCGTCCGTCGCGACCAGACCCAGCAGATCTGGGCAGAGCGCTTTTTGCACAAGGGACGCGAACGCTATTGGCAGGTGGTGGCCAGCCCCTTGCGTGGCGATGACCAGGTGATCTATGGCGTGGCGCTGGTCATCGACGATTTGACGGAACGCAAAGAGCAAGAAGAACAGCGCCGCCTGCTGGGCACTTTTATCCCCGAGGCGCTGCTGGCGAATATCGGCTCTATCGGCGCCCTAGATACCAGCCCGGTCGAACGCACAGTGACCGCCATGTTCGCCGATGTGCGTGGCTTTACAGCTTTTGGCGAGACTCTGCAGCCCGAAGACCTCATGCGCATTATCAACCGCTATTTGGGCGCGGCCAGCGATGCCATCGACGTGCAAGACGGCATAGTCGACCAATACCTGGGCGATGCCATCAAAGCGTTGTGGAATACACAACTGAATCCACAAGAAGACCACGCCATTCGAGCGCTGCGAGCGGCGCAAGGCATCATGGCGGCAGCACAGGCCTTGCACATCGTGATCCAGCGCGACCACCGGCTGCACTTCGGCATCGGCATCCACACCGGGCAGGCTGTGCTGGGCATGGTAGGCGGCACAGACCGCAGCGAATACGCGGTTTTGGGCGAAGCGGCAAACGACTGCCGGTTCTTGCAAGAAAATGCCGAACCTGGCGAGATTGTCATCAGTCCGGCGATGTATGCGCTGGTGGCAGAGCAGATCCGCGCCCAGCCTTTCAAGCCCACAAAGATGAAAAGCGGCTTTGAGCATTACGATACGCTGTATCGAGTCTTGCTTGGCGATGTCGAGGCCGGCGCATGAGACCGCCTTCGACGCAGCTGCTATTTGTGGCTGGCGTGGCATGCGGGTTGGCGGTCGGTGTTGTATTCGGCATGATCATCGGCAATGTGGCGCTGGGCATGCCCACAGGCGCGATGCTCGCTCTGGTATTTGCTTTTACGCTGAGTGGGTTGGACAAAAACGAACCTTGAGCCAGGCGGGAAAATGCTCGGCGCGAGCCTCGCCTTTGTTGTAGACTGGAAACAAACCGGCAGCAATCGAGCGTATCTGCTTATGGATTTCGCCCTCAACATAGAAGTCTTTGCCACGCGCTTCCTGGGCATTTTCATTGAGGCAGTGCCCTTTCTGCTGCTGGGTTCGCTGACATCTGGCTTGATCGAGAGCTTCGTCAAATCGGACGATATCGTGCGCCTGATGCCGCGCAATCGACTGGGGGCGGCGCTGGGCGGTGCATTCCTGGGTTTGGCCTTCCCGGTCTGTGAATGCGGCGTCGTGCCTGTGACGCGCCGACTCTTCAGCAAAGGTATGCCTCTGTCCATGGGACTGGCATTTTTGTTGGCAGCGCCCTTCATGAATCCTATCGTCTTTGCCAGCACCTATATCGCTTTTGGATTTGGTCCAGTCTTCATCGGGCGCATCGTCATCACCATCGTGGTCGCGGTCACGGTCGCGCTGGTCATTGGCATTTTCTCCAAGCCTGGTTCGGTGCTGAAGCCGATCGCGCTGGCAGACGGGCAAGATGAACACGGCCACGACGAGCATAAGCATGAGTCGCCCTCCCTGCGCGACAAATTGCTGCATGCGGCGGGGATCGCCAGCGATGAATTCTTTGAAATGGGCCGCTTCTTGATCCTGGGTTCTGCGCTGGCAGCGCTGATGCAGACCTTGGTGCCGCAAGAAAGCCTGCTGGCGCTGGGCACTGGCAGCGTGCTTTCTGTGCTATTCATGCAACTGCTGGCCTACATATTGAGCGTCTGCTCAACAGTCGACAGCTTCTTGGCGCTGGCATTCGTCAACACCTTCACCACAGGCGCAATCGTAAGCTTTCTCAGCTTTGGCCCCATGGTCGATATCAAGAGCACGTTGATGTTCACGGGAGTCTTCCGCCGGCGCATCGTGTTCTACTTGATTCTGCTGCCCTTCGTGATGAACTTGCTGGCGGGCGTGCTCATCAACCTGGCGCTGGGATATTAAGGGGGCAGCCGATGAGCGCTCGCGACAGCCGCATCACCTGGGCAAAGTTGCTGATTCTGCTGGGCATGGGCGTCTACCTGACGCAGCTCATCATCAGCGGCAACCTGAGCAATTACATCAATCAGCGTTTTGGCTGGCTGGCTTATGTCGGCGCGGGCATCTTCTTTCTGCTGGCGCTGGTGAGCCTGTGGGGGCGCATGAAGCCGTCCCTACATCTGCATCAGCACTACCGCATCGGTTGGGATATCGTGCTGATCGCCGCATTTCCGCTCGCGCTGGCTGTGTTGATTCCCTCGCGTTCCTTGGGCATAGAAGCGATCAATGGCGGAATCAGCCTCCGCCCGGTCGGCGTTGGCAATGCCGCGACATTCGCACGCAGTCCGCTGGACCGCAATATCCTGGACTGGCTGCGAGAGTTTAATCGCGCCGCGCCGGCCGAATTCAACGAGCTGCCCGTGGATGTGACTGGCTTTGTCTACCGAGAGCCTCAGCACGCCGCCGATGAATTCATGGTCTCGCGTTTTACCATGAGCTGCTGCGTGGCCGATGCCTTCCCGATTGGCATGCCAGCCCGCGCCGATTCTATTGACGAGGTGACGGTCGGCAGTTGGGTGCGCGTGCAGGGCAGGCTGAATGCCGCCAAATTTGCCGGCGAACTGTTGCCGGTCATCGCAGTCGAGTCGCTGGAACTGGTCGATGAACCTGACCAGCCCTATCTGTATCCCTAGTATGTTGACTGACGAGCGGACGCTGATTTCTGCCCCCTGGATTCCCCGATCTGTCCTGGGTTGTGGGCGACCCGTTGGCTCGCCCCTACAGCTTCTGCGCGCGCTATGCTTCCCTCCGACTTTACTGGGGGGACCGAAGGGGGTAAAAAGCGAGGGAGTTTCATGAAGCCCGACCGTCTCGATTTCGTCGTTGTCATCATCAGCGCGATTTGCCTGGCCGGTGTAGCGATTGCCGCATTCATCACGGATCCGTCCCGTCAGCCGCGGCGCGTCGCCTATCTGCATCCAGCCTCTGCGGCGCAGCAAAATGTCTGGATCGCCGACATCAACGATCCGCTTGCCCACCAGCAACTGACTGACAGCGCCTACGGCATTTACGATTTCGCTATCAGCCCCGATGGACGTTGGCTGGCCTATGCGGAACGCAATGGCAGAGGCACGGTAACCCTGCGCCTGTTGGATATCCCCGGCGGCAGTTCGCGCGATTTGGTCGATTGTGTGGCGCTGGCAGCCTATTGCACCTCGCCGGTATTCAGCCCCGATGGCGCGCTGCTGGCCTATCAACGCGCCGAGTCGCTGGGAGACCGCTTCGGCTTGTCGCGCATCTGGCTGGTGGATATGACCAGTCCCGACTACGACACTGCGCCGCTGATCGCCGATACGCAGGTGGTGGGGCACAGCGCGGTCTGGTCGGCAGACAGCAATACAGTTGCTTTCTACAGCGCCGATTCGACCCAGCCGGGCATCCTGGTCTATGAATTCGCGCCCAGCGGCGATGATGGCGTGCAGCTGCGTTTTTTGCCTACGACGCAAGGCACGATGGGCGCGCTGTCTCCCGATGGGGGACGCATCATCTACCCGGAGCTGATCCGCCGCGGCAATCAATTCTTCACGCATCTGCGCATCGCCGACTTGAACCAGAAAGAATTCGCCAATTTCACCGATCCGCAAGGGGCAGGCGATGACGCGGCTGCGCAGTGGCATCCCGATGGCGAGCAAGTCACCGTGGCGCGGCGTTACACCGATGCCCGCTGGACGCCCGGCCATCAGATCTATCTGCGCAACCTGGGCGACGAGCCCGATGCGCTGATGCCGCTGGTTTACGACGAGCGCTACAACAGCTCCTACATGCGCTGGCATGCGGCTGGCGATGCGCTGGTATTGCAGCGATTTCCTCTGCTGGATGCGGCTGGCGAGAGCGTTCGCGGCGCGCTGCCAGAGGTCTGGGTGCACGATCTGGCGAGCGGCCAAAACAGCAAGATCATGGCCGATGCCTACCTGCCGGTCTGGGCGGGCGCTTGAGACGTTCTGTTAGCAAGGCGAGTCGCCGCTTTGCCCCTACATCGACTGTGACCACCTGACAGCACTTGGGGTTTGGGGCAGGGCAGTCGGTACACTACAATAGCCGCATGCGCATTGAGCATCTGTCGCTGACCAACTTCCGCAATTATGCCCGCCTTGAGTTGAGCCTGCCCGCCAACGGACCTGTCTTGCTTTATGGCGAAAATGCCCAGGGCAAAACCAGCATCCTGGAAGCCATCACCTACCTGGCGACATCGACCTCGCCCTACACGACCAGCGACCGCCAACTGATCCATTGGCGCACGGAAGGCGAGCCTATCCCTTTCGCCCGATTGTCTGCGCAGCTGGGTGGCAGCGCCTATCAGAAGCTTGATATTACGTTGATGCTGGACATGACCAGCGGTTCGCCGCGTTTCAAAAAGTCGGTCAAGCTCAATAATGTCGAAAAGCGCGTGATGGATGTGGTCGGTCTGTTAAATGTGGTGCTCTTCTTGCCACAAGACTTGTCGCTCATTGAAGGCGCGCCCAGCGACCGCCGCCGTTTCATGGACACCGCCTTGCGCCAAATCGACCGCGAGTATCGGCTGGCGCTGCACGAATATGAGAAAGTGTTGCCCCAGCGCAACGCCCTGCTCAAGCGCATCGCCGACAGACGGGCTAGCGCGGACGAGCTCGAATATTGGGACGAGCAGCTGGCTTGTCACGGCGCGGTCATCATCGCTGGCCGGCAACAATTCTTGCGGGAGTTGGAGATATTGGCGCGGAACAACCACCATGCCCTGAGCGGCGGACGCGAAATGCTCAGCCTGCGCTATTTGCCCAGTCTGCTGCCGGTTGCTGATGGCGATGGACGTCAGCGGACATTCAGCCTGCCAGGCTTGGACCTCGACCGTCAGCTGACAGCAGCGCAGATCCAGCCACAATTCTGCGCGCAGTTGCTGGAACGGCGGCGTGAGGCCATCGCGCGAGGCACGACGCTGGCGGGGCCGCACCGTGACGAACTGCGTCTGCTGATCAATGAGCGCGATTGTGGCGATTTTGGCAGCCGCGGTCAGGCGCGCACAGCTGTTATGGCGCTGCGATTTGCCGAGCTGAGCTGGATGCGCGACCAGCTTAATGAATATCCGCTTTTCCTGCTGGATGAAGTGGCTGCCGAGCTGGACGCGGGGCGGCGGCGGTTTTTGCTGGACCGACTCGATGGCAGCGCCCAGACCTTGCTGACCAGCACCGATCTGGACAATTTTGACGATGCCTTCCTGGCGCGCGCGGCCGTCTTTCATGTGGTCAATGGCCAGATCAACCAGCGCGGCGCATAGAAAAGGAGAAAGCAATGGCAAACAGCGAATTCACGACTCCGTCTAACACCGAGATTCGCTTCCGGCGGGACTTTGCCTGCACGCGCGAGCAGCTGTGGGCGCTGTGGACACAAGCCGAACATCTGCGCAACTGGTGGGCGCCAAAAGGCTGGCATACGCCGGTCTGCGAGGTCAACCTGCGTCCGGGCGGCGAGTGGAATTATTGCATGCAAGGGTCGATGCCGGGCTCGGACGAAGAAATCCGCTCTTGTGGCAAGGTGATTTACGGCGAAATTGATGCGCCGCGCCGCTTCACTGGCGTCGATGTCTTCACGGACGAAGCTGGCAATGTCAATGCCGATATGCCACAGGCGCAACTCGCATACCAATTTGAAGAGAGCGACGGCGGCAGCGTCGTCATCAACACCACACGCTACCCAAGCCAAGAAGAACGCGATGCCGTCATCGACATGGGCGTCGAGATGGGCATGAACCAGACCCTGGACAAGCTGCAAGCCTATATCGAATCGCTGGGCTGGGACGCCTAAGCACCGCGACCATCCAGTCACCCCAGAATAGCACACATGGTCTAGTCTATAGCCACTGCCCTTCCACCAGAAAGGATGCGCCGTGGCTTGGACAAGCCCAAAGACCTGGGCGAGCGAACCGCTGACTTCGTCCGACCTCAATACCTATGTCCGCGACAACCAGGATCACCTGAAAGACCGCCTGGATAACAGCGCCAGCGCCATCGTAACCGGCAATTCCACGCTCTCCACAAGGTCGGAGGCTTTTGTCGATATTGACAGCGAAAAATTGTCGATCTCGCTGACGACGCATGGCGGCGATGTGCTGGTTGGCTTCACCGGCACGGTCAAATCGGTGGTGGTCTCCAGGCCAGTCTTCTTCAATCTGGCGGTTGATGGCGTCCTCTACTTCGCCGACGACGGCATCATGCAGACTGTGGTCGGCGCTGATGGCTATCGCAATCAGTCTGTGCCGCTGTGCCTTGTCGTGCTGGTAACCGACCTGGACGCCGGCGCGCACACATTCAAGATGCGCTGGAAAACCCACAGGACCAATACAGCCAGCATGGAAATCACCAGCTTGCATCCGCAATTCTGGGCGAAAGAAATCTAGCAGCGCGCATACACAGGCCAGGGAGGCAGACATGGAATTTGAGCAAGTCTTTCAAATCTTGACGCTGGCGCTGGTTACGCTGGTGTATTGGCTGGCATTTCGCAGCTTCCCGCCCGGCGAAACCGCCCAACTCATCGAGCGTCTGGACGAGGTCAGCCAGCGCACCGACAGCCGCCTGGACGACTTGCTGGTGGATATCGCGCGCCTGCTCAACGAGCTGCGCAAGGACCCTGCCGAAACGACGGACGGGGGTTAAGAGCGGATCGACATGACCAGCGCCTGTGCCTGCCGGGAGAAGTGGGCGGAATCTGTGTCGGCAGATTCAATGGTGACCTTCACGCCCCAGCCATTATCCAGTCGCAAGATTTCTTCACCTGCCGTATCGCCAGCCACCTGCGCCAGGGTAATGCGGCTGCTATCGGGCGCGATGAAAGCCAGATGCAAGCCGCCACCCGCTTCGTTGAGCTTGACGACGCGCCAGGCAGGCGGATAGTCGACGCGGAAAACGCCGGCATCGACGCTGCCTTCGCTGACGACGATGGGCGCGCCTGGCGTATTCGCAAGCTGGGGCGGTGGACGGGCTGGCAGCAGCGCGCTACAACCCGCCAGCATCAACAGCGCGCAGACGAATAGCGCTCGCCGCACTACACCTCGGCGATGGAGCGCGTGTCGGTCTTGCTGACACCGGCCACATTGCGGATGGCGCGAATGGTATTCATCATCTGCGTGCTGTCAGCAGCTTCTACATAGGCGATGCAGTCGTCTGGGCCCACCACCAGATCGGCGCTACTTACGCCGTCAATGCCGCGCAAGTCTCGCAGCGATTCGGCAAAGTCCACCGACATATTCAGGTCGATCAAGATATAAGCGGCTGGCATATCATCCTCCTAGCTTGGCTATTCCCATTCTATCGTGCCGGGCGGCTTGCTGGTGATATCGTAGACGACGCGATTGATGCCCGCCACCTCGTTGACGATTCTTGCGCTGATTTTCCCCAGCAAGTCGTAGGGCAGGCGCGCCCAATCGGCGGTCATGAAGTCGTCTGTCGTAACCGCTCGCAGCGCCAGCGTCTCTTCATAGCTGCGCTTGTCGCCCATCACGCCGACGCTTTTGACCGGCAGCAGCACGGCAAAGCATTGTGCCGTCTCTGCGCGCAGCAAGCCCGCCTTCGCCAGCTCGCCGGTGAAAATGGCATCGGCGCGGCGCAGCTTCTCCAAGCGCTGCCAGCGAAGCTCTCCCAAACAGCGAATCGCCAAACCCGGACCGGGGAAGGGCTGCCGCCACACGATGGAATCGGGCAAGCCCAGCGCCTCGCCGACCTTGCGTACTTCGTCCTTGAAACAGTCGCGCAGGGGCTCTACCAATTCAAAGTTGAGGTCGTCTGGCAAGCCGCCGACATTGTGATGCGATTTGATAGTCTGGGCAGATTTTCCCGCCGCCGCGCTTTCGATGACATCGGGATAGATCGTGCCTTGCGCCAGGAACCGCAGATCGCGCAGCTTTCGCGCTTCCCGCGAGAAAGTCTCGATGAATTGCGCGCCGATGATTTTGCGCTTGGCTTCTGGTTCGGTGATGCCAGCCAAGGCATCCAGAAAGTCTTCAGCTGCATTCACCGCGATCAGCCGCATGCCGCGTTCTTCACGGAAGACGCGCAAGACCTGCGCCGCTTCGCCTTGTCGCAGCATGCCATGATCGACAAACACGCAGATCAGCCGCTCGCCGATCGCCCGCTGGATTAAAGCGCCAGCAACAGCCGAGTCGACTCCGCCGCTCAATGCCAGCAGCACGCGCTCAGCGCCGACTTGCGACTGAATGCGCGCGACAGCATCGTCAATGAAGGCGGCCGCGCTCCATTTGGCTTGGCAACCGCAGACTTCAAAGACGAAATTGCCCAGAATCTGGCTGCCTTGTGGACTGTGCCCGACTTCGGGATGGAATTGCAGCCCATAGCGTCCCCGTGCAACATCACCGATCGCGGCGTAAGGAGAGTTGGCTGTGTGTGCCAAGGTCCGGAAACCGGCTGGCAGCTTTTCAATGCGATCGCCATGCGACATCCAGATTTGCTGCGGCGTCGCCAGATCGGCGAAGAGTCGACTCTCGCCCTGCTGCTGGATTTGCGCGGGCCCATATTCCCGGCTTGCAGAAGCCGCCACCGTGCCGCCCAAAGCCGCTGTCAACAGCTGCATGCCATAACAGATGCCCAGGATGGGCTTGCCGCAGTCCAGCAGGAAATCGGGCAGCGTTGGCGCGCCCGGCGCATAGACGCTGCTGGGTCCGCCGGACAAGATATAACCGGCTGGCTGATGTTGGTCGATATGCTCTGCCGCTGCATCATGAGCGAAGACTTCAGTATAGACGCCCAGCTCGCGGATGCGCCTCGCAATCAGCTGGGTTGTCTGCGAGCCATAATCAATGACAGCGATGCCGCCGCGCTTGATATCGTCCATGTCGCTTTCTTTTTTACACTGCGGGCGCAAGGACTTCGTGTTGCCCGCGCCAGCCAGCTAGAAAAACAGCTTGGCAAACTTCAAAATTCCCTGCCGCCAAGGTACTCGATGCGAAACGCCCGAGCTGTTTTCAAATGCCGCCAGGTTGTCCAGATACCACTGGAAGTTGCGCAACAGCGCATCCTGGTTGCTGTATTGCGGCGCAAAGCCCAACTGCGCCTCTGCCCGTTCAATCGAGACATAGGAGTCTTTGGCTGCGGTTTCATAGACCCATTTATACAGCGGCGACAGATTCAACAATTCCAGCGCGCGCAGCAGCCAAATCGCGGGAGCGGCTGGCAAGGGCATTATTCGCTTGCCAAAGCCGGCATAATCCAGCACAGCTTGATAATCCTCGCCCATCGTGGCGAAGTCTTTTGCGCCGATATTGAAGGTATCGTTGACGCGCTCGGCTGGCAGTTCGGCGCACAAGCTGATGGCCTCGCAGAGGTCATCGACATCCAACAGTTGATAGCGGTTGCGCCCGTCGCCCAGCAGGGGGAAGCCGCGACCGTCTTTCGCCCAGTCATAGAGCAGCGCGAACACGCCCAGCCGCTCGGGTCCGACAAAGGACTTGGGGCGGATAACCGGCACGACCATACCCTGCTCGCGCTCGGCGAAGCAGATATCTTCCGCCAGGATTTTCGCCTCGCCATACGATCCGACGCCGATGCGCGGGTCGTCTTCATGCAGAGGATGATGATCGGGGATGCCATATACCGCCGTGGACGAAATGTGAATGAAGCGCCCTACGCCATGCTGCCGCGCCGTCTCGATGACCGTACGCGTGCCATTTACATCGGTGCTCATGATTTCATCTAGCGTGTACAAGGGCAGAGCGGCCGCGCAATGCACGACAATGTCTGCGCCTTGCATGGCGTTCTGTACCGCGTCACGATCGCGGATGTCGCCGCATACTTCGCGGATCTGCTCGCGTTCGGGGTAATCAAAGTCGGCGATATCCAGCGAAACGACTTCGTGCCCGCGCGCCAGCAGGTGGCGGCACAGATTGATGCCCAAAAAACCCGCGCCGCCTGTGATCAAATAGCGTGCCATGGCTGTCGTCTTTGTCCGCTAGTCGAGGAAGTCCGCCACCTGCGCCCAGCCACCGCTGAAGACCATCTCGCTGAGGGGATGGCGTTCGCGCGCAGAGGCATCGCGTCCACGCTGTGCTTCGGCGAGATGCCCAAGCTCGGCGCTGCGATAGCCAAAGGCGATGCAGGTGAAGGGTTCGAAGTCGTCGGGAATGCCATAGAGCTCGCGCGCTTTGTCGGGGAAGAATCCGCCCATCTGGTGGACATAGATGCCTTGCGACAGCGCCTGCAAGACCATTTGCCCCACAGCCAAGCCCAAGTCGTGCCCGGCGTGTCGGTTGGGCACATTCTCTTGGCGGAACTTGCGCGAGCAGGCGACCATCAACACGGCGGCATGTTGTGCCCAGGGCACATTGCCTTCTCGCAGCACCGACAGCAGCTTGGCGAATTCGGTCTCGTCTTCGCGGCGCGCTACGATAAAACGCCAGGGCTGCAAGTTGCTGGACGATGCCGCCCAACGCGCCGCTTCCAATAGGCCCAGCAGGGTGTCGCGCTTGATGGGGCGCTCGCGGTCAAAGCCGACCGGGCTCCAGCGATGGCGGATCAGCTCGTGCAAGCCAGCATCTGTATCGGGCAATTTCTGCGCCGGAGCAGGCGGAATGCCGGTCTGCTCGTCCTCTGCCAGCGCATCAAAGACCTTGGGCGCGATCAACCAGACCAACTCGCCAGCGTCCGCTTCCACAGCATTAGCGTCCACCCGCGCCAGGCCGCCCTTCTTCATGGCTACCGTCACGCCCGTCAATTCACTGACGATATAGCTCATATCTGGATTGTGCCCGACAAACATGATCTCGGCGTCGGGTCCGCAATCGGCGCTCAGGCGGCGCAGACCTGCCAGGTCAAAGCCGAAATTGACCGATTCAGCCAGGTCCACATCCATGCCCAGCGCCTGCGCAACGATTTCGGCTGTTTGCCGCGAGCGCAGACGAGGACTGCTGTAGATGCGCTGTGGCCGTATGCCGAGCGCTTGCATGACCGCGGCTGATGTCTCGACTCGCCGTTTGCCACGCGCAGTCAACTCTCGCGCGAAGTCGCTGCTTGCCAGGTCTTCGGCGATACCATGTCGCAGAAAATAAAGTCGCATAGGAGTCATCCCATCGTCGGTTCAGCCCTTAATTGCAGCTGCGGGCGTCTTGTCTTTGCTGGGCGATTTGCTGTCATTTTTGCTTTCGGCTTTTGCTGGTTTTTTTTCGTTGTTATCCGCGGATTTGCCATTGCCATTGGCGGCCGGTTTGGTAGGATTCTTGGCTTTGTTGTTGTCGTTGACATAAAAGCCGCTGCCCTTGAAGATGATGCCGGCTGGCTGGATGACGCGCTGGACTGCCTGCCCGGTGTTTGGGCAAGCTTGCAGCGGGCTGTCACCAAAACGCTGGCGGATATCAAATGTCGTGCCGTCCTCACGGCGATAGGTATAAACAGGCATAGGCGCGCACCACTCGGCTCACTGCTTTCGCATGTAGGCGCAAATCATAGCTGAAAATGCCCGCAAATGGCATTGTGAATTCTGCTGGCTGGGCTGGTTCAGGGCTTGCGCGCTTCGTAAACCATGGTTTCGTAGCGCATGGCGGCATCGTTGCCCACCAGGTCGCCGTGCTGCTCGATACCTCGCAGGCGTTCGTCGTCGCTTTCGCCAGGCTCATAGCGCTGGATATCGGTGAAGCCCGCATGTTCGAGCGCCTGGAGCAAGGTCGGGGCGTCGTAGATGAACTTGTGCCGCCAGCCATGAAAAGACTGATTGATGACATGGGCGGGATTAGTTTCGCCGATCTGCGGACGGAAAGAATCCATGATCCAGCGGATATAGGCTTTCTGTGGCGCAGCTTCTGGGCGCGTATACAGCGCGATGATCTGCGCCAGGTCTGGCGTGGCCAATCGCAAGCGACCTCCAGGCTGAAGCACGCGAAAGCATTCGTCCAGCATCAGCGCGGCTTCGTGAAATTCCAGGTGTTCAATGACATGCTCACCGAAGATGAGCGCAAAACTGGCATCAGGGAGAGGGAAAAGACGGCTGGCATCCAGGAAGATTGTGCCGGGCTGGAAGGGCGTCAACGTGGTATTCAGCCAGCCTGGCAAGGGATTGGGTCCCGTGCCGATCTGCAGACGTGGCTCCCCCGCCGATTGTAAGTAGCTGCGGATTTTATGCGGCGCTGCCAGTGCCCAATAATGCTGACGAAAGCGAAAGCGAAAACTCGCCATGGTCTCCCCTGTTTGTCAAGCGGCTCTATTCTGCTTGCAGCAGCTGCGCAGAAGCGAAGATTTCGCTCAAGTCTGCCGCCAGCGCCTGCATTTTCCCCGTTGTCGCGACGATCACCGCCAGCAGATAGTGGTCATCCAGCGCCAGCGCCAGCAGAAGTGTATCATTGACGGCGATTCTTGCCGAGAGTTGCGCCGAATCCCGCCCATCGATTTCCAGCATCTCGACAGCGCGGTATTGCGATTCACCAGCGACATCTGACAACCTGCCCACGAAGGCATCCAGGAGGCCCGCGGCGTTGCGCGCGCCGAACGCGATCACTTCGGCTGGTGTCAGCAGCGACAGATCAGCCGCCAGCGCACCGTCTGGCATGGTGCTGCTGTTGCCGGCTGCTTCCAGCGCAATCGGGTCGTTTGCCAGTATGAGACCGCTTTCGGTGACTCTGTATTGCCAATCCAGCGGGAGCGCTAATTCGAAGCCGGGGTGCAGACGGCTGGCGAGGTAGGTTACCTGATAGTGTTGTATGGGCGTGGGCGTCGGGGTAGACTCCTCTGTATGCTCGCAGCCAACCAGCACCGAGGCGCACAGACACAATAGCACCATGAACCTGCAATGAAATATCATACATCCTCAGCCTATCATCTACGCCCATTGCCATTATCGCAGTGGAGTCATCTTCGCGCTAGCAGCGAGGCGGGCATCCGCTGATGATTCGCTGTGGCGTGGATATGGTCGAATGCGCGCGTATCGCAGTTGGGATCGAGCGCGGAGGCGAGCGCTTTCTCAACCGTTTCTTTTCCTCTGGCGAACGGCAAGACTGCGCCGACAAAGCCCATCGCCTGGCTGCTCGCTTCGCTGGCAAGGAAGCGGTCGCAAAAGCGCTGGGCAGCGGCATTGGCGATGTGGCCTGGCGCGAGATCGAAATCCGCACCGACAACCCGCGCCGCCGACCCAGCCTGGTCTTGCATGGGGCGGCTCTGCAACTGGCAGATAAATTGCAGCTGGAGGCTTGGGATATCAGCCTCAGCCATACGCAAGCGCACGCTATCGCTGTGGCTGTTGCGCTGGGGCGGTCTGCCCCTCTCGGTCCCCTCGAAGAGTCGGGGGGAGGCAAAGCGCGCGCGGATTCTGTCGACGGGTTGGGGCTGGGGGACAAATAAGCCTCTCCCTCATTTTGGGGTGGCGTATTTGCCTCGTCAATCCCTGTTGTCAAATAGTCGCATCAGCTTGAGAGCGACTTGCAGGTCGAGGCGCGTGTCCGGCGCAGACAAATCCACCGCGCAGACTTCACGAATCCTCGCCAACCGATAATTCAATGTGCTGCGGTGGATGCAAAGCGCCTGCGCAGTCTGGACGCTGTTGCCGCCCGCATCCAGATACTCTTCCAGCGTATTGAACAGGGCGGCTTGATGTTCGGCCTGCAATCGGCGCAGCAGCGGCACCTGGGCATTGTGCGCCAGGCTGTCCGCGCCTGCCTGATACAAGGTGTGGATATAGCCGAGCGCGTCGAAGCGGTGGAGTCGCTGCGCAGGCTGGATGCGTCTGCCGATGACCAGCGTATCATCACATTGCTGGTGCGCATTGCCAACCGTTTGCGCTCCCTGACAGACGCCGCTGATAGCAATGCGCGCGCCTGCTTCCAACCGCTCTAGCAGCGCCGCCGCCAGCGATTGGCAACTGGCATTATCCTGCGCGAGAATGACCACTTGCCCGGCAAATTGCGCCGCCACCGCTGCTGCTCCTCGCTGTGCCAAAATGCGGTTAATAGCGCGGTAGGCGCGTGTAACAGCCGGCGCCAGCGCTGCCCCCAGACTGACCAGCAGCATGCGCCAGGGCAAGCGCAGATCTACGCCGTAGCGCAAAGCTTGATCGCTCAAGATGCTTTGCGGCTCGCCTTTTGCCTCGATCAACTGGGCCACGAAGCTGCCTTTCAGCGATGCCTCGGCAGCCGTCAGCGACTCTTGATACAACATCAGCAGCGCCGCCACTGTCGCGCCAATTTCGATCGCCATCATGTCGATAGGCGTCAGCGCCTGCACATCGGCGATGATCCACATATAGCCATAAATCTCGTTGTGCACGACGATAGGCGCCAGCAAACGTTCCATCTCCAAGCCCAGCGCGGGCATGACAGGCAGTTGCACAGGGCGCAGCGTATCGCGGATGCGCGGCAGGTACTCGCCTTCCAGCGCGTCTATCAGTTTCGGGTTGGTTCGCCCATGCTCGATCGTGTAGCGCCGAGCCGAGTCGACCGCGGCGATATTTTTGCTGGCGATAGCCTCGAATCGCTCGTTTTCGATGCTGATGGAATGCCCAACCTGGCCCGCCAGCATCTTCGCCAGCTCGACAAAACCGCCGCCCTCCAATACCAGGCGCGAAAGCTGCTGCTGGATAGATAGCGCGCGGCTGATGGTATCCAGGTTGGTCTGGGAGATGCGCTCGTTGATGATCTTGGCGATATCTACAAAGCGCGTCTGGTAGGGCAGCTCGATCAGCGGCAAGCTCAGCTCTTCGCCCAGCACACGCAGGTGTTCGGGAATTTCGTCCACCAGCTGGCCGGTGGTGATGATGACAGCCACAATGCCTTTGGCCGCCAGCTGTCGCAGGAATTCGCACTGGCCAGCTGCGCCAACGGGCATGTTCAGCACGGTCGTCAGCACCAACTCACCGCCATGCAGCCAGTCTGCCATGTTGGGCACATTGACAATGTGCACCCAGCGGATGGGGCGCTCCAGGTTTTTGGCAGCCGCCACCACGCGCGCATTCGCCAAGATAGGGAGTTGCAATGACTGCTTGAGCGTCAACATGGACAGCAGCGCAATGGGCGGAGTCAGTTACTGGAGGGGAGTATAGTTTGCCAAAGCAATTGCGCAAAGACAGAAGAGAAAAACGGACCGGGGAACATTTGCAGATGCCCCCGGTCGAGGGCAGGCAACTAGCCGCAGTCGCCTTCGCCGTCAATATAGTGCGCGGAAATCCAGCCTTCAACGCTGTCCTGCTCGACCTTGAACCAGTTCGGCGTGCGCGCGATAGCTGTCTTGGTAGAGCCACCGGGGACGAGTCCAATTTTCTCTCCGCCCGGCTCAGCGCGGAAATTGAGGTTGTACTGGGCAGTGAGCTCACAACCTTCCAGCGGGATCATGAGGCTCATCGGATCCATCATCATTGTTGGATCCATTTTCATATCGTCCATCTCATCCATGGAATCCATATCGTCCATCTTATCCATGGAATCCATATCGTCCATCTTATCCATATCGTCCATCTTATCCATCATCATCATGCCGGGCATCAACACAACCGTGCCTGCGCGGCTAATGTTGGCGCAAGTCATGTCGTCGCGCATGGCATATTCGATGTCCATCTGCATACGCGGGGACATCGTCGCATCCATGAATGTGATCGAACCTGAGTCCTCGAAACAGACTTCGGCATCCAGATACATCATGCCCCAAACATCAACTGCGGCGATGGCGCCAGCATTTGCGAGCCAAATAGGACCGATGCCGGCGCCACTGACTGCCTGACAGTTTACGCCTGGCGTATCGGTGGTGACGGTGATGCCGGCCGGCAGCATGGCGCAGGTATCGGGCGCAGGCATCATCTTGTCCATCTTGCCCATCTTGTCCATCTCATCCATTTCGCCCATCTTGTCCATGGACTGGGCGCTCGCGGCGCCTGCCAGCGCGATCAGCAGCAGGCAGCAAAGTGCAAATACTGTGAATTGTGAAATCCGTTTCATGTCACACTTCCTTTCATTACATCTTGAATGCATTTGCAAGAATTGCTCCTCAAGAGAACCTCTGCCTCCTTTCATTCCGAACCCGACAGACGAAACAATCTAACTGTAGGAGATTATAGTACAAATGCCCAGATTTTACAAAATACGCCGACGATGTTTTGCGAGGACAGCAATAACTGCTGGGGCAGATTGCTAGGCCATCGGCATGTGATGACTCGCGGCATAGCGCCCGCTGGCATGGTGCGAAAGCTGGCGTTCGATATCTGTCAGCAAGCCCGATGCGCCAAAGCGAAACAGGCGCTTGTCCAACCAGTCATCGCCCAGCTCTTCTTTCATCAAGATCATCCAGTTCAAAGCGTCTTTGGCGCTGCGGATGCCGCCGGCCGGCTTGAAACCGACCTGGCAGCCAGTCATCTCTTCGTAAGCGCGGATCTCTCGCGTCATCGTCAAGCCGACTTCTAGCGTGGCGTTGACCGGCTCTTTGCCCGTGCTGGTCTTGATGAAATCTGCCCCGGCCATTATGCAGACCTTGCTGGCGCGCGCAACCGTCCACAAGGGACCCAGCTCGCCGGTCGCCAGGATGGCCTTCATGTGCGCATCGCCGCAAGCCTGCCGCATTTCGCGCACTTCGTCATAGAGGCGTCGCCAGTCGCCGCGCAGGGCATGTTCACGCGAGATTACAATGTCGATTTCGTCCGCGCCCGCCTCGACCGACTGGTGAATCTCTTCCAGGCGCTGGGCATACGCGCTCTGCCCGGCCGGGAATCCGGTCGAAACAGCCGCCACCGGGATGCCACTGCCCCGCAACGCGCCGATCGCATCTTTGACCCGCGCGTGATAAACACATACCGCGCCCACCGTGATGTTCAGCGATTGCGCCTCCAGCGAGTCGATCAGATCTTGGCGCAGGGGCTGAACTGCTTTGGCGCAAAGTCGCCGCACCTTGCCCGGACTGTCATCGCCAGCCAACGTGGTCAAATCGATCAGGGTGATGGCGCGCAGCAGCCAGGCCGCCTGCCAAGCTTTTTTGACGCTGCGGCGCGCAACCAGGCTGCTGACACGGCGCTGCGTGGCGCTGCGGTTGACCGTCGTGGCGCGCAGCCAGCCCATATCCAGCGGCATGCCCGGATTGCGAATATCGGCTTGCCTAGTCATGAACTGTCAAGCCCGCAAATCGCTCGATGCTGGTGCGCAGAACGTTCATCAGCCTTCCCTGTTGTGGCCTGACAACGATAGGTATAATAGCGTCGACCACTGCGCCGCGCCACCTAGCCGAAAACAAGAGCCATGCTCGATAAACTTGCCGAAGTCGAATCCCGTTATCTGGAGCTGGAAGCGTTGATGGGCGACCCAGCCATCGCCAGCGACTATGAACGAGTTGCCGAGCTGGCAAAAGAACGAGCCAGCTTGCAAGCAGTTGTCGATGCCTATCGCCTCTACAAGCGCCAAAGCGACGAACTGGAAGGCGCGCGAGAATTGCTGCAGTTGGCAGACGATGCCGACATGCGCGAGCTGGCACAAGACGAAATCAACATGTTGGATGCCAGCGCCACCGAGCTGCTGGAGCGGCTGCGACTGTTGCTGCTGCCCAAAGATCCGCGCGACAACCGGGGCGTCATCGTCGAGATTCGCGCTGGCGCAGGCGGAGACGAAGCGGGCATATTCGCGGGCGACCTGCTGCGTCTGTATACGCGCTATGCCGAAGGCAAACGTTGGCGCGTCGAGCTGCTGGATGTCAACGAGCAGGGCAACAGCGTCTTCAAAAATATCACCTTCCAGATCAAAGGCGATGGCGCCTTCAGCCGCCTCAAATACGAAAGCGGCGTGCACCGCGTGCAGCGCGTCCCCACCACCGAAAGCCAGGGGCGCATCCACACCAGCACCGCGACCGTCGCCGTGCTGGCCGAGATGGACGAAGTCGATGTGCAGCTGAATATGAGCGATGTAGAAACGCAAGTCTTTCGCGCTCGTGGCGCAGGCGGACAATCGGTCAATACCACCGACTCGGCGGTGCGCTTGATCCACAAACCGACTGGCGTGGTGGTAGAGATGCAAGACGAACGCAGTCAGCTGCAAAACAAGCTGCGCGCCAAGCAAGTGCTCATCGCCCGCTTGTACGATGCCGAAGTCGAACGCCAACGCAGCGAGCGAGAAGCCGAACGCCGTGGACAAGTCGGCAGTGGCGACCGTAGCGAGAAAATCCGCACCTACAATTATCCGCAGGGGCGCGTCACCGACCACCGCATCGGCTTCAGCAGTTACAACCTGCCGGCGGTGATGGATGGCGCGCTGGATGTCTTCATTGACCAGCTGGCCACCGAAGAACAAGCCCAGCAGTTGGCGGCGGGCAGCGGCGAATGACCATCCGCGAGGCGCTGCAGCTGGGGAGGCAGCGACTTGCCAACAGCGACAGCCCCTACCTCGATGCGCAGCTTCTTTTGTTGCGCGCGCTGGATGTCGAGCGCGCTTTTCTCTTCGCGCATCCCGAGCAAATCTTGCCCTCCGCACAGCAGCGCGACTATCAAAACTGGCTGGCGCGCCGAGCCGCTGGCGAACCGGTCGCTTACATCCTGGGCGATAAAGGCTTCTATGACATCGAGCTGCGCGTTACTCCAGCTGTGTTGATCCCGCGCCCAGAGAGCGAGTTGCTTCTGGAAGAAGCGCTGCAACTGACTGTCCATGCTCATGGCGCTGTGGTTGCGGATATCGGCACGGGCAGTGGCGCGCTGGCCATCGCGTACAAACGCAGACGCCCGCAGTGCGCGGTCTATGCCACAGACATCTGCGAGGCGGCGCTGGCAGTGGCGCAGGACAACGCGCGGCGAAATGGCGCATCGCTGTGCTTCCTGCAAGGCGATCTGGCGCAGCCTTTGATCGAGCGTGGCATTCTGGTCGATCTGCTGATGGCGAACTTGCCCTACATCGCCAGCGACGAATTGCCGCAGTTGGCTGTGTGCGCTTATGAACCTCGCCTGGCGCTGGACGGGGGATCGGATGGCTTGGACTGCATCCGCGCCTTGCTGGATCAGACCGCCGTGGTCTGTTCGCCTGGCGCGCATGTGCTGCTGGAGATCGGCGCTGGGCAGGGCGAGGCAGTCAAGCGGCTGGCGCGGGAACTATGCGGCGTACAGGCTGTGATCTTGCGCGATTACGCTGGTCTGGATCGAATCGCGCGCTTGCGGATGCCATAGGGAATGATCCCCACACCAGGGCTGATACTCCGCTGTCTGTGTGCTTTCTGCGAACCCCGCGTTTACAATCGTTCTTGTCCAATCTCTGGAGACTCCTCCTATGCTCACGCGCGCCGACTTTTTGATACGCGATGACATCACTTTTCTCAATCACGGCTCGTTTGGCGCTTGCCCGATTCCCGTGTTTGCGCAATACCAAGCCTGGCAGCTGCAACTGGAACGACAGCCCATCGCTTTCTTGCTGCGGGAGCGCGAGGCTTTGATGGCGGATGCCCGCGAGAAAATCGCCGCCTACCTCAATGTGTCTGCCAGCGATATCGTCTTCGTCACCAACGCCACATCGGGCATGAATATCGCTGTGCGCTCGCTGCCATTGCAAGCCGGCGACGAAATCATCAGCACCAGCCATGAATACGGCGCGATCAACCGCCTGCTGGCATTCAAAGCCGCCAAGACCGGCGCGCGCATCGTGCGGCACGAACCGAAGCTGCCCTATGCCAGCGACAGTGACTTCACCGATGCGCTATTCGCTCTGGCGACGCCGCGCACCAGAGCCATCGTCATCAGCCACATCACTTCGCCGTCGGCTTTGATCTTGCCGATCGCGCAGATTTGCCAGCGCGCCCGCCAGCAGGGCATCTTGACCATCATCGACGGGGCGCATGCGCCAGGACAGCTGCCACTCGACCTGGATGCCATCGGCGCGGACATCTATGCGGGCAACTTTCACAAGTGGCTCTGCGCGCCCAAAGGAGCGGGCTTCTTGCATGCGCGCTGCGAGCATCATGCCTGGCTCGAGCCGCTGGTCATCTCGCATGGCTGGCGCGATGGCAGCGATTTTGTCGAGCGCAACGAATGGGGCGGCACGCGCGATATCGCTGCATTCTTGAGCGTGCCCTCCGCAATTGACTTCCTGCGCGCGCATGATTGGGATGCGGTAGTGGCGGACTGTCATCGGCTGGCGCAAGAGGCACAGACGCGCATTTGCCAGCGCTATGACCTGGAAAGCTATTCGCAAGGGCAGTTCGCGCAGATGGTGACGATTCCACTGCCGGCTTGCGATGTCGCGCAGGTCAAAACCCGTCTCTATGACGAATACCGCATTGAAATCCCGGTGGGAATGTTCATGGGGCATTGCGGCTTGCGGCTGTCGGTGGCGGCCTATAACAATGCCGACGACATCGAGCATTTGCTGGCGGCGCTGGCGGAATTGCTAGGCTAGCGCCCGAATGCAGCAACGCAGTCGATGTAATAAGTCTGCGGCGACAGGTCGATTGCTTGGATGCGCTCCAGCTGGAAGCCGCGCTCCAGCAAACGCTTTGTATCGCGAGCCAACGAGGCAGGATCGCCGCTCACATAGACCAGCCGCTTGATGGGCAACCGCGCCAGGATGGCGATGACATCCGCGCCCAGCCCGGCGCTCGGTGGATCGACCAGCACAACGTCAACTTTTGCGCCCGCCTCGGCCAGTTCGGTCAGCGCTGCTTCGACTCCGCCTTCAATCAAGTCGATATTGTCGTGGTCGCGCAGGTTGAAATCGGCGTCACTGGCGGCCGGCGGATAACTCTCGACCGTCGTGACCAACGCGGCCTCGTCTGCCATAAACGCGCTGAAAATGCCGATGCCAGCATACAAATCCAGCGCATGTTGCTGGTCCTTCAGCTGCAGAGCCGCCAGTGCCACCGCCACCAGTCGCTCAATGCCGCCGATATTGGCGCGGATAGTTGATCCGGCTGTCGCGCGAAACGTTTTCTCGCCGATTGTGTAGCTGCTGTGCGCGTCGCCGATCAGGTTGATAGGTTCGCGGCTGGGCAGCAGCAGATTCACGCTCAAGGGCAGGTCGGTGCGCAGCTCGGGATCGACTTCCGCATCGACTTCCAGGATCAGCATGAGCCGCCCATCGCTGCCACGCCGCAGGGTCATTCGCCGCGCGCGCGCATAATCCAGTTCCAGTTGCGCGAGCAGGGTTATCAAGTCGGGATGCGCCAGGTGACAATCGGCGATCGCTTCGATGCCGCCGCCCTCGCGAGGCAATCCCCAGCCAGCCGCACTGCGACGAAGCCGCAAGCTGTGCATGTAGCGCCAGATTTCGTCCGCGGGCAAGACCGGCTGCAACGCCGATCCGATCAGCTTGTCGGGCAGATGCCCCAGACGCGAAAGCTGGTCGGCCAGCACATCTTGCTTCAGCAGCAGCTGCGCCGCATAGTCGATGTGCTGCCAGTGACAGCCCCAGCAAGCGCCGGGACCAAAATGCGGGCAGCTTGGCGCGATGCGATCTGCAGAAGCCGCCTGCAATGTCAAGCCACGCGCGAAACTTGCGCCGCCGCTGCCGCCGATTATTTCAGCAGTGATGACTTCGCCCGGGATGGCATAGGGCACAAAGACCGGCTTGCCGCGATGGAAGCCCAGCGCCTTGCCGCCGTGCCCCATATCGCGTAATTCCAGCCGGATGCGCTGCGCCGCTGGTTTCTCGGGTCGCCGCCGTCGCGGTTTGCGTTGTTTAGCCACTCACTGGCGCATAGTCGATGCCGGCTTTGTCCAGTTCGCGCTGGATCATGCGCTCGAATATGCTGTAGGGTTGCGCGCCGCTGAGGATCTGCCCGTTGACGAAGAAGCCTGGCGTGCCCTGCACACCCGCCAGCTGTCCGTCAAGTCCGTCGATCTCGACCTCGTCCAAAAATATATTGTTGTCCAGGCAGGCGGCATAGGCGTCCATATCCAGTTGGTTGTCGGCTGCTGTCTGGATATAGAAGTCGCGTCCGAGCGATTGCTGATTGTCGAAGAACGCGCTGTGAAACTCCCAGAACTTGCCTTGGGCGAAGGCGCACTGGGCGGCGACGGCGGCAGGCGTGGACTCGGGAGTCAATCGAGCAAAATCGCGATAAACATAGCGGATGTACTCGCCGTAATTCTCCAGCAGCGGCACAAAAGTCTGGTCGAAGTGGCGTTTGCAATAGACGCAGAAAAAGTCGCTGAATTCCACGATGACCACCGGGGCATCCACCGCGCCCAGGTAGGGGTCGTCATCGACCATGGCGAAGCGGTCGGGCGCATTGTCGGCTGGCTGTGCCGCGGCTGCATGCTCGTCAAGCACACTGGCGATGATGGCGCGCAATTGTGCTTCGTCCAGCGAGGCGGACGTCTCGTCCATCCTGCCCCGCTCTAACGCATGACCGAGCAGAAGCCCCAGCGCAAAGCAGAGCGCGCAGAAGATGAGTCCGTTCGGCTCGATCCCTACGCGGACGCTGGAATCGCCATCGGCGTCTTTGCTTTCATGGTGTTCGCTCACGCCGCGCCCCTTGTCGTTGGTCTGCCACTGCGCGGATTGTAACGCAGAAACAGTCGTCTGGCTATGGATGGAAGCGTAGACGCAGGGCAGCCGCTTCGGGAGTGGTGAAGTTGCTGGATTCCAAATCATTTGTAGGGGCGCCTATCAGGTCGCCAGACGGATAGAATGGGAATGAGGATTGCCTCCACGATTTTCGCTACTCCCACGTGCTCCAATCTTTTGCCTTTGCACGCGCGATGTGCTTAAATCCCGAGTCCATGCGCAAGGGAGCGCCCAGCTTGACTCAAGCCCGCAGCGGGATCATCGTCAAAGAACAGAGCGGCTTTTATTGGGTCGCGGCCGACGACAACCAGACCTACATGTGCCAGCTGCGCGGACGGCTCAAAGATGAGGCGAAGACCTCGGACATTGCAGCCATCGGCGACCGTGCCACGATCAGTCTGCGCCGCGAAGAAGGCACGAATGTGCTGATGGGCACGATAGAACAATTGGCGCCCCGCAAATCGGCGTTGTCGCGGGCATTGCGCACGACCGGCAAACGCGGCGCTGGACAAGCCGAACGCGAGCATGTGCTGATTGCCAATGCCGACCGCGCGCTCTTTGTCTTCGCCGCCGCACAACCCGCCCCCGACCTGAAAATGCTCGACCGACTGCTGGTGGCTGGAGAAAAGTCGGCGATAGGCGCGCTGCTGATCATACTGAACAAGATCGACCTGGGCTCTCCACCGGCTCTGGAGGGCCTCTTGGCGAGTTACGAGCGGCTGGGCTACCGCTTGCTGCGCACCAGCGCCCTGCATGGGGATGGCGTTGATGAACTGCGTTCGCTGCTGAGCGATGGCATTTCGGTGTTCACAGGACCGTCGGGCGTGGGCAAGACCAGCTTGCTCAACTGCCTGCAGCCCGGTTTGGGACGCCAGGTCAAAGCGGTGGGCAGCGCATCACAAGAGGGCGTGCACACCACCCGCGACAGCGCCCTGGTGCGGGTGCAAGGCGGCGGTTTCCTGGCCGATACGCCCGGCATACGCTCTATCGCGCCCTGGGATATTGAACCGGACGAGCTGGACGCCTATTTTGTGGATATTGCGCGCTTCGTGCTGGAATGCAGGTTCAGCAATTGCACGCACATCGACGAGCCAGCCTGCGCCGTCCGCCAAGCCGTGGCAACTGGCAAGATCGCCCGTCACCGTTACAAGCACTACCTGGAATTGCGCGAAGAACTGCGCGATACCTACATCATCTACAACCGCTAGCCTTCAAAGAGATTCTCGCCAGCAGAAAGCCGCCGCGCGATGCTGTAGGTCTGCAACTGCGAGCGCATGGTCGGGGCGTGGGCAGCCAGGTAACGCGCCGCCGCCACCAGCACATGCTCGGCGCGCTCCCGCGATTCCAGGCTGATGAGGCTGTACTGATTGAAAGCCGCCTCGATGCACTGGATGGTGTGGAAGTCGCGGTCTTCGCGCAGCAGCAGCCTGCCCATGCGCGCCATCAGCTTGTTCGGACAGCCGCCGCTGACCAGATACTGCGCCACCAGCGCGCCGGCCGGGTTGACTTGCTGCTGCAAGTTGAGCAAGGTCTCGAGGTCGTCCAGCAAGTCATCGGCATCTGTGACCGGCTCGGGCGCAGGCAGCCGCACCGATGGCAGGTTCAGGAAGCGATCCAGGTAGATGCTCATGGCTGCGTCAAAAATGCCGCGCATCAATCCCGCCGACTCCACGCGCCGCAATCCGCAGTGCACGGCGTTGGCGAAAGTGAATGTGTGCAGCGCCGTATCCCAATCGCCGAATTCGTTGCTGGTATGGAAGTGGGCGATGCGCCGAGCGGCGGCATAGGCGACGATGCCAGCCAGGCGCACCGCTGCGAACCCACTGCGCAGACAATCCAGCAGCAGCGCGATGATGGCCTGCGGATCATCGCCCAGCAGCACGGGCATCAGCGCTTCGACATCTGCGCAGGTTTCTTTGCCAGCTCCCGCTTGCAGCGCGCCCGGCAGCGCCTCAAAGGCATCTTCTAGAAGCGGGATGAGGTCGATGGGTTTGCGCCAGGCATTGGATTCTTCCATGCGCCGAGCCCCGGTCAGGTTGGGCACGACGCTGGTAAAAGCCAGTTCTGCCGCTCCCCAGCCAGCCAGATCGACCGATTCCAGCGCCTTGTTGATGAAATCCAGCGTATGACCGGCATCCAGATAGCGGTGGTCGGTGGCGGCGGTGAAGAGCATATCGGCGATCTGCTTGTCATCCGCGCCCGCGCGCAAAGCCGATACGATAGCTCGTTCGCCAGCCTGAGCATCGCGCACTTCCACGAACTGACGGAACCAGCCTTTCAACGTGGCGATATCGGTTTCGTCATTGGGCAGCGGACGCGGATTGAAGCGTGGCGACATGCCGGCTGTGTCGCTGGCGACATCCGCCAAGCCATGAAAGAGCGCTAGGGAGCGGTCGTCCGCGTCCAGGTAGGGGATCAGATTCATCGTGCAGCCATGCGTCGTCAAGCCGCGCCCCCAATCCATGCCACGATGCAAGGCGCCAAAGCCCAAACCAATGCGGAAGGGCAGGGATGGTTCGACATCGTGCCCCAGCAGGTTGATGACGGCTTTCGCCACCACCAGGCTGAGGTTGTGCTGCAAGCCATCGCGCAGGCGATTCTCTTGATGCGCGATCGTATTGCCGCGTGGACGCAGGTCAACGCAGATCTCGCCATCCCGCAGTTGCACCGGGAAGCTGTCGATATCGTCCGCCCACAGATCGAATGCGCCGCCGCTGGCCAAGTCAAAACGGGCATGATGCCAATGGCAGCTTAAGATGCCATCTTCGACCGAGCCTTTGTCCAGGGGGAAGCCCATGTGCGGGCAGCGGTTATCAAGGGCATACACGCGCTCTTTGTATTCAAAGAGCACGATCGTCTTGCCATTTGGGCGCACGGTGAGACAGCCTGTGCGTTGCAAGTCTTCTAGACGGGCGACGGGACTGTAGCTGTCTGCTGTCATACTAGATTGCCTTTCAATATCAATTATGCTGCTGATCCAATGGTAGCACATATCGCGGCAGTCTTGCGCAGGCTGTCACAGCTTGATTGACGCTGGCAGAATCGCTAGACTGTAATGCCGATAGCAGGAAAGGCAGCCGATTGCCCGAACAAGCGCTGTATCTCAAGTGGCGACCGCTCGCGTTTGACGATGTGGTCGGACAAGAGCACATCACGCGCACCCTGCGCAATGCCCTGGCACGCAAGCGCATCCGCCATGCCTACCTGTTCAGCGGACCGCGCGGCACTGGCAAGACGACCATGGCGCGCTTGCTGGCGAAAGCGGTCAACTGCACTCACGAAGACGCCAGACAGCGACCCTGCAACGCCTGTCACAATTGCCTTGCCATCAATGAAAGCCGCTTTCTGGACTTGATTGAGATTGACGCGGCCTCGCACACCGGCGTCGACGATGTGCGCGATCTGCGCGACAAAATCGCCTTCTCGCCCGGCGAAGGCAGCTACAAGGTCTACATCATCGACGAAGTGCATCGCTTCAGCGGCAATGCTTTCGATGCCCTGCTCAAGACCCTGGAAGAGCCGCCCGACCACGCCATCTTCGTGCTGGCCACCACCGAGATCGACAAAGTACCCGCCACCATCAAGAGTCGCTGCCTGCAATTTGAATTTCGGCGCGTCTCCTTGCGCGAAGTTAGCGCCCGCCTGGCGCATATCGCCGAGAATGAATCGCTGGATGTCGACCTGGCGGCGCTGGAAATGATCGCGCGGCAAGGCACCGGCAGCGTCCGCGACAGCATCAGCCTGCTCGACCAGATCGTGACCGACCCCGACGAGCGCGTAACGCTGGAGCTGACGCAGCGCTTGCTGGGCACAGCCGATTCGCTGCATGTGCGCGAGCTGGTGGCGGCGCTGGTGGCGGAAGACATGGCGCTGGGCATCCAGATGATCAATACGGCTGTTGATGCTGGCAGCGACCCGCGCCAGTTTGGACAGCAGATCGTCGGTTTTTTGCGCAATGTGATGCTGGCGCAGACAGCCAGCGCCACGTTGATCGAAGCATCGGAAGAAGAACGGCGCCAATATGACGAACTTGCGAGGCAGTTGTCTCGCTCCCGATTGCTGCGCGCCATCCGCGCCTTTAATGCCGCCATCAACAAGACCACCGGTGGCTGGCAGCCGCAGCTGGAACTGGAATTGGCCTTCATCGAGAGCGTCCAGCAGCCGCCCGAGCCGGCCCCGCCAGCGCCGGAGCAACCAGCTCAACCAGCTCAGCCAGCGCCCAGCGGTCGACCGCTTTCCCGCACTGAACAGGCGCGCGCGGCCTCTCCTGCACCGGCAGTCAATGGCGGTCATGCCTATGAGCGCGCCGATGCCAGCGATGCGGGTGCGGCTCCGGCCTTTTCAGCCGCCGTGATTCATCAGAATTGGATGAACATCCTGACGCAAGCCAACCGCTACGACCGCAATGTGGGTCCGCTGCTGCACCATGCCCATGTGCGCCACATCGAAGGCAATCGGCTGGTGCTGGGCGTGTCATCCGAATTCTTCCAGCAACGGATTGCCACGCCAGACAAAGCGCGCGTTATCGAGCAAGCCATTTTCGATCTGCACGGCGTCAAACTGCGCATCGAAGCGCGCCTATTCGGCGATGTTCGTCCGCCCGATCCTGCGCAAGAGGCGAATTTGCCCGCCGCGGAAGACCCGCTGATCGCCGCCGCCAGGTCGCTGGGAGGAATCATTGACGCGTCGTCTTAGGTTCGATAACGCTTGGCGAGCCCTGGTTGGGCTTTTCACCGAAGTTCTCAATCCACTGGTCGTTATCTGGCTGGCGCTCTTCGTTTGCCTGGGCTACATGCTGACGTTGCTGATGCCCGTGCAGATCGCGCATTGGACGGCGCTGCTCATCGCGACACTGCTGCTGCCGCTGGCGGGGCTGTTGCTGCGCTTTTGGGTTCTCTGGCGAGCGGGGGCATATGCATCGCTGACCTTTGACAGCCGCGCGCTGCTGCCCTTGCTGCCGCTGCTGGTCTTTGTGCCCTTGTTTCAGGCCGAATTGACCAGCCCGACTCTGCAGGTCATGGGGCACATCGATATTCACGCTGGCTACACGAATCAGCTGCGCTTCAGCACGACCCCACCAGAGAATGTCTATGTTGCGGGGCATCCAGCGAATTATTATTGGCTCTTCCACGCGCCGCTGGCAGCATTGGTCGAGCTGACAAAGTTGCCTTTGCCGCTGCTGGTGTCCCTGCTGAACACTGTCGCTATCCTCATGAGTTTCTTCGTGCTGGCGGATATTCTGGTTGCGCTGGGTTTGGCGAAACGGCGCACGCTGTGGCTCGGCTTCGCGATTGTGCTGGTTTATTGCGCCCTTAACAGTCTGGGTCCGCCGACCATGCTGGGCAGGCTGCTGGCGGGCGACGTCGAAACGAGGGTAACACAACGCTTAATGCTGCTGCCGGGCGCAGACCGCCGCTTGCACGATGTCATGTCCAAGATGCTGAATTACAACAGTATGGCTCTTGCCATGTTGTGCTTCATCACGGCGCTGCATATCGTCCTGCGTTTCCTGCGGGACAGAATTGACCGTCTGGCGCTGATCTTGCTGAGCGCTTGCGTGGCTGTCTGTCTGGCGATACGGCCCGAAGCCGCGCTCTATATCGTGGTAGCGCTCGTGGGAGGGCTGGCGCTGGCCGGCATTGCGCTCGGTTTCGACAAGCGCGCGCATGCTTGTCGTCCGCAGACATTGGTCACGGCGACGATTGGCCGGCTACAACCGCGATTCATCCTGATGTGGCTGGTCGCAAGCGCTGGATTGACGGCGCCGCTGCTGCAGTACATATTCGGTTTTGCAAGCAACCACGAAGGAAATATCTGGATCGAGCCGACCAGTTATTACAATGTCTTGATGCTGCTGGCGGCTTTGCAGCTATTCTTGCCGCTCTTCTTGATTCAGACCTGGTTGTCCTGGCGAGATCGCCGCTGGATGATCTGGTTCTTGCAGTGCAGCGGGCTGATCGGGCTGATCTTGGCTGCGGTCTTGCGGCTGCCCGATTATGGACAATACAAGTTTGTATTTTTCTTGTCGATTTTGTTCGCGCTGTCGGGGCTGCTGGCGCTGCAGAATCTGGCACGGCAGTCCGGCAGCCGTCTTTCCAAAGCAGCGCGCTTGCTGACTATCTGCCTGGTCGCGCTGGCATTCCTCAAGATCGCCGTTGTCAAAGTGAGCACGGACATTGACGCTGCGCAATGGGAATTTGCCTATGACGGCAATCATATCCTGTTCCTTGATGGCTATACTTCGCCGCAACGTTTGGCAGCCTACACCTGGATACGCGAGCACACGCCATTTGACGCCATAGTCGTCGCCCCGCCCTATCTCGCCATTTACGAGTATGTTTTGTCCGAACGCCAAATCTATGTGCGCGACCGCCATAATCACTACAGTCGCTATATTGAGGATTGGTACGACCGCAACGATCACATGCTGCAGCTCTATGGATATGAGCCTCTGGACCAGTCCTACAGCGACTTGCTGGCTGCCATGCGCGCGCAGCTGCCCGGGCGCGATTTGTATGTAGTGTTGGCAGACAGCGATGTCGCCCCGGCTGCCATGCTGGGCGCTGGCGCAGAGATGGTGTATGAAGATGATCAGGGCGGCGCGCATGTTTACCTGCTCAACCCATTAGAAGCCGACGCATGAGCCAAGCGCCAATGTCTGTGATGAATAACCGCGGGGGCGATCGCTCCTGGATTCTTCTAAGCGGGCTGTTCACGCAAGTGCTCAACCCCCTGTTCGTCATTTGGCTGGGGGTCTTCGTTTGCTTCGGCTACATCTTGACCCTGCTGATGCCGGTCGAGATCGCGCACTGGCGGACGTTGCTGTGGTCGTCGCTGCTGCTGCCGCTGGCTATGCTCTTGCTGCGATTTGCTGCCCGCTATCGGCGAGGCGAAGTTCAACCCGTGCCTTTCAACTGGCGCGCCTTGCTGCCTTTGCTGCCACTCCTGGTCTTCGTGCCCATGTTTCAAGCCGAGCTGGCCAGCCCGACCCTGCAGATCATGAATCACGGCGATATGCATGTCGGTTATGTGCACGAGCTGCTGTTGCGTGCGACGCCGGCGGAGAATATCTTTGTGCCCGGTTACCCCGCCAACTTTTATTGGCTATATCATGCGATTTTGGCGGCGCTGGTGAAAGCAACTGGCTGGGCGCCGCCGCTGGTCGCCTCACTCCTTACCATCATCGCCATCTGCAGCAGCTTCTATTGGCTGGGCCAAATCCTGGTCGATCTGGGGCTTGTCAAGAGACGCAGCCTGGTTCTCGGCTTGCTGATTGTGCTGGTGTATTGCGCGGTGAATATCACTGGCCTGCTGACTCTGCTGGGCACGTTGCTGGATGGCACATATCAATCCAATTCAGTCAGGATCATGCTGCTGCCGGGCGCCGACCGGCGTTTGCACAGCGTCATGGGCAAGGTGATGAATTTCACCAGCACCGCCATTGGCATCCTGTGCTTCATCGCTTGCTTGCATAGTTGTTTGCGCTTCCTGCAAGGCAAGCTGGATCGGCTGGACTCGGTCGTGCTGAGCGCTTGCGTCGCGCTTTGCCTGGCTGTGCGGCAGACAGCGGTGCTTTATATCGTGCTGGTGCTGCTAGGTGGCGGGGCGGTGGCCGGATTCGGCTTGCTCTTCGACAGAGGCGCGCGCGGCACAGCACCGCTGCAATTGATCAGGGAGACCATTCGTCGGCTGCATCCGCGTTTTGTGGCGATTTGGCTAGGGTCCAGCGCTTTCTTGACGTTGCCGCTGCTGCATTATTACGCGAAGTTCAGCGAGACCAATGGGGTCGGCTTGGAGATTCGGCTCTTCGACGCAGCCAATATCAGCATGTTGGGCGCGGCGCTGCTGGTGTTTCTGCCTTTATGCTTGCTGCAAACGTTGTTCGCGCTGCGCGACAGAAGCTGGATCAACTTGTTCCTACCGTTCAGCGCCTGGCTCGGGCTTCTGCTCACGGCGGTTTTGCTGCTGCCCAACGGCGACCAGCACAAGGCAGTCTACTATGTGTCGATTCTGGTGACGCTGTCGGCTTTGCTGGCATTGCAGACCTTGGCGCGCAGCTGGGATCGTGGGCGCATCCAGCCTGTGAGATGGTTTACCTTGTTCCTCTGCATCCTGGCATTTGGCAAGGTCGTCCAGGTCACGCGCTATTATGATGGCCGCGCGCGGCAACTGACATTCGTATATGAAAACAGCCACATCACCTATCGGGACGGCGCCATTGTCGGCGAGCGCATGCCAGCCTATGCCTGGATTCGCGAACATAGTCCCGTTGACGCCGTCCTTGTGTTGCCGCTGACTGTGCACAAATATGAACACCTGCTGCACGAGCGACAGGTCTATGCGCGGAAGTCGCAATACTGGTTTACCGCGAATATCCCGGCTTACAATGCGCGTGAGACGCACTTGTGGCAGTTATTCAACGAAGAGACCACCGATCAGGCATATCAAGAGATTCTGGACGAAATGCGTGTCGAATTGCCCGGGCGCGCATTCTACGCTGTTATTGCCGAAAGCGAGGTGCGCGGAGATGCGATGGCGCGGCGCGGCGCAGAAGTCGTGTTTGTGAATGAGGGCGGCGGGCCCCATGTCTATCGGCTCAATCCATAGCCGCCTTGCGCATTGTTCCTGGCGCGGCTTCAGATTATAGTTGGCACAGGAATCGATAGACAGCGCATATTCGCATCAGAGAAGGTCGCTTGAGGGTCGCAACGACAAGGGGAGACAGCAGATGAGCAAACGACGCGGTAGCAGACGAGGCGGAGGCGGCTTGCCCGGCGGCGCAAACCCCATGGCCATGCTGCAGAAGATGCAGCAGGATATGGCAGAAGCCCAAAGCAACCTGGAACACGAAACGACTGAAGTATCGGTTGGCGGCGGCGCCATCCGGCTGGTGATCACCGGGCATCAGCGCGTGCAATCGGTGCAGATCAACCCCGATGTCATCGACCTGGACGATGAAGAGTGGCTCAACGACTTGCAAGACTTGCTGGTGGCGGCGGTTAATCAAGCCATAGAACAGAGCCAGGCCATGGCCGCCGAGCGCATGGAAGCAATCACCGGCGGTCTGGGCGATATACCGGGCTTGGGCGGCTTGCTGGGCTGACGCGCCGATGCAAAGCGCCATTCCCCAGCCGGTTACCGCTTTGGTCGAGGCTTTCTCTCGTTTGCCTGGCGTAGGCCCCAAGACGGCGTCGCGGCTGACCTATTTCTTGCTGCGCGCGCCCGACGACTATTCGCTGGGGCTGGCTGACGCGCTGGCACAGCTCAAGGCGCTCACAAAGCTTTGCGGCACTTGCTTCAATATCACTGTGGATGACCCTTGCCCGACCTGCAGCGCTGGCGGACGCGATGCCACCACGATTGCCGTGGTCGAAGAGCCGCTGGACCTCATGGCAATAGAGCGCACAGGCATCTACCGCGGGCGCTATCATGTGCTGCATGGCGCGATCTCGCCCGTGAGCGGTGTGGGTCCTGATGACTTGAAGATTCGCGAGCTGCTGCTGCGTGTGGAAGTGGCTGGCGCGCGCGAAATCATCATCGCGACCAATCCTGGCATGGAGGGCGATGCCACGGCCATGTACTTGCAGCGGGCGCTGGCGGAGACGGATATCAAGGTGACGCGGTTGGCGCGTGGATTGCCCACCGGCGGCGACCTGGAGTATGTGGATAGCGTCACGCTGATGCAGGCGCTGGAAGGCCGCAAGTAGTGTTCAGCCTCCGGCAGTTGCCCGGGCGGCGAAGGTCCTGGCTGTTGCTGCTGTTTGCGGCGCTGGCGCTCGTCCTGCCGCTGCGCTTGCTGGGCATCACGACCCATGCGGAGCTCTGGTTCAGCGTAACGTTTGCGCTGTGCTTGTTCATTCTGCCAGGCGCTGTGCTCATCACGGCTCTGCAAGGGCGCCTGCCTGTGTGCATCCCTCACTTCATCAGTTATGGCTTCGCCACTTCGCTGGTGATGATCAGCATCATCGGGCTGTTGGCGCGCAGCCTGCACTGGACCATTGATGGAATCAAAGCCCTGTGGCTGGGGCTGTTGTTGGGCGCTGTCTTGCACTTGGCGCGCCGGGCGCGGGGGCGCCGCATCATCGGCGCAAAGCCGAGCACAGAAGCGGTCTTCCTCGTGCTGTGCATGCTCATGGCGACGTCGATGCTCGCCTTCAGCGGCATGCACCACCAACCGAGGAACGGCGATCAGCATGAATATCATGCTCAAGTGAACCGATTTGAGGGCGGCGGCCCGCTTGATTGGCAAGAGATATTTTATGACACGGGCGGGTCCCCTTCGCCGCGATTTCACTTGACATATTGGACCTTGGCGCAGTCCTTGCTGACCTCCTTCAGCGCCCAGCACATTCTGAACGCAGACTTTGTGATCAACAACTTGTTGATGATTGTCGCGCTCTGCGCAGCTTTCACCTTTGCGCGCAATATGGGCGCCTCCTCGCGCAACGCTTGCTTGGTCGCCATGCTGCAGCTGCTGTGCTACGCATTCTTGCTGGGCGGCATTCGCCAGCCAGGTGGGCAATTTTATTCGCGGCTGCTGGAAGACAAGCTGGTAGCGGGCTTCGTCGTGGCGCCACTGGCGATATCTGCTGCCCAGCGCGCCTTTAGACAGCGCACGCGCGGCGCTCTGTTCGACTTTGCTCTTACCTTCGCAGCGACGCTTTTTGCGCATGTGCTGATCGCCGGCTTTGTTCTGGCTGTCATCGTTTTGGGCTTTGCGCCACGCATCCTGTTGGCCACGGGAGGAAAACGGCGACGGTCCCTGGCCATACTCATCTTGGCGCTGGCTGATGGCGGCTCTGGCGCTAACGGCAGGCATGGGCGTGATGCTGGAAACGGCTTGGATTTTGGGCCTGTTGGTGGGGTCGAAATATATCATGCGTGTGCTGTGGATCCTGCCCTATGGCTATCTAGTCTACTTCCTAGCCGACTATGCTTGGAGCAGGCTGCGCGCCCGTGTGCCCCTTCCGCACGAGCGCCTGCGCACCGTGGTGGTGGCGGCTGTGGCTGCCGTGACCATCATGGCGCTGGCATACTTTCTGTCTGGCCAGCGAGGCGTTGACTTTTCCCGGTCTGTTGCCCCAGTGATCGATAGCAGGCGAGATTGGATCGAGTTGGCCGACTTCCTTGCAGAGCATCATGACGAGCGCGTAGTGGTCCTCAGCAGTCCTGACCTGCGCAACCAGGTGCTCTCGTCCAGTGCGCTGGTCATGGAGCTGTCGCGCTATCATGCCAAAAGGATGATGAGTGGTTCCGGGCTGTCTCAATCCGAAGCGCAGGAACGTATCGAAGACCACTTCGGTTTTTGGAGCGACGATTATGCGCTCCTTGATAAAGTGGCTGTGCTGGATAGGCACGGTGTCGACTATTTGCTGTATTCATCGGCCTATGATGAGGTGATGCAGCCGATATACGCTGTCGATGGCTTGCTGGTCGAGCGTCTTTTTGCGTGGGAGATGTTCCGGCTGGCCCGCGTGGGTTGATGGTGCTATCGCGGAGATTCTTGGCACTTGCTTACGAGATTCTGACAAATCGCCCTTGACAAGGGCAGTTGTTGGTTGTTAAGGTAAAGGCAAGTTGGGCGGGGGGCAATATCTCCTGTTTTTTGTCGCCTGCGGCAGTGGGTGGCGAGTGCGGATTAACAGCAGAATAGCAGGTTAAGACAGAGCGAAATCAAACCCCTGATGAAGACGGAGAGTTTGATCCTGGCTCAGGATGAACGTTGGCGGCGTGCCTAATACATGCAAGTCGAACGGGAAGGCGGCTTTCGGGTCGCTGGAGAGTGGCGAACGGGTGAGTAACGCGTAACTGATCTGCCCCATAGACTGGGATAACCTTTGGAAACAGAGGCTAATACGGGATGAACTTGGCGGAGTTAGGTTTCTGCTGAGGAAAGGTTTAGGCGCTATGGGATGAGGTTGCGGTCCATCAGCTAGTTGGTGAGGTAAAGGCTCACCAAGGCGATGACGGATAGGGGATCTGAGAGGGTGGCCCCCCACACTGGGACTGAGACACGGCCCAGACTCCTACGGGAGGCAGCAGTAAGGGATATTGCACAATGGGCGGAAGCCTGATGCAGCGACGCCGCGTGGGCGAAGAAGGTTTTCGGATCGTAAAGTCCTTTTCTATGTGACGAGGTAGGACGGTAGCATAGGAATAAGTGTCGGCTAACTACGTGCCAGCAGCCGCGGTAAAACGTAGGACGCGAACGTTATCCGGAGTTACTGGGCGTAAAGCGCGCGCAGGCGGTGTCATAAGTTACCCATGAAAGGTACTGGCTAAACTGGTATTGGTTGGGTGAAACTGTGGTACTAGAGAGAAATAGAGGGAAGCGGAATTCCGGGTGTAGTGGTGAAATGCGTAGATATCCGGAGGAATACCGGTGGCGAAGGCGGCTTCCTGGATTTCAACTGACGCTGAGGCGCGAAAGCGTGGGTAGCGAACGGGATTAGAAACCCCGGTAGTCCACGCCGTAAACGATGCACATTCGATGTTCGGTCATGTTAAGTGATTGAGTGTTCCAGCAAACGCGATAAATGTGCCGCCTGGGGAGTACGGTCGCAAGGCTAAAACTCAAAGGAATTGACGGGGGCCCGCACAAGCAGCGGAGCGTGTGGTTTAATTCGAGGCTACGCGAAGAACCTTACCTGGGTTTGACATGATGGTAGTACGGAAGCGAAAGCGGAAGGACCTTCGGGAGCCATCACAGGTGCTGCATGGTTGTCGTCAGCTCGTGCCGTGAGGTGTTCGGTTAAGTCCGCAAACGAGCGCAACCCTCGATGCTAGTTACAAGTGTCTAGCATGACTGCCCATGACAAATGGGAGGAAGGTGGGGATGATGTCAAATCAGCATGGCCTTTATATCCAGGGCGACACACACGCTACAATGGTCGGTACAATGGGTAGCGAAGCCGCGAGGTGGAGCGAATCCTGCAAAGTCGGTCTCAGTTCGGATTGCAGGCTGCAACTCGCCTGCATGAAGTCGGAGTTGCTAGTAACCGCAAATCAGCACGTTGCGGTGAATACGTTCCCGGGCCTTGTACACACCGCCCGTCACGTCATGGAAGTTGGTCGAGCCTGAAGTCGGGAAGCGAACCCTAATGGGGCGCTACTGCCTAGGGCAGGGTCGATGACTGGGACGAAGTCGTAACAAGGTAGCTGTAGCGGAAGCTGCGGCTGGATCACCTCCTTTCTAAGGGAGCGGTTAGAGATAACCGCGAGTTACAGAGTGTGAAGTAGTAAGGGGCGGCTCGTTGAGTTGCCCGCCAGGGGAGAGAAGCGCGAAGTTTTAGCCTGCTGCTGTGCTGTTAATCGTAAGGCGTCGTGGAGATGGATTTGGGGCTGTAGCTCAGCTGGTTAGAGCGCACGCCTGATAAGCGTGAGGTCGCAAGTTCAAGTCTTGCCAGCCCCACAGGGCGATACAAGAGGGACTGTCGTCCAGAGTGTAGGTCTAGGGGCGGCAACTCGCCTGCAGACAGCGATGGGGACATAGCTCAGTTTGGGAGAGCGCCTCGTTTGCACCGAGGAGGTCAGGGGTTCGAGTCCCCTTGTCTCCACAACAGGAGGAGGGGGATATAGCTCAGTTTGGGAGAGCGCGTCAATCGCACTGACGAGGTCAAGGGTTCGAGTCCCTTTATCTCCACATCAACTCACAGCAAAGAACACAATCCAATAATCCAGATCAGCGGCGGCGCAGCAGATAGAGCCTGCGCGCAGAGTCTTCGACGTCTGCCGATTGGACAAACTCGTAGACATCTGCGAAGGCTCGTTCAAAACCGCTCTGCGAGTAGTCGGCAAAGATATCTTCTCGGGCAGCCAGCAACTGCTGGACTTTTTTGTCGGACTTGGGCACGAACTCAATAATCAGCCATTCTGCCATAGACGCGAAATAGCTGGCGATCTTGCCCAGTGGCAGGTTGTTGCTGATGGCGAGATGATGGATCAACGCCAGCGCCAAGAGACAATCGGCATGGCAGCGCTTTGCCAACGCATCTCGCTCGCTGTTTGCCCAGCCAATGGCGGCCGAGGGATTGGTGAGGTCGATCAGCAGCGGCTGGATACTTTCGTCTTTGTCCCGCTTGGCTTGGCGGTAGCTGGCTTCAACAGCGCCGGGGTCGCTGTCAACCGAGACAGTGAAGATGCCCCGCTGGCTGGCGATGCGGCTGAAGACCCCCGTGTTGGCGCCCAGGTCCCACAGGCATTGCGGTCTTGCCTGGCCGATGAAGTCGCTGACGATCTGGCATTTGCTGGCGAATCCGGCCTCCTGATAGCTGTCTCCAGCGTAATAACTCGCCCAGTCGGTCTGTTGATGATCCCAGCGTAATCCGGCCACAGTCGAGCGGAGGTCCTTGGCGATATTCAGCAAGTCTTTTTTGACAAGCCGCTTGCGCCGAGGAGTAGCTGCCGAAGGCGCCGTGCCCAGATAGCGCCTTTGGGCGCGGGCATGCAGTCGCAAGTGCAAGCTGAGCCCAAAGTTGAGCCAAGACCGTTTTGGCAGCAGCGATACCGCCAGATCGAGGGGGATGCCATCCAGGTGCACGCGCAGCAGCTGGCTGAGACGAACATCCCGGTAACTCATCAGAGCCAGGGGCGCCAGGAAGTGCTGACAGAATTGCTCGTAGGCTTGCCAGGCTTGCCCTTGCTGATAGCGTTCAAAAGACAGGGAATCGATGAACAGCGGTTTGCCAGCGAGAAACTGCACATTGTAGGCGCTGGCATCTTTGAGGACCATGTCGCGCGCGAGGGAATGCTTCAGCACATCCAGCGTGAGCAGCGCCGCGTCTTGCAATTGACTGAAAGACCATTCGTAGGGATAGGTAACCAGTGGCAACTGCCGGGGCTGCAGCACCTTGTATACAGCGGGATCGTTCAGCAATTCGTGGTCGACTTCTGCATGAGAAATCAGCAGCCCGCGCCCAGCCAGATCGTCGTACAGACCGCTCTGGCAGAGCTGGTCATACTGGTTTCGGTAGCTGCGATTGACTTGACGATAAACGATGCCGTCGGCAGAGAACACCGAGCCGCTGGGATCCCGAAACGATGCGCCGATTTGCTCAACAGCCGTCATTTTTCTTGTCAGACTTCTGTGTCAGTTTCTTCGCTTCCGTCATCTTCTTCCTTCTCCGTGCGGATGCCGAAGAGGGCAAGCAGGCGCGACTTCCAAAGCCGAAATGTCGCCAGGATGCCCACGATCGCGGCGAGCAGCAATTGAACGATCAAGCTGCCGGAGCCGGGATCGAGGTAGGCGAACAGCGTTTTGAAGAGCGCGATGGCCGCGCCCGTTCGGAGAAGTTGAGTCAGTTGTCTCATGGCAGAACCGCCAATCTTTTCGTCGTAAATGGGTTACCGATTCAAGAATTCGTCTGTTACATCCATTTGTTCAAAAGGCACATGCATGTCATTGACTTGAAACAAGCGGTTGTCCTGCAGTTCCAGGTCCATCCCGAAAACCTGGTTCAATATCATGGGAAAGGAATTGATCAGCGTATATGGGGCTGGAAAATCAATCGCGAATGCATCCGGCAAGTAGTAGCTCGCATAGGCATTGTGCCCCCCCCCCCCCCAGCCTGTTTCAACTATGTCACTATATTGCCTCCACAAAAAGCGGTTGCCATGATCGGCTTGGAAGATGATGACGGGCTGATTCCGCGATCCCTGCAATATCGTGTCAATTAGCCGCAAGAACTGCGAGTTTACAAAAGGAAATTCTGCAATGTATTCGTCGTGGCTGGGCCGATTGTTTTGGGCGATGATATCGCCATTCGCGTTGAATCCGACTGTACTGTAAGGCTCCAGCAAGTGCATGATGGTGAAGGTGGCTTCGGGCATTTCCACAATTGAATCGATGCTGTCGATCGTGGCGAGGAAACGCTCGGCGGTTTTGCGCGCATAGGGTGTCAAGCGCGCTTGCGGGGAGAGCTTTTCCAATTGGCTGCGAACAATCCGCAGCGCCGTTGTGTCCAAATACAGCGGAATGAATGGCTGCCTGATATGCAAAGCCTTGGGGGCGGAAGCAGCGGACGGGTCGAGCCCGGCTAGATCTTGAACGGACAGGTTGCCGTCTGAATCTGTCAAGTCAATGGGACCAGCTGGCGTAAAGTCGCGCACGATATCCGCGATGGGACTGATGTAGAAATAGCCAGAAAGCAATTGCACATGAGTGTAGCCAAGTTGCCTCAGTAGGCGCGCGACGCCGCTGTTGGCTGTCGACAATTGCAAGTAATCCAGGTCGCTGAATTGACTTGGATTCTCGCCGAAGTATGTCATGTTGAGAATGGACGGCAGCGACAGGATAGTAAAGTTGTAATTGCTCTGCGCATTTGGCGCTATGACGAAGCCTCGCTGCTCCAGCGCTTCAGTGAAGCCCGTGTTGTCATACCCGATCTCGGAAAGTAGTGCCGCATCACTGGGATAACCGTCCGGGATGATGTAGTAGATATCCGGCCTGCTCGCCGAATCCATGACCTTGCCAACGTTTTGCGACTGGAACGTTTCGTCGAGATATGCTGTGGTCAGCGGGCTCTTGGCTTGCGCCGCAAGGACATGGCTCAACAGCCCGACCAGCTGTAGCGCCAGTAGCGCGGAGGCAGCCAAATTGAAAGAAGAGGTGAGGCTGGCGTAGACCTCGCGACTGAGCAGCCGGCGCAGGGCGAGGAGCAGGGCGACGAATGCGGCGCCTGTTAGCAGATTCCACGCCAACAGCGACTTGGGCATGATAGCGATCTCATACACATGCCCGCTCATGGAGAAGGCCAAGCTCGCCAGACAGAGGTAGAAAGCCCGCTGATGTGGATTGCGTAGCACGCGACCCGTCAGCAGGTATACGGCGCTGGTTGCCACGAGCATACCCAGGACCGCAAGCGCCGCTTCATTATCGCGCACCAAGCCAAAATTAGCCTGATACAGATGCAAGATGGGGATGATTCCCATGATCCAGAGATAATAGGGCAGTTGAAAGGCTTTGCGTGAATTCTTGAGCATGTAGGCCTTGGCGTGCGCAGTACGTTGCGAAATCCAGAGCTTGCTGTGCCTTTCAGTCTACAAGCGGCTGGATAGCAGGGCAAGTGGGCAAGTCAAAGAGATATTCTGGCAAGCGTTCTGGAATGGAGGAAAACGCTATCGGCGAGAAACACCGAGCCGCTGGGATCGCGAAACGATGCGCCGATTTGCTCAACAGCCGTCATTTTTCTTGTCAGACTTCTGTGTCAGTTTCTTCGCTTCCGTCATCTTCTTCCTTCTCCGTGCGGATGCCGAAGAGGGCAAGCAGGCGCGACTTCCAAAGCCGAAATGTCGCCAGGATGCCCACGATCGCGGCGAGCAGCAATTGAACGATCAAGCTGCCGGAGCCGGGATCGAGGTAGGCGAATACTATTTTGAAGAGCGCGACCGTTGCGCCCGACCGGAGTAATTGAGTTAGTCGTCTCATGGCAGTCTGTCCTGTCCTGTCTGCGCGAACATGCTAGCGATGCAAGAATTCGTCTGTTACATCCACTTGTTCAAATGGCGCGTCATATCCCCTCGGAATTTCGAACAAGCGGTCTGGCTGCAAGTCATGACCAGCCGCGAAGACTTCGTTCAGTATCAGCGCGAAGGAGTTGATCAGAGTAAACGGTTTCGGGATATTGATCGTGAATGGCTCTGGCAAGTAATAGCCGGCATAGATGTCAAAGTGTGCTTTTCGATTGTCTGTCGACCATACCTTTCCGAAATGTGATCCGTGATCTGCTTGGAAAACGATGATGGGCTCGTTGGCGGAATCCTGCAGGATTGTGTCAATCATACGCAGGAATTGCGAGTTTGAATAGCGCAAGTCGGCGTAGAACTCTGCGGGACTTGCCGCGTCATTCTGCTCAATAATGTCTCCATTTTCATTGAAGTTGGTAGGCGAATGCGGCTGCAACAAGTGGATGATCGTGAATGTTGCCTCGGGCATGGCCGCGATGGTTTCGACCTCGTCAATGGTGTCGAGAAAGCGCTGCGCAGCCATGCCATGATAGGGTACTAACTTCTGGGAGTGTCGCAGTTTCTCCAGTTGGGAGCGGACAATCCTTAAAAGTGTCGAATCGACGTACAAGGGGGTGAATGGCTGCTTGAAAGGGAGGTCGACATTTCTGGTGCTGATGATTTCTGTTTGCCTGTCCTGCAGTATGGTTGCGCTTAACCAGGTATCTTCAACTTGGATATGTATAGGACCGCGCGCTCCAAAATCGCGATTGATATCGGCGATCGGACTGGGCAGCACATAACCAGACAAAAATTGTACATAGGTGTATCCCAGCCGCAGCAGCTCGTGTGCGACTTCGCTGTTGACAACAGACAGGCGAAGATGGTCTATGTCATTGAGCTTACTCGGATTGCTGCCGTAGTACTGCCTGTTCAAGATGGTCGCCAGGGAATGTTGCGTTGTCGCATAGTTGCTTTGCGCATGGGGCGCGATCACAAATCCTCGCTCGCGCAGCGCCTCGGTGAACGGGCTGTTGTCGAAGTTCATGTCCTTCAAGAGCCGCTCATCGCTGGGATAGCCATCCGGGATGATGTAGTAAATATCGGGGCGATCTGGTGAATCCAGCACTTTTTCCGCGCTCGGTCGCTCATCCCATGCTTGGTTGTAGGCCGAGTTGGCGCTGACATAGCGTTGCGCAGATACCCAAGCGGCAAACCGGGTCACAATCTGCATGGCCAGCAGCGCGCCGGCGATCAGATTGAAGGGCGTGGTGAAGCGGGCGTAACTGCGCTGTGAAATGCGCCTGTGGCAGGCAATGGCGATTGCAATCACGACTATGGCGCTGGCGATGCTCCACACCAGCAGCGACTTGGGCATGAAAGCGATCTCATACATATGCCCACTGGTGGAGAAGGTTAGGCTGGCAATGCCAAGATAGAAGGCTCGTTTGTGCGGATTTTGTGCCAGGCGTTTGCTTGACAGGTAAACAAGTGTCGTGGCGATGAGCATGGCGGCGATTGTCTGTGCGACCTGGTGATCGTGCACCATGCCGAAATTCTCGGCATAGAGGTGAAGGATGGGGTAGATGCTGCCAATCCACAGATAAACGGGGAAGCGCCATATATGCGACAGAAGCTTCATTGGTCCTTTGGTTCGCGAGTGTCATTGGAGTGCCGATGATACGACAAAGTGTAGTTTACTGGATATATTGCGAAGCCGTAAGTCTGATATCCCGCACTTTTGCGATAGGTCTGGGGCGGTTTCGGCGAATATGTCGGATTGGCGAATCTGGGTCTTGATTCTCTGCGCAATGTGCTTTAGAGTTGGCTTATAACGGGCATCAGAGCGATGT
>MPMG01000004.1 GCA_002238485.1 Chloroflexi bacterium bin20 | reverse complement strand
TTTGCATAAAGGTTGTACTGATACGCATTTATAAACTGATGTCTTATTGCATACATTTCCATATTATTGCCATTTCGCAGCTTGTCAAGCAATTGCCTCCCCCCGATTCTTCGGAGGGACCGAGGGGGTGCCTGTATCCAGCAAATTAGCCACTCCCAAGCAATTGCCTCCCCCCGATTCTTCGGAGGGACCGAGGGGGGTATTACTCCAGCAAATTAGCCACTCCCAAGCAATTGCCTCCCCCCGACTTTTCGGGGGGACCGAGGGGGGTATTACTCCAGCAAGTTTTGCGGGCGACAGGGTAGACAAGCGCGCCCAGGCTCGACTACACTGCGCCGCCAGGAACAGCGACTGGCGAGGCGCCGTCATGCCCGAGACAGACTCCAAGCGAAACTTCATCACCGAAATCATTGACGAGCACAAGCAAACAGACCGCTTCCAGGGACAAGTGCATACGCGCTTCCCGCCCGAGCCCAATGGCTATTTGCATATCGGGCATGCCAAATCGATCTGCCTCAATTTTGGCCTCGCGCAGCAATATGGCGGCCTCTGCAATCTGCGCTTTGACGATACCAATCCCGCCACAGAAGAGCAGGAATACATCGACGCGATTATCGACGATGTACGCTGGCTGGGTTATGACTGGGGCGACCGTCTCTTCTTCGCCTCCGATTACTTCGACCAGCTCTATGACATGGCGCTGGAATTGATCCGCATCGGGCGCGCCTATGTCGACCAGCTTAGCCCCGAAGAAATCCGCGCATACCGCGGCACGTTGACTGCGCCGGGCATCGCAAGCCCCTGGCGCGATCGACCTGTAGCAGAAAATCTGGCGCTTTTTGAGAAAATGCGCGCTGGCGGCTTCCAAGAGGGCGAGGCGGTGCTGCGCGCCAAGATCGACATGAGCAGCGGCAACATCAACCTGCGCGACCCGGTCATGTATCGCATCCTCGATACGCCACATCCGCGCACGGGCGATGCCTGGCGCATCTATCCCATGTACGACTTCGCGCATGGACAATCGGATTCTATTGAAGGCATAACGCATTCCATCTGCACATTGGAATATGAAGATCACCGCCCGCTTTATGACTGGTACCTGGACAATATCGAGATCCCCCATCCGCAGCAGATCGAATTTGCGCGGCTGAATCTGAGCCACACCGTGCTCAGCAAACGCAAGCTGATCCGCCTGGTGCAAGAGGGCTATGTGCGCGGCTGGGACGACCCGCGCCTGCCGACCATTGCGGGATTGCGCCGCCGTGGCTATACGCCAGAAGCTATCCGAGAATTCTGCGACGAGATCGGCGTGGGCAAGGTCAAGGGCGTGGTCGCGCTGCACAAGCTGGAATATCACATCCGCCACGATCTCAACAAACGCGCCAACCGCGTCATGGCTGTGCTGAATCCGCTGCGGGTGGTGATAGAGAATTATCCAGAAGACCTGGTCGAAGAGCTGGACGCAATCAACAACCCGGAAGATGCGAGCGCTGGCACGCGCAAAGTGCCCTTCTCGAAAGTGCTCTACATCGAGCGCGAAGATTTCATGGAAGACCCTCCGCGCAAATTCTTCCGCCTGGCGCCAGGACGCGAAGTCCGCCTTCGCTATGCCTATTTCATCACCTGTCGTGAGATCATCAAAGGCGCCAAGGGCGAAGTGATCGAGTTGCGCTGCATCTATGACCCCGAAACCCGTGGCGGCAGCGCGCCCGATGGCCGGCGTCCCAAAGCGACTCTGCACTGGGTCTCCGCGGCGCATGCCCTAGAGGCACAAGCGCGGCTCTATGACACGCTCTTCACAGTCGAAAATCCCGATGCCGATCGCGACCAGGACTTCACCGCCTTCATCAATCCGCATTCGCTGCAAGTGGTCGACCCGGCGCTTGTCGAGCCGAGCCTGGCGACTGCGCAACCCGGCGACCGTTTCCAGTTTGAGCGGCTGGCCTATTTCGTTGTCGATGCCGATTCGACGGGCGAGCGCCTGGTATTCAATCGCATCGTGACCTTGCGCGATCAATGGAAAAAGCAGCAGAAAAAGAAGCCGCGGCGCAGAAAACAGCGGCGGGCAAAGCGCGCGCAGTCGTGATGTGCTAGCATACAAGGTGCTTGTGCCAACGGAATCAAAAGCGACGTTTGTGAAAATGAGGCTGCTCTTCTCCCTGCTCATCCTTGTTTGTGGCTTGACAGCCGCGCAAGAATCAACTTGTGAACAGGCCGTCCAGCGGGCGCTCGATGCAATTGGCGAGCAGTGCCTCGACCTGACGCGAGACAGCTTGTGTATCGTCAGCCCACCCGTGCAAACCGACGCCGCCTCGCTGGCTGATGTCAGGAGCATTGCCACGGCCGGCTACAATCCGGAAGACCAAAGCTGGGGCGCTGCCCTAATCCGCCTGGGCGCGAATCTGCCACGAACCTACGCCGGTCCCGGTGTGCTGGCGCTGCTGGGCGGCGACGCGCAGATCAGCAACGAAGTCGCAGCCGATGCGATCATGACCATCGGCGCGCCATTGAGCACGGCAGCCGCGTCGGATGCGAAGTTGTACCGGTTGCCAGGCATCATTCCCGAGCCCGTTGGCGATCTGCGGCAAGACGACATTGTGCTCGTCGATGCCTGGGACAGTGACAGAGGCTGGCTGCGCGTGGTTTCCGACGGCCTGGTCGCCTGGGTCGAAGCGGACAAGGTCCAGCGACTGCAAGCCATGGACGCGCTGCCACGCATCACAATCGGGCAGCCTTACCCCCTGCGCGCCTTCTCGCTGACGACCGGCAACGTCTATGCCGAATGTGCCAGCGCCGAGCCGCTGGTGGCTGTGCAGACGCCAGGCGATGTGCCGGTGAATCTGACTGTCAACGGCGTCGACATTCATGTTGGCTCCATGGTCAGTTTTCAGCAGGCGCATCGTGGCGCGCTCAGCTTGACTGTGCATCGCGGCGCAGTGACGACAATCTATGGGCAGCGCATCAACGAGGGCGAAAGCGCCATCGGCATTTTGTCGCCGGCGGAGGGCGGCTCTGCCAGCGCATTGGCATGGAGCGGCTCGCTGCCCGCTTCAGAAGAAGAGCAGGCGCGGGGCGAACGGGCGCAAACCGCGTTCAATCTGGTGTCGCGAGCCAATGGCTGGATCGAAGAGCAGATTGTGCGCCCGACTGGCGATGTCTATCATGTTGTCGAACGCGGCGAAAGCCTTTACAGCATCGCCCGGCACTATCAAGCGAGCGTTGCGGATATCATCGCAGCCAACCCGGATATCGAACCGGGGCGCATCTTCGCTGGCAACGAATTGTTGATCCCCGATGCCGGCTCAGGCTTTTCTGCGCACAGTCGCGACGGGTCGGACAGCGAGTCGGCTTAAGACACGCTTCTCCGCAGCATCGCCACGAAGGCCTCGCGGTCGGCGCGCGTCGCCACTTTGACCTGGGGCGGCAAGCCAGTGACGCCGAGCACATCAACCACAGTCAATCCACGGGCCAAGCCGTCGCCGGCCGTGATGTCGACGCGATAATCTCGATATTCAGCGATTCCTGGCTCGATAGCCGCCGCCATGGTGATCGGGTCGGGCAGGTCGAAGCCGCTCAAGCCCGTCTCGGCAATGGCAAAGTCGGTCAGCGTCGCCTGGATGTCGACCACGAATTCGGCCAGGGGCGTGCCAATAGCGCGGATTTCGCTGGCTTGCGCGGCATCAAAAGTGGCGTACTTCCAGCTGATGTCCCAGCCCACCATGCGGATGGGCATGCCCGATTCAAAGACGATCTTGGCAGCTTCGGGATCGACCCAGATGTTGAACTCGGCCAGCGGCGTTACATTGCCGTGCCCGCTGCCGATGCCGCCCATGATGAAACAATCGGATACGCATTGGGCCAGCTCGGGTTCTCGCAGCAGCGCCAGCGCCACATTGGTCAGCGGGCCCAGCGTAACCAGCGTGATACCGCCGGCGTGCTGGCCGATGACAGCGCGCAACATATCCGCGGCATGGCCTGGGGCCGGCGCGCGCCCCTGCAGAGGCAAGCCGATATCGCCCATGCCATCGTCGCCGTGGACCTCCTGCGCGGTCTCCAGCGATCGCAGCAGCGGCTTGTCGCAGCCCGCATAGACAGGCACAGCCGACTCGCACAATTCGACTGTATACAATGCGTTCTGAACAGCTTGCGACAGCGGCACATTGCCAGCCACCACCGTGATGGCTTTGACATCAATATCTGGCTGGCGAAGCGCCATGACCAGCGCGACAGCGTCGTCTGAGGCGGTGTCGGTGTCGATGATGAACTTGCGCATGCTTCAATTGTAGCATATTGCGCTCTACGCGACCGTATGCTCACAGCCCCGCAGTAGCCCTGTGCTATACTCGCCTGCATCCCGCGCAAACCAGGAGTTGACGATGGATTTCAGCAGGCCGCGCCACATCGAGGCGATTGTCCACCGCGTCCGGCAATTTGTCGATCAGCAGCTTATTCCGCTGGAAACAGACTTGCTGCGTACGGGCGACGACTTGGACATGGACAAGCTGCAAGACTTGCGCGCGGCAGCCAAGGCGGCGGGATTGTGGGCGCCCGCCATGCCCAAAGTCTGGGGCGGCATGGGCTTGAACATCCAGGAAATCGTATCCGTGTTTGAAGCAGCTGGCCGAAGCCTGTTGGGACCGTTGGCCATGGGTTGTGCCGCGCCCGACGAAGGCAATATGCACCTGCTGCACAGCTGGGCGAATGCCGAGCAGGTCGAGCGATACCTCGTACCCCTGGCGCGTGGCGAGGCATTCTCGGCATTTTCCATGACCGAACCGCCACCTGGCGCCGGCAGTGACCCGCGCATGATCCAAACCAGCGCGCGCTATGAGGGCGACGCCTGGCTCATCAACGGACACAAGTGGCTGACTACCTTTGGCGAAATCGCCGACTTTTTCATCATCATGGCGCGCACAGATTGGGAAGCGCAGCCCTACCAGGGCTGCACCCTTTTCATCGCGCCCCGCGACAGTCCAGGTATCAACATCCTGCGCGATGTGCCGGTGATGGGCAGGAAAGACTTCGGCGGGCATGTAGAAATCATCTACGAAGACCTGCGTTTGCCAGACAGCGCCATTCTGGGCGAGGCGGGCCAAGGCTTCATGCTGGCGCAGGCACGGCTGGGACCAGCCAGGCTGACCCATTGCATGCGCTGGACAGGCATCGCTCAACGCGCTCTGGAGATCGCTGCACAATATGCCAGCGAGCGAGAAGCCTTTGGCGGACCACTGGCATCGCACCAGTCGGTGCAGTGGATGCTCGCCGACTCGGCTATGGAACTCAAAATGGGCAGGCTGCTGACCAACGAAGCGGCCTGGCGGCTGGCGCAGGGCGAACAAGCGCGCGTCGAAACTTCCATCGCCAAGCTGCAAGTGTCGGAGATCGTCTGCCGCGTGTTGGATCGCTGTGTGCAGATCTGTGGCGGACGGGGCATTTCGCGGGATTTGCCGCTTTCGACCTGGTACGAAAAAGCGCGCGCCTTCCGCATCTATGACGGCGCATCGGAAGTGCATCGCATGGTGGTGGCCCGCGATGTCATCAAACGTTACAGCGCCGGCTAGCCCAATGCCATCCATCTTCATCAGCCATAGCAACCAGGACAACGCCCTCACCGAGCCAGTTGTCGAGCGGTTGCGCGCGGCTGGCATGGGCATTTGGATCGACTACGAGAATATCCGCGGCGGCGCAGAGTGGCTTTGCGAGATTGAAGCCGGCATCGCTCGCTGCGACGCTGTATTGGTCATTTTGTCGCAGGCTAGCGCAGCCTCGGTGTGGGTAAAGCGCGAATGCCTCTACGCTTTTCAGCTGCGAAAGCCGCTCTTGGTCGCGGTGGTTGCCGATCTGTTGATTCCGCTGCACCTGATCAACTTGCAATACTGCGATCTGCGCGCGCCACAGGGCATGAGCAAACTGCTGGAGTCGCTGCGAGCGCTGCTGTCGGCGGACAGAGAGGCGGAACATGCGCATGGCGCTATATCAGACAGGCCGCTGGAAAGCAACTTCTTCCCCTACCTGGCCCAGCTGCCCCAGGGCGATATCGCGGCGCTGGTGGCGCGGGATTTGTACGCTTTTGCCCAGCATAATGCCGATGCAGTCGAGTTTGCCGGTCAAAAGAGGCCCGGCTTCCATGCGCGGCTGCATGTGGGCGGTCGACGGGTAACATGGTTCTCAGTCTGGGCCTATCGCAAGCAGCCAGCCGTCCAGCTGCCCCTGAATCGCTGGGCAAAGACGGCAAATATAGAACCTTCCGAGATCCTGCGCGAATGGCAAGCGCTGCTGCCACTCGCCGAAAGACAACAAGCAACCATGCCGCTGCGCACCCTCGACAGCGCCGACAAGCTGGAATCTTTCAAGTCGATTGTGCTGGAAGTGAAGCGCCGGCTCAGGTCCTAACAGCCAGCAGGTGTTCGCGGCGCAGGCGGCGGTCATAATACTTCTCGGCGGCTTCTGCCATGCTCTGCATCGTCTGCATATTCATAAACGCGTTGGCGACCGCGCCAGCCACCGGCAAGAAGCCCACAATCATGCGCGCCGGGATGCGTGTGCCAATGCGCGAAGCCAGCTTGTAAGCCAGACGCCGGCTGATCTTGCGTCCCATTGGTCGCGTCAGCATGACTTCGCAGTTGAGGTGCTGGACATGTTTCTTGCCAGTCGCCAGCAACCGAGCCGCCGCCGCATCGCCGCGCATGGCACAGAGCACCGCATGACCGCGTTCGTCCCCCGCCACCAGATTCTCCGCCAGGCGCTGCAAGATGTGATAGGTGCGCACGGTTGTGGCATCGGCGGACGACTCCAGCAGCGCGGGCATGGCAGCTTGCCCTTGTTCGCTCAATGTCCAGGCCAGCGCATCCAGCGATACCGCAAGATGCTCAATGAGAGCCGCGTCAAAGTGTCCTTCGTTCGCCCACAGCGCCAGGATATTGCGCAAGTCGGAATAGGCTTCAGTTTCAATAACAAATGCGCCTTTCAACGCGCCGATGCCCCAGCTGATATAGCCCATTTTGTGCAGCAGGTAGCTGATGCCGGTAGGGATGGTGAACGCATGCAAGCCGGGCACGACCATCTCTGCGCCGCCGATCAGCGCCAGTTTGGTCGTCTCTTGCTTGATCCACTGGGCGGCCGAGTCGCAATCCATGGCGCTTTCTACAGCCCGGCGCGGGTTGCCAGCCAGCTCGTCCATGCCCATGATGATGGCTTCGGCGATTGTGTCTTCGAGTCCCATAGCGTTTACTATCGCTGATTGTCTGCTGCGTATACGCAAACGCGCGCGATTCGTTGCAGTCCCTAGCTGCCGCGGTCGTCCATGACAGCGCTCCATACGCGCAGGTCGTCAAATTCCACGCTCAGCCGCTGCCCGGCGCTATTCATCACGCCTGCCAAGCCAATATGGCCCGCCGAGGTCCGCCTATCGCGCGCTTCCGCCACAAATTCATCGTTGACCCAAAGCGCCAGATAATCGCCGATGCAGATGGCGCGGATTCGGTTGCGGGCCGCGCCTTGATGAATGTGCTGGCTGGGGAAAGCAGGCACGATCGCTTGCAGGGAACGTCCGTCGCTCCAACGAATGCTGGCATATCCATCGGCGCTGATGAGCAAGAAATAGCCGCGACCGCTATTGGCGGGGTCGAGACGACAAGCCAGCCCATACGCATTGTTGTCGTATGCAGACAACTGCCGCGACTCTGCTTCGATGACTACATCGCTTGTGAGCTGGTCGTGCTGCGCCCAGACATAGCGCTTGCCAAGCAGGTCGATGCGATAGACGCCTTCCGCCACGCCCAACCACAGATCCGCGCCACCATCGTAGCTGCGCCAGGCTTTGCCGCTTTCAAAATGCTCGTCCAGCAGAAGATCCTGGTAACGATAACCGGCCTTGGGCGAGGCATGGCGGGGCAGAGCGCCACAGGCCACGGCAAGAATCGCCGCGAGACAAGCTGTCAGCGCGCGCAATCGGATGTCATTCACGCCCCAGAGTATATCGCTTCGCCAACGTACAGATTCGCTGATGTTGCGCCGGGATGGTTGAATGGCGAAAGCTACCTTGCTATAATCCAGCCAGAGACGAGCTTGAGTCAGGCGGCGCGCAGATGATCGAATTGATGGTAGACCGCGTACAGGTGAGTTTGATGTCGCAGCATCGCTTGGTGGTCTTGCGCGATGTGGATGAAGAACGCTATCTGCCGATTTGGATCGGACAATTCGAGTCGGAAGCGATCACATTTGAGTTGCAGGGCATTGAACGCGAACGACCGCTGACACACGATTTGCTCAAGTCGACTATCGAGGAGATGGGCGGCCGCGTGAATTATGTCTACATCAACAAGCTGCGCCGCGAGGTGTATTTCGCGCTGATCAACATCACATTGCCCGACCGCGAGATCGACATCGACGCCCGCCCCAGCGATGCCATTGCCCTGGCCGTGCGCCTGAATGCCAAGATTTTCGTCGACAGCGAGATTATGGATTACGCCGGCATCGTGCCCGAACGTAATGTCGAAGCCGAAATCCTAGGCCTGCCCGATGATATGTACGAGCCCAGCGAATTTGCCGAGCAGGTCGATGAGAGCAAGCTGAGCGCCTTCGCCGACTTTGTCGATACGCTCAACCTCGAAGACCTGGAAGACGACTAGGCGCAGTCGCCGCGCTGTCTGGTTTTCGCTGCCGCCTGGACGATTCGCAGACCGGCGCGGACAGCCATCGGGCGCGGAAACACAGCTATGGATCAACCGCCACCAACCGCACAGTTGCATCTGCCTATGAGTCAAGAGGCGGAAGAAGCGCTGCTGGGCGCTGTCTTGCTGGATCCCAAATCCTACCTCAGCGTTGCGACTTTCCTGAAACCGGAAGACTTCTTCATAAAGCGAAACGAATATATCTGGACTGCTTTCAGTCGACTCAATGAGCGCGGCGAGCCGATCGATTATGTCACGCTTTCTCGCGAGCTGGAGGCGCTCGACCTGCTGGACGAGATCGGCGGACCGCCTTACATCACCAATCTCGTCAATAATACGCCCACCGCCATGCACGCCGAGATTTATGGCGAGTTGGTGGCACGCGCCGCGACCAGACGCCGCCTGCTGCAAGCCGCAGACAGCATCCGCGCCACCGCTCTCGACCAGGAATTGTCTATCGACAAAGTCATCAGCGATGCAGAGCAGTCGCTCTTCGCCGTGAGCGACACCCAGCTCAAGCGCGAATTCGTGCCGCTGTGGGATGCTGCCAGCGACTTTTATGATGAGTTCGAACGTGTGCTGTCTTTGGGCGCGGGCATGGTGGGCACGCCCAGTGGTTTCAAAGCGCTGGACGGGCTGTTGGGTGGCTTCCAAAAGTCGGATCTGGTGGTCTTCGCCGGGCGCCCAGGCATGGGCAAAACCAGTTGGATGCTGACGGTGGCGCTGTATGTGGCGCGGCTGGGCGCTCGTGTTGCCATATTCACCATGGAGATGGGTGTCGAACAGCTGGTACAGCGCATCGTATCCATGGAAACAGGCATTCGCCTCCAACAGTTGCGCACAGCCGAGATCAGCCCAGGCGAACAGACGCGCCTCACCGAAGCCATCAGCCGCATATCCAACCTGCCGCTCTTCATCGACGACACGCCCTCCATCACACCGGCCGAAATGCGCACCAAGTGCCGCCGCTTGCAGCACGAATACGGGCTGGATATGGTCATGGTCGATTATATGCAGTTGATGTCGGCGGGCAGAGCCTATGAAAACAACCGCGTGCAAGAAATTAGTTACATCAGCCGCTCTTTGAAAGAGCTGGCGCGTGAGCTGAATGTAACCTTGCTTTCTACCGCCCAGCTTTCCCGCGCGGTCGAAAATCGCCAAGACAAACGCCCCCAGCTTTCTGACCTGCGCGAAAGCGGCAGCATAGAACAAGACGCCGATGCCGTCATGTTTCTGTATCGCGACGAAGTTTATAATCCAGAGACGACCGAATACCCCAACCAGGCTGATGTCTTGCTGTCCAAGCATCGCCATGGACCCACCGGCACTGTGCAGCTGTATTTTGAAAAAGCCATTACCAAATTCATGGATGTCAAAATGCAGCGAGTCGACCTGAGCGATTTGGATTGAATGTCATGAGCAGTTCGAACAGGAGCCAGAAGCTGGAAGCGCTGCGGCTGCCAGCCTCGGAATTTGCGGCGGCGCTGGTGGAAATCGATCATCTGGCGGAATTGAAGCTGGCGCTGCGCTGTTTGGCAATGCTGCAGCAAAAAGAAGCTCCCTACCGCTACCTGCGTTATGATGAATTGCTCGCTGATGAAACATTGATGCGCGCGTTGGGGACTCAAGATTCGCTGATCGATGCGCTGCAAAGGGGAATTTCGCGTGGCCTGTTGCTGGAAGCGCAGATCGACCCGGGCGACTGCATAAGGCGGCTCTTCGCCTGGAATGATGCAGATGGACGGGCCTGGCAGCGGCAGATCCAGGCGGGAGAATGGCAGCCGGCGGCGGCTGACGAGATTGAAGTGCTGCCACCACGGCCATCGCTCTACGCTCTCTATGAAGACAATCTTGGTGTGCTGACACCTATGATTGCCGAAGCGATACGAGACGCCGAAAGCGCCTACCCGCGCGAGTGGATTGAAGAAGCCATTCGCTATGCTGTACAACGGAATGCGCGCAACTGGCGATATGTCCATAAAGTGTTGGAAAACTGGCAGCAGGAAGGACGCAGCCGTGAAGCCGATTCAGGAGGTCCTCAAAAGCGGCAATACCAAAGGGGAAAATGGAAAGATTTCATCGACTCCTGATTCGGGATCGACAGTCCCTTTCGCCTTTGTTTGCCACGATCCAGAAGACCCGGAGAGACCCTGCCCGATCTGCGATGGCAAAGGCGTCTTCGCATACGATGTGCCGCTGAACGACCCGCGCTATGGCAAGTTTCAGCGCTGCCCAAACCACCCGGTCGAAACTGATTTTACCATGCACGAGCGGCTGCGGCGTTTTGGCAATCTGGACGCCTACCGCGATATGACATTCGACAAGTTCTTGGCACAGCATAGTAACCACAATTACACAGAAGCTATCGTCAATTCATTGAGCAGCGCCAAGCAACAGGCGCAGGATTATGCGGCGAATCCACAGGGCTGGATTGTTTTTTCCGGCCCCGTTGGCTGTGGCAAAACGCACCTGGCCGCCTCCATAGCCAATCATCGGCTCGAGCAATGTGGCGAAATGGCTGTTTTTCTCACGGCGCCCGACCTGCTAGATGCGCTGCGCGGCGCTATTGATCAGCGTGGCGACAATTCATTCGACGATTACTTCTACCGCATTCGCACTGCGCCTCTGCTCGTCCTGGACGATCTCGGCGTAGAGAATCCCACCAACTGGGCAAAAGAAAAGCTCTTTCAGCTGCTCAATCATCGTCATGCCGACTCGAAGCCCACAGTAATCACAACCAACACGGACATTGGCGAACTCGATCTGCGCATTGGCAGCCGCATGGCGCAAGGCGCTGTTGTCAACATCAATGCGCCGGACTATCGCAGAAAGAGCCGAGCACAGGCTGTCGCTTTTCATCTCTACGCAGGAATGACATTCGAGACATTTAGCGCCGAGAGTCACCTGCGCAGCGAACGCGAAAACCTGAGCAAAGCCAAACAGCGAGCGCAGACCTGGGCGAAAGCCCCAACAGGCTGGTTCTGCTTGCTTGGCGATCACGGCACTGGCAAGACTCATCTGGCTGCTGCCATCGCTCAAGAACTGGTCGAGCGCAATCATGATGTGACACTCATGGCTTGTGCCGACCTGCTGGATTACCTGCGACTGGCCTTCGACCCGAATTCAAATGAACACTTTGACAAACGGTTCAGCAAGATCGTCTCCGCTCCCGTCCTGATTCTTGACGACGTAAGCCTTGCCAGCGCCACACCCTGGGCGGCCGAAAAACTCTTTCAGATCATTGATTATCGCTTCGTAAGAGAGCTGCCGACAGTCATCACCTCGGCACAACTTCCCATAGCGCAATCGCCGGTCGCAGGCGGCTTCGCGGCGCAGACTGCCTATCGCATCAACTCGCGCATATTCGATCCGCGTTTTGACAAGCCCTTTGAAATCACCGCGCCACCCTATTATCAGCGACAGAAATACATTCGCTGATGCCTCTTGCCCGCCTGCAGATTGCGCCTTATGCGCGCCAGCACCGCAGGTCCTTGCTGGACTTGATGAATCGCAGCCGCTGGACGCACACTCACCTCGACTGGCAGAGCCTCCCAGACTGGCTGACTGATGAAGACGCCGCAGTCTGGCTGGCTCTTCGGGATGACGAGTTGCAGGGCTATATCGGATTATCGCGGGCGGTGGCTGGCTGGCGATGGCTGCGTCTGCTGGGCATCGGCGACGGACACATGCCGGGCGTCATCCTGCGCGAATTGTGGGCGCGGGCAGAAGCGGATGACGAGTCCAGTGCGGGCGCAGCTATCTTGATGCTGACGAATTGGCTGCCGGCCTACTTCGCCGAGCTGGGTTTCCATTATTGTGATGATCTCGTCATGCTGCAGCATATCGGCAGCCGCCTCCCGCCGCGACCCGACTCGCTGGCTCGTCTGCGTCCAGTTGAAGTCGAGGATTTGGCGCAGTTGCTGAACATCGACAAGCTGGCCTTTGCGCCGCCCTGGCAGATCGGGCGAGCTGAATTGTGGCGAGCCTATCGCGCCTGCGCCTTTGCCACGGTCGCAACCACCGACAGCGCGATTGTCGGCTATCAGCTGTGTGCGCGGCACGACAAAGCGGCACACCTGGCGCGGCTGGCTGTGCATCCGGCGCATCAAGGGCAGGGTGTCGCTTCAATGCTGCTGCATGGACTTCTGGGCGATTTGCTGCGGCGCGGCATCAGCGCCATCTCAGTCAATACGCAGGGGAGCAACTGGCGTTCGCAGCAGCTCTACCAGCGCTATGGTTTCTTGCGCAATGGCAAAGAATACGCCGTCTGGCAAAAGACGCTGGAGTCGGCGCGGGTGGGCGCATGACGACTATCTATCGTGAAGAAGACGCCAACATGAGCCTGCTCAGCGGCAAGACCGTCGGCGTTATCGGCTATGGCAATCTGGGGCGTCCGCTCGCCAACAACCTGCGCGATTCGCAGGTGCGCGTCATGATCGGACTGCGCGAAGACGAAACCCGCGACCATGCCCGCCAGGATGGCTTTGAGCCCGCCGATATTGAGCGAGTCGTACCTCGCTGTCATATTTTGCTGCTGATGCTGCCCAATGTCGTCTTGCCCGAAGTCTACCTGGAGCGCATATCCCCTTATCTGCAACGCGGGCATCTGCTGGTTTTCGCCAGCGGCTACAATATCGCCTTTGGATTTGTAGAGCCGCCGCCCTTTGTCGATGTCGGCATGATCGCCCCGCGCACCATTGGCGCAGCCGTCCGTACGCGCTATCTGGATGGCAGCGGTTTCTACAGCTTCGTCGACGTGGCTCAAGATGCCACAGGTACAGCGCTGGACACCCTGCTGGCGCTGACAATGGCGATGGGCAGCCTGCGCGCCGGAGCGATTGAAGTTTCGCTGGAGCAAGAGGCGCAGCTTGATCTCTTCGTGCAGCAGGCGATCCTGCCCGCCTTCCAGCATGTGATGACCACTGCGGCGGCGCTGCTGCTGCAACAAGGCTATCCGCCCGAAGCTGTCATGATGGACTTGACTATCTCGGGCGAGTTCACCGATTATCTTTCGCGAGCATCGCAAAATGGCTTGCTGCATGCCCTGCGATTGTCTTCGCTGACCGGGCAATATGGCATCTTCAGTCGCTTGCATCGCTTCAAAGAGTTGAAGCTGGAAGGTCTGATGGAAGCGACGCTGGAAGAAATCTGCCAGGGCGATTTCGCTGTCGAGTGGTCGCGTGAATATGACAATGGGTATCCGCACCTGACCAGCTTGCTAGAAGCGCAAGAACAGCTGACGTTGTGGGCGCTGGAGCAGGGCACCTTGGACCGCCTCAAATGAGCATGGCTTTCGACAAGCTCGGAATGGAGAAATGAGTTGCGCAGACCGGTCAATGCCTTAATTTCAGATATGGATGGCGTTTTGTGGCGAGGAACGGTTGCGCTGCCCGGCATGGGCGAGTTATTCGACCTGCTCTTCGCCCGCGACCTCGCATTCGTGCTGGCCACCAACAACAGCCGCAATACGTCCGCCGATTATGTGCAGAAACTGGCGAAGATGGCTGTCCAAGACATACAGGAGCGGCATATCGTCACCAGCGGCACAGCCACCGTTCGCTACTTGCAGACGCGCTATCCAGCCGGCAGCGACATCTTCGTGCTGGGTGGCGATGGCTTAAAGCAGATGGTCGTTCGCGCCGGCTTCCATCTGGTGGAAAGCGGGGCCGTGGCAGTTGTCTGTGGCATCGACTTTGACTTGACTTATGGCAAGCTGCGCACAGCGACCTTGTTGATCCGGGATGGCGCCGAATTTATCGGCACGAATCCGGATTCGTCCTTCCCTTCGCCAGAGGGGCTGGTGCCGGGCGCGGGCAGCATCCTGGCGCTGCTGGAATCGGCGTCTGGTCGAGCGCCGACCATCATCGGCAAGCCCATGCGCGGCATGTTTGATGCGGCTTTGGGGGTTTTGGGCGCGCCGCCACAGGAAACGCTGATGATCGGCGACCGCATCAATACGGATATCGCCGGGGCACGGGCGCTGGGCATGCAAACGGCGCTGGTGATGACGGGCGTGGAATCCCCCGATAGCCTCGCAGCCAGCGAGATCCAGCCTGATTATGTCTATGCGGGCTTGCCAGAGCTGGTTGCAGCGCTCGACCAGGTTATCTAGTTTTCCTTCAGCAGCGCAGCCAGCACATCGTCCAGCGCCGGGGTCGCTTCGGCATCTTTGAAGCCCGCCATGCGCCGGTAGACTTCGTAAGCGGCCAGGTGGAAGCCGTCTGGCAAGCCCGCCTCTTCAAATGTCGCGGCGATCTCTTGCATCTCACCCGTGAAGCGCCAGGCTTTTGCGGTGGCCGACCGCACCTGATTCGCGCGAGACTCTGCTGCATCGGGCAGACGCCGCGCCCATTCGCTATCCAGATCGCCGCGCACACCCATGGCTTCCGCCACCGCCTGCACTGCCGAAAGCAGCGCGGTACTGCCCTTGGTCTGAGCGGCGAAGACCATCTTCAGCGCCGATGCGCGCCCGACTTCGTCGCCGATGACGATGGCTTCCGTAAGGCTGTCTTCGAACAAGTTGGCGATTTGCGCGGCTGAATCGCCCGACAGATACAAGCGCGTACTGCCTTTTTCCCAGGCCGGCGGACCGATGATGCTGCCATCCACAAAGTCGATGCCAGCGGCTATCATGCGCTGGCCGATCCGCCTGGCTTTTTGTGGAGCGATGGCGTTGCCGTCGCAATATAGGCCGCGGTAGCCGGCTTGCAGCACCGACTCGGCGACAGACTCTGCGGCATGCGGCGGGCAAACGCAGATGAGGACATCACAGCTTTCACAAAGGCGCGCCAGCGTATCAATGTCCAGCAGATTGTGCTCGTTGGCGCGTTGACGGCTGGCGGCGCTGCGCCCGGCTGATGCCCAATAGACGGCATGCCCGGCTGCCTGTGCCGATGCCGCGATCGAAATGCCCATTGCCCCAGGATTGATGATGCCCACATTGCTCATTGTCTCGTCAGCCTTTCGTCAGAATGCAGCACGCGCTCAAAGCGGTTGTAGGTGGCGGATTCCGCGTCAAATACATAGTCGGGGCGCGTAACAATAATGTCTGTGCCGCCCAGCGCGCGCAAATGCTGCATGGTCTTGTGAATGAGATCGCTGCGCACCAGCAAATTGGTTTCGAACCAGCGCTGTGGCATGCCTGGTGGGCTGGCCACGGCAACCACGCCAGGTCCCTTGCTGCCGCTGAGCGCGGGATTCGCCAATATGCGCATCTGCACATCCTCAACCGACTCGCCGGCGATATTGGCGCGTAGAGATACAAATTGCCGCGCCCGCCGATGCGCCTCGATGCGCTCGATCAACTCTCGCAGGGTCTCCAGCTTGTCCGCCGAGGCGCGCAAGCCACGCCGATTGCCGATGAGCACTGCCTGGGCGTCGATGATATTCCCGCCATCAATGGGGCGCAGGTGATTTTCGCGCAGGGTGGTGCCTGTCTCGCTGATATCGGCAATCATATCGGCATAGCCCATGCGCGGCGCAGCTTCCATCGCGCCTTCGGCATGCACCAGCAGGAAGTGCGAAATCCCCTGTCGGTACAAAAAGCTCTTGGTCAGGTTGCTGTATTTGGTGGCGATGCGCAACGGAACGCCGCTCTCTTGTTGGCGCAGGCTGAGGTCGGCCAAGTCGGCGATAGACGACACATCAATCCACGAATCGGGCACCGCCAGCAGCAGCGTGCAGCGGGCAAATCCCAGCCGGTCGATTATCATGACATCCGCCGAGTCTTCGCTGTGTTCGGCGACGATATCCAAACCCGTGATGCCAATATCGGCGCGGCCATCGCCCACCTTGCTGAGGATATCGCGCGGACGTTGATACACGACTTCGGCTTGGGGTAGGCTGGGGATGGTGGCGCTGTATTGACGGCGGTTGGGCTTGTACACAGGCAATCCCGCGCGCGCCAAAAAACGGTCGGAGTCATCGCCAAGTTTGCCCTTGCTGGGCAGCGCGATAATCAGTTTTTCAGCTGGCATGGTCTGGCTCCAACTCGCGAAGCATGTCTGCTGCCGCGGCTGGCAGGGCATCAAAGGCGACATGTCGCTCAGCGTCTTCGCGCATATCCCGCAATACGGCGCTGTTTTTGGCGCGTTCTGCTTCGCCAATGATGATGACCAGACTCGCGCCACGCCGATCGGCTTGTTTGAGGCTGCGCCGCAGACTGCGTCCACCCACGCTCACTTCCGCCACGATATTGTGCGCGCGCAAGTTGGCAGCGATGCCCTGACAAGTTGAAAAATCAGCATCCGCAACCGGTATGACACAGACAATTCGCTCGTGCAGCAAGTCGGCAGGCGTCGGCAAGGCGCTGGCTATGCGCTCGATGCCCCAGGCGAAACCGGCCGCCGGCGTGGGATCGCCACCCAGTATGCTAAGCAGATTATCATAACGACCGCCGCCGCATAGCTGGATAGTCTCTCCGCCGCGCGTCCTGCCATGAATCTCGAAGATCATGCCTGTGTAATAATGCAAGCCGCGACTCAAACCGAAGTCCAGCTGAATTTCGCCGCTGGGTCTGACACAATCTGCCAGCCGCTCCAAAGTGCGCTCCAGCTGTTTCAGCGCGCTGTCTTCTACAGCATATTCCTGGCACAACTGTGCCGCGGACGCCAGCGCAAGCCCCGGTTCGCCAACGATCTGGCTCAGCCGCTCCATGAAGTCCAACGCGATCTGCAGCTTGGGCGCTTGCTGGTCTTCGCGGATCTTGTGCAGCAGGCGGTCTATCACCTGGCCTTCGGCTCGGTTGGCGTCAATGCGGATGTTCAGGCTGCGCAGGAATTGGCTGATGGCGCTGTGAGCTTCTTCGTCCGTCATTTCGCGCAAGACGTTGATTAGCTGCTGGCTGTCCTGGCTTTCGGCCACGGCAGTGTCGGGGCTGGCAAGCTGGAAGTCGGGCAAGATGGCGCGCAGGGAGTCGGCGACAAAGTCCAAGCCGTGCTTGCGCAGATTTTCCATGTTGCGCAGCAAGAAGTTGTGCAACTGCTTGCGCAATCCCAAGGACGACAAGAAAGTTTCCAGCAGGGCGGATGTGCCGATGACCAGCCTGTAGTCGCTGATGCCGACGGTTTCCAAGCCGCCGCAAGCCAATTGCAGCAATTCGGCATCGGCATAATCGGCTGGCGCGCCCAGCAATTCTGCACCGGCCAGGGTGAATTGGCGATAGCGGTGCAGCTGCGGCTTCTCGTACCGGAAAACCGGACCGCTGTAGCGCAGACGCAGAGGCAGTGTCTCGCCGCTCAGCTGCTCGACACAGGCGCGCAAGACCGATGCCGTCAGCTCTGGACGCAACGAAACGCGCCGGCTCTTAAAGTCGAATTCGTAAAGGCGCGCGGCGATGTCTTCGCCCGATTTGCGCAGGTAAAGCTCGGTATTTTCCAGCAAGGGCGGATCGATGGCAGCGTAGGCATGCAAGCGCAGATGCTGCTCCAGCGCGTCTAGCAACTGGCGACATTGGGCGTATTCTGCGCCAAGCACATCGCGCATGCCCCGCAATGCCGAGATTCGTTTTGCCGCTGCCATAAACGCGCCGCAGTCCTCTGATTGCTACCTTTCGCGGAGATTGTAGCATATAGATTTGGCGCGCCTATAGCGCAGCGCAACTCTGCCAGCGCCTAGACAAACTCGACGCGACAGTCGCTGGCGTCTTCGTCTATAAAGCGCAGCAGGCGCATGCCCTCGGCTTCGATTGCCTGTTGGCATTTGGCATCGGCCGCCTCAAACAAGCTGATCGACAGCCGGGCGCGGTCTTTTTCTCGTCGCGCCTTCCAGATCGCGCCGACAAAGCCGTCGATGAGCACGCTGCCCAAAACCCTGCCAGCCGAAACGAATACTTTCTTGCGATGCTGCTCGGGCAAGATGCGCGCGCGGCTCTTGTGCGCGATCAAGATATTGTCGTATTCCGGCAGAAAGCGGATGGACGTCGGCGCATCTTCGGGCAGCAAGGGCAGTTCTGGCAGGTCAAGCAGTTGCGCGCCGTCTTCGCTCCGATAAGCGACCAGCGTCTTGATGACGGGCGCTAGCGCCGCTTTCAGGCTGGTCATACCGCACCAGGTCTGAAAATCCATGACGCTGGCAGGACCAAATGCAGCCAGATAGCGCCGAAAAAGCCCCGCCAGGTCAGACGGCTGCGCCTCGCCCAGCCAGCTGGCAGCGCTGGTATAGGTCGCGCGCGTTCCCACGCCCCATGTGCCGCTGGGTGGCACTTGCAGCAGTGGCAGAAAACTGCGCACGGCGTAAGCCATGGCTTGTTTGTCATGCTGTGGGAAGTGTCGCTGCAATTCGTCGCGCAGCGCCCCGATGGCCGGTGTCTCGGCTTCCAGGAAGGGGATCGCGATTTCGATCAATCGCGGTATATCCAGATCTCTGGCGCGCTTTCCAAAGAATGATCGCAAGCCCCGCGCCAAAGCCGGTTGGATGACCGACTGAAAACGCTGATGGTCGGGGGCTGACACCAGATGCAGGGTAGAGCGAATCCAGGGCGCTCGAACCACCTCTCGTGATTGCAGCAGCGCAGTCAGTTCGACTTTCTGAAACTCGGCGAGCCGCGTCCACAAGCCGATGTAGGGCGGGTTGGGGATCTGCGACTGCATGCCCGCCAGCCGCTCTATGGCTGCCAGCGGCGGGATGTCGCAACGTTCAAGCAGCATCTGGCGCGAAAGCAGCGTGCGGTTGAGTTGCCGCAGGGTGATCGTTTCGGTCAAGGCTCGCCTCAGGCAGAACTGGGTACGGTGTCTTCTACCAGCTCGCCCCCGCCATTGCCGCCCAGCAGCCGGCGCAGCATCAGCAACAAGCAGCCGGCCGCCAGGGCAAGTGCCGCGGCGAATTGCAGTCGTGGAGACAAGCTGCGCATGCGCGAAGGCATTCTCGCTCGATCTTCACTGATCTGCGCGCGCAATTCTCTGGCGAAGGATTCGCGTGGCTGTCGCGATATCAGCGCAGATTCCAGCGCTTTATTCAGTTGAGCGAGGGCTTTGGCTTCCTGCTGATCGTCATCGGCAGACAAGCTATTTTCGCGCGGTACAGGCTGGTCAGGCTTCATATCAGTCATCCACTCGATCGGTTTTCTCTGGCGCTGGCGGGGGCGGCGCTTAATTCTGCGCGCAGCGCCAGCAATGTGCGGTGATACAAGGATTTGATCGCGCCCTCGCTGCGTCCCATGATGATGCCGATCTCGCGGTTGGGCATGCGTTCGACATATTTCAGGATCAGCAGTTGTTGGCGTTCGGCGGGCAGGCGGCGGACGGCGCGAAGCAGGCTGTCGTGTTCGTCACGCCTTTCTGCTCGCTCCTCGGGCGCTTCGGTTTGCAGGTCGCGCTCCAGGTAATCTTCCAGCGCGATGATTTTGCGCCGGCTCTGGTCGCGGCGCCAATTGGCGACCAGGTTGTGCGCGATGCGGTAGAGCCAGGCTTGGAAGGGCAGTCCCCGGTCGACATACTTGCCAATGTGCGAAAAAGCGCGCAAGAAGACCTTCGCCGTCAAGTCTTCGGCATCATGACTGTTGCCCGTGCGGTAATAGACATAGCTGTACATTTTGCCGAGGTATCTTTCATACAATTCGCCGAAGGCATCGCGGTCGGTCTTTGCCAAAGCGACCAGCGCCGCATCATCCAGCGTAGAATAATCGTTTTGCCGGGCGAATGGGTTCTTCATTCCATACAATCCAAAACACGCGCGGACAGGTCAAGTTGCGCGTTGGCAAGCAACCCATCAACTTCGCTGCGGGCGGGCAGAGCGGTCATGGTGCCCGGCTTCGCGCAGGTCAGTCCGGCCGCTGCCGATGCAAATGCCAAGCTCTGCGTCGAGCCCCAGCCGCGCGCCAGCCCCAGGCAGAACGCGCCCGCAAAGGCATCGCTCGCGCCAGTCGTATCAACCGCTTCGACCGGGAAGGCTGGCTGTACGATCTTGCCGCCGGGTTCGTACAAAACGCTGCCCGCTTCGCCCAGCGTCAGCAAGACGCGCCCGACGCCTTGATGCAGCAGCCCGCAACCAAGCTGCTCGACATCGTCGGACTCGCCGTCCATCAGCAGCTGCGCTTCCAGCTTGTTGGGGATGAGCAGGTCGACAAGGGGCAAGTAGTCGATGACGAAATTGTCGCGCGTGAAGAAAGGCGCTGGGTTGACCACGGTGCTTGCGCCGGCGGCTCTGCCCAGTCGCAGCGCGTATGCCACCAAGGGCTGTGGCACTTCAAAGCCGACCAGCAGCACATCGCCTGGGCGCAGATCTGCCAATGCCGCGCGGATTTGTGATTTGCTGACGCGGCGGCTGGCATCGGGCGCGCCGATAAAGCCGGGAAGCTGTTCGCGCACGATGATGGCGGCGATGCTGGTGCGCGCGTCGGGATGCACATGGATATGCGCTGTGTCGATGCCCGCCTCTTGCAACGCAGCGACCATTTCCGCGCCGAAGATGTCATCGCCAACACAACCGACCAGCCGCACTTCTTCCGCGCCAAGCAGACTCGCCGCGGCCGCTTGATTCAGACCCTTGCCGCCTGGCGAAATGGTCAGCCCGCAGGCATGCACGGCGCGATTGGGCTGCACCCAGTCGGACACATCAAATACCAGGTCATAAACCAGCGCGCCGATGACAACAATGCGAGGCATACTATTCAGTCTCCTTGTGAGGGCTTCTCGCAACATGCTACAGTGCCACGCAGCCACAAGCATTATAATTGCTATAGAATCAGCAAGGAAGTATTTGACGCAGCCAACTATTCATGGTATAGTGCTTTAATAAGCGGTATTCCCACTATCTGACCCCTGCCAGCGGCTTCCTACTTGACATACCCTAGCGCGCACTGCTTTTTATTGTTGCCCGTTGTGCTTGCCATGCAGGGAGTGCTTCGCTGCCATACCCAGCTCAGGATTCGCTCATAAAATCGTGGCAACTGAACCCAGCCCCGCCGCGTACCAATAACACAGGATGACATGCATGAACATTGGAAAACTTGAAGCAAAGACCTTGCCCGAATTGCGGACCATGGCGCGCCAGCGCAATGTGCCCCGCTTCAGCCGTTTGAAGAAGCAAGACCTGATCATCGGATTGTTGCGGCAAGAGGCCGAACGGCGCGGCAACGAATTGCGCGGCGGCGTGCTCGAGGTCACCGAAAATGGCATAGGCTTCTTGCGCGCCGAAGGCTATCTGCCCGGCAAGAACGACATTTATGTCAGCGCCTCGCAGATCGACCGGCTAAAGCTGCGCACGGGCGATATGGTCATCGGGCAGGTGCGCCCCCCCAAAGACAGCGAACGTTATTTTGGCTTGCTGCGCGTCGATGCGGTCAATGGGCTGGACCCGCGTGAAGTGCGCAGTCGTCCCAACTTTGAACGGCTGACGCCCATCTTCCCCGAAGTGCGCTTCAACCTGGAAACGGTGCCGCGCATATTTTCCACGCGCATGTTGAATCTCATCGCGCCGGTCGGATTTGGGCAGCGCGGTTTGATCGTGTCTCCACCCAAAGCCGGCAAAACCACCGTGCTCAAGGATATCGCCAATGCCATCAGCACCAATTATCCCGATGTGCATCTGATGGTCGCGTTGATCGGCGAGCGCCCGGAAGAAGTAACCGACATGGACCGCTCTGTTGATGCCGAGGTCATCGCATCGACATTTGACGATCCCGTGCATCACCATGTGCGCGTGGCCGAAATGGCGCTGGAACGAGCGAAACGGCTGGTCGAGGTCAAGCGGCATGTGGTGATGATGCTCGACAGCGTAACGCGGCTGGCGCGCGCCTATAATCTGGTCGTGCCCACCAGCGGTCGCACCTTGTCAGGCGGCTTGGATCCGCAGGCAATTCACCCGCCCAAGCGCTTCTTTGGCGCGGCGCGCAATGTCGAAGAAGGCGGCAGCCTCACCATCGTCGCCACTTGCCTCGTCAATACGGGCAGCAAGATGGACGATGTCATCTATGAAGAATTCAAGGGCACGGGCAATATGGAGCTGCACCTCAGCCGCAAGCTGCAAGAGCGGCGCATCTTCCCCGCTTTTGATATCGAACAATCATCCACGCGGCGCGAAGAATTGCTGCTGGGTCCCGATGTTTTGCAGCGCGTCTATACCATGCGGCGCATGTGGTCGCACCTGGCAGAACAGCCCGAAGGCATCGTCGGCGCGACTGAGATGCTGCTGCAGAGCTTCCGCCTGCACGACACCAACCAGAGCTTCCTCAACAGCTTGAGCGGCAGCAACGGCTACCGCTAGCGCCATGCAGCTGGGCATGGTCTGAGCCGAGCTGTGCGCAAGCAGGCAGATTTTGCCCTTGACAGGTCGGTTTGCCCGCGATAAGCTGTGGGCATGGTCACAAAGATCCAGGAACAGTCCACCACGTTCAATTGTGCCGCAGCTTGTTGTTGTCGGATGCAGAATATGCCTTTGCCTGCGGTGGCGTCGTGCTAGGTCGACTTTGACCAAATAGCAACGAAATTGCGAAGCCCCGTCATGGCACGGGGCTTTTTTCTTGGATGGCGAAAGCCAGGAGCATTCATGTTCGTTCTAGCGCAAGTCTGTATGTGTTGTTGCTGCTGCGCCCCACCGGGGGTGGCTTATCCGAGGCTGGCGGCGCGATGTTGCCGGTAGGACCTGCACGATGGTCAGGGCGCTTCGGATAAGCCGAGGCGCTCTTTTTATTTGGCAGAAAGCCGCAGCAATCAACGGGAGACAATATGACAAACGAACAGATTCAAGTCTTGGCGCGACAATTGGAAAGCGCCAGCCCCTTCGAAATCTTGCGCCGGGCGCAGGCCTTGTTTGGGCGCAAGCTGGCTATCGTAACCAGTTTTCAAATTACCGGCATCGTCACGCTGGACATGATGCAGCGAATCGCGCCGCAGACGCCGGTGCTCACGCTCGATACGGACTTGCTATTCCCCGAGACCTTGGAACTCATGGCGCAGCTGGAAGAGCGCTTTGGGTTGGATTTGCGGCGCATCAAAGCGCGACAGACGCTCGCGCAGCAAGCTCGCGATTATGGCGACCGCTTGTGGGAGCGCAACCCCGATCGCTGCTGCCATATCCGCAAAACCATTCCTCTGCGTGGCGCATTGAGCGGCTTCCAGGCTTGGGTGGCTGGCTTGCGGCGCGATCAGTCTGCCAGCCGCGCCCATACACCGATTGTCAGTCGCGATCGGCGCAGCGGGCTGATCAAGTTCGCGCCTTTCGCCAATTGGACAGAATCGCAAGTTTGGGAAACGATCCACGCGCGGGGACTGCCCTACAACGACCTGCACGACCAGGGCTATCCGAGCATCGGCTGCTGGACCTGCACGCATGCTGTAGCAGACGACGGCCGCGCCGGACGTTGGACGCGCCACAGCAAAACCGAATGCGGCATCCACCTGCCCGCGCCAGCCGAGGCAGCTTTTCATGGCTAGCGGCTATCCAGTAATGCTGCACCTGCATGACAGGCAGGTGGCTGTCGTTGGCGGCGGACGGGTGGCGGCTCGCAAAGTGCGGCAGCTGCGCAAAGCCGGCGCGCGCATATTGGTAATCAGCCCAAAGGCCACAGACGAATTGCAAGAACTGGCTGGAGCGGGCGACATCTTGTGGCGGCGTGAAAGCTACCAGCGCGACAGCTTCCAGAGCGATATGCCCGTGCTAGTCATCGCCGCGACAGACGATCCGCGCGTGAATCGAGTGGTGGCGCAAGATGCGCATCGCATCCGCGCATTGTGCAATGTCGCCGATGGCAGCAGCGAGCGCAGCGACTTCAGCAACATGGCGCAGATTGATCAGCCGCCACTGACCATCGCGCTCAGCAGCCAGGGCAAATCACCGGCGCTCTTGCAGCTGATGAAAGCACGGCTGGCGGATGAACTGGCAGAAGACTGGGCGACGCTGGCGGACTGGCTGGGCGACTTGCGCGAAACCGGCGGGAACGGCAGCACACAGCCACAAAGACAGCAAGTGGTTCGGCGCGTGCTGGCATCGGATGTGCTGGCTTTGCTGCGCCAGGGGCAGACTGAGCAGGCGCGTCGCCACTTTGAGCGCATCGTCCAGGAGGGCGCGGCAGAATGAGTGGAGTCGCTCTCGTGCTGGCTGGTCACGGCTCGCACATCAGCGCCAACACGGCGGGCATCGTCTGGGGCTATGTCGATCGCTTGCGGCGAATAGGCGTGGCTGATGAGATCACCGCCTGCTTCTGGAAAGAGCCGCCGACTTTCTCACAAGCGCTGGTCGCTCTGGAATCGACCCAGGTGGTCATCGTGCCGCTCTTCACTGCCAATGGCTATTTCACCAGCCAGGTTATCCCGACTGAAATGGGCTTGCGCGGCACAACGACACGCATCGGCGACAAAGGCCTTCATTATACAGCGCCTATCGGCGAGCATCCGCTGCTGGACGCCGTTGTCGATCAGCGCCTGAGCGACATGGCCGCCGCGCACAATCTGACGCCTGCCCAGACTGCCGTCGCCATCATCGGGCATGGCACGCGCCGCAACCCACAAAGCCGCGCTGCCACCCGCCGCCAATCTCAACGCATCGCCGCGATGGGCTGGTTTGCCGAGATCGTCGATTGCTACCTGGATGACCAGCCCGATATCCCCAGCATCTACAGGCGGACACGCGCCAGGCACATCATCGCCTTGCCCTACTTCCTCGCCGATGGCAGCCATGTCAGACGGGATCTGCCGCGCGCGCTGGGCATCACTGGCACTGGCGGAGGCGAGAGCGTGCGCGACAGATGCGTGTATTTTGCCGAGCCTGTCGGCACAGACGAATCGGTCTGCGATGTCATTCTGGCGCTGGCGCGGACGAGCGGGCTGCCCTTTGCAAGGCAAGCCGATCGCGGCGCTTGGGATGGCTTCCCCACGGCGGGCAGGCGCGACTTGCTAGCGGCGCTGGAGCAGGGCGAAATGCTGCGATTTGGGCAGATCTGCCTCAATCGCGAACGAGTCTGGCCTGCCGACAACAGCGACAACCAGGCTCTGCACTCGCCGTCTGCCTTGCGATCTCTGCTGCGCGAGAGGGCATTTCATCCTTTGCCTACGCGGGTGGATTTGCCCGGCGGCTGGCATGTGGACCTGGCTCGGCCGGTCGATGCGCATGCTGTGCTGGAGACGGTCTATCCGGGCTTGGTGGCGGATTGGTCGGCGCAGCGGCGTGGCGCGCTACAAACCGAGTCGCTGGCGGATATCGGCGGGCGGCAAGACGGCATGTTCAACGATATCCAGCGGCTGCCCCGGTCTGTGATTCAGCGGACCATCCACGAGATCTGCGGCGCTTGTGTGCGTCAGCCGACCTGGCATGGCGTGGACGGTGAGTTGCCTTGCCGCGTGGCTTGCAACTGGTGGCTGATAAATGCCCGCAAGTTTGAAAAGGAGTGCGCATGACCATTGGCACAGTCTTCCTGGTGGGCGCAGGCCCTGGCGACCCCGACCTGATCACGCGCAAGGGTTTGCGACTGTTGCGGGAAGCGGATGTGGTCATGTATGACCGCCTGATCCCGCGCCAGCTGCTGGACGAGACGCGATCCGATGCCGAGCTGATCAACGCCGGCAAAGCGCCAACGCGTCACCGCCTCTCGCAGGCAGCCATCAATGCGCTAATCATCGACCGAGCGCTGGCTGGGCTGGATGTGTTGCGGCTGAAAGGCGGCGATCCATTCGTGTTTGGCCGTGGCGGCGAAGAAGCGCTGGCTTGTCATCGCCTGGGCATTCCATTTGAAGTGGTGCCGGGCGTATCCAGCGCGATTTCTGTGCCCGCCTATGCCGGCATCCCCTTGACACAGCGCCACATCAGCAGCGCCTTCACCGTCATCACCGGGCACGAAATAGGTCAAGGCCTCAACTATGCGGCATTGGCGAGGCTGGGCGGCACCATCGTCATTCTGATGGGCGTGAAGCAATTGCCCAATATCACCGACAAGCTGCTTTTATCTGGCATGTCCGCCGATACACCGACCGCTGTCATCGAATGGGGCGCGACAGCCCGCCAACGTACAGTGACCGGCACGTTGGATGATATCGCCGCTGTTGCCCGTGAGAACGGCATCCGTCCGCCCGCTATCACCGTGGTTGGCGAGGTGGTCCGCCTGCGCGATGAAGGCATCGCCTGGTACGACCTGCTGCCACAACTGGCAGGCCTGGCGTGAATGACCTATTGACTATCGCTAAGCGCTTTGCAAATTGTAGAAGGGACGAAAGCAACATGACCAGCTGGAAAGAACGACTCAAAGACGAGATTCCGCTCGAAATGGCCAAGCTCATCGACATCTACGAGGCGCAGATGTCGCTGCGTCAACAAGGCAAAATGGACGAGAAAGTCTTTGCCGAGGCACGCCTGCGCAAAGGCGTCTATGGGCAGCGCTATGACAATGGCCAGCGCCACGATGGCGTCCGCACCCAATCGCTGGCATATCCATCTGACGACATCGTCAAGGGTCCCGACACGCTCTGGGACGCGCCCGGCATGCAGCGCATCAAGATTCCTTACGGCGGCTTGAGCGCGCGGCAGCTGGAAGTGTTGTCAGAGCTGGCCGACGAATATGCCGATGGCATCTTGCATATCACCACGCGCCAAGATATCCAGTTGCATTATGTGCACATCGACGACAGTCCCGATTTGATGCGGCGGCTGGCGGCGGTGGGCATCACCACCCAAGAAGCCTGCGGCAACAGCGTGCGCAATATCACCGCTTGCCAACTGGCGGGTGTCTGCCACGACGAGGCATTTGATGTCAGCCCCTACGCCGATGCCATGACACAATTCTTGCTGGCGCACGACGATGTGCAAGATTTCGGACGCAAATTCAAAGTGGCTTTTTCTGGCTGCGCGGGGCAGGCCTGCGGCTTGGTCAAAATGCACGACCTGGGCTTGCTTGCTCAATCGCGCGAAGTCGCTGGCGAGATTCAGCGAGGCTTCACGGTATTTGTCGGTGGCGGCCTGGGCACAGTCCCGCATCAAGCCAAGGCGCTGGCGGAGTTCGTCAGGCCCGAAGAGCTGCTGCCACTGACGCAGGCGATCGCGCGCGTATTTGCCCGCCTGGGCGAAAAGAAAAACCGCAACCGCGCCCGCCTCAAATTCTTGGTCGCCAAGCTGGGCATAGACGAATTCCGCCACCTGGTCGAAGCAGAGCTGGAGTCGCTGCCGCAGGATCCACGCCATACCGCCTACCTGGAAAGCGTGGACGACTTCATCTATGACCCAGCCAAAGCGGGCATGCAGCTCAATGGCGCGCCACTGCCCGAGGGTTTTGACGATTGGTATCGCAGCAATGTCTATCGCCAGGCCCAGCCCGGTTACAGCGTCGTCACCTTGCACAGTCCGCTGGGCGACTTCACGGCGCAGCAAGGCTTTGCGCTGGCGGATATCGCGCGCAAATATGTCGGCGACAACATTCGCCTCACGGTCGAGCAAAATATCGTTTTGCGCTGGGTGGCAGATGCCGACTTGCCGGCGCTCTGCCGCGACCTGCGCGAAATCGGACTGGGCGACGCCCACGCCGGCACCATCGTCGATATCACCACCTGCCCCGGCACCGACACCTGCAAGCTGGGCATCGCTTCGTCGCGCGGTTTGACGGCCGAGCTGCGCACGCGCCTGATCGAGCGCATCAACCTGCTGCCCGATGCCGTGCGCGAACTGAAAATCAAAGTCAGCGGCTGCTTCAATTCTTGCGGGCAGCACCATGTGGCGGACATTGGCTTCTTCGGCAACAGTCGGCGCAGCGGCAATCACAAACTGCCGCATTTCCAGGTCGTGCTGGGCGGGCAGTGGCAGCAGAATGCCGGCAGCTATGGCTTGGCTGTTGGGGCTGTTCCCGCCAAGGCTGTGCCCGAAGTGCTGGCTGCGCTGACCGAGCGTTATGTCGCCGAACGCGCCGAGGACGAGAACTTCCAAAGCTGGGTGAAGCAGCTGGGGCGCAAAGAAATCAAAGCCATGCTGAAGCCCTATATGCAGCTGCCGACATTCGAAGAAAACCCAGCTTTCTTCAGCGACTGGGGCGATTCGCGCGTGTATACGATTGATGATATCGGCGTCGGCGAATGCGCTGGCGAAGTGGTTTCGCTCTTTTCCATGGAGATATCCAAAGCCGAGTCGACGCACTTTGAGGCGCTGCTGGCGTTGGATGATGGCGACTATCGGCGCGCAGACGAGCAGGCTTACCGCGCAATGGTGCTGGCGGCGCGGGCGCTGGTGCGCACCAAGTACCTGGATGTTGGCGACGACAGCGACCGCATCGTCAACGAATTCCGCGAGCGCTTCTATGATACCGAGCTGGTCTATGATCGCTTCGCCAAAGGCAAGTTCGCGCGCTATCTATTCAAGCGCCATGCTGGCAGTCCAGTGCGCCTGGACGAAGATTATGCGCACCAGATCATCGATGAAACGCAGCTATTCATCGAGAATATCCACAGCGCCGAACAGCGCATCAATGGCGTGATTGTCGGTTAAGTCCCGTTTCTCTACCCCACCCGCAGCCCCTCCCCCCGACTGTTCGGGGGACAAGCAACAGAAAGGCTCAATGATCCATGACAACAGTTCCCAAACGACTGGCTGTGAAGTTCAGCCTGGCTCGAGCGCCACAGTTGCAGCCAGCGGATATCGTGCCCATCTTCCAGCGCTGGATCCAACAGCGGACCGTGCCGGGCATGCTGATTGATGTGATCGACTACAAGCATGTGCCGGAAGGTCCCGGCATTGTGCTGATCGCCGATGAAGCCGACTATGCCTGGGATCTGGGCGCGGGGCAGGTGGGTCTGCGCTACATACGCAAGCGCGCGCTGCCGGACGATCTGTCCGCTGCCCTGCGGCTCTGCTGTGAGGGCGCGCTGCAAGCCGCACAAATGCTGGAAGCCGAAGCGCCAGGCGATATCGTCTTTGCTTATCACACCGTGGAAATCAGCTATCTCGATCGGCTGCAGTTTCCCAACCAAGCCAAGGTGGCAGAGGCGGCCCAAGAAGCGCTCGCCACAAGTTTGCATGAGATTTTCGGCGAAAAACTGCATCTGGAACGGCTGCATGACGATCCACGCTATCTGCTGGCTTTTCGCTGTGTGGCCGCGCGCTCTCTGGCAGGCTCTATGCAAACGCCGGCGTTCGCAGATTAACCGCGGATGTCCGCAAAACGGTCCTACTTCATCTGCTTTACCGTGCGCAGCGGCAGCAGTCTGCTCTGCCAGCTTCTGACTGATACTGGCTTGGCGGGCAGACCGCAAGAGCGCTTTTATCACAGCATCTCGCCCGACAATCCGCGCGGAGACCCGATTGCCGACTACCATGCCTACATTGCTGGCGCGTTATATTCCGATAGCACAGCCAATGGCATCTTTGGCAGCAAGATCGGTGGCGGCTATTGGAGCGATTTCGCGCGGCGTCTGCTGGACATCGGAACTCTGGCTGACCTGCCGCTGCGAGAGGCGCTCGACCGCTGCTTCCCCGACTTGCGCTACATTCACTTGACGCGGCGCAACAAAGCGAGACAGGCGGTTTCGCACTGGCTGGCTATCCAAAGCGGGCGCTGGAGTTCGCGGCAAACCGTCACTAATCCGGCGCCACAGTACGACTTCGCCGCTATCGACACGCTGCTGCAAGAGCTGGCATTCCGCGAGGCAGTCTGGGCGGACTACTTCGCTGACAACGGCATCATCCCCCTGCAACTGGTCTATGAAGACTTCGTGCAGCAGATGGATGCGACCATTCTGCGCATTCTCGACTTTCTGGATATCCAGCGTCCAGCCGACTTCCAGGTCCCCGCAGCGAGACATCAGCCAGTAGGTGGCGAATTAGCAGAACAATGGACGCAGCGCTTTCGCCAAGAGAAGCAGGCGCAATTCTGGACGGCATTCTGGTAGCGGCAAACGAAACCACCAGTGCGCTGGCGGGGCGAATCGGGTATAGTGCCGCAACCGACCGCCCACGCGAAAGCCAGCCCATGACCCAATACAATTTTGACGAAATCATTGACCGCCGCCATCACAGCAGCGCCAAATGGAGCTTGGTCGAAGGCGACTGCCTGCCCATGTGGGTCGCCGATATGGATTTCCGCTCGCCACCTAGCGCCATAGCAGCCATGATAGACCGCGCTCGGCATGGTGTATTCGGCTATACGCTCGATCCGCCGCAGCTAAAAGAGGCGGTCGTCGAGCGCATGAGCCGCCTTTACAATTGGGAGATAAGGCCCGAGGATGTGCTGTTTTCGCCGGGCATGGTGCTGGCATTGTGCGCTGTCTGCCGTGAGTTTGGCGCCCCCGGCGATGGCGTCTTGATGCAGACTCCCGTGTATGGCTCCTTCTTCAAAGCCGCTCGCGCCAATCGTAAGTTCGCCGTCAGCATAGATATGGATTATGTCGCCGACGATGCGCATACCTTTCATTACGAGAATGACTATGACGCCTTTGAGCAAGTAGCTCGCGAGCCCCAGACATCGATCCACCTGCAGTGCAGCCCACAAAACCCGGCCGGCTTCATCACCCCGCGCGCCGAACTGGAAACGATCGGCGAGATCTGCCTGCGCCACAATGTGCTCATCATCGCCGACGAGATTCATTCCGACCTCATCCTGGAAGGGCAGCACATTCCTATCGCCACATTGTCGGACGAAATCGCCCAGAACACCATCACCATGATCGCGCCCAGCAAGACCTACAACCTGGCTGGCTTGGCCTGCTCGGTGCTCATCGCCCAAAATCCCGAACTGCGTGAGCAGCTGGCGGCGGCGCTGCAGAGCATCAGCGCCCATGTCAACATCATGGGCTATGCGGCGGCTCATGGCGCCTATTGCGGCGGCGATGAGTGGCTTGCGCAGCTGCTCCTATATCTGAAGGACAATCGCGACTTCGCCATTAACTACATCCGCAAGCACATGCCAGGGGTCAAAACCACCGTTCCCCAAGCCACTTACTTGCTTTGGTTGGATATGCGCGGTCTGCCCATAGAAGGCGATTTGATGGACTTCTGTCGCGAGACGGCCGGAGTCGCGCCATCGCCGGGCACATTCTTTGGGTCGGCTTATTCCGGCTTTGCGCGGCTGAACTTTGGCTGTCCACGCGCCGTCTTGGAAGAGGGGCTGGGGCGTCTGCGGGCCGCGTTGGAGCAGCTATGCGCCCCTTCTTGATCGATACCGACGCCGGCTCGGACGATGCAGTGGCCATAGTCATGGCGCTGCGGCAGCCTGATGTCGATGTGCGGGCTATCACGACCGTGGCGGGCAATGTGCCGCTCGGGCAAGCGCTGCAAAACGCGCTCTACTTCGTCGAGTTCTGCGCTGCCGATGTGCCCGTATATGCTGGCGCAGATCGTCCGCTGCTGCGCGAATTTGTCAGCGCCGACTGGTTTCATGGCGCGGATGGTTTGGGCGACTGGGGCGACCGGTATGTGCCGCGACGCACGAAAGCCGCACCGGGACACGCTGTCGACGCCATCATCGACCTGGCGCGCGCTACCAGCGACCTGACCATTGTTACACTGGGTCCATTGACCAACCTGGCGCTGGCGCTGCGCAAAGCCCCGGATATTGTCGAGCGCGTCGACCGCTGCGTGATCATGGGCGGAGCAGCCTGCACCAACGGCAATGTAACGCCGGCCGCCGAGTACAACATCTGGTGCGACCCAGAAGCGGCGCAAATCGTCTTTCGCTCGGGCTTGCCGATTGAAATGGTCGGCTGGGAGTTCAGCCAGGGACCTTTCGTGCTTTCGTTGGCAGACATCGAGGCGCTGCGCGGCCTGGGCAGTCCCTTTGCAGATTTCGCAATTGATTCCAACATCAAAGGCATGCGCGGCTATGAAGTACAGACTGGCGAGATCGGCATTTCGCTGCCCGATGGCGTGGCTATGGCCGTGGCGATCAACCCGTCCATCTGCGGCAGGTCGAGCCAGCATGCGCTGGATGTAGAATGCGACAGCGAATTGACGCGCGGCATGACGGTCGTCGACAAGCTGGATGTGGCGGCGGACGAGCGCAATCAATCTGTTTGGCGCGCTGCCCTGGGTGCACGGCGCAAACCCTCCATCTGCTGGAATCTGGATGCGGCGCGCTGGAAAGCCATGCTGTTTCGGCTGCTCGGCTGAACTTCGCCTGGCGCTGATTGTTGCGCGGATTTTTTTATTCGACAGTGTCATGCGGCGAATCCTGAGCTATACTACGCTGAATCAAAGCGACTACGATTTGCGACGTGCTTATGCGCCGTCAATGCAGGAGTTAGAACATGATTGTTAGCGTCCTCCAAGAGAATCTGGCGAAGAGCCTGGGCATCGTCACCCGCGCCATCGAAAGCAGCCCGCCCCTGCCCGTATTAAGCAATGTGCTGCTGGAAACCGAAGACTCGCGGCTGAAGCTCTCGGCGACCAACCTCGAGATGAGCATAACCGCCTGGATCGGCGCAAAGGTCGAGCAGGCTGGCAGCATCACACTGCCTGCGCGCACATTCAGCGAATTGGTCGGCACGCTCTCTCGCGAGCGGATCGACATGAAGCTGGACGGGTCTACGCACACCATGGAAATGCGCTGTGGCGTGCAGACCACCAACATTCGTGGCATCGACGCCGACGAATTTCCGCCCATCAATCACGGTCAAGAAGCTGATTTTCACATGGCTGGCGACACGCTCAAAGAGATGATCAACCAGACGGTCTTTGCGGCCGCGACTGAGATGAACCGTCCCATCTTGACCGGCGTCTATGTCAAGCTGGAAGGCAATACGCTGACCATGGCCGCAGCTGATGGGTATCGGCTGGCTGTGCGTACCAGCGAAATGGCGAAGAGCTTCGACGAAAAGCAGGATATGGTCATCCCGGCGAGCACCATGAACGAAGCGGCGCGCATCTGCGGCGATGATATGGAAGTCGGCATCTGCCTGCCCAAAGAGCGCAACGCCATTACGTTCACCGCGCCCAATGCGGTGATCACCTCGCAGGCGCTGGACGGACGTTTCCCCGATTTCGCCGCCATCATCCCACGTTCTTTCGCCACGACGACTATGCTCTATACCAGCGATCTGCTGGCGGTCTGCCGGCGTGCCGAGATCTTTGCGCGCGACAACGCCAACAGCAGTACAATGGTTGTGCGCCCGGCGGATAATCCCGGCGAACCAGCCGATGTCATGATCGTCGGCAAGAGCGCCGAGCGGGGCGATACCGAAGGCGCTGCCCAAGCTACAGCCGAAGGCGAGCCGCTGGATATCTCCTTCAATATCAAATACCTGATTGATGTGCTGAATGTCATCAAAGAAGAGCGAGTGACTTTCGAGAGCAACGGGCCAGAGAATCCCGGCGTGCTCAAGCCAGAAGACCGCGAAGACTTCGTGCATGTCATCATGCCGATGAGCAAGTAAGCGCAGCCTGCCCGATGATTTCGCCAGAGAGCGCTCGCCGCGTCCGTCCCAATATGCCGCATTATGGCGTCGCCGCCGATGCCACACAGGGCATGCTTAGCTGGGATTGGGTCGCCCAGCAGATGCAATCCGCTCGCAATTATTGGGTCTGCAGCGTGCGCGCCGATGGCAGACCCCATGCTGTGCCGGTTTGGGGCGCCTGGTTTGACCGCGCATTTTATTTCGGAACGGACGAGAATTCTGTCAAAACCGCCAATATACGCAGCGATCCGCGCGTCGTCATTCACCTGGATAGCGGCGACGATGTCGTCATCATGGAAGGCGAGCTGGCGCCAGCCAAACTCTCCGCCGAGTCTGTGGCTGCCCTCGACGCCCTCTACACCCAAAAATACGGCTTAAGCCCCGAACTGGATACGAGCGACTCGCTGGTCTATCAACTGCATCCGCGCAAGGTCATGGCCTGGCAGGAAAAAGACTTCCCGGCCACGGCAACCTGCTGGCTCTTCGATTAACGCTCTTTGAACTGAATCAGCCCGCGCTTGCCATTGACTCGCCACTCGGGGTCGATGGCGCTTAGCTCTTTCGCCATGGCTGCGCTGGGCAAGCCGACCAGCGGGTCGCTCTTCAGTGTGCGCAGGCACAGCACAGGCGCATCGAGATAACCCAACACATCCGCGAAGGGTGTTTGCAGGTCCCAAAGGCAGTCTCCGACAGCGCGTCGATAATTGGCATCGCCCTTGATAATCACCAGACGCGCTCTGTTCAGCGCTCCCTGCAGGCTGGTTGGCATGTCCCAGAGAAAATGACCGCTGTTCCAATAGGCATGTGGCAGAAAGCGCAGTCGTTCGGCCGACCAGGCATTGCGCAAGCGAGATGTCAGCGCCGCCGATTCTTCCCCGCGCTGCTTCATTTCCGCCAGCATCAGCCAGATGTCGCTTGGCGTGGCATCGCTGACGAAGGTGGGCGCCGCCTTGAGACAGACAACGACGCGCATGCCCGGCAGCTGCAGAAGCAAGTCCACCAGCGCCAAATCCATCGCCAGTTCAGAGCCGGCATTGTCCGCGACCAGGTAAATGACGCCATCGGGCTCGCCCATCACATGCGCGATCACGGTGCCGCGATCGTCGACAAGCAAGTCTTCGGCGCTGGTTACTGTGCCATGCTGCATAGACGCGGCATAACTCAGGTCGATGCGATTTGCCCACAAGTCCAAGGCCAACGTGCGGCTCAGCGCGTCTGCCAGTGTGTCGGCGGGCTGCATTGCCCCTTCGACCAGCCGCCACAAGTCTTTGCCATGCAATTCCGCCAGCTTCTTGGGGGAGAATGGGTCACGACCGGTTTCCTGCCAGCGCGCGGCTTCAAGAATCCAGCGATAGGCATACGTTTCCGCGAAGAACCACTCGGCATTGTGCCAGCCTGGTTGGCTCTGCACAATCTGGCGCTGCTTGTCGATAGCGCCCAGCCACTCGGCGTGGTCTGGCTCGCTTTCGGGCAGAGGAGGGATCGGCGCGCCACTGGCAATTTCGTCACGCAGCTTTTTCAATCTCGCCTGGATACTCGTGTCGTAGTCGCTGTTGAGCGCCAAGGTCTCGTCGATGATGGCGGGCAGACGAACGCGCATGGTGTTGTTGGCAAAGGCGTTGCTGCTGTCGGTGCGGATAGGCGCTGGACGCCGCATCAGCTGGCGCCGCGATAAATCGTAACATAGCGCCGCGGCTCGTCGCCCACGCTGGCCGATTGCATGTGCGCCTGGCGCGCCAGTTGGTGTTGGCGCTTGCGGATCTGCGAGGCTTGCGGCTTGAGATTGATATACTCTTCGCCAGCGCGGATGCGGCTGATGGCGCGTTCGGCTTCTTCAATCGCTGCGCCGAATGTATCGGGTGTCTCCCGCGAGTTCAGTCGAAACAGATCGACCAGGAAGTTCTCCATCTGCGTGACAGTATTGGCGCGCAGCACATAGATCGCGATGCCGCTTTTCTCGCCGTCCGTTATCAGTCGTGGGCGGCGGCGGTAGTGCGTCTTCAAGGTGACGATGGCTTCTGCCTCGCCAAAGTCGTCTGTGAGCATGAGCGGAACAGCCAGGCGGCGAGCGGCGTTTTCGAGTCGGTTGCGCGCCACGCCATAGGAATAGACGCGAATCGTGCGCAGGCTGCGCGGATCGGCGTTTGCCTGTTCGTCTTTTATCTCGCTGCGAGATTTGCCATTGTCGCGGTTGCCGCGCACGACATGGGCGCTGCTGGCTGGGGCGTCTTGTCGGGCTGGGGCAGAGCGGGCGGCGGCTTCTTGCACCTGCTCGCTGATGTTGATGACGCCGGCCGCGTCGCGTTCGCGCAACTCGGTGGGCAGCGGACGATTGCGCAGCATGGCATCTACAGCCGAGGCGACATCGGCATGCACAACCAGCCGGTCGCGCGCCTGGATCTCGATCACAATGTCGAAAGTGGGCGCGGTCCGCCGTTCCAGCACGACCTTTTGGGTGCCGCGCCGCCGCGCCTCATCATCGGACAAGGTAACCGACTCGATGCCGCCGATCAGGTCGGACAGGGTCGGATTAAGCAGCAGGTTTTCCAACGTGTTGCCATGTGCCGTGCCGATCAATTGAACGCCGCGTTCGGCGATCGTGCGTGCCGCTTTCGCTTCCAGCTCGCGTCCGATTTCATCAATGACGATGACTTCGGGATTATGATTTTCCACCGCCTCGATCATGACTTCGTGCTGGCGGTCGGGTTTTGATACCTGCATGCGCCGCGCCTTGCCGACTGCTTCGTGCGGGATATCGCCATCGCCGCCGATCTCGTTGGACGTATCGACGATGACAACGCGTTTGTCGCGTGCCCGCACACGCGCCGCCTCGCGCAGCAGGGTTGTTTTGCCAACCCCTGGCGGACCCACCAGCAACACGCTTTGCCCGGCTTCGATCAAATCGCTGATGATGTCGATCGTGCCATAGACAGCGCGCCCAATGCGCACAGTCAGACCGACGATCTTGCCGCGGCGGTTGCGAATAGCCGAGATGCGATGCAGCGACCGTTCAATGCCGGCGCGGTTGTCAGCATCGAAGTCGCCCAGTTCTTCAACCAGTTGCTGCAAGTCGTCCTCAGAAACTTCGTGCTGCGATAGCTCGTATTCGCCAGCGATATACCGTGCGGTCGGCCAGCGTCCCAGGTCCAGCACGATCTCCAGAAGCTGGCTGGTATTGCCCAATTCGTCTATGGCGCTGCGGATGCGCATGGGCAGCACACGTTGCAGAATATCAAAGTCGTCCGTGATTCGCTTATCCATTGAGCGGGACTTTGCCTCCGATCTGCCTACAGGGGGTCGCAAGCATCTTGGTTTCGCTGCCAATGCGCAGGGTAGCCGCGGGTTTGCGTCCGCCAGCTGCGCTCAGCCCGACTTGCTCAAAAGAAGCCTGACGCACACCGGCTGCCAAGTGCTTGACCATCACCGCTTGCTCGAGCCAGGGATCAAAGTCTAGATCGCGCATGGCGTTTTCCAGCCAGCCTTGATAGCCCCGCACACAAACATAAACGGGCAGCTTGCGGCTGCGCTCGATCTGCTGCCAGGCGGCGGCGATGATGTCGGGCGCTTGGTCCAGCACTTCCGGATGCACAAAGGGCAATACATAAACGCCGTGCTTGCCTTCTGAATAAGCGATATACGCATCGACCTTGCCGTCTCTTCGATAGACCAGACCCGCCATGTCGGCCGATGGTCCCAAGATCGCCTGCATGATACGCGGGATGGTGCTGCCCAGCAGCGCGGATACAGCAATTTGATCATCCTGCGTCTCGGCATGGATGCTGATGCCTGCCGGGGCAGGCTGAGCGCCGAGCGGACCACAGCGCCAGATAACCTGCCGGCTGTAAACAGCATATCCGGCGCGGCGCATGGTCTCAAAGAGACGATGACTCAGCTCGACTTCGCCGACCAGCGACTGCGCGCCCGTCTTGCCGGCCTGGGCGGCCATGCCGTCCAGCATGTGCAGCCAGATCGAGTCGTCTTCGTGCTCTTCCAACGTCGGCGCCAGATAGACGATATGCGCATTAAGCTCGCCCTGGCGATAACGAAATTGCCCGACCACATTTTGCTCGTCTCGCTGCGCCAGCAGGGTATGCAAGCCGCGCGGAAAAACAATGCTGCTGAGCAAGGCGCTGCTTCGCCCGCGGGCGTCTTCTGTCAGCCCCAGCTCGCTGTGCAAAACGATGGCGTTCTGCTTCAACCTCAGCATCAGCGGCAGGTCGAGCAGCTTCATGGCGTGGGCATCGGTCTGACTGTGCATCATGCTGGCATTGTAGCACTGCGCGGCGAAATGCGACAACGCCCCGAGCCAAAGCGCAGAGGAACACATGCAACTATAATTGGAATGGTAGGGGGGAACTTGGTTCGCCCGACGCGAATGCAACTTCTTGCCAGCACATGATTGAGGATCAGCAGCCATGAAGAAACTGCGTGCGGCTTTTATCGGCACAGGACGCATTTCCGACCTGCACGCTCTGGCCTACCTGGACGATGACCGAGCCGAGATTGTCGCGGTCTGTGACAGCAACAGGCAGCTTGCGAAGGCGCGCGGACGAAAATGGGGCCTGCCCGACTCGCGCATTTTCAGCGACTACAAGGCCTTGCTGGCGCTGGATGATATCGACCTGGTCGAGATTCTGCTTCCGCATCATCTGCATCACAGCGCGACGCTGGCTGCCATTGCGGCCGGCAAGCATGTGTCGGTGCAAAAGCCGATGGCGCTATCGCTGGCGCAAGCCGACGAGATGGCGGCGGCGGCGCATGCGGCTGGGCTACTTCTCAAAGTGTATGAAAACTTCATCTTCTACCCGCCTGTGCAGCGCGCCAAAGCTTTGATTGACAACGACGAAATCGGCGAGCCGCTGACCATCCGCATCAAGAGCAATTCTGGCATCAGCCCCAGCGAGTGGGATGTGCCAAGTAGCGCGCGAGCCTGGAGATTCACGCCCGATGAATGTGGCGGCGGCCCACTGGTCTTTGATGACGGGCATCACAAATTCGCCTTGGGTTGGCACTTCATGGGCATGGCAGAAGAAGTCCACGCCTGGATCGGCAGCAGCGAAGTCGCGCCGGGCGAATTCCTCGATGCGCCGGCCATTGTGTCTTGGAAGTTCCCTGGCAATCGCTATGGTTCGCTGGAATGCGTCTATTCGCCGCAGCTGCTGATGGATACGCAGCATTACGCCCAGGACGACCGCATCGAGATCACCGGCAGCAAAGGCGTCATTTGGGTTACGCGCGGACACGGCAAGATGCTGGACCTGTCGCCAGTCCTGCTCTACCGCGACCGAAAGACTCGCGCATTTTCCGACATGCCGGTCGGCTGGCAGCACAGCTTCATCAATTCGACGCGGCAATTCATCGATGCCTGGTTCAGTGGCGAGCCCCCGCAGCTCACTGGCGAACAGGGGCGCGAAGTGCTGCGCTTTGCACTGGCGGCGCAGGAATCGGCGCGTTTGGGGCGTTCAGTCAAGCTCTAGGCGAGGCTGCCGCGTATCCAGCAGGGTGATGGTCTCTCCGTCCAGAGCGGTGATGGTCGCCAGAGCATGAATAGGGATATCGAACTGGGCTTGCACGGCTGCTCGCCCGCCTTCGAACGTTTTTTCCACCACGACGCCGACGCCGACCAGATTGGCGCCAGCGCTCTTGACGATCCGTGCCAGCGCCAGCAGCGTGCGTCCGCTGGCCAAGAAGTCGTCGATGATCAGTACATTTTCGTCCGCGTGCAAAAACTCTGCCGAGACCAGCAGCAACGTTTCGCCGCCTTTGGTGTGGCTGGGCGCGGTCTCGAGATAAACCGGTCCCGCCATGGTAATGGGCTTCTTCTTGCGCGCATAGACGACCGGTATATCCATTTCGATACCAGTCATCAGCGCCGGCGCGATGCCCGAGATCTCGGCAGTGAGGATGCGGTCGATCTGCACGCCGGCGAAGCGCTTGGCAATGGCTTTGCCCATGGCAGCCATCAATTGCGGGTCGAGCTGGTGGTTGATCAGGCTGTCGACTTTGAGAATGCCGCCGCCCAGGTTTACGCCTTCACTACGGATTCGTTCAATCAGCTCTTGCAAAGCAGCCTCCGTTGGCTGTTATGAACCGACTACAAATGCGCACAGGTCGTTCAGCCGCTCGCCAGAACGCGCGTGATTTGCTCGATGTGGTCCAGGTCGTGCAAGGGGACTTGCATGGCGGCGTCGGTCATGCTGAAGCTGTCGCGCTCCGGGTGGGTGCCGCCACGCGCCCATTGCTCGGCGGTCAAGCCCTTGAAGAAGTCGACAAAGCGCGCCCGCGAAGTCTGCAATGCGCCATAAGCCTCCACCAGCGAGTCTGCCTGATAATTGCGCTCGATCGCCATGGCTTCATGGTCGTAGGCGGGCAGTTGCGGATGGTCCTGCGCCAGCATCATTTGCGCGCGCTGATAAAAAATCTCATCAAAATCGCGCAGATGACAGACGATTTCCATGATCGACCAGCCGTCGACGCCATCGCGCAGGCTGCGAGCTTGCTCATCGCCGAGCCTCGCCACGATATGGCCCAGCGACTTCAATGTCAGGCGCATGGAGATGACTTGTCGCGCGCGCACCGCTCGCCATGCTGCTGCCAATTCGTCCATCTGCCGCCTCCTGTTAGGGGATATGCAAACCAGCAGCGCAAGTCTAGCACATGCGAGCCGCTATTCAGAGGGGCACTGCCCACAAAAGGACTCGGTTGTCGCCGCCGCCCGTTGCCAGCAGCCCGCCAGCCGGGTGCAGAGCCAGCGTCAGCAGGGGCCGCCGATGTTGCGCCAGCGCCGCCAGTTCGCGCCCCGTTTCGGTCTCCCAAATGCGCAGGCAGTTGTCGCGCCCACCACTGACCAGCAGTGAACCATCCGGCGAAAATGCCAGCGCGTCTACGCCGCCTGCATGCGCCTTCCACCTGCGTGTGCGCTGTCTGCGAATACCCGAATCAACTGCATTTAGCAGGGGCGGGTCCATATCCCACAGGCGGATGGACATATCTTTGCTCGCCGATGCCAAGAAGCCAGCCGGCGACAGGGCAATCTCGCGCACCCAGTCGTCGTGCCTGCCCACGATGTCGCATGTGTAGTTCGCGCGTATATCCCAGCGGCGGATGCTATTGTCACGCGAGCCGGAAAACAGCCAGCGCCCGCTCGGATCAAAGGCAAGTGCCGTAACTTCGTCCGCGTGCGCCGCCAGCAGCGCTTGCCACGCGCCAGTCGCGGCATCCCACAGTCGTATTGACCCGTCTGCGCCGCCACTGGCCAAGCTGCTGCCATCGGGATGCCAAGCCAAGGCCTCGACCGAGCCGGGATGTCCTGCCAGCGTGGCTGATTCGGCAATTGACTGCGCGGCAATCTTCCACAGTTTGATGCGGGTATCGGCGCTGCACGAGGCGATCAACTGGCCATCTGGATGAAAAGCGATGTCCTTGACTGGCGCGCTGTGTCCGCGCAGATGAAAGTCGGCCGTCCCACCGAATCCACCGCGATAAACCGCCAGGCCTTCGCCGCCAGCAATCGCCAGCATGTCGCCGCTCGGCGACCAGCGCAACTGCGAGATCCAGCCGAAGGTCACGCCGCGCAGGGGGCGGATCCGCGAGGCATTGCCTGGCGCAAGAAGGGCGGTCTGCACGAGATGCTGCTCCTGTGATGTCGGCGCTGCCGCGATTATAATGCCGCCCAGCCCGAACAGACGAGAGCCGCCATGAGCCGTATCATCACCAAGTTATGCGAAATTCGCCAGCTGGAACTTGCCCATCGGCAGACTATCCCCGCCAGCTACCTGGACGAAAACCAGCATGTCAATGTGCAGTATTATGTGCATCTGGTAGAGAAGGGCTTGGTCGCGGTCTTTGCGCAGGCTGGCTTGGGCGAAATCTACGCCGCTGCCGATGAGTATGGCAACTTCGCGCTGGAGCAGCACATCCGCTACCAGGCTGAGATTTTGCTTGACGAGCAGGTCAGCGTGTACATCCGCCTGCTGGAGCTGACGCAAAAACGCGGCTACTTCATGGGCTTTATCATCAACGACAGTCGCGAGCAACTGGCCTGCACAGTCGAGCTTGTACAGATGAATGTCGACATAAGCCAGCGACGAGGCGCGCCTTATCCGCCTGCAGGCTGGGCGGCTTTGCAGGCATTGCATGCGCGGCACGCGGCGCTCGACTGGCAAGCCCCCGTCTGCGGAGTGATGCGCGCCTAAAAAACTACAACTCGCGCGGGTAGGAAGTCAGCACATCAATGCCGTCTTCGGTAACCACCACATTGTCTTCGATGCGCACGCCGCCGACGCCAGGAATGTAGACGCCCGGCTCGATTGTGAAGACCATGCCCGGCTCGAGCAGTTGTTTGTTGCCTGCCACCATATTGGGCAGTTCGTGCACGCTCAGCCCCAAGCCATGTCCCAGGCGGTGAATGAAGTAATCGCCCAAACCGGCCGCTTCGATAACTTCTCGCGCCGCGCGGTCGACCGCTTCGCAGCTGACGCCGGGTCTGGCAAATTGGCGGGCTGCCAGGTTTGCGCCATAGACAGCATCAAACATGGCGCGCATCTGTAAACTTGGCTCGCCTGCGCAAAAGGTGCGGGTGATATCGGCGGGATAATCCTCGTAGCGCGCGCCGAAGTCGATGAGCAGGAATTCGTCTTCGCCCCAAACGCGGTCGCCCGTGTTGCCATGGGGCAAGCCGCTCTTTTCGCCCGTCAGCACGAGCAAGAATGCCAAACCCTGCGCCCCTCGTGAAAGCATCTCCGCAGACAGCCGGTCGGCGATTTCTCGCTCGGTCAGGCCAGGTTTTGCCCAAGCCATGGTTGCCTTCAGCGCCGCTTCGCTTATGTTGATGGCTCGCTGCATTTTGGCGATCTCTTGCGGAGTTTTGCGCGCGCGAATGTTGAGGAAGAGCTCGCCGATATCCCGCGTGTCGGCTGCTTGCAAGCCGGCTTTTTCCAGCGCCAGCCACTCGAAGTAGCGCAGCGTTTCGCCATCGAGCGCGCAGCTTGCGCCATCGCTTGCCAGCGCAGTTACGGCTTCGTCGAATGCGTCATGATAGCCGCTTTGATCGGTCCACATGAAGCGCCGCGCTTCCAGATCCGGGCGGGCATCCAGCTTGGTCACTTCCAGCTCGGGGATGATGAACGACAATCCCTGTCGGCTGTACAAGCCCAGGATGGGACGTTCAGACAAATGGAAGTGCAAGCCGGTGAAATACACCATATTCTCGCCGGGCACAAAGCCGACCAGGTCCGCGCCGCTTTGTTCCAGCAGGGCATCGAGCCGCGCCAGGTAGTCAATTTCCATGTTCTTGCTCCATCCATGTGAATTGTTTGGCCGATTTGACCACAGCCAGCACCAATGGTCAAACGCGCTGCTTGTGCCACCGCCGTAAACTGTGGTCAAATCCAGGGCAGACTGCTCCAGCCGAGGACGAGACCATGCGCAGCTCTCGCTTGATACACATCGTCAACTGCCATGCCGAAGGCGAAGTCGGCAATGTTATCGTGGGCGGCGTTCCCGCTCCGCCCGGCGATACACTCTGGCAACAAGCGCGTTTCATCGCCAGCGACAATCAATTGCGCCAATTCCTGCTGAACGAGCCGCGTGGTGGTGTCTTCAAGCATATCAGCCTGCTGGCGCCGCCGAAGAACCCAAATGCCGCCTGGGGATTCATCGTCATGGAACCCGAGCATACGCCGCCCATGTCGGGCTCCAATGCCATCTGCATCGCCACAGTCTTGCTGGACACCGGGCTGATCGCCATGCGCGAGCCAGAAACACGTTTCACGCTGGAAGCGCCGGGCGGCTTGGTGCCTGTGCGCGCTTTTTGCAAGGATGGCAAAGCGCAGAGCATTGAAATCGAGAATCTGCCCGCCTATGTCGACAAGCAGGATGCCAGGCTGGAACTGGCTGGGCATGGCACATTGACTGTCGATATCGCTTATGGCGGCGACAGCTTCGTGCTGGTCGATGCGCGCGCCTTGGGATTCGCCCTAGCGCCAGACGAAGCCGCGGATCTGGCTGGCTTGGGCGCGCAGATCACCGCTGCCGCCAACGAGCAGATCGGCTTCCAGCACCCCATACACAGCGAATGGGATGCCATCTCTTTCTGCCAATTTACCCTGCCGGTCGAATGCGTCCATGGCGGGCTGAGCGGACGCAACACTGTCGCTATCGACCCGGGCAAACTGGATCGCTCACCGTGTGGCACGGGCTGCTGCGCGCGGATGGCGGTGCTGCATGCGCGGGGACAACTGGCGATTGGCGAGCGCTTCGTGGGCAGGTCGATCATCGACTCGCGCTTTGATTGCCAGCTCTTGCGTGAAACGACAGTCGGCGGCCGAGCAGCTGTCGTGCCAACTCTCCGCGGACGCGCCTGGATCACGGGCACACAGCAACTGATGCTCGACCCCGCCGATCCCTGGCCTTTGGGTTACCGCTTGTCCGATACCTGGGGCGCGCCTGTCAAACGAGTTTGAGCCAGGTGGTCATTTGCCCGTCGCCGCGATGCCCCCAGGCATAATACGGGATGGCGGTGAAATCGACCGGCTGTCCGTCCGCGCCCAGCGCCCGCCCGCGCAAGGTGGTGATGCCGCCCAGCAAATCCGGTCGATGCTCCGCATGAACGGGACTGTCATCAGCCAAAGCCAACTCCAACAAGCGTCCTGGGTTGTCGGCGGATTCCAGCGCATACACGAGCGGACCGCGTTCCAGCGCCACCTGGCCGCGCAAAACTTCGACGGCTTCATGGGCGATCACCCTGCGCACGGTCATGGGCAGGCGCAGCGTGATGCGAGTCTTGCCCTGCCAGCGGCGCGCAATCGTGGCATAACCCAATCCCATCTCCAGCGGCGCTTCTTCGCCAGCCACAATCAGCTTTGCAGCCGCAGCATCACTGTCCAGGCTGGTATAGAGGTCGCTCGGCACAGGTTGACCCAGCGCATAACCCGGGATTCGCAATTTGAGAGCGAAGTCGGTCGGCTCTTCGACTGAAATCTCAATGGCAATGGCGCCATCCCAGGGATACTGACTGCGCTGCAAAATGCCGATTTCGCCGCCAGCCAACTGCACCCGGGCGCTTCCCTCAGCATACAAATTGACATAAAGCTGATCATCGCGCCGAGCATACACATATCCCGCCAGCGCCGGCAGCAGACGCACCACATTGGTCGGGCAGCAAGCCGTGCCGTACCAGGGGCGACGGGTCATATGCGCCTCGCGGTTGAAGCGATATTCGCCATCGCAAGCCAGCGGATTCACATAGAAAAAGCTGCGCCCGTCCATGCCCACGCCCGATAGAAAGCCGTTGTACAACGTGCGTTCCAACACATCCATATATTTCGACTCGCCCGTCAGCAAGAACAGGCGCTGATTCCAGTAAATGCTGGCTTGGGCGGCGCAGGTCTCGTTATAAGCGGTCAGGCTGGGCAATTCGTAGGCGTCGCCAAAAGCCTCACCCTCGTGGCGCGCGCCGACTCCGCCGGTCAAGGACATTTTTTTGCCGACTACATCGTCCCACAGCGCCAAAACAGCCGCGGCATAATCGGCATCCTGGCACAGCGCGGCGATATCAGCCATGGCGGCATATTGATAGCCTGCTCGCACGGCATGTCCCACAGCCTCGCGCTGTTGGGTTACCGGCAGGTGATCTTGGCAGTAAAGACCATGAAGCTCGCGGTCGTTGGTCTTGCCGCGTTCGTCCAGGAAAAACTTCGCCAGGCGCAGATATTTGGCATCGCCTGTGCATCTATACAGCCGCGCCAAACCCAGCTCGATTTGCTGATGCCCGGGCACATCGCGCAGCTTGCCTTCGCCGAAGACCGAATCGATCAGATCGGCATTCTTCAGCGCCACCTCGAGGAAGTCGCGCTTGCCGGTCGCTTCGTACCAGGCAACCGCTGCTTCGTACATGTGCCCGACATTGTACAGCTCGTGGTTTACGCGCAGATTTGACCAACGGTCTGGTCCGCATGGTTCGGGTGCGTTTGCCGGGTCGATGCTGCGCGCGGTATACAAGTAGCCATCGGCTTCCTGGGCGGCCGCGAACTTTGCAATCAGCGAATCGACATATTCTTCAAGGCCATCGTCAGGCGCGACCTGCAGGGCATAAGCAGCGCCCTCGACCACCTTGAAGACATCGGAGTCGTTGTAGAAGATGCCTTCGTGCGCGCCCGGCAGCTTGCCAGCGGCTTTGTCGAAGTTGGCGATTCGCCCGGTGTCTTCGCACTGCTGGAAGTCGTAGGGCACTGTCACCGTGGCGGCAGTGTGGATGCGCGGCTGCCAAAAGCTGTCGGCTACCTGTGCCTGCGTGAAAGGAATCGGCTGGATCGGATAGTCACTGATTTGACTGCTCATACATTTCCCTTTGCGTATAGTACTTGAGTCTGTTGCATCTTGTTCAATTATTCACCGCGCCGCCTATCAGACCGTTGATGTAATAGCGCTGCAAGAGCAGGAAAACCACCAGACAGGGAAAGATAGCGACGATGACGCCCGCCTGCAGCGCGCCCCAATCCACCGTGCCCCACAAACCGCTCCTGACCAAGGTCAAGAAGACCGGCAACGTGAACTTGTCTTGGTCGGACATGAAAATCAGCGCGGCGAGGAATTCGTTCCAGGAATTGATGAAGGCGTATATCGCGACCGTCACGATGCCAGGCAAGACCAGCCGCAGCATCATTCGATAGAGCAAGCTCAGCGAGCTGCAGCCATCCAGCAGGGCAGCTTCTTCGATTTCCTTTGGCACCGCCAGGAAGCTGTTGCGCATCAAGAAGATGCCGAAGGGCAGTTGGAAAGTGATGTAGACCAGGGCGAGCCCGATAAGCGTGTCATTCAGCTCGAAGCGCACCAGCATCACAAAGAGCGGAATCAAGATCGACTGAAAGGGGATCATCAAAGTGGAAAGCACCATAATGAACAGCGCATTCTTGCCCGGGAAATTGAAGCGCGCGAAGCCATAACCGCCCAGCGTACTCAAAACCAAGCTGCCGACCACCGTGAGTAGCGCGACGATCGTGCTGTTCTCCACATGCCCGGCGACGCCATAATTGCCGTAGTTGGTCAGTTCAGAATAATTGTCGAACACGATCTGCGTGGGCAGGTATGTCGGCGGCACCGCCAGCGCTTCCGAAGGCAGCTTCAGCGAGTTGATAAGCGACCAGGCAATGGGAAACAGAAAGAGAAGCGCCAGCACGGTGAGGATGAGGTACTTGAGTGAGAGCAGCGCGCGCTGTTGGAGGCGCCGTCGCTGCTGCTGGGTCAGCCCGCCAAGGCCCGCTTGTCGGTCATGCACGGGTATCATCTATTCCTTCTCTCGCAAGACATAGTATTGAATGCTGGTCAGCGCCATCAAGATTGTGAGCAGCACAATCGACATCGCGGAGCCATAGCCCAACTTCCAGTAAACGAATGAATTGTTGAATATCCAATACACGATGGAAATCGTGCTGTTGCGCGGTCCGCCGCGCGTGATGATGTAGAATTGGTCGAATGCCAGGACGGAGCCGATGACAGACAGGATGAGCGCCAGCGCGATCGTGCGCCTCATCAAGGGCAGCGTGATATAGAAGAGCTTGCGGAAATAACCCGCGCCATCCACATCAGCCGATTCATAGAGCTCGTCCGGGATGCTCTGCAAGCCCGCCAGCAGCAGAATCATGGTGAAGCCGACGGTCTTCCAAACCACCGAAAGGATGATGACATTCATGGCTGTGCTGGGCTTCGCCAAGAAGAGTTGCGGCTTGTCCAACAGATGCAAATCCAGCAGAATTTTGTTGAAGATGCCGACTCGCTGATCCAGCATCCAGACCCACAGCAGGCTCGAGACCCCCAAGCCAATCACCACCGGCATAAAGAATATCGCGCGGAACATGCCGATGAAGCGAATATTGTGTCGTACCAACGACGCCAAGATAAAGCCCAAGATGAATATCGGCGGCGTGACGAAAAGCGTGTAGCGAAAGGTGAAATCCAGGCTCTTGCGGAATTGCCGATCATTCGCCAGCTCACTGTAATTGGTCGTGCCGATCCAGCTTTGCTCGCCGATGAGGGGCCAATCATGAAAGGACATGAAGCCCGTCATCGCCAGCGGGATGATGAAAAAAACCGCCACGAAAAGCACCGTCGGCAGGACGAACAGCAGCCCGGTCAGCTTGCGGCGCTGCTCCCAGCTGAGAGACCCGGTTAGAGCTTTCATGCGCAGATCGTGATCCTTTCAGCCAGCGACGGCGGCAAGGAAACGGCAAGAGCGCCTGTCGATTGTAGCCTAAGCCAACCTGACAGACGCTCAAGCGATTGGCAGCTAGCCGCTCATAATTTGGGTGAAACGATCTTGGCCGAGCTGCAGCGCGCCGTCGATGTCGCCATCGAAGATGGCCACCTGAATCATCTCCAGCCAGGGACCGTTGGCATCGTTGAACAAGTCGTTGTAGACGAGTGAATAGGGCGACTTGCCCACTGACAGCGCGCTTGCGGCCGTCAGCACGAGGTCATCGTCCGCGGAATACTCGTTCTCGAGCAGCGAAACGCGCACAGGAGTCCGGTTGTTGGCCGCATAAATGTCGAGCTGGGTCTCGTCGCTCATCATCCACTCGATGAAGGCCCAAGCCTCGTCAGGATACTGCGTGCCACTGCCGATGGCGATAACATCGCCGCCGCCGAAGGAAGCCGCGCCGCCATCTTTGCCAGGAATGTGGAAAGCGCCCAGATTCAGCTCGGGGTGATCCCTCCGGTAGGTGTTGATGCCGAAGGCGCCAGTGCCGGCCATGCCGATTGTGCCTGTGGCGAAGGCGCTTGTGAAACTTGAGCCGTCGTCTATGCTCGCGCCCTCGGGAATGAGCCCTTCTTCCCACATTGTCCGATATAATTCCAGCGCCTCGCGCACGATCGGGTCGGTGGTAATGGTGGCTTCGCTGTAGTCGTCGCTGAGCACATCGCCGCCGCTCGCCCAAATGAAGGGCAGGTAGGTGAAGGCGTTGCAGCCAGCGCAAGAACCGGCGAAGTAGTAGCCGTAGGTTTCATCGTCGATTGCCGAGATGGCCCGCGCGGCCTCCAGCAACTCGTCCCAAGTTGTCGGCGGGCTTTCTGGATCCAGCCCCGCTTGCTCGAACAGGTCTTTGTTGTAGATGATGAACGAGCCTTCGATGGCGAATGGGACGGCGTAGTTCCGCCCTTCGTAAGTGCCGAGCTCTGAATGCGCCGGCAGCAAATCATCGGCGTATGGCAGATCGCTCACCAGGTCCGTGAGATCCAGCAGTTGGCCCGCCGCGGCGAAAGCGGGGGCATAGATCAGGTCGATGCTGGCAATATCCGGCGATTCTCCAGCGGCGATGGCAGCGCCCATCTTGGTGATGAACTCGGCGGGCGGGATGACGGTAAGCTCGATTTGGGCGCCGCCCAGGGCGTTCCACTCATCGACCAACTCCTGCACCTGGGCGCCGATGTTGCGCACCCACATCGTCATTGTGACATCTTCGTCTTGCGCCGAAAGCGGCAGCGCGCCGATACAGAGCGCCATGATCAAGACTGCGAAAATTATCCTGCGAGGGGTCATCGTCTTTTTCTCCTTATCGATATTGATGATTGGGCAAAATATATCGACTCGCCTCGAATTCTCCAATCAAGCCTCCTTCCATGAATGTCACACAAGTTCATCCCTCAGTCATGCGCACGAAATCACGGGCAAAGACCTCTTTGCCCTCGGGCGCGCCACAAGATTGACGAACGATAAGCTCGCCGGGAAATAACAATCGCGACCACATCAATACCACAATAGATAATCCGAAAACGATTACTGTGTCAAGCAATTGGTCGATCGTTCGGCACAGACTGGCAGTGAGCGCGGCAAAGGCTAAAGCAGATTCGGCGGGATGCCCAGCTGTCGGAAAGCCTCGGCTGCGGCTTCCAGATGGGTCTTGCCACCGCGCAAGGAGATCTGCAAGTGGCCCGGCGCCAGCGCGTCGAAGTCCTGCTGCTCCATTTTGAACATGCTGCTGGCATAGGCATCGATGCGACAGTCGTGGATGTTCTGCCACAAGACCTTGCCACCCCAAAAGACCAGATCAGCGCCCAGCAGGTAGCTGCGGTCACCGCCGCGCATGAGGAAGCTGAGGTGGCCATCGCAGTGCCCAGGCGTATCAAATGTCTCCAACTGCAAGTTGCCGACTTTGACGACATCGCCTTCATGCAGCTCAATATCGACTGGGCAGGGCGGCAGCACATAATCGTCAGGATAAAAGTTGGCGGCTTTGGCGGCATCCAGCGCGACAGCACGCTCGTCGCCCGTGCGGATGGCTGGAGCAGCGATTGCCGAAGCATAGACTTCTGCATCCAGGCGCTGCCGGGCTTCGGCTGCGGCGCCAATATGATCGCAATGATAATGCGTCAGGATCAGCTTGCGGATATTGCGAGGGTCTAAGCCATCGCCGCGAATATTGTCCAGGATGGTGTCGAAGTCGCCGGGCGCGCCCATGCCGGGGTCGATCAGCGCCAGCTCCGTCCCGCTGTTGAGCACGAAGACATGGCAGTCCAGATGGCCGGACAGCCCAAATCCAAAATAACCGCCGCCAACTACATGCAAGTCGCTTGTCAATTTCATATTCTCTGCCCCACGCTCCTTTTCCCTTGCAAATAGACCGTATCGACGAGCCTTCGTCAAGCGAAATGCTGCGCTCCCATGCTATACTCAGGCGCGCGAAAAATGCGAGAGGCTGTGGCAGATGATACGAGGCATCGACCATATTGTCATCGCGGGTGCAGAACTGGAAGCGCTGGCGGACACATTCGCCAGGTTGGGCTTCACGGTGGTCGGCGGCGGGGAGCATCCGATCGGCTCATATAACAAACTGATCGGCCTGGGCGATGGCGCCTATATCGAGCTGCTGTCCTTTTATCGCCACAGCCCCAATCACTATTGGTGGGAGGCTGTGCACAGCCGTGGCGGGGGATTGATCGACTTTTGCATGGGCACCGACGACATCCGCGGCGACTATGCCACATTCGCAGCGCAGGGCGTGCAGATGAGCCCGCTGGTCGGTTTGAGCCGCCTGCGCTTTGATGGCTACCAGCTGGCTTGGCTCAACAACGAAATTTATGGGCAGTATCAAGGGCTTATCCCTTTTCTCATAGAAGACGAAACGCCGCGAGCCGAGCGCGTCCCCAAAGAGACTCAACACGTCAATGGCGTAACCGGCATCGACACGATCACGCTTGCCACGCGGGATCTGCAGTTGGCAAGGCGCATCATGAGCGCGGCGCTGGGCGCAGCGGGCGAGGCTGTGCATGACGACGAACTGCATGCGCGGGGAGTCGTCTATCAGGCAGGCGCGCACCGGCTGGAATACCTGAGTCCGCTTGACGAGCGCAGCCCTTTGCACGATCACTTGCAGGCCAACAAGCCACTGCCTTGGCGCATCCGCTTCAAGACGACGGGCGAGGCGCGGTCTTTTTCCCCCTCAGAATGTGCTGGCGCGCGCGTCAGCTTCGTCTGATTGGCTTTGTCCCATTGCATCCCCCTGTCGCGCAGCCCTCAGACCGCAGCCTCCGCGAAGAGCGACGGGAAGTGGCGCAGCGGGTCGCCTGGCTCGCGAAGCAGAATCTTCTGCCTGGGACTGAGCTCGATGTTGACCGGCGGCTCGACGCGCTTCGAAGTCCACGCCAGGGATGAGACGCAATACTTGTAGAGCAAGACTCGCCTTTCGTGGTCGGCTCGCCAACGGGCGGTTCCATGCGTGAGCGATTCGCTAAACAGGATCACAGAGCCGGCCGGCATCTTTGGGATTGCGACATAAGGCGAGTCTTCGAAGTTGTCGGCGATGTGTTGGGGCATACGGTAGTGGCTCTTGTGGCTGCCTGGGATGCAGCAGAAGCCACCATGCTCTGCTCCCGCGTCGGAGAGCGCCCAGGCGACAACGATGAAGCCTTCATAAATCTGGTTGCTGCGGAAAGCGTAATACTCGCCCGGCTTCATGTTTGATTGCGGGGCAGACGCGCCATAATCAGCATGCAGCTCGCCATAAGCCATCCCCTGGCGCATAAGCATCCCATACAGCCGATCGAGGCGAAAGCAGTCGCCCAGGCGCAAGCGCAGAATCGGCATGATTGCCGGGTGGTCCAGCAGGTCGCAGAATGGCTGCCCCCAATCCAGGAAGCCAGCCCCAACCGGCGCGGCGCGATCGGCTTTCATGCGACTTTCGGGAAAATTATCCGGCAAGATCATGGATGACGCGATGGTTGGCGCGCTGCCAAAGCGGGGCGATTCGCCTGGCGGCGGCAGATTCTGCGCGTCGATCAGCCGATTGATGTCCGCCACTTCTGCCTGGCTCAGTGCGTTCTCGATAAGCAAATAGCCTTGCAAATCAAAAAGATATTGCTGAAGTTCCAACTCATTCATGTCCGCCACCTCGCCTATTCGGACGATTGCTTTTGCAAAACATATCGCCAAAACGGATCTTGGGCAAACTGCCGCATCAATCCGCGCATTTTGGCAAGCGATATGGCCGTTGGTTATACTGTTGCCAAAGCGATGACGCAGCCCGCGACTATTTTGGACCGGCAACAACGAACCTTGTAGGAAGGACGACTTATGAGCGAAGCAGGAAAATACCCCGAATGGATGGGCAAGATGCGCGGACTCTACGCCGACGAGTTGCAAGCATTTCTTGATGGACCGGTGGTCGCGCGTATCGCCACTGTCGACAGCAAAGGCGATCCCTATGTGACGCCAGTCTGGCAAGAATGGGACGGCGAAGCCATGTGGGTCATCCCGCGGGCAAAGACCATCTTCGCCCGGCACCTTATTCGCTTCCCCCGCTGTTCGGTTTCTTGCGCCAAAGACAGCAGCCCCTATACGCGCGTGCTCTTTCGTGGCGGCGCAGAGATTGTCGAAGGTCCAGCGCTGATGCACGGCGAGTGGCTGGAGATCGCCCGGCGCATGGCTGTGCGCTATCTGGGCGAGCGCGGACCTGAATACCTCGAGCCCTCACGCGTGCGTCCGCGTTACCTGGTCAAGATCGTGCCTGAAAAGACGATCTCCTGGGAAGGCGTGGAGTGGGCGGCGAAGTACCTGGATGACTAGCCGCTGGATAAAGCGCTGATGACACTGGCAAAGCGCAAGTCAAAGCTGGCTCTGTCGCGCGATAATCGCTGGCGGCTGCGCAAGTTCGTGGCTGATTATGGCGTCTATATTGCGCTGCTGATTCTGCTGCTGGTGGCGGCGCTGCTGACTCCCAAGCTCTTCGCGGTCGACACCATCGCCGTGGTCATGCGTCAGGCCTCGCAGTTGGGAATCGTGGCCATCGGGCAGACGCTGGTGCTGCTGGTGGCTGGCTTGGATCTGTCGGTCGGCGGCATCTTCATCATGACCTCGGTTGTCGTGGCCGAAGTGGGCAATGGCCGCAACGAAATGATCGCGCCAGCCATATTGACCGCGCTGGCTTTGGGCGCGCTGGTGGGCTTGGGCAATGGCCTGCTGGTCACCAAGCGGCGCGTCCCGCCCTTTGTCGCCACATTGGGCATGCTGGTGCTGGTCAAAGGCGCGACGCAAGCCTACACACGCGGTGTGCCGGGCGGATTCGTGCCCGAGGCCCTGGGCATCGTCAACCAGTCGTGGTTTGTGCTCTCCGTGCCATTGGCGCTGTGGCTGGGGCTGAATGCCATTTTCATCTTTGTCCTGCGCGGCACAACCTATGGACGCCGGGTCTATGCCGTGGGCAGCAACATCGAGGCGGCGCGCTTGTCAGGCATCCCCGTGGACGCGATCCGCATCTCTGTCTATGTGCTGGGCAGCCTCTTCGCGGTGGCATCTGGCATCGTGCTGACGGGTTATGTGCTCTATGTCGATCGCTTCATCGGCAGCGGGCTGGACCTGGATTCAATCGCGGCGGCAGTGGTGGGCGGCACAGCCTTCATCGGCGGGCGCGGCGGCTTGCTGGGCACGATCGCTGGCGTGCTCATCATCCAGATCCTCAGCACCATGGTCGTGCTGCTGGGCTTGGATGTCGAAGTGCAATTCATCATCAAAGGCCTGGTTATCCTGGGCGCGGTTACGCTCTACAGCGTCGCTTCGACCGAGTCATGATCGGGCAAGCGCAAATCTCGGCAGCTGACTCCTGCCCATCATCGCGGAAAGGAGGCGCCATTATTGACAATTTCTACCCTGCAAGACACAACGTTGGATACCCTTAGGTACGGAAAGGAACAGATCATGAAGAAGCTATTTACTCTGCTGCTGGCAATCTCGCTCGCGCTTGGCGTTGGCGCGGTTTCGCTGGCGCAAGACGATGATATGAGCGGCATGAGCTTTGAATTTACCGAGGAGCAGATTGCCGCCTCGCCCTATTTGCAGAGTGTGCTTTCACGCCTCGAGCAAAGCTATGACACCAGCGAATTCGCCAAAGATGGTCCCTACCGCATCGCTTTCGCGGCGCAGGGCACGAGCAATGCCTGGTCAGCCTTGATGGACGCGCATGCCTACTGGTATGTCGAGCATCTGGGCGAGGATGTCGTCAGCGAGCTGCTCTATGGCGATGCCCAAGCCAGCGCCGATGTCCAGGTGCCCCAGGTCGAAGACTTGCTGGCGCAAGAGCCCGATGCGCTGATCTTGGTGCCCATGGGCGCCGCGGCGCTATCTGCCCCTGTCGAACGCGCCATGATGCAAGGCGTGCCGGTAGTCTTGTGCGCCAGCGCTGTCGAAACCGACAACTTTGTAACCGAGGTCGGCACGAATCTGTGGGTGGTCGGCGCAAGCCTGGCGCAGTATGTCGTCGACCAGCTGGATGGCGAGGGCAATATCGTCATCATGACAGGCATCCCCGGCGTAACGACATCGGATATCATGGAAGAAGGCGCAGATGCCGTCTTCGCCGCCAACCCGGGCATCCATGTGCTGGACAAGCAGCCCGGCTTCTGGTCGCCAGCAGACGCCAAAGGCATCATGGAAACTTGGCTGGTGCAATATGGCGATGACATAGACGGAATCTGGTCAGGCGGCGCGCAGATGTCGCAGGGCATCATCAGCGCCTACCTGGATGCTGGCCTGGATATCCCGCCCATCGGTGGCGGCGAATGGCAAAATGGCTTCTTGCGCCTGGCGCTGGAACACGACATCAAATACCTCGCCTGGCAGTATCCCAACGCCATGATCACCATGTGCATTGATGCCGCCTTGCAGATCCTGGCTGGCGAACCGACCCCGCGCTTCATTGACTTCTCGGGCGTTATCCCCAACAGCGAGCCCTTCACCGATGTTGAGGGCGCGGACTACTTCCGCGAAGACTGGAGCGACGATGTGCACGGTCCCATCACCATGCCCGATGAGAAGCTTGAAGAACTGGGCTTCAAAGTCATGGACGACGGCGGTTAGCGCAAAGGCCTGCCCATAAGACTGCGCCGGCGGGGGATTTATGAACGAACCCATTTTGGAGATGCGTGGCATTTCCAAATCCTTCGCTGGCGTGCAGGCGCTGAAAAATGTGTCCTTTCGCTGCCAGGCAGGGCTGGTCTATGGGCTGGTGGGAGAAAATGGCGCGGGCAAATCGACGTTGATGAAGATCCTGGCCGGGGCATACAAAGCCGATGCCGGCGAGATCATCTACAAGGGAATGCCTCGTGAAACCGCCTCGACCGGCGAGATCATCGATAGTGGCATCAGCATCATCTATCAGGAATTGGCGCTGGTGCCACAGATGTCCGTTGCAGAAAACATATTTTTGGGCCGCGAGCCGCGCAATCGCCTGGGCATCCTCGACCTTGGGCAGTTGCACGCGCGCTCCAACGAATTGCTGTCGCGTCTGGGCGTGGCGCTGGATACCCGCTTGTCGGTCAGCGAATTGACAATCGCCCAACAGCAGTTGGTGGAAATCGCCAAGGCGCTTTCTCAAGATGCCGACCTGATCGTCATGGACGAACCTTCGGCGATCTTGGCGGGCAGTGAGCTAGACCAGCTCTTTGACATCATCGCCGCTCTGAAAGCGCAGGGCGTAACCATCGTCTATATCTCGCATCGGCTGGAAGAAGTCTTCCGCATCGCCGACGAAGTCACTGTGCTGAAAGATGGCGAAGTGGTCGACAGCCGCCCAATCAGCCAGCTGGACCGCCCCACGCTGGTCAGACTGATGGTCGGGCGCTCGCTGGACGAGATCTTTCCGCAGACAGACCACGAACAAGGCGACCTGGTGCTGTCTGCCGAAGATATCGAGACAGATACCATCCTCGACGGCGTCAGTTTGCGGCTGCATGCCGGCGAGATCTTGGGCATCGCCGGTATGGTGGGCAGCGGACGCACCGAGTTGGCGCGCGCGCTCTTTGGCGCCGATCCATTGACGCATGGCGAAGTGCGGCTGGTCGGCAAGTCCTTACAATGGAAGACACCCTCGCAAGCCATTCGCGCCGGACTGGTTCTCGTGCCCGAAGACCGCAAATCGCAGGGTCTTTTCACAGCGCTATCCGTGCGCATCAATATAACGATTCCCATTCTGTCGCGCCTAAGCCGGTTGGGTATCGTGCGCCGCCCCGCAGAAGAAGGCGTCGTCATCAACGCGCAGCAACGTTTGTCCATCGTGATGACTTCGCCAGAGCAAGAGACGCAATACCTCAGCGGCGGCAATCAGCAGAAGGTCGTGCTGGCGAAGTGGCTGGAGACTGAGCCGACAGTCATCATCTTGGACGAGCCCACGCGCGGCGTCGATGTCGGCGCAAAGTTCGAAATCTACAAGCTGATGCGTCAGCTTAACGACCGCGGCATCGCTATCATCATGATCTCGTCCGAATTGCCGGAGATTATCGGCATGAGCGACCGCATCCTGGTCATGAACGATGGCCGGGTGGCTGGCGAGCTGAGCCGCGAAAACGCCGATGAAGAGCGAATCATCGAGCTGGCGACCCTGGGCAGCGCAGAGGCGCAATTGGCATGAATGGACTGGGCGGCATCATGGGCGGGCAGCCGCAAGCGCGCGCCCTCTTCTTGCGGCGCAACGGACCCATCATCATGGTCTACGCCTTCATTTTGCTGCTGATTGTCATCGGGGCGACGCAATCCGAGCGCTTCTTGAGCGAGCGCAACCTGGCCAATGTGGCGCGGCAGTCGGCATTTCTGGGTATTGTCGCGCTGGGGCAGATGCTGGTCATCCTCACTGCTGGCATCGACCTGTCGGTCGGTTCGCTGGTCAAGGTGTCTATTCTCGTTTCTGCCATCGTGATGAATGGCGAAAACGCCAATGTCGTGCCGGCCATCTTGGCGGCGCTGGCGCTGGGCGTGCTGGTCGGGTTGGTTCACGGCTTTCTCATCAACGAGCTGCGCATCGCGCCTTTCATCGTTACTTTGGCATCGCTGGTGATATTAAAAGGCATCGGGCTGACGATCTCTTCATCGCCAGTGGGCAAAGCCAGCCGCGAAGTCATGATGTTTTATGTGCAAAAAGTGGGTCCGCTGCCCGTCATCGCGCTGATGTTCTTTGTGCTGGTGCTATTGACGATGCTGCTGTTGCGCTACACGGTCTTTGGCAAGCACCTGGTGGCGGTGGGCGGACATGTCGAAGTGGCGCATCTGTCGGGCGTGCCGGTCAAACGCACGCGCTATGCCGTGTATGTCCTGTGCAGCCTGACGGCGGTGGTCACGGGATTGCTGTGGCTTTCGCGCATGGGCGTCGGCGACCCGGCTATCGGCGATGGCATCGAACTGCAAACGATCACAGCGGTCATTATCGGTGGCACCAGTCTCTTCGGAGGGCGCGCCAGTGTGCTTGGGACCTTGGGCGGCGTGCTGCTGTTGGGCATCACCGCCAACCTGCTGGTGATGCTGGGCGTGAGTCAATTTATTCAGGGGCTGATCCAGGGCGTCATCATCGTGGCGGCTGTGGCGCTCTACAAACAGGAAGGCGACTAACAACAATGGTGCGTCCCAATCGACCGACAGTCCAGGCGTTGCAGCCGAGCTTGATCCGCAAATTGTCCAATACCGCCATTGGCAAGCCCGATGTCATCCCGCTGTGGTTTGGCGAGCCAGACAAGCCCACGCCAGCATTCATCCGCGAAGCCGCCAAAGACGCCATTGACGAAGGGCAAACATTTTATCAGCCCAACCTGGGCATCCCGCCGCTGCGAGAAGCGCTTGCGGACTATATGAATGCGCTCTATGGCCTGCGCTTGACAGCTGCCAATGTCGGCGTGACTCCCTCGGGCATGACAGCGCTGTCGCTGGCCTTGCAGTGCATCGTGGCGGAGGGCGATTCGCTGCTCGTGCCATCGCCGGTTTGGCCCAACCTGCCCGCCGCAGCCGAGATCCTGGGCGCACAGATCATCCGCGTGTCGCTGCGCCCGCGTGATGATGCCTGGCGGCTCGACCTGGATGAACTCTTTGCAGCTGTGCAGCCCAACACCAGCGCCCTGCTCATCAACTCGCCCAACAACCCGACCGGCTGGATGCTGGAAGATGACGAACAGCAGCGCATCCTCGATTTCTGCCGCGAACGGGGCATCTGGTTGGTCGCCGACGAAGTCTATGCGCGTATCGTCTATGACCGGGCGTTCGCGCCCAGCTTCGCCGACAAAGTCAACGAAGACGACAAATACTTGATCGTAAACAGCTTTTCCAAATCCTGGGCGATGACGGGTTGGCGTCTGGGCTGGCTGACCGGACCGCGCTCACTGATGAAGACGCTGGAGATGGTTTCCGAGTTCAACTTCTCGTGCATATTCGCGCCCACGCAGATCGCTGGCATCACCGCGCTGCGCGAAGGCGAGGCTTTTCTGCGCGAGTCGCTGCAACGTTATCGTGCCGCGCGCGACCTGGTGGCAGAGACATTTGCCGGGCTGCCCCGCGTTGTGTGCCCACTGCCCAGCGGCACCTTTTATGCCTTTTTCGCTGTGGATGGCGTGTCAGGCAGCTATGACTTCGCGCGGAGACTGCTGCTCGAATGTGGCGTCGGCTTGGCGCCCGGCGCAGCTTTTGGCCCCCAAGGCGAAGGGTATTTGCGTCTGTGCTATGCCGCGGAACTGCCCGTGCTGGAACGCGCGCTGGAACAAATGAGACCGCTGCTGCGTTAACTGTCCCAAGCCCCAAAGAGCAGACGCAGCCAGTTGCCCTGCAATATGTTGGCGATATCGCCCGCCGAGAATCCGCGCGCAGCCAGTTTGCCCGGCAGCTGCTGGAAATCGGCGATGGTATCCAGATCGCAGGGAGATTGCTCGCGCCCGAAGCCGCCATCCAGGTCGCTGCCAATGGCGGCATGTTGGCTGTCCCCCGCCAACTGGCAGATATGGTCGATGTGATCGATCACTGTGTCGATGACAACAGCCTGATTGCTCTCCCCGCGCAGGAAGCCCGGCTGCAGCATCCACACATCAAAAGCCGCGCCGATCACGCCATTGCGCTCAATGATGAAACATAGCTGCTCATCGCTGAATTGCCGCTGATGAGGCACAAGCGCCCGGCAGTTGTTGTGGCTGGCCAGCAGCGGTCCTTCGTAGAGATTCGCGGCTTCCCAAAATGCCTGGTCGCTCAGGTGCGTCATGTCCAGCGCCATGCCCAGGCGCATCATCTCGCGCAGCAAAGGGGCGCCCAGCTCGGTCAGTCCCAGTTCAGTGCCCGTGCCGCCGGCATAACGCCCTGGTCCATAGTGCGTTGGCCCCAGCAGCCGCAAGCCCGCATCCCACCAAGCTGCCAATTGATCTGGCTCGCGGATGGGGTCTGCGCCTTCCATAGCGATGACGAAGCCCAGTGGCGGTGTTGCAGCTTGATCTGCGTCAGCCTCTTCCCAGGCTTGCCACTCGGCGATATGCGCCCGCAAGCTTTCGGCATCTGCAATGATGCGCGCCTGCTCGTCCAGCTCCAGCCCGCGATAATAGGCCAGCTGTCCCTGCGCAGTTGCATACGCTTGCGCCTGTGACTCATAATCCATGTGCGCCACTTTGCGCCCGGTGTTTCGCGCCAGCAGCGTCGCAAAACACAGCGCGATCCGTCCACGCCGCATCTCCGGCAGCGCGACCGTGTTCTTGGCGCGTCCCTTGCCCGGCAGTCCGGCCTCGTTGGCGCGGATGGTATAGGCCGACTGCCGCAGATCACGATTCCACTGCAAGGCATTCAGAGACAGATCGAGGTGTCCGTCTATTACCAGCATGGGCGAGTCTCTTCTTTTACCAAACCAGGCCCCGCGCAGCCACATCCCACACTTGCTCAATCAGGCCACTACGCACGCCGTAGAGCCGATTGTGCAGGTTGGTCACCACGCAGGTGTGGACAGGGATGATATGCAGAACATCGCCGACAGCCGGTATGGTCGCGCAGGCGCTGAAATCAACATAGCCATGCTCTTCATTGACCTGGTGCAAACGCGCATCGGGAAACTCTTCTATGTAGCCGTAACGCCCTTCGACTGTTTCCGAATGAATCGACTTGCTGCCGGCATCCAGGATGACGCGGCTGGCTTCGTTGGCGCTGACGACTGTTGCTCGCACGCGCATCGCGCAATGATCGAAGGTCGTATAGACTTTGTCGACGCTGCCCCAATCCCAAAATACATAAGTGCCCACGCGCATTTCGGTCAACTCGGGCAGCAGATGCGCCTCGCGGATTGCGCCGCTGCCACCGCCGCTGATCGTCCTTGCCGGGATGCCAGCCGCTTCCAGCAGCGCTAGTGTTTCTGCCAGGCGCGGGCGCATGACGGCATCGGACGGATAAACCATCACGCCAGCGAAACGCAGATTGGCAGTGGCAGAAATATGCTGCGCCAGCCGCAGCGCGTCGCCTGGCGTGGCGCCTGTGCGTTTGCCCAGCGAGACAAGCTCAACCAGCACGTTGATATGCGCCCCGGCTGTCTGTGCCGCCGCGGCAATGCCATCGACCACGGCGCGGCTGTCGACCGTCACGCTGATAGCGGCTTGCTTTGCCAGTTCAGCCAATCGGGCCGTTTTTCGCGCGCCCACGATGTTGTATGGGATCTGAATATCGCGGAAGCCGGCGCTGGCGAAGACTTCTGCCTCGCTGACTTTCTGGCAGGCGATGCCGACCGCTCCTGCCTCCAGCTGACGGCGCGCGATATCGGGAATCTTGTGCGTTTTGATATGCGGGCGAAAGTCGATGCCCAACTGGTCACAGCGCTCCTGCATCCGCGCGATGTTGCGCTCCATGATGTCCATGTCAATGAGCACGCTGGGTGTTTCCAGCGCGTCGATGGCTTGCCCTCGCATAGACAGCACTCCTGTTGTGACGGTCTTGAACCTGTCAAGCATACTTCATTAGCACAGTCCGAAACCACAAATCGACAGAGCGTACAGAGGTGGTGTAGGGCTAGCCATTGGGTCGCCCGACTCAAAGCTGAGCGAGGCAATCGCAACAAGATAGCCCGATGTCAATTTCCCCCTCCCCCCATATTGGGGCAGGGGGGCTATGGTTACCTTTTACCAGCCGCGCTTGCCCAAGATCACTTCATCCGGCGTCACATTGATGCCGACCATGGCTTCGCCCAGGTTGCGGCTGACATCGGCTAGAATCTGCGCGTCCTGGAAGTGCGTAACCGCTTTGACGATGGCTTTGGCGCGCAGAGCCGGGTTTCCGCTCTTGAATATGCCGCTGCCGACAAAGACGCCGTCCACGCCCAGCTGCATCATCAGCGCGGCATCGGCTGGCGTGGCCACCCCGCCGGCAGCGAAGTTGACCACCGGCAACCGCCCCAGCACGGCTGTCTCTCTGACCAGGTTGTAAGGCGCGCGAATCTCTTTGGCGTAGGTATAGAGTTCGTCTTCGTCCATGCAGCTGATGCGGCGGATTTCGCCATTGACAGCGCGGGCATGGCGTACAGCTTCGACGACATCGCCTGTGCCCGCCTCGCCTTTGGTGCGCATCATGGCCGCGCCCTCGTTGATGCGGCGCAGCGCCTCGCCCAGGTTGCGGCAGCCACAAACGAATGGCACAGAGAAACCCCATTTGTTGATGTGGTGCTCTTCATCGGCGGGGGTCAACACTTCGCTCTCGTCGATGTAGTCGACGCCCAGCGCCTCGAGGATTTGCGCTTCCACAAAGTGCCCGATGCGCGCTTTCGCCATGACAGGTATCGAGACCGCCTCGATAATGCCTTCGATCATGTCGGGGTCGCTCATACGCGCCACGCCGCCCTGCACGCGGATATCGGCAGGCACTCGCTCCAGCGCCATGACAGCCGCTGCTCCGGCATCTTCGGCGACTTTGGCTTGCTCGGGGGTCACCACATCCATGATCACGCCGCCCTTGAGCATCTGTGCCAAGCCACGTTTCACTTTGTCCGTGCCGGTCGCGTTTGGATTTGGCTGCTGTCCATTGGTAGCCATGTCTTCACCTCGCTTGTATTTTCGCGCTAGCATCCATGCTAGTGTACGCCAGCCCAACTGGTTATGTCCATTGCAGTCCAATTTTCGATGCCTGAATGGCGATTGGGCAATACTTGTTGCGTAGCTGTGTCAACGGACAGGGCTTTCGCCAGCCATGGACGACATCCGCATCGAGACCATAGAGCCGCGTCATGCCGCTGCCCTTGCGCAGCTGCAGCGCGATTGTTTCCCCACGCTTGCGGAAAGCGAATTGATGAACGAGGCGCATTTTCGGGCTCATTGTCGTCTCTTCCCCGAGGGCAACTTCGTCGCGCTGGCGGACGAGCAGGTTATTGGCTTGGGCTCTGGCTTTCTCATCGACTTCGACTTTGACGATGCCCAGCACAGATTTCAGGAGATCATCGACGGCGGCTGGTACAGTCATCATGACCCGGCGGGCGAGTGGTATTACGGCGGCGACATCAGCGTGCATCCTGATTATCGGCGGCGCGGGGTGGGTTCGCGGCTATATGCGGCGCGCAAAGGCATCGTCCAGCGGCTCAATCGGCGTGGCATTGTCGCGGGCGGGCTGATTCCCGGCTTCGCAGCGCATAAACAAGCCATGACCCCGCAAGACTATGTAGACAAGGTGGTGCAGGGGCAACTGCGCGACAACACGTTGTCTTTCCAGTTGGGGCGTGGTTTTCTTGTGCGTGGATTGCTGCGGGACTATATCGAGGACGAAGCCAGCGACAACTGGGCGACGCTGATTGTCTGGCACAACCCGGATTATCGCGCGACCTAGGGTGTCTTTGTGACGATCCGCCAGAGCACGCGCGCGGCCATCAAGGCGCCGGCGATATTCGCGCCGATATCCAGCCAGGACGCGTGACGGTCGGGCGTATAGCCTTGCGCCAACTCGGTGAGGCAACCCAGCGCAAGCGAAATCACAACAGCTGCGAGCACGCTGGCCTGCAAAGTGAATCGCGCCGCAAGCGCCCATGTCCACAGGCTACAGGTGAAAGCGAAGGCGGCCAGATGCACCGCGCCGAACGCCAGCTCGCGCAATAGGGTGTTTTCGCCTTCGGGGATGCCCAGGTCGAGCAGTGGATCGGCTTCGGGCTGGAGCAGCAGCAGGCAGAGCAACGCCGTCCATCCGAGCGCCAGGCAGCCACGCAAGATCAACATCAACCACTTAGTCATCGACTGTGCGCCGCCACCACCAGCCAGCCGTCTTGCGTCCGCCGTATTTCAGTTTTTCATCCAGCCACAGCGCTAGCCGCCGCCAGCGATTGCCCAACATCCAGCCCAGCAGCCGATTGAAAGATTTGCTGAAGTCTTTGTTGTAGGGGCAGACGCGAATGCAAATCGAACAATCTGTGCCTTGATTCGCCCAAAACTGGAAGCAGCGCCTGGCATCAATCGTCCACTTTTTGACGCCCTTGAGGTGCGAGATGTCATCGGGCCTTTCGAAGGTCGGCGCATCGAAAGGAATCGCCTTGACCGGGCAGCCATCACTGCAGCGGCGGCATATATCGCAGGTTTCCGTAACGCCGAAGTCGATGGGTTCGTCAGCCACCAGCGGCAGATCGGTGAAGATTTTGGCGATGCGCACGCGCGGACCAAATTGCGGCGTGATCAGCAAACCGTGGCGTCCGTATTGACCCAGGCCCGCCTGTATCGCCAGCGGGATAGACAGTGCCGTATCGTTGAGGCTGGCGACAGCGCGATAACCCAGATTGCGGATGTATTGCGCCACCGAAAGCGCGCCGATGATGTCGCGGCTGTAACCCTGGCCTGTTGCTGCGCCGCTCAATGCCGATGGCACCGTCCGGATGGTTTCATGATCCATCTCGTTGACGATGACGACCACATGCGTCAAGCCAGCGGGCAGGTCCATTTCTTTGTCGCGCAGCAACTGGCGGCTGTAATTGTGCGTATAGACCCAGCGCTCGTCAAATTCGCAGATGCCCACTGTGTCGCAGCCCAGGAAGGCGGCGGCGCGTTTCAACTCGGCGCTGTGCTGCTCGGGCGGGGCGATCTGCTGACGGGTCGCGCCTTCGCGGAACATGGTATAGCTGTCCAGGAAGCCTTCTTTGCGGTCGTCCGAGAGCTCCAGCAGGTCGGCGGTGAAATCGGCGATGTACCAGGCGGCGTTGCGCAGGGCATAATCGCGGTGTTGAAAGCCCTCGACCTTGCGGAATTGCGCAAGATCGGTGAAGTAGGATTCGAAGAACTTGCGAGCCCGTTCGGAGCGCACTTCGTCGTCCCAAACAGCGCGGTTGAACATATCGTACTTCTGGTTGAAGCGCTTGAATTCGTCTGTCACCACGAAGCCAGTCTTGGCATCGAGCGGCTGACGAGCGCCTCCATCGATGGTGGGGATCTGGTCGGGTGCGAGCAGCGCAGCATTTGACATAAAAAGCCTCAGTGATCCAAAATTGTTGTGCTGGTCTCGCTCCAGTTGGCTGTTACAGCCTGGCCGACCGGGAAGGCGGCTTTGGGCAGATCGTCGATATTCTGCACGCGCGCCACCAGCTCGATTGTCTCGCCGATTTGCAGTGTGAAGCGTGTATCTGTGCCGATGTACTGGCTGTCGACCAGCCTGGCGGCCAACGATGTCGTGCCCGGCCCCGCCGGTCCAGCGTCGGCGCGGCAGATGCTGATGCGCTCGGGACGAATGGCCACCAACACGGGACCGCCAGTGGATGCCAACGTATCCGAAAGCTGCGCGCGGATGACCGCGTCGTTCATCAGTTTGACCGTGCCAAATCCCTCTTCATCGCGCTCCAACAACGTGCCATCGACGAAGTTGGTCTCGCCAATGAAATCGGCCACGAAGCGCGTGCCAGGTCGCTCGTAGATTTCTTTGGGACTGCCGACTTGCAGCATCTCGCCATTGTTCATCACGGCGATGCGGTCGGCCATGGTGATGGCTTCTTCCTGGTCGTGCGTAACATAAACGAAAGTGATGCCCACATCCCGCTGCAGCGCCTTCAGTTCGACCTGCATATTCTTGCGCAATTTCAAGTCCAGCGCGCCCAGTGGCTCGTCCAGCAGCAGCACCGCCGGCTGTTTGACCAGCGCCCGCGCCAGCGCCACACGCTGCTGCTGCCCGCCAGAAAGCTGATGCGGTCTGCGCCTGCCCACGCCCGGCAATCGCACCTGCTCCAGCGATTCCAGCGCCCGTTTCTGCGCCTCTTTCTTCTCAAGTCCTTCCATCTGCAATCCGAACATGATGTTCTGCTCGACTGTGAGATGGGGGAAGAGCGCGTAATCCTGGAAGACCGTGTTGACAGGACGATGATAGGCCGGGATGCCTTCCATGGCGCGGCCGCGAATCAGCACGCGACCGGCTGTGGGCTGTTCAAAACCAGCGATCAAGCGCAGGGTGGTCGTCTTGCCACAGCCACTGGGGCCCAGCAGCGCGAAGAACTCGCCATCGGCGATCTGCACGTTGATATGGTCCACTGCCCGCAGTCGACTGCCGCCCGATTCAAAGTCTTTGACGATGTCGATGAGTTCGACGTCGAAGCTGGACATGACAATCCTGAGATCTGTACCCTATGGCCGGCAAGACCCCTCTCTGATGATTCGGAGAGGGGTATGCGATGGACGGCGCCTTGCCGCCTATGCGCCCAGGAAGATCAGCAACTCGTCCCAGGCGTCGTTGATCAGCTGCTCCGCTTCAGCGCCTTTGTCGATGACAACGAAGAGATTCGCCAGCTGGTCGGCCGGCGGGAAGACCGTCGGGTCATTGAGAATCTCTTCGTCGATATAACCCGAGTCGATCGAGGCTTGGTTCGGCGAGGCATAGGCGATGTAGTTCGTCAAGTCCGCGCCCACTTTGGCATCCAAGATGTAGTCCATGAAGACCATAGCCAGCTCAGGATTCGGCGCATCGACCGGGATCGCCATATTGTCGAACCAGACATTGCCCACGCCGCCGGGCAAAACATAGGCATAATCCTCGCATTCGCAGTCCCACAGAATCTGCGAAATGTCGCCGCTATATTCGACCGCCACATCGACTTCGCCGCGCTCGAGCAGCACTTGCCCATCATCCGCGGCAACTGTCACGACATTGCCGCCATGCTCAATGAGATAATCGCGCGCTTCGTTGATTTCGCCGCTGTCGGTTGTGTTCGGGTCATAGCCCAAAATCGTCAGCGCGATGCCAAACATCGAGTCGCGGTCGTCAATCCAGGCGACATTGCCCTCGTGCGCCCAAATGTCGTCCCAGCTGCTTATGCCATCGGGGAAGGCATCGGTACGATATCCAACGCCCAGGGTGCCCCACTGATAAGGCAAGGAGTACATATTCTCGGGGTCGAAGGCGGGCGCGAGGAAATCTTCGATCACGTTGGCGACGTTGGGAATCATCTCCATGTCAATCGGGATCAACAGCATTTCTTCCGCCATACGTTGCACTGTGCCGCCGCTGGGCACGACCAGGTCATATCCCGGGTTGCCCTGGCGGATGCGCGCCAGCATGGCTTCGTTGCTATCGTAGATGTCGTAGTTGACCGTGACGCTGCAAGCCGCCTCGAAATTGGGCACCGTGTCTTCCGCGATATAGGTCGACCAGTTGAAGATACTCAAGGTCTGCCCTTCATAGCCTTCGGGACAAGTCCAGGCCGCCATGTCATCATCTGCGGCAGCCGGCACAAGCAGCAAAAATGCCAGTATCAGTAGCAGAAAGTGCTTCATGTCTTTCCTCCTCAATGATTGTGAAAAAACATCTAGCTTCGGGACGCGCTGCGCCCCTGCAATGCCAGCGAAATCCCTATTAAAAGCGTACTCAATAGCATCATGATTGTCGAGATGGCGTTAACCTCGGGCGTGACGGTGAGCTTCAGCAAGCCATAGACGAAGACGGGCAGGGTGGTCGTGCCCACGCCAGAAGTAAAAAATGTGATGACGAAGTCGTCCAGGGACAACGTAAATGCCAGCAGCGCGCCAGCAATCACCCCGGGCAAGATCAGCGGAAACGTGACGCGACAGAATGTCTGCCAGGGGTTTGCGCCCAGGTCCCTCGCCGCTTCTTCCAGGGTCGGGTCCATATCCGCCAGCCGCGCCCGCGCCACGATCGCCACATACGAGATATTAAAGGTAACATGCGCCATGATGATGGTATGGAAGCCGGGGAATACGCGCTCGCCACTGAGCAGATGAATCCAGTCAAAGGCTACCTTGAAAAAGATCGCCAGCGAAATGGCTTGCGTGATCTCGGGGATGACGACCGGCAGAAACAGCAAGCCATCCAGCAGCCGCTTGCCGGGGAAGCTGCCGCGCGCCATGGCCAGCGCGATCATGGTGCCCAGCACCGTCGCGATTGCTGTGGCAATCGTGCCCACGAACAGGCTGTTGCGAAAGGCGTTGAGCATGATCTCGGTGGAAAAGGCGCTTTCTGCGCCGACAATATTGTTGAGGATATTGCTGTACCACTTCAACGTGAAGCCGGTGAATGAAGCCACCGACTTGCTCTGATTGAAAGAGAATAGCACTAGCACCAGGATCGGCGCCCACAAGAAGAAATAGGCAAGGACCGGGTTCAGCCACAAGCCCAGCTTGCCCAACTGCTTGACGCGCCGATTGCGCCCCAGCGCGCTTTCGTTTATCAGGGCTTGCGCCGACATCAGGCCCCCGTCTGCCGCCGATTGCCAAAGACATAGACCAGCAGCGACAGCATCACCACGCCCATCATCACGATGGACAAAGCCGATCCAAGCGGCATATTGCCCGAACCGCCGAACTGGTTGTTGATCAAGTTGCCGATCATGAGTCCCCTGGCGCCGCCCAGCAGGTCGGGCGTGACGAACGCGCCCACCGACGGGATAAACACCAGCGCGCAGCCCGCCAGCAGTCCCGGCATGGTCAATGGCAAGACGACGCGCAGAAATGCTCGCGTTTCATTCGCTCCCAGGTCCTGCGCGGCATCGACATAGCGGAAGTTGAAGCGCTCTACCGAAGCGAATATGGGCAGCACCATAAAAGGCAGGAAACCATACACCAAGCCCACCAGCACAGCGAATTGTGTATTCAACAGCTGGAGTGGCTCGCTGATGATGCCCAGCGCGCGCAGGATGCCGTTTATCGTGCCTTCGTCGCCCAGCAATATGCGCCAAGCATAAGTGCGGATGAGAAAGTTCGTCCAAAATGGCAAGATGACCAGAAAGAGCGTGATCTGCTGGACGATGCGTCGCCGGCGTGTGCTGATGAAAAATGCCAGCGGATAGCCCACCAGCAGACAAACGATCGTCGTTAAGCCTGCCAGCCCAATCGACCGCCACAAAATGATCGAAAAGATGCCAAATGTCCGTTCATAATGCTGAAGGGTCAGCGGCATCTGCGCCACGCCGCCACGCCCCCGCGACATCAAACTGACGACCAGCACAATCACCAGCGGCAGCACAAAAAAGACCAGCAGCCACAGCGCCGTCGGCAGCGCCAGCAGCGAGCCATTCTTCTGTGAGCGCCGAAACCACCGAGACATGAAAAGGGTACCGCCTTGCCGCCAGCGACTTGCTCTAGCCTTGCCCCGCATAGTAACTTATTGTAGGGGTGAATGCCACGTATCCAACGCGACAGCCAGAACGGACGCTATCCATGTCAAAGCGCAAAGCAGATTCGTCAGCGCTCAAGCAAGCCCTCGAAAGCGACTGGCCGCAAATCCAGAAGCGTCTGATTGAACAGGGCGCAGAAGAGGCTGGCGATGATATCGACCCCTATGAGCCGAGGTGGACGACCGATGAAGACGGCACACGCACCCTGCACATGAGCGCGGATAGCTGGTGGCTGCGGCATTTCGACGAGAAAGATGTCTTGTTGGACTTGCCAGGCATCGCCGTGATGAATACCCAGCATTGGCACGCAGACTCAGCGGCGAGCACAATCCGCGAAGCCTACAACATATCGTATACCGAAGAGTGCAGCGAATGCTTCACTTCGGACGATATATTGGCGCATATTGAGCGCTTCCCACGCGGGCAGTTTGTTGCCATCCGCACCAGCGGTCCGGGCGCGGGACATGCGGTCGGCATGGCGGCAACGATGCGCACAGCCCGGCCGCCCACTGCGTCCATGCTGCCCTGGATCGAGGCGATTGGCGATACGCGGCTGGTTGCGCACGAACCTGCCGGCGACTGGCTCTATGGCGCAGAGATGGCTGTCCGCCCCAATTATCGCCGCCAAGGCATCGGCACGGGCTTGTACCGCGTCCGCTTCGACCTGGTGCGTTCGCTCAACCTGCGCGGCTGGTATGCGGTCGGCATGCTCATGGGTTATCACAAATACGCCGACAGCATGAATGTGCGAGAATACGGGCAGCGGGTCATAGAGCGCCAGATTACAGACCCCACTGTGACGATGCAGATGAATCGCGGCTTTCGCGCTGTCTCCGTAGTAACCGACTATGACGACGAGCCACAGGCAGGCAATGCCGGCGTGCTAATCATCTGGGAAAACCCGCAATATGCCGAAGGCGGCGACTAGATGAAAGCCCTGGTGATTGGCGCGGGCATAGCGGGCTTGTCGGCGGCTTGGCATTTGCAGCAGGCGGGCATAAACGCGACCGTGCTGGAAGCGCGAGACCGCATCGGTGGGCGAGTCTGGACCGACCGAGACTTCGCCGATATCCCGGTTGAGTTCGGCGCGGAATTGATCCACGGGCGCGGCGCAGAAGTCAACACCTGGGGCTGGATTCGCAAGCTGGGTCTGCGCACCTGGCACTGGAACAAGCTGGACGATTCTATGATCCGCAGCGAAGCGGGCGACTGGCAGACTATGGGCGAGGCGCGGGCGCAATCCCCTGAACTGGACGTAACGCGCTCTTGGGAGCTGGGCGATGTGCCCGAGCCTCGTGCTGACGAAGACCTGGGCAGCTACTTGCAGCGCATCGGCTTCAGCCCGGCGCAGATTCGCTATGTGCAGCGCTCCTTCGCCAACGCAGAAGGCGATGATATGCGTTATCTAAACGCCAAGGCGCATGCCCAATTATTCCATGACAGCGATGCCAGCGAAGATTACAGCGACCACCGAATCCTGGATGGTTATGACGCTTATTACACGCAGTTGGCTGCCGGGCTGGATATCCATCTACATTGCGCCGTCAGCCACATCAATTGGTCGGAGGGCGTCCAGGCGCAGGTCGTCTCGGGCGCGAGCTACTCTGCCGATGCCGCTGTGATAACCCTGCCGCTGGCGGTGCTGCAAGCCGCGCGACTGCGATTCACGCCTACGCTGCCAACTGTCAAAAGCGAGGCGCTGGCTGGCTTGCAAATGGGGCCCGTGCTCAAGCTGGTATACCTCTTCGACGCACCCCTGCTCGATCCAAAAATCGGCGCGATCTACTCGGCTGGCAGCCCGCCCATGTGGTGGTCGCCATCGCTGGGCAGGCCGAGCGGCGCGGTCGTCTGGACGGCATTTGCCACCGGCGATTACGCGCGGGAATTGCTGCAACTGGGCGAACAATCGGCGCTGGAGACGGGCTTGGCGACTCTGCGTGAAGAAATAGATCAGCCCGACTTGAAGGCCAGCAAGGCGCGCTGGGTGGCTTGGAATCACGATGAATTTGCGTTGGGGGGTTACAGCGTCTGCTTGCCCGGTCATTATGCCGCGCGTGATAAACTGGCACAGCCCACGCCGCCACTCTATTGGGCGGGAGAAGCCAGCGCCCCCCACCATTTGGCTGCGACGGTGCACGGCGCCTACTTCACAGGCAAACGAGCGGCGCAAGAGATCATCGCGGAGGCAGGCGCATGAAAGACCTGCACATCGCCCTGGCGCAGGGGCACTGGACGGGCGACCGGGCTTCAACACAAGCGCTCTATCGCGGGCTGGTGGCGCAAGCTGCCGCAACCGGCGCAAACCTGATCTGCCTGCCCGAATTCAGCATCTTGCCCTACTTCCCTGGGCTGCGCGACCGGGCGGGCTTTCAATGGGCAGAAACCATCCCCGGCGGAGAATCCGAGCGCTTCTTCAGCGAGCTGGCTCGGCGGCACGGCGTATTTCTCATAGGCAGCCTCTTCGAGCGCGATGCGACCGGCGGCTATTGGGACACAGCCACCCTCCATGACCCGGCTGGCAGGCTGAAAGGCATCACGCGCAAAGTACATATCCCGTCCGGCGACGGCTATCACGAGACCGACTATTTTGACGGCGCGGGGCAATATCCCGTGCACGATATCGGCGCGCTGAAGCTGGCTGCGCCGACTTGTTACGACCAGTGGTTCCCCGAGTTGGCGCGCATCTATGCCCTGGAAGGCGCGGAGTTCATTTATTATCCCACAGCAATCGGCAGCGAGCCCAATGCGCCCGACTTCGATTCCGCCGTCGCCTGGCAGCTGGTGATGCGCGGGCACGCTGTGGCGAATGGATTGTTTATCGCCGCTTGCAACCGCATCGGGCGCGAAAATGCCGTCACTTTTTATGGCAGCAGCTTCATTTGCGACCCGCTGGGCACGATCTTGGCAGAAGCCAGCCGCGACAGCGACCAGGTGATCGACGCTGTGCTGCGCGCCGATGTGCGGGAACAGGTTCTTGCGCTCTTCCCATTGATGCATCAGCGCAAGCCACAGCACTACGGACGCCTGCTGCAAGGAGCGGCAGTGGATGCGCCACAACGCTGGCAGGGCGATCTGTCGACAGGAGGAATTCGCTGATATGGCGCAAATGGAATTCTTCATCGTAGATGTCTTCACCATCGGGCGCAAGTACACCGGCAATCAATTGGCGGTTTATCTGGGCAACCCGCCGACGGCGCTGATGCAGCAACTGGCGAAAGAAATCAACTTTTCCGAGATCACTTTCGTCACCGCCGATACGCCAGAAAATGGCGGCTATAACACGCGCATCTTCATGCCCGAGGTCGAGGTCGACTTCGCTGGTCATCCCGTTTTGGGCACGGCGTATATCATCCAGCGCGAGCTGATCGGCGCGCCGGTCGATGAACTGACGTTGAACCTGCCCATTGGGCAGATCCCGGTGACCTTCGGCGCAGATGATGTGCTGTGGATGCGCCAGAATCCCCCGCGATTTGGGCATCAGTTCGCCGCAGCGGACATGGCTCGCGTGCTCAATATCGCCGCAGACGACATCGACCCGCGCTTCCCGATCGTGGAAGTGTCGACAGGCTTGCCATTCGTGCTGGCGCCGCTTGTTTCGCTGGACGCGCTGCAGCGAGCCTGGGTCAATCTCGACCGACTGCGGGCGCTGTTGGGCGCGCACGAGGCGATCGGGCCGGCGGTCTTTTGCAGCGAAACGCTTCATGCCGAAAACGACATCCATGTGCGCGTTCTGGACGATATCTATGGCGCGCCAGAAGACCCGGCCACAGGCAGCGCCGCCGGCTGCATCGCGGCTTACATGCTGCAATATGGCTATTTTGCAGGACGCGATTTGCGCCTGCGCGCCGAGCAGGGCTATCAAATCGGTCGACCATCGCTGTTGCATCTGCATGCCAGCCGCGCATCGGGCGAGATTGCGATTCGTGTTGGCGGGCAGGTCGAGCTGGTGGCGCAGGGACGACTGGCATCGGATTAACAAAAGAGGAGATCAACATGGACTACCGCAGTTTGGGTCGCACGGGCGTGAAGGTATCGCCGCTTTGCTTTGGCACGATGTCCTTTGGCGATATCGCAGACGAAGCAGAATCGGCGCGCATGTTTCACCGCTGTCGCGAACGTGGCATTAACTTTTTCGATTGCGCCAATGTATACGCTGGTGGACGCTCAGAAGAGATTCTGGGCGGGCTGATCGCCGGCTGCCGCGATGATATCGTGCTGACGACCAAGGTGGTTTCTGGCACGGGCAGCGATATCAATGCCGGTGGCGCATCGCGGCGTCATATCCAGCTGGCGGTGGAAGACAGCCTGCGGCGGCTCAATACCGATCGCATCGATGTCTACTTCTTGCATCATTACGATGCCGATACGCCCATAGACGAGATGCTGCGCGCGCTTGACGACCTGGTGCGGCAGGGCAAGATCCTCTATCCGGCGGTCAGCAACTGGGCGGCCTGGCAGGTGATGAAAGCGCAGGGCATTGCGGCGCAGTCTGGCTTGGCGCGCATCGAATGCCTTCAGCCCATGTACAACTTGGTCAAACGCCAGGCGGAAGTTGAAATCTTGCCCATGGCCGCGCAAGAGCAGATCGGCGTGATCCCCTACAGCCCGCTGGGCGGCGGCTTGCTGACCGGGAAATATGCGCCCGAATCCAAACCGCAAACGGGACGGCTAATCGAAAACAAGATGTACATGAAGCGCTATGGTCCAGCCGATTATTATCAGACTGCCGCCGATTTCGCCGCGCACGCCACAGGACGCGGTTTTACGCCGGCCACATTGGCAGTGGCTTGGGTGATGGCGCATCCGGGCGTGACAGCGCCTATCATCGGCGCGCGCAACCTGACGCAACTGGAAGACTCGCTGGCCGCGCTGGATGTGGCATTGACAGCGGAATGGTATGCAGAGATCACAGCGCTTTCTGCTGCGCCGCCGCCTGCACACGACCGGCTGGAAGAAGTTCGCTAGCTTGCACAAGCTGTGTTAAACTAGCGTCCAAACAGCATATCGGACATTCTCTTAGATCTCACAAGGGCAGCAGATGAACTTTTTCAGTGCGTTACGCTATCCATTTGTCAACTTCGCCAAGGTATTCAGCATCGTGCTGGTGATGACGATCGCCATGGCGCTTTTCACCGGGCTATTCTTCAATTCCTTCGACCTGGATGGATTCATGATGGCATTTTCCAACTGGGATGGAGTCAGCCACCTGCAGATGCCCGATCTTGCCCTGAGCGGGACGGCTGTCATGGGCATGCTTGGCATCATTGTCGTGGCGGTGGTCAGCGGATTGTGGCTGTCAGGTTACAGCGTGTCGGTGCTGCGTGTGCTGATGCAAGACGACCAGCAACTGCCGGCGATCCAACTCGGGCGCGAACTGGCAGACGGCGTTTATCTGCTGCTGGCGGGCATCGGCTATGGTGTGCTGTTTGTGGCGCTGATCATCGTCGAGGCAGTCGTGCTGGGCTTCACCAGCGGTCTGGGCATCATCAATGGTCTGTTGGGCATGGCTGCCTTCTTGCTGACGATAGGCGCGGCGGCGGTGATGGGCTGGGCTTATTTCGTGGGCATGGCGCGCATGGCGGCCGAAGGGCATCATCGCGTGGCCTGGCAGCTGCGGCGCAACATGGTCATTGCTCGGCAGAATTGGCGCTGGGGCGCTTTCTTGCTGCTGTTTATGATCTTGCTGTCGCTGGGCTATGGACTATTCAGTTCGCTGGCGGATAGTGTCTTTGGCGGCTTGACGGGTGCGGCTGGCGTGACGCTTTCGATCATCCTGTACTACTTCTTCCAGCTGATGCAGCATTTTTCTACGCAGCATTTAATCGCGCAATATGCGATGGCCATCGGCATTGGCGGCGACAAGCCCAAAGCGGAAGACATGTTGATCGTCTAACTGCGTTTGGACTTGGAGCTCAAATCGGCGTGCGAGTCGAGCAGTTGCTTTAGGGCTTCCCATTCGCGGCGCAGCACGCCTTTCAACGTCAGATTGAAGAAGATGCCAAACCAAAAGAACCAACGCGTGCGGATTTCCAGGCTCTCGCGCACATTGGTTTGTTGGCCCCGATGGTCGAAAATGATGGTCGAAACGAAGGGGAAGCCCCAATAGGAACCCTTCAACACGATCTTCTTGTTGCGATCGTAGTCGGTCACATCGCTGTTGACGAATCCCTTGCGACCCATGATGCGGCGCGTCATCGCCACCATGGAGCCCGTGCGAATGGGGTCGCCGCTGGTGATGCCGATGTTGTGCACATTGCGCCAGTTCACATCGTTGTTGAAGTCTCCCACATAACGGAAAACCTGAAAGACAGGGCGATTGACCAAGACTTGCGTTTCGAACTTTGGCATGGCAGCACCAGATTTCCTGCGTCGCTGCCGTGATTATACCGCATGCGACAAGGCGCGACAAAGCCGTGATTTGCGAAGCAGCCCTAAGCCACCCCGTTGCTCAAGAGGTAAAGGAAGACCCAGCTGGCCACCCACACCAGCGCGTCAATGCGGTCCAGCACGCCACCGTGCCCGGGGAAGACATTAAAACCCGCCACATAACTATCTTTGACGCGGAAGATGCGCTTCAGCCCCGACTCGAAGAGATCGCCGCCCACCGCCAGGAATGGACCCACCACGATCATCGGCGCCAGGCGCGGCTCGAGCCTGCCCGCCACCAGCAAGATGAGAAAAGCCGGCACCCAGGCGCAGAAAATGCCGCCGACAGCGCCTTCCACGGTCTTGTTCGGCGAGATAAGCGGCGCCAGCTTCGTCCTGCCGAAGACCTTGCCAAAGACATACGCAAAGGTGTCTGTGCCCCAGGTGATGGCATAGACCACAAAGAGCCACATCAAGCCATCTTCTGGTCGATTGCGCAGGCTGACCAGAAAGGCGGTCGGGAATGCCAGATAGAGAATGCCACAAAGGGTCGTGCCCACCTGGGCCAGCGCGCGGCCTGGCTGCCGAGGCTTCCGCGCGATCTCCAGCGCCAGCGTCAATGCGATTCCCGCTCCCAACGCCGCTTGCCACAGCCAGTCGATGCCCAAGAAGAAGCCCAGCACGATCGCCAAGGCCGTGGGAATGCCGGTCAGCGAGCTGCCTTGCATGGGCGTGTCCTTCTCCATAACGAAGAATTCCAGCATGCCAATGCACATGATGGGCAGCGTCAGGCACAGGAACAGCCAGCCGCCAGCCAGAGACGCCAAGACAGCCACCGGCACAAGCACGCTGGCCGTGATGATGCGGTCGCGCAGGTTGGTCGATTCCGCGGAGTCGGTGACGAGCCCTTCGCGCATGCCGCCCGCCTCCAAACAGGCTTGATCAGTTGTTATCGCCAGTATCCGCCGAGTCGCGATTCTTGTCAAGCCGATGCGACAGCCATTGCACAGCCATTCCCGCGCAGCGCCCACCATCAGCGGGATCGTATCGCGCGCGCCGCGAGCAAATTTCTTCAGTCGAGGCATCGGCTGGTTTATCGCTTACACTATCGGGCAGATGCGCTATAATCAGGCAAGCTGGCGGCGCAGACAAGCGCTGATGCTGGCGGCAAGACATATTGGAAGCGGGTGAAGGCCATGACCGAAGACATACTGGACGAAGCCAAAGGCAAAATGGAAGCGACTCTCGCGGTTTTTCGCGAAGAGCTAAGTCGTATGCGCAGTGGACGCGCCAGCACCGCCTTGGTCGACCGTCTCACAGTCGAATATTATGGGCAAGACAGCGAATTGCGGCAACTAGCGAGCATCTCCACGCCCGAAGCCATGCAAATTCTCATCCGCCCCTACGACAAGACCGCCATCCGCAATATCGAAAAAGCCATACAGATGTCGGATATCGGCGTGAATCCCAACATCGATGGCGAAAACATCCGTCTGAATATGCCGGCGCTGACCCGCGAACGGCGCATGGAGCTGGTCAAGTTCCTCAATCGCCGTATGGAAGATACGCGCGTGGCCATCCGCAATATCCGCCGTTCTGCCAACAGCGACTTGCAAGACTTTGAAAAAGAAAAACTGATCTCTGAAGACGAGAAGAAACGCGGCGAGGCAGAAGTGCAAAAGCTGACCGACAACTTCATCGCGCAGATCGGCACGCTGGGTGCAGACAAAGAAAAGGACATCATGGAAGTCTAGCTGTGCCGCCGTTTTATGCTAAGGCGCAAGACCCACAGTTGTGTATATGGGTTGTTGACAGCGGCGCCCCTTTTTGAACAGCCAGCCCAGGAAGCAAGCATGACTTTTTTGACGAGAGAGCCGCAGCGCGCGCGCATGCGCAATAGTCTGCCAGCCCTGCAAAAAGTGCCGGCGCATGTGGCCATCATCATGGATGGCAACGGACGCTGGGCGCGTCGGCGTGGCTTGCCCCGCGGCGAAGGCCACCGACAGGGCACAGAGAACTTGCGCCGCATCATCCGCGCCGCTGTTGAATTTGGCGTGCAGATCATGACAATCTATGCCTTTTCCACTGAAAATTGGTCGAGGCCCCGCCGCGAAGTCCTGCTGCTCATGCGCATCCTGGAGATGGTCATCGACCGCGAACTGGCAGAATTGCATGACGAGGGCGTGCAGATCCGGCATATCGGCGAGTTGGACGGCGTCGACAAGCGACTGGCGCGCAAAGTGCTGGATGCCTGCGAATTCACGCGCGATAACCAGCGGCTGATCCTCAATGTGGCTTTCAACTATGGCGGACGCGATGAAATTGTGCGCGCCGTGCAACATATCGTTCGCGATGGCATCCCGCCCGAAGATATATCCGAAGCCACGATCAGCAATTACATCTATACCAGCGACCTGCCCGACCCGGACCTGATCATCCGCACCAGTGGCGAATTCCGCCTGAGCAACTTTTTGATCTGGCAAGGCGCATACAGCGAAATCTATACCACCGAGACTTACTGGCCCGACTTTGACCGCGAGCAGTTTTATCTGGCGCTGGTGGAATATGGCAATCGGCGGCGGCGCTTTGGCAAGACGGACGAGCAGATTGACGCCGAATACCGCAACGGCAACGGAAAACGCGCGGGGCAAAGATGATGCAGACAAAACGGCTGGGGCGCACCGAGATGCAACTGCCCATCGTGGGTATTGGCACGGCTTTTGTCGGCATCCCCACGCAGAATCAAACGGTCGGTGAATATGATGGCGCGCCCAGCCAGATCGACCACGAATTGGGCGTGCAGACCCTGGTTGCGGCGATTGATGCTGGCTGCACTTTTTTTGATACCGCCGCGCTCTATGGCCGCAGTCTCAGCGAGCGTTTGATCGGTGAGGCGCTTCGCCAGCGACCGGCCGCCAAAGACCGCCTCGTCATCACGACCAAAGCCGGCCGTACCCACGACGGCTACGACTTCAGCTTTGAGGGACTGCAGCGCAGCGTCTACGCCAGCCTGGAGCGCATGGGCTTGCAGCGCCTTTCCGTCGTCTACATCCATGACGCCATGGGGCAGCCGATGGACTTCGTGCTTTCGCAGCAGGGAGCGCTGGGAGCATTACGGAGCTTGCAGAATCAGGGCGTCATTGATCATATCGGCACGGCATCCAACGACCCGGCGACCAACCTCGGCTATATCAAAACGGGCGAATTCGACTGCGCGGTCATCGCCGATTCCTGGAGTTTGATCAATCGCATCGCCGAACGCGAGATCTTTGCCGCGGCTGCCGAGCACGATGTTGGTTTGATTGCAGCGACGCCCCTCGAACGCGGGCTGCTCGTCACCGGACCTCGGGAGAACACGCGTTATCTCAATCGGCGCTTTAGCCAAACATGCCTCGACCATGTATCGCGCATTCAGCAACTCTGCGCCGATTATGCTGTGCCTATGCTTGCGGTGGCTTTGCAATATTGCGCGCGTCATCCGCAGCTTGCCTCGACCATCCCCGGCGCGCGAGTCCCATCCGAAGCGCAGTCGAGCATGGCAGCGGCGCGACTGCAGATCCCCGAGCGGCTGTGGGACGACTTGGCGCCGTTGCTTCGGCATTTTGATACGGCGATCAGCGTCTAGTTTGCGCCTTCCAGTTCGCCAGCGCGGCCGATATCTGCCCAACTCAAACCTTGTCGCAGCAAAAAGAAGAGCCCGCCAAGCACGCCCGGTAGCCAGATCGTGATGTGCGCGACAATGGCATACACGCCTGCCAGCGCCGCCGGCAGTCCCAGCGCGGTCAAAATCGCCACCGTGACGAATTCATTGACGCCGACCTGCCCGGGCGAGGCCGGGATGATGCCAGCCAGGTTCACCGCGCCGCAGATCAACAGCGACACCGCGTAGGCATTATCCAGCCGCATGGAGAAAGCCAACATCACCACCCAATACACGCCCGCCTCGATGCTCCAGGTGGTGAAGGAACTCAGAACCGCGCCAAGAAAATGCAGCGGATTGCGCAAGCCTTCCAAGCCCGCGATGACATCTTCACTGAGCCGCCGCAAGCCGATGCCCAGCCGACCGGGCAGCAGATGCGCCAGCCAGCCGACCACCGCGCGCAGCAGATTGGGCTTCGCCGCCAGGAACAAGGCAAGCAGCATGGCAGCCGCAAAAGCCGGCGCAGCCAGGCGAACGATCGCTTCGACTTCGCTGGATTGCAGGTCGATAAACAGCAGCCCGATGAGCACGAAGGCGATCATCACGCAGCCATCAAAGGCGCGTTCCAACACGACGATCGTGGTCGCGCGAACCAGCGGCACCCGGTGATTGCGCCGCAGCAGCACAATGCGCAAGCCATCGCCAGCCCGCAGCGGATAGACATTGTTGCCCATATAGCCGATAGCGACCAGCTGGCTCAGCGCGCCCAGCGGCGCCAGCTTCACCGCCCGCAGCAAGAATTGCCAGCGCAGCGCGATCACCACCATCGCCAGCGCATACACCAGCATGCCAGCCAGCACATATTCCAGCCGGATGCTGCCCAGACTCTGCAGCATTTGCTCCGGCTGCAGCCCGCGGAAAGCCAGGTAGCAGAATATGCCGCTAATGCAGATGCCGCCGAAGAATGCCAGGCGCTTCTTGTTCGCGTTCATGGGCTGCTCGCTTGCGGGGTTTGCGGTCTATGCATTTGCTGCGAGTCTGGCAGATTCGCCAGCCCTTGACCAGTCGCAAGCTGGGTCATATTGAGGGTTGTCTAAGGGCGATACTTGGTTTGCCCGCCAATACAAGCGAAATTATTGGGTGACCCAGTGACTCGTCCCTATACCGTCCTGTCCGAACCGGTATGCTTGCAGTTTGCGATTCCCCCTGATCTGTCGGGGGGAATGGACAGAGCGAGACTAATGCGCCGCCAGGACTTCCGAGACAGCTTGCAGACTTCCTTCTCTAGCTTGTCGGGGAAGGACAGGGGCTAAGACGGGTTGCAGCGCGCGCCAAGGCTCTACATAGTCCAGCCCGAATGCCGGATGCGTGCAGTGGCCTGCGGCGGTGTTGACACCCGCGCTTAGCGCCGGGTCCTTTGCCAGCACAGACAGTCCGCCATTGGCGATCGCCAGCGCATAGGGCAGGGTGGCGTTTGCCAGCGCCAGGCTCGAGGTGCGCGGGACAGCGCCAGGCATATTGGGGACGCCGTAATGCAGCACATCGTCAATAGTATAGGTGGGGTCGCTGTGCGAAGTGGGTCGCGTGGTTTCGACGCAGCCGCCTTGGTCGACAGCCACATCGACGATGACGCTGCCCGAAGGCATCAGCGGCAGCATGTCGCGCGTTACCAGCAGGGGCGCCTTCGCGCCGGCAATCAGCACACAGCCGATCAGCGCATCGGCGCTGCGCAGCGACTCGGCGATGTTGTGCCGCGTCGAATACAACGTGGTCAGATTACCCGTCAGCACTTCGCTCAGGGATCGCAGCCGCTCGAGATTGATATCCAGCAGGCTTACGCGCGCGCCCATGCCCAGGGCGATCTTTGCGGCATTCGCGCCCACCGTGCCCGCGCCCAGGATGACCACATGCGCCGGGGCGACGCCGGGCACTCCGCCCATCAACACGCCGCGCCCACCGTGTGGCGCTTCGAGATGGTGAGCAATGACCTGCGCCGCCATCCGTCCCGCGACTTCGCTCATGGGCTCGAGCAAGGGCAGCCGACCGCGCGCATCGCTCACCGTCTCATAGGCAACCGCGATGACACGATTGTCCAGCAGCGCGCGGGTCAGCGCTTCGTCCGCCGCCAGGTGCAAGTAAGTGAAAAGGATCAGCCCCGGGCGCAAGCAATCGTATTCGCTGGGCTGCGGCTCCTTGACCTTGATGACCAGGTCGGCGCCTTCCCATACTTCATCCGCCGATGCCAGCAGAGTTGCGCCGTGGCTGGCGTATTCGCTGTCCGGGAAGCCGCTGCCCAGCCCCGCGCCCCGCTGCACATAGACGCGATGCCCACGTTGTGCGAAGTCGCCAACTGCCACTGGTGGTAGCGATACTCGTCGCTCGTCGCGTTTGATCTCCGCCGGGATGCCGATGTTCATCACGCTGCTCCTAAGCTCACTCTGCATCTATATGATACATGATGTAGGAAAAATGCAAGTGATATTCGTACAATATGCACGAAGAGCATTTGCCACATAGGCACTACAAAGACCCCCTCGGTGCCCCGAAAAGTCGGGGGGAAGCAAATGACGGATCCGCGGTCTCGCATTCCGGATGGTGTAGGGGCGAGCCAATGGGTCGCCCGATTTACCAATCGCGCAGCCAGCCACGAAAGATACTAGAACACGAGGATTTTCCTCTGTGCCCTCTGTGGTGAAGCGCTTTTGTAACTTTGTGCTTGGGTTTTCGCATGGACGAACTTCAGATGACGAAGCGTTCGTAGCTGCCATCGGCGGGCGGACCCCAAACTGACCAGAATTCGCCGCTGGACGGGCACATGATGGCTGCGCCGCAGCTTTCTACATGCATAGGCGGCTTGGGACGCGCGCAGATGGCCTCTTCGTCGCGGGTAAGTTCCATCAGGTCGTCCAGGCTGGCTGCGGGGTTATCCAGCAATTCTTGGGCGCGCCGCAGACGATTGCGCGAGCTGGCTTGCGACTCGGGCGGTCGTTCGCGCTCGATATCCAGATTCTGCTGGATGAGGCAGTGGTTGGTGTGGATGATGGTCTCGTCCTGCAGCGGGCGGACATGCTGACGTGTGGACATGGCTTCGACTTCGTAACCGCGCCCCTGCTTGTCCATCAGCATATAATTGTGCGCGCCGGCCAGTTTTGCCTCAGTCAGGCATTCCAGCGCCGCTTCGATGATCGTCTGCTGCAAGATCTTGCGCACGACGAATACCCAGGTAACGCCGATCTGCCCGTCAGCCGCCATCAGGTTGTTGATGCCCACGCAGATGCCCGCGCTGTTCATGCCGATCATGCCCACGCAGCCGGTAATGCTGAAAGCCAGGAAAGCCGGCGCGTTGTCCGGTTCGCCGCGCAGCAAAATAACATAGGGCGTCGCCGACGCGTGCATATCCCAGGTCTGCCCAAAGTAGCCGACTCCCGCGGCGCTGCGAGAGCCCGGCAGCATAAAAGCTGTGCAATTGTCAGCGACTCGCGATGTCGGTCGAGCCGCCCCGCCACAGTTGTAGACGACATCAATGAAATCGGTGAAGCCGTTGTTGATGACCAACTCAGCCAAGCTCAGCCCGGTCGCGTCGGCCATGCCGCGCAACTCGTCCATCAACTTGGGCGCATAGGCGATATGCGCTTCGACGCAGGCATTTGCCAGGTCGAGGACGGCTTGGCGCGTCAGGCTGCGTCCCGTCCATTTGGCGTCCATGCACAGGCGCAGCCGTTCTTCGCTGAACATGTGAATCTCGTCATGGAAGCGCTGCCCATGCGCGAAGCCCATATCGTAGGGACTGCCGGCCAGCTCAATTACTCGCAATTGGCTCATTCTAGAGTATCCTGAGACTATGATGTGGATGGACTATACCGACCTACTGCGCTGTTCTTCCATCCATCGCGATTGTAACTGACAGTGTAACAGCTTGCGCCACAAACCCAGGATGCCCAAAAGGAGAAGCTGATGCCATCACTGTTTTCGGTTGAGCTAACGATCCTTGCGATAATTGCTGTCTTCGTTGCAGTTGCCTGGCTAATTTTCAGACGGTTCTAGCCAGGTCAGTCGCAGGCAACGTCATGAAACCGCCGGGCAAGATCATTGTGGCTTCGCTATTCATCTTCGCGGTATGTGCGCTGGTCATGGCAGGACTGATCGCTGACAGGCATATTGAGTTTAACGGACAAGTCTATTCCTCCATCGACTCAGCGAAGCAAGCTGCTGCTGTAAATGAAGTTCCTGCGATACTCGGTGACGACTTTCCATTCTATTGCGGCCGGCGGCTTACCATTCTGTCGATGATTCTGGGATTTTACGGTCCCTATGATCCCATGGTTTGTTTCACAACTGAAGCGGAAAGTGATCAGCTATACGCAGAGAACAGAGCTTTTGAAGCTCGATTCAAGCAGTATGCAGAGAGAATCCTACCTTTTGCAGCGTGTGCGGGTTTGGCGCTGCTTGCGGCATTGCTATTTCTAAAACAGAGAGGCTGAATGCGTGTTTAGGGGAGAAGTGGATGGCATATTCTGCCTTGCTCGCCAATCCTCCAAGCAATTACACTGCATTTGTTCATCGCTTTGATTGACACTACACCTTCTCCATCTCCGCGCGCACGGTGTCCAGCAAATTATCGGCGCGGATCTGCGCTAGCGTATAACAAGGACCGCCCAACTGGTCAGCCAGGCGCTGCGCCAAGCCTTGGTCAAACGCCACATGTTCCATATTGATGGTTACGGTGCGGATGTCGGCTTCGTGTATCTTGCGCGCGATGGAATGCGCCTCGTCCTGCGGCGAAACCGTGTCGCTGATCGACACATTGCCCGCGCCGTCGGTGAGCAAGATCATCATGGGCATGACATCGGGGTTGAGGTTCTTCTCGCGCATGACGGCTTCGTAGGTCATCAGCAAGCCAGCCGAAAGCGGGGTCTTGCCGCCGACCGGGATATCCGACATGGCTTCCTTTGCCAGCACGACCGAATTGGTGGGCGGCAGCACCAGCGAGGCGCGGTCTTTCTGGAAGACCACCAGCCCGACCCGATCGCGGCGCTGATAGGCATCGGTCAGCAGCGACATGATGGCGCCTTTGGTGGCTTGCATCCGTTCCGAAACAGCCATGCTCCATGAGGCATCGACCGCGAACATGATGAGGTTGCTGGCTTTGCGCACGCGCACTTTTTCTTGCAGGTCGCTCTTGCGCAGCGCGTATGCCATGCCGGTTTCTTGTTTTTGGTCGTCGCGTTCGACCTGATGTGGGGCGGCGGCGCGCAGGGTGGCGTCAAAGGCGATATCGCGCGGTTTTTCGCCGGCTTGTCTGGCGCGCACATAACGTCCGCGCTTGCGATCGGTGCGGGTCGTCGAGCGCCGCCCGGACTGACGCCGCGTCATCCTGTCCAACTGCGTATTGAGCTTGCGCGTTTCAAATTCGGCCCGCGATTCGACCTGCTGCCCGCCTTCCCACCAGCGCGCGTCCGATGAAGGGAAGACATCTTGCGGGGCGGCTTCTGCCTGGCTGAGCTCTTGTTCGGTCTGTTCGCCTTCGCCGCTTACCGACTCACTTTTTTTTTAGACTGCGCGGCGTTTTCGTCGCTGTCTTCGCTGAATTCGCCCGTTTCTTCGCCTTCGCCAAGTTCCTGACGCTTTTCATCAACCGCCGATTCGACTGCGTTGAGGTCGGCTTGGGCGTCATTGAAAGGACCGCGCTTGAGCCGATGCGGGATGGTCAGGCGGATGGCCAGCGTGATATCGCGGTCATTGATGACGATTCGGCCTTCATAGGCAGCATGAGCGCGAGCTGCTTTCAAGATAACCAGGTCGGCGCGGTGGCCGTCGATGCGCAGGTCGCTGGTGATGCTGGCGATAACGCGCAGGTCCTGCGTACTATGCGTTACTTGGTCGATGATTTTGCGGGCGGCTGCAATGCGGTCGGACAGCCGCTGGTCGACCGGCTGCCATTCCGCTTTGAAATCCAGCGGGTCGTTTTCATAGGCGATATGCCGCTCCAGGATCTCGATGCGTTCGCGCGCTTCTTTGATACCGGTGACATCGACCGAAAGCGCAAAACGATCCAGCAGCTGCGGGCGCAGGTCGCCTTCTTCGGGGTTCATGGTGCCAACCAAGATGAAGCGCGCCGGGTGGCTGAAGCTGATGCCCTCGCGCTCGACGATGTTGACGCCCATGGCTGCGCTGTCCAGCAGCAGATCGACAATGTGGTCGTCCAGCAGGTTGATCTCGTCTACATACAAAATGCCGCGGTTGGCGTTTGCCAGCACGCCGGTGTCAAAGTGGCGCTCGCCCAATTGGATAGCTTTTTCGATATCCAACGTGCCCACGACGCGGTCTTCGGTGGCGCTGACTGGCAAGTCCACGAAGCTGATGCGACGGTCTTTCGAGGGGATTTCGTCGCAATTGGCGTACTTCTGCCGGGCGAAGTCCGACCAGCTTTCGGGTCTGGCTGGGTCATCGTTAAAGGGCGAATCGGCGATGACACTGATCTGTGGCAGCAGGGCGGCCAAGGCGCGAGCCGCTGTCGACTTGCCGGTGCCGCGCTCGCCACGGATCAGCACGCCGCCAATGCGCATATCAATGGCATTGAGGATCAGCGCCAGCTTCATCATGTCTTGCCCGACAATAGCGGTGAAGGGATAAACAGGCGGTCGGTTGCTCATGGCGACTCCGGTTTTCTCGCTCCTCGACAAATGAATGCGCAACTATAGGCGAAAGCCGCGGCATTGGCAATTGCCAGCTTTGCTGATTTGCCGTCCGGTCTCTGCCTATGTATCGTCTGCCCGTGCTGTGGTTTAATGGCGATTGTTGCTGTTCGTTGGCACGAGCCAGAGGCGTCGATGCAGCCCCGAACCATCATCTGTGTTACTCCCAATGTCGCGCTAGATCGCACTATGATGGTGCCCGATTTTGCCATTGGGCGCATCTCGCGCATCGGCGGGGCGATCGCTGTGCCGGGCGGCAAAGGCCTGAATGTGCTACGGGCGGTGGAGATTCTGGGCGGGCGGGCGCTGGCTATGGGTTTGCTGGGCGGGCATACCGGGCGCATGATCGCGGCCATGGTGGCAGAAGGCGGCTATCGTGCGCAATGGACGCGCTTCGCTGGCGAGACGCGCACTTGCACCATCATCGCCAACGAAGAGGGTGTCTCGACGGTCATCAACGAGTCGGGCAAGATCGAACCCGGCGACTGGCATGCTCTGGCTGACGACATTCGTACTGCAGCCACAAACGAGGATATCGCAGCGGTCTGTCTATGTGGCAGCCTGCCCGATGGCGCGCCAGACGATGCGCCGACACAGCTTATTTCGCAAATCAATGAGCTGGGCGTTCCGGTTTGGGTGGACAGCAGCGGACTTTGGCTCGCCAACGCCATTGCCGCCAAGCCCTACGCCATCAAGGTCAACAGCGATGAATTTCGGTCCGCCTTGGGCAGGGATTTGCCGGCCACGCGCGACATCATCAACGCAGCGCGGAAACTGGTACGCGGCGGGATACGCACGGTCATTATCTCGCTGGGGGCTGCTGGAGCGCTGCTGGTCACAAACGAGCTGGTTGCGCAGGCTGTGCCGCCGGCCATTCAAGCAGTAGATCCGATCGCCAGCGGTGATTGCCTGCATGCGGGTATGGTTACCGCCTTGGCAGCCGGAGCGACTCCTGAGCAAGCGCTGCGGCGAGGCGTGGCGGCCGGCGCCGTCAATGCGCTCTATGCCGGTGGCGCGCAATTCCCCTACAGCCACTACCAGCGAATTCTGACGCAGACGCAACTGAACATTTTACAAAATGTTTAAGTTCTTCCAATATATTTCTTATACGGTGCGCCTAGCCTCTTGTGTCGAAACATTTTGGGCGCGCCAAACGGACCGAAAGGAGCAGCCTGTTGATTCATGTGCAGAATATCTCCAAGTCCTACGGCGATATCGCGGCGCTGCGCGGTGTCAGTTTTGACATCCAGCCGGGCGAGATCGTTGGCTTGCTGGGACCAAACGGCGCAGGCAAATCCACCGCTATCAAGATCATCACCGGCTTCCTGCATCCCGACGAAGGCGAAGTCGAAATTGATGGACTCAATGTTTTGAGCCAACTGCGCGCCGTGCAAGCCAAAATCGGCTACTTGTCCGAAAATACGCCGCTTTATCCCGAGCTCTCCGCGCAAGGCTATTTGCAGTTGGCCGCCCGTTTGCGCAGCTTGCCTCAGGCGGAATTGCCGCGCCTGCTATCGGCGGCGGTATACGGCACGGGCTTGCAGGAGTATCTGGCGCGTCCCATCGCCTCGTTGAGCAAGGGTTTGCGGCAGCGCCTCGGCTTGGCGCAGGCCATCTTGCACGAGCCGCGCTTCCTGATCCTGGACGAGCCTACTGTCGGGCTGGACCCCACGCAGATCGTCGAGATCCGCGCCTTGATCAAGTCTTTGGCGCAGCAGAGCACGATTCTGTTTTCTTCGCATATCTTGTCGGAAGTCGAGTCCATCTGCGACCGCGTCATCATCATCATCAATGGCGAGGTGAAAGCCGACCAAAGCCTGCGCGCCCTCAGCCAGAGCAACGACGCCACCCTGGTCTTGCAGAGCGAGCCTGAGGGCGTGGCAGAGGCGCTTGGGTCGCTGGATGGCATCGCCCAGGTGCAGCCGTCGCAATCGGTCGATGGCTATCCGGCCTGGCGCATCAGCGGCGGCAGCGATATCACGCCCACTATCTTCGAGCTGGCGCGTCAGCACAACTGGGCGCTGCGCGAGCTGCGGCGCGATACGGTCACGCTGGAATCCTTCTTCAATCAATTGGCGACAACCGCATAAGGAGGCTGCCATGAACAAGCTGCTGGCTGTCACCGGCAAGGAACTGCGCCTGTATTTTGGCTCGCCAATGGCGCTGATCTTCGTCGGCGTCTTTCTGGTTTTGACACTCTTCGTATTCTTCTGGGTCGACAGCTTTTTCGCGCGGGGCATTGCCGATGTGCGCGCGCTCTTTGAATGGATGCCGCTGCTGATGATCGTGCTGGTGGCGGCGCAGACCATGCACCAGTGGAGCCGCGAAGAAGAAAGCGGCAACCTGCAAACGTTGCTGACCATGCCCGTGCGCTTGAGCGAGCTGGTGGCTGGCAAGTTCCTGTCGGCGCTGGCGCTGGTGGCGGTGGCATTGGGCTTGACGGTCTTTTTGCCGTTCACGGTCGCCTCGCTGGGCAACCTGGATTGGGGGCCCGTCATCGGCGGTTATCTGGCGGCGCTGCTGTTGGCATCGAGCTATATCGCCATCGGCTTGTTCGTCTCGTCGCGCACCGACAATCAGTTGGTTGCCTTGATCGGCACGGTGGTCATCTGCGGCGCATTTCAAGCGATCGGCTCGCCAGTCATCACCGACTTTTTTGGCGCGACAGTTGGCGATCTGCTGCGGCAATTTGGCACGGGCAGCCGCTTCGAAAGTATCGAACGCGGCGTCATCGACTTCCGCGACCTGGCGTATTATCTGTCGCTGACGATCTTCTTCCTTTCGCTGAATGTGCTGTCGCTGGACAGCAAGCGCTGGAGCACCGGCGCGCACTTGCGAGCGCATCGACTGAATGCGAGGTTGGGCATTGCGCTGGTCGGCTTGAACCTGCTGGCGCTGAATTTGATGATTGCCTCCGCCAGCTTCGTCCGCCTCGACCTGACGCAGCACCGCGAATACAGCTTGTCCGATGTGACCGCCAACTTGCTGGCTGGCTTGCAAGAGCCGCTGCTGATCCGCGGTTACTTCAGCGAAGACAGCCATCCCGCCCTCGCGCCGCTCATCCCGCGCATCAAAGATACCCTGCGAGAATACGAATTGCTTTCGCGCGGCAAGCTGCAGCTGGAGTTCATCGATCCGCTGACCAACCCCGAACTCGAGCGCGAAGCGACGCAGATCTATGGCATTCGTCCCACGCCCCTGCAAGTCACTGAGCGCGGCGGCGTCTCGCTCGTCAATGTCTACTTTGATGTGCTGATCGCGTATGGCGACCAGGTGGCGGCGCTCAACTTCTCCGATTTGATCGAAATCCAGGGCGCAGAGGTGCGGCTGCGCAACCTGGAATACGACCTGACTAGCGCTATCCAGCGCGTGGTATTCGGCTTCCAGAGCCTGGACGCGGCGCTGCAATCGCTTGAACAACCGGCGCGACTGACGCTCTATTATTCGTCCGCGACCCTGCCGACCATGATGCAAGATGTCAGCCAGACCATGCAGGATGTCAGCCAAGAAATGGCCGCCGACAATCCCGACAAGTTGGCGCTGGAACTCGTCGACATGTCGTCTGCCGAAGCGGGCATCAGCGAGCAAGAGCTCTTCGAGCGCTTTCAAATCCAGCCAGTCGCGGCGAGTTTCTTCGCCGAAGAAACGTTCTACCTGCATCTGGTCATTGAAGCCGCCGGCGAAATCCAGGTCATCTATCCGGCCGGCGCCTTGAGCCAGGTGGAGATCCGCAACGCGATCGAGGCATCGTTGAAACGATCGTCTTCCGGATTCCTGAAAGTCATCGGTTTGTGGACGCCACCGACCAGCGCGCCCGACCAGTTTGGACAGCAGCTGCCCAGCTTGCAGCAATACGGCATCCTGGAAGATGTGCTGCGCGAGTCATACGAAGTGCGCAGATTGACGTTGGATGATGGCGATATTCCTGCTTCCATTGATGTGTTGATTCTGCTGGCGCCGCACAGCCTTAGCGACCTGCAACGTTATGCTATCGACCAGTACCTGATGCGCGGCGGCGCGCTCATTGTGGCGGCCGGGCAATACCGACTGGGCATCGACCCCTACAGCGGTACGCTGCTGCTCGATCCCAATGAGGATGGGCTCTCCGACATGCTGGCCAGCTATGGCGTGAATGTCGGCCAAGAGCTGGTGATGGATTGGCAGAATGCGCCTTTCCCGCAGCAGGTACAGCGCGACCTGGGCGGCATGCTGGTAACCGAGATTGTCGAGCTCGCCTATCCGTACTTCGTGGATGTGCGCGAAGACGGATTACATGCCGAAAGCGCCATCGTCAACAGCCTGCCCCTGCTGACCGTGCCCTGGGCGTCCCCCGTCACGATAGACGGTTCGCTGCTGGACGAAACACGGGCAAGCACCCTGATCTGGTCCAGCGAAAATGCCTGGCTGACCACAGAATCCAACCCGCAGCCCGATCTGGAAGCCTATCCCGATCTGGGCTTCCCCATCGGTGATGAATTGGCGCGTTATCCCTTGGCGGTGAGCGTAACGGGCGCATTCGACAGCTACTTCATCGACAAGTCCTCGCCATTCGCAACGTCCGTAGACGAAACAGGCGAAGTCCCTGACACCATCGGCTTGATCGAACGTTCGCCCGACAGCGCCCAGCTCATCGTCTTGGGCAGCAGCGAATTCGTCAATGACAATGTGTATCAGATCGCGTCGAATTTTGGCGGCGACCGCTTCTTCAGCAACTTGCAGCTGATAGCCAACGCCATTGACTCGTTCACCGAAGACGCATCGCTGGCGTCCATCCGCAGCCGCGGCAGTGTGGCGCGCATCTTGCCGCCCATCAGCGAAGGCGCGCAGAACCAGTGGGCGCTGCTCAATTACGCCGTCGCGCTCATTGGCTTGCTGGCGATCGGCATGGTCTGGCAAGTCCAGCGCCGCAGTGAAAAGCCGCTGCAGTTGCTGCCGCCCGAAAGCAGCCAAGGAGGCGCCCAATGATCAGCCGCAGCAATGTTATTCTCGCTATCTTGCTCGCCGCGCAGGTTGTGCTTCTCGCTGTCTCGGTTGTGACCAGCGGCGGCACAGAATCCCGCGCAATAGAGCCGCTTGTACAGGGCATCGGCGCGCCCGAAATCGAGCGCATGACAATCGCCACATCGCCCGATGACGCAGTAACGTTCGCGCGCAAAGGCGATGGCTGGGTTCTGCCCGATGCCGACGACTTCCCTGTCAATGGCGATAAGGTAGACGAGATGCTGGACAAGCTCTTTGCTTTGGACAATCGTCGACTGGTGGCAGCAAACCCCGCCAATTTCGCGCGGCTCGAAGTCAAGGCTGACGACTACCGGCGGCGCATCGAGCTGAGCGGCGGCAATGCCAGCGCAGTCATCTATCTGGGCGGCAGCGGCGGAGTCGATACCGTCTATGCCAGGCGCGCTGATGAAAACCATGTCTATCTGGGCAGTGGATTGAATTCCTGGGAGCTGTCTACGCAGATCGCCAGCTGGGTCGATGCCAGCTATGTCAACATCGCGCAGGATGATGTGCAACAGATCCGCGTGCAAAATGCCCAAGGCGATTTCACCCTGCAGCGCGATGACGAAGGCTGGACCTACGCCGACTTGGGCGAAGGCGAACTGCTCGAAGACAGTAAAATACCGGGCATTTTGCGCAATGCCGCTTCGATACGCCTGGTCGAGCCGCTGGGATTGTCCGCATTGGACGCCTATGGCATGGCAGAGCCTGGCGTCGTGGTGGACCTGCAATATCGACAGTTGCTCGAAACGGGATCCAGCGAAGAAGCAAGCGCCGCCGAAGAAGTTGTCGATGACGAAGCAAATGCCGACGAGCCGCAATACAGCCAAGAGACCTTGGCCTTGACATTTGGCGCGACGCTGGAAGATGGCGATATCGTCTTGAAATCCAGCCAAAGCGACTACTTCGTTTCGGTGCGCGAAACGACCTACAAGGTCTTCAATGAGCTGAGCCGCGACGACCTGGTCAAACTGCCGGAGAGCGACGCTGGCGGGGAGTAAGCTCGACACGCTCGCCAGCTTTATCGCCCTACCGCATATCATGCCTGCCCGCCTATAATGCTGCGCCACTGACACTGCTTTGGAGCGCGCGGGAGCACCCATGCCAATGCCCTTGACCTTTCAGCAAGCCATCTTGAAGCTGCACGAATACTGGGCTGCGCAAGACTGCCTGATCTGGGAGCCGTACAATGTGCAGGTTGGCGCTGGCACGGGCAATCCCGCCACCACCCTGCGCGTGTTAGGTCCCGAACCGTGGCGCGTGGCGTATGTCGAGCCATCTGTGCGCCCAGACGATGGCCGCTTCGGCGAAAATCCCAACCGCATGCAGAAGTACTATCAATACCAGGTCATCCTGAAGCCCGATCCTGGCAACCCGCAGGAGCTGTACCTGGGGTCGCTCTCGGCGTTGGGCATCAACCCGCGCGAGCACGACATCCGCTTCGTCGAGGACAATTGGGAGTCGCCGGCTTTGGGCGCGTGGGGGCTGGGCTGGGAAGTCTGGTTGGATGGGCAAGAAATCACGCAGTTCACCTATTTTCAGCAGGCGGGCGGGCAGAACCTCGACCCCGTCAGCGTAGAAATCACCTACGGCATTGAGCGCATCGTGCTGGCGCTGCAAGGGGTAGACAGCGCCTGGTCGATTGATTGGCTGGACGGAGTCAGTTATGGCGATGTGATGTTCAGCGACGAAGTCGAACACTGCCGCTATTACTTTGATGTCGCCGATGTCGATGCGCTGCGCAAGGTTTTCAACGCCTACGAACGCGAATACGCGCGGGCGCTGGAAGGCGACTCGCTGATCGCCGCCTACGATTATGTGCTCAAGTGCAGCCACCTCTTCAATGTGCTGGATACGCGCGGCGCGATCGGTGTTACAGAACGGGCCAATTACTTCCGCCGCATGCGCGAAATGACGCGCAATATCGCCGCGGTATACATCGCCCAGCGCGCCCAACTGGGGCATCCGCTGATGAAGATGAGCGAACGCTGGGCAGGCACAACTGTCCAGGTCCCGCCCGCCATGCCCGAGCCGCCCAACGCAGCAGCCGACTTCTTGCTGGAGATCGGCGTCGAAGAGATGCCAGCCGCCGATGTCGAAATCGCCTTGCAGCAAGCGCGAAAAGCCGCCCCGGCGCTCTTTGACGAGCTGCGCCTGGAGCATGCGGGCATCGAAGTTCACGCCACGCCGCGCCGCATTGCCATGACAGCTGCACAACTGCAACCGCGACAGCCAGATGAAGAAACTATCGCCAAGGGTCCGCCAGCCGTCCGCGCTTTTGATGCAGACGGACAGCCTACTCGCGCCGCGCTGGGATTCGCGCGTGGCAAGGGAGTCGCTGTAGACGATCTGCGCATTGAAGACATGGACGGCGGCAGCTATGTAACGGCGCTGGTGCGCACAGCTGGCCGGCACGCGACAGAAGTGCTGGCTGGGGTGCTGCCGGGTTTCATCGCCGATTTGCGCTTCCCCAAGTCTATGCGCTGGAACGACAGCGGCGTGGCTTTCTCGCGTCCCTTGCGCTGGCTGGTCGCGCTCTATGGCGATTCGGTCATTCCCTGCGTCTATGCCGGCATCGCCAGCAGACAATCAACGCGCGGATTACGACCTTATGGCTCGCCGCTTGTCGAATTGACCGACGCCAAATCATATCAACGGTTCTGCGCAGAACAGGGCATCGTGCTGGATATGGCGCAGCGCAAATCCGAGATTTCCGCACAGGTCAGCGCCTTGGCGCGCGAAGTCGCTGGCAACGTTGCGGCTGACGACGATCTGCTGGCAGAAGTGGCGAATTTGGTCGAAGCGCCGACAGCCTTTCGCGGCGAATTTGCCGCCGATTACCTCGATTTGCCGCGTGATGTGCTGGTGACTGTCATGCGCAAACACCAGCGCTACTTTGCTGTGCAAGATTTCGCTGGCAAGCTGATGCCCTATTTCATCGGCGTGCGCAACGGCGACAGCGAGCATCTCGAGGAGGTGATCCGGGGCAACGAGCAGGTTATCCGCGCCCGCTTTTCCGATGCGCGCTTTTTCTACGCTGCCGATATTGCCAAGCCGCTGGTCGACTTCCTGCCACGCCTGGACACGTTGACTTTCCAGGCCGAGCTTGGCTCCATGCGCCAGAAAAATGACCGCGTGGCCGCTTCGGTCGCTGGCTTGGGCGAAATGCTCGGGCTGGATGCGCAGAGCATCGACATCGCCCAACGTGCAGCTGCCATCGCCAAAGCCGATCTGGCCACCAGCATGGTGGTAGAGATGACATCGCTGCAGGGCGTGATGGGCAGGGAATATGCCTTGCGCGAGGGCGTCGATCCCCTTGTCGCCACGGCCATCTTTGAACATTGGCTGCCGCGCGGCGCAGGCGATCAACTGCCCGCCAGCGAGGCTGGGAGATTGCTGGCGCTGGCCGACAAACTGGACAGCCTGGTGGGTTTGTTTGCGGTGGGCTTGGCGCCAAAGTCGACATCCGATCCCTACGGCTTGCGGCGCAGCGCATTGGGCATCATTCAGATCCTGCTCGAGCGGTCGCTCTCGGTTGACCTGCGCGAATTGATCGACCTGGCGGCGCTTGGACAGCCTGTTGCCGTCAGCGACGAATCCCAGGCGCAGATATTCGACTTTGTGCGCCGTCGTTTTGACAACTGGCTGGACGACGAATATACCTATCCGCGCGATGTCATCAAAGCTGTGCTGGCAGAACAAGCGCAGAATCCGTCAGGCGCGCTGGCTGGCATCGAGGCGCTGGCGCAGTGGGTTGCGCGCGCGGAATGGGAGTCTATCCTGGATAGCTTCGCCCGCTGCGTGCGCATCACCCGCAAAGAAGCGCCGCAGCAGTTCAATCCGGCGCTGCTGGATGATGCGCATGAAAAAGCGCTGTGGGCTGTCGTCCAGGCATCGGCTGGCGAGAACCCGCGCCCGGGCGATGTGTCGGGCTTCCTGGCGGCATTCGAAGCGATTGCCCCAGCGGTTACGGATTTCTTCGATCATGTGCTGGTGCATGCCGAAGACATTTCGCTGCGCCGCAACCGCATCGCCTTGCTGCAAGTCATCAGTCGCATGCAGGCTGGCAATGCCGACTTGAGCCTGCTGGCTGATTTCTAGGCTGCGCCGTAAGTTGCGGGCCTGCGCGCCGCTCAATATACTAAAAGCCAACTGAATCGTGGAAACAGTCCCATGTCGGTCACCGACGAGATCAAGGCTCGCATCGACATCGTCAGTTATGTGCAGCGCTATGTGCCCAGCCTGAAGAAATCCGGGCGCAACCACAAAGCCTGCTGCCCTTTCCATAACGAAAAGACGCCGTCCTTCATCGTCAATCCCGAACGCGGCACCTGGCATTGCTTTGGCGCATGCGCAGAAGGCGGCGATATCTTCACCTTCGCCCAAAAGGTCAACGGTTGGGATTTCAAAGAGGCGCTGCGTGAACTGGCTCAGCTGGCCGGCGTGCAGCTGCGCGCGCAGACACCGCAGCAAAAGGGCGAAGACGAAAAGCTGGAGCGGCTGCGTGGCCTGCTGGCGACCGCTGCCGACTATTATCATCGGCGTCTGCAGCAACCCGATGCCCAGCCCGTCCGCGACTATATCTTTGCCGAGCGCGGCTTGCACGACGAAACTGTCAGCGGCTTCCAGCTGGGTTATGCCCCGCCGGGTTGGGATTTCATGCTGAAGGAGCTGCGGGGCCTGGGCTACAACGATGAAGAGATCATCGAAGTTGGCTTGGTGGCGCGCAATGAAAGCGGGACTGTCTATGATCGATTTCGCAACCGCCTGATGATTCCCATTCATGACCCGCGTGGACGGGTAGTGGGTTTTGGCGGGCGCGCGCTCGACCCCGATGACAATGTCAAGTACATCAACTCGCCACAGACGCCACTTTTCGACAAGAGTCGGCTGCTGTTTGGCCTGGATGCTGCGCGCCGGGCTATCCGCGACTCGGGCAGAGCGATCGTTGTAGAAGGCTATTTTGATGTCATACAAGCGCACCAGGCTGGATACCACAATGTGGTCGCGCAGATGGGCACTTCGATGACCGAAGCGCAGTTGCGATTGCTCTCGCCTCGCCTCGCCAAGCGGGTTGTTTTGGCGCTGGATACAGACGAAGCGGGAATCAACGCCACCCGCCGTAGCCTAGAAATGGCTCGGGGCGTACTTGAGCGGGATCTTGCTGGCAAGCTGTCGGTCGATATGCGCATCTTGCAGGTGCCGGCTGGCAAAGATCCAGACGACTTCCTGCGCGATTCGCCGGCGGAGTGGGACGCGCTGCTAGAAAGCGCCCAGTCTGTTGCCGACTTTGTCATCGAGCTGGAGACAGCGGACTTGAGCCCAAACAGCGGCCTGCTGGACAAACAGGCTATCGCGCAGTCGCTCCTGCCCATCTTGCTGGCATCGGAAACCGATCTGCTGCGGCAAGACAACATCCAGAAACTCGCCCGCCGCTTGCGCATCAGGGAAAGCGAATTGCTGGCCTGGGCAAAATCAATCGCGCCTGCCAGCCCGCCAATGCCGGCGGTTCCGCCCGATCTGCCGCCGGAATACTTCGACGCCGAATACGACGCGCCCCCGCCCGATGCCGACCAGCCCCCGCCATCCAAAATCGCCCAACCCGCCTCGTTGCGCGCCGCCGAGGGATATTGCCTCAGCCTCTTGCTGCGCAACCCGCATCTGCTCGCCCAGGTCAACCGCAAATTGCGCGAATTGGCTGGCGATAACCAGCTGCTGCAAAATGGACCGCTGCGCGAGTTGGGTGCAGACGATTTCAGCAGCAGCCGTTATCGCGCCTTGATGGTCCACCTGCAAGAGTCGCTGCAGCAGGATGACCTTGAGCCTCTGGACTTCCTGGCACAGAGGATTGACGCAGAACTGCAGGATGAGCTTGTCGCGCTGCTGAGAGAAGATTTTGTTGTGCTTTCACAGTCGCTGCGGGGCAACTTTCAGGTCGATTTGAGCGATATAGTTAAGAGTCGCCGACCTGCGCAGCGGCCGGGACTGGATCTGCTGAATGAATTGATCAGCCGGGCGCTGCAGTTGCGACAGGAACGATTGAGGGACGAACGCGTAGACATGCAGTATTTGCAAGAAGAAGCGCAGACAGAAGCGGACCTAGACCGGCAGCTGGACGACCGCCTTGCCATAGAAGTCAAGCTGTCTGTATTGGCGAAGGCGCGCATCGATCTGGCAGTCGGCAGGCAAAGACCTGTCGCCAGCGGACCGGTGTCTCAACAGCAGGAGCTAGCTAGATGGATTTGAGCACAAGTGCCAGTATCCATGCCTTCACGGGCAGCGATGTCGATGTACGCGGCAGCAAGGACGACTCGTCGACTGACGCCTTCACCACCACCGAGATCGCCGCTGGAAGCCTGAATGCCGGCAGCCAGAGCGACGCGCGCGAAAGCCTGCCACAATCTGATGACCCCGTGCGCATGTATCTGAAAGAAATCGGGCAGGTGCCGCTGCTGGACAGCAACCGCGAAATGTGGCTGAGCACGCAGATCGCCGCCGAACGACACCTGGAAGCGCTGCAAGACGAGCTGGCCAGCTTCGACAAGCAAAGCCCCGCGCCGAGCGAACCCGACTACCTGGATGTAGAGCGTTTTGCCTACCTGCGCTTGCGCGAAGACTGGCAACGTCTGCAAGCATCGGCTGCCGCGCTGGATGCCGAAGCGCCAGATTTCTTCCGCGTGCTGGCAGAAACACAAGAGACGATCGCCAATTGGGACCGCGATGGCTTTTCCTACATTCGCACCTACCTCAACCAGCGGCAATGGGGCAAAGACGAGAAGTGGGCGGGGCTGGCGCGAGAGTTCTTCGCTGTCGTGCACGCGCTGTACCTCTTCCCATACGAGCATCAGACGCGTATGCAGCGCCACTTTCGCAAAGAGCAAGAGCTGCCCAGCCTGTTGGAGTTCGATTCGTGGATCGAAGACACGCTCGATCCCGTCAGCCTGGCGAAGCAGCAGCAAGAACAGGTCGAGCAGCATGCCGCGCTTTCGTCAGAAGCCTTGACTCGCGCCAATCTGCGGCTGGTGGTCAGCGTGGCGAAGCGATACATGGGGCGGGGCATCAGCTTCCTCGATCTCATCCAGGAGGGCAACCTGGGTTTGCTGCGCGCGGTCAACAAGTTCGACCACACCAAAGGCTACAAGTTCAGCACCTACGCCACCTGGTGGATCCGCCAGTCGATCAGCCGCGCCATCGCCGACCAAGCCCGCACCATCCGCATTCCCGTGCATATGGTCGAGACCATCAATCGTATGATGCGTGTGCAGCGCGACCTCATCCAAATCTTGGGCGCAGAGCCGACCACCGAGCAGATCGCGCTGGAAATGGACTTCCTTTCCGATGACGAGCGCAGGTCGATCAAACAGAGCAAAAAGGCTGGCGATGAGCCCGAGACTCGCCTGGCTCGCAAACTTCGCCGTGCCACGCAAAAAGTCCGCCGCATCATGCGCATCAGTCAAGAACCGATGAGCCTGGATATGCCAGTCGGGCAAGAAGACAGCAGCCAGTTGGGCGACTTCATCGAGGACGAAAATGCGCCCGGCCCAGTGGATTCGGCGGGCAAGCAGCTGCTGAAAGAGCAGATCCGCGCGGCGCTGGGTGTATTGAGCGAACGCGAGCGCAATGTGCTGGACTTGCGCTTTGGCTTGACGAACGGGCAAGATAATACGCTGGAAGAAGTCGGCAGCCTGCTCGGTGTAACCCGCGAACGGATTCGCCAGATCGAAGCCAAAGCCCTGCGAAAGCTGCGCCACCCGACGCGCTCGCGGCAACTGCGCGATTACCTGGAAATCTAGCCGCGGCTGCCTATACCGGCTGACATGAAAATCGACGATCTGCATAGCTGGGATCTCAGCCCCAAAGCAGCTGTGGCTCTGCAGCGCGACTTGGCGAAACACTTGGTCGACAATGCGCCGTTGGATTTGCAGCAGGTCCACACAGTTGCTGGCGTGGATGTCAGTGTGCGTGGCGGCATGTCACAGGCGGCGGTCGTTGTCATGCGCTTGCCACAGTTGGCGATCATCGAAACTGCTCGCGCAGCCGAAGCGACGCGCTTTCCCTACATCCCCGGCTTGCTGGCATTCCGCGAAGGACCGGTCGTGCTGGCGGCGCTGCGGCGGTTAGAAATCGAGCCAGATGCCTTCCTCTTTGATGGCATGGGGCAGATCCACCCGCGCAGAATGGGCATCGCGGCGCATCTGGGCTTGTGGCTGGGGCGACCAACTATCGGCTGCGGCAAATCACATTACATCGGCGATTATCGGCTGCCCGCCGATGTCAAAGGCGCGCGCAGCCCGCTGATCCATCGCGGCGAAGCGCTGGGAGTCGTTTTGCGCTCGCGCGTTCATGTCAAACCCATCTATGTTTCGGTGGGGCATCTGGCGGATATCGAAACCGCGGTTGAAATCACCCTGCGCTGCACAACGCGCTTTCGACTGCCCGAGCCTGTCCGCGCCGCGCACAAGGCAGCCACCCTATAACCAGCCTAGCTGCGGTTCAACAACTCGCGATACAGCGCGATCGTGTCATCGCAGACGCGCGAGAGGGTAAAGTCGTCCAGCACAATCTGCCTGCCTGCCGCGCCCATACGCCGGCAGGTGTCTGGGTCGTCCAGCAGCTTCCGCACAGCCACGGTCAGCGCCTCGACATCGCCAGGCGGCACGAGACGGCCATTGACGCCCTCGCGCACGATCTCGCGGCAGCCAGGATTGTCGGTGGTTACGCAGGCGCGCGCGCAGGCAGCTGCTTCAATCAAAACCTTGGGCACGCCTTCGCCGTAGGTCGATGGCAAGCAGACGAGTCGGCTTTTGGCGTATACCCCTGGCATGTCTGTTCGCTCCCCTTGCCATTCGATGAGCCCCTCATCCTGCCAGGCATCCAGCTGCCGCATGGGCACGCTCAGCGGGCTGGTGGGCTCTGCATAGCCGACAACGCGGAAGATTGCTCGCTCCCGCAAGCGCCGCGCCATCTCTACAAAGTCGCCCAGGCCCTTCTGCCACAGCAAGCGCCCGGCATACAAAACCACTGGCAAATCGGCAGCTGGCTCCTCCGCTGGGCAGAAGACTGTTTCATCGACACCCGACCCGCGGATGAGTCGCGTTCGCCTTCGATCGACGAGTCCGCGCTGGATGAAAAGCCGCTGATCGTCCGGATTTTGAAAGATGATGCGGTTGCCTGCGCCAGCCAAGGCCAGTTTGAAAGCCGGCGCGGACAAGCAGTCGATCAGCCGCGCTTTGAAGCCGGCGCCCGCAAACACATAGCCCAGCCCGCTCATGGCATTGACTACCGCCCCCCGCCTGCAGAGCCGGGCAGCTATCCCGCCATAGAGCACGGGTTTGATGCTGACATGGTGCAGCAGATCGGGCTGCAGCCGCGCGTACAATCGACGCAGCGTCAACAGAGTCCACAGCTCGTGCAGCGGGTTGGTGCCGTGCTGGCTGAAGGGCAGGGGGTGAAAAGGCAGGTCCGCCGTCTTGATGCGCCTTACCGATGCTGTGTCGTCGCCAGAGGTCGCCACCGAGACAGAAAAGCCAGCCTCTCGCGCCGCCAGCGCCAGTGGCAGACGATGCGACACAAAAAAGCGCGGGATATTCACCACAAAGAGCAAGCTGGGTCGCTCGTCAGACAAGGCAAATTCCTTTGCGGCTGCGCAGACCGTGTCAAACCGGCTCGTCCAGATCGACCAAAGGCACTTCTCTCGTATCGTCGACGCCGGCGATGCTGTCGCTGAGCGCTTCGACCGGCGTGTGCCGGGCAAGTTTCGCGCCAGCCAGCACATAGACCAGCACGCCAACCGACGACAGCGCAAAGCTCGCCAGAATGCCCACCATCTGCAGTTGCCCGAAGAATATATCGCTAGCGTCATCGCGAATATGCGAGCCAAAGCCGACAATATCTGCCAAGCCCGCCATCGCCGCGAACAAAATGCCCGTGATCGCCAGCCGCAAACCGATCTGCTGGCTGAGTGTGGCCGCCACGCCAAGGAAAAATATGCACTTCAGGTAAATCAGCGCGCCCAAGACCAGAAATCCGTAGCCGACCACCACCATCAGCACCTGCACGAGACCAATGCCCGCCGTTGTCGCTGCGCCGGTGACGCCGGGGAATAGACCCATGAAACAGATCATCGCGCCCAAAGCGCCCAAGGCTATGCCAACCTGTGAAAATCGCCACATGGCTTCTTATCCGTTTGCCAAGCTTTCTCGCAGTTTGCGCAGCATGTTGCCGCCCAGAATGGCTGCCGCCTCGTCATCAGAAAAGCCGCGCTCGCCCAGGGCGCCCCGCAGCAGCCACAGATCGCAACTGGTATCAATTTCCGCGGGCAGGCTGCTGTAGGCATAACCGCCGTCGATGTCGCTGCCCAAGCCGACATGCGCAGCGTTGCCCACCAACTGGCAGACATAATCAACGGTATCGACCCAGTGCGACAGCGTAACCCGCCGCTTGGGGTCGCTGGGATGCCAGTCACGCCGCAGATATCGATTATACAGCATTATGCCCATCACGCCGTCACGCTGGCACAGTTGCCGGATCAGCGCGTCGGACAGGCAGTGCGGATGGTCATAGTTGCGGCGTGGGCTGGTGTGGCTGGCGATGATCGCTCCTTCGTAGCGTTCTATGGCGGTGGCAGCCGCGCGTCCCGGCATCCGGGCGATATCCAGCAGGATATGGAAACTCTCCAGCGCTTCCAGCAATTCGTAGCCGAGCAGCGTCAGATCGCCATCGTCTCCCGCGCCCGTCACATAGCGATTGCTGCCCCAAGCTGGCGCCACGATGCGCAGGCCGTATTCCAGCCACTCTTCAATTTGCTTCGGTTCGCTGACCGGCGCCGCGCCCTGCAGCAAAGGCACGATGCCCTGCAGCCGTCCGCCGATGTCATCTTTCGCTTGCCACGTCGCCAGCACCTCATCCAGATCTTGCCTACTCAAGACAAGGCGAATCTGCTGGTTGTCGTCCGCCAGTCGCTGATAATGATCCAGCTGCCAGCGCGCGATTCTTTGCGCATCATTGTGTCCGCGGCTGGTGTAGCGCACCCAGGCAGGCAGACCTTGCGCCGCCTCGTCCCATACTGGTATGCTGCCGAAGACCAGCGCCACCCGACCCAACAGATTGTCGCGCAGGCTGGTGCTAGCAGGGGGAGCGTTTGAATTCGTTTGAGCGCCGCGCTGCAGCCATGCCCAACTGGCATAATCCCGCCCCAGCTGCAAGGCGTTTGGCGCGATATTCTGCAAAGCATCGACGATGATCATGACACCTCAAGTCTACACGCTCTGCAAAGCTTGTGGTACAAGGGAATGCACTAGCACAGCCTCGGGCAGCCAATCTCCATGCGCATCATTCAGTTGCACAATGTCGGCGTCAACTTCGCCGGGCGCGAGCTATATCGCGGGATTTCGTGGGACATAAACGACCGCGACCGCATTGCCCTGGTTGGCGCCAATGGCGCGGGCAAATCCACGCTCTTCAAGCTGCTGCTGGGCGAATTGTCCCCCGACAGCGGGCATATCACAATCCAACCGCATGGTCGCATCGCCGGCTTGCCACAAGATATCGAGCTGCCTGCCAATAAGACCCTGCTGAAAACTGCCCTGGTCAAACCGCCCGAGCTGGCTGCCGCAGAAAAGACGCTGACCGCGATCGAAGCACGGCTGGCCGACCCGGCTGTCTACAGCGACGCTTCGCGCCTGGCAGAAACGCTGGAAGAGCACGAAGCCCAGCTGGCGCGCTATGAACGGATGAACGGGCATCGACACGCCAGCCATGTGCGTGAGTTGCTGGCCATGCTCGGCTTTGATGAAGAAGACTATGCCCGGCACAACGAAAGCTTGTCGGGCGGGCAAAAGAAGCTGGTCTCGCTGGTGCAGCTGGCGGTTTCCGCGCCCGATCTGCTGCTGCTGGACGAGCCGGACAACCACCTCGACCTGGATGGCAAACACCAACTGGAACGTTTCATCCACAACTACCGCGGTGCTGTCGTCATCATTTCGCACGACCGCTACCTGCTGGACGAAGTAGCCACGCAGACCGTCGAACTGGAAGACGGCAAACTGATCGTCTATCACGGCAACTATTCCTATTACATCAACGAACGCGAACGCCGCCGCCTGCGCCAACAGCAGGAATATGTAACGCAGCAGAAAGAGATCGCCCGCCTGGAAGAAATGATCGAGCGCTTCGAACGCTGGGCGCGCCAGGTGCTGAGCCGCAAGCACATGCTGGCAGCCCGTCAACGCCGGCGCATGTTGCAGAAAATGCAGGACCGCGGCGAAATCATCGAGAAAGTGGGCGAACGGCGTTTGATGGACTTCAAGGTGGCAGGCTGGCGCGGCAGCAAGAATGTGCTGGAGCTGCGCGAGCTGTGCATGGCTTTTGATGATGAGCCGCTCTTTATGAATGCCGATCTGCTTATTCGGCATGGCGAGCGCGTGGGCATCATCGGTGGCAACGGCGCGGGCAAGACTGTCTTGCTCAAGCTGGTCCTGGGCGAACTGCAGCCGACTTTGGGCGAGGTCAAGGTCGGTCCCAGCGTGCGCATCGGCTATTATTCGCAAGAGCATCAGACTCTGGACGGCTGGCTGGAAAAGACTCCATTGCAGTTGATCCGCAGCACCCAAAACAGCAGTGAATCCAACGCAGTTTCTTTTTTGCTGGGCATGGCGTTCAGCTATCAGCAGGCGCATCAGCCCATCGGCAGCTTGTCGGGCGGCGAACGCAGTCGCCTGCAGCTGGCGCTGGTTATGCTGCAAGAGCCGAATCTGCTGTTGCTGGACGAGCCGACCAACAACCTGGATATCGCCTCGGTTGAAGTCCTGGAAGGCGCGCTAGACGAATTCGTCGGCACAGTCGTCATTGTCTCGCACGACCGCTACTTCCTCGACCAGACTGTCGACCGGCTTGTCGAGCTGCGCGGGGGCGAGTTGCGCGAATATCAGGGCGGCTATACCGAGTACCTGCATGCGACCGGGCGTCTGTAATCTGAACTAGACGACTGCTGGTCGACCTCGGATCACCGCGCCGGGGATCGTAAAAGAGAAGTCATCGCCGCTGATCTGCTCGGGCAATCCAAAGCCCCTGCGGATGTCTGCGGACGCGCCGGCGAAGAGCGATTTGATCATGTCGCGATTGGATCGAGCCGTGCGCATGCGCTGCGTCCAGGTGGCAAAGTGCAGGCTGAGCTCGAATCGGTCCAGCACCTCCGCTACGAATCCAGCTGCTCGCAGCATCGCCAGCCATTCGGAAAGGCGGAAGTCGCGGACATGCGATGGGTCGCGCAGCAATTCGATGGTCTGCAAAAAGGTGTCCTGGGCAAAATCTTCGCCAGCCATGATATCGCTGATGACGAAGACGCCGCTTGGCTTCAGCACGCGCCGAAACTCCGCAAGCGCCCGTTCGGGTTCTTGCCAATGGTGCGCGCTGTAGCGTGTGGTGACGATGTCAAAGCTGGCGGCAGAATAGGGCAGCTGCTCTACATCCGCTTGCTGTAGCGCCAGACTGTTGATGGCGCGTTCGTCTGCCAGCGCCTCCACCTGGTCGAGCATAGCGCGGGTGAAGTCGCAGGCGAATACGCTGCCTGCGCGCTCTGCCAATGCCAGGGCGCTGTGTCCAGCTCCACAGCCCGCGTCCAGCGCCAGCATATCAGCCTGCGGGTCGGCAGCCGCGACCATCAACTCGAGGTCTGCGCCGGCGGCATGAACTTTGCTGGTGCGATAATTGGCGGCGACATCGGCGAATTGACGCTGCACATGGCTCTTCACATCCGGGGCATGTGACGGTGCGGTCATGGAGTTGGGTCGATTCTGCTGCCAAAAGCCGAAAAGACTCTTGCAATTGCGTGCGAATAGGCTAGACTATGCATAAGCATTTCCCGATATCATCCGATTACAAGGTTTGCCTTGACAACACCTTCGGTGTTCTTGTACGCTATGGGTTTGCAGTCTTCTTGCCGTCACATTGCTGCGGATACATGAAAACCGACCACGACAATTTGTGTTGGTTGACTTGCGTATTGTCTCGCCATCCTGTGTGGTGTGTTATGCGCGTCGATGCCCGCCCCAGCCGAGTCCAGAGTCCAGCCAAGGAGCCGCGCCTTGAAACACTATTATAATGTCAAGAACTATGCTCGCACGCCCGAGATCCAGGACTTGCCCTCGCTGATTGATATCCAGCTCAAGTCTTTCGACCACTTTCTGCGTGGCGGCAAACTACTGGAGCTCTTTGACGAGATCAACCCCATCACCAGCTTTAATGGCAATCTGTCGCTCTACTTCCCGGGCAACGACCCGCAGGCCCAAGAGTTTGGGCTGGAATTCCGCCTGGACGAGCCAAAGTACAATGAAGAAGAGTGCATCGAGCGCGATATGTCATTTTCGGCATCGCTGCACGCCAAGGTCGCTCTGGTCAATCACGAGCAGGCGGACGAATTTATCGTGCAGGAAATCTTCCTGGGCGAATTCCCGCTGATGACCGAAAAAGGCACCTTCATCATCAATGGCACCGAGCGCGTGGTGGTCAGCCAGTTGATTCGCTCGCCCGGCGTCTATTTTGATGGCGAAGAAGAGCGCACCACCGGGCGCTATCTGGCCAATTGCAAGCTCATCCCCGACCGCGGCGCCTGGATGGAATTTGAGACGCGCAAGACCGACTACATCACGGTCAAGTTCAACCGCAAGCGCACCATCCCGGTAACGATCCTGCTGCGCGCGTTGGCGGCTGCGGAAGATGGCATGTCGGCTTCGCGCTCGCCAATCAAAACAGGCGATGACGAAGAGATCCTCGCGCTCTTCAAAGATATTGACACGGACGAAAATCACCGCTATATCGAGACCTGCATCCAACAGGAACCGGTCTGGGATCTGAAGAAACGACAGACCATTGGCGAGGCCGCGCTGATCGAATTCTTCCGTCGCGTCCGCCCGGGCGATCCGCCAACACTGGACAATGCCCGCAGCTTCCTGGAAGAGCAGCTCTTTGACAAGCGTCGCTATGACCTGGAGCGGGTCGGGCGTTACAAACTCAATCGACGCTTGGACCTGGACGAGGTTGTCCCGCGCGAACACCGCACCCTGACCAAGTACGACATCGTCGAGCTCGTGCGGCATATGGTCGAGATCAACAATGCCGATGATCCGGCGCGCCACTTTGACGACATTGACCACCTGGGCAGCCGGCGCGTCAAAACAGTCGGCGAGCTGATCGGCAACAAGCTGCGCGTCGGCTTGCGGCGCATGGAACGGGTCGTGCGCGAGCGCATGTCTATCCGCGAGGCCGACCAGTTGGCGCCTGTTTCGCTCATCAATATCCGTCCTATCGTGGCGGCCGTGCGCGAATTCTTCGGCTCGTCCCAGCTTTCGCAATTCATGGAACAGACGAATCCGCTTTCCGAGCTGACGCACAAACGCACCTTGTCAGCCTTGGGTCCAGGCGGTTTGCGCCGCGAACGAGCCGGCTTTGATGTGCGCGATGTGCATCACAGCCACTACGGACGCATCTGCCCCATCGAGACGCCCGAGGGGCCGAATATCGGCTTGATCGGTCGGCTGGCCAGTTATGCGCGCGTCAATGAGCTGGGCTTTATTGAAACGCCGTACCGTAAGGTGATCAACAGCCTGCCGCTCGACGATGAACGGCTGCCTGGCCGTGTGCTGAATGACGATATCGAAGCCGTCTTGTCGTTGCCCAAAGGCGCGGTCATTACAGAAGACATTGTCGGCATGCTGCGCTATCACCAGATTGACACAGTCGCCGTGCACGCGACCGGCGTGCTGGAAGCGGTCGAAAACCGACCGGTTGACGAATCGCTAATCGGCATCCGCATCGGCGCCGATGTAACCGTGGGCGTGGTGCGCAGCCAGTTGACCAACCTGATCGATGCCGTGCGCGACCAGCTGGACAGCCGCACCCTCAGCGAAACTCGCGAGGAATTTGACGCGCTCTATATCGATACCGCTGGACCTATCATCAGCGCAGCCGACTTGGTCTGGGAAAACCGCGACAGCCTGACCCCGCAGCACCTCGAGCAATTTGACGAGGCGGTCGGCGCGCGAGCAGCCGAGCTGGAAGGCACGATCTCGACGTATCTGAACGCGCGCATCGGCTTGCGCAGCGCCATAGAGGCATTGACCAGCGCCTTAGAGAAGCCGCCCAGCCGACTGCTGGATGTGCCAAAGCGCTTCGACCAGCTCTACGACGAAGCCGCCAAATACGCTGGCAAAGTCGGCGACTTCGTGCGCATGGCGGAAAAATCCCTGAACGGCGAGCAATTGTCCCCGCGCGAAGTCAGCCGCACCATGCAATCGGCTTACAACTGCATCCGTCTCTTTCACGAGAAGATGTCCAAAGCCGACGAAGCGGTCGAGCGCGCCCTCAAGCCACTGGATGACTTGCAGCGGTCAGAAGTCATGACCGAGCGGCGGATCATCGCGGCCAAAGGCGATATCATCGACGCTGCGACTCTCCAATCCCTTCGCATGCATGGCATGGAACAAGTGCCGGTTGTTGTGCTCAGCGATGATGGCGCATCGGAAGCGCTGCCCGTGAGCGACGGCCTGATCGGGCGCATGTTGCACGAAGCCATCGACTCCGAAGCGCTGGTGCTGGAAGAAGGCGAGGTCATCGACGCGGACGCGCTGCGGAAATTGCGCCAGGCTGGCTTTGATGCTGCGCCGATCGCGCCATTCGCTTCGCACGAGATCACTTATCTTTCGGCAGATCAAGAAGACGAATACACAATCGCCCAAGCAAACGCCGTCCTGGATGAGCGCGGACAATTCGTTTCCAATCGCGTTTCGGCGCGCTTGCATCAGCAGTTCATGTCCGTGCCGCCGCATCGCATAGAACACATGGATGTTGCTCCACGCCAGATCGTCGGCATCAGCGCGGCGCTCATTCCCTTCCTCTCGCATGATGCCGCCAACCGCGCCTTGATGGGCTCCAATATGCAGCGGCAGGCTGTGCCGCTCATCACGCCCGATGTCTCGGTCGTCAGCACCGGCATGGAACGTCAGGCAGCGTCCAGCAGTGGACAAGTGCTGGTTTCGGAAGTGGCTGGCGAGGTCATCAGCGTACAGGGGCATCGTGTCATTGTGCGCAAATCCGATGGCGAAGAAGAGTCTTTCCCGCTGCGCAAGTATGAGCGCTCCAACCAGTCGACCTGCATCGACCAGCGTCCGCAAGTGCGCAAGGGCGACATGATCCAGCCAGGGGACATCATCGCCGACAGCTCTTCCACCTACAACGGACACCTGGCGCTGGGGCAAGATGTGTTGACCTGCTTCCTGTCCTGGGATGGCGGCAACTATGAAGATGCTTTGCTGGTCAGCGAAGACTTGCTGCGCAGCGACAAGTTCACCAGCATCCACATCGAAAAGTACGAGATCGAGGCCCGCGATACTAAGCTGGGCGCCGAAGAGATCACATACGATATCCCCAATGTCGGCGAAGAAGCGTTGAAAGACCTCGACCAGGACGGCATCGTGCGCATCGGCGCTGAGGTCGGACCCAACGATATCCTGGTTGGCAAGATCACGCCCAAAGGCGAGAAAGAACTATCGCCCGAAGAAAAGCTGCTGCGCGCTATCTTTGGCGAACATGCGCGCGAAGTGAGAGACTCGTCACTGCGTCTGCCGCATGGCGACCGCGGCAAAGTAATCGATGTCAAGGTCTTCAACCGCGAAGAACACCCCGATCTGCAAGCTGGCGTTGAGAATATGGTGCGCGTCAGTGTGGCGCAACGCCGCAAGCTCACCGTCGGCGACAAAATGGCGGGTCGTCATGGCAACAAGGGCGTCATATCCAAGATCGTCACGGTCGAAGATATGCCCTATATCGACGGTGGCATCCCCTGCGAAATCATCCTGAACCCGCTGGGCGTTCCCAGTCGCATGAATATCGGCCAGATCCTCGAGTTGCATCTTGGTTGGGCGGCCGACCGACTGGGCTTCCGCGCCATCACTCCCGTGTTTGATGGCGTACAGGAATTGGAAATCCAGGCAGAGCTGGGTCGCGCCTGGTTGATCGACTGGGCATGGAAACTCACCACCGCCCGCGCCTGGGAAAACCAAGCGCGCATGGCTGCCAGCGCCGGCATGCAGTCCGAAGACTTTGATGACGACATGCATGTCATCTGCGCCTATCTGCTGGATCTTGTCGGCGATTCGGGCGAATACGACAACGAGAAAATCATCCTGGAGCGCCAGGAGACCTATGTGCGCCGCGTTGCTGTGGGCGAGATCCTGCGCGAGCATGGTTTTGACCCGGCAGAAATCATGGTCTACAACAACGAAGGCTTGTCCGCCGAAGTGCGCGATCGCCGCGATGCCAATGCGCTGGATGTCTCGCTGCGTCTCTGGATCCAGCATCACGCGCCGGACGAAGTGCAGCTGGCAGACGATCTGAGCGCGCGTGAACTTTTTGAAGTCGCCGACCGCGTCATGTTTGCCACCAACGTGCCTGTCCCGCATTATGGCAAGATGACGCTCTATGACGGGCGCACTGGCGAAAAGTTCGACCGTCCCGTTGCCGTTGGCTATGTGCACATGTTGAAGCTGGCGCATTTGGTCGAGGACAAGGCACACGCCCGCTCGACCGGTCCGTACAGCCTGGTTACGCAGCAGCCGCTGGGTGGCAAGGCGCAATTTGGCGGGCAGCGCTTCGGCGAGATGGAAGTGTGGGCGCTGGAGGCTTATGGCGCGGCGCACATCTTGCAAGAGATGTTGACGGTCAAATCGGACGATGTCCAGGGGCGCGTCAAGACCTACGAAAGCATCGTCAAGGGCGAACCAATCGAAGAGCCGGGCATCCCCACCAGCTTCCGCGTGCTGGTCAAGGAATTGCAGAGCCTGGGTTTGTCGGTAGAAGCCATCACCGGCACTGGCGATGTCATCCGCTTTGGCAAATACGACGAGCAGTACCGCAGGCCCCAGCCAGAAACCGGCTTGTTGGGCTTGGGGGCGGCCCGCTCGGCTGAGTTTTAGCCAGCGATAAACAATGGGGGCGTGAAGAGCCAGCGCCCCCACCAGCCATAATCCGCCAAGAAACGAGCCAGTCTCGTGCGCAAGAAGTTAGCCTTGTCAGCTGCCGCGATTGTGCTGACGTTGCTGGCGCTGGAAGTCGGCTGGCGCTTCTATGTCGCCAACTTTGGCACGCAGCAGCAAAAGATCCTCTACCTCTATTCGCGCGCCGAAATTGACGAGCTGCAGTCGCTGTATCGCCCCATCCCTTTCGTCAATTATGGTTTGACGCCCAACCGAGACGATGTCAATTCGCTGGGCTACCGCGGGCCAGAGATCACGCAGCCCAAACCGCCAGACCGCTACCGCATTGTGGCTCTGGGCGGCAGCACCACCTATGGCGGTTACCTCGATCGCTACGAACTGACTTGGACCTACAAACTTGAGCGGCTGCTGGCTGATGAATATGGCTACAGCCAGGTCGAGGTGGTCAATGCCGGCGTGCCAGCCTATTCGACTTTCGAGTCGGCGGTCAACTTCATGCTGCGCGCGCAAGACCTCGATCCCGACATGATCATCATTTATCACGCGACCAACGATGTGCGAGCGCGCCTGGTCGACCCCGCCCACTATCGGGGGGGCTACGGGCTGCGCGGCACCTGGCGAACCCTCGATAAAGCTTTGCCGGCCAGCGCCTTGCAGCGGCTGCTCATGCACAAGCTGGGCGACTCGCTGCAGCTGGCTTTTTCGCTGGACGAAAGAATGCCCGCGCCCAGCGATGTGCGCGGATGCCAGCTGGATACGAGCGGCGCAAAAGCTGTATGCGCGGACCTGGGCATGACCGCGCAGCAAGTCCTGGATGCCAACCCGCCCATCTATTTCCAGCGCAACCTCGAAAACATAATTGGTATGGCGCAGAGCCGCGATATCGCAACCTTGCTGATGACCTGGGCCTACTCGCCCTATGTCTATGACGCGCCCAACGGCGATGTCATGAGCCAGCCCTACCGACAAGCCGCTGTCGCCGAGCACAACCAGATCATTCGCGAGCTGGCAACCGAGCGCGACACTCTCTTTTATGACATGGCAGCCAACTTGCCAATCGAACGACAGTTCTGGATCAATGGCGTGCACCAAAGCGACGCCGGCACAAGCGAGATGGCGCGGCAACTGGCGGATTATCTGTCGGATAGCGGCGCGTTGGATTAGGGCGCTTCGTCCGCGGCTTGTGAGAAATGCGAGTCGCGCGCGGCATCCAGCGTGCCACAGACGATGGCGCGCAGTTCGTCCTGCGGATAGTGCTGTGGCAGCAGCGCCGAACCAGGACCCTTGGCGGGGAAGCGTTTGTACAGGGCTTTGGCGATTAGGGCGTGTCGTTTCCCATTGTGAATGGGAGTCGCTAAGAATTTGCGTACTTTTCCATCTTGCTGCTGTAGCCAGTGCAAAATAACTCGACGCAGCTCAATTGAATGCAGCGAAGTTCGGTCGAATAAGTCGTTGGCGTTGCTAAACTTCCAGCAAAACAGTTCACCAACCTGTTGCAATGAATCTTCGCGCAGCCAATAGCCGATTTCGAGGAAACGATATGCGTCAATGTCTGTGTGCTGGGTCTGCCACTTCCGTGATTTGCTTGGGATGAGTTCTCTCCAGCGCTGATCACGCGTCAAATCGCTGCGGACGCCATACCATGCTTTGGCTGATAACGCTTGCCAAAGCAGGATTCTTTGTTCACCGGTCATGGCGCGATGCCGCATAATACTTGATAGATGAATGGCTCGTCCCCACACCCAGGCTTGTTCCAATGTGTCGAAGCGTGGTTTGCCATTTTTGCGTTTCGTTATGACCGTCAGCGCATGCCAAGCCATGTCCAGCAGCGCGTCCAGCGCTCGGTCGAGTTCTTCGGCTTCGGGTCGGAACTCCTCCGCGCTGAGGGAGACGCGTCTCCCAGTGCGGATGCTGTTTCCAAGCGCGCCGTCGCGGTCGCTCCAGACGAGGACGGGCATTAGTCGTTCTCCTTTGCGAAGATTTCCAGCATGATGGCGACAGTCTCCCGGCAAAGTTGCGCGTATTCGCTGAAGGGATATTTCGAAATACTTCCCAGTTTTTCCAGCCGGCGCAGATACGGTTCCCAAATGGGATTGTCTGGGCTGGCGATAGTCTCGAGCAATTGGTCGTAGTTGCTGTCATTGCCATGTTCCTTTGGCCGCAACGCCCATTCCAGCAAGCCATAAGCGCTGATCTCGGCGATAAATGCCAGGTTGCCTTGCAGCGCACGGCGTTGCCTTTGCACAACCTGCATTTCTTTGTACAGCGGATAGTCGCTCGGATAAGTTAGTTCCGTGAGTTCTTCATTCAGCTTCCACATCTCATTCTGTTGGGACACCTGGCTAATGTCAAATGGCAGTTTGCCTTGGACATGGCCTGGGTCGCGCTGAAAGTGAATGACGTGCGAGGCATTGGCGACCCTGTTGCCAGCTTCGTCGGCAAGTTCCGCGTTAATAGAAAATCGTCCGCTGGAATCGCCCATAGCTAGGGATGGAACTGCGTCCAAATTAAGCGGCGCTGGTAGATGCGGGTCCAGGAGTTGGCGCTTTATGGATAAGACGGGTTCCCTCTTTGGCGTATCGCCAACTGGCGTTCCAGGCAATTCTATCGGCATTTTCCGCGCGAGTACTTCGCTGTCCAATCTGGCCGTCAAATAGTATGTGTCGGCCTGGGGAGTTCGGTTGCGTGCGTTGAACTGCGCCTGCAAGATCTCGCCGTGCTCGAAGCGCAGCTTGTCGTCCGCGCTGATGTTTGCGGCGCTGATGGACAGCGAAATGGGATTTTGCTCGGGCGGCGGCGGTGGCTCGGTTTGGACATATACAGTCCGCGCTGCGATCTTTACGCGCACGCCACGATGCTCGACGACCGCTCGCAGCCGGCATTCTCCGGGAACAGGGCATTCGATTTGCCGCTCTTGGCTGGCTTTGCCACGCAAGATTTGCCAGTCCGAAAACACAAATGATGCCTGGACGCGATCTTGCCCCCATCGTTTGTGGATAGCGTCATCTCGCCTGTCGATTTCTTGCGCTCGTCCCGAGGCATCCACCCATTCCAGTATCAGATTGGCGCTGCCGACCAATTCTTCGCTCGGTTCCATGCCCACTTCGACTTGCACTTTGCGTATTGACTGCCCCCAATCGACGCGGGAGCTAGTCGGGTCGGGATACTCCAGGTTGAGGCGGCAATCCCAGAGCAAACGCGTTCCCGCATGTTCGCCCGTTTGGGACGATGGACTCGGTTTGCGCCCGTTTGGATTAAGAAATGTTTCCAGGAATTGAGTATGCGTCGACTTTTCGCGCTGCGACATGCGCTGGATGCTGATTTTTTCTGCGCTCTGCTAGCCCATCGCCGCGCTGAAGTCGCACACTTTTTTCTTCAACTCGCTGCGAATATTACGAACGATTTTGCCTTTGTTGCCCCTGGCGCCAAATCCGTCATGCTGAGAATTTTCCGCTGCGCGCAATGCACTGTCGGTATGTTTGTCAAACTCTACATAACCGCGGAAGCCTGCTAGTTTTTCCCGAGGAATAAAGTCGTAGTATTCCCGGCGGGCGTCGCGAGTCACAATCCATTGTGAGCCGCGCAGAATCTGGATGCCGGCATATTCTGGTTCATCTTTGGTTATTTCATCTTCTTCAAAATCATCGCTATGCAGCATGACCAGTCGGCGGATTGTATATCCATCTTCCAGCGGCAAGTCGCCCCAAATACAAGCTCGGCCGCCATCACGAAGTTGTACCCAGCTTCCATTGGGAGAAGGCTTGCCCTTTATGCGCGGCAAGTCTGACCACCACCTCGGCACAGCGATCTCTTCACTTGCGCCATGCTCGTCGACGACGCGGATGCTGAGCTTGCTAAGCTGAATCGCCCGCCACCAGCAGCGCTGCAGCCAGCGCGATAACTCTCCACCGGGGCACATCGCCGCTGCCAGCTCATCATTAACGCAGGGTACGATGACGCGCGTGCCGACTTCGCGCAATGCTTCGATGTTGAGCGGAATAGCCAGATTGTCATCCAGGGGGAATTGATCGCTGAGAATCGTTGCCCGCGCCTCTTCATTAAACAAAGGCGGCGTCATAACCTGGTCAACTGGACGAGCAAATCGCATCCCCAGGCGATACTCGCCATCTTCCAGCAAGGTGTCGTATAACATCGCCATGCGCCGTGTTTGGCCGGGTATATGCGAATGATATAGAAAGGCGGCTTTGCCTTGCCCACGAGAGCCGAGGGCATCTTCATTTTCTTTGGAGTAACCCTGCGCTTCAAATGCCGCCCAGTTTTCTTCGGGCTTCAGTTTGAAGTCGCGCGCCTCCAATTCTTCTTTACTGACCATTTGCCCGCGCAAGCCCGTAGTCCCAGTGTCAGTTACCGTGAGCAAATAGCAGTTGCCGACTTTGTCCGTCGACCGCTTCAATAGACGGTACTCTACCATTACCGCGCTGTGCCCGAGTCGCTTTGCGTCAAGAGCGTTCTGCACTGGCTCTTGAGCCAATGCGCGAAGAGCGCCCATTTTGTAGCTATCAATAATGTTGCTAACCGTTTGCGCCATGTTGGTAGGGGTGTTTGCAAACTGCATTTGATTGATCTCCTTCTTGTAAATTGACCTTGTCATTGCCTGGTTCGCTCACATTTCTTCTCCGCCGCTTCGCCCCCACATTCCGCGCGTTGGGGTAATCTTCACGCAGCGCATAGAAGCCTTTGCTCACGGGACGCACGAAGCGCTGCTCGCCTTCTGCTCGCCGATTGTCATCTTGCGTCATGCGCGAAACCAGCGCGCTTGCCGGGTCTTTGCCCAAAATCACCGCCCCGCGCCGAAACAATTCATCAGCCAACTCTCGATAGTGCATTGGCTCACCATTGCGTTCTCGCAAGACCTTTTCTGCCATATCCAGCAACTGCGATGAAGGCGTCGAGGCGGTTCTTTGTCGGGTGCGCCTGGCTGGCGGCTGATTTGCGACAGGCGGGGCGCTGGCGAGCAAAGCCAGCACATGGCTAAGACGCTGCTCCTTGATCTCAACTTGCTGTCGCAGTTGGTCAATCTCTTTTTGCAGTCGGTCGCGCTCGCCAAGCAGGGTTTGCTGCAATGCGTCACCTTCGTTGCTTGCTGTCTCGCTCATAATCGTCCTGCTACTATCCAATTATTATACGGCAGTACGCGGTATAACAATCTATACTAGAAATGTCAAGTCTATATTTTTATCATTATTTAGATTGTTATGGCTCGCGGTGGTTCTGCAAAAAACCACCCCTACTCTTGCTTGACTCTGCCAGAATGCTGTGCTAGCCTCACTCGCATTGAATTGTTCCAAAAAGCACAAGTGCGTGGCATTCGGCGATGACCATCCTTGAATTCGGACCTGTTAGCGCCCTGCTGGTCATATCGGTCGTCCTGGCGCTGATCATCGCCAACATTTCGCGGGTGATGGGTCCGCAGCGCCCGACCTATCGCAAAGCCGTTCCTTACGAAAGCGGCATGAAGCCGATTGGTCCCGCGACGCGCCGCTTGCCGATCAAATTTTATCTGGTCGCGGTCTTGTTCATCATCTTTGATATTGAAGTGATTTTCTTTTTGCCCTGGGCCGTCTCCATGCGCGACCTGGGCGTCTATGGGCTGGCTGTCATGGCCGTCTTCACGCTGATATTGATCGTCGGCTTCATCTATGAATGGAAGAAAGGCGGCTTGGAATGGGAGTAAGCGAAAAGCTGGGCAACCTGGGCGTCGTTACGACCACCGTCGAGCAAGCTGTCAATTGGGCGCGCACCGGAGCGATGTGGCCCCTGCTGTTTGGTTTGGCGTGCTGCGCCATCGAATACATGAGTTCGCAAGCTTCGAGTTACGATTTGTCGCGCTTCGGCATGGAATTGAACCGCGCCACGCCCCGCCAGGCCGATTTGCTGATTGTATCCGGGCGGCTGACGCGCAAGATGGCGCCGGTCATTCGCCAGCTCTATGACCAGATGGCGGAACCGAAGTGGGTCATCTCCATGGGCGACTGCGCTTCATGCGGTGGCGTCTACAACAACTATGCCATCGTGCAGGGCGTTGACGAGATCATCCCGGTCGATGTCTACATCGCTGGCTGCCCGCCACGCCCCGAACAGTTACTGCATGGCATCTTGACCCTGCACGAAAAAGTCAAAGGCGAGCGCATCGCCGATTGGGCATAGGCAAAGGGCGCAGTCAAAAGGAAGCTTTCGATGGAAATTCCAGCGGCAAGAGACCCGGTGCAAGCGGCGCGAGATGCTTTTGGCGACGCCATCCTGCATGTCAAGCAGTTTCGCGGCGAAACGACCTTGGTGGTCGCAACTGAACGCCTGCCAGAACTGCTGGGCTTCTTCCGCGCCAGCCCGGGCCTGGTCTACAATATGCTTTCCGATGTCAGCGCGGTTGATTATTACCCGGACGATTATGGCGATGCCTACGATGGCGTCCAAAGCGACTATCGCCCCGAACGTTACGGCGTCTGCTATCACATCTTGTCCATGCTCTACAACCGGCGACTGCGCATAAAAGCCTTCGCTGCCGCTGCCGATCCGCGCCTGCCAGCTGGCACAAGCATCTTCCCCGCGGCGAATTGGCTGGAGCGCGAGATCGCCGATATGATGGGCATTGCCTTTGAGGACCACCCCGATCCGCGGCGCTTGCTGATGCCCGAAGACTGGCACGGCCACCCTCACCGGCGTGATTACCCGCTGGGCAAGGAGACCGTGGCATTCTCCTTTAACATTGAAGATATTCACGCGCACAAGCCTTTCGCCAAGGACTAGACGAGGTCGCTATGGCAGTCGCAGCACCACCACAAGGGGCATCGCTGGAAGAGCAGCGCCGCTGGGAAGGCAACCTCGAACAGCTGCGCGGGCTGGTTACCGAGCGCGCTGTCAGCGGCGATACCATGCTGCTGAATATGGGGCCGCATCATCCCAGCACGCACGGAGTCTTGCGCCTGCTGCTGGAGCTGGATGGCGAGCAAATCGTCACCTGCCTGCCCGATATCGGCTTTTTGCACACCGGCATCGAAAAATCGATTGAAGACAAGAGTTACGAAAAAGCTGTTCCGCTTACCGACCGCATGGATTATCTGTCGCCCATGTCCAACAACATGGCCTATGCGGCAGCTGTCGAAAAATTGCTCGACCTGGATGTGCCTGAACGCGGTCAGATCATTCGTGTCGTCTGTCTGGAATTGGCGCGCTGTGCCAGCCACCTGGTTTGGCTGGGCACGCACGCGATTGACATGGGCGCAATGAGCGTGCTGCTATATGCATTCCGCGAGCGCGAACGCATCCTGGGCATGTTCGAGATGCTCTCTGGGCAGCGCATGATGAGCAGCTACATTCGTCCCGGCGGCGTCTGGCGCGATGTGCCCGATGACTTCCTGCCGACCATCAAGCAATTCCTGAACGACTTCCCCTACAAAGTAGATGATTACGAAGCGCTGCTGACGCAGAACCCAATCTGGAAAGACCGCTCGCAGGGCGTCGGCGTGGTCGAGCCAGATGTCGCGCTGGCCTATGGCATGACGGGACCAGCCCTGCGTGGAAGTGGCGTCAACTGGGATCTGCGCAAGGCGCAGCCCTACAGCGGCTATGAAACTTATGACTTCAATGTGCCGCTGGGCGAACATGGCGATGTCTATGACCGCTACTTGATACGGATACACGAATTCCGCGAAAGCGTCAAAATCCTGCAGCAGGCGGTTACCCGTTTGGAGCGGACTCAAGGACCGACCCGCTCGGAAAATCGCAAGTATTGCCCGCCGCTGCGCAGCGAGCTGGGGCAGAGCATGGAAGCCGTCATCCACCACTTCAAATTGTGGACCTATGGCTACGATGCGCCGGATGACGAGATCTACTGCGCCATCGAAAGCCCGCGCGGCGAGATCGGCTGCTATATCCACGGCACAGGCGCAAACAAACCGCGCCGCGTTCATTTCAAAACGCCCTCATTCATGCACATCAGCGCGTTGCCCGTCGTCTCGAAGGGCTATCTGCTGGCGGATATGGTTGCCATCATCGGCAGCGTGGATATTGTGCTGGGCGACTGCGACCGCTAGCTGGCAAGGCAAAGACTGGCAAAGGAAAAGTCAATGGCAAGTTGGAATGACAATAGTGACCTACAAAAGCGTAAGTCCCGCGTCCCGACTTACAAATACGATTCCGCGAATGGAAATGGAAAAAGTATTAGATTTTGGGCGGTTGCTTTGATTGCTTTAATCCTTGGAATTACACCTATTATGCTTGAATTTTCCAAACTTGGGGCTTCAAAAAGTGACGCAAAGCCACTTCTCAAGCTCGAACCCAGATGCGATGTCTTCACTTCCAAAGATCGTGGGGTATTTGACATAAGTCTTTATATCTCGGGTGACAAACAGGAACGAGCGGTGATTGACATAATAATGCCTGGAAACTCAGTCACGGAAAAAGTCTATAAGCGATACCGAAAAGAGTTCAGTGATACGAATGAACCGTACATCCTGCAAACATATTCAGATTACGACTGGAAACCTGGAAACTACACTGTGAAATGGTCAATCTCTGGTAAATCAGGCAAGAAAACGCTGAATCTTGATGATTCTGATCATCGCATTGATGTATATTGCAACTGAACGCAAGGGCAAACGGACACATGGCGATCATCGGCAACCCGAAGTATGAGCAGCGCATCGAGCGGCATCTGGCCAAATACGAAACCGCGCGCTCGGCTGTCATGCCCTTGCTCTACATCGCGCAGGAAGAATACGGCTGGGTAAACAGCGAGGGCATTGGCGAGGTGGCGCAGCTCCTCAACCTCGATCCCACCCAGGTCAAGTCCATCGCCGGCTTCTACACCATGTACAGCGAGAAGCCGAAAGGCAAGTATTGGCTGCAAGTCTGCACCGACCTGCCCTGCGCGCTGCAAGGCGCTGATGATTTCCATGCCTGGCTGAAAGACGAATTGGGACTTGACGAGGGCGGCACGACCGACGATGGCCTCTTCACCGTCGAGCATGTCATGTGCCTGGCGGCTTGCGACAAAGCGCCCATGCTGCAATGCAATTTTTCTTATGTAGAAGAGCTTGACCAGGCCAAAATGCGCCAGCTATTGGCGAAGTGGCGCAGCGAAGCCCAAGTCGCTGCCAACGGACGCGGCTAGCCGACGGGCGAAGGAGCAGAGCCAACCATGCACATTCTCCTGCGTGGACGCGATATCCCCAATATCAAGCAGCTGGATGTCTACGAGACGCACGGCGGTTTCGACGGGCTTAGAAAGTCGCTGACCATGACGCCGGCCGAGGTCATTGATGTCGTCAAAGCCTCGGGGCTGCGTGGACGGGGCGGGGCGGGCTTCCCCACCGGCGTCAAATGGAGTTTCATCCCCCAGCACGAGCCGATTAAATATGTCACGGTCAATGCCGACGAGAGCGAAACCGGCACGTTCAAAGACCGCGAAATCATGGAAGAGAATCCGTATCAGCTGATCGAAGGCTCGCTGATCTGCGCCTACGCTATCCAAGCCAAAGCCGTCTACATTTACCTGCGCGGCGAATTTTGGGATATCGGCGCGCAACTGGATGAGTGCATCGAAGCCCTGCGCGCCAAAGGGCTGGTCGGGGAGAATATCCTGGGCTCGGGCTACGATTGCGAGGTCTACACGCATCTTGGCGCGGGCGCCTATATCTGTGGCGAAGAAAGCGCCTTGCTCAACAGCCTGGAGGGCTATCTGGGGCAGCCACGCGTGCGTCCGCCATTCCCGGCGCAAAAAGGCGGCGGCTTGTACAAAGAAGCCACCGTCGTCAACAATGTCGAGACCCTGGCCAATGTGCCCTTCATCATGACCGAGGGCGCGCAAGCCTTCAAAGCCATCGGCACCGAACAGAGCGCCGGCAACAAAATCTATTGCGTCAGCGGGCATGTCAAGCGACCAGGCAATTACGAGTTGCCTATGGGAGCGACCTTCCGCGAGTTGCTCTATGAACAGGCCGGCGGACCCCTGCACGACGACCGCCCTTTCAAAGCCATGCTGCCATCGGGCGGCTCGGGTCCCATCGTGCCCTTGACCGACGAGGTGCTCGATACTTGCATGAGCTATGAAGATTGCGCCAGCATCGGCACGATCATCGGCTCGGCGTCCATCATCATCATGGACGAAACGGTTGATATGACCTGGGTCGCTTCGAAAGTGACCAAATTCTTCAAGCACGAAAGCTGCGGCAAGTGCACGCCCTGCCGCGAAGGCACTTATTGGCTGGACAAGGTGATCGACCGCATTCTGGATGGACGCGGCACAGCGGACGATGTCAAGCGCATCGCCGATGTCGCTGAAAATATGGCGGGCACGACCCTCTGCGCCTTGGGGGATTTCGCCGCCAACCCGATTATCCATACCATCCGCCACTTTCCCGATGATTTTGCTCAGCATGTGCAGGTGTAACCAGTGAATTTGAAGCGACTGCCGCAGGCATTGCTGGGCGGGTTCTTTCGCTCGCCCTTGCAGAAGGAGCGCGACTTCTTCGGGCGCTATCGCCTGCTCTGCGAGGCAATCGCCGCAGCGCCCGCGGACATGACATTGCGCGTTGTACGTGGCGAGATGTTGCTGGAACGGCGCGACTACCAGCGGGCGGGCGCCGACTTTCAAGCCGCGCTGCGCATGACCGCTGCCCTGGATAGGCGAGCGGGCTGGCTGATCGAAGAACAAGTGATGCGCGACCGCGCGCTCTTTGGACTGGAAAAAGTGGCGCGCCATCTGCCAGCGGCGGGTGCAGCAGCGACCCATGTGGAGGCATAGATGTCCGACACAGTGACCATCAATATCGATGGCAAAGATTACGAAGTGGCGGCTGGCGCAAACCTGGTGGATGCCGCAAAATGGCAGGCCGGCAACGATATCCCGGTCTTTTGCTACCACCCGAAGATGGAACCGGTCGGCATGTGCCGCATGTGCCTGGTCGAGCTGGGCAGTCCCGGACGCGACCGCGCGACTGGCGAACTGCTGCGCAACGACGATGGCAGCCCGCAGATCCGCTACTTCCCCAAGCTGCAAACCGCTTGCACCACCACCGTCAGCGATGGCATGCACATCAAGACCAATACGCAGCAGGTCATCGACGCGCGCAACGATGTGCTGGAGTTCCTGCTCAGCAGCCACCCGCTGGATTGTCCCATCTGCGACAAGGGTGGCGAATGTCCGCTGCAAAACCTGACCATGCGCCACGGCCCGCAAGCCAGCCGCATGTATTTCGAAGACAAACAACTGCTTGAAAAACACTATCCGCTGGGCGATCTGATCTTCCTCGACCGCGAACGTTGTATCCAGTGCGCGCGTTGTGTGCGCTTCCAGGACGAAGTGGTCGGCGACGATGTGCTGGCATTTCACGAACGCGGACGCCGCTTGCAGATCATCACCCATTCTGACCCCGGCTTCGACACCTACTTCAGCGGCAACACCACTGACATCTGCCCGGTCGGCGCGCTGACCACGGCCGATTTTCGCTTTGGCGCGCGCCCTTGGGAGCTCAACGAAGTGCCCAGTATTTCGCCTTGGGACGCTGCTGGCGAGAATATCAGCTTGAGCATGCGCCTCGACCGCGATTTCGATGGCAGAGCCATGATCAAACGGGTCATGCCGCGCCAGAACGAATGGGTGAACGAGATTTGGATCAGCGACAAAACGCGCTTTGGGCATCATTTCACGCGCAGCGAAGACCGCTTGCAGCAGCCACAAATGCGCACCGGCGGCATACTGCGAAACTCCAACTGGGAAGCAGCTATCGCGGCCATGGCAGCTACATTACAAGGCGCAAATGGCGATGTCGCGGCGATCGCTGGCAGCGGCATGTCCAACGAAGACCTGTGGGCGTTGCGGCAGCTGCTAGAAGGCGTCGGCGCTGGACGGCTGGGCGCGTGGCCCCCCACGCATGGCGCGGCTCCACTCCTGGAGCAGGTCGGCGTCGGCGCGGGCAGCAACCTCAGCCAACTGGGCAGGGGCGATGCAATTTTGGTCATCGCCTGCGACCTGGAAGAAGAAGTGCCCATCTGGCGTCTGCGCTTGAAGCAGGCGCAAGACCGCGGCGCATACTTGGTTGTCGCCAACGCGCGCGATACGCGGCTGGAAGACTTCGCCCTGCAAGGCGCGCGCAATGACAAAGTCGTCCAAGGCGATGCCATCCGCTTTGCGCCGGGCGAAGCGGCGTCTGCACTGCGCGACCTGCAAGAAGCGCATCCGGATATCGCCCAACGGCTGTCTAGCGCCGAGAATCTGGTCATCGTGGCGGGCGCGGAAGGGCTGAGCCTGGCTGGCAGTGAGGCGCTGGCAAGGGCAGCCGCCAATTTCTTGATCGCAAGCGGACACACAGGCCGCGCCAACAACGGCTTGCTTTCGCCACTGCCGGGCGCGAATGGACTGGGCTTGCATTACATCGGCTTCACGCCGCAAGCCACGTTGGATATCATGGCAAAGCCGCCGCGCGTCTTGATTGTCGCCCAAGCCGAGCTGCTGGACGACGATCCGACAGCGCAGCGATGGCTGAGCCAGGTGGAAACGATCATCTATGCCGGGCTCTTTGACGATGGCATCTCCCAGCAGGCCGATTTCATCTTGCCGCTGCAATCTTTTGCCGAGCGCGATGGCAGTTTTGTCAATGGCGAGCGGCGCGTGCAGCGCTTTTACACCGCGCAGGGACCCATGGGGCAGGCGCTGCCAGCCTGGAAGCTCTTTGCAGGCATCAGCCAGAACGCCGGCATTGCCAACCTAAAACCATCGGCTGCGGCCATGATGCTGGAATTGAGCCGGTCGGTCGCTGCTTTCCAGGGCGCAAGCTACCAGGCGCTTTCCAAGACCGAACGGCAATTCCCCGATGTGGGCGGCCGTGACCTGTACTATGGCGGCACGGCTTATGCCAATGACGGTGGCATCGGCCTGCAAATCCCCACGGCTGCCGACCGCGGCGAATCTGTGCAAGTAGCGGATATGGCAGTTGGCGCAGATCTGAAAGCTGGCGAAGGCGAGCTGCTCATCATGCCCATCACGCGCTTGTACAACCGCCAGCGAAGCTTCCGCCCGAGCCTGTTGGTCGAGGCGCGCATATTGAATCCCTACGCGCTGATTCATCCCGACGATGCGGCGTCGGCTGGCATCATAGACGGCGATAGTATTGAGATTGCCGCTGGCGGATCGAAAGTTCGCGTGCGCGCGTCGGTGAGTAGCGAAATCGAAGCGGGCGGGCTGGCATTGCCGCGCCATTTGACCGATGCCGCTGTGCCCTTGACGGCGAGCGCCGGCACAATCAGCCGCATCGCAGAATCAACGGCTGTCCGCTGATGATGGCAAAGGAAACATAATATGAGCCTAAAAGTAAGACTGGGCATCGCGGCAGTTGTCATCGGACTGGCAGTTACGCTGCTGGTTGTCGCGCTGATCATCGTCAACCTGGGCGCTATCGCCGCCTGGATCGGCTTTGACGAAGCGGGCAACCTGAACGGACGCCAGGGCGCGATCGGCATGTTGCTGAACCCCGAAGCGCGCGTGGGGGTGGTCATCCAGTGCGAGGACGATGCGGGCTGCTCGGGCTTGTGGCCCATCATTTTCGCGGCTGGTTTTGCTTTCGTCATCGTCACTGGCTTTGCCTATACGACTCTGCTCGAACGCCGCCTGCTGGCTTTCTTGCAGCATCGCGTGGGGCCCAATCGCGTCGGTCCGCTGGGCTTCATGCAGCCGGCAGCCGATGGCGTCAAGCTGGTTTTCAAAGAAGATCTGCTGCCCGCGGGGGCCGATAAGTGGGTCTTCCGCATCGCGCCCATGATCAAAGTCATACCGATTTTGATGATCGCGGCGGTCATCCCCATGGGGCCCGACCTGGTGCTGCCCTGGTTCGCGCCGTCGCTGGGCGATGTCTGGTTCCAGGTGCCACAGGGATTGATCGACTCCAATGTCGGCATACTGTGGGTCATCGCCATCACGAGCATCGCAACTTACGGCGTAGTGCTGGCTGGCTGGTCAAGCGACAACAAATACGCCATGCTGGGCGCGCTGCGGGCATCGGCGCAGATGATCAGCTACGAGCTCAGTTTTGCCTTGACCCTGGCGGTGCCGGTCATGATCGTCGGCAGCATGGCGCTGGGCGATATCATCGATGCGCAGCGCAACATTTGGGACTGGTTCGTATTCCAAAATCCGCTGGCGGCCGCCGTCTTGCTGCTGGCGCTGCTGGCAGAAACCAACCGCGCGCCTTTTGACCTCACCGAAGCCGAGCAAGAACTTACGCAGGGCTATATGACCGAATACAGCGGCATGAAGTTCGCCTTGTTTATGATGGCAGAATACCTGGGCATGATCGCTGTGAGCCTGGTGGCGGTCGCTGTGTTCTTCGGTGGCTATCACCTCTGGCCCATGGATGGATTGCCCATACTTGCGCCGCTGATTTTCATCATCAAAGTCGTGCTGATGCTCTGCGGCATGATCTGGATTCGCGCGACTCTGCCGCGCATCCGCTATGACCGGCTGATGCAATTTGGCTGGAAAGTGATGATCCCGCTGGCGCTGCTGGCGGTGGCTTGGACGGCGGTCGCTGTTGTGGTTGGCGAGGCGCTGGGCGGCACAGCCTATCCCTTCATCTCGGGCGTCGTGTTTGTGCTGACGCTGTTGATCGGCTATGTGGCGCTGCAGCGCATGAGCCGCGATCGAGACAGCGAAGCCGCCATCCCGATGGAGGACGACCCTGCCTATACCGGCGAAAGGCGCGGCCTTGGCTGGGCGCTGGTGCATCTGGTTGGCATGCTTGTGGCTATCCCGCTGGCGCATATCCGCTTCCAGGTGCGCGCATTGGAAGGCATGGCAGCTTTCGGACGCAGTCCCGACGAAGACCGCGCCCTGCAAAGTGGTGACAGGGCCATCAAACGCGCCGGCGACTAACGATTTCGATGAGACACTCTGCCCACAAACGACCCAAAGGTTGGCGACGATGAATGTGATCAAGGGCTTCCAGACAACAGCCAAGCATCTGATGGAAGATGCCGTTACGATTCAATATCCCGAGCAGGTACAGAAGTTTCACCAGCGCTACAAAGGGCGTCATCATTTGCGGCGCTATGAAAATGGCTTGGAAAAGTGCATCGGCTGTTCCTTGTGTGCTGCCGCTTGCCCCGCCGACGCCATCTGGGTAGAAGCAGCGGAAAACACCGATGAAGAACGATACAGCCCCGGCGAGCGCTTTGCCAAAACGTACGAAATCAATATGCTGCGCTGCATTTTCTGTGGCTATTGCGAAGATGCCTGCCCAACAGAAGCCATCCAGCTGGGGCACGAGCACCAGATGTCTTATACCGACCGCCGCGATGCCATCTATACCAAGGATATGCTCATCGACTCGCCAGCCGAGGGCGCATCCAGCACCCCGCAGCAAGTCGAAGCAGGCGCATACGATCGCTCTATACCCGATATGGAAGACCCGTCATAAGCTCAAAGGAACTGCAAATTGAAGCGCGAAATCATTCGTGCTAAAATGCACAATCGCATTCAGGGTGGGAACTAAGTCCTATGGAATGGCTGTTCTTGGTGGTGAGCGTGGTGGCAGTCGTGGCGGCTGGCATGATGCTGACGCGGCAAAATGCTGTGCACAGCGCGCTCTTCCTCATCGTCAACTTTGGCTGCGTCGCCTTTTTGTACCTGATGCTGGACGCGCCCTTCCTGGCCATGGTGCAGGTCACGGTCTACACCGGCGCCATCATGGTGCTCTTTTTGTTTGTCATCATGCTGCTGGGCGCAGAGACTACCACCGATACCTCCGGACGCATGCGCTGGCTGGGCTTGGCTGGCTCGCTGGTGGCTATCGCGCTGCTGATGATCTTCGCCTTCCCGATCGCCTCGGACATGCTTCATGACGAAGCTGTCGAAAGGGGCGAGGCCCGCGCCAGCCTGCGGCTCATCAACGCCGTGCCCGGTGGCGACGCGCAGCTATTCCGCGTGCAGGAAATGGGCTTCGAGATGCCCCTGGCGGACGAAGTCGCCGCGAGCGTGGCCTTGGCAGGGCTGGATGACTCCAGCGCCGGCGCTTCCATAGAGTCTGTCCGTTACAACGATGAGCGCGCAGGCAGCCGCGACTATAGCGAATTGCCGGCCGGCGACTACACACTCGCTGCGACCGTCAGTGATGGCAGCTACGAGTCGGGCGAGGTCTTCAGCGCGACTGTCAGCCTGGCAGCCGAAAGCGCGCATACCGTGCTGCTCTACCAGAATGCCGATGGCTTGCTGGAATACGCCCTGCTGGAAGACAATATCAATGCCCCGAGCGTGGGGACAATGCGTCTGACGCTGGTCAATGGCCTGGCGGGGGCGCAGGTCTCGCTGGTCGATGTCGGGCAATACACCACCATTCGCAGCTTGTGCGAGGATGCCGCATGCAGTTCGCTGCTGCCGCATCGCGTGATGATTGACCAGTTGCCGCTGGGCGACCAGATCAGCATTGAGCTGGACGAAGGCGATTACAATCTGGCATTTGTCGACCAAGACGATAACGTGCTGCGCATCCTCGCCGGCTACCAAGCCGAGCGTGGCGTCATTGAAACGCGGGTGTTGGCGCGCGAGCCAGGTCCCCCCGGCAGCCAGCCAGCGTATCGAGCGGCTGTTTATCACGCTTTTGCCCTGCCAGCATTTGGTAGCCCGGAAGCGGTCGGCCAAGTGCTCTTCATTGACTATGTGCTGCCGGTGATGCTGGTAGGCGTGCTGCTGCTGGTGGCGCTGATTGGCGTGATCGTGCTGGCGCGCCCCGATGCCCTGGCACAAGCCGAGCGCCGCCGCATCAACCGCCGCCGCCGAGTCAACCGGCCGCTGGTCAGTGTGATCGCCCAGCAGACCGGCGCCGATGTGCTCAGCGGAGAATATATGCCCAAATTGACGCCCGGCGACGAGCCAGCCGACTAAAGGCGGGAGCGAGCGACGATGAACGCAATCGGCACAGAGCCTTATATCATCCTCAGCATGGTGCTCTTTTTGATGGGCGCGCTGGGCGTTTTGATTCGGCGCAACGCCATCTTGCTTTTCATGTCTGTCGAGCTAATGCTGAACTCGGCGAATCTGGCGCTGGTGGCATTCGCGCGGGAATGGGGGCATACAGATGGGCATGTCTTTGTCTTTTTTGTGATGACGGTGGCGGCGGCGGAAGTGGCGATCGGCTTGGCATTGATCGTCAATATTTTCCGCGAGCGCCAAAGCATCAATATTGATGACTTGCAGCAGATGCACGGCTAGGCATTTGCCGAAGGAAGAGGCTGTCTGAGTATGGAAAATCTGCCACTCCTGGTCCCGCTGGTCATTTTCGTCCCCGCGCTCGGGGCAGCAGTGAACTTCTTCTTTGGCGCGCGCCTGGGCGAGAAATGGTCGGGCTATATCGGCTGCTTTGCCTCGCTCTTCGCCTTTGTGATTTCGCTGCTGCTGCTCGTATATGTAACCGGCACGAACGGCGCGGCCGCGGTGGTCAATCCGCCTTTTCTGGATGGCTGGCTGCGCATCGAGTCCATAAACCTGGATATCGGCTGGCAGTTGCGCGTGGATTCGCTCAGCGTCACGATGATGCTGGTGGTCACGGGCGTCGGCTCGTTGATCCATTTATACGCGCGCGGCTATATGCACGGCGACAAGTGGTATCCGCGCTTCTTTGCTTATCTGAATATGTTCCTGGCTTTCATGCTGGTCCTGGTAACCGCCAACAACTTCCTGATGTTGTTTGTCGGCTGGGAAGGCGTGGGCTTGTGCTCGTTCTTGCTGATCGGCTTTTGGTGGGACAAGAAAGCGCCCGAAGGCTGGAAGAACAGCAATGCCGCGCGCAAAGCCTTCATCGTCAACCGCATCGGTGATTTTGGCTTGCTGGTGGCCATGTTCTTGATTTTCTGGACATTTGGCACGTTGGACTTCTTCAAAGCCGGCGAGTTGCCCAATACCAGCGCCAAGTATCTGGTGGGCTGGCAAGAACATAACGGCCTGCTGGCGCATGGAGCAGACGACCATGCCGATGCGGCCGACGACGGGCATGGCGCGAATGTCGTCTGTGTGCCAGCCTCGCAACGCGTTGCTGAGACGCAGGAACCCGCCCCCGCCGACGATGCGCACGGCGCAGACGATGGACATGGCACAGCCGAACCACACAGCGCGCCCAATCCGCTGGCATCCGACATCCGCAACCTGCATTGCGACAACCACCATTTTGACAGCGCGATGCTGGGCGTCTTCGGGCAAACTGCCGAGCGCTTTGGCACGGACGATGTGGTCGACTTCGGCGGATTCCAACTGGCTTTTGACGATGTGATTTTCCTGGCGGCTCTGTTTATGCTGCTGGGCGTGGCGGGCAAGTCGGCGCAGATCCCGCTATTTGTGTGGCTGCCCGATGCCATGGCGGGTCCGACTCCCGTCAGCGCGCTCATCCACGCCGCTACCATGGTAACGGCAGGCGTCTACATGATGGTGCGCGCCAATGTCTTCTTGTGGGAGCTGAACCACGCTGGCTACATCATCGGCTTGATCATCACGTTGGTTGGCGCGGGCACAGCCATCATGGCGGGCTTCATCGCGTTGGGACAATGGGATATCAAGCGCGTGCTGGCCTACTCGACCATCTCGCAGCTGGGCTTTATGGTGGCGGCGGTGGGCATCGGCGCCTATGTCGCGGCTATGTTCCACCTGGTTACGCACGCGGTTTTCAAAGCGCTGCTCTTCTTGGGCAGCGGTTCGGTGATTCATGGCGTCGAGCATGGGCATCATCATGCCCACGATCACAGTCACGGCGACCATCATCACGACCAAGAAGAATTCGACGCGCAGGATATGCGCAACATGGGCGGCTTGCGCAAACGCATGCCCATCACCTATATCACCTACCTGATCGGCACGTTGGCGCTGGCGGGCATCTTCCCTTTCGCTGGATTCTGGTCAAAAGACGAGATCCTCGCCGATGCCTGGTACGAAGGCTTCCAGCTGAACGAAACCAGCGGTTTCATCGCTTTTGGCATTCTGCTCATCGCGGCGGCTTTCACAGCCTTTTACATGTGGCGGCAGATCGTGCTGGTCTTCTTCGATGACGCCCGAACAGAAGCGGCCGAGCGCGCGCCCGAAAGCAATGGTGCTATGCTGCTGCCCTTGCTGGTGTTGGCGATCTTCACGCTGTTGATCGGCTTTATCAATGTGCCCAAAGCCACGCCGATATTCGATGGCATTTACCATCCCTATGAGTTCAAGCACTTCCTCGAGCACAGCGTGTCCAGCGTTTCGAAAGGTCATGTGCTGGACTTCAACATGCTGATCGCCGGCATCGCGATGGCGCTGGGCATCGCTTCCATCGTGGCGGCGCAGCGCATCTACAAGGGCAAGGGGCTGGCCAGCAACAAACGCGACCAACTGGAGACGGGCGGCGCATCGCGGCCTCTCTTCCGCCTGGCCAACGCGCGCTTGTATTGGGACGAGATCTATGCCAGCGTTATCGAGCAGCCCTTCAATCGTCTGGCCGGTTTCTTGGCCGACCGCGTCGACTGGGACTTCTTGCACGATTACTTTCATGACAGCCTCATCAAGCGAGGCTTCGACAGCATCGCCACGTTGCTCAGCCAGCCGATTGATCTGGGCATCGTGGATGGCGCGGTGAATGGCGTGGGAGCGCTGGTGGAGCGCGCTGCCAACTGGATGCGCCGCTCGCAGACCGGCTATGTGCGCTTGTACGCAGTCGTGCTCTTCTTTGGCGTTGCCGCGGTGATCGTGCTCATGCTGCTGCCATTTATTCAGTCCCTGCTGCAAACTGGCTCTTAAGGAGAACGCAGCCCTATGGATGTAACTGGACTCTCGCTGACGACCATCACCCTCTTCTTGCCAATGCTGGGGCTTGCCATTTTGCTGTTTATGAATGGCGAAACGCAGCGGGAAAACCTCAAGTGGGTGGCTTTCGCGACCAGCCTGGTGACCTTTGTGGCATCGGTGCTGATGTGGATCAACTTCGACCCCGCCACAGCCGATCTGCAAATGGTGCAGCGCAATACCTGGGCAGAGGTGTCGCTTGGCGATTCAGTGATCAATATCAGCTATTTCGTCGGCGTCGATGGCATCAGCATGCTGCTGGTCTTGCTGACGACTTTCATCATGCCCATCGCCATTCTCGGCTCTTTCGGCAGCCATATCTTTGAGGAGCGAGGGCGGGAGAAGCTGTATTACATTTTCCTGATGCTGCTGGAATGGGCGATGATCGGCGTTTTTGTCGTGCACGACCTGATCATCTTCTATGTTTTCTGGGAAGTTACGCTGGTGCCCATGTACTTCCTGATCGGCATTTGGGGCAGCGAAGAGCGCATCTATGCGGCTGTCAAGTTTTTCTTGTACACGATGGCTGGCTCGATCTTGATGCTGATCGCCATTCTGTATGTCGGCAACACCGCCAGCACCTTCAGCACCTACAGCGCTGGCGGAGATCTTGGCGTCATCGAGATGGTACAGACGTACGAAGGCGCTGGCACGTATTGGGATGCCGCGGAACCCGATGCAGAAGGCGACAATGGCTTCTTGTTCAGCTCGGTAGAAAGCTTCCTGTTCCTGGGCTTCTTGGTTGCCTTCGCTATCAAAGTTCCCATCTTCCCTTTCCACAGTTGGCTGCCCGATGCGCATGTGCAAGCGCCGACAGCTGGTTCGGTCATATTGGCTGGCGTGCTGCTGAAGATGGGCACCTATGGAATCGTTCGCTTCAACCTCAACTTGTTTCCCGAAGCGACCGTGGCCTGGGCGCCGACAATTGCCTTTCTGGGCGTGGTTGGCATCATCTACGGCGCGTGGGTCAGCTATGCGCAGAACAATGTCAAGAAGCTGGTCGCCTATTCGTCGGTCAGCCACCTTGGTTTTGTTGTGCTGGGCATCTTCGCCTTGAATGCGCAGGGTTTGCAGGGCGCGACTCTGCAAATGGTCAATCACGGCATCAGCACGGGCGGCTTGTTCCTTATCGTGGGCATGCTCTATGAACGTTGGCACACCAAAGAAATGGCCGATTATGGTGGCATCTGGAAAGTCATGCCCGTCTTCGGCGGCATCAGCCTCGTCATCTCTTTGAGCAGCATGGGTTTGCCGGGCTTGAACGGCTTTATCGGCGAGTTCACCATCTTGCTGGGTTCGCTGGGCAGCGATTTTCTTGGCTTTGCCTTCACGCTCTTTGGCACCTTGGGCGTCATTCTGGCGGCGGTCTACCTGCTGAAGATGTTCCAGCATGTGTTCATGGGCGAATTGAAGAAGCCGTTGAAAGACGAAGACGGCTATAAACTGCGCTGGAACGAAATCGCGGCTTATATCCCGATTCTCGTCATGATCTTCTGGATGGGCATCCAGCCGATCGTCTTCTTCAACATGCTGGATATCTCGGTTGATCGCATCGCGGCGCTCTTCGTTCGCTAGGAGATTGTATGTTTGAACCGCCCACTATCGCGGAGTTCCTTGCCCAGTCCAACCTGGTTTCGACGCTGCCTGGCACATTGCTGGTGGCTTGGACCTTGCTGCTGGTGCTGGTCGATCTCTTCGCTGGCGACGAGCGCGAGCACTGGACGCCGCTGATGGCTTGCCTGGGCTTGGGCCTCAGCTTTGTCGCCAACCTCTTTGTCTATGCGCCAGCCGCCGAGCAGCAGACCGCGCTCTATGGCATGTTCATCGCCGATGCCTTCACGGGCTTCCTGAATATCGTCATCCTGGTTGCCACGCTGCTGGCATTGCTGATGAGCTGGGATTATCTCAAGCGCGCCGGCATCCACCGTGGCGAATATTACATTCTGACCTTGCTGTCATCGGCCGGGGCTATGTTCATGGTGGCCGCCAATGACTTGATTGTCGTCTTCGTGGCGCTGGAATTGCTGAGCATCCCGCTCTACATCCTGGCGGCCTTCCGCTCCATCAAAAATGATGGCAGCGAGCAGGCCTTGAAGTCGGAAGAAAGCGGCATGAAGTACTTCATCCTGGGCGCATTTTCCAGCGCATTCCTGGTGTTTGGCGCGGCGCTGGTCTATGGCGCAACCGGCACGACCAACATTCCGCAGATTCTTGAGGTTGCCTCCGCGGTCGTCGGCGCGGCCTCCTCGGCGACATTCTACCTGATAGTCGGCGCGGCGCTGCTGATTGTCGGCTTGGGATTCAAGGTGGCGGTCGTGCCCTTCCATATGTGGACGCCCGATGTCTATGAAGGCGCGCCCACACCGGTAACCGCCTTGATGAGCGTGACAGCCAAGATCGGCGGTTTTGCTGCGCTGCTGCGCGTGCTGGTGACGGCGCTTTCGGCGCTGGTGCTGGCGGATGGCGAGGCAGCTGCCTGGCAAACGACTATTTCCATTATCGCTGTGCTGACACTGGTGCTGGGCAACTTTGTGGCCATCTCGCAGCGCAACCTCAAGCGCATGCTGGCTTATTCCTCAATCGCCCATGCCGGTTACATCATGGTGGCATTGGCGGCGGCTGGCACAGCAGGCTCGGCCGACTCTGCTACACAAGGCGCGTTGGTTTACATCCTGGCTTATATGTTCACCAACTTGGGCGCATTCGCGGTCGTCATGACCATCGAACGTGTCGATGGCGGCGGCGGCAACATAGACGACATCACGGGCTTGGCGCGCTCACGCCCCCTGCTGGCGATGGCGATGACCATATTCATGCTGAGCTTGACGGGCATTCCCTTGACAGCCGGCTTCGTAGGCAAGTTCATGGTCTTTGCTTCGGCGGTGCAGGCCGGTTTGGTCGGATTGGCAGTCATCGGCGTATTGACCAGCGTGGTCAGCGCCTTCTATTACATGCGCGTGGTCGTCAATATGTACCTGCGCGACAGCAGTGGCGAGCTGGCGCCGGCGCTGGAAACTGTCTATGTGCGCTGGGCGATCAATATCGCGCTTGCGGGTACGTTGATCTTCGGCATCTTTTACCCGCTGGCCAGCAACCTTGTCAGCATGGTCAGCATCGCTTGATTGGCGCATTGATCGACTCTATCCGCCATGTCATCTAAAGAACGCGCCGGCATCGTCTGGGTGCTGCTGGCGGCCGGCGGCTTCTCGATCATGCCCACCTTGGTCAAGATCACCTTCGCGCAATCGACATTCGAGCCCATGGACATCGCCATCTGGCGTTTTTTGTTTGCCGTACCCCTGATGTGGGGCTTGGTGCTGGTCTCGCGCCGCAATGCCCCGCGCAAGCCCAAAAGCGATGCGCCCGTCCGTCAGGTCCTGCTGATCGGCATGCTGCTGTCGCTTGCCGTGCTGCTGGCTTTCTTCGGGCTAGAGCGGCTGCCGGGCAGCACGTATATCGTGCTCTTTTACTCCTATCCGGCCATGGTGGTCTTGCTGTCGCGCCTGCTGGGCGAGCCAATCGGCGCGCGCGCCTGGCTGGCGCTGGGACTGGCATTGACTGGCGTGGTCTTGACCGTGCCCGATTTTCAGGCGGCGGGCGGCGTCGACAAATTCGGCCTGGCGCTGGTCTTGGCGAATGCGGCGATCGTGGCGATCTATTACCTGCTGTCCAAGCGGGCGCTGGCGGGCGTGGTCGATGTCTCGGGCGCGAGCGCATGGATGATGCTGGGCACGTTGTTTGTCCTGGCGCTGTTGATCCCCTTGCGCGGCTTGCAGATGCCCCCCAACGCGCTCACCCTGCTGATGCTGCTGGGCATCGCCACGCTGGGCACGGTGCTGCCCGTCTTTGGCATCAATCTGGCTATCCAGCGAATCGGCGCGGCGCAGGCTTCGCTGATCAGCACGGTCGAACCGCCCTTGTCGATGCTGGTGTCGATGTTCGTGCTCGGCGAGCTCATCCTTGCGCTACAATGGGTTGGCGCGGCGCTGATTATCGGCAGTGTCATCGTATTGCAGTTGCGTCCGCGCAATCGACTCGATATCAGCATCGCCCACGAAGCGGGGTAAGCGCATGACGAGCTTCAATGATTTGTCCGCAGATGTGATCAAAGACTTCCAGCGCAACCGCGATGGGCGTTTGTCGTCCCGGCAGTGGATCGCGCTGATCACCGAGCCGCTGTCGGCCCTGCTGCTGCTGTCAGTACCGTTGATTTTCTTGGCCGGGCGATATGGCCCGGCAGGGCGGTTGATCGTGCTGGCGCTGGTGGCAGCTTTCGCGATCACGATAGCCATGCGCGCCTGGAAATTCGCGCGAGTCAAGCTGAGCTATCGCGTGCTTTTTGCCGAGCAGGTCCCCGCACGTTGGCGATTTTGGCGACGGACCGTGCTGATGAGCAAGGCTGGAGAGCCAGTGCGATTCGAGCGCCGGCTGGGCAGCAAGCGAAAACTGAAAGCCGAACAATCGCTGCATGTGTATTACATCGAGTCGGGCGGACGGCGCATCATGCTGAATATGCTGCCGCGCAGTCATCCTGACGCAGAAATCGCCGAGCCAACCAGCACCTTTGAGCGCGCCGGCGGCCGGCTCTATGCCGACTAAGGCAGCGGATTCAGAGCGCCCGTCATCTTAAGCGCTTCGCGACCGTTCTGGTCGACCCATACACCACATTTCCCACCCTCTTCGCTGACGGTCAGATCGGCTATTCCGCCCTCAAAGCGCAAGACCGGATGATAATACTTGGCGACCTGCACGGCATCGCCATCAATGTAGTGGGCAATCAAAGCGCGGCGGAATCGGCTTTGTGAACGATTGGGGAAGCTGCCGTGAATCAGCTGCCCATTGAAGAAGAAGACATCGCCCGCGCGCATCAACACTGGCTCGGTGCGCATATCGGCGGAAAGCGGCACAGTCACATCGGTGAAGCTCTGGCTGACATCGGCTTCTATGGGGCAAAGCAGCGGCATATTGTGGCTGCCCGGCACGATTTGCAAGCAGCCATTCTCTTCGTCGCAATCGTCCAGCGCCATCCAGGCGGCGATGCAAGTGCCCGGTTGCACGCGCAGATAATACTGGTCTTGATGCAGCGCTTGCCCACGCGCGCCAGCCGGCTTGAAATAGAGCATCGTCTGCACAGCCAGCGGCAACTTGCCCAGCAACTGCTCGAAGACCCCCGCCAGCCGCGCATCCAGCATCCAGCGCAGGCTGAGCTCGTCCCAGCGGTGCATGTGAATGAGGCGCGGGTACCGTTCCAGCGGGTCGTCGCTGGTCGGGTCGATGCCAGAAAAGTCACCCGGATAGCTGCCATTGTGCCGCATATCCATAAAATGCTGACGATAACGCGCAACCTCGTCATCGCTGAACAAGCCCGACACGATAGCGCAACCGCGTTCTTGAAAGCCCTGCACATCCATTTGCATGTTTGCACTCCTACAACGCGCCGTTGCGCAATGGCGACAACAGCCTACAATCTAGGGGCCGAATCATAGCGCAGAGGGGTGCGAACATGCAAGCGATGGGCGTGGCGGATGTGCAAGAGACGCTGGACAATCTGGGCTTGGGGATCACCATCATCGAGTTCGAGTCGTCCACAGCGACATCGCAGCAAGCGGCGGACAATGTCGGCTGCCAGTTGGGGCAGATCGTAAAAAGCCTGGGCTTCATGATCAACAAGGCGCAGCCGCTGCTGGTTTTGGCGAGCGGCGACCAGCACATAGACGATCGCAAACTGGGGCAGCGATTCGGCGTCGGGCGCAAAAAGGTGCGCATGATGAACGCGCGGCAATGCCTGGAGCTGCTGGGTTACCTGCCCGGTGGCGTCCCACCTATCGCGCATCGCAGCAACGTGCCAATCCTCATGGATGCCAGCCTGACGCGCTTTGACACCATGTACGCGGCTGGTGGCGCCGCCCATGCCATCTTTCCGATCCCTACAGAAAAGCTGCGCGAGATCACTGACGCCGATTATGCCGACCTGGCGCGCGATGCCTAGACGCCGCCAACCAGCCGAACGCGCTCTTTCAGCACGGCAAGCAATTGCAGCAGGCGCTCTTGCCAGTCATCGTCGGCGGGCAAACGCAATTCGGTTCGCGTAACTTCGATCTCTTCGCCCAGGATAATCTCCAGCAAGCCGCGTTTCAGCGTCGCCAGATAGGGCAGCTTGATATGAATCTGTCCCCGCCGCAGTTGCACATGGGTGGCGCGCAACTCTTGCGCCAGCGCTTTGACGCGAATCTGATAAAGCAGCCCCTCGACAGCGGCTGGCAGCGCGCCAAAACGGTCGATCAGCTCGTCGCGCATGGCATCGACCTCATCCACTTGGGCGATATTGCCGATGCGTCGATACAACTGCAAGCGCAGCGCCATCTCTGGTATCCAGTCTGTCGGCAGGTAAGCTGGCAAGGGCAAGTCGATGATGATGCGCTCGCGGGCAGAGGCGGGCCCCGGGTCACTGCCGGTCTTCTCGCCGCGCTGCTCGTTAACCGCTTGCTGGAGCATTTCTGTGTAGAGGTGCATGCCGACGCTGGCGACATGTCCCGTCTGCCGCATGCTCAATATGTCGCCGCTGCCACGCATTTCCAGATCGCGCACAGCGATTTGGAAGCCAGCGCCCAGCTGCGTATTTTCTGCCAAGGTCTCCAGTCGCGCGCGCGCTTCTTCGGTCAGTGAGCCGGGGCTGTGGAAGAAGTAGGCATAGGCTTGCTGTGCCGACCGCCCCACGCGCCCACGCAGTTGATAAAGCTGCGAAACACCGAAGGTATCGGCGCGGTCGACAATCAAGGTGTTGACGCGCGGCATATCAATGCCATTTTCGATGATGGCTGTGGAAAGCAGGATGTCGTATTCGCCATGTGTGAACGCCGACATGACAGATTCCAGGGTGCGCGCCGGCATCTGACCATGCGCCACCGCAACAGACGCTTCGGGCGCCAGACGCTCGAGCTTGTCGCGGATGCCGTGTATGGAGCGGATGCGGTTGTGCACTACGAAGATTTGCCCGCCCCGGTCCAGCTCGCGGCGAATAGCCATGCGGCTCAATTTGTCGTCCCATGCGCCCACCTGGGTGATGACGGGCAGACGTTCTTCGGGCGGCGTCTGGATCATGCTGATATCGCGGATGCCGCTGAGGCTGAGGTAGAGCGTACGCGGGATGGGCGTGGCGGTGAGCGTCAAGATGTCGATGCGCGCGCGCAGTTTCTTGAAATGTTCTTTGTGTTTGACGCCGAAGCGCTGCTCTTCGTCAATGATCATCAAACCCAGGTTCTTGAAGCAAATGTCCTCCGAAAGCAGACGATGTGTGCCGATGATGATATCGACCTCGCTGTTGGCCAGGCGCGCGGCGATGTCCCTCTGTTGTGCTTTGGTGCGGAAGCGCGACATCATCTCGATGCAGACGGGGAAGGCGGCCAGACGGGCTTTGAAATTGTCGTAATGCTGCTGCGCCAGCACCGTGGTTGGCACCAAAACTGCCACCTGGACGCCATCCTGCACCGCTTTGAAGGCAGCGCGCAGAGCGACTTCCGTTTTGCCAAAGCCAACATCGCCGCAGACGAGCCGGTCCATCGGTTCGCGCGCGCCCATATCACCTTTGACCTGCTGGATGACGCGCAGCTGATCTTCGGTCTCCACGAATGGGAATGCGGCTTCCATTTCGTGCTGCCAGGCGCTGTCGGGGCTGAATGCATGTCCCTGGGCTGCCGCGCGCCGGCTGTAGATCTCCAGCAATTCCTTGGCTTCTTCTTCGGCATTGCGGCGGGCTTTTTCGCGCGCTTTCAGCCACAGATCGGCTTTGCCCAACTGGCTGAGCTTGGGCGCTTTGCCATCTGCGCCGACATAACGCGAGAGTCGGTCGGCCTGGTGTATGGGCACATAAATCGTGTCGGCATTCTGATACTCGACCATCAAGTATTCGCGCCGTGTATCGCGGATGCTGCGATGTTGCAAGCCGGCGAATCGTCCAATGCCAAAGTCGACATGCACAACATACGTGCCGCTTTGCCAGTCGGTATAGCGAGTATCGGGACTACGCCTTCGTTTGACATCGAGATTTCTGCGTGGTTCGGGACGCGCCCAGCCAAAGATCTCTGCATCGGTGATGAAGCGCAGACCGCCATCGGCTGCCGGCAGCATCCAACCCTCGGCTGCAGCGCCTCGAACGAAGCGCAAACTACCCGGCGCTGGCGGACTGTCGATCTGCGCGACGCTGGCGACGAATGTAGTCGCGTCTTGCTCGACCCACAGATTTCCAAGCCGCTCGACCTGCTCGGTGAGAATGACGATGCGTTCTCCACGCTGGCTATAGCTGCGCAGCTGTGTCAGCATCAGTCGCAGTTGCCCGCCGAAACGTTCGCTCGGCGAAAACAACGCGGGCGACTCGCCGCCCACAAAGCTGCCCAAGGCAAAGTGTGGCAGATTTTGCAGCCTGGCGCGCACATCGTCCCAGCGCAAGTAGGGCGCAGGATGCCCTGGCGCGATCTGCAGAGATGACAGGGCATCGTCGCGGTTCAGTTCGGCGTCTTCTGCCAGGTCTGCGCATGCCTGCTGCAGTTGATCAGCCTCTTCGATGAGCACCAGGCAATTATCTGGCGCGTGATCTAGCAAGCAAGCTGAAGATTCGTAGAAATAGGGCAGGTAATGCTCCAAACAGGCGAAGGCGCTGCCCTGCGCGAGCGCGTCGATATCGGCGCTGAGGCTGGAAAAGTCGGCAGCGTCGTCCGTCAATGTCTTTGCCCAGGTTTGCAGCTGCGCCCCGACTGCTGGCGCCTGCCCGGGCAATGCCTCTCGAGCCGGCACAATCCGCGCCGAAAGCAGCTTGGCTTTGCTGCGCTGGTCGCCGGGGTCAAAGTGGCGCAAGCTGTCAATCTCGTCATCAAAGAAATCTACGCGCACGGGCTGCTCACTCGCCAGCGGGAAGATATCCAGAATGCCGCCGCGCCGACTGAATGTGCCCGGCTCCAAGACGATGGTCGCTGGTTCGTAGCCCATGCCCAGCCAGCGCGAGATCAGCGCGTCCATGCGGTGTCGCTGTCCGACGCGTAAAATCGAGGTGTTGTCGCGGAAGTGATCGGGCGGGATGCTGGCTTGCATCAAAGCACGCGCCGATGAAACGATGATGGGCTGCGTTTTGGAGCTGGAGCGCGCCAAGGCGGCCAGAGCGGCGATGCGGTTGCGGATGACGCCCGCGTCCCAAGCTGCGTGGTCATAGAATTGCGCGGATGGCTCGGCAAAGCGATGCAAGCGACTCGCTTCCGCCAGCCAAATGGGCAACTGTTCGCTGACATTGTAGGCGCGGCGCGCTGTGCTGGTGAGATAGATGATCGGACCAGGCCAATCGCCTGCCAGCGCCGCCAGCAGACACGGTCGCGCCGCACGCAGCACATTGATCTCTTCGCCAGCGCTGCCATTGCCCAGGCCAGCGACCAGTTGTTGATAGCCGGCGCTGCCGCGCACAAGTTCAAGCAAACCTGCAAGTTGAAGCGTCATGGACGATTTGTCTGCGATTGATTGCGGACGCGTCAGTATAGCAGCCCTGCCTGCGCCGGGCTAGACGCGGTCATACGCGCACTGAGATCTGCAAAGACGGCTATTCCTCGAGCGCTTGATAAACCAGCGCGCGAAAGTCTTCCTGGAATGGCAGCGCATTGCCCATCAGCTGCGTCATGATGATGCCAACCAGTTGTTCTTGCGGATCGACCCAGAAGTTGGTGGCTGCTGCGCCGCTCCAGCCATAGTTGCCATCAGAATTGAGCACGCCAGTCTGCGCCGCATCCATGACGACGCTAAAGCCCAAGCCGAATCCCTGCCCAGGGATCTTTTCTGTGCCGATCTCCAGCGGCAGCAATTCCGGCGCAATGTGATTGCGAGTCATATACTCCAAGGTCTTGCGACCGATGATGCGCGTTTCGTTTAGCTCGCCCTCATGATGCAGCATCTTGGCGAACTGCCAATAATCGCTGGTTGTCGATACCAGGCCGCCACCACCCGATGGCGCGTTGGCTGGCTGCGTGAAGTCTTGCGCCGGGATATGTGGCATATCTTCAAACTTGTGAAATGCGCCGCTCTGAACATCGTGCTGATACAACTTGGCGAAGCGATCGAGCTTGTCCGCCGGCACCTGAAAAGCCGTATCCACCATGCCCAGAGGTTGAAAAATTCGCTCTTGCAAGAAGTCCTCGAAAGGCATATCCGCCAGCACCTGCACCAGATAGCCACAGGCATCGGTGGCATAGCTGTAATTCCAGCCGCTGCCAGGTTGGAAGCACAGCGGCAGCTCGGCCAAGCCCACGATCTTCTCTTCCAGCGAGGCTGTCGCGCTGCGCAAGATCGAGTCGCGATACATCTGCTCAATTGGACTATCAAAAAAGAAGCCATAGCTCAAGCCAGCCGTGTGCGTCAGCAGGTGATGGATGGTCATGGGTGGGCTTTGCGCCGCATATTGCGCGCCCATATAGCCAAAGCCAGTCAAGACTTTGCTGTTCCCGAAAGCCGGGATATAGCGGCTGACTGGCTCGAATAGCTGGAATGCGCCTTCTTCATAGAGCATCATCAGCGCGATCGAGGTGATCGGCTTGGTCATGCTGTAGATGCGGAAGATGGTGTCGCGTTGCATGGGCAGCGCATTTTCGGCATCGCGCCAGCCACAGGCTTCAAAGTGCGCTACTTCGCCATCCCGCGCCACCAGGGTTACGAATCCGGCTGCCTGTTCCTTGTCGACATACGATTGTAGGCGGCTATTGATACGGCTCAGGCGCTGTGTAGAAAGGCCCAAGGCTTCGGGCGCGATGATAGTCATGTTTTGCTCTCCTTGTCTGTCGTCTTTGGCAGCGCGGCGCGCATTTTTTGCGCTTTGGGATGCTGTGGGTTGAGCGTGAATGCCCGTTCAAGAGCCTCCAGCGCGGCAGCCGGCTGTTCTGTTTGCTGCAAGTGCTGTGCCAGAATCAGATAACGCGCTACGGCTTTCTTCTTGTTGTCCTTTGACAAGAACCAGTCGGCGATCTGCCGCTGAACATCGACCAGGCTCGGCTGCATGGTAACCGCTTTGATACGCTCCGCATTCGCCAGCGCGCCTTTGTCCAGCGCCTCATACAGAGTGGCCAGTTGCAGGTGGCTGCGCACCGCTTCGTCCATGCAGCCCAGTTTCTTTTGCAGGGCGATCACTTTGCTCAGCGGTTTGGGGTCGCGCGGGGATAATTCCTGCGCCCGCAGCGCCACCGACAGCTGTGCTTTCAGTTCTTCGGCTGACAGCGCTTGATTTGCGGGAAGACCATCGCCATTGAAGCGCGACATGGCGACTTCGATGCCATCGACCAGCCAGCATTCGACGGCATCGGCGGCGCGCCCGACCATTTCTTGCGCCTGGATCGCCGCGTCGCCCTTGAATGGCTGCAAGACAAAGTCCACTGGCGACATCCTGCCCGGTGGCCGCCCGATGCCAAATCGCAGACGGGCATAATCCTGGCTGCCCAGATGCTGGATGATGCTGCGCAAGCCATTCTGCCCGCCGTGCCCGCCCGATTTGCGCAGTCGGATGCTGCCGAAGGGCGTATCCAGGTCGTCATGAATCACCAGCAGGCGCTCAAGCGGAATGTCATAGTAGTCGACCAAAGCGCGCACCGACTCGCCGCTGCGGTTCATGAAGGTCTGTGGTTTGGCTAGTTTGACGCGCGCGCGCTGTATGCTCCCATCTCGGGCTTGGGCGCGTTTCTCGCTGCGTTCCGCGCCGAATCCATGCCGCCGCGCCAGCTCATTGACAACCCAAAAGCCGACATTGTGCCGCGTTTTCGCATACTTCCCGCCAGGATTGCCCAGCCCGACGATGAGATATTTGCCAGTCATCATTCGCTGCGACCGTCCGCATTGACCAAGCATGATTTAACCATAGAGGGCGTACATGTAGAAGCCAGTTTGTGCTGTAGGGGGCGCGCCATTGGGTCGCCCGCATTTCGTTCGCACTGTCAGACATAGGCAACACAAGTGTCACCCTTGCAACGGTCATTGTAGTCGGATTTCTAGCGACTTGCCTGGCTCATTGGAGGGCGGGCTAGCTGTCGTCCACATAGCGCGGATAAGTGGACTTCGCCGCGTCTGCCAGGCACAAATCCAGCTCTAGCGTGACAAAGGGCTGCTCAGACGAGCTTGTCGCCAGCACAGCGCCATCGGGCTCGCAGATCCAGCCAGCGCCGCCCAGCTTGACATTGTCCGCCTGCCCGGCATGATTGGATGACAAGCAAAATGCGCCCGACACCACCGCCGCCGTTCGCCCGCCCGCCAGCCACTTGTCATTGCTTTGCCAGGGCGTGCTGCGCGGATTCAGCAGCAGCTGCACACCTTGTTTGCCATAGTCTCGCGCATGCTGCATGAACCAGATCTCCGTGCAGATCATCACGCCAATACTCAGCTCGCCAATGCGCGTCGGTTGGAAGTCAATCGGAGCGCGCTGATACCAGTCGGCTTCCCAATAGCCTTCGTCTCGTGGCAGATAGGTCTTGCTGTGAATCCAGGTCAAGCCATGGTCGGGCGTCCAGCAATAGGCGCAGTTGCTTCGTCTGCCAGCCAAGTTGCGCGGAGCAGTGCCGACCACGATTTCCGCGTCTAGCTCGTGAAGCCGTTCCAGCCAGCTATCATGCGCTGCGACCGCCCGATTCCAAACGCGGCTGTCAAATTGCGGCGCAGTGCAAAACCAGGCCGCGAAGCACATCTCGGGCAACAGCACAAAGCGGCTTCTTTCTGCCGCAACATGCGCCTTCAGCCGCGCCCAGTCACCTTCCAGCTGTCCTGCATCGATCTGGGTGATGGTCGCTTTCATACCAGGTGACGTTGCTGGCTAAATTGCGTTTCATAGAGCCGCGCGTACAAGCCGTCTATCTGCAGCAGCTGGTCATGACTGCCTTGTTCGACGATCGCGCCGCGGTCGAGCACCAAAATCTTGTCGGCAGCCAGGATCGTGCTCAGTCTATGCGCGATGACGATGCTGGTGCGCCCCTGCATGACCCGACTCAGCGCATCTTGAATCAGCGCTTCGGATTGGCTGTCGAGGTGGCTGGTGGCTTCGTCCAGCACCAGGATGCGCGGATCTTTCAACACGACGCGGGCGATGGCGATACGTTGTTTTTCGCCGCCACTGAGCCGATAGCCGCGTTCGCCCACGATCGAGTCATAGCCTTCGCTCAAGCCCATGATGAAATCGTGGATGTGCGCGACCTTGGCCGCCGCTTCAATCTCGGCATTCGTGGCAGCGGGCTTGGCATAGAGCAGGTTGGTGCGGATGGTGTCATGAAAGAGGTAGGTCTCTTGTGTAACCATGCCGATATTGTCCGCCAGCGTGGCCAGCGAGAGTTCGCGCAGGTCATAGCCATCCAGCGTGATGCGCCCGGCTGCCGGATCGTAGAGGCGCGGAATGAGGTAGGTGAGCGTGGTTTTGCCGGCGCCGCTTGGTCCCACCAGCGCCACCAGCTGCCCGGGCTCGATACGAAAGCGCAAGCTATCCAGCGCCAGCTCGCGCGCCTGGTGCACCATGCCTCCCGTCGCAAAGCCATTTTCGCCGCGTTTGAATCGTCCCGTGCGCGTGGCAGCGACATTGTCCATACGCCCGACCCGCTCGACATCCGATAGCAACTGCTCGTCATTCACCGTGTAGCGGAAGGTCACTTCGTCAAAGAGCAGCGCGCCGCGAACCTTCTCAAGATGGGTGGCATCGGCACGTTCGGCGATATCCAGCGGCAGGTCGATAATCTCGAAGACGCGCTCGAAGCTGACGATGCTCTGCGCAAAGTCGACCGGCGCGTTGGTCAGCGATTGCAGCGGCGTATACAGCTGCGTCAAGTAGGCGCCAAAAGCCACGATGGTGCCGATTGTGAAGGCGTCTTGAATGACCAGGATGCCGCCAACCCAGTAGACCAGCGCTGTGCCCACCACGCTGACCAAGCCGATCAGCACGAAGAACTGGCTGCCCAGCACAGCGCGCAAGATGCCGGCATCGCGCACATCGGCGGCGCGCTCTTCAAAATGCGCCACTTCTTGGTCGATGCGCCCGAAAAGCTTGACCAGCAGCGCGCCACTGATATTCAAGGTTTCGTTCATCATGGCGTTCATCTGAGCGTTGTGGTTCATCTGCTCGCGGGCGATTTCTTTGAGCCGCCTGCCCAGCCGCCGCGCGATGAAAACAAAGCAGGGCAGCACCAGCACACCCAAAATCGTCAGCCGCCATTCCATGCTCAGCATCACCGCCAGCGTCGCCACCACCGTGATGACATTGGTGATGATAGAGACGATGGTATTGCTGATGGCATTCTGCGCGCCGACCACATCGTTGTTCAGCCGGCTCATTAGCTCGCCCGTTTTGGTATTCGTAAAGAAGCGCAGCGACATCTGCTGCAAGTGATGATAGAGCGCCACCCGCAGGTCATAGATGACGCCCTCGCCGATAGACACATTCAGTTTGCGCTGGACGATGCGCACGCCGCCGCTGGCCACCGGGATGGCCACCAAGCCCAGCGCCAGGATGTGCAGGCGCTCCAGGTCTTTCTCCGCCAATGCGCCATCGATGATCTCGCGGAAGATGAGCGGATTGAGCAAGCCCAGCCCGGTCGTCAGCAGGATCGTTGCCAACATGCTAGCGATTTGCCTGCGGTAGGGACCGGCATAAGCCAGCACACGCAGCAGCAGCCGCCGCGTTACATTGGGCTTGGCATCGCTTGTGCTGTGCATATAGCGAAACCAGCCGCCGCCACGCATCATAATTGCCATCCTTGCATTTTGGATTGACTTCAGTGTATGCGAGGCGGGCCCTTGGCGCGCCTGCCAATATGGTCAGGTAGGCATCGGCGCAATGTCCAGGCGGCCGGGTAGCTTCGTCTAGCTGTCCATCGCTAGGCCACGCAATATTGCGCGCGCATCGGCCAAGCTGGCTGCAAAGAGCACCTCTCGCCCCTCAACTGCGCTGAGCAGGGTCTTTTGCAGCATCTGATACGCTGTTCGCATCGCGCCGTTCGCGCCGACTACCACGCGAGCGCCTTCGTTGGGTCGGGCTTCGCCTGACGAAAGCAGATCCCGCGCCAGGGACACAATATCACTGGGGATGGATGTGCCTTCCAGGTCGATGATGAGATGCACAACCCGATCGACGCTGCCAATGAGCCGGTCGGTCCTTTGCACAGCCGCTTCCAGATCGGCCCGCGTCCATTCCGACTCGAATTCGAGGATAATTGCTGACTTTTGCTTGTTGTCCCAGCGGGTAACGATTGCCATCTTGCCTGTCCCTTACCATGCCGCAGGCAGCGATCGTCTGGCAGAAGAACAGCGCCAAGCATCGCCACCGATTCCTACCTTACCATAGCACAAAAAGCGCCGCGGATACAGACGGTGGACGGCTCACTCTGACACGATCTGGAATGTCAGCGGTGGAGCGCTGCGGATGTCATCGACAGCGATTTCCACGCTCCACACGCCGACAGTGAATTGCGCATCGCTCTGGTCGATGAAGAACCAGATGCAGTTGCCATTGATATTGTTGCGCGGCTGAAAACTGAAATTGGCGACTTCGCTTCCCTGCCGGCGCCAGACAGACGAGATCGTTGCGCCAGCCGATACATCATAGGCCTGCGCCACCACATAGATTCGGCTGCTGGCAGGAGTAAAAAGCGGGTTCGTATCGATCGCGCAATCGCGGCTGTCTACGCCCGATGCCATAACCACATTTTCCAAGCGCGGCCCGGATCTTTGTGCGGCTGGCGGCGTTACGATGACAGCAGGCGGCAGCGTCGCGGCAGGATCGCGATCTGTGCCGATGTCTGCTGGCTGGGCTGTGGCTGTGGCTTGTTCGCCGACTTCGCTCAGCTGCCGAATCGCGGTGCCCAGCCAGGCGCTTTCCGTGCCCAGGCTGATCAGGCTATAGCGCAAAAAATCTTGCGCCTCGGCTGCTTCGGTCAGGCGAGAATTCGCATAGTCCAGCGTGGTTTGCATACGGGCGCGCACAACAGTGCCGGTGGCGCGCAACTGCGCGACTTCTGTTTCATCCATGCTCTGTTCGGCTGTGGCGGTCAATTCCATGGCAGAGGCGGTGCAACTCGTCAAGAGCAGCATCAACAGCAAGCAAATGCCTCCAAAAAGCCTGTGTGGCGACTTCATATAGCGAAGTATAGCCCAGAAAACAAAAGCCGCCCCACAACAGCGCGAGACGGCTCTATAGGAGTGGAAGCGCCGGGGACCTGCCCCCCGGGTCCGCTGGTTTCGAAAGGCGCACATCTACAAGCTTAGCCCGCTGTTAGTCTTCGCGCGCGGCATCCCCAGTGGGCGCGGTTTGCTGTGCGCTAGCCGATTGGACTTGGCACCGCGTTATCGGCATAAGCGGTGGGCGCCCGGGCTTTTTATGACACTCGTTGCAGATCGTGCCAGGAGACGATCTCGCAGGAGCGGTAGGGAACTTTTGGTCCCTACACCCTTATCCCGGTTGCCTAAGCAACCATTGGGAGGGGTTGGAAGTTGGGTTTTGCACCTATGTGCGTTGCCAGTTTTGCGTGTTGTGGCGCCACGGCTTGCAGTGCGCTTTCAGCCACCAACGTCGAATCTGGTTCGCTCCCTTGCTGTGGCCACCGACATCCGCCGTCCCAACCCGGCCTCTGTCAACTGCATAAGCATAGTATACCCCATTTTTGTCCTATGTACAGCAGGCAGCGCAATATTGATGCAATTCCAACAGATGTCGTTGCGAACAAACGAGTCGGTCGGGGATGGAGAAACACCAGGTACACGGAATTCGCCACTCCCGGGGCGATTAGCGTGGATTTGGGACACAAGAGATTCTCTGTGCTCTCTGTGTCTCTGTGGTGAATTGACCTTGTGTCAAGCATGACGAAAAAGTTGTATCCAGGAATATAGACATTCCCTCTTGGGCGCATCTGGCGGCTGACGCGAATCCGTGCTAGATTGGCTGTTGGCAATTGGCGAGGAAGGCGGGACAGATGGACGGCATGGCAGGACCGCAATTCAACCTGAATGAAGAGCAGGAAATGCTAGTGCGCATGGCGCGCGAGTTCACGGCCGACAATATCATCCCGGTAGCGGCGGAATACGACGAACATGCCACCTTCCCCGCCGATATCTTTCATAAAGCCCGCGAGCTGGGCATCGTCAATATGCTCATCCCCGAAGACTATGGCGGGGTCGGCGCCAGCGCATTTGAAGAAGTCCTTGTGACAGAAGAACTGGCTTATGGCTGCACCGGTATCAGCTCCAGCCTGGGCTTGAATTCATTGGCATTGCTGCCGATTTTGCTGGCGGGCAGCGATGCGCAAAAAGCCTATTGGATGGGCGAGCGCATCAATGATCAAGGAGAATTCGCGGCCTATGGCGTTACAGAAGCCAACGCAGGCTCCAATGTTGTCGGCATAGAAACGCGCGCCGATAAGCGTGGCGCAGCCTATATCATCAACGGCAGCAAGACCTTCATCACCAATGCCAGTCATGCCAATTTCTACACCATATTCGCCAAGACCGATCCTGGCGCGGGGCATCGTGGCATGACCTGTTTCATCATCGACCGTGAAACGCCCGGTCTCAGCGTCGGCAAGAAGTTCGACAAGCTGGGTCAGCGGGCATCGGATACAGCGGAACTGGTCTTCGAGGATGTCGAAGTGCCTGAAGAGAATATTGTCGGCGGCGTCGGTCAGGGCTTCTACATTGCCATGCAGGTCTTTGATCATAGTCGCCCGGGCGTGGCGGCGGCAGCCACCGGTTTGCAGCGCCGCGCATTGGAAGAGAGCGTCAAATATGCTGCCGAGCGCGAAGCCTTTGGCGTGCCTATTTATCAACATCAGGCGGTCGGACACAAAATCGCTGACATGGCGATACATTACGAAGCCTCGCGTTTGCTGACCTGGCAATCGGCTTGGCAAGTCGATAATGGCATCCGCAATCCGCGCATGCCCGCCTATGCCAAAGCTTTCGCCGCGGACATGGCGACTCAGGCGGCGGTCGATGCTGTGCAGGTCTTTGGGGGTTATGGCTATATGAAAGAATACCCGGTCGAGAAGTTGCTGCGCGATGTAAAGATCTTCCAAATATACGAAGGCACCAGCGAAATACAGCGCAATATCATTGTGCGCGAGCTCTTCCGCGGCGTCTGATCGTCTTGACGCAGGCAATTCAAGAACGGGGCGAATTCGTGCCTTGACAGGCTATATCGCCCCTGCTAGCATCCGCCTTCACACTCACGGCCAGCATCCTCCACGCATGAGGCAAGGCTGGTTGAATTGAGCAATTGTGGCGAAAGAGCCCGGCAAAGGCGGGGCATCTCGCCAATGAAACAGATAGATAGGCGTCCAAGTGCGCCTGTTTGTTTGTCTAAGCGCTGAAAAAGCAGACGATAGAAATTACGGAGTAGCGTATGCCGACCATCAATCAGTTGGTGCGCAAAGGTCGCAAGTCCAAGAGCAAGAAGAACAAGGCGCCGGCCCTGCAATATACCTTTAACGCCTTGAAGAACCGCCGGGCGCGTCAGCAGAAAGGCGCGCCACAAAAGCGCGGTGTCTGCACGCAGGTCAAGACGATGACGCCCAAGAAACCCAATTCGGCTCTGCGCAAGGTTGCTCGCGTGCGTCTGACCAACGGCATTGAAGTTTCTGCCTATATCGGCGGCGAAGGGCACAACCTGCAAGAGCACAGCGTGGTGCTGGTGCGTGGTGGTCGTGTCAAAGATCTGCCCGGCGTTCGTTATCACATCGTGCGCGGCAGCCTGGATACCAACGGCGTCGAAGGGCGCGGTCAGCGACGCAGCAAATATGGGACGAAACGTCCCAGGTAAGCGGGAGAAGCTAGAAATGCCCAGAAGAAACCGTCCGCCCAAACGCATTCCGCCGCCCGATGCCAAATATGGCAATCTGCATGTGGCCATGTTCATCAATCGTATGATGCACGGCGGCAAAAAGAGCACGGCAACTCGCATCATGTATGACGCATTCGACCGCATGGAAGAGCGCGCCAAGAAAGACCCAGTGGAAGTATTCGAGATAGCCATTCGCAATGTCGCGCCGGCTGTAGAAGTCAAGCCTAAGCGCGTCGGCGGCTCGACTTATCAAGTGCCTATCGATGTTTCGCACGAGCGCGGAATCACGTTGGCGATGCGCTGGCTGATCATGTTTGCCCGCACACGCAGCGGCAGAAGCATGGCCGAAAAGCTCACAAACGAGTTGTTGGATGCCTATAACAATCAGGGCAATGCGGTCCGCCGCAAAGACGAAACCCATCGCATGGCAGAGGCGAATCGCGCCTTCGCCCATTTTCGCTAGACCCTAGAACGAACCTGCAGCAGCTGCTCGCGGGAACTGGACGAGAGATGACAACGCTTAACCCAAGTTTTGAACTCGACAAAGTGCGCAATATCGGCATCATCGCGCATATTGACGCCGGCAAGACCACTGTGACCGAGCGTGTGCTCTATTACACGGGCATGGTGCACAAGATCGGCGAGACGCACGAAGGCTCTGCTACCACCGACTATATGGAGCAGGAGCGCGAACGCGGCATCACCATCACATCGGCGGCGGTGACGGCTGGCTGGGATGATCATCAGATCAACATCATCGATACGCCCGGTCATGTCGATTTCACAGCCGAGGTGCAGCGCAGCCTGCGCGTGCTGGATGGCGGAATCACCGTCTTTGACAGCGTGGCTGGCGTCGAGCCGCAGTCGGAAACAGTCTGGCGGCAGGCATCGGACTACAATGTGCCGCGTTTGTGCTTCGTCAATAAGATGGACCGCATCGGCGCGGACTTTGACCGCTGCGTCACTATGATGATCGACCGACTCAATGCCAACCCAGTCGTCATCCAGGCGCCTTATGGCAGCGGCGAGAACTTCGAAGGCATCATCGATCTGCTCAATATGGAGTTGATCACCTACGGCAACGACGAAGGCACCGATATCCGCTATCACACCATCCCCGAGAGCCATCGAGAAATGGCGGAGACGCGCCGCGAAGAGATGATCGAAAAGATCGTCGAAAACGACGAATACCTGACGATGAAGTTCCTCGAAGAAGAAGAAATCAGCGATGAGGAAATCCTGGGCGCGCTGCGTGCTGGCACGATCTCCGGCGCGCTGCACCCGGTTATGTGTGGCGCTGCGCTGAAGAACAAGGGCGTGCAGGCGCTGCTGAATATGGTGGTGGCGCTGTTGCCTTCGCCGCTGGATATCCCGCCGATCACGGGCGAGCATCCCAAAGATGGCTCGGAGCTGCTGCGCCGCGCCAACGACAACGATCCGCTGGCGGCGCTGGTCTTCAAAATCGTGTCCGATCAGTACGGACGGCTGGCATTCACTCGCGTCTATTCGGGCGTGCTAAAAGCCGGGACGATGGTTATCAATCCGGCCAACGGCCGCCGCGAGCGAATTGGACGAATCGTGCGTATGTTTGCCGACCGCCGCGAAGATGTCAAAGAAGTGCACGCGGGTGATATCGCTGCCGTCATCGGCATGAAAGAGACGTTCACTGGCGATACGCTCTGCGCACCCACCAGCCCCATCCTGCTGGAAAATATCACTTTCCCCGCGCCGGTGGTCGAGGTGGCCATCGAGCCCAATACCAAAGCCGATCAAGACAAAATGGGCATCGGCTTGCGCAAACTGGCGGAAGAAGACCCCACTTTCCAAATCGAGGTCGATGACCAGTTGGGGCAGACAAAAATCAAAGGCATGGGCGAGCTGCACCTGGAGGTGCTGGTAGACCGCCTGATGCGGGAATATGGCGTGGAAGCGCGCGTGGGAAGACCAAGAGTCGCCTACCGCGAGACCATCACGCGCATGGCTGAAGTCGATACCACTTTCCGCCGCCAGACCGGTGGCGCCGGGCAATATGCGCGCTGTACGATTCGCTTCGAGCCGCTGCCAGACGAAGAAAAAGACGAAGCCAAGGGCGAGCTCTATTTTGTAGATGCCATCCGCGGCGGCAGCATTCCCAAGGAATTTGTCCCGGCGGTCCGAAAAGGCGTTAGCCAGGCGATGCAGGGGGGTGTCATCGCGGGTTATCCCGTTGTTGGCATCAAGGCTTCGTTGGTCGATGGCGCCTTTCACGAAGTGGATTCCAGCGAAATCGCCTTTACCATCGCTGGCTCGATGTGCCTGAAAGAAGGCATCCAGAAGGGCGCGCCAGTCATCCTGGAGCCGTCGATGCGTGTGGAGGTGGTCGTCCCCGATGGCTACACCGGCGCGGTGGTTGGCGATATCTCGGCGCGGCGCGGCGTTATCACCGGCATGGAGCCGCACAGCGAAGGCATCTCGGTCATCAAGTCGCAAGTGCCGCTGGGCGAGATGTTCGGTTATGCCAACGACCTGCGCAATAACACCCAGGGTCGTGGCAACTTTAGCATGGAGTTCGATTCCTACACGATCGCGCCAAGCGGTATTGCCGAGTTGGTGAAATCCGGGGCGCGCTAGGGTAGGGGGTTGGGCACGCTCAGCCGCCAATTTCGTTCGTAATCTCACTATTCGAGTCGAGGAGTGCACAAGAGGTAGAGACCGATGGCAAAGGGTAAGTTCGAACGCAGCAAACCACATGTAAATATCGGCACGATCGGCCATGTCGATCATGGCAAGACGACCCTGACCGCCGCGATCACCAAGGTCCTGGCGTTGAAGGGGCAAGCGCAAATGCGTGAATACGGCGACATCGACAATGCGCCGGAAGAACGCGCCCGCGGCATCACGATCAATATCCGTCATGTCGAGTACGAAACCGACAATCGACACTACGCGCATGTCGACTGCCCGGGCCACCGCGATTACATCAAAAACATGATCACCGGCGCGGCGCAGATGGATGGCGCCATCCTCGTCGTCAGCGCGCCAGACGGTCCCATGCCGCAGACCCGCGAGCATGTCCTGCTGGCGAAGCAAGTTGAGGTGCCGGCCATGGTCGTCTACCTCAACAAGACCGACCAGATGGATGACGAAGAACTCATTGAGCTGGTCGAAATGGAATTGGCAGAGCTGCTGGAAGGCTACGACTTCGACCCCGATACGCCCATCATCAAAGGCTCGGCGTTGGCTGCGGAAGAATGCGACAGCACGGACGCCGACGCGCCCGAGTACGCCTCGATCGTCGAGCTCATGGAGGCGGTCGATGCGTGGATCCCCACGCCGGTGCGCGATGTCGACAAGCCTTTCATGATGGCGATTGAAGATGTCTTCTCCATCAAAGGGCGCGGCACGGTCGTCACGGGCAGCGTCGCCCGCGGCACGCTGTTGAAGGGCACGGAAGTAGATATCGTCGGTTTGCGCGACGAGATCCGCCAGACTGTCGTCACCGGCATCGAAATGTTCAACAAAGAGCTGGACCAGGCGCAGGCTGGCGACAACGCTGGCATCTTGCTGCGTGGCGTGGCGCGCACCGATGTGCAACGCGGCATGGTTATCGCCAAGGTCGGCAGCATCACCCCGCACAAGAAGTTCAAGTGCGAGGTCTATGTTCTGCGCCGAGATGAAGGCGGGCGTCACAAAGCCTTCTTCACCGGCTACCGTCCGCAATTTTACATCCGCACCATGGATGTCACTGGCACCATCACCCTGCCCGACGGCGTCGAGATGGTCATGCCGGGCGACAATGTCAACCTGGATGTGGAGTTGATCACGCCGGTTGCGCTGGAGCGCGGTTCGTCTTTCGCCATCCGCGAGGGCGGTTTGACCGTCGGCGCCGGGCGCATCACCGAGATACTTGAATAGGTCTGTCTGGGGCGTGGGTGGGGCTTCCTTGCGAGGTTGCCGCCCGCGCCACACACAGCCAAAGGTTGGGGCATGGCAAAAAACAAAATCCGTATTCGATTGAAAGCCTATGACCATCGCGTGCTCGACCAGTCGGCGGTGCGCATCGTGGACACAGCAGAACGCACAGGCTCGCGAGTTGTGGGGCCCGTGCCGCTGCCCACACGCATAGAGCGGTTCACCGTGCGGCGCTCGCCATTCATTGACAAAGATTCGCAAGAGCACTTTGAGGTGCGCACGCACAAGCGCCTAATCGATGTGCTCGACCCGGACAGCAAGACCATCGACACGCTGATGCGGCTGAACCTGCCAGCTGGCGTCGATATTGAAATCAAGATTTAGGGGCGGCTCAGCGCCGTCGCCAGGACAGGATTCGGGCAGCATAGTGATCAACTCAAACACCAGCGCCCGAGCGGAGGCTACGCTCATGAAAGGCATGATTGGCAAAAAAGTGGGCATGACCCAGGTCTTTGACGAGCAAGGCACGGTCATTCCTGTGACGGTGATCCAGGCTGGTCCCTGTTATGTGACTCAAGTGCGCAATCAGGCGCGCGATGGCTATGTTTCGGTGCAGTTGGGCTTTAGTGAAACCAAGCCCAAGAATCTGACCAAGGGACAGCTGGGACACCTGCAGAAGTCGGACTTGCCGGCGCTGCGCCACCTGCGCGAATTTCGCCTGGCGGACGGCGCCGGTATTGAAGTCGAAGAAGGGCAAGAGATCACGGTTGCCGTCTTTGAGCGCGGCGATATGGTTGATGTCATCGGCACGAGCAAAGGGCGCGGGCATGCCGGCACGATCAAGCGGCACGGCTTCGCGCGGGGCCCCAAGACGCACGGTCAATCTGACCGCATGCGCTCGCCCGGTTCTATCGGCATGTGCGCGACCCCCGGCCGCACACTCAAAGGCAAAAAGATGGCCGGACGCATGGGCAATGACCGCGTCACGGTGCAGAATCTGCCGCTGGTGGTCGTCGATGCCGAGAAAAACCTGTTGGCAGTCAAAGGGTCTGTGCCCGGCGCCAAGGGCAGCATCGTCATAATCAAGCCCGCCAATAAGCGCGCCTGAGCCAGCAGCGCAGCATACAGGAGTTACGGCAATGCAGTTTCCAGTTTTGAACAGCGACGGGCAAGAAGTCTCGCAGGTCGAGCTGCCGCCCGATGTCTTTGAAGCCAAGATCAATGTGGGCTTGATGCACCAGGCATTCGTACGTCAGATGGCCAATGCCCGCCAAGGCACGCACAATACGCGCTCCCGCGGACAGATCCGCGCGACTGGCGGCAAGTGGTATCGGCAAAAGGGCACAGGCCGGGCGCGTCATGGCGCTCAAAGCGCGCCCATCTTTGTCGGTGGCGGCTTGGCACACGGCCCCAAACCGCGCGATTATACGAAGAAGATGCCGCGCAAAATGCGCCAGGGCGCCATCCGCTCTACGTTGAGCGCCTTGGTTCGCGATGAGCAGTTGGTGCTGTTGGACGAGCTGGCGATGGACGCGCCAAAGACGAAGGCGATGCGCCACCTGATCGAATCGCTGGTCGGCGAGCAGTCGGCGTTGATTGTAGTGACGGCAGAGCAGAAAGCCGTGCGCAAGAGTGTCAGTAACCTGGCGAACGCGCACAGCATCGTCGTCAATTACTTGAATGTTCGCGACTTGCTGAAGTACGACAAGGTCATCATGCCGCTGGCATCGCTGGATGTCATTACCAGTCTGTGGGGCAAGGGAAAATAATATGGCCGAGCTGCATATTTACGACATCATCCGCCGCCCGGTCATCACTGAAAAGTCGACCTTGATTGCGGAATCGCAGAACAAGTATGTCTTTGAGGTGGACGGCAAAGCCAACAAGATCCAAGTCAAGGAAGCTGTCGAAGAAATCTTTGATCTGGAGGGCCAAGTCATCAAAGTCAATACCATGGTGATGCCGGCCAAGCGCGGACGTCGCGGACCTAATTCCTACATCCGCTCGCGTCAATGGAAAAAAGCAGTCGTCACGCTGGAAGAGGGCGTGACGATTGAGCTATTTAATGTCTAGGGGAGCATGAGCGATGCCCATCAAGGTATACAAACCCACATCGCCCGGTCGCCGCGACATGACCGGCTTCTCCTTCGAGGAGATCACCAAGAGCAAGCCCGAGCCTTCGTTGACGCGCGCGCTGCGCAAGACGGGCGGTCGCAACAATACCGGACGCATCACAGTCCGGCATCGTGGCGGCGGACACAAGCGGCGCTATCGGCTGGTCGACTTCAAACGCGACAAAGAAGACTGCCGCGCCGAGGTCATCGCCATTGAATACGACCCCAACCGATCGGCTCGCATCGCCCTGCTGCAATACGAAGATGGCGTGAAGAGCTATATCATCGCGCCGATGGGACTGTCGGTCGGCGATACAGTCGGCAATGGCGAGATGAGCGCCCTGCGCCCTGGCAACAGCCGCGCGCTCAAGGACATCCCGCTGGGCACAGTCGTGCACAATATCGAAATGCGTCCAGGCAAAGGCGCGCAGATCGCTCGTAGCGCCGGCACCTCGGCGCAAATCTTGGCGGCCGAAGGCAAGTATGTGACCTTGCGCCTGCCCAGTGGCGAGATGCGCATGATCCTGGGCAGCTGCCGCGCCACCATCGGGCAGGTGGGCAATGCCGAACATGGCAATGTCAAGCTGGGCAAGGCTGGCCGCAAACGCTGGCTGGGCTGGCGTCCGACCGTTCGCGGTACGGCGATGGACCCCGCCAGTCATCCCCATGGCGGCGGCGAGGGCAAAACCGGCATCGGCATGGCAGCGCCCAAGACGCCCTGGGGCAAAAAAGCGCTGGGTGTGCGCACGCGCCGCAACAAACGCACCAGCCGTTTCATTATTCGCCGCCGCGGCAAGCGCCGCTAATCAGGAGGCAGCGCAATGTCACGCTCACTCAAAAAGGGCTATTTCATCCAGCCCAAATTGCTGGAAAAGGTCGAACGACTCAACCGGCAAAACAAAAAGGTAGTCATCCGCACCTGGAGCCGCGCCAGCACCATCTTCCCGCAGATGGTGGGGCATACCATTGCTGTGCACGACGGGCGGCGTCATGTGCCCATCTATATCACCGAGAACATGGTGGGGCACAAGCTGGGCGAATTCGCGCCCACGCGCACCTTCCGCGGGCATATCATCGATAGCAGACGATAGGGACGATTGAGATGGAAGTACGAGCGATTACCCGCTATCTGCCGATATCGCCACAAAAGCTGCGGCTGGTCTGCGACAAAGTGCGCGGGATGGATGCCGAAGAAGCGCTGGTTGTGCTGAAGTTCATGCCCCAAAAGGGTTCGGATTTCGTCAGCAAAACGCTACACTCGGCGATGGCCAACGCAGTTAACAACTTCGACCTAAACCGCGAAGAGCTGTATGTTTCGCAGATTTACGCCGGCGATGGTCCGACATTGAAGCGCTTCAAGGCTGGAGCGCGCGGTCGCTACAAGCCGCGTTTGAAACGCACAGCGCACCTGTGGGTGATAGTGGCAGAACGAGAGGAAGAAGACTAATGGGTCGTAAGGTTCATCCAAAAGGCTTTCGTCTTAAGGTAATCCGCGAATGGGATGCCCGCTGGTATGCAGAGGGCGATCGTTTCGTCAACTTGCTGATGGAAGACCGGCAGATTCGCAAGTTCATCCGCAAGAAGACGACGCGCGCCGGCGTTTCTCGCATTGAGATCGAACGCCAGCCCAATCTGGTCATTATTACCATCAATACCGTGCGTCCCGGGCTGATCATCGGGCGCAAGGGCGAGGCGGTCAAAGAAATGCGCCAGCAATTGCAAGACATGACCGGCAAGACCGTCAAAGTCGAGGTCAGCGAGATCGACAAGCCCGACCTGGATGCCAAGCTGGTGGCGGATAATGTGGCCAGCCAATTGGTGCGGCGCATTGGACATAGCCGAGCGATGAAGCGCGCGATCATGCAAGCGATGCGCCAAGGCGCTGGCGGCATCCGCATCGAAGTCAGCGGACGGTTGGGCGGCTCGGACATGGCGCGGCGCGAATGGCTCTTTGACGGGCGCGTGCCCCGCAACACCTTGCGCGCCGATATTGATTATGGCTTTTCCGAAGCGCTGACGACTTTCGGGCAGATCGGCGTCAAAGTCTGGATTTACAAGGGCGACATCCTGCCGGGCGAAGACCCATTTAGCACGGGCGCACAACGCAGCAGCCAACCCGATGGCAGACGCCGCCGCAACTAGCGCTTGGGAAAAGCGAGGGGAGCAGCAACAATGCTGATGCCGAAACGCAGAAAGTACAACAAACAGATGCGCGGTCGCATGCGCGGCAAAGCCCGACGTGGCGCTGTCGTGCAATTTGGCGATTATGGCTTGCAAGCGCTGGAGCCCAGTTGGGTGACCAGCCGCCAAATCGAAGCCTGCCGCCGCGCCATGGTGCGCTATATCCGTCGGCGTGGCAAAGTCTGGATCCGTATCTTCCCCGACAAGCCTGTCACGCAGAAAGCCGCCGAAACCCGCATGGGCAAGGGCAAAGGCTCGGTCGAAAAATGGGTCTGCGTGGTCAAGCCGGGTCGCATCTTGTTTGAGATGAGTGGCGTGCCCGAAGACGACGCCCGAGAAGCGCTGCGACTCGCCGCGCACAAGCTGCCGATCAAGACCAAGTTCGTCAAGCGCTTTGATCCCATCTCTGGCCGGGAGGTTAGCTGATGTATATCGACGAAATCCGCGAATTATCCAACGATGCCATCCTCGACCGAATCGAAGACTTGAAGGTGGAGATGTATACCTACCGTATCCAGCAGGCATCGGGCGAATTAAAAGATACCACGTTGTTCCGCAAAGCCCGGCGCGATATCGCCCGACTGAAAACCGCCCTGCGCGAGCGGGAGCTGGCCGCGGAACTGCTTGGGCAAGGGGGAAGCAATGCCGAATAATCGCAAGCGCCTGGTGGGCACGGTTGTCAGCGACAAGATGCAAAAGACGGTGGTCGTCGCTATTGAAAACCGCAAGATGCACCCGGTGTATCACAAGGTCGTCACCTCCACAAAAAAAGTGATGGCGCATGACGAGACCGGCGCTGGTATTGGCGCGCTGGTGCGAATCGTGCAGAGCCGGCCTATCAGCAAGCGCAAACGCTGGGTGGTCGAAACCGTGCTGGAAGCCCCGCCCGAACTGGGCAGCTGAGCCGGGCGCAGATACGCCGCGAGAACGGAGAGAGCATACACATGATTCAGACGGAATCGCGAATGAAGGTCGCCGACAACAGCGGCGCGCAGGAGATCTTGGTCATCCGCGTCATAGGTGGCTCGCGAGTCAAATACGGCCATGTTGGCGATATTGTGGTTGCGACGGTCAAGTCGGCATCCACCAGCGGCGCTGTCAAGAAAGGCGAACTGGTGCGCGCAGTCATCGTGCGCACGCACAAGGAATATCGCCGCGCCGATGGATCGACCATCCGCTTCGATGACAATGCAGCCGTGGTGCTGGCGGAAGACCTGGAGAATCCGCGCGGGACGCGAGTCTTTGGTCCTGTGGCGCGCGAGCTGCGCGACAAGGGATTCATGAAGATCGTCTCGCTTGCGCCCGAGACTTTGTAACAGAGGACAGACAAATGCAACGAGTGCAGCAGGGAGACACGGTCGAGGTCATCGCCGGCAGAGACAAGGGCTTGCGTGGCGAGGTCGTCCGTGTACTAGTGAGGAAAGACCGCGTCATCGTCAATGGCGTCAATATCTTGAAGCGGCATCGCAAGGCGCGGCCCGGCCCGGGTGGACAACAAATCCCCGCCCAGATCATGGACTTTGAAGCGCCGCTGCACTTGTCGAATGTGATGCTGGTCTGCGCAAACTGCGACCAGCGCGCGCGCATCGGTTATCGCATGACGGACGATGGCATGAAGACGCGCTATTGCAAAAAATGCGACAGCAACATCGAGTAGCCAGGGCGAGGTGAATTATGGAAAACCGCATGTACACCCGCTATATTGAAGAAGTCGTGCCGACCTTGACGCAAGAGTTCGGCTATACCAACCGCATGCAGGTGCCGACCATCAGCAAGATCACGTTGAATATCGGTGTTGGCGAGGCTATCGACGAGCCGCGTTCGCTGGATGGCGCTGTGCAAGACCTAATGGCGATCACTGGGCAGCAGCCAGTGGTGACGCGCGCCAAGAAGAGCATCGCCACTTACAAGCTGCGCGAAGGCAGGGCGATCGGCGCCAAGGTTACACTGCGCCGCGAACGCATGTGGGCGCTGTACGACCGGCTGGTCAATATCGCGCTGCCACGCATCCGCGACTTTCGGGGTGTGCCCTCGAAACTGGACGGCCGCGGCAACTTCACGGTCGGCTTGCGCGAGCAGCTGGTCTTCCCAGAGATCGACTTCGACAAGATCGACAAGGTGCGCGGGATGGAAATCTCCATCGTGACCACCGCCAGGACTGACGAGGAAGGGCGGCGTTTGCTGGCGTTGCTCGGCATGCCTTTCCAGGGGAATTAGAGGGGAATATATGGCGAAGAAATGTATGCAATATCGGGAAGAGCGGCGCAAGTACCCGGTTCGTGTGCGCAACCGCTGCAAGGTCTGTGGGCGTCCGCGCGCCTATATCCGGCGCTTTGGCTTGTGTCGCATCTGCTTCCGCGAAATGGCGCTGGAAGGCGAGATTCCCGGCGTTGTCAAGGCGAGCTGGTAGGGAGGCGATTATTGTGTCTAATGTAACCAATGATCCAATTGCCGATATGCTGACGCGCATCCGCAACGCCTTGGTCCGTGGCAAGCCCGAAGTTATCGTGCCCAAATCGAAAATCAAGGTGGAGATCGCCCGCATCCTCAAGGAAGAGGGCTACATCCACGATTTCAGCATCGGTGACGAGAGTCCGGTGCCATTGATCCATGTTCAACTCAAATACATCGGCAGTCGGCGCGATCGGCAGCCGGTCATCACGCAACTGCGACGCATCAGCAAGCCGGGGCGGCGCGTTTATCGCAAGCGGCGCGAGCTGCCCATTGTGCTCAGCGGCACGGGCATCGCCATCGTCACCACACCCAAGGGCGTGATGACAGCGCAGCAGGCGCGGCGAGATGGCGTCGGTGGCGAAGTGCTCTGCTACATCTGGTGACAGAAAGGGAAGCGCAATGTCACGCGTAGGCAAGCAGCCGGTCGCGCTGCCAGACAAAGTCAGCGTCAGCATCGACCGCAACAGCGTCACGATCAGCGGACCGAAAGGAAAACTGAGCCGCGACTTCAACCCCGAAATGGCCATTCGCCAGGAAAATGGCAGCATCGTTGTCGATCGTCCGTCCGACCAGCGGCATCACAAGGCGCTGCACGGCTTGACACGCGCACTGCTGGCGAATATGGTAGAGGGCGTTTCCAAGGGCTATCGCAAGACCCTGCAGATCCAGGGCGTCGGCTATCAGGCGACTCTGCGAGGAAGCAGCCTGCAGTTGCGACTGGGTCATTCGCACGAGGTCATCGTAGAGCCACCGGCCGATATCACGTTCGATGTGCCGAAAGATTCGCGTGGCGCCATCATTCATGTCGACGGAATCGACAAGCAGGTGGTCGGGCAGGTCGCGGCGGATATCCGTGGCTGGGGACCGCCCCGGCCGGCCCAGGGGCAGGGGGGGGGCGGGGGGGGGGGGGTGTCGGTGGGGGGGGGCGGGGGGAGCCGTACAAGGGCAAGGGCGTGCGCTATTTGGGCGAATATGTGCGTCGCAAAGCTGGCAAAGCTGGCAAACGCTAGCCAAGCGCGAAACGAGGAATTGGAACGATGGCAGATATCATTGGTCGCAGAAAAGTTTTGGCGCGCAAGAGACGGCATCGGCGCGTGCGCAGACGAATCTCTGGCACAGCTGTGCGTCCACGCATGAGCGTCTATCGCAGCAACCGCAACATCTTCGTGCAGGTCATTGACGATGTCGCGGGACGCACCCTGGTCGCATGTTCGACCATCGACCGCGAACTGGCGCCGCAGCTGGGTGAAAGCAGCAAGCTGGAAGCTGCAAAGCTGGTTGGGCAGAAAGTTGCCGAGCGCGCCCAGGCGGCTGGCATCAGCACGGTCGTCTTTGACCGCGGCGGATTTACCTACACCGGACGGGTGGCGGCGATTGCGCAGGCTGCCCGCGAAGCCGGACTGCAAGTTTAGGCGGGAGTTGGCATATGGCAGATCGCAGAAGGCGAGATTCGCGTCGCGGCCGAGACGAAGAGCGCGACGAATTTGACGAGCGCGTGGTGGATATCCGCCGCGTGGCAAAAGTAATCAAGGGCGGACGGCGTTTCGCCTTTCGCACCGTGGTCGTTGTCGGCGACAGCAAAGGCCGAGTCGGCATCGGGATTGGCAAGGCGCGCGCCGTGCCCGACAGCATCCGCAAAGCATCGGAGCGGGCGCGTCGCAACATAGAAACAGTCTCCCTGTCGGGCACGACCATCCCCTACACCGTGACCGGTCGTCATGGCGGGGCCCGTGTGCTCTTGAAGCCAGCTGCGCCAGGCACCGGTGTCATCGCCGGCGGTGGCGTTCGTGCTGTGCTGGAGGTGGTCGGCGTTCGCAACATCCTGACCAAGAGCCAGGGCAGCGCCAACTTGTTGAATGTGACGATGGCGACCCTGGATGCGCTTAAGCAGTTGCGCAGCGCCGCGCGGATCGCCGAGATGCGTGGCAAACGTCCTCACGAAGTCGCGCCATTTTGGGAGCGTCGCCGTGAAGGAGCCGACAATGCCTGAGCGCGCTGGAAAGCTGCTGAAAGTCACCTTGCTCAAAAGCCCGATCGGCTATAACAGTCGCCAGAAAGCGACCGTCAAATCGCTGGGCTTGCGGCGGATTCGTCAGTCGGTGCTCATCGGCGATGCGCCCCAAATCCGTGGCATGATCGCCAAGGTCAGCCATTTGGTGACGGTAGAAGAGGTAGAGGCATGAAATTGCATGATTTGAAGCCCGACAAAGGCAGCAAGCGCAGACGCAGACGCGTCGGCCGTGGCATCTCCGCTGGTCAAGGCAAGACAGCCGGACGCGGCCACAAGGGACAAGGCGCGCGCAGTGGTGGCGGCAAGGGTCCGTACTTTGAAGGTGGCCAGCTGCCCATGGTGCGACGCCTGCCATTCAAACGTGGCTTCACCAATATCTTCGGCATTGTCTTCCAAGAAGTGAATGTCGACATGCTGGAAGCGCGCTTTGACGATGGCGCTGTGGTCAATGGCGCTGCGCTGGTAGCGGCTGGACTGGTGCGCGACGCCGAAAAGCCCATCAAGGTGCTGGGCCGTGGCGAGCTGGCCAAGAAGCTGGAAGTGCACGCCAACAAGTTCACCAAGAGCGCGGCAGCCAAGATCGAAGCGGCCGGCGGCGCTGCCCATGCCCATGCATTGAAAGTTACTGGCGCGCGCGCAACGGTCAAACGGCTGCGCAAGGTCGATCTGCAGCGGCTGTATGGCGAGGCTGACCAGGCATAGTCTGCCCGCGGCGCAGGAGTGATGAGGACAAGGTCTGATGATTCAAGCATTGCGTAACGCTTGGCGCTTGCCAGATGTGCGTAACAAGCTGCTGTTTACCACCTTTATTCTGATCGTCTACCAATTCGCCGCGCATGTGCCGGTGGTGGGTGTCGATCGGAATGTGCTGCGGCAGGTCTTTGAGAGCGGCAGCAGCGCCGGCAACCTGATCCAGGTGATGAACCTGCTTTCGGGCGGAGCGGTCGCCAACTTCAGCGTCATTGCCAACGGCGTTTATCCCTACATCACCGCTTCTATCATCTTCCAGCTGTTGGTGCCAATCGTGCCGGCGCTGGAGCGAATCCAACGCGAGCCGGGCGGCCAAGAGAAGATCCAGCGTTATACCTATTATGTGGCCATCCCCATGGCGGTATTGCAGGCGCTGGGTCAGATCAGCATTTTCAACCTGGCGACCGGCACCGGCGCAGAGATTATCCCCGGCTTCGGCTTTGGCATCGGCAGCAATATTTTGTTGACGGTATCTGTGCTGACGACCATGACGGCGGGCACGATGTTCGCCATCTGGCTGGGCGAACTGATCACCGAGCAGGGCATCGGCAACGGTATATCCATCATCATATTCGCTGGCATCGTGGCGCAAGCCCCGCAGAACCTGATCCAGCTTTTGACGCAGCAGCCCGACCGAACGCTCTACAACCTGGCGCTCTTCATCGTCATCACGGTGCTAAGCGTGCTGGCTGTGGTGGTGATTCAAGAAGGCGTGCGCCGCATTCCGGTTCAATATGGGCGGCGCGTGCGCGGCAATCGACAATTTGCCCAGCAAGACAGTTTCATCCCCCTGCGCGTCAATCCGGTCGGCATGATCCCGCTGATTTTCGCTCAGTCGATCATCACATTCCCCGCCATTATCGCCAGCCTGTTTCCACCGGGCGTGGTCGGCAACACCATCCAGACGACCTTCGGCAACCAGCAGGGTTTGCTGTATTGGGGCACTTTCTTCCTGATGACGGTTGGCTTCACCTTCTTCTATGCAGAAGTCATGGTGGGCAACCAAAACTTGGCAGAGACCCTGCAGCGCAATGGCGGCTTTATCCCGGGCATCCGACCAGGCAAGCGCACCGAAGACTTCATCAAGTCGACGACGCGACGCATCACCTTTGTTGGCGCGTTCTTCCTGGGTGTCATCGCCATCATCCCTGGCATGGTCGATCTGGTCAATCGCATCATTTTTCCGCTGGAAGCATCGGCGGGCGGCGCAGTCATCAATGCCGGGCTGGTGATTTCTGGCTCTGGCCTGATCATCGTAGTCGGCGTTGTAATCGACACCATGCGCCAGCTGGAAGCACAGCTGGTCATCCGCAACTACGAAGGCTTTATGCGTTAGTCGCGGACGAGTTTATCTGATCCTGGAGCCGGGCGCTGCGAATGCTCGGCTCTATTTTTGTCCGCAGCTCGCGGACGAGAGCGGGGGTGAGCGATATTATGAGCTTGAATGTGATATTGATGGGCGTGCAGGGCGCTGGCAAAGGCTTGCAAGCCAAACGAATCGAGACGCGCTTTGGCATCCCGCAAGTATCGACCGGCGACTTGTTCCGGGCGATGCGCACACGCAGCGATGCGCTGGCTCGCAAAGTGCAAGACCTCATGGCGGCGGGCATCCTCATTGATGACGACACCACCAATGCCATTGTCGCCGACCGATTGGCACAACCCGATGCCCGCAATGGCGTCATCCTGGATGGTTACCCGCGCAACAAGGTGCAAGCCGCTTTCCTGGAAAAGCACCTGGCGCAGCATGGCGCGAAGGTCGATGCGGTGCTGCTGCTGGAGCTGGACCTGTATGTCGCGTTCAAACGCGCCTTTGGGCGGGTTACGGCAGCAGATGGCAGCAGCTACAATTGCTATTACAAAATCGAAGATGTCGATTTCAGCTGGCTGGCGGATGAAAGTGGACAATTTCCGCCGCGCCTGGAAGCGACCCGGGCTGGCAACGATGCGCCGCTGAAGCGCAGGCCCGATGATGCCAGCGCCGATGCCATCATCAAGCGCATTGATACCTTTCTGGAGACGACACAGCCGCTGATCGATTATTTTGCCGCCAAGGGTCTCGTGCGCAAGGTCAACGCCGACCAAAGCATTGAAGCGGTCTGGGCAGAAATTGAGCGCGCGCTGGACCGAGCCTGATGTTCGTACAATCTGCCGAAAAACAACCAGCGCCCGTGCTCAAGACGCCTGAAGAGATCGAGATCATGCGCGAGGCGGGCCGCATTGTTGCCATAGCGCACGAAGCGGTACGGCAGGCAGTCGCGCCTGGTGTCAGCACCAAGACGCTGGATACGATCGCCGAGTCGATCCTGCGCGACCATGGCGCAGAGCCCAGCTTCCTCGGTTATGTGCAAGGCGAGCGACCGCCCTATCCCGCCACCATCACCGCCTCTATCAATCACGAGTTGGTGCATGGCATCCCGTCCGAGTCGCGGATTCTGCGCGAAGGGGATATCATCGGCATCGATCTCGCCTGCAATTATCGCGGATTCATCGGCGACGCGGCTTATACACACGCGGTCGGGCAAGTGTCGCGGGCGGCGCGGCGGCTCATGCAAGCCACCGAGGCGGCGCTGGCAGCAGCCATAGCGGCTTCGACGCTGGGCAAGCGCATCAGCGATGTCGCCAGAGCAACTGCCAAAACAGCCGGGCGCATGGGCTACAGCGTGGCGCTGGAATATACAGGGCACGGCGTTGGGCGCGCCATGCACGAAGCGCCCCAGGTGCCCAACTGGTGGCACAGCCGCAAAAGCAAATTTCAGTGGCAAGATCATGACCTGCAGATCGGCATGACGTATGCCATAGAACCCATGCTGATCGCTGGCAGGCCCGAACTGATTGAGCTGGACGATGGCTGGACAGTCGCAACCAAAGATGGCTCATTGACCGCCCACTTTGAACACACGATCGCCATCACCGAAGCGGGTCCGCGCATCCTGACCTTGGGCAGCCCATCGTGACTCGCGATCTGTTTGCGCTGTTTATCATGCTCGCTCTGTTGGCAACTTTGCCGGCTTCCGCTCAGGACAACAGTCCGCATTACGAAGTGAGCGACTGTCCAGAAATCGTGCTCCGGATGGCCTATGAGAAGGTCGATGCGGTTAGCTGCGGGCTCCTGCATGTGCCAGAAGACCGCACAGCAGGCGAGGACAGTCCGATGTTGCAGCTATTTGTGATACGGATAGCGATAATACCAATACTACATCAGCGCAATGCGCCGATCGTTTATTTGGAAGGCGGTCCGGGCGTCGCGGCATCGGCGTCTCTGGAAGAATTGCTCAGCTCGACGCTGCGATTTGATCACGAACTCATCTTGATCGACCAACGGGGCACAGGCTTGTCCCTGCCTTCGTTAAACTGCCCGGAAATAGACGAAGCGACAAGCGAAGACCCGCTGGCGGAATGCCGGGCGCGACTGGTGGAGACTGGCATCGACCTGGCGGCATACAACAGCGCTGCCAATGCGCATGATGTGCAAGACCTGCTCACTGCGCTGGACCTGCCGGCCGCCAATGTGTATGGGGTTTCTTATGGCACGCGGCTGGCGCTGACTTTGGCGCGAGATTTTCCACAGCGGCTGCGCGCGATCATCCTGGATGGCGTGTCTCCGCCCCAAGCCCAGGCGCTTGCCGAGCAGGCAGCCAATGGCAACCGCGCATTTGAACAGCTGTTTGCCGATTGCGCCGCCAGCCCACAGTGCAGCCAAGCCTATCCCGATTTGCGCGACAGCTTCAACCATGTTATTGACACGCTCAATCAAGAGCCGGCCGAAATCGCCCATTTGCAGAGCTTTGAAGCGACCTGGATGGACGGCGAGGCCTGGATCAATACTGTATTCGACTTGCTGTACAAAACGAGCCTGCTGCCTGGGCTGCCGGCGATGATCAGCGCCCATGCCGCTGGCGAATATCGCTACGAAGAGCATCTGCTGACCGATGCGAAATTGGATTTGCTGCTGCCCGACTCTCGCTTGAAATATGATGACTATAGCGAGGGCATGTATTACAGCGTCATCTGCGCCGAGGATGTCCCCTTTGAGCGCGCTGACGATGTGATCGCCGCGGGCGCGCAACTGCCGCCTCGTATCGACGCTGTGCTGACCAAAGCTGTTATGCAGACATTTGACCATTGCCATGTTTGGGATGTGCCAGCAGCCGATGCGAGCGAGAAGCTGCCGGTCGTCAGCGATATTCCGGCTTTGCTGTTTTCTGGCGCCTACGACCCGATAACGCCGCCAGCCTGGGCAGAGGCGGCCGCGCAAAGCTTGAGCAACAGTTGGCATTTTGTCTTCCCAGCCGCTGGTCATGGCGCCTTGGGCAGCAGTGACTGCGCCGATTGGCTGGCTTTGCAATTCCTTGCGCAACCATCCGCAGGTCCAGATGGCAGTTGCATTGAAGAGCTGCGACCGCCCGACTTCCATAGCGAATGACGATTCTGCAATGTGCAAAAGTTGTCCTTTACCTGTGCGGAGGTCTATGCTACACTGCTCGTTCGTTGTCAGCGGGCTGGGCGGCGAGGTGTATCCTGCCAGTGTGAGCCAGGCCGAATACTGAGGAACAGCCAATGAAAGTATCAGCCAGCGTCAGGCGGCGCTGCCCAAAGTGTCGGGTTATCAAGCGCAAACGCCGCGTCATGATTATCTGTGAAAATCCCAAACACAAGCAGAGGCAGGGCTAGGCAGCCCGAAGCTGACCAGGAGACGCATCCATGGCGAGAATCGAAGGTGTAGACCTGCCGCGCGACAAACGAGTCGTCATCGGTTTGACATATATCTACGGCATCGGCAGATCGACAAGCCAGCGCCTGTTGGACAGCGCCGGCATCAATCACAGCACGCGTGTGCGCGATCTCAGCGAAAGCGAAGTGCAGCGTCTACGTGAATTGATCGGCAGCTTGACAACCGAAGGCGATCTTCGCCGGCAGACCCAGCTCAATATCAAGCGCCTGATGGAGATCAACTCGTATCGCGGTTTGCGGCATCGGCGGCGTCTGCCTGTGCGGGGCCAACGGACTCGCACCAACGGACGTACGCGGCGCGGCAAGAAGCAAACAGTCGCAGGACGTGGACGTCGGCGCGGAGCAACCAAAAAATAGCATCACAGCGCGCGATTCCTTGCGCGGCAGCTTGCCATTTGCGCGCTTTTTTAGCACGCGGGCGGCTGACACACGTTGAAAGACGAACCGGACGAGTAACGATTAGGCAACTGGAGCAGCTGCATGGCAAGAGCAAGAAGAGCCAGTCGTAGCACTGGCCGGCGGGTCTACAAAAACATACCGTATGGCCAGGCGCATATCTATGCGACTTTCAATAACACCATCGTTTCCATGACCGACCAGTCTGGGAATGTCATCACCTGGGCGAGCGCTGGCACATCGGGCTTCGCTGGCAGCCGCAAAAACACGCCCTATGCCGCGCGCATGGCCGCAGAAACAGCCGCGACCAACTCGCAGCAGCACGGCATGAAAGAGGTTGATATCTTCGTCAAAGGACCTGGACCGGGCCGCGAAGCAGCGATCCGCTCTATCCAGCAGAGCGGCTTGAAAGTGCGCTCTATCAGCGATGTGACCCCCGTGCCGCACAATGGCGTGCGGCCGCCCAAACGTCGGCGCGTTTAGTCGAAAGGGATTAACGACCCTATGGTTTTTCCTGCAACTCCGCCAGATTTCGGACCGGCTGTGGCAGAGTCGAACTCTGTAACCGCCAACATGGTGCTGCCACATCAAGTCGAGTGCGAATACCCCACGCGCGATTACGGGCGTTTTGTCATCGGCCCGCTGGAAAGCGGCTATGGCTTGACCTTGGGCAATGGGCTGCGGCGCGTTTTGTTGTCTTCGTTGCCCGGCGCATCGGTAACCAGTGTGCGCGTTTCCGATGTACATCACGAATTCTCCAAGATAGACGGCGTGCGGGAAGATATGACGCAGCTCATCTTGCAGGTCAAGCAGCTGCGACTGGTATTGCATGGCGTGGAAAGCTCGCGCATGCGGCTGGAATATCGTGGCGCGGAAGGCACTGTGACTGCCGGCGACATCGCTGCGCCGCCCGAAGTGCAAATCGAAAACCCCAGCCTCTATCTGTTCACTGTGGATGACCGCGATGCTCATATCGAAATGGAATTTGAGGTGAGCATCGGGCGTGGCTTCAGCCCGGCCGAAGATCGTGGGCGATTGCCAATCGGCGAGCTGCCCGTTGACGCCATCTTCAGCCCTGTGAAGCGCGTGAACTTCGAGGTCGAGCGCGCCCGCGTCGGACAGCGCACCAATTATGACCGCCTGGTGCTCGAGCTTTGGACAGATGGCACCATCCGTCCGCAAGAAGCTTTGGCGCAATCGGCGCAGATCATGATGCACCACCTCAAAGTCATCGCTGGTGTAGACGAAGAGTGGTTCCAGGCGATCGAACTGCCTGCGCCTATCGAAGATGAACCGACCTATCCGCCACTCTATGACAAGCCGATAGAAGAGCTGGACTTGAGCGTACGCGTTTTTAATTCGCTCAAGCGCACCGGCATCACTTCGGTGGGCGATGTGCTTGATATGCTGCATCGTGGACCAGACGCCATGCTCGCCATCCGCAATTTCGGCGAAAAATCGTTGGACGAGCTGACCGAGAAGCTGGCGGAAAAGAATTACTGGCCCCTCGACAGGGTGGAATAAGCGACTAGCGAGGCGCAGGATATGCGACACCGACATCACGGCAAGAAGCTCAACCGCAGCAGCAGCCATCGCAAAGCGCTGCGCATGAATCTGGCCACCGAGCTGCTAAAGCGCGGACGCATCCGCACGACCTTTCACAAGGCCAAGTTTGTGCAAGGGCATGCCGAGCGGCTGATTACCATTGCCAAACGCGGACTGGCGCGGGCAGAAGCGCGCGGCGACGAACTTATCGCTGTGCATGCGCGCCGCCAAGTGGCTCGCCGGCTTAATAACGACCGCGTGCTGGTCGGGAAGGTCTTTGACGAGCTCGCGCCTTTGTATGCCGATCGTCCCGGCGGCTATACGCGCATCTTGAAGCTGGGACCCCGCAAAGGCGACAATGCCGAAATGGCTTTGATTGAGTTGGTTGATTACGAAGATGAGGATTGAGCTATCGACAGTTGATGACCCGTTACGGCGCGCTCCTCGCCTATGACGGCACAGCCTACCAAGGCTTCCAGCGACAGCCCGCGCCAAGTCCAACCATCCAGGCAGCGGTAGAGGCGGCGCTGGGAGTGATATGTGGGCGAGATGTCACGATTGTGGCGGCGGGACGAACGGATGCAGGCGTGCACGCGGCCGGGCAAGTCATCGCCTTTGATGTGGCTTGGCGGCACAGCGAGCCCGAACTGCAGCGAGCGGTCAATTCGCAGTTGCCAGCGGATATCGCTTTGCAAAGCTGCTGGCGAGCGCCAGATTTTCATCCACGATTTGATGCGCTTTGGCGGCAATATGTCTATCGCATCAGGACGCCGGCAGCGCCTAATCCCTTGACGGCGCGATACGAATGGCAGTTGGCTGGCGTGGAACTGGACAAGGCGGGGATGCAAGCAGCGGCGGAAGAATGTCTGGGCGAGCGCGACTTTGCCGCCTTTGGCACAGCGCCGCAAGCTGGCAGCAGCAATACCATCCGCCGGGTCTTTGAGTCGCGCTGGAGTGAAGCGGAAGAGGAAAATGGCGAAACCTGCACGTATCGAATCCGCGGCACAGCTTTCTTGTATCACATGGTGCGCCGCTTGGTTGGGATGATGGTGATGGTAGGCAGGGGCAGGCTGAATGTGGACGAATTCGCGGAGATCTTGCGCAGCTGCGATCTGAAGCGAGCCAAGCACCTGGCGCCGCCGCACGGTTTGACGCTGGAGGCGGTGGGTTATCCGTCCGGCAATTGGGAAGCAGCAGCAAAGGGCGAGAGCGCGACAGGCAGAGCCGGCGCAGCGCTGGAGGAACAACAATGAGGCAAGCAATACAGAAGACGTATGCGACAAGGCCTGCCGATATCGAGCGGGGCTGGTTCGTGATCGACGCCCAGGGCATGACGCTCGGTCGCCTAGCATCCAAAGTCGCGCCGATCTTGCGCGGCAAGCACAAGCCCTATTTCACTTCGCATTTGGATACTGGCGATTATGTGATCATTGTCAACGCCGACAAAATTCATGTCACTGGCAAGCGCCTTGACCGGAAGATCTATTATCGCCACACTGGCTATCCCGGCGGCTTGAAACAAATGACCCTGCGCGAGATGATGCGCCGCTTTCCCAGGCGCGCGCTGCAACTGGCTATCAAAGGCATGCTGCCCAAGGGTCCGCTGGGCAAACAAATGTATCGGAAACTCAAGATCTACGCGGGCGCCGACCATCCGCATCAAGCTCAGCAGCCACAATCGCTCGAGCTCTAGGCGAGCCAGCAAGGAGAACACCATGTCAGCACAATATTACGAAGGCATCGGGCGACGCAAATCGGCATCGGCGCGCGTGCGGCTCTTCCCGGGCGGCACAGGTCGTTTCATCATCAATGGCAAAGCCGGCGAAGATTACCTGCCGCGCTTTGGCGATATGTTGGTTTGCCTGGCGCCCCTCACGCATATCGGGCAAGAGCGCAGCTATGATGTCTCCGTGCATGTCAATGGCGGCGGCATCACCGGGCAGCGAGACGCGATTCTGTTGGGCGTGGCGCGCGCGCTGGAAAAGATCGACCCCGATCTGCGCGGCACATTGAAGCGAGAGGGCTTCCTTTCGCGTGATGCTCGCGTCAAAGAACGCAAGAAGCCCGGCTTGAAGCGCGCCCGCAAAGCGCCCACCTACACCAAGCGCTAGCCCGGACAGCGCAGCAAGGCCAGTTGCGCAGATGGCAAATCCGTCAGTGGGAAAAAAGGACTGCGCCATCTCCAGCAGCGCCAGCGTAACCATTGTCGGCTTGGGTCCTGGCTCTGTCGAGCATCTGACGCGGCGTGCTTGGCGTGCCCTGCAAGAAGCCGACACGCTCTACCTGCGCACCAATTGCCATCCGGCAGTCGCCGAGTTGCCATCTCCCGGCCAACGCATCAGCTTTGACGACATGTACGAAGCCTACAGCCGCTTTGATGATGTCTATGCCCAGATCACAGCCCGCCTGCTGGATGCGGCGCGGCGTGGCGAAGCGGTGGTTTATGCGGTGCCCGGCGATCCGCTGGTTGGCGAAGCGACCGTCGCGCGCCTGTTGACCCTGGCGGCGCAAGAGAATCTGCAAGTTGAGATCATTCACGGCATCAGTTTCATCGAGCCCTGTCTGGCCCTGCTGGAAATCGATGCCCTGGATGGCTTGCAGGTTCTGGATGCCCTGGAAGTCGCCGAAGCCTATCATCCGCCTATCAACCCAGCTCTGCCGGCCTTGCTGGCACAAGTCTACAGCCGCGGGGTCGCTTCCAACCTCAAGCTGACATTGATGAACCAGTACCCTGACACATTCCCGGTCAAGCTGTTGCACGCCGCTGGCACAGACGAGGCGCTGGTAGAAACGCTGCCCTTATACCAAATCGACCGCAGCCCGCATATTGGCGTCATGACCGCCCTCTATCTGCCATCTTTGGACGAGCTCAGCAGTTTCCCTTCTTTTCAAAATATCATCGCCCATTTGCGCTCGCCCGCTGGCTGTCCCTGGGATCGCGAGCAGACGCACCAGTCGCTGCGCCCCTTTTTGATCGAAGAAGCCTACGAAGTGCTGGAGACCTTGGACGCCGATGATCCCGCCGCGCTATGCGAAGAAATGGGCGATCTGCTGCTGCAAATCGTGCTGCACACGCAAATCGCCACAGACGAAGGCGAATTCCAGATGGCGGATGTGTTGCGGCAGCTCAATCAGAAGATGATTCGCCGACACCCGCATGTCTATGCCGATGCCGATGTGGCGAGCGACAGCGACAAAGTCACGCGCAATTGGGAAGACATCAAGCGCAGAGAAAAAGCCGCGCGCAATGAGCCCAGCCGCTCCATTCTCGATGGCATCCCCAAGATGGCGCCGGCGCTGCTGGTGGCGCATCGTTATTCGGCGCGCGTTGCAAAAATCGGTTTCGATTGGGAAGATGCCCAGGGCGTCATTGAAAAAGCCCGTGAAGAATGGGACGAAATTTTCTCTGCCGAAAGTGATGAGACGCGCGCGCTCGAAATCGGCGATCTGATTTTTGTGCTGGTAAATTGGCTGCGCTGGCTGGGTGTGGATGACCCCGAAAGTCTCATGCGCTCGATCAATGACAAGTTCTACAAGCGCTTCAGCTATGTCGAAGCCCAGGCGCTGGCTCGGGGAATGTCGCTTTCAGACATGTCGCTCGATCAGTTGGATGCCTGGTGGCGGGAAGCCAAGCAACTGGAGAACTGATGTCGGCGCAGACGCTGCTGGAAGGTCGGCTGTCGGTCCAGGCGGCGCTGGATGCCGGCTCGCGGACGATACATCAGCTGCTGATAGATGAGAAAAAGCGCTACGACTGGCATCTGAGCCAGATTGCGCGTCAAGCCGATGCAGCGGGCATCCCCTTGACCTACCGTCCGCGCGCCGACATTGATGGCATGGCAATCGGCACAAGCCATGGCGGCCTGGTGGCAGTTGTGGGCGAGCGCCGATTTTCCTCGCTGGATGCGCTGATGGAGGTCGATTCAGCCGCTTTCATTGTTATGCTGGACGGCATCGAAGACCCTTATAACTTTGGCGGGGTGATCCGCGCCTTGTATGTGGCCGGCGCTCATGGGCTGGTCGTCCGACCGCGCAACTGGACCAGCGCCAGCGCAATTGTCGGGCGTGCCAGCGCTGGCGCCAGCGAACGCATTCCTATGGCGATCGCGCAGAATTCCGCCGAAGCTGCTGAGTTTTTCCGAGCGCAGGGTCTGGTCATCGTGCAGACTGACAACATTGACCACTCGACAGCTCTTTTCTCCGCCGACCTGACCCAGCCGCTTTTTCTGCTGATCGGTGGCGAGCGCCGCGGACTGACCCGTTCTATGCTGCAGCGCGCCGATATGCAGTTGCGCATCCCCTATGGGCGCGAGTTTTCGGGCTCGCTGGGCACGGTTAGCGCAGCCGCCATCATCGCTTTTGAAGTCATGCGTCAACGCAGCTGAGCCGCCTGCGCCTGTCGCATTTTGGCAAGCTCTGCTAGTATGCTGGCAGCGTCGCGACTGGCGGAAAACAGGGAGACACTCGATGAAGGCACTCATACTTGCGGCGGGGCAGGGCACGCGCCTGCGCCCTGTCACTTTGACTATGCCGAAGTCGCTGGTGCCGGTCGCCAACCGCTGGCTGATCAGTTATGCCATAGACGCGCTCAAAAAAGCGGGCTTGATTGATATTGGCATCGTGGTCAACAGCCTGGATTCACCGATCGTATCCAACTTGGGCGATGGCAGTGAACTTGGTGTGGATATTAGCTATATCGTCCAGGACGAGCAGCGTGGGCTGGCGCATGCGACAGCGCTATGCCAAAAATTCGTCGGCGACGAGCCATTTACCGTCTTCCTGGGCGACAATATCTTCCAGGACAAAATGACCAGCCTCTTGACCGGTTTTGCCCAATCGGGCAGCGAAGCCGCCGTGGTGCTGGGCAAAGTGCCCGATCCGACGCGCTTTGGCATCGCCGAGATCGAAAACGGGCGTATTGTACGTGTGGTCGAAAAACCGCAGCAGCCACCCTCCAACCTGGCTATCGCCGGCGTTTATCTCTTCCGCCCCTCCGTTTTCGACGCCATCAAGCGCATCAAGCCATCCGGGCGCAACGAACTGGAAATCACGGATGCCATCCAGGTGCTCATCAGCGACGGCCACCCAGTTGAGTCCTACGAATTGAACGGCTGGTGGATCGACGCCGGCAAGCCAGACGCCATCATCATGGCAAACCAACTGGTGCTGGAAGCGCTGCCCTATACGCCCACGCCCGAAAACAGCGAGCAGATCGAAGGCGACAGCGAAGTTTCTCACCGCGTCTTGATCGGTCGCAACAGCCGCATCATCAACAGCGTCGTCCGCGGTCCTGTCATCATCGGCGCAGACACGGTCATCAGCGATAGCTATGTCGGCCCCTATACATCGCTGGGCGACAATGTGGTGGTCGCTGGCAGCGAGATTGAAGCCAGCATCGTGATGAAGAATTGCGAGATTCGCAACATCATTGGGCGCATCGATCGCAGCTTGCTGGCCGACAACGCGCACGTAATCGCCGCCACGCACATGCCGGACGCCCATCGCTTCGTGCTGGCAGAAAACAGCTATGTGCAATTCTAGGCTGCGATTGCTTTTGCTCCACCCGACTCTACGGGGGGATTGAGGGGGTTAGCGTGCGACCCTGTGGCTCGCCCCGATATCATTACATGAGAGACCGAGGGGGTTTCTGCAAAGGACGCGGTGGCAGCAGAAATTGGTCTTGCAAATAGGCTTCTGGCGGTCCCTGCCAGCCGTATCGCTGCAGATCGACTTTGCCGCTGCGATCAAAGCGTATTCCTTCGCTTTCCAGCAGTCGCTGCTGTTCTGCGGCTTGCGGGCTGTCCGGCGGAAAGCTGATGCGCCCTTGGCTGTTGATGACGCGCTGCCAGGGAATCGCAGCGCCTTGCGGAGATTTGCGCATCGCCGTGCCCACCCAGCGTGGCGCAAGACGGCGCATGGTTTCTGGATCGGCATAATCTGTGGGTGGGATCATGGAAGCGATCTGGCCATAGCTGCTGACTCTGCCCGGCGGGATCTGCCGTACGATATCCCAGACTGTGGCGAAGAATACTTGAGGATTAGGCGGGTTAAACATGATGCGCTTGAGCGGGCTGACCATTGCGACTACGAACATGCGCCAGATGGTGCGCTTTTACAACGCCGTTTTTGACGCGCGTCTGAAAGCCACAGTCCACATCGGCGACGAGCAATTCTATGGCGGCAAGATCGGCGCGCTGGAGCTGACGCTCTGCCCCAACGAAATCGCCGGCGTGGTCGCCCAACAGAATCGGCAGCAGTTGCGCTTTGAAGTGCGCGATATCGAGCGGGCAATGGAACGGGGCCTGGCTTGTCATGGCAGCGAGATCAACCCGATTGACGAATACAAAGGCGCCAAGGTGGCATCGCTGGCCGACCCCGATGGCAATACAATCGAATTCGTTCAGCTGGTGTCATAGCGCCGCCATGATGCCTTGTCGCATCTGCTCGGGCGTCGGCGCATAATTCCCCAGGTGGCGCACGACGATGCCGCTGGCAATATTGGCGAGCCTGACCGCATCCTGCGCAGACAAGCCGCCCGCCAGCCCCAACGTGATGGTGGCGATGGCTGTATCGCCCGCGCCCACTGTATCATAGACATCGCTGACACGCGGCGCTGGACAATGGCATGCCCGCCCGCCCGCCGCCCATGTCGCGCCCTGCCCGCCGCGCGTGATGATGGTCACCCGCTGAATGCCCAGCCGCTCGTGCAAGTCCAGCGCGCCCTGCCTGAATTCAGCATCGCTTGTCATTTCGCGGTTCAGCGCCCGCCTGGCATCGTCGGCGTTGCATTTGATGACATCCAGCCCGGCGAATGTCTCGAAGTCACCCTGGACATCGGCTGTGAGCAACACATCGTTCGCCGCGCACAAAGTTCGCAGCCGGACGACAAGCGATGGTGTCAGCAAACCACCGTGATAATGCGATAGCAACGCCGCATCGACCGAGCTGATCTGCCCATTCACGAATGCGCTGATTTCCGCCTCGGTTTCGGCATCGATGGGCGCGCGCGTCAGGGTATCAATGCGCGTGATCTGCTGCGGGAAGCGCAAACCCATCTGCGCCAGGATGCGCGTCTTGACTGTGGTCGGTCGTCCTGCGCAGGTGATCACGCCGCTGTCGATATCGCGGGCCCGCAAGATGCCCCGCAATCGTTGGCCCGCCTCGTCAGCGCCAACAACGCCAACCTGAATGGCCTGGCTGCCCAGCGCGACGATAGTTGCAGCCGGATTGGCAGCGCCGCCAGCGATATGGCGCCTGGATTCAAGCTCTAGCACGGGCACGGGCGCTTCCCGACTCATACGCGTTGCCGTGCCTGTGATGTATTCATCCAGCATCACATCGCCGATAACCAACACTTTTTTTTCCGCCAGTTGCGGAATGCATTCAACCAGACCTGTCGGCATCCTTGCTTGCTCGCTTCGTATTGTCTGTCAATGAGTGTACATCAGTCGCCCGCCAAACCCCGAAAACGAAGCGAGGCAGTCGCAACATGCGCCTCAAGCGCCAGGGTTGCCGCAAGAGCCGATACAGCCATTCCAAGCCGCGATCACGCATCCAGCGAGGCGCGCGCGGCACAAGGCCGGCGATAAAGTCAAGTGATCCGCCAACGCCCATCGCCATCGATACTCGCAGACGCGGCAGGTTGCGGGCGATCCATTTATCTTGCCGTGGCGCGCCATACGCTACAAAAAGGATGTCGGCGCAGCTGGCATTGACCCTCGCAACGATGCTATCTTCTTCAGCTGGGGCAGGGCTGCCGGCATAGCAGTCAACAATCTGCAGTCCAGGATAATTTTTCTGGAGGACTGCCGCGGCTTGCTCGGCAACACCCGGCGCTGCGCCCAGCAGAAATATCCGCCAGCCATGTTGCGCGGCCGCTTGCGCGATGCGTGGCAGGCCGTCCGACCCGGTAACCCGCTCTGGCAAGGCGAATCCCCTGCGCCGACAAGCCCAGAGCAAGCCCACGCCATCTGGCACGCACAGCGCCGCCCGCTGCAGAATGCCCAGGAATATCGGGTCGCCCTGTGCGATCATGATGAACTCGGGATTGACGGTGCAGACTTGGCGCGCGCCACCGCCAGCCTCGATCCAGCCTGCGATCAAGACGAGAAAGTCGACATAAGAAACAGCATCGACCGGCACGCCCAGTAAACTGAGTCCTTTGCTGGCGCTGCGCCCGACCGGCCGCATGGTTGTCCGAGCCGGTTCGCGCCCAGCCAGCAGCTCAAGCGCGGTCGCCAATGCCTGCGCTGGGCGGATCAGTTTCATGCAGGTGCGGGCAGCACAGCCTTCCCGCGCGCCGATTGTCTGCCCGACATAGCTGCAAGGGCTGCAAGCAACGCCGCTGCGCAGCACGGCTGCAAGCCCCACGACCGTCCAGGGCTGCCAGGCATTGGCATTGCTGGGGCCGAAGAGGCTCAGCACGGGACTGCCGACAGCCGCTGCAATGTGCATGACGCCGCTGTCCGCGCCAACGAAGAGGTCGGCATTCGCCATGATATCCGCCAGCTGCGGCAGGGTGGTCTTGCCTGTGAGGTTGACATGTGGGGCTTCCAGCGACTCGGCAAGCTCATTTCCGCGGTCCTCTTTTCCTCCAACTATCACGATGCTTGCGCTGCATCTTTCTTGGAGCAGCCGCGCCAGCTCGGCAAACTTGTCTACATCCCAGCGCCGCGCCGGGCTGTAACCGCCGCTGCCAGCATGCAAGACCACAATGGGCGAATCGAGCGATTCGCGTAGCCTGTAATGCGCCTGCCGCCGCACTTGGGCCGGCCGCGGTTGACTGGGTGCGCCCAAGAGACCGACCAGATCCAGCCAGTACTGCGCTTGATGCCGCGCGCCGAAGCCTTCGTCAGGCAGCGAGTCGGTGAGGAAGCCCGCCTTGCCATTCTGCAAGCCGATGATGCGCCTCGCCCCGCTGGCTCTGGCAATCAGCCGAAACTTCCACAAGCCCAAGCGCAAGGTGAAATGATGGAAGAAAACCAAGGTATCGTACCGTTTCCACGCAATCCGCATCAGCAGTTGCAGATTGTCAGGCGCAAACATGGCGCGGCTGGCGCTCTTGCCGGCACGGTCGAAAGACAATCTTTCGTTCACCAAGCCGTCAGGCAAAATGGGTAGCGCCTGCGCTGATGCCAGCAGGTCAATGACCGCCTTGGGATGCGCTTCTCGCAAGGCAGCGATGGCCGGCGTCGTCAAAATGAGATCGCCAATATCTGCCAACTGCACCAGGAGAATCCGTTCGTTCAGCATAATCGCCGATTCTAGCGCAGCTCTGCGCCAAGCTCTGCGAAGGCATCCAGCACCTGCAACGCAGCAATGTCCCAGCTGAAGCGCTGCGCCCGCACTCGTCCTTTCGCGCCCAGATCGCTGCGCAGTCTATCGTCTTCACTGATTCGACGCATGGCATCCGCGATATCGGTTGTATCCAGCGGATCGACCAAGATGCCGCAGTCGCCGACCAGCTCGGGCAAGCTGGATGTGCTGCTGGCAATGACCGGTGTGCCACAGTGCATCGCTTCGACAACCGGAAAGCCGAAGCCTTCGTGCAGACTAGGAAAAACCAATGCCAGCGCGCCAGCCAACAGAGGGGCTTTGTCGGATTCGTCAATGTAGCCGGTTTGCCGCAGGTTGCTCGCGCCGTCCAGCCAGCCTTCATCAAAGAGCCAGCCGCGTCCGCCCGCCAGCACGAGCGCCGTTTCGCTGTCATCTGTCGCAGCTTGCCATTGCGCAAATGCCTGCACGAGTCGCGCGATATTCTTGCGCGGCTGCAAAGTGCCCAAGAACAGAAAATAGCGCTGTGGCAATCGGTATTTCATGCGCACAGCCTGGATCTGGTCTGGCTTTGCAGACAGCGGCGCAGCCTGCACGCCCGGATAGATCACGCGGATTTTGTGCTGCGGCGTTCCATAAAAGCGCGCCAGGTCATCGGCGCTGGCCTGACTATCGGCTAGCACGATAGCTGCTCGCTCCTGGCTATAGCGGGTGGTCGTATCGAGATAGAGCCTCTGCAGGGTCGGGTGCGCGCCAGGAAAGTGCTTGTAGCCCAGATCGTGCGCCGTTACGATTGCTTTGCCGGGGAAGACAAAAGGCAACGTATGCGCCGGCACAAACAGGATATCGTGACGCCGTCTCCAGAGCGCCGCAGCCAAGCGCAGATGCGTCCACATTCGTGGCAGCGGGATCACCACTTGCTTGACATGAGGAGAGCTTGGAAGCAACTCGGCCGGTGGACTATTCCGGAAGTAAACGCGAAAGTAAAATGGCTGCGCCAAGCTTTCGTTGGCCAGGATCAGCGCCTGAATCAGACGCAGGGCATACGTTTCGGTGCCAGTCGGCTGGACAGCGGTGGCGCGGCTGGCGTCAATGGCGATGCGCAGGCTCACAAGCTGATGATGTGGCTGCCATCCCCATTGCGGAAGACATGCCGCGTATCAACGATCAGTTGGCTGTGGCGGCGCACGGCTTTCCAATCTGTGGCTGAGTGGTCGGTTACGATGACGACGCAATGCGCGTCGCGCAGCAACTCAGTGCAGAAGGGCACAGAGCGCAGCACGACATCACTTTCCAGGCGCACGTGCGGCACATGCGGGTCGTGATAGCAAACATCAGCGCCGCGTTGTCGCAGCAGGCTGAGGATATCCAGCGCCGGGCTTTCGCGCACATCATCGACATCGCGCTTGTATGCTACGCCCAAAACCACGACCCGCGAGCCGCGCACCGACCGCTCCAGGTTGTTCAGCGCTTCGGTGATCTTGCCCAGCACATAATAGGGCATGGATGTATTTATCTCGCTGGCCAGCTCGATGAAGCGCGCGTTGTAATTCAAAGTCTTCAGCTTCCAGCTCAAATAATGCGGGTCGACTGGGATGCAGTGACCGCCCAAACCTGGACCAGGATAAAATGGCATATAGCCGAAGGGCTTGCTGGCGGCTGCTTGAATGACCTCCCAAACATCGACGCCCAGCTTGTCGCACATCAGTGCCATCTCGTTGACCAAGCCGATATTCACCGCGCGGAAGGTATTTTCCAGCAATTTGACCATCTCGGCAGCGGTCGGCGAAGACACCGGCACAACGCGCTCAACAGCCGATTCATAGAGCGCCGTGGCGACCTGGCTGCAGGCTGCGGTGATGCCACCCACTACTTTGGGCGTATTGCGCACCGTAAAATCACTGTTGCCCGGATCGATGCGCTCAGGTGAATAGGCGATAAAAACATCTTCGCCCAGCGCCAGGTCGTCGCCGGCGATGCGCGGCACGATGATCTCTTCGGTGGTGCCAGGGTAGGTGGTGCTTTCTAGCACGATGAGCATGCCAGGACGGCGAATCTGCGCGATGGATTGCGCCGCCTGGATGATATACGACATATCGGGGTCGCCCGTCTTGCGCAGCGGCGTCGGCACACAAATGCTGATGGCATCGACCGTCCGCAGCTCGTCATAGCAGGTTGTGGCGCGCAACCGCCCCGCCGAGACCAGGTCCGCCAGCCGCGCATCTGGCACATCGGCGATATAACTGCGCCCGGCGTTGACCTGCGCCACTTTTTCCGAAGCCACATCCACCCCCAGCACGCAAAAGCCCGCCTCGGCGAATTCGACAGCCAGAGGCAAGCCGACATATCCCAAGCCAACAACCGCGATCTGCGCTTCACGGCTGGCGATGCTGTCCAGCAAACTTTGCTTGTAGTCCATAGCTGTCCTAGTTTCCTACACTAGACAGGGACGATTATAGTATGCCCTTTATACACGCTACAGGTAGAAATCAACGGATGCCGCTGCGGGCGAAACTCTCGACAAATTGACGTTGAAAGAGCAGAAACAAGATCACCAGCGGCGCGATTACGATGAGTGTGCCCGCCATCAGCTGCCCATAAAACGCGCCCTGATCGGTGGTCTTGATCAGCTTGTTCAGCCCGACAGTGAGCGGACGAATCTCTTCGGAGCGCGTGATAATGAAGGGCCACAGGAACTCGTTCCAATGCGAACTGAGCGAGACCAGCGCAAAGGCAACATAGGCGGGGATGGCATTGACGACATAGACATGTCTTATGACTTGCACCAGATTCGCGCCATCGATTCGCGCCGCCTCTTCCAGTTCGATCGGCACCTCGCGGAATGCCTGCCGCAGCAGCAACATGCCAAATGCCGAGCCCCAATAGGGCAGCATCAGCGCCAAGCGCGTATCAAACAGACCCAGCAGGTTGATCATGCGGAAGTTCTGTACCAGCAGCACGCCAGACGGGATCATCAACTGCAACAATATCACCACCAACAGCAGGTTGCGCCCCAAAAAACGCAGGCGCGCAAAAGCATAGGCAGCGCAGGTCACCGTAAACAACTGGACGAGCAGAGTCCCGCCCACAAAGAGGATGCTGTTGAGATAGTGCAAGCCCCAGGGCGCGATGTTCAAAGCGTGCTCATACAGCGAGAAGGTGATTTCGCTGCCGAAGAAGATGCTGCCCTGCGTCACCGGCTCGTTTTCCGGGCGAATGCTGACCAGAATGGTGAAGACCAGCGGCAGCAGAAAGACCAAGCCGATCGCCCCGATCAAGACGGCTGAGACAAATTGCGCGACTCCGCTCTTGCTTGTCATCGGTCACTCTCGCCACGCTCAAAGAGTAGGAAGTTGCCCAGCGTAAAGCTCAGCACGACAGCGATGAGCACAATGGTCATGGCGTTGACATAACCCCAGTTGCGGCGTTCGGCGATGTTCTGGAAGATCAGGTAGAGCAGCAGATTGGCGCTGTCGGCTGGTCCACCTTCGCCCAGCGCTTGCAGCTGTTCCACGGTCTGGAAGGCGAATGTGAAGGAAATCACGCTGACGAAGAGCAGGGTGCGGCGCAGCAGCGGCAACGTCAGCCACAGGAATTGCTGGAATCCGCCTGCTCCGTCCAGCGAGGCTGCCTCGTACAATTCGCGCGCGATATTCTGCAAGCCAGCCAGGAAGAAGATCATGAAATAGCCGGCTTGCTTCCATATATTGACGATGATGACCGAAAGCAGCACCAGATTGCGGTCGCCCAGCCAGTTCAAACCCGGATGCCCCAAGCTGCGCAGCACTGCGTTCGCCAAACCGATGCTGTCGCTAAATATGAAGGACCAGATGCTGGCCGCGCCGATGAGTGGCAGCAGCGCCGGGTAAAACACCGCGAAGCGCCAAAGTCCCAGCAGTCGCTGCGGCCGGTTCAATAGCAGCGCTAGCAGCAAACCCAGCGGCACGGCAACCACGACTGTCGCCAGCGCGAATACGAGCGTATTGCGGAAGGTGCGCAGGAAGCGCTGCCCCATGTAGTGGCTGTCATCCAGAATATCGGCGAAGTTCTGCATGCCGATGAACTGCGGAGCTTTGCCAGCCGCGTTCAGGCCACGCGCGGGCTTGTACAAGCTGTCATTGACTGTGTTGAAAGCTGGCAGGACATTGAACATCAGCACCAGCACGAGCGTCGGCGTGATCAGCAGGTAGGGCAATACGCGCGCAACGAGCCTGTGCCGCCATGCGCTGGCGCTCATGAAGAGTCCGCCTCGCCCCGAAGTGGCTGCTTCGGCTTCATGGTGGCTGGGCAGCGGAAGCGGGGCGCGCCAAAGGACACGCCCCGGTTGGTGCTAGCGATAATCGGCCAGGATGCCATCAATTTGCGCTTGCGCGGCATCCATCGCAGCTTGCGCATCTTCCGATTCGCCAGTCAAAATGCTTTCCAGCGTCCCGTTGATGATGCCCTGGATGGTGATGGTCGCATAACTGGAGAACTCCTTGCCCGCATGCTGCAGTTGATCGCGCGCGACCAGATAGTGCGGATACTCCATCGATAGCGAAGCCAGCGGTTCGGTCTCCCAGGCGCTGGCATTGGCGGCGATGTAACCGGTTGTCGCGCCCCAGTCGGCTTGGATCTCTGGCGAAGACAAGAAAGTCACCCACTTCCAGATTGCGTCCAGCTCGGCTTGCGACTTGCTGCCATCGTCAAAGATGTACAGGTTGCCGCCGCCGGTGGGCGAGCCGTAGCCCGTGCCATCTTCGCCGGCTGGTCCACTGGGCAGATACCACACGCCGACTTCAAAGTCTGCGCCGCCCAGAATGCGCGTCAGGTTGCCGGTGGTGTGATAAATCATGGCCGCTTGGCCCGCCAGGAATGCCACTGGCGTATCGCCCCAGGCCGCGCCGCCGGCGGGTCCTACGCCCAGATCTGTGCCCAGCGAGCGGACGAATTCGACCGCAGCAACCGCTTCTGGACTGTTGAAGTAGACCTCGGTTGGGTCATCACCGACGATATTGCGCCCATAGGCGATGGCAAAGCTCTGATACATCCATATCGGGAAGCCGCCAGCGACCGGCACCATCAAGCCATGACGGTCATCGCTGGTCAAAGCCTGCGCGATCTCGACCAGCTCGGCATTGTTGGTGGGCGGGCTGTCATAGCCGGCCCCTGCCAGCAGGTCGGCATTGTAATAGAGGATAGGCGTGCTGCGCTGGAAAGGGATTGCCCAGATATTGCCGTCTTCGTCCATGCCGTTGGCCATCAAAGCCGGGAAGAAATCATCTGCGTAGGCGTCGCCATCTGCCATCGCGTCGATGAAGGATTGCGCTGGCACGATATAACCCTCTTCGGCAAAACTGTAGAGGTCGATCGACAGCATCACGGCGACATCCGGTCCTGCGCCGCCACCTTGCATCTCGGTCAAAATCGTATTGCGCGTGTCCGTATAACTGCCGGTGAAGACGGGGTTGATGCTGATGCCGGGATTCTCTTCCTGAAACATGTCGGCATACCGTTGGAAGATGCCTTCGGCGTCATTCGCGGTCGCCGACGGGAAGTAGAAATCGATGACGACATCGTCCTGGGCGAAGCCGGCTCCTGCCATCAGAACGAAGATGGCCAGCAGCAGGCATGCTGTGCGGCGGATATTCATGGTCAATCCTCCTATAATTGCTGTCAATGAGTTCACGTCCTAGGTGAACGATAGGCTAGAGTTTACTGCATATCACGCAAAAAATACGACCCCGCCCACAATTTGAGCGGAGTCTCGTCTTCTGCAAGGGTAGGTTGGCGAACGCGACTATCTCATACGCCGATTTCGCGCTGCTCGTAGCGGTAGAGCGATGCCAGCAGCATGACCAGCGACAGCCCCAGGAAGCCAGCGATGTGCGGCCAGATGAAGCCCTGCGACAAGATCTCGCCGGCATTGTAATAGGTCAGGAAGGAAATAGCGCCCACCGACTCGGCTACCGTCCCTTCCGCTGCCGCGCCGATCGTCTGCAGCATATAACTGATGATGATATAGGCGGTCACGATGCCCAGCGCGACCGTGCGGCGGCGCACCAGCACGGCGATGAGCATGGTAGCCGCCATGACAAAGACCATCAGCGGGATGAGGTAAAAGGTGATTTCTGCCAAGCGCGCCACATCCAACTCGACGCCGCCCGCAAGTACGCCGACATGCAATCCCAGATAGATCAGCAGGACCACACCAACGACGCTGACGGCATAGGCAAGAAACTTCTCTATGAGAACCTGCGCGCGCGCGATCGGCAAGCTCAACAGCACATCGCTGGCGCCATTGTCTTCTTCGTTGGCGCTGATGCGCATGCCCATGACGACCGGGTAGACGGCGAATACCAAAGCCGACTTGCCAAAGAAACCCAAGGCGACGAAGCCTTCGTTGGTGGCGAAAATCTCCAGATCGCTGCCGACGCCGACCATCGCCAAGATCATCGGCGGGAAACTCTCTAGCAACTCGCGCATCGCCTGCATATCAAATAGGGGCACCATGATGACGACAAGCAGCGCCAGCGCCGCCAAACCGACGCCCCATGCAAGCATTTGTTTCCAGGTCTGTTTGAGTGTCTCGAGGAATACAGAACCAAGCATCGTGAGCCTCCTAGATGCCAATATCGCGGCTGACAAACATTCTGAGGGACAAGCCGAAGCCGATCGCTACAGCGAGCAGCACAAGGATTGTGTTGGCGGGATCATACGTGCCCAGCACCAATGATTCGCCATGGACATAACTGAAGTAGGACAGACGCTCCATCACATCGGCGGCTGTGCCACTGGCGGCCGCGCTGATTGCGTTGAACAGGTAACTGACGATGACGAAGGCGGCTGATAATCCGATCGCTACCGCGCGCCGGCGCATCACTGCCCCCAGCAGACACGTCACGGTCATCACCAGCAGCAGGCTCGGATACAGATTCAGGATGCTGGCGAATATGATATCGGTCGGCGCCTCGATATTCATGCCGATGATACCGCCGACTGTGATTGCAGCGGTCAACAAGATGATCCCCAGGCCGATCAGCGCATAGCCGATCCAACGTTCAACAATGTATGCCGCGCGCGAAATCGGCAACGACAAGATCACATCCATCACGCCGGACTGCTCGTCATTGGCTGTGATGTTCAAGCCGGCCATCACGGCGAATACGGAGGTGAATATCGCCGCTTCCGATACGAATACCGAGACGATCCAGCCTTCAGATGTGGTTAAGAGCGCCACATCGCTGGCGCCAAAAGCCCGCAAGACGGCGGGTGGCATCGACGCGAGTAGATCAGCGTAGCCAGCGATGATATCCGGGCTGGAGGCGATGAAGTCGATGTAGACACCGAGCACGCCGAGGCCCAAGCCCCAATAGAGAATCTGCTTCCATGATGTGCGCAATATGTTGCCAATGACGATGCCTCTCATTATCTCGTCTCCTTTTCGCCGCTGTAGTATGCCAGGAAGATCTCTTCGAGCGTTGGCTCTTCGATATGCAGCGATTCAACATAACCGTCGCTGATCGCGCGCAGCAGAGGATCAAAATCGCCAATCATCCGCATCCGCACCCGCGTGCCATTGGCGCTGACATTGGTGATTGATGGCATGCGCTCCAATTGCTGCTGCAAGCCGGCCGGCACAGCATCGCGGAAAACGACATCGACCCAGTTGAACTCGACATTGGTGATTTTCTCGACCGATTCCACCGCCTTTAATTCGCCATCGCGCAAGATGCCAACGCGGTCGCAGATGGCTTGCACTTCGCTCAAGACGTGGGACGATAGAAAGACCGTCTTCCCTTTGGCACGATAGTCGTCCATCATTTCGTGGAATGTCTGCTGCACCAGTGGGTCGAGTCCGCCAGTCGGCTCGTCGAGAATCAGCAGCTCGGGCGAGTGCATCATAGCGATGACCAGCCCGAGTTTGCGTTTATTGCCCGAGGAAAGGTCACGCACGCGTTTGCTCGTATCCAAATCCAGCTGTTCCGCCAGCTCGGAAGCGTGTTTCGCGATGGCGCGGGTATCGCCACGCACGCTGGCGACATATTGGATGATCTGATCGCCCGTGCGCCCCTCCCACAAGCTGAGCTCTGCGGGAAAGAAGCCAATGCGCCGGTGGATCTCCACGCTGTCGGCGCGGACATCCATGCCAAATATGGAGGCGCTGCCCCGGCTCGGTCGGATCAAATCTAGGAGCAAGCGAATGGTTGTGGTTTTGCCAGCGCCATTCGGCCCCAGATAGCCGAAGATTTCACCCCGGTTGACGTTGAGATTCAGGTTGCGCAGCGCTGCGGTCTGCTTGGAACCAGAGCCGTAGGTCTTCGAAAGATCCCTGATTTCAATGATGGAACCGGACGCCATGATGGTTTTCCTTTCGATGAAGTTTGCGGCTGCTGGATTGTCGTAGATCCGCGGCAACCTGAAGTCATTATAGTTCGCGCAGAAAATCCTGGTCAAGCAGAATCGGCCAGCCCCCATTATTTGGGGGGCTGTTGAATTGCTGCGCCTGCGATTGGTCGGCGCGCCTCAATGAGGGCGTGAATGCCTTGCGATGCAGCACGATTTGCAGTTTCGATTGTCTTGCGCAGCCGGGCTTGCTTCAGTTGCTGTCTGCTCGAATGATCTCCGCGCCGCCAAGATAAGGACGCAAGACCTGGGGAATCACGACGCGGCCGTCTGCCTGTTGGTTGTTCTCCAATATGGCGATCAGCGTGCGCGGTGCGGCCAGGCCGCTGCCATTCACGGTATGCAAATAGCGCGTTTTGCGGCTGCCGCGCGGATAATAGCGCAGCCCGGCCCGGCGCGCCTGAAAGTCTTCGGTGTTGCTGCACGAGCTGACTTCCAGCCATTCGCCACAGCCCGGCGACCACATTTCGATGTCGTATTTCTTGGTCGCGCTGAAGCCCAGATCGCCCGAAACAATCTCCAGGCGGCGGTAAGGGATGTCCAGCGCGGCGCAGATGCCCTCGGCTTGCTTCGTCATCGCTTCCAGGGCAGCATAACTCTCATCGGGCGCAGTGAACTGGTACATCTCCACTTTTTCAAACTGGTGCACGCGCTTGATGCCGCGCACATCCCGCCCGGCGCTGGCTTTCTCACTGCGGAAGCAGGGCGTGTGCGCCGCATAGCGCAATGGCAGCTGCGCTTCTTCCAGAATCTCGTCGCGATGCAGGTTGGTGATAGCCACCTCGGATGTGGGCAGCAAGTACTTGTCGCCATCGGCTACAGGATAGACCGTGTCCTGAAACTTGGGGAACTGCGCGCTGCCATAGAGCATCTGCCCCTGCACGATATAGGGCAGGTATAGCTCTTCGTAGCCATTGGCGCGCGCCGTATCCAGGAAGAAGCTGATCAAAGCCCGCTGCAAACGCGCTCCCCAGCCGGTCAGCACATAATAGCGGCTGCCCGACAATTTGACGCCGCGCTCAAAGTCGATGATGCCCAGCGCTGGTCCCAGCTCCCAATGCGGCTTGGGCTCAAAGTCGAATTCGCGAAACTCGCCAACCGGCAGGCCAGGGATGTTGTCGTCCTCGCTGGAAAAGACCGGCACGGTCTCGTGGGGCAGGTTGGGCAGCCACAGCATCTCTTCCTGCAAATCGGCTTCGATGTCTTTGGCGCGCGCATAGCCGGCGTCGATGCTATCGCCCATGGCTTTGAGTTGGCTGATGAGCGCTTCGAAGGCTAACTGAACATCAGAATCATCATCTCCGACGCGCTCGAACGCGGTTTTTGAGCCGTCCAGCAGTGCCGTGCCACTCTCATAATCGGATCTGGCAATCGCGGATGCGGCAGCGTTGGCTTGCGCCGCCTTCTTTGCTGCTGACATAGCGCGGTTGCCACGCATTTTGCCCATGGCGCGGTTGAGCTTGTTGCGGGCGGCTTGCGCGGTTTCGCATTGCGTGCGGGTCTGGCGGCGGTCGGCGTCCAACTCTACGATGCGGTCGATGCGCGCCAGGGCAGATTCGTCACCCAACTTGGCGATCTGGGCTTTGACCCAATCCGGTCGCGAGCGAATCAGCGCGATATCAAGCATGGTCTTCGGCTCTCCCTTGTTTTGTTTCCTGCGTCCAGGGCGGGGCATCGTCAGGCGGTGGGCTGCGCAGATCTCGCAGGAAGCGCCTGCCCGCCAGCAGCAGTCCCAGCGCCAGACTGAGCAGGATCAGCAGATCGAAAAACTGCGGCGTCAGCAGGTCGATCATGCCTTTGCGCTCTCATGCAGCGAAGCCCAGAATTGCGCCAGGTCGATCTCGCGCAATTCGTCGTTCACGCGGTAGAAGCTCGACTCGGTCATCACATACAGCGCGCCATCAAAAGCGCGGTCTATATTCCGCAGCTGCGGCAGCGCGCCTTTCAAGGCATTCGCCATGCGAAATTCGATGCCGACCCCGTATTTGGGCAGCAGCAGCCCCAGCACCCGTTTCTTCTTCCCCAGCGGCACATCCAGCTGGTATTCCAGTTCGCGCACAGCCGCATCCAGCATGAATTGTCCGCGCAGGTCGCGTTCGGACGGGGCGGGCGCGCGCAGATGCGGATACAACAGCACATCGCGGATGCTCACCTGGTCGGTCAGCAGCATGACCAGGCGGTCGACGCCTGCGCCAAAACCTCCGTTGGGCGGCATGCCATAGCGCATCGCGTTGAGATAATCCTCGTCCAGCGGCGTGGTCTCATCGGCTTCATCGGCGTAGAGCCGTTTCATCTCGACAAAGCGCGCCTGTTGATCGCGCGGGTCGTTGAGCTCGGTGAAGGCATTGCCCATCTCCATGCCGGCGATGAAGAATTCAAAGCGCTCGGTGTGACTGTCGAAATACGTCCGCTCTTTTTCATCGCCCGGCGTCTCGGCGCTTTGCAGGCGCTTGGCGAACGGCGACATATCGCGCGGATAATCCTTGATGATGGTCGGCTGGATGAGTTGCGGTTCTATGAAGCTGCCCAGCAAGTGCTCGACGATCATGCGTCCCCAGGTGTCCTTCGCGTCCAGCCCATCCGCCAGCCCCCGAGATTCCAGGTAGACGTATAACATTTCGCTGGTCGGATAATCCATATAATCGAAGTTGAGCAGTTCCAGCACAGCCTCGCGGATGCTGAGTCGCTTCCATGGCGGCGTCAAATCAATTGGTTTCCCCTGATAGACGATCTGCGCGCTGCCAGCAACTCGCTCGGCGGCATAAGCGAACATGCGCTCGGTGATGTCCATCACGCCGGCATAGTCGATATAGGCTTTGTAAAACTCCAGCATGGTGAATTCGGTGTTGTGCTTGTAGCTGACGCCCTCGTTGCGGAAGTCGCGTCCGATCTCATAAACCGCGTCATAACCGCCAACCAGCAGCCGCTTCAGATACAGCTCAAAGCTGATGCGCAGATACAAATCCTGATGCAGCTGATTGTGATGCGTGGTAAAGGGGCGTGCTGCCGCGCCGCCATACAGAGGCTGCAAAATCGGCGTTTCCACCTCGAGCATGCCTTCCGCATCCAGGAAGTCTCGCAGCGCCGTGATTGCGCGCGCCCGCTTCACAAAAACATCGCGCACCGGCTTGTTCACTGCCAGATCGGCATAGCGCTGGCGATAGCGCATTTCTGTGTCCTTGAACTCGCCATATTCGATCAGCGAGCCATCATCCAGCCGCTGCTCTTTGACGACTGGCAAGGGACGAAGCGACTTGGCCAGCAAGCGCAGGTAACGAACATGGACGCTGATTTCGCCGGTGCGCGTGCGCATCATCTCGCCGCGCGCTTCGACAAAATCATCGACATCAATCAGCTTGCGGCGAATCCGTTCATACACTTCTGCGCCCAGGCTGTTGACTCGCAGAAAGAGTTGCACGCGCCCACTTTCGTCTTCAATGTGGGCGAATGACAACTTGCCTTTGGTATTGAGTCGGCGAATGCGACCAAGCAGCGTCACTTCGACAGCCTGTTCAGCCGCTTCGCCAGCGATAAATGCCTTGACCGCCTGGGCGATGCGATGGCTGCGCTGTGTGCGGGCAGGGTAAAGCGCTATGCCAGCTTCAGCCAGGCGCGCTGCCTTGTCCAGCCGCTCCCGCTCCAATTTGTTGGGTTGCCACATCTGGGTGCTGTCTCCAGCTTATGGACGCTTGCGGCGCAAACGATAGTATAGGATGTGCCGAAATTACAGGTGTAATCGCGTTGTGACGAATTGGATGAATTGGCGCTTGCAATTTGAACGGCGCCGCCTATCCTTGCGCGAGCTTACTGATGTGCTTGGATTGCGCTTTGTATGCAAGACGCTGAGGAAGCTCAGCCCGCCAAGCGCTGGCTCGTCACCCTGGTTGTGGTGGCGCTGGCACAGGCGCTTGGCACTGGTGGCATTACTCTTGTTTACCCCTTTTTGCCGCTCTACATTCAGACGCTGCGCGATGCCCACTTCGTCAGCCCCGAGTTGCTAGCGGGCCTGGTGATCGCGGCGCCGCCCCTGGTCGCCACCCTGGCCACGCCGATATGGGGACGTCTGGCTGACCAATACGGACGCAAAAAAATGGTCATGCGGGCGGTCTTTGGCGCGTCTATCATCCTGGCGCTGATGGGCTTTGCAGAAACGGCTCTGGCTTTGATCTTGCTGCGCGCGCTGCAAGGACTGACCAGCGGCATCATCGCAGCCAATATGGCGCTGGTGGCTGGCGAATGTCCGCGCGAGCGCATGGGTTTCGCCCTGGGCGCCTTGCAAGTCGGTTTGTTCAGCGGTGTCGCGATCGGTCCGGCTGTTGGCGGCTTGCTGGCAGAGCGCTTCGGTTTCCAGATCCCGTTCTTCTTCACCTCGGCGATGCTCATCTTGGCTGGGCTGCTGGTGATGTTGGGCGTGCGCGAGACGTATGTGCCTGCGCCGGGCAGCCGTCTGAATGTGAACCCGTTCAAGATGATGGACAGCTGGCGAGCCATCTTGCGGCTGAAAGGCGTCAAGACAGTCTATTCGCTGCGCTTTCTCAATGGCTTTGCCCAGCGTTCCATCATGCCGGTTGCGCCGCTTTTCGTCATGGCGCTCATCCCAAATGCTGTGGCGGCCGGCGCAAGCAGCTATGCGGGCCTGGTTTTGACTGTCTCGTCCATCACGATGACAGCCGGTTCGTTGATTCTGGGCTGGCTGAGCGATCGCTGGGGCTACCGCGCGATTCTGTTGGGGGCAGCGGCTGTGGCGGCGGCTTTTTATATTCCGCAAGCCTTCGTCAGCGATATCACGCAACTGCTGGTCTTGCAGGCGCTGGCTGGCTTTGCGGCCGGTGGCGTGCTGTCTGCGCCGGCGGCTATGCTGGCAAACTTTACCGCGCTTGGCGATGAAGGCTCGGTTTATGGGCTGGATGCTTCGGTGTCGTCTTTCGCCAACGGCATGGCGCCTTTGAGCGCTTCCATCATTGCGGCAGGTTTTGGCTTGCGCGCGGTCTTTGCCCTGGTCGCGATGTATTACCTGGCCATGCTTGTGATCGGCGCGCAATTCCTGCCCGCGCCAAAACGCAAGCGGCTGCGTTTGATTCCCACTCTATCGAGGTGAGCTGGTTATGGCACGAGGTTTAGCGCTGCGAGCAGATGCCCATCGGGCAGCCCTGCCTTTCATCACCAACTGGAAGTTCACGTTGAGCGTGGTCTTCGTTTCGCAGGTGCTATCGGCGGTCGGTTTTTCGATGATATTCCCCTTCTTGCCGCTCTACATTGATGAACTGGGCAGTGTGGGCGGGCACAGCACAGAATTGCTCGCGGGCTTGGTTATCTCGGTGCAGGGCTTGACGATGATGGTCACCGCGCCATTGTGGGGAGCAGTGGCCGATCGCTTCGGGCGCAAGAAAATGATCATGCGGGCGATGTTTGGCGGTGGCATCACGCTGGCGATGATGGCTTTCGTGCAATCTGCCGAGCAGTTGATCCTGGTGCGGGCGCTGCAAGGCTTGGTAACGGGCACGGTCTCGGCGAACAACGCGCTGGTGGCTTCGGTTGCGCCGCGCAGCCGGGTCGGTTTCGCCATGGGAACGCTGCAAGTTGGCTTGTGGGCTGGCGTGGCAGTGGGCCCTCTGCTGGGTGGTGTGTTGGCCGATCTGTTTGGCTACAGCATGCCCTTCTTGCTCACGGCGGCGCTCTTGGGCCTGGGCGGGCTGATCGTGCTCCTGGGCGTCAGCGAAGATTTTACGCCGCCACCAGACCAGGCGCACTTTGCCATGGGCGCGATGGTGCGCGGCTGGCGCGATATCCTGGCGACATCGGGGGTCAGCCTGCTGTTCTTCATGCGCTTTTTGGCTGGTTTGGCGCGCACGGTCATCATCCCAATTGCGCCGCTCTTTGTTGTTTCGTTGATTGCCAGCGACGCCGCCAGCAGCAATACGTACGCTGGTATGGTCATGGCAGCTTCGGCAGCGACATCGACGCTTGGCGCGGTCTATTTGGGCAACCTGGGCGACCGCGTCAGCCATCGCAAGGTGCTTCTGTTCAGTGCTGTGGCCGCCACCTTGCTCTACCTGCCACAAGCCTTCGTGGCCGATATCTGGCAACTGCTGATTCTGCAGGGCATGGCAGGATTTGCGGCCGGCGGTATCGTGGCAGCGCCCAGCGCATTGCTTTCTCGCTTCACCAGCAAAGAGACAGCTGGCGCGGTCTACGGCTTGGACAATTCGGTCATTAGCGGATCGCGGGCGGCTGCGCCTCTGGTCGGCGCATCGGTGGCGATCTGGCTGGGCATGCGCGGCACGTTCTTTGCGGCGGCCTTGGTCTTCGCCTTGATCGCCCTGGTAACCTGGCGTCTGCTGCCCTCGGATGGCAAGAGTACATCCTGACAATCTGATCGCTGGACTGCCCTCGCCCTGCAGCTTGCAGCAAAGCCGCCTGCCAGTACAATACAGACATGCCAGCCAAGCGCGATCCTCTCGCCAAAGTCGATAATTTGCCCGCGCGCGTCGCCAAATATGCGCCTGTGTCCGCTGCCTTGACGGCTGTCTATGGCCAGTTGGACTGGTCGCGGAATCAGGATGGCATGGACGAGCTGGTCAGCTGCATCCTCAGCCAGAGCACCACCGACACCAACCGCGACCGCGCCTTCGCCCGCCTCAAAGACCGTTACGATGATTGGGCGGCAGTTCGCTTCGCCGACCGTGAGGAACTGATCGGGGTTATCCGGCCAGCGGGCCTGGCGAACCAGAAAGCGCCGCGCATTCAAGAGGCGCTGGGTGTGATCCATGACCATGCCGGCGACTACAACATCGACTTCCTGGAGACGATGTCGCTGGCGGATGCCAAAGCCTGGCTAGTTTCGCTGCGAGGCATCGGTCCAAAGACGGCGGCCATTGTGCTGTGTTTCGCTTATGGTCGGCCTGCGTTTCCGGTCGACACGCATGTCTTCCGCGTCGGCAAGCGCATCGGCTTTCTGCCCGCCAAGATCTCCGCCAACAATGCGCATCCACTGATGGAAGCGATCGCGCCGCCAGACGACTATTATCAATTTCACATCCAGCTGATCCAGCACGGGCGCGATACTTGCCATGCGCGGACGCCGGCCTGCGAGCGCTGCCCGATTACGGCGCACTGCGATTATTTCGCCGCGCTAGACTGAGGATTGCGAGGGACACACTTGGCAGAAACCAGCCAGTCTCATGTCATCATTTCGCCACACTTTGATGATGGCGTCTTCAGCTGCGGAGGCATGGCGCATCGGCTGCGCAGGTCTGGGCACAACGTTACCATCGTAACCATGATGGGCGGCGTGCGAGAAGGCGCTGCGCCAGACAGTCCCATTCTCCGCGACTTGCTGCGGCGTTGGGAGGCGGGCGTCGATCCCCTGCGACATCGGCAGCTGGAAGATGAGCGGGCTGCGCGGGCTTTGGGCGTCGAGTTTTCACATATTCCGCTGACCGACTGCGTCTATCGCGTGGTTGATGGCACGGCGCTGTATCCTTCGGAGGAGTCGCTTTTTGGCGAAGTGCATGCTGCCGACTTCGCGCCGCGTTTGCTGCAAGGCATTGGCGTGCCGCAGATCAGCGACAGCACGACCGTCTACCTGCCGCTGGCGGTCGGGCATCATGTCGATCATCAGATCGTGCTGGACTGGGGGATGAGCCAATTCGCCGAGGATCCCGGGGCTTGGTCAATGCGCTTCTATGCCGAATATCCCTATTCCAACGCCGACAAATCCACCGAGATGGCGCTGGACGCTCTGGGAATGGCGCTGCGGTCCGCCGATTACACGCTGGACGAGGCTGATATGCGCGCGAAGCTGGCTGCCATCGCATGTTATCATTCGCAAATCAGCACATTTTGGCAAGATCTGCGGGATATGGAAGCGGATGTGCGCCGCGCTTTCACCGACCCGCAGACCGGCGTCTATGTCGAGCGCATGTGGCAGCCCGCCTCATAGCTCGCTGCAATCCCAGACGAAGCCGCATTTTTGACAGAGCACTTTACAGCGCAGGCGGACGACCTGGCTGTTGCAAGCCGGGCAGACGCTGCTGAGCGTGAAGTTGCTGGTGGGTCCTGGCGCCGGCTGGGCATAGTTTCGGACTGGTTTGGACTTCTTTGGAGGCGTCGGCTGGTTCTTCATGGTTGGCGCGAGGGGCGGGCGGGGAGAGGCGACGGTGGGATTCGAACCCACGAATGAAGGTTTTGCAAACCTCTGCCTTACCACTTGGCTACGTCGCCCGATTCGCGGCAATTCTACCAGTGCGCTCCGCCGAATTTCAAGTGGCATTTACCGTTGCTCGTTGCCAGGCGTCCAGCCAAATGGCAGGTCTTCGTCTGGCGCATCGTACAATTCTCTGTGTTCATGATCAGGCAATATCTCTTCTGCCGGCACCGTTGCGTGCCGAGCTAAAGTCTGCAATTCACGCGCGTAAACGATGGCATTTTCATACCCGTCAGCAAGCGCCAGTTGTGCAACACCTCGCGCCAGCAGTTCGACAGCCAGGGGCGCCGCATTCCCCAGCCCCAGCCAAGCCAGTGGCGGCAGTTTGCCCAGGCGGGTGCACAGGCGGAAGAACAACGCTCTGTCTTGATCGCGGGCATACAGCAGTGGCGCTCGCACGATCGTAATCCGCAAACCGCTGCGCCGCAGAAACGCTTCCGCCGCCCGTTTGGATTGAATGTAGCCGCGGTTCAGCCACGGCGCCCTGGACCCGCTGATGAAAATGAGCCGCTCGACGCCATCGCTGATGCACATGTTGGCGACATTCCGGGCAGAAACGAGATTGAGCCGCTCGAACGATGCCCCGTGCGCCGGATCGTCGCTAAGGCTGCCGACAGTGTGGATGACCGCCGCATGATCCCGCGCCTTGCCGCGCAGGCTGCCCGGGCTCCAGACATCCGCTCGCGACCAACGTGTGTGCCGCGACAACTGTCCCAGCTTGTCTTCTGCGCCAGGCTGCACCAGCAGGCTCACGGCCAGGCCTTCTGCCAGCAAGGCCGCGGCGATATAGCTGCCCAGAAAGCTGCCGCCGCCCGTAACTAGGATGCCGCGCGTGCCTCGTGCCATGTCCGCGCTTCTACGCCTTTGCGCTCACCCGACGCATTGCATTGGTTTGCGCTACTCTTATCTGATGTTTGCAGTATACTAAGTTGAACGGGTTTGCGGTTGCATTTCATCATCCGCCAAGCCAGTTCGCAATGCAAAAGCAAGACCAGCGACCGAGTTACGCATCATTGCTGGAAGAAGTTGCAGAACGATCGGTACGGAGCCAGCTTGAGCTCAACCAGCGCTTTTTTGGGTAGGTCTGGCTGGCGGCTGCGGAGAATGCCGCGCAAATTTCTAGCGAACAACAGCCAATCGTGAGACGGTGTTTGGCGCCGGCGAACGCAATTGATAGAAGTGCATCAAAACGGAAAGAACTGGCGCGAAACCTGAGCGATTGAAACGGATTTGCTGCGTTGGGCCAGGTTGATCTTTTTGACGCAGCCAAAATATCCACAGCTGGTTTGGTCGACGCGACAAATTGCCTGGCGTGCACGCAGAATCAATGTGGCAGCGAACCCTGCCGGATAAGTGCGATGCCTGTCATCACCGCCCTGAAGACGCACCGCCGCAACAAGGAACGCGTCAAGCTTTACCTGGATGACGAATATGCTTTCCAGCTGCCGCTGCTGGATGCGGTTGCGCTTCGTTGCGGGCAAGAATTGTGCCAACAAGAAGTCGCGGCGCTGATAGAAGCCGGCGCGCTGCAAAATGCCTATGACCGGGCAACGCGTTTCTTGGCGCATCGTCCGCGCAGCGCCGACGAAATCCGCCGCTATCTGATGTCCAAAGAGGTGGGGCAGTCGGTCATCGCGGCCGTGCTGGAGCGATTGCAAGAACGCGCCTGGGTCGATGACGCGGAATTTGCCCGCTATTGGGTCGACCAGCGGCAGCGTCACAAGCCGATGGCAGCGCGAGCTTTGCGCTATCAGCTGCGGCAGAAAGGCGTGGCGGAGGTCCTTATCGACGAGGCCTTGGATAGCCTGGACGAAACGGATGCGGCCTATCGTGCGGCACAGTCGCGGCTTTCGCGGTATCGTGGGCAGACGCCTCGGGCATTCCGCCAGAAGTTGGGCGGCGCGCTGATGCGGCGTGGCTTTGATTCTGCAACCGTCAGGGATGTTACGCTGCGCTGCCTGCAAGAGCTCGATGAAATCGACAGCGACTACTTTCAGAGTGAAGCCGAAGCCTGATGTCGGTTGACATTTGCCGTATTAAACAGGAAAGGAGCATTGACGGATGTATCCACTGGATACCGTCAAACCAATATGGAAATCCTACTTGCAGTTGTCACAGCACTTGTCGGGGTTGGCGCGGGCTATGTCATTGGCAGCCGCCGCGCAGTGCAGAATCTGCTAAAACAACAGCAGGAATCGGGCAATAGCGCCCTGATCAAAGCATCCAACGATGCAAAGGAGCTGCTAAAGAACGCCGAAACGGAACAAGCAACGATTATTGCCGAAGGCGAACGAACTGCCCGTCAGCGCATTAGTGATGCCGATGCAAAAATATCGAGCCGACGCCGTGACATGGATGAAGAAGACGAACGGATTCGCCGGCGGCGTGGCGACCTCGACAAGCGCATGGAGCGGCTCGACGAGCGCGACCAACAGTTGAATAAGCGCCAAAGCCGCCTCGACCGCAAAGAAAACGAAATCAAAAAGTCCGAAGCGGTCATGCTCGACAAGCTGCAAGTCATCGCCCAGATGACAGTCGACGAAGCGCGACAGCAGTTATTGGATTCGATCGAACTGGACGCCCGCAACGACATGGCGCGCATCATTCGCCAGGTCGAATCCGAAGCCCGCGAAACTGCCGACCAACGCGCTCGCAGCTTGATCGCTATGGCAATCCAACGGCTGGCATCCGAGCATGTCAGCGAGATCTCGGTCAGTGTCGTGCACTTGCCCAGCGATGATATGAAAGGGCGCATCATCGGGCGCAACGGGCGTAATATCCGCTCTTTCGAGCTGGCCACAGGCGTCGATGTCGTCGTCGATGATTCACCCGAATCGGTGACGATTAGCAGCTTCGATCCCGTCCGCCGCGAGGTCGCCAAGCGCACGATGGCCAAGCTGGTGGTCGATGGGCGCATCCATCCCGCGCGCATCGAAAAACTGGTAGAAGATACCCGCGCCGAAGTCGACAAGATCGTAAAAGAAGAGGGCGAACGCGCCGCCTATGAAACCGGCATTCACGGCTTGCATGCAGAAATCCTGAAGCTGCTGGGCACGTTAAAGTTCCGCACCAGCTATGGGCAAAATCAGCATGCGCACGCTGTCGAAACGGCACATATCGCCGGCATGATCGCCATGGAGCTGGGCGCGAATGTCACTATCGCCAAGATGGGCGGCTTGATGCACGATATCGGCAAGGCAATCGACCACAATGTCGAAGGCACGCACGCCATGATCGGCGCAGAATTTGTCAAGCGCTACGGCGTTAAGGATGCGGTCGTGAACTGCATCGCCGCTCATCATCACGAGGTTGAAAAAGAATGTGTGGAAGCCTTCATTGTCGAGGCGGCCGATGCCATCTCTGGCGCGAGACCGGGCGCACGCCGCGAAAGCCTCGATGGCTACATCCGCCGAGTCAAACAGCTGGAAGACATCGCCGACTCCTTTGACGGCGTCGAGCAGAGTTACGCGCTGCAGGCGGGCAGGGAAGTGCGCATCATCGTGCGGCCAGAGGTGGTGGACGACTACACTTCTATTCAGCTGGCGCGCGATATCGCCAAGCAGATCGAAACCGATATGCAATATCCGGGGCAGATCAAAGTCCATGTCATCCGCGAGACGCGCCGCGTGGAATACGCGAAGTAGGGAAGGTATTCTTGGCGGCATCGTCGGACAAAAGAAGAAAAACAAAAAAGCCCCCGCCGCAATGGCAGGGGCTTCTGTTTTTGCCTCGACGAATCGTGCAGCGGAGCTTACTTCGCCACGCGCAGGGTTACTTCTACCTGCATCAGTTCGCCGCCACGCAGCAGATCCAGGCGAATGACTTCGCCCGGCTCGTGGAAGTAAATGCGGTTGCGCAGGTCGAGTTCCTGGGTGACCGCTTCGCCAGCCACCGCCACAATGATGTCGCCTTCCAGGATGCCAGCTGCCTCGGCCGGCAAGCCTTCAATCACTTCGACGATGTACGCGCCATTGGCAATCTCCGTGTTTGCGAAGTATTCGCTGTCCGGCTCCAACTGCAAATAACGCACGCCCAACGTAACCTGCTTTTCGTGCAAGCCCAGCCACTGGGTTTGGTCTTGCTCGGCTGGTCTGGCATATCCCAGCATCAGCAGGGCGGCCGCCGACCCAGGTACATCAAAGTGCAAGCTGCCGTCTGTGCGCGCGACTGTCAACTCAATCGATTCGCTGTCGAAGAGGCTGTTGGCTTTCGTGATAGGCTCGCCATTGGCTTCGGTAACGACATCGTAGGCGCGCAGTCCAGCCGCGTAGAGCTCGTGCGCCGGGCTGATCATCAGCACCTGTACGAAGTCATCGCCATAGCCCACGCTGATCATGTCGGTGCTGTAGTTCGTTTTGATATCGGCGCGCGGATGCGGACGACGCCGTGGGTTACGCCGTCGGCGCTGGTCTTCTACATTCGTCTTGAAGACCATTTCGCGGTCGTCACGCAAAATCACGATGCTCAGCTCGTCGCCTACGGCCAGGTCTGCAACAGCGGCATCGGCTTGCGGGATACTGCTGACGCGGTCGCCATCAATTTCCACGATTTCATCGTAGAGATGGAAGCCGGCCTGCGCGACTTGCGAGCCATGAACTGCGCCGATGACCAGCAGATGATCGCCACATTGCCCAACGAAGAGACCGATGCTCGCCAAGTCCAGCGGCATGGGATAGTCGGGGTTGTTGAAGACATCATCCGGGCGCGCCATCAACGTCAGCGATTGCTCCATCGCCTGGCCATCGCGCAGCAGGCTTAGATCAATGCTGGCGCCGACATCGTAGATCCAGACCAACTGGCGCACTGTCTCCACCTGGATTGCCTCGCCATTGACGGCGGTGACGATGTCATTCGGCTGCAGATCGGCGGTAGCGGCTGGCGTGTTGGGAATGACGCCTGTGATGAACAAGCCGTCTTCGACGCCCGTATAGCGGATGCCCATGAAGGGCACGGCGGAAAGTTCTGTTTCTGCTTCGTCCTGCGCAAATGCCACCGCCGAACTCAGCATCAGCGCTGTCAGGACCAACAATCGAATCAAAATGCTCGGTACAGCTTTCATGGTGAGACGCCCCCTTTTTTGTCTCCGTGACCGACTCGATATTCGCTTGCGTTTTCCCAGTAAACTTCTCTAGGCACGACTCTAACCGATTTGCGCCAGGTCGTCAAACTGTTGGCGGAGTTTCGACAGTAAACACTCGCTTAGCGGTTGTTGTCTTTGCTGCCAAACAGCCGCCGCGTGATCGCGCCACCGAATAAACTGCCGGCGATGGTGCTTTCGATGCCGACTTTTTCGCTGGAATGCTCGTCCCAGTCTCCCTTGTGCCGCCGGTTGATCCATCCCTGGTATTCGTCGGATGCGGCGATCAAAAAAGCTTCAATGGCGTCTTCGTCATGCTCGGCCAGCGCGCCCCGCACCTCACGCAGCTGGGCAATCAATTGATCGATAGCGCGCCCCAGTCCATCGCGATTGGCGAGCCATTCATCGCGCAGCGCATCGGGATGGTGCGTAAGCAGGTAACGCGTCAGCACATTGAAGGGTGGGTTGGTAAGCCGTTGCGCGTCTGCCCAGGCGCTGTGATTCATTGCGGCGCTGTAGGCTGCGATGCTCAATATCTGTGGAATGCCTTCGGTCAAGGCCGTCAGGCTGTCGTGCTCGGCGGGGTCAAGGAAGTGCGGCTTGGCGCCCAAGATCAAGGCGAAATTCACCGCCAGATCGATGGCTTCGGGCAGGCTGCGCAGGCCCGGCGTGAGATATATGGCGCTGTCATGAAAGTAGTCGTCGCTGGCGTATTCAGGTTCCAGACGATGATCCAACAAGTAGTCTGCATTGATAACTGGCGTAAAGCCTATGACATGATGCTCGTCTCCCAGCAGATCGGCCGCCCAAGCCAGCGAGGGCTTTTTGACCGCGGCCGTATCCAGGATAACCACGCCATCTCGCAACGATGGCCCAATCAACTCATATCCCGCGCGCAGGTCTTCATAGGGCAGGTTCATGATGACGACATCCGCCGACCCGACCGCCGCATGAATCTTGCGCTCGAATTTGGCGATTACTTTCTGCTTGCGGGCCGGTTTCTCGAAGTCGTCGCGGCTGTCGTGCCCCACCAGATTAAAGCGATGTCGACCGCCTTTTTCGGTGTACGAGCGCAGACGCAGGGCGATGGACAGTCCCAGTCGGTCCAGTCCCAATATAGCCACTGTTAGCTCTGCCATGCCGCGCTCCCCTTGGTCCACGCTCCGTTATTCTAACACAGAAATCAACTGCGATTGTCGGCGCGCTGCAATGCCACCAGCTGGGCGTGCAGGGGATGGTTTTCCTGCGAATTGGGGTTGCTCTGATGATGCTCCACCAGCCACAGTACCGCTTCGTCCGTGCCACAAGATCGCAAAATCTCGCCGCTCCAGCGCGGATGATGCGCGCGCACGCTGAAGGGCGCTCGCAAGAAGGTCAAATTGTCGCCAGCGCTTAGTCGGCAAGACCAACCAGGCGCAAGCGACTTGACCAGCACGGCCAAGGTCTTCTGCCAGACAGCCAGCGGATAGCGCGACTTGCCGATATCGTGCAGCAGGGCGGCTTTGAGCAGGCTTGTTGGCGCGTTTGCATCGGCTCTTGTGACTGCCTCCAGAACGCGGGTGCTGTGGAACTGGTCGGCCCGCGACAATCGGCAAAACGCGGCATATTCGCAATCGGACAGCAGCGGCTGCACGCCTGCCAGATCGGGACGCGTGGCAACAGCCAGCAAAGCGCGAATGCCTTGCCCCAGCCGATAACGCAGCCTGGACATGTGGCTAGAAAACGAGCAGGTTGAGGATCGCGCTGGTCGGCTGGCCGACGAAGAGGCTGAAGGGACTGGCCCCGCCCAAAGGAATGAAAGACAGGAAGATCAGCGCGATAAATACATAGTAGCTGGCTGTGCGCCAGTCGCGCCATTTGAAAGCCGGGAACTGCAGGAATTCCGCCAGCGGACGCAGATTCTGCTGGATTGCCACGGGAATCTGCATCCGATCCAGCCACTTGCCGGGCAGCAGCGCCTGCACAATGTGCCAGCCATCAATGGGGAATAGCGGGATCAGATTAAAGACGAAGAGCAGCACATTCCAAAACACCGACGCATAGAGCAGCGCCGCCAGCAGCGCCAGCGGGTCGACAACCTGGTCGGGCAAGTGATAGGCATAATAGCCCACTGCGCTCCAGCCGCCCAAGCGCAAGAGCAGCGCCGAACCGACAGCCAGCGCCAGGTTGGATAGGGGTCCCGCCGCGACAGCCGCCAAGAAGCCACGCCGTGGATCTCGCATGCGTTCTGCAGAAATGGGCGCGCTGCCCAATATGCCAAAGCCGATGATGGCGAACATCAGCCAGCCCACCCAGTTGATATGCACCAGTGGATTCAGCGTCAGCCGGCCTTGCAGTTTTGGCAGGTCATCTCCCATTTTCCACGCCACAAAGTTGTGCGCGAATTCGTGCACGGTCATGGCGCAGCCCAGCACCACCAGGTTGATGAGGATAACCAGCGGATGAAGATCTAAGAGCATGTGCCTGCCTCGCCCTACGCTGCCGCTTACGACTCCACTATAGCGCAATCTCGGCGCATTGGGCAGGGGTTTACGAGCTTCTACCTGTCACCAGCCAAATCGATTGCATCGGCATATTGAACCGTTTCTGCACAATTGATGTTACAGTATTGCCGCCATCTGGCTTTAGCAATCGCAGGCCGCGAAGGTGCTGGCTGTGAGCAAACGCGTGCTCTTTCTATTTTCCGATACCGGCGGCGGGCATCGCTCGGCCTTCCAGGCGATCCAGGACGCCTTGGCTATCCGCCATGGCTCGGCTGTGGAATTCGACGCGGTAGATGTCCTGCGCGAGTTGCGCTGGCCCCTCAACAAACAGCCGGAATTGTATCCGCGCATGGTCAATACCTCGAAGTTCCTGTGGGCGCTGATGTATCACAGCTTCGATGGGAAACGACGCTCGAGCTTGGCGCGCCAGCTTATTTATCGCAACAACCGCCGAAAACTGAGAAGGCTGGTCCGCGAGCGCCCGGCTGATGTAGTCGTTTGCACACACTCTGTCATTGCCAATCCCACCTTTCGCGCTTTCTTGACGTTGGATGAACGCCCGCCTTTCCTGACTGTGGTGACCGACCTGGTTACCACGCCGTCATTTTGGTATGACCCGCGCGTCGACCATTGTTTTGTGCCGACCGAAAGCGCCTATCGCCGTGGTTTGCGACTGGGCATGTCGCCGAGCCAGATGCAGGTTACTGGCTTGCCAGTCAATCCGCATTTCCTCGATTCCATGACCAGCAAAGACGAAGCGCGCGCCGAGTTTGGCTTCGAGCCAGACTTGCCGGCGGTGCTGCTGGTAGCGGGCAGCGAAGGCATGGGCGCGATCGACAAGCTGGTGGCGGCGCTGGATGCGCAGCGGCTGGATGCGCAGCTGGTCGTCGTCTGCGGGCGCAACGATGCCTTGCGCGCCAGGCTGGCGAACCGAAATTGGAACAATCGCCACCACCTCTTTGGCTATGTAACCAATTATCGAGAGATGCCGCGCATCATGGCGGCCTGCGACATCATCGTCACCAAAGCCGGTCCCTCGACCATCAGCGAAGCCGCTATTGCCGGCTTGCCCATGATCATCAGCGATCGCATCCCCGGGCAAGAAAGCGGCAATGTGCGCTTAGTCACCGAAAATCGGGCTGGGGTCTACCTGCCCAAGCCCGAGCAGGTAGCGCAGCGCATCCAGCAATGGCTGGCAGAAGGACCGGCAGCCCTGCAGCAACGCGCAGACAATGCCCGGCGCATCGCCAGACCCAATGCTGTTTGGGATATCGCCGATGCCGTCTGGGATTGGGCGCACCGCCCCAAGTTCAAGCGTCCGCGCCACGCTTGATCGCCGCTCAGCTAGCGATCATTCGCCCGAGATAGACACCATCCGCCACTTTACTGATCGTCTGGTCCACCATCCACAGCTTCCAGGTGCCGTTTTCACTGGCAGTCGTGAAGAGCAGCGCGCTGTTGCCTTCGCTGAAGGCGATTGGGCGGACCAGGGCCGGGATAGGGCGACTGATGATCTCTTGACGCGCCGCAATCAAGTCGATGCGCGCCAGCACAGTGCGGAATTCGCTGTCAGCGCCGGCTTCGTCATCCACTTGCGACATGGAATACATAGCGATGCTGCCGTCCCTACTAACAATCAAATTGCCGGCGTATAGATAATCGGCAACAGGCAGCGCTTCTACAACACCAGACTGATCCGACTCCAGCGCGAAGACTTCCGCCGCGAATCCACCCGCGCCGGTCTGCGCCAGCCGCAGCATGACATCCGCACCGACTCCGAATGCGCAATAGCAATCTTGCTCGGCGGGCAGCTGACGCGATACGACCTCGTCCGCGGCGAAATCCAGCACAAACAGACCCGTGCGCAGCATGTAAGGACCCGCCTCGACGCCTTTTGTTGCGCGCACTTCCATGATTAGTTGCTCGCTTTGTGGTCGGAATGCCACTGGCAGCAGTCGGATGCCGGCCCGCGGACGATCCACCAGCAGTTCGCGCAGGTTGTCGCCATCGCCGTCCGCCAGCCAAGTCGTTGATGTCAGCGATTCGTCGTCCAGTTGCCGTGCGATAGTCCAGGCGATGCGCGCGCCATCCGCCGATACAACCCAATCAATGCGGTGGTCGCCGGGCGCAAAGTCGATGAAGGGATGCTTGCGGATCCTGCCATCAGTCTGCGCTAATTTGACAGCCTCGTCTTCGCTGTCCAGGTAGACCACGCCGATTGTGCTAATGGTGAATTGACTGCCTTTCGCTTCGACCTCGATCGCCTCGCCGCTCAACAGGTTGATGAAGCTGAGTGTGGCCGAATCTGCATGTAGCGGATCGCGCTGCAAGAATACATCCCAGTGCTGTGCTGGCGGGACAGCCTGCGCCTGGACGAAGCAGGTGCAGCAAAGCAGCAACAGCGTTAGGAGTAGCCCTTGCATCGTGTCGAGAAAACCTTGTCCTGCGCGGTCAATTGCGCTTGTCAATCGCTCAACCAATCCACGCCGATTATACTGCTGGCGAGCCGATGCGGCAATTTGTGGGGCAGCCTCTGGAAAAGAAAAAAGCCCCGCGCTGGCGAGGCTTCCGGTCGGGCTGTCTTTGCGCTAGCTCGACTTGCGATCGCGCCAGTTCTGACGTTGCGACCACTCTTGCGCGTCGCGCTGCCGCTTCTGCTGCAAGAAACGCTCGATGCGCGCTTCTTCCATCAGCGCCTGCATACGCTGCTTGTGCCAGCTCGCGCCCGTGAAGCTCAGGTTTTCCACGATGTGCCTCCATCTCTAGGGCAGCCGATACTTGCAATGTAGCATGATTAGGCAAGTCGTACAAGTGAAACAGCCAACTTCTGATATAGTTTATACAAAGTAAGCAGGCTAATGGACATATTTTGCAGCTTTGCCCGACAAGTTAGGGAAGGGGGCGAAGGGCAGCGGAAAAGTCTTATGGACGAAATCGAGAGGGTAGGCAGGTTGTGTGGGGCACGCATTTCACCGACAATCGCAAGCCAAGACCAACATCCAGCCTTGCAGGAGAAACTGCCATGCGTCCAGTTACGATTGAAGCGATCAAGCTGCATGTGGTGGCGTTGCCACTGGTCGAGTTGCTGACAACCAGCTACGGCGCAGAGCCCTTCAAATCTGCCATATTGGTCGAAGCGCTCAGCAGCGATGGTCTGACCGGCTGGGGCGAAAGCGCGCTGAAAACGCAGCCGTCCTATGGCGCGGAAACCATCTTGACCGCCCTGCACATCATGCGCGACTTCCTTGTGCCCAAGCTGTTGGGGCAGACTCTGCGCTCGCCCACCGAAGTGCCGGCGCTATTCCGCTCGATACGGGGCAACAACCATGCGCGCGCCGGCATCGAAGCGGCCATCTGGGACCTGCTCGCCAAAGCCAATCGCATGCGCCTTGCCGATTACTTCGCCGCGCATTTGCCGCCCGACCATACACCGCGCGAGCGAGTGGCAGTCGGCGTGAGCATCGGCATGCAAGATACGCTGGACGCGCAGTTGGCGCTAATCGCCAAGCGCCTGGACGAAGGCTACCAGCGCATCAAGCTCAAGATCGCGCCCGGCTGGGATGTCGAACTGGCGAAGGCGGTTCGCGAGCGCTTCCCCGATGTCACGCTGATGCTGGATGCCAACAGCGCCTATACGCTTGACGATGCCGCCCACCTGCAAGCGCTTGATCAATTCGACCTGCTGATGATCGAGCAGCCGCTGGCGCACGACGACATCTACCAGCACAGCCGCCTCGGACCGCAGTTGAAGACGCCCGTCTGCCTTGACGAGAGCATCCATTCCGCGCAGGACTGGCGGATTGCGCTGCATCTGGGCGCGGGGTCGATTCTCAATCTCAAGCCAGCGCGAGTCGGCGGCTTCGGCGAGAGCCTCGCGATCTATCGGTTATGTGTCGAGACAAAGACGCCCTTGTGGATCGGCGGCATGCTGGAAACAGGCATCGGGCGCGCAGCCAACCTGGCATTGGCCTCGCTGCCGGCGGTCACGCTGCCCAGCGACATCTCCGCCACCGACCGCTATTATGCCCCCGATATCACGGAGCCGCCCTTTGTGTTGGGCGCGGGCAGTTCACTGAGCCTGCCGACAGGCGCGGGCATCGGCGTGGATGTGCAGCGCGATCGCGTGGAAGAGGCGCGCAACCGCTGGCAGCAGCACAATCCATTCGCGCCGCTGTTTTGATGCCGCCTAATACGGACAATGATAGCTGACGGTCGGCAACGATTCGCGCGGATCGCCCGATAAGTCAAAGCGAATGATGGAGGCTGTGGCCGGGTAGTCGACTGGCAATCCATAATCCCGCAGCCGGTCTTTCATCAGCGCATCGGGCTTTTCGCCCTGGGCATACAGCCAGGGAAATACCAGGATATCGCCATGTCCGACTGCGACTACAGCCTGGTCCTCATGTCGTTTTCGCACAAGGTCGAGGAAATCCAGCACGCGTTCCAGCACGATCGCAGGCGTTTCGTAGGGCGGCTCGTTGCCTGAATACATGTCCCATCCAATCGCTTCAAGTTCGCTGGTCGGGCGACCTTCATAGGGCGTGCAGACTTCGCTTATGCGCTCATCGATCGTCGGCATGAGCATATCCAATTGTTCGGCGACGATGGCAGCGGTTTCTTGCGCGCGTTGCATGGGACTGCAATAGACAGCGTGGATCGCCTTGCCTGCCAGCCATTGGCCGGCCGCGCGCGCCTGCAATTTGCCAGTCTCGCTCAGCTTGTAGCCAGGCAGGCGGCCATACAAGATCTTTTTGGGATTGTGCACTTCGCCATGCCGCATCAGGTACAGGGTGGTTTTCAATCGCAGTGCCTTTCGCCAGGATCATACGAGTCTAGCAGTGCTGGCGCGCGTCTGCAATCGCCCCATATCGTGGCTAACTATATGCCGCGCTTTCGCCTATCATCAAGCGCAACAGAGTTTTTTTGCTTGGGATGGAACCTTTTGCAGCCAGAGCCCCGCGTTTTTGACCGCCGCATGTTGACCATATTGTTGATCGTCTTCGTGCAGATGATCGGCACAGCCATGGTCAACCCGATCCTGCCGCTGTATGCCCAAAGCGAATTCGCCATGTCGCCAGAGCTGATCACACTGTTGCTGACTGCATTCTTCGGCGCGCAGTTCATCGCGGGTCCAACCATCGGGCGCATGTCCGACCGGCGTGGACGCCTGCCCGTGCTGCTGATCAGCCAGGTCGGCACGGTCATCGCTTTTGTGATGATTGGCTTTGCGCAGTCTGTGCCGATTTTGTTCTTGGCGCGCGTGCTGGATGGTATCACTGGCGGCAACATCGTGGTGGCGCAAGCCTATGTGACCGATATCATGCCCGAGCACAAACGCACACACGCGCTGGGCTATGTCATGGCGGCATTCGGTCTGGGTTTCATCGTTGGTCCGGCTGTCGGCGGCTTGCTGGCCAGCGCGCTGGGCCCCCAGATGCCCTTCTTGATTGCAGCGGCGGCGGCCTTGATCACCGTGCTATTGACCTGGTTCACGTTGGAAGAGACGCTCAGCGATGCCGACCAAGCCCGCAACCGCGACAGCAAACGCGCCAGCATGCGCCTGACTATCATGCTGGGCAATGTGCCACTGCTGGCGGTGATGGGCGTGTCCTTTGTATCGCGTTTCGGCTTCGGTCTATTGATCGGCACATTCGCTCTCTTCGCCGAGGCGGTGCTCTTCGTTGGCGAGGATTTTGCCGCGGTCAGCCTGGGCGTGGGCTTGCTTTTGATGGTGGTAGGCGTGGGGCAATTCCTAACGCAGATTGTCATTTTGCCGGCGGCGCTGCGGCATTTTGGCGATCCAGCCATCGTCATCATGGGCGCGACTGCACGAGCGGTCGGCATGTTTATGCTGGCAGTTGCCACAGAGCCGCTTTTGGGCTCTGTCAGTATGATCGCATTCGCTGCGGGCAGTGGCTTGTTGCTGCCGGCCTTGCAGTCGCTGGTTACCAAGACGGTCGCGCCAGAGTTGCGTGGCGGCATCCTGGGCGCGCATCAGTCGGTGATGAGCCTGGGCGTCATCATCGCCACGGCGGTTTCGGGTGGATTATTCGCAATCGACCCGGCTTTGCCAAACTGGCTGGGCGGCGCATTAGTAGCTTTGGCGATCTTGCCGGCGGCTTTTCTGTGGGTTTGGTCGCGCAAGAACGGTGTGATGGATGGCGCGCTGGCGATGGTGACAAAATGAAAAACTGCCAGCAAGTGCCTAGCAGTGGGTATGGATGTGTCGGGGCGGCGGGATTTGAACCCACGACCTCACCGACCCGAACGGTGCGCGCTACCGGGCTGCGCCACGCCCCGACTTGGCGGGCAGTCTAGCCGATGCAGAGACGGGTTACAAGGTCAGATTATGCCTGAGGCGCAACCACCAACGTTTACCGACCGCCTGCGTGAGCATACACAAGCCCCGCTGGACCGGCTCGGCGCGGGGCTGGCGCGGCTGGGGGTGCAGGCCGACCAGGTGACCATGTTCGGGTTGCTGCTGGTGGGGCTGGCGGCGCTGTTGCTGGCGCATGGCGCATTTCTGATTGGCGCGCTGCTGATGTTGTGCAGCCTGCCGCTGGATGCGCTTGATGGCGCTGTGGCACGGGCGGCCGGGCGAGAGGACCGCTTTGGCATGGTGCTGGATTCGACACTCGACCGTTATGCTGACGGTTTTATTTTCGCCGCTTTCGGGTATTATTTCGCCGGGCATGGACGGATGGACATGTTGTTGGCTGCGCTGGCTGCGCTGGTGGGCAGTTTCTTGGTCAGCTACATCCGCGCTCGTGCCGAAGATGCCAAAGTGGCTGTCAAGGCGACTGTCGGGCTGTTTTCGCGGCTGGAGCGGGTGATCGTTTTGCTGGTGATGACATTCGCCGCGGGCATTTTGGACAGCGTCGCGCCATTGGAAATCGGTTTGCTGCTGCTGGCGGCTGGCACAAACTTCACGGCGCTGCAGCGATTGCGATATGTACACAGGACACTGAAAGACCGAGGTGGGTAAATGGAGTTTGAGCAAGCATATCTGGTCATCGGCAACTTGCAGGTGCGCTATTACGGCATCATTATTGTGCTGGCGCTGCTGGCGGGCGCGTATGTCGCTTCGTTGCTGGCTAGTCGCAGCGGTCATGATTCCGATCATATCTGGGGCGGTCTGACTTGGGCGATTATTCCCGGCATCGTTGGCGCGCGCTTGTGGTTCGTGCTCTTCCCGCCAGTCTCGCTGACGACAGGCTGCGGCATCGAGGGCGAGCTTTGCCAAGACACAGCCTGGATGCTGCAAAACTTCTTTGACAGCGAATACGGCGCAATAGCCATTTGGAATGGCGGACTCAGTATATTCGGCGCGATGATAGGCGGCTCTCTGGGCGCCTGGCTCTATCTCAGCCCTTGGCACAACCGCATTGTTGGCGCGCTGACCACGCTCGTTACGCCTCTGATCTGGCTCTACCAATTGCTGGAGTGGCTTCTACATGCCGCGATGAATCGCCTGCGTGGCAAGGATGCCGCGCCTTTTCGTTATCGACGCCCGCTGAGCAGCTTCCCGGACGAAGGCATGCGCCTAGGCCCCTGGATGGATATTGCCGGCGTCGCCATTCCGCTGGGGCAAGCGATCGGCAGAATTGCCAACTACATCAATCAAGAGCTCTATGGGGGCCCCACAAATCTGCCCTGGGGCATCAACATCCCGCGACAAGCTCGCGTCGCGCCCTATGAAAGTTTGATCGAACATCCAATTGACACGCTATTTCATCCGCTTTGGGCTTACGAAGCGCTGTGGAGTCTGGTCGCCTTCGTGGTCTTGTGGCGCGTGTATCATCTATATCGTGGACGTTTGGTGAGCGGCGACATCCTGCTGCTATCTGTCGCGCAGTATTCCATTGGGCGCTTCCTGCTGGAATTCATGCGCGTGGAATTTGCCACCATCGGGCAAACGGGCATCAACAGCTCGCAGACGATCACCTTGATCGCGCTGGTCCTGTCGGTTGCGCTGCTGCTGCGGCGGCACCGTGGCGGTCGCTTGGACGAGTTGAAAGCGGCGGATGACGCGGCGGAACGCTCGGAAAGCCTGCCCGGGACCGACTCGTGATGTGGCAGAGATTTGCAGTGCAGGGAGTCGGCGCATAAAACTGATATACTGCTGTTGACTTGTTGGGCAGTGTGAAGGCTCGGACATGGCGCGTGTAATCATCCTCGGCTCTTCTGGCGCGGTCTGCGACGCCCAGCACGACTACTCGCATTTTCTGTTGATCGGCAAAGAAGACGGTCCGGTGCTGGTCGATGCCGGCTCGAACCCTTTGGAAAAAATCAAGGGGCTGGGCATTGATGACCTGGCGCTGCAAGACATTATCCTGACGCATTTTCATTCCGATCATGTGGCTGGCGTGCCCAATATGCTCATGCACATGTGGCAGATGGGGCGCAAACAGCCGATCCGCTTCTATGGCATCCCGCATTGCATCGACCGCGTCGAAGGCATGATGGATATGTACGGCTGGGCGTATTGGCCCAACTTCTTCCCGGTTTCGTTCACGCGCACGGGTTTGGGCGATGACACGTTGCTCTTCGAAAATCGCGACTTTCTCATTCGCTCCTTCCCGGTCGTGCACTTCATCCCCACAATTGGCATGCGCATCACCAACAAGCACAACGGCAAGGTGCTGGCCTATAGCTGCGATACCGAACCCTGCCCAAACGCGCTGAAGATCGGCAAAGATGCGGACATCTTCATCCATGAAGCCGGCGGACCGCCGCCCGGGCACAGTACGGGGCGCATGGCTGGTGAAGCAGCGACGGAAGCAGGCGCCAAAGAGCTTCGCTTGATCCATTATCAGGTCTGGAATCAAAATCCCGAGACCTTGGTGCCCGAAGCGGCGCAGACTTACGACGGTCCCATAACCCTCTGCCGCGACTTCGACGAGTTTGAGTTTTAGCCCTAGGCGCCAACCGCTGTTTCCGCGCCATGTCCTCATCATCCGGACGGGGCTTGCGCTGCGAGTTATCCGCCCACTTTGGCGCATCCTGCCATACGCGGTACAATCAGGCTGCCTCTCGCAGCGAGAGGTTCTATAATCACGCAAGCAAATGGAGGCTTTATCATGAATTCGCGTTATCGTATGACGCTCTTGCTAGCTTTGCTGCTGGGGCTATTGGCGCTGCCGGCTGCCAGCCAAGGCGATTTGCTGAGTTTTTCTGCTGCTGACTGCGACTACGGCGGCAACCTCAAGTCGGTTGAAGCGGTGGACGAACTCACTGTTGTCGTTACGCTCTGCAACCAGGATGCCATCTTCGAACAGAAAGCCGCCAGCCTGGGCTTGTCTGTCCATCCCGCAGAGTATGTAAACGCAACTGGCGGCGAGGGCGATTTATTGTCCCACGCCATTGGCACCGGTCCGCTCAAGCTGGTCAACTGGGACCAGGGCAACGAAATTGTCTTTGAGCGCTTTGATGACTACTGGGGCGAGCCTTCCATTGAAGATGTAGTAATCCTGCGCTGGAATTCCGAGGCGGCCGCCCGCGCGACCGAGCTGCGCGCTGGCACCATTGACGGCATGAAGTTCGCCAATCCAGATGACATCCCCGTCTTCCGCGCCGACCCCAACTTCAACCTAATCGACATTCCCCCGCTGACTGGCGTGTATGTGGCGATGAGCAACTACTTCGCGCCGCTCGATGATGTGCGCGTTCGCAAAGCCATCGCCATGGGCATCGACCGCCAGCGCATCGTTGACAACTTCTTCCCGCCTGGCTCGCCATTGACATCGGACTTTGCGCCACCCGCCGTATTCGGCCATGTCGGCGAAAGCGGCGTGCCGGGCTTTGACCAGGAGGCCGCGAAAGCGCTTCTCGAGGAAGCCGCTGCCGATCTGGGCTTTGAGCTGCCGCTGGATTCGCTGGTCGATACCCGCACAGGCGAAGACCGCGCGCTGACCTTGACCTGGCGCGATGTCGTGCGCGGCTACCTGCCCAACCCGGGCATCATCGCCAACGATGTGGCGGCGCAGCTCGCCGATATTGGCGTCATCGCCGATGTACAAGTGGTTGAATCCGGCACTTTCCTCGCTTCGGCGAATGCTGGCAACGAGCCGCTGCATATCCTGGGCTGGCATGCCGACTTCCCCGATGCCTCCAACTTCTACAGTTGCTGCTTCGGTCCCAACAATACGCAACTAGGCGTTCCCAACCCCGCGTTGTACGAGCCCTTGGTCGCCGCTTCTCAAGTGCTTGACCCCGAAGAGCGCATGGGATACTTCCGGCAAGTCGCCGATGCGATGGCCGAACACGTGCCCTGGGTGCCTTTCGGCCATGCCGGCGCCGCCGATGTCTGGCAAGTGCGCATGGTCGGTGTGCATCCCGGCTTGCTCGATGGCACCGAGGAGTTCTCGCGCATTGAAGACCCAGACGACAACAATGTCATCTATATGCAGAATGCCGAGCCGATCTCGCTCTATTGCAACGACACCTGGGACGGCGAGACCTTCCGCGCCTGCCACCAGGTAAGTGAAGCGCTGCTCGACTTTGAGCGCGGCGGCGTCGATGTCATTCCGGGCTTGGCGGAATCCTGGTCAGCATCAGATGACGGCTTGACCTGGACCTTCAACCTGCGCGAAGGCGTCCTCTTCCACGATGGCTCCAGCCTGGACGCCAACGATGTCGTTGTCTCGTGGCAGGCATCCGCCGATTGCGCCAGCCCCAACCACACCGGCACGGGACAGGCTTTCGCTATCTACAAGTCCATCTTCCAGCAATTCATCAACGCCGATCAGTGCTAGCGGCGCCTGAATTGTAAATCGTAAGGGCGACTTATCAAGTTGCCCGCATCATCCACAAGGCAATTCCTAGGGGCGATCCATTGGGTCGCCCTTTTTTTGCAATGCGGGGCGTGAGGAAAGCAGACCTAATTCCGATTCAAGCGCGGATCGAGGGCGTCGCGCATGCCATCGCCCAACAGGTTGAAGCCCAGCACCGTGATCATGATGGCGATGCCAGGGAAAAACACCAAATGCGGCGAAGTAAAGAGATAATTGCGCGACTCGCTGAGGATCTGCCCCCATTCTGGCGTAGGTGGCTGTGCGCCCAAGCCCAAAAATGACAGCGCGGCCGCGTCCAGGATCGCTGTGCCCACGCCCAAAGTGCCCTGCACAATGATCGGCGTGATGGCGTTGGGCAAGATATGCGCCAGCACGATGCGCCAGGGACTCGCGCCGAGCGCCTGCTCCGCGACAACGAATTCCTGCTCTTTGATAGAAAGCACGCTGGCACGCGAAAGCCGCGCGTATTGCGGGATGAATGTGATGGTGATGCCCAGCAGCGCATTGGTCAAGCCAGGTCCCAGGATGGTCACTATGGATATCGCCAGCAGCAGCGCCGGGAATGCCATCACCACATCCATCAGGCGCATGATGACGTTGTCCACCCGTCCGCCCACATAACCCGCCGTGATGCCCAGCGCTGTGCCCACAACGATAGACAGGCTGATGGTGATGACGCCCACCGAAAGCGAAGTGCGCGTGCCATAGATCACGCGGCTGTACAGATCGCGCGCGTTCAGATCCAAGCCCAGGATATGCTGCGGCTCTTCGCAGCCCAGCAAGGGGATGCAGGGCGGTTTGCTGGGCAGGCGACCGGTCTCGCCGGGCACGCCGATCATGGTTTTTATAGGATCATGCGTGGCAAAGACGGGCGCAGCAATGGCGATGATGACCAGCGCGCCGATGATGACCATGCCCAGCAGCGCCGAGGGACTGTGCCGCAAGTTGTACAGCGCCTCAAGCCACAGATTGGCAGAGCGCACATGGCTGGCTTGTTCCAGCTCGGCTGGCTTTGCGTTCACTGCCGCCCCCTAATTAAAGCGAATCCGCGGGTCGAGGTAGCCATACATGATATCGACCACCATGTTGATCAGCACGAAGCCCGCCGCAATCACCACCGTGAAGCCCTGCACCAAGGTGTAATCGCGCGAGGTGATGCTATCGACCAATGTCCGCCCAACGCCTGTCAGGCTGAAGATAGTCTCTGTCAGCACCGCGCCGCTGATGACCAGCCCGAAGTTCAAGCCGATGACGGTGATGACGGGCAACATCGCATTGCGCAGAGCATGCTTGCCGACAACGTTGCGTTCGCGCAGCCCTTTCGCCCGCGCCGTGCGCACATAATCTTGGCTGAGCACTTCCAACACGCTGGAGCGGCTCATGCGCGCGATGATCGCCAGAGGAATCGTGCCCACCGCCACCGCCGGCAAGATCAAATGCCGCAGCGCATCCACCAGCAATTCGCTATTTAGCGTGAGCAGGGCGTTCAACGTGTTGATTCGCGAGAAGAACACGAGTATCCCCGCCGGCTCTTGCCCTTCCACGACCCAGCCCCAAAGCTCAAAAAATGGCTGTGGATTGGCGCCCGGAGTCAGCCTGCCCGATGGCGGCAGCGCCAGTGGACTGTCTTTCAACAGCACAGCGAAGAGGTAGGCGAGCATCAATCCAAGCCAAAACACCGGCATAGAAACGCCGATATTCGCGCCAATCATCGTGCCCACATCCAGCGCCGACTTGTGACGATAGGCGCTCAACACGCCGATTGGCACGCCAACGCTGATGGCAAAGAGCAGGGCAAAACAGCCCAGCTCGACTGTGGTTGGCAGCCGCTCGACCAGCAGCTGCATCACCGGGCGGTGAAATCGCATCGAATCGCCCAGATCGCCTTGCGCAAAGTTGCGCATATAAATCAGCAACTGCACGGGCGCTGGCTGGTCGAGGCCGTTGCGCCGAAAGAAACTTTCGCAGATTTCCGGTGTTGCCCGCTCGCCCAGCACAGCCAGGCAGGGGTCGCCGGGGATGGCGCGCGCCAGTGTGAAGGTGACGATCATGATCCCGACTACGACGGGGATGGAGAAAGTCAGCCGCCGCAAGACATATGTGAGCATCGCCGTCGCTTACTCCGCCGCCCAGCCGCGCGCTCGTTCAACCGCCCGCTGCCAGCCGGCATACAGCGATTCGCGCTGGTCGGCGGACATGGTCGGTACGAAGCGACGCTGCAGCTGCCATTGGCTGGCGATCTCGTCCTGCGAATCCCAAAAGCCTGCTGCCAGCCCAGCCAGGTAGGCCGCGCCCAGCGCAGTCGTCTCGGTGACAGCCGGTCGTTCTACTGGCACGCCCAGCATATCGGCTTGGAATTGCATGAGGAAGTCGTTCACCACAGCGCCGCCATCAACGCGCAGCGCCTCCAGCTGCAAGCCCGAATCGGCGCTCATGGCCGCCACGACATCACGCGTTTGATAGGCGATCGCTTCTAGTGTGGCGCGGACGATCTGCGCCCTGCCACTGCCGCGAGTCATGCCGACGATGGCGCCGCGGGCGTATGGATCCCAATAGGGCGCGCCCAAGCCAACAAAGGCCGGCACCACATACACGCCGCCTGTGCCAGCTATGCTTTCTGCCAGCGCCTGGCTTTCGGCGGCATCGTCAAGCAAACGCAGTTCATCGCGCAGCCACTGCACAGCCGCGCCGGCCATAAAAATGCTGCCTTCCAGCGCGTATTGCAGCGGATTTCCGCCCACTTGCCAGGCAATTGTCGTGAGCAAATTGTTGGTGGATTGCTGAGGCGAGTCTCCCGTGTTCATCAGCATGAAGCAGCCCGTGCCATAGGTATTCTTCGCCATGCCCGCCTGATAAGCCGCCTGCCCAAATGTCGCCGCCTGTTGGTCCCCTGCCATGCCGGCGATGGGGATGCTCCCACCGAGAAGTTCCGCATCGCATTCGCCATAGACCTGGCTGCAGGGACGCACTTCGGGCAGCAGAGCGCGAGGGATGTCCAGTCGCGCCAGAATTTCGTCCGACCAGTCGGCGCGGTGAATGTCGAAAAGCATGGTGCGCGCGGCATTGCTGATATCGGTGATATGCAAGCGACCGCCGCTCAACTGCCATGCCAGGTAACTGTCGACTGTGCCAAATGCCAGTTCCCCATCTGCGGCTCGTTTGCGCGCGCCCGGCACATTGTCCAGCAGCCAGGCTACTTTCGTGCCGGAGAAATAGGCATCGGTAACCAAACCCGTGCGCCGCACTATCGTCTGGTCAAAGCCCTCTGCCTTGAGCTGATCGCAGAAACCAGCTGTGCGCCGATCTTGCCAAACGATCGCGTTGTGAATGGGCGCGCCGCTTTCGCGATCCCAGATCAACGTGGTCTCGCGCTGGTTGCTGATGCCGATGGCGGCGATGGCAGTGGGATCAACGATTACTTCACGCGCTACCGCCAACTGCGATTCCCAGATATCGCGCGGGTCATGCTCAACCCAGCCCGGCTGTGGATAGTGCTGGGGGAACTCTTGCTGGGCGCTGCGGATGATACGCCCCCCGCGGTCGAAGAGAATGGCGCGCGATGAAGTCGTACCTTGATCCAGCGCCAGGATGAAATCTGCCATCAAACAACTGTCCTTCGTGTATTGGTGGGCGCTTGCGCCCCTTATTGTAGCGCAAATGCAAGGTTCAGTCGCGCTGCTGTGCCCTGCGCAGCCGCAGCAATAGGCCGCAGCCCAGCCCCGTCAAGGCGCCCGCCAGCGCCCAGGCCGGCAGCCGCTCCAGCATCCCCAGCAGCATATGCGGCGGATAATCGGGGAATGCGTGCGCGTGACGCAAGTCTTTGAAGAGCATCAGCGCGAAGGTCGACAAGCTGGCCACTGCGCCAAAAACTGCGCCCACAGTCGCAGCTGAGGCCAGACTCTTCAGCGCGCGAGGCATCAACAAAGCGGCAAGGGCCAGCGCCAACAGCGCGCCAAGCAGCGAGACAGCCAGGGCATCATTGTCTTCCACTCCCGACCACAGCAATATGGCGATGCCACAAGCCAGAAGCAGGTGTCGCGCCCAGCGAGAAGCCGTCATTGCGCCGCCGATTGTCCATCCAGCGCCACAGCCAGCACGTCGTCCAGATGCTCGACCAGCACGAAAGTCAGCTCGGCGCGCACATCGTCTGGCACATCATCCAGGTCGTTTTCGTTTTTGCGCGGCAGAATCACCGTGTCTGCCCCCAGTCGATGCGCCGCCAGCACCTTGTCTTTGATGCCGCCAACCGGCAGCACCTGCCCGCTGAGCGTCAATTCGCCAGTCATGGCGATATTGCTCTTGGCTCTGCGGCCCGTCAGCAGCGAAGCCAGCGCCGCAGCCATGGTGATTCCCGCGCTCGGCCCATCTTTGGGCACTGCGCCCGAAGGCACATGCAAATGCACATCGAAGTCGCTGTAAAAGGCGGGATCAACGCCCAGTTGCTCGGCGCGCGAACGGGCAAAACTATAGGCGATCTTGGCGCTTTCTTGCATGACCGCGCCCAGCTGCCCTGTGTATTGGAAGCCTTTGCCGCCTTTCATCTTGGTGGCTTCGATAAAGAGCGCATCGCCACCCACCGGCGTCCAGGCCAGCCCAGTCGCCACGCCGGGCAGTTCGGTGCGGTCTTGCAATTCGCTGCGATAGCCAAAGCGCTTCTTGCCCAGCAGCTCTTTCAAATCTTCCGGCGCAACGCAGACATTCTCGGCGGTGGCTTCGGCGATTTTTGTCACAACCTTGCGCGCCGCCTTGCCGATCTCGCGTTCCAGGTTGCGCACGCCGGCCTCACGCGTGTAATCGCGGATGATCTGCAGCAGCGCCTCATCCGTGAATTCGAGCTCGCCTGCATGCAAGCCATTTTCGCGGCGTTGGCGCGGCGCCAGATATTGCGCGGCAATCGCTTGTTTCTCGCGTTCGGTATAGCCGCTCAGTTGAATGATCTCCATGCGGTCGCGTAGGGGACGCGGGATGGTATCCAGCGCGTTGGCCGTGGTGATGAACATGCAGTCGCTGAGGTCAAAAGCCACATCCAGATAATGATCGCGGAATTCGGCATTTTGTTCGGGGTCGAGCACTTCCAGCAGCGCCGAGCCGGGATCGCCACGGAAGTCGCGGCCCAGTTTGTCGATTTCGTCCAGCATGATCAGCGGATTGCGAGATTGAGCGCGGCGGATGGCCTGGATGATGCGCCCGGGCATCGCGCCGATGTACGTGCGACGAAAACCGCGGATCTCGGCTTCGTCGCGGATGCCGCCCAGGCTCATGCGGATGAACTTGCGTCCCATCGCCCGCGCAATCGACGCGCCCAGCGATGTCTTGCCGACGCCGGGCGGCCCGACAAATGCCAAGATCGCGCCAGAACGGTCGCGCCGCACGGGATCCAGCGCCTCGGATTCGGCGAATTCAGCTTCGCGCTCTGCCCGCAATTTGCGCACTGCCAGGAATTCGAGGATGCGCTGTTTGACATCTTGCAGTCCATAATGGTCTTCGTCCAGGATGGCGCGCGCGTTGGCGATATCCAGCTTGTCTTCGGTGCGCGCGTCCCAAGGCATGCTGCAGATCCAGTCCAGGTAGGTGCGGATGACGCCATATTCAGCCGCCGCCACCGACAACTTGGACAGGCGGTTCAGCTCGCGCTCGGCTTCTTTTCGCGCTTCGTCCGGCATATGCGCTTCGTCGATGAGTTGGCGAAACCGTTCGATTTCTTTTTGGTCCTCGTCTTCTTCCAGTTCGCGCTGGATAGCTTTCATTTGCTCGCGCAGGTAATAATCGCGCTGCGATTTCTCCATTTCTTCCTGGGCGTCTTCCTGGATTTTGCGTCCCAGCGAAAGCACATCGACTTCTTTTGACAAGAGCTTGAGCAACAATCGGATTTTGTCGCCGACATTGTCCAGCTCCAGCAGCAGCTGCGCGTCATCCGCCTCGATGCGCACATACGTTGCGATTGAATACACCAGCTGCAACGGGTCTTCGACATGGATTGCGCTGCTCACCAGTTCTTCCGGGATATTGGGGACCAGCTCGGCCAGTTGGCTGAAGCGGTCGGTGATGCTGCGCACCAGGGCTTCCATTTCGATGTCGTCGGCGAAGACAACTTCGTCTTCGGCAATGCGGGATACGCGCGCTTTGAGATAGGGACTGTGGCTGACGAATTCGTCGATGCGGATGCGCTGCAAGCCCTGGATCAACAAGCGGATCGTCCCGTCTGGCGCGCGGAACAGCCGATGAATGGTCGCCAACGTGCCGACTTTGTGCACTTGATCGGGTCCCGGCATGCCCAGGTTGGGGTCTTTCGAGGCGACCAAGCCAACCATGCGGTCGCCCGCCACGACATCGTTGACCAACTGGATGCTGCGCTCTTGACCGACCGTCAGGGGTATCGCCGTCTGCGGATAGACGACCAGCCCGCGCAGGGGCAAGATAGGCGCTTCTTCAGGCAAGTCGATGGCCGCGCCGTCATCGTCCATGCTCTCCACCAACTCGATCTCTATGGCTGGCGCCGGGGCGTCTTCATCGTCCAGCAGGTAGTCCCGATTGTGCATAGCATTCTATCCTCGCTGGGCAGGCAACAGTGGCGGCATGGCAATCTCGCCGTCACCTTCTACTTTAGCGACTGCCGCGCAGAATTGGAATCAGCGTTCGCTGCGCGCGCCGATTTATGACGAGTTTCTAAGATAGCCCTTGCCAGCTCATTTGCCGAAAAAGAGGATGTGCATACAATGGTCAGCATGGGACGAGCAATTTGCGAGACGCGCAGGGTGCCCGATGACTCAAAACAGCCGCAAAGTCCGACGTCGCCCGGCCAGCCGCACGCGTGAGCGAGTTCTTGCGCGCCAGCAGCGCCGTCTCGCCGCGCAGGAAAATCGGCAGGCCGACCGCGAAGAGCACGCTTTCTTTCGCCGGCGCTTTCCTGCCTATGACGAAAACAATGCTGCGCATCGCGCCTTGGCTTGGCTCTTCTCCAGCCGCTCTCCCCTTGCCAAATTGACGACGCTGGTCACTATTTCGGTGCTGGTTTTCTTTATCGGCAGTTATATCGTCTCCGGGCGCATCTTCCCCAATGTCTATGCACTCGGCTTGCCGCTTAGCGAGTTGACTCCCGCCCAAGCCGAACAAGAGATCCTGGTGCACTGGCAGCGTGGCGTGCATATTGACATCACAGTAGACGGCGAGCGCCTGCAAACAATGACTCCCGAAGCGCTGGGTTTGACCATAGACGCCGCGAGTATGGCAGCAAGCGCAAAGGCGGCTGGCATCGCTGGCATTCCCTTTGGCATGCATATCGCCCCGGCTGTTGGTGTTTCGCATGCCAAAGCGCAGTCGGTGTTGCTCGATATGACCGAAGATATCTTCTTGCGGCAATATGAAGCTGGCTACAAATGGTCGGGTGGCACGCTCCTCGCTGTGCCCGGACGCCGCGGACGCCACCTGGATGTAACGGGCAGTTTGCAGCGCCTCAAAGACGACATCGCCAACGTGGTTATTTATGGACAATTCGAGTTGACTACCCATGCCATCAATCCGACTGTTCTAGACAGTTCGCCCTTCCTGGACGAGGCCTTGGTATTCCTGGATAGCGGTTTGCGCATTCGCGGTTATGACCCTTTCACTGACCAGATGATTTCTTTCAGCGTGACGGATGTGCAGGCGGCAGAATGGCTGACGGCTGGTGAAAATGGCTTGTCGGTGCGTGACGATGCCTTCCGAGAATTTATCGATGCCGAAAACAGCTGGCTGGTAGCGGACGGACGGTACATTGACGAGCTGGAGGCAATTAACAGACTGCAAAACGCGCTCATAGACGGCAACCCAGATATTCTGCTGCGCCTGCGCTACTTGCCGTCCATGTACCAGGTCGAGCGGCAGGACACGGGCTTTTCCATCGGTCGAAAGCGCGGCATCCCCTTTGAATTCATCGGGGTAGCCAACCCCACGATCAACTGGAATCAACTGGTCATCGGCCAGGAAGTGCAGGTGCCGACGCGCGACAGCATGGTCCCGGTAGATCCTGTGCCGCACAAGCGCATCATCGTCGACCTGGCAACGCAGTGGCTGTTGGCATTCGACAATCGGCAGCTGGTCTTCAGCTGGCCAATTTCATCGGGACGCGAGCAGGCGGAAACCTATCCGGGCATCTACCAAATCTTGACACACAACGAGGTGGCGTCTGGCGGCAGTTACGCGCTGTGCAATGATGCCGGCACCAATTGCAGCCACTGGAAGATGAAGTGGTTCATGGGCATTTATGAAGTCGTGCCCGGCTTGATGAACGGCTTTCATGGCGCGGTCGAGCTTCCCAATGGCAACTTCCTGGGCGGCGGCGGCGTTTACGAGCCGACCACGTTTGGCTGCATCATGTCGCTGGATTCCAAAGCCGAACAGCTCTACCGCTGGGCAGAAACAGGCACCATGGTGGAGATCGTGTCTGAGCACTTCCTGCCCGAAAGCGACCTGGCAAAATACGCGCTGGAATTCATCAGCACCATTGATACGACATACCGCCCGATTTCTGCTTAAACGCAACATCAAGCAGGATTCTCCTGCGCATCCTGCTGTGATCGAAGCGGTGCATGCTGGCTATCATGTCAATTGCAGGGGTGACTCTGCGCGTTGCCCGCAGCAGCCGAACAAGTAAAGACGGGCGACTTGCAAAGTAGGCCCAATATTGCTCCGCCTTGGTGCGCAACCACAGCAAAATCACCACTTCCCCACGATAGAGCGTATGCTCATTTGCGCCGCCTGCGGTAAAATGCAGGGTTGTTGTCAGTGACAGCGAGGCAAAATCATGAGCGAAGCTTATGGTACCTGGAAGAGCCCGGTCAGCGGCGCATCAATTGCCAGTGGCGTCAGCCTGCGTGATGTGCAATGGGATGCCGCTGGCGAAACCCTGGTATGGTGGGAAAACCGCGAGAAGATCGGCGTTCTTGTTGCGCAAACCGGCACAGATGCCCCGCGAGACCTGACTGATCCGGCGCTGAATGTCTCGGGTGCGGTTGGCTATGGCGGCGGCGCGTTCACGGTCGGCGCAGGCAGCGTCGTCTTCGCCACCAAGAGCCGACTCTACCGCCAGTCGCTGGCTGGTGGCGCGGCGCGCGCGCTGACCCCCGAATTCGGCAGTTGCGCCTCGCCGGCCTTATCAGCCGATGGCAGTTGGGTCGCCTATGTGCACAGCTACGAGCATGTAGACGGGCTGGCGATTGTCGATGCGGAGGGCGCGCACTTCCCGCGCAAGCTGGCCTATGGCACCGACTTTGTCATGCAGCCGGTCTGGCATCCCGCCGGCCGGCACATCGCTTTTGTCGCCTGGAATCACCCGCAAATGCCCTGGAATGGCAGCGAACTGCGCCTGGCAGAACTGGCTTTTGACGGTTCGGGCTTGCCCTATGCCCAGGACATTGTCACGTTGGCAGGCGACACGGATACGGCCATTTTTCAACCCGCCTTTTCGCCCGATGGCCGCTATCTCTCCTACATCAGCGATGCCAGTGGCTGGGGGCAGGTCTATCTCTATGATCTTGATTCGCAGCAGCATATCCAGCTGACTCGGGCGGCAGCGGAACATGGGACGCCGGCCTGGGCGCAAGGCATGCGGACAACCGGCTGGTCCAGCGACAGCCGCGCCATCTTGACTTTGCGCAACGAACGGGCATTCATTCGCTTGCAGCGCTGCGATGTCGAATCGGGCAATTGTGAATTAGTCGCTGGTTTGGACGAATACAGCGAAATGGAGCAGATCAACGTTGCGCCCAAGACCAATGCCATCGCCATGATCGCTTCGTCATCGTTGATCCCGCCGCGCGTGATATCGCTGCACGGGCAGGAGGTTCTGCAAATCCATCGTCGGCGCGGGGCAGAGAATCTGGGCGCAGACCAGCTTTCCGCGGCCCAGGCGATCACCTGGCAGGGCGATGATGGCGGACTTGTGCATGGGCTCTATTATCCACCTGTCTTGCAAGATCTGTTGCCGGCCGGCGAGCCACCGCTGATCGTCAACATCCACGGCGGACCGACTTCGCAGCGCTGTGCCGGCTATTCCAGCGAAGTTCAGTTTTTCACCACGCGCGGTTATGCAGTGCTGCAAGTCAATCATCGTGGCGGCACAGGCTATGGCAAAGCTTATATGAACATGCACCGCGGCAACTGGGGTGTTTTCGATGTCAGCGACTCGCTGGCTGGCGTCAACTATCTTGCGCAGGCGGGGCTGGCGGACGGCGACAAAGCAGTCATCATGGGCGGCAGCGCGGGCGGTTTCACTGTGCTGCAATCGCTGGTCGAGCATCCCGGCTTCTACAAGGCGGGCATCTGCTCTTACGGTGTATCCAACCAGTTCGGCTTGCTGATGGACACGCACAAGTTTGAAGAACGGTATACCTATTGGCTGCTGGGCGAACTGCCCGAAGCGGCTGAGCTCTATCGCCAACGTTCGCCAGTTTTCCACGCCGACCAGATCGTCGACCCCATCCTTGTCTTCCAGGGCACAGACGATGTCGTTGTGCCGCAAGACCAATCGGACAGCATCGTCGCCTCATTGAAGCGACGCGGCATCCCACACGAATATCACTTGTTCGAGGGCGAGGGGCATGGCTGGCGGCAGGCTGCGACAATCGAAACGTACTACAAGGCCATAGAGCGCTTCTTGCTGCAGCATGTCATTTATGCATAGAGTCGCCAGGCACACCGAGGCGCGTTGATGATCGCCAATATCCTCATGCTGTTGCTTGGGCTGGCTGGCCTGTTTTATGGCGGCAACTGGCTGGTGCGCGGCGCGTCCAACCTGGCGCTGTCTTTTGGCGTATCGGTGCTCGTCATTGGCATGACCATCGTCGCCTTGGGGACATCTATGCCCGAGCTGCTGGTGAGTGTGCAGGCGGCGCTGGCCGGCAAGAGCGACCTGGCTGTCGGCAATGTGATCGGCTCCAACATCGCCAACATTGGCCTGATCTTGGGCGCGACCGGCTTGATCACGCCGCTTGTTGTGCAGGCGATTCTGCTGCGGCGCGAAATCCCCATCATGATTCTCATCACCGCCGGCACATTCGCCCTTGCCGCCGATGGACAGATCAGCCGGCTGGATGGCGCTGTGCTGCTGGGGGGATTCCTGGCATTTAATTTGGTCTTTACCATGCGCGCGCGGGGCGAACGAAATGCGCGCAAGAGCCTGGACGCGGAAACAGCTGAACGCACAGAAAAGATCAGGCGCTGGCGAGAGCTGGCATTCCTGCTGGCGGGGATCGCCGTGCTGGTGATCAGCTCGCGGCTGATGGTAGAAGGCGCGGTCAACCTGGCGCGCATGGTCGGCATCAGCGAGCTGGTCATCGCTATCACGCTGGTGGCATTCGGCACTTCGCTGCCCGAGCTGGCGGCATCGCTTTCGGCAGCCTGGCAAAAAGAAACGGATCTGGCTATCGGCAATATCGTCGGCTCGAACATCGCCAATCTGCTGCTGATACTGGGCGCCACGGCGCTCATACAGCCCATCCCGGTCGACCGCGCCGAAGTGCAGCTGGAATTCGTGGTGATGATCGCTTTTGCGGCTCTGCTGATTCCCTGCGCCCGCAAACAAAGGTTGAGCCGGCGGTCGTCGCTGGTCTTCCTGCTGGCTTATGCCGGCTTCGTCATCTACAGCCTGGCGTCTGGGGGCGCGCCCAATCTGCTACAATAACAGCAGCGAGAGCCGGGCGAACAGGACAGGACCATGGTGAACAATCCGCCAGTTGCGCATTTCCGCAGCAGCAGCGGCGTCGATATCTATCAATTGCCCATGCTGCTCTTCCCGCCCGACTTCAGCGGGCATGCCTACTTGCTGGATGGCGCGGGGCCGCTGACCCTGGTCGATACCGGCTCGGGCATGCCGCAGAGCAACGAAGACTTGTTGTCCGGCTTCGCGGCTTTGGGCGAGCAATTTGGCAAGTCGTATGCGCTGGGCGATATTGAGCGCGTCATCCTCACGCACGGGCACATCGATCATTTTGGGGGCCTGGCATTTGTGAAGTCGCACACCGATTCCGAGGTCGCCATTCACGAGCTGGATAGGACTGTGCTGACCAACTATGAAGAACGGGTTGTGGTGGCGACCAAGGCGCTGGGCATCTATTTCGAGCGCGCTGGCGTCGATCCCGAGCGCCGTGACGAATTGTTCGTCATGTACGGCTTCGCCAAGAAACATGTTACTTCTATCGAAGTCGATATCAATCTGCTGGACGAGCAGGTGCTAGACGGCCTGGAGTTCATTCACACGCCGGGACATTGTCCGGGCCAAGTCTGCATCCTCATGGGCGACGTGCTGCTGAGCGCCGACCATGTGCTCTCGCGCACGACGCCGCATCAGTCGCCCGAAAGCATCACGCATTACATGGGCTTGGATCATTATGCCGATTCACTGCGCAAGCTGCTGAAAGTCCCAGGCATTCGCCTGGCGCTGGGCGGTCATGAAGATCCGATAGACGACCTGTACGGGCGCATCCAGGCCATTCGCGCCAGCCACAACCGCAAGCTCGAGCGCATCCGCAATATCATGCGCGGGCAGGGCAAACCCATGACTATCAGCCAGATCTCCGCCGCCATGTACCCCGATGTGCAAGGCTATCATGTGTTGCTGGCGCTGGAAGAAGCCGGCGCGCATATTGAGTATCTCTATCAGCATGCCCAGCTGCGCATCGCCAACCTGCGGCAATTTGAATGCGAGGACAATCCAGCCATTCTCTACGAGCTATGGGAATAGGCGGCGGATCTTGCTGCTTGCTGGAAATAGTCAGCCGCCTCGCCCCCACGCAGAGTCGGGGAGGATGCGAAGTGCTCGGATTCTGTCGATCGGTTTTGGACGGGAGAACCGCCCTGTGCACGAAACTCGACTCGCTCGATCTGTCTATCTTTTGACGCAAGGGCGCGTTTCAGTGTAAACTGGGCAGGAAAGTGTGGTTTTCCCCCAGCCGCGCGCAACAGAAACAGGAAGGAAGATGTCATGGGCAAGAAATCGAAACAGGCTGCTGCCGCCAACACTGTGCATGAACTGGCCGGCATCGTGCCGCGCATTTTGGCTGGCATCATTGACGGATTTTTGCTGCTGATGCTCATGCTGCTGCTGATGGCGGTGATTTCATCCAGTGGCGATCTGTTGCCGGTGCTGGCGAACTTCTTCAGTCTGGCGGCGCCCGTCTTCTATTACTGGTACTTTTGGACGCGCCGCAATGGCCAGACGCCAGGCAAGTTTGCGCTGGGCATTCGCGTTGTCAAAGTCGATGGCACCGCAATCAGCGATGTTGACGCCGTCATCCGCGCGATCGGCTATCAGGTCAGCGCCGTGCTCTTTGGGCTGGGCTACCTGTGGGCCTTGATCGACCGCAAGAATCAAGCCTGGCACGACAAACTTGCGCGCACCTATGTCGTCCGCAGCCAGACCCAGCGGCACATGGTCGATATTGGCTGAGGCCCACTGCCGCAAGCTGCCGAGCTGGCGATGACGAAGTTGGCGCAATGGCTGGGCATCCCGCGTTACCAGGCGGATGAGCGCTATTTTCTCGCGCTGCGAGCATTCAGCCAACGTGATTTATCGGCAGCTCAAAAATCCATAAGCGAAGCGCTGGAACTGCTGCCCGGGCACGCCGAATACCATGCCGTGCAGGGTTTCTTCGCGCAAGATGACAATTCGCTGGAGCGCGCGGAAGCTTGTTACCAGCGCGCCTTGCAGTTGAATCCCTACGAGATGCTGGCGAATTATGGGCGGGGCATGCTCGCCTATCGCAACCGGGAATGGCAAGCTGCTGCCGATCACTTCGCCAATGCACTGGCCGCCCAACCTCAGCGACCGGAAACGCTCTATTACCTGGCAATGACACAGCATCGGCTGGGCAAGAATGGCGAGGCAATGCGCTGGATGGCTGCCGCCGCAGAACGATTCGCCAACTCCGCCGACCGCCGCGAACGCCACTGCTACAGCTGGATGCGCGAATTCGAGAAACTCATCTCGGCCCAGCCAGAACAATCATGAGCAAGAGTTATCACGTAGTTGCCGTCGCCCTGATCTGCTGTCTGTTGGGCAGGACTGCTTTGCTCTCGCAGTCGCAGGATCGCCAGCCGACGTATTGGTGGAACGACCGCGTCTTTTATGAAGTCTTCATTCGCAGCTTTCAAGACAGCGATGGCGATGGCATCGGCGATATCCAGGGCTTGATCTCGCGGCTGGATTATCTCAACGATGGCGACCCAAGCACGAGCACGGACCTGGGCATCACAGGCATCTGGCTGATGCCGCCGGCCGAAGCGCACAGCTATCACGGCTATGATGTTACAGATTATTATGCTGTGGAACGCGATTATGGCACATTGGCGGATATGCAGCAGTTGGTGGCAGAGGCGCAGCAACGCGGCATCGCTGTCATCGTTGATATGGTGCTCAACCACACCTCCAGCCGCCATCCCTGGTTTTTGGGCGCGCGCATTGGCGATCCAACTTGGCGCGACTGGTACATCTGGAAAGACGAAGATCCCGGTTACCGCGGCCCCTGGGGCACTGTGGCCTGGCATCTCGCGGGGGGCGATTATTATTATGGCGTGTTTTGGGATGGCATGCCCGACGTAAACTTTAATAACCCTGCTGTAACACAAGAGATGAAAAATATAGCGTCATTCTGGCTGCGGGATATCGGCGTCGATGGCTTCCGGCTGGATGCGATCAAGCACTTGATTGAAGATGGCGAACGACAAGAAAACCTTCCAGAAAGCCGCCAGTGGCTTAGCAGCTATGAGGCGCATCTGGAAACAGTCAAGCCAGGCAGCTTCACGGTCGGCGAAATTTTTGGCGGTCCCTCCTTCGTGGTGGCGCGCTATGTCAACGAACGCGCCATCGACATGGGCTTCGACTTCAAGCTGGCGGGCGAAATGATCGAAGCGGCATCGCGTGGCAGCAATCGCAATCTCATCCGCGCTCATCAAGCGGCCATGCGCGATTATCCTTTCAATCAATTCGCTACATTTTTGACCAATCACGATCAGAATCGGCTGGCGAATACATTGCGGGGGGATATCGGGCGCAACAAAGTCGCCGCTTCGCTGCTGCTGACCGGTCCCGGCCTGCCATTCTTGTACTACGGCGAAGAAATCGGCATGATCGGCACGAAGCCCGATGAGCGCATTCGCAGTCCGATGCAATGGGATGATTCGCCCTCGGCCGGTTTTTCTGATTCGCCGAGTCCCTGGCAGCCCCTGCAAGCCGCTGAGCATGTCGCCAGCGCCAATGTCGCGCGTCAGACTGACGATGCCGGCTCGCTGCTGAGCCACTATCGCGACATGATCCATCTGCGCAACAGCCATTCTGCGCTGCAGCGGGGCGATTGGACTCATGTGGAGAGCTCCGAGCACGGCCTGTATGCCTTTTTGCGCAACGACGAGCAAGAGCGGCTGTTGGTGATCATCAATCTGGATGATGAAGCAATTGAAGGCTTCACGCTCAGCCTGGCAGAAAGCGAGCGGGATTTGTCCGCGCCGATACTTGTGTTTGGCAGCGGTGAAGTCAGCGCGCCGGTTCTGAATGCAGCGGGCGGCTTCGACGCCTATGCGCCGATGCTCACCTTGGACGCGCACAGCACGATCGTCCTGGCATTTTGATGGCGGCGGGACGAGATGCAAGCGATAGGCGGCGTGGGCGACTGCGGCGCGTGAAAGCAGGCGGGTCTTGGAAAACTTCATCGGCGAATTGATGGCGCTGGGCGCGGCTCTCAGTTTTAGCCTAGCATCGACCACTTTTACGCTGGCCGGGCGCAAGTTTGGCGCGAGCGTCTCCATGGCGTTGAGCCTGGTGTTTTCGCTGATATTCTTGCTGCCGCTGCACCAAATCATGTACGGCGAGTTGTTCCCGATGGCTGCTTCTGGGCAGCGCTGGCTGGTGCTGGGCGCATCGAGCCTGGCTGGTTTCGTGATGTCTGCGCTATTTTTGTTGCGCGCCTTTCAAGCGATTGGTCCGCGCTTGACCTTGCTGATCGGCGCGACTTCGCCGATTTTCGCAACGGTTCTAGCTTGGCTGTTGCTAGGGCAGGGCTTGCCGTCATACGCCGTTCTGGGGATTGCGCTCGTGCTGGGTGGCGTGATTACAGTTGTCTCGGGCGATGCGCAGAACAGCATCCAAAGCCGGCACGCGGATTACAGCAGAGGTTTGCTGATGGCTCTCGCTGCCGCCGTCTTGCAGGGCACGTCATTTGTGCTCATGTCCGAGGGCGTTGCCGATGACTTTCCCGTCATGAGCGCCAGCATCATGCGCACGGTCTTTGCTTTGGCGGTCTTGTGGCTTTTGATCGCGCTGCGTGGCAAACTGCGGCAAAATCTGCGGCTCATCATCGACCAGCCGCGCGCCCTGTTGCTTATCGCGCTGGCATCATTGACGGGTCCGGTGCTCGGCGCGACGCTGGTGCTGGCATCGCTGCAATTCACCAGTGTTGGCATATCGTCCACGCTGACTGGCACGACGCCGATTCTGCTGATCCCCATAGGCTTTGTGGTCTTTGGCGAGCGCATCACCAGGCGCGCGATTGGCGGCACTTGCGTGGCGGTGGCGGGTGTGGCGCTGCTCTTCGCGTCCTAGCGCCGCTTTTTCTATTGTATTGTCGCTGGCTTGCTCAGCGCCTTTTCGCCGTCTGTGCAGGGCTGCGCTATAATGCTGTCAATCCTGCCAAAAGCACAGAGGTCTCTCCGATGTCGGAAATGAATATACGCCCCTTGGAACGCGCCGACCGCGAATGGGTCGCCCACTTTCTGGACGACCGCTGGGGCACGACAACGATCGTTTCGCGTGGCAAAATGCGTTATGGACACTTGCTCGAGGGACTGATAGCCGTTCGCGCAGAGGAGAACAAGGCCAGTTCCGACAACAACGATACACTGCCCGAGCGAATCGGCTTGCTGACCATCGAATACGACGCGCAGGAGTGCGAGATCCTCACGCTGGACAGCCTTGTCGAAGGCATGGGCATAGGCTCGGCTTTGTTGGACGCGCTGGAAGAACGAGCCCGAGAGGCTGGTTTAACGCGCTTGTGGCTGGTTACCACCAACGACAACCTGGCGTCCCTGCGATTTTGGCAAAAGCGAGGTTATGAGTTGGTCGCGGTGCATCGCAATGCCATCGCTGCCGCCCGCCGCATCAAGCCCCAGATCCCCATCACGGGCCGGCACGGTATCCCCATCCGCGATGAGATCGAGCTGGAAAAACGCCTCTAATGCCGCCGCGAGCGCCAGAAGCTTTCGGCGATGATCAGCAACACGCCCAAGACAATGGCGTGATCAGCCGGGTTTGACACATTGGAAATCACTTCGGGTATCTGGTAATGAATGAAGTCGATGACATGTCCATGCTGCAGGCGATCCAGGATATTGCCGATCGCGCCACCGATGACCAACCCGGTGGCAAAGGGCAGGAGACGCGCATCGGCTGCTGTCGCGCGCATGCCCACAAGCAAGCCCATGATGATCAGCAGCGCCACCACCAGGAAGACATCGCCAGCCATCGGCAAGATGCCAAATGCCGCGCCTGTGTTGCTGATCAGCGTCAGCTGGAAGAGTGGCACAAGCGCCGGGATGGGCTGCAGCGTTTCGTAGGGCTGCAAGTTGTGCAGCGCCCACATTTTTGTGGCTTGATCAATCGTGGCTGCCAGACACAGCGCCACCAGCAGGATCAACCATTTTCGCATCGTTCGCTCCAGCACAGACGAATCAGCCTAGAGCCATTGTAGCAGACGAGACGCGCATGACAGCCTACAGTGAATGGACGCTGGCACAACAGAAAATGCTTTGGCGGCAGCTGGCAGACGATGCCTTGGCGCGCTGGGGAATGGGCGCGCGGGCAATCAGCTGGCTGGGCTATAGCAGCAACGCCGTCTTCAAAGTGAAAGCGGACGCGGGCGACTGCTATGTATTGCGGCTGCAGCCGTCTTGGCGCGCCAATCGTGCGCAGGTTCGCAGCGAATTAGCCTGGCTGCGCCTGATCCGCCATGCGAGCAGTTTGCAGGCGCCCTTTCCTGTTGCAGCCGCTGGCATGGCTGGCGATGCGCTGCTTGTCGAAATCGCCCATCCCCAGTTGCCGCCGCCACACTCAGCTTTGGCTTGCCTCTTCAAATACATTCAGGGCGAATGCAAACCCGCCAGAGCCCTGCAATACGAGGATGTCTGTGCAATCGGGACCTACCTGGCACAACTACACTCGCTGGAGCCGGTCGACAGTGGCGCTGATTTTGGTCGTCCGCGCCTTGATGCAAGGGGGATCTTTGGCGTTGATTCGCCCTACGCATCGCAGTGCGATTTTCAGGCGCTACCGATCGCACAGAGAGAAGTGTGTGAGGCTGTCGCGCGGGTGGTGGAAAATGCCCTGTCGCAGTTGAATCGGCAGGATGCTTTCTTTGGATTGATCCATGCCGACCTGCTGGCGAAGAACATCCTCTTCACCGACTCTGGCCTTGCCGCGCTGGACTTTGAATATTGCGCCTGGGGCTGCTATCTGTACGACCTTGCGCCACTGCTCTGGCAGCTCAAAGGAGAGCGACCTGACGATTATGCGCAGTTGGAGGCGAGCTTGTGGGTGGGTTACACCGCGTCGCTGGGCTGCGACCATCCTCCGCGCGACTACCTGGAGACCTTCGTAGCCGCGCGTCAGTTGGCATCGTGTCGCTGGCTGCTGAACAACCGCGACCATCCGCAGATCCGCGAATTGACGCCGGCGCTGCTGCGGGGGCGCATTGACGAGCTGCGCGACTTCCTGGAATGCGGGAAGTTGCAGCGGCGCACAGCAACCTTATGATGCGAGCGCTCTTCTCGACTCGAAAAGCAGCTGCCTACCCGCTCTACCTGTTTATGATGGCGGCGCAAGCTTTCGCGTTGACCATGGTCTTCACTGTCAACCTGGTGTACCAGGTGCAGCAGGTGGGCTTGAATCCGCTGCAGTTGGTTTTGGTGGGCACAACGCTGGAATTGACCGCCTTTCTGTTTGAGATCCCGACAGGCGTCGTAGCGGATGTGCACAGCCGACGGCTTTCTGTCATCATCGGTTTTGCGATGCTAGGACTGGGTTTCCTGGTCGAGGGCAGCCTGCCGCTCTTTGAGGCCTTGCTTGTCGCCCAAGTGATCATGGGCTTGGGTTATACCTTTCTAAGTGGCGCGACATCGGCCTGGATCGTCGATGAGATCGGGACTGAGCGGGCCCCAAATGCTTTCATGCGCGGCTCGCAACTATCGCAAGTGGTCAGCTTCGGCAGCATATTCGTCAGTGTCGCAATCGCCAGCCATAGCCTGCAAGCAGCCATCATCGCTGGCGGCATCGTGCTCCTTTGCCTGTCGCTGCTGCTGATGCTTGTGATGCCCGAAGCCGGTTTCAAGCGACGTCCGACTGGGGAACGCGATGACTGGCGCGCCTTGTTCGATACCTTCCGCGCGGGCCTCTCTATGATTCGCGGCAGCCGATTCTTGCTGCTCATTCTGCTGGCGACCCTCTTCCACGGCGCATTTTCCGAGGGATTCGACCGCTTGTGGACGGCGCATCTGCTGGATCGCTTCCGATTCCCGCCCTTGGGAGAACTGGACCAGATCGTCTGGTTCGGCATCATCAGCGCGGTATCCATGCCGCTGTGCCTGGCTGCCACCGAGTTGTTGCGGCGGCGGCTCGACTTTGCCGATGGACGGCGCGTGGCGGCTGCCTTGATCGCGGTTTATATCACCATGATCGGCAGTGTGATTCTATTCGTCCATGCTGGCAGCTTTGCCTGGGCGCTGGTCGGGCTTTGGCTCGTGCAAGCGACGCGCGGCATCCGCAACCCGCTGATGGAAGCCTGGATCAACCAGCACACAGCCTCTGAAGTGCGCGCGACGGTGCTTTCGGTGCAGGGCCAGACCGATGCGCTCGGGCAGATTGCTGGCGGACCGCTGGTGGGCGCGGTGGGCTTGTTGTCTTCTGTGCGGCTGGCGATATCCATGTCAGCGCTGATGCTGCTGCCGATTCTGCCTGTGTTCCGCCGTTCGATTCGCTATACTGTCTCTAGCGAATCATAAAAGGAGTTGTTGCCGCGATGGACCGAAACACGATGCTGGAAGAGCTAAAAAACTTTGATACGCCATCGATAACCAATGTGGTGGCGACTTATCCCGATTCACCGCTGTGCCTGGGGCTCTATAACCCCTGGAGCGAGAATTGGTATACCGACCAGCGCATTCGCTGCATGTATCCAGAACTGGGGCGGCGTATCGGCTATGCGGTAACGGCTGTCTACAGCTTGCCCGACCCCAACTTCGATCGACTCAGCTTTCTGGATGTGCTGGATGCGCTTGAGGCCTCGCCACAGCCGACTGTCCTGGTCATCCAGCAGAAGTTCCCGCGGCGCTTGCAAGGCAAAGTCGGGCTGGCTGGCGGCAATATGGTCTCTGCCATGCGCGCGCTGGGCTGCCAGGGGCTGATTTCCAATGGTCCCTCGCGTGATTTGGACGAAGTGCGCGAAATGGACTTTCAATACATGCTCAGCGGGGTCACAGCTGGACATGGCGCGATGGCGGTGCAGGCGGTCAATGTGCCAGTTTCTGTCGGTGGCATGGATGTCGCGCCTGGCGAATTAATCCACATGGACGAGAACGGCGCATGCAAATTCCCGGCCGACAAGCTGGCAGCCGTCCTGGCGAATGCTCGCGCCTTGCAGCAAGAAGAAGCCGCCCGCATGACAGCCCTGCAAAACGCCAAGTCCGCCGCCGAACTGCGCGCCATCTTCTCTGGGCACAGCTATGGCGATGACGACGAATCGTGAGGGCGCTGCTGCACCCGCTGGCTCGCTGATGTGAGCGGCAGCCAAAGACGCGCTCGCGTTACTTTCTACACATTCCGCATAACTGCGCCGCTCGTCTTTGCCATGTGGCTGACGATGGCAAACCTTTACTTTGCAAAGGCGATTACTGACGATCCTTTTCGGCTGGTAACGTTGCTGGTCGCATTGGAAGCCACGACATTCATCTTCGAAGTCCCCACTGGCATCATTGCCGACAGCTTCAGTCGCAAATGGTCGATTGTCGTCGGTTACTTGATTTGGGGCGGCGGCTTCTTGCTGCAAGCGCTCGTGCCCGTATACGAAATCACGCTGCTGTCACAGGCGATCTGGGGATTGGGATTCACCTTTGTCAGTGGCGCGCCAGAGGCTTGGCTGGTCGACGAGCTGGGTCAAGACGAAGCACAAACGTTGTACATGCGTGGCGCGCAAATTGGGCAGGTGTCAACGTTGTTGGGCATCGCGCTGGCAACACTGCTGGCGACCGCAGATCTTGCCTTGCCCATTGCGACTGGCGGCATCGCAACTATCCTGCTGGCCTTGCTGCTGGCTGCTATCATGCCCGAAGACGGCTTTGTGCCCACACGGCGCAAGGACAAAATCACGACCAATCTGCGACAGACTGGCGCGAGCGCCATCAATCTGCTGCGAGGCAATGCCGTTGTTCGCTCTATAGCGCTTATCGGCATCGTCATCGGCAGTTCGGTTGGCAGTTTCGACGCGATGTACACGCCGCACATCGTGCAGAACCATGTACTGCCGCTGGTCGAGGTGGAGGTTTGGTTCGGCATTCTGTTTGCCAGTGTGACCATCTTGACCATACCGGCGATAGAGTTGCTGAAGCGGCGGCTGCTGCGCCCGGAGCAAGCATCCATCACGCGCGGTCTGGCATGGCTCGCGGCTGGCACCATCCTGGGCAACCTGGTCTTTGTCTGGGCGCCTGCCTTCTATGTGGCTGCCATCGCCTTTTGTTTCAGCCAGGTCTTGCGCACTGCCACCAAACCCCTGTTCATGATTTGGATAAACCGCCACGCGCCAACCGAGGTCCGCGCCACTGTGATCTCCATGTATTGGCAAGCCAATGCAACAGGACAAATCGTCGGCGCGCCCATGCTCGGCGCAATTGGGTCCTTGAACTCATTGCGAGCTGCCTTGACTGCCGCGAGTCTGGCGCTGCTGCCGGTCGTCCCGCTTTATCGCCGACAGCCAGATGGCCAGCCCGCATGAGCCATGTCTTAGTCGCCGACACTGCTGTATCATGGACTGTAACGGCCAAAACAGGGGATAGATTGTATGAAGGGCAAACGGGCTCTCATCACCGGCGCGACGGACGGCATCGGCAAGCAAGCCGCGCTGGAAATTGCTGGCATGGGCGCGGCTGTTACCTTGGTCGGGCGCAACGAAGCCAAAACGCGCGCTGTCTGCGGCGAACTGCAATCCCAAACTGGCAATGAAGACATCGACTGGCTGCTCGGCGACCTGTCGTCTATGGCGGAAGTGCGGCGTATTGCGGACGAGTTTCGCAATCGGCACGAGCGCCTGGATGTGCTGCTGAACAACGCCGGCGCGTCTTTTTCGTCCTATGCCGAGTCAGTCGATGGCCTGGAAATGACCATTGCGCTCAATCACTTCAGTTATTATCTGCTTGCCAATCTGCTGCTGGATATCTTGAAAACGACCGCTGCTGGACAGGGCGAGGCTCGCGTGGTCAATGTGTCATCAAGCGCCCACAACGCAGCGGGATCTGCGGGTTTGCAGTTGGATGCGCTGAGCGATCCAAGCCAGTTCAAGGCATTTCGCGCCTATGGCGGCAGCAAGCTGGCCAACTTGCTCTTCACTTACGAGCTGGATCGCCGCCTGGCAGGGGCTGGGGTCAGCGTGAATGCCGTGCATCCGGGCTTGGTCAATACGAGCTTCGGCGACAATATGTCCGGGTTCATGCGCCATTTCTTCAAGCTCATGAAAACGGTCATCGGTCGGACACCACAAAAAGGCGCGGAAACTCTGGTCTATCTCGCTACCTCGCCCGAAGTCGTTGGCATCAGCGGCAAATACTGGGCAGACAAGAAGCAGTTGGACTCGAGCGCCATCTCCTATGACCGCGAGAAGCAGCGGCAATTATGGGAATACAGCGCAGAAGCCAGCGGCGTCGGCTAGGCCAAGGCAAAGCCGTCATTGCTCTCGCGCAGACTCTCCACAGCCACCACAGCATCCAGGTTGATTTCGCCGTAAATATGCGGGAACTGCTCGTTGCTGGCTGCGAATTTGGCCATGTCGGGGTCGGGCTGCGCCGGCGCTTCCCAGACCAGCGGCGACTGTAAGCGGCTCTCGTCTATGCACAGCAGCAGCAAGTCTCCACGCCCGCGATAGAAGCGATTGGCAACCGGCAGAACTTGCCGCCAGGTCGAACAATGAATGAAACCTTCGCTTTCCTGTGACGCCGCCCGATAGATGCCCGACTTTTGTGCCGCCGCCCATTCGCCGCGCGTGGTGATGTGATAGATCATGCCAGCGCTTGTTGCAAATCGGCGATCAAATCGGCGGGATGCTCCAAGCCGATGGCGATGCGCAGCAGGTTGCCCGGCGTGTCGCTGTCTTCTTCAATGGACTCGCGATGCTCGATCAAGCTGTGTGTGCCGCCGAAGCTGGTGGCGCTGGTGAAAAGCCGCAACTTGTTGACCAGGTCGATGGCATTTTGCCGTCCGCCCGCGACAAGAATGGACATCAAGCCGCTGCCCACGCGCATTTGCCGGCGAGCCAGGTCGTATTGAGGATGGCTAGGATGATGCGGATACAGCACCTGTGCGATCTTCTTGTGTTCTGCCAGGTAGCCAGCAACTTGCAGGGCATTGTCGCTGATGCCGCGCACACGATAGGCCAGGCTCTGCAAGCCGCGCAAGGCCAGCCAGCTGTTCAATGGCGACATGACCGTGCCGCCAATGCGCACCAATCTGCCTACGCGTTCGGCCATGTCGTCTTCTTTGGCGAAGATAATGACGCCGCCCAGCACATCATGATGCCCGGCAATGTATTTGGTCAGTGCCATGACGACCATATCCGCGCCCAGCTCAATTGGATTCTGAGCCACTGGCGTGGCGACTGTGTTGTCCACCATCAGCTGCGCGCCGGCTGTATGGGCAATCTCGGCGATCGCGGCGATATCCGCCAGTCGAATCTGCGGATTGGTCGGCGACTCCAGAATGATCAGTTTTGTCTGCGGTCGCATAGCATCGCGCACCGCAGCCAGGTCGCTCATATCGACATAGCTCGTGCGCAAGCCCCAGGGCGCAAAGAATTCGTTGAGCTGCACGCGGATGCCGAAGTACATGTCGTCGCTGGCCACAATGTGATCGCCGGGTCGCAGCGCTTGGAACAAAGTCAGCATGGCCGCCGAGCCGCTGGCAACTGCATGCGCCACGTTGCCGCCTTCCAGCTGTGCCAGAGTTGCCTCGAGCGCGGCGCGGTTGGGATTTTGATAGCGCGTATAGATCAATTCGTCAGGCTCGTGTTCGCTCCCGGTCGTTTCGTACTGAAAGGTGGTGCTCAGCACAATGGGCGGCACGATTGCGCCGCTGCCGGTATCGACAGGCGAATTGTGCACGGCGGCGGTTTCTGGTCGGAGCTTCACGCTGGTCCTCCTAGTATTTTGCGCAATTTGTCTTGTTCTGCGCGGATTGTATCACAGCGCCTTGCTTCCCCCTGACTCTTCGGGGGGAATGCATGCAGAAACCAGCCGCATTTGCGCGAGTCCAGCGAGCGCGCTGCCAGTAAAATGGCATTGTCCTGGTCGTCACAGAAAAGGGAGCGCGCCATGCCCGACATGCTGGTAAAACTCTATGATCTGCCGCCTCTGGGGCCGGCTATGGATCGACAGCGAGAGCAGGGCATCAACATACGCCGTGGCCTGGCGCCCGAAAAAGCGCTGGCGCTGTCCTGGGTCCGCGAGCGATTCAGCGAATACTGGGTCAGCGAGGCAGATGTCGCATTTTCTCGCCACCCACCCACGATCATGCTCGCACAACGTGGCGAGCAGCTGCTGGGATTCGCTTGTTACGACACCACGCACAAGAATTTCTTTGGCCCGACTGGCGTTGATGAAGCCGAGCGCGGGCTGGGCATTGGCACGGCGCTGCTGCTGGCGGCATTGCACGATATGCGCAGCGCCGGTTATATGTATGGCATCATCGGCTGGGCGGGGCCGACCGCGTATTATGAGAAGGTTGTGGGCGCTGCCATCATCACCGACAGCGAGCCACCCGGCAGTTACCGCGGTATGCTGGGCACGCAAGCGATCTTCCACGAGGGCGCGCCCGGCGATTCATTCCTGGACCACTAGCTATAGCCGCTGACGAGCGTGATAGACAACGGCGTTGATCAGCTCGGTCAATCCGCGGCCCTTGCCCATGGAAATATCGCGCCCGAAGAAGGAAAACACGACATCGCCGCTGATATTCGCCACCTGCTCCAGGGGCGCGCCAGAACAAGCCTCGTCCAGGATGGCGCTCATGGCCATGGCGGAAAGTCCCTGCGGATTCAGCACATCAAAGTAATAATCCAGCCGGCCATCGGGGCGATCGACAGCCCAAACAAAAGCCTCGGACTCGCAGCCTATGACGCGATGCGCCTCGTCATAGGGCTTGGTGGCGATCGCAGGCGGCACCGGCTGGAAGCTATCGGCGATATCAATGAGGAAGTCGGCGCGCTCTTCACGCGTGGTGATGAAACGGAAGTCGTCCAGGTATTCTTGCAGTTTCGGCGGAAGAGCGGTTGCCATAGCTTCCTCAGTCGTACCTTGGCCCGTCGCGCTTACTTTTCGATCGGCAGGCCGACGCTGTTGCCCCATTCTGTCCACGAGCCGTCATAATTGCGCACATCGCCAAAGCCCAGCAGGTTCGTCAGCACAAACCAGGTGTGGCTGCTGCGCTCGCCGATGCGGCAATAGGCGACAGTCGGCTCTTCGGGATTCAAGCCGATCTCGTCCAGGTAGATGGCCCGCAGCTCGGCGGCGTTTTTGAACGTGCCGTCATCGTTGGCAGCGCGCGACCAGGGCACACTGCTTGCGCCGGGGATATGCCCGCCACGCACCGCACCCTCTTGCGGGTAACCAGGCATGTGCAGCGTTTCGCCACTGAATTCGCCCGGGCTGCGCACATCGACAAGCTGACCGCCGGCCTGAATATGCTGCAAGACTGCATCGCGGAAAGCGCGGATCTGGCTGTCATCGCGTTCGGGCGCAGCGTAGCTGCTCGGCGCGACGGTTGGCTTCTCGCGGGTGAGCTCGCGCCCTTCTTCCGCCCACTTCAGCCGTCCGCCATCCATGATCTTGGCATTGCTATGCCCGAAAAGCTCGAAAACCCAAAGCGCATAGGTCGCCCACCAGTTGCTCTTGTCGCCGTAGAAGATGACGGTCGTTTCGGGACTGATGCCGATGCGGCTGGCCAGCGCGTCGAAGCCCGCTTTATCCAGATAGTCGCGGCGCAGCGGGTCGTTGAGGTCTTTCACCCAATCGACCTCGACAGCGCCAGGGATATGCCCGCTGGGGTAGAGCAGGGGGTCTTCGTTCGACTCGATGATGCGCACATTGTCATCGTTCAGGTGCGCCGCGACCCAGTCTGTGCTAACCAGTTTGTCGGCATTGGCATAGCCGCGGCTCTTGATGTCACTCATGGTCTTTGCTCCTTGTCCACTATGGCCTGCATTGATCTACTTTCCATCTTTGACGCTGCCCGCACAAAAAAAGCCAACCACTTTGGGTTGACTCTTCGCTGCTACGACCAGCGTATATGCGCGTCAACGCGGCACACCCGCCTAGCAGCCGACGCTCCAACAACAGCAGTTCATCTTGATTTGACTGTCATTTATTTCACGCATGATACTAGGATAGCACAGCGGCAGGCGCAGTTCAAGACTGGGCGGCGAGTCTATGGCGATTCATACACATCGGGCGGGAACTCGATGCCCCCATTCAAGTTATCCATACGCAGCCGGCAATGCTCCAATTTCAATGAAATGTGGATGCCCGGCGGCAGCAACACACTGAATCTGCCGCGCCCGATGCTGCCGACAATGGGCTTGCGTCGCGCGATGATATACACCCCGGCTTCGTCCTGATCGGTGGCAATTTGCCAGCCAAACCCGCCGCGCAGCTCGATGGTCGTCAGGATGCGCGCTTCGTCATGCGGCCTGAGGTGGATATCGGCGTGCTCTGCCTTCAGATAAAAGGTGTTGGGCGGCTTTATATCCCACCGATACTGGCGCTTCTCGACCGCCAGATCTCGCGCCGCGCCAAGCAGTTTCAGCGCTCGCCACAGCCTCTCCAGTTGCGCCATCAGAGTTCTTCCAGATGTGCAGCCACCCAGTGCTGATACGCTTCGCGCAGTCGCAAAGTTGTCTCTCCGGGCTCGCCAGCGCCGATTTTCCTACCATCAATCTCCACTACGGGGATGATGCCACGGCTGCTACTGCTCATGAAGGCCTCGTCAAATCGCGGCAGATCGCGCAGATTGGGCGCAATTTCCTGCATGGGCACGATACCAGCGCAGACTGCAAAAACAATGCGCCGCGAGATGCCGGCCAGCACGCCACTGCCCGCCGTGCGCAGGTAACCGTCAATGACGGCATAGAAATTGCTGCCCAGCCCCTCCAGGACAGCGCCTTCTGCATCAAGCAGGAAAGTCTCGTACAAATTGGCTGGTCTGGCGCTTTCCAAACCCTGTCGCCGGTGCATCCAATCGCTGGACTTCGCGGCTGGATTTTGCCGCGTCAGCAGGGACGATGTATTGCAACGAACGCCAGGCCCTATGAGCTTGTCTGTTGGGGGCGCATACGGTTCAATAGACAAGATCAATTCATTGGGCTGCGCGGCCGGCGCCGAAATGCGAAATCGTACATCGCCGAAGCCAGACTCTATGATCATCTGGCGCAGAGCCGAGCGCAGCTGCTGACGGTCAAATTGCAGCGGAATGCCCTCGCGCCATGCCGAGTCTGCCAGCCGTTCCAGATGGGCGTCGAAGAGCAAGGTCTGCGTGCGATTGACCGTGTTGCTGACGGTGTAGACGCCGGCGCGGGATTCGAACTCCGCTGCTGCAGCCAGACTATCGGCGTGGTAATTGACTTCGCGCAGACCGCTCTGGTTTAGGATTTTGATGATGGCGGGCATCGCTCAACTTGGCAGCCATGCCTCGCGGTAGGCGCCCCAGTCGGATTCAGAAAGTCGCCGGTCGGTGTAGATTGCCACGCCCGTGAGCAGCGAACGTGAGTCTTCGCCCAGCCGCTGCAAGCCTTGACTGACGCCTTGCAAAGCAGTTGTCATCGTCTCGATGGCGGGATTGTGTGCCGCGCTGGCGCTGGCATAATGCGGGATGCTGGCGTAGACCTCGGTCGTGGTTTCCAGCAAGTTGACATAGGTTTCGATATGGTAGGCAACCCATTCGACATAATCCTGCGTCTGTTGCCTGTAGCTTTGATACAGCATCAGCACGACTTCGTCGGCGGAGACCATGACGCGTTTTTTGAAGTTGTCGGTCCACATGGTGCCTGGCGCAATCGCGGCGATATCCTGCGTGCGCAAGTTGTGTGGCGTCAGGTCGGCGGTTACCGCAATGCCGATTGGCTTCTCCAGCCCGATTGCCGAACGCACGCGCCGGATCAAACTGATGACATCGCCGTTATCGGTAAACATCGGTTTGATATCCAACAGCAAGCCATCGAAGCCCAACTGGTCGACCAATATCTTGCTGAAGTCGGCGATATGCTCGTGTAGACTCTCGTCATCCAGTCGATAGCCATCCGCCGTGTTGTCGTGCGTCCAAATCTCCACCCAGGCATAAACAGCCAATGACCCGTCCGCGCTGCGCACTGCTGCGACAAAGTCCGAAATATCGGCTCGCGAGTCCATGAAGCTTCTGCCATCCATGCCGACTTCCCAACGACCTGCCAAGCCCAACGTACTGACATAGGCGTATATCTTGCCGATGCCGTTGGCGCCCATTTCTGCAACCGCCGCGTTTAGCTGGTCTGCCCCCTGATTGTCGTATGTCCACGCGCGGTCCAGCCAGATGGCATTGTTGCGGGGCAGCGCCTCGCTTTCGGGCAGCAGCAGCCGACTCGCCACAGCGCCAACCAGCGCAAATCCCAACAAAGCAGCGCCTATTGGCAGTGTTTTGCGCGAAGTGACAAAGGCTCTGAAGCTGCGGCGACCACCGCTGACCTGCGACAGACTGCTCTGAGAAGCGTTGTCCGCGGGCAAAAAAAGCGCCTTGATGCGCCGCCACAACCCGAATCGGGTCTGCGATTGCGACTGGGTTGGTCTGCTTGTCATTGACATGGAGACTATCCGCTAATCCATTCGAGCGACCATAGCAAGAGTATAGCATGAATGGAGTTTCGGGTTGGCCTTGGCGCAGGCACTTGCATTGCGCGGTCCCTAGCCAAGCCGATCCAGCAAGGGCGGCAGCAGAATCAGCGCCCCGACAACCGAGGCGACCAGCGCGGCCAGCAGCACAGCGGCAGCCGCCACATCTTTTGCCAGGCGAGCCAGCGGATGAAGCTGCGGCGCGCTCAAGTTGACAGCGGCTTCAATGGCGGCATTTGTGAATTCGCCGACCCATACCAGCCCATTCGCCAATGCCAATATCGCCCAGTCACGCAACTCAATCTCCAGCCAGATGCCCGCGACCATGACAGTTGCGCTGGCCAAGAACATGATGCGTGTATTCTTCTGATGTCGCAGCACGGTTGCACAGCCTGCCAGAGCATAAGCCAAGCTGTCGCTTCGTGATTCGCTGGTCACAGGGCTGTGCAAGCGCGGGTCGGCGCGCTGGCCTCGCTGCCATTCTTGCCACAGCCGCCTACACATCAGCGCCGCCGTATTGAGTCACAAGTCCGGCATCAATGCCCAGTTTTCGCAAAGCCTTTCCCTGTGCTGCCCACATGATTTCGCGCTCAACCACCGTCCCGTGCACAAAGCCAAGCAAGTGCAATGTCGCATGCACCACCAGCAGGCAAAGTATATCGCCGAGGTCTGTGCCGCTTGCCGCGGCGCGCGCCGTCGCATAATCTAGCGCGATCACAATATCGCCAAGATAGCGGCTTTTGGCTGCGATTTCCTGGGGCAAGTTGGCTGCGGGAAAAGCCAATACATCGGTAGGCGAGTTTACGCCGCGATGCTGTCGAGAAAGCGCCGCCACCGCCTCACTATCCTGGATGACAATGCTCAGACAGCCGGTTTCTGACTGCTGCTCCAGAACGATATGAACTGCTCGGATCAGTCGAGCTTTGTCGATGGCAACTTGTTGGTCAATTTGCAGCGAAACGCAATCGCTCACGTTTGGGCATCTGCTTCTTCAGACTTTGGCGATGGCTTGTCTTGGCTGTTTGACTTGCTGCCATTGCGTTTTGGCAGAGGCGGCACTTCAAAGACCGGCTCGTTGTCGTCCAGCGCCTGTGCTGCGTTTGCGCTGCCGTCTGCATTGGCTGTCGTATCTGCTGGGCTGGGATCGCCGCTGACTTTCACTGTCCTTTTGCTGCTGTCGCTGGATGCGGCATTGCTGCTGGTGGTTTCACGATTGGCATCCGCAGGCGTCGATGTGCGGGGCGGGTCGGATCGTCTGCTTGCGGGCGTCTCGCCGAGCGTGCTGCTGACGGGACCAATAGCCCGAGCGTAATCAATGCGCGGATGGAACAAGCCACGGAATATATCGATGAACGTGTCTTCAATTTTCCTTAAGTCGTTCAGCGTCAGGTTGCTGGCATCCAGCTGACCGCCATTGCGTTTGCCCTCGATGATGCGATGTACAACTTCAGCGATTTCTTTGTTGCTCTCGGGTTGGACGGCGCGGATAGCCGATTCGCAGCTGTCCGCCATCATCACGATGGCAGTTTCGCGACTTTGCGGGATGGGGCCTGGATAGGTGAAATCGGCGGGATCAACGCCATTCTCGTCGCCCGCGGCAGCCAGCGCTTGCTGATAGAAGACGAAGACCTGCGTCGTGCCATGATGCTCGCGGATAAAGTCGCGGATGCGGTTGGGCAAATTATACATTTTGGCGATCTGGTTGCCTTCGGTCGCGTGGTTAATGATGATGGCGGCGCTGCGATAAGGATCGTTCAGCGTATCGTGCGGGTTGTGAATATGTTGTTGATTTTCGGTGAAAAAGAAGGGGTCTTTCATCTTGCCGATGTCGTGATACAGCGATGCGACATGCGTTAGCTGTGTATCCGCGCCGATCGCGTCGGCCGCCTGCTCGGCCAGATTCGCCACCTGCAGCGAATGCTGATAGGTGCCTGGCGCCTCTCGCAGCAGCCGCTGCAGCAGGGGTTTGCTGGGCTGGCTCAATTCCATGAGTTTGAAGGGCGTGGCCAGGTTCAGCGAAATCGTCAGTGCGTACATGACAGCGAAAGCAGCGGTCGGCACCAGCGCCAGGCCACTGAGAAAGGCTTGCCCGATATTGGCGATGTCCACCGCTTCTAGGCCCACCTGCAGCGCGAATATCGCCACGACGGCCGCATTTGCCACGCCGACAACCGCGCCGGCGATGAAGTAGTTGTTCAGCCGACCGGCATTGCGCAGCGTCATTATCGCCCCGATGCCTCCTGCTGCAATCAAACTGACGATCTCCAGCGAAGGACTGCGGCTCAGCAATCCACACAGAAATGCAAAACCCACAGTCGCAATAATCGCCAGGTTGGGCGTGCTGACAGCTACATAAACGATGCTCAAGGCGGCCGCCGGCATCAAGTAGATGTTGTTGATGCCAAATGCGCGCATCAAAGCCAGAGCCAGCAAAAAGAGCGCGCCGAACAAAAGCAGATCTCGGGCGCTGCGCAAGATCTGCGGCTCGAAGCGCAGCATATACAAGCCCAGCAGCATGACCACCAGCAGGCTCGCCAACAATGCCCGCAGGATGCGGATGTTGCGGTTGCTGGGCTGGGCGAGCAAGCCCAGCTCGTTCAATGCCTCGAAAGACAGCGCGTCGATGGGCTGATTGGCTGGCGCGACCGTCTGCCCGGCGATAAACTGCCGCTGCTGGTTTTCCACGCTGTCCAGCGCCACGGCTCGGTCAATTGCCGATTGTTCGGGATTTACGAACGTGTTGGCGCGCAGCACATCGGCTGTTATGACTGTGACGATCTGGCTCTCCTGCGGCGTCATATGCAAGCTGACTTGCGCCGGCAGTTGGTCGCGCTCGCGCTCCAAGCCGCCTTCCCGAATTTCTTTGCGCATCACCCGCTCGAGCACGGAGATAATGTCGTTGCGCACTTGCAGCCAGTTATCTTCGGGCAGCTGCAAAATGGCGTTGATGGTGTCTTCGTCTTCGTTGAGCTGCAGCGAAGTGATCGCTTTGATATCGGCGATCTGCTGCTCGAGCGTGGCAAAGCTGTCGCCGCGTACATTGTCGATGTAAGCCAGAATCTTCACCGCAAGTTCGCGCTGCTGTCGCGCTACATTGGGGTCGGGCGGATAGAATACGGTGGGCACATGCGCCTCGACCTGCGCGCGCTCTTGCTCTGTGAGAATGGCGCTGACGAATGAGCCTTCTTCGCGTGCGATGATGTCTTCGGTGGGCACAGAGCCCAAGGTCAGATTGGCGACGCTGTTGAGGCCAGGCACGATTTCGTCAAAAGCCACGATCAACGTGCACAGCAGCGCAAAGACGCCACCGGCCACGCACAGAGTCAAATAGCTGATCGCCCTGCGCGAGTGCGCCGGCAGAAAATTGAAGCGGTCGCCGAGCCAGTTCGAATGGTGGTAGACCACGCGCTTATCCCAGCAGCTCCCTGACGATTGCGTTGACCGCTCTGCCATCTGCGCGCCCTTGCACGCGCGGCATCACGACTCGCATGACTTCGCCCATCTGCTTCATGGATGTCGCGCCGATCTCCGCCACTGCCGTCGATACGATCGGCATGAGTTCTTCGGCGCTCAATTGCTGCGGCAAGAAGGACTCGATCAAGTCCAGTTCATAGCGCGCGTCGGCAGCGTCGTCAGCGCGCCCGGCAGCTTCCAGTTCGCTGATGGTTTCGCGGCGTTGTTTCGCCTCGCGCCGCAGAATCCGCAGTTCAGCTTCATCATCCAGAGTCGACCGACTGTCGATCTCGACTTGTTTGATGGCGCTCTGCAGCAAGCGGATGGCATTGCGGCGCTGGTTGTCGCGCGAGCGCATGGCAACTTTGAGTTCGTCGGTCAATCTTGCTTTTGTCGATGACATCAGCCCGCGCCCACAGTCTGAGTTTTGCAGGAATACTTGTCGACTTCCTTCACTTTACCATGAATTGCGCCGTCAATGAACTTACTCAATTCAAAGCCTGTAATCACATTGGACAAGTCGCGCGGATGTGTCGTCCGCACGCGTAAGTAATTGTCTGTATAGCCACTGAGCAGGAAACCTTCGGGCGCCGCGCCGATGACCTGTTCCCACAATACCTCTTGCGCGCTGCCCAGCAGGGTTTCCGCAAAGTCGCGCTCCATCTTCCACGAGAGTTCCAGCAAGCGGGCGCTGCGCCGCTTCTTTAGCGCGCTGCTGACTTGGTCGCGCATGCGGCTGGCGGGTGTGCCGGGCCGGCTGCTGTATCGAAAGACATGCAATCCATCGAAGTTCATCTCGCGGACGAAGCGCTCGGATTCTGCGAATTCTGCATCGGTCTCGCCCGGGAAGCCGACGATGACATCGGTGGTGATGCGCAATTCCGGAATGGCAGCGCGGGCAGCTTGCACGAGCGCGCGAAATCGCTGCTGGTCGGTGTTGCGCCGCATGCGTCGAAGTGTGGCATCGCAGCCGCTTTGCAAGGGTAGGTGCAAATGGCGACACAAGCGGCGATCGTCCCACAGCGCGAAGAAGTCGGGCGACAGATCCCAGGGCTCCAGCGACGACAGGCGGATTCGCGGCATATCTGTGTCATTCAAGAGCGCCTGCACCAGCTTGACCAGTCCTTGGCGATCGCCCAGGTCATGCCCATAGCTGCCCAGATGAACGCCGGTCAGCACCGCCTCTTGACAGCCACTGTTGTGCAGGGCATTTACCTCGCGCAGGACATCAGCCAGGGGGCGGCTGCGTCCCGCACCCCGCGCAATGGTGGTGACACAGAAGGTACAGGCATTGTCGCAGCCGTCCTGCACTTTGACGAAAGCGCGCGTCCGGCCCAGCCGGTCGGGCGTCCAGCCCCGCTCGAATGGTTCGCTGTCATAGATTTCTATGGACTGTCCGGTGATCTGCGCTACCAGTTGGTCTTTGTCTTGGTTGCCGATGATTCTGTGCACCCCGGGCAATGACGCCATCTCTCCGGGCGCGATCTGCGCATAGCAGCCGGTCACTGTCGTTTTGCCGGTCGGGTTGGCGCGGTGAAAGTCGCGGATCAGCTTGCGGCTGGTCTTGGTGGCTTCTTGCGTGACCGCGCAGCTGTTCAGCACAAAGTGGTCGGCTTCGGCTGGATTATCAACCACCTCATGCCCCAGCTGGTGGAATTGCCGCGCAATTGTCTCGATCTCACTCTGGTTGAGCCGGCAACCAACCATGCGCAAATGAACTTTCATAATCTGGCATCCTCGCTGCGTTCGCCCGGCGCATAGACCAGCGCATTATCGAAGCGCGCGACCACGCCGCCGCCGCCGCTGGCTGTCGATTGGGCGATCAAACCCAGCGCTCCCGCTGAAAACGAATCGTCCACAAATACCTCGCTCATTGTGCCATCCACGCAGTCGCCGGCATAATACGTGCTCAGGCCATCGGGGTCATCGGGCAGGCAGAGCAGAGCAGGCAGGCCATTTATGAAGAAGCGAAATGACGAGCCAGCGCCAATGACGCGGATGGCATTCTCCGCATCAAGCCCCTGACGGATCTGCGGCGAAGCGATCCAAGCGCTGCGCAAACGTGTAGAGCCAGCTTTAGCCTGCCAAAGCGAATAGAATCCATCGCTGCTGAGCAAGAAGGCATAATAGCGGTTGGCAGGGACAAAGCCCATCGTCTGTCGAATCGCAGCGCCAGCCAGTGGCAACAACGTTTCCAGGCCGCAGAGGACGATTGCGGGCAGATCACAGCCGTCTCTGCGGGCATCGTTCAGACGAAACACGATGCCAAAGGCATTGTCAACCGGACCGGCGACTGCGCGCGCAGTTACACGCATGTCAAAGTCGCCAAAGTTGTGCTGCGTTGTTGACCAGGCCGCCTTTTGCGCCGCGTTGACAGCCAACTCAAGCTCGCCACCCAAAATCGCCGCGTGCTGCCGGCCGTCATAGAGCGTCCAGTCGTCCAGAAAGCCATCAAATGCGGCAGCGAAGAGCAAGTCGCCGGGCGCGCCGATGACCAGTTTTTCCTGACGGGCGAGCCATGCATAAAGAAGGTTGCTCCCGACCAATGCGATCAGCAGAGCGAAACAAAGCAAAGGCAATCTGCACCCGCTTGATGCGCCTTTGGCTGTTTCAGAGGCAATCGCTGCTGCCGCCACTTTGCTTATCCTGCGACTGCTGATGAAAGCGCGATTGTAGCACAGTGATACTGCGCGGATAAGGCTGCCGGTTCAGGCTGGGCATGGTTTGAGTTGCATTTTGTCCTTGACACTGCGTACAAATGGCGATACGCTCACTGTGGTGTAGCGGACAGCGAGCGGAATCATGTTCTTGGACAGCGCGACATCCGGCATGACAACCATGATGACGATGACTATGATGCGCATAAGCGCGCAGCATGGAGGTTTCCGCTTGTTGTAAGTCGAAACAGACGAAGCAGCAAAAGGGCGTGTGGATAACCTCCAGACGCCCTTTTTTTGTTTATGGGGAAGGCGAGGGAAGAACAATGGCGAGACTAACCTTGAAATTTGGCGGCACATCAGTCGGGTCGCCAGAAGCAATCGCCCAGGTGGTGCAGATTATCAGCGACCAACGGCGTCAGGGACACCGGCTGGCTGTGGTTGTCTCGGCCATGTCGGGAGTCACCGACCAGCTCTTCCTCGCGGCGTCTGCAGCTGCGGAGGGCGACCAGAGAGCCTATCAAGGCATCAACGCTGAACTGCTTTCTCGACACGAAGCCGTCATCAATCAGCTTATCTGTCCGCCCTCGGCGCGTGACGAAGCGCTGTCTGCTGTGCAGGATCTATTGCGGCAGCAGCTGGAGTTATGCGATGCGGTGCGCATCCTGGGCGAAGCCAGTCCCCGCATCACCGACGCCATCGTGTCTTTTGGCGAGCGACTGAGCAGCCGGGTGATTGCGATTGTGCTGCGCGAACAAGGTGTTGACGCGCTGCAAGTCGATTCTCATCGCTGTATCGTCACAGACAACAACTTCCAGGCAGCCGAGCCGCTGTGGGAAGAGACGGAAACGTGCATTCGTCGCCAGCTGATGCCGGCGTTTGAAGCAGGCAGCGCGCTCATCATCACCGGCTTCATCGGCGCGACGCCCGATGGCACATTGACTACGCTGGGGCGTGGCGGCAGCGACTTTAGCGCTTCCATTTTCGCCGCCTGCCTGGACAGCGACGAGCTGCACATTTATACCGATGTCGAAGGCGTAATGACCACCGACCCACGCCTTGACCCCCGCGCGCGCGTGCTGCCCTATGTATCCTATCGAGAAATCGGCGAATTGGCTTTTTATGGCGCGCAAGTGCTGCATCCCAAGACGGTGCAGCCGATAATCAATTGCGGCATTCCGCTGCGCGTCCGCAATACATTTAATCCTGCGCACGAAGGCACGCTCATCGGCGAGCATACCCGACCCAGCGCCACCGTCATCAAAGCTGTAACCAGCATTCGCGATGTGTCTATGCTGACGGTCAGCGGACGCGGCATGCTAGGCGTTCCAGGAATCGCCGGGCGGACATTTCTGGCGACTGCTCAAGCCGGCGCCAGCATCTTGATGATCTCGCAATCCTCGTCTGAGCAGAGCTTCTGCTTCACCGTCGTAGATCCGCTGGCGGCAAGCGTGAAAGCAGCTGTCGAAGCCGAGCTGCAGCACGAGATCCAGCACAAGGCCATCGACAGTGTGGAGACCTTGCCCGACATCGTCATTATCACGGTGGTTGGCAGCGGCATGCGCGGGACGCCGGGCGTGGCGGGTCGCGTATTCTCTTTGCTGGGCGAGCGCGAAATCAATGTGCTGGCGATCGCGCAAGGCTCATCCGAGTGCAGCATTTCATTTGTGGTGTCAGAAGCCGAGCTGGAACGAGCAGTCGTCGAGTTGCACTCGCTGGCCTTGGAAACAGCCGAGATCGATCGCGCAAATGGACAGGGCAGTCACTACTAGAGGGGCGCAATCAGCTGGCGCAAGATGGCTTCCCAATGCGTGAACAAGACGAGATGCCCGGCATTGGCTTCCAAATGCAGGCTAGCGCTAGGGAGTAGCTCTGCCATGCGCTTGCCCACGATTGGCATGGAATAGACATCCGCTTCGCCCCACCAGATATCCACCGGCACGCGCAGCGCTTGCAGATGAAAGCCCCACGAGCGCGTCAATGCTGCCAGCTCATCGGCAAGGGCATCACTGCCCAATTGGCGGATTTCGTCCCAGATATCGCGCCGCAGGTTGAAAAGCGCCATCTGGCTTAGCGCATGACGGTCGACCTGCGCCAACATGCTGCCATAATCGCGGATGAATTGGTCGGGGCTGCGCTGCGAATCATAGAAAAAATATCCGCGCAGCAACATGCGAAACAGCCTGTCATTGCCGCGCGCCAGCTGCATCAGCCGCCCGTAAACTGGATGTATGACGCCGAAACTCTGCGCTTGATCCAGCGGCGGCAGGCTGGCCACCACGGCGCAGCGACTGACACGCTGGGGATAGCGGTGGGCAAAGGCAAGCGCATAGGGCGCGCCGGCCGAATAGCCCAGCACGGCGCAGCGATCCAGCTCCATCGCGCGGAAAAGCGCATCAATATCCGCAGCGCCATCGAGGATATTGCGGCCAGATTTGCGCGCAGATAGCCCATAGCCAGGCCGGTCGATGCCGATGAGCCGCACACCCAGCCGTTTGAGAATGTTGTCATCGGGATGGCGCAGGCTGCGGCTGCCAAACAGGTCGTGGCAGAAGAAAACTGGCGTCCCGTCTGGCTCGCCATGTTCCACGAATCCCAGTTGCCGTCCATCGCTGAGCTTGGCGGTGCGTGCTGTCGCTACCTGCGCCAAATGCGGCATGTCATGTCCATTCCTCCCAATGCCGCCAGCAGGGTAACTGAACTTGCCCAGCCGCGAAAGTCCAAAGGCATTAGCGCTCGTAGACAGCCAGGACGGTCGGAACAGCCTGCAAAGACGGCTGCATATAATCTGCGTCTGGCAGCGCCAACATGGTCGATCTACCGCCGTCCAGATTGAATGCCGTGACGATATCCAGGTCGGTTGATGCCAGGAATGCGCTCAGCTGCCCCAGTGTCGGACCCAAATAGGGCGCGATCATGACGAGGATGCGCCCTTGGCTGTCTTGCGCGATGATGCTGCGCCGATTGCGTTCCGCGCCGCGCGGGTCGACGAATGCCTGTTTGCCGTGCTCGACCAGCAGCGGATAGCCCTGCACAACCTGTTCGCTGCCTTGCAGCTGCATGCCAGCATGATTGGCGACCACAGCCGTCTCGCCATTACGAACCAGGAGTGTGCCGCCAAGCTGGCGATAGCTTTCGCCATGCGCATGACCATCGCTGACAACCAGCCCCACCGCCCGTCGCGCCGAGTCGAAGTAATTGGCGTTGACAATGAGACTGGCATCTGGCTCCAGGGCAATCGCATCAAAATAATCACTGAGTATTGAAGGGCAAATTATCGACTGTCATTAGATACTGCGCCTCCACGCCAGCGAGGAGGTATCTGATGACGAGTGTTCCGATCCTAAGTATCAGCAA
>MPMG01000015.1 GCA_002238485.1 Chloroflexi bacterium bin20 | reverse complement strand
CCTGCGCTGTACCGACCAAAAAACAGAGGCTCCCAGCTCACATGGCTTGCAAGCAGCGGCAATAGAGCCAGCTGCACAGCCAAAGCCGCCCGCGCTGGCAGCGCCCCCCCCCCCCCCCCCCCCCCCCCCCCCCCCCCCCGCCACACCCACCCCCCCCCGCGCGCCCCCCCCCCCCCCCCCCCCCCGCGCCGAGGCGACCCACCATCACAGGCATCCGCAAGCCTGCCAGCAACCCGGCCGCCAGCATCAGCGCGAAAGCAACAAGCACGCCATCAGCAGACAGACGTTCCAGCCATATTGTCATAGCGGGAGGCAATACAGTCACGAGAGTGTCTGCGGTCGCGGTCAGCGGACGGTTGGAAAATGGCTGAGCAGACAGCATCACCCCGCCCGCGACAACTGTGCCCAGCCAGCCTGTCAGCAAAGTCGGCAGCGCCGCCCCCCGCATTCTTGTCATCCAAGCGGTGACCGCTAACAAGATGCTGAGCGATCCCAGCATCCACACAAAGAAAGGCTCCCCGCTGCAAGCCGCCGCAAAGCACAAGCCGCCGCCCATCGCCGCGCTCGCCGCCTGCCGCCGGTTGTCCATAGATCGCCTCAACACTTCCAGCAGCAACAGCGCGTACAGCGTCGCCAGCGCGATTGGCGGACCGTACTTTATGCTCGCTCCATACCAGAACAACGAATGCCAGGTATAAAACCCTCCGATAGCCCCGCCCACAAGCAACGCCGCCAGCGCAAAGGCTAGAACTGGCTCGCGGGGGCGGCCGCACATTGTCAGAATCCTGGACAGAAGCGCCGCGGCAGTCAGCAGCCAAATCGCTATCAGCAGCGTCGGCAACAGACCGACTGCTTGTAAACCCAAAGGCGCAAGCAAATGATAAAGGGCAATCTGCGTGACGCCGCCGCGAATGTGTCGCCCTGCATGCCCGCTGCGTTTTATTTCCAAATGCTCGCCGATGCTGAATTCGCGCGCATCATGCAGGTAGCAGTAGTCGTCGGTTTGTGGGCGGCTGTGCGTGCCAATCAATGCCCGCAGGAAAAGCGGACAACAGCAGAGGATCAGGACGAGCGCAGTACTTTTCTGATGGCGCATGCCAACCCCTTCTAGCAGCGCGCCCAGTCTACCACAGCCACCCGCCAACCCTGTGATCTACTTTCAAGGGGAGTTGCGAATCAAGCCCCGGCCACGCGCGGCATCCACAGCGGCTCCAGCCCCCAGCGACTCTGCAGCAGCGCCCAAACCATGTCTGCCCGCAGGTCCGCGCTCGCGTCATCGTCCCAGAGATTGCGCGTCCTGTGCGGGTCGGCTGCCAGGTCGAATAGCTCGCAGACATCTTGCGCGGGATCAAAGTTGAGCTGGATACTGCGGCGGTTGCAACTCTTCACAGACATGGCGGACGATTTGTTGGGTAGCGTGGCGCTGGCAGCAGCGAGCGGCTCTTCCTTTTGCATCTCGGCGCGCAGCATGGCTTCGGTGAGTTGGGCGCGCAGGACCTCGTCCGCCCACAGGTTGCGCAATTCGCCCGGATCATCGCGCAGGTCGAAGATTTCGCCATAGTCCCGACCGAAGTAACGCGTGATTTTGTAGCGCTCGTCTATGCAAGTTTTTAGATGCAGCGTGGTTGGCTGATGGCGATTTTCGATGATGACATGCTCGCGCGCTCCGGCTTCATCGCCTTGCCAGACCGGAAATTGATTCAAGCCAGTCATAGCGTCCGGCACATCCAGCCCGCAAGCCGCCAGAAAGGTCGGCGCGTAGTCGACCAGCGATTGCAAGCTGTCGCTGCTGGCATTGGAGGGGATGCGCCCCGGCAAGCGCGCGATCATCGGCACGCGCAGGCCATCGTCATAATGAAACGCGCCCTTGGCGATCAAGCCGTGCTGCCCGAAGTAATGCCCGTGATCGCTGGTGAAAACGACCAACGTGTTTTCCGCCAAACCCAGCGCGTCCAGCCGCTCGATGATCTGGCCGATGTACTTGTCCATGCAGCTGACCATGCCGTAATAACAGGCGATGTCTTTCGCCAACTCGCCACGCTCGTGCAGATGCGAATGGAAGCCATGACAGCCGCTGCCATTGGGCTCTTGCCAGGCGGAGAAGTCGGGATCGGGCTGCTGGGTCAGCTGGAGGTGGGGCGGGTTGGAGTCGTGTTCGCCCGGCGCCGCCTCTGGCACAGTGATCGTGTCGGGGTCGTACATGCTGTCCCAGGGCTCGGGCGCGAGGTACTTGGGATGCGGGTCGAAGAAGCTCGCCCAAAGGAAAAAAGGCTGGTCGGCTTCGTGATACTGCTCGATGAGGGCGCTGCTGCGTTCGGCTATCCAGGCGTTGTAGTGGAAACGCTCGGGAATGAGCCACTTGCGGCGCTGCGCCTGAACATGCCCGGTGGGTTGCAAGAAATAATCGCGCCAATTTGGCAAGCCGCGCTCTTCCATCCACAGCGCATAATGCTGCCCGACATGCGCTTCATCGGTGTGGTTGCGCGCCAACTCCACATGATCAAAGCCATAGAAAGGTTCATCGAAGTTCGCCCAAAAGTCCAGGTCTTGCAGGGTCGGGTAGGACTCCAGCGATGGATACTCGGCGGTGGAGTGCAGGGGCTGGAAGTGCGCCTTGCCCACCAGCGCCGTGCGATAACCAGCCTCGCTGAACATTGCGCCCACAGTCGGCTCGCTTTCGGGCAGCTTGGTGCCGAGCGAGTATGCGCCGTGCTGTGATGGATATTTGCCGGTGATCATGCTGCTGCGCGTGGGCGTGCAGGTGGGGTTGGGGCAATAAGCGCGCCGGAATGTCGTGCCCTGCGCAGCCAGCTTGTCCAGCGCCGGACTATGAATCTGCGGGTTGCCCGCGCCCAGCGTGTTCCAATGCTGCTGGTCGGATGTGATGAGCAGGATGTTGAGTTTGGACATGGGCGCTTCCTTCGGTTGAGATAAGCTGGCTACTTATTATCACAGTGACGCAAAAGAGCAGCAGAGCAAGTCCTATGAGTGGCATCTGTAGGGGCGAGCCATTGGGTCGTCCGCAGCGAAGGGCACGGAAGTTGAATTAGCTCTTCACCGCGCCGGCGATGCCCTCGATGAAGTAGCGCTGCATGGTCAAAAACACGCCGATGATGGGGATGATGGCGATGGTGGCGGCGGCGGCCATCCCGCTCCAATCGGTGAAGTATTCGCCGCGGAAGGCAAACATGCCCACCGACAACGTGCGCAGCTCGGGGCGAGGCAGCGTCAGCACCAGCGGCAGCAAAAAGTCGTTCCAGCTGGCGATGAGCTGCATGATGACGACGGTGGCCATGACCGGCTTGGCGAGCGGCAGCAAGATTTGGAAGAAGACGCGCAAAAAACCCGCGCCATCCACGATCGCCGCTTCTTCCAGTTCTTTGGGCATCTGCCCGAAGTAGCCGGCGAAAAGCAGAATGAAGATGACATGCGCGCCGCCGCTCTGCGCCAAGATGACGCCAAAGAGCGTGCCATCCAAACCCAGATTGCCGATCAACTCGAAGATGGGGATGATAGTATAGCCTTTGGGTAAAAAGACTGTCGCCACGAAGATGCCGATGACGATGCGCCGCCCGGGAAAACGATAGCGTCCCAGCACATAGCCCATCATGGAGGTGGTCGCCACCACGATGAAGACCGAGCCAGCCGCGATCGCCACTGTATTCAGGAAATACTGGCTCATATTCGCCTGCACCCAAGCGCGCTGGAAGTTCTCGAAGGTTGGTTCGGCAGGCAAAAGATTCGTGCCGGCGCGGAAGATCTCGTTGTTGGTCTTCATCGCCGCGCTGACCATCCACAAAAAGGGGTAGACCCAGATCAGCGCCAGTGGTGTCAAGATAATGGTGGTTACGATTTCTCGCAGGCGCGTCGCCCGGATTTCCAGCCGCCGCCGCTGTTCTTCGGCGCTGAGTCGCTTCGCTTTGACCGTCATTATTCGCCGTCCGCCGTGGTTTCTGCGGCCGACATACCAGCCCGCTCTTTGTTCGCCCAGCGCGCCCCAAACAGCTGCAGCGTGGCCATCACCATAACCGACAGCCCAAAGTAAACCGCCGCGGCGCATGCATAGCCGATGCGCGGCAGGGTCAAGCTGTTGGCTGCGCCGAAAGCCGTGCGATAGATATAGACTTCCATAACCTCGCTGGCGAAGTAAGGTCCGCCGCCCGTTAAGGTCATCGCCAGCGCGAAGACATTCAGCGTGCCCACCGCCGTGATGAGGACGATGATGACGGCGAAGGGCTTCAGCAGCGGCACGGTAATATAGGCGAACTTGCTCCACCAGTTCGCGCCATCGACCTCGGCGGCTTCATAGAGCGAAGCCGGGATGGTTTGCAGCGCCGCCAGCCAATAGATCATCGGAATGCCCAGCCACTTCCAGATCTCCACGCCGACAACAGAATACAGCGCCAGCTTCGGGTCGCCAAAGAAGTCGATCGGTCTGGCGATGACGCCCAGGTCGAGCATGATCATGTTGATGGGACCATTGAAAGGGCTCATGATGAAGGTCATGACGATGCCAACGATGGCGGTGGTGGTGACGACCGGCACAAAAAACATGGTGCGGAAGATCGGCGCCAGACGCAGGGCGCGGTCGTTGAGCACAATCGCGATGACCAGCGCCAGCGACAGCTTGATGGGCACGCTGCAAAACATGAAGATGAACGAATTCTTAAAGGCGTTGTAAAACTGCTTGTCTACAATCACTTCGCTGAAGTTCAACGTACCGATGTAGTGCGGCGCAGAAGTAAAACCTGACCATTGGAAGAGCGAGTAATAAAACGAAGCGAAGATCGGATAGAGTGTGAACATCAACGTCAGCACCAGCGACGGCAGCATGAACAGGTAAACCCAGCGGTTGTCGGCGATGCGCTGACGCAGGCTGCGACTGTGTTGGATGGGCGCGCCGATGGAGATTTGCTGGGCAACGGTCATGGATTTGTCCCTGCTCGGACGCTTGTAGGGGCGAGATTTGTCACGCCCGAAGCCTTTCGATGGCAACGGCGGGCGACACAAGTGCCGCCCCTGCACTGTTCACGATGTGGCCCTTGGGCGCCTCAGTGAGACGCCCACATTCTCTCGCCAAAAATGGCTAGAGTTCGGCGTATTTGTCTTCGCCGTAATCCTGATAGGGATCCCAGTTGGGGAAGACATAATCATCGCGCGAAACATCCGCGCCTTTTTCCGCAGCTGCGGCGATTGCACGGTCGAGCTCGGCATCGGCGCGGCCCGCCAGGTCGGCCAAGGCGGCGGCTGCATCGTCGATCTGCCCGGTGTAGATGCCCTGCACCGTCTCCGCCAGGTTGGGCGTAACGGGGCGCAGCTCCAGGTTGACGGCGGCGGTATCGGCGTTGCGTACGATCTGGCTGGGACCGACGCGCACCTGCTCGTTGAACATCAGCAGGGCGTTGCGCTCCAGCGGCTGCATATCGGCGGCGGCGATGGCTTCGGCAAAGATAGCCGGGTCGGCTGCGCCAACCAGAGTCGCCCAGGCAACCTGCCCTTCGTATGTGCCGAGGTAGTGGAAGATGTCGCCGGCGATCGCTTTGGTTTCGTCGCTGGCGGCGGCATTGACATGGATCTCGTTGGAGCCGCCCGGACCGACCGTGATTGGCGCCAGTGTCGGCGGGTCAAGCAGCGGCTGCCCAGCGATGTTGAAGTCAAAGTCGGGATTTTCGCGCAGCCAGATGGGGATGTTCCAGGGACCCTGCAAGATCATGCCAGCGGCGCCTTGCGGCATGCGAGCGCGGGCTTCGGGCGCATTCATCGACAAGGTTCCGGGGAAGACGCTGCCATCATCGCGCAGGCGCAGCAGCACATCAATCGCCTCGAGGTAGAGCGGGTTGGTGTAAGGGATCTCGCCGGTGGACAAATCGACATCAAAGTTGCCGACGCTCATGCTGATCGCGCCAGCCATCCGCGAGAATTCGCGCACGATCGCGCCCCAGCGGTTGACCTGGTTGCCGCCCATGATGAAGCCGAAATAGCGGCCCGCGCCGTTCTCGGTAACTTTCTTGGCTGTGGCCACGAAGTCATCGGCAGACATGGGACCAGCTTGCGGATCGACGCCTGCTTCTTCCAGATAAGCGACATTGTAGAGCAGGTGCGTGCCATAGCGCTTGTTGGAGGTGGCGGGGAAGGAATAGGTCTTGCCATTGAAGCCGGTGATGCCCTCGACAAAGACGCCGCCGGGGAAGCTGGCTTTCCAGGCTTCAAAGTCGGGAATGATATCATCCAGCGCAGCCACCCAGCCTTCGTTGACCGCTTGCGCAAGGGTTACCGAAAGCGGACGTTGGTAGACATCGTGCGCCGTGCCATTGCGGATGCCCAGCGGCACCACCTGCGCGATTTCGTTCCAGGGCAGCGCATCGTACTGGATGGTCACATTGGGGTGGGCTTCCATGTATTCGGCGAAGTAGGCATTCCAGAAGACCGCCTTTTGGTCGCCGCTATCGATCCAGCGGAATGTTACGGGATCGCTGGTGATATCCGCGCCCGAACTGACAATGTTGATCACCGCGTCTTGCGCAGCCAGCGGCAATCCCTGCGCAACCAGCAAGGCGCCGAGGCTGCCCATGGAGGCTGTCTTTAAGAAGTCGCGCCGTGTCATCTTGCGTTTTGCAGACATATTCCGCTCCTAATATCGATAGCTAAGTGCTCGCAGACGGCGGCAGTGTATCAATACACGCGCGATTATTCAAGGGTGGGGGGCGAGTCAGCGACTCGCCTCTACAATTGCCTTTTGTTAGAACGAATCCGCGCGCATTGTGTCGCGGTGAGTTTTCTGGGGGTTATCAGGGCGTCAGCGTTACCTTGACCGACTCGCTGCCGTCCGCCACCAGATCCATGCCGGCCTGGAACTGGCTCAGGGGCAACTGATGCGTCATGATTCGCTCCATGGGCAACAGTCCCTTGCGCAGCATGTCAATGGCGATCGGGTAGGTGTAGGGACTGAGATGCGAGCCGTGGATATTGAGCTCTTTGGTATCGCCGATGATCGTCCAGTCGGCGGTGACTGGCTCGCGCATGACGCTGAATTCGACAAATGTGCCCAGCTTGCGGATCATCTGCAAACCCTGCGTAACGGCGGCAGGATAGCCTGTCGCTTCGATATACACATCGCAGCCATAGCCATCGGTCAGCTTTAGCACTTCGTCCACCACATCGGTTTTACGCGGGTTGAGGCTCATGTCTGCGCCGCAGAGCTCGGCGATTTCCAGCCGTTCGTCATTGAGGTCGATGGCGATGAGCAGACGCGGGTTTTTCAGGCGCGCCGCGGCAAACATGCCCAGCCCCAGCGGTCCGCAGCCGGCGATGACCACCACATCATCCAGCTCGATTTCGCCGCGCTGCACGGCGTGTATGGAACAGCCCAGCGGCTCGATGAAAGCGGCATGGTGGGCGGGCAGCGACTCGGGCACCTTGTAATTCAAGGCGCCGCGCGGGAAAAGCATGTACTCTGCCATCGCGCCGATGGTCGCCTGCCGAAAGCCATAGACATCGTGCTTGTCCTGGCACATCCAGTATTGCCCGCGCTTGCAAAAGCGACAGCTCCAACAAGGCACAATCTGCTCGCTGACGGCGATATCGCCCAGCGCCAGCCCATATTGTTCGCCTGCGCCTGCGCCCAATGCCACGACCTCGCCCACAAATTCGTGCCCGGGGATGACAGGCGGCTGGCAATAACCCTCGCGGGCATCGTCACCCCAAAACAGCGGCGCGCCCTGATAGCATTTGAGGTCGCTGGCGCAGATGCCGACCGACTGCACGCGGATGACGACTTCGCCAGCGGCAGGACTGGGCACTTGCCATTCTTCCAGTCGGTAATCTTCTGGGCCGTGGCAGACGATGGCGGGCATGGTCTCGGGCAGGCTTTCTTTGGCGAGGGCGGTCATGACGGGCATACTCCTAGCGTGGGCGGTGATTCTGCGCCTATTGTAGCCATGAATCCTGAGGCGCTCAAATCCTCGTCACGCGTGGACGCCTTGTTACAGGGGTCGGCTGTAGGGGCGAATCCCGCTCTCGGCATGTTACGAGCGGATTATACGCATCGCAACACGCCCTGCACACTTGAAACTGTCCCCATGCGCTGACACAATGACGCGCAGCAATCGCATATCAGGAGCAGGGTATTCACATGACAATCAGCGACATCGCCCGGCGACTCGTCCGCCCCGGCCAAGGCATCATGGCCGCCGATCGTCCCTCGCCCGCTTTCAAGGAATTGCTGGCAGCCAGCGGCAGCACAGTCGACGAGCACAGCTATCGCAATTGGTCGCAGCTGCTTTTCAGCGCGCCAGGCATCGACGACTATGTCAGCGGCATCATCATGACCGACGAGCAAGTGCGCATGCGCGACAGCCAGGGCGATTCGCTGCTGGAACAGGTGATCGCGCGCGGCATCATCCCGGGCATCTCGCCCTTCACAGGCATGGTCAAGCTGGCGGGCAGCGCGGAGGAAACGGTCGGCAGCGGGCTGGATGGCTTGCGCGAGCGGCTGGCGGACTATGCGGCAATGGGCGTCGGTTTCACCAAATGGCGCGCGGCTTTTCAGATCGGCGCGGGCAGGCCCAGCGATTATGCTATCGCCGCCAACGCCTATGTCATGGCGCAGGTCGCCGCCCTTTCGCAAGAAGCCGGCATCGTGCCCATCGTCGAGCCCGAAATCATGCTCTGGGGCGACCATACGATCGAAACTTGCTTCGAGATAACCGAACGCGTGCTGGCGCGCAGCTTCGAAGCGCTGTATTTGCATCGCGTCGAGCTGGAAGGCACGCTTGTCAAAGTCAGCATGGTGCTTTCGGGGGATGAATGTCCCGTGCAAGCCGATGTGGACACAGTCGCCGAGCAGACCATCAAGGTCTTCCGCCGGCAGATTCCGTCCGCTGTGCCCGGCATCGTTTTCCTGTCAGGCGGACAGAGCGATTATCATGCCACTGCGCACCTCAACGCCATGAACGCGCAGTACGACTTGCCCTGGGCTTTGAGCTTCTCCTATGCGCGGGCATTGCAGCGCGTGCCGATGGCGCTGTGGTGCAACCGAGCCGAGAATGTGCCGGCTGCGCAAGCGGCGCTGCATCACCGCGCCAAGATGAACGGGCTGGCGTCTGTCGGGCTGTGGACGGAGGCGCTGGAACGCTAAGCGGCCTAGAGCGAACCAGCGCCGTCGATCAATCGTGCAAATCCCCGCGCGCTTAGCCTCCCACTGACCTGTCGAAGGGATTGAGGGGACGATGATTTACAGGCTCGCCAGCTTGCCAAAGAAATCCCGGAAGATGGCATCGCGGTTGATGTCCAGCGCCTCGCGGATGGGGTGCCGGGGCGCGCCATGCCGTTGCCAGCGACAATCGGCGCTGAGCCAGGGCGCATCGGTGATATAGGAAGGCAGCCAGCCCGGCGAAAGCAGCCAGGCGATGTTGACCAGGTCCCAGATGATCCAGCTGCGCGCGAAGTGCCCGCTGATGCCCTGAAATGCATAATGCGGATTGTGCGTGTAGAGCCAGTGCAGGTAATCGCCGATGGCTCCTTTGCCGCGCACCCACGCTTCCATCTCGGGCAGGGACAGGCTCAACTGCGCGCCCACATGAAAACCGGGAATATAGACCAGCGGCACGCCACTATCAAATAGCAGCTGCGAGGCCAAAATGTCCTGCTCCATATTGAAAGACGGCTGCTCGACATCCATCACGGTGGTCGGATAGCCAGCCGTCCAGACCACCACGATGCGCTCGATGATGTCGGGCGCCAGCAGCAGCGCCGATGCCACATTGGTGAGCGCGCCGACCGCCAGCACATACAGTGGCGATTCGGGCGAAGCTGTTCTTGCCTGCTCTATCAGGTGGGCTGTCGCTTCGCTCTCGACAGGCGCGTCCAGGGATTGCAGATAGCGATCTGCGCCACGAAACACGTTGTCGCCACAATCCATGCCCATTTTCTCGCAGCACAGCAGGATCTCGTGATAGCTAAGCTCCATGCCCCGCCCGGGCTCGACCATGATCAGGCTTTGCGGGTCGATCTGCGTCAGGTCATTGATGTCTGTGCCGGCGGCATCCAGTCGCCCCAGCTGGTTCATATACTTCGGCAGCAGGGCGCGTTCTTCGTCTGTCGCCGCTGCGGGATTTTGGCGTGCGCGGTCGGCAGCGCGCAACTCGTCCAATCGGCGCAAGAATGAATAGGGCGCGGCATAGATGCCATCAATCTGCAGGCTGTCTTGCGAGAGCAGCGCCCATGCCAGCGCGTACTGATCGTCGATTTCGTTGCGCGTATCGGTATCGATGACACAACGCACATGCCCACTCGGCAGCCGCAGCATTTTCTCGTACTGGGCGGCCGACAGCGTAGGGAAGCGCCCGCTCATGCCAGCACTCCGTCTGCGCGCAGCTGGTCAATTGCCTGCTGGTCATAGCCCAGCTCGGCGGCAACTTGATCGCTGTGTTCACCCAGGCGCGGCGGATGGCGATGATAGACCAGTGGCGTATGGCTCAGGTGCACGGGCGTGGCCAGCGATTTGACCATGCCCAGGGCCGGATGTTCCAGCTCGATGATCATGCCGCGTTCCAGCAAATGCGGGTCGCCCAGCGCCTCGGCGACTGTGTTGATGCGCCCGCAGGGGACGCCAGCCGCGCGCAGTTCGTCCAGCCACTGGTCGCAGGGTTTGGCGCGGATGATCTCGCGGACGATGGGCAAAAGCGCCTCGTAGTTGGCGATGCGGTCGGCATTGGTGGCGAAGCGGGCATCGTCCGCCAGTTGCTCGCGCCCGACATGGCTGCAAAATGCCCGCCAGACATTGTCCGAGCCGACGCCCAGGATAAACCAGTCGCCATCGCTGCCCTGCACCGCTTCGTAAGGAACAACTTGCGGATGCCGATTGCCGCGGCGGGGCGGGTCTTCTTCGTCGGCAAAGTATTCGCCGGCATAATTCTCCAGCCAGGTGATCTGCCCTTCTTGCAGCGACATATCGATGAACTGCCCCTCGCCGCTGTGGTCGCGCGCGCGCAGAGACGCCAGGATGCCGATGACAGTGAACAAGCCGCAAGTCATATCGGCGATGGGCGTGGGGAAGCGCATGGGCGCTCCGTCCACCTCGCCGGTCAGGTACATGGTGCCGCTTTCGGCTTGCGAAACCAGGTCATAACCAGGCTGTCCGGCGCGCGGTCCCCGCCGTCCATAACCGCTGATGCTGGCATAGATCAGACGCGGATTGAGCGCGTGCAATGTGTCGTAGTCGATGCCCGAGCGCTGCAGCGATGCCGTCGTCGCCAGATTGGTCATGAAGACATCGGCTTCGGCTGCCAGCTGGTGCATGAAGGCGCGTCCAGCCTCGGCGCGGATATTCAGCGCAATGCCCCGCTTGTTGCGATTGACCGCCAGGTAATAAGCCGACTGGTCGCCGATGAAGGGCGGCGCCCACTGACGGGAATTGTCGCCGACGCCGGGGCGTTCGATCTTGATGACATCCGCGCCCAGATCGCCCAGGATCATCGCCGCATAAGGACCAGCCAGCGCCTGGGTCTGATCAACAACCTTGATGCCAGCCAAGGGGGCGTTTCCGCTCATAGTGTGTATCTTAGCCGATTGTCGCCGCGTTGAAGTTGGTGCGCCCGGCGGATGGATGCAAGTCCAGTCCCGATACATGCTCCGCCAGCACCAGGAACTGTGCGAAGAAGTAGGGCACGACGATGGGACCCTCGTCCAGCAGGATCTGCTGAATTTCCTTGTAAGCAGCGGTGCGCTCTGCTTGATCGAGAGACGAGCGGCCTATCTCAATGAGCTCGTCAACGCGGGCATTGCTGTAGCGCGACTCGTTCCAAGCGCCTTCGGAATGATAAGCGAAATCGAGATAGAGCTGTGGTACCGGGCGCGGTGTCCAACCGGTGATGCCGAGAACGACATCCATCCAGAGCCCATCCCAGTAGATATTCTCCTCTTCCAACTGCACCTCGACACGGATGCCGGCTTCTTCCCATTGGGCGGCGAAAATCTGCGCCAAATCGGGGAAGCTGCCACTGTTGGGCAGGTGCAGGGTCATGTCCAGGCCGTCGGGATAGCCGGCTTCAGCCAGCAGAGCGGCGGCAGCGGCAGGATCACGCGCGGGCACTTCGGCTTCGGCAAGGAAGTATTGCCCAAAAGCCGGACCAATCGGTGAATCCTTGCCGACAGCGCCAAAGCCCAACTGCACGCGGTCCCAAATGGCATCGCGGTCGGTGGCGAGCTTGAATGCCTGGCGGACGCGCACATCGTTGCCCGGGGCGCGGTCGCTGCGGATGCGCGCCAGATGATGCCCGCTGGAGGGGATATCGGTCGTGTTGAAATTGACATCGCCGGCGAAGCCGAGGAAGCTGGAATTATCCAGCCGAGCAATGCCATCGACGATGCCACCTTGTACGGCGGCGATACCCGCCTGCTGGTCAGCAAAGTAAATGAATTCGAGGCGTTCAATACTGGGCGCGCCGCCCCAATAATCCGCGTTCGCGCGCAGGATCGTGCGATCGCCGGCAATCATCTCGTCCAGGATGAAGGGTCCCGAGCCGTTGAATTCAACGCCGATGTTTTCCGCTTCGGACTTGAGGATCACCAGCTTGTTGTCAGTCAGGTTGTAGAGGAAATCCGGGTTTGGCGCGCTTAACGTGATGGCGATTGCGTGCTTATCCACCGCTTCGACAGATTCCACTGTGCTAAGGAGGTTGGCGACACTGAGTTCGGCTTCCTGCTGCCAGTTTATCGTCCAAAGCACATCATCGGCGGTTACTGGGCTGCCGTCATGCCAAGCGGCATTTTCCTGGAGTCGCAAGGTATATTGCAAGCCGTCATCGCTGACCTCCCAGGATTTGGCCAGGCGGGGTACGAGATTGGCTGCGGCATCTGTCTCAATCAGATAATCGTAGACGGCATTCAAGAGCGCGATCTCGCTGTCGCCCGATGCCGACCGCGGGTCCAAAATCGCCGGCGGCAGCCAGGCAAAGCGCAAGGTGTTGTCATTCGCGCGGGCGATCGCGCCCAGTGGACCCAGGGCGATGCTGCCGACAGCTGATGTCGCGCCGGCGGCAAAAATCTTGAGCATGTCGCGGCGTGATACAGCGCTGCTTTCCTTATTGTTTGATGTCATCGTACACATTCCCGTTACTAGTCTGGCGGATAGAGCTTGCGCGTTCATTATGGCACAGCTTGCCGCCCTGCTGTAAGGGTGTTTCAGTGAGACGCCCTACCGATGCTCGCGCGCAACAGGTAGACTCGCGCTGCGAACACCAATCGGACTCTCCCCATGCCATCCGCTCCCGTAATCGCTGCTGTCGGCTGCACAAAAATCGCCAGCGAGCACCGCGACTGCAACATCCGCGATCTGCTGGCCGATGCCTTGCTGGACTTGCTGGCGGATGCCGGCCTGGATGGGCTGGACGCAGTCGAACACGGCTTGGCGAGCTATGAGAGCGACCACTTCAACATGCAGATGACGCTGGGCGCAATCTTGCACGACACCATCGGCATGACTCCCAAGCCCGGCGTGCGCATTGAAGGCGGTGGCGCGACTGGCGCTCTGGCGCTGCGCACAGCCTGGGCGCATATCCAAAGCGGCTTGTGCGACTCTATTCTGGTGTATGGCGTCGAGAAGAACGGACGCGGTCTGTCGTCACGGACCGCCAATCAGCTCTTTGCCCTGTCTGCCGATGTCGATTGGGAGACGGCCATCGGCGGGACGTATACCGGCTTCTATGCGGCGATGATGCGCGCGCATATGGCGCAATATGGCACGCGCGAAGAGCATTTTGCCCATGTGGCGGCGCGCAATCGACGCAACGCAGCCTTCAATCCGATCGCGCAGAAGCCCATGAACATCAGCATCGAAGATGTGCTGCGGTCGCGGCCAGTGGCAGAGCCCTACAAGCTGCTGGATTGCAGCCTGCTCAGCGATGGCGCGGCTTGCATCTTGCTTGCCAGCGAAGCCTGGGCGCGCGAGCATGTGCCGGCTTTTGAATCGCGCCCGCCGGTCTTTTTCACGGGCACGGGCTGCGGCACAGATACCATGCGCCTGGGCGACCGCTATCCGCACATCACCAACTTCCGCGCCAAGCAGACGGCTGCGCAGGCCGCTTATGCTATGGCCGGCATCGGCGACCCCCTGCGCGAGATTGATGTGGCCGAGCTATACGACAGCTATAGCGGCGTAGAGATCCAGGCGGTGGAAGATCTGGGCTGGGTGCAGCGTGGCGAAGGCGGAACAGCGGTGGCGGGCGGCACATTCGATCTGGACGGCGCGCTGCCGGTCAATACCAGCGGCGGCTTGCTGGGGCGAGGCGCACCGGTTGGAGCGACCGGCATCTTGCAGGCCATTGAAGTCGCTCAGCAGTTGTGGGGCTTGGTGGACGAGCGGCGGCAGGTGGCGGACGCAGTACGCGGCTTGACTGATACACACGCCGGCATCGCCAGCATCAGCGTCGTCAATATCTTCGAACGGCGCGATTGAGCGCGAAAAATGCAGGCTTGAGGAAAACAAGCATGTCCGACAAAGTCAGCAGCTTGATCGACATCACAGAGCGCGACTGGTCCGCCGATGACTTCTGGGAGAACTTTCGCCAGATCGAGCGCATCACGCTGGAGTTGAGTCAACGTTATCACTACAGCCTGGGCAAGCAATCGCGCTTTTTCATCGAACTGGCAAATCGGCGCTTTTTTGCGACAGCTTGCGCTGGCTGCGGGCAGGTGTATGCTCCGCCGCGTCCGCTTTGTCCGGCTTGCCTGCAGCCAAGCGAATGGCGCGAACTGACAGGCGAAGGCAGCCTGGAAACCTGGTCGACGCTGCATTTTTCGCCGGGCACGAATGCCGATGTCGCTGCGCTGCAAAGGCCCTATGTGCTGGCTTATGTGCTGCTGGACGGGGCAGACACGCTCTTCCCGCATTTGCTGCGCGCGGAGGGCTTATGCCTGCGGCGGGGCTTGCGCGTGCGCGTTGCATACAATGATGGTCCCGTCAGCCACCCGATTCATTTGATGTGTTTCGTGCCGGCATAAGCCCTCGTCACGGTGTCCCGTCACAGCGGGCGCAGAGATTTTTGTGCTGTGTAGGGGCGAGCCATTGGGTCGCCCGCTCAGTGGATACGCGTCGGACGGGCGACTCACAGAATCGCCCCTACAGCGAATGCCGCAGATTACGTCTCGTCCCTACACATCGCTGAACGAGAGGCCGAGTGGGGTGATTCGCCAGGGATGCGTATAAACGCGCATGCCGCTTCGCCGCGCATAGCCGACGACGCAGATGCGCCAGGCCTGCGCCAGCGCCAGGCTGATACTGGTGGGCGCCGTGCGACTGACCACGATGGGCACAGCCATGCGCCGCGCCTTGCCCAGCATCTCGCTGCTGATGCGCCCGCTGCACAGCAAAATGCGATCGCGACTGGCGATCTCTGCCAGCAGCGCCGCGCCAGCCACTTTGTCGACTGCGTTGTGCCTGCCCACATCTTCGGCACTAACGAGGATGCCGCTGGCAGCGCCCAATGCCGCTGTATGCACGCCGCGCACCGCCTGATACAGCTTGGCAGCGCTCTGCAATCCGCGCATCAAGCGCAGCACCAGCTCGGGACTCGCAGAAAAGTCGCTTGGCAGGGCTGGCTGGCTGGCGGAGAGTTCTTGCCCGGTCATGCCGCCGCCACAGCCGCTCGTCAATATCATGCGGCGGGGCAAGCGCGCATCGCCATGGCGCAGGATGACATCGGCCACGCTCTTTGTCTGGTTCAGCTGCAGATGTCCGATATCGGCGGCGCATTCAATGATGCCTTCGTTGTACAGATAGCCCACCGCCAGCGCTTCCAACTGCAGGGGGCTGCACATCATGGTCGCCAGCGACTCGCCATTGACATAGATGGACAGCAGGCTCTCGTCAATCACGCCGCCGGGCACGACTCGCGCCTCGCCAGCTTCGACCAGAGTGTAATCGCAGGCGATTGCGCCGGGCAGATCGTCCAGTTCAGGCACGGTCGCGGTCTCGCTTGCGTCCGCGGCGGGTGGCAGCGCGCAATTCGTCCTCGCTGAGCCCTTGTTGCATGCCCCATTCGATCTTCGGCTTGAGCGCGCCAGTGGGGCAGACGCCGATGCACTGCCCGCAGAATACACAAGGCGACTCGGTCATGCTGATGTCGAAGGCGGTTGCGACAGACGTATCGTGTCCGCGTTCCTTCAGGGTCAGGGCAAAGGTGAATTGGGCGTCTTCGGCACAGACCTGCACACAGCGCCAGCAGAGCACGCACTGGGCATAATCGCGCACATAAAAAGGATTGTCGTCAATCAGCTCGGGGTCGCGCTTGTGCGCATGGGGGAAGCGCTCGGGGTCGGCATGGCAATCGCGCAGCATCTGCTGGATTTCTGGCGCTTCGTCCAGGTTGACCGAGGCGTTCAGCATTTCCAGGATGGTGCGGCGGCTGCGCAGCACGCGCTCGCTGTCGGTTTCGATTGTGCTGTCGGGCTGGCAGGTGGCGACGCAAGCCGGCTGCAAGACGCGCCCGTCATCGACATCGACCACGCAGACGCGGCAGAGTCCGTTGGGCGTGGTGGCTTCGTGATAGCAGATGACAGGGATGGCTATGCCTTGCTCGGCGGCTGCTTCGAGAATGGTCGCGCCGGCGGGGACTTCGATTTCGCTGCCGTCGAGTGTGAGAGTGATGGAGTCGTCGGCGGTCATGTGTCTCTCCCGTTAAAAATATCTCGTAGAAATTGCAATACTTTCTTCTTCACATCGCTGGATGCTCTCTGGACAGGCCCGATGTCGGCAATTGCCCAAGCGCGTCCTTTTTCATCAAAGACAAAATCGCCGCGATAGGCCCGATTGCAATACTGACATTGTGGAATAATGTTCAACGTATCCGTAGCCGCTTTGGCTGGATCTCGATGACCTCGCTGTAATACAACTTTGTCTTCTCCATAACGGGGGTCGGGGTGCCCTTCGCGCGCGCCGCATGTCGCGCAACTGTATCCGAAAGTGCGTTTGATATCGTCAAATAACACAGCAGAAAGCAAGCCTTCTCTCCGAATCTTATCGTTCAGCAACTCTAATGATGGCTGGAAAGGATCCAGATTGTGGTTGCCTTTCCCATCACTACGCATTCTCCATCCATCTCGTTTCAGATGACGGACTTGTTGATCTGGCGCGAGACTTGGGTTGTCTCTTTGGCAAATCGCGCTAATTGTATTCTTGTGGACATCTTCTCCCTGATAATGGAACAATACCGCAAGCCATATTGACTTGGCTCGTTCCTTGTATTGATTAGCCCGAGGAAGTTTTACACCGTGCTTTGCAAGATATTGCTCATGAATGTCCTGTATGTCTTCCCAAGCCTTCTGCAGCTCGGAGCTAGTCGGTAAATTTGGCACAATGCTCTCCGATACGGTCATTAGCTCGTTTCGCCATGTCGTCTTCAATCTCGAAACCAAGAAACTCGCGGCCTTCCAGCAAGGCGGCGACGCCAGTTGACCCCGAACCAGCAAACGGATCAAACACCAGCGATTCTGGAGCGCAAAATATCCGGATGAGATGTCGCAGCAAATCGACGGGTTTTGCTGTCATATGGCCAAATCGTTTCTTAGGCTTGGGGACGGATATCACTGTTCCCGGGAATCTCCCTTTGTCAATGTATGGATCAGATACATCAATGAGCCCCGTCTCCCACTTATCCCAATTTTGAACAAAAGTCCCTTCTCGCGGCGCTTGGGCGAGCACAATCATTTCGCCTTGAGGTTTAAGCTGTGGCGTCTTCCGCCCGCCTAATTTTTGGATAAGCCGTTCTTTTTCGGATTCCTCCAAATTGCTTTTGCGGACGAAGTGGTCTTGCGTGAATGCTTTGGCTTGCCCCTCATATTTCCAAAGCAGCGCATCTCGTATCTCAAATCCCGCTTCTTCCAGCGCAATTGCCGTTCGATGTACCAGCCGATTCTGACTAAAGACCAAAGCAAACCCGCCAGGACGTAATATCCGCATCCACTCTTTCGCGATTGGATACAGGAATTTTTGCAGGTTTTGACCTTGTTCAGAAGAGAATTTCATCCCGGCCGGGAGAGCGCCCACAACTCCGGGCTTCACGCGCTTCCTGAGCTTCTGTGTATTCCAGCTGTTATCCATCCCATCAATAAAGTACGGCGGGTCAGTCAATATGAGTGAAACATGATTGTCCTCAAGCCTCATCATCCCTAGACGACAATCTATATTCTCAATTGTCGCCGAGGTGAAACCATTCGATTCCTCTAATTCCCATAAAGATTTTGCAATTGCCATATCCCTACTCCCCTTCAAACAGCCCCGGAAACTTCTCCAGTGCGCTCATCACCGCTAGTGCAGCCGTGTGCCCCAAGCCGCAGATGCTGGCTTCGGTCATCGTCATGCCGATATCGCGCAGGCGATCGCAGTCGCCCGGCAGCGGCGCATCCAGGCGCTCCAGTATCTCCACCTGGCGCTGTGTGCCCAGTTGGCAAGGGAAGCATTTGCCACAGCTTTCATGTTGGAAAAAGCGACCCAGCCGCAGCAGCATATCGCGCAGATCGACCGTGTCGTTGAAGACCATGATCGCGCCGCTGCCGAAGGTGCCGTCCGCCTCGCGCAGGTCTTCAAATGTCAGCCGCACATCGATCTCACCTGGCAGCAAGAAAGTGCCAGCCGCGCCGCCCATGAGGACAGTTTGCAATTTGCCGATGACGCCGCCACACTGCCGCTCCAGGAAGGTACGCAAGGTGATGCCTGGCGCGATCTCGTAGACGCCGGGACGTGCCACATGGCCGCTGGCCGATACCAGCTTGGGTCCTGCGCTGCCAGCTGTGCCAACGCTGCGAAACCAGGCGGCGCCACGCGAGATGATGGGCGGCGCCGCGCAGAGCGTCTCGACATTGTTGACGGCGGTGGGCTTGCCAAACAAACCAAATGTGGTCGGGTAGGGAGGTTTCATGCGGGGGAAACCGCGCTTGCCTTCAACGGCTTCGAAGAGCGCTGTCTCTTCACCACAGATGTATGCGCCCGCCCCACGCCGCACTTCGATCGTCAAGCCATCCAGCAGGCCTGCCGCATCTGCTTCGGCGATGGCGTCGTGCAAGATCTGCGTGGCTTTGGGGTATTCGCCGCGGATAAAAATGAGGGCGTGATTTGTGCCCACAGCATAAGCAGCCAAAGCGATGCCTTCCAGCAGCAGGTGCGGACGATGCTCCATCAGCACGCGGTCTTTGAATGTGCCTGGTTCGCTTTCGTCGGCGTTGCAAACGACATATTTGGGCGCGCCTTCTGCGGCACGGGTGAATTTCCATTTCAGCCCGGTGGGGAAGGCCGCTCCGCCGCGACCGATCAAGCCCGAAGCCTCGACCTCGGCGATGAGCTGGTCGGGGCTTTGCGTTTTGGCGTGCCGCAAAGCCGCATAGTCTCCGTATTCCGCCAGGCGTTGTGGCGCGCTCGTCAGGCTGCCATCCAGCAAGACCGAGTTTTCATCGCCAGCGGGGGTGAAATAGTCGCCCGTCCAGTCGTCCAGCAGCGAAGCAGCGCTCGCATGCGCCAATGCGCGGTCGGACTGGCCACGCGCGCTGACCAGCGCCGCCGGCCCAACATCGCATAAGCCCAGGCAGGGTGAGTGCTCGATTGTGGTTTCGCCATCTGCGGTTGTTTCGCCCGGCTCGATATCCAGCCGCGCGCAGACTTCATGCAGCACAGCATCGGCATCGGCCAAGGCGCAACTGGGATCGGTGCAGACGCGGATGATGCGCCGCCCGGTCGGCTGATCGTGGAAAAGCGTATAAAAGCCGATGACGCCGAAGATGTCCGCTTCGGGGATGCGCAGCGTGTGCGAGATGCTGTGCACCTGCGCGGGGCTGATGCTGCCCAGCGCTGTCTGTACATCCCACAAAATCGGCAGCAGCGCCTCGCGACCGCGCCCTTGATAGCGCGCGCAAATGTCCGTGATGTCGCCATTCATAGCGCCAGCCCTTCCGCCAGCTGCAGCTGCGCCTCTTCCAGCTCGGTTGGTGTATTGAGGTTGGTGAAAGACTGTGCCAGAGGATCGTGGGCGGCATAATCGGCTTCGTCAAGATAAGTAACGCGAACAGCCGGATAAAAGCCGATGATTTTGAGTCGGTCTCGCAGCAGCTGCTCGCGGATGGGCTGCAAACAGGTCTTGCGATAGATGGCGTGTATGCCCTGTGGATAGCCGTCCACGCGCGGCACGACGATGTCGCAGTCATCATCAATTTGCTCAATCATGTATCGGAGGAGGCTGCTTTTGACGAAGGGCATATCACATGCCAAGACGAGCACAAACTCGCTCTTCGCCGCGAACAGCGCCGTGTATATCCCGCCGAGCGAACCCTTGCCGGGCAGCGCATCGCCGTGCATGGGCAGCTGCAAGTGGGCATAGGCGGTGGGACTGTTGGTAATGAGCAGGGTCTCTGCTTGTCCCAGATCGGCAGTGCGCTCAATGACATGCTCGATCAGAGCTTTGCCGCCGAGCTGCACGAAGGCTTTGTCGCGCCCCATGCGCCGGCTCTGCCCGCCCGCGATGATGGCGAGTGAGAAGGGGACAGGGCGCGCGCTCATGTCTGGCGCCGCTTGTCTTCCAATTCGATTAGGCGCTCTAGTTCGGTGATGAGCGCTGGAATGTGGCTTTGCACGGTATCCCAAAACTCGTCCTGCTCGGTTGCCCAATAGTTATGCACCAGGATATTTCGCATGCCAATCATTTTCGTCCACGGTAATTGAGGCTGCTGGGTGCGCAATTCATCGGAGGTGCGGCTGGCTGATTCGCCGACTAGCTCGACGGCTTTCACCAGAGCCATTCGAAACTGGATGTCGGAGTCCAGCTCCACGATCTCGCGGCCAGCGGCGAATTGCTGCGCGTACTGGGCTGCATCGCGCATACGCAGCAGATGTACTCGGTCCCGCTCACGACTCCTTCGCATAGATTAGCCTCGCGTCGTCCAGCACTTCGTCGCGGATGTAAGGGCACAAACCTTTCGGCGTGACCAGATCCACTTTGCGTCCGACGATGTCCTGAAAGTCCATTAGATGCCCGCCCATATCAAACAAGCTGACTCGGGCCCTTGGCAAATATTCAACCAGAAAATCAATATCGCTCTCCGGCGTCAGTTCGTTGCGGACTGCCGATCCAAACACCGACAGCCGGCTTATTGGCTGCCCCTCGCAGTAGGCGCGGATTCTGTCTATTGGAAGTGTTGTGGCTATTTGCTCGCTCATGACGGCAACTCCCAGTGTCCCCATCATAACACGAGCAACTGTGCATAGGAATGATACAGGATTAGGTCGGGAACAACCCTAATGCACATAGCGCGTTGGATCTTTGATTGCGCCTTGCTCTTCCAGCGCTGTGGGGGCCCGCGCCACTTTTTCCAGCTTGACCGCCGCCATCTTGAAATCGGGGATTTTGGCGCGCGGGTCGACCTTGTCCAGCGTCAGCAGGTTGGCCGCCGCCTCAACGAAGTGGAATGGCAAAAAGACCGTGCCGGTTGGCGAGCGTCCAGTGACCATCACCTGGCATTCGACGCTGCCCCGCCGCGATGTGATGCGCAGCCAGTCGCCCGATACCACTTGCAGCGCGCCGGCGTCTTGCGGATGCATCTCCACGACAGGCACGGGGAAGGCTTCTTCCAGCCGCGAGCTGCGCGTCATCGTGCCGCCATGCCAATGAAAAAGCACGCGCCCGGTCGTCAAATGCCAGGGATATTCGTCATCGGGGGTTTCGCTGTCTGTGCCGTATTCCAGCTCCCAGAATTTGCCTTTGCCACGCGGGAAGTCATCTTCAAAGAGGTAGGGCGTGCCGGGATGCTCGGCGCTGGGGCAAGGCCAATGCACGCCGCCCTCGTCATCCAGCCTGGCGTAGGTAATGCCAGCGAAATCGGGCGTGAGGCGGCGCATCTCTTCCCAGATAGCTTCTGCGTCCGCATAGTCGAAGCCGGCGCTGCTTTCGACATCCAACTGCGATTCCATCCGTTTTGCCAGCGCGCAGATGATCTGCCAGTCGGGCAGCGATTCTCCCACCGCGGGCAAAGCCTGGCGCACTCGCTGTACACGCCGATCGCTGTTGGTGAATGTGCCGTCTTTTTCGGCAAAGCTGGCAGAAGGCAGAATCACATCCGCCATCTCGCCCGTTTCGTTCATGAAGATATCGATGCAGACCAGCAGATCGAGCGCTTCCAGGGCGTGCTGCGCGTGAGAGAGGTTTGGCTCGCTCATCATGGGATTTTCGCCCATGACGATCATGGCTTTGATCTGCCCCAGCAGCGCGCCATCGACCATTTCGGTCACGGTCAGGCCGGGCACGGGGTTGAGGCTGGCGCGCCATTCGGCTTCGAACTTGCTGCGAATGACGGGGTCGGCGACAGATTGATAAGCCGTGAAGACATTGGGCAAGCCGCCACTATCGCTGCAGCCTTGCACATTGTTCTGCCCGCGCAGGGGGTTCAAGCCGGTGCCGGGCTTGCCGGCATGCCCGCACATCAAGGCCAAATTGGTCAGCGACAGGGCATTGTCTGTGCCATGCGTGCTCTGGCTGATGCCCATGCCCCAATAAAAGGCGGCGCGCTCGGCAGTGGCATACAGGCGCGCGGCGCGGCGGATGTCATCGGCTGGCACGCCACTGATCTGCTCCGCCCATTCGGGACTGCAATACTCCAGCGACTCGATGTAGTCTTCGAATCCCTCGGTGCGCGCTTCGATAAAGGCGGGATTGAAGAGGTTTTCGCTGACGATGACATTGGCCATCGCCTGAAAAACCGCCACATCTGTGCCCGGCTTTTGACGCAGCCACAACGTTGCAAACTCGGTCAGCTCGATCTGGCGTGGGTCGATGACGATGAGCTTCGCGCCATTTTTGCGCACTGCTTTCTTCAAAAACAAGCTGATGACCGGATGCGTTTCGGTGGTGTTGCTGCCGGTGACGATGAACGTATCCAAATCCTCCATCTCGGCAATGCTGTTGCTCATGGCGCTGGAGCCGATCGCCAGCTGCAAGCCGGTGACGCTGCCGGCATGACAAAGACGCGCGCAGTGATCGATATTATTGGTGCCCAACACAGCCCGCACCCATTTTTGAAAGACGAAATTGTCTTCGTTGGTGGCTTTGGCGCAGGCGTAGGTGGCGATGCTGTCGCCGCCATGCTCGCGAACGAGGCGCGAAAGTCGCTGGCTGATGAAATCCAGCGCTTCGTCCCAGCTGGCCGCGCGGAAATTGCCGGGGGCCCCATCGCGGATGAGCGGTGTCTGCAAGCGGCGCGGGTGTGTGGCGAAGTCCAGTCCAAAGCGCCCTTTTACACAGAGATTGCCATAATTGGGCGCGGCATCGAATGGCGCTTCGACGCGAGTTATCTGCCCTTGCGTGATGTGCAGCTTCATCTGGCAGCCAACGCCGCAGTACGGGCAGGTCGTGCGCACGGTGGAGTCGGGTTGGAGCGGTGTCATGGCAAACCTCCTGGTTACAGTATTGTATGCCAGATTTGTCGCAGGGGAACACAGCTGGCGTGATTTGGGAGTGTCTATTTCGTGTATGTTGGGCTTTCCCCATCCCCCGACATGCGTAGAAATCCGCGCGCGCCGTTGCCTCCCCCCGACTTTTCGGGAGAACTGAGGGGGGGGGGGGGGGGGTCTTAATCCAGCAAGTTCTACACTCCCCCCTAAACCCGAATTTGACAGCAGCCAGCAATTCGGTTAAGCTCCCATAGCGCAACAATCTGAAAAGGTGGTTTGGCAATGAAGCCAGTTGAGTTTCTTGGCGCGAAGGGAAGGTCGCCGCTTTCTCCATCGACCGCTAGAACACACATCCCACCCCCACCCGCCCCTCTCCCCCACGCCCCCCACCCCACCCCCCCCCCCCCCCCCCCCCTCCCGTAATAGCTCGTACTAACACCTCTTCACTTGATTTTCGCCTCTCTCTTCCGATCAGATCCATAATGGAAGGTGAACAAACGCTACCTAAAGCGGGTCGGGGCCTAGTAGCAGAGCCAGTACGCAATAAAAAGCTGACATTTTATCGCAGGCAAATGAGAAAGCGCGGAACGGACTGGTTCTTTCAAATAAGCGCCAGCGCCGAGATCGCCGACCGCGCGCCAAAGGAGTGGATCAATGTTTAACTTTGAAGGACGACAAAATCTGGACTGGCTGGCTCTGCCTTATCCCACCATTGCCTCTCGGGTCATCATGCTGCTGATCTTGTCGGCTCTGCTGGCGCTGGCTGCTCCGGCGGCGCATGCGGCTGGCTGCACCGCATTCGATTTTTGGACGAAGCCGTCAGAACCCTTCTATGTAAAGGTTCCCGCGAATAATTTTTTGTCCGGCAAGCATACCATGTATATTGATGACCAATGCGATAAGCCGGCAATTGATCATGGATACAAGGATGTGTTTGCAAAGTTCGGAGTTCATCCTGACGGAAAAGAAACCTTTAGTCGCGGCTCAGCATTCGCCAAGAATGGAAGGAAGGCAATGGAGATCTGCGAAACCCAAATGGATCAAACAGTTGCCGAAGTCAGGCGGTTGTCGCGTGGGTTCCCGTGGTTCTACTGCAAGCTTGGCGAACGCAAGGGTCCCGAGCGGCAGCGGCGGCAGATCTTATTCGGTTTTTCCTTCAAGGGTAACGCGAAGGGGGCGCTTAAAGAATGCCGGAGGATTGCGAAGAGATGGAACGGCTATCCGCGCCCAAACCTCGTTGAACCCGATCCGCCACACCCTGCGAAAGATCACTGGTTTTGCTATCACGTCTGGAAGGTGAACAAACGCTACCTGAAGCGGGTCGGCGCCTAGTAGCAGCGCCGGGGGCAATACGCAATAAAAAGCTGGCATTCTATCAATCGCAAAAGATAGCGCGGGACGAGGCGTACTTTCGGAAAAGCGCCAGCGCCGAGATCGCCAACCGCGCGCCAAAGGAGTGGATCAATGTTTAACTTTGAAGGGCGACAAAATCTGGACCGGCTCGCCGCGCTATGCTGCCCCAGCGCATCTCGGGTTATCATGCTGCTGGTTTTCGCGGCTCTGCTGGCGCTGGCTGTTCCGGCGGCGCATGCGGCCGGCTGCACTGGATTCGAATATTTCAGGGATGAAGATAGCTGGAACGGAGAATACTACAAGCTCTTAGACGATCCCTACTATGTCATCGTTCCCGCGAGCAATTTCCTCTCGGGCATACATAAGATCTATATCAATGAGAAATGCGATGTGCATCCTGCAAATGGAGACGACGACTTTGGATTCGGCGATTCAGACATACCTGGCTCGGCATTCGCCAAGAATGGGCGGAAGGCAATGGAGATCTGCGAATTGAATTTGAACGAGGAGATTGCCGAGGTTCGATCAACTGACCCCTCCTTAACCATGTACTACTGCGTGGCTGGCGAACGCAAGGGTCCTGAGCGGCAGCGGCGGGAGAGCTTATTCGTTATTTCCTTCAAGGGTAACGCGAAGGGGGCGCTTAAAAAATGCCAGAGTAGTGCGAAGATATGGGCGAAGAAATGGAACGACTATCCGCGTCCAAACCATGTTGAACCCTATCTGACGCGTAATCTGGATCTCTGGACTTGCTATCACGTCTGGAAGGTGAACAGACGCTACCTCAGACGGGTCGGCGCCTAGCGGCGGCGGCAATTCGCAACAAAAAGCTGGCATTTTATCAATCGCATAAAGATAGCGCGGGACGAGGCATACTTTCGGAAAAGCGCCAGCGCCGAGATCGCCGACCGCGCGCCAAAGGAGTGGATCAATGTTTAACTTTGAAGGGCGACAAAATCTGGACCGGCGGGCGGCGCTATGCTGCCCCAGCGCCACTCGGGTCATCATGCTGCTGATCTTGTCGGCTCTGCTGGCGCTGGCTGTTCCGGCGGCGCATGCGGCCGGCTGCACTGCATTCGAAGGTTATGTCTTGGATGGGAAGGACATTGGTTACTTTCATGTCATGGTTCCCGCGAGCAATTTCCTCTCGGGCCTCCATAAGATCTATTTCGATGAGAAATGCGATGTGGTCTACAAAGCAAGGGAAGATGCGGATTTCGGCCCGGGCAAGGCATTCGCCAAGAATGGGCGGAAGGCGATGGAGATCTGCGAATTGAATATGGACGAGACGGTTGCCGAGGTTCGGTGGAGTCACACCGCCGATACCATGTACGTATGCGTGACTGGCGAACGCAAGGTTCCTGAGCGGCAGCGGCTGTGGCTACTGTACACTTTCATCCCCTCGAAGGAGCTAAACGCGAAGCAGGCGCTTAAACAATGCCGGAAGATACGGAGGGATCCGCGTCCAAACCACGTTGAACCCAATCCGCATACTCCGAATATGTGGCATTGTTATCGTAAATGGACGGTGAACAATCGCTACCTCAAGCGGGTTGGCGCCTAGAATCGGCGGCAATTCGCAACAAAAAGCTGGCATTCTATCAATCGCATAAAGATAGCGCGGGACGAGGCATACTTTCGGAAAAGCGCCAGCGCCGAGATCGCCGACCGCGCGCCAAAGGAGTGGATCAATGTTTAACTTTGAAGGACGACAAAATCTGGACTGGCTCGCCGCGCTACGCTGCCCCCTTGCCTCTCGGGTCATCATGCTGCTGGTTTTCGCGGCTCTGCTGGCGCTGGCTGCTCCGGCGGCGCATGCGGCCGGCTGCACCGCATACGATACCCTTACCGACGACTCAGAGCCGTTCTATGTCATGGTTCCCGCGAGCAATTTCATCAAGGGACCTCATAAGATCTATGTCGATAAGAAATGCGAAATCTCCCCTACATGGGAAGGCGGAGAACAAAGAAAATTGGGTCTATCTGTCATGGCAAGGTCTTTCAGCCCAGGCTCGGCATTCGCCAAGAATGCGCGGAAGGCGATGAAGATCTGCGAGTTGAATATTCACGAGCCGGTTGCCGCTGTCCAGCGGGTTGACTTCTACACACATTACCGCTGCATTCCTGGCAAGCACAATGGTCCCGAACGGCAGCGGCGGATGGAGTTGTTCAGCATTGACTTCAATGGGGACGCGAAGGGGGCGCTTAAAAGGTGCCGGAAGTGGACTCGTGGTGAACCCAAAGACATGCGAGCGAACCACGTCGAGCCCGGTTGGGCTTTTAATTGGAATGCATCGGGTGTGTGGACTTGCTATAGGGTCTGGAACGTAAGCAAAAGCTACCTGGAGCAGGTCGGAGCCTAGCGGCGGCGGCAATTCGCAACAAAAAGCTGGCATTCTATCAATCGCAAAAGATAGCGCGGGACGAGGCGTACTTTCGGAAAAGCGCCAGCGCCGAGATCGCCGACCGTGCGCCAAAGGAGTGGAACCATGCTTAACTTTGAAGGGCGACATAATTGGGATTGGCTGGCTCTGCCATGTCCCGCCATCGCCTCTCGGGTCATCATGCTTCTGATTCTCGCTGCTCTGCTGGCGCTGGCTGCTCCGGCGGCGCATGCGGCCGGCTGCACTGAATTCGAAGGTTTTGTCTTGGATGGGAAGGACATTGTTTACTCTCATGTCATGGTTCCCGCGAGCAATTTCCTCTCGGGCCTCCATAAGGTCTATCTCGATGAGAAATGCGATGTGCCCATGAAAGGAAGATGGCAAGATAAGCATTTCGGCCCGGGCGAGGCATTCGCCAAGAATGGGCGGAAGGCGATGGAGATCTGCGAATTGAATATGGACGAGACGGTTGCCGAGGTTCGGGAGTCTTCCACGTCCGATGCCTACATATGCGTGACTGGCGAACGCAAGGGTCCTGAGCGGCAGCGGCTGTGGCGACTGTCGACTTTCATCCCCTCGAAGGAGTTAAACGCGAAGCAGGCGCTTAAACAATGCCGGAGGAGCCGGAGGAATCCGCGTCCAAACCACGTTGAACCCAATCCGCATTCTCCGAATATGTGGCATTGTTATCGTAAATGGACGGTGAACAATCGCTACCTGAAGCGGGTCGGCGCCTAGCGGCGGCGGCAATTCGCAATAAAAAGCTGGCATTCTATCAATCGCAAAAGATAGCGCGGGTGGCATACTTTCGGAAAAGCGTCAGCGCCGAGATCGCCGACCGCGCGCAGGAGGAGTGGACCAATGTTTAACCTTGAAGGACGACATAATTGGGATTGGCTGGCTCTGCCATGTCCCGCCATCGCCTCTCGGGTCATCATGCTGCTGATTCTCGCTGCCCTGCTGGCGCTGGCTGCTCCGGCGGCGCATGCGGCCGGCTGCACCGCATTCGCCTATACTGAACTCGAGGGCGAGAATGGAATAATCTACCCTGACGTAGGCGATGACGGTTTCTACTATGTCATCGTTCCCGCGAGCAATTTCCTCACGGGCAAACATAAGATCTATGTCGATGAGAAATGCGATGTGCATCCAGAACCAGGAGACAGCTATTTGTTCGGCTACCCGGATACCGGAGAGGTCCTTGGTGTTGCATTCGCCAAGAACGGGCGGAAGGCGATGGAGAGCTGCGAATCGAACCTTGACAAGACGGTTGCCTATGTCTCAATAATGGAGGATGAATTCCTCACCAGTTACCATTGCGTGCTTGGCGAACGCTGGGGTCCCAAGCGGCAACGGCGGCAGTATTTGTACACTGTAAAAGCGGACAACAAGAAGAAGGCGCTCGCAGCATGCCGGGAGTCTGCCAAGCTAATAGGGACCTACCCGCGACCAACCAACGTTGCTCGCGATGGCAATGGACGAAGTGGCTGGGATTGCTTTCATGCCTGGAAGGTGAACAATCGCTACCTGAAGCGGGTCGGCGCCTAGCAGCGGCGCGGACCGCGCAAAAGACAATGCCCGATATCCCTCTCGCGAGAGGGATTTTCATTCCAGTTGCCGACGCTGATTCAGCGAGATTACTATAATGAAGGCCCTGAAAGCCATTTTGCATTCGCCGCTGCAAGAGTCTCCGGGATAAACCTTTGGCGCGTAATCTGTTGCGAAAGTCAATAGCGCTCATCACTCTGAGAATCAGCGGCAGTTGCATATACAGCGGTATCCGAACTACGCTGCGCATCTGATTCAATTTGCATATCAATGAAATTCACCACTCCCTGATTTCGCTCGCGGTTGCGGCGCGCTGCCAGCGTGTTATACTCTGGTCGGCAATCCCGTTGAAAGGTCGCCCCATGTCCGCTGCTGTGACATTGAATGATGTTCCCGCGCCTGTCTCTGCCCGCGAGCATGAAACTATATCGCTTGAACGGTATTTCAAAATCGCCGCCGATAGCGACACGCGCGTCGAATACCTGGACGGAGAGCTATTCTTTATGGACGGCGTCAGATACGAGCACGGGATTATCCAGGCGCGCATTACCTCATTGCTTGATGGTCAGCTTGCCTGGCCCGGCTACGATGTGCTAAGCAGCAATGTCAGCATCCGCGCCAGCCAGACAGCTATCTTCTTCCCGGATTTGACCGTTGTGCGTGGCAAACCACATTTCGCGCCCGGCAGAAACGACCTGCTCAATCCCGTTATGGTGGTCGAAGTCTTGTCGCCGTCCACGCGCAATCATGACCTGGACAACAAGCTGCCCGCATACCGAGCCATGCTCAGTCTGGAGCATATTTTGGTCATCGAGCAAACCCGTCCGCATGTCGCGCATCACAGCCGCGTTGGAAGCGCCTGGACAATGCGGCAATATGACGCGCTTGGCGATGTCGTGGCGCTGGACAGCCTGGGCGCATCCCTGTCCTTGGCGCAGATCTATCGCGGCATCGACTTCGCGCATAGCTGATAGCCTTGCCCGCCGTTTCTGGCCAGGGTGCGATTGCGCCAGAATTCAGGGTATGAAGCTTGTCGCTGTGCTTATCTCAAGCCAATGAACAAACAGCCAACATGATCCCATTCAACCAGCTCAAGCCGCTGCACGATCTGCTCGCCGACGAAATCAATGCCGCCCTGCTGCGGGCCGCGGACAGTGGCTGGTACATCCTCGGCCCCGAGGTCGAAGCATTCGAGCGCGAGTTCGCGGCCTATCACGGCGTCAGCCACGCAGTGGGAGTCGCCAACGGCACCGATGCCATCGAGTTGGCGCTGCGGGCGGGCGGAGTCGGCGCGGGCGACGAAGTCATCACTGTGGCGCACACCGCCCTGGCCACCGTGGCTGCCATCGAAGCGACTGGCGCTGTGCCCATATTGGCCGATATCGATGCCGATATTTTCACCTTGTGCCCGGATGCGGCGCGGGCAGCCATCACGCCACGCACAGTCGCTATTGTCGCCGTGCATTTGTATGGCGGGACAGCGGACCTGGACGCGCTGGTAGAATTGGCGCAGGCGCATGATCTGCTGCTGATTGAAGATTGCGCCCAGGCACACGGCGCGCTGTACAAAGGACGACCTGTCGGCACGATCGGCAGGCTGGGCGCGTTCAGCTTTTATCCGACCAAAAATATGGGCGCCTATGGCGATGGCGGCGCGGTGATCACCGATGACGACGCGCTGGCGGACAGACTGCGCAAGCTGCGCAACTATGGGCAGAGCAGTCGCTATCGGCACCATTCGCGCGGCACCAACAGCCGCCTTGACGAGTTGCAAGCGGCGATCCTGCGCGTCAAGCTGGCGCATCTGGACGGGTTGAACGGGCGCAGACGAGCCATCGCCGCGCTCTATGACGCCAACTTGACCGGGGTGCGCAAGCCAAGCGCGCGCGCCGACTGCCAGCATGTCTATCATCTTTATGTCATCCGTGCTGCCCAGCGCGACCAGTTGATGAAGGACCTGCAAGAACGCGGCATCGGGACGCTAATTCATTATCCCGTACCCGTGCACCTGCAAGAGTCGCACCGCGATTTGGGGCTGGGCGAAGGCAGCCTGCCGCAAACCGAGCGCGCCGCCAGAGAGATCTTGTCGCTGCCGCTGTATATCGGCTTGAGCGATGACGATGCGCTGCGAGTTTGTGAAGTGATTGGGCAGCTGCGGGGGTCGTTTTGAGTGCTTACGGCGGGGCATTTGCTGGCTCGCGCGCTCTGGTAACGGGCGGCTTGGGCTTCACTGGCAGCAACCTGGCTATCGCGCTTGTCGAGGCCGGCGCAGAGGTAACCATCGTGGATGCCATGATCCCGGGTTATGCCGGCAACCTCTTCAATATCGAGCCAATCCGCGAGCGCGTCCGCGTCAACTTCAGCGATGTGCGCGATGTAAATGTGATGAATCACCTGGTGCGCGGGCAAAATTATGTCTTTCATCTGGCTGGCCAGGTCGACCATGTTTTGAGCCTGACCAACCCCTTCCCCGATATCGACATCAACATCAAGGGCACGGCTGTGGTCATGGAAGCGCTGCGGTGTCACAACCCGAGCGCCAAGGTCATCTATACGGGCACGCGCGGGCAGTATGGTCCAGCGGTCAGCCTGCCAGTGGCCGAAGACGCGCCTACCCGTCCCAAAGGCATTTATGAAATATCCAACCTGACGGCGGAAAAAATCATCCAGGTGTATTGGGAGACACACCATATTGAGGCTGTGCTGCTGCGCCTGACCAATATCTATGGTCCGCGCGCCCAAATGAAGCATCCGCGTTATGGCGTGGTAAACTGGTTCCTGCGCCTGGCGCTGGATGACGAGACGATCCAAGTTTTTGGCGATGGCAAGATCCTGCGCGACTTTCTGTATATTGATGACGCGGTGGAAGCGATTTTGATGTGCGCGCTGCAGCCGCGGGCGGTCGGCGAGATCTTCAATGTCGGCGTCGACAAGCCCACCGACTTTATCGAGCTGGCAGACGCGCTTGTAGATGTCGCCGGCAGTGGTCGCTGGCAATTCGCGCCATTTTCACCGGAGCGCAAGGCACAGGAGCCGGGCGATTTTTACAGCGATATCAGCAAGATCGGCCAACTGGTGGGTTGGGCGCCACGCACGAGCCTGCGGGATGGATTGCTGCGGACGGTCGAGTATTATCGGGCGCACAAAGCAGAATACTGGAGCGATGATGAGCAAGGTTGATATTCATCCCAGCGCGCAGCTGGGCGACCATGTGGACATTATGGGCTCGCTGACCTTGGGCGCGAATGTTCAAGTCGGCGCGAATGTAACCTTCTACCCCGATGTGCACATTGGCGCAGGCACGATCATATTGGCTGGCGCGGTCATCGGACGTCCGCCGATCGCTGCTGGCCAACTTACTCGCCCGCTTACCGTGAACAACAAGACTGTCCATATCGGCGAAAACTGCGTAATTGGCAGCAACGCCGTTTTGTACTGCGATCTGGTCTGCGGTGAAAGTGTCTTGATTGGCGATTTGGCGACTGTGCGCGAAGGCTGTCGACTGGGCGATCAAGTGGTGCTGGGGCGGCGCAGCACCCTGCTCTACAACGTCACCGTCGGGTCGCGTACACGCGTTCATGACGGCGTGCACTTGACCGGCAATATGGTAGTCGAAGCGGATGTGTTTTTTGGTCCATTGTCTGTCGCCTCCAACGACAACGAAGTTTACCTTAGGCGCTATAAACTGCTGCCGATGGAGCTTTCGCCACCGGTTGTTCGGCGATTCGCGCTGATCGGCACAAATGCAACATTGGCGGCTGGCATAGAAGTCGGCATGGGCGCGATTGTGGCGCCGTCCGCCATGGCCACGCGTGATGTGCCGGCCTGGACAGTTGTGGCTGGCATACCGGCGCGTACCATGCGCGATGTGCCCGACGAAGATCGCCTGCAAATCTTGCGCAAATTTGGGCTGGCGGACGAGGATTCTGCATGAGCCTGGTTTCCATTGTGGCGCCTGTCTATCACAATGCAGCCAGCTTGGCCGATTTGCTGCACGAGCTGCAGGCGGTGGCGGCGCGCAATCCTGAAGATACATTTGAATTTATCTTTGTAGACGATGGCTCGCGCGATGAATCCTTTGCTGTGCTGAAGGCTCTGGCCAGACAAGAGCCGCGCCTGCGCATCGCCCGGCTTTCGCGCAATTTTGGCTCGGTTGCGGCGGTGATGGCCGGCTTGAGCCTGGCACGAGGCGATTGCGTGGCCGACATCTCCGCAGATCTGCAAGATCCGCCGGCGCTGCTGCACGATATGCTCGCCCAGTGGCGCGCTGGCAGCAAACTGGTCCTCGCTGCGCGGCGCCAACGGGACGACCCCTTCCCCACTTCGCTGCTCGCCGATGCCTTTTACGCCTTGTTCCGCCGCTTCGCCATCGCCTCCATGCCCAGGCGCGGCTTTGACTTTTGGCTCATCGACCGCCAGGTAGCCGACCTGGTCAACAATATCCAGGAGAGCAACGCCTACCTGTCGGGTTTGTTGCTGTGGCTGGGCTTCGAGCCGACCGTGCTTTATTTCGACCGTCAGGCGCGCCCCCAAAAGTACGGCCAATCAATGTGGACCTTGCGCAAAAAGATCAAGTACTTCATCGATTCATTTGTGGCTTTTTCACATTTTCCCGTGCGGCTGGCGGCGAATCTGGGGGTTCTATTCAGCTTGCTGGGATTGGCTTACGCCAGTTTCATCGTGTACAGGCAGCTGGCACTGGGCATAGACGTGGCGGGCTGGTCATCGCTGATGGTAGTGGCGCTGCTGGCGGCCGGCGTACAGTTGCTGATTCTGGGCGTGCTGGGCGAATACCTGTGGCGCAACCTGGACGAAACGCGCCGGCGTCCGCGCTTTGTCATCGACCAGGTGATCGAAGGCGCAGACGCTGCCCCGCAAAACGAAGCAAACGAGAAAGCGAGCGCAACATGAAGGTTTATGGCATCGTGCCACCCATGGCAACGCCCTTCGCCGCGGACGAAACGCTGGACGAAAAGCTCCTGCGCGCAGAAGTCGAGCATCTGGCGACTGTGGCGGGCGTGCACGGGCTGGCGGTCGGCGGCAGCACCGGCGAGGGACACACGTTGAGCACAGCAGAACTGCGGCAGGTTGTCGGCGCGGCAGTTGATGCGGCAGCTGGGCGAGTGCCTGTCATCGCTGGCATCATCGTCGACAGCACGCGCCAGGCAATCGAAAAAGCGCGCGCCCTGGCCGACCTGGATGTGGCGGCGCTGCAGGTTACTCCGGTGCATTATCTCTTCCGTCCCAGCGATGAGACCATGTTCCGACATTTCGCGGCGCTGACAGAAGCGGCTGCGCAGCCCGTCATGGTCTACAATGTCGTGCCCTGGTCCTATTGTTCGCCGGCGCTGCTGAACAAAATGATGCGCGAGATTGACGGCCTGATCGGCGTGAAACAGAGCGCGGGCGACTTGAAGCTGCTGGCCGATCTGCTGCTGCGCTCTGCCGATGCGGGCCTGATCATGTCGGCGGTGGATGCCTTGCTCTATCCGTCCTTTGCCCTGGGTGCGCATGGCGCTATCGCCGCGATTTTGAGCGCCGCGCCCGAATTGTGCGTGCAACTGTGGGATGCGGTGCAGGCTCGCGATCATGCTGTCGCGCTGGATATCCACTGCCGTCTGCTGCCGCTGTGGGACGCCATCATGGACGACAACCTGCCCGCCAATGTCAAGACAGCGCTGGATCTGCAAGGGCGGCCGGCCGGTCTGCCGCGCATGCCCATGCCCGCCAGCTCGCCCCAACAGCGGGATGCGATTCATACGGCGCTGGTCGGGGCGGGGATGGTGTAGGCAGATACCTCTCCATTCGATTCTACGATTAGGTGTCTTGTTTCTTTGGGGTCATTACAGGTTGTGGGCGAGGCAATGCCTAGCCCCTACAGCCGACCTGTCGATTATGCGACTTTGCGTTGCCTGGCATAGATCCACATCAGCCACAGCGCAATCGGTATCAGCAGCAGGAAAGACGCCATCACCAGCACAGTCTGCAATTCGCCTGTGGAATCGATCAGCCAGCCGGTTGCGCCCGATGACACCGCCGCGAAGAGCGTGTAAAGCGCGAATTCCGTAGAAAAGACACGCCCGCGCACCTCGTTGGGCAAGATTTGCAGCAGCAACTGCGTGCCCAGCACCCAGATCAAGCCGCCACCGATGCCGCGCAGCAAGCCGCCGAACAAGATGACTGGCAGCGAAATCAGTGTGGCGGAGATCAAAAAGCCGACAAAAGCGCAGACATAGCCAAAGGCGATCGCCAGCCGCAGCCGCCTGTCTCGGTCGCGCGCCCAGTTGCGCCCGACTATCGGACCGATGCCGCTGCCGATGCCCGACATCACATAGATCAGCCCCAGGCTGATGCTGCCGCCCTCGCCTATCGGGAAGTACTGCTCGGCGATGGTAACCTGCGCCACCTGGTAGAAGCCGATGATCAGCAAGCCCAGCACGCCCTTGTGTATGGCGATGGAGAAGGTGTCGATATGCCGCCACAGATAGCCCAGCCCGTCCAGGTATTGGCGAATGCCCGCCAGGACAGATTGATCGCCGCCCGCTTCCAGGCTCGAATAGTAGGGCATGCGCAGCAATATCATCGCGCTGAGCAAGAAGGTCAGGGCATCGATGACGAAGGCTGGATAGACGCCGACCACGCCCGAAACCAGCCCGCCCAGCGCCGCGCCAAATGCCAGCATCACCGACCATGTCGCTGCCGAAAGCGCATTCGCCACACTCAATTCGGACGGCGAGGTGATATCGGGCAAGATGGCGTTCCAGGCGGGAAAATAGAAACCTTGCGAGGCGCTCTGGATGGCGGTCAGCACATAAACCAGCCAGGCCTGTTCTGGTTCGCGCACCAGCACAAAGCCCAGCACAACCAGCGCGCGCAGCAGATCGGTGCTGATGACGATTCGCTTGCGGCTGTAGCGGTCGGCTACCACGCCAGCGATGGGGCTGACGAGGAAGGGCGCCAGCATGCGCACAACAAACAGCCCGCCCACGGCCGTGCCCGATTGCGTCAATGTGGCGATGAGCGCCGCCGATGCGATCAGGTTGAACCAGTCGCCGCACAAGCTGATGATCTGCCCCGACCACAGATAACGAAAGCTGCGGTTGCTGCGGATCAAAGCGATATAACTGGATTGTTTCATGTGGCGGCTCGCGGTGATGGCAGACTCGGCTATTGTAGCCGCCAGCAACAGAATCTATAAACCCCCTCGGTCTCCCCGAAAAGTCGGGGGGAAGCAAATGCCGACTGCCTCGGTCTCTCATTCAGAGTTGTGTAGGGGCGATCCAGTGGGTCGCCCGTCCCACGCCCATTCAGCCGCCGTTATCGCGCATTTCGGACAAGCCCTACAGAATCGCCACAGAATCGGTAACATAGCCTCGACACAGACGCAGCGCAGGAGCAGCATATGCGAGTTTTCATCGCCGGCATCGATGGCTATCTGGGCTTCCCCCTGGCTTTGCATCTGCGCGCGCGCGGACACGAGGTCGCCGGCGCCGATTTGCTGCTGCGGCGCGACTGGGTGAAAGAAGTCGGCGGCCAAAGCGCCCTGCCCATCGCCAGCTACGCAGACCGCCTGCGCGCCTGGCAAGACCGATTTGGCGACGCGCTGGACTTCCGCATCGGCGATCTCACCGACTACGACTTTGTGCGCGATTTCTTGGCGGAGTTCCAGCCCGAGGCGGTCGTGCACCTGGGGCAGATGCCATCCGCGCCCTATTCCATGATGGACCAGGCGCATTGTGTCTGGACGCAGCGCAACAATGTCGTCAACAACCTGAACCTGCTGTGGGCAATTAAAGAAGTCGCGCCAGACGCTCATCTGGTCAAGCTGGGCACCATGGGCGAATATGGCACGCCCGGGCTGGATATTCCCGAAGGTTTCTTCGAAGTAGAATTCCGTGGCCGCAAAGACCGGCTGCCCTTCCCGCGTCAGGCTGGCAGTTGGTATCACCAGAGCAAAGTGCACGACTCGCACAATACGCAATTTGCAGCCAAGATCTGGGGCATTCGCGCCACCGATATCATGCAGGGCGTTGTCTTTGGGGCGCAGCTGCCCGAGATGGACGCCGACCCGCGCCTGCGCACCCGCCTCGACTTTGACCAATGCTTTGGCACGGCCATCAACCGCTTCTGTTGCCAGGCTGTCATCGGTCATCCGCTGACGCTCTTTGGGCTGGGCAGGCAAAAACGCGGCTTCTTGCCTTTGATCGACTCGGTCACCTGCTTGCGGCTGGCCTTGGAAAATCCGCCCGCGCCCGGCGAATACCGCGTCTTCAATCAGTTTGAAAATGCGTATACGATCGAAGAATTGGCGCAGCTGGTGCAGTCGGTTGCGGACGAGATCGGCTTGCGCGCGCAGATCAAACGCTACGACAACCCACGCACCGAGCAGGAAGACCACTATTATCAGCCCGACCGCGAGCATCTGCTGAAGCTGGGCTATGTGCCGACGCGGGATATGCGCGCTGTCCTGCGAGCGATGCTGCTGGATTTAATCGCGCACCGCGAGCGCATTGAAAGGCATGCCGATGCGCTGATCCCGGATATTCGCTGGGATGGAGGACGCCGGCGTTCTGAGGTCATCGCTTGAGGCAGCCGCTGTCGACTCGGCTTTCCTGGCGCGCCACCGCAATCGTCCTGGCGCTGTTGATTCTGCTGCTGGCTGTCGTCGTCGCTGCCAACAGCCCCATCCCCGCCATCGAACAGCAATATGGCGACACCACATTGCACTTCACCGCCGACCGTGCCTGGGCGCTTTTTCCCGGCGATTGTGTGAAAATCAGCTGGCAGACCGAGGGCATCGAATCGCTGCATGTCGAGGGGCGCGGCGAGATCGGCTGGGGAGAACGAACCTTTTGCCCGCAGATCAACGCAAAGTCGGCGCGCTTTGAAGTGCGCACACCCGATGGGCTGCACCGCGAATTCCAGCTGCGCTTGCACTTTTTGCCCGACCTGCTGCTCTACCTGGCGGGATTCAGCGGCGTGGTCGGCTCGCTTGGGCTGGCTGTCTATTTCTTGTGGACGAATCGGCTGGAGCGCGCCTTGAATCCCCGCTGGCTGCTGTTGGCGGTTGCGCTGCTGGTCGTGGCTGGCATTGCGCTGCGATTGAACGTGCCCGAAGTGCCGCGGCTGGACGTTGACGATGGCGAGGTCGCCGTGTCGATGTGGGCGGAGAAAGCGAGCCTGGTATTCCCGCAAGAATGCGTCGATGTCGAGTTTTCGGTGGTCGGCCAGCAGTCCCTGCAATTCAATGGCGAAGAAGTTTCGCTCAGGGACAACTGGGCAAGGGGCAAACATTGTGATGCCCATGGTCGCACAGCGGTATTGGAAGTGGTCGGCGCAAGTGGCCAGGCGCGCCGCTACGAACTGCCCATGTTGGCGCTCTTTGCCTCGCTTGCGCATGTCCCGGTCTTTTTCTATTTGAGCTTTGTCGCTTTGCTGCTGGCTGCGCTGGTGTTTCTGCCGATGGCGTATCAGAAAGCGCGGATGAATTGGGGGGGGGGGGGGGGGGCGTGGGGGGTCTGGCTTCTTTGGTGCTGTGTTGGTTGTTGTCGTGGAGTTGGTATAAAGGAGGGGGGGGGGGTGGGGGGGGGGGGGGGTCGCATTGGCGGCTCTCGCTTTCCTGGTGCTGATGATCTACTTGCCCTTCGGCTTTGACAGCATGGGACATTGGGAAGAGTGGAATGCGACGGCGTACTTCGAGGGTCTCGAGACTTCGTTCCGCAAGGAGTATCCGATTCGCTTCTTTATCATGCTGCCTAATACCCTGGCTGCAGTAATCGACCGAGAATCTTTTCTTGGCTACCATTTCGTGCAAGTCGCAGTCATCACGCTTCAGTCGACTCTCATATATGGCATCGCGCGCAAGCTTGGCGTTCGCGAGTTATTTGCTTTTTTGGTTGCAGCACTCTTTTTTGCATACCCGGCTAACGATCTGCTGTTGTCGACGCGCTCGGTCTTGCACAACACCAGCGTGTTGTACCTGTTGCTGGCGGCCTACTGCGCGCTGGATTATCTGGCGACGCCGCGCTGGCGAACGCTGCTGGGAGTCGCGCTGGCGCTGTTCTTCAATGTCGGCTCTTACGAGGCGGGCCTGGCAGCCATCGTTGCGCTGCCTTTTTTCTTGTGGCTGCGCCGCGGCAAGCTAGACTGGCGTCTTGTCAACCTGTCCCTGCTCTGGATCAGCGCAGCTGCGTTCAAATTGGGCTATTTGCTGCTGGTCGTGACGACAGACAGACCTTTCTATCAGAGTGAATTCCTTGACTCGCAGAACAAATTTGGCGCTCGGTTCCTCGGGCAGAATATCGTATCGACTATCGGCGAGGTAATACCTCAGGTCTATCGGCAGACCTTCGTTGAGGGCTGGGTTGAGGCGTTTTCTTCACTAGCGGACAATCAGTGGCTGCTGCCGACGTTGCTGGCGCTGCTGTGCACAGGCGGGATGGCGATGTATCTTGCAGGGAGAGATTCCTCACTTCCGCCACCATCATTGCGCCAAGTCGCCATTTCGTTAGGGAGCGGATTCCTGCTGATTGTGCCGGCCGTCGGCGTGCTGATGTGGCTGCCGGGTTACAATTCGGGTGATGTGCAGCAACTCTACTTCTATGTGTCAGCCCCTGCCGCCTGCGCCGTATTCTGCCTGCTGCTGCTGATTACGGCGAAACTCAAAGACCAGCGCGCGCGTGATTATGCCTTGATTGCGCTGTGCCTGCTGCTGATGCTGCCGGCGCTTTCACGCCTCTTCGTGCAGCACGAAATGTATACTCGCAGCGCCGACAAGAATGCGCTCTTCTTGCGCCAAATACTCGAGCTTGTGCCGCGCCCCAATCCGGATACCTATCTGCTGATGATTACGCCAATGACACGCGTCGAGCTGGCTGACAAGCAAATATCACATTTTTCATACAGTACTGTATTTACTAGCGCATTGAGCACACTCTACGCAGACCATGCGCCAGCCGACAGCTTCTTCTGCCGCTTTTATCACCGATGCAGTTGGCGTTGGGGAAAATCCGATCTCTTTGAGCTACATGAGCACGCCGACTACTGGCAAGATACCATCGTCCTCGAGCTGCGCCGCGACCTGGTTGTCGAACTGGTGGAAGATCCATTCACCCGTTATGGCTGGGACATTGATATCGAATACGACCCCAGCCAGCTTTACGATGCCGATGCGCCCCTGCCGCCCCGCGCCAATTCCATGCTGGGCGCAGCCATCCGCCGCGGAGCCGACTAGATGATAGGCCTGCGCCTTTCGACACGCGCCATCCCTCCTCTGCTGGGGGCGCTCACGCTGCTGCTGCTCTTGGCAAACTGGCAGCTTTCCAGCAACCCGCGCGACTGGCTCTATTATCCGCTGGGCTTTGCGGGCATGGCCATGTGCTCGCTTCTGTGTGCCCGGTTCTTGCGCTATCCCTCGCTGGACAGACGGCTTTCGCCCTGGTGGCTGGTCTGGGCAGGCTTGTTTTTTGCGCTGGGCTTGTTGCTATGGCGAGGAGAGATCAGTCTGGTCAAAACGCTGCTGGACTCCGTCACCCGGCGCCTGCAAGCTGCGCATTTTCCGGCTGTGGCGCTGGCGATGGCGCTTGCGCTCTATGTCCCGCTGGCCTGGATTTTGCTGCGCCGGCAAACCTTGCGCGCGCGCCTGCCCGACCTGGCTGCGGTCGGCGGATTGCTGGGGATTGCGCTGCTGATCTATTTGCCTTTAGGCTTCGACAGCATCGGCAATTATGAGTCGTGGAGCTTCCGCACCTATGTTGACGGCTTGCACCATTGGGGCGTAGCTTTTGAATTGGTCACTCGCCCCTTGACGACGCTGCCACACTTGGTGGGGTCTTTGCTGTCGCCACATTCCTTCGCGGGCTTCCATGTGCTGAATATGCTGCTCATCTGGGGAAAAGCCGGGTTGTTTTTCGGCATCCTGCGCCAGCAAGCCATTTCTCCACTATTTGGGTTTCTGATAGCAATGCTGTGCCTGGTGTATCCGGTCAACAGCGAGCTCTTCACGCTGCGTTCGCTGCCCATCCAGATGAGCGCGCTGGCGATGGCTGCTGCGCTTTTCCTGGCGCTGGACAGCCGCAAGCAGGCCACTCGCTGGCATATGGCCGGCATCTTCTTGGCTTTGTCGATTTGCGTCTTCGCCAACGAAGGCGGTTATGTGATGATCCTTGCGCTCCCTATGCTGTGGCTGTGGCGCGATCGAAGCAGGACTGCGCTCAATTTGACGCTGTGCTGGCTGCTGGCGCCGGCGGGCAAGCTGACGTATATGCTATTTTTGTCGGGCAACAACATTCGTTTCTATTACAGCAACCTGTTTGAAGGCATTGTGAGCGGCGCTGCTGGCGGAGGCATGCTGGCGAATGCGCTGAATAACTTGTTGGCCGTCTATCGCCACAGCTTCGTGGAGGCTTGGCGCGATGCCCTGCACAGCCTGAGCGCTGGGGAATGGCTGGGCACGCTGGCTGCTGCGCTGCTGCTGGGCGCGGGCGTCTGCTGGTATCTGACGCGAGACACAAGGGGGCTGGATTTGCCCGACGCGCGCCGCTTGGGCATCGGTCTGCTGCTGGGCGCGCTGCTGATCCTGCCTGCGGTCGGCGTGTTCATCTTTATCGAGCAATACAGCAATGATTTATGGCGTCTTTATTATTATGTGCCCGAGGGCGCGGCGATTGGGCTCTTTTGTCTGGCCAGCTTGCTGACGCGCTGTTTACGCCAGAAATCCCTGCGTTTGCTTGTCCTGTGTTCCTTGTGTTTGCTGCTGTTGCTGCCGGGCATGTCGCGCGCATTGCACAAACGCCAGCAGGATGTCGCCCGCGCGGACAACAAGGCGCTGCTCTTGCACAGCCTGGCGGCAGCGGCGCCGAAAATCCAGGCGGGCGTGGCTGTCATGTTGACCACCGACATGGCTGCCGACCCGTTCCGCGCCACCGACCTCGCTGAATTTCTCGTCAGCAGAAGCCTGGACAGCAGCGTCTATCATTTTCTGTATCATGGCGGCACGATTCCACATGCGTATTTTTGCCGCAAAGATGGCTATTGCAAGGCGACTCCCGACGAAGAAACGCTTTTTCGCAGCGACGCGCCCGAGCTGCTGCTGCAGCGCACGCTCGTCTTTGAGCTGCGCGAAGACCTGTCGGCTATGCTGGTAGAAGACCCGGCCGCCTGGCTGGGCTGGGATATCGAAATCGACTACGACCCCAGCCAACTTTATGACGCCGCTGCGCCTATTCCAGAGCGCGCCAATTCCATGCTGAACGCAGCCTTGCGCCGAGGAGCCAACTAGATGAAACGCCTGCGCCTTTCGACACGCGCCACCGCAATCGTCCTGGCAATGCTGATCCTGCTGCTGGCCATTGTCATTGCCGTCAACAGTCCCATCCCCGCCATCGAACAACAATATGGCGACACCAGCCTGCACTTCACCGCCGACCGTGCCTGGGCGCTTTTTCCCGGCGACTGCGTGACTATTAGCTGGCAGACCGAAGGCATCGAATCGCTGTATATCGAGGGGCGCGGCGAGATCGGCTGGGGAGAACGAACCTTTTGCCCGCAGATCGACCACACATCGGCGCGCTTTGAAGTGCGCAGTCCCGATGGGCTGCACCGCGAATTCCAACTGCGCTTGCACTTCTTGCCCGACCTGCTTGTGTATTTGACGGGCATCGTGGGAACCTTGGGCTCAGTGGGGATGGCGGCGTATTTTCTTCTTACAAAACGCATGGACAAGGCTTTGAATCTGCCCTGGCTGCTGGTGTGTTTGTCGGCGCTGATGGTGATTGGACTGTTTTTGCGATTGAACGAGCCAGAGCCGCCGCGCCTGGAAGCGGCCGACGGGCAGGTCAAGGTGGCGATGTGGGCAGAGAAAGCGAGCCTGATTTTCCCGCGTGAGTGCGTTGATATCGGGCTGTCTGTTGTTGGCGCGCAGGTTGTTCGGCACGAAGGCGAGATAGTGACGCTTCGCGACAATGCCGCGCAAGTCCTCCACTGCGAATATCCTGGGCACACGGCGATGCTGGAAGTCAAGGGCGTAGATGGTGTAGAGCGGCAGTATGAGCTGCCCTTGCGTGTTCTGTGGGGGTCGCTTGCGCACGCGCCGGTTTTCTTTTATGTAAACATTGTCGCGCTGGTTGTGGCGGCGCTGGTTTACCTGCCGATGGCGATAAATAAAGCGCGCTTGGCCTGGTTGCGGCGCGAATGGTCAGATATTGTGGCGGCAGTTGGGCTGGCGGCGGCAGTTCTGATCGTCTACCTGCCATTCGGCTTTGAGAGCGCGGGCCAGTGGGAAGAGTGGCTCACTAAGTCCTATTTTGAACGTTCTCCAAGCGAGTTATGGCGAGGGGAGTTTGCGACGCGCCCATTTGCCGCTTTGCCGCGTACACTGGCGACGCTGGTCGACAGCGAATCTTTTGTCGGCTTCCACATCGTCACTTGCGCAAATATAGCCTTGCTGGTAATCCTCGCCTATGGCGTCTTGCGAAAGATCGGCCTACGCAAACTCTACGCGTATCTGATTGCCACGTTTGTCTTGGCCTTCCCGGTAAATGACATGTTGCTAGGGACGAGATACACGGCTGGCACCAGCAGCGTTTTGTGGTTGATGCTGGCGTGTTTCTGCGCCTTGGACTTCCTGGATTCTAGCCGCTGGCGATCGCTGGCGGGATGCGCCCTGGCGCTGCTGTTGAATATAGGCGCCTATGACGCGGGCTTGGCGTTGCTCTTCGTCATGCCCTTTGTCCTGTGGCTGCGTCGGGGAATGATCAGCTGGCGGCGCATCAACCTGGCGCTGCTGTTCTGCTTAGCTGTGTCGCTGAAAGCTTCCTGGGTGCTGTGGCTGTATGTGACTGGCAGACCGGGTTACGCTTCCAGGACTATTACTGCGCTTTTATCGGCGGACCCGTCAACACATTCGCCTAAATTTGACGGCTTCACTGACGGACTGGCCAACATCTATTTTCAAACCTTTCTTGGCGGGTGGCTCGATGCCTTCGAGTCCCTTGCTGTCAACGACTGGTGGCTGCCCACGCTGGGGGCGGTTTGCTGCCTGTCCGCCGCTGCCCTCTACATTTCACGACAGCACGACGAAACACAAGAGCCCGCCGTGAGACAAATCCTGCAGGGCGCTTTGGTCGGTTTCGCTTTGATCATTCCCGCGACTGGCATCATGATCTTGCTGAAAGGCATGCCAAGCGCCACCGCAATATTGGTGGGTCGCGTGAGTAATATGATGACCTATGTTCCTGCCGCCGCTGCCGTCGCCATGTTTTGCCTGCTGCTGCTGCTTACGGCAAAACTGCGCGATCGGCATAAACGCGACTTGCTCATTATTGCAGTGACCACAGCGCTGCTGCTGCCAAGCATGTCGAAGCTATTCGTCGCCCATGGCGCCTTGACAGACCGGGCTCACGCAAAAGCAAAGGTCCTTTACCGAGTATTGGCAGAAGCCCCGCATCTGGAACCCAATAGCATCCTGATGGTGATGACCACCTTGTCTGAACGAGAACTGGCTGAGCTGGGGCTGATTGATCTGTATGGCGGTAATGTGTTTTCCAGCGCTATCAGCGTGCTGTACCCCGAGTCTAACGCGCCACAAGGCTTTTTTTGCTATGCGCCTTTCAGCTGCGCCCGCGGGATCAAGGGAAAATTCAAATGGGGAGCGCAGGAGCGCTGGCACGAGACAGTCGTCCTCGAACTGCGCCCTGACTTAACAGTCGAGCTGGTAGATGACCCTGGCGCTCGATTCCACTGGGGAAAATCGATAAACTATGCTCCGTTGCAGCTAATCGACTCCGATGCTCCACTGCCGCCACGCGCGCGAACCATGTTGGCAACCGCCTGGCGCGAAGCCAACAGCTAGTCGACAATTGCGCCGCCACCACGACAAACACAGGGCTGGACCGAGACAGGCATACAATGGAAACTGATGCGCGGCAGGCACAGACACACATGCGTTTATGACACAATCATTCGCTGTGCCGCGTTCGCGAGCCGGGCAGACGCACGAGTCCCTGCGAGCAGACATCCAGGCGGCTCTGGAACCGCTGCTCTATGGCGATTCTGGCGCTGGCTATGTGATACGCGCGCGGCTGGAAAGCGAATTTGCCGCGGCGGTCGGCGCAAAGCATGCGCTGGCAGTCCATTCCGGCACGTTGGCTTTGTTCCTGGCGCTGAAAACCTGCGGTCTGGGACCGGGTGACGAAGTTATCAGCGTGGGCAACTCGGACATATCCACCACCGGCGCGATCCATCAATGCGGCGCGCGGGCAGTGCTCTGCGATGTGCTGGCGGAGGACTACACCATGGATGCGGGGCTGGTCGAAGCGCTTGTCACAGAGCGGACGCGAGCGTTGCTGCCGGTCGACATGCACGGGCATCCCGCCAATGTCAAAGCGCTGCGAGAGATCGCCAATCGACACGACCTGCGCATCGTTGAGGACGCGGCGCTGGCGACGGGCGCGCATGATCATGGGCTGCCGCTGGGCGCATTCGCCGATATCTCCATGTTCAGCTTTGCGCCTTACAAACCGCTGGGCAGCGCGGGCAATGGCGCCATGCTGGTCAGCAATGACGCGGCGCTGGCAGAAAGGCTGCGGCTGCTGACGGGATACGGCGCGGGCGGCGCGCTGGAAGGGCGGCAAGATTATGTCGCGGAGGGGTATAATGCCCCGCTCGATCCGCTGCAGGCGGCGCTGCTGCTGGTGAAGCTGCCGCATCTGGAAGCCTGGACGGCGCGGCGCAGGGAGATTGTGGCAGCGCTGGAAGCGGGCTTGGCGGGCACAACTGCGAAGACACCGCGCTTCCGCAGCGAATCCATGCCCACCTTCCGTTCGTACTGCATACGCGTGCCCCGGCAAGAGAAAGTACATCGGGGCTTGCGGGCGGCTGGCATCGAAGCGGTCATCCACTATGCGCCGCCGGTCTATCGCTACAGCGTGTATGCGGAGTCTTTCCCGGAGCGCGCCCCCCTGCCCGTAACCGACAAGCTGGCGGAAGAAATCGTCAATCTGCCCGTAAGTCCCGAGCTGAGCGATGAGGAAGTCGCAACGATGATCAAGGTGACGCGCGGGCTCTTGTAGACGGCGCTATTCCGCATAGGGATATTCTGCAGTAACCTGCTAAGATACATGCGCAACAGGCAGAAAAGGAGGCACGATGATCATCACCACCACCCCCAGCGTTGAAGGCAATCCCGTCAACGAATATCTTGGCATCGTCAGCGGCGAGGCGATATTAGGCGCAAACATGTTCAAAGACTTGTTCGCTGGCATCCGCGATATCGTGGGCGGGCGTTCGGGCGCGTATGAAGAAGAATTGCGCCGCGCCAAAGAAATCGCCCTGCAAGAGATGCAGCAAAATGCCCAAATGCTGGGGGCAAATGCCATTCTAAGCATCGACCTGGATTATGAAACGGTCGGCAGCAATGGCAGCATGCTCATGGTTACCGCCAGTGGCACGGCTGTGCGGCTGGAAAAAAGCAAAGTCGGCGTCTAGAAGCTGGCGCCATGCTTGTCGCGCAAGATGTCTTGCGTGCGCTGGATTTCCTCCGCCGCGCGCGCGCTCGACCAGCCCAGTGCCGCCGCCGCCACATCCGCCACTTCGTGCAGGGCAGCGCGGTCCGCATAACCCAGCATGGCGATCAAGGTACGCCGCAGCAGCAGATCATCCAGGCGCGCCACTTTCTCGCAACCAGCCAGATAGTCTATCTCGCGGCGACTGTAAGCAGGGCAGCAGCGCAGGGGACAGTCGTCGCCAGCGGCGATATGCTCGGCAATAGCTGTTGCAGCAGTGCCATAACGCGCAAAGAGAGTCGCCATTCGCTCTGACGGAAGGCCTGTGCGCCGCGCAGTTTCGCGCAGCCAGGCTGCCTGGTCGGCTGGATAATCGTGGCCGCCGCCGATTGGCTCGTGCCGGGTATCTTTCCGGCGCGTCTGCCCCAGGTCCTTCAGCGCCAGGTCGGCCGCCTGCTCGGCAAAAGCGCGGAAGGTCGTCCACTTGCCACCAATCAGCGAATGAATCGCATAGCCGCCCTCGCGCGCTGGCGGCAGGCTGCGGATGCTGTGGTCGCGGCTGATCTGCCCGGTTGCGCCGCCCTCGCTGTAGGGCAGGGGCCGCACGCCGGCGAATTGAAAGACGATCTGCTCGCGGTCGAGCTGGATCTGCGGAAAAACGCGCGAAACCATGCCCAGCAAATAGTCGATTTCGGGTTCGCTGACGCGAGCATCGTCCGGATTATCAATGCGGATATCGGTCGTGCCGATGAGCACACGCTCAAAATAGGGCAAGATCAGCACGATGCGCCCGTCTTCGTTTTCAAAGAAGATTTCGCCGCCGCCAGTCGCCGCCAGCAGCGCTGGATTATCCAGCACCAGGTGTGAGCCTTTGGTGCCGCCGATGAATCGCTGCTGTGCTCCCAGCCGCCGATTGACGAAGTCGATCCAGGGACCCGCCGCATTGATGACCACGCTCGGCTGCACTTGCACGGTCTCGCCAGTCAGCTCGTCGTGCAGATTCAGCGACCGTTCATCACCGCCGGCCGCGCTGACATAATTGAGCGCCCGGCAGCGCGGGTTGGCGGCCTCGGCATCGCGCAGCAGGTCCAGGCAGATTCGCTCCGGATGCGGCATCCAGGCATCATAATAACTGGCCGCGCAGATGATCTGCGGGTGCAGCTGTGGCAGGGCAGCCAGCGCAGCCCGCCGCAATTGAAGCTCGTGGCGTGGCAGGGCGCGTTCGCCGCGGATGAGGCTGTCATAGAGCCACAAACCCAGCTTGACCACCAGCGCGCCGCGTTCGCCCGGACGATCGCGCCAGCCCAGAAACTTCAAAGGCGCATTCAATGTGCCCGAAAACCAGCGAAAAATCGGGATGGTGGTGCGCAGCGCTTTGGCGTGCTGGGGCGCATTGCGCAGCATCAGGTCGCGCTCGCGCAGCGCCTCGTCCACCAGGCGAAACTCGGCATTTTCCAGGTAGCGCAAGCCGCCGTGCAGCATGTGCGAAGACGCCGCCGATGCCCCGCTGCCGAAGTCGCCGCGTTCGACCAGCAGGCAGTCGATGCCTTGCAAGGCCAGATCGCGGAAGCTGCCGATGCCGTTGATGCCGCCGCCGATGACCAGCACAGACAGACGCGGATTATCCCGCAGCGACTGCAGAGCCCCAGCGCGGCTCATCGTGTTTGCTCAACTGTTGCATATGCTCGCATGCGGCGCATTCTAGCACAAGCATCCTGCCAATGTGGCGCAATGCCCTTGATATGATAAACATTTGTGCTATGTTGTCGTCATGCGACAAGAAAAAAGTTACACGCTAATCCTGCTGCTGTGCTTCGCGCCCATGCTGATGTACGCCTGGATTGGAACATACGCCCGACCCGCGAGCGACGACCTTTGCCACATCGGCGATACCGCCAAACAGACCACCTGGGAAGCCGTGCAGACCCAGCGCAGCGGCATAAACGGCAGTTCCGCGAATATCGTGGTAATGAACCTGCTGGGACCGCTGGATATCCAGGTTACTGCGCTCTTCCCGGCCATGCTAATCGCTGGCTGGTTCTTGTCTGCGGCGGCGCTGTTGTCCAAAGCTTTCTCTCTACTTGGATTGACTACCTATAGAAGAACGACTGCAATGGGGCTGGCGGCGCTGCTGGTTGGCGCAACCTGCGCAGGTCTTTACACCTTGCGGTCAGTCTACTGGTACACAGCAAGCGTAAAGTATGGCCTCCCCCTGGCGCTAGCAACGTCCTATTTTCTGCTGCTGCTGCATGTAGCGGTTCGCCCGCATGGCAATGGCAACGCGTGGCGGCAGACTGCCCTCGGCGCAGCCTTGTGCTTCGCTACAGCCAACTTCGCCGAGAACATTTCTTTGCTCATGCTGCTGGGCTTGACGCTGCTGCTTGGCGCGGCTTGGCTGGCTGGCGGCAAATTGCGGAGAAGCTGTTTGCCCGCGTTGGCTGCTGGCTGGGTGGGCACGGCAGCCGCCATCCTGACAATGCTGTCCGCGCTGGGATTGATAGACCGCGTCGCCAGGAGAACGGCTGTTGATAACTTGGCAGAGTTGCTGTCATCAGCCCCTACTGCCTGGTTGGAGCGCATAAGCGACTCGTCGCTGCTGCCCAGTTTCGCGCTGATGGTGGCGGCAGGCATATTGGTGGGTATGGCATCCCCCCCCCCCCCCCCCCCCCCCCCCCACGCCCACCAGCCCACCCCCCCCCCCCCGCCCCCCCCCTCCCCCCGCGCGCAAACTCGCAGAACACCCGTCATTCCGCTGCGCATTGCCCTGCTCATCCAGTTGCTGCTCTTGCCCTTGTTATTGAATCATCAAAGCTTTGATTCGCAGATTCTGGGTCAATACAGCGTTGAATACACCGTCATCATCGCCTTGAATATCGCGCTAATCGGCGCCTTCGCGCTGCTCTCGCGCAGGCCGTCGCTAGAGCGGCTGCAACATCTCCACTACTTGCCACAGGCCGGCTTGGCATTTGCGCTGCTCATCGTCATTCTGCTCACGAATCGCGACATGCAATGGCAGGCCTATATTTTCCTGTGGCTGACTTTGCACAGCCTGTTTGCCATGATCGCCAGCCTGCTGTCGCTGCGGATGCCCAAGGCAGTCGTCAGACGGTTTGCGCTAGGCATGGTCGTTTTGTACGCCATGATGTGGCTGGGCGCGTTAGCCGTCAGCTTTGCCGCTAGCCTCTTCTTGTCAAACTATCACGGGCGAATATACACCTTCGTTCCGTTCTTCATGGCATGGGGCGGCTTGGCCTGGGGCATTTACTTTGGCTGGGGATTCAAATCCCTGGGCGGTTCTTTGCGTCTTGTCCGCATCGGGTCGCTGCTGGTGGCGCTGTGGCTGGGCGGCAGCATATTGGCGAATAACATTCCAGTTGCCGAATCATTGAGCCTTTTTGCCGATGCGTTTGACGACCGGCACGAGCAGATTCTGGCAATCAGAGCGACCGGACAGCGGGATATTCGAATTCCACAGCCGCCCGTTGACCTGAAGGCTTACCAAAGAGATGTACCTTGCATCTACACCTATTACGATATCGATAGCTTGACCTACACCATTAGCGACTGATAGCCCGCGCGCCCAGGATCAAACTGCGGCCCGTCATGGTCGCTGGCGCAGCCATGCCCAGCAAGTCCAGCACAGTCGGCGCGACATCAGCCAGCCGCCCCCAGCTGCGCAGATCATAAAAATGTTTGGCGTCCAGCACGAAGAGCGGCACGGGCGCAACGGTGTGATAAGTATGCGCTGCGCCGGTCAACGGGTCGATCATGCGCTCGCAATTGCCATGATCGGCAGTCACAATCGCCGCGCCGCCTTTGCTGGCGACCGCCGCCACCAATTCGCCAGCGCAGGCATCGACCACAGACACAGCTGCTATCGCCGCATCCAGCGAACCCGTATGCCCGACCATGTCTGGGTTGGCGAAGTTGACCAGCAGAAAATCATCGTCCGCTTCGTCCAGCCGCGCCAAGGTCGCGTCGGTCAGTTGGCGCGCGCTCATTTCGGGCTGCAGATCGTAGGTGGCGACCTTGGGCGAGGGCACGATATGGCGCGTTTCGCCAGGGAATGGCGTCTCTGATCGTCCATTGAAAAAGAAAGTTACATGCGGATACTTCTCAGTTTCGGCGCAATGATACTGCATTTTGCCGGCGCGGCTGATCGTCTCTGCCAAGGTGTCTGCCAGCAGCTCGACCGGAAAGAGCACATCAGCGGTGAGCCCGTCCTGATAAGCTGTCATGGTGATCAAGCGCAGATCGGCGACCGGCGCGAAGTGCTCGGCAGCAGCGAAATCGCGTTTGCTGAATGCCCGACACAGCTGGCGCATGCGGTCGGCGCGAAAGTTGAAACAGAGCAGCGCATCGCCCGCTTCAATCGCCAGGTCCTGGCCGGTAATGACCGTCGGCGCGATGAACTCGTCGGTAACTCCGGCGCTGTAGGACTGGCGAATGGCTGTCATGGCATCGGGGGCGTGCAATTCGCTGTGGCGCTCGACCATGGCGGCATAGGCGCGCTGTGTGCGTTCCCAGCGCTGGTCGCGGTCCATGGCATAATAACGTCCGCTGACCGTGGCGATGCGTCCTATCTCCAAATCCGCCAGCCGCTCGCAGAGATGGGCGCAGAAATGCTCGCCTTGTTGGGTGGGACTGTCGCGCCCATCGGTGATCAGATGCAGCACGGGGTCGATACCCGCCGACTTGGCGATCTCCAGCAGCGCAAGCAAGTGGTCGCTGTGGCTGTGCACGCCGCCATCCCCCAGCAAACCGATGAGATGCAACTTCTTGCCGGCGCGTTTCAACGAAGCAAAGGCGTCGTGCAGGATGGGATGCCGCGCCAGGCTGCCATCGCCAATCGCATTGGCAATGCGCGAGATATCCTGGTAGACGATGCGCCCCGCGCCCAGATTCAGATGTCCAACTTCGGAATTGCCCATCTGCCCCGGCGTCAAACCGACATGCTGGCCTGAGCTGTGGATAATGCTGCGTTCGTTTTCGGCCAGCCAGCGATCGTAGTTGGGCGTATCTGCCAGCGTGATCGCATTGCCCGCCCGCGCCTCGCGGATGCCCCAGCCATCGAGGATGATCAACAATACGGGATTGCGTGGCATGGCTCTCCGCCGGGGCTGGCTGGCGCTGCTACTGGTTTACCACAGACTGCCAATGCGGCACAGGGCTACTGGCGGCGGAGGGCAGAGCCCAGCATACTGCGCGCGCGGTGTGGAAGGGGCGCATCGGCGTCATAAAGTTGGCTGGGGTCGTATGTGTCAACAATATCCCAGCCCAGGTAGGCGGCGGGATCGTCCAGCAGCGAAACATGCAAATCGTCATCCACATGCAGCAGCAGCGTCTTTTGCAGGGCGGCTTCGCGGTCGTCGGCGACCAGCAGCATGTCATCGGTGGCAATGCGCCCACAGCGCGATTCCGACAGGCAGAATGTAGCTCCGTCCGGCGCGCGCTCGTCATAAACCAGCCACAAAGCGCTATCAAACATGGCGCCCGCAGCCAGCTCCCAGATGCCGCGCTGCTGCATGGTCTGCCAAGACATGGCTGTCATGGCCAGCAGCTGCGTATCGGAATGCGGGGCGGGCACGAGCGACACAATCTCATATAAGATGCGCGCCTTGCGGTCGGCAGCGGCGATCGTCTCGCTATGCTGGACGAAGAGCCGCGACAGCGCAGGCAGCAGCAGCAGCAAGCACAGCGCAATCAAGGCATAATCACGCGCGCGCTGCCTTTTGATTTTCGCTGTAATCAGCAGCAGCAAGCAAAAAACAGCCGCAGCCGCGCCAATCGGCACATAAAAAAACATGCGCCAAGTATCGTCTCGGTAGCTGGCAAACCACATCAGCACGCCGACAGCCGGGATGATGAACAACAGCCCGCCCAGCAAACCCGCACTGATCTGTCGCAATGACGGCGCTTGTGCAGGCGAATCCTGCCGCGCCAGGTAGACTGCCACTGCGCCCACCACAAGCAGCCCCAGCAGCGTCGGCAGCAGCCAGTGATTGTTCGCCAGCGACGCGATTGCCTCGACCCAGCCGTCAATAAAGGTCTGTTGATAAACCCAGGCCAGCGTGTCCACCGCAGTGCCAAGCGCATTTTCGCCGCCACCCAAATCTCCCTGCGCGTACAAGGGACGGTCCGTCAATTCCAGCAGCAGCAGATAGGCGGCTTTGAAAGCGGGCGACAAGTACCACAGAGCAGTGGCGCGCAGCTTTTGACGCCGCGAATGCTGCCCACTCAGCCACCAAAGCGCCGGCAATGCCAAAATCAGCGCATAGCCGCTTTCGTGGCTGGCCGCGTTGTAGAGCAGCGCCAGCAGCAGGCCTAGCAAGCACTGTCGGCGCGGACTTCGCAGCCAGTCCAGCAGCAAACACAGCCCGACCAGCAGCCAAAACACGCTGTGATTCAAGGGCAGCGAACGCAGAGACATCAATTCCGAATTGACGGGATAGGCGAGGAAGAGAACGGCGGTCAAAAATGCGTACAGTGGACGCGCGCCCAGCTGGCGAAGGATGATGTAGAGCAAGGACAGCTTGCCGAAGTGCAGCGCAAAATGCACCAGGTTGAAGCCGATGAAAGAATTGCTGTCGAGCAAGGTCGCCAGAATATGCGGCATGATAGCGAAGAAACGGCTGACCTCTTCGCCGCGGTGTTTCACATCATCTAGCCCCTGGACAGTCGCGCTGTTCGCCCAAACTTCCCAATGGCCAGCGCCATCAAAGCCGAAGGGCAGGTAGAGCAGCAGAACGATGACAAAGAAACCCGTCAATGCGCAGAGTTCGTCCCATTTGCGCAATCGCCAGGCATCGCGCGCGGCCACATAAAGCAGCGGAAAAAAGACCAGCCCGGCCAGCGCAAGCCCCAGCGACTGAAATGAGATGAAAGTCGATTCTCCCGGCGCGCCGGGCAGGTTGATGTCCACCGGCAGGCTGTGCGAAGATGTCGCGCCGTCGGCATGCTCCAGCGTGAGTGTTGGCAGGCCAGAAAAATCGATGCAAAACCGCCCCTGGCTGTGGCTGTCATCAATGGCATACACAGTGTCGCCGTTGAAGCTGACCGACTCTGCGCCCAGCACTGACCAGTGGGCTGTCAGACATTCGCGCGGGAAGAGCAAACCCGACTTGCTGGTCCAAAAGCGCAGGTCGACCTGCTCATCGGCGTAATCGATCAAAGGCGGGTTGACGGGCGTGATACGCAATGCCGTGCCCACAAGCAGCAGCAGCGCAATCGCCAACAGCAGCCAGCGCGGGTTCAAGGCGCGATCCAGCGATTTCGTCAAAAGGAAATAGACCGCCAGGCCAATGGCGCCAGCCACGCCGACGAATCCCGCCAGGTAGAGCAGCAGGTCGGGCAAGAAGTGAACGCGCAGATCGAATTCGCGGTGCAGCCCATCGGGACTGCGCACGGCAAAGCGCGCCGCTGTGTGGTTGATCTGCGGGCAGAAGGCTTTTTCTCCCCAGCCGATCTCGCCGCGCCCTTCAATATGCAGCGATTCGATGCCTTCGACGCGCCAACTGATGATCACGCAATCGCCAGGAAAAAGCGCCCAGGCTCTGTCGGCGGCGAATTGCAGGGTGGTTTCGCCGTACTGCTGGTTGATGACGGGGATGGGGCTGTTGGCGGCAATGACGATCGCCAGCAGCGCAATCAGCAGCGCCAGGACGACTGCGGTGGCGCGCGGGGTCAAGCGCAGTCGTGGCATCTAGGTCTTGGTTATCCCCGCCCGCGCACATTCGGGTCGAGGAAGTCGCGCAGCCAGTCACCCAGGAAGACGACGCCCAGCACCGTCACCGTGATGGCGATGCCCGGGAAGGTCGTCATCCACCAGGCGCTGTTGATGTATTGCCGTCCATCCGAGAGCATCAGCCCCCAGGTGACAGTCGGCGGCTTCACGCCCAGGCCCAGGAAGCTCAATGAAGACTCGGCCAGCACAGTCACGCCGACTTGCACAGCCGCCAGCACGATCGCCGATGAGATGACATTGGGCAAGATGTGGCGCAGCATCACCACCAGCCGCCTCTGACCCAAGGCATAGGCGGCGATGACATAGTCTTGCTCGCGCACTTTCAACACCTCGCCACGAATGACGCGCGCATAGGTGACCCAGCCAGTCAAGCCGAGGATGAGGATCAATGTGCCCAGCCCCGCGCCGACGACGCCCGATATCGCCACCACCAGGATGATGAAAGGCACAGCCAGCAAGCCATCGACGATGCGCATCATCAAGCTGTCCAGACGTCCGCCCACGAAGCCGCTAACCAGCCCGTATAATACGCCGATCGTGCCCGATATCAATACAGACACCACGCCGACCAGCACCGAAACGCGGCTGCCGGCGATGATGCGGCTGAGGATGTCGCGCCCCAGTTGGTCGCTGCCCAGGCTGTAATAGCCGCTGGCATCGCTGTAGCCGGGTTCTTCGAAGCGCGCGCGCAGGTTGCCTTTTATCGGGTCTTGCGGCGAAACCTGTGGTCCAAAGAGCGCCAGCAGCACAACCACAGCCACGATAAACGTGCCGGTCGCGCCGACCGGGCTATGCAGCATCGTGCCCAGGGCGCGCAACAAGGCGTTGCGGCGCGGCGGCAGGCTGGCGATATCGGCAGTCATGGCGATCCCTAGTCAAAACGGATGCGCGGATCGATGAGAATGTAGATGACATCGATCGCGTAATTGATCAATATGAATGACAAAGCGAAGAAGAACAGGCCCGCCTGCACCATGGCGATATCGCGCACATTGATGCTGTCGATCATCTGCCTGCCCAGCCCGGGCCAGCTGAAGACGCTTTCCACCACTACCGAGCCGCCCAGCAGCCAGCCCAGCTGCAAGCCAAAGACCGTCACGATGGGGATAAGGGCGTTGCGCAGGGCATGCCGCAGCACCACCGCTTTCTGCGCCAGCCCCTTGCTGCGCGCCGTGCGCACATAATCCTGACTGAGCACTTCCAGCATGGCCGAACGTGTCAGCCGCGATAGACGGGCCGCCATGCCGACGCCCAGCGTGACAGCGGGCATGATCAAGGCGCGCGGCTCGAGTGCGCCAAAAGCCGGCAGCATGCGCAAATGCACAGAAAAGATGATGATCAGCATCAAGCCCAGCCAAAAGCTAGGCATGGCCGTGCCCAGCGATGCCAGCGCCGTGCTCACCAGGTCAATGAGGCTGTTGCGCTTCAATGCCGAGACAATGCCCAGCGGGATGGCGATGGTCACGCCGATGGCCGCCGCCGCCGCCGCCAGCAAATAGGTATAGCCCAGCCGTTCGATGACCAGCTCCATAGCCGGACGATTGGCTTGGAACGATTTGCCAAAGTCGCCACGCACCGCTTTGGTGAGGAAGGTGATGTACTGTTCGCCCAATGGCTTGTCGAAGCCCCATGCCGCGCGCAGCTTGGCGATTTGCTCGGCGTCAAAGTTGGGCGGCGCCATCACCAGAATCGGATCGCCGCGCAGCCGCACCATAAAAAACACCACCAGCGACACCATGAACATGGTGACGACCAGTTGAATGAGGCGGCTGAGAATGAATGCGCGCATGGCTGCCTGCTAGAAATGCTTGACCACAAAAGACACAGAGAAAAGCCTAGCGCAAAACAGGTGTCAATGCGAAGTCTGAAAATAAAGGGAGTGGCGAATTTGTTGGATACAGGCACCCCCTCGGTCCCCCCGACAGGTCAGGGGGAGGCAACGGCACAAGCGGATTCTGTCGGCAGGTCGGGGATGGGGAAACGCCATATACACGGAATTCGCCATTCCCAAATAAAAAAGGGGGCGAGGGGCGGCTACACCAAACCCAGCCGATCGAATTGCTCGGGCGGGCTGTCATTTTCGCGCATCAGCCGCGTCAGATGTCCGATCATCATGCGCTCGACAGCCGCGTCTTCCAGCGGTTGCTGCTGGGCATAATCGGCTTCGACATCATAGAGCAACGTGCCGTATGGCTGCGCTTCTACCCAGGAACGCCCCGGCACCTGCAACGTGCGGCAGCCTTTGGTGAAGCTGAAAGGCTCTGCCAGCGTCGCATCGTGCAGCTCGTCCACACCGAAATGCGCGCGGATGTGCATGGGCATCAACGTATATTCGTAGAGCGGCGCATTGCCGGGATTGGCCGGCGCGCGCATATAGACATACTTGCCGTCGGTGCAGTTGACATGCCCGCCGAATATGCCAAAGAGCGCGGCTTCTCGCACGGGCGCGTCCGTGGCGATGGCATCGGCCAGAGGCAGGCCTTGCATATCAGCCGGCAGTTCCATAGCAAAGTAATCCAAAATCGTGGCGGGCAGGTCGATCATTTGCGCCAGCCCCCCGCGGCGTTCGGCGGCGATGCGGCTGCGCGGGTCCCAGATGAAGAGCGGCGTATGCGCCAATTCCTGATACCAGGGTTGCTTGTTCTTCGCCCACCAGTCGTGTTCGCCCAGCAGGAAGCCGTGGTCGGTGCAGACGATGAGCATGGTGTCGTCCCACAGCGACAGTTCGTCCATCAAGTCCATGACGCGCCCAAGATAACGATCGCACATGGAAAGCAGCGCTGTATATTGATAGCGCATGTATTGCACATACTCTGGCGATTCGGTCAGCGGCTTATAGCTGGGCCAATCGACAGGCAGGCCCGGCTCGGGCTGGTCGGCAATTTGCGGATACAGTTGCTTGAATTCGGCATGGCTGAAGAAGGGTTCGTGCGGGTCGAAGGTTTCGACTTGCAAGTACCAGTTGTCGGCGGCGGCGTTGTCGCGGATGAACTCCATGCCCAGCGAGAATGTGCGAGCCTGGGGCTGGTCTTCGGGCTGGGGCATATAGCTGCGGTTGATCCAGTCTTGCCGCCACGATTCGGCCGGAAAGGTCGGGTCGTCCACAGAGCGCGTGTCGAATGGAATCTCGACTTTGGGCTCGACATGCCCCTTCCACAAGTCGCCTTCTTGCCCGCGCACGAGTTCGTAGCTGCTGTAACGGTTGTGATAGGTGGCGCCGCCGTCTTCCCAATAATGCACATGGTCGGTAACCAGGTGGGCATAGACGCCATTTTCGCGCAGGATCTGCGGCATGGAGTCGTCGAATGGCTCGAGCGGCGACCAGCTGCGATGCAAAAAGTTGTAGCGCCCGGTGTGCAGTTCGCGGCGGGCGGGCATGCAGGGCATACTGCCGATATAGCAGTTGTCGAAGGTGGCGCTGCGCCCGGCGAGTCGCTGGAAGTTGGGCGCGTGCACCCAGTCGTTGCCATAGGGCGGCAGCATGCGCCGGTTGAGCGTGTCGAACATCAGCATGATGGCTTTCATCGGCGCGATTCCCCTGTTGACCGCTTCCGCGCCAATTCTACTCCGCAAGCGGCGCTTCGTCCAAAACCGCCTGAGAGGGCATCCGCGCATGGTCCCTCTGTCGAGGTGGCAATTGTCAGAATCGCGCTATACTGTGATATGTTCTTGGCACGGGCTATTGGGAAGAGGACAGGCATGCGATTGCTTGAAAGACCGCGCGCGCGGCGCAAGTACTGCCTGGCAGATATACCAGCACTGCTGCGAATGTCGGAATATGCGGACGGTCGCTTTGAACTGATTGAAGGAGAGATCGTTGCAATGCCGCCAACAGGATTGTCGCACGGCAGACAGTCGGGTTACATTATTCGGTTTTTGGTCGAATACGCGGAGCGGACTGGCTTGGGCATCGTAACGGCGGATACGGGCTATTTCGCGGCAGATGACGACGAGACCCTATTAGGTCCCGATGTCGCCTTTATTCGCATAGATCGCCTGGACGATCCCGATTCGCATCAGTTTGTGCCTGCCATGCCCGACTTGGCAGTCGAAGTCAAGTCGCCCAATGACACCTATGCCGCGACTCGTCGCAAGGCGGAATTGTATCTGCGCCGTGGTTCGCGACTCGTCTGGCTTGTGTATCCGGATCGGCACGTTGTGGAAGTCTGCCGTCTGGATGACGCGGGAGAATTGCAAATCGACTTTGTCCCAGCGGATGGCGCGCTGTCCGGGGAGGATGTGCTGCCAGGGTTTACGCTTGAATTGTCGCGCGTTTTTTCCTAGGCGCGTCAGCCCTTGACCGCGCCGACTGTCAGCCCCTTGATGATGTGGCGTTGTGCCAGCAGCACCAAAATCAGCGCCGGGACCATCGCCACGAAGGAGCCTGCCGCCATTTCGCCATAGCGGATATTGAACTCTTGCACGAAGTTGGCGATGCCCACAGGGATGGTGCGTCCGGCGCTGGTGGTCGTGAGCGAGAGCGAAAACAAGAACTCTTTCCAACTGAAGACGAAGACCAGCACAGCCATGGCAGCCAGGCCCGGGCGCACGATGGGCAAGATGACCATGCGGAAGGCTTGCCATTGCGTGCAGCCATCGATGACCGCGGCTTCTTCGAGCTCTTTAGGCACTTCGGCGAAGAAGTTCATCATCATGATCACAGCCAAGGGCATATTCAACACGACATGCGCCATGATGACAGCGGCAGGACTGTCGTAGATGCCGGCCGCGCGCGCCCATAGATAGTAGGGCGTCACGAAGACGATTGGCGGCATCATATTGATGAAGAGCAGCCAGACGATGATGCCGCCAGCCACCCAGCGCTGCCAGCTCAGCCGCGCCAAGGAATAGGCGGCCAGCGAACCGATCGCTCCACAAATCAGCGCCACGCTGGACGAGACGATCAGGCTGTTGCGCGTCAACTCGGCGAAATTGCTGCGGCTGCCGGTGAAGATTTCTTCGTAATTCGCCGTCTTCGCCGTGAAAAAGAAGCTGCCGCTGTAGACATCGGCCATGCTCTTCAGCGAGGTCTGGACGATGTAGAAGACCGGGAAGAGGATGATGAAGACGACGATCAGCAGCGACAGATTCAGCGCGATTTTGGAGGGAGCGCCTTGCTTCATCCGAAGCGCCTCCGCACGACTCGGCTCGCCCACAAATAAAATGCCACGAAAATGAACATGAACGCCGCCACCATCAGCGACAGGAAAGCCGCATAACCCAGCCGAAATTGCTCGCTGAAAACTTTGTAAATGTGCATGCTGATGACCTGGGTGGCTGTGCCCGGCCCGCCCGATGTCAGCACGAAGATCTGGTCAAAGACCTTGAAAGCCAAGATCGTGCGCAGCAGCATGGCCACCAAAATGGTCGGCGCCATCATGGGCAGGATGACATAGCGGATGGTGCGCAGCTCGGTTGCGCCATCGACGCGGGCAGCTTCTAGCAGCGGCGGCGGGATGGACTCGATGCCAGCCAGCATGATCAAGAACATGAAGCTGGTCCAGTGCCAGACATCGACGATGATGACCGATATCAGCGCCAGGTCGGGGTCGGCAGTCCACAGCGGCGGATACTGCACGCCCAGCTCGATCAAAATGGTGGTGAAGAGCCCATAATTGTAGTCGTACATCAGCGACCACATCGTGCCGATGGCGACAGGCGGGATGAGCAGCGGGATGATGACGACGCTGCGATAGAGGATGGAAAGCGTCTTGGTGCGGCTGATAGCCACTGCCAGGCAGAAGCCGGTGACCGTCTCGATGAGGACCACCGCCACCACGAAGACCAACGTGTTCTTCAGCGCGATGCCGGCGATGGGGTCTTTCGCCAGATTGTCCAGCTGCCCCAAGCCGATGAATTCCGATACCAACTCGCCTTCCACGAATTCCAGCTCGGAGACGCTCATTTGCAAGAGCTGCAAGATGGGCAACAATGTGAAGACAATCAGCACGACCAAAAGCGGCAACAGCGCCCACAGCCTGAAGCTGCCCGCGCCAAAGAGCAGGTTGCGCAAGTCGCCTTTGCCTTTCATCGTCAGCTGCGCCAAGTTGTCAGCACTCCCAGTCCCCCCCGACGAGTCAAGGGGAAGCTTTCCCAGACGCCCCCCTTTACAAGCCGGGCTTTTTTTGGGGGAGGCGCGGTGGATCGTCTGCCGTCTAGGACACCGTGTAACCGGCGTCTTCCATGACGGTGCGGATTTCTGAGGCCATCAGCGAGACGGCTTCATCGGCGCTGATCTCGTTGACATAGGCTTGCGCCATGCGCGTGGAGACGCTGTCGCGGATGAGCGGCGTTTCGGGCAGGCGCGTTTCTGGATGCAAGAAAGGCGTGCTTTCGGCGAAGGCGCTTGTCCACCAACCGACGACCGGGTCTGTCGAAAGTTCTTCGTAGGTATCTTGGCGGACCGGGATAGCGCCGGCTTTGGCGTATGCCAGCTGGTTGTCTTTGGTGGTCAGCCACTTGACAAACTCCAAGCCCGCGGCGGCGCGTTCGGCTGGCAGGTTGTCCGGATGCGACATGACCCACATGCCGGTGCGCGGCGAGCGGCCTTCGGCGGTTACGCCGGGCACAACAGTCGCGCCCATGTTGCCGCCGACCACCGAGATATCCGGGTTGTCATAGTTGGGTGCGGCCGCGCCCACCATGTGCACCTGCGCGAGGCGTCCGCTCGCCATCAGCGCCAGCAAGTCGCCCTGGCCGAGGTCGGCGTAATTCTGCGGCGCCCAGTCGCGTCCCAGCCGCAGCCAGCGATTGACCGCTTCCAAACCTTCGGGGCGCTCGAAGCCCACCGACCAGCTGCCATCGTCTTCCAGGCGCACATATTCGGCATCGTAGCTATCGACATAGGCGCCGAATTCCCACCAGATGGGGTTGACGCGGTTGGCGTTGCCGAAGAGACGCGGCGGCCTGCCCAGCTGCTCGGCGATCGCTTCCATTTCGTCGAAGGTCTTTGGCGGCTCGATGCCGTTCTCTTCGAATAGGTCGCGGCGATAATAATAGAGCTGGATGTTGCCGTTGATGGGCACGCCGAGGATGGCGCCCATGGGTCCGTTGACGCCCAGATCGCTGTCCCATTTCGCCGCATCGCCATAACTGATGATGTTTTCATCAAGCGCGAAGTCGGCGTCGATGTCGGTGATGGGGCGCAGCAGGCCCGAGTTGTAGAAGAAGGGGATGTTCTGCTCGGTGATGGCGACTGCGTCGTATTCGCTTTCGCCGGCTTGTACGGCGTTGCGCGTTTTGTCGAGCATGCCGGGGAAGGGCGTGACATCCAGGTTGATCGCGTTGCCGGTGGTCTCGGTATAGAGCTCGACCATGGCCGCGAAGCCGGGGAACCAGGGCGAGTCGTTGATGAGGATGGTGATGGGCGGCTGGGCGGCGACATCCTGGGCAAAGGCGCGGATATTGCTGTGCAGCAGCGGGTTGGCTGCCAGCCCGGCCGATAACGCGCCGACTGCCTTTAGGAAGTCGCGCCGAGAGAAGTTGCCAATTCGCTTGTTCATGATTCGCTCCTTTGCGTGAAATAGATGAGTTGGCTGTTATTCGGCAGAAGTGCGCTAGGCGGCTCCGTTCGCACGCTGGCGACTGGCGGACAAGTGCCGATAGCGTAGCGCATTATGGCGCTCTGCGCAAAAAACGCCTGCCCCCTTCCCCGACTTGTCGACTAAATCCGCGCGCGTGCTTTGCCTCCCCCCCGGCTTTTCGAGGGGACTGAGGAAGGTGCCTGCGTCGCCGCATATTCCGCCTGCCCGCCCGCTGTGCTAGAATCAGCAATATCATCCTCACACATTTTCTTGCCAGCGCAGGGACAAGGAGCGCAACATGAGCAGGACAATCCAAAATTATGTGAACGGCGGCTGGGTCGATGCCAGCCCCAGCGACAGCATAGCCGTGCACGACCCCGCCACATGCCAGCTGCTGGCGCATTGCCCAGACTCGACTGCGGCGGATGTTGATGTGGCGGTGCGGGCGGCGCGCGATGCTTTTGACGAATGGCGCAGCACGCCGGTCCTGGTGCGCGCGCAATTCATGCATCATTTCAAAGTGATGGTAGAAGAGCGCTTTGAAGACATCTCGCAGATCGTCGTGCGTGAACACGGCAAGACCAGGGACGAAGCCCGTGGCGAAGTGCGGCGCGGCGTCGAAAGCATCGACTTTGCCATGAGCGTGCCCGTGCTGATGCGCAGCGATGGCTTGGAAGATATCAGCAGCGGCATCGACGAGACGACCGTGCGTCAGCCGGCCGGGGTCTTCGCTGCGATCACGCCTTTCAACTTTCCTTTCATGGTGCCGCTGTGGTTCTTGCCCACCGCCATCACTTGTGGCAACACCTTCATCCTCAAACCATCGCCGCAGACGCCGCTAAGCACCGAGTTGCTATTTGAGCTGCTGGACGAGCTGGATTTGCCCGAAGGCGTGGTCAATTTGGTCAACGGCGGTGTGCCCAGCGCGACCGCCCTGATGGAACACCCGGATGTGACCGGCGTATCCTTCGTTGGCTCCAGCCCGGTGGCAAAGATCATCTATGAGACTTGCACGCGCAATGGCAAGCGGGTACAGGCGCAGGGCGGCGCAAAAAATTACATCGCTGTCATGCCCGATGCCAATATCGAAGCCAGCGTCAGCAATATCCTGGGCGCGGCTTATGGCTGTGCCGGGCAGCGCTGTCTGGCCGCGGCTGTGGCTGTTGGCGTGGGCGATGCCTACGATCAACTCAAAGACGAGCTCGCCAGGCAGGTATCGGGATTGAAGGTCGGCTATGGCCTGGACGAAACCACGCAGATGGGCACGGTCATCAGTGACTCGGCGAAAGAGCGCATCGAATCCATGATCGGGCAAAGCCAAGACGAAGGCGCAGAAGTCGTGGTCGATGGGCGCGGCTTGCAAGTGGCTGGTTATGAGCAGGGTTCGTGGGTTGGCCCCACGTTGATCGCCGATGTGCAGCCCAATACGTTGATGGCCACCGAAGAAGTCTTTGGTCCCGTGCTTTCGCTTATGAAAGCGGAGGACTTTGACGAGGCTGTCGACATCATCAACCAGAGCCGCTTTGGCAATGCCGCCAGCATTTTCACCAGCAATGGCCGGCATGCGCGCGAATTCAAGTACAACGTCAATGCCGGCAATATCGGCGTGAATATCGGCGTGGCAGCGCCCTCGGCGTCTTTCCCGTTCGGCGGGCAAAAAGACTCCTTCTTCGGCGATTTGCACGGGCAGGGCATGGACTCTATTGAGTTCTATACGGAGCGCAAAATCGTCATCGAGCGGTGGGTCTAGGGCTTTGCCAGCCCCACGTCAAACTCCTCCTTTATACCAAGAGGGAGGGGCAGCCCAGCTCGCGAAGGAATAGGCAAGACATGAAGCTAGTCGAGGAACAGGTATGGCATCATTGAACACATTCGGCGCGATTATGAGCCACGCCATCAAGCTGGAAGCGCGGCTTGGCGACTGGTACGGGAGCATCGGCGAGGGGGGCAAAGCCCGAGCAGCCGACAAACGCCGCCGCAAACTGGAACGCGCGCGCCGAGAGAATGTGCTGGAGATCACGCTGGAGCCAATACGCGGTCTGGACGCAGCCGATTATGCGCTGGAGCTGGATGATGGCACGGCGCCGTGCCAGGCGGCAGCGGCAGAGGTGGCGGCGCGTTTTTATGCCGATGTCGCGCCCAAGATCAATGTCCGCGCGGCACAACGAGCGCTGGAACGTTGCGGCAAGGAGCACGCGGCGCTGGCGTCGGGGGCGACAGGCTGAGTCGCTCTCGAAAGGAGAGAGACCATGCGCACAATCGAAAGCATCGAATTGATCTACCGCGATCCAGCTGTGCGCGGTGGGCGTCCCTGCCTTGTTGGGACGGGCTTGCGAGTCATGGATATCGCGTTGCAGCAACCCTATGGCGAGAGCAGCGACCCCGCCTATGTTGCGCAGGCACTTCAGATTGGATTGGCGGAAGTCCATGCAGCGCTTTCATATTTCTACTCGCATCAAGAAGAGATTGACAAGGATATCAAGCAGGATCGAGCGCGCTTTGAGAAGATGAAGACAGATGGCGTTGTCAAGTCAATCCATTCGTACCATTCTTGATGAAAATGTAGATGTCAAAATCGCTAGACAATGGCAGAATCGCGGCATGTACGCAATCATCGCGCGCGACCTGGAGAAGTTGAGCGAAGACGACCCGGTACTGCTGGATTATGCAATCGAAAATGGGCTGGTAGTGTGTAGCCACGACGCAGACAACCTCGAATTGGCAAGGCGCTTATGGCGATTGCAACCAGGTATGATGCCGACTACATGAAGCATTTCGTTCGCTATCTGTACTAGCTCGCGCGAAAGGACAAAGCAACATGAGCGAAAAACGAATCGTGCGCGCCGCCCTGCTGCAAGCCACTTGGACCGGCGACAAAGACTCCATGATCGACAAGCACATCCGCTATAGCCGCGAAGCCGCCGACCAGGGCGCGCAGATCATGTGCTATCAAGAGCTCTTCTATGGTCCCTACTTCTGCCAGGTGCAAGACACACAATTCTACAGCTTCACCGAGCCGGTGCCCGATGGGCCGACCACGCAGCGCTTCTGTGCCCTGGCCGCCGAGCTGAACATGGTGCTGGTCGTGCCGGTCTATGAGCGCGATGGCATCGGCGTCTATTACAACACAGCTGCCGTCATCGATTCCGATGGCAGCTACCTGGGCAAATACCGCAAGACGCACATTCCGCACTTGCCCGGCTTTTGGGAGAAGTTTTACTTTCGCCCTGGCAACCTGGGCTACCCTGTCTTTGATACTGCCGTGGGCAAGGTGGGCGTCTATATCTGCCACGACCGCCACTTCCCCGAAGGCGCGCGGGCGCTGGGGCTGAACGGCGCAGAGATGGTCTTCATCCCCTCTGCCACCACGCGCGGGCTCAGCCAGCATCTCTGGCGCATCGAGCAGACTTCGCATGCCATCTTCAATACCTATTATGTCGGCACAATCAACCGCGTGGGCATTGAAGGCCCAGACGAAGGCGACTTCTATGGCGAAAGCTATTTCTGCGACCCGCGCGGAGAATTCATTGGCGAGCTGGGCAGCGCCTATGACGAAGAGCTGATCGTGCGCGACCTCGACCTGAGCAGGATCCAGGAAGTGCGCGATACCTGGCACTTCTATTTCAACCGCCGTCCCGACCAATATGGCGAGCTGGTGCAGGATACGGTAAGCGTGTAGCCGCGTCTCGAGCCTGGCAAACGGTGCAGGGGCGACTCTGTGAGTCGCCCGCTGAATCAAACTATTTGAAATGCAGGAGGCAAGAAATGGACTTTGGCATCACTTTCAAAGGCGATATTCCCCCGAAGCGCACGGTCGCGCTGTGCAAACAAGCCGAGGTCGCGGGCTTCAAATATGGCTGGTTCTTCGATTCGCATGTGCTGTGGCGCGATTGTTATTTGACCATGGCGCAGTGCATGGCGCATACCGACGAGATGATCTTTGGTCCGCTGGTCACCAATCCCGGCGTGCGCGAATGGTCGGTGGCGGGCAGCATGTACGCGACCCTGGCGCTATTGAGCGGCAACCGCATTGAGATCGGCATCGGGCGCGGCGATAGTTCGCGGCGCATGCTGGGCAAGAAGCCGATGACGGTGGCCAATATGGAGCGCTTCGCCGAGGCGCTGCGGGGCTTCGCGCGGGGCGATGAAGTCGCTTATGACGATACCAGCGCGCAGCTGACCTGGGCGAATGGCTATGAACTGCCGATTTGGGTGGCGGCTTATGGACCGCGGGCATTGGCGGGGGCGGGACGCAGTGGCGATGGCTTGGTCATCCAGTTGGCAGACCCTGGCCTGGCGCGCTGGTTTTCGCAGCAGGCTATCGCTGGCGGACAAGCGGCTGGCAAAGACATGTCGGCGTATCAAATCATGTCGGCGGCGCCGGTATGGATCGGCGATATGGACAAAGCGCGCGAACAGACCCGCTGGTTCCCGGCTATGGTGGGCAACCATGTGGCCGATATCGTCGAGCGCTATGGCATGGACAGCCCGGATATTCCCGCCAGCCTGACCGCCTACATCGAAGGGCGCAAAGGCTACGACTATAAAGAACACGCCGACAAAGACGCCGACCACCTCGATTTCATCAGCGAAGACATTGTCGATGCTTTTGGCATACTCGGCGGCGTTGAAGACCATATCGCCAAGCTGAAAGAATTGGAAGCGGCCGGCGTTACGCAGTTCAACATCTACCTGATGTGCGGCGAAGAAGAGCGCATCGTGGCGGAGTATGGCGAGAAGGTGATTCCGGCTTTTTGTTGAACTACATAGGTCGCAGAGCAAAAGCATGAGCAAAAGCACCTACGAAAGCACATTGAATACCTGGCTGGCAGACGCGCTGCAGCAGCAGGGGCTTGATGCGCGCGCCGAAAGCAAGCAGGGCGGCGGCAAACGACTCGATATTGAAGTGAACTTCGATGACATGAAGATCGCCTTGGAAGCCGAACAGGGCGACTCCAAGAGCAAACGAGCCGAAGCCATCAAAGACGCAGACGGCCGCCTCGATGATGAGCTGGCCGACTGCGCCATCGCCATTTGCTATCCAGCGGGCATAACTTCCAGGAGCGAGCTCGCCGCCTGCACACTGCAGCATACCTTGCGCGCGCCCGGCGACCGCACTCCCGCAAACAAGACACAATGGGAACGCAGCGACATCGCCCAGCTTGCCAGCGTCATCCGCCAGGTTCCCGCGCAATTGGGCGACCCGGACAAGATCGCCGACAAGCTGTCATTCAGCCTCGATCGCGCTGTTGCCCGCTTGAGCGAAAGCCAAAAGCAAGACCTGGCCGCCAGCCTGGACCTGCCGCCGGGCAGAGCCATCAAAATCGGCGAGAACAGCCGTTACAACCAAGCCGCCAAGCGCGCCATGCTGGTTATCGCCACCGCCGTGATGTTCCATGCGCGGCTGGATAGCGTACACAAACAGATTCCCGCGCTGATGGACAACCGCCAATCGCCGCCAACCCTCTATGCGGGCGAATGGCCGCCGCCGCGAGCAAACATTTGCGCCGAAAGCGACGACCCCATCACAGCCTTTTACCACGCCTGGGACTTGTGGCTGGTCGTGGATTACAAGCCTATCTTCGCCACCGCTCGCAACGCCCTGCAAGGCTGCGCGCCGGACAATGATTTTTCGAAAGCGGTGCAGGGTACAGCGAAAGCCGCCCTGCAAGTGGTGCGCAATATCGTCGGCCTGCGGCATGACTTACTGGGGCGCATCTTCCACAAAGTGCTGGAAACCGCGCGCTATGATGGCAGCTTCTACACGACCACAGCCGCGGCCACCCTGCTGGCCAACCTGGCTATCCGCGAGGACATGTGCGACTGGGCAGACCCCGCCGCGATTGGCCGGCTGCGCATCACCGACCCGGCTTGCGGCACCGGCACGCTGCTGATGGCGGCGGCAGAACGCATCCGCGATTTGTCTACTGCCGCGCGCAAAGACCAGGTATCGCAAGCGCTGATTGAAAGAGTCTTGACGGGCTACGATGTCAACCTGACCGCGACGCACCTGGCCGCGACGACGCTGGGGCTGCTCTCGCCGACAACCGCCTTTCGGGAGATGAAAATCAATCGGGCGCTGCTGGGTGTTGAAGGCGGCGCGGCCTACCTGGGTTCGCTGGAGTTCTTGAGCAAAGAGAATCAACCGCGTTTGTTGGGCTGGCCCACTGGCGTCGAGCAGATTGAAAGCGAGCGCGAAGCCACCAAAGCCGAGCCAGCTGACCTGGTCATCATGAATCCGCCTTTCACGCGCGACAGCCTGCGTCATGACCAGTTCAGTCGCGACGATGAGCTGCTGATGAAAGAGCGGGAGAAAGAGTTGTTTGCTACTCAGGAAGGGGGCGCGATTCACCGTTCTCACAATGGCGGCGCGTTCATGCAGCTATCCGAACACATCGCCAAACACGAAACAGGCGCTATTGCTGTCGTATTGCCACTGGTGGGCGCGACGAATTACTCTACGCGACTAATGCGCATATTCTTGGCTAAGAAATTTCATATTGAAACGATCGTGACTTCGCATGATCCGACACGCATTTATTTTTCAGAAAATACAAGCATCGGCGAGATGCTATTGATTTGTCGGCGCTGGTCAAGCAGAAAGGAAAAGCCAGCCACACAAGTTGTCAATCTCTACGAAAATCCAGCGACGCCAGCGACGGCAATTGGTGTTGCACGCGACATTGTCAAGGGCAATGACAGCAACATAAAAGGCACGGCGCAAATGTGGCCACAGGAACGAATTTCGGAGGGCAACTGGGGCGGCGTGCAATTTCTTTCGCCTTATCTTTGTGAACAATTTTATGATCTGCGCCATGAGCAATTATTCGCGACACGGGAACTAGGCGAATTAGCGGCCATAGGTCCTGCTGGAAGGCGAACCCAAGATGCATTTGTACGGTCGGATGTTCCCAATAAAGATGCAATGATCGCTCTTTGGTATCATAAGACTAATGTGACACAAAAAATGCTAGCAAATTGGGATACATATATCGTTCCAATTGAGAGTAAGAGTCACCTAGCAGAAAAATATTGGGCGCAACGTGGATATTTAATGTTGCCGTTCCGCCTCTTTTTGCCCACGATAAGATGTATGAGCGTACGTCTTAATCAAAAGGTACTAGGATCGTTATGGCTACCTTGCAGACCTTCGCCAAACAAATTCGGTGAAGAAATCATTGAAAAAGCACTATGCGTGTACTTCAATTCCGCAATCGGAATCTTAGCGTTACTCGGCGACAGGACGAACAAGAAACCGACTTATCCGCAAATGTCGATAGACGACCTGCGCCGCATCCCCGTCCCAGACTTCGACGCGCTGGACGAGTCCCGTGTCAGCGCAATGGCAGCCGCCTATGACGCGCTCTGCAATTTCACGCTGCTGCCCCTGCCGCAGATTCTGCAAGACGAAACGCGCGGCGCGCTCGACCGCATCGTCAGCGACGCCCTGGGCATCGCCCCGGAAATCACCGCCACCATCCGCCGCGAACTATCCCGCGAGCCGTCTATCACCGGCAAGCCATACCAGCAGTAACACAAAAAGGGAGGATCATCATGGGCATCCTATTCAAAAACGGCAAAATCATCACCGCCAGCGACGCCATTGACGCCGATGTGCTGGTCGAAGGCGAGGTCGTCACGCTCATCGGGCAAGACCTGCGCGCCGACAATCACGAGCTGGTCGATTGCGCTGGCAAATTCCTGCTGCCCGGCGGCATTGATGTGCACACGCACCTCGACCTGCCTTTCGGCGGCACCATCAGCAACGACGACTTCGATGTCGGGCACATGGCGGCAGCATTCGGCGGCACAACCACGCATATTGACTTCGTCGTCCAGCCGATTGGCGGCAGCCTGCGCGACGGCCTGGAAACCTGGTGGGCGAAGTCGCGGGATATCGCCCAGATCGACTATGGCTTTCACATGGCGGTGACCGACCTCAACGACGCGGTCATGGCAGAAATCCCCACCATGCTCGACGAGGGCATCACCAGCCTCAAGCTCTTCATGGCCTACAAAAATGTCTTCCAGATCGACGATGCCACGCTCTTCAACACCATGCGTGTGGCGGCGGACCATGGCATGATCGTCATGGTGCATGCCGAAAATGGCGATGTCGAAGCGGCGCTGACCCCCGCGCTGCTGGCGGCTGGCAAGACCGACCCCGTCTATCACGCGGCATCGCGCCCGCCAGAAATCGAAGGCGAAGCCACCAACCGCGCTGTTGTCATGTCGGGCCTGACCGGCTGCCCGCTCTATGTCGTGCACATGACCTGCGAGCCGGCGATCGAAGCGCTGCGGCGTGGGCGCGCCCTGGGTTATCCCGTCATGGGCGAAACCTGCGTGCAATACTTCTTCTTGACGGTGGACGATCACATGGCGCTGCCCGGCTTCGAAGGCGCAAAATATGTGTGCAGCCCGCCCATCCGCAGCAAGCAGGATCATGGACTTTTGTGGCAGGCTGTGCGCGATGGCACGTTGCAAGTCGTCAGCACCGACCACTGCGACTTCTGGTATGACGGCGGGCATGGACCCTGGCAGGAATGGAACGAACGCACGGGCGGCAGGGACTGGGTCGGCTATGAAAAGCAGGATCCATCCTATCGGCGACCCGGCAAAGAACTGGGCATGGGCAACTTCGCCAAGATCCCCAATGGCATGCCGGGCTTGGAAGACCGCATGCTGGTGATGTGGGATGCCGGCGTGAACAGCGGAAAGCTCTCGCCTTCGCGCTTCGTCGAGCTCTGCTGCAGCAATCCCGCCAAGATCTTCGGCATGTATCCGCGCAAAGGCACCATCGCCGTGGGCTCGGATGCCGATATTCTGGTGTGGGATCCCAACAAGCAGCACACCATCAGCGCCGAGACGCATCACATGCGCGTCGACTACAACTGCTACGAAGGCCGGGTGGTGACGGGCCTGCCTGTGCAAGTCTATCAGCGCGGTCGCAAGCTGGTGGACGGCGCGCAGTGGCACGGCAGCAATGGCAGCGGACAGTTTGTTCCGCGGGCGGCTGGCGCGCCTGTCTTGTAAGGCATTCCGTCAATCTTGCAAACGTTGGCGATTGAGAAAGTGCAATAAAATTCCTCAATCGAAGATTCAGCAGATTGCAGTTCGATTCCTGCTCCTGCTCTTGCGCTTGCAAAAGCGGTCAAGCATTTTCCTTTGCATGCTGGTTTTGGGCGAGCTTCACTTCCGCATCATCTCGCCGAGATGCTGACCTACTATCCTCGTGATCTCGCGTCTCTTGCGATTCCCGCCTGAGAATTGCAGACGATTTGCAGCCGCCAAACGACTTTATAGGGATCGTCTTCCATGCTATAATGAAATTGTGCATCAAAAGGAGACAATAACAAATGAAGCGTTGTATGCTGTTACTCTTCATCCTGCTGCTGGTTGGCAGGCTCAGCGTCGCCGAGTCAGAACAATTGCTCAATCTGGAACGCTACTGGCTGGATAATGGTCTTGAGGTCATCCTGGTGCGCGATGCCAGCGCCCCCACGGTAGCGGTGGATATTTGGTATCGGGTTGGCAGCGCGAACGATCCCGAAGGCAAGAGCGGTTTTGCCCATCTCTTCGAACATATGATGTTCGAGGGCTCCCCACATATTCCAGGCGGCACGATGAATCAGTTGCTGGAGCCGGTTGGCGGTTCATCGAATGCCTATGTCGGCATCGACTACACCGCGTACTACGACACTGTACCTTCGCATCAGTTGCCGCTGGCGCTCTGGATTGAAGCCGATCGCCTGGGTGGGTTGGCTGTGACGCAGGAAAATCTTGACAATCAGCGCGCTATCGTCATTGAAGAGCTGCAGAGGAGTTACGACAACCGACCCTATGGCACATCGGTGAAAGCGCTTTTCACCGTGCCCTATTCCTACGAACCCTACAAACGGCCCACCATCGGCAACATCGACGATGTCAACAATGCGCAAATCGAGGATGTGATCGCGTTTCACCGCGCCTACTATGTCCCCAACAATGCCACATTGGTTGTCGCCGGTGATATTGACATTGCGGCGACGCGAGCCTTGATCGACGAGCTGTTCGGCCCCATCCCGCGCGGAGACGACCCGCCCGCGCTGCCAGAGTTTGTGCCGGTTGATCAGGATGAAGCCGAATACATCACCATCGAAGACCCCTTCATCAACCTGCCGGCGCTGCTGGTCGCTTACGAGATACCGCCACTGGTCCACGAGGACTTCCCGGCGCTGAATGTGCTTTCACGCGTGCTGAGCGTTGGTGATTCCAGCCGCTTGGCAAAACGGCTGGTCGATACTGGCAAAGCGCTGCAAGCGGACGCGTGGATCATCGACAATCGTGGTCCCGGTTTCTTCGCTTTCATCCTCGTTGCCAATGTGGGCGTCGACCTGGCCGAACTTGAGGCGGCATCCTACGAAGAGCTTCAAAAGATCATCGACGAAGGCGTTCCGCAAGAAGAACTTGACAAGGTGATCGCCGGCATACGGAGCAGGAACATTCTGGGCTTGGAAACGGCTCTGGGCTTGGCGGAAAGTGTTCAAGGCGCCAACTACTTTACTGGCGACCCACAGGCTGTGTTCACGGGCATAAATCGCTATCAAGCGGTCACCAGCGAGGATATCCAACGCGTGGCCAAGCAATATCTGGAAGATAGCGATCGGCATGTGTTCAATGTGGTGGAAACCGATGCGGAAGCGCCGCCCCCGGTGGAACCCTACGCAGCCGAAGATGTCGTCGAGGCCAAGCCTGATTATCGCTATGTCATCGAACAGGCTGAACCGCCACCGCCTTTGGACTCGAACGAATTCAACTTCCCAACGATCACGGAAAATGCTTTGGGCAACGGCCTGGAAGTTGTCGTGATCGAGCAGCCTAGCATGCCCATCATCTCGCTTGATATCTACCTCGCCGGTGGCTCCACCGTTGCGCCACAGGATTTGCCGGGCTTGGCAAGTATGACGGGTGACTTGATCACACGCGGCACAAGCATGCGCAGCGCCCAGGATATCGCCGGTGCGATTGAGCAAGTCGGCGGCGCCGTTGGCAGTGGGGCCGGGAGCGACAGCATGTCTGTCGGCGTATTCGCCTTGATCGAAGACGCAGAGCTCGCCTTTGAGCTGCTCGCCGATATGACCCTCAACGCCAACTTCCCCGAAAACGAGGTCGAGCGTGAGCGCACAGAACGCATCAGCTCCCTCGAAGCCAGTCTAGCCGAGCCCGGATATGTCGCCGGTCGCGTCTTTGGCAGGCACCTTTACGAGGGCCATCCCTATGGCAACGCCGTAACATTCGAGTCGCTTGAAGCGATAAGTCGTGATGATATGGTCGCCTTTTATGAGTCACGCCGTCAGCCCGATAAGGCCGTGCTGATCATCGCTGGCGCCATCACCACCGAAGAAGGTCTTGCCTATGCCGAACAGCACTTTGCCGATTGGGAAGGCACTGCCGAGGCGGTCACCTACCCGGCGCTGCCAGAGCACAGCGGCCAGCAGTTCCTGCTCGTGGATCGCCCAGGCAGCACACAGGCCAACTTCATCATGGGCAATATCGGCATCCAGGGCGCCAGCCTCGATTACTTCCCCGCGCGCGTGATGAATCATGTTTTAGGCGGCACCTTTTCCTCGCGCCTGGTGCAGAACATCCGCGAGGAAAAGGGATATACTTACAGCATCGGCTCCGGCTTCAGCTACCCGGCCGATACAGGACGATTCGTCGTCAGCGCAGCCGTCCGCAACGATGTTCTCGTCCCCGCGCTCGAGGAAGTTTTCAAAGAGATTGAACGGATTCAGACCGAGCCGCTCACGGACCAAGAAATCAACGCCGCCCGCGATGGCATCGTCGGCGAGTGGGTCTTCAGCCTAGAGACCTATCAGGACTTCGTCGAGTCGGTGGCGTCCTACAAGATTCGCGGTGTCGAGCTCGACCGCCTCAACAAGTGGCTGGGCTATATCAAAGATGTTTCCACAGAGGACGTCCTCGATATCGCGAACACATACATCCACCCCGAAGACTTCATCATCGTCGTGGTCGGCGATGCCAGCGCAATCCAAGAGCAGTTGGAGACCTTGGGCGAAGTTACGCCGGTGGAAGCTGAATAGTCGCGTCAACGTCACCCCCTCAATCTCTCCAGCGGGATTGAGGGGGCCGAACTTGAAAACCTGGCCCTTTCAGTTGGGGGGTCGGGGCTGGGCGAATAGCGCGCGAGTCATGACATACCAGGCGCGTCCATCCCCGCGCTCGAAGCCGCTGACCACATAATTCGCTGCTAGTAGCGCCAGCATGCCTTTGCGCACCGCCAACTGCCATTGCTGTGCCTGTGTGATATCCGCCTTTTTCAACGCGCCGATAGCCAGCGGGATCTCGATGCCATAGGCAGGAGCATCCAGGGCCAGCGGGATATCGCAGCGCCAATTGCGAGACTCATCGCAGCGCAGCAACATGGTTAGCTCGTCAGGCGCCGGCGGATTGTGGCGCGGTGCAACCAACTGCCAATGCGCTTCCAGACGATCGCTGGCCAACCCGGCGTTGATGCCATCGTGCATCGCGCCGTAGTGATTGACTTCGTAACGCCGCGCTGTGATGCCCAGGCGATTGAAATTGAAATTGGCATTGCCGCTCTGCAGCGGGTCGAATGTCCAGGCGATTATGCTATAGTCGCGCCCCAACGCCCATTCTCGCTGCGCCTGCTTCAGCCGATGACCGATGCCCTGCCCTTGCAGACCCGGCAGCACCGCCGCCATGTGCGACCACAGAAAGAACTGCTCGCCGCGCCGCGCCGCAAATCCCGTACAGAAGCCGACCAGCCGCCCGTCCAGCTCCGCGCCCAGCACACAGCCGCCCGTATGCGCAATGGCTTTCAACGTATGCGGCGATGCCACCTCGATATCGGTCATGCGCCAGACCGCCTTCTGCAAGCCGATCGTCGTGGAAAGCTCCGCCATGCTGCGCAGTTCGCGGATATTGATTGCGGGATTCATGCATGAAAGTGTAGCCGATCAGCACGAATAGGAGAATAAGTAGCCACAGACAACGCAGAAGCAGCGCAAATTTTGCTCATGCAAGAACCAAGCACAAAGACACAAAGAGCACAAAAGTTTATTGCCACAGAGACAGAGAGGACTATCTTTGCGGTGGTGACGCTTGCTCGTGACTCGTCGTGCTATAGGTGAAAACGGGCGAGGCGGTAATCGGGCGAGGAATAGAGCGCTTTCGCCCTATAGCACGCGCGAGAAAAACGCCAGCATGCGCCGCAGCATATCGGGCAGGTAGGCGTGGCCGACGCCTTCGTAGAGCGTCAGATCCAGCTTGTCCGCCGCGCCAAAATCGGCATAAACTGCGCGCGCATAATCCATGATCGCATGGATGCCGCTGAGGGGTGAAAGCGGGTCGCTGTCGCCGGTGAGGATGAGTTGGCTGCGCGGAGCCGTGCAAGCCACGATATGCTCCATATCCAGCCCCGATGCCAGCATGCCCGGCACATAGTAGTAAATGGCGTGTCGGCGATATTCGCCCTGTGCGGCAAAGTCGGCATAGCGCGTCATCTGCGAGATAGGCGCGACCGCTTTGACTGACTCGTCCAGCGCCGCCAGCCAGGTCGAGCGCGAACCGCCCAAACTCATGCCCGCTGTGCCAATGCGGCTGGCATCGACCTCGCTGCGGCTGCGCAAGTAGGCCAGCGCGCATCGGTCATCATGCAGCATCATGCCCCACAACGTGCGCCCCTGCCACAAAAATTGCTTGAACAGCGAAGTTTCGGTTTCGCGCCCTGTTTCGCTTTTGCCGCCTGGTCCCTCGTGCTCGCGCCGACCAAAGCCATAGGCATCAATGGCGCAGACGACGAAGCCGGCTTCTGCCAGCGCGATGCCAGGCGCATAGCCATTTTCGCGGATGCGCAGGGCGGCGTCTTTGCCCAGCGAGTATTTGCCGCCGTGCTCGTGATGATAGAGCACAGCCGGCGCTGGATAGTCTATATCGCGCGGCAGCAGCAGATAGCCATACACCGCATCGCCCAAGCCATTGACGAAGCGGAAATGTTCAAGCGCATACGTCGGCTCGGCGCGCCTGGACAGCAGCTCGACCTGGGGCGTCATTGGCGCGGGAATATCGCCCAGCAACTGCCACAGGCGGGCGCGCGTCTCGGCTGGATCGAATGTGGAGGGGGTCATGGGCGGCTCGAGATTTGTGATGCACCTACCTATACTACCTGCAAGGCTTAACCGCAAATACACAAAGGGTGATGTAGGGGCGATACGTCTATCGCCCGTCTTTCATGGTTCGGCAACTGTGGGCGGCCTGCCGGGGGCGAAGGGTTACCACTCGATCAACATGCCCAGCGCGTTTCTGTCCCATTCCGCCAGGTGATCATAGGCTCGCGCGAAGTCCCGCCAGCCATAGCGATGCGACAGCAACGGGCTGACATCCACCCGCTCCTGCGCCAGCAACTGCAAACACAGCGCCTGTTCGCTGCGCTTGGTCCAATAGCCGGGGCTATTATCGTGCGAGGGACGCGCGCTTTCGTGCCCGCCGATGATGCGTAAGCCCTTCTTGTGCACATCGCGGTAAAAATTGACGCCGTCGCTTTCGCCGCGGGTGCTGCCCAGCAGCACGACTCGTCCGCCAGCCGCCGCCAGTTGAAATGCCCGCGCAACCAGCTGTGGCATGCCAGTCGCTTCGATGACGACAGCCGGCGCCTGCCCGTCCAATGCCCGCCGCACATCGTCGTCAAGGGACTCTGTGCTGATGATCGCAGCATCCGCGCCGACCTGCCGGGCGATCTCCAGCCGCCGCGCATCGACATCCACGCCCAGCACCGGCATGCCGCCCGACAGCTGCGCCAGACGCATGGCCAGCATGCCAACCACGCCAGCGCCCAATACCAGAACAGCTTCGCCCAGCTCGATGCGAGCTTTGCGCACGGCTTGCATGGCGATAGCGAGCAACTGAAAGAAAGCCGCCCTGTCATCATGCAGCTGCGCCGGCACTTTGTGGCAGTCGCGGGCATTCATCAGGGCGTGCGAGGCATGATGCGCCGTGCAAGCGACACGATCGCCGACTTGCAGAGAATCTACGCTTTCTCCGCAGGCAATGACATCGCCGACGAAGCTGTAGCCAGGATAAAGCGGAAAAGGCACGTGGGTATTGGGCAAGTCGAGGAAAAAGGCTCGTTCGGTGCCGGGGCTGATCAACGTCCGCCGCGCCCGCAGCAGCGCTTGGCCCGCGGCCGGCTGCGGCAGGTCGAATGCCTGGAGCGCGACCACTCCCGGAGCTGTTAGGACCGCTCGCTGCCCAGCCGTCATTTCATGCCGGTGGTGGCAATGCCGGTGGTGATGAAACGTTGCAAAAAGGCGAAGACCAGCGTGATCGGCAGCAACGTTACGACTGTCATCGCCAGCACATAATGCCACTGAATCTGCAGCTCGCCCTGGAAAGCGTTCAAACCGACTTGCAGGGTGAAGTAGTCGTTTTGGCTGAGCACGATGAGGGGCCACAAGAAGTCATTCCAGCGCCACATCACCGAGAAGATCGCCAGCACCGCCAGCGCGGGCCGCGCCAGAGGCAAGATGACACGCCAGTAAATATGCCACTCGCTGGCGCCATCAATGCGCGCGGCATCCAGCAACTCATCGGGGATCGTTAGCATATATTGGCGCAGCAGAAAGATGCCAGTGGGCGTGGCCGCGCCAGGAATGATGACTCCCCACAGATTGTTCTTCCAGCCGATGCTCGTGATCACCAGGAAGACCGGCACCAAAATCACTGTGATGGGGATCATCAAGGTCGAGATGAAGAGCACGAAGATGGCATCGCGCCCTTTGAACTGATATTTGCTCAGCGCAAATGCCGCCATGCTGTTGATGACCAGGGTGATGGCAGTGGCGACGCTGGTTACGATGATGCTGTTCTTCAGGTAGGTGAAGAAGTCGAAATTGTCCAGCTCAATCAGCGGATCGAGATAGTTTTCCCAAGCCAGCTTGACTTCTTCGACCGGCGTGCGCTGGCGGATGTTTACCGTGATTTCGCCGGCTTCGGGATTGGCGGGGTCGACCATGCGCGCCTCGATGCCCACGCGGCGGATCTGCGCCATCTCTTGGGTACTGCCGTCTTCCAAAGTCACTTCGTAGAGCGGCAGCGCTTTGTCAAAGCCGGCCACCTCCACCTGTACTTGCTGATACGGCAGCAGCGGCGGCGGATATTTCACCAAGCCCGCTTGCGTTTTGAAAGACGATGCCACCAGCCACAACACGGGACCAAACATCAAAATCGTGCCGACTGTCAGGTACAAATAGGTCAGCAGGTCGGACGTATCGGGGCGGCGGCGTCCACGGCGCTTGGACAAGAATTGCGAGATTGTCATGCGCTCGGCTGCCATAATCCGCGTCCTATGCCAGGCTCGACTGATTGCCCAGGCGCAGCTGCAGCAATGTCAAGATCAGCAACGTGATGCCCAGCACCATGGAGGCAGCCGCCGACAAGCCAAAAAGCTGAATCTGGTTGGAAAAGCCAGTCGTATAGATATATTGCACGAGCAGTTGCGTGCGCGTGCCCGGTCCGCCGCCGGTGAGCACATAAATCTGGTCGAACATCTGCACAGCGCGGATCAACGAAAGCACCAGCACCACAAACATGGTCGGCATCAGCAGCGGCATGGTCACGAAACGGAAGTCTTGCCAATTGTTTGCGCCGTCTATCGAGCTGGCTTCGTAGAGCTCGGGCGGGATAGACTGCAAGCCAGCCAACAGAATCAACGTATAGAAGCCCATCAAGGCCCAGACGCTGACGAAGACCACCCAAAACAGCGCCCAGTTCGTATCCAGCAACCAGCGCGTGCTTTCGCCGCCGAAGATCTCAACGATGGCATTGAGCACTCCTTCGTGCTGCAAGACCCACTTCCAGATCAAGGCGACCACCACCGGCGACAGCAGTACGGGATAGAAGAAGACGCTGCGAAAGAAGCCGCGCGCCACGATCTTGCGATTCAGCACCAGCGCCGTCAGCAGCGAAAAGACCACGATGCCGCTGACCTGGAAGACCACGAACTGGATGGTGTTGAAGATGCCGCGCCAAAACAGATCTTCCTGGCAGCTGTTGGGCGAAAGGAAATCGCCACAATCGAAGAGGTTGTTGAAGTTGCCCAAGCCGATGAAGGGACGGTCTTCTGGGAAGAGCTTTGTGCCGCCTGTCATGGCGTAATAAAAGTTGAGCAGCATGGGGAATAAAACAAAAATGCCAAAGATGAGCAAGTTTGGCAGCACGAAGAAATAGCCCATTTTGTCAATGCCGACGCGCCGCTGGATAGGTGTCAGCACGCGGTCGACAGCTGAAACAAGCAGCAGCAAGAGCGGGCGTGTCAGCGGGTCTAGCCAGACAAACAAGCGCATCTGCGGCACATTGCGATTGGCTGGGCTGGGGGAGGTCGCCATGCGATCCGTCGTTATCGACTAGCTTTGCCCACTGGGACAGGCTGCAGACAACCGTTCGTTGTGAACGATTGCCTGCAAGGAGAAATTCGTTCTGATTGCTACCGATCTAGCCCTGTTCGGCCAGCGCGGTATCAATATCGTCCTGGATGCGCGCGATCGCTTCATCCAGCGTCAGTTCGCCCACCATCGCCTGCGTCAGACGATCGCGACTTGCGTTGAAGACCGTGCGGTTGTTGCCGTAGGCTTGCAGGTCGAAGGCGGTCTGCTCGAGCGTGCCCACTTGCCCGACAAAGACACCCAGGGAATCTTTCGCCAATTGCAAGTCCGTGTCGAAGTCGACGCCGCTGGCCGACAATCCCGCATGCGCCGGGATGAAGAGCGTGCGAGCAGCGAATTCGCCCAAGACTTCCTGCGATGCCAGGTATTCCATCACGGCGGCGACTTCCTCAGGATGCTCTGTCGAAGCGATGCCGACCAGCGCCGCGCCACCGGGCATACCGGTGCAGCCACCGGGGCCGCAGGGGTTGGGGACTGTCTGCCAGTCGAAGGCGTCGCCGATCTGCTCGCTGAACTGCCCAACCTGCCAGCTGCCGGACATGTAGAAGACCAGTTCGGCATTGGCGAATTCTTCGTTCGCGCCGGCATAGCCTTCGCTGAGGGGCCACATCTCGGGGTGCATGGTGCCATCGAGGTGCCAGTTGACGAACGTCTCAGCCATGCTGCGGAAGCCCTCGTCCATGACGGTCGGGTGGCCCATGTCATCGAAGTACATTGCGCCGCTGCTGATAGCGGGACCAGCGAAACGGTGGCCGCTGCGGTCCATCGCCATCGGATAAGGGATCTCCAGCGCTTCTGCAACCGCGACCGATGCCGCCGCCCATTCGTCCCAGGTTACCTGATCGGACATATCGCTGGGCACATCGACGCCCGCCTGCTCAAAGAGCGTGCGATTGATGAAGGGGCCGGTGATGGTCAGCTGCGTCATGAAGCCAGGGATGCTGCTCATGTCGCCGGGCAGACGTTTCCAATTGAGGAAAGGACCGAAGTTCTCTTCCCAATAGGCGGGATCGCTCAGATAAGGCGTCATGTCCAGGTAGTATTCCGCCAGGCCACCCAGGTCGGTTACGCGCGCCATATCGGGTCCTTCGCCGGCTGCCAGGTCGAGCGGCAGGTTTTCCAGAATGGCGGAGTAGGGCACGGTGTCAATCTCAATGCTGAGGCCCGGGTTGTCCATCTCATAGCGATCGAGCAGGTCGCGCAAGACTTCGCCCTCGTTGCCATCGTTGTACCAGCGGATGCGCAGTTCGACCATATCTTGCGATAGCGCCGGAACCGCAGAAATGAGCAGCGTCAGAATTACGAGTAGTGCCAAGATTTTACGCATGTTGCTCTCTCCATTGTGTGAGTCGAACTTCGGAAGTGGAATGCCGCGAAAGGTAGCTCGCTTTTGCCGGGCTCCTTTCTCAGTTGCAGCATACAGACAAAGCTGCGGTAGCTGATTATAGCCCAGCCCGCCGCGCCTGTCAATCAGCGATGCACTGGCGCTGGGGAGTGCGGAAATCTGTGGACATCAAGTCATTGGCAGGGGCGATATTTGCGTCGCCCAAGAGTCGCCACTCCCTTTCCAGCAAAAGCTTGACAAGTTAGAAAATGGCACTATCATAGAAAAATGTGCGATAAGATAGGTATTTTATCTATGCGTTCCAAGACAAGCGCTTGCCCACATGGCATCTTCTAGGCAAGAATGGCGTATCCAAAGATGAACGCTGGCAAGCGCACCCCCCCCCCCCCCCCCCCCCCTGTAATATCGCGCAACAACTCCGCAACCGGAAACGATGGCTTATTCAACCACATTCACTCCAGTTGCCCGCTGCGCATTCAAAACAGCATTCTCGTCAATCGAAACTGAAAAGGAAATCATCATGAAGTTGCGCGCCTTGCTTGTGATCTGTCTGTTGATGCCCTTCGCGGCTTCCCTGTCCAATGCCGACGACATCGACAACATGTGCCTCCTCAACACGGCTGACGGAGGATGGGCTGGCATATGCGTCAACGATCTCGACTGGCAAGCGGGATGGTATGTATATCGCCATGGCACGACATGGACACGAAACAATCTGGGCTGGCTTGCCAGTACTCTTGATGACGTTAGTAAAACGGTCTCAACAACAACGAGGACAGTTGACCACCCGCCACGAGGGACGAGATCAGGAAATAACGAACCGCTCCCAACAACCCAGACGCCATTTTTCGAACATTCCGCGATAACAACCCATTACCCTGACGGGACAACAATAACCGCCATCACTGGGACAAACTCCACCATCGTCACCTTACCGGACGGCTCGGTTGTCAGATTTGACCACTCGTCCGGCACCCGAACAGAGATAACGCACACTGGCCAGGAAACGAGCAGAACATACAAGTAGCAAACTAGCGCGCTGTTTCTTTCTGGCGCTCAGTCATCGTGTCGCGGCTCGCCCCAGTATTCGGCCAGCGTGATTGTGTCGCCGGCGCTGGCCTGTTTGATCGTGTCGATGTCGCGCTGCATCTCGTCCAGGCGCTCGATGATGTATTCGTGATCGATGCCCAGCTGAAAGACTTGCTCTGGCACAGCGCCACGGCGAGCGCTTCTGATACTGCGGCTGTCATCCAAAGCAGCCACGACAGCCAGGCAGACCACCGCGCCCAATAGCAGCCCGACCGCCAGCCCGCCAACAGCCAGGCCCATAGCCACAGCCGTCGCGGGAGTGATGAAATCAGTGAACTATGAAGGTAGCGCAATCTTGTGAAACAATCTCGGTGTACCCGGTGGTAAAACCTTTGCGGCTTTCACAATAGTCGCATATCCATAATTCACCACTCCCCCGTCGCTGCGAGGTATCGCTTTGTCGCGCAAACTGGTATAGTCGGACGAATCCCAAAGGAGATGGTGACATGCTTCGCTCGCTGCTGATTCTGCTCTCGCTCGTTCTGCTCTGCTTGCCGGCGGGCGCCGCTGACGATGCCATGCTGCCCTGCGCCGACCGCAGTCTCAGCGTGGGCTTTTATGCCTTCTTCGAGCCCGTCAGCTACAGCGCCGATACCGACCCTGATTCGCCCGACTTTGATACGCAGTTGGGCTACGAAGCCGATTTGCTCAACGCGCTTGAAAGCCTGGATGAGGCCGGTTTGTCATTCACGCGTCAGGGTATCGCGCTTTGGGACGAGATTTGGCTGCGCTCGGCCAGTCCCGACTATGATATCGTTGGCGGCGGCATCACCATCCTGGATTCGCGGCGTTATGATGCCGATGGCGAAGAGCAGATCGCCTTCACAGACGGGCATGTAACTTTTCGGCAGTCGCTGCTGGCGCGCGCCGAAGATGCCGAGCGTCTTAACAGCTATGACTCGCTCAGCAGCCAGGTGCGTGCGGGGGCGCTGGCGGGCACGACGGGCGAGTTCCGCCTGCTGGAATTGACTGGCTTGGTCGATGCTGAGGGACTGCTGGCAGCTGGCGCGACTGTGCATAGTCCGCAAGGCAGCGTGATCGCCGATGGCAGCGAAGATTTTGTCATCACGCCGGCTCGTGAAACTGCCGGTCTGGCGCAGCGAACCAGCATAGAGCCGCCCGACGACAGCATGCCCCAGATAATTTATATGGGCGGCGACACAGGAGAAAGCGAACTCATAACCGCCTTGCTGGCCGGGCAGATTGATGTGGTCGCGCGCGGGCAGGTCGGCAACAGCACAGCCGCCGTCACTTCCGATGGAGCGCTGGTGGTCAGCGCGCTGGACGACCTGGTCGAATATGGCGGCTTCAGCCTGGATGTCGACGAGGTAGACTTGCTGGCTTGCCTGAATGACAAGATCAACTGGCTGACCGACAATCAGCGCATCGGCTATGAAGACTGGGCAGCCAACCATGCTGTGTTTATGGCGCGCGCCGACTTGTGGAATGCGCGTGAAGAGGACGGCTAGACACGAAAGCGCTTTGTGCAAGTTTCGCCAAGATCAACAGGGAGAAAACAGATGCCAGTGGGAACGAAGAATCAGCTTGCGCCCGGTTTGGGCAGCCACCACATCGCCATCCAGACGCGCGACTATGCGGCCTCAAAAGCCTTTTATTGCGATGTGCTTGGCATGAGCCAGACGGTCGAATGGGACGGCGGCGGACGGCGCATCTGCATGCTGGATATCGGCGATGGCAGCCACCTTGAGCTGTTTGAGCCGCTGCCCGGGCAAGAGCCTGTTCGAGACGCGAAGGGCAATATCGTCTTTCACTTCGCGCTGGCCTGCACCGATATCGCGGCAACGTTGGAACGGGTGCGGGCGGCTGGCATGACTGTGACAGTTGAGTTGAAAGATGTACAGTTGGGGCATTTGCCAGTGACCATCGCCTTTTTTGAGGGTCCTGGCGGCGAAGTGGTCGAGCTCTTCCAGGTTAATGGCTGATCGGTTTCGCCACAGAGCCAGCGCACATCAGGGCAATCGGGGAGTGGTGAAGGTGTTGATATGTCCCTCATTTCCCCACCCTAAATCTCTCTCCAGCCTGTGGACAGAATCCGCGTGTGCTTTGCCTCCCCCTGACCTGTCGGGGGGACCGAGGGGGGTGCCTGTATCCAGCAAATTCACCACTCCTGGCAATCGCCTCTATACGGATTTTCTGTATCTCTGTGATAAGATGCCCGACTTACACACAATAGCGCAGTCAAAGGAATCCTTTTGAAAATCGCCGCGTTGCCCTTTGTGGCGCTGCTGGGCTTCTTTTTTGGCTCGTCGATGGTCGCCTCGCGCTTCAGCGTCGGACAATTCGACCCGTCAACCTATATCGCTTTGCGCATGCTCTTTGCCAGCGCGCTGTGCCTTGTCGTGTATTTTCTGGCGGGCAAGCGACTGCCGCGCGACCGAACATTGTGGTGGCGGGCGGGCTTGCTGGGGGTATTTGGCACGGCTGTGCCCATGTATTGCGTCATTTCGTCCCTGCAATATCAATCCAGCGGCGTGTCATCGCTGCTGCTGGCGACTGGCCCGGCGCTGACGATCTGCCTGGCGCATTTCGTCTTGCCCGACGAGCTGCTGACGCGACGCAAGGCATTGGGCGTCGGCTTGGCGCTGGGCGGGGCGCTGCTGTTGGCATTGAGTGGCGAAGACGGCTTGCCCGATGTCGAGCAGACACTGCCGGTCGGTTACCTGCTGGTGGGCGTGGGCATGGTTTTCACGTCGGTGATGGTGATTTATGCGCGCAAAAACCTGCGCGGATACAACGCCTGGGATGTGGGCAGCATCCGCATGTTCACGACTGGGCTGGTGGCGCTGCCGCTGTCGCTGCTGACGGTGGGCTTTGATGTGAGCGCAGTAGATGGCGCGGGCGTGATGGCGCTGGGCTATGCGGCGCTGGTGGGCACATTTTTAGGTTTCATGCTGTCTTTCTACAATATCAAGCGATTCGGCGCGACGGCGGCTGTCATGGCTTCGTATATCATCCCGATCGTGGCGGGCTTGGGCGGCGTCGTGGCGCTCAACGAGGAGATTACCGATACCATGTTGGCAGGCATGGCGGTGATCGTGGCTGGCATCGCGCTGCTGCAAGAAGTGAAGAAGCCGGCTGGCATCTGGCGGCGCTTCCCGCATCGTGGCTCGTATTGATTTGAGCCGCTGAGACCATACACCTAGCCCCTGCAGACGGCCTGCAGGGGTTTCATTTCACAGCGCAGATTTGGTATGCCTCGCGCAGCGCGGAACGCCAGTCGCCGGTCGGCACAAATTCTTGCCCGAGATAGCCCGTAAAGCCCGTCTCTGCAATGGCGCGGCAGATGGCGGGATAATAGAGCTCCTGCGAATCATCAATCTCGTTGCGTCCGGGCACACCGGCTGTGTGGTAATAGTCGATCCACTGGTGATTGTCGCGTATGGTCTGGATGATGTCGCCTTCCATCACCTGCATGTGATAAATGTCATATAGCAGGCGCGCGCGCGGCGAATTGACTGCCGATACCACCTGCAAGCCCCAGGCTGTCTTGTCGCACTGGTAGTCGGGATGATCGACCTTGCTGTTGAGCAGCTCCAGGATGAGGGTGATGCCGGCGCTTTCGGCCGACTTCGCCAACTGCGAGAGATGACGGATGGCATTTTCCGCCCCTTGCTGGTCGTCCAGCCCCTCGCGATTGCCGCTGAAACAGATGAGGTAGGGGATATCCCATTCCTGCGCCATCTTCAGCGACTCGTCCGCCTGGCGCTGGATGTCGTCCCAGTATTTTCTGTGGCTGATGCCCTGCTCCAGCGGCACATGCAACTGATGGGCGGCGATGCGCAAGCCATGATCGCGCACTAGTGAAAATTTGTGGACTGGCGCCAACTCGACGGCGCTGTATCCGACCGCTTTGATTTCGCGCAGCAAGTCGTTTTCGTCTATGCCGCGCCGCTCATAACACCACCAGGATACGGATTGCGCAAAAGACATATCAGGCGCCTCCCCAGGCTTGTTTGCGGCGGATTGTAACATGGCGTGGCAGCGGGTGATTAACGATTTGGCTTGACCGCCACAAAATCATCCAGCGCATGCAGACGCCAATAATCGCGGTAGGCGCGCGTCTCTCGCAAGATCAGGTTCAGGCGCGCCCGCCATTTGTCGCAGAGCTTTTCATCCGGCCCGGTCTGCATCATCCGCAGCCGCAGCAGGCCATCGGCAGCCCCGTCATGCTCCAGCCTGCCCTGGGCGCGCAGCAAATGCAAACCGGCTTGCACCGCCAGCGCCCGATCTCCCAGCGCCACCGCCAGCTCTTGCATATCCGCAGCGCCATCTCGCTGGGCGACCACATATTTCGCCATGCCATACAGGCGCGCCAGAAAGGCATTGGGACGCGCCCAAGCTGGGCGAGCCGCAAATACAACCAGCCGCGATGGATTGACCGTGTCCAGAGCCGCCTGCCAGATCGCGCGCGAAGCCGGGATTGTCCAGACGATCAAGGTCTCGCCGGGCACAAGCTGCAAGCGCGTAACACAATCTGGCATTTGCGCGCCTTCTGCCCAGACTTGCGCGGCGGGATATTGCTCGCGAGCACGCGCAAGATCGGCTCGGGCATTTGCACTGTATCTATAGTCTATGTATAGCAGCTTGGGAGCGGCCGATCGCAATTCGGGGATCGTTCTCGGACTTTCGCGCCAGTCCAGCCATTCGACCAGGTTTTCGCGCTGCCCTCGATAGTGGCTACTGCGCAGGGTATATGCCAAGTCGAAGGCTCCGCTGGGCAGCGTCTTGCCCGCGCCGCGCCACCAGATGACGCGTTGTCGGTTGTCGGCTTGGTCGGCGACGGTCAGTTGCAGATGATCTCCGCGCCGCCCCAAGCCACTTTGGCTGACCAATGTCAAGCCGCGCGTCAGCAGGGTCATGGGTGGATTGCCTTGCCCAAATGGCGCCAGGCCTTCAATTTCCTCCGTCAGCTCGGCTGTGATTTCGGGCAGGCCCAGGCAGGCGTCGATGGGCAGAGGTGGGGCTTTTGGCGCGCCGCCCAGTCCGCGCACCGCTCGTGAAAGCGCCCGCCGAAAGTCGCTGATGGCTTGCGCGCGCAGGCTCATCCCCGCGGCCATGCTGTGCCCGCCGAATGTGTGCAGCAGGTTTTGCGTCTGCCGCAGCGCCGCCATGATATCCAGCCCGGCTATCGACCGCGCCGAGCCTCGCGCCAGTTCGTCCGCGGGCGCAGACAGCAGCACAGTGGGCAAAGCGAATTCTTCCACCAGGCGGCTGGCCACGATGCCGATGACACCGCTGTGCCATTCGTGATGATGCAAGACGAGCGCGGCATAGTCCAACAGATGCGGTTCGGCTTCGATCTGCTTGATGGCGGCGGCATAGACCTGGTTGGACAAGAATCGCCGGCGGGCGTTGGCTTCTTCCAGGCTGCCGGCCAGGCTCATAGCGCGGTCCATGTCGGCGGTGGTCAGCAGCTCAATGGCCGGGTTGGCGTCTGTGACTCGGCCAAGGGCATTCAGGCGTGGCGCGATGGCAAAACCGATATGTCCTTCGTTGAGCGTGGCGGCATCAATGTGAGCGCGCTGCAGGATGGCGCGAAGCCCAGTGCGCGGATGAGACCGCAGCTGTGCCAGCCCGAGTTGCAGCAGATAGCGGTTTTCTCCCAGCAACGGCATGACATCGGCGACCATGCCCAGCGCGACCAGATCGACATGTGCAGCGGCGATTTCTGGTTCCAGCGCCTGGATGAGCTTGTAGGCTACGCCGACGCCGGGCAAATCGCGCAGGGGGTGTCCTTCGGTCAGGCGGCGCGGATTGACGACAGCCAGCGCAGCGGGCAGCCGCTCTGGCAACGCATGGTGGTCGGTGATGATGGTATCGACGCCCTGCTGGGCAGCCAGCTTGACCGCCTGGTGCGCGTCAACGCCAGTATCGCAGGTCAACAGCAGGTCAAAGCCGTTTTTCAAGTGGCGCCCCAGAGTCGCCAGATGAATGCCATGCCCTTCGCGGAATCGGTTGGGCAGATGCACGTCGACGCGCGCGCCCAGCTGGCTGAGAGAAGCATAGAGCAAGGCGGCAGCTGTCTGGCCATCGACATCAAAGTCGCCCCAGACCAGGATGCGCTCTCGCTGGCGGATGGCTTTTCGCAGGCGGGACACAGCTGGCTCGATATCGGGCAGACCGCTGGCTGGCGCTGGATTGTACTGCGCGGGATCGAGGAATTGACGAGCGGCGGCAGGATCGCTGATGCCCATGCGCGCCAGCCGCCCCGACACGATTGGGCGCCCGCCGATGGTCGAGAGGAGCGCGTGGGGCGGCTCGGTTTGTGGCGGAAGTTGCCAGGCGCGGGGCAAGGATGTCACCGCCTAGCCAGCCAGCACGCTTTCTTCCAGCACATCCAGCCCGTCCGCCATATCCATGCTGAGCCCAGGCGCGCTCGGCAGGTGAATATGCCCATCGACAGGCACGAGCTTGTGCTTGTAAAAGACATTGTCGGGCCTGCCAGCCAGGAAGAGCCATTCTTGCATGGGACAGGTGGTGATAGCTTGCGAGGCGATCAAGTGCGTGGATGCCCAGCCGCCATGATGCGGGATGACAGGGATGGCATAAGCCGATGCCAGCGCGCAGATCTTGGTCATTTCGCTGAGGCCGCCCGCCCAGGTTACATCTGGCTGCAAGATATGCACGGCTTGCGCATCCAGCAGCGCCTTGATGCCCCAGCGCGTATATTCATGCTCGCCGCCGCTGATGAAGACGCCACGCGCCCCACGCCGCAGCTCGGCATATTGGGGGATGAGGTCGGCCAGCACCGGCTCTTCGAACCAGGTCGGGCGATAGGGAGCGGACAGCTCGATCATGCGCTGGGTGAAAGGCACATTCCAGCTGCTCCAGGCATCAAACATGAGATCGGCATCGGGCCCCGCAGCTTCGCGGGCGGCGCGGATGATGGCCAGATTGCGGCGAATGCCCGCTTCGCCATCCTGTGGCACGCCCGGCAAAAACCACTTGAAGGCGCTGAAGCCCTGCGCGGCAACATGTCGAGTGCGCTCGATGACCTTGTTCGGCTCTACCGAATAACCCAGCATGGAGGCGTAGGCCTTGATTTTGCTGCGAGTCGGCCCGCCCAACAGCTGATAGACCGGCGCGCCCAGCAGCTTGCCTTTGAGATCCCACAATGCCAGGTCGACCTTGCTCAGCGCCATCATGGCAGCGCCTTTGCGGCCGTGAATGGCATGGCGGTACATCTTGTCCCAGATGCGTTCGACAGCATGCGGGTCTTCGCCGATCAGCAGGTTGGCAAAGCTGCGTTTGATGATGGCGCAATCTTCGTCGCCGAGCGCGCCACAGATGCCGGTCATGCCCTGGTCAGTATCAATCAGCAGAAAGCGCCTGTCGATTTCGTAGGGCGGCCCGCCAGCTGGATCGACGGGCCAGTTGACCTTGCCAGCCAGCTCGGGATAGATGGCGGCCGGGCTGGCGAGGTGGGCTTCGGCAACAGGCTCGTGATAATCCCATTGCGCGCGGACATGGATGGCGCGAACGCGGTCGATTCTCATGCGGGGGATCCTGTGCTGGCTGTCGTCTGCATTTGACCACAAAGCGTGCGCCTGCGCAAAAGACAGGGGCGATGGGAGTGTCTATATTCGTGTATGCGGGGCCGTTCCCCATCCCCCGACATGCGTAGAAATCCGCGTGTTTCCTTGCCTCCCCCTGACCTGTCGGGGGGGACCGAGGAGGGTCTTAATCCAGCAATTCCTTGACAAGCCAGAAAATGGCATTACAATGGAAAAATATGCGATAAGACAGGTATTTTATCTATGCGTTCCAAGACAAGCGCTTGCCCACATGGCATCTTCCAGGCAAGAATGGCGTATCGAAAGATGAATGCTGGCAAGCCCCCCCCCCCCCCCCTGTAATATCACGTAACAATTCCGCTTCGTTTCACTTCCAATCCACATTCGCGTTCAAGCTGCTAATCGCCGCGCTGGTCTTGCTTTTGCTGCCGGCGGGCAGGGGTAATGTAATTCACTGTTGGGCATCGATCAGACAAGGAAAGGATTCATCATGAAGACAAGAATAGTAATCGCGGTTCTGCTGTTGCTGTTGCTTACTGTGCTCCACCCCGTCGCAGCGCATGACGCCCCTGCTAACGAAAGCCCAAAGAAAATTCACGGGATATACGTGGCGGGCGAAGAGTGCCATACACCTCAGTGCAGCTCGTCTTGGTTCTATGTCCTTTTGACCGCAATGGATGGGCAGAATAGCCCGAAAAAAAGACCTGACGGCTACAGAATCAGCTGGAGGCTGCAAGACGGCAAATGGCGAAGCCACAAAAAGGCTAATCGCCTGAACCGAGGCAACCTTTACATTGAGCACCAGCCCGTCCCCGACATGATATTCTACAATGCTGATCAGGGGCACATGAGTTTGTTCATAACGGATCAGATCTGCGTGCCTTTCGGCGATACTTTGGAAGTCCGTGTTCGCCCGATTTACAACGGCAAGAAAAACGGGCCTTGGACATATGGCTCTACCCGCTCAGGCGACAGCGGGTGGGGGGAAGGCTGGGATTTACCGGAACGAAACCTAACATGTCCAGGCGATGCAATAGGTGCAGTCGGCAATGTTGATAATTAACACCGCCGACGCGCTGAAAAGCAAAAGCCCCCTGGCGAGCTGCGCGGCGGCGGACAACAGGGGGCTTCGGTTGCGTTGGAACGACCAGCGCCAAGACGACTGACGTCATTCGATGGCTACTCGGTTGACGCCATCGAGGAAGGCCAGGGATAGACCCGATCCAGACAGTCCGAGCCGTTGGTAAGCCAGGCGGTTAAGCAGTCATCTGTCTTGTGGCTGTCGACAGACACCTTCCCGTACAATGCCGCGTAAAGCCAGGGTCCCTTGCTGCCATCGGCGTAAAAAGCCCGGACGCGCATGTACAGATGGTGGTCTTTCTTTTTCTTGACAGGGATTGTGAAGGAGAAACCGCCAAAAGCGATGCTCTCCTGCGACTGAATGATCATGGTGCCTCGAGCGCCGCGCGGACTTGCGTTTTTACCAGGCCATTTGGGTTTGCCAGTATCCCAGTAGTCCATCTGAGTCCAACTTAACCGAAGATGCGTTGGCGGCTCCGGCCAGGCCATAGGATGCGAGTTGTCGGCGGTTCCGCTTTGCAAGTGTCTGACTGCGCTCAGGGATCTATTATGCATGTTGGGATCATAATCAGCTTCTTGCCCATGAACGTTGATCGCTCGCCGCCCCCTGAAGTCGAAATAATTCAGGTTTACAAGAACACTGATATCACCCTTGAATACGCTGGATTCGCACTGATCCCTGAGCAGGTCGCACTCCGAGTAAGCATCGGCGCGATAATAGAACATGTTATAGATCTCCAGCTTTTCATCGGTAAACACTTGCGCCGAGGCGACGACCTGCAGCGCCAGCAACAACAGAACAACGAGCAGTAATCTAGCCTTCATGATGATCCCCTTCCTAATCCTTCCGTACATGTTCGATCTCCTTCGATTCAACTATGCCGATTGACGATTTTCAAAGCCGCTCCCACAGCCGACCCGGGACCAGCGCCAAGGCTCCGCGCGCGAAGCAGGCGGCATGCCGGTCAGTGAGCTTTGAGAACGGGATTTGATTAGAGGGGTGCAGCGAAAATGAAGTGAAGCGCTATTATTGCTAGATATTACGGGGGGGGGGGGGGCTTACTTGTTCTAGCCCCGCAAAGCGCCTAAACGAATTTGCGCCCAAGCGCAAAGGAACATCTATCGTCCGCCGCATTGCTAAACTGCCTTAACCCTGTTCATCAGAACATAGCCGATCAGGAT
>MPMG01000014.1 GCA_002238485.1 Chloroflexi bacterium bin20 | reverse complement strand
GGGGGGGGGATTCCATGATAGTTGGCACGCTTTTATCCTACGACACAGTGTACATTATAGTCCTGCGCAGAAAATTTGCTGAAAATGCGGTGGCAAATCAAAGGCAATTTACGCCAAATCAGACTGCAAGCTGTCTTTATATTGCCTCCAGGACGGTATCGTCTGGCAATCCGGGCTGTTTTATCACCTTTTCGGGGCCGCGCGGGTCATTTATAGTGAGGCGAAAAGGCAAAACGCCCCCGCCGCCGCGTATTCAAGGACGGAGCTTCCCATATGAACAATCGGCAAGAGCCACCCCGGCATGTTTCGGAAGGCGGCAAAGACAGCAAGAAGAATAGCGATGGCGGCAAGTCGCCATTTGGCAGCCCCAATTCGCAGCGCGTCTGGATCGTGGTCGGCGTGGTCGTGCTGGCGATGTTCCTATTGGTGTTCAACAGCCGCGCAGCCGTGCAATTTGGCAACTCGACGCCCATGAATCGGCTGGCGGACGATATTCGGCGAGGCAGTGTCGAGCGCGTCATCGAAAAAGGCGGCATGGAGCTGCAAGTGACCTATACCGATGGTCGCAGCGAGATTGTCTACAAGAACCCGACATCGGACTTCTTCACTGTCATGGAGACCTTGGGCGTTTCTGCCAGCGCGCGCGACCGCATCGACTATTATTATGAGCCGGCCGACGAAACCACCAGCATCATCTTTCAGATCTTGCTGGGCGTGGTGCCGATTCTGATCATCGTCTGGTTCTTGTGGCGCATGATGCGTTCTATGCGCGCCGGACAAGACCAGGCTATGAGCTTTGGACGCAGCAAACCACGCGTCGCCCGCGATATGGAACGTCCGCAAGTTACTTTCAAAGATGTCGCCGGCGCAGACGAAGCCAAAGAAGACCTCAAGGAAATCGTCGAATTCCTCAAAGAGCCAGAGAAGTTCATTCGCCTGGGCGCGCGCGTGCCCAAAGGCGTGCTGATGGTGGGACCGCCCGGCACTGGCAAGACCTTGATGGCGCGGGCTGTGGCTGGCGAGGCGGGTGTGCCCTTCTTCAGCATCTCGGGCTCAGAGTTTGTTGAAATGTTCGTTGGCGTGGGCGCCAGCCGTGTGCGTGACTTGTTCGAGCGGGCCAAAGCCGAAGCGCCGGCTATCGTCTTCGTGGATGAGATCGACGCGGTCGGGCGGCATCGTGGCGCTGGGCTGGGCGGGGGCCACGACGAACGCGAGCAGACGCTCAACCAGATCTTAGTGGAGATGGACGGCTTCGACAACGACACCAACATCATCATCATCGCGGCCACCAACCGCCCGGACATCCTCGACCCCGCCCTGCTGCGTCCGGGGCGCTTCGACCGCAAGGTGGTGATGGACAATCCCGATGTGCGCGGACGCCAAGACATCCTCAAGGTGCATTCGCGTGGCAAGCCGCTGGCTGGTGATGTCGATGTCGAAGCGCTGGCGAAGATCACCGCGGGCTTCAGCGGCGCAGACCTGGAGAATCTGGTCAACGAGGCGGCTATCCTGGCTGCGCGACGCGACAAGAACAAGATCGCCATGACCGAGATGCAAGAGGCGATGGAGCGCGTGGTCATGGGTCCCGAACGCCGCAGCCGCGTCATCACGCCCGAAGAAAAAGAGAAGGTCGCCTTTCACGAAGCCGGGCACGCCCTGCTCTTCCATCTTCTTGAGAACACCAGCCCGGTGCACAAGATCACCATCGTGTCGCGCGGACGGGCGGGTGGGTATGTCATGCCGCTGCCCGATGGCGATGATATGTTGATCACGCGCGAAAAGTTCGAAGACGATATCGTGGCGGCCATGGGCGGACGCGCAGCCGAAGAGATCATCTACAACCAGTTCACCACGGGCGCCAGCAACGACCTGCAACAGGCGACACGGATGGCGCGGGCGATGGTCACGCAGTTTGGCATGAGCGACCTGTTGGGACCGCGAGCTTATGGCAATGGCGGCGGGGCGGTCTTCCTCGGGCGCGAAATCAGCGAACAGCGCGATTATAGCGAGCACTATGCCCAGCAGATTGATGACGAAGTCAAGCGCATCTTGCAGCAAGCCTACCAACGCGCGAAGGATCTGCTGACCGCGAGGCGCGAGAAAATGGAAGAACTGGTGGCGGTGCTGATCGAGCAAGAGACGTTGAACTCTGAGGAGTTCGTGGCGATTGTTGATGGGGCTGTGGGCTAGGGTGGGGAAAGATTCACACACTGCTTGCTCAGCGCACGCGAAATCAATACACTGTGACAGCGGCTAGTTGATGAGAGGTAGACGATGGCAGATCGCGAGAACGAAACAGTGTTGGCGCCAGCACGGCAATTGGACGCGCCCGCATTAGACGAGGACATCGACGAGCCAACTAAGGAACAACTCCTTGAAGAACTCGCGATCAGTTGGAAGCAGGCGCTGTCCGGCGAGACTATGCCTGCCCGGCAAGTGTTGCGCGAAGTCCGGCGCGAGTTAGAACAAGAGACTGATGCGCAAGCGGGTTGACACAACACCGATATTCAGACGACAGTACAAACGGCTCGTTAGCAAGTTTCCGGCGGTCGAACAGGTCGTAGACGAACTGATAACCAGGCTGGAGAATGGCGAACTTCCCGGCGACACTGTAGCAAATGTCGCTGCCTTTGTGCGCAAAGTCCGGCTCCCTAACCCATCGGCACGGAGAGGAAAGAGAGGTGGGTTTCGCGCACTCTATTACATACCAAGCGAGACCGATATCCTGCTAATCTGCATTTACTCAAAAACGGACCAAGCAGACATCAGCGACGTCGAGTTGCGACGGATATTGTCTCGCTTGAATTAAAGCGCGCAATCTATCTGTTCCACAGCGTGATGCGCCTCAAGGCGAGAAAATGGAAGAACTGGTGGCGGTGCTGATCGAGCAAGAGACGTTGAACTCTGAGGAGTTCGTGGCGATTGTTGATGGGGCGGCGACTGCAGTTGCGTAAGTCTGGTTAGGAACTTTGGGCAATCGGTAAACCGGGTTACGAGCCCACAGGCATTTATCCTGAAGTGAATAACTCGTCCGGCAACTCCGCGAGTCTGTTTCGAATTTCAGCATGTTCGGTAGGCGGTTCGACCAGGTTTTCTCCGACCACATCCTTCAGGCTGTCGTACATCGCCTTTAGAGGGCGATTGTTTCTGATTTGGATAAAGGACACTTGGTTGTCCGCCGCAGTCAAGTAAGCGCTGGAGCGTGGACCTATCTTGTCAAAAATGACCATGCCTCGCGTTCCAACTCGCATGATCTTATCCTCAATAACCTCTTGGTTTCCTTGAGCTATCAAGCCCATTTCAACCCTGATTCGTCCACGCCGAGTAGCGATCTCGGCATCTACCTCGCGAGGCACCTCAACATCTCTTTCCATGTTTATCCAGAAATCTCGACCTTCCTTTAGCCCCAATAGTGTTAAGGCTGCCCGTAGAAACGCTCGCTCCAGAGTCTTGCCCGCAGTTGACTTCCTGGATCCGCGGATGGTCAATGTTGCAGCGCCTGCCCATAACATTAACATTGCATCTTTGAATTCTAGTCCACCCGTACCTTCTGTTGCAGCAAAAAGGTGTTGCCCTACTTCCTCAAGAAATTGCAAGCGATTACTCTTCCGTATGCCCAGATTATCGGCAGTTTTCTTGCCCAAACCTAGTAGCCACCATTCAAGCGAACCATCTGATTCTTCCAATTCAACTCGCAGAGCATCCATCCATGCGCTGTAGTCGGCGTCTTTCGGGAGCCTAGCAAGTATTTTGATGAGCTTACGATATGCCTCAATCAGTTGGTTTCGCGTCTCTCCTTCCGTATACAGGCGATAGTTGTAACCAAGACACAGGGCAGCGACTATCTCTCGTAGACCTTGCGCAGTTGCAAGATCGTAGAGGCTTGGCACATTCATTCTGAGGTCCAAAGATATTGAAGATCGTCAAAATCAACCTGGCTCACAAACAAACTGTTTGCCAATTCGCGGCGCATTGTTTCAAAATAGTCGCCACGCTTCTCGACCAAGACGAAATTGCGCGACATTTCGGCAGCTACTCTCCCTACGGTACCGCTGCCAGCAAATGGATCAAGAACCACATCACCTTGAAATGAATAGTATCGAATCACACGGCGCACTAATTCGTCGGGGAAAATGGCTGGATGGTCTTTACGATACGATGGAGTAATGTCCCATACATTGGTCTTGTCGTATTCCCCCAAGATAAGCGACCTCGCGAGACCGTCTTGATCGGGATGATTGCGCAGATTCCAGTCGATAAGACGGTCAGTCCTTTTGCGGTATACCAATACATATTCGGTTACTGTCACTGGCTTGTACTGAAGGGGTTGTCTGTCCGCCGCGAATCTTCGCCCACGCCCGATATGCCAACCTGCCCCCTCTGGCTTGCGCCAAATAATGTCGTCGATAAACTCGAACCCAATGTCTTCAAGGAGTGGATGCAGATCAAATGGAATAGGCAAGCGCTTACTGGCGGTCTTCCTAGATGTCCGCCGTACCAGAACTGGTGATACATTGACGACAAGAAACCTGCCTTCAGCCAATATGTTATGGCACGCTTCAAATGCTTCGCGCAAGACAGCCAAGTAGGAACGGTAGTCAATGTACTCCGTGTACTCTGGCTTGGCATTGAAGTATGGAGGCGAAGTAAACACCAACTGAATACTATCGGGCATGAACTCTGCCAAAACTGTTCTGCAATCTCCGAGAATGACCTTGTTGGCAATCGGAGGAAAGCTGATTCTGGAACCGCGCTTCCGCTTATGTACCGGCTTCTGTTGAGCTACCGCAATGTTTAGCCGTTCCAGCACCATGGACGGAGACGGCTCTCTACTTATCTTTCCAGAACAATCAACTTGAATCTCGCCCAATAGCTTTTGGGAGCTGTTCTCATGAATGAGCGCCACGCGCCAGCAATCCAAACGACCATCCCACTCTGGAAGACCAATTGCAAGCTCTTTATGCACTGCATTGGGCAATTCATGAATTATCCAACGCTTGGCGAGTCCGCGAATCTCAGAACTGCGCTGCATAGCACGGCAACCCCTATACTTACGCCAGTCCGCTAGCAGTCAACCCGGATCCACTCATCAACTGTATCGTTGAAATCGCACCGCCACTCATCCCCAAGCACCTATGTTACCCGATGGCAACTCACGAAGTGATTGGGCAGCACCTCGACCAGCGGCGGATCGGGCTCTTGATAGCAGAGGTCAAAAGCCACTGGGCAGCGCGTATTGAAGTTGCAGCCGGTCGGCGGAGTGGCTGGGCTGGGCAGGTCGCCACTGATGATGATGCGCTGGCGGCTTTCTTCGACCCCCGGGTCGGGCACGGGCACAGCCGACAGCAGCGCCTGCGTATAGGGGTGCTGCGGGTTGTCATAGACAGCGTCTACAGGACCCAATTCGACGATCTTGCCTAGGTACATCACAGCCACGCGGTCGCAGATATGCCGCACCATGCTCAGGTCGTGGGCGATGAAGAGGTAGGTCAGGTTCAGTTCGTCTTGCAGCTCTTCCATCAGGTTAACGACTTGCGCCTGGATAGATACATCCAGCGCCGAGATGGGCTCGTCGGCGACGATGAAGCTGGGCTCCAGCGCCAGGGCGCGCGCGATGCCGATGCGCTGCCGTTGTCCGCCGCTGAATTCGTGCGGATAGCGGTTGATGAAGTAGGGGTTCAGCCCCACTTTTTCCATCAACTGCTCGACATATTGCTGGCGCTCTTTTTTGTTGCTATAGATGTTATGAATTTGCAAAGGTTCGCTGACGATGCTGCCCACAGTCATGCGCGGGTTGAGCGAGGCAAAAGGGTCTTGAAAGATGATCTGCATGCGCCGGCGCATCTGTCGCAGGTCGTTGCCGGCCATGGTAGAAAGTTCTTGTCCTTCAAACTTGACGCTGCCTTCGGTCGGGCGGTAGAGTTGCAAAATGGTGCGCCCGGTTGTGCTTTTGCCACAGCCCGATTCGCCGACCAAGCCCAGGGTCTCGCCGCGCACGACATCAAAGCTGATGCCATCAACAGCGCGCACTGCCCCGACCTGGCGCTGGAAGACGATGCCAGACGAGATGGGGAAGTGCTTCTTCAAGCCTGTGACAGAAAGGATGATATCGTCATCAGCTTGACTTTTGCGCGCTGTGTGTTCCATCACTTGACTAGACATGTTTGGCTACCCCTTCGCGGATATCTGCCCAGCAGGATATGACATGTGTAACAGCGCCAGTGGAATCGGGAACGATCTCCAGCGGCGGGCGTTGATCCCAGCATTTGTCCAGCTGCAGCATTTCGCGCATGTCACAGCGCGGCGCAAAAGGACAGCCCTCGGGTTCGTTGCGCATATCTGGTGGCGAACCTTCAATCTGCGTCAGTTTCTCTTCTCCACTGGAATCCAGGCGCGGCAGCGAGCCCAGCAGCCCGACTGTATAAGGATGGCGGCTGTCGCCAAAAACCTCGTGCGAAGAGCCGGACTCCATGATGCGTCCGCCATACATCACCTGAATGCGGTCGGCGATGCCAGCGACCACGCCCAAATCGTGCGTGATCCATATCATCGCCATGTTGAATTCGTCTTTTAGCTGCTTGACCAATTCGATAATCTGCGCCTGGATGGTTACATCAAGGGCGGTAGTCGGCTCATCGGCGATCAACAATTTGGGATTGCAGGACAAGCCCATGGCGATCATGACGCGCTGGCGCATGCCCCCGGAGAATTGATGCGGATAATCGTCCAGACGGCGATAGGCATCGGGAATGCCCACCATGTCCAGCAGGTCGGCGGCGCGCTTGCGAGATTGCGAGGTGTTCATGCCCTCGTGCAGCTTCAGCGATTCGGTGATCTGCGTACCGATCGTCAACACCGGGTTCAGCGAGGTCATCGGATCCTGAAAGATCATGGCGATCTCTTTGCCACGGATGAGGCGCATCTGGTCGGGCTTTAGCTGCAGCAAGTCGCGCCCTTCAAAAATGACCGTGCCCGATTCGACCTTGCCGGGCGGGCTGGGAATCAAGCCCATCAGCGCGAGCGAGCTGACACTCTTGCCGCTGCCGCTTTCGCCCACGATGCCCAGTGTCTCGCCTTCTTCCAGGTCGAAGGACACGCCATTGACCGCAAAGACAGTGCCTTCTTGCGTATAGAACCTGACGACCAGGTCCTTGACTTCCAATAGTACGCTCAAAGTGTCACCCCCTTGCGCGACGCTGGCGCTCGGTTCCGTTGTGTATCGCAGACACAATCAATAGTAGCAGATGTGGTGAAAGTATACCAAATATTGCCCAAATTGACCAAAGCGGTGCATTGGGGCCTGGCAGCGGGATATTCGTCTTGCCTGCGGAGGCTAGCTATCCGCCAGGCTGCGATTGGCGCGATACCAGCGAATTGTCTCTCGCAAGCCCGCGCGGAAATCGGTGCGCGCCACGAACCCGAAGTCTCGCTCGGCCCGAGATACATCCAGCTTGCGGCGCGGCTGGCCGTTGGGTTTACTGGTGTCCCAATGCAATTTGCCGCAAAAGCCAACCTCTTCGGCAATGAGCTCGACCAAATCGCGGATGCTGATCTCGTAAGCGCTACCCAGGTTGACAGGCTCCGCGCCGTTGTAGGACTGCGCTGCCAACACGATGCCACGCGCTGCATCGCGCACGAACAGGAATTCGCGCGTTGGGCTGCCATCGCCAAAAAGCGTCACGCCAGGTGCGTCGCGTTCGTGCGCCTCGACCATTTTCCGGATGACGGCAGGGATGACATGCGAGGCGCGCAAGTCGAACTTGTCGTGCGGTCCATACAGATTGACCGGCAGCAGATGAATGGCATTGTAGCCGTATTCCTGGCGATATGCCTGGCTTTGTACCAGCAGCATTTTCTTCGCCAAGCCATAAGGCGCGTTGGTTTCTTCGGGATAGCCATTCCAGATGTCCTCTTCGCGGAAGGGGACGGGCGCGAACTTGGGATAGCTGCAAACAGTGCCGACACCGACGAACTTGCCGACCTTGGCGCGCCGTGCATACTCCAGCAACAACGTGCCCATCATCAGGTTTTCATAGAAGAACAATCCAGGATGTTCGCGGTTGATGCCGATGCCGCCGACATTGGCTGCCAGATGAATGACCATGCTCGCGGCAGGATGGTCGGCATACAGGCCTGCGACCGACGCTTGCTGGCGCAGGTCATAATCGGCGCTGCGCACAATGATGACATTTGCGGCCCCCTGCGCGCGTAGCTCTTCGACGACATGCCGCCCCAAGAAGCCCGCGCCGCCCGTAACGATGACGACCTGGTCTGCCCAGAAATCCGCGCTCATGTTTTTTCCTTTCCCTGCGCCGCGCATCATAGCAGAGCCCGCGACGATGTGTCAGGCTGGCGCTGGCGAGGCTGTGCATACCCATTTTGCCCACGCGCCAGTATGATAGGCGAGCATCAACAGCATCTACAGCGACAGAAAGGCAATCTCTTGGAACGCACACTGATCATTGTCAAACCGGATGCCATACAACGCGGTCTGACTGGCGAAATCATCAAACGCTTTGAACAGCGAGGCTTGAAAATCATCGGCATGAAGCTGCTGCAAATCTCGCGCGAATTGGCAGAGCGGCATTATGCTGTCCACCGCGAGCGGCCATTCTTCGGCGGGCTGGTGGACTACATCACCTCGGCGCCGGTGGTGGTGCTGGCGCTTGAAGGCACAGATGCTATTTCGGCGGCGCGCATGACTATCGGCGCGACCAAACCATCGGAAGCGGCGGCCGGCACGATTCGTGGCGACTATGGGCTGGAGATCGGGCGCAACCTGGTGCATGGCAGCGACAGCGTCGAAAACGGCGAGATCGAAGTGGCGAACTTCTTTGCGGACAGCGAACTCTGCAGCGGCTGGTCGCGCGATGTGGATGGCTGGGTGTTTGAGTAGGCGTGATTTGACAGTCTGACTGAATTGCCATACAGTCGCGCTAGGCTTGGTCTGGGCAATTGCAATGGCAAAAAAGCGCAAAGAGAAGATAACCATTACACCGTCTGTATTGACTTGGGCGCGAGAACGGGCGGGTTACAAAGCCGATCAACTGGCTGCCAAGTGCAATTCGGTGGATATTTCCGGCTTTGAGCGCGGGGATGATCGACCTACATATCGTGAAATCGAGGCCATCGCGGACAAACTCCAACTGCCAGTGGCGGTCTTCCTTTTGCCCGAGCCGCCAGATTGGCCACCCATTGAGGAGACCTTCCGCACACTGGGCTCAGAGCAGTTCGCCGAAATCCCACCAAGGATTCGTCTGCTGCTGCATAAAGCTCGTGGATTTCAAATTAGTCTTGACGAACTCAATAATGGACGAAATCCTGCACTAACACAGATAGCCAGGGACTTGCCCCTACACCCGACGACCAATCTGGTGGCAGCAGCAAAGCGCATTCGCGAGTATCTCGGCGTCTCGTTTGAGGATCAATTTGGCTGGACGAACGCCGCTGTAGCGTTGAAAGCCTGGCGCAGCGCTTTCTACAAGGTCGGCGTGTCAGTATTCAAGGACGCGTTTGGCGATGACAACTACTGCGGTTTCTGCTTGTACGACACAGAGTTTCCAGTAATTTATGTCAACAATTCAAATGCCAAGACACGGCAAATCTTCACGATCTTTCACGAATTGGCGCATCTGCTGCATAAGACAAGTGGTGTAGACAGACGCGACGCTTTCAAGCACGGACATATTTACGAACATGCAGAAATTGAAAAACGATGCAACGCGCTGGCAAATGCGATTCTTGTTCCCGCTTCCGCACTGGATAATGACCTGCAAGGTGCACCTGCTTCACGAGAAGAGGCAGAACGATTAGCAAAGCGATTTCGTGTCAGCAGTACAGTCATTTATCGGAATTTCCGTGACCGGGGATTGATTGCCCAGACAGAGTATGAATCTTTCATTGCAGAACAAAACACACAGTGGCAGAACCGGCATCTAGACAAGAAGAAGCGCGGCGGTGGTGATTCGTATCGCACCAGGCTGGCTTACCTCGGCGAGGACTATGTTGAATTGGCGTTCCGCCGCTATTACGAGGAGCGAATTGACGACGAAGAACTCGCTGAATACCTCAACATCCCGCCAAAGCAAATAGACAAGCTAGAACAAACATTCCTCGGGGAACGCTAGTGCTGTTTCCGGCAAAGCCCTATGTCTGGGACACTAGCAGTCTTTCACAGATTTTTAGGTTCTACTATCCCAAGAACTTTCCGAGTCTGTGGCAGAAATTCAATCTACTCGTTATTGAAGGCAAATTTCTGTCTACACGCGAAGTTTTCCTAGAACTGGCTGATACCGCGAAAGTGGAAAATGCGCACAAGTGGGCAAAGGAGCGCCCTGAGTTTTTTCCTGATCCAACTGATGAAGAGACTCGCTTTGTCATATCCATACTTGAGATTCGTCACTTCCAACAGATCCTTCAGAGCAAGAAGGGCAAACCCAAAAAACGAGCCGCCGACCTGTTTGTCATTGCCCAAGCGAAGCGAGTTAGCGGGACGGTAGTTACTGAGGAGGCGAAACCTCGGAATGGCGCTCGCATTCCGAACGTCTGCGAGTATTTTGATATTCCTTGCCTAAAGCTCCAGCAGTTAATGGATCGCGAAGACTGGGTATTCTGAAGAATCCTCTATGAACGAGTCACAGTCCAGCCAACGCCAACACTCCCCCACCCTGCTCACCCTGCTGATTCTGCCGCTGCTGGCGATTTTCGTGGCCTTGATGATGCTCGCGCTGGAGATGCGCCCGCAAGCAGCCGCCACCCCGACTTTCGCGCCGGCCCCGCCGCGCACCGTGCTCGACTTCTCCGCGCCCGACTTTCAACTGCCCATGCTGGATGGCGTGACCCTGGTTTCGCCAGGCGACTATGCCGGGCGTCCGCTCTTTTTGAACTTTTGGGCGACCTGGTGCGCGCCTTGCGTCCGTGAGCTGCCGGCACTGGAAGAATTCGCTGCAGAGCACAGCGCCGACCCGGCTGGACCCGCCCTGCTGACCATCAACCTGGGCGAAACAGCCGCGCAGGTCGAAGGCTTCTTGCGCGAGATCGGCCTGCAAAACCTGCCGGTGGCGCTGGATATCAACCAGGTCGTCAAGCGCGACTATGGCGTGCAAAACCTGCCGACCACTTTCGTCATTGATGGCGAAGGCACAGTGCGGCACATGAAACTGGGCGAAATGACCTATGACCAAATGGGCATCTACCTGGATGCGCTGGAGCAGGCGGACTAGGCAGGAGGCGCTGCCATGCAAGTCGATTTGAGCGGCCAGGTGGCTCTGGTTACTGGCGCGGCGCATCGTGTCGGGCGGGCGATCGCTGTCGAGCTGGCGCGGCAGGGCGCAGACATCCTGGTGCACTATCACAGCGCGGGCGACGAGCTGGCACGCGATGCCCTGCGAGAAATCAAGTCCAGCGGCGTGGCAGCGCACAGCGCGCGCGCCGATCTTGCTCAGCCCGCCGAAATCTTGTCGCTGTTTGCGGCGCTGAGAGAACGGTTTGGGCGGCTGGATATCGTGGTCAACAATGCCGCTGTCTTTCAAGCGCGGGAACTGCTGGCGGTGTCGCTGGCGGATTGGGACTTGACCATGGCGGTTAATCTGCGCGCGCCCTTCTTGGTCACGCAGCGCGCGGCGCGGCTGATGGCGCAGAATGCCCTGCCCGGCGGGGTCATCATCAATATCTGCGATGCCGGCGCAAATGGTCCCTGGCAGAAATATCCCCATCATGGCATTAGCAAATCGGCGCTGTGGATGCTGACGCAGGTGAGCGCGCTTTCGCTGGGTCCTTCCATCCGCGTCAATGCCATTGCCCCGGGACCGGTCATGAAAACAGCCGGGCGCGAGATCAGCGATGAAGATTGGGCGCGCGTCGGGCGGCGCAGCGTCTTGCAGAAGACGGGCAGCCCAGAAGATGTGGCGCGGGCGGTGGCTTTCTTATGTCGCGAAGACCATATCACCGGCACATTGCTGCAAGTAAATGCCGGCGAACACCTGCGCTGAGCTAGGCGCGCAACCGCCGCACTCGCCGGAAGCCCGCCCCATAGGCCGCGTGCCCCATACCGATAACCATAAAGGCATCGGGGTCGACTTGGCTGACTTCGTCTTTCAGATCGCGCACCTGGCTGCGGGAGATGGTCACATACAGCATCTTGCGTTCGCTGCCGGTGAATTCGCCGCGCACCGTCCAACTGGTTACGCCGCGCTGCAAATTGTCGAAGATGCGCTGCGAAATCGCCTCGGGCTTTTCGGTGATGATCATGGCGGTGCGGATGACGCTGGGACCCTCGAGCACATAGTCGGTCGCCAAGCCAGCCGTGAACAGCGCCACCGCCGCATAGAGCGCGCCCTCCCAGCCATAGACCAGCCCGGCCGCCAGAATGATGAGCGTGTCAGTGCACAAAAATGTCGTGCTCATGGGGAGGCCCAGGCGTCGCTGCAAGATCAACGCCAGCGTCGATGTGCCGCCCATAGTCGCGCCAGCCCGATACACCAGGCCCACGCCGATGCCGCCGCTGATGCCGCCAAAGAGCGCGTTCAACATGCGGTCGTCGCTCATGCCACCTTCTGGCAGCAGTGGCGAGAGGTTGTCAATGATCACCGAAAAAGCCAAGATGATGACGATGCTGCGCAGAATGATGCGTGCGCCACCAGGCAGCGTATGATAAGCCAGCAGCTGGATGGGGATGTTCAGCAAGAAGACCATCAACCCGATGGGCGTGCCCAGCAACTCATTGAGCAGAGTCGATGCGCCGGCCACGCCAGCCGGGGCGATATCCAGCGGCTGCAGGAACAAGCTCACCGACAGTGCGCCCAGGGATGTGCCAACTACGATCATGCCATATCGAACGAAAGCTTCACGCACTGTGCCTGGCATCGTCCCGCCTCCCGCGCATCCAAACGCCGCACCTACCATACGCATAGTATACGGTTGTCGCCAGGACTGGTCTTAGATTCCTGTTCGAACCCCGGTCCATCCCCGCTATGTGGCTGCACAAGGAACGCCCGCAGCGAGCTTGAATCAGGTCCGCTCCGTCAGCCTAGCGCACAGGCGCCTGCGCATCTGCTATACTGCTTGCCTAACCAGCGCCGCATGTTACCGGGAGTGGCTCATGCCCTTGGTCGCCCACAGTCCCCTGCCCAGCTTCGACCGCTTGCGCCAGCATGGACAGGAAGTGCTGACGCTGCGCCGCGCGCTAAGCCAGGATATCCGCGAGCTGCATATCGGCTTGCTGAATATGATGCCCGATGCCGCGTTGCAGATCACCGAGCGCCAGTTCATGCGCCTGGTCGGTAATTGCAACCAGATCGCCCAATTCTATGTGCATGTATTTTCTGTGCCCGGCTTGGGACGCAGCGCCGATACGCAAGCCTATATCGACCAGTACTACACAACTTTCGAGCAGGTCAAGGAAGAAGGGTTGGACGCGCTGATCATCACCGGCGCCAATGTCGCCAACCCCAGCCTCGATCAGGAAGCCTTTTGGCAGCCCTTGACCGAGGTGATTGGCTGGGCGCGCCAGCATGTAACTTCGACCTTGTGCAGCTGTCTGGCCACGCACGCGCTGTTGAAACACCTGCATGCCATAGACCGCTTCAAACGACCTGACAAAAAGTGGGGCGTATTTGAGCATCGCGTAACCCAGCCTAATCACCCGCTGCTGCGCGAGATCAACACGCGCTTCGATGTGCCGCATTCACGCTGGAACGACATCAGCCGCGCGCAGATCGAAGCGGCCGGCTTGAGCGTGCTGATCCAAAGCTTCAATGGCGATGTGCACATGGCGGTCAGCCCCGATCAACTGCGCATGGTATATTTCCAGGGGCATCTCGAATACGACATCAACAGCCTGCTCAAAGAATACAAGCGCGATTTGTTGGGCTATCTGAACGGGCAGAATGCCCAGCCGCCCTACCCGGACAATTATTTCCCGCTTCCAGCACGAGAAATCGCCGAGCGATTCCTCATGCGCGCCCAGCTGGCTCTGGAAAACAACGCGCCCTTGCCCGACTTCCCCGAAGAGCAGTTTCTGCCCTATTTGGACAACACCTGGGGCGATACAGCCAGAGCCATCTTCAACAATTGGCTGGGCTCGGTGTACCAGGTGACCAATGTGATTCGGCACCTTCCCTTTGACGAAGGCATCGACCCGAATGACCCGCTGGACATCTTGTGAGCGAGCTGCTGAGCGCCGAAGATTATCTGCGCTTCCCGCAGCAGGCGGGTGACATTCGCTATGCCTATGGCCCGCATCCCCTGCAATTCGCAGAGCTGAGCCTGCCAACATCTGCGCCGCCCCACCCGGTCGTCATTTTGATTCATGGCGGCTGCTATCGCGAGCTCTACGATTTGCGGCCGCTAAGCTCGGTTGTCACCTATCTGGTCGGTATGGGTTCCGCAGTCTGGAATATCGAATATCGGCGGCATGGCTGCGGCGGCAACTTCCCGCACATGTTTTTGGATGCTGCAGCGGCGGTCGACTATCTGCGGCAGATCGCGGTGGAGCATGACCTTGACCTAGACCGCATCATCAGCGTCGGGCATTCGGCGGGCGGACACCTGGCGCTGTGGCTGGCTGGACGAAGTCGCATTCCAGCCAATAATCCCTTGTACAGCGCAGACCCCTTGCCGAATCATGCCGTGCTGGCATTGGCGCCACTGACCGATATCGCGAGCGCCTGGCGGAGAGGCGCTTGTGGCGAAGCGTTGCTGGATGTCATGGGCGGCTCTCCAGATCACGCCCCCGCAAATTACCGCGCTGGCTCGCCTGCGCAGCTGCTGCCACTGGGCCTGCGGCAGATGATCCTGGTTGGCGAGCATGACAGCGACATCTTGCAAGAAGCCCGCCAATATACCGATGCAGCAGCGAAATATGGCGATCAGGCGCAACTGCTTGTCCTGCCCGAGGCCGGTCATTTTGAGATCGTCGCCGTGAGCTCCGCAGCATGGCGAATGGTAGGCAGCGCACTGCAACTGCTTGCGGCTGCCAGCGCATCGGGTTAGGATGTAATCAGACAGGAGGCAAAATAGCATGTTCACACGATTGGCGCATGTCTGCATCGGCGCGACCGACCTAGCTGCTTCCGAGCGCTTCTATGTCGACCAGTTGGGCATGGAAAAGGCTTTTGACTTCATCCGCGCGGGCGAGCGCTTCGGCTTCTATGTCAAAGCTGGCGAAACCACTTTCATCGAGGTCTTCGCAGAAGGCGCGGCGCCCAATTATGAACGACCCATCATGAAGCATTTCTGCCTGGAAGTCGCCGATATCGACCAAACTATCGCGGCATTGACGGCGCGCGGACTTGCTGTCGAGCCAAAGAAAATGGGCGCCGACAACAATTGGCAAGCCTGGCTGACCGACCCCAGCGGCGTGCGCATTGAACTCATGCAATACAGCGAAAACAGCACGCAATTCACGGGCGAGCCGGTCATCCTCAATTGAGCGCTGCCGTGGCAACGTGCAGGGACCGCGCAGCAGGACTCCCGTGTTACACTGTCTGATGGGCAGTCGGCATGGTCCGCCAAGGTACTCAATATGAGCGCCACGCCGGAAACTCGCCTGCCCGTCCACAATTATTATGCGCGGACGGTGGTCGTCCCGTTGGGTCGGCCCGATACAGCCGTGGATATGCTGCGCATCGCCGGCGAAATCGTGCATCCCAGCGAGGGACTGGTCATTGCCCTGGTGATCACTCTGGGCAATGTCGAGCAAACCGCCACGGTCCGCGACGAATTGCAGGAGATCATCAATGAATTCAGCAACACGGGCAGCGGGCAGCGCGTCGAGCTGCTTACCGAGATGGCAGACAGCGTATCTCGCGGAATCCTGGATATCGCGCGCGAACGCGGTGCGGATGTCATTATCCTGGGCGTGCAGCGGTCGACCCAGGGGCGCGTAAAGCTGGGCACAGTCGTCGAGAATGTCATTGCGACAGCGCCCTGTGGCGTCTTGATTTATCGGCAGGCGCACTCTCCCGGTTATGAACAGGTGGTCGTCCCGGTCGATGGCCGACTAGCTGCCGCGCATGCGGTGCGGCTGGGCGTCAGCTTAGCCATCCAGCACGGCATCTCGCTGCAGCAGTTGAATGTGCAGCACGATTATCATTACAACCCCATGCACGAAGCCGCCATCACCAGCTACGAAGCGCACTTGCCCCGTCAACGCGACCTGAGCAAACGAATCATCACCAGCAGCCAGCCCGCGCACGAAATCCTGGGCTTGGTCACTGCCGATGACCTGCTGGTGTTGGGTTTCTCGCAGAAGAGCGACTTTGAACGGCAGATCACCAACGATTTAAGCAATCATCTGCTGAACCAAGCGCCGGGACCAGTCATTTTGATCTCGCAGATCGAATGGCATCGCGGCCTGCGCGGCACGATCGAACACAGCATCGCCCGCCTCAATCCGCAGCTCACGCAGGTGGAACAGACCGAGATGATTTGGAGCGCGCAAAAGAACGCCAACTCCAACCTGGATTATCTGGTGATGATCGTGCTTTCGGCGGCATTGGCCACGCTGGGCTTGCTGACCAACAGCGCGGCGGTCATTATCGGGGCGATGCTGGTTGCGCCACTGATGTCGCCCTTGTCCAGTTTTTCCACCGGGATGGCCAGCGGCATCATGCAGCTGACTCGGCGCGCCAGTCTGACGCTATTTCAGGGAGTTACGCTGGCGCTATTTATCTCGCTGGCGATGGGACTGCTGCTGCCTATTGATACGCCGACAGAAGAGATGCTGGTGCGTGGCAGCCCCAACTTGCTGGATGCGGCTATCGCGCTGGTATCGGGCTGGGTGGCGGCCTATGCCACAGCCCGCAAAGGCATCCCGGCTGCTTTGGCTGGCGTGGCGATCGCGGCTGCGCTGATGCCGCCAATATGCACCATTGGGCTGGGTTTGGCGCTGCGCGATATCGACCTGGCTTTTGGCGCGAACCTGCTCTTTCTGGCAAATATCGCTTTCATCATCGCGGCGCAATACATCACATTTTTGTGGATGGGCATGCACCCCAGCCAAGAGCGCGAGGGCGCGAGTCGCCGGCATTTGCGCATTTGGCGGCTGATGCTGGCGGTGGTCACCCTGCTGGTGCTGCTGATATTCGCCAGGCTGGGCTCGCAAGCCATTGACGAGGCGCATATCCGCGCGCGGCTCGAGGCAGAGGCATTCCACGGCGCAACAGTCGTGGAATACCATGTCATCACCGGTCTGCCGCTGGGGGTGCAGCTGTTGGTGCAGGCCGATCACAATATCACGCCAGGCGAGGTCGGCGCCGCGCAAGAGCTGCTAGATGCGCTTTATCAGCAGCATATCCAACTGACGGTGGTCTCGCGGCAGATCGTGCGTCCGCTGGATGAGATGACGGCTGCGCTGGTGGCTGCGCTGCAGGATACCTTGCCCAACGCAAGCATCAGCGAGTTCCATATTGATCCCGGCGAGCCACTGGTGGTGCATGCCGCTGCGCGCGCGATTATCCCGCCCAGCCAAGCGCAGCTCGAGCAGCTCCGTCAGGAAATGAGCGTGTTGACTGGCACGCCTGTGGATTTGCGCATCGCCTGGCAGCAATTGTTGGCAGCCGAAGCGCCCACGCCGACGCAGCCTGCCACTCCCGTGGTCCCCCCATCAGAGTAGAGGTGGGGTTTCAGCAGCATGGCCAACGTTACAGCGCCGACCGCAGCAGGGCATCAATCTCATCATCGCCCGTTGCCAGCCACTGGGCGCGCACTTCGCTGCCCGCATCAATCAGTAGTTTGATCGCGGCAGGGAAGTCCCCAGCATCGCGCCAACTGTGCTGCCTGCCATAAAGCGCGGTCGTCAGCGGTGTGCCGCCATAGCCATTGAGCCAATCCAGCGGCGGCGCAGCATCAGCAGCCAGCAGCGCAGCGATAACGCCGGCGAATCCGTGAAAGGCGGCGCTGTGCAAGGGCGTCATTTTGTCGTCATCGCGGATATGCAAGTCGAAGCCCAAGGCCGCCATCAACGCGACCACAGCCTCATTGCCCGTCCAAGCGGCGTGAATGAGCTGGCGTTGATCGGCTTCGGGCAAGCTGCCGACCAAGCCCGGGCTGGCATCTGCGATGCGCCGGGCAGAATCAGCATCCCCCCGCGCGCAATGTGCCAGCAGCCGCGTTTTGGGAGACGCTTGCTCCAGCAGCCAGTCGAAGATTGTGTCCCGCTCGCATTCCAGCGCCACCTGAAAAGGTGACATGCCAGCGGCTTCAAAGGCGTAGACATATTGATGCGAGCCATCGGCTTGAGGCACAAGCTCATAGCCAGCCTGGTTGATGCGCGCGCGGATTGCCTGCGGATGCAGCGCCAATGCCTGCTGCGCCAAGTCTAGCTCGCCCAGCGTGATCGCCGCGAAGAGATCGACCTGCGCGCCTCGCTCTGCCAGAGCCTGCGCCGCGCTGTGATTGCCCGCCCCCAGCTGCCACTGCAGGGGTGTCGAGGCGTGGTCGATATCACGCGCTTCCAAGTCTGCGCCGCGTTCCAGCAACCAGTCCATGACCGCCGGGTCTGTGGCGTAATGCAGCGGAGTCTTGCCGTCTCCGCCACGCGCGTGAATGATAGAGCGGTCGCTGGCGTAGGCATCATCCAGCCAGTCCAGCCAGCCTTGTTCGGCAGCGGCATGCGCGGTGACGATTGCTCCGCGCTCGATCAGCTGCTGTGCCGCCCGGGCCGAGGCGCCTTCCAGCACAGAAAAGTCGCCCGCCCACCATTGCGATCTCGCATTGATATCCGCGCCATGCTTCAACAGCGTCTCAACCAGCGCGAGATTGTGCTTGGCGATGATGACCGCAGTGGAGCCGAAGTGGAAATGCGGGTCGTCCAGCGTATCGCGCAAACGGGGCTCTGCAACCAGCAGCGCATCGACCCCGTCCGCGTCGCCGGCATAGACCAGCGAGATGAACTGCCCCAGCGCCTCGCCATAGTCCGCCATTTGCAGCTTGAAGGGCAATTTCAGCTCGCCCCAGCTTTTCACGCCGTGTTCGCGGGCGATGATGGTTTGGGCATCGCGCAGAGACAGCGGAAAGTCGCGCGCCTCTTCCAGCGAGCCATATTTGACTTGCGGCAGATGTTCGTAGGCGCGTTGGACCGCCGCGTCTTCGCCCGCCTGGAAGGCATGCAGCAGCGTTCGGGCATTTTCTTCCATTGTGGCGAAAACGGCACTCATATCAACGCTCCTTGCATTGTGCCAAATCCGTAGCCGGCGTTAGTCTGGTTTCACGCATGGTCGCGTTTGGCTGCAGGATCTATGTTTGCAGGACGCGCCGCAGCACAGCCAGATCGACATTGCCGCCGCTGATCACCACAACGGTCTCCCCGTCCACAGGTGGCAGCGCATCATCAAGCAGCGCCGCAACACCCACCGCGCCGCCGCCTTCCACCACCCAGCCAGCCGTCAGCATATAGCGCATGGCTTCGGCGACCCGTTCTTCGTCCACCAGCGCGATGTCGTCCATGTGCCGCAAACAGACCGGCAGCGTGATCGAGCCGGCTTCAATATCCCCAGAAAGCGCATCCGCCAACGTATCCCAGACCTGGGGCAGGTGGCGCGAATGAAAGCTGTTGTACATGGCCGGCGCAGAACGCGCGTTTACGCCGATGACTTCGATTTCGGGCTTGCATAATTTGAGCGCCGTCGCCACGCCAGACATCAAGCCGCCGCCGCTGACGGGCACAACGACGCGCGCGACATCCGGAAGCTGGTCGAGGATTTCCAGCCCGATCGTGCCTGCGCCGGCGATAACAGCCGGGTTGTTGTAAGGCGATATCCAGGTGCGCGGATTGCCAGCCCGCCGCAGCGCTTCGCTTTCGGCTTCGTCATAATTGTCGCCAAAGAGGATGGCTTCCGCGCCACAATGCCGCACATTGGCGATTTTCTTCTGCGGAGTCGTCTTGGGCATGAGGATCTGTGCCGAAACGCCGCTCAACCGGGCTGCATAAGCCAGCGCGCCAGCGTGATTGCCCGATGATACCGCGATGACGCCGCGTTCCCGCGCCGCTTCATCCAGCGACAGCAGGGCATTCAAAGCGCCGCGAATCTTGAATGAATGAGTCTTGTTGGCGTTCTCCAGCTTGAGCCAGACGCCCTCGCCAAGCCCATAAGTCGCTTCGATGGGGGTTGGCGTCAAATGGGGCGCGATGCGCGCTTGCGCCTGTACGACCTCTTCCAGACCGACCACGAATCAGATGCCGATGCTGCGCAGGTATTGGCGGTTGCGCCGGGCAGATTCCAGCGGCGCGCCCAAACCGGGCAGCACATCTTGCTCGACCACGATCCAGCTATCGTATCCGATCTTCTCAAGTTCCTTCAGGACGCCGGGAAAATCGACATCGCCTTGTCCCAGCTCGGGGAAGATGCCCTTGCCCACCGATGTCGGTCCGTCCCATTCTTGCTGGCGCGATTGGGCAGCCACAGCCGGGTCATGGTCTTTGAAATGGACATACCAGATGCGCTCGGCGTGGTCGCGTATGCCTTGCAGGGGGTCGCCGCCGCCAAAAGACCAATGCCCGGTATCAAAGACCAAGCCGACCAGGTTGGGGTCGGTCATCTCCAGCAGGCGGGCGGTTTCGGCGGGCGTTTCTATCCAGGTGCCGGTGTGATGATGCAGGACACAGCGCAGACCCGTCTCGTCGCGAACTTGCCGAGCGGCTCCTGTCGCGCCAGCCGCGAATGTACGCCAGCCATCGGCATCCAGGCTCATCTGCGGCGTGATGCGGCCAGAGTTGAGGCTGCGCACCGGGTGGGTGTAGGGGTCGGGACCCAACACGACAATCGCATCTTGACCGCCGACAGCAGCCAGCAACTTGGCCGTGCGCACGCAAGCTTCCGTGCTTTCGGCATGCCGGGACTGGTCTTGAAAATTGACATTCACCCAGGATCCCAGCAATTGAAGGTCGCGCCGCTGCAGCTCGTCACGGAGTTGGGCGGGGTCGGTGGGCATAAAGCCCCAATCGCCCAATTCTGTGCCGGCATAGCCGCTGGCGGCGATTTCGTCGAGGACGCGCGCATAGTCATAGCGCTCGCCTTCAATATTTTCGATTACACCCCAAGAGCAGGGCGCGTTGGCCACCTGAAACATGAGCGCCTCCACGACATTGCACCTGGGCGCAAGCATAGCAGAAATGACGCGCCACCCCCAGCCTCCCCCCGTCAGGGAGTGGCTAATTTGCTGGATACAGGCACCCCCCTCGGTCCCCCCGAAAAGTCGGGGGGAGGCAAAGCGCACGCAGATTTCTACGACAGATTGGGGGATGGGGCAAGCCCAACATACACGGAAATAGACACTCTCCCCGTCATGGCGCGCTGCCGGTCATGATTTGGCGTAGCGCCGTTTCATCCGCCGAATGTCGCAGCGTCAATAGCGCATTGCCCCTGTATATCGCCGCGCCACAGCACTACAATCGCGGCGATAAATCGTACTCAAATGCGCCCAGGAGGAGCCGCCGCCAATGAGCCGAGCCGACCACAAGCGCCTGTTTCTGCCCGGTCCTGTCGAGGTGCGCCAGGAGATTCTGCACGCGCAGACCAAGCCTATGATCGGGCATCGCATGCCGGAATTCGCCGCACTATTCGCCCGCTTGCAAGACAAACTCAAGCAATCGTTCTTCACCGAAAGCCGCGTCTACATCAGCGGGTCTTCTGGCTCGGGATTGTGGGAGGGCGCAATTCGTTGTGGCATCCGTGACGAGGGGCGAGTCTTGCATCTGACAGGCGGCGCCTTCAGCGAGCGCTGGGCGCAGGTCAGCCGCGCCAACGGCAAACAAGTGGATTGCATCCAGGTCGATTGGGGGCGAGCGCATACGCCGGACATGGTGGCAGAAGCGCTGGACAAGCAAGCCTACGATGCCGTCTGCGTCGTGCACAACGAAACCAGCACTGGCGTCACCAATCCCATCGAGGCGATCGGCGCCGTGGTCAGTCGGTATCCCGACACGCTCTTCTTCGTCGATACCGTCAGCGGCTTCCTGGGCACAGAACTGCGCGTCGATGACTGGGGAATCGACATCGCCCTGACCTCGAGCCAGAAAGCCTTCGCCTTGCCGCCTGGAGTCGCCTTCGCCGCCGTCAGCGACCGCCTGCTCGATCGCGCCAAGTCGATCGAAAATCGCGGCTATTACTTCGACTTCCTCACGCTGGAAAAGTCGCTGCAGAAGAACAATACGCCATCGACGCCGCCGATCGCGCTGATGTTTGCGGCCGATGCCCAACTAGATGCCATCCTGGAAGAAGGCATGGAAGCGCGATGGTCGCGGCACCGGCAGATGCGCGATGCCACGCACAAATGGGCGCTGTCACGAGGCTTTGGCTTGTACGCGCAGGACGGCTATCGCAGCGACACCGTGACCACAGTCGCCAACACGCGCGGCATGGATGTCGCAGCCATGGACGAATTCATGCAGCGCGAATGCGGCATCGCCATGGACAAAGGCTATGGGGTGATCAAAGGACAGACCTTCCGCCTGCCGCACATGGGCGATGTCGATATGAAGATGCTGACCGAAGTGCTTGGCGGGCTGGATGCTTTCCTGGAGAGCGCGCAATGAGCTTCCATGTGCTAGTGCCAGATCATGTTCATCAGAGCGCCATAGATATCCTGCGCTCGCAGAATGGCATACGGGTAAGCGCGCCCGGCAAATTGGATCGCGCCGACCTGCTGGACGCGGTTGCCGATGCCCATGCGCTGATTATCCGCAGTGGCGTCAGCGCCGATGCCGAGTTGCTGGCGACAGCCAAAGAATTGCGTGTCATCGCGCGAGCGGGCGTGGGCGTCGACAATGTTGACCTGGCGGCCGCAACTGGACGCGGCGTGCTGGTGATGAATACGCCGGGCGGCAACACCATCTCCACGGCCGAATACACACTTGGATTGATGCTGGCGCTGGCAAGGCACATTCCGCAGGGGCATGCCTCGCTGGCGGCTGGCCGCTGGGATCGCAAGCTCTTCGGCGGCATCGAGCTGCGCGGCAAGACCCTGGGAATCATCGGTTTGGGGCGCATCGGAGGGGCGATTGCGCAGCGTGCCCAAGCCTTTGAGATGATTGTCGTGGCGCACGATCCCTACCTGCCGCCAGAAATTGCGCAGGACCTGGCTGTGCCGCTGCTGTCACTGGATGCGGTCTATGCCCAAGCCGATTTCTTGACCTTGCACGCGCTGATTACCGATAAAACCCGCGGCATGATCAACGCAGACAGCATCGCGCGGATGAAAGAGGGCCTGCGCATCATCAATGCGGCTCGCGGCGCGCTCATCAACGAGGCCGACCTGGCGGATGCGCTGCAAAGTGGCCGGGTTGCCGGCGCAGCACTGGATGTCTATGCTCAAGAGCCACCCGCGCCCGACAATCCGCTGCTGGGCTTACCCAATGTGATCCATACGCCACACCTGGCTGCCAGCACCGCCGACGCGCAAGTGACTGTCGCGGTCGAAGCGGCGCAGTTGATTGTCGATTACTTGCTTGAGGGGGTAGCTGCGAATGTGTGCAATCCGGAGATTCTCTCGTAATTCTCTGTGTCCTCTATCGTGACGAATCTTGCAGGGCAGCTTACCAGGTCGCCCGTTTTCGGGCAAGATCAATGGGGCGACTTGATAGTGCGCGTAGAGACTGGCCGTCAGTCGCCCTTACAAATCCATTTGCGGGGAGTGGCGAATCATGGACAGCGCAACCCTGAACGGACACCTTTTTTCTACCCCCCTCGGTCCCCCCGACAGGTCAGGGGGAGGCAAAGCACGCGCGCGGATTCTGTCCACAGGTTGGAGAGGGATTTAGGGTGGGGGAGTTTTACAAGGAATTTCGCGCCCTGCTAGCCGCAATCGCCCACCGGCGTCACATAATCAGCGCTGATCCAGCCCTGCGTGCCGTGATAATCGACCTTGAACCAGTCGGCCGTCCGCTCCAGCGCCGTCAACGTCACATTGGAGGGCAGCAAGCCGGCGATTTGCGCGCCCCAAGGATCCACGAAATGCAGACGCTCGCCGCCGGGCGACTGGCGGAAGTTGAGTATGTGCGTCGTCGTCACCATGCAGTCTTGCAGAATCTGGTTGGTCGGCGCGACTGTGGTGGGCGCGGGAACGGGCGGACCCGGCATCAGCACGATGCTGCCAGGACGGTTGAAACTCGCGCAGACCCAGCCGTCCACGTTGTAAGCCGGCAATTCTGAAATGGCGCGCGGGGAAGTCGCCGCGTCCAGGAAGAGAAATTTGCCGCTATCCCGCCGGAAGCAGACCTCCACGCCCTGCTCGACCCAACTCCAGGCATCCACCGCGTCGATGAAGCCGGCGTCGATGATCCACTGAATGCCGATGCCGCGAGCGCCAATGCGCTGAAACTGCGCGCCGCTGCAGAGACCGTGGGTGGCGGACACCCGAATATCGCCGCCCAGGTTCAGTATCTCGCCGCTGCAGACTGTCGGTTTTTTGGTCGGCGTGGGTCCGGGCGCGATATATTCGCTGCTGCCGCTTTTCTCCGCTGGCGGCGGCGGATGCCATTCAAACGCGCCGATGTCGCAGGTTTCTCCCCGGGCTCTGCCGCGCTGGTCTTCGTCCAGGCAGTGGGCGGGATCAGCCGCGTCGCGGGCCAGGCTGCCGGAGGCCAAGGAGTGATACGGCGGCGAGCCGGCCAGACGACCGAGCCTGGGATCGCCCCTCACCGCCACCGTCTCGTTCGGACAGCTAGTATCCTCGATTAAGTTGCCGGCATTCTCCTCTATCGTGACGGGGGTTGCGCCCTCTTGCACTGGCTCAAGCCAGCAATCCTGGCCCGTTTCGCTATCGGCGATGATGCTGTTATACAGGTTAAGCGTACTTCCAGCCGCTTTATAAATACCGCTGCCTACTGTCTTTGCTTCGTTCTTGGCGATGGTAACATGTCTGAGGGTGGCTGCGGCTCCAGCGTAGATGTAGAGGCCGCCACCCTCTCCTATACCAGAAGCATCCGCCTTATTGCCGGAAATAGTGCTGTTCGCGATGTTCAAGGTTCCGTTCCCCATGTAGATCCCGCCGCCCCCAGTGCTGACTGTGTTGCCAGAGACCGTGCTGTTGTTGAGGGTCAGCGAGCCGCTCGCGACATAGATGCCGCCGCCATTAGAGCCGGCTGTGTTGCCAGTGATCCGGCTGTTGTTGAGGGTCAGCGCGCCACTCGCGACATAGATGCCGCCGCCGTCAGTGCCGGCTGTGTTGCCAGAGACCGTGCTGTTGTTGAGGGTCACCGTACCGCCGTTGACATAGATGCCGCCGCCATTCCTGCTGACTGTGTTGTTAGAGACCGTGCTGTTGTTGAGAATCACCGTACCGCCCGCTTGGACATAGATGGCGGTGCCGTCCCGATTGAAGCCGACATTGTTTATATTGGTAATGGTCACATTATTGAGGGTGAGAGTGCTATCGGATCGCACCGCAAACAGAGTACCCTTATTACCACTATAGTTGATCGTGCTTCCATTGCCTTTAATCGTGACGGATCCTATGATGTGATCAGAAATCGGATCGCCGTCCCAAAAGACAGTCTTGTTCTTGGGCAAGATGATGGTGTCTTCTTTGTCGTCGCCGGGGACGCACTTGGTATTGCTTTGCTGGACATTGTAGACGGCAGAGGCAATCGCTCGACGCAGCCGGCAGTTGTCACCTACCCGGATTTTGGCGGCTTCGGCCGGTTGCAGCGGCAGCAGCAGGAAGAGCGAAGCCAGAATAATCAGTTTGCGGAGTGGACTTGCGTTGAGAACAACCCCGAATCGGTGGCGCGAACTATTATTAAATGATGTTACAGGGGGGGGGGGGGGGGGGTAAATGAACTAGCGCGCGGTCGGACTCTCATCATGCTCCGTCTTCCTCGTAGTGAATGATTACGCGACTATGTGTACTATAATATAAAATCGAAATCTGTCAATAGGGCGGGAGAAGAAGGAGTGGCTAATTTGCTGGATACAGGCGCTCCCCTCGGTCTCCCCGAAAAGTCGGGGGAGGCAAAGCGCGCGCGTGGATTCTGTCCACAGGCTGGAGAGGGATTTAGGGTGGGGGAAATGAGGAACACATCAACACCTTCACCACTCCCCATTTGCGCGCAAGGCGTTCAGGGCCGCGTCGGGCTGCCATCGGGCAGGCGCGTCTGCGTCCATTCTTCGACGATATCCTGGCAGGGATACTTCGCCGCCAGCGCCTCATCAATTTCTATGCCCAGCCCCGGCTGATCATTGGCATACAAGTAGCCGTCTTCCACAATCGGCAAGCCGGGAAAGATCGCGTAGTCCAGGGCGGACGGCTGATACCATTCTTGCACCCCAAAGTTGGGATGCCACAAATCCAGCTGCAGGTTGGCGGCATGCCCGACTGGCGAAGTGTCGCTGGGACCATGCCAGGCGGTGCGCACGCCGTATAAATCCGCGAAGATAGCGACATTGCGCGCCGGCGTGATGCCACCCATCTGGCTGATGTGCATGCGGATGAAGTCGATCAGTCGCTCTTGAATCAGCAATTGCCATTCCTGCGGGTTGTTAAACAGCTCGCCCATAGCCAAGGGCGTGGCGCAAGCTCCACGAATGTGGCGAAACCAGTCAATGTCTTCTGGCGCAAGCGCATCCTCGAGGAAGAAGAGCTTAAACCCCTCGACATCTTTGGCGAATTCGACAGCATGGATGGGCGCGAGCCGCTCGTGGATATCGTGCAGCAACTCGACCTCTGCGCCGACCTCTGCGCGCACATGGGCGATCATATCCAGCATGTTGCGGCAATAATCGCGCGGGTCAAAATAAGCGCCGGCCGGCGCGTTCTTAGGCTTGACCATGCCGCTGCCCTGCCCGCCATAACCGCCCAGCTGCACGCGAATAAAGCGAAAGCCCTGTTCTATATAAGCGCGCACATTATCGGCGACTTCTTCTTTGCTGCCGCCGTCGGCATGCACATAGACATGCGCGCCCTCGCGCAGCTTCCCGCCCAGCAAGTCGCAGACGGGCATGCCAGCGCGCTTGCCCTTGATATCCCACAGCGCCTGATCGACTCCGCTGATGGCGTTGTTCAGCACAGGACCATTGCGCCAGTAGCCATGCACCATGGACATGCGCCAGATTTCTTCGATGCGCTCGACATCGCGGCCCAGCAGAAAGGGCTTCAGGTGGCGCTCGATGGCTGTGGCGACAGCGAATATGCGCTGTGTGAAAGTGGCGCAGCCCAAGCCATATAGACCCGGCTCGGAAGTGATGATCTTGACGATGCACAGGCGCGATTTGCCCGGCTGCGTCAGGATGACGCGGATGTCTTCTATCGTGATTGCTTTTGGCATTTTTGGATTTTACCACAGAGGGCACAGAGTTTTTGCCACATAGGCGCTGAGACGCAGAGAAAAATGATTATAAGGGAGAGCCTTGGATTGCCCGCCGATCTTATCATGATTTGGGCGACCCAGCGCCCCTACATCACCCTCTGTGCCCTCTGCGCCTCTGCGGTGAGTTTAAGCATTTATAACACAGTGCAGCGATTCGTCAGTTTGCCGATTGGCTCGATAGTTATGCTGACTTCGCTGCCCTCGCCCAGGAATTGCGGTGGTTTCTGCGCCTTGCCGACGCCCGATGGCGTGCCGGTCAAGATCATGTCGCCGGGATTGAGCGTAAAGGCGCGCGACAAATGCGCGATGAGAAAGCGGACATCAAAGATCATATCGGCTGTGCTGCCATTCTGCTTTTCCACGCCGTCCACTGATGTAAGGATTTGCAGCGCCTGTGGGTCGGGGATGTCATCTGCGGTTACGATGCAGGGGCCCAGCGGGCAGAAGGTGTCCATGCCTTTGGCGCGCGTCCATTGTTTATCGCGTGTCTGCAAATCACGAGCCGATACATCGTTGGCGATGGTGTAGCCGAAGACAGTGTCCAGCGCGTCAGACTCGCTGATCTTGCGCGCCGTCTGCCCGATGATCACCGCCAGCTCGCCTTCCCAATCGACCTGCTGCGTGATTGTCCGCTCCCATTCGATAACCTCACCGTGCCCGATGACAGCGCTGGGCATGACCGCGAAGACCAGCGGCTCTTGCGGGATTTCATTGTCCAGCTCGCGGGCGTGTTCGGCATAGTTGCGTCCGATCGCCAAGATCTTGCCCGGCAGCAGCGGCGGCAGGATGCGCGCATCGGCCAGATTGTCGAGCATGCCAGTTTCTACAAAGGCAGCATCCGCGAGCATCAGTTCAGTCATGTTGCGGACGCCGAGTCGCATGATTTCGTCACCATGCAAGACGCCAATATGCACTTCGCCGTCAATTGCATAACGCAGCAGCTTCATAAATCGTCAATTCTCTCGCTTTGGTGACTATCGCATCAGTGTAGCACAGTGCGTCTGGGCTGGCGGCGAAATCCAACGCGAGCTATTGCGATATCTGATACAATGCGCGTGTTGGAAGTCTCGTGTTGCCCGGGAGACTGTCTGTTGAAATCGCTGCACCTGTTCGCGCTGCTCTGCCTGCTGCTGCCCATGCTGTCGGCTTGCAGAGAGACGGGCAATGTCGCCAACGATGCCACCTCGGCACAGCGTTTGCTGCCCAATCTGTCGGCATACACCGCCTCAGATGTCGACACGACCATTGACGGGGCGTTTGCAGCGGTGGGCGGCTCAGCCATGCTGGGCGGGCAGATCGGCATTACGGCGGCTATCGCCAAGCTGGAGCAGATTTTGCAGTGCTTCGAGGATCGGGGCGCGATCGCCGCTCGTTTCTATCAAGGAGACAGCTCCAATCTGCTGGCGCCGCGCGTCGGCGCAGCCATGGTCATAAACCAGTCGCGCATCAACCAGGAACTCATCAACTGCGCGTTGGGGGGGCAGGAAAGCAATGCCAGCGCCCAGAATGTGAGCATCGATCCCTGCGCCAAAGCCGGCAGTCTGACCTATTCGGGCGACACGATCAGCTATGTTTATGTTGGCTCGCACAGCGAGGTCTGCAAGGGATTTCAGCTGCATTTTGACAACCTGGCGCGAACCCCCACCCCGACCCCATAAAGAGAGAGGGATGAAATGGGTGCTAGGAGAGGACTTCCATGAGCAAGTTCAACGGACTCGGCATGCATATGGGCAATCTGTCGCGCCTTTCACAAGCGCAGACTCGCTCCATCAGCGCGGAGAATTTCTCTGGCGCAAAAGGGGCGGGCGGCATGGCAGACGATGGCACGGGCAGCCAGGCAGCGCGCGATCTGGGGCATGGCTGGAAAGTGTCGCCTTCGGTGCGCATCGCGGCTGGCGAGACCTTCACCATGGCCGACATCGAGGGTCCTGGCGCCATCCAGCAGATGTGGCTGACGCCATCTGGCAGCAGTTGGCGATTCATCATTCTGCGCATCTATTGGGATGGCAGTGAAACGCCATCTGTGGAATGCCCGCTGGGCGACTTCTTCGCGGTGGGCTGGGGGGAGTATGCGCAGGTGTCATCGCTGCCCATCTGCGTCAATCCGGGCAGCGCCTTCAATTGCTATTGGGAGATGCCCTTCCGCCGCCACTGCCGCATGACCATCAGCAATATCGCCGAAGAAGACTTGACGCTCTATTATCAGGTTAACTATACGTTGACCGACGTGCCGGACGACGCGGCCTACTTTCATGCGCAATTCCGGCGCGTCAATCCCCTGCCCTACAAAGAAGTTTATACGATCGTCGATGGCATCCGCGGCCGCGGGCACTATGTAGGCACGTATGTGGCTTGGGGCGCGAACAACAACGGCTGGTGGGGCGAAGGCGAGCTGAAGTTCTACCTGGATGGCGATGAATATCCGACCATCTGCGGCACGGGCACCGAAGATTACTTCTGCGGTTCTTACAACTTCGACCCCAGCCCGCGCCACAATGAAGGCTATGTGACCTTCACGACGCCCTATGCCGGCTTTCACCAGGTCATTCGCGGCGATGGCGATTATCGCAGTCAGCTGCGCATGGGCATGTACCGCTGGCACATCAGCGACCCCATCCGCTTCCACGCGGACTTGCGCGTCACCATGCAGGCGCTGGGCTGGGGCTACAACCGCCGCTATCTGCCGCTGCAAGATGACATCGCGTCGGTCGCCTATTGGTATCAGACGTTGCCGCAGGCGCCCTTCCCAGCCTTGCCAGAGCGCGACCAGTTGATGATCGTCTAGGTCGGCGCGCAGATCTCGCTATACAGCCGCTCGTAGGCATCCGCGGTCCGCGCCCAGGTGTAGCCGGCTTCAATCAGTTGCCTGCCCTTCTGTGACAATTTGGCGCCCAGCGCCTCGTCGCCCAGCAGGCGAATCACCGCCTCCGCCAATTGGTCGACCGGCGCTATCCATGCCGACTCCTCATGAACAACAGCGATGCCATCGACGCTCAGCTGCGTTGCGGCGACCGGCGTGCCCACAGCCAGCGCTTCCAGCACTTTGTTCTTCAAACCCGCGCCGATGCGCAAGGGGCACACGAATACGGCAGCGCCAGACAGATAAGGGGCGACATCGGCGACGCGGCCGGTAACTTCAATGTGCTCATTCGCCAGCGCGCGCATCCAGTCGGGCGGATTTGCGCCGACCAACTGCAATCGCGCCTCGGGCAGCTTTTCGCGCACAGCTGGCAGCACCTGCGCTGTCAACAATCGGGCAGCATCCTGATTGGGCGCATAGGCGAAGTTGCCCACGAAGATCAATGTGTTTCGGTCGCGATGGCTCGCGCTCGGACGGAATTGAGCGAGGTCGATGCCATTGGGAATGACCTCCACTCGCAAGGCCGGCTGCAAGTCGCGCAGCAAAGCGGCGTCAACATCAGAGATGACGATTGTGCGGTCGAAGGGCGTGAACATGAAGCGCTCAAAGCGCCGAACCAGCGGCAGCATGACAGTCGCGCGAAGGTCGCCCTGTTGCGCAGCTGAACGCAAAAAGAGGCTGTGCGACTCATAGGGCACGATCAAATTGGGCAGGTGGGCAAAAAGTGGCAGGAACTCATACACGGTGACGCTGCCGAAGCAATGCACAAGGTCAACTTCATTGCGGCTGAGATGATCCGCGATTGCCTGCCAAAGCGCCGGACAAAAACTCGATTCTGGCGAAGAAGCAAAGCGCGCGCCCGGCCAGAGCAAGCGGCGCAAATAGCCCAGGTTGCTGCGAGGCGGCTCGGGAATCAACTGGATATGGCGGAAGAACGCGCGGTAGCGCTCAATATGCTGCGGATCTTCGGCGCGGTCGTGCAGCGCCAGCAAGTCGATTGTAAATCCGCGTTTGTGCAGCTCGCGCGCCAGATGCCAGATGATGAGTCGATCGCCGAGATGCGCAGGGTATGGCGGGCAGCGCGAGATGAGCAGGATGGTCTTCATAGGCAGCGGGTCGCTTGCGGACTGCGCCATATCGTACCAACGCTTGAGGATTCGGTTAAGCCTGCTGTCCTCTGCAAAAAAAGAGACCCACTTGTCTTGTGAGTCTTCTTTGTGCCGAGACCCAGACTTGAACTGGGGACACCCGCATTTTCAGTGCGATGCTCTACCAACTGAGCTATCTCGGCAGAAACGTATTGGATTTGGCAGTGTAGCGAGACCAGCGCGCCCTGTCAAGGGATTCGGCATTCCGCCAGCCACTTCTCGATGACCTGCGCAGTCAATTCGGGCGCAGCCAGGGGGAAGAGATGCCCCTGCCCGTCCAGTTCGACAAATTGCGCCGCAGGCAGCAAGTCGCGCGCCTGCCCAAGCACGGAATCGGGGAATGTATCGCTGCCCCGCGCACGCACCAACAACGTGGGCGCAATGCCATTGAGCTTGGGCAGATCTTGCCAGATGCGCCGATGCACCGTGGCGAAGTAATGCGCCTCCCAATCCCCGCTCCAAACCAGCTCAAGGCCGCGTCCGTCTGCGCTCGCTTTCGTGCCCTGCCGCACATAGAGCCACAGCGCTTCGTCTGTCCAATCTGCGAAGATCGGCTTGGCACGAAAACGCCGAAAAGCATCGGCTTGGTTGTCAAACTTGCGGCGGCGGCGGCGCGCGCCCTGCACCAGCGGGAACTGCTCTATGCTGCCATCTTGCCAGGCGCGTTCGAAGATCTGTAGCGCTTGCTGCGGCAACAGGACGGGGTCGAGCATGATCAAGGCGCGGAAACGCCAAGGCTGCTTCATCAGCGCCAGCATGGACACGACGCCGCCCAGCGAATGACCGATCGCCACGCTGTCATGGAACTTGTGCGCCTCCAGACCAGCCAGCAGATCATCGGCTGCTTCGTCCCAGCCACGGTAGCCAGCGGGCACGGCTTGATCGCCCCATAAGGCGCGCGGCGGCAGGCAGAAGGCGCGATAACCCGGCAGCGCCTCCAGAAGCGGCAAATAGCACTGTGGCGGGAAGCCATTGGCTGGCATCAGATGCATAAGTGGCATCTCGGCAGACCCACAGAGTTCGATGAGTGGCTGTGGCATGCGTGGCTCGAGCAGTGTAAACGGATTGGCCAGCGCCATAGTACAAGCGGAAGGGTGGCGCGTAGAGGGCGAATACGCGATGGAACAGCGCAGCGGCTTTTTTGCCCGCTAATCGGCACGGGATGGTTGCCATTTTGCGCTACAGTACAGTAAGACGTGGCAAGGCAAGGGACGGAAACCATGATTGACCGCTCGATGATTTTCACGGTGGGCGCGGCGCTGGTGGCGCTGCTGGTCGTGCTGGAGCTGGTGAGGCGGCGGCACCTGAGCGAGGAGTATTCGCTGCTGTGGCTGGGCACGGCGGTGGTGATGCTGCTGCTGGGCATCTGGCGCGACCTGCTGCATCAGCTGGCGGCGGTCCTGAACATCTACGACCCGACCAACCTGCTCTTTTTGTTGGCGCTGCTCTTCCTGCTGTCCATCCAGCTGTACTTTTCCATGGTCATCACGCGGCTGACGCGAGAAAACAAAGAAGCGGCGCAGCAAATCGCCTTGTTGCGCTATCAGGTGTCACAGTCAGACAACGCGAACGAAGATGACCAGCGCAATGAGAGCGATTAGTCCGCCGCAGTAGAGCACGACGAACGGCGCTTGCAAACGCAGCGGGTTCGTATCGGTGCGCGCCAGGTCTCGCAGCGAGCGAAGGGGCATCCTCAACGGGGGGAAGCGCGGCGCAACCCGCCAAGCCAGCAGCAGCCCACCCAGCATGCCGCCGATATGCCCCCAGTTGTCGATGCGCGAGCCGGGCATGAAGCCAAGGACCAGGTTGATGCCGATGATGAAGAGCATGTGACGCAGCTTGCCGCGCACATTGACATACAGGGCGCGATGCAGATGCAGATGCAGCGCCTGTGCCGTAAACAGGGCGAAGACCGCCCCCGACGCACCAACCGACCAGCCGACCAGCCCGCCCAGCGCCAGACTCAGCAGCGAGCCGCTCAAGCCGCCCAGCAAATAGATGAGCAACAGCCGCCTGCGCCCGAAGAGCGTTTCCAGCCCGCTGCCGAAAATATAGAGGGCATAGGCGTTGAAGAAGATATGCCCCGGGCTGGCGTGCAAAAACATGGCGGTGAACAAGCGATACACCTGCCCGCCTTCTATGATGGCGGTGGGGATCAGCGCGCCCTGCAAGAGCAACTGCCTTCCCAGCTCGGGCAGCAGCCAGCCTGCCAGATAGATCGCAACCAGCAAGGCAACCAGCAGATAGGTCAGCAGCGGTCTTTCCGCGCGCAGTTGGGGCGGTGCTTTGCGAGCATTTGCGGGCTGCGAGCGCTGCTGATACAAAGGATGATCGCGCTTGTCTTCGCTCATGCTTCTACCTCGCTGGCAACTCTGCTGGCTTATCTTATGCCAGGCGCATCAGAATCGTATAGGCAATTCTGTGCGGCGGCAAAACGTGGCGTTATGAGGAATGGCGAATTCCGTGTATATGGCGTTTCCCCATCCCCGACCTGTCGACAGAATCCGCGTGTGCCGTTGCCTCCCCCTGACCTGTCGGGGGGACCGAGGGGGGTGCCTGTATCCAGCAAATTCATCACTCTCGCATTATAAAATCTTTTGCAAGTGCCCGCCGTCTTGTGCTATGCTGAATCGTGTACGCGCGTGGATGCTCTTCGCTATAGAAAACAGTGCTTGTTGAGACGGGATAAGATGATGCCAGCCGACGCAGTTGATAAGATCATGATCGTGCCCGACGAGGTCTTTTGCGAGCCGCTCGAAGACGGCGACGCCTGCGATGTCCTTGTGCGCATGGAAGACGGCACGGTCTATACTGCGCTCTTCGCCACTGTCGCCTATATTCATCGCCAGCTGCAGCTGACCTGGATGGTCACAGGTTCCATCCCCGAGACGCCACCCGTGCGTTATGCCGTGCTGGATACGCCACATATCATCGTCGAGCAGCTGCAGCTGGAGATCATTGAAGACACAATCGACAACCTGGTCGCGCAAGATGTCTTTGAGAGCCTGTTCACGCGCGTCACCCACGACGAGCCCGCCGACGAAAAGCAATTCGCCACCCAGGAAATCGCCCAAGCCGTCATTGACGAGGTGCTGGTGCTCAGCGGCTGACGGCCACGTTCTGCCCTACACGCTAGCAAACTGTTGTTTACAATAGCGTCCAATACCTAGCAGCCAGCGAGATACCCGCATGTCCTACGAACGCTACAAAGACAGCCAGTTGTACAAGATTCGTCATTCGGCCGCCCATGTGTTGGCAGAGGCGATGCTGGAGCGCTTCCCCACTGCCAAGACCGCCATTGGTCCACCCATCGAAGACGGCTTCTATTACGACTTTGACCTGCCGCAGCCGATCGGCGCTGACGATATCAAGTGGGTCGAGCGGCGCATGCGCAAGATCTTGGCGGGCAAGCACGAATTCCAATACCGCGATGTTGCGCCAGACGCAGCGCGCGAACTCTTCCACGACCAACCCTACAAGCTGGAGTTGATCGACGACTTGCTGGCGGATGACAAAGCCGCCCAGCTAAGCGTCTATACGCAGCGCGGCTTCACCGACTTGTGTCGCGGACCGCATGTGGCCAGCACTGCCGAAATCAACCCCAAAGCTGTCAGCATTACATTGCGTCCGCCGGCGGGCGCCTATTGGCGGGGCGACGAGAATCGCCAGCAGTTGACGCGCATTTATGGCACAGCCTGGCACAGTCCCGACGAATTGGCTGCACATCGCAAACAACTCGAAGAAGCCGCCAAGCGCGACCACCGCGTTCTGGGCGAGAAACTGGATCTTTTCATCATCGACTCCATGGTGGGCAAGGGCCTGCCGCTGTGGCTGCCGGCTGGCACGACCCTGCGCGATACGCTGGAACGTTGGCTGCGCGATATTCAGGTCGAGCGCGGCTATCTGCCCGTCATCACGCCGCATCTGGGCAACATTGAACTCTACAAGACCTCTGGGCATTATCCTTATTATGCCGACAGCCAGTACAGTCCCATTGATGTCGATGGCGACGAATTCATGCTGCGGCCCATGAATTGCCCGCATCACTGCCGCATCTACACCAGCCAGCCGCGTTCATACCGAGATTTGCCGCTGCGCTATGCCGAATTTGGCACGGTGTATCGCTACGAACAGTCGGGCGAGTTGCGCGGATTGACTCGCGTGCGCGGCTTCACGGTCGACGATGCGCATCTCTTCGTGCGGCCCGAACAACTGCTGGACGAATTCAAGGACGTTGTGCACCTGATTCAAGATGTCTTTGGCGCGCTGGGCATGACTGACTTCCGCGCTCGAGTCGGCACGCGCGACCCATCCAGCGACAAATATGTGGGCGACGCCAACCTGTGGGAAGCTGCCACCGCCGCCATCATCAGCGCCTGCGAAGAACTGAACCTGGCCTATCATATCGAGCCGGGCGAAGCCGCCTTTTATGGGCCCAAGCTGGACTTCATCGTGCGCGATGTATTGAAGCGCGAATGGCAACTGGGCACGGTGCAGGTCGACTACAACCTGCCACAGCGATTCGACCTAGAATATGTCGACAGCGACAACAGTCGCAAGCGTCCGGTCATGATCCATCGCGCGCCCTTCGGCAGCCTGGAGAGATTCATCGGCATCCTCATTGAGCATTTTGCCGGCGCATTCCCGCCTTGGCTAGCGCCCCTGCAAGCTGTCGTCATCCCCATCCGCGAGACGCACAACGACTATGCGCAGGAGGTATCTGCCCTGCTGAAGGCGCGTGGCATGCGCGTGCAGGCAGATACCAAGGACCGCAACATGCGCTCCAAGATCCGCCAGCACCGCGCCATGCTGGTCCCCTGGCTGCTGATCGTGGGCGACCGCGATGTGGCGGCGCGGACAGTGAGCCTGCGCTTGCGGGGCGACGAAGATGCCGGCGCGCTGGAACTGGAAACATTCGCCGCTGCCGCGCAGGCGATTATCACGGCGAAGTCCATGACAGTGGCGGTCTAGCGCTCCAGGCAGGATTCGAACCTGCGACACTTGGTTTAGGAAACCAATGCTCTGTCCCCTGAGCTACTGGAGCCTGGGCTGGGGCGGATTGTAACGAAACAGGCGCGACGAATCACCCTTGAATTTGGGGGGTAAGTTGCGATAAATACGCTGGTAACGCGCTGCATTCTGCGTTAGCATAACGGTAGAGGTGGACAAAGCGGCTCGAGATCTTCGCTGATAGCCAGCTTGATGAAACGAGCAAGGAGTAGCCTAGCATGACTCATATCATCACCAGCTTGTGCCTGCGCGATGGCGCTTGCGTTGAAGTTTGCCCGGTCGAGTGCATCATCGGTGGCAAACCCGAAAACGAGTGGCCCTGGTTCTATATCGACCCGGATACCTGCATTGATTGCGGCGCTTGCATCCCCGAATGCCCCTTCGAAGCCATCTTCGTCGAAGAAGAAGTGCCGACCGATTACGAGATGATGGAAGGGCAAGAACGCGTGCCCCATGACGCCAAGGTTATCATCGAGCACGAAGAAGGCGACATCATCGACCTGACGCCCGATATCCCGCCCAATTACGACTTCTTCACCCAGGGACCTGGCTACGACGCGCTGAATATGTGATATCGCGGCGCGGCTTGTCTGGCTCAGGCAGGCTGCGCCCTCCGCATAGTTCGTCTACGCGGCGAGATCATCCCCGTCACAAGTCCCACGCTGCAAAGCACAATGACCAGCCCGGCCAACATGCCTGGGCTGATGATTTCTCCCAGCAGCAGCGCGCCCCAAAGCACGCCAAAGACCGGCACCAGCAAGGTGACAGTCAGCGCGTTGATGGGACCGGCGTGTATGAGCAAGTAGTAATACAGCTGATAGGCGAAAGCAGTGCAAAGGACCACCAGCGCAAGGACCGCCCAGACGGCTTCTTCGGGTATGCTGTGGCTGGGCAGGTTGGCGAACGAGGGCGCAACCAGCACAAACGATGCCGCCAGCAACTGCCCGCAAGACATCGACAGGTTGTTCAAGCCAGAGAAGGCGCGCTTGGCAAAGACGCCGCCACAGGCATAGCTCAATGTCGCTGTCAGCAGCGCCAGCGTCGCCGCGATGACATCGGGCGTCAGTTCCATTTCTGCGCCGCCCACCGTGATCGTAACGCCGATGATGCCCATCAGCGCACCCAGCAGCTTGGCAGCCGTCAGTCGCTCGCCCAAGCCGATCGCCGCGACAATCGTGGTGAATAGCGGCGTGGTAGACATCAAAATAGCCGCCATGGACGCTGTCACCGTCAGCTCTGCCCAGCCGATCAGCGAAAATGGCAAGGCAGAACCCAAAAAGCCCAGCAGCAGGAATTGTCGCCAATGACCGCGGATATTGAGCGGCACAGTCCGCAAGCGCGCATAGGCCACCAGGATCAGCCCGCTTAGCAAGACGCGCACGAACATCAGGAAGAGCGGTCCAAATGGCTCAACCGCCACGCGTATGAATATGTAAGACGCACCCCAGATTGCGCCCAGCGACAACAGCGCCGCCAACTGAATCAAGCTCACAATTACTCTTTTCTATAGCGCAAAGAGCGCCATTCTAGCACAGTGGCGGGCTGGCGAGGCGGTCGAATGCGCGTTGATGACCTGCCCAAATGGACAGGCGCAGCCTCGCCATTGGTGTGATGCGTCGGCGCGCCGCTTCGGAGCACAATGAAGGCGAGGCAGATGAAGCAAAGGAGAATTGCATGACAGAAGCACTGAAGTCGCTATCAAACGACATGGCAGAGCTGGTGGCGGACGCTGCGGACAGTGTGCTGCGGGTGGATGCGCGTCGCCGGTTGCCGGCCAGTGGCATCGCCTGGGCAGAAGACCTGGTCCTAACCGCGCATCATGTCGTGGAAAACGACGAGGATATCACAATCGGTTCGGCGAATGGCGAGCAGCATGCTGCCCAGCTGGTCGGGCGTGATCCGCGCAATGACCTGGCGCTGCTGCGGGTGGAAGGCGCGCTGAGCCCGGCGAACTGGGTGGACGACAGCCTGCGCGTTGGCAATCTGGCGATGGCGGTGGCGCGCCCACGAAGCATCCGTGCCAGCGCCGGCATCGTCAGTGGCCTTGTTCAAGCGCAAGATGCCCGGCGGCGGCAAATGAGAATGGCCAGGGGACAAATGGAAAGGGCCAAGCGACCCCGCAGGAGGCATGACAAATGGCGACGACGAATGAGAGAACGGGGCGGCTTCGCGGTGGCAGACGGGCTGCTGCAGCTGGACCTCACCATGTACCCCGGTTTTTCCGGCGGCGTCCTGCTCGGCGCAGATGGAGACGCCTACGGCATGGTTACATCTGGTTTCGGCGGGGGTGTCGGCGTCGCCGTGCCCGTATCTACTTTGCGTAGCTCGGTCGCGGCGCTCTTGACAGATGGCATGATTCACAGCGGCTATATTGGCGTGGGTGTGCAAGCAGCGCAATTGCCCGATGCTATCGCCGATGCGCTGGAGCAAGAGACGGGCTTGCTGGTCGTCTCGGTAGAAGCGGACAGCCCGGCTGCTTCGGCTGGCATGCTGGTTGGCGATATCCTGGTGGCGCTAGACAAAGAAGCCATCGCCGAAATCGACGAACTGCAGATGGCGCTGGCGCGGCTGAAAGTGGGCGACACGATCGGCATGGCTTTCGTGCGCGGCGGCGAATTGCGCGAAGGCAGCGTGGTTATTGGCGCGCGATGAACCGACTCGCCCTCGACAGGTCGGTGCAGGGGCGAGCCATTGGGTCGTCCGCCAACCCCCCTCAGTCCCCCCGAAAAGTCAGGGGGAAGGTTTGTCAAGATTTTGCAGGGGGCTGAGCTTATACCTCCGGCGCATTGATCTGCCGCGCCAGCACGATCTCGCTTTGCGTTGCCGATTCCGCCGTTTCATAAGGAATGTCCCAGCGGACACTTTCAATGTAACACAGCGCCTCTGCGCCTTCGCGGCAATAGTAGAGCGTCAGTTCGGCATGCAGATTGCCGCCGCCCTCGACAAATGTGATGGGCAGGCTGAAGACATTCTGCGCCAGCACAGCCTCTGCCAGCGCTTGGCCATCCTGCGTAAGCACCAATTGGCTGTCGATGAGCGGATTGATTTTGAGATCGTCGGCAAAGCTCAGCTGCAGGTTCAATGCGCCCTCGCCGGCGGCGACTTGCTGCGGTTCCAGGCGTGTTAGCGCCTCATCGCCTTGATTGCCGCCCAGCAGGGTCAGCGCCTCGGCATCGATGACCAGCGCTTCGGGATTTGGGAAACGCAATGTGTCGACAGTGCCTGCTTCCAGATCAATCATGCGAATGACATGGTTGTTGGTATCGGCGATGTACAAGACGCCTTCTGCATAGCTCAAGCCGCCGGGTTCATCGAATTCGGCCTGGCCGACATCGCCATCGGCATATCCACCCGCGCCACCCAGCCCAGCCAACGTTTCTGTGCCGGTTTCGCCGGCCGGGATAATCTTGATGCGGCTGTTGTAGGTATCGGCGATATACAACGTGCCATCGGGCGCGCCATCAATGCCCAGCGCGTGCTGCAAACGGTTCGTGCCCAGCTCGCCGTCTATATCCCCGAAGTCGAAGAGGCTGTTTTCGGTGGTGCCAGAAACGACGCTAACCAGGTCCTGCTCGAAGTCGGCCAAGCGGATGGTGCTGCTTTCGCTGTCGGCGAAGTAGAGTTTGCCCGCGCCGGCATAATAGAGACCGCTGGGCTGGGCGAGTTCGCTGTTGGCCAGGCTGACGCCGTTCAGATTGGCTTCGCGCCCGTTGCCGACCGACGGAAAGAGTTGATTGGTGGCTGGCTCGTAGACATAGAGTTGGTGTGTGCCAGCCATGGCGATATGCAGGTGACCCGCATCGTCCAGTTCGACATCCCAGGGGCTGCGCAGCGAGACGCCCAGCGGGTTGGGGATGTTTTGTCCAAAGGGCAGGCGGCTGCGGCCCATGCTGCCATTGCCTGCCAGGGTCATGACCTCGCGCGCTGCCAGATCTGCCAGGCGGATGGCGTGGTTGTTGACATCGGCGATATAGAGCCAGTCGCCATCCAGCGCCATGCCCTGCAGCTTGTCGAAGCGCGCCGCGTCAAATGCGCCGCCGGCAAAACCACGCGCGCCAGAGCCGATGATGTCCAGCACCTCATGACTGTCCATATCGGCGATGACGATGCGGTTGTGGCTGCTGTCGGCGATGAAAAGACGGCCGCTCGCAGCATCAGCCAACACCTTGCCTGGATAAAGCAGCGGGGTGCCGGGGTCGCTCGCGCCTTCCAAAGCCAGCTGCAAGGGGCTGCGGTCGATCAACGTTTCATCCAGCCCGTCAAAATACTCGATCATGCCACTGAGGTAGGTGTCAAAAGCCTCGAAGGGAATCTCGCCCGACTGACGGACGACCAGGATGCCGCGCGGATTGATGACAGCGACGGTGGGCCAGGCATTCACGCCATAATTGCGCCAGATGGCGAATTCCTTGTCGTTGACGACCGGGTGATGCACACCATAGCGCTGGACGATCTGGCGCAGATTCTCGGTCTGTCCTTCTGTTTCGAACTTGGCCGAATGCACGCCGATGACCACCACTTCTTCGGCAAATTTGCTCTCTACCTGCTCCAGGACAGGGATAATGTGCAGGCAATTGACACAGCCATAAGTCCAAAAATCGAGTATGACGATCTTGCCCTGCAAGCCGCCCACAGTCAGCGGCTCGTCGATATTGATCCAGTCCAATCCGGGCGGGAATTCGGGCGCGGGATAGTCGCCTTCGTACAAATCCTCGGGCTTGCGCTGCGCCTGCGCGAAAAATGTGAAGAGCAACAAGATCAACGCGATTAGCGTCAACTTCTTCATGGACATCCTCCTGATTAGAAAAAGAGCATAACCTGTATGCCCTTTTTCGTTTGCGGTTGTTCCCAGCTTAGGCGTGATTGCTAAAGCAGGGCTAACATATTTCTTGCCAAAGTCTTACGCCTAATCGCCGCGCAGACTTTGCATCAGCGCATCGCGATTGGAGCGGGCGCAGGCATCCAGGCTGTTGTTCGCCAGCACGCGGTCGAATTGCGCCAGGGCGGACCTATCGTCGCCGAGCTGCGCATAAACCATGCCCAGCTGACAGCGCATATCACTGCGCGTCGGGTCGAACGCCAAGCCACGTTCAAAGGCGTCGCGCGCCTGAGACCAGGCTTCTATGCGTAGGAATTCACGCGCATGGTAGAAGAAGTCCTCTACCACCAGCGGCACAACCATCGAGAGCATGTTTTCGATAGTAGCGAGGCGACCGCCGATTGCGCAGGCGTTGCCTGGCTGCCGATCGAGGATGCGCTCGAATTCGCGCAGTGCCCTGCCATAGTTCGACCAGTCGCTGTAGATTTTTGCCAATTCGCAACGTGCCTGACTATGCGCGGAGTCAACAGCCAGCGCTTCAATCAAGGTGTTGGCGGCGGCGAAGAGCTTGTTGGCGCTGCGGAAGCTCATGGCGCGTTCGACGATGGGCTGGGCGGGCGAGGCCGCTTGGGGCGCGGGCACGGCTTTCTGCACATCGGCATTGGCTGCGCGCAGCACCGCCCGGCGGTTTTCGTTTGCGCAGATATTGCTGGGGTCGCGCGAAATCACATGGTCGAATTGCGCCAGCGCCGCGCTGTCATCGCCCAGCGCCTGATAGACCAAGCCCAAACGGCAGCGCAGATCATCATGATAGGGCTGCAACTCCAGGGCGCGCTCCAATGATTTGGCCGCCCTCTGCCATTCGCCGCGCTTGCTGAACCAGTTGGCGAAGTCGATGTAATCAGCGAATCCCAAGCCAGGTTCTTGGCTGTCTTGCGGCGGCGGCAACTGGATAGTCAGCCGCGCTTCCCTCGACATGGCATAGACGCGCTGGGAAAAGAGCGTGAGCGTAACTTCGCCCGTGCTGACAAGGACTTGCACGCGCTCGACATACAACGATTGCAAGCGCCGCCAATAAGTCAATGTGTCGCCATCGCGAATGATGAGCGTGGTATCGGTTTGCCGTAGCAGTTGCGAGCGCTGCGTGAAGATGACAATGGGCTGGAAGGGCGCGGGCGCTGGTTCGGGCTGGGCCGCGGCTGGCACGACTTCGTACGGTGTCAGCCAGTCGGGCATGACGAAGCCTTGCTGGTCGGGCGCTTTTTCGGCTGTGGCGGCACGGGCAGCGGCGGCGCGGTCGTAATAGTACTTGGCGGTGTGCGTGCTGCCGCGGTTGATATGGATATGCCCCATCAGCTCTGCGGCTTCGGCATTGTCCGGGTTTGCCAGCAGCGCGCATTGCAGGTGCAGCTGGGCCGTCCCGTTGTCACCCTGGGCGTATGCATTCTGCCCAAGCCGACTGTGGTCCCTGGCTGAATCACAGGTGGACGCATCGGCAGACCAAGCATTTGATGCGCTGGCGATATCTTCGTGCAGGTTTTCGATCAGGACAGGAATGGTGGGATTGTCGGGATCCTCCGCGAGCGCGCAATTGTAGTGGCGCAAGGCGCGCGTGAAATCGCCCATATCGTGCAATTGTACGGCGCGGGCATAATGGGAGGCATTGGTGTCACAGTCGGCATCGGCAAGCGCAAAGGGGGCTGCGCTGACGACCAAAATGAGGCTGAGCGCTACGAGCAGGAATCGCTTGACCATGAGCAATCTTCTTTCGCCAGTCTTCAATACCGTAATGGTAGCGCGAATGCCAGCGATTGTGCAAATGTCGCAGATCGTAGCGCCAGAGAGCCGCAAAGGAAAAATGGGCTTTTGCCACAGAGGAATAACCTTGTGTTGGCTGTTCTCGCAGGCAATTGCTTGTGCAATTCGTATAAGCCGGCGACCCACTGGCTCGCCCCTAGCCCATCCTGAAGAAGGGACCGAAGGGATGGCATTTGCTTCCGCCCGACTTTTCGGGGGGACCGAGGGGGCGCCGCCGTCAAATCGACAAGAATTCTTTGGTTAGTGGCGGACGCGGCCTGCCATGCTGGTCGACCAGTCCATAGCCGTTGTGCATGCCCTGCGACCAGGCGTACCAAATCATCACAGCGATGCGCCCCGGATACTGGCGCTTGAGATAGCGAATAAAACCGAGGGCATAGCGGGCGATATCTGCTGGGTTGTCATTGCCACGATCCAGCACACCCCATTCGGTGATCCACAGTGGCTTGTCTGGCATCACGCTGCTGTAGGCCCAGATCGATTCGTCAATATGCCCGAACATGCAGTAATATGGATGGCCATTGACGCCGCGCCCATAAGGATGAAAAGCCAGTCCGTCGGGCCTCGCATCGGCTGGCAGTTCACGCAGCATGGTGCGTGCATACGCGCTGCCGCGGCCAGGCCCGCTGTTGAAACCAGCTGTGATGACCTGCACGCGGCTGTCGGCGCTGCGGATGGCGCGTTTGACATCTCGGAACATCAAGCCGTAATTGCGCGCGTGCAGCGGCACAGATGCCACACCGCTCAATGAATCTGGCTCATTCCAGATCTGCCAGGCCGAGATGATGTCGCGCCCGGCCCATTGTGAAGAGATATCGTGCATCATATCGGCGAAGCGGAGAATCAACCGCTGCCACTTGGCGTCCGTCATCTGTTCCCAGGGCCAGAATTCGTTCTTGCCTTCGCCATAAGTCTGGTGGCTGGTGGTGACGACGATGCGATAGCCGGCAGCGCGATACTTCTCAAAAAGCGGCAGATAACGTTGCAAGGCGGCATTGATATCTTCCGAGCCACGCCGGTTGGACACATTGTAGCCAAAGCGCACCCAGCCCAACCCACCAAGTTTGGATGGAGCTGGTTTGCCGCGCGGATGAAAAATATCCAAATTGACTCCGACCGGATTGATGCCGGGGAAGACTTCTTCGCTCTCGTGCTGGGAAGTCGCGCTCAGATACCAGGCGGCCGCATAGCCTTCTGTGCCACTGGCAGAGCGCAGCTTCAGCCAGCTGCCGTCTTCGCCGATCTTCTCCAGCGCCCGACCATGATGCTCTTGCGGCTCGAGCAACTGCCAGCTGTAGGCGCGACCGACGATGCTGGCATACAGGCTGGGCAGCGCGCGCAGGTTGAGGTTGTCGACAGTCGGACGCATGCGAATGCCGGAGATGTACAAGAATTCGCGCGGATTCATGAGGTTGTTCAGCCCGCCCATGCTGATACCGCCCAATGGTGGCGTCTGCACAGTCAAAGCCAGGCGATCGCCCGCTGCCGTGCCCAGCTGCTGCCCCGCCTTGACTGTCGCGCCTTTGCGCACGCGCGCCTTCTGCACGCCGCTGTAGGTGGTGAGGTAAGTCCGCCCCTCCACCAGCGATTCGATTTGGATTTCTTCACCTGTGGAAACCACCTTTCCCGCCGCGCCGCAGAGCACATCAGCGCCCTCTTCGCTGGCGACATCCAGGCTGGAGCGCAATTTGCCGGCTTCTTCGTCGTCATTGAAACGCGACAGCACGCGGATAGGACGCGCGCTGGTGGGCCATTCCAGCACGAAGCGGTAGAAAATGTGCTGGGGTTCGACTTCGCGTTCGCCATAGCGGTCTTTTTGTTGGATGCGCTGCTGTAGAATAGGTCGCAGCGTAGCTGGCGAGGCGACAGCGATGACATCGACCATCACCACCGAGGGATAGACGCGCCGAATATGCGCCAAAGCCGATTCGTTCAACCAGGTCAGGGGCGCTTCGACCGCTGTTACATTGCGGAAGCGGTTCAGGTTGTTGCCGGCTGGCGAGCGCACCACAGCCACACGCGGGAAGGCTTTCAGATAAGGACCCAGCACGACCAGCCACTCGTCAAAGTCGCGGTCGGGCAAGACAAATGCGTGCGAAATGGGGACTTGCTTGGGCATGGGCAGACCTCGTCAAGCGCGAACCAGCCGATTCATTCGCTCTTTTCCTAGCACATACAGATGCCTGTACGGGCGAATTATGGTCGCGCCGCCACAAGCCGCATTGTCCTATCCAGCGGCAAATGGCATACTATAGTATATGTTGCCTCGCCGATGAGATGCGCTGGCAGGGGCGGCATCTGGATGATACAGGAGCGGCTGCCATGGCGGTGGACAAAGAAAAGGCGCTCAAGCTGGTCATCGTCGCCTTGGCGACTCTGGCTGCGCTGGCAGTGATGAGCACACTGGTGCAGCTGATCCATACTGTGCTGCCCTTTCTGATCGTTGGCGCGGGGATTTATGCTGGTTATCGCTGGGCGTTGAATGACGCGCCGGCGCCAACAGCCGACGAGGTTGAAGAGCAGGCGCGCGGACTATTCAGCCGCTTTCGCCGCACAAAGAAAGCGGTCGAATCGACTAGGAAAGTGGCGGATGTCATGGACAACCTGTCCGCCAAACCCGCAGAGAAAGATGCCAATTCAAAAGACGATGCGCCGCAGCAGCGCCAACGCAAGCACCGCAACCGCCCCTTGGCGCGGAAGCAGCCAGCCGACGAAGCGCCGGCCGCGCCAGCCAAATCAGACGATCGCGCCGTCAAAGCCCGCCAGATGAAACAGTCGCTGGAGAGCAACCCCGAGGGCGCAGTCGAATTCAAAGACCGCGATGTGGTTATCAGCGCAGCCGATATCGTGAAGCCCGATTTGTCGCGCTTGCAAGAAAAAGAGAAGCAGACGCCAGAAGTAACCAGCGCTGTGCTTTCGCAGATCGAAGAACGGCAGCGGCGTCTGCAACGTGGCGGCTAGTCGCGCGCCATGGCTTGGTAAATCGGTCGCAGCGCTTCGTAAAGTTGGGCGTAGCGCGACAGTTGCCGCTGATAGACTTCGGCGCGGTCTTGGCGGGGAGTGAATGTCTTGCGCACGCGGATGAGTTGGTCAGCCGCTTCGTGCAGGCTGGCATACACGCCCGTTGCCCAGCCGGCCAGCATCGCCACGCCCAAGCTGGCTGCCTCGGATGTATGCAGCACCGAAACAGGCGTTCCGCAGATATCGGCTTTCAGCTGCATCCAGCGTTGACTGCGAGCGCCGCCGCCCACAGCCGTCAATGCGTTTATCTCCACGCCGATCTCGTTTAGTTTGCGCAGGCCCAGCGCTTGTTCAAAAGCCAGCCCTTCCAATATGGCGCGTACAATATCGGCGCGCTTGCTGTCGAAGCTCAAGCCAACCAGCGCGCCGGTCGCCGACGAGTCGTTGTACAGGGTGCCGCTGCCGACAAAATAGGGCAGCAGCAGCAAATCTCCCGGCGCATCCTCGACCTGCTCGACAATGACATCATAGACATCGCGTCCGCTGCTTGCGGCTTCTGCGCGCTCTGCCGCCGCCAGTTCATCACGATACCAGCGCAGCAGTCGTCCGCCGGTTTGGTTGCCGCTGAGCGCGATAAAACTGCCCGGCGCAGCATGCGGATAACAGGAAACATGACAAGCCAGCATCTCAGGGCGCGGCGCATCGGTCACAGCGACCATGGCTTCTGTCGTGCCAATAGACAGCATCGCTCTGCCCGGCGCCAGCACACCCGCCCCGAGCGCTCCGGCCGGTTGATCGTGCCCGCCTGTTACGACCTTGACCGTGCCGCGAAAACCCAAATCATCCGCCAGCCGCCGGGGAATCTCGCCGATGATCGTGCCGCTGGGCACCGGAGTCGCCAGCTGCGAGCGCGTCAATCCACCAGCCGCCAGCAGTTCGTCCGACCAGTCAAGCCGATGCACATCAAAAGCCAGGGTGCGCGCGGCCATGCTGTAGTCGATCGCCGCCTGCGCACCCAGCCGGTAGGCCACGAAGTCGACATAACACAAGATCTTCCAGCTATCGTCCAGCAGATGCGGCATGTGGTCGCGCCACCACAGGACTTTGGGCACGGTGTAGATCGTGTCCATGGGCTGGCCCGTGATGGCATAGATATGTTCTGTGCCCAGCGCCGCTTCCATCAGCGCAGTTTGACTGGCGTTGCGGCGGTCGGAGCTAACGGGGCTGTTCGCCAAGACCTCGCCAGCGCGCGATATGGGGATCATCGCTTCGCCTTGTGAAGACAGCGCCAGCGCCGTCACGGGGTCTTGCCGCAGCTGGGCATTGACCTCGCGCAGGCAATCGCAGACGAAGGACCAGACCTGCTCGGGGTCGAGCTCGTACCAGCCTGGGCGCGGGCTGAGCAAGGGATATTCGCGGGCGGCTTGCGCCAGAACAGTCCCGTCATGATCAAAAGCCACCACCTTGCAGCCGGTCGTGCCGACATCAATGCCCATCAAGCTCATGCCTCATCCCCTCACCGCGCCGGCCGTCAAACCGCTGACCATGAATCGCTGCATCAGATAATACACCATGGTGATCGGCGGCGTGATCAAGGTCAAAATGGCGAACATTGGTCCCAGGCGCATCATGAATTGCCCGCTGTAGACCAGAGGCGCCAGCTCGCGCAGAAGCCGCGGCTTATGCGATTGCTACAATAATAACGCTCTTGTACACTGTTATAGTACGGTTTTCATTTTATCTCCCGTACTACCTTACTCACTGGCGGCGCTTCCATCGGGACAATAGCAATGCTCGCACCCCACCCCCGCATCCCCTTCCTCCTGGCGGCGTCTCTCCCGGGACAAAAGCAATTCCCCCCCCCCCCCCCCCCGCGCGTCACAATGATTCGTCATAATCTTTCGCGATTCACAACTGTTTTCAGTTCTGGTCGCCGCGCGAAAGCCATCATCCTGGGGCTGCTGCTCGTCTTGCTGTCGGCCGAGTTTCAGCTTCAGATTCAAGCTGCTGAGATCAATGTTGCGAGCGGCTGCAGCCTGGCCAACGCCATCCGCTCCGCCAATGGCGACGCTCAGGTCGCGCCTGGCAACAATTGCGCGGCTGGCAGCCCAGACAGCAGCACGACAATCAACCTGCCGACGACAGCTGGCACGATTACTTTGACGGCCGCTTTGCCCGCCATCGATTCGAACATCACCCTCAACGGCAACGGCTGGACGATCAGCGGCGATGCGCAGTATCGCATATTTTTACAGCACAGCGGTACATTTACGGTGAACGATTTGACGATTACCAAAGGCGGCGGCGGCAGTGGCGGCGCGGTTTGGATCAGACGCGGCCAATTCAATCTCAACCGCAGCATGATCAGCGACAGCGTGTCTAACGAAGCGCACGGCGGCGCTATGCTGATAGACAGCACGGGCAGCGCGACGGTCATCGGCAGCGTGTTTTCAAACAACCGGGCAGGCCAAACAGATGGCGGGGCGATCTACAATCATGGCGTTCTGGCGGTCAGCCGCAGCGCCTTCAGCGGCAATCGGGCGACCATAGATGAAACCGGCGGCGTCGGCGGCGCGATCATGAGCGCGGAGGGCGCGACCAGTTTGCGGGTCGCCAACAGCACGTTCAGCGACAACCGCGCCCACCTGGGCGGAGCCATCTATGTTGCCAGCGGCGCTACGGTCTTGACGCATTTGACCATCACCGGCAATTCCGCTATGGATGACGAGGGTGGCGGCGGCATATTCATCGACGGAGACGGATTCGCTCCGCAGTGGGCTTTGCCGGGGCTGAATCAATTTTGCGTGGCGCTGCGCAACAGCCTGCTTTCCGACAACACCGACAATAACCTGGAGACTCCCAGCGCCAATGACTGCCAATTGGAGGAGGGCGCTACGCTAGGCAACACGGGCAACTTGATTCGTTCGAGCAGCTGCGGTCCCGCGGCCTCCAGCGCCGATCCTCTCTTGCCCACGAGCTCGAGCGGCAGCCCGGCCGTTTTCGCCCTGCCAACGGACAGTCCGGCGGTCAATGCTGTGGACTGCATCACTGGCTACCCGGGCGACCAGCGAGGCATCCCGCGGCCGCAGCCGGCCAACGGCATGTGCGATATCGGCGCCTTTGAATTCGCCGCGGCGGGAGTGGCCACGCAAGTCTCGACCGATACCCTGGATGGCGCGGCCTGCGCCGATGCCATGCCGCCTACGTCTACGCCAACCAGCACTCCCACTAGCACGCCAAGCAATACGCCAACGCCTACCAGCACGCCAACGGCAACGGCAACATCGACCAACACGCCAACAGCCACCAATACATCTGTCCAGCCAGTGCCACCTGTTCAATCGAATACGGCAACAGCAACGGCAACAGCAACGGCAACGGCAACAGCAACAGCAACAGCAACGGCAACAGCAACAGCAACATCGACCAGCACGCCAACAGCCACCAATACATCTGTCCAGCCAGTGCCACCTGTTCAATCGAATACGGCAACAGCAACGGCAACAGCAACGGCAACGGCAACAGCAACAGCAACATCGACTAATGGCGACCCGTCCGATCCCAGCGACCCGTCCGATCCCAGCGACCCGTCCGATCCCAGCGACCCGTCTGATCCCAGCGACCCGCCTGATCCCAGCGACCCGCCTGATCCCAGCGACCCGTCTGATCCCAGCGACCCGTCTGATCCCGGCGACCCGTTCGATCCCAGCGACCCGCTGCCCACCAGCACTACCGGTCCCGGCACGCCGACCAGCACGCCTTGGCCGCCAACCAGCACACAAGCCCCAACGAGCACAACAGGTCCCGGCACGCCCACCAGTACGCCGCGGCCCACCAACACGCTATGGCCCACCAGCACGCCAATCCACACTGGCACGCCGACCAATGGCAACCGTCCGCCGAAATATATCTTCTCGGTGAGCCAGCGCATCTCCCTGTATTCGGACAACATCGATATCAGGGTCGAAGAGATTGCCATGCTTGACCTGGACAAACACCCAGGGCTGCAAGGCGGAAGATTTGCGGCAAGACTCTGGCGCTCGAACCTGCAATGCGCGCATTGGGTAGCCAGGGGCGATAGCCTGTTTCACCTGGCGCTCCGCTATAACACAACTATCGACGCGCTCAAAAAGCACAACTACCTGAAGTCGGATCTGCTCCACATAGGGCAGGAATTGGCGCTGCCGAATTGCGCGCAGCACATGCTGGAACTGACAAACACGCGGATTTGCTTCAGAATGCCCGGGTCATTGGTCTTCATTGATACGACAACATCGCCCCCGGATGTTATCCCCTTGCGATCATTCACTGAGGGCGATTCTACCTGCGCCACGGTTTCTCGCCCGGGCACAGTCGTTCTGACTGCCTTGCAATAGGCGCGAAAAGCATGACCGGGACAGCGCCTCTGCGTTATCTGCAATTCCTTCTGTTCCGCGCATCATAGGCAGCGCCCTCTGGCTGTGCTAGCATTCCGCAATGCGGGACAAACGCGCCATCATCATGCTGACGCTGGTATTCTCAGCCGGCCTAACGCCCATCGCCATCCGCATCGCCCAGAGCGAAGGCATCCCTTCGCTGGTGATTGTGTGGATGCGGCTGTGGCTGGTCTCGCTGGGCTTGCTGCCGCTGGTGTGGATCCGCTATCGACAGGACCTGATTCGTCTTACGCGGCGACAGGCGTTGCTGGCGGGACTGGCCGGCCTTTGGCTGGCGCTCAACTTGCTGCTGCTTTTTGTGTCGCTGGAATACACGAGTGTGCTGATGACCAGCCTGTTGCGGCGCACGACGCCTATGTGGATCGTGCTGCCCGAGATATTGATCTTCGGCGCGGTTTTTTCGCGGCGCTTTTGGATCAGCCTTGTCGTTACCTTGATCGGCGTGACGCTGGTGGGGCTGGGCGGTTTGACAGCCGTGCAGGCGGGCAGCGATCCTCTGCTCGGAGGCGCGCTGGCGCTCGTCGGCTCATTCTGCTTCGGCGCTTACCTGCTCATCGGCCGGCAGCTGAACAATCTCATCCCGCCGCTTCTCTATAGTTTTTTGGTTTTTTCCAGCGCGGCAGTCTGTGTCAGCCTGGCAGTGGCGGCGACCGGCACGCCAATCACCGGCTATTCGCTGGAAGCGTATCTGTGGGCGCTGGTGGTGACGATCCTGGCGCAGGTCTTGGGGCATCTGGGCATGAATCTGGCGCTGCAATTTTTGCGGGCGACGGCGCTGGCCATTCTGCTGCAAGTCGGCGTGGTGCTGAGCGCGGTGATTGCGCTGCTGGCTTTTGGCGAAGTGCCATCGGTCCTGCAAGTGGCGGGAAGCGCGCTGGTGATTTATGGCGTGGTCGTCGTCACGTATGAGCAGACACGGGCGCTTCGGCGGCATCGGGCGGTATAGGGGGCAATAGGGATATCGCCCGTTTTCTTGAATCATAGAGGGCACAGAGCACGGAAATCGGGCTATTGCGCCCCATTCGCGCACTGGTAAGAATTGATGTCGCAGAGTAGTCTGTATGCCGTATGAAACTGAAATTGAGCCGGGAGAGATTTGCATGAAGCAAGAAACACTCGCCATCCACGCTGGCTACCAGAGCGAGCCGACCACCAATGCCGTGGCGGTGCCGATTTATCAGACCGTCGCTTATGAATTCGACAATGCGCAACACGGCGCTGACCTCTTTAATTTGGCTGTGCCGGGCAATATCTATACGCGCATCATGAACCCGACGAATGCGGTGCTCGAAGAGCGCGTGGCGGCCATGGAAGGTGGCGTGGCGGCGCTGGCGCTGGCAAGTGGGCAGGCTGCCATCCATTATTCAATCGTCAATTTGGCTGAAGCGGGCAACAATATCGTCACTGTGCCCCAGCTCTATGGCGGCACCTGGACGCTCTTCCGCCACATGCTGCCCAAGCTGGGCATTGATGTGCGCTTTGCCGAAGATGACAGCGCCGAGAGCCTGGCCAAGCACATCGACGCCGATACGCGCGCCGTCTTCTGCGAGTCGATCGGCAATCCCGCTGGCAATATCCCCGACCTGGCAGCCATCGCCGATATGGCGCATGCTCACGGCCTGCCAGTCATCGTCGACAACACCGTGCCGACTCCAGCGCTCTGCCAACCGTTCGAACATGGCTGCGACATCGTCTTGCATTCCGCCACCAAGTATCTGGGCGGCTTGGGCACGACTATTGCGGGCGTATTGGTCGATGGCGGCATCTTTGACTGGACAGCGCATGGCGACAAGTTCTATCAGTTCACCCAGCCAGAGCCGAGCTACCACGGCGTCGTCTATGCAGACGCGCTGGGTCCCGCAGCTTATATCGGTCGGGCGCGCACGGTGGCGCTGCGCAACACAGGCTCGGCGCTCAGCCCCTTCAACGCCTTCCTGATTCTGCAGGGCATGCAGACGCTTTCGCTGCGCATGGAGCGGCATACCGACAACGCGCTGGCCGTGGCGCGGCATTTGCAAGGGCACAGCAGCGTCGAGTGGGTCAGCTATCCGGGCTTGGAAGATTCGCCCTATTATGAGCTGGCGCAGAAATACACCGGCGGGCGTCCCTCGGCGCTGTTGACATTCGGCATCAAGGGCGGCTTTGAGGCTGGCGTGAAGTTCTATGACGCGCTGAAGGTCTTCAAGCGGCTAGTCAATATCGGCGATGCCAAGTCGCTGGCAGCGCACCCGGCTTCGACCACCCATCGTCAGCTGACGGAGGTCGAACAAGCAGCGGCTGGCGTCACTGCCGAGACGATCCGTCTGTGCGTCGGCATCGAGCACATCGATGACATCATCGAGGATCTGGAACAAGCCATGGCTGCCGCCGGCTGATCCAGCCCCCAAAAGAACGCGACAAAAGGGCGATTTCGACGAGTCGCCCTTTTTTGTTCTGAGCAAGTCATGCAAAAGATTCACCAAAGAGACACAGAGGGCGGTGTAGGGGCGATACTTGCCCGAATTTCGCGCGCACAGCCACACATGGGTGACACAAGCATCACCCCTAGGACAGTCTTTATGCGTTTATGCCTATTGGTCGGATTCCTAGCGCTTATGACTTGTCTGGCGCATAGACCAGGTCGCGCAGTCCCATCCCCAGCAGAACCGCTTTGATGCGCGCCACAGCCTGCGCATCGTGGGCATCGCCAGTGCGGACGCAAAGCATGCGCTGGTCGGGATGCGCCTGTCCGGCGGCTGGACGCGTCGATACTTTCGACTTGTAACCCAGTTTGCCCACCATTGTCGCTGCCTTGACCATTTGCCAGGCTTTGTCGACTTCGTCCGCGTGCAAGCTGACGCGCCATTCGCCGGCATGGGGAGTCGGCGCGAGATAATCGCCATCGGGACCTTTGGCTTCGATCCAATAGACAGCGGCATAGTCACTGGGAAGCGCCGTCTCGTCGTGCAGCATGCGCGCGTCTTGCACCATCTGGATCAGCGCCAGGTTGATATCGCCGCTGGGCTGGGACTCGGGCATGGTCAGCTCACGAAAGAAGTGCTGTCGGTCTTGCTGTCGAAGCCGTAACGCCCGATCAGCGGGACAAAGCGGCAGCCCAGCAAGCCGCGCGTGGTGAAGCGGTCGGCTGTGCGCGCGATGAGCTTGAGTTCTTGCGCGGGCGCATCGCCGATGGGCAAGATGAGTTGTCCGCCGAACTGGCTTAGCTGGGCGCACAAGACATCGGGCAGGCGGGGCACAGCAGCTGTCACCATGATGCGGTCAAAGGGCGCCTGGTCGGGCAAGCCCTGGCTGCCATCGCCGACATGAATATCCAGGTTGCTGTAGCCCAGATCGCCAATGCGCGCGCCCGCCACTTCCGCCAGCCGCGAGATGCGCTCGACGCTATAGACATAATCCGCCAAGTGGCAGAGGATGGCTGTCTGATAACCCGAGCCAGTGCCGATCTCCAGCACTCTATGATGCGGTTTCAAGCGCAGATTTTCGGTCATGAAAGCCACGATGTAAGGTTGAGAGATGGTTTGTCCATCGCCGATGGGTAAAGGGCGGTCTTCATAGGCATGCGGCTTGTGCTCCTCAGGCACAAACTGATGGCGGGGCATCATGCGCAAGGCGTCCAGCAGGCGGCTTTCGCTTATCCCGCGCTTGACAAGCTGCTCGTCGACCATGCGGCTGCGCAGGCGGGCATATTCGCGCGATGTTGGCATCTAGGAGTCCAGACGCACTGGGAACATTACCCTAAACGCTAGCACAAAAGCGATTCGTGGGCAAATACTGGCGGTCGAGTGCCTCAGGAGTGCGCCCAGCCCTGCCAGCCGCGAGCGCTCCAGGCGGCATATAAGGCGATCGCGCCCGCCGTCGCCACATTCAGGCTGCCGACAGCGCCGCGCATGGGCAGGGTCAGCAGCAGGTCGCAAGTATCGCGCACCAGCCGCCGCAAGCCCTCGCCCTCGCTGCCCATCACCAGCCCCAGCGACATATTGAGATCAGTTTTGTCCAGCGGCGGGATGTTTGCGCCGACATCCAAGCCCACCAGCCAGATATCATCTTGCTTCAGCTGTTTCATCGCCGATACCAAATTGGGCACTTGGGCAACCTGGCTGTGTTCAACCGCGCCGGAGCTGGCATTGACCACAGCCGGCGTCACCGCCACGCTGCGCCGCTCTTGAATGACGATGCCATGCACGCCAACGGCATCACTGACGCGGATCAAAGAGCCGACATTCTGTGGGTCTTTGAGCAAGTCGAGCAGCAGGATGAAAGGCTTTTCGTCACGCCGCGCCGCAGTCGCAAGGATGTCTTCCAGATCGCAATAGGGAAAGCCGCCAACGCGCAGCACCATGCCCTGGTGATTGCCGCCCTTTGCCAGGTCATCGAGGATGCGCCGCTGCACGCGCTGCACGGGCAGATTGAGCTCGCCGGCCATCGTCAGCGCATCGCCGATAGAGCCGCGTTTGTCGGCGCGCTCGTGAATCATCAGCGAATCCAACTGACGGCGCCGCGACCGCATCGCCTCGATCACCGCCCAATGTCCATACAGGAATTCTGGCACGATGGACCATCCTTTTCGGGGGCGATTGTAGGGGCGAGCCACTGGGTCGCCCTGCCCCTGCGATTGCCGTTACGATAGCTTCCACAACGTGCCGTCGGCGCGGTCTTCCAGCACGATGCCCAGAGCCGCCAGCTGATCGCGGATGCGGTCGCTGCGCGCATAATCACGTTGGGCACGGGCTTGGGCGCGCATCTCCACCAGCAACTCGATGAGCGCCGCCTCGCGTTGACTGTCGCCGCCCGCATCAGCCGCTTCATCCCCCAGCAGCCCCAGCACATCGCCGCCGAGCTCTTGATACGTCGCGTTGATGGCCGCCAGCGTATCGGCGCCGATCTCGGCATCGCTGTTGAGCAGGCTGTTGACATCGCGCGTCAGGTCTTGCAGCACAGCAATGCCGCGTGGCGAATTAAAATCGTCGTCCATCACCGCGCGGAAGTCGGTCTGTGCCTTGTCCAGGCGCTGCATGAAGCCATTGCCAGCCTCGCCTTCGGGAGCGCTGTTCAACTGGCGCAGGACCAGCTGCCGGGCATTCATCAGTCGCTCGCAGCCGGCCTTGGCCGATGCCAGCGCTTCTTCGCCATAGACGACCGGGCTGCTGTAATGCGAGGTCAGGATGAAGTAGCGCAGGGTTTGCGACCGCCAGTTTTTCAGCGCGTCTTTGATGGTGATGTAGTTGCCCAGCGACTTGCTCATCTTGACCGGGATGCCTTCGTCAGGATCAAGCACATTCAGGCTGCCTGTCAGCATCCAGTAATTGGCGAACGCCGCGTGATTGGCGCATTCGCTCTGGGCGATTTCGTTTTCGTTGTGCGGATAGATATTGTCGATGCCGCCACCGTGAATATCGAAGTTTGCGCCCAGGTATTTCTTCGCCATCGCCGAACATTCGATGTGCCAGCCCGGGAAGCCCTCGCCCCAGGGACTATTCCAGCGCAGGATATGCTCGGGCTCGGCGCGTTTCCACAAAGCGAAGTCGGCCGGATGACGTTTGTCGCCGCCGATCAACTCGCGCGATTCGTCTTGCTGTTCTTCGACGCGCCGATTAGACAGCTTGCCATAATCCGCATCGCTGCGCACATCAAAATAGACGTTGCCATCGGCTACATAGGCATTGTCGTTTGCCAGCAGGGTCTCGATCATTTCGATCTGCTCGGGCACATGACCCGAAGCGCGCGGCGAGATATCGGGGCGCATGACACCCAGCGCGTCCATGTCTTCAAAGTAGCTGCGGGTATATGTCTCCACCACCTGCATGGGCTTGGCATTGAGCTGGGCGGCGCGCGCCAGCACGCGGTCTTCTTCATTTTCGCGCAGATGCCCGACATCGGTGATGTTCTGTACATAGAGCAACTCATAGCCGCGCCAACGCAGATAGCGGGCGACGACATCGAAGGACACATAGGTCTTGGCGTGCCCCAGATGCGAATGTTCGTAGACGGTCGGTCCGCAGACATACATGCCGACGCGACCGTCGATAATCGGCGTGAAGGGCTGTTTCTCCCGCCCCAATACATTGAATAGCTGCAAGGTCATCGCTGACGAAGTCCTGTCGATTGGCTGCCGTCACTGGCAGGCATTGTAGCAGATAGTCGCGCAGCGCGCGGCTGGGCATTGCCCACGAAAATCGCCAATCGGCTGCTAGCTCACTGGCTTGGCGTACTCGTCAAAATCATGCAGCTTGACGAAACCCAGGGAGGCGTAGAGCGCTCCTGACGCGGCATTCTGTTCGGGCGGTACGTGGCAGACATAGGCGCATTCGATGCCCCATTCGCTTTGCATACGGCGCATCGCATAGGTCATCAAGGCGCTGGCCAAGCCACGCCGGCGGAAGTCGCTGTGCGTGCCCACTGGTTCGAAGAGCAGCGAGCGATTCACGTTGTCATGCCAGACATTGACATAAGCCGCAAAACGTCCATCCGGCGCCACCACCACGATCTCGCGTTCCATGTGCGGCGCGGTAAAGACAGCGCTGTACAATTCGGCATCCCACTTGGGCGTGAAGCTGTGGTTGTGCACATCCGCCATCTTCGCGGCGTCGGCAAGGACCGCATCGTGAAAACGAAAACCATCTGGCAGCGGCTTGTCTGGCAGTTCGGCGAGGTCGTGGCGGGTCACAGAGATGCAGGGCTTGCTGTACTGGTAACCGTGCTGGACGACAAAGTCGGTATAGGCCCGGTCAGTTTCGCCCACCTCGACCAGCAGTTGCTTGACAGTCAGCTTATGTCGCTGCGCCAGCTGCAGCATTTCGACTTCGCAGAAGCGGATCGCCCCGCTGTGCAAGTCGCTGTAGAGCCAGCCCGGCGCGACTTGCAGATCAAATATCTCCCAATTTGGACACAAGATGGCGAATGCGGCCAGCTCGTCGCCGCGCAGCCAGCTGAAGAACACTTCGGAGGGAGCAAACTTGTAGCCGCCATTGAAGATGCGATGCCCGATATCGCCTTTGTGAATGTAGTAGCCATGGCCGCACTCGCTTGCCCAGCGCATCAGAGCGGCTTGCGCGCGAAAAAGGTCGGCCGAGCCTCGATAGGCTTGCGCTTGAGTCACATCGTCTCCTTGTACAGCGCGCTCATGGCGGCAACTTGTTGATCTAGGCGGAAATTCGCGGCGACATGTTCACGACCGCGCCGCCCCATCTGCGCGCGCATTTCATCGTCCGTCAACAGAGTCTGCAGACGCTGGACGAATGTATCCATGTCATAGGGGTTGAGAATGTAGCCCGTTTCGCCATCTTTGACCAGTTCTTTTGAGCCGCCAAAGCAAGTCGCGATCACGGGCTTGCCCAGCGCCATGGCTTCCAGATTGACTGTGGGGAAGGTATCGAAATAGATCGAAGGCACAACCACAACATCCGCCAATTGAAATGCCCCGCGCAGTTCCATTCCGCTCAGCCAGCCGCCGGCAACAATCAATCCAAGCAGGTGGCGGAATCGCGCCGGGACCTGCGACTCGATGCTGCGCGAAGACAGCAGGAGCAAGCGCGCATCCGGCAGGCTCTCCCGCAGCTTGTCCAGCGCAACCAGCATCTGCTCCGCGCCTTTTTCTCTGGTTATCCGACCCGCGACCAAGATGACGCGCTTGCCCTCCAGGCCAAAACGTCCCCGCAACTTGCTCAGCAATTCGCGCCGGGCGGGAGTCCAGGACTTCAGGTCAATGCCGTTGGGCACGACTAGCGCTGGCGGCAAGCCATTGGCTGCATACACATCAGCCAGCGCCTGGCTGGGCACGGTGACCGCCTGCGCATGCCCCAGGGCGCGGCGAATCAGCGGGTTGCGCAACGGATTGTAGCGAAAGCGATTTTCGCGCAGGTTCTGCAGCCTCGGCAAGCAATAATCTGCTGGGGTACGCATCCGTCGCCAATCGGGATTCACAAAATAGCTCATTTTTCCATAGACGATGGGCATGCAGTCGTGCCCGCTGAAGACGACTCTGCAGCCGGAGTCTCGCGCCAGACGCAAGGTATGCCAACTCAGCCAGGCATGCACATTGTGCGCGTTGACGACATCGGGACGGATGCGCGCCAGCAAGCGCCGGAAAGCCCCCGCTGTCTGCGGATTGTAAAGCGACAGCCAGCTGCGGAAGCGTTGGGGATAGCGAGCGTGCAAGTGATGAGTCTGAATGCCATCGCGCAGATCGTCAAAAGAATCGCGCTCGGTGGCAGCGGCAATGTGTACCTGGTGCCCCCCCGCGCGCAATCCCAATGCCAGACGCCAGACGACTGCCTCGGCGCCACCCCTGCCCTCGGGTGGGATGCGGTCGTTGAGCAGGAGGATTTTCATCGCCATCATTTTAGCCTTGCGCCAGCGCCTGGTCTAGCCCACTCGACCCCTCCGACAGGCCAACTGTAGGGGCTAGGCATTGCTTCGCCAGCAAACCCCTGACAGGTCAAGGGGGAAGCACAATCTGAAACCGCTACATTTTGCATGGCTTGCTTGGATTTACTTCTATGACTCTGTGGCGAAAACCTCGCTGCCCGTCTCGCGTATACTGTTGTACACAGATGAACAGGAGTTGCCCATGCCCAAGTCACTGCAAGATGCCGACCGCGAGGCGCGCAAACTCGTGACGAACTGGACGACCGGCGCCGCGCTTACAGGCTGGATTCCCGGCAGCGCCTTCTTCCTCACTGCCGCCGATACCGCCATGATTCACCAAGTATCCAGCGCCTACGAGGTCAATGCCTTCGAGATGGACCACCTGCTCTCGACGCTTTCGGGCGCGGTGGGCAGCGCGATTGCTGGCGGCGTGATTGCCGAGGCGGCTGGCTTGATTCCACTGGCCGGCTGGGCAGTCAAAAGCGCGGCCATGGCTGCCAAAGCCAAGGTGATCGGCGATGCGGTCATCCGCTACTTCCGCGAGCGCTCGGACTTGCCCGATATGCGCGTGCCGATCCCGGTAGAAACAGGCGACTGACTGATTGAAATGCGCGCGGGGCAACATGTTGCGGCGAGGCGCAGCCTGCGCTAGCATCGCCCATTATTCGCGCGCAGCAGAGGGATCAATGGCAACCATTCGACAGCAGGTCTTAACGCTCTACCTGTCTACATCCGCGCTGGATAGCCGGGTTTTGGGCTGGTCGATGTACGATGGCGCCGGCAGCCAGGCGCATACCACCGGCGACAGCGATACGCCACCCTACGAAACGGGCTTGGATGCCCTCCGTGATGGTTGGCGACTCTTGCAGTTGCCCGTGCTCATCCCGCCCTATCCCGGCGAAGAGTACAGCACTTCGTTCATGAAATATGGCTTCGTATTTGAGAAACTGGAGGACACAGAGGCATGATCGACAAACAGCATTTGCTCAATTCGCAGCAGATGGCGGAGTTTGTGGCGCGGGGTTTCCTGCGCTTTGACGAGCTGGCGCCGGCGGAGATTAACGAGGCGGTCATGCGCGATATCGACCGCCAGGCGATCAAAGGCGCGCCAGCCGGCACGCCACTTTCGCAGTGTTATGCCGATACCGCCATGCGCCGCATGCTCGACCTGCCCGCGGTGCAAGGCTTGATCCAAAGCCTGGTCGGCGAAGATCCGCTTTTTGACCATGATGCCATCCATGTGCGCGAGCCCAATGAAGGCAAGGCGCAGGGATTGCACGCCGACTCCATCATCGACCTGCGCAGTCATTTTGATATTCAACTGATGTACTTCCCACACGATGTGCCGCTGGAGATGGGCGGGACGTTGCTGCTGCCGGGCAGTCACTTCCGCCGCGTCAACGAGATGGATGTGGCTGCCTACCAGAATATGCGCGGGCAGATCGCCATGGTCTGCAAGGCGGGCACGTTGCTGGCGCTGCATCACGGCATCTGGCATTGCGGACGCCAAAACAAAACCGACCGTCGCCGTTACATGTTCAAGCTGCGCCTCAACCCGGCTGTGCGCCAGCTACGCCTGTGGAATACGCAAGACCTGGAGGCAGGCTATCAGTCGCAGCGGGAGATCTATACGCGAGACTCTCGCGATGGCGGCGTGCAAGATATCCTCAGCCGGCGCGAGCCCTGGTTCGAGGCAGCCAGCGGACGCCTGGAGATCGTCAACCGCATCAAGCTGTGGCGATTCCTGACTGGCGACAGCGAATTTGATGTGCATTACTGGCTGGGCAGGCTGGAGAACCGGCCCGCCTAAGATTCACCACAGCGGGTGGTGTAGGGGCGAGCCATTGGGTCGCCCGTCTGTATGCTCGCGCTCCCCGCCAAACTCGCACTGGTATCGCGGCGCAAAACTGCTATACTGCCACGCTACATTGGCAGGCCAGCCCAGAGGCAGTTCTTAGCTATGGCATCGTATCACGGACCAAAAGCAAAAAAGCAGCGGCGCTTCGGCGAGTTGCTCGTGCCGCGCCCCAAGTATTCGCGCATACTGGAAAAGCGCTCGTATCCACCGGGCGAGCATGGACGCGAGAAATCTTTCCGGCAGTCACGGCGCAGCAACTACGCCATCCAGCTGGAAGAAAAGCAGAAACTGGCTTTCATCTACAATGTGCGCGAACGACAGCTGCGCAACTATTACAAGAAAGCGGCGCTGATGGCGGGACCGACCGGCATCAACCTGCTGGGCTTGCTAGAACGGCGGCTGGACAATCTTGTCTATCGCAGCGGGCTGGCGGCCACAATCTGGTCGGCGCGGCAGATCGTCGGACACGGGCATATCCTGGTCAACGGGCGACGCCTCGACCTGCCTTCCTATCAAGTGCGGGCGGGCGATGTCGTCGAAGTCAGCGACAAAATGAAGAAGAATGTGCATATCATCGAGTGGATCCAGCAAGCCGCTTACTTCCCGCCCTACCTGTCGGTGGACAAAGACCAGTTCCGCGTTACCTTGAACCGCGTCCCAGAAGAAGGCGAAGTGCAGACGCCGGTGGATATCCAGTTGGTGGTCGAGTATTACAACCGCTTGACCTGAGCGATACGGACAACAAGCACAGACTATCCGAGGGGCGGGGCAATGACCCGCCTCTTTTGATTCTGCGCCATCATTTCACGACAGCGGTGGCCTCGCGCGCATAGTCGCAGCCGTCCATGCCAATCCCTTGCCTATTGGCGCTCGACAGCGATGCGCACTCAAGAATTGCGAACTTTCTCTATCAGCGCGCTGGTGCTGTGCCCGGGCAAGAAGTCAATCAACTCGACTCGACCGCCGAGAGCCTCGACCGTCGCGCGTTCGGGCAGCGGCTTGTGCGCATAATCGCCGCCCTTGGCATAGATATCCGGCTGCAGCGCGCGCAGCAATTCATCCGCCGTGTCGGCTTCGAAGACCAGGACCACATCGACGCAGCGCAGCCCCGCCAGCAGACGCGCCCGCTCCACAGCTGGCACAAAGGGCCGTCCCTCGCCTTTCAGTTGGCGCGTCGACTGGTCGCCATTGACGCCCACAACCAGCGCATCGCCCACAGCCCGCGCCTTTTGCAAATAATCCAAATGCCCAACATGCAGCAGGTCGAAGTGCCCGTTGGTAAAGACGACCGTCTTGCCAGCCTGACGCAGCCTTTCGCACAGCTGCCCTGCCTCATCCAACGTGTGCGGTCGCCACTTCTCTATCCTCATCAGCGGTCTTTGCTGCGGTAGACCAGCTTCAAGCCCGACCACTGCGCGTCGATCGCGGCGACTTTGACATCCACCAGCCCACCCGCCAGCGCCACCTCGCGCACGATGTCTTCGCTGAGGTCGGTGGGCATTTTGGACGCCTTCTTGTACCAGGAAATCCAGACCATGCCGCGTTTGTGTATGGCGGATTTGAGCCGCAGAAAGTCATTTTCATAGTCGGCTCTCCAGACATAAAAGGCCTGGATGAAGTCGTACGGGGCCTTGGCGATCGCGCTGTCGATTTGCAGGTCTGGCGGCAGATCGCCCCATGTCTCGAGGTAGTCCATCGGCGCATCCAGCAAGGCCAGTCGAAAGCCGCGCTTGATGCCCAGCTTCTTGATCAGGGGCGTCTTGGAGTAGCCAGTGGTCATGGTCAGAACCTTGTCGCCATCATGCAAACTTGTCGGGATACAGCTGCCGCGCCAACGTTTGCGACTGGTCGATCCACTCGGCGATGACATCGATGCCCTTTTGCCAGAAGCCCGGATCGTTGATATCCACGCCCACCTTCGCCAGCAGCCGATCGGGATAATCGGAGTCGCCAGCAGCCAGCAGGTCAAGATAGCGGGGCACAAAGTCCGCGCCTTCTTCCTGATAGATCTTGTATAACGCCAGCACCAACAGCTCGCCAAAAGAATAGGCATAGACATAGCCGGGCGTGTGCAAAAAGTGCGGCACATAGCTCCACCAGCTGCCATACTCGTCGGTGATGGTCAGGCTGTCGCCGAACATGTCGCGCTGCGTTTCCAGCCACAGGCAATTGAAGCGCTCGGCAGTCAGCTCACCTTCGTCGCGGCGAGCATTGTGCATCTTGTCTTCAAAGCGATTCATGGAGATCTGGCGGAAGACTGTGGCGAAGGTGTCTTCAATCTTCTCCACCAGCATGGACAGCTTTATTTCGGGATCGTCTTCTGCGGCCATGAGGTCTTGGAAGACCAGCATCTCGGCGAAGGTGGAAGCCATCTCGGCGGTTGTGAGGGGTGTATACAAGGCGAAGAGACCTTTCTCTTTGCCCGACAGGTACATGTGTATGCCATGCCCCAGCTCGTGCGCCAGCGTAGTGACATCGCGCGCATCGCCCAGATAATTGAGAAACACGAAGGGGTTGGCGGAAGCGACAGTCGATGCGGCGAATGCGCCACCGCGTTTGTTGGGCAGCACCGGCGCGTGTATCCAGCCGCCAGCAAAGAAGCGCTGCGCCACCTCTTGCATGCGTGGGCTGAACGTTCTAAAGGCATCCAGCACGATATCGCGCGCTGCTTCCCAGGTGTAGAAAGCATCGCTCTCTTTCAAATTCAGCGGCGCATAGCGGTCGTAGTCGAATAGCTCTTCATAATCCAGCAGAGCGCGCTTGAGATGATAGTGGCGGGCGACCAGGCCATAGTTGCTTGTGACCGTCTGCACCAGCGCCTCGACCACTTCGTCGCTGGCTTTGTTGCTCAGGTTGCGCGCCGAGACCCAGCTGGCATATCCGCGGCGGCGGTCGCTGTTGGCTTTGTCCAGCGCAAGCGTATTGAAGATGAAAGTAAGCTCCATCTGCTTTTCGCGCAGCTTGTCGGTGAGCTTTCGCCAAGCCATTTCACGGGTGTCGCGGTCGGCATCGCGCAGTTTGTTGAGCACAAAAGTCATATTGACCTGCTCGCCCAGCCAGTCGAAGCGAAAGGCGCTGGTCAGCTGCGTGAAGAAGCGCGTCCAGGCGCTGCTGCCGGTCACGCTCTTTTCTATGCTGATCTGCTCTTCGGCTTCGCTGAGGTTGTAGGGACGATAGCGGCGCTCGGCTTCCAGGAAATAGCGATAATCGGCGATGGCAGGATCAGCCAGGATGGCATTGGCCTGTTCATCGTCCAGCGCATTCCATTCCAGATCGAAGAAAACCATCTGCTGGCTGAGGCGGGACTCCAACTCTTCGACGCGCGCCACCGCCGCCTGGTATTCGGGTTGTGCTGTATCGGTCGAAAAGTTCAGGAAGGCAAAAGCGCCCAGACGACCACGCAAATCATAGATGGTTTCCATCTGCTGGTAGGCTTTTGCAAAGTCGCTGGCTGTCATCTGCGCCACCTTGCCGCGCCAGCTGGATTGAAAAGCTGCTGCCAGCCCGTCCAGCCGTTCTATATCGGCTTCCAGACGCGGGTCGTCAAAGCTGTCGTAGAAGACAGACAGATCCCAGATCACATTTTCGGCGCCGGTGGGGCGTTCTTGCGGGGCAGCGGACATGGCTTTTTCTTTCGCTCACGCAGGTTGGTAGAAGCAACTATGCTAGCAGACCCAGGAGCGAATCGACAGGGGAAGGCTCCCCCCTCCCCCCGAGGGTATTGGATGGCTGCAGGGACGAGGCGGTGATGTCGCCAGCGCAGGCTACACGAGCGCCTCGGCGCTGCGGCTGTGCAGAAAACTGGCGGAATCGCCGGCCTGCTCATGACGTTCAGCCAGCCGCGCAGCCCGCAGTCGACGCGCATACGTGCCGGCCACATAACCATGCACAGGCATAAGCAGAATCGCGCCCAGCAGAAAGACGGGCAGCAACGTCAGCAGCAGCACATTGGCGATCAGCGCCGATACCAGCCATCCCAAAACCAGCGGGATATTGCGCTGCAACCTACGCAACGATTGGTTGAATTGGTAAAAGCGCTCGGATTCCCAAGTTTCTGCATAGCGAACCAGCCCCAGCGTCCACAAAGACCAGGCAAGCAAACTGTACAGCAGCAGCGCAACCGGAGCGATCGAGTCGATGCCGGCGATCAAGCCCGGCGCAGCCGAGTCGCGAACGACAGCCAGCAGCGCGGCAGCCAGCAGCAGCGGCAAGTGATAGACGATGATCGCCAGCAAAACGGGAATGCCCTTGCGGATGTCTTCGCCAATGTGGTCCCACTCCGGCAGCGGACGTTCAAAGTCGGCGCTGATGTTGTGGATAATTTTTGCCAGATAACCCAGCAAGACGCAGAGGCTGACCAGCCCAATGATGGGGAAGGGCAGCAGCAGCACAAAAACAGCCATTTCGGTCAATTTGCTGCGCCAGTGACGGTCGCGGAAGATATAAGTGAAGGCGCGTACAACAATCATAAATGTAGCTCCCCTATTATGAGATTTCATTTTTGCTTAAAGCTATCTTAACATGATTTAATCGGAATGCAACATTTTGCTCTCAGGAACGGGCAGATGGGTCGGATTCGCGCTGGCTATATGGGTCGAAGCGCTGAGGTACAATCACAGCATGCCCGTGGACAGCAGCGCATCAGCATGATTTATCCGCTCTTGGGGCGCATCTTTCCGGCCGACGCATCGCCTGCGCAGGCGCAGCGAATTGTCATTTTGCGTCCCTGCTGCATCGGCGATGTGGTGATGGCCACAGCCGCGCTGACTGCCTTGCGCGAGGGCTTCCCGTCCGCGCACATCAGCTTTGCGGCAGGCGCCTGGTCGGCGCGCGCGATTGCCGGTCATCCCGCCCTGGACGACATCCTAGCTATCGACGACATGCCCACTCGCCATCCCAGCGACTTCTGGCGGCTGGTGAGGCGGCTGCGCGATGGGCGATTCGACCTGGCTGTGTCGCTCGTCCGCTCGCCCGTGATGAGCCTGGCTGTCTGGCTGGCGGGCATACCACTGCGGGCGGGCATCGATAGCGGTGGACGCGGCTTCGGCTACAACCTGCGCGTGGCGGCCGATGCAGCGGCGCCGGAGCACGAAGCCGAGATTTACCTGCGCGTAGCCGGGGCGGCGGTCGGGCACAATTTTCATGCCTACGCCAACCTGCCTGTCGATGAAACTGCGCTGGCAACAGTGCGGACGCGTCTGCAGGCGGCCGGGATCAAGAAGTCCTTCCTCGTCGCCCACCCCGGCGGCGGCAGCAATCCCGGCGCGCAGCTGGCAGCCAAACGGTATCCGCCGGCGCAGATGGCAGCGCTGCTCGATGCGCTCGTCAAAGCAACCGATACCGAGCTGATCCTGCTGGGCGGTCCGGGTGATCAGGAGCTGGTCGCGGCAGTCGGTCGGCTATTGCAGACGCCGGCGCAGCAATGGGCGGGGGCGCTCAGCTTCGCGGAAATCGGCGCGCTGGGGGCGGCAGCTCGGCTTTACATCGGCAACGACAGCGGCTTGACCCATCTGGCGGCGGCCAGCGGCGCAAAAACCATCATGCTGATGAGCGTCACCGACCCGCGGCGCTATGCCCCCTGGACTGCCACGAGCCTGGCGCTGCATAAGCCGGAATCGCCAGAAAGCGCGGCGCGGGAAATCCTGGCTTGGCTGCAATCCTGACGGCGCGACTCGTGCTACAATCGCCGCATTCTCAACCACGAAGGGACAGCCCCTATGAGCTATGCATTCATCCTGGTCGATAGTCCCGCCGATGGCGTGGGCCGCATCACCTTGAATCGACCCAAAGCGCTCAATGCCCTGAATTCGCCGCTGTTGGACGAAGTCAAAGGCGCCATGTACGGCTTCGAAGCCGACCCGACCATCGGCGCGATCATCCTAACTGGTGGCGACAAAGTCTTCGCGGCGGGCGCAGATATCAAAGAGATGGACGGCAAAACGCAGATCGACATGATGATGGACGACTCGCTGGTCGATCGCTTCGATTTCAGCCGTGTGCGCAAGCCCATCATCGCGGCCGTGGCCGGTTATGCCCTGGGTGGCGGCTGCGAACTGGCGATGTGCTGCGACATGATCGTGGCAGCCGATACGGCCGTGTTTGGGCAGCCCGAGATCAACCTGGGCATCTTGCCTGGCGCTGGCGGCACCCAACGTCTCACGCGCGCGGTAGGCAAGGCGCTGGCGATGGAAATCATGCTCACCGACCGGCGTTTGAACGCGGAAGAAGCGCTGATGGCTGGCCTGGTCAGTCGCGTCGCGCCGCAGGAGGACTTCATGGCGCAGGCGATCGGCATCGCCCAAAAAGTGGCGAGGCGTTCGCAGGTGGCAGTGCGCCTGACCAAAGAAGCCGTCAACAAAGCCCACGAGAGCGCGCTGGCCGAAGGGCTGGCATTCGAGCGGCGCAACTTTCTCATCGCCTTCGGCAGCGAAGACAAGGTCGAAGGCATGCGCGCCTTCATCGAAAAGCGGCGAGCAGTGTGGCGCAATCGCTGAGCCTGCTCTACACGAGCCATATCCGCGGCGACCTGTGGCTGCTGCCGCGCCTGCACACCTTCCTGCGGCGTCTGATGTCAGGCGCAGACAATGTGTTGCTGCTGGATACGGGCGCATCGTGCAGCGAGCAGGTCTGGCATTGCCGCGCGACGGGCGGACGCTCCTGCCTGGTGGCGCTTGATGGCATGGGTTATCACGCCGCCAATGTCGCCGATGGCCTGGACGCGAGTCAGCGCGCGAAGCTGGCGCAGCAGGTTGCAGTCGGGCTGGTCGATGCCACGCAGGACTGGCAGCCCCCGGGCGGCGAGATTCTGGTTGCGCTAGAGCCAAGGCAATCGGCGCATCGCCTGCAAATCTGCCTGCGCACGAGCGAATCCACGCGGCTGGAGGGCAAGGCGCTGTGGCTGCAAAAGGCGCGCGCCGGGCAGGTGGGCGAGGCGCGGCTGGAGCTGGGCGATTCGCGGCGAATCGTGACTGCGCAGCTGCACGACATGCCCCGCAGCACGCCGCCCAACCCCAGCATCGCGGGACTGGTGGAGTTCATCGAGAGCGAGGCGCGACGCGTATCCCCCCTCGATGGCGCAACGCAGACTCTGTAGGGGCGAGCCAGTGGGTCGCCCGATTACCCCCTCGGTCCCCCCGACAGGTCAGGGGGAGGCAAATGCAAATCCACAGAGGAGCAGAGATGTAGATGGCGTGTAGGGGCGAGCCAGTGGGTCGCCCGATTGCTAACAGCGAACGCAGCGCGCTCTGCTTGACAAATCGCGCGGCCTTCTGTACATTGTGACTTGTCAGTAAAGGAGCAGCATGATGGAAGCCACTGCCGATATTCGACTCAAGCAAGCAGAACTTGATATTGTGACGCTTCGGACGACTCAGAACAAGCTGCTGGATAAATACGATGAAATCTACAATATCTCGATAGAAACGCGCGATATTGCCGCCAACAATCGTGAGCGGCTGGGCCGAGTGGAAGAGCGGCTAGAACTGCTCGAGGAAGTCGTGCTCGAAAACCGCACTCTGATACGCCAAAACCACGACATGATACGCGAAAACCGCGACATGATACGCGAAAACCGCGACATGATACACGAAATGCGTACCATCCTGTTCATGATCGCCGACCAAATGGGTCTCACATACGAAAAGCCAGCCCCACGCGCTCAACCAGACTGAGCCGCCCGTTCCAAATTCAGCGCCAGCAAACGCCGCAGCATCGCTTCTTCGTCATCCAGCACGTTCGCATCCCAGCCATAGGCAGCGCACACGGCTTCGTCGAGTTCGCGATGCAGTTCGTCCAGGCGCGGGGCAAAGTCGGCGGCGGCGGGCGGGGAAGGGGTGAGAAAGTGTGCAGGACTTGAATGCAATCGAGCGGGAGCGTACCATTGTAGCCATTGAATAGAGCGAGCGGGAGCGCATTGTGATAGTGAAGGAACTGAAAATTAGCGGATTCCGTCCGTTTTACGAAGAACAAACGCTCAAGATAGAACCGGATGTGACGGTGTTGACCGGCGCAAATGACGTGGGTAAGTCGGCGATTCTGAAAATTCTACGGGAATTCTGGAACGATCGCATCTGGAACGATCGCAACCTAGACGACGTCAACGAGGACCGAATCATGCGATCAGGAGTTGATCCTAGCGATGACGCGAGTCTTTGCATCGTTGAAACCTATCTCGTTACGCCGTCTGATGTCGAGAAGTACCCCGAGCTGTCCAATTATCGCAACTGGGAAATAGATGTGCATTACCGCGCCATGGAGAGCGGACATTCCAAACTCGAGTTCAGAGACGAAAACGGAATGAACGTCGATGAAATGCAAGGGGTTCGATACCGTCTTTCACAAGGCATCGACTTGGCTCATGCAAAAAATATAAGATCGGTCATGTCATCAGGAAGCGGCCTTTCTAGAACTGAGGAAACATTGCTGAGTTTGGCATTTGGAAGCAAAGAAGAGCGGCAGAAATTGGAACGACAAAACAGCAATATTCAGAATACGCTCCGAGATCGAGCAAATGATAGACTTGCATCCAAGCTGAAGCCCGTAAAGCCGGATGCCATGGGACTTACTCTAAAGGTCGATTATCACTCCCGCAATCCACTTTCGTTCATCGTGGCGTTGGAGGACAGACAGGGCGGACGCGCAGGCCCACATTTACGAGGAGCTGGCAATCAGAAACTTATCGCATTGATGCTGGATTTGCTGGAGTATGTATCTGATCCGAGTCCGATGATACTTGTTTACGACGAGCCGGAGAACTCACTGCACGCGGATGCTCAGCATGCGCTTCGGCGTATGCTTGAAGGGGTCTCTCAATACGACCACATACAAGTAGTTTATGCAACTCACTCGCCAGCCATGATAAACCCTGCGCGACCAAAGAGCTTGCGGCTGATTTCAAGAGAAAGTTCTGCCGACGGAGTCGCAACCACAAAGATCAATAACAAGCCCTATGCAGATGAAAATTTCCAATTGATCCGATCAAGCTTGGGTATGTCACCGGCCGACTCGCTGCTCTACGCGCCCATCACGATCATCATTGAAGGCGCTACCGAATCGCTAGGTCTAAATCGACTTTTCCAGAGATTGATTGATGAGAGCGAAGACGAACAATATCACGATCTCGAAACACTCATAGGATTTATCCATTTCCTTCCTGCCGGTGGCTCTAGCTTTGTCAGGTGGGCCAAATTGGCGCGTTCTCAAGGATGTAAGATCATAATCTTTGTAGATGGAGACCAGATCAAACTCGCTCGCAAAGTCGTTGATGAGTTAAACAATGTCACACTTATTCACTTTGACGAAACAAAGGAAATTGAGGATATAGTTCCGCGAGAAGTATATTTCGAGGCGCTCGATGGTTACGTGGCATCCAACAATCCGCAATCGTCGAAAGTAGTCTCAAAGGAAGCGTTTGAAGCGTGGGAGGCGCAGCATGAATTCCATGAGAGATTTCTATTCAGTAAGCGAGTGGAGAAGTGGTACGAGGAATTATTCGACTACGGTTTGGAAAAAGCCGAAGTTATGGACAGCGCAATCAAGCGAGCCAAACTTGAAGATATCGACATGAGCAAGATTGACGAGTTGATAGACGCGATTCGAAAAGCTGCGGACAATCTTCCCTAACCAATGCTCAGCTACCCTCCACAATCGCCACCTCATCCTCGCTCAGCCCGTTCCAAATTCAGCGCCAGCAGACGCCGCAGCAGCGCTTCTTCGTCATCCAGCACAGCAGTTTCCCAGCCATAGGCAGCGCAGACAGCAGAATCCAGCGCGCGGTGCAGCTCGTCCAGGCGCGGGGCAAAGTCGGCGGCGGCGGGCTTGACCTTGATGCTGCTTTCGCCACGCCAGACTTGCAGGGCGTTATACAGGTTGGTCAGCGTGCGGTCTTTGAGCGAAGCCGCTTCGTCTGCGCCGGCGGGATTTTGCCAGGCATGGCGCTCTGCCTGCAGTTCTTTGGCGGCGGCGCTGATGGCGGCATGGGCGGGGTCGGTTTCATCTTCGTGACCAGGCGACCAGGGGAATGGGAAGGTCTCGAAGCAAGTAGTGTTGTTGTAGGTAGGGTCGTTGCCTACTCCATGCCAAGACGCTAGTCGCAATGACCAAAGCTCGTGAATTGAAGAGTTTAGAAGTCCAAAAAAGTAGTCGTCGCTTCTAGCAAATACATTGACGCGGGTGTCAGGTAGGATTCGCCCTTCAACCCAAACAAAAATCCTATGTTTGGCGACTCGCGGCGTGCAGATAAAACGGCTGAGCCCTTGCAGGTGGGCGCGCATTTTTGGTCGGGCGCTCTCATATAGCCACCAATTCAATCGCGACTTCATTTGCCGCACTTTATGTCGTTGTGGTTTGACATGCTGCTCAACATGCGCAAAAGGCAGTTGATATTGCCGCGCAACTTCCATCGGCGTATTGACGCCAAAATCAATGATCCACATATTTCGCGGACGACGGGTAATGTCCATTCCGTTGTATATCGGTTTCAGAACTTCACGATTTCTTGGATCCGCCGCAATCATTTTTATTGCAAGCGATTCTGGAATGTCAAATGATCCGCGCTTGATAATGCCTTGAAAAGAGATTCGCGCATTCTCAGTCAATACTTTTGCGTCAGTTATATCAATGTCCGCAGTTAAATTAGAGAAAATGGATTTGACAGATACGCCATCAAGTCGTTTTGTTTCTTCCTCGCCATTGTCAAAACCAACCATCGAGACACGCACAGCCGCGCCATCCAGGATCCAGGAACGGTCTGACCATGCCATAAAAATATCGCCGCTGTCTTTGATCCGCTTCAACACTTCGCGGTTCGAGCCGCCACGGATTGAGTTTGTGGCCAGCAATCCCGCTCTCGTTGCTTTCCCACGCTCCAACTGCTGTCTTGCCATTTCAAACCAGTAGCAGACCAAGTCAACCCCACTTGGTAAAACACCCGCATAGCTGTCGGTGAGCCGCTGATAGTATTCGTCGCCCAATTCGCCCCACATGCGTTTATTGCCCAAAAAGGGCGGATTGCCCACGATGACATCGACGGCGGGCCAGGCGACACCATCCGAATCGGGGGTTAGCATTGCGCTTCCCCCTGACCTGTCGGGGGACCGAGGGGGGCTTGGCAATATCGCATCCTTGCAGACGATATGCCCTTTCAGCTCTTCCAGAATGGGTTCGCGAATCGTGTCTGCGTAGGCGTTGTTCGTTCGCCATTGAATGTAGCCGATCCAGACGACGATGCTGGCCAGGGCATGGGCGATCGGGTTGATTTCTATGCCGTAGAGTTGGCGCGGATGGACTTCTGGCGTCGCCCTTTGCAGTCCCGCCCAGAGTTCATGATCAATGACCTCTTTTTCCATATCCATCAGCATTTGCAGGCTCACATACAGGAAGTTGCCACTGCCACAAGCGGGGTCGAGCACGGTGATGCCGCGTATCCGCACGAGAATTTCTTCCCGCAGTTCCAGCAATTGCATGGCGGCAGCATTGCGCGCCCGCCCTGTTCGCGCCTTGTCGTATCGCTCGCGGATGGGCTGCGCTTCCAGCTGCACGGTATCCCACCTATAGCGCAGGGGCTGCATCAGCACAGGCTCGACGATGAGTTCAATATCTTCGCGCGATGTATAGTGGGCGCCGAGCTGGGCGCGTTTGCTGGGGTCGAGGCTGCGTTCAAAGAGCGTGCCAAAGATAGAAGGCTCGATAGCCTGCCAATTTAATTCTGCGGCTTTTGCAAGCGCCTCAAGCTCTTCCTGATACAATTTTTCGACATGGGTATAGATGAAAAGCGTGCCGTTGAAGTAACGGATATCGCGCATCATCAACTCGCCGCCGTCGTTCATGGCAGCGAAAAGATTCTGCAGATATTTTGTGAAGATGTTGGGATTTTTTAGTGACTGCTTGACAATATGCGTGAATATGCCGTCTGGATTGTCGTCCGTCGCGGTGGGCAGCAAACGAACATCCTCCGCAAACATGCAAAAAACCAGCTTGGTAAGAAAGTAAGCGATTTGAGCAGGTTGGGACTTCGACTTGCGCATACGGCGCATATTGTCAGAAATCAGTTGAAATGCCTGCGCGGCGTCTTGTGTCACTTTCTCGGTGTGGCGGCGAGGGTGCAGCCGCTGCGGCTCATGGAACATCGCCTTAAGCCATTCCAACACAACTGGATCGCTGGCGATCGACTTATGCGTAAAAATGTAAGGGCGGTTCTGTGTATTGTTGAAGTTTGTATGGATTTCCCAGCGGTTTATGTCGGTGACCACGAGCAAAAGAGGATTCTTCAGGTCATCTTTGTAGTCCATAAGCTGTCGGAATGCGGCATCGAGGTCTTTGTATTTGTCCGGTGTTTTGTATTCGACGACAAATCGCCCTTCGTAAAATACATCGGCGCGTCCATAGCCGCTTTTTTTCTGGACTGCTCGCTCAAATGTGAATATGTCGCCATCGGCAGTCAATCCATCGCCGCCGGGCATGTCTAGGCCGACCAGCTTGCAGACATCAAGAAAATGCGCCTGAGCGACCTGGACTTCGTTTAGCGCCGTATTCGACCACTTGTTGACGAATTCTTGCGGCGTCATCGCTGTCCTCTGTGCCCTCTGCGCCCTCTGTGGTGAAAAGAAAAAACTAGGGCACAGCGCGGTGATTCAGCATCTCGTTGAGCACCACCACCAGCCGGCGCAGTTCGTCTTCCAGGTCGCGGCTGACTCCATCCTGGATCAGCGCCTCGCGGAAGAGGTCGCGCGCCTCGCGGATCTGCTCTTGCCCTTGTCGCAGTCGCTGCAAGCCCGCCCGCATCTGTGCCCGCGCCTCGCGACTGGCGGCGTTGGTATAATAATCGGGGAATTGGAAACCGTGCTGGGTGGCCACCCGCTGCAAGCCATTGACGAACTCCTGCAATGTGTCGATATCTTGCGCCGCGCCCCTTTGCAGCAATTCGGCGATGCCATCGCTCAGCTGCGGCTCGGGGCTGAAGTCCAGTTGGTCAATGCCGTTGTAGCGCGCCTCGACCGCGTCGCGGCTGCTGGGCTGGGGACGCAGCGCTGTCATCTGCGGGGACATGCCTGTGAAGATCGGATAAAGCACGCCGACGCACAAGCTGTGCACATCTTTGTTGTATTGCTGAGGCGCCTTTTGGCGGTCGTCTTCCAGCCGGCGCGAGCTGTTGAAGTCGATCACTTTGAGCTGCGCGCCATCCCAATAGACATGCTCCAGCTTGTGATCGAGATAAACGATTTTGTTGTCATGCGCCATTTCTAACAACGCACAGAATTGCAGCGCCAGCGCCAAGCCTTCTTCGCTGGGCAGTCGCCAGCGGCTGTTGGGTCGGTTGGGTTTCATCAAGTAAAAAAGGCTGTTTTGGCGAGGCAGTTGTTCCAAAGCCAGGTAGGGACGCCAGCCGGCCGATGCGAATTGCTCCATGGCATCGACGAAGGCGCGCACATTGACCTGGAAGCTGTTGATGTCGCCGGCGCGAGGAGCTTCTTCGCGGGCGGAGATATAGCCGCAATCGATCAGTTTGACGATATGGGGGCTGTGCCACAGGCGCGCCAGAATGTCGGCTTCGCTGCCAAAAGCGCGGTATTCCCAGCGGATGTCGCCATCGTCGGCGATATGCTCGGGTCGCATGACCTTGAAAGCGACTTGCTTGCCACTGCGCTGGTCGATTGCGTCCAGCACGCGCGCATAATGTCCCAGCGCAAAGGTGTCGATGAAGTTCTTCAGCTGATAGACATCAGACAATTGCGGCATGGGCGGGACAGCTCGCTGCGCAGGTGTAAGCCGTCATTGTAGCACCGATGCGAGCGCGGATACAGGGCTTGACCATTTTCTGGAGTGGTGAAAGCGCGGGATAGCCAGTTATTTATAGGGGCGACTTTGTGCCTCCTGTGTCCCTGTGGCTACAATATAGGCGAAGCAACGACCAGCCGCGCGGAGCCTGCTTTGCGACCTCTCATCATAGTTTTGCTGCTCGGACATGCGTTGCTGGTTGGGCAGGCACAGCCTTCGGATGCGCTGGCTGCCGCCTATCGCGCCGCCGCTCCTTTCATCGATGCAGCAATTCCGCCCCGCGCCTCATTGCTGCGCGAGGCGCCGACGACCGCGCTGGGCTGCGAGTTGGTGGTTGGCTTGCCATTGGCGCATGCGCTGGATGCCTGGCGCTTCGACTTTCCGACTGTGGATGGCGATTTCACCGTGCACACTTCGGTCGATGGCAGCCTGGAGCAGCTCTGTGACGCGCGCGTGCCCAACCTCGGCGCTGCCTTGATCCCGCTCAGCAAGCACAATGACAGCGATACGAACCGGCAGCAAGACGAAAGCTGCTGGCTGCGCGCGAATAGCGATGGCTTGCATGTGCGCGAGGCGCCGATGGGCAAGGCGGTGGCAAAGCTCGACCGCTTGCAGCAGCACCAGGCCCTGGGCAGAAACCAGGCCGGAGACTGGCTCTTCTACCGCGAAGGCTGGGTGCAGCGAATGGCAGTTCGGCTGACGGGCAACTGCGACGAGTTGCCGGCGCTCGACCCGGCCCGGGCAGCCAGCGGCGTGGTTCACTTCTGTCCAGCTGGATATGCAGGTTTTCTGCGGCCGCGCATCAGCATTGGGCGCAGGACTGCTCGCAGCGCCTCGCCGACATTCCACAGTCGCCTGCGCACAAGCCCCGATCCAAGCGCAACGTTGATCACTGAGATACCCCCGCGCCAGATCTTGGATGCTGTGCTGGATGGGCCGGCTTGCCAGGGCAGCTATGTTTGGTGGCAGATCGCGGTGAATGGGCAGGTCGGCTGGACGATCGAAAGCGACCGCAATGACAACTTCTATTATCTGGAACCCTATCAGCCGCCATCGCTGCGCTCGCTTATACCCGCCGACTGGCCCCATCCGCCGACTCTGCGCCGCATCGACAATCCCGGCGCGCCAATCGACACCATCGCCTTGCTGCAGGTTGAGCAGCCGAGCGGAGTCGCATTCTCGCCGGATGGATCGCTGCTGGCTGTTGCCAGCGAGGCTGGCGCGAGTTTTTTCAGCTTGCCGGATTTTGCGCCGCTCGGACACGACGAGGTCTTTGCAGATAGCAACAACCTGCCGAGTGACTGGCTGACACAGCCACTAGACGCCCTGGCTTGGTCGCATGGCGGCGACAAACTGGCTATCGGCCGCGGACGCGAATTGCAATTGTGGAGGTTGGCTGCGGGACGACTGGCGCTGCATTATCGCTTTCCTTATGCACTGCAGGGCATTGCCTTCAGCCGCGATGATCGTTGGCTGGCCGTGACGGGCGCGTCTGCCAGCGCAAAGCACAGCGCGTTGTGGATCTATGACCAGCATGGCGATCTGGCGCGATCGCTGCCTTTGGTTGGCGCGGGCATGCCACCAAATGTCGTCGCCGCTCCCGCGACCAGTCCGGGCGACTTCATCTACAGCAGCGGCGACAAACTCTTTGTGCTGGCTGCCGACTCTGGACAGCCGCGGGCGATCTATCAGCTGGCGGGCGTGCAACAACGAGCAGTGGACCTGACTGCCGATTCTGCGGGCACTTCACTGCTGGCGCTGGCGCTGGGCACGCCGGGCATGGGCTGGCTGTCGCTGGTCGATGGCAAAGATGCCAATGCGCCCAGACGATTGCTGCGGCTGGATGCGGGCGACCTGGCTTTCAGCCCCGATGGTCGCTTCTTGGCTGCGACAACGCCAGGCCGCGTTTTCGTCCTGGGCACAATCAGCTGAGCATTTTCGGGCTGGGGGCTGGCGAGCATTTTCGCTAGCATACGCGTATGCCAAAGCCCTTGAACGTCCTCCCCATTCGCGCGCCCGTGCAGACCGAGCCATTCGATCTTTGCGAGACACTGCTGGCATGCCTGCGCGCTGCTGGCGAGACTCTGCGAGATGGCGATATCGTCGCCGTTTCCAGCAAATACGCCAGCATCGCAGCCGGGCGCGTACGCAGCTTGATCGATGTAGCGCCGGGAGCCCGCGCGCAGGAGCTGGCGGGGCGTTTTGGCATGGACGCAGCCATCGCCCAGCTGGTCATCGACGAAGCCGACCACATCTTCGGCGGCATCGAGCTGGGCTTTCTGTTGACAGCCAAAGGCGGTGTCATCTCGCCCAACGCGGGCTTGGACCGCTCGAATATCCCCAGCGGGCAGGTGGTGCTGCTGCCGCGCGACCCATTCGCCACGGCCGAGTCCATCCGCGCAGAGCTGCAAGCTGAGTCAGGTTGCCGACTGGGTGTGCTGCTCAGCGACAGCTGGCTGATGCCCGGTCGCTTTGGCACAACTGGCGTGGCCATCGCCATGGCTGGTTTTCAGCCCATCCGCGACGAGCGTGGCAAGAGCGACCTCTTTGGCAACCCGATGGCGGTTACGCAGATCGGCATGGCCGATGCGCTGGCGGTCTGCGCGCAGGTTGTGATGGGCGAACGCGACGAAGCCACGCCCATTGCCATCGTGCGCGGCGCCGATGTGCAGCTGAGCGATGCGCCGCTTACCGCAGACGATGTCGCCATTCCCTGGCGGCACTGCATCTATATCGAGTCACTCACGGTGGGCATGCTTCCCGCCGACGCGACTTGTGCAAAATAGACAGATTCGGCAGCTTGTCATTTGACGAGGGCTTAAAGCCCGCTTAAACTTGGGGCAACATGAGCGGGGACAAAGCGCATCGTGATGTGGGAAGCGCACACAAAGGAATCGACCAGCCCGAGCGCGGTGCAGCCGAGAAAGCTGTGGCGCGTTTTTCTTTTCCAGCCAGCGGTGTCGCAACAGAGAGGATGGATATGGACGCGAGCATGATCAACAAAATCCAGAAAGCCAGCGCCTATGCCAGCGAGCCCGAGCGCGCCACTTTCAGCAACTTCAGTGTACGATTTCAAGGCAACAACAGCACGTATATCGTCGATCTGGGCGCTGATGGCTGGTCTTGCAGTTGCCCCGGCTTCCAGAAGTACGCCATCTGCCCGCATATCATGGCGCTGGAAAATCTTTTCAAGCCCTTGATCAAGCGGAAACCACAGCCCTATGCGCCCGGGCAGAATATCGTCAGCGATGTCAAAAAAGCCAAACGCTATGCCGAGGAGCGAGACCGCATCCAAATCCTCAGCTTTGATTGCACATTCGAGGGCTACAACAAGACACATTTCGTCACGTATGACAACGGCGCCTGGACGAGCACGGCGTCATTCTTCGCCCAGCGCGGCGTCTGCAGCCACACCATGGCGCTGGAGAAGATACTGAAAGACTGGGTCGAGCCAGCGCGAATGGCTGCCAATTTATAACGCCTAAAGTGGCGGAGTGCCAGCTATTGCTCGCCCTCAAACCCATATCATACGATTTTATCAGAATTGAGTGCTCTCAGCGGTCTGTCTCAACGAGAGGAGCAATTCTTTCATAGGGTGACGAACTCCGCTTTCTGGCTCCGACAAGACCAATTCCTGATAAATATTCAGGAAATCCAATCGTGCCTGGTAGAACAGATGCAAAAAATATCTTACAAAGGAGATGCAATCCAGCGCCGCGAATTCTATTCCTATAGCGCGCTCATTCAGATCTCGGACAATTTCTTGGACATCTTCACTCACTGGCTGCGTACCGATAAAGAGATATTGTTGCACATCGCCCTTGTTACTAGAGAGCTTTTGCATTGCCTGTTCAAAATCGTCGCGAGTAATTTTACGCGTCTTCATCTCGTATACCGTGATAACTCTTTCAGAATCTTTGACAGCCACCTCGAGATCTCCAAACGAACGGGTCTGCGAATCCGCAGCGTTGTGAGCATGCAAAGACACAACGTGTTCATTCAACTTGTCTTGTATAGTCTTGTAAATCGCGAGAATAGCCAAGACCGGGAGGCGACTACCATGAGGCTGCGCCAAGTGCGTCTGAACAATGTTGACAATCATATCAACAGAGAGCATTGAAGACTGCGAAGTATGAAGATTCGCAAGCATAGATGAAAGCCGTTGTCTGCGTTCGTTGCGCAAGACTACGAGCACTCGCACAATCTCGCTGAGAAGATCTTGTGGAGCGATGATCTTTTGCGCGACATCGTCTAGCAATGCGAGCATGTCTTCATAGATCCCAGGTGGGCGGCCTACTAAGTTTGTGTTTCTTTCAAGCATGGCATCATGATTCCGTAACGCTGGTGTGAGAAATGCGGTCGTCCGATTGCAGGGAAGTTCATGCGTTGCGACAAAGTCAGCAATATATCGTTCATCATATTTTCGACCCGAATAGGAATCATAATCGCCAATCTCAGTATATGGTTTGCGGATATCAAGTTCAGGACGATGCATCTTTGCAAGAAGACATGCCAATAGCGCTCTGGCACATGCGCGATTTTGTAAATTTCGGCATATTGCCACAACTCGCCGTCGATGCACTGGGTCGGAAATATAAGAGGTATCGAGATTTCGACTAACCTTGTCGAGTGTTACAGCAAGGATTTCTTGAGGGGTTGCCATGTTCCGACTCTTCTAGGGTCATAATTTGTCCACAAAGTTTCTTGTCGAGGCTGCTTGGTCGAATGAATTATCCTTACCGGGGCTTTCGTAATATACCAGTCAAAATACAATTCATCCATTAGCTCGCATTCATATCCGGACAAAGCTACATAGCCGCTTGTACCTCGCAGCACTCTCGACAATTCACGATGTTGCTGATCATTCATTTCAAATCGGTAAGCATTTGTGTCAGCTCTTGATGCATGAACGTAAGGAGGATCGCAATAGAACAAGGTATCTTCGCTATCATATCGCTCTATGATTTCAATAGCGTTACCGTGCTCAATCTGTACACGCAGTAGTCTTTGCGCGACTTCACTTAAACCTTCCACACTACCCAACCAGCGAGACACAGCACCCGACATCCCTGAACGACTGGACAAGATGCAGTGTGCCCATCGACCCGTGCTTGCGCGTTGAGCCAGACCAGTCCTGACTTGTCGAGCTTTAACAAAGAAACGCCTGGCATTTTCCAGGTCAGAGATTTCTACGGATCCTTGGTTTATGGCAAGTTCAAATTCTTCGCGCGAAAACGGGGTTAAGCCAATCAGTTCAATCAGTGCGTCTTTCTGCTCGCGGAGCACGCGGAAAAAGTTTACTAATTCACCATCAATATCGTTGTATGTTTCAACAGGTGCAGGCTCGCGGTTGATTAGAACTGCGGCAGATCCTCCAAATGGTTCGCAGAAGTGTTTGGTTTCGGGCAGCAACGGCAATAGCCAGTCCAAATGACTGAACTTGCCACCGTACCAACCAAATGCGATTCTTTTCTTTGAACCCATGCGACGCTATCGCTATTACAAACCGAAACGATTTTACCACACCAAAAGCTATCCGCCAGCCGCGTCGTCTTCGCCTGTTTCTGCATCGTCTTCGGTCGGCAGGCGTGGGTCTCCCGCGGCGACTTCATAAACCGCCTGCCAGGCTTGATAGCGCGTGAAGACCGCATTTCGCTCTGCCAGCGCGCCAGCCGCATCATAAATATTCCGATATACAAGCACATCCGCGCCCGGCACCGACCAGTCGATCTGGCGAATCTGCCCGGGCAACAGGTCATCCGCGACGATGTACAAATCTGGCGGCGGCGGCACGATATCATCAATGATGGGCGGCTCGATGCGGGTCGTCCAGTGCCGCGTGCTGTAGAGGCGGAATTGCAGCGCGTCGTCGGCGGGCAGGAACGAGCTTTCGATCAACAGATGATAGGGCGTATTGTTGCGGAAGCGCAGGTCGACAGTCGGCTGCCAGATCGCTGCGTCCAAGCCCGGTCCCGCGCCGGCATATTCATAATATCCCACGCGATAGCCATGGCTGTGCCGCTCGGTGATGGCATATCCGCCGCTGAATGCCGCCCGGTACATGGTGGTGCTGACCTGGCATATGCCACCGCCGATGCCCGTGACTGTTGCGCCTCCCAGAATCACGCTGCCTTCCAGATAACCAGCCGCCGCAGTGATCTCGCCCAAGTGCTGGTTAAACGAGAATTCTTCGCCCGGCGCCACCACGATTCCGTGCAGCTTGCTCGTGCCCAGCCCGATATTGTCGCGCCGATTTTGCCAGCTGCCCCAATAATAGGTCGTCGCTTCGGAAACCAACTCGCTTATGCCCAGTTCGGCAGCGGTGCTGGCTTCGTGATAGCGCGGCGGCAGCGCTACGAATACCATGTCGACGCGGCGATCAGCCGGCGAAAACACAGCAGCCTCCAACCGGCGCAGAGTCTCGGCTACATCCAGGTAACGCCCGCTGGAAGAAGGACTCAGCGCATGTAGCTGGCCCGTCGCGGGGTCAAAGTCCAGGCGGCTGTCGACAGGCGCGCTTTCCAGGTTGGGCGCAAGCGACTTGAGAAAGGGGCGGAAGACGCTCAGGTCGACTTGCACATCAAAGCGCATTTCGCCGTCCACAGGTTGCAGCCGCACCGAAAGCGCATCGCGTATCTGCGCGGGCGTGATTAGCCAGGGCGGCAGCGGATCGCCGTTGGCTCGCGTGCCAATGAGCTGCAGCGGTGCAGACAAGGCAGCATGGATGCGCCTCGCCGCCTCCGTCACATTCCAGGCCTGTGGCGGGATTTCCTGCACAACCAGGGGGATCGCCCCTCCCTGCCCGGCCAGCACAGCATCGCGCAAGTGCGGCAGCGTCGCGGCAATATCCAGCCACAGGCCGCTTTCGCCAATATCGATGGCGACATGCAAGCCCTCGACGCGCAGGTTCGCATCCCGGCGCGGGCGATTTATCTCGTCCGCCAGCCCTTGCAGAAATCGCAGAGCGACCGCTTCGTCAAAAATATAGCGCAAGGGCAGATCGATGCCATCCAGCCAGGCACGCGCGATTTCTTGCAGGCTTTGTCGCGCATCGTCGGTGTGCCCGATGACAAATGCCTGCTCTGCCAGTTGCTCAGCCGGCAAGCGCAAACCCAATTGCAGCGCCAGTGCCGCCCAGTTCCGCTCGTCATGTTGAAAGCTGTAGAGGACTTCTTCGGCAGCGCCATAGCGGATTGCCAGAGCCTCAGCTGCCTGCGCGCGGGTCAGCCCATCCAGCGCGACATCACCCACAGTGATGCCCGGCGCGATCCGATCTGCCAAGGCCAACTGCACAGCCGCCAGACCACTGGCCAGCAGCAGCGCCAGCAATGTCAGGCCGATCAGCGTCAGGATGGCTGCGCGCAGCAGACGCACCAGCAGCGGACCGCGAGGCGAGCGCAGCGCAGACATCAGGCTTCGGCGTATAGCGAGACTTCGTGGCGGGGCATGGGTTTGGGTGGCTCGCCACAAGAGGTTTGGCGCGGCAGTGATAGGCTTGTGCGCACAGCCGCTGTATAGACAGCGCCACCAACATCGACGAAATGAACGCGTCGCCCGCCATCTTCCAGCGCATGCACGCCATGCAGCTGCAGTTCATCCATGCGATACTTGCGCGTCAACTCGCGGATGAGGGCTTCTGCCGCGCCGACAGCCTGATGCGATTCATTGTCCAGCCGATGCCCGGCATACGCGCCACGACCGCGATATTTGTGCGTGAGCAGATAACCCGCGCGGTGATTGGTCACAATGGCTTCTGCATCAGTCGGGTTGATATGCCCATACGCGACGCCCTGCGGAAAAGCCAAAAGCGTCGCCGCCATGCGATGCCCGCCCAGGTGAGTCGTCTGCCAAACGCGGTCTTCGCCAGCATGCGCCACCAGCTGCTGATAGACTGGACTGCCATAAGCCGCGCAGCAGGGGTCGTGCCGGCCGTTGGTGCAGACAGCGTACAGCTCGTCAATCTCGGTCATGGCTCGGCCATTGATCACAGGACTATCGCCAGCTGCCAGCCCCGCCATATCCAGGCTTAGCAACTCGGCATAATCAGTCAGTTGCGTCTGAAAAAGCTGCGGCTGCGCCTGGTTGGTTCGCGCGATGAAGACATGCTTGCCGGTCCTGCCCGGACGGCGGATAAAGAGGGTTTTCGTCCGCGGCAGGGCGCTCAAATAGCGCAGGATGGCCGAGAATTTGCCGCTTTTGGCAGCGGATTTGACCGTTTCGTGCCGCCAGCCGCCATCGTCCGCCAGGCTGCATTCGATAAGAAAGAAGGTATCGGTTGGCTTGAAAGTGCCCGCCAGCATTTCTTCTTCTGCGCGCGACTCTTCGGCGCAGGTCAGCGCGTTTTGCATAATCATGCCTCTGTGTGATTGCTGTGCTGCCTATCTGCCCGATTTAACCACAGAGCGGGCAATGGCACAAACGGCAGGGGCGGCAGGGAGTGGCGAATTTGCTGGATGCGAAGTCATTTGTAGGCGCAACTCTGTGAGCCGTCCGCGTTTCCCGATCGTGTTTTCGGGCGATTTTTTAAGTCGCCCTTACATGGCTATGCGATGATGCGCAAGCACAGCATTCGACACTCTCGGGCAGCGTGATGGATGGGGCGAATAGCAAGCCTGCGCTACAATCTGGCAGCGACGCGCGAGGAGGAGGCGCTGCATGTCCAACTTGTCCATTCGCCAGTTGCGGCTGAAGCGGGGCGGCAAAGCTGTGCTGCACGATATCTCGCTGGAAGTGGCAGAGGGCGAGCTGTTGGTGGTCATCGGGCGCAGTGGCAGTGGCAAGAGCTCTCTGCTGCGCTGCATCAATCGGCTGAACGACATTGAAGCGGGTACGATCCTATTGGATGGACGCGACATCAACGAGCTGCCCGTAACTGAGCTGCGGCGCAAAGTTGGCATGCTCTTTCAGAAGTCGACAGCCTTTGAAGGCAGCGTGGCGGATAACATCGGCTTTGGCGCGCGCCTGCACGGTCAAACACTGGGTCACAAAGCCGTCTTGGAACTGATGGCGCAAGCATCGCTCGAATCAGAACTGGTGGACGAGCCGGCATCAAAGCTGTCTGGCGGTCAAGAACAGCGCCTGGCTATCGCGCGGGCACTGGCTCTTTCGCCATCGCTGCTGCTGCTGGACGAGCCAACATCGGCTCTCGACCCGATCGCAACCAAAGGCGTGGAAGAGGCGCTGCTGCGGCTGTGTAGCGAGTCCAATCTGACCATGATCTGGGTATCGCATTCGATAGAACAGGCTCGGCGTGTGGGCAGCCGCGTGCTGCTGCTAGAAGAGGGCCGCGTCCTGCGCGTCGACAGCGTTGACAAGATGCTCGACCCCGAAACAGGTGACAAACGCGCTCTTGCATTCGCTGGCGGTGACGAAGCGGGCATGCAAGGAAACTAAGCGGCGCCTAGCAGGAAAGGTCTATGCTACAGAGGCGCAAAGATTCTTGTGCCGCGTTGGGGCGATCCTGCGGTTCGCCCGTCCGGAGCACATCCATAAAGTGGGCGACCCAATGGCTCTCCCCGACAACATCCTCTGCGCTAGCAGTTCCCTTCCAATCTTGCAGTTTACGCTTCATCCTGACCTGTCGGAGGGGGCGAGGGGGGTTTGCCTGCCCGCCAACTCTTCCAGCCATTCGCGGTCAGCGGTGGTCAGCTGCGCGCTTTCCAGCAGGTCAGGGCGGCGCTGCCAGGTGCGCAACAAGGCTTGCCTTCGCCGCCAACGCGCCACTTCGGCATGATGACCGCTGGTCAATATGGCTGGCACAGTCAGGCCGCGATATTCATGCGGGCGTGTATAATGCGCTCCTTCCAACAAGCCATCGGCATGGCTGTCGCGGTCAGTCGCGCCTTCTGCGCCGAGAACGCCGGGGATCAGCCGCACAACCGCGTCTATCAATACCAGCGCCGCCAATTCGCCGCCCGTCAGCACATAGTCGCCGATGCTGATTTCGTCGGTAATGGCGAGCTGGCGCACGCGCTCGTCAACACCTTCGTAATGCCCGCAGACCAAGACGAGCTGCGGCAGTTGCGCCAGTTCTACTGCCACTTGGTGCGTCAGAAGTTTGCCCTGTGGCGAGAGCAGGATGACTGGCGTTTCGGCTGATGGGCGCAGCGCTTCAATAGCCCGTACCAACACATCTGGCTTTAGGATCATGCCGCCGCCGCCGCCATACGGTGGTTCGTCAACCTGGCGATGTTTGTCCGCCGCATAATCGCGTATGTCGTGCGCTCGGAATGTCAGCAGTCCCCGGTCTTGCGCTTTCCACATCATGCTGGCATTCATGACGGAATCGAACATGGCGGGGAAGAGAGAGAGCGCGTCGATCTTCATGCTGGATCCTGTGGCGAATCGCTGCGCCGGCGCTTACATTTCGTCGCGCGTCTGCAAGAAGAAGGCTTTTTTTAAGCTGGGCAGCGTAAAGTCGAAACCGCAAGATTTGAAAAAATCTTCGGCGACGCTAATCGCCATGATTTCATAAATGCCGCGCTGCATCGCCAGGTCAACGCAGGCAGCTACCAAAGCCTTGCCGATGCCCAAGCCGCGTGCCGATGGCGCGACAGCCAGGCTGCGGATCTCGCAGAGCTTTTTGCTGTAGATTTCCAGCGCGGCACAGCCCACAATCTGCCCATCCAGCCGGACGATAAACGAAGTCGAAAGCAGGTCTTCCAGCTCGTCCAAAGTGCGCGGCAGCAGATCGCCACTGGCGACGAAGGGTTTGATGAAATCGGACAGCTCGATCAAGTCGGCGGATGTTGCCGGCTCGATGCCAATTGTCCGCGTTTGCTCGCCCGGCATGCCCTGTCCTCCTGCTGTGCATGTGGCGAAGTGTAGCAGGTTGCGCCGCATCTGCTAGACTCTGCGCTCCGGCAACAACAGCAGTGTAGTCCAGAAAGTGAGACATAGTGCCAACGATCAGCGTTGCCTCGCATAATCCAGTCAAGCAGCGCGCCAGTCTGGCAGCATTTCAGCGCGTATTCCCCGACCAGGCATTCAACGTGCGCGGCGTAGCTGTGGAGTCGGGCGTATCCGACCAGCCCATGTCCAGGCGCGAGACCTTGCAAGGGGCGATCAACCGCGCTGCCCATGCTCGCGCCGCCCAACCGGAATCCGATTATTGGATCGGCATTGAAGGCGGTATCGAGCAGACGCCGCTGGGCATGAGTTGCTTCGCCTGGGTGCAGGTGCTTGGGCGGGACGGGACTGTTGGCTGTGGGCAGACGGCTGTTTTCTTCTTGCCGCGCGAAGTGGCTGAGCTGGTGCGCGACGGGCTGGAGCTGGGCGAAGCGGACGACAAAGTCTTCGGGCGCGTCAATTCGAAACAGGGCAACGGCGCTATCGGCTTGCTGACCGATGATGCCATCAACCGCGAAGCCTATTATGTGCAGGCGGTGATCATGGCGCTGGTGCCATTCAAGAATCCACAATTGCACTGGCAGCCGCCCACGCAGGGGCATTGGGTAGAATAGCAACATTGCGGGGCTGTTTGGGGAAAAGAGCGTGTCATGCCCGACATATTCGCTGGCGTTGATGGCATTGAACGGGTCCTTCTGTCGATCGCTTTCATCCTGGTGGCTGCGGCTGTCTCGCGCTGGCAAAGCTCCGACCTGGAAAAAGATCTGCTCATCGCCACCGTGCGCAGCTTTGTGCAGTTGATCGCCATCGGTTATGTGCTGGAGCTGGTTTTTGAGCTGGACAGCCCGCTGTTCACCGTGGTCATCTTGCTGGTGATGACACTTACGGCCGGACGCACAACCGCCAAACGCGCGCAGCGCACGCCAAACGCGCAGTTGATCTCGCTGCTGGCCATCGGCGCAGGCTCAGCATTAACGATCGGTCTGCTGGTGGTCCTGGGCGTATTCGACTTTGTGCCGCACGACATCATCCCCATCGGCGGCATGGTCATCGGCAATTCCATGACGACCGCCACCCTGGTCATCACGCGCTTGAGCAGCGACTTCCATGACCAGCGCAATATGATCGAAGGCAAACTGGCGCTGGGCGCGACATCCCGCCAAGCCTCGCTGACGCAATTCCAGCGCACCATCCGCAGCGCGCTGACGCCCATCATTGATACGACCAAGACGGTGGGCTTGATCAAGCTGCCGGGCGCGATGACCGGCATGATCCTGGCGGGCGCATCGCCACTGGAAGCGGTGCAGTTGCAGATCATCGTGATGTATATGCTGGTGGGCGCTGCGACATTCACCGGGCTGATCGCCGCATGGCTGACCTATCGGCAGTTTTTCACGCCTGCGCATCAGTTGGTGCTGGGGTGAGTCAGTCGCCGGACTTGCGTTCTTCGCGACATAAGAATTCCAGCATGATGCCTGTCGCGTTCAAATATGACTCAAATGCCAGCCAGCAGCGGTCTGCAGCGTTGACAATGGGCGCATCTGCACCAGTGTCGATTTTGAAGCGCCGTGCAAGCGCCACCCATTTCTTGTCGTCCTCGTCGAATTGCTTGCAGCGAGGGACGTCTGTCTTCCAAGAGCCTTCATTGTCTGGGTAGTCGATGTAGTGAAAATCGGAATCTCTTTTCAGTTTCATGCGCCGGACTCGCTCTTCGTCACCTTGATAGTTGTAAAGGTAAATCAAGAATTGCCCGGCAAGGTCTTCGGAACGCTTTTCCGAGGGTAATTTACCGCCGTATTCGTCAAGCGCTTCAAAATCGTCGTCAATGACAACAATTACTTCGCCTTGCATAACACGATCAATAAAGTCAATCGCGTTATCTATGCAGGCACAAGTAGCGACCTCGTTGTGGCCCCCAGCGGTCATCGCCACATTGGTATCGACTACCCTAAGAAGCATTGGAACTATTTGACTTCCGGCTGCGATTCGCTTTGACGATCTTTATTACATCGCCTGTAAGATCACCAAAGAAATCTTTGGGCCAGTTGTGAATCGTGCCGAACAAATCCACTTCGAGAGGCATAAGATTTGACCATCCACTTTCCATCTCGCAAAAATAGAGTGCCGTCTGGTCCCTGTTTATTTTCTGTTCAGCTATAAGCAGTTGAAGCCTCCGCAAAAAATGCTCGCTGTGGCTTTCAACAATGACTTGGATATTTCGGTTCTTGATCACATCAATAATGACTTCTGCCAAGCCCGCCTGAACAGAGGGGTGAAGATGTAATTCTGGCTGTTCAAGTATAATTGTCGAGCCTTCAGGTACATAGTAGCAAAGCACCAGCACTGGCAATACTTGCGATATGCCGATACCTAGATCTGGAATGAGTACCTCTGGACTAGTTTGCTTTCGCTTCATCCAAACCGCATATTGATTGCTTCCTTCAAAGAGCGGTCGCACATCAAAGGAGCGCGCCAATCCAAGGTCCTTGAGCAACCGGGCAATTCGCGGCTGCAACCTATTTCGTCTTCCCCCACTGCTTACCTCCGGATGTGTACCCGCCAAGAGTGCATGAACTGCCAATTCACCCTTCAGTCCGACATCAGTCGGTTTCTCGCCGCCCCAAGTATAAGCGCGCAACGGGTATTCTCGCAACGGGCCCAAATAGTAGGTACGGCGCAATTGCGATTCCAAGAGTAGTTCCAAGTTCCGTAGATAGAATGTATCTTGATAGTAACTTAGCGCCTCATAGGAAAACCCATAGCACTTTTCAGGATTCATATAAATGCGTGGGCGGCTTTGTGGACGCTTGGGCTCCACTCCGTTTATGTAAATTCGAATCAAATACCGGTTGTTTCCAGCTCTTCTGAATTTCACCACGAATTCGTTATCCTGCCGGTACTCCAGTGACTGTACATATACCCTGTCTTTTTCTGCGTGAATTTGAGTCTGAAAAGCAAGTCTCGTAACCGAAAGTTGCGCATCCGAATTGGGAACTGGAATCGAGAATTCATATCTTTCTTGGACATCCCAACTCACTCCGAAACTCATCTTCGTTTCGTCGCGAAGGGTAATCTCGTGCGGCGTGCCCAAATTCACATAGCCCGGCTGGATGCTGCCTGTCTTCAAGACCAGATTCCGATCATTCGACTCGGCAGTTTGTTTCAAAAGCAGCAGCATCTGCAGCAAACTGCTCTTTCCCGAACTGTTCGCGCCGAAGAAAGCCGTCAGTGGCGCCATACGCACCGCCCCGGTATCGCGCCACGACTTGAAATTGGTCATGCTGATCTCGGTAAACATGTCCGCGTACCTTTCGCAATCCCACTATCCACATTATACCGACCCGCCGCCTCTGCTGTAAACACCGCCAGTCCGTGCTACACTCCCCACCATGACGACGCCCATCCCCGTAACCCGCGAGCAAGTCAAAGCGCTGTCTGTCGTCAAGCAGGGTTTGCACCAGCCCGACAGCGACTTGCGGCGCATCATTGAGCGCATCGGCTTGCTGCAGATGGACAGCGTCAACGTCGTCGCCCGCAGCCACTACCTGGTCATGTTGGCGCGGGCCGGCATCTATGACAGATCTGCGCTGGACGACCTGCTGACGAGCGGCTTCTTGTTCGAGACCTGGGCGCATGCTATGTCCCAGCTGCCGGCCGCCCATTACCCTTGGTATCATGCCTATATTCAGCAGAAGCAGCTTAAGGAGAGCAACTGGCGGATTGATCGGCTTGACATGGACATGCAGCCCATCATCAAGCAGGTGCTGGCGACGATTCGCGAGCGCGGAGCCATGTCGTCAAAAGACTTCGAAAGCGAGCGCCGAGGCGAGGGCGGCTGGTGGAATTGGAAACCGACCAAGGTAGCGCTGGAATACCTCTTCGACCGCGGCGAACTGATGGTCAGCCATCGGGTCAAGTTTCAGCGCTACTACGACCTGCCAGAGCGCGTCCTCGCCCGCCATCCATTCAAACTCGACAAGACGATTGAGGATTTCCGCCGTTGGACGATTGAGCGCGGCCTGCGGCACATCGGCATCGGCACGAGCAATCATGTCGCCGATTATTATCGCCAATACAAGCGAGACGCCGCCATCATGCTGAACGACATGCGCAAACAGGGCGAGGCGCTGCCCGTGCAGGTCGATGGCTGGCGCGCGCCCGCATTTTTGCATCGCGATGACCTGGCGCTGCTGCAGCGCGTGCAAGCGGGAGAATTCCAGCCAGGCCGCACCGTCTTTCTGTCGCCTTTTGACAACCTGTTTTGGGACCGCGATCGCGACGAAATGCTCTGGGATTTTTTCTATCGCATCGAACTCTACACGCCCAAAGCCAAGCGCGTGCACGGCTATTATGTCATGCCAATCCTGCATGGCAGCGAACTGGTCGGGCGCATCGACCCCAAGGTCGACCGCAAAGCCAAGCGTCTCATCTGCCACAATCTGCATCTTGAGCGCGGCGTAAAGCTGAATGCGGCGCTGTACCGCGGGCTGATCGGCGCATTCGAGGAGTTCATGGCTTTTCACGGCTGCGAAGATTTTCAGCTGGGTCGCTGCAATCGTGTGCCGCTGGAACGCCGCCTGCGCAAGCACTTCGGCTGAGCCAAGCTGCCGCGCCATTGCCCCGCACAATCCAGTCAATGTCAATGCTTGCCTGTTATACTGGATGCAGGCGCAGGCACAGTTGCAGGGATTGCATGCAGGCCACAATCGCCGATATTTTGCATGATGCGGGCGCATTCGCCGACCAGATCGTCAATGTGGACGGCATCCTGCTCATTACCGGTTATGATCGCGGCGCATCGGAATTCCGCGATGTATGGCTGGTGCAGCAGGATGAACGACAAAATCATGCCTTGCAAGCCCAGCCTATCAGCAGCGCCTCCGCTCTTTGGCATGGCTTGTCGCGCTTGAACCCGCGTCATTTGCCCGGCTACCAGAGCTACCGCATTCACGATGCGGCACGGGCGCGCGTACGCGTGTTTCGCACAGACGGCTCGCCGCGCATCGACATCCTGACCGCCGCCATTTATCGGCAGGAATTCACGCTCTATGTCGGCGTGGATGGCGTGCGGCTGGATCAATGTTTGCCCGCGGGCACAGAAATCAGCGCGCTGCCAGCTATCCAAGCCAATATCGCGCGTTACCTGGGGCGGCATCTGCATGTCTATGGCACCCTGGTCATCCGCTCGTCGCCAGCGACCCAATACCTCTTGCCCGGCAAGATCCCTTATGCCGAAGACGCGCCGCGCCAGTCCGACCAGCTCACAGAAGGCGCGACAGAAAACGACTGGCTGGAAGACATCGAATATCCGCAGAGCGACAGCCAAGCGCCCGCAGCCGATGCCTTGCCCGAGTCGATCTATATCGACGGGGCTTATGCGCTGGAGCAGCGGCTTTCGCACTTGCCGGGCATCACGCAGACGGTCGTGAAGCCAGCCATCGTAGCTGGCACTTTGGGCGCGCGCGATCATGAACTGCACTTCGCCACGCTCACCGAAATAGAGCAGGTCTACTTGCAGAACCTGACTTATGGGCGGAGCGGCAAGAGTCTGGAATCGGTGCTGAAGCTCAAGAATTTCGTCCCAATCGCAGAGGAAGACTGAAGCGCCGACCAGTCCCCAGCAGCGTTGGCACGCGCAGCCGCCGGTGATAAACCCACCATTCGACCAACAGCAGCAGCAGCGCCAAGACCGCCAGCGGCAGCCAAAACTCTTGCAAACCAAGCTGTTCATCGGCGCTCGCGCCCTCCCCAGCCCCACCCAGTCGCAATTCGCCTGCTGGCACGGGCCGGATGTCGCTTTCGCCTGTGGCAAACAGGTTCACCGCAAATGGCTGCGAGCGACTTACTTCGTCTGCCTCGATCACATCCAGCTGGTAGAGCCCAAGTTGGTCGGTCTGCGTGAAAGCCAGCGCGTCGCCCGCAACAGGCAGCACATGCACAGTCGCGTCCGGCGCGGTGATACGGATGCTGTCGGCGCGCAAGGGTGGCGAAATCATCAGCACATCGCCGACGCTCAAGCCAGCCGGTTGGGCGATGATATCGGCGGGCGAAAACCAATCCAGCAGATTCGCCATCAGCAGCGGAAAAGCGATCAACAGAGGCAGGTTGGAATCGCGCAGGTCAAAGGGCAAGATGGCAATTTGTTGGGCATTGAGCCGCCCGGCCAGCAAGATAGCGCTATCCCCCGCCTGGATCAGCGGTTGTGCCCAGTCGGCGGTCAGCTGGCGATGCGAAAGCAAGCTCATCTCGTCCAGATCGACAAAAGCCGTGATGGGCGAATCGCCGCTGACGCGGATGTCACTGCTGGCGGCTTGTGGAGCGCCAACAGAAAAATAGGGCGTCGAATTGGGCGGGTTGAATAGCAGCATGTCGCCGGCCGGCAAGCTGTTGGGCAGCCAGCCATCAAAGACATACAGATCGAAATCCGCTCCAGGCAAGCTGCGGCTTTCGGGGCTGCCGCGGTACGTCTGCAAGCCGGGCAAACTGCGAAGCGCCTGCTCCAGGAAGAGGTTGCCAGCCTGTGACACATAATAGACGCGCCGCGTCGTCACTTCGCTTTGCACAGACCAGGCACGGTCGTCCAGCGCCAAAAAATCTTGCGCGCCACTGTCAAATGTCAGCGTCGCCGAAAGCGTCTCGAACATTTCGGTGATCGGCTCGTCAAAGGGGATAGGCAGCTGGCTGCGCGGCGGGATGCTGCCACTGCGCGACAAACGCAGCACCTCGTCCAGGCGGATGACCAGCGAAACATCCGCTCGCGCATCGCCATAATTGGTCACCTGGGCGAAAAGCTGCGGAGCGCCACCGGGCAATGCGCGCGTCGCCAGCGCTGTGATAGCGATATTGGCAGCCGATTCGCCGACGGGCACATAAATCGGCTGCGGGATATTGGCAGGCAGCTCGGCAGCCGCGCCGATGCCGCCGTCGGAGATCATCACGATGCTGAAGTTTTCTGCGCCCACCGCGCCAGCCGCCGCCAGCGTCAGCGCCGTATCCCAGTCCGCGCCACCCTGGCTGGGCATGATGCCATCCAGAGCGCGGCGCAGCTCATTCTTGTCCGATGTATAGGGCGTCAATGGCTCGGCGCTGCCGGCCACGCGAATCAGCGCGATGCTGTCCTGCGGGTTCATGTTGTTGACGATGCCGCGGGCATTTTCCAATGCCGCATGAAGGCGCGTTTCGCCCTCGATATCACTAGCAGTCATGCTGGCGGAGGCATCCAGCAGCAGCGCGATTTTGCCAGCGCTGATGGTCGGCACATGCATGAAAGGCCGAGTCAGCACCAGCACCAGCGCTAGCAAGATCAAAAGCTGCAAGAAGAGCAGCAAGTTGCGCCGCAGACGTTGCCAGGGACTGTTGGCTTCGGTGTCTTTGACGACTTGCCGCCACAAAAAGGTGCTGGAGATTAACACTTCGCGCCGCCGCAGCCGCAGCATATACAGCAGCAAGATAGGTATGGCGACGGCAAGCGCGGCAAAGGCAGCCGGCACGAGGAAAGACATGGCAGAAGCTCAGTTGGCTGGCAACATCCGCAGTATATCACATGCGCAGGAATGCCAGCGCCTGGTGTGCCGCCTCGCGCCCCATGTCCATGCGCTCATCCAGGCGGACGATTCCCGTGCTTTGCGCCTGGCGCAGACAATAGTCGCTGCCGATCAAACTGATGCCGTCTGGCAAGCTGGCACGGATGGCGCGCAGACGGTCGGCCTGCAGCGTAGGCTCGACTGGCAGCAGATCGGCTTCTGCCCAGCGATCGACGCGCGCGACCAGCGGCTTTTGAATGCCCAACATTCGCGATGCTCTCTCGATGAACTGCTGCGAATCCTCGCTGTCATCACCGCGCAGGCCAACTTGCAGCAGCACATGGTCGCGGTCGGGGACGCGTCCCGGCACATCGGTCGTCAGCAAGAAGGCGCGGTCGGTTCTTCGTGACGCGATGTCGGCGGGCAAGTCGCGTCGATGCAGGCCCAGCGAGACGCGCGCCAATGAATCGTAGCGAAACGCTGCCAGCAACCCGGCAGCCCCTGGCGACAGGTTGTAGAGAATGCGCGCCGCATAGCGAGCCGGCAAGGCCAAGACTAAGGCGCGGGCATCCAGCATGAGACCATTTTCCAGGCACAGCGTGAAGCGGCCGCCCAGCCGCCCTATCGAGCTCAGCGCCATGCGCATGAGGCGACCGCCGCGCAAATCGTTCGTCAAGGCCGAAATCAGCGACTCGCTGCCGCCGCAGAGCAGCGCGCTGCCATCACCGCGCGCCATCTGCCGCCCGGCCAGCCCCAGCGCCGTCAGCTGCCTGTCATCCAGGGCGCGATAGACAAAAGCGCAAGTATCCATCAGGAAGCCGTCCGCCAGACTGCTGCGAATGCCGCCGCCGAAGCGCCGCTTGACCTCGATGATGGTGTAGCGCGCGCCCAGTTTTTCCAATTCGTGGCAGGCCGCCAGCCCGCTCAGACCGCCGCCAATCACGACTATATCGCGCATGGATGACTCTTCCCGATGCCTGATGTTCATAGTCTACCTGCAGCCGCTCCAGATTCCTGGATTTGACCTGTGTGGGAGTGTCGAACTTGCTGGATTAAGACCCCCCTCAGTCCCCCCGAAAAGTCGGGGGGAGGCAACGGCGCGCGCGGATTTCTACGCATGTCGGGGGATGAGGAAAGCCCCACATACACGAAAATAGACACTCCTCCTGTGTTTCCTGTTTGACAAAAACAAAATGTTATGAGAATATTGAGCAAGAAGGCTTGATGGCTTTGCTGGAGTTACCGAGGACAACCATGAAGCGTACCCCCC
>MPMG01000003.1 GCA_002238485.1 Chloroflexi bacterium bin20 | reverse complement strand
CCATCGGCCCTGAGAGCAACCTGACCTGCCTGCGCTTGCATCGCAAACCCAGCGTAAAGCAAGCAGCAGCGGGCGATGGCCTTGTCTACATCCCGCCCACCGCCACGCCCAGCGCCACCGCCACGCCCGGCATCTCGTCCTGCTTGACCCTGCCCGGCATCGTCACCTATAACCTCACCGAATCCACGCAATGCCAGCGCCTCGACGCGGTGGGTATTGGCAACGCCGAGATCGCCGCGAGCGGCTTTGCTGATGCGGTGAATGTCTGGAGCTGGATCCTGCCTGGCACAAAAATCTGCTTTGAAGCGGAGGGCAGCGCCTTCAAGTTCATCGACACCACGGCGCTCCCTCGCGTCGTCTATGATCTGCCAGCCACCAACGAGAACGGCTTGACCTGCGGCATAATCGACCGCCCCGGCAATTTGATCCTGCTGCCCGGCGCCCGTCCGCCCGCTGCGCAAATGCAAACGACTGCCCCGCAAGAGACAACCCTGAGCGGCTGCATGGTGAGAACGCAATACATCCTGAACTTCCGCGCCAGTCCTGGTGGCGATGTCATCCGTGCCGTCCCCTACAACGTGACATTGACGGCGGTCGCGCGCACGGCAGATTGGTTCAAGGTCGATTTTCACGGCGTTAAGGGCTGGATCAGCGCCGACTTCGTCGAGCAGATCGGAACTTGCGGCTAGGTAAGCACAAGACAGAGCGCAAAATGGCGGCGGCGATATGCTAAGGCCGCGTCTGGTCTGTCATGCGCATGCTATGATACAGTAAGCCTGCGTCTGAACTGAGGGATCGTTTCATGCGCTGGCGCGTTATAGCCCTCTTGCTGTTGATCGCGGCTGTCGTCATGTTCGGCATCAGCTTGGTCGAACCGATGACCAGCGGCACATTGAGCGCGCGCGCGCAGTTGGACGCGCCGCCAATTGACAGCAGCGGATTCGCCCGCGCCATCGGGCCTTGGGATTGGCAATTCCCGCGCGATCATGGCGCGCATCCGCAATTCCAAACCGAATGGTGGTATTACACGGGCAACCTGGCGGACGAGGCGGGCAGACGTTTCGGATTCCAGTTCACGATCTTTCGCCGGGCGCTTTCAGCAGTTGCTGCCGAATCCGCCTCCGAGTTCCGAACGAACGACATCTACATGGCGCATTTCACCGTGAGCGATATCGCGGGCGGGGCATTTCATCACGATATGCGGTATGCGCGCGGCGGCGCGGGTCTGGCCGGCGCAGTGAGCCAACCGCGCTATCGTGTTTGGCTGGAAGATTGGAGCGTTCGCGCCGAAAATGATGATGCCACCCAAACAGCAATCCAGGCAGCTAGCGACAACTTTGCCATCGACCTGGCGCTGCAGCAGAGTAAGACGCCCGCCCTGCAAGGCGACAACGGTCTCAGCCCCAAAAGCGCCGGGATCGGCAATGCCAGCTATTATTACAGCTTGAGCCGGCTGGAGACGCGCGGGCAGATCACCCTGGACGGGCAGCGCTTCGCCGTCAGCGGACATAGCTGGATGGACCACGAGTTCAGCACATCGGCGCTGGGCAGCGACGCGCAGGGCTGGGACTGGTTTGGCTTGATATTCGATGACGGCAGCGAGTTGATGGTCGGGCAGATTCGCTTGGCCGGCGGCGGCATAGAAGCGGCTTTTGGCGGCTTGCTCATCTATCCAGACGGCAGCACACGCAAGCTCAAAGCCAGCGAGATTACGATCCGCACGTTGGAAACCTGGCGCAGCCCACACAGCAATGTCGAATATCCGGCTGGCTGGGATATCGCTGTGGCTGGCGATGATGGCTTCCGCATCACTGTTGCGTCCCTGCTCGCCGACCAGGAATTGCATGGCGCGGGAATCGTCTATTGGGAAGGCGCGGTGGACATCAGTGGCGACAAGTCGGGCTATGGCTACGCCGAGCTGACAGGCTACGCCGAATCGATGCAGAATCGCTTTTGAACGCATGACAGGGCTGAACAGGCGCGCGCTCTATGACCAGGCGGCAGTTCGCTATGATCGTGCGCGACCGGCCTATCCCGAAGCGCTCTTTGACGACATCTTGTCATTTGCGCAGTTGGACAAAAACGCGCGCATCCTGGAAGTCGGCTGTGGCAGCGGGCAAGCCACCTTGTCTTTGGCGCGGCGTGGCTGCCAGGTCGACTGCATCGAATTGAGCGAGCAACTGGCAGAACTCGCTCGTGGCAAACTGGCGCGTTTTCCCAATGTGCGCATCATCCGCGGCGACTATGACAAGATGCGCTTGCCGGCGGCTACATACGAATTGCTTGTTTCGGCGACTGCATTTCACTGGCTGGACCCCGCCACGCGCTTTCACAAGGCGCGCGACACACTGAAGCCGGGCGGCTGCATCGCCCTGTTTTGGCATCGTCCCGCAAGTAGCCAACTAAGCCGCGACTGTATGGAGACTCTGCAGAGCGCCTATCGCGAACATGCGCCGAGCTTGGCCGCCAAGTGGCAGCCCCCGCCCCCGCCCGACCAGATGCCCGATGAGTTCAGCGAGCCAATCGCCGAGAGCGACTGCTTTCAACGCGCCCTTGTCAAGCGCTATGCCTACAACCTCAGCTACAGCGCCGATGCCTATATTGATTTGCTCGGCACCTTCTCCGATCATCTGGCGCTGCCGCCCGACGCGCGAGAAAGCCTGTTGGCGGCGATCAAAGCGCTGATAATCAAAATGTGCGGAGACCGCATCATCCGCGAGCAGGTGACTACGCTCTACCTGGCGCGCCGACTCTGAAACTTGCGCCTGGCTACAGAGCAGCGACGGCTATTCGCGTGTAGAGTCCTCATGTAGACTGGATGCTGCAAACACGAAAGGACAATGCATGATCCGCGCCTTAATCACTGGCGGCGCCGGCTTCATCGGCAGCCACCTGGCCGAGCGCTTGCTGCGGCAGGGTTATCAAGTAACCATCATCGACAACTTGTCCACCGGCCGGCTGGAGAATATCCAGCTGCTGGAGTCGCAAGCCAACTTTCGTTATGCGGTAGAAGATATTCGCAACATCCATGTCATCGACCGGCTGGTCAGCGAATGCGACATCATCTTTCATCTGGCGGCGGTGGTGGGCGTGCGCAATATCGTCGACCGCCCCATCAATACGATTGAGGTCAACATCGGCGGCACCGAGGTCATCCTGAAAACAGCCGCTCGCTATCGCCGGCGTCTGATGTTGGCGTCGACTTCCGAAGTCTATGGCAAAGGCGTCAACTTTCCCTTCTGCGAAGACGACGACACGCTCAGCGGTCCTACCCTGCGCAGCCGCTGGAGCTATGCCGCATCCAAAGCGGTTGACGAATTCCTGGCCTTTGCCTATCACGCCGAGCTCGGCTTGCCGGTGACGCTGTTTCGGCTCTTCAACACAGTCGGTCCGCGGCAAGTCGGGCAATATGGCATGGTTGTGCCGCGTTTTGTCCGTTGGGCGCTGGCGAACCAGCCTATCCAGGTTTATGGCGATGGCAACCAGCAGCGCTGCTTTGGCAATGTCTATGATGTGGTCGCCGCGATCCAGGGCTTGGCAGAAACCGACAGCGCCATTGGCGAGCTTTACAACATCGGCAGCACGGAAGAAGTCAGCATCTTGCAGCTGGCGCAGCGCATCCGCGATCGTGCCGACAGCGCCTCAGAGATTCAACTGGTGCCCTACGAACAAGCTTATCGGCAAGCGGGTTTTGAGGACTTTCGCCGGCGCGTGCCCAGCATCGACAAGATCAGCGGAGCGATTGGCTGGCAGCCGACCACCTCGCTCGACGAGACGATCGACCAGATCATCGCTTACTTTCAACAGCAGATGCTTTGACGCGCCAGAACTGGCTTCGGTAAGTCCATGCTTTGTCTCCCACCGCTTTTTGAGAGCCGCGTGAACAGCCATGCACATTGCGCTTAACGGCTGGTTTTGGGATCAGCCAGCCACCGGCAGCGGACAATACCTGCGGCATTTGCTGGCGAACCTGTGCAAGGTCGCGCCCGAGCTGGACTTGTCGCTGGTGCTGCCGCCCCATATTCAGCAGCCGGCGGGCTTGCCGAATGGTGTGCGCGCAGTCAATGCGGGCAGATGGAGCGGCAAACCGGGCAAGGTACTATTTGAGCAGCGCGCCTTCCCCCGCGCCGCCCGTCAGTTGAATGCCGATATCGCCCATGTGCCCTATTGGGGCACGCCGCTGGCTTGCCCAGTCAAGCTGGTGACGACCGTGCTGGATGTCATCCCGCTGCTCTACCCCGTCTATCAGAGCGGCTTTTTCACCAGCCTCTACACGTCGCTGGTCAGATCGGCGGCCCGCGGCAGCAGCCACCTCATTACCATCAGCGAGACCGCCAAGCTGGATATTGAGGAGCAGCTGGGCATGGCAGACGAGCAGATCGCCGTTACTTATCTTGCGCCAGACGAGCGTTTTCATCCGCGGATTGGCAGCCAGCACGACGAAGCTGCGCGCGAAAAGTACGACCTGCCCGAGCGCTTTGTGCTCTATCTGGGCGGCTTCGACTGGCGCAAGCAAGTTGATATGCTGCTGCTGGCCTATACCTATGTCGGCGAAGCGGATGGCGAGACATTCCCGCTGGTCATCGCCGGGCGCGAGCCAGCCTACGACAACAAGCTCTATCCCGACTTGCGCGAATACAGCCGCCGTCTGCAAGTCGATGATTATGTGCGCTGGATCGGCTTTGTTGACGAGGCGGACAAGCCGTCCCTGTATCGTCTGGCCGATGTTTTTGTATTTCCCAGCCTCTACGAGGGCTTTGGTTTGATGGCGCTGGAAGCCATGGCATCGGGCACGCCAGTGGTCACTTCCGACGCCATCGTATTTGAGGAGATACTGGAAGATGCCGCCTACATCGTGGATAATGCGCGGGCAATGGCCGGCGCTATCATAGCCCTGCTCATCCAGCAGCCGCTGCGCGATGCCATGATCAACCAGGGATTGGCTCTGGCCAGTCATTATAGCTGGCGACGGACGGCGCAAGAGACGATCGCCGTCTATGAGCAAGTGATGCGCGGCAAATGATGGGCAGCCACAGCAGATAGCAAACCGATATGCGCGCATACCAGCCCACAGAAACCAGATTCCTCGCATGACCGCCGACCGCCGCGAAATGAGCCTGCGCCAAAAGCTCGCCATCGTGGAAGAGCCGCCGCCCTGGGGTCTGCCGAGCGCAACGCTGGCTCTGCTTGCGCTGTTCTTGTGCCTGACTGTGGTCGGTCCTGCGCTGGCATCTATCGTGCTGGGCAGCGCGAATCCGAGTCCCGCTCTGCTGATGCTCAGCTGGACGTTGGGCATGATATTGTGCAGCGCTTTTGTGCTGGTGAGCCGCCGCAGCAGCCCTGCGAGCTGGAAGGCATTGAGATTGCGCCGCGGCAAGCAGCCTCTGGCGCTGGCCATGCTATTCGGAGTCGCCATTGGACTGACGCTGGATCTGCTCATCGGTTTGCTGGGTGGGCGCTTTTTACCCATGCCCACGATTTTCGGCTTGCCCGAGGCTGGAGCAGAAATGATCATTCTCGGCGCTCTGCTGGCGGTCCTCGTTCAGCCCATCGCCGAGACGCTGGTGTTCCAGGCCTTGCTGCTGCCGGCGCTACGATCGCGTTTGGGCGCATGGGCGGGAGTCATCATCACGAGCGCTTTGATGACTCTGCTGCATTTGCTGGTATTTGTGGCTGCGCTTCCAGACGCCTACCAACTGCTCTGGCATGGCATCGTCTTGCCGGCTGCGCTGGCATTTGCTTTTTGCCTGCTGCGCGTGCTCGCCGACTCCAGCCTGGCGGTCATCCTGGGGCGGATGGGCGCTGGGATGATATTCCTGCTGACGGCATTGACACTGGGCAGCTGAAGGGGAATGTCGCAAGATACATTTTCGCAACTACCAAAGGAGTATGAAGTGAAGGCACATCCATTGACTATTGGCGAGATCGACTGCACGGTGCTGCAGGATGCTGAATTCAGCAAGACCAGCGAAAAACTAGCCGAACGCTACCCGACAGTGAGCCCGGCGGAGATAGAAGCCGCCCTAGATGGAGCAGAAGCGCTGGACAGCATCAACTGTCTGCTCATCAACAGCGGAGGAACGCGCATCCTGGCCGATGTCGGATTCGGCGGGGGCTGGGAAGCGACCAAAGGCAGCTTGCACTCTGCGCTGAACGGCATCGGCGTCGGCTTGGCCGATATTGATATCGTGTATCTGACGCATTTTCATGGCGATCATGTCGCTGGCTTGGTGGTTGAGGAAGGTCGTCTCGAATTCTCAAACGCGCGTTTTATGACAACGGCGGCCGAATGGGACGAATGGATGGGGCGCTGGGCTGCCTCCGACTCGCCGCAGGATCGTAAGAACCTGGAGCTCTTCTCATCACTTCAAGACCGTTTCACATTCGTGGCATCGGGAGACGAGATCGCGCCCGGCGTGTCCGTGGTCGATCTCGCAGGTCACACGCTCGGGCACACCGGATTGCTCGTCAAATCCGCGGGCGAGCGGCTGCTGCATGTGGTCGATCTGCTGCATCAGGCGTTCCAACTCCAGCATTTGGATTGGCCTTTCGTTTTCGATTCCGACCCCGATCTCGCCGCAGAGACGCGCCGGCGTACGTTGCAGCGCTGCGCCGACGAGGGAATCCTGACGCTCTTCTATCATCTGCCCTTCCCCGGGCTGGGCACGGTCGCGCGGGATGGGGCTGGTTATGCTTTCATGCCGGTCAGCTGAGCCATTGCTGGAATCCAGCGGAAATCCGATTTCTTGGGCAAGCTGTCAATTTGTGTTACATTCGGACACTAGTCGCGGCGGTTGTCTGCGCAGACTGTTCCCTATCCATTTCGAGAGTGAGGTAATCCTATGAGATTGACGCGCACGATTCTAATGTTGCTGGCATTGGCGCTATTTTTGGCGCTGCCCGTTGGCGGGGCGCTGGCGCAAGATGTGATGGACCCGGCCACCTTTGGCCTGGATGCCAGCAAGCCTTATGACGGCACGCAGCTCAAGTTTCTGATCTGCTGCAGTACCGCAGCGCAATTTGCTTCCGCTGCGGCAAAAGGCGACGCCGAATTCACAGAGATGACCGGCATCAGTGTCAGCTGGGGCGATTTGCCTTTTGGCTCGTTCCAAGAGCAGCTCTATCTGGAAGCCACCAACCCCAATACCGAGTTTGACATTGTGGCATTTGTGGATGCCTGGGGCACGAATATCTACGACTTCCTGCATCCGCTGAATGACCTCGTCGCCGATGCCGGCATCGACTGGGACGATTATGGTCCGGCCTATCAGCAGGCTTCGACCGGCAACAGCGATACCATCTATGGTTTGCCCTTCCGCGGTCATCCCTTGCTGCTGCATTATCGCGCCGATGTCCTGGAGGCAGTCGGCATGGAGCCGCCGCAGACTTGGCAGGATGTTTCCGCCATCAGCCAAGCCATCGTCGACAGCGGCATGGATATCGCGCCCACGGCGATGTATTACGGGTTGAATGTCGATCAGAACCTCTTCAACTGGTACAGCCATCTGTGGGGCGCTGGCGCCGATATCTTCGACGAGAACTGGGAACCCGCCTTCAATAACGAGATCGGCGTGGCGGCGACAGAGCAATACCTCAGTTATGTGCGCGATGGTCACAGCCCGGCCGCATCGGTCGCCTGGAACGAGCAGGAAGCCAATCAGGAACTCGTGCAGGGGCGCGCCGCCATGTTTGTCGGCTGGTGGTGGATGGCATCCCGCATGAGCACCTCGGATGTTGCCGAAGTCGCCGACAACGCAGCATTTGCGCCTGCGCCGGGTTGGGAAGGTGGCGACACCACCTCTTATGGCTATCTCTGGGCGGTTGGCGTGCTGGATCAGTCGGACGATCGGGATGCCGCGCTGGAATATCTGAAGTGGCTGACGCACCCGGTCACCGAACGCCGCATCGTGCTGGATGAGGAGTTTGTTAACAATGTCGCTGTCCGCCTCTCGATCCTGGCGGATGCGGAAGTTAACGAGTATCACAACGGCTTGCTTGAGGTGGCATCGGCTGTGCTCGCGAATGCGCGGACAATCCCGCTTATCCCCGAATACACCGAGATCGTCCCCTATCTGGCCGAGATGATCAACGAGTTGGCCACCGATGCCGGCGCGGATGTCCGGGAAGTGCTGGATCGTGGCGCAGAAGATGTGCGCTTCGTGATGGAAGCCGCTGGCTATTACGACTAAAGCCCGCGCCTTGACGAAATTGCAGGGGCGATCCATTGGGTCGTCCGCTTCTATAATACCAGCGCAATGAGGGCGATCCAGTGGATCGCCCTACAAGCAAACAGTGGTTGATATACGGGGGCGAGGGGAATTAAACCATGCGTAAGAAACGCTGGGTCCCCTGGGTACTGATTGGACCTGCCCTGCTCGTCATCGTCTTGACGACGATTTATCCGCTGCTGGCTGCGCTCTATTACAGCTTTCACAAGTACAATCTGCGCCGCACTCCACAATTTGCCATCCAGATCGGCGAGGGCGGCATAAGCATCGACTGGAGTCTGCTGTCGCTGGAAAACTACACGCGCGCCTTCAGCGACTCGCGCTTTATCAACAGCCTGGAAGTTACCTTTTGGTTCACCGTGCTCAGCGTGGGCTTGTCGGTGGTCATCGGCTTGTTCATCGCGGTGATCGTGCAAAAAGGCGGCTGGCTGCACACATTGACCAAGGTGCTGTTGATCTTCCCCTTTGCGGTCAGCCCGGCGCTGAAGGGCTACAGTTGGCGCTTCATGCTCAACGAGAATTATGGGGTTTACGACCTGCTCATCGACAGCCTGCTGGTCAGACCGCTGAATGCGCTGCTGTCGCTGTTCAACGCGCTGCCTTTGGTCGAGATTCCACTGATCAGCGAGTCCATCGTGTGGCTGGGCGACAAATTCTGGGCGCTCTTCATGCTGGCGATGAGCGAAACCTGGGGCTGGGCGCCGCTGATCGCGCTGATGTTTGTGGGCGCGCTGGGGTCGATCGACGAGCAGATCTTCGAAGCGGCGCGAATCGACGGCGCAAACCGCGTGCAGATTTTCTTCCGCGTCACCTTGCCGCTGCTGCGACCAGTCATTCTGATCGTAACCATGCTGAAGACGATTTTCTCGCTGAAGATGTTCGACCAGGTCGTAACCATGACCGGCGGCGGACCGGTGCGCGCGACGCAGACCATCAACTATTACATTCACCAGATGGGCTTTGTGCGCAGCCTGGATATCGGCTATGCCTCGGCTATGTCTTACATTCTCGTCATCGTGCTGACCATCTGCGCGGCGCTGTATGTGGCGCTCGTGCTCAACCGGGACTAAGCCATGATCAAGTCCCTGTCGCTAGCCAAATTGCTGGAAACGGCGGCGCTGCTGCTGATCGTCTTTTTCATCATGCTGCCCATCGTCTGGCTGGCGCTGACATCGATCAAGCCGCAAGAAAAAGCCTACACCACCGATATCGTCTTCGCGCCGACATTGGACAATTTTCGCATCATCTTCTCCGATACTTCCGTCATTATCAACGAAGGCACGCAGCGCGAACGAAGCGAAGTCGGGCGCGACATGTTTCCCAGCGTCATCAACAGCGTGGTGGTTTCTGGCGCGACAATTTTGATCGCGATTCCACTGGCGACTATCGCTGCCTACGCCTTCAGCCGCTACCTGTTTTTAGGCAACCGCGCGCTGCTGATATGGATTTTGACGACGCAGTTCATTCCCGCCATTGTGGTGGCTATCCCCTTCTTCACGCTGTTTCGCAGCATCGAGGTCTTCGATCGTCCGCTGCTGGGGACGCAGCTGGGTTTGATCATCGTCAACATGTCCATCGTGCTGCCCTATGCCATCTGGATGATCAAAGGCTTCGTAGACGCGCTGCCGGGCGAAATTGAAGAAGCGGCCTATGTCGATGGCTGCAACGACTTTCAGGTGCTTTTCTTTATTTCGCTGCCGTTGATCCGCCCGGGCATCCTGGTGGCGTCGGTCTTCGCTTTCATCATGTCATGGAACGAATTCTTGTTCGCGCTGATCATCGGGCGGGAGATGCGCACTATGCAGGTGGCGCTGATGACGACCAGTGGCGCGCGCGGCATTATGTGGGAGCAGATGGCGGCGGCTGGTTTGGTGGTGATGCTGCCGATCTTCTTTCTCGCCATGTTCATCCGCAAGAATGTGGTCTACGGGCTAACCATGGGCGCAGTCAAATAACACACCTCCCTCGGTCCCCCGAAAAGTCGGGGGGAGGCAAGGCAGGCGCGGAATTCACCACTTCCTCAAGCGGCTACTCTTCGGGAGGCGCAAGCCAGCTTTCGGGTATGGCCACCTGGTGATCTTGTCCGCTCGCGGCAGCATACCAGCGCAGCAACAACAGAGCGCGTTCTGTCATGGCAGTGGTTTGTGCCAGCGCATCCAGCCGCGCATCAACCAGCAGTCCACCGCGTCCGCCAGTCAAGCGCATAGACAAGCGTCGTTTGCCCGCGATATGGACGCCTCGCCGCGTTTGTAACCGCAATTCGGCCTGCTCTGCCCCCGTCAGTGGCAAGTGCCAGACATCGCCGGCGTTGACTTCGCGCTCGCTCGTTTCGTCATTTGCGCGCTTGATGCGCATAGTCAAGGCTGTCTCGCCGATTGGCGCATTGCCAGCCAGGCGAATCAAACTGCCCGCATTTTGCAGAATCCCGCCATCCAGCAACTGCACAACCGCATCGGGCGCAACAGAAGCCAGCCCTCCCAATGCCGAGAGCGTGTTATGTGGATCCGACTTGACCTGCATCACACCCGTGCATGCCAGCGCATCGGCCAGCAACAGCATACTCAAGGCGCCTTGGCTGCTGCCACTCAATGCGGCGCCCGCCAGCAAAAGCAGACCCGGCTGTGGCATGTCGCCAAGCTGTGCCAGCACATAACGCAGACCCGCCCGCAGCAGCGCATATTCGATGTAGCGCTCGCGCATATCCAAGGGCACATGCGCCAGGCGCAAGCCCTTCTTCAGCGCGTATTGTGCCAGCTCGCCCTTGCGCGGATGAAAAGGCAGCCAGCCAGCCAGTTCCGCTTCTCCGACGCGCTCGAGAGTGTCGGCGGCGCTGTGTCCCAAGCCAATGTCGCTGCACAGGGCGCTGGTTGCCAGGCCAGCCCGCGCCAGCGTAAGCAATGTGCGAGCGCTGCCCACATCGACCGCCAGCACATCCTGCCTTTCCACGCGCGAGAAATAGGCTGCAATCGTTTCGATGCCGCGCGCTGTCGGCAGAATGCCCGAATCGGACATGGCAGCCAAACGATGAAAGGCGGGCAAACGCCGTTTGTGCGAGTCAAAAGCTTCTGCCAGCGCAGCCTGCAGCCCGTCCAGCGATTGCGTTCCATCGGCGCGCCGGATATTGGGCGCAATGACCACTTCGATCTGTTGGCTGAGCATCTCGCGCACAGCAGGCGCCAAACTGCTGTTGCCGGCATAGAGCACAGTCGGGCGGCTGCCCAGCGGCATCAAGGACAGCGCCTGGCGCACCAGCGAGAGCATCTCCAGCAGGGCAGTGCGCGCGCCGCCATCGGTGCCACCCGCCACGATGATGAGCTGCGGGCGGCTATGCACCAGTCGATTGAGCCGTCCTCGTGCGCCCAACCCGTCCTGCAGATGGATTTCGGCGACGGCTTCCATGCCAAAAGGAGCGAGAGATTGGCGCAGCCCGGCGATATCCATCTGCGGATAGAGCCCAACCAGCAGCGCGCGCAAGGGATGTCCGGCGCTGGTGGTCGTCAGGCAATAATCAATGCCGATGTTGTCCGCTTGCTCTGGTCGGATGATACGTTTGTTCTCGTCCAGCAGTCGGCGAGAACTGGTGGACTCCATGTCGCGCAAGATGTTCAGAAGGCCGAAGAGCGCATCATCTCTGGGCGCGCCCATGGTGCTGCTGCCCGCGCCCTGGTTCACCAGTCGATAGGCGCCATCCACCACATCAAAGAGCAAGGCGCGTGTGTTGACGCTGCCGATATCCACTGCCAAGATCGAACTGGGTTGCAGCGAGTTCATCGCTCAGGCTCCATATTGGAATAGAAAAGCGATGCGCTCGGTCAAAATTGTCAAACTGCTCAAAATAGTCGAGGCATAAATCGCGCCCAGCGCCGTGACAACGAAGGCTTTGCCAATCGTTCGGAATGCTTTGCTCAGCCCGTATCGTCGTCCATCGCCGCTGGCATTGGCCTGATAATGAAAGCTGAAGAGCGCCGTCAAAGTGCCCAGCAGCACCAGCAGCGACTCGAGCAGCGAGCCAAGGTCGGCATCCAGCGCGGGCAGGCGGGCGGTCGCTTCCAGCAAAGGCAGCAAGGTGCCGCGCAGCGCGCCAACAACGCCGACTGCCGCCCCCATCACCACGACCACCGCCAGGATGCTATTGGTCAGCCAGCCCAGCCGCGTCACCGGCTTCAACAGCAACAGCGCAGCGAAGAGCAGCGCCGTAACGAAGAGCAACAGATCGGCTTGGTTGCCCAGCGCAGTCCAACTGGTGGCGGGGTTTTGAACATCCTGCCAGAAGGGCAGCAGCAGGTATTCGTATCCGACAATCAGCGTAAAAGCCGCGCTCGTGCCGATGAGTAGATAGACGGCGATGCGATACAAGTGACGAATCAAGGGCAGATCGCCCAACAAATAGCTAAAGACCATGAGCGTGAGCACAAAGCTGATCAGCGCGAGGGTGTTTTCTGCCATCCGCTTCTGCCCCTCAGCCGCGCCGGATCAATGCGCCGATAGCTGCGACCAGATTGCCCAGCGCGATTGCCAGCACAGCCGCCAACGTGCCCATCGTCAAAGCTTGCAGGCGCTGTGCTTCTCCACCGCGTTCTCGCAACTGGACGATCGCGCCACGCGTGGAGCTTGGAATCTGATTCGCTTGCGAGAATCGGGGCTCGATATTGCCATAGCGGCGCGGATAGAAGAGGCTCATCACAGACCGCTCGCGCGTGCTGCTTGCCGAATCATCGCTGTTAAGCGCAGATTCTGGCACGATGCCTTCGCTCACGACAATAGCGGAGATCCAGCCTTCCCAGCCGTTTGACATCAATATTTTGTACCAGCTTTTATCGGCGTTGGTATCCAGCACTTCGAGGGTATCGCCCGTGTATGCGAGTCCCAGGGTGGCCTGGGCGGTGGAGGGACCGACGCGGATATTGACCGGCGACTGGGGCGATGTAACTTCCACGATGCGGATCATGGCTGTGGTGGCTGTGACAGTGGGTGTATTTGTAGGCTGTGGACTTGGCGTATTAGTCGGGCGCGGCGTGGTGGTTGGCATCGGCGTCAGGCTGGGCGCGGCTTGAGCCACGTTTCTCGCGCCAAGATCTCCGGCGCCGGCGCCTACGCCTGTGGGTGCGGGTGCTGTTGGCTGCGTGCGTGTACTGATGATGGTCGCTGTGGGCGTTGCTTCGACTGGCACAACGGTATTGTGCATTGGTGGCTGTACATCTACGCCGAATGAGGCATCCAGCATTGCGCCGTAGGTATAGGCTGCGCGCATGCCAACGACCAGCCCAGCAAAGCGGTCAATGTCTTCCACATAGGCGCGCGCCAGCGGTTCGGCAGCCAAGCTGATGGCGGCATAGAGACGCGCGTTGCCGGCCTCTGGCAGCGCTTGCTCCACCCAGTTGCGCATATCGTCGGCGCTGTCGGCGATCAGCAGCAGCAGACTCATGTCGGCTAGCGAATGGATCGGCATGCTGGTGGGGGCGTCGCGCTTGGACATGCGTACGACATCAGCAAAATTCTCGCTCAGCTCGCGCAAGCCCAGCGCGCCACCCGGCAAGAAGCGCAGCAGCAAATAATCGTGACCATCCATGAGGCGCATACCAGCTTGTGCAGCGCGGTCACGGATATCGTCGACGATATTTTTCGCATGCACGAAAGCGATCGGGTTGCTGGTGGCCAAGACCGCCCTACCGCCCCGCGCGAAAATGTGCCTCAGCGCCAGATCGGTCAGCGCATCCAGCTCGGCGGCGGCGCCCAATCCGTATTCCACGGCGACCAGCACATCGTCACCAACCGCAATGCTGTCCAGCGCCGTATAGAAGGCGGCGGCTTGCGGATCGTCCGCTGCGAATTCGTCTGGTGGCAGAGCGCCTGGCGCATAATTCGACGATACATAAGGCAGCGCGACAAACAGCAAAAGCAGCGCCGAAACCAGCAGGCGCGGAATGCTCAGCAATGATTGCGCAGCCCTGCGAACGAGTCGACGTTTGGCAGGTGTCTTGTCAGGTTCCGATTGTCCGCCAACGATCTCGGTCAACAGGTCGACTTGCGCCTGCTGCCCCTGCGACAGTGCGACCGCGCTGATGATGCCGCCTGGCTTCTCCTGCAACACGGGCGAGGTCAGCACTTGGTCTACATCATATAGCTCTTGCCATTCCTCTTTGGGTTCGCCCCCCATGGAGCGCGCCCGCAGCGCCTGCAAGCGTTGGTCCAGCTCGGTCAAGGGGCGCTCGCTCTGGCTGCCCAAAAGGTCGGTTGCCCCAGGCTGTTCGGCTGCTACTGAGGCGAGCTTTCGGCGGCGCAATCGTGGCAAGAATCGGCGCAAGCCCCGGCGCTGGTTGGCAGATTCGCTCGCGCTTGATGGACTTGCATCGGGCTGCGGCTCTTCCAGCCAGCTGTAATCATCGTGCATCGGCTAGCCCCGAACCGAACGGTCTTGCCCCAGCAGCGCGCGCACACCGACCACGATGCTGCCCAGGGCGATGCCCAGCAAGATCGCTCGCGCGCCGGCCTGCACCGGGATGCGCATCAGCCAGTCGCTAAATGCGGCAATAGGCGCCAGCTCGGGCAAAGGCAAGCTGCCCAGCAAAACGACGACCACAACCAGCACGAAGAGAAGACCCCAGATGTCGCTGCGCCTGGCCAATATCCGCGCGCCGCCAGCCACCAAGGTAATACAGAGCAGCGCCGCCAAGGCCGACTCGATCGGCAGCTGGATTGTCTCCAGAAGTGACGTATCGCCCCGCCGCGTGATATGCCAGCCGATGGCGCCGGCGAAGCTGGCGAGCAGAACGCCGCTCATCAACCGCCCATGGGCCACGCGCCTGGTATGCACGATCAGCAAGTTGGCGATGCCGAATACGATGCTCAGCGCCAGCACAATCACCAACAGCCGCAGCAGCACATCGCCGGGCAAAGCGAAATCCTGGGCAAGCGCATCGGCCTGCGCGCCACCGCCAAAGAGCGCTGGATTATCGCCCAGCAACAGACTCAGTATGGCCGTAACGCCGACCAGGAAGCCGGTCATTGCCGCCATAGAGATGCCAACACGCGGACGGCGGTTCATTGATCGCGCCTCCGCTGGATCGTCCACAAGATCGCGCCGAGGACCAGCGCGACCACCACGACTACTGCCAGCAACTGCCAGCTAAACCAGGGCAGTTGCCCCGCCACGCCCAGAACCAGCGCCAGCGTGACCAAAATCATCAGCAGGGCGCGCCAGACATCCATGACAATGGCATCGGCTGCCGCGCGTCCTTCGTCAGACACATAAGCGGGAGCGGCGAAAAGCTCTTCGCCGATCAACACCTCGTCAGCCATGGCATAAGCCACCGCCTGCCCTTCCAGCTGGTCGCTGACCGCCAAGGTACCCTGTCGATTTCGCCGGGCGCTATCCAAGATCAGCCCCAATTCTGCGCCAAAACTGCCGGCCAGGATATGGGCAGAAGGCGTGTCATCGCCGATCACGGCTGTTACGCCTGCCGCATAGCCGAGGGCTCGTTTGCCCTGTGGATACCAATGCACATTGAGCTCTGCGCCAGCGCCCGTCCAGGCCGCGTCGACTTTCGCGCTGGCAAGCGGGACAGTCGTGGGGGCAGATGTAGACAGCGCGGGTGGCGTATCGCCAGCGCTGTTTTTCTCGATGATGTGATGAAAAAGTTCCGCGTTTGCCAATGCGGTGGCTGTATTATCTTCGCCGATGCTGGCGCTGCCAAATGCCAGGTGCAAGGGGCGGTCGGCTTCAATGGCTTGGCTGCTCCAATTGGGAATGCGCTCAAAAGCGGACATCGGACGCAGCCTCCGCCGACTGGCAGCCCGCGACTGCAAAAAACGCGCTGTATAAACCAGCACGACCGTCGCCAAAACAAACAGAATGCTGAGCACCTGCTGCGTTGTGACATCCATAGCTGCTAGTCCAGGCGCTTGTTTTCGAGCAGGCTGCGCAACTGCTGCGTGCCATCGGGCGAATCGAGCAGGTCTGCCAATTCGCGGCAGGCATCGCCCGCACAGCAAAGATTCGCCAAAGGCTGCGCGACCAGCAACGTACTTGCCACGACAGGCGCGGCCGGCTCCAGCGCGTCGAGCAAGCTGAGCAAGTAGGGCGCTGCGCCACGATCTTTGGCGCGTATGATCAGGTCAAGAATGCCGTGCTGCCTTTGCATGACGGGCAGTATAGCATTGATGCGGAATGCGCGTTGTACAGGCGCGGGCGGTTTTGTGACACCCCCTCAGTCCTCCTGAAAAATCGGGAGGCAAGGATTTCACCACAGAGGCACAGCGGGTGATGTAGGGGCGAGCTATTGAGTTGCCCGTCCCATATAGGCGAAGTGAAGGCGGCAAGTTCGTCTCACAACGTACTTGGACGTAGAGCGTTTGTTGAATACACCCAGAGAATTGTGTCGCTGGCGCTTGGTCATAGTCGCTTCCGCCCTGCTAGAATCGCTAAAACACAGGCAGCCGGGAGGACCCTTATGATTCAAGAATTCAAGAAGTTCGTCATGCGCGGCAATGTAGTCGATCTCGCTGTCGGCATCATCATCGGCGCGGCTTTCAAGGGCGTCACGACATCGCTGGTCAAGGATGTCATCACGCCCCCCATCGGCTTGATCCTCAACAACTTCAACTTTGATGACCTCTTCATCAGCCTCAACGGGCAATTCTATCCGACGCTCAAAGACGCGCTGGATGCCTCTGCGCCCATCATCAAGGTGGGCAGCTTCATCAATGTGTGCATCGACTTTCTGATCACCGCCGCCGCCATCTTCATGCTCATCAAGTTCGTCAACCACATGGAAGATGCCATCGATGGCGAAGACGAGCCGGAGCCGGAGCCAGCGCCAGAACCTGAACCGGAACCCGATCCAGAGCCGACCACAGAAGAGCGCCTGGTCGAAGTATTGGAGAAGCTTTCGGCGCAGCTGGACGAGGCATGACAGCGCCAAATCCATCTGCTATAGTTGGCTGCACAAATGACAAAAGGCAGGGAGACAGAAAACATGGCAGAAGACAAAATCAAAGATGCCTTGAAGATGATGCCCTATGGCTTCTACGCCTTTACCACCAAGGACGGCGCTGATGTGAACGCCATGGTGGTCAACTGGGTGTCGCAGATGTCATACGCGCCGCGGCTGCTGGCGGTCGGCATCCAGAAGAGCTGCTATTCGCGCGGGCTGGTCGAGGCAGGCGGCGTCTTTGGCTTGAATCTGTTCCTGCAAGCCGATTCCGATGCCATCATGAGCGTAACCAGCGGACGAGCGCGCAAACCCGACAAGATGGACGATGCCGACTACAGCGCAGCGCCAGAAACCGGCGTGCCCGTGCTGGCTGGGGCGGCTGCCTACATCGAGTGCAAGCTCACGCAGATTGTCGATGTTGGCGGCGACCACGATATTGTCGTCGGCGAAGCCATCCATGCCGATGTGATGAAAGAAGGCGCGCCGCCCGATGTGCTGTCGCTGACCGAGCTGGGCTGGAGTTATGCCGGCTAGGCTGGCAATTCGCCCGTTTGCAGCACCGACATCAAGCGCTCAATCAAGCGTGGCAGGCTGTGCTGTCGCAGGACATTTTGGCGCAGCTCTGTGCCAATAGCGGCGCGTTCTTGGCTAGAAAGCCGGCTGATTCGCGCTATTCGCTCTCGCAAACCGACGACATCTGCTGGCGAATCGGTCAGCAGCAGGTCGCTGTGCTCGCCCAAAAGCGGCGCAAAGGCGGGATTAGCCACGATGGTGGGCAAGCCGCAGGCCATGCTTTCCAGGACAGCTTTGTCGAACAAGCCAGGCGGGCTCATGTTGACGGCGATGGCCGCGCGCCGATACCAAGCCAGCACTTCCGCTCGACTTTGATCGCCCACCAGCTGACAGCGGGTGGATAATCCCAAGTCATCGATCAAACTGCTCAGCCCGGCTCGGTACGAATCGGGAAAGCCCGGCTGCACGCCGCCTATCAAAGCCAAACGCACTGGCAATTCGCTGGCCGCCTGGATGGTGGTCGCCTGATGCTTGATAGCAGACAATCGCGCGACCTGCACAACCAGCGTTCCATCTCCTTCGGGGGCGCTATCCGAGCGCGGACTGTAATAGTCGGCGTCGATGCCATGCCCAAGCACGCGCAGCCGGTCGCTCCGATAGGGATAGCTGGATTCATCGGCGCTGACGATACGCTGCGACATGGCTTGCCCCAGCCACAACTGCCAGGATCGTTGGCGATGCGTGTACCACAATGTGATGGGGATGCCGCGCGCCCGCAGCAAGGGTCCGCCCAGCCCGGCAAAGAGCGGGATCATATGCGCGAAGCAGGCATCATAGCGCCGTTCGCTCAGCAAGCGCAGCAACTGAACATAGAAATTGACCGCCCGTCGAGGCTTGCTCCAGCCGCGTTCTCGTCCCGCGGAGAACACGCGTACATTGTCCGGCAGCTGATAGTCGCCGCGCTGCATGGTCAGCACATCAATCGAGTCGCAATGCTCTGCCAGGCGGCGAATCCAGTCGCAGGTGAAAGCCAGGACGGGATCGGTCTCGTCTGTGGCCAGGTTGAAGAGCAGCAGGCGCAATTTGGATATCCCAATATTGTCGACGCTATGGTTCATGAATTCGTCGGTTCTCAGTCAGTGATTTGCTATACTATAAGATGGCTACGAATACGATTGTGGTTGATTTCAATGTTTATACAATAGCCTCAAGCTACATGGTGAAAACAGGCATAGCTATGCACCACAGGTTTCAACAGGGAAACGCAGAGATTTACTGGGGCGATGCGATAGAAGTTTTGTCAACTGCCATACCCGATTATTCGGTGGATCTTGTGTTTGCCGACCCTCCGTACAATATCGGCAAGCGCTTTTCCAACTTCTTAGACAAATGGGACAGCGAAGAATCATATGTGAAGTGGTGCCAACAATGGCTAGATCTCTGTATCAGCAAACTTAAGCCCACCGGGTCACTCTATGTTATGTGCAGTACCCAGGCAATGCCCATGCTTGACCACCATTTGAGAAAGCATATGTTCATCCTGTCTCGCATAGTATGGCACTACGATAGCTCAGGTGTACAAGCGAGAAAGTACTTTGGTTCCATGTACGAACCCATTCTCCATTGTGTGAAAGACCGTAAGAATTACACTTTCAATGCCGATGATATCCTTGTTGAGGCCAAGACAGGTGCAAGGCGAAAGCTTATCGACTACCGCAAAGCTACTCCGCAACGTTACAGTAGTCACAAGGTGCCAGGAAATGTATGGTACTTCCCTCGTGTGCGTTATCGTATGCCAGAGTATGAAGACCATCCGACTCAGAAACCAGAGAGTCTATTGGAACGAATCATAGTTGCGAGCAGTAACCTCGGCGACACTATCTTGGACCCTTTCTCCGGCACATTTACTACTTGCGCGGTAGGTCAGCGACTGGGCAGGCAAACCATTGGTATCGAACTGCAGGAAGAATACATAAGAATTGGGCTTCGCCGATTGGAGATTCAACAACAATTACGCAGAGGCATACTGAGCGCACCCGACAAGAATAATGTTCAACTAATAGCTTCACCGCAATTGTCATTGTTCAAGGACGAGTAAGGCAAGATTTTGGAACACGACTTTACCTCAACGATTAGACGCATCCTATCCGATCACTTCGGCGAAGAGGCCGATAATATCTATCGGAGCAGTGACCTATTACAGTATCTTAACATCAAGACACGATCCGCCACGCGTGGATCCAAGGCACGCGGATCTTTTGGCAACCTCTACGCTATCTACGTGTTGTTGGAAGACTATGTACAGCATGGTTTCGATGCTACAGAAACGTATTCGGATTATGAAGGCGCTCAGTTTTCTGAGCTGCTCCAACGCCAAAGAGAATTGCCGTTCGGCGCGAAACTACAGAATCACGCCCTCAACCATCGATTGAATCAAGAATTTCGTGGCAAATTTCCGCAGCAACATCTTACACCAATCATCAGAGATACAGAGACTTCACGATATTGGTTCAATGAACTGCTGCTAATTGTTACAATCGGCAACAATGCCTACAACTTAAGTCGTGTGGTCATTGATATAATTGACGCCTACACCAATACCAAACAAGGAGCGCTAAAGTCGTTCATTGATGACCTACTTAATCTTAGGACAATTTCAAATGACCAGCCGACGCAAGCATTAGAATACATACAGGGCTTGCTACGTCCAAACGTAGATGCACGCATTTTTGAAATTGTAAGTTATGCGATTCTTAAGTCTCACTATTATGAACAGACAATATACTGGGGATGGACACTACAATCGCTGGCAGAAGAGCGGTTGACCTTATATAAAACAGGACGCACAAATGCGAACGATGGTGGTATTGACTTTGTCATGAAACCCCTCGGCCGCTTCTTCCAGGTTACCGAAACAACTGACTTTAGGAAGTATTTTCTAGATATTGACAAAGTCATTCATTATCCAATCACCTTTGTTGTGAAGTCAGAGCAATCAAACTATGAGCTAATGGAGGCAATTGAGTCTCAAGCTCAACAGCTGTATCCCGTTAAGGCAATTGCGGACAAGTACATGTCTGCAATTGAGGAAGTAATCAACATCCCACAGCTTGTGCAGATTCTGTACGACCTGGCGGCAACTGATCGGGTACTTGCCGTTGTCGACGAAATCGTAACTCATAGCAAAATCGAGTTCCAATACAGTATCTGACAATTACCAGCTTACTGAGATAGCGGGCCGGCGCGAGCGCAGCCAATTACCTTGCTGGATAGCCGAGCGCGTCAATGCCAGCCGCAGCGGCGAAGTCTTTTGCGCTCAAGCGGTTGCCGGCATCATGCGTCGTGAAAGACAGCTCCACCCGCCGCCAGCCGATCGTCATGTCCGGGTGGTGATTGGCGCCTTCGCACAATACGCCGACCGCCGAGACGAAAGCAAGGCCAGCCAGGTAATTGTCGAAGCTGAATTGTTTGACCAAGCGCTGTCCGTCTCGCCGCCAGCCGTCCAAATCGCTCAGTCTGTCTGTGATTTCCGCTTCTGTCAGTGGCGTCGCCATGCTGCCCTCCCGCGCGCTGTTGTGAACGGTGTGATTAAACCACAATCTTGTATACGCAGAAAGGCACGCGAATCCGCTCCCCGCGCCCCCTCAATTCAGCCGGTTGTTTATGGCAATCGCAAAAGGTATTCTTGGTCGCATGGCAAACGAGAGCTTCTTCATCGTCATCGAGGGCATAGACGGTGCGGGCAAGACCAGCATCGCGCAGCGGTTGCACAGCGTCCTGGAGCAGACGCAGGGCGATGAGGTGTTGCTAACGCAAGAGCCGCACGCCGATTGCCTGGTCGGCGCAGAGATCCGCGCGGCGTTGGCTGGCAGCAGGCCGATGAGCCCACAATCGCTGGCGCTGGCATTTGCGCTGAACCGCAGCGACCATCTCGAGCGCATCGTCGAGCCGTTTCTGCAGCAGGCTGGGCGCATCGTCATCTGCGACCGCTCTGTGCTGTCTTCGCTGGTCTATCAGGCGCGCGACGAGATCAGCATGGAAGATATCTACCGCTTGAATAGCTGGGCGCGACTGCCCAACCTGACGATCGTGCTCCAAGTCAGCCCTGTGAAAGCCTACGAGCGCATGCGCAGGCGCGAACACAAACGCGATCTTTTCGAGAACAACCTGCCCGCTCGCGCAGAAAAATATCGTACAGCCGTGAAATTGCTGCGGGATAAAGGGCAGCAAATTGTCGAAGTCGATGCCGATGGCGAATACGCGCAAGTCTTTGATGCTGTGCTGGAAGCGCTCAAACAGCACAAGCCAGACTGGCTTCGGTTGCAGCCGCCTTTGCTCTTGTAGCGAAATCCGAAAATGCAGCAAGAAACTTCTTGACAAGAAAACAAATGTTCTATATTATGGAGACATGGCTGGCCGACTTGTCTCTGAAACGTTGACGAAACTCTCGCAGATGGGCGATGTGACCCTGCACGAACCTGCTGGAGACAGCCCCCACAGCGAGCGCGTCCGCCGCAGCCGCAAGAAAGAATTCAACTTCAGCAATTGCATCGCCAATTTGCAAACGCCGCGTGGTCCCAAACCCGTGCTCAAATCCATGATGACCACCGCCTGCGAACGCAATTGCCATTATTGCGTCTTTCGCGCCGGACGTGCGAAGACGAAGCGCGTAACGTTCTCGCCCGATGAGATGGCTGGCGCATTCGACACGTTGCAACGCGCCAAAAAGGTCGACGGGCTCTTCTTGTCCAGCGGCATTATCAAGGGCTCGGTCACCACGCAAGACAAGATCATCGACACGGCCGACATCATCCGCAGCAAGCAGCGCTACCGCGGCTACATTCACCTCAAGATCATGCCTGGCATAGAGTACGACCAGCTCTACCGCGCCATGCAGCTGGCAGACCGCATTTCAGTCAATCTGGAAGCGCCGACCAGCGAGCGCCTGCACAAGCTCGCGCCCAAGAAAATCTTCGTGCAAGAGCTGCTGCGGATGCTGCAATGGGCAGAGCAGATCCGCCGCGACCACCCGCAGGAACGCCTGGCCAGCAGCGTTACCCAGTTTGTCGTCGGCGCTGTGGGGGATACCGACCTGGAGCTGATGACCATGAGCGACAAGCTCTACAGCCAGGCAAAATTGGCGCGCGTCTATTATTCCGCCTTTGGTCCCGTGCCGGGCACGCCTTTCGAAAACCTGCCCGCTACCGAAGCAATACGCGAATTCCGCCTCTATCAATCCAGCTTTCTGCTGCGCGACTACACCTGGGATGTGGAAGAGTTGCCATTCCAACGCGATGGCAACCTGCGCACCGACATCGACCCCAAGCAAGCCTGGGCGGATGAACACTTGGCGCACTCTCCTATCGAGATCATGCGAGCCGAACGCGAACAGTTGCTGCGCATCCCCGGCGTCGGACCCGTCGGTGCAAACGCAATACTGCGGGCGCGGCGGCAAGGAAGGCTGACAGACTTGTCGCATCTCAAGCAGATCGGCATCCGCAATACGCAGAAGCTGGCGAACTATGTGCTCTTGGATGGCCTGCAGCCGGCGCGGCAAAGGAAACTCTTCTAGCATACCCTTATTGCGCTTGTCCGCTAATTGGCTTGCCGACGATTGTCAGCAACAATCAGGCACTGATCGCTGGCGAAGTCAGCTTCATATTGAATCCGGCTTCGGCTTGGCGCAGTTTGCAATCGGTGGACAAAATGGCGGCGGGGAATAATCGCCAGGCAGCGCGCAGGCCAACCGTGCGCCCATCCCACAAATCATTGCCAATTGTGTTCCCCCTAGCTAGAATGGAAGCTGGAACGAATCTTTCACATCTTGAAGCGCGATTGGTAAGGAGAGAATTCAATGAAAACCTTGATCAGAACGTTACTTGTACTCAGCATCTTGGGGACGCTTGTGATTGGCTCAAGCGCCCAGGACACCGAAATTAGCCTGCTGCAGTGGAGCCATTTTGTGCCGCGTTATGACGAATGGTTCGATGCCTACGCAGCCGAATGGGGCGAGGCAAACGGCGTCGGCGTCTCTGTCGACCATGTCAATTTTACAGAGCTGTTTTCTACGCTGGCGGCAGAAATAGACGCGGGCGATGGACACACCATCGTCGAGGTCTTGTTCTCGCCAGCTTCGTTCATCGATGGCTTGCATGACCTGCGCGACATCAACGAAGCGGCAGCCGCAGCCCATGGCGAGCGCGCCAGCACCTGCGAAGCCGCCTCGTACCTGCCCGTATCCGATACCTGGTATGCCTATACCCATGGCTATGTGCCCGATCCCGGCGACTATGACATCGCCCTGTGGACGGAAGCCGGCTACCCCGATGGCCCAAAGACATATGACGACCTGCTGGAAGGCGGACGCGCTATCTATGAGTCCAGCGGCATCCCGGTTGGCATCGGCATGAGCCCCGAGCTGGACAGCCGCATGGCAAACCGCGCCGCAATCTGGAGCTTCGGCGGCAGCATCCAGGACGAGAGCGAAAATGTCGTGCTCAACAGCGACGAGACGATCGCCGCTGTCAAGTATCTGGCTCAGCTGCAAAACGAAGCGATGACCGATGAAGTTTTTGGCTGGACAGCCGCCAGCAACAACCAGGCGCTGATCGCCGGCGAGGTGAGCTACATCCTCAATTCCAATTCGGCGTATCGCAGCTTGCAGAAGATCGACGAAGCGGCTGCCGCCAACATCGGTTTCACCCCGGCGCTGGCCGGACCAGCTGGCGCATACGCCTCATCGCATGTCTGGCAAATTTATGTCATCCCCAAATATGTCGAAGGCGACGAGCTGGCGGCCGCCAAGCAGTTCATCCTCGACCACACCGCCAATTACAGCGATGTCACCTATCACAGCGAGCTCTACAACTTCCCCTGCTTGCCCAGCACCGTGCCCGAGTTGGACGGCTGGCTGGAAGCCGATCCCTGGGGCAGCGAGCCGCCCAACAAGTTCGAGGTGCTAAAGACGGTCAACGACTGGTCGGTGCATCTGGGCTTCCCCGGCGTCACGAATCCGGCTGTCAGCCAGGTTTTCGCCGAAAGCATCATCCCCAACATGGTCGCGCAAGTGGCATTGGGCGAGATGAACGCGGAAGATGCCGTGGCGCAGGCGCACGAACGCATTGAAGAAATCTTCAGTGAGTGGCGCGCCAGAGGTCTTGTCGGCGGCGGAGACATGTAAGCGATCTCCATATCTCCTTCCCTTCTCCCCGATTGTTGGGGGGAAGGGTTTTAACTGCCACCAAGTGCGCGGGTCCTTATGAGCGTCGTGCAAATCAGCGGGCTGAGGAAATACTTTGATGCTGTTCACGCTGTGGATGGTGTCGACCTCGACATTGATCAGGGCGAGTTTCTGGTCATCTTGGGACCATCGGGCTGCGGCAAGACGACTCTGATGCGCATGATCGCGGGATTGGAAAAGCCGACAGCTGGCTCGATCCACATCGATGGCGCGGATGTAACCGAGCTGCCGCCGCGCAAACGGGGCGTTTCCATGGTATTCCAGAGTTACGCCCTCTACCCGCACATGAGTGTTTACAACAACATCGCCTTCCCGCTGAAGGCGCAGCGCCGCGAGAAGAAGTTCGACAAAGCCACCATGCGCAGCAAGGTCGAAAGCATCGCCAAGCTGCTGGAGATCGACGAACTGCTCGACCGGCGTCCCCGCCAGTTGAGCGGTGGACAGCGCCAGCGCGTCGCCATCGCCCGCGCCATGGTGACGCAGCCGGCTGTGCTGCTGCTGGACGAGCCGCTGAGCAACCTGGATGCCAAGCTGCGCGCCAATGCTCGCGACGAGCTGAAGGACTTCCAACGCTCCTCCGATATCACCGCTGTCTTCGTCACGCACGACCAGATCGAAGCGATGGGTTTGGGCGACCGCATCGTTGTGATGGAGAAAGGCAAAATCCAGCAGATCGGCAGTCCCCAGCGCATTTATGACGACCCCGCCAACGAATTTGTCGCCACGTTTCTCGGCTCGCCCAGCATGAACATCTTGCGCGCCGAAGGCTACCGCTTTGGCTTTCGTCCCGAGCACTTCTTGCCCAAGACTCTCAGCGACAACCCAGAGAATTCAGTGAGCTTTCATTATTTCGTCAAACGAGTCGAATATCTGGGCTCGGACCGCCTGGTCTATGGGTATGTCGGCGGGCATGAAAACGAGCTGACGCTGGCGAAAGTGCCATCGAATGTCCGCGTCTCGCTGGATATTGAAGGCGAATACGAATTTGCTGTGCATTACGACGACATCAAGTACTTTGATGAGGCATCGGGCGAGCGGATCGAAGCGCGAGTGGCGGGCGCTGCCTGGTGATGGGTCCGCTGCGCCTGGGCAACTTTCCGCTGGACAATCGGCGCTTGATCGGCGCGCTGTTCTTGACGCCGGCGCTGCTTTATATTGTGCTGCTGGTTGGCTTCCCATTCGCCCTATCGATTGCCTTCGGTTTCTCAGATGTGACCGTCGGCAATACTGACCTCAGCTTCGTTGGTTTTCGCAACTTTCTGGCCGTATGGGAAAACGACATTTTTCGCCAGGTCTTTGAAACGACCATCCGCTTCACCCTAATATCGCAGGTATTCATTCTGATCTTCGCCAACATCCTGGCGGTCATTTTCACGCAGGAATTCACCGGCAAGTGGTTCGCGCGTTTCATTTTCATCTTGCCCTGGGCGACGCCGGTCTCGCTGGCCATGATCGGCTGGCTGTGGATGCTGGATACCAAATACAGCCCGATCGACTACCTGCTGCTGCAGATGGGCTTGCTGGGGCGGGGCGGCTTGCTCAGCGACAATCGCAATCTGTATTGGCTGGCCGCTCCCGATCTGGCGCAAATCAGCGTCATCTTCGTGCAAGTCTGGCGCATGACTCCGCTGGCGACCGTCATTTTGATGGCCGGCTTGTCCTCTATCCCCACCGACATTCTCGACCAGGCAGAAGTCGATGGCTCGCGTTTCATGCGCACGCTGCTGCAGATCAAGCTGCCGCTGATCTTGCCGATTATGGTGATCGCCCTGCTCTTCAGCATGATCACCATGTTCGGCGATATGACCGTGGTCTATGTGCTGACTCGCGGCGGACCAGTCGACTATACGCGCGTGTTGGGTTTGTATTCGTTCCAGGTGGGCATTGAAGGCGGCAACCTGGCGCAGGGCGCGGCGATATCGCTCTTCGCCTTCCCGCTGCTGCTGGCCATGGCCATCTTCATGCTGCGCACGGCCAGCAGAGCCGAGGTGCGCTGATGAGCGCGCTGAGCTTCGTGCTGACGAACTTCTGGACGTTGCTGGTCCTGGCATTTCTGGGGCTGGTGGCACTGCGCATCGTCTGGCGTGTGCGGACTTATGGCGCGACCCGCGCAGAGTTGCGTCATGTGCTGCGGCGCTCGCCTTTTTATTTTGTGGTGCTGGTGTTTTGCTTCTTCGCCGCCGCTCCTTTTTTGATCATGTTTCTGCACAGTTTCAAGACCGATGGCGATTTGTATCGCCGTCCGCAGCCCTTTGTTTATCGCCAGGAGCCGACGCTAGAGCATTTGGACGCGCTCTTCAACAACACCGCCTATCTGGATTTCATCCGCAATTCGGTGCTGGTGGGCGTGGCGGTGGTCATCATCACGTTGCTGCTGTCGCTGCCGGCTGCTTATGCGCTGGCGCGGCTGACGGGGCGCTGGGGAGAACGCGCTGGCATCTTGATGTTTCTGGTCTATCTGGTGCCGCCAACTCTGCTCTTCATTCCCATGTTCCGCATCGTGGTGCTGCTGGGCTTAAAAGACAGCCCGCTTTCGCTGATCGTGGTGTATCCGTCATTCACGGTGCCATTCAGCATGTGGCTGTTGCAAGGTTTCTTCAAGGCTGTCCCGCCAGAGCTGGAAGAGGCGGCGCTGGTCGATGGCTACAACCGCGTGGAAGCTTTTTTGCGGGTGGTCTTGCCGCTGTCCTTGCCGGGCATCATATCGACAGTCGTCTTTACCTTCACGCTGACCCTGCACGAGTTCATATATGGGCTGGTCTTCATCGCCAATACTTCGCAGCGCACGCTGAGCGTGGGCGTGCCAACCGAGCTGATTTTGGGCGATGTCTACTTTTGGCAGCCGTTGTTGGCCGCCGCGCTGATCATTGCCATCCCGGTGGGTTTCGCCTACAACCTCTTCCTGGATAGCCTGGTGCAGGGCTTTACGATGGGCGCTGTGAAAGGCTGATAATGCAACCCCCCTCAGTCCCCCCGAAAAGTCGGGGGAGGTAAAGTGCGCTGCGAGGCTTCTTTGCTTGCTTTTGACAAATTGATCCAAAGGAAACCGACATGCCGACCATTTCTGTTACGCTCAACCAGGTCAATGACGCCACCACTGTCGCTAACATCCGCAGTCACGCTATCGACATCGACCGTCCGGCTGCCAAAGGCGGGCACGACAAAGGCGCCATGGGTGGCGAACTGCTGCTGGCATCGCTGGGCGGCTGCTTCAACAGCAATTTGCTGGCAGCCATCAAAGCGCGCGATCTGCCCATAGATGACATCGTCATCACCGTAAGCGGCGAACTGGCAGCGACGCCAGCGCGATTCAGTTCGGTGGATATGGTGGTTCGCTCAGCCTACGCCGACCGCGAGACCTTGGGCAAACTGGTCACCATGAGCGAGCGCGCCTGCATCGTCGCCAACACGTTGAAGAACGCGGTCGATCTGTCGGTGCGCCTGGGCGAATAGACGCGCCGCTGCGATGCCGATATCGGACTACATCAAGAAGCTCCGCGCAATGATCGGCAGCGATCTGCTGCTCGTGCCGGGTGTGACGGCTGTCGTCATCAATAACCACGCCGAAATCTTGCTGCAACTGCGCCGCGACACGGGCACATGGGCGCCACCGAGCGGCGGCGTTGAACCGGGCGAGACCGTCGCCGAATGCGCCGTGCGTGAGGTTCGCGAAGAAGCTGGCATCACGATCCTGCCAGAAGCTGTCGTCGCCGTGCTCTCCGGCGAAGAATACAATGTAACCTACCCCAACGGCGATAAGCTGGCGACGGTGACGACGGTGTTTCGCTGCCGCCCCATAGACAACAGTTCGCCGCGTGTAAACGACAACGAGTCCCAAGATATCCGCTATTTCTCCTGCGATGCGCTGCCGAAAAATATGCTGCCGCGCCACCGCTGGATGATCGGTTTGGCGCAGACGGACGATCCTCGCGCCTACTTCAATCCACCGCCTTGAGTCTCTTACAGCAGATTGAATCATGCGCTTCGACTATTGAGACTTATGAAGGCGCCGCGTTGTACCTGACACCGTATACGTTTAGTCTGGAGTGCGGGCAACTATGCCAATATCCAAATATATCAGCGACATCCGCGCAAAGATCGGCAACGACCTCTTAATCCTAACCGGCGCCAGCGCTGTCGTCATCAACGAACGCGGCGAAGTCTTGCTCCAGCGGCGCAGCGACCTGGACATTTGGACCCTACTTGGCGGTTATCTCGATCCAGGTGAAGACGTCGCTGATGGCATAATCCGAGAAGTGCGAGAAGAAGCGGGAATCACCATCGTGCCCGAGCAAATTGTCGCCGTGCTCTCCGGGCGTGATCATTTCCATACCTATGACAACGGCCATCGGGTTGCGGTCATCAATATTTGTTTCCGTTGCCGTCCGATTGATGACACAACCCCCCGGCCAAACGACGATGAATCAGTTGAGGTGCGCTATTTCCCGCCCGGTGAATTGCCCGAAAATACTTTTCCGATCCACAAGACACTTATTGCGAAAGCAATTGAATACTGCAGCTCAGCTTACTTTCGTCCACCCTCAGCGTAGACAGTTCGAAAATCATCGCGATCCAAGTCGCTGTGCCACTCGCCGCTTGCGCAGAGCATCGCCCCCAGACGGCCGATAGCATCAGAGGACTTGGCAGCATAGCCATTGCCGCCAGTTGTCACATAGATGCGCCCCTCGTCCAGCGCGTCGATATAGGGATTGCCATGCGCTGTATTGGTGATAAGGCAGGGCACGCTGTGATAGGAGACAACCTGCAAACCCGGGATCATGCGCTGCAGCGCCTCTTTCATCGCCTCGGCAATATCTTGGCGGCCATCGCTGTGGAACCAGTCCAGCAATTCGCTGTCGTCGTTTCGCGCATCAAAGAAGGGCTCGGGCACGGGCAGCTCATCGAGGTTGCCGCTGAGACCCAGCTTGATATAGGTTTTGCCATCGGGATAGAGCACGGGCGGCAGCATGTACAGCGAACTGACATCCGCATGAGCAAAGGTGCTGATGACAGCTGGCATATCGCGCAGCCGCTCGACTTCCGCCGCGGGCGCTTCCGCAAGCAAGATGGTATGTCCTTTCGTGCGCAGGTCGAGCTTTCTTCCCAGCAAGGTATTGCTATAGCCCCCGGCGCTCAGCAAGACTTTTCGCGCGCGCACTTGGCTGCCTTCGTGGGTGTGTATTGTCACGCCGTCCTGCCTGCATTCGATTGATTTCACGATCTCGCGGATGATCGCCGCCCCATTCTTTTGCGCTGCCGAAAGCTGTGCCGCGACCAGTTGACGAGGATTGATATAGCCTGCCTCGCCGACCTCGTCCCATGCAATGAATTCGTCTGAAAAGCGCAGATAGGGGTGGGCAGCGCGGCAGCCCTCGGCATCCAGGCGGCGGTGTGGCGGCGAAAACTGCTCGGCGCAGGCATCCAGTTCGGCTATCCGTTCAGGCAAGTCGGTTGCGCGCAGACAGCCGGCGCGATGATGGAATAGGATGCCACCTGCCGCTTCAATCTGCGCATACTCTGCTATAGAATCGCGTGCCAGCTGCCCCCAGAGCGGACTGGGATCGAGCACGCGCGTGATGCGTCCCTGGTCGTAATGGCTGGCGAAGACACCCCCGTGCGTCTTGCGATTTCGCGGTTCGTCTGGTCCGATGCCACATACGCGGAGCTTCGGGAAATTCACGGTCAGATGCCGCAGCGCCGCGCTACCGAGCAAGCCCTTGCCAATCACCGCAATATCAACCATTGCCATTCGCTCCCGCTTGCCGTCACATGCAGCTATCCGCCTTCATAGTAATCAGAAAATAGTTGCGGATACAGAGGCTTTCTGCCTAGCCTGTCGCGGCAAGCCATTGCTTCTAATGCAATTTCAAAGCAGGATAAGATGATTGGGAAACCATATTCACAGGGGTGACCATGAGCAAACAAAGCAACCAGGCGCCCGCGGACAAGCTGGCGCTCTACAAACAGCTTATCGATGCGCATCCGGAGATTGAATTAAGAGGCGGGCTGAAGCTGCCCTACACCTCTTATCAGGGCAATATGTTCAGCCAGTTGACCAAAGCCGGGGTGCTGGGCTTGCGCATGGGAAAAGCCGAGCGCGAAGCCTTCATCGCCGAATTTGACAGGGGGCTGCTGGAGACTTATGGCGCCATTATGAAAGAATATGTAGCAGTGCCCAGTCAATTGCTCGAAGACACCCAGCGCTTGCTGCCTTATCTCGAACAGAGTTATGCGTATGCCAAGACGCTCAAGCCACAGCAGCGCAAGCGCAAGAAATGAGGACCAGCGATGCCCACAATCGAACTGGAGGCGCATGATCCGCGCCTGAGCAATTTATTGGAGCCCGCTGCCCAACTTGAAACGGTGGTGGGCGGTTTGCGCTTCCTGGAAGGACCCATCTGGCATCCGACCGAGCATCACCTGCGCTTCAGCGACATCCTGGCGAATTGCACCTGGCAATGGGCAGAGGGCGCTGGACTGAGCATCTACCGCGGCAACAGCCACATGGCGAATGGCAATACCTACGACCGACAGGGGCGCGTGCTCAGTTGCCACCACGCCAGCAGCCGCGTAACCCGCATGGATGGCGAGAATATGACTGTGCTGGCAGCGCATTATCAAGGCGCGCAGCTCAACAGCCCCAACGATCTGGTCGTCAACCGCGATGGCAACGTCTACTTCACCGACCCGCCCTATGGACGCGAGCGCAATGTCGGCATACCGCGCCAATGCGAGCTGGATTTCAACGGCGTGTATCGCTGGCGAGAGACGGACGATTCGCTGACGCTGCTGACCAGCGAGCTGGACCGCCCCAACGGACTCTGTTTCTCGGCGGATGAATCGCTTCTCTACATCAACAACAGCACGCGCTTTCGAATCATGGTATTTGCTGTGCTGGCGGATGGCAGCCTGGCGGACGGTCGCGTTTTTGCCGATACCGTGGGCGCTGAAGATGGCGTGCCCGATGGCATGAAGATCGACAGCCTGGGCAATGTGTGGTGCGTTGCGCAAGGCGGACTGCAGATCTTCGCGGCCGACGGGACCTTGCTGGGTCGCCTGCTGATTCCCGAGCGCGTAACCAATTTTGCATTTGGCGATGTTGATTTGCGCGGCCTGTATATCACGGGCATCACGACATTGTATCGTGTGCGCGTCCCTGTGTCGGGCTTACCCGTATTTTGAGGCGGCTGGCAATCCCCCCGCGCGGCAGCCAATAGTACATGCGTCCGCGCGCGATTTCGCATTGCTGCATGATCGCCTGCTGCTGCGCTGCGTCCTGCGCATAGTTGTCGATATGAACGATGTGCTCGCCGGATAATGCCCGCTGCGCCATGCTACGTTCGGTTGCGTCGTCTGCCTGGGCGAATAGCTCGAGGATCGCCTGGGTTCGAGGTTCCAGTTGCAGCCGCGCCAAGCCAAAAACGACCCCGAATCGACATTCAGGAACTTGCATGAGTCGCCGCAGCGCTTCCGCGGCCGCTTCCGTCAAGTCCCCAGGCATGCGCCCTTCGTCGCCAGTCAGCATACTCAGCGCGCGCCGCCGTAATTTGCGTTTGAGTCCCGCGTCCACTGCCATCGCTTCCAGCCGAAGGACGATGTCTGCGTAGGCCAGAAAGTTGGGGCAGGCTTGAATGGCCACCGCACAGACGCGCCGACCTTCATCATGCAAGCCAGCCAGCACGCCCTGCATCGCTTGCTCGCCCCGCTGTTCGCGCAGCACGCGCAACATCAACACGCGGATATTGCGGTCGGGGCTGGATAGCTGCGCAAGGGCGTATTCGACCAGCGCATCGGGCGAGGGCCTGCCGATCTGCTCGAGGGCATCGTCTCTTGGTTCGACGCCGCCCAGGCGATATGCCTCGCGCAGCAGCTTCATATCGGCGATGCTCAACATGAACGAGGTCCTCATGGCAGAAAAGCGGCGGGCAGCCTGTTGTATGCTCGGCACATTTCAGAATCTTTAGCAATGATCCCCCGCCACCATTCACAGTGTAGCGCAGCAAATCGTTTCGGCACAACCTGCGCGGCGCAGCTTCCAGTTAGGCAATAGTGCACAGGCTGCCAATTTGCAGAGCCAGGTTAAGGCTTGCACAATCGCAGAGCTAGCGTATGCTTGCCGAGCAGAAGCAGCGAATGGAGAAATAGCGTGGCAAAATTTGCACTGTTTTATGTGGGCGAGCCCCCATCTGGCAGCCCAGAGCAAGAAGCAAAAGCTCATCAGGAGTGGATGGCTTGGGCGCAGCAGTTGGGCGAGGCAGCCCTCAACCTGGGCATGCCCTTCGGCGCGCCCACCCGCATCAACACCGATGGCAGCAGCCAGGCGCAGCCCAAAGAATTTTCGGGCATGAGCATCGTCCAGGCAGACGACATGGACGCGGCTGTCGAGATCGCCAAGGGCTGTCCCTATGTGCAATTCGCGCCGGTGGATGTCGTGCAGATCTATGAGATGGGCGGCTGACCCAGACAAGGGGCGCGCTCACCAGCCCGCTCCATTTTTCTAGACGATGCCGCTTCGACTGCGTTACATGCGGCTGGATGATATCCAGGCAGTGGTCGCCATAGATCGCTTGTCTTTCCAGCCAGCTTGGGGCCACGAGTCCTACCGCTTTGAACTGAAGGAATCCCGGGTCAGCCACATGGTCGTCCTGGAGAGGCAGGCTGTGCCAAGTGCATCGACGCATGTGGGCTGGCTGCACAAGCTGCGCGGACGGCTGAACGGCACGCCGGCGAAAAGCGCTCGCGGCGGCATCCTCGGCTATGGCGGCATCTGGCAAATCGCGGACGAAGCGCATATCAGCACGATCGCCACACACCCGAGCCAGCGCGGCAAAGGCTATGGCGAGATCTTGCTGGCGGGCATGGTCGGCAAGGCGCTGCAACTGGGCGCGGGCTATATCGTGCTGGAAGTGCGCGTCAGCAACCAGGTGGCGCAGAGTCTCTATAGCAAATATGGCTTCAGTCGCTTTGGGCGGCGGCGGCGTTATTATGCCAGCAACAACGAAGACGCCTGGGATATGCGCCTGACGCTGGATGGGACGGCGCGCCGGCGATTCGCGCAACTCTACAGGCGCTTGCAAGCAAATCATGACCTCGTCGATGCCTACAGCCATGTTCGTCATCCGCGGGGAATTGGCAGGCGCGAAGCCATCCCTATGTCGTGAGCCACCGTTATTTAGCGTAGCTTGCGTGAATGGCGCATTTGAACAAGGCTAGATGCATGGACGAGTTTAGGATGGTCTCCAGTACACCTTTCGCTTGCCACTCCAGCATCATGGGCGATCTGGAAGAGCTTGACAAGCGCGTGGCGGAAATGCGCGTCGCGGGACAGCTCGATCCAGGCGCGCTGGCGCGTATGCATGACTTCTTCATCATCTACAGCGTCTACCATTCCAATGCCATTGAAGGCAACTCGCTGAGCCTGGGAGAGACCGGGCAAGTCGTTGAAGAAGGCATCACACTGGCAGGCAAGCCACAGAAGGATCAAATAGAGGCGAAGAACCTCGCCCACGCGCTGGAGTACGCCAAAGCGCTAGCCGAAAAGCGCGAAAGCCCGCTTACGCTGCATCAATTGCGAAGCATTCACCAACTCGTCTTGCAGAACCTGGACCACAGCGCAGGCAGTTACCGAGATGGTCCCGTAGAGATAACTGGCTCGGTGTATACCCCGCCAGCAGCCAACCTTGTGCCGCAACAGATGGAAGAATTGGGCGCGTACATCCAGCAGATCACCGCGCCGGATCTTGTTGAAGGCGGCTCGCCATTGGTCTGCGCTGCTGCGGCGCATGCCTGGCTGGCACAGATTCATCCCTTCGCCGATGGCAATGGACGAACAGCGCGCTTGCTGACCAACCTTCTCCTGATGCGACGCGGGTATCCCATTTGCGTCATACAACAGGAAGACCGCTCTCGCTATATTGACGCGCTGGAAGAATCTCAAGCTGGTGACCTTACCCCGCTGATTGCGCTCTTCATTGAGAGTTTGCAAGAAAGCCTGGATGCATGGCGCGCTGCAATTGACACAAGACAAAGTTGGGCACAACGAATGGCTCGGCTGGAAGTACCCCTTGCAGAGCGCGAACGAATAGCTTACCAGCTTTGGCTCAATGCCGTGCAGCTGCTCAAGGTTTACTTCCAGCAGTTCGTCGAATCGGCTAACGAGAATCGACAATACGCGGACGTTTACCTCAACTTCCGCGAATACGATCCACTGAGCTTTGAAAAGTATCAAACACTGCTCAAGGTGGGCACAGCCAAAAGGACCTGGTTCTTTGGCATAGAGGTCAATCGCGGACAATTGAAAGTAAGATATATGTTCTTTTTTGGCCGCGCCAGCCGTCAACTGCAAGCGCGCGCGCAGATTGTGCTCGTAATCGCCAAGAGTTCAGACGCCAGCTTTCGTTATACGCCTCTGCAAGAATTTGCCCAAACGGAACCGTCCGACATCTGTGAGATCGGCTTCGACATGTCGGCGCAGCAATTTGTCGCGGCTAGCAGCAATGGGCTGGTTGAGGACACAGTTTCAAATCTGGCAAAGTGGTTCTTTGAGCAAACCATCCAGCGCGACTTCACCACCTAAGCTACTCCCGCAGCGCGCGCATGCCATTCAGCGTGACCGCCAGCGACATGCCCACATCGGCCAGCACCGCCACCAGCATGGTCACATTGCCCGTCAGCGCCAGCAGCAGGAAAACCAGCTTCAATCCGAAAGACAGCGCGATATTCTCGCGGATCAAGCGGCGAGCGAATCGCGCCCGCCCCAGCGCCCCGGGCAGCTGCCGCAGGCCATCCGCCAGCAACACGACATCGGCGGTTTCCATCGCTTGCGCGCTGGCTGCGCCACCCATGGCGATGCCCACCGAGGCTTGTGCCAGCGCTGGCGCATCGTTGATGCCATCGCCGACCATGGCCACATTGCCGCGTTCCTGTGACAAGGTATCTACTGCTGCGACCTTGTCCGCTGGCAGCAGTTCGCCGCGGAAATCGTTGACGCCTGTCTGCCGGGCGATAGACTGCGCCACCCGTTTGTTGTCGCCGCTTAGCATGACCGAATGCAAGCCCATCGCACTCAATTCTGCGACGACATAGCGGCTTTCTTGGCGAGCTTCGTCCGCCAGCGCGATCACGCCGCGCACATTTTCGCCATCATGCAGCAAGACGGCGCTTTGCCCCTGCGCTTCAATATCCGCAGCCCGCTCGCACAGCGCGTCGCTGTGGCCGAACTCGTCATCAAAGAAGCGGTGGCTGCCCAGCGTGATGCGCTTGCCATTGACCTGCCCCTGCACGCCCTGCCCGATCAAATTCTCTACTGCCGATGCGTCATCTACGGAGATTTTCCGTTCGGCCGCGGCTTGCAGGATGGCGCCAGCAAAGGGATGCGTGCTTTGCGCTTCGACCGCTGCAGCCAGGCCGATCAGCTCTGCGCAAGGCTCGCAATCGGGTCCCTCGGCGCAGTGATCGGTATAGGTAGCCGCGACATGCAGCTTGCCGCGGGTCAATGTGCCGGTCTTGTCGAACGCGACAACCTGCGCGCCGGCCAGCGCCTCCAGTGCCGCCCCGCCTTTGATCAGCACACCGCGCCGCGCCATAGCCGTGATCGCGCTGATGACCGTAACCGGCGTGCTGATGACCAAGGCGCAGGGGCAGGCGATGACCAGCATGGCCAAAGCGCGATACAGCCAGCCGGCCTCGTCCGCTGTGCCCCAGAAACTCCCGCCAAAAAGCAGCGGTGGCAGCAGCGCAACACCCAGAGCGATCAGCGAAACAGCCGGCGTGTATACATGGGCGAAGCGGTCGATCTGTCGCTGGCTGGGCGCACGCCGCGACTGCGCGCTTCGCAGCATGTCGATGATGCGGCTGAGTGTGCTGTCATGCGCCAGACGACCCACACGCAGCTCCAGGGCCGACTCGCCGTTGATAGAACCTGCGAAAACCGGGTCGCCGGGCTCCATCGCCACCGGGATACTCTCGCCGGTGATATGCGCTTGATCGACATCGCCGCGCCCGCTGATGACCTCTCCATCCACAGGGATGCGCTCGCCGGGCAGCACCCGCACGCGATCATCGATACGAAGCGCGGTGATGGGCACGGATTCTGTCGAAGCGCCGCTCAACCGCAAGGCCACAGCCGGCTTCAGCGCGATCAGTGAACGCAAGCTGTCTCTGGCACGGTCAGCTGTATAGCCTTCCAGCGCCTCGCCCAGCGAAAAAAGGAAGATGACCATCGCCGCTTCCAGGTATTCGCCCAGGGCCAGGGCGCCCAGGCCGGCGATCGTCATCAGCGCGTTGATGTTGAATTCGCGGTTGATGCGCAGGCCATTGATGCCGCTGATGGCGATAGGCTTCAAAGCCACCAGCATGGCCACGATGTACAAGATGCCGCCATGCTCGGCCGGCAGCAGACGCAACAGGTCGATCGCCAGGGCAAGCAAGAGCAGCGCGCCGCCAGTCAAGGCAAAACGGCTGGATTCGCGCTCGCGCAAGAAGAGCCAAAAGCCGCGCACACCGCCAGCCGCGCCCATGGCAGCCGTCTCTGCTTCGGGCAGATCGAGAGTCTTGCCGATGGCTTCGACCTGACGTTGCAAGCGTGTGAAGTCGACATCGCCGCTGAGCTCGAGGTTGCAGCTGAGAAAGTCGACGCGAGCAAACTGCACGCCGTCCAACTTTTGCACAGCGCTTTCGACCTCGCGGGCGCAGTTGGCGCAGTCCATATTGCCGATGGTGTAGCGTCGCAAAGCCATCGCCTGCATCTTAGCTGATACAATGTATCATTAACGAAATGCTTACCTAATCTTAACTAATGATAGCGCAGGTGGCGATGAATGCCAATCCCCCGAAAAGTCGGGAGGGGGAGGCAAAGTACGCGCGGATTCTGTCTCTAGGGCGGGGTGTTGGAGGTAGGGGCGAGGCGGTGACCCACCCTTACTAAACCCCCTCAGTGTCACATGGCGGAAGCCTTGCGTCTCGTCCAAGCCCGGCGCAGCAATTCCAGCGCCAGCAGCGCCAAAGACAGCAGCAGCTGAGCCTGGCTGGCATGCAGCGCGGCAGTGATCAGCCCCGTGCCAAACCACAGCAGCAGCAAAGCCGTCGCCAGGATCATGATGCGCAGGTAGCGGGCGCTGAAATGGCGCAGACGGTGAAATAGCGCGATCCAAACGCAGAGCCCGCCCAGGAATACACCGTAAAATGCCAGCAGAAAAGCCAAGGCATGAATGACCGACAGCTCCAGTGCCGATAGCAATAGCGGTCCGTTGACAGTCGCCCAAAATAGCCAGGGTCCGGGACTAAGCAAATTCATCATCACCGCCGTCAGCAAGACGCGAGTTGCGGCCCAGGAACGCACCGCCCCGTCCGGCGTCAGAGTCAGCAGCGAGTCGGTTTGAGTCTGTTGGCTTGCCCCCCAGGCGATGCTCAGCAACAGACAGCCGCCAGCGACCTGAATCAGCTGCAAAGCGGCTTGTGGCAACTGCCCCAGCACAAAGGTCATCAACACGATGATGGGCGCGTCGGAGAGCAGCGGCGCCAGCACGACCAGCAGCGCCCTGCGCGCGCCTCGCATCAAGATCGTGCTGAAAAGATACGCCAGCAGCGGTCCGGGGATCACCGCGGCGCTCAAGCCCAATCCAATGGCGGGCAGGATAAAGGCTTGCAGCATAGGCATCAGCGGCGCTCGCGCAGGGAGATCGGCAGGCGCATGATCAGTCGAATTCGCTGGGCAGGTCGGGCTGGCGATAGTGTTGGAACCAACGGCGGATCTGCCCTGCGCTTACACGCCCCAGGGACAGCGGCGGGATCTCGTCTTCACCAAACCAGCCTACCGCGGTTGTTTCGCTGCTAGTCTGCGCTGCGCCACCAATCAACTCGCAGAGGAAGGCGACTTTATAAGCGGCATGAATCATGGGCGGATGACGGCGGCGACGGTCTTCCAGCGCCAGCAATTTGACGGCTTTTGTCTCGTAGCCGCTTTCTTCGCGGATTTCGCGCTCGACCGCCTGCGAGGGCGCATCGCCAACATCTGCCCAGCCGCCAGGCAGAGTCCACAATCCATCGGCCGCTTCGCGCACCAGCAGGATTTTGTCGTGCCTGAAGACGGCGCCACGCACATCGACTTTGGGCGTGATATAACCATCGTCCGCTGCCAGCAGCAGCGCCACTGCGACAGCATCGACATGGGCGGCATCGGCCAGCATCTGCGCGGCGATATCCAACAGCGCCTGATAACGTTCGCCATCATAGTCGTTTTGAGCGTAGTAAAGACCTGTCTTGGCGAGCGCGGCGATTTGCTGCGCCCATTCCACCTGTTTGTTCATCGCTTGCCCTTGCCGCGAGCGCTCATAGACGAGCCAGGCGAAACAATGAGATGTCCTGGGGCGACTCGCCCTGCTGCGCCAGGTCAGCCATGATTTCGCCGACCACGCTGGCCATTTTGAAGCCGTGCCCGCTGAAGCCAGCCGCCACCGAAACCTGAGGCGCATCGGGCAGGCTGTCCAGCACAAAATGCTCATCGGCTGTGTTTGTGAACATGCAGACAGCCATGTCCAGCGTGGGACCGGCGCCTTCGGGGAAGTAGCGCTCGGCGAAAGTCCGCAGCAAGGCTTCGTCTGCGGGTTGACTATCGCGCTCGAGCGCATCGGGATCGCAGATTTCGTCCAGGTGATGATAGCGCCCCAGCTTCATGCCCGGTGTGTTTCCGCTCGGATTGAACTCGGGCAAGCCATAATAGCGACCCTCTTCGACCTGCCCATTCCACACGGGGAAGCGCTCCCAGCCGAACAAGTCGGGTCGCCTGGGCTGCAACCAGATCAGCGCCTGGCGTTCGGGAATGGCTTTGCCCGCCAGCGCCGGCACGAGCTTCGCCATCCAGGCGCCGCCACAGATAATCAGCTTCTCCGCCAGATAACTGCCTTGATCGCTGCGCACAAGGACGCGCTCGTCGGGCAGAATTTCCCAGCCCAGAACGCGCTCGCCGGTATGTAGTCTTGCGCCATGCTGCTGTGCCAATTCCGCATGGGCGACGATGCAACGTTCGGGGACGAGCAAGCCGCCTTGTGGCTGGTACAGGGCCTTGGTCTCTGCTGGCATGTGATAAGCGGGGAAGCGCGCGCGCAATTCGCGGCTGTCAAAGACATGGTAAGGAAAGTCATTCTCGATGCAGCTGTTCAGGCTGCCGCGAAAAACATCGCTGTCGGCGGGACCCATGTCGATGCTGCCAGTTTGATAGAATAGCTGCTCGCCAAATTCGCGCTCAAGATCCGCCCACAGCGCATAGGCCCGGCGCAGCAGCGGCACATAGGACAAATCTTCGTAATAGGCCAGGCGGATGATGCGCGTCAATCCATGCGAAGAGCCACGATCGTGCGGGATGCCAAACTGGTCGATGCCCAGCGCTTTTTGTCCGCGTTTGGCGAGGTGATAGAGCGCGGCGCTGCCCATCCCGCCCAGGCCGATCACGATGGCGTCATAGTGTTCAGTCATGGGAGATCTTTGCTGCGGGCGCTGTCGGTTGACATATCCTGAGCATCAAATGCCTGTTGGACTGCCGCCGCCCCTAGGCAATCGGCGAATGCGAGCGGCGTCAGCGTCATACTGCCATCCCATATCAGCTCGACCATAGCGACCGTCCTCGTTCTCGCATAAACAGCGGCGTTGCGGCGTTGCGCACTATCTTGACATATAGCGAGCAAATATCCTATAGTATTTGTCAGGGCAAGAGGCAGCAGAAGGGAGCATGCGTATGGACAGGGTTGGCGATATTGCACAAGCGCAGCAAGAAGCAGAGGCGCAGGCAGAAGCGAATCTGACGCCAGAACAGCGCGAGTTGCTGCGCAGCCTGGAGAGAAGCTGGCAACAATCGGAACGCGGAGAAACACGATCGGCTCAAGAATTTCTCGAGGAGTGGCGGTTGGAGCGAGAAGCAGAAGCCAATGCTCTTAAGAACGGTTCCTGAATTCGATGCTTTGGTCAAGCAGCTAAGAAAGACTTATCGCCTAATTGATAGAGATTTTGCGCCCTTTCTGCTCAAGCTCTAGCCTCCCCCTGACCTGTCGGGGGGACCGAGGGGGGTTGCGCAATCTCCCGCCACATCCACCAGCCACAGCCCGCCATCCGCGCCGTTGGCAGACAGCGCGATATGCTCGCCGCCTGGCGACAGCCAAGCCCATGCCCGCGTCGCCCCCGTCAAGCGCAATGGCAGCGCAGTCAGCGTCTGCAGTTCGCCCGAATCGCGCCGATAACATTGCAACTGCGGCGCAACATCACCCTCGGCAAAGACATAAACGCGCTCGCCATCCAGGATCGGCGCAGGAAAATTGTTGCCCGGCAACTCGGCTTCAAAGAGCAGTTGGCTGCCACCATATACATTCTGCAAATAATAGCCGCCGAAGCCGTCTTGCGCGCGCCCGACCAGCGCCGCCAGTCCATCGTCTGTGGGCGCCGGCACTGTGATAGAAGCGGGCATGTCTTCCAGCCGCAGGCTCAGCAGACGTCCAGCGGTGGTGGCTGCGAAGTAGCGCACGGGTTCGCCATAACTGCCAAAATAGACCGCCAGGAAGACGCCGGTCTGCCTTGCCCACTGGAAGCCGCGCAGGCTGTATTGATGCAAGCCATCGTGAATCAAACGCGGGAAGCTGCCATCGGGCTCGGCCGAAAAGACCGTGTGCAAATCGTTCTGATAAACGACTCGCCGCGCATTGGGCGGAAAAGTCATCTGTGAGCTGTCAAAAAGCGCCGGGCTGTGCTCGCCGCTTTGCGTAATCATGGCTGCGCCGCTGTTGGCTATCAGGTCGGGACTCATCTTTTGCGCATCGGGATGCTCTATATCAACAAGGGCATTATCCGTCAGGCTGTAACGTTGCCAGTCCAGCCTGGTGAAGAGCGCGCCATCACAGCCGGCCCCGAAGATCAAAGCCGAGTCGTCCAGCCACGCCAGCAAAACGACCTCTTTGTCGCTGATTTGCCGAACCCCTGGCATGGCTGGAAAAGTGGGCGGTGGCGCGACCGAATCGGCAGCCACATCCAGCTCGAGGCGCGCGATATCGCCGTCTGCGAAGAGTTCAAACGGCGCGCTGAAGCCTTGATAGGCGCCGGGTGGCAGGGCGTAGTCCAGCAGCGCAGTGCCGCAAGCATCCACCAGGTAGCCAAAGCCCTCGCCAATCAGTTGATCAGCGGTGTCATAGGCGCTCAGGCTTAGGGCGATATTCGTGTAGGCTTCCGCGCCATGATTGAATAATTGGCCGCGCGCCACCGGCATCTCGCCGCCGAACAAATCTGGCTGGCTGCCGATCACGGTGTTGAAGAGGTAGAGCGGGAGGGTGTCCTGTGCCTGGGCAGGCAAAGTCAGCAGCAGGGCGTACAGACAAATCCTGAATATCGCCCGCATGAGATTGCCTTGCCCTCAAACCCCTCCCCCAAAAATGAGGGAGGGAACTTTCTTGTGCCTCGCCCCGCGGGGGGACAGAGGGGCTTGTCTACTCGCTTGCGCCAGTCATGCCTTCCAGCAGCTGGGGCAAGAACCAGATATCCAGCAAGCTGACAGCTTCCATGTCACCAGCCAGCGGACTGCCATCTTGCAGGTTCAGCGGTCCGCTCCAGCCGAACATCTGCCCGGCATTCATGGGGTCGGTCTGGAAGTCGTGGATTTCCTGGGCGAAGGCTTTGAGCGTCTCGCGCGTTTCCATGCTCAGCGCATCGCCAAAGACATAGCCACCGACGCTGTAATCGCTATCGGTGTAGAAGCCATCATCGCCGATCTCGTCCCACTTCGGCTCCCACCAGATCCATTCTTGCGACCAGCTGCCGTCCATGACGCGCTCGACGACATCCAGGTAGGCGGGACCCCAGTTGTAATAAGCCGCGCCCAGGCAGGCATCCGGCGCTTCGCTGCAGCCGTTGACATTGCCATAGGGCACGCCATAGCTGGCATCGCCCTCTGCCATGTATTGCCCGGAGACTGTGATGGCTTCGGTGGTGTCGATGCCGCTGATGATGACATCGGCGCCACCATCGAGGAAGCCCTGCGCCACCTCGGTCGGATCAAGCGTCACGCCCGGGATATTGAACCAGAAGCCGATCCAGACGACCTCGAAAGTGATGTCGTCGGCGGACATGTCGTCGCGGTAGTTGTCGGCGCAATAACGCGCGCCCAGATAGCTGCTGGCAGCCAGACGGCGCGTTTCGGGGTTGATCAGCGCGCCCAGATAACCGATATGCCCCGACTCGCTGGTGAGGGCGGCGGCACAGCCAGCGATCATACGCGGCAGCTCCATATAGGTATTGAAGTTGCCGATGTTGGCGGACGGCAGCTCGGGCAACTCGTGCATCATGGCGTGCTCGCCTTCGACGATGCTGCTGGACTGAATGGCGTTGCTGCCAGTGATGTTAATGAATGTGACATCGGGGAAAGCGGCGGCTACGACATTGGTGTCTTCTTCGAAACTGTCGGATGTGGTGAAGATGACTGAAGCGCCATCATCAACCATGAATTCCACCACGTCCATGAGGGTGGTTTCGGGCGAGTCGGCGGGGTTGAGGCTTTCAAATTCCAGAATTGTCGCGCCCGTCTTTGCTGCGACATATTCGCCAGCTTCGTGATGCGATGTGCTCCAGCCGCGGTCGTCGTTGGGACCCACCAGCACGACGCCAACGACAAGGTCGCTCTGCGCTGCGGCCGGCGCGACCAAAGCCAACACGACAGCGACTGCCAGCACGAACAAGGGAAACTTGCGCATATTACCTTCCTCCACGGGAATGAAATTGGACGGGACGTACCACGACCCAAGTGTAACGCAAATGCCTGGCAATGCAACGGCGTATACCCGCGACCAGCGCCGCCTAGAGACGTCTATACAGCGCGATGGTCATTTCGCGGCGGATGCGGATGAGGAAGTCGTCGGCATGGGCGGTCAATTCTTCGATTCGCGGCAGGATAAAGGCGGGCAACCGGCTGCGACGGAATCCTTTCGCATAGTCGCGCAGGTCATCAGCGCTGTCGCAGTCGATGACGATCTCGAAAAGAGCGCTGTGCCGGGCGCGCAATTGCTTCGCAGCGATGGCATCACCCAGCGCAGCGTCGGCCGCGTCGCGCTCAGGGCTGGTGGCGCTGGCATCAACCTCGCCGATGTACACGCAGCCGCCGGGCATATCCAGCTCGATTCTGCGGTCGCGCTTGGTGGGGCGCAGGTCGATCAGCCAACCGCCGGGCTTGAGCGTTCGCCGCGCTTCTGACAGGGCATGGACCATGCCCTCAATGTCGATTCATCAGAATGACAGCGCGAAGATCGCCCCGTCAAAGCAACCATCGCGGAAGGGGAGTTCTATGGCGCTGGCAGCCAGGCACTGCGCTTGTGGCATGTCATCGAAACTGGCTGTCTCCAAGGTATCTGGCAGATCGATGCCCACCACGCTCTTGGCGCGATCGTGGTACTTGCGTGTCAGTCGCCCGTCGCCACAGCCTATCTCCAGCACATGCCCTGCCTCTGTGGGCAACATATCCAGCAGATGGGCTTTTTCCAGCCCGGCGCTGTCGCTGCGCGTTGCCATTGGCTCGCCCCCGGTTGTTGCGCTGGCGGGATTGTAACACAGGGGCGCGCATCACCTGAAATGCCAACGGCGCCGCTTGTCCGACAGCGCGTGGCAGATTGGGCTTGTCAAGCGCTATAGTCTTGATCATGATGACCAAGTCGGCGCTCAACATCACACTGGACCGCAAAAGCGCAACACCGATCTATCGCCAGCTGATCGCGCAAATCCGCAGCATGATCGAAAGCGGCGATCTGCCCGCCGGCGCTCGTCTGCCAGCCAGCCGCTCGCTCGCCCGCCAGCAGGACATCAGCCGCATCAGCGTCGTCAATGCCTACAGCGAACTGCGCGGCGCAGGTTTGCTCAGCAGCCAGGTGGGCAAAGGCACCTATGTCGCGCGCCAGACGGTCCCCAGCGCCATGCCTCGCTCACAGCTTCCCGAACCGAGTCGGCGCGCCCCCGCCCTGCGTCACATGCTGCGCAAAGACCGCCGTGAAGGCATCATCGACTTCAGCGGCGGCACGCCACCCACCGAGTTCTTCCCGGTGCGCTATCTGCAAGACGCCATCAATCAAGTCATCGATCGAGATGGCGCAGACGCTCTGTCCTACGAAGTGGCGGAAGGGTATCAACCGCTGCGCATCGCCGTGCGCGATTATGTGCGGGCGATTGGCATTCGTTGCCGCCACCAGGATGTGTTGATCACCGGCGGCGCACAGCAAGCCATCGACCTGGTCGTGCAATCGCTGATGAAGCAAGGCGAGACCTTGCTGACCGCCGACCCGACCTATCTGGGCATCATCGACATCGCCCAGGCGCGGCGCGTGCGCATCCATGGCTTGCCGGTCGATGACCAGGGCATACGCATCGATGCCTTGGAGCGGGCTTGCCGCGACTTGCAGCCTCGCCTCATCTATGTCATGCCCAGCTATCAAAACCCGACCGGACACTTGATGCCCCTGCACCGCCGCCGACAACTGGTGCGACTCGCGGCCCGGCTGCGCATCCCCGTCCTGGAAGACGAGGTCTACCGCGAATTCCGCTTTGATGGCGAGGCGCTGCCTCCGTTAAAGGCGCTGGATGAAAGCGGCGTGGTCATTCATACCAACGCCTTCACCAAGGTGCTGCTGCCGGGCGTGCGCATCGGTTATCTTGTGGCGGACGGCGCATGGTACGAACGGCTGGTGCGGGTCAAACAAGCGGCTGATATCTCGACATCGGGCTTGAATCAGCGCGCTATTCACCTGCTGCTGGAGCGGGGCGTGCTGGGGAAGCAACTGGAGCGTAATCGGCTGGAACTGCGGCGGCGGCGAGGAGCGGCATTGGCGGCTGCCCAGCGACACTTTCCAGCTGGCGCAAGCTGGTTTTCTCCGCAGGGCGGCTTGTATCTGTGGGCAGAGCTGCCGGCGGCGGGCCCCAACGCGGCGGACTTGCTGCAAGCGGCGCTGGAACAAGGAGCAGCTTTTGCGCCGGGCAATCAATTCTCGACGCGTGGCGGACACAAACATGCGCTGCGGCTGAACTTCGGCCTGCATCCGCCAGCCCTAATTGAAGAAGGCTTTCTGCGCATCGGCGAGGCTTGGCGGGAATTGGCTGAGATTTAGGCAGCTACGCTATCGGGAAACGCGGAATCGCTGCGTCGATTTCGGACATGATGCGCCTGGTTTCCGACAGAGCGACGATGATTTTCTGATAGTGCTTCAAGTCTTCGTATGCTAGTTTTCGGCCGCGCCGGTCTTTAAGCCATTTGTCGGCCACGCGATAGCCGCCGATGTGGAAGTCCCAGATTTCGGGCGAAATGCCGCCGAAGTATTGAGTCTTGTTGATTTCCACACATTGCTTGACCTCGTTGTATTTAGGAAATCCACGAGCTACTTCATTGTCGCCTTCAATATCAAATGTCGTAATGAAGTCCGACAGCTTCGCCGATTTCATCAGGTGCAGGTCTACTAACTCCGCGCCGAGCTTGACCAAATTGGCAAAGAGGCTCAGATCTGCTGTTAAGGGCAGGCGAGGGAAGTCGATTTTAAGGAACTCTGCGTAACGCTCGCGGTAGGTCGGGCTGTGGAAAATGGCGTAGGCGTAATAGAAGACATCTTCGGGACCGAAGCAATCGGGCGCGTCATCGCCTTCGGCAAAAGCGCTGCCTTCGGTTTGGAAGGGCAGGCCGAGTTTGGTTTCCATGTCGGCGACAAAGGCTTTGGACAGGTTGGGTCGGCGGCCCTTGTGGCTTAGCGGGAATTCGCTGGCGTCATCGCCTGTGTCAACCTCGTCAGTCTTGGGGAACAAATAAAGAGGGAATACGAAGGCATTGTTGGAGGTTCTTGGCGATAGGAATATCTTTTCAACAGGAAGGGTCGAAACAAAGGCATGATTCGGAATTTCGCCCTTGATGATTCTTGATGCAATTAGCGCGAGATTATCCCGCAAAGTATGGCGCAGATTCTCCCACTGTGCTCGACGCAATAAACCATGGTAATAGGTAAATCTTGAATCGAAGGGTCGATAAGATATCGCACGATTATGTCTGCATTGATATCCCTTATTGAACAAAGCCGTGCGCCTCTTTGACACATTCCAGCCACTTGTGTTCCTGATAGAGTAACACTCCTCAATTTTGGCAGGGCTGATTTCTTGGTTAGCCAAATCTGCTACTAAGTGCCTAATGCTATGCTTATCAAACTGGATAAGGTGTGCATCCCTTCCAGTTTCGAACCCAGTACTCTTACTTCCGAAGACGTTTTCGACACTAACGTAGCAATTGTATTCTTCAGAGTGGGTGTCATCATGTGGAGCAAAGAAGTAGTTCGGCGAACTAGGTTGAAGTTTATTCCATCGTGTCGTCCGGATAGAATTCCTCTTCAAGTAACGATACTTAAAGGGTCGCTTTCCCCAAAGTTCGAAATGGTATACACCTGTGTCGGCAGTGCTTTTCTCCAGTTTGACCAAAACGACTATTGCTACGCCTTGTCCGATATCAAAGACATTTTCATCGGCCGCCCCATCTGGTGAAGACAATCCTCTACGATAATTGCCGTGTAGGTCAAGAATATATATCTCATCAAACGACTTGATAAGTTCGCTTCGCATTCCTCTATGCAGTAGACCAGTCAAGTACGTATGATTCGTAATGAATCCAATTACACCATGACCTGTGCGTTCAATTCTATCGTGAGCGAAGCGAAGAAACTTGATGTAGTCATCTGATAGAGGTTGAATGTTCTGTTCGTGTCGGACCAAAGCTTTGTACCGCTCCATCAGTTGGTTTATCAATTTACCGTCATTTTCGGAGTGAATGGAGTATGGCGGATTGCCAAGCACGACCATTATCGGCTTGTCGCGCTTGATTTCGGCGGCGGTGTTGGCTTCTTCGACGATGAAATTGGCAAAGGGCAGCGGCGGCGCTTCGACCGCTTCTTCCAGTGAATTGGTCAAATAGATGCCCAGCCGTTCGCCTTCCTTGAAGTCATAACCGGCATCTTTTAATTGCAAGCTCAGGTTCATGTGAGCGACGGTGTAGGGTGCCATCAGCAGTTCGAAGCCGAAGAGGCGCGGCAGCAGGTGCTCCCGTACATAGCTCTTCCACAAGCCCTGCTGACCGGCGAATGCCTCTTTTATCTGCTCAATGACAAAATACAGGAATGTTCCCGTCCCTACGGCTGGATCAAGAATCAGCGCGTTCTCGTCGGCCAATCCGCGCGGTCGATCAAAACGGGTTTTGAGGATGTGGTCGACGCTGCGCACGATGTATTTCACGACTGGCTCGGGCGTGTAGTAGACGCCGCGCGTTTCTCGCAGACTCGGATTGTAGGCGCGCAGGAAGGTCTCGTAGAAATGCAGAACGGGGTCGGTCTGTGCAGTTCGCCGACCGAAGTGAGCGAGGATGCTGTCCATATCGGTGTGGCGCAGGATCTCGACCAGGCTCTCAGCCATCCATGTTAGTCGTTTGCCGATGTCGAAGCGGCTGTGATAGAAGAGGTCGCGCAGGAAGGGATTGGTGCGGGGTATGTCTTCGGCCGCCCCGAGCAAGCTAAATTTTGACGGATCGCCGGGATAATTCACCCGTGATGCAAATAGCCCGTAAGCGAGGGTTTGAGCGTACATATCGGCGAAACTGGCGATGTCGAGATCGGGCAGCAACGTTTTCTGGAAGGCAGCCATCTGATTTTGCAGATTCGCGCTTGGTGTACTGCTCTTGAGATCCTTTTCAATAAAGTGCGCGATGAACTGCGCGCTGCGAGCGAGCCGCTCCGCCAATTCCTGGGCGCTGTTCACAGATTGGGTCGTTTGCTGGGCGAATCGACGCAGCATATTGGTCAAGTCGCCGTAAGCTGTAGAGATGCGGGTTATCTTGCCGCTCTTTACTCTTGCTATTCGGACGGTTTCGATCTTTTCTCCATTCACATACCAGCGAAACTCCAGGTAATTCGTCAGAATCAGATTGCCATGCGCCAGGTATCGCTTGATTTGCCCTGTCTTTTCGGTACGGCTCAACTGGTTGCCGATGTCTTTCGCTTCGACGATGCCAATGGGCACGTTGCCGGGCTGACGCAGAACGACGAAATCGGGCATGCCAATTGCTGTACGCGCTGGGTCGTTGACGGCGTTCAGTCCAGCGTCCGCCGATTGCAGCAGTTTCTCCAGCGCCGGGCGATAGGCGTGTTCGCCGGCTACATCGGTCTTGTACTTGGATTGAATTTCCGAAAGATAGTCGCTGATGACGCTCATGCGTTATTCTGCGCTCTCGTATTGCTTGGCGGCTGCGGGGTATTATGCCACATGCTCAGCCGAGCCACTCACTCGCCCAGACCGACCGGCGCGGCTGCATCGTCAACGCAGTCGGGGTCGCTTTCGATAGCGGCCAGCCCCTGCAGCACATTGCGCGTGGTCGCTTCGTCTCCGTTTGCCTGTGCCAGCGCCAGCGACTCGCGCAGCAGCGACCAGCCACGCGTGCAATCGCCGGTGTAATAATGCGACAAGCCCAATCGATAGCGGCAAGACAAGTCGTAGGCGCCGTCATCGTGCGTCAGACATAGCTGGAATGCCGCGCGCGACTCATTGAACTGACGTTCTCGGTAATGCAGCAGTCCCAACTGGAATTGAGCGGCTGCGTCGCTGGGGTCGTTGTCCACCGAGTCTTTGCAGAAGCCCAGCGCGCGCGCGAATTCGCCCACTTTGCGATAAGCCAGGCACAGCCGCAGCATGCCGCGGGCGTTGCGCGGGTCGATGGACAAAATGCGGTTGTAGAGGTCGATGGCGCTGCTGTTTTCATCGCGCGCCAGGTACAAGCCAGCCAGCTCGAATTGGGTCGGCAAGTAAGTCGGGCGCAGTTCAATGGCGCGCTGCAAGTGGTTGATGGCATCGTTGTACGAGCCGACCGACTGCAAGGCATAGGCATAGGCGCGGTTGAGATCGGCATCATCAGGATTGACCGACAAGCCGCGTTCGCCAGTTTCCAGCGCTTCTGTCCAGCGGTCGGCATCGACATAGGCGCGGGTCAGCGCTGCATGCAGCGGCGAATAGCGCGGGTTCAGCTCCAAGCCCGACAAGGCGATAGGGATCGCCAAGGCGGCCTGCCCCTGCCAGGTCAATGCGGCCGCTTGCAAGGCGAACCCACGCTCATCGCGAGCATCCAGATCGGTAATCGCCGCGCCCAGTTCCAGCGCTTCGGCATAGCGCGCCAACTCAATCAGCAAACTGCCATGCGCATATAGATAGGCGATGCTGCGAGGTCGCTCGGCGACTGCCATGGCCAACTCGGCTTCGGCGGCAAGCATTTCGTTGTCGATGATCAACTGTGCGGCATGGGCAGCGCGTTGGCTGGGTCGTTGCGTGGGCGTGGATGGCGGCGCTCCCAGCCTGGTGACGGTGGCGGCCAGCAGATCCCACTGCCAGATGAACGCCGAAATCAACAGCGCCAGCAGCACAGCGACAATAAACAGATTGCGGATGCGGCGGCGCTTGGGCTGGCGGAAGAAGGGCTGACTGTAGTCACGCTTGATCTGCATGCCCTAGATGCCTCCGATGGGCGTGGGCGGGATAGTCGTCGGCGGGATGGCGGTGGGCAGTCGCGCAGACTCATAGCCCGGGCAATTGGCGCGGATGCCGCCCAAGCCTTCGTTGATGATGGCGATGATGCTGGGCTGGCGCGTATATTGCAGCGCCTCTTGCAGCACTTCCCAGGCTGTATCGCACTGATCCAGAAAGTAATAGGCCAGGCCGCGAATATAATAGCATTCCACTGCGGTCGACCCCAGCTCGACGCAGCGCTCCAGCGAGTCCAGCGCGCTTTCATAGTTGCGGCGGTTGTATTGCAGCTGCCCCAGATACTGCCAGGCTGGCGCATACCTATCGTCAATCTCGGTGGCGGTTTCGCAATAGCGGCTGCCTTCCAGGAATTCGCCGACTTCGGCATAGGTCTGGCAGATGCGCAGGTAGGCTTTGGCGTTGTCTGGCTCGAGCTCCAGGATGCGCCGATAAATGCCCACTGCCATCTCCTGATAATTCTGTTTGCGGTATTGGCCCGCCAGCTCAAAGTAGGGCGCAGTCAGGTTGGGATTGATCGCCACAGCCTGTTCCAGCGCGGCGATCGCTTCGTTGCTGCGTCCGGTATAGATGAGCGGGATAGAAAATGCGCGGTGAGCAAAAGGATCGAGCGGGTCGAGCTGGGTGGCGCGCAAACCTCGCTGGTAGCCTTCTGCATAACGCCCGATATTTGTGTAGGCAACGGCCAGCGCGGCGTGCAAAGGCGCAAAGTTGGCATCGCGCTCCAAGCCCGAAACAGCCACGGGGATGGCGCTGCCGGGGTCGGTCCATATCAAGGAACGCGCCTTCAAGGCATAGCCACGCGGATCGTCCGGCGCTGCGGCAATCGCCCGGTCGCCCAGTTCGCGCGCCAATTCGTATTGGTCGGCTTCGATCAGCACGCGCCCATATTCGTAGAGATAGGCCACATCGTTGGGTCGCTGCTTGATTGCCAACTCAAAATCTGCCAGCGCAAGTTCAATATCGCCCTGGTTGTAAAGCGAAATGCCCTTCTCGGCATGCTGGCTGGGGAAGAGCGTCGGCGTCGGCGACCAGCCCACAAAGGACAGCGCCGCGCCCTGCATCTCGTCGTAATAAAAGAAAGTGAGCGCCAGCAGCGTAACGCAGATGCCCAGGATCGTCCCGGCGAAGAGAGCAAGCGGAACGCCCGACAAGCCACGCCGCCGCTGACTGAAGAAGTGTCGCTTTCTGCTGCGGTCGATCCTGCGATAATGCGCCATGTGTCCATTTTAGCACGGCTGCGGGCGGCAGCTGCTATACTGACGCGGGAGCAAATGCCATGCGACGAATTGGTTTGATCGGCGGCTTGAGTTGGGAATCGAGCGTCGAATATTATCGCATCATCAACCAAGAAGCGCAGCGACGACTGGGCGGCTTGCATTCTGCCGACTGCCTGATGCTGTCTTTCGACTTCGCCGAGATCGAAGCCCTGCAAGTGGCGGGCGACTGGGCGGCGGCAAGCCGACGCATGGTATCGGCAGCGCAACAGCTGGAAGCAGCGGACGCTGGCTGCATCGTCATCTGCAGCAACACCATGCACCGGATGGCGGAGGCCGTGCAGGCAGCCATCGACTTGCCATTGATTCACATCGCCGATGCCACAGCCCAGCCCATCTTGCAGGCTGGTATGCGAATTGTCGGTCTGCTGGGCACGCGCTTCACCATGCAGCAGGATTTCTATCGTGGGCGACTGAGCGAGCAACATGGCTTGAACGTGCTCATCCCGGACGAAGCCGGCTGCGAAGTCGTGCATGGCATCATCTATGACGAGCTGGTGCGCGGCGAGATCCGCGACGAGTCACGGCGTGACTATCAGCGCGTTATCGAGCAGTTGGGAGCGGCTGGCGCCCAAGCCGTCATTCTGGGCTGTACCGAGATTAGCCTGTTGATCAAGCCGCAGGACTCTGCCTTGCCCACCTACGACAGCACAGAGTTGCATGCTCTGGCGGCCCTGGATTGGGCGCTGGATACAAGCACTCCCCTCGGTCCCCCGACAGGTCAGGGGGAGGCAACGGCATGAGCGGATTCTGGTGGGTTGTCGGGGATGGAAGGAAAGCTATGTACAGGAAATTCGCCACTCCCACGCTGGGCATCGTTTGATTTTGCCTGGTCTTGCGGGTAGAGTCGCTTGGCGAGAGCAGAATCACTTTTACGAGCCGCAGCGGCGGGGCGAACCGAGGTTAGAAAATGGCGGAAAACAGCAAACGAGCGACGGATTTGCAGCTAGCGGCAAAAGACGGGGACAGCCCAAAAAACATCACGCTGGCGGACAAGCTCGACATCCAATTTATGCCCGAATCCAGCGAGCGCGCCATGTCGATGGAGGGCTTCAATCCGCGCTACCGCGATTTCGTGGACTATATCATCGGCATTACCCACGAAATCTGGGAAGAAAAAGGCATCGGCAAGCTCTACGACTATTATGCCAACACCATCCATTTTCACACGGCCAGCGGCACGATTTTTGGTCGCGAAGCCGTCTTTGCCAGCACCATTGAAGCCATGGCTGCTTATCCCGACCGGCGGCTGTATGGCGATGAGGTGATCTGGGGCGGCGATGACCAGGTTGGCTTGTATTCCTCGCATCGATTGATGCACGAAGGCACAAACCGCGGCTGGTCGAATTATGGTCCGCCCACTGGCAAGCGCGTCAGCTATCTCGCCATCGCCGATTGTCTGTGCAAGCGCAACATGGTCGTGGAAGAGTGGGTCGTGCGCGATGAATTGAGCAAGGTGTTGCAGCTGGGTTTGGACCCTGTCGCCACAGCCAAAGAAATGGCTGCTCGTGGGCGTGATGATGCCGCGTTTTCGGCGCAGATCGCTGGCGATATCGAACGTGGCATCGGTCAGCTGCCGCCAGCCGAGTGGATCTCCCGCCCCAGCGAGGCATTCGACCCCGAAGATTTCATTGGGCAGATGTTTCACGAAATCTGGAATTGGCGCTTGTTGAACAAAGCGCGCGAATTCTATCACGAGAACTTCGCCTTTGAGGGGCCCACGGGCCGCTCTTTCCTGGGGATCAACGACTTTCACAATTATGTGCTGTCGCTGCTTTCGCCCTTCCCAGATCTCGCCATCAGCACCGATCATTTTTGTCATGTTGGCGACGCCGAGTCGGGCTGGCGGGTAGCGACGCGCTGGACTCTGCGCGGCACGCATACGGGCTATGGCCGCTATGGCGAACCGACCGGCAATCCGGTGCGCTTGCTGGGCATCACGCATCACTTGATTCAGGACGGGTTGATCGCCAACGAGTGGACGGTCTTTGACGAGTTCGCCCTGTTGACGCAAATCTACGCCTAGCGCCGGACATGCAGAAAGACGACTGAGTTTGACCCAGACCGACGACAAGTATTTCACCGCTTCGTTTCAATACAGCCCCATCGACCAGGCGCGCAATATCGCCAACAAGCGGCGCATCATCGCCATCCAACAGGCGCTGGTCGAGCAGCCAATCGAGAGCCTGCCCGAGGTCGCGCGGGAAAGCTATGTTGCCGATGTCGCGCTGCATGTCACGCACCCCATCAATGAACTGAGTGGCGCCGCAGCGGGATTGTCGGCGCTGTGGATGCCGCTGCGACAGGCGCTGCCCGATATGGAACGGCGTGATTTCTTTGTGGCGGGCGGACGCTATCGCGATGGCGATTGGGTTGCTTGCATGGGCGAATATGTCGGCAATTTCGTCAATGACTGGCTGGGCATCCCGGCCACGCGCGGCGTCGTCCAGCTGCGTTATTGCGAGGCGCACAACCTGCACAAGGACAAGATCGCGACCAGCTATATCTTCCTGGACGCGCTGGACTTGATGCGGCAGGCCGGTTACTTCCCGATCGCGCCCAGCCTGGGGAAAGAGATGGCTTGGCTGCCACCGCGCACGCTGAACGGCCTTGTCTTGTCGCCGCAAGACGAAGACCGCTCGCGCAGGACGATCGAAACGATCTTGCGCATGCACGCGGCGCTGGGCTTCTACAGCGGTCAGCCGCCGACTCGCTCCGTCCTGGATGAGATGGAACAGGCGAAGCATTGGCATCGCAACTTTATGTGGTACGGACCAGCCGGCATCGGCACGACGCGCGGCTTGCGCGGCTTTGAAGATTATCACCAAATCCCCTTTTTGGTGGCATTTCCCGACCGTGCGGGCAGCGAGCAAGGACACTTCATCCGCATCGGCGATGGACATTTTGCGGTTACGGGCGGCTGGGGCTATCTGCGGGCGACACACACCGGCGGCGGTCTCTTTGGCGTGCCAGCCACGGGCAAGCGCATCAAAATGCGCGTCATGGACTTTTATCGCTGCGATGACGAAACAATCGTAGAGAATTGGGTGCCCATGGATGTGCCGCATATCTTGCTGCAGATGGGACTGGATGTATTTGGGCGCATGCGGCATCAATTCCGACAGCGCGATGCCTGGTCGGCAGGCGAGTGGCTGGTCGGCGGCTGAGCGACGAAGGAGACAGCATGAGCGAATCGGCGCATAACGCGAACAAGCGGCGAATCGGCGACTTGCGCGCTGCTCTCTATGACATTGACGCGGCGGCTTTGCGCGGGCAGTTGGCTGAGCTCTTCGCGAGCGATTGCGCTGTGCATTTGGCGAATCCGCTGGAGAAAATGACCGGCCCCGCTCAGCTCTACGAAGAGGCTTATGCGCCACTGCTGCATGCCCTGCCCGATTTGGAACGGCGCGACTTCATCGTCATGGCCGGCGAAAGCAATGGGCACAACTGGGTTGGCTGCTGTGGGCATTATATGGGCGTCTTCGAGCGCAGCTGGCTGGGCATCCCGCCGACTCAGCACTTGATGGCGATGCGTTATCACGAATTCTTCCGCCTGCAAGGCGGGCAGATTGTCGAGATGCAAGCGCTGTGGGATATCCCGCAGGTGATGATGCAGGCGGGCGCCTGGGCGATGTCGCCGAGCCTGGCGGTGGAGTGGGTCGTGCCGGGTCCAGCAACAGAAGATGGCCTCATCAGCAGCCCCTACGATGCAGCGCAGTCGCAAGCCAGTATGCAACTGGTACGCGATATGTTGGTCGCCTTGAAGCGCAGCCCCGAAGGCGTCAAGGCCATGCAGCTGGACAAGTACTGGCATCCGCAGATGATGTGGTATGGACCGGCGGGGATCGGCTCTATGCGGCGCATCAGTGGCTTCCGTAACTGGCATCAGATTCCCTTTTTGAAAGCCTTGCCCGACCGCGACACCTTCCTGGGCAGCCGCAGCGCTTTTTTTGCTGACGCGCAATATGTCGGCTTTACGGCCTTCCCGGGCATGCAAATGACTGTCAGCGGCGATGGCTGGCTGGGCATCGCGGCATCGGGACAGGCGATCACCATGCGCAGCCTCGACTTCTGGCGCTGCGAAAATGGGCTGATCCGCGAAAACTGGGTGCTGGTCGATCTGCTGGATGTGTATGCGCAACTGGGAGTCGACGTCTTCGACCGCATGCGAGAACTGACAGTGGCGCGGCATGGCAGGCTTGCGGTATAGAGGCTAGGCTGGCAGCTCCGCCTCGAGAAGTTCTGCCAGGCGTGGATTCGCGCAGTCACGCGCCGAGAGTTGTGGCGCTTTCAAACCCCAGTCGATATTGGCTTGCGGGTCGTTCCAGGCGACGCCATATTCGTCCTCGCCATCATAATAGTTATTGACGATATACAGCAACGTGCAGTCGCTATGAGCGGCGAAGCCGTGCGCCACACCGACCGGTATGAAAACCCCCAACTGGTTTTCGCCGCCCAGGTCGATAACAGTCGACTGCAAGTAGGTCGGCGAGCTGCGCCGCAGATCAAAGAGCCCGACGCGGATGCGCCCACTGGTTACGCACCAGTAATCGACCTGTTTGAAGTGATAATGCAATCCGCGCACGACGCCGGCTTTGCTGTCACTGCGGTTGCTCTGCATGCGCGCCCAGCTGACCTGTGGGAACCACTCGCAACGAAAGGTTTCCATGAATCGTCCGCGCGCATCGGCTGCGGGCGTAAATGACACCGTCATAAGATCTTGGATGGCTGGGTGAGGACGAGCAGGGTTGAGCGACATGATGAAATCCACGAGCATTTGATCGCGACACACTAGCACAGATTGCAGACAGAGCGCAAGCTGCCAGTTTGCGCTCGGGACAGGCTGGCATCAATAGGCAACACAGGCTGGAAATCGTGGCTGATAGCGTACATAATGCCGACACGAGTGATCGCAATGACAGGAGCGCAATTATGGCAATCACGGTGATGGCGGTGATTATCGCGCTGAATATCCTGCTGCTGCTGGCGGTCATGCGCATCGGCACGCGCGAAGAATCAGAAAGCGAAGTCGCGGCGACCGATTCTCCCGCTGTGCTGGCTTGGCGAGCGCGCGCCCAAAGCAGCCAAAGCTCCGCTGAAACGAGCGACGCCTGACCCCGCCAATGCGCATTGGGCTGTTGACTGCCGAGCTGAGCCGCGCAAACGGCTGGGCGACCTACAGCTCCAATATTGTCGAGAGCTTGCAGGCTCTTGATGTCCAGGTTGTCATCGCGAGCGCCCGGAACAGCCCGCCGACTCACATTAAAACGCAGACTCTGCTGCCAACTCTGACCCCCCCAGATAGTCATAGTCTGGCTCGTTCATTGCGCTTGCTGCCTCGCTTGCGGACGATATTCCGCGGCTGCGATATCATTCACGCGGCAGCCGAACCCTACGCGATTTTGGCTGCTGCGCTAGCGGAGAAACGACCGCTCTTCATCACCGTCCACGGCAGTTATGTCAATCTGCCACGCATGCGCCGCTTTCCCGTGGGAGCGTTGTATCGGCGCGCCATGCAGCAAGCGCAGTTGATTTGCGTCAGCCGTCATACAGCAAAAGTGGCGGAAGACTTGATGCCTGGCGTCAGAACAGTCGTCATCAACAACGGCGTGGATGCCGCGCGATTTGCAAGCTCCGCGCCAGATGTCGACAAGCGAGCGCCAACAGTGCTGACCGCTGGCGGAATCAAGCCGCGCAAAGGCACACTGCAACTGGTCGAGGCGATGGCAGTGCTGCGGGAATCGCTGCCAGAGGCGCAATGCTTGATCCTGGGCGATCCCGGAGATGGCAGTGACTATACGGCTCGCCTGCGGCGGCGCATAGATGAACTGGACTTGGGCGACCATGTGCGCATCCTAGGCTTCGTAGACGAGGCGGTCATGCGCGCCTGGTTGGCTGCGGCTGATGTGGTGGCGCTGCCGGCTATGAACGATGGCATGTTCTTCGAAGGCTTTGGGCTGGTGCTGCTGGAAGCTGGCGCGGCGGGCACAGCGGTCGTCGGCACAGATAATTGCGGTGTGGCTGATGCCATCATCGATGGCGAAACCGGCTTGGTCGTCTCGCAGAGGCAGGTTGCGCGCGAGCTGCCACTAGCGCTTTTTCAGCTGCTGAGCGATCCGGCACGGGCGGCGACAATGGGCGCGGCGGGCAAGCAATACGCGCAGACACAGACATGGCAGGCGGTCGCCGAGCAGGTGAGCAAGCTGTATCGGGCGGCGCTAGGCTAAGCGGACGCCATCGGCATACAAAAAGAAGTTGGCGGTGGCTTGAACTTCGATGTCGAAGCCATGCTCGCGCAAGATCGCCGACAGCGCTTGTGGCTCGTAATAGATCTTGACAATTTCGTATTGTCGTCCGTCTTTGAGTTCGCGCTGTTGCCGGTCGCCTTCGATGGTCTGTGTGCCCGTGCGCGGATTGGACTGGTCGGGCTCGCGCGAATCCACAATAAACAAGCGACCGCCAGGTTTCAGCGCCGCCTGCACCGCCTGCAAGAAGCCCGACAGCTTGTCGGCTGGCACATGCGACAGCCAGAAACCAAAGAAGACCATGTCGACTTGCCGCTGCGGCTGCCACTGGAACAAATCACACAGCTCATATTCGACATTGTCGGCGGCCAGTTTGGCGCGATTGATGGCGATCATCTCTGGCGATGCGTCCAGCGCTGTGACCCGCTCGCCCAGCTGCGCCAAGTCCTGCGTCCAGATACCCGTGCCCGGCGCAAGCTCCAGGATCTGCTCGCAGCGCGGACGGCTGTGCAGTTGGCGGCGCACGATCTCCACTTCCCGCTGCCATTGCTGGGTGTGCGCCGGACCGCGATCGTAGCGGCCTGTTCGATAAAACCACTCGTCATATTCTGGCGCGCGGGCGCGGTAATATTTGATCTGCTGCTGCAAACGGGTGGTCATAGCGTATTTCCTGCCTTGGCTGGTTGAGTCGGCTCGCGGTGAGAAGCGGCATCTGGGCTGTTGAGGAAGCTGCCGGGCGGCGCGGGCACAGCGCCCTGCAGCAACGGGTCGTCTGTTTCGCGCATCCAGCGGTCGAGTCGCGCGCGCAGGTCAGCCAGCACCGGCGCATACTCCGCGTCATCAACGAGATTATTGCGTTCGACCGGATCCAGCAAGGTGTCATAGAGCTGTTCGGGCGCGGGCGGACGCTCGCCGAAACCCGCGGCAAGCAGCTCGGATTTGGCGAATCCGTCATCGATATTGCTCAGCACGGGTCCCTGGCGCTGATCATAGCGGCGGATGTATTTGTAGCGCTCGCTGCGCACAGCGCGTTTGGGTTCATAAGCGGCGTGATAGCTGACTTCGGCGAAGAGCTCAGCGCGGATCGAGTCGGCTTCGCCACGCAACAGCGGCAGCATGGATGTTCCTTGCAGCCAGTCAGGCGCTTCAATGTCCAGAAGATCGCAGATGGTAGGGAAGATGTCGATATGGCTGACCATGGCGTCAATGACCCGTCCGCCGGCGAAAAGCCCCTCCCCTTGCATGATCAGCGATACGCCGATGCCATGGTCGGTCAAGTTGCATTTCATGCCGGGGAAGGCCAGACCGTGATCGGTCGTGTAGATGACCAGGGTATTGTCGCGAAGACCGCATTCGTCCAGCGCGCGCAGCACCTGCCCGATCTTGTCATCGAGGATCTGCGCCATGGCGATGAAGTTGGCCATGTCCTGACGTCCATCCGGCGTATCGGGCATAGGCGTCGGCGGCAGCACATAAGCCGGATCGACATCGTTTTCCAGCGGGAACTCGCGGTGCGTCTCGAAGAAGCCAACAGTCAGCCAAAATGGCTCAGGCGGCGCGCTGCGCAGGAAATCAACCGCGGCTGTATGCGCCTGGCTGTGCTGGTCGGTCAAAACGCGGTCATAGCCGACTTCAGACGCGGCATTGGGTCGCCACGAAGGGTTGAGGTGCTGGATGCCGGCCAGGGCCGATGTATAGCCAGCCGCTTTCAGCCTATGGATGATGTGCTGGCGGAAGTCGCGCAGCTGAAAGCCGCGATTCGCCAAGCCCAACATGCCCGCGCTGTGCGGTGATTGGCCGGTGAGCAAGGCGGCGCGGCTGGGCGAGCAGGTGGGCGCGGCACAATAGGCTCGACGGAAGAACGCGCCTTGCTCGGCCAGTCGCTGCAAGTTGGGCGTGGGGACGGCGTGGCCATAGGGACTGATGTAACGTCCCGTGTCGTGCGAATGGATGTAGAGGATGTTTGGTCTTTGCACGGTGCTGCTTTCTCGTCCGCTGTTGCGCTGGCAGAATGGGCTATGTGCCTGCTTAGGCTGGCAGCCAGGCGTCCATGCCGCGGAAGGGCATGTGCACTGCGCTGTCATAGCTGGGACGAGCAGCGTACAGATTTTTAACACTGGCATCTTTTTCGCCGCGCAGGAAGATGCTGGCGTGCGTCTCGCGCTTGACCCAGGTGGATGTCGGGATGTAACGCAAGGTCAGCCCGATGCGCCAGTTGTCCGATGTGTTGGGCTTGCTGCCATGGATGATGCGCGGGTTGTGTATGGACACATCGCCCGGCTGCAGCTCCAGGTCGACGACATCAGAGTCGTCAATCTGCGAAGGATGAATGCCCGAAGACAGCACATTCTTGCCGTCGGGCACATCGACCATCTCGCGGCGCGAAAGCAGACGGTTGTTCTGCGTGCCCGGCAAGACGCGCATACAGCCATTTTCGCGCGTGGAGGCGGTGGCAGCCAGCCAGATGGTGGTGACTTCCATCGGCTCGAGGGGCCAATAACTGCCATCCTGATGCCACAGAACTTCTTGCCCATGCTTGGGCGGTTTGGCGATGTAGTGAGCGGCGAACATGGCGATATCGGGTCCGAGGAATTGCTCGACAATATCCAGCAACCGTTCGTCGCCGACCAGCCGGTGCATAAAAGGGTCGGTAACCAGCATGTCGTGTCCGAATTTCTCGGGGCGGGTATCGGGGTGGCGCTTGGCAAGCCAGTGCACATGCTCGGCGGTTTCTTGCGCGAGCGCGGCATCAATGGCGTTGCGGACGATTACATAGCCTCGTTCATCGTATTCCTGGCGAATGGCGGTGCGCATGATCTGCCTCACTTCTTGCGGGTTGCTTTGGCGCATAGTTTGGGCAGTCCGCGAGCAAATGTCAAGCGATTGCGGCGCATCAGACCATATCGACATCGCTCTTCTGTTTGCGCGGCGGATGCTGGGGTTTCAGGTGCAGTGTAACGCCGCCGAAGATGGGCGCGCACAAGTTGTAGATCAACACGGTCAGGGCGGTGGAGATGCCGCCAGCCAATGCGCCCAGCAAAGCCATCTGCGCCAGCAAGGGAGCCAGCACATCGGGCGGCACAAACACATCCCAGAATTGGAAGAGGTTGTTGAGCAGCAAGAGCAGCCCCACCGGCAGCGCCGCCGCCAATGCCGAGACGATCGCGGCGATTTTGACTGTCGATGCAAAGCCGATGCGTGTGATGGTGTGGGTCATGGAGATTCTCCTGTATTCATTATGTATAGTTGTTAAGTCAACTCTGTCGCTATTCGTAGCTCGTGCAGGCCCAGCTTACGAGCGCTTACGTTTGCTTTTCGAGAATAGATTCATTTGCTCATCCACTACTTTCTTACTTGCAGAGAAGGACTCTGTCACGAAGCGCAGGAAGCCAGATTGCAACAGCGATTCAACAATCATCTCTGATGTCAACTCTCCCAGAGGCTCAAAAAGCGCAAAGCGAATCGCTACCAGGCACACTATGCTCAGGACACCCTTGCCAATCTTCGTGACAAATCGCCAAAGATCTGTACGCAGTGCCCGAAGCCGAATTCGACAATTGGCACCTCTCTTCAGTTGGCGCGTCAATTTCATACAACAACATGATACCAAAGCGTGGACTACTTGATGTACCTGGCTTTGAGCTTTGCGAATTTGTCTCATTCGTCCACCTCTCTTGCGATGTAGTCAGCCTCACCCGCTAGGACTTCCCTTCCATAGAGATGACGTGCCATGCTTTCAAAGACTTGATCAATCTGCATACTTGTTGAGTCCGAAGATATGTGAATATCCAGGTGAATGTGCAGTGGCACAAGTGGCAAGTTTTGCACATTTGCTTTGACAGACGGACTTGCTGCATGATCACCGTCCTTTGATCCCGTCACACTATCGGTCTCCAGTACTGCATGGGCATCAAAATTCGCGAAAGAACACAATGACCTAAAGGTTGCGACAGTGTTTCCAATGACTTGATCGCCGCCAGGCATGTGACCCTTAAAGAAGTTCTTCAGGTCCCCGTCCGACCGCAAATGAGCGTCTGGGTAGGTGTGATACAATTCACTGTAGCCTTCCCGAATTGCCTCAGCCATAATGGACTGAGCTTTTGTGCTATCGCGGAAGCTCTGCCAACGCGCAGTCGGCATGTTGCCTTCAAGGAAGCCGATAAACCTCAATACCTTGAGGATACGACGGTGGTTTGTTGAGCCGAAACCGACCGTCGGCAGCCATTTGACTGTAACTGTGTCCGGAACACCCATGCTACTTATCTTGCTAATGAACTCGCGAAGCTTGCCGGTCGTATTGATATATGGATATTCGGTCATTGCGCAGTCCTTAACCCTATTGACATCGATAATATAGAACACCATCCTGTCAGTGTCAATAGATTGGCTAACACCAAGTGTAATATTACGGATTCAGATGGATTTCTTACGAAGAGCGGGGGGGGGGGGGGGGGGGGGGTGCGCCTCCCAACCACCCCGCGCCGGGGGGGGGGGGGGCGGGGGGGGTGGTTTTTTTCCGTGTGGGGGTGGGGGGGGGGGGGGGGGATTGACCTATCCCAACACCTGCGCAGCGCGGTCGAGGTTGCCGACGCTGTAGTATTTCGCATCGGGATGATGCGTGAAGAGGGCGGCGGTGCTCTGCTCGGGCAGCCACTGCCATGACTCGGTCAATCCCATGCCCAGTTCTGTTTCCAGCTGCGGCAGCAGGCGCAGCACGATCTCGTGATCGCGCAATTCCGGGCAAGCCGGATAACCCCAACTGTAACGTTTGCCCTGCCCCGCCGCGATGCCCAGCTGCCCTTGCACGAGCCGCGTCATATAGTTGGCGGCCGCTTCGGCTGCCTGCACAGCCAGCCCATGGAAAAAGTAGGCTTCGCTGTATTCGTCAGCCGCTTGCAGTCGCTCGAATTCTTCTGTCGCCGCCTCGCCCACGGTCACGGCTTGCAGCACCGCCACATCCACCTGTCCGCCGTCAACCGGCGCGAAGTAATCGCTGATGCACAGAAACTCGCCAGCGGGCTGTCGCGGAAAGCCAAAACGCGCCGCTTCTTGCAATTCGCCATTGGCTTGAAATTGCTCGGCATCCCAGATGATGAGGTCGTCGCCAGCGCTGTTGGCGGGCAAAAAAGCATAAACCGCCTGCGGCTGCAGTGTGCGGCGGCGCTGGGCAGCGCGCGACATGCGCCCCAAGCGCGCTTCAAACTCGGCTTGCAGTTGCTGCCATTCCGCGCCCTGTTTGTTCTTTGCGCCCCAGGACAAGCGATACAGCTCGGGCTTGTGCAGGTGCTGCAAGACGATAGGCAGCGGCATTTCACGCACGACGCGGGCGCCCCAAAATGGCGGCGCGGGTATCTGCGCGGCAAGGGCGACTGTCTTGCGGCGGCCATTGCGGCTGGGGCGACGGCGGCGGGGAGCGCGATTCACTTCGGCGTAGGCTTGGCTGAAGACCTCGTCCAGGAATTGGTCGCGGCGCGCGGCATCCAGCAACTGGTCGACCACCGACAGCCCTTCAAAGGCGTCGCGGCAATAGAAGACGCCGGCTTCGTAAGGATCGCCCCCGTCATCGAGAAACAGGATGCGCGAGCCAAAGCGCCGATTGATGGCTGCCCCGCCCACCAGAACCGGTATCTGCAGTCCGCGCCGCGCCAATTCGTTGACGATCAGGGGCATCTGCCGCGAAGTGCTGACCAGCAGCGCCGACAAGCCGATGGCGTCCGCGCCATATTCCAGCGCTTTTTCGATGATGGTGTTGGCGGGCACCTGCTTGCCCAGGTCGTGCACGGTGTAGCCGTTGTTGCTGAGGATGGTCTTGACCAGATTCTTGCCGATATCATGCACATCGCCGTAGACAGTCGCCAGCACGACGATGCCCTTGCTGCTGCCTTCGACCACTTCCATGAATTGTTCGAGGTAAGCGACCGACTTTTTCATCACCTCCGCCGATTGCAGCACGAAAGGCAGAATCAACTCGCCCGCGCCGAATTTGTCGCCGACCTCTTTCATGGCCGGCAGCAGCACCGTATTCAACGCGTCGACAGCATCCATGCGCGTCAAGATGTCGTCGATCAGCGCTTCTACGCCGTCTTTCTTGCGATGCACGATCTGCCAATGCAGCGCCTCTTCGCTGGTCATGTCGACAGTGGGGTCGATAACTTCCGCGCCCGCCAGCTGCACCTCGTTGTCTTCGAAGTATTGGATGAAACGCGGCAGAGCATCGGCATCGCTGTTGAAGATCAAGTCTTCGGCGACCTGACGCTGGTCGGCGGGAATCTCGGCATAGGGCGTGATATGCGCGGGATTGACGATTGCCATATCCAGCCCTGCCTTGACCGCGTGATACAAAAAGACGCTGTTCAATACGCCGCGCGCCGCCGCCCCGACCCCAAAGCTGACATTGGATATGCCCAGCGCCGTCATCACGCCGGGGATGCGTTGCTTGATCAGCCCTATGCCTTCCAGAGTCTCGACAGCGTCATTGCGCAATTCTGCCTGGCCCGTCGTCAGCGGGAAGGTCAACGTGTCGAAGATGAGGTCTTCGGGCCGCAAGTCATGCTCGTCCATAGCGATTGCGCAGATGCGCCGGGCGATAGCGAGTTTGTGCTGGCGGGTGTGCGCCATGCCATCTTCGTCGATGGTCATGGACAAGACAGCCGCGCCATGTTTGCGGGCGATGGGCAAGATGCTGTCGATGCGCTCGCGTCCGTTTTCGAGGTTGTTGCCATTGATGATGCCGCGCCCGGGATACAGCGCCAGTGCCGCTTCGGCGACATCCGTTTCGGTGGTATCGATGATCAACGGCGCTTCCACCGCCATCGACAACTTCTTGACGACTCGCTGCATCTGTGTCAGTTCGTCATCGCGCTCGGTCAAGGCGACGCAGACATCGAGCATGTGCGCGCCGCCATCGACCTGCCCCACCGCGATCTGCACGATGCTGTCATAATCGTCCGCCAACAGCAGTCGTTTGACCTTGCGGCTGCCTTGGCTGTTGACGCGCTCGCCGATCAGGGTGGGACCTGGATCTTGCAGCATGCGCGTGGCGGTCATTCCGCTGGAGGCTTGTGGCTCGTGCAAGGGCTGCCTGAGATTTGGCGCGCGGCGATTGTTCTGCCCGGCCAGCACATCGGCGTAGGAGCAACCGTGCACAGCCTGGAAGAGCCTGGCGATATGTTCGGGCGTCGTGCCGCAGCAGCCACCCACCGCATTCACGCCCCAGCGCGCAAATTCGCTCACCATCTCGGCGAATGGTTGCGGCTGCATGGGGTACACCGCCTCGCCATCGACATTGATGGGCAAGCCGGCGTTGGGCAGCACGCTGATCGGGAATGGCGAGCGTTCCAGCAAATACTGGATGGGCTGGCGCATATATTCCGGACCGGTCGAGCAATTCAAGCCCAGCACATCAATCGGCAGCGGCTGCAGGGTGGCCAGCGCGCCGGCGATATCGGTGCCAAAGAGCATGCGTCCACTGACATCCAGGGTGATCTGCGCTTGCAAGGGGACGCGCCTGCCCAGTTTTATGAAGCAGCAGCTGATGCCATAAATGGCCGCCTTGACCTCAAGGATGTCCTGGCTGGTTTCCAGCAGCAGCAAATCCGCGCCACCTTCGAGCAGCCCTTGCGCCTGCTCTTGGAACAGGTCGGCAAGCTCGTCAAAAGTGATATCGCTGAGGTCGGGGTCGTCGCCAGAAGGCAGCATGCCGCTGGGACCCAGGCTGCCAGCGACGAAGCGCGGGAGGCCGGTTTCAGCTGCAGCGGCATCACAAGCTGCGCGGGCGATCTCGGCTGCGGCGCGGTTGATCTGCAACGTGCGCGCGCCCAGCCCGTGTTCATCCAGCGTGCGGCGGTTGGCGCGGAAGGTGTTGGTTTCGACTGCCTCTGCGCCAGCCTGCAAAAAGGAATCGTGAATGGCGCGAACAACATCGGGACGGGTGATGACCAGGTAGTCGATACAGTCTTGAAAAGCCTCGCCACCGAAGTCGGCTGGAGACAGGTCGTATTGCTGGATGCTGGTGCCCATAGCGCCATCGAATACAACAATATGGTCGTCAATGGCGTCCAGATAGCGGCGGTTGCTGAAGGCTGGGAGCAAGTTTTTCATACCGTTCATCTTAGCAGACAATGCGCGCGATTTCATGCTGACAGATGGCTGGGAGTGGCGAATTTGCTGGATACGAAGTCATTTGTAGGGACGACTCTGTGAGTCACACCCTACATTGCTAAGCGATGTTGCGCAAGCACAGCATTCGCCACGCCCAATGGCTGGCTGGCTTGCCGCGCAACGATAATTGCGTTAGGCTCGTTTGGTTGCAATTGACTATTCTCATAAAAGCGCTTTTATACCAAAACAGCAGCAGCCCCAAGTCGCAAGCCAGGACAGACAAGCAGCGAAATGATTCGTACATGACGACAAACGCGGCAGCCCTGCCCGGCAAATCCCAAAAGCGCAACCCATTCCAGACGAGCCGAATCGTCCTGATATGCAGCGGCCACTTCGTGCACGATGTCTTTTCGGCATTTATCGCGCCGCTGTTGCCCCTGCTGATCGACAAGTTGGGTCTGTCGCTAGCGATGGCTGGATCGCTGCCCGTGTTCATGCAGATGCCTTCGCTGCTGGGACCTGTGATTGGCTGGTTGGCCGACCGCTTCAGCCTGCGCTACCTGGTCATCTTTGCGCCAGCTGCCACCGCCACAATGGCTTCGCTGATCGGTTTCATGCCCACGTATGGCACGGCGGCGCTGCTGCTTTTTGGCGTTGGCGTCAGCATCATGGCATTTCACGCGCCTGCGCCGGCCATGATCGCGCATGTCTCTGGCGAAAAGGTCGGGCGCGGCATGAGCTTCTTCATGGCGGGTGGCGAACTGGCACGCACAGTCGGACCGCTGCTGGTGGGTTTTGGCGTGGCGCAATGGGGCATGGAAGGCTTGTGGCGGCTGATGTTCTTCGGCTGGCTGGCGAGCGCCGTGCTGTGGTGGCGTCTGCGCGATGTATCCGCCAAGCGAGAGAGACGCAAGAGCGCTGGCAAACCGATGCTGCGGCGTTTTGCGCGGGTCTTCGCACCGCTGCTGGGGGTGATGCTGCTGCGCAACATGGCAGTCAGCTGCCTGGGCATATTCATGGTCGTCTACCTGGTGGATGTGCGCGGGTATGACTTGACGTTGGCAACGAGCGCGCTCGCGCTATACGAATTTTCGGGTGTGGGCGGGGCGCTGGCTGGTGGGACATTGAGCGATCGCGTTGGACGGCGCAGGATGGTGGCCGGCGCTACGCTGGTTTCGGCGCTGCTGATGCTGCTCTTCGTGCATGTGGAAGGCACGCTGATGGCGCCGCTGTTGATCGGGCTGGGCTTGACGGCGCTTTCCGTTTCACCGGTCTTCCTGGCGCTGGTGCAGGATCAACTGCCAGACAGCCGCGCCACCGCCAACGGCCTCTTCATGTTCTACGCCTTCGGAGTCCGCGCGGTGAATGTGATGATCGCCGGCGTATTGGGCGATGCTTTTGGTTTGCAGACGGCGTTCATCCTGGCTGCGCTCATATCCCTGCTGTCGCTGCCACTGATCGTTGCGCTGCCCGCAGCACGAACGCGACACGAAGATCTCTAGCCAGCCCACCGGTTTAGCAGACGCTCAAGCTCTGCCTCGCTCTCCACGAATCGCACCATGCCGTCGGCCGTGATCAGGCTGCCATCGGCGCTCAAGCCTAGTTCTGCCCAGTGCGCGCTATCCACACCAATGACCGCCGCGCGCCCACTGAGATTCACCTGCGTGATGCGCCCGAAGCTACGTACATGCGCCACCGCGCCAGCCGGCAATCCGGTCCGTGTCGAGCTGCGCAGATCAATGACGCTATGCACGCCGGGCTGGGCATCCAACAATGTGAATGCGGCTGCCCGAACTACCTGGTGATAATCGCGCCAGTTCCAGGTCCCTTCAGCTATGTAACAGATGGCGCGCTTGGATTCATCTTTCCATTCAAAACGAAATGGCATGACGTTTTCAATGACCCCCTCAGTCCCCACGAAAACTCGGGGGGAGGCAAAATCCGCGCGAATTTTGTCGAGAGGGCGGTAAGGATGGCGCCAAATGCACGGAATTCACCTCCACCCTCTGCCGTCGGCTTGCCTCTTGAACGCGACTCTGCCACAATCTTACCCAACCCGACACCTGGATGGATACTGCCCCAATGGATTTGCGACTGCGCCTGATTTTGCTGACGCTGGTGGCTTTGGTCGCGGTGGCTGTCTGGAGCTTTCCATCCTGGCGACACAGCTTGCAGCCTCCGTCGCTGCGGGCCGGCTTCCCGGGCTTGGAGATGGACTTGCAAGACAAATACCTGGCGCTGCCCCGCGAGCAACGCGAAGAGCTGTTGGCTGAACATGCGATGGACTCAGGCAAAGCGCTGGCTATGGTGCGGGTTGCCATCAGCGAGCCGGAACTCGCGCCCCGAGATGCCACCGGCAGCGATGCGCAGAACAATGCGAGGGCACTGGTCAGCGGCGATTTCATCCAGTTGAACGCGCTGCACTGGGGAGCAGGCAATGCCACCATCTATGAATGGGCGGACGGTCAGCGCACCCTGCAACTGATGAACTTTGAGTCGGCGCGCGGCGGCGATATGCGCGTCTACCTTTCGCGCGACCCACAGCCACTTGAGCAGGCGCAGATCGGCGCGGACTTCCTCGATCTGGGCCGGCTCAAAGGCAATATCGGCGATCAAAGCTACATGCTGCCGGCCGAGCACGACCTGACGATCTACAAATCCGCCATAATCTATTGTCGTCAGTTTGATGATGTCATCACTGTGGCGACTCTGCGCTGAGGCAGCCGATCGTGACATCCAGAAGCTGCGAGGACGATGAGCCAGGAAACCACAAGACACCCAGAGGTTTTCCTTAGTGCTGCTGCCGTTAAGCCCTGACACGGTTCGGAATCTACTGCCGCAAGGGACCCGGCTCATCTGGGCGACAGTGTAGTCGGCGCAATCACCAGCGTCAAGCCTGTGGGCTCCCAGCCAGTTGCGAAATAGCCGCGCTGTCGTCATAATGCGTCCAGACAGACCCAGCGACGAGGTGAGCCATGACCGACACGATCCGATTTGACCTGCCCCAGAGCGCCATCCCCACGCACTGGTACAATATCCAGGCCGACTTGCCGCGTCCGCTGCCGCCCGTGCTGCATCCGGGCACGCATCAGCCAGTCGGACCAGACGACCTGGCGCCGCTCTTCCCCATGGGGCTGATCTTGCAAGAAGTCAGCCAGGATCGCTACATCGAAATCCCCGACGAAGTGCGCGAGATTTACAAGCTGTGGCGCCCGACGCCATTGCTGCGCGCTCGTCGGCTGGAAAAAGCGCTGGATACGCCGGCGCATATCTATTACAAGTACGAAGGCGTATCGCCATCGGGCAGCCACAAACTCAACACCGCCACGGCACAAGCCTGGTACAACAAGCAGGAAGGCATTAACGGGCTGACCACCGAGACGGGCGCCGGGCAATGGGGCACGGCTTTGGCGCAGGCTTGCAGCTTCTTCGACATGGAGTGCATCGTCTATATGGTGCGCATCAGCTATGAGCAGAAGCCCTATAGACGGGCAATCATGCAGAGCTTCGGCGCGAGCGTTACTGCCAGCCCCAGCGATGCCACCCATGCCGGACGCACGATCCTCGAGCAAGATGCCGACAGCACCGGTTCGCTGGGAATCGCCATCAGCGAGGCGGTGGAAGCGGCAGCCACCAGCGAGGGCAAATACAAATATGCCTTGGGCAGTGTGCTCAATCATGTGCTGATGCACCAGACGATCATCGGGCAAGAAGCTTTGCAGCAGATGGAACTGGCGGGCGCTTATCCGGATGTGGTGGTGGGCCCCACGGGTGGCGGCAGCAATTTCGCTGGCATCGCCTTGCCCTTCTTGCATCAAAATCTCACGGCGGGCAAGACGACCCGCTTGCTGGGCATCGAGCCAGCCGCCTGTCCCAGTCTGACGCGCGGCCAATATGCCTACGACTTCGGCGACACGGTCGGCATGACGCCCCTGGTCAAAATGTATACGTTGGGACACAGCTTTGTGCCGCCGCCGCTGCACGCCGGTGGCTTGCGCTATCACGGCATGGCGTCCATCATCTGCGAGTTGTGGGATCAAGACCTCATCGACATGCGCGCCATCCCGCAGATGGAAACATTTGGCGCTGCCATCACCTTTGCCAAAGCCGAGGGCATCATCGCCGCGCCAGAAGCTGCGCACGGCATCGCCGGGGCGATCCGCGAGGCGCTGGATGCCAAAGAAGCTGGCGAAGAACGAATCATCCTGTTCAATTTGTGCGGGCACGGGCATTTCGATATGAGCGCCTACGATGCCTACCTGGGCGGGCAGCTGAGCAATTATGAATACCCGCAGGAAGCCATCGACCGCGCCATGGCCGAGCTGCCGCAAGTTGGCTAGCGACATGTTCGGCTGCGGACGGCGCTGATGCAGGCTGCTGCCAGTCGATTCGCGAGGGCGCTGGAGTCGGGCTGGAATCCCTGGATCGCCCTGAGCCTTGTGTATGTCGCTGCTTTTGCTGCCATGGCGCTGCGGGGCTTCTCGCTGGGCTTCCATGGCGATGTGCTCGACTACCACTACCATTATCATTTTGATGGCCTCATCGGCGGGATGAACTGGCTGGTTACTGAGCACTGGCAGCGGCATTTGCTGGGCGCGCTCTTTTCTGCGCCACTGCATGCGCTGGCGCCCGACCGCTATGATCTATGGTATGCGCTGGCGCTGGCGGCGCATTTCGCTGTTGGCTTGGCTGTCTTTCTGCTGGTGGATGCCTTGCAGGGAGGTGAGCGACGCTGGCTGGCGCTGGGCATCAGCTTGCTCTTCGTCTTCGATCCGCTGCAAACACCTTCCACGCTGGGTTTCGCCACCGGCACACATCGCAAGGCGGCGTTGCTGTTGGCGCTGCTGGCGCTGTGGTCTTATCTGCGTTTTGTGCGTGGCAGACGGCAGCAGTTGGCTTGGTACAGCCTGAATATCGCCTGCTTCGGCGCGGCGCTGATGATCTATGAACAATCGATTTTCTTCTTTCTGCTGCAGCCGCTGATCGCCTGTATCGAAGACCGCCGACTGGGCACAAGTAGCGCTTCGCGGAGTTATCTGTGGCAGATTGCGCTCGATGCAGCGCTGCCTGTGGCTTTCGCTGGACTGTACATTTATCTGCTGCTGATTCTCTTTCCGGGCGGCAACTCTAATCTCGTGCTCAGCCCCGAGCATATCTCTCGTCAATTCGCTGACGCGCTGGTATTGCTGTTCAGTCCGCTGGACTATGTTGGTCGGCTGGGCGCTGCTGCCGCGCTGAGCCGGTTCTGGCTGCTGAGTCTGCTGGCGCTGGGGCTGGCGGGGATATTTGGCAGCTGTTTGTGGTTTGCGCCGCGATCCAACGCCCAGGCGATAGCTTGGACGCCGGCCTGGTTGGCGGTTTTTGGGTTGCTGCTGACAATCTTGAATATCGCCGGCACTGCGCCGACCCACTGGGTCTACCGCGGTCACGAGCGACTGCTCTATGCCTCGTCAGTGGGAAGCGCCATGCTGATTTTGTGCTTGCTGGCTTGGCTGCATGGGCGGCATCGGCGGGTCGGTGGCGCGCTGATATTGGCTTACCTGGCGCTTACCTTGGCGCCGGGCATCTCTTTCGTATACGAGCAGCAGGCGATTCTGCGGGCAGAGGACGAAGCCAGCAGCCGCGTGATCGACGCCATCGTCGAAGCGATCCCAGAATTCGCGCCGGAGGCTCGACCCTATCTGCTTCTTGTTAGCGATGCGGATCCACAGAGCGAGCTGGCGCTGCACCCGGGCGATGTGCGCTTCCCCTACCTGTTTGCGCTGCGCTATGGCATCCGCGACTTTCGTGCCGATGCGCTGCTGCACGATCACGCCGAGAAGTACCCAACGATGGGAAGCCTGAAAATGACCGAAGCCGGCATCATATCGCCGCTCAGCCCGCATGAAGTAATCGCCTACGAGCGCGTGATCATCGTGGCTTATGACAGCGACAGCGACAGCGCGCAAGTGCTGGAACGGATTCCAGAAGCGGCGCTGCGCAAGGCCAACGTCATCAAGGAATCCGCTGCTGTGCTGGAGACGAATTGGTCGCTGCTGCCGAATCAAGGCTGAGCCTCGCCCCTTCTCGAGGAGAAGCGAGACAGGCGTGGTGAATTGCTGGATACGAAGTGATTGGATGCGATGACGGCGCAGCCATGACTTTCGATTTCCGCGGCGCGGGCAGAATCCTGGCATAAAGCGGGTGGCGGCAAATACACGCCTGGCTGGCTATCGCGTTTATTGCGCCTGCCCTATAATGCCGTCAGCGAAATTGTATGCGAGAGGTTTCTGTCCGCATGAAGCCGAGATTGCTCGTCCCCTTGCTGCTTTGTGTGCTGCTGCTGGCCGGTTGTTATCGACAGACCGAAGAGACATTCCAGCAGGTCGACAGCGCTGTGGTGGTCAGCGACGCGACTCCGACCAGCCTGCAAGACATAATCGTGGTCAGCGAGGATGAAACGGGCATAGAGACGCGCCAACCATATATCACGCCCGAGACGGTGCCGGGCCAAGTCGAGCAACCGACTGTCATACCGGCTACGAGCGCGGCAGTCATCGCTGTAACGGCGCCGCCAATCGGTTCTACGCCGCTTGCCACAAGCATCCCTACGCAGGTCTTGCCAGTCGAGCTCGATCCCGACAGCCCTTGCGTCCATACAGTGCAAGGCGGCGACAGCATCTTCCGCTTGTCGCTCAACTGGGAAACAACCATGGACGAAGTGGCAGCGTTGAATGACCTGGACGATGTAGATGTGCTTTCGTTGGGACAGCTGCTGCAGATACCGGGCTGCGTATTCTTGACGCCGACCCCCGAGCCCTCGCCAGAGCCGACCATGCCACCGACCGTGACTTCGATCCCGGCCCCGCTCGTGTCCGACTCGGGACCGCCATTTCATGTGGTTTCGGCTGGCGAAACGCTGGAAAGCATCTCGCTGCGATACCGCGTCGATGTCAATGCGATCATCGAGCTCAATGACCTGACCAACCCCGACCAACTGAGCGTCGGTCAAGAGCTTCTGCTGCCCGGTTAGTCGCGCCGAAATGTGGAGGCGTCGATGCGCCGCAGCAGGGCTTGCGAGAGCCGCAGCACACAGTCATAGTCCTTCAAGTCCAGCAGGGCGCTGGGCGAGTGGATATAGCGACAGGGCACAGAAAGGGTCATGGTGGGCACGCCGGTCTGTGCTGTGTGAATTGCGCCACCGTCTGTGCCGCCGCCACCGACTGTCTTCAGCTGATAAGGGATGTCCTGCGCATCGGCCGTCTCTTGCAAAAAACGGATGGCACGCGGGTCGGAGATCATGCTGGCGTCGGCCAGGGTCAGCACGACGCCAGCGCCCATTCGCGTGGCTGGATTCCTTGGCAGGTCGCCTGCGTCGGCTTCGCGCGTGGGGTCGGGCACATCAAATGCGGGGGTGCCTTCCAGCACGATAGCCGCGTCGGGATTGATGCGCCGCGCTGCCACAGTCGCGCCGCGCAGGCCGATCTCCTCTTGCACGGTGAAGGCAGCCGCCACGGTTACAGGATAGGGCCCGCCCGTCAGGATATCCACCAGCAGCGAACAGCCGACACGATCGTCCAGCGCTTTGCCGCGCACGATCGTTTCACTCAGCTTTTTGAACTCGGCGTCAAAAGCGATGCGCTCGCCAGGATTGGCGGCTTTGCTGTCTGTTGCGCCGACATCAATGCGCAGGCTATCCATCTCGACAGTTTTCATGTCGCGCCACATGTGGATTGGCTTCCACAAGACGACGCCATGCTTGCGGTCTGCGCCCACTTTGACGCGTAAGCCGGGCAAGATGCGCGCATCAATGCCGCCGACATTGGTGAATTGCAGCAAACCTTTGCTATCGACAGCCGTGACCATCAAGCCGACTTCGTCCATATGCGCGGCGATCATGACCGTGTGATCGGGATGGCTTGTGCCGCGCTGAAAGACGATCAGGTTGCCCAGCGCATCGACCAGCATGTCATCGGCATGGTCGCGGACAGCATCAATCAGCAGTTGGCGGACTTCGTCTTCTTCGCCACTGACACCAATGGCGTTTGAGAGGCTTTCCAGGATCATCGAGGCGCCTTATCGCGTGGGGGATGCTGGCCGCACAACTACGCGCCCGGTGTGGCGGTGGCAGTAGGAGCGGCGGTGGCGGTGACGGCGGGAGTGACGGTAGCGGTACCATTTATTGAGTCGACAAATTCGGTGAAGATATTGGAAATGGATGGACCGAGAAGCAGCAGAATGACGATGACGACTACGGCAACCAGGACCAGAATCAATGCGTATTCGACCAGGCCTTGTCCTTCTGTACCTCGTGATTGCTTTGCCATGAAACCACTCCTGCGGCGAGTTTGCGTTGAGAACAAAAACCGAATGATGATCGTCCACAATATAGCATAGCTTGGCGCTAATCACAACGGTTGCCGGCGCGCTCAGTCATAGCGCAGCACATTCATCACCCGCTCTTTGAGGGCGACGCGCGCACTGAGAAATGTCGCTGTCCAGCCGATCAGCACCGCCGCGACCAAAAGACCGGCTGCGACCAGGCGCGCATCGGTGGGCAGCGGGATGACGATCCCGCCTGTCGCGCCCAGCCCGCTGATGACTGCCGCGCTCAATCCGATGCCGATAACCGCGCTCAGCAAGCCGATCAAGCTCGACTCGATGAACATCACCGTCAGCACGCGCCGCGACTTCAAACCGATGGCTTTTAATATGCCGATCTGCCTGCGGCGTTCCAACGTCGATAGCGCCACGGTGTTCGCCATGATCACTGCGGCTGCAAATAGCGAAAGAATGCCCACGATGGTCGGGATGGCGGCGAACTGGTCAATGAGCCGGCCGATCAGCCCGTCTATGAATTGCACATCGACCGCCAGCGCAAAGATCAGCGCAGACAGCTCGGCCAAGGCCTCGTTCAATGCCTCGCTGGGGATCTGGAAGCTGTACATCGTGAACGCAGACGAGGCGCTTTCTGGCAGCACATCGGGCGGGATCAATCCAGTTTCGCCGCCAAATCCAAAGCCGTCAGTCGCAGCAGTGATGCCGACTACTTCCAGTTCACGGTCGCCGGCAATATCCAGCTCGACGCGGTCGCCGATATGAATGCCCAGTTGGTCAGCGCTCGCTGCTGGCAGCACAAGCAACGGCGCGCCACGGTCTGCTTGTGTGAACATGCGTCCGGATCGCAGAACCGGCTGACCGCTGTAGATATCGGGTTTGTCGGAGTCCCAGGCGGTGAATTCCACTGGGTTGGCGTCGACAACCGGCTCTCCGTTGATCGTGCGCGGCTCGGCTTCATAACTTTCGATCGTGGTGCGATATTCGACCGGCAGATCGGCCAAGGCCTTGTTGATGCCATTGGAGACCAGGCTCTGAGGCAAGCCCGGAAAAGCGAAAACGAGCACATTGCCACCGAAGCTGCGGCTCAGCTGCAAGTTCAGCAATTCGCGCGTGCCCTCGCCGACGAAGGCAATGCTGCTGAGCGCCATCATGCCCGCGCTGAGCGCCAGCAGGGTGACGGCTGTGCGCAGGCGGTTGGTCGACAAGTTGCGCAAAGCCAGCCGCGCCGTCACGACGCCAAGGGTCGGCAGCTTGCCGATCACGAAGACGATCAGCCAGAGCAGGCCGATCATCACCGCGAAGATGACGAATACCACGCTGACACCCACCACGCCCACCAGATAGGGCGAAGGCAGGGTGTCTTCTCGCGACTCCGGCGCTGTGTCAGAACCGAAGCGGCGCGTCCCGGCAAGCTCGTCGCCGCTTTCTGCCATGCGCTCGGCGGTCAGCTCAAATGACGGGCGCACGATATGCCCGGTGACCAAGCCCAGGCTGATGATAACGAAGACCAGCAGCGCCGCAGATTGCAGAATACCCAGCGTAATCAGATGATTTTCGTTGGGGCGCAGAATGATGCTGGGGCGGACTTGCACAGCGGTCAATACAGGCGCTACGCCGAATATCGCCGTTACGACCATGCCCAGCACGAAACCAAATAGCAGCGCTTCGGGATAAACCTGCCAAATCAGCGGCTGGCGCAGCGCGACCGATCCATATTGGTTTACGATGATGCTCAAGCCGATGCCCACCAGCATACCCAGCAGGCTGCCCAGCATGCCCAGCAGCAAGCCCTCGGTCAAAAAGAGCGCCGCCACCTGCCGCCCCTGCAAGCCGAAAGTCTTGACCGCGGCGATCTCGGATGTGCGCCGCCGCACCAGCACCAACATGGTATTCATGATGCCGACGCCGCCGATCAACAGCGCGCCCAAGCCCATCACCACGACAAAGTCGCCAAGATATTGGGATATGACCGCGTAACGTTCCAGAAAATCGGCGATCACGGTCGTTCTCACGCCTGGCGCCATAGCCTCGATTTCTGCGCTGTAGGCTGCCAGCTGCTCGTCGCGAACGCCGCCAGCGAAGAACAGGCCGATGCGGTTGGGCGCGAAGTCTTCGTTGATGGCATTTTGAGCATTCGCCAGGTCGAAGTAGGCGAAGCCAAAAAAGGCATTGAGGAAGTTGGTAACGCTGCTTTCTTCGGCAACGGAGACGATGCCGCGCACCGTGAAGACTTCTTCTGTGCCACTGACGCGCACAGAATCGCCAAGGGCAATGTCGCTTGATGAAGCCAGATTGTCGCTGATGACCACATCGTTGCCGCCCGTGAAGAGCGTCGCCAGCGGCGCATCGGGCGGGTCCAGCGCGCGGATGGTGTGCGTAGGCGGATAGGTCTGCGGATCGATGAAGTTGCTGCCGATGAAGCTGGGGCGTCCAAACTGGCGGGCGTCTATCGGCGTCAGCTGCATATTGCGTCCGCTCATATAGGCTGTGGTCTGCGCGCCCTCGCCCTCTGCCCATGCCAACAAGGTCTCTAGCTCGGCAGGCGAGAAGGCATTGGGGTCATTGCTGCCGAAGCCGCCAAATATATTGTCGTTGCGGATGAGCAGGTCGCCTTTGATCTCGATGCGCACATTGTTGGTCAGCGTGTCGCCGACAGCCAAGCCCAGCGAGCGCAGCGCCACGACAGTCGCCACGCCCGCCGTGATGCACAAGACAGCCAGTGTCGTCCAGCGTCCGCCGCGCTGGATATTGCGCAGGGCGTACATGACATAGAAGCGGAGACGCTGGATCATCGAGTCACCTTCTTTGGTATTCTGCTGCCTTGGCTCATTGTAGCCGATGCGCGCGATGAACTTGCGGGCGAGTTGCCCCACTCACTCGTCAGCGCCGCTTCATGCTTGCCGCCGCCTGGGGTCTTCGTTTATAGTAGCCGCCATTCATCGAGCGCAGCAGGCAGGCCAGGCACATGCAGAAACCAGTCATCGGCATCACCAGCGGCGGACGCAGCGAAGGCTATGTGAAAGCGCCCTATTATGACGGTTACTTCAGTGTGCCCGTGCCCTATGTCGATGCGGTGCTGCGGGCAGGCGGCATCCCGCTGATCGTTCCGGCTGCCGTTAGCGACTGGGAGTCTGTCTTGCCCCTGCTGGATGGCCTCATCGTCACGGGCGGCACAGATATCGACCCGATCGAATATGGCGGCGACCGCGCCAATCCCGCGCTGCTGCCGGCCGACCGCGAACGCGATTTCAGCGAACTGACGTTGGTGCGGCACTTGCTGGGCGAAGGACAAATGCCGCTGCTGTGCATCTGCCGCGGCTTGCAGACCTTGAATGTAGCGACGGGCGGCACGCTGCATGAGCATATCCCCGATATCCACGACCAGAACATTCACCGCAACAGCAGCAGCAACTTTTGGGCGATGCAAGACTTGCGCATCGAGCCAGACAGCCTGCTGGCAAAGGTGATGGGCACGACAGCCCTGCGCACGGCTTCTGGGCATCATCAGGCAGTGAGAGATGTCGGCGCGGGGCTGCGGGTGGTCTGCCGCGCCACCGACGGCATCATCGAGGCGCTGGAGATGCCGGGACATGCCTGGCTGCTGGCTGTGCAATGGCACCCGGAAGTTACCGCGGCGCAGGACCACACCCAGCAGGCGCTCTTTGACGCCCTTGTGGCAAAAGCCGCCAATGGACAATCGCCAGCCTAGTCCACCGTAATCAAAGCCACATCGATTTCGCGCTGGAATGGCGTCTGCGCTGCCACGATGACGCCTGGAACACTGGCGCGCGTCTCGAAATTGTAGACGATCAGCTTCGCCCGGTAGTCGCCTGGCGGAAGCGACGACAGGTCGGCTTGGTGATGGACCAGCCTGTCGTGGTGGATCAATTTGTCGAAGCCCAGCGATCTTTCGCCGGCAGCGTCGAGCAGCTGCAGCGAAAAAGAAGACAGGTCGTCGGGGAAGCTGCGCCACAGAAAATACAGGTCGAGCGCCTTCCCGTCTTTTTCCAGCGCCAAATCAAGCAGTCGCAAGCCATTTTCATAGTCGACTCGCAGTGGCGCCTGGTTGAGCAGCAACACGCAAGGGAAGCCGCGCCGAATCAAGACTTCTAGGCGCCATTCGCTGCCACCAGCAAGCGTGTCGCAATACTTGAAGTCGTCCGCCAGCCAACTGCGCAGCCTGTGCAGCTGTTCGGCTGTCGTGTCGGTATGCGCCAACAGTATGCCAGTTTGGTCATACACAATTTTTTCTGCCTGAGCGCGGCGGGCGGTCCTTTCCAGATCGACGCGCATCTCGCTGTGCAGCGCATTCATCGTAACCAGCGACTCGCTGTGAACGGTGATTGTCGTTATGCCGGACGCCGATCTGATTGCTGGATAATCTGTCAATAGGCTTTTTTGCGCCGCGCTTGCGGCTGCCAGCGACTCACCCCAATCGCAGGCATAGGGCAGGTCTTCGACCAGAAAGATGCTCACGAACCGGTCATCAAATGCCGACGGCACATGGTCAAAACTGGCGAAGACCTTCAGCGCATCAATCTGCTGGCGGTGATGAACAATATGCGTGAAGCCTAGCCCCCGCAGCTCATCCACGGCGCTCAGATAGGCCGCCTGATTTTCGGGTCCGCACTGCAAGGAGGCGTCATATTGCCAAGTGTTCAGCAGCAGATTGCTGTTGATCGTCGCATAGGCTTGCGACGGCGTGCGCGATGCCAGCCCTTCGGCATGCGGGATGCGGTTGAAGGTCTGGAAGTAGCCATATTGCTTGGACTGATTTCTGCCCATGGGCAGATGAATCAGATGCATGTCTTCGAAATTGTCTTCGTTCGATAGCCAGTCGATCCAATCCAGCCGCTCGGGGTCGGAAGAATAGCTCCAGTTCGTATTGCTGTAATTTTCAAAACAGATCGCCAGCAGAACCAGGGCGACAGCAGTGACTCGCTTGCGAGAGGATGCACTGCGCAGCAGCCAATCCAGGCTAAGGCAGAACAGCGCCGCCCAGGGCAGCAAGACGCCAATTTGGAAGTTGGAGATATTCCAGACAGCCTTGAAGACCCACGGCAGCAGCTTGTCCAGCGCGTATTTCGGGAGAGGGATGCCGAGTTGTGTGCCGCCGATCGTGAGAAAACTGCCCAGGCGCAAGACAATGAAGGTCAAGGCGATGGCCAGCCAGGGCCATAGGCGCCTGCGTCGCCGGCAGCGCAGAAGGCGCCAGCCGATGACTGCGATAGGCAGGTAACCCAAGTAGCCATCGGCATACGCCCACAGCCTGCCTGCGGAGAATAGCTGCTGCTTGACCGACAGCATCAGCGGATGGTCGGTATTTACAAAGAGCATCAGCAGGTCCTTATGTCGTTCTGCGCCGCTTCGTTTGTCCAGCGCTTCGTTCAGCAAGGCGCGGTCGGCGATCATGGGATACAAGCGCGCCAGGCTGATGGCGCCGGCGACAAGCAGCAGCAGGACCAGAAATTGCCAAAAGCGCGCATCGCGCCAGCGAGTCTGCGCCAGGAACAGCGCGTAGATGCCCACCGTCATTATCAGGCAGATGAAGACATACATGCCGATGAAGGCCGTGAAACCCGCGGCGATGCCAGCAAAGATGCACCAGCGCCACTGTCCCTCGTGCACTGCCCGCTGCAGACAATAGAGCGCCAGGGGAATCGTGGCCATCAGCGCCATATCCGGGTGCTCTTGATGTTTCATCACGAAGGTGCTCATGCCAAAGACGAATGCGCCGGCGCAGGCGACCAGCGGGCGGGAAACCAGGCGCAGCAAAAACACATAAGCCGATAGCAGGTTGGCGACGATGATGAGCAGGTAGGTCAATACATAGGCGTTGACGGGCGGCAAGAGCTTCTGCAGCGAGCCGAAAACCAGCATATGCGGCAAGCTGAAATTGTGAAAGGCAAGCGACAATTCATTGGGATAGAAAAGCAAGTCGGTATGAAAGAAATCGGCGCGCCCGGCCAGAATCTCTGCGCCGTACCAGGCATCCCAGTATTTCATGAAGATGTCGGTCGGCGCAGTGGGCACGCGCAGAGTCTGCGTATCCAGGACGATTGCGGCGCTGGGGCTGGTCATCGCGATGATGGCGATAAGCGCAGCGAAGACGAAGAAAAGGTGCGGGCGCAATCCGCGAGCCAAACGGCTGAGGATCGAGGAATGCTGTGCTGGCACTATGCCCGCTCCAGCCAGTTCGCGGCATCTTTGGCGAAGTAGCTGATGATCATATCGGCGCCGGCGCGTTTGATGCTGATGAGGCTTTCCAGCGCTGCGCCTTGCAGCCCCAGCCAGCCCATGTTTGCCGCTGCGTGCAGCATGGCGTATTCGCCACTGACCTGGTAGGCCGCCAGCGGCAGATTGCAGCTTTCGCGGGCATCGCGGATGATATCCAGGCTGGGCAGGGCTGGCTTGATGAGCAGCATATCTGCGCCCTGCTTTATATCCAACGCGATTTCTCGTTGCGCCTCGCGCCGATTGGCCGAGTCGATCTGATATTGGGCGCGGTCGCCAAAACCGGGCGGGCTCTCGGCGGCATCACGAAAAGGTCCATAAAATACGCTGGCGGCTTTGGCGGCATAACTCATGATAGCTGTGTGCGCGAAGCCTTCGCCATCCAGCGCCGCGCGTATTGCGCCGACCATGCCATCCAGCATGCCCGAAGGCGCAATGATATCGGCGCCAGCGCAAGCATGTACCACCGATGCCCGTCCCAGCATCTCCAACGTGGCGTCATTGAGCAGGTAGCCGGCCGGCAGACGCGGATTGTAGCGATCGTGCTCGGGGCTGTTGACGATGCCGCAATGCCCATGATCGGTATATTCGCAAAAGCACATATCGCTGATGACCAGCAGGTCGGGCGCTGCCGCTTTGATGGCGCGGATGGCGCTGGGGATGATGCCATCGTCACTGAAATTGTCGCTGCCAATCGCATCTTTTTGGGCCGGGATGCCAAACAAGATCACCGCCTGGATGCCCAGCCGCGAGATTTCGCGCGCTTCCTCCGCCAGCAGGTCGATCGTCAGTTGCGCCTGCCCCGGCATGGAATCAATGGGGATGCGCCGATTCTCGCCGTGCCGAACGAAGAGCGGATAGATAAAGTCGTCGGGCTGCAGAGTCGTTTCGCGCACCAGGCGGCGGATGGCTGGGGTCAAGCGCAGGCGGCGCGGACGGTTGACCGGGCTCACCAGGTCTCCCAGTGCACGATATCGTCAAAGCTGTTGCGCCCACCAGACTGGAGTGGCTTGGCTGCGGCGGCAGCATCGGCCGGATAACCGAATGAAATGACCAGACGCGTCTGCATATCGGCCGGCATGCCCAGCAGCTCGCGCGCTTCGTCAGGCTCATAGATCGTGCCCAGGCAAGAGCCAATGCCCAGCTCGGTGGCGGCCAGTTGCATGTAAGCCGCGCTCTGCCCCGAGTCGAAGAAATGCCACAGGGTGCGCTCGTTCTGTGTGGGCACGGCGATAACGACGCACAGCGCCGCGCCGGCCACATGTCCCATCCCAGCGCCAGTTTGGGCGAGCTTTTTTAGCAGCGCGCGGTCTTGCACAGCGATAAAATGCCAGGGTTGGCTGTTCTTGGAGCTTTGCGCCCGCCGCCCCGCCCGCAAGATGCGCTCAATGTGCGCAGGTTGCAGCGGCTCATCGCGAAATTGGCGAATGGCGCGTTTGCTGTGGATGGCTTGCCAGACTTCCATGATGTCCCTTCCTCGTGTCGCGTATTTTCATTTTACACGCCGTCGTGTGCGAGGCAAAGCGCGTCATTCGTCAGAACTCTCTGTGCCCTGTCGGTCATCTGTGGTTAAATCTGGCTGATATACGGAGATCCAGTATGGCGCTTCTTTTTGCGGGCATCATCTTGTTTGGCGGCAGCATCGTGCAGGGCGCAATCGGCTTTGCGCTGGGCATGATTGCCGTGCCGCTGCTGGTCGAGGCGGGCTACAGCTTGTCGCAGGCGGTGGCGCTGACCACCCTGGCTATCGGCATCCAGGTGGCATTTGGCGTCTGGCAGCTGCGCGAGCACATCCCTTGGGGCGATGTCAAACTGGCGGCGCTGCTGCGTTACCTGACCGTGCCGCTGGGCATCTTCCTGCTGCTGCATATCGAGAACATGGACACAATTGCCGTCAAACGCCTGGTCGGCTGTGGACTGCTGCTCGGGGTGTTTTTGCGCTTGCTGGCGCGTGGACAAAAAGCGCGCGATCTGCCCCTGCCGATTTCTATCGCCACATTCGCATTGAGCGGCCTGCTGCAGGGATTGGTCGCCATGGGTGGTCCGCCACTGGTGCTGTGGATGACCACGCGCAGCTTTCGCGCACATCAGACGCGGGCTTTTACCAAGACGCTCTTCCTGTTGAATGCGCCGCTGCAAGTGCTGCTGCTGCTCTTGCTGTCGCAAACCATGAGCGCGGATGTGCTGGGCACGGCGCTGCTGCTGACACCGCTGATCTTCGCAGGGACGACCATCGGACTGCGCATCGGCAACCGCCTGTCCAAAGCGCGCTTGAATGCGGTTGCGCTGGCGCTGCTGGTGGTGATCGCCTTGAACGCCATTTTCTAGTCGGTGGCTGTGGAGAGACAACATGGACGATCGTCACTTGCTATCCTTCAGCCGCGAAGACATGCGCGAAATCGGTTATGCGGTCATCGACTCGCTGTTGGATTATTACGATACGCGCGACCAGCGGCGGGTTGCGCCCCAGCTGGATCATGCCGCCCTCGAGGCCATCTTGCGCGAGCCGCTGCCCCACGAAGCATCCGACTGGCGCGATGTGCTGGGGCAGTTTCAGCAGCAAGTCCTAGAAGCGACCAACCATGTCGACCACCCGCGCTTTTTTGGATATATCCCGCTGGCCAACAATTTCATAGGCGTGATGGCCGATACGCTGGCGGCTGGGCACAACATTTTCAACGCGGTATGGCTGCAAGGACCGGGCGCGGCGCAAATTGAACGGCTGACGGTCGACTGGCTGCGGCAGATCCTGCGTATGCCCGCCCAAGCCGGCGGCACATTCGTCAGTGGCGGCTCGGTAGCCAACCTGTCGGCGCTGGCTGTGGCGCGAACAATCTGGCTGGATGGCGAGATGTCCGGCGCAGTCGTCTATTGCTCCGATCAACTGCACTTCGCCATTTCGCGCGGATTGCGGGTGCTGGGCTTCGCCGACGAGCAACTGCGAGTCTTGCCCAGCGACGCCGATTATCGCTTGTCGCTGGAGACATTGCGCGCAGCCGTACAAGCCGATCGCGCGGCGGGCTTGCGGCCCTTCTGTGTAGCGGCTATCGCGGGCGCCACCAGCACCGGCGCAGTCGATCCACTGGATGCGCTGGCGGATTATTGCGCCGACGAGGGTTTGTGGCTGCATGTGGACGGGGCCTATGGCGCGCCAGCCATATTGACCGAGCCGGGGGCGCGGGCTTTGCGTGGGCTGGGTCGCGTTCATTCCCTGGCTTTGGATGCGCACAAGTGGCTCTTTCAGCCCATCGAATGCGGCTGTGTGCTGGTGCGCGAACGGCAATGGCTGCAGCAGACATTCGCGGCATCGGGCGCATATCTCAAAGATATGGAGCAGCCTGGCGAAGAAAAAAACTACGGCTATCTGGGCATCCAGCTGACGCGGCAATTCCGCGCGCTGAAGCTGTGGATGAGCTTCAAGGTCTTCGGTCTGGACGCCATCAGCGAAGCGATCGCACAGGGCTTTGCCAATGCCGAGCTGGCAGAGCGGCTGTTGCGAGAAGCGGGTTGTTGGGAGATCGTCACGCCAGCGCAGATGGCCATCGTTACATTCCGTTATCGTCCGCCCTGTGGTGATGCGGCGCTGGCAGACGAAATCACGCATGGCCTGGTGGGGCAGCTGCTGGACGATGGCGGCGCATTCGCCAGTGGCACTCGCCTGCGCGGCCGACCGGTCATGCGCATCTGCGCCAACAACCCGCGCACCAGCGAAGCCGACTTGCGGCAGACTGTGGCGCTGCTGGGGCGGCTGGCGGTAGAATTGCATGCGGCGCTCAAAGATCAGCGATAGCCGAGACAAGCGCGCGTCGTCTGCGCTGACAATTTCTGCATCAGCGCGCGCGTTCGGTTGGTTATCTGCAATTGGGCTGATTCATTGTTCGACTGCCGATGTAATGGGTATCGTGCAGATTGCCTTGGGGCTTCGTTGGCAAATCCAAGCGCCACCGTCCGCGGCTCGCCCTGGCCATCCCGCTGCGAATTCCATGAGCGCGGCGCAGTAATCCAAAGGAACAACTATGCGAAAAATGCCTCCCCGTGAACAGATAAAACTTGATGGCGATGAAATGCGCGCGATGGGCTACCGGATCATCGACATGCTGGTCGACTACACGGGAGCGCAAGCCCAATTCCCGGTGACGCGCGCCCTTGATCAAGTTACATTTGACGAAATTCTGAGCGAGCCAATGCCCGAGGCCGGCTCAAGCTGGGAAGATGTCCTGGAACAATTCGAGCGACAGGTGCTGACGACCATAGACCATCTGGACCACCCGCGTTTTTTCGCATATATCCCATCTTCCAGCAACTTCGTCAGCGTCATGGCCGATACGCTGGCATCTGGCTACAACATCTTCAACTCCTTGTATCCCTTGGGCACTGGCGCGGCGATCGTCGAACGGCTGTGCATCCGTTGGCTGTGCAAGCTCTGCGGCATGCCAGAAGGGGCGGGAGGCGTATTTGTCAGCGGCGGCTCGGTAGCGAATCTTTCGGGATTGGCGGTGGCGCGGCAGGTTCTGTTGAATGGCGATATGCGTGATGCCGTCATTTATGCCTCAGACCAGGCGCACTTCGTCATCGCGCGCGGCTTGCGCATCCTTGGTTTTGCGCCCGAACAACTGCGCGAAATCCCCTCCGACGAAGACTTCCGGCTGCCGGTGGCAGATCTCGAACGGGCGATAGCGGAAGACAAAGCGGCCGGCAAACGACCATTTTGCGTCGCCGCCACAGCCGGGACGACCAACACGGGCGCAGTAGACCCGCTGCCGCAATTGGCAGACCTTTGCGAGCGCGAGGGACTTTGGCTGCATGTCGATGGGGCGTATGGCGCGTCTGCTTGCGTCACCGAACACCGGAAGATGGAGCTGGCCGGCATAGAACGCGCGCATTCCTTGACCTGGGACGCGCACAAATGGATGTTCCAGCCTGTCGAGTGCAGCGCGTTGCTGGTGCAAGATCGGCATTGGCTGAGCGCGACGTTCAAGGATACTGCGCATTTCTTGTCTGATGCCGATGCGCACAGCCAAGAAGAAGTCGGCGAAGAAATGAACTTTATGTATCAAGGCATTCAGCTGACTCGTTATTTTCGCGCATTGAAGTTTTGGATGAGCGTGAAGGTGTTTGGCATGGCAGCCATGCGGCAAGCAATCGAGCGCGGATTCAAACTGGCTGAATTGGCGGAATCGCTTCTGCGCAAGTCGGGAAGCTGGGAGATCGTCACACCGGCGCAACTGGCAATTGTAACGTTCCAATACAAGCCCGCCGATGGCGATGAAGCGCTGGCAAACCGCATCACGGATGAGTTGAGCGGCGCTATGGCTGCAAATGGATTCGCCTTCGCCTCGACCACCAAGCTGGGCGACAAAACTGTCATGCGTATGTGCACAAACAATCCGCGCACCACAGACGCCGATTTGCGTCAGACCATCACCATCATGAGTCGGCTGGGGGCGAATTTGGAGAAGCAACTGCTGGACGCTCCCGCCGGTTGACCTGCAGACAAACACCTCAGACAGAATTAGCTGGTCGTGTTCAACATCTAGGCAGATTGATGTAGGGGCGAGACTTGTCTCACCCCAACTAGTTCGTTTGTGTTGGCGGGCCACCCAATGGCTCGCCTCTGCATGGCTCATTTTCTTGCATAACTTTATCGGTTCACCTCTTGTTTACTTACTACTATAATGGCGCTTCGCCGACGCTGAGGGATCAGCCTGTGGATTTCGCTTTGCTAGCCGTATCGCTAGTCAGTTTCTTGTTCATTGTCTTGTCTGCGCATCGTATCGGACAGTTGGCGACGCATCTGCACCTGCCGCTCATCACTGGTTACCTGGTCGCGGGCATCTTGGCAGGTCCCTTCATTTTTCACTTTGTCGGCAGAGCCGATATCGAATCGCTGCGTTTTCTGGACGAGACGGCACTGGCATTCATCGCCTTCGCCGCTGGCAGCGAGATGGCGCTGGACGAGCTGCGCGGACGTTTTCGCAGCATCGGCTGGAATACCTTGATGCAGATCGCCTCGATCTATGTCATCTGCGGCGTGGCGATTTTGCTTCTGGCCGATCACATCCCATTCATGCGCGACTTGTCGCCGGCAGGGCGGATTGCTGTCGCCCTACTGAGCGGACCCATCTTATCGGCGCGTTCGCCATCATCGGCGATTGCCATCATAAACGAAATGCGCGCCCGCGGTCCATTTACCAAGACCGTTCTCGGCGTGACCGTCGTCAAAGATGTGCTGATTGTTGTACTCTTCGCGCTGAGCACCTCTATTTCCGCCAGCCTGCTGACTGGCCGCAGCTTTGATTTGACCTTCATTGTGCTGGTGCTCTTCGAGCTGCTGGCTTCAATAGGACTGGGGCTGATAGCTGGGCGCGTATTGGGATTCATTTTAGGCACGCACTGGGAAGACCGACTCAAACTCCCAGTGCTGCTGCTGATAGGCTACGCTGTATTCGCGCTATCGCACGAGCTGCAATACTGGAGCCAGGCGAATATGCCTGCCGAATTGCACTTTGAGCCGCTGCTGATCTGTTTGGTTGCCAGTTTCTGGCTGACGAATCGTTCGCCTTATCGCAGCGAATTTCGGCATCTTTTGCATGAGGCGCGTACGCCGATATTCGTCGTCTTTTTCACACTGGTAGGCGCGTCGCTGAATCTAGGCATCGTGGCGACTTTGCTGCCGATCACCTTGGCCTTATACATCATTCGCATTGTGGCGCTTTTCATCGGCGCATATCTGGGCGGCACGGCAGCAGGGGATCCTTCCAACTTCAAGCGCATCGCCTGGATGGGATATATCACGCAAGCCGGCGTCGCCATTGGCTTGTCCAAAGAAGTCGCAATCGCTTTCCCCGATTTAGGCGTCGAATTCACTACACTGCTCGTTGCAGTGATCGTCGTCAGCGAGTTGACCGGACCCATATTCTTCAAGACCGCCATACGGCTGGTAGGCGAATCGCATTTGCCGAAAGATATCAAAGATGATGAAATCTTGGATGTGGTCATCGTCGGCATCGAGAATCAGTCGCGGCAACTGGCGGAGCGCTTGCTCGAGCATGGCTGGCGCGTCAAGCTGCTGGATACCGACAAGACGCATGTCTCCAGCGCCGGCGACAACGGACACCGCAAAGAGCAGTGGCTGCCGCAGATCAGCGCGCAAAGCCTGACGCAGATCATCGAGCCCAAGACCGAAGTGGCTGTGGCGCTGCTGCCCAATGACGAGAACAGCTTGAAATTGTGCCGGATTCTATATGAAGATTTCGGCATCACCCGCCAAATCGCCCGGCTGCATGACTATACGCTGGTGGACGAATTCCGCGAGCTGGGCGTGCATGTGCTGCATCCCGCCAATGCCATGGTGCATCTGCTGGATCACTTTGTGCGCGCGCCACAGCTGGTTACTATGGTCTTTGAAGACGACCCCGAGCACGATGTCATCCAGGTGACAATCACCGACCCGAATGTGGACGGCTTGCACCTGCGCGAGCTGATCTTGCCCGATGATGTGTTGGTGATGGCAATCGGTCGGCGTGGACATTCGATCGTGCCGCACGGCTATACCAACCTGCACCTGGAAGACGAACTCACCCTGATTGGACCCACCGACAGCCTGGAAGAAGTCGCCTTGAAGCTGGGTTATTGAAGCGCCGCTCGCGTTGCTCCAGGTAAGACTCGGCACAATGCAACCATCATAAGTCGCATAGAACGATTGAACTTCGCTCAACTAGAAAGGACAGACGCCATGAAGCAGCTGCCTATCGCGATCATCGGCGCAGGGCCCATCGGCCTCGCGGCGGCGGCGCATCTGCTGGAACGCGGCGAAATGCCAGTTGTGCTGGAAGCTGGCCAGACGGTCGGCGCGTCCGTGCTGGAATGGGGACATGTGCGCATGTTTTCGCCTTGGGAATTCAATGTCGATGCCGCCTGCCGACGCCTGCTGGAGCATGAAGGCTGGCTGATGCCGCCCCCCGACGAACTGCCCACCGGCGCGGAACTGGTAAGGCGCTACTTGCAGCCACTTGCCGACCTTCCCCTCATGCGCAGCGTCATTCGCAGGGGCGCTCGCGTCACCGCGATCAGCCGCAAGCAGCGCGACAAACTAAAAGACGCCGGGCGTTGGACTGCGCCCTTCCTGCTGCGCTTGCAATTGGACACCGGGCGAGAAGAGCAACTGGAAGCGCACGCTGTGATCGACGCCTCAGGCAGTTGGCAGCAGCCGAATCCTCTGGGCGCGGACGGCATTCCCGCGCTGGGCGAGACGCGTCTGAATGGCAGAATCGCCTATGGCATCCCGGATGTGCTGGACGAAGCGCGCAAACGCTTTGCGGGCAAACGGGTGGCTGTGGTGGGCAGCGGGCATTCCGCCATCAACACCTTGCTCGACTTGCTGCGCCTGCGCGACGATTCGCCGGCTACAGAGGTCGTCTGGGCGCTGCGGGGCGACAATATGCAGAAGCTGTACGGCGGAGGGACAGATGATCAACTGCCAGCGCGCGGACAGTTGGGCATGCGCATCAAGGCGGCGGTCGAGGCGGGAGCTTTGGAGATTGCCGCGCCCTTCCCCATCACGCGGGTCGAAGAAGCGGGCGAGCAACTGCAACTATTCAGCGACAATGAGAGGCTGCGCGTTGACGAAGTCATCGTTTGCACGGGCGCGCGCCCTGATTTCAGCCTGTTGCGCGAGCTGCGGCTGGATATCGACCCGGCTGTGGAAAGCGCGCGGGCTCTTGCGTCCATGATCGACCCCAACCTGCACAGCTGTGGCAGCGTCCCGCCACATGGCGAAGCAGAATTGCGCCAGCCAGAGCGAGATTTCTACATCATCGGTATGAAGAGCTATGGTCGTGCGCCGACCTTCCTGCTGGCGACCGGCTATGAACAGGCTCGGTCTGTCGCTGCGGCGCTGTGTGGCGATTGGGCTGCCGCGCGTGATGTGCAGCTGCACCTGCCCGAGACGGGCGTCTGCATAACTGATTATGCTAGCGATTGCTGTGCCGAAGCGGCGCTGCTGCCACTGGATGCCATCCCCATTGCCCTGGATGAGATTGCGGTCGCAGCACCCTGCTGTTGACGACAAGCATTCGGGAGGGAGAAGAACAATGGCGCATCCTATGGTCGAGCAACTGCGCTTTACCCGCCGCGAATTTCTGCGCTGCCTGGATGGGCTGAGCCTGCAGGATGCCTATGTGCGGCATGGGCAGATGAATTGCATCAGCTGGACGATCGGGCATCTGGCATCGCAGGAAAATGGCTACTTCGTCTATCTGGCGCAGGGCATACGGATTCAGCCGGATCTGCGTGAAATCTGTGGCTATGGCAGTCCGCCCTCCAGTCCCAAGCTGGATGATATGTGGAGCGCCTGGCGAGAAGTCACCGCCAATGCCGATGTCTTCCTCGACACGCTGACGACAGAGGCGCTACAAGAGCGACTGGAGCATCGTGGGCAGGCGGTCGCCGATTCCACCGGCACACTCATACAACGCACGATATACCATTACTGGTATCACCTGGGTGAGTGCCACGCCATCCGCCAAATGCTGGGGCATCGTGATCTGCCGCAGTTTGTCGCGCCCTTTGGCGATGCAGTCTACGCGCCTCACTAAGACATGGTCGGCAAGGCGCGCATCGGCATCACCACCAGCCTGACAGACGGACGGCAGAGCCTCGACACGCACTACGCGCAAGCTGTCGAAGCGGCTGGCGGCATCCCCATCATCGTGCCATTGCTACGCTCCGCTGCGGCAGCGCAGTCCGTGGCCGGGCTGCTGGATGGGCTGATCATCAGCGGCGGTCCCGGCATCACGCGCGGCTTGATCGGCGCGTTGCCAGACGATCTGTCACCGGTCGATCCCCTGCGCGACACCAGCGACGAACTAGCATTGCGCGCCATGGGCGATCGTCCGGTTTTAGGCATTTGCTATGGCATGCAGTTCGTCAATGCCCTGGCTGGCGGCGCGATTTTTGGCGATGCCCAGGCACAGGCAACCGCTAAGGCACATTCGCCCGAGCGTGGCGCTGGCGAGCACAGCATCCAGATAGAAGCGAACAGCCGTTTGCATGACCTGGTTGGCGCGGGGCAAATCACCACCAACAGCGATCACATTCAGGCGATTGCCTCGCTGGGCGCGGGATTGCGAGCCACGGCACAGGCCGAAGACGGCGTCATCGAAGCGCTGGAGTCGGACGATGGACGCGTGGTCGGCGTGCAATTCCATCCCGAGCGCATGGGGAAGCGCGGGCTGCCGCTATTCACCGACCTTGTGCGCCGCGCTAGAGCCAGCCGATGAGCCGTGTCTCTACCCCCCTCGGTCCCCCCATCAGGATGGAGGGAAGATTGCTGGGCGAGCGCGTTTGGCACTGACACTCGACTGGTTGTGCCTAACATTTCCTTTAGAGCCAGCCGATGAGCCGTGTCTCTACCCCCCTCGGTCCCCCCATCAGGATGGAGGGAAGATTGCTGGGCGAGCGCGTTTGGCACTGACACTCGACTGGTTGTGCCTAACATTTCCTTTAGAACCAGCCGATGAGCCGTGTCAGCCAGTTGCGTCGGATGTAACCATTCTGGGAGTACCACTGATAGGTCTCGCGCAGGCTGGTTTCGATATCGACTTGCGGGGCGCATAATTCGCGTTCAGCCTTGCCGGCATCAAAGTAGACATGTTGGCCGCCCAAGCGGACTTGGTTGGCATCCATCGGCGTGCTGATGCCAAGCTGGCGCATTGCTTCAATGAAGCGCGCAGTCGGCTCCAGCAGCCAATCGGGATTGTTCAGCAGCGGCGGACGCACCGCACAGGCGCGAGCGATCAGGCGAAAGAAGTCGCTATAAGTCAAGTTGGCGGCATTCAGGATATAGCGTTCGCCCGAGCGTCCTTTCTCGAAAGCCGCCACATGGGCGCGCGCTACATCGCGGACATCAATGACAGCCACGCCGCCACTGCTGCTGGGCACAAGCCACTGCCAGCGCGCCGTTTCAATCACAAAACTGCCGCTGATGGCGTTGAGATCGCCCGGACCGATGATGACAGTCGGGTTCAGCGTAACCACATCCAAGCCGTCCGCCACAAATTCAGCGACTACGGCTTCGGCTTTGTGCTTGGTATAGGCGTAATAGAATTGCTGTGGGCGAAGGTTGAAGGCAAGGTCTTCGTCGGCAAGCTCTACGCCCGGGCAGATGCCAATAGCCGAGGCGCTGCTGGTGAAGATGACACGCGAAACGCCGGCCTTCTGTGCAGCCGCCAGCACATTGCGCGTGCCATCCACATTGATGCGCCACAAGGCTTCGCGGTCCGCATCTTTCCAGTAATCGGCTTTGGCCGCGACATGGAAGACGACATCACAGCCAGCGCAGGCAGCTTCCAACAGGGCGGCGTCGTCCAAATCGCCCTGCACCGCCTCGAACTGCAGGTCGTCGATGATCCGCAGCTTGGACGGTGAACGATAGAGCGCGCGCGCAGCATGCCGTTCCGCCAGCCAGCTCCGCAGCACATGCGAGCCCAAAAAGCCGGTCGCGCCTGTGATGAATGCCAGCAAATCCGCCTCCTAGAGCGCGATCAAACCGCGTTGTGTGGCGCGCACCACCGCTTCGGTGCGGCTCTGCGCATCCAGCTTGCTCATGATCGCGTTGACATGATACTTGACCGTATGCGGCGTGATGCCCAACTGCTGTGCAATGGCGCGGTTGGTCATGCCGGCCGCCAGCAGGTTTAGAACTTCTCTTTCTCGCGCCGTCAAGGGATTGGGCGCATCGACAGCCAAGCTCGGCGCAGTGGCAGCCAGCAGACGGGTAAAGTCCGGCGCCAGCGCGGTCAAGCCAGCCATCAGCGCATCGACCGCGGCTATGATGGTGTCGGCATCGCTAGCCCGCGGCAGCAAGGCAAAACAGGGGAATCGCCGCGCAGCCAAGAGCGCCGCCGCCAGCGACTCGTCGTCATCGTGCGCCAGCAGCAGCAGCGGCAGGTCGCCATCAATTTCTTGCAGCCGGGGGATCGCTCCCTGCGCGCCCCAGCCCAGATCGACCACTAGCATATCGGGCGACAGCTGCTCGAGGGCATCCGCCAGTTGCTCGCAAGAGACTCGCGACAAGACATGACAACCGCCTTCTGCCAGCAGCGCCGCCAATCCCGCCCGCGCCAGCAAATCGTCGGCAGCTACCAGCAAGCGTGGTTCCAGCGAATCGTGTTGCATGGTCAATAGGGTAACAGAGCGACAGGCGCTGGGGCAGCCCGACACGAGTTTCGCTTGCGGCGCGTCGATTTGCTATAATGCCGAGTCGCCGACAGATATTGGTGCGTGGACAGGGAGGCGCCGCGCAAAGGAGGGCTGCGATGGAACGGGCAACACCAAGAACCCGCGACAGTCATGTGATGAACACGTTGGATTTGCTCAGCGCGGTATTCGCCGATTATCCGGGCAAAGATTTCGCTATCCGCCTGTGGGATGGCACGCTGTGGGAGCCGAGAGGCACGACCATTCACCGCTTCACCATCATGCTCAATGGTCCGTCGTCGTTGCGGCGCATGTTTTTCCCGCCCACCGAACGCAAACTCGGCGAAGCCTATATGTTTGGCGACTTTGAGATCGAAGGCGAGCTCTATGCGGCCATCGACCTGGCGCGCTTTCTGTGGGAAGGCTGGAGCCTGCGCGACACGTTGCGTTTCGCGCCCAAGCTGCTGCGCCTGCCCTCGCGCGATCCCGTCAGCAACGACCAGATCGCCCGGTTGGCTGGCAGTCGTCACTCGGTCGACCGCGACAAAGCCGCCATTCAATATCACTACGATGTGTCCAACGAGTTTTATCAGATGTGGCTGGACGAGAAGATGGTCTATTCCTGCGCCTACTTCAAAGATCCTGGCGAAGGCATCAATGCCGCGCAGAGACGCAAGCTGGATTACATCTGCCGCAAATTGCGCTTGAAGCCGGGCGAACGTCTGCTGGATATCGGCTGTGGCTGGGGCGCGCTGATCATGCACGCAGCGCAGCATTATGGCGTGGACGCGCTGGGCATCACCCTCAGCGAGAAGCAACTGGCGCTGGCCAACGAGCGCATCGAGGCGGCGGGACTGGCCGGGCAATGCCGCGCCGAGCTGCTGGACTATCGCAATGTCGATGAGAGCCGACCTTTCGACAAGATCGTCAGCATCGGCATGGTCGAGCATGTCGGCCGCGAGAATCTGCCCGTCTACTTCGAGAAAGCCTATCGCTCACTGAAGCCGGGCGGCGTCTTTTTGAACCACGGCATCACGCTCTTTCAAGCGCCCAAGGTGCCGATGTATCAAGCCAAAGACTCCTTCGTGCAGCAATACATCTTCCCCGATGGCGATAGCCAGCATATCGCCTATGTGCTGGATGTGGCTGCGCAGGCGGGCTTCGAGGTGCGCGATGTCGAAAGCCTGCGCGAACATTATGCGCTGACGTTGAAGAACTGGCTGGCGCGTTTCGAAGCGCATGCCAAGTCCATCCGCGCCATGCTGGGCGATATCGGCTATCGGCGCTGGCGCATCTATCTGGCTGGCGCCCGCTGGGTCTTTGAGTCGGGCTACAATTCCATCCACCAGGCGCTGCTCTACAAGTCGGAGGATGGCAAAGGCGCAAGCGCGCACCTGCCGCTCAATCGCGATGACTGGTATGTCGATGCCCGATAGTCGCGGGGCAGACGCCGCCTAGACCAAGACTGGCTGCCGCGCTGCCAGGCTGACCTCGCGGATGGGCAGTTCATGACGCTGGCGGTCGATGAAGTAGCTGACGCGTTCATAGCCGGCCTTTTGCAGTTGCGCCAAGGCTTTGTCGAAGTCTGCGCCGACACGATGAGCATCGTGCGAGTCTGAGCCGAGCACCACGGGAATGCCTCGCTGCGCCATCTCGGCCAGAATTTCTGGGCCCGGGTTCATTTGGGGGTAGGGCTTGTGCAAGCCGCTGGTATTCAGCTCCATGGCGGCGTCGGCGCGGGCAATGCGGTCCAGCGAGCGGCAGATAACAGCGCTGTGGTCGGCGTATTTGTATAGCGACGGATGCACGATCTTGACGATGTCGGGGTGGCTCAAGCAGTCGAACAAACCCGATTCGGCGGCGCGCGCCAGATTTTCAAAATAGCTGACTTCGTACTCCAGCCGCGTCTTGCCTTGCAGATAGAGCAACTTGTATTCGTCCGTCTGCGGGTGCACCGAGCCGAGGATGTAGGAGAAGTCGGCGCGACGGTGCAGTTTATCCAGCCAGCCTTCGAAGCCAGGCAGGTAATCGCTTTCCAGGCCCAGGCGCACATCGACGCGCTCTGCATATTCGTCGCGGGCGCGCGCCACCATGTCGAAGTATTGCGGCAGTTGCTGGATGGACATGCGCGCTTTGGGATTCCAACCGAAGGGCATGGGGCTGTGGCAGGTGAACGTGATGCCGCGCAGCCCGACGCGCTGTGCCTGGGCGGCGTAATCGCTGGGCAGGCCCCGGGCATGTTTGCACAGCGGACTGTGCATGTGCGAGTCGTAGAGATTGGGCGCGTAGGGCATGGGTGGCTCCGCTTTTGGATGCAAAATATTGTCCTGCAAAAGCGGGGAAATGTCTAGGCGCGGCTGGTTTCCTTCAGCCCACCGCCACCCGCACGATCGCGGCGATGCGCGCCTCGGTCGCAGCGTCCAGTTCGCGCATGAACCAGGAGCTGGGGATGAGTTGATCGGTCGCGCCGGGCTCCAGGACGATATTCGCTTTTTCGGTGATGCCGAAGGTGAGATAGTCGTCCCTGCGGATGAAGACGAGGACGGGTTTGCTTAGTCCGCGAGCATAGCCGGGCATGCCATACCACAGGCGCGGCTTGAGCTCGGGCGCAGCGGATAGGATGGTCTCGTGCAGGCGCATGCCAAGGGCTGCTTGGTTGCCGAACATCTGCGGTATTTTGTCCAGCACGGCAGCCAGGTTGTCAGTGTCCTTCTTGGCTTTTTTTGACATCTCGCTCACCTCCCTGCATTTAGTTGCCGCCGGGTGATTCTGCCATGCCATCCGCGTATTAGGAAGACTCCTTACAGCCATGACAGCCGCGCCATGTGCTGTTTGGTATCTTGGTAGAGTGAGCGATAAATCGGATACAATTCATCGTAAATCGCCTTGTTCTGCATGTTTGGCTGGATGCGCCGCTCGATGCGCGCCCACTTTTGCCGCAAAGGTCTGAAGTCTCTGAACAAGCTCGCCGCCAGGCCCGCGATGTATGCGCTGCCATAGGCCGCGCCGATGGTCTGTGCCGGCACATCTTGCGCCAAACCGGTCACATCGCTGCAGATCTGCAGCCACAGCTTTTGCTGGACGCCACCGCCAATCGCTATCAGTCGGGCCGGCTGCGCATCAACCTCGCCCATCGCCTCGATATTGTGCCGCAGACCGAAGGCGATGCCCTCCAAAGAGCTGCGATACAGGTGGGCGCGACTGTGCGAAAGCGTTAATCCAAAGAATGCGCCTCTGGCATGCGGGTCGTTGATGGGCGTGCGCTCGCCGCTGAAGTAGGGCAAGGTCAGCAGGCCTTCTGCACCGGGCGGAATCTGTGCTGCGCGAGCCGCCAGCCGTTCAAAGGCATTTTCGCCGCGCGAGCTCCCCAGCAATCGTTCTTCGCCAGCCAGTTCATCACGAAACCAACCCAGCAGTGCGCCCGCAGTCGACAAACCGGCCGCCAGGATAGCAGAACCCGGCTGCAAATGCACCGAAGCCCACAAATCGCAGTGAGGATGAAATTGCGCGGTGGTCTGGATGAGGAAGAGCGTCGTGCCATACATGATCATCAGGTCGCCGACAGCGACTGCGCCAGCCGCGACAGCTTCTGCCAGGGCATCGGCTGTACCCACAGCGACCGGTGTGCCAGCGGGAATGCCCGTTTCTTGCGCCGCTCTGGCTGTGACGACACCTGCCTTCTCGGTCGACCAAGCGGTTTCTGCCAGCCACTCCAGCGGGCATACCCGTTCCACCCAGTCTTTGTGCCAAGCCAGCCGCGCCACATCAAAGAAGGGCGAGAAATAGGGGGCGACATAGTTGTCCAACACGAAGCGATCGGTTAAGCGAAAGACCAGATACGAAGCGGCGCTTACGATTTTGCGCGTCTTGGCAAACAGCGCAGGTTCGTTCTGCCGATACCACAGCGCTTTGGGTCCAACCGACTGCGCCGAAAGCGACTGCCCGGCCCGCGCGAAAATGGCGTCTTCGCCCAGCGCAGCGTTCAATTCGGCGATTTGGCTGCTAGCGCGGGTGTCGATGCCATACAAAATGGCGGGGCGCAGCGGACGATAATCTTTATCCAGTGGCAGCATGGTGGGGGCGATGGCGCTGCAAGCCAGGCCCGCGATCCGCGCAGGATCAATATCCGCCTGCTGGATCAGCGCGCGGGAGATCTGGCAGAAGTCTGACCACCATATCGCTTCGGCATCTTGCTCTGCCCAGCCCGGCTGTGGCATGTCGAACGTGTGCGCGATGCTGTGCTGCGCCACGATGCGCCCGTCCAGCGTCGCCAGCAGGCCCTTAGAGCTGGATGTGCCGATGTCGATGCCCAGCAGCAGTCGGTTGTCCGCCACTAGAGCAACTCGACAGGCTGTCCCGTGCGCGCCGACTCTTCTATGGCACAAAGCACAGTCGTTACCAGCGCCGCTTCTTGCCCGGTTGCCAGCACGGGTTTGTCATCCACGACAGCATCGACAAAGCGGGCGATGGATTCCAGCACAAAGCCGCTGAGCCGCGCCGAGCCTGCATCGAGGGTGAAGCCCAACGTATCGGGCAGGCTGGCTGCCGTCTGCGTATATTTCTCGACTGTGCGGTTGTCGCTGGTATTGATGTATAGCGAGCCCTGGCTGCCCAGCAGCTCCATCTTCAGGTTGAAGACATTGGGTTCGGTCTCGGGCAGAATCCAGGCGTTCTCCAGCGTAAGCACCGCACCGCCCGCGAATTCGACAATGGCGATATGGAAGTCCTGCGTGTCGATGCCCAGTGACTTCAGCAGGCCCGAGCGACTCACGGCATAGACGCGCGCGGGCTCGTCCTCCAGAAGCCAACAGGCCATATCCAGCATGTGGCTGGCCAAGAACCACAGCGCCGAGCTTTGCGCCGCCCAGGGCAGCATCTGCGTTGGCACGAAGGTCGTATTGCTGAGCCTGGCATAGATGTATTGCAGTTCGCCCAGTTCGCCCGCCTGCAGCGCCTGCCGCGCCGACACAAAGGCCGGGTTGACGCGGTTGTGAAAGTCGACCATCAGCTTGACGCCAGCTTTTTCGACAGCGCGCACGATTTCGATGGCATCTGCCTTGGTGGTAGCAATTGGCTTTTCGACCAAGATATGCTTGCCGGCCTGCGCGGCGGCTATGGCGATCTCACGATGGGCGAAGTCTGGCGTCGCAATCGAGACGGCAGCGATATCATCACGCGCCAGCAAATCGCGGTAGTCAGTGTATACATGCGCCACAGCATAGCGATCGGCGACTTCACGGGCGCGCGCTTCGTTCAAGTCGCAGATGGCGACCAGTTCTGCTCGTGGCATTTGGTGATAAACATGAGCGTGCCAGGCGCCGCCGACGATGCCCGCGCCAATGAGTCCAAAGCCGACTGGTTTCATGCATCTATCCTTTCACTGCGCCAAATGTGAGACCCCGCACGACATAGCGCCCCAACAACAAAAAAATGATCATGGGCGGCAGCATAGCCACCACCGCCGTCGCCGCGATATGCCCCCAATATACGCCGGTCGAGGCGAAAAAGCTGATCGTGCCCACGGGCAGGGTCGTCGTGCTGCCACGGCTGAGCACCAGCGGGAAGAGCACATTGTTCCAACTGAAGACGAAAGTGAACATGGAAGTGACGATCAAGCCCGGCAGCGCCAGCGGGATAATAATGCGGAAGAAGGCGCGCAGCCTGGTCGCGCCATCCACCCAAGCCGCTTCTTCCAGATCCAGCGGCACTTCGTCGATGAAGCTCTTCAATAGCCACACCGAAAAGGGAATCGCCAGGGTCTGCAGCGTCAAAATCATCGCCTGGTAGCTGCCCGCCCAGCCAATCCACGACATCAGAATGAAATAGGGGATGACAAAGACGATGGGCGGGGCGATCAACAGGCTGATATACCAATTCATGATGAACTCTTTGCCGCGCATGGCAAAACGCGACAGAGCATAAGCCGCCGAAAGCGCAAATGGCAGGCTGAGCAGTGTCGCGCCGCTGCTGACAATCAGGCTATTGACCAACTGGGGCGCATTGTTGCCGGGCTCGACGAACGTGTCTACGAAGTTGCCGAGATAGGGCTTGAAGAAGAGTTCGGGCGGCAGGTTGTAGGCTTCGCTGGGATGCCGGAATGCCAGCAGGATGAACCAGCATATCGGTCCCAAAAAAAAGACCATCACCACCGTCATCAGTGCATAGATAACGAGTTTCTGCCCCGGTCTGTGGCGGCGCATGGCATCACCACTCGCGCTTGCGAAACACGAAAAACAGGTACAAATTAATGATGACGCTGACGATGATGACCACCAGCCAGGTCATAGCCGCCGTCAAGCCGATGTTGTAGTTGACCAGCCCTTCGCGATAGAGGTTGAAGCTGAGTGTGCGCGACGCCGTGCCCGGCCCGCCATTCGTCAGCACATAGACCAGGTCGAAGCTGTTGAAGAGCTGCATGAAGCGGATCATGACCAGAAAAGCGGCTATCGGGCGCAGCAGCGGCAGCGTAACCGACCAGAACATGCGCCAGCCGCTCGCACCGTCCACCTGCGCCGCTTCTTTGATCTCTTCGCTGATCGAAAGCAAGCCAGCATAGAGCACGATGGCGAAGAAAGGCGTCCACTGCCAGGTATCGACCAAGCCAATGCTGAAGAGCGCCGTGCCCGCGTTGCCCAGGAATCCCTGCGGCGGGACGGGAATGCCCAAACCCTTCAGCAGCCAGGGCAAGATGCCGCCTTTGGGCTCGAGCAGATAGCGAAACAGAAAACCCGCCACCACCGGCGCCAACGTGGTGGGCATGATCAGCACAGCCCGCATCAGCCCCATGCCGCGCAGATGACTGTGCAGCAGCAAAGCGATGCCCATGCCCAGCCAGAATTGGGCAAATGTCCCCAGTCCCGCCAGCAGCAACGTATTCTTCAGCGCCTCGCTGAAAGGCGTTACCAGGAAGACCATGCGGAAGTTGTCCCAGCCAGAGTGGTAGAGCGGCATGGGGCTGGTCTGCAAGTTCCAAAACCAGAAGCTGTTGCGCAGGGCAAAACCCAGCGGATACAAAATCAGCGCCAGCAAGATGATGACTGAGGGCGCAAGCAACAGGTAAGGCAGGCGTCGGCGTAGTGTCATTACGACCTCATTTCCCCCTTCCCCAGCCCTTCCCCCAAAACGAGGGAAGGGGAGCTATCGTGCATGTAGGTCCCTCCCTCTTTATCGGTCACATAGACGCTGACCTGCGGGGAGGGATATAGGGTGGGGGCAAATCAGGACGCTACATCCCAGACAAGCTGGCGATCAGCGCCTTGGTGTTGTCGAGCGTGTCGTCGAAGCTCTCTACACCATAGGGAATCATCTGATTGCCGCTCAAGATATTCTGGAAGAGCGTCTGCGTGGTGGCAAGCGCCTGTTCTGGCGTGACAGCGCCCGTCATCGCCTGGTTGATCTGCAAGCCATACACGCCTTCCAGCGAGGTATAGATGGGCGCGGGCGGACGCACAACCTTGCCATCGCCCAGCTTCATCATCTCCAGCTGCGTGCTCAGGAAAGGATAAAGGGCGTTCAAGTCGGCATCTGCATAGTTGGACTTGCGGCTGAAATCGGCGAACTGGTGGCCCTTGACATTGACCTGTCCCATGGCTTTTTGGCCTTCGGAGCCAGTCGCCCATTTGATGAATTGCCAGGCGGCATCCTGATTGGCGGATGTAGATGGCATGCCCAGCGACCAGCCACCCAGGCTGACCACCTGATCGCCGCCAGCGGTCACTGTCGGCAGCACAGCGGTCTCGAACTTATCGACCACTGGCGATGGACTGCCGGTCAGATAGCCTTCGTTGTTGACCAGGTAGAAGTAGGGCGTCCAGTGATAGAACATGCCGATATCGCCCTGCGAGAAGCGCGTGCCGGCATCGAACCACAGGTAGTTGATGGACTCGGGCGGCGAGGCGGCATAGAGACGCAGCCAGTCGTGAAGCGCGGCAGTGTTGGCATCACTGTTGATGGTGGGCGAGAAGTCCCAGGGCGCTTCGGGGAATTGGCTGAACCAGCGCGTGCCATAACTGGCGGCAAGCTGCGTGTACATGTGTACGACTGGCACCGGCTGCGCGCCAATGACTGTCGTGCCATACATGCTGGTGCCATCCAGATCCATGCCGTTGATCTGCTCGAGGATGCCAAAATAATCTGCCCAGGTCCAATTGCCGGCATCAGCCACAGACGCGGGCAGCGGGTCCAGCCCGGCCGCTTCAAAGAGATCGGTGCGGTACATAATGCCCTGCGCATAGGAAGCGATGGGCAACGTCCAGACATGGTTTCGCCAGGTGCTCAGCGAATAGAGGCATTCGGGCAGGAAATCGTCAAAATTGGCGTCCGAATCCATGGCGATGAAGTCGTCCAGCGAGCGTATCCAGCCGTTGTCTGCATATTGGCTGATCCACATTTGGTCGACAGCGATGACATCCGCGTCGGCGCTCTGGGTGAGGAAGGCGTTGACCAGTCGGGCTTGCAAAGCCGTGTAACCCAGGGACTCGATATTGACGCCGATGCCAGTTGCTTCGGTGAATTGGTCGACGACGCTTTGCAGCGCCAGATCCCAGGGATCGCCAACGGTCAGCACATTGATGGTAGCATCGGATTGGGCGGCCACCTTTGCCAGGTTGCCCAGCGGAGACGCGCCAGCCAATGCCGCGCCGGCCACGCCACTCATGCGCAAAAAATCGCGCCTGGTCAATCTGTTCTTGGACATATTCTGCTCCTATTGAAAACTATAGGTGATCGGACCAAGTTAGCTTATCTCTCGATTATCGCCTCCTTCGCATTCAGATTTGCAGCGCGCCGTCAATCAAGACCGGTCGCTCATCGACAAAGACCGTGCCGCCAGCGCGCATATCCTTGACCAGATCCCAATGAATGCTGCTCTCATTGACTCCGCCGCATTCGGGATAGGCTCTGCCCAGCGCAATGTGTAGCGTGCCGCCTATCTTTTCATCATAAAGTATATCGCGGCAGAAAATATTCAGGCAGGGATTCAGCCCAAACGCAAATTCCCCCAACAAACTGGCGCCAGCATCGGTATCCAGGATGCGACGCAAAAAGCCTTCGTTTGCGGCGGCGCTGGCATGCACGAGCTGGCCATCGCGCCATTCCAGGCGGATATCGGGCAGGACCACCCCGCCGAAAATCGCCGGTTGCTCAAAATGAATGCGCCCATTGAGCGTAGCATTGACCGGCGCGGTGTAGATTTCGCCATCGGGCAAGTTGATCTTGCCAGCAAAGACGCGCCATTCCCGCCCTGCCACCGAGAAGGCCAAGTCCGTTTCCATCCCCGCGACGATGCGCACAATCCGCGAGCCTTGCAGCTTGCGAGCTTGCGCATGCCAACGTTGCGAGAGCGATTCATAATCCAACAAGCAGGCGGCAAAGAACATCTCGCGCAGCGAATCCAGGTCGATGCCAGCTTGCCGCGCCAGCGCTTCGGTGGGCACGCGCAAAAGGCACCAGCGCGTCTTCTGCCAGCGCAGCGCCGAGACTCGTCCCTGAACAGCCTGGTGCCTGGCGATAGCTTCGGCAGGGATGTCGCCCGGCGCGGGCGAGCCAGCCAGAGCGCGCAATCCAAAATAGACATCCGCCCATTCCATGCCATAGGACTCGATGGCCGGCATCCAGCCAATCTGCTGTGCATTGCCATGACGCAGCAGCGACTGTCGCATCGCCTCGGCAAGAAACTGCACTTGGGGGAATGCGCCACGCTCAATGCAGGCGGCATACACTGCCTGCGCCAGGGGGTAGCTGTCGACTTCGTGCATGGCGATCATGACGCGCTCGCCGGGCTGCACCCCTGTGGAGTAGCGCGTCAGCACATCCGCCACTTGCCGCCAGCGTGAGTCCATTGCTTCAGTCTCCACGGCAGGCTCGGGCAATGCACATAAAGTCGCGCACACGTTGGACATCGACCTCGTTCCAGATATGCCCGTCACGCTTGAAAGCGGTGCCTGTGACCGTCCCGTCCGCGATAGACAGCGTCTCGGCGAGATTGCCGCTATGCACGCCTGTGTTGGCAAAAACCGGCGTTCCCGGCACCGCGTCTTTAACCAGTTGCAAGGTCTCGGCCGAGGCTTCTGCGCCGGCTGTCAAACCAGAGACGCAAAGCGCGGCCGGCTGGGCTACAAATACGGTCGATACGGCGATATCTACCACATTGCGCGCCGCCAGATAGACCGCCGACTCGGGCACGATATTGTAGAGCAGCTTGATGTGCGCGCCGCCCACCGCATGCTGATGGCGGACGATCTCCCCACAATTGAGATTCCACAAGCCGAAGTCGCTGGCATAGACGCCACTGAACACTTCGCGCACGAAGCTCGCGCCCGTGGCAACGGCTACATCAATCGAGGCTCTCGGATCCCACAGCACATTGACGCCGAAAGGGCGATCAATATCGGGTCGCAGCTCGGCAATGACGCGCGACATGCAGGCAATGGTGATGGGTGCGACCTGTGTGAGATAGGGCAGGCTGGCTTCGTTGGAAAACATGATGGCATCGACGCCGCCCTCTTGCAGCGCCAGCAGGTCTTTGCGCGCAGAAGAGACGATGAAGTCCAAGCCGCGCTGATGGTCATAGGCGGGGTCGCCGGGCAAGGCGCGCAGGTGGCACATGGCGATGATGGGTTTGCTAGTGTTAAATAATTCTTGCAGCCAAGACGACATCAATACCTCGCCAGCCAGGCTCAATCATTAAGCGATGATCGTTGCTATGCTTTCAGATTCAACATTCGCAAGTTCGTCGGGCGCGCCATCATCGGTGACAATGACGTCGATGTCGTCAAGATCGCAGAGCTTTGCGAAAGCGACTTTACCCAGCTTCGAACTGTCGGCGGTGATGATGCGGCGCTGCGAAGCGCGGATGGCTGTTCGCTTCACCTGCGCCTCATCCATATTGTAGTCTGTAACGCCATAGTCAGGGTGGATGCCGGCTACGCCCATGATGAAGACATCAAAGACCAGTTCATTAAAAGTGCGGACGGCGAGATGCCCGACCAGAGAACGCTCTCCGGCGCGCGCCCTGCCCCCGGTGAGCAGGAGCACGATGCCCGGTTCATCAGCCAGGATGGCCGCCGCCCTGAGATTTGATGTCAGCACAGTCAAGTTTACGCGGCCCTTCAGCGCGCGAGCCACCTCAACAGCTGTGCTGCCAACATCAAGGATAATGGTCTCGCCTTCATTGAGCAGGGAAGCCGCTTTACGACCGATGCGGACCTTTGCCGCCGAGTTCTGTTCTTTGCGCAGGATGTAGGGCGGTTCGTAACTGAGGGAGGTTACGCTGACTGCACCGCCATGGATGCGCCGCAGCAAGCCCTCGCGCTCCAGCGCCTCCAAGTCACGGCGGATGGTCATGTCGGAGACTCGAATGAGTTGGCTCAGTTCCGACACGGAAACGCGACCCCGGGCGCCCAGCGCTTGAATGATGACCGCTCGCCGCTCGCTGCCTGTCATGCGATGCCTCGCAAGAGCGCTTCTTGCCCAGTTGATGTGCGATAACTCAAAGTATAGCCTCATATTCTGTTGAAGTCAACACAATATGAGTGTATATCAAAAACTGATCGTTGTCAAGCAATCTCCTCCTCGACCCGCGGTTGCCCGAGATACTGCCGTTCTTGCTCGACGATCTCCGCGTCCAGCTTGGTAAACAGCGGGCTGGGTTTGCCGCATCGTTTAAGCCATCGCCCATCCTTCGGACAGCGTCTCCGCTTGCTCGAGCACAGTCAAAGTCGCCTTTTCTTGCATGTCAGGTGGATAGCCATACTCGCGCAATATGCGCTTGACCAACCTTCGCAGGTTTGCGCGGACGTTCTCTCTCAGTGTCCAGTCGATAGAGACATTCTTGCGGACAATGTCTACCAATTCACGCGCAATATCGCGCAATGTTTCATCGCCTAGCACCTTGACCGCGCTGTCGTTGGTTTCCAGCGCATCGTAAAAGGCGAGCTCTTCATCAGTCATTCCCAGTTCCTCGCCTCGACTGTCGGCTTCGCGCATCTCCCGGGCCAACTGAATTAACTCTTCGATTACCTGGGCAGCTTCAATGGCGCGGTTCTGGTAGCGAAGCAGGGTTCGTTCCAGCATTTCAGCAAAGGAGCGCGCCTCCACCAGGTTCTTGCGGCGTCGATTCGCCAATTCACCCTTCAACAGCTTTTGCAGCAACTCAACGGCGAGATTGCGATGCGGCATGCCACGCACTTCGGCGAGGAATTCTTCAGAAAGGATAGATACGTCGGGCTTGTCCAGACCAGCCGCAGCAAATATATCGACGACGCCTTCCGGCGCAATCGCGCGTGATATGATCTGTCGTATCGCGTGGTCCAGTTCATCTTCGGACCTGGCGCTGCCTGGCGCCGGCTTGGCAAGACGCGCTCGGACGCTTTGAAAGAAGCCGACGTCATCGCGTATGCGAATCGCCTCCTCATGCGGAACGGAAAGAGCGAAGGCCTGGGAAAGCGCTTGCACGGATTTTAGACAGCGATCTTTGCCGTTCTCCTGCGCCAGAATATGATCCTGCGCGGCCGGCAGCAGTGCCAGTCGTTCATCTGAGGACACCTGCGACCAGCAAGACCAGTCGAAGCCATGAAACAAGGCACAGCAGATTTCATACTTCTCCAGCATGACCGCAACCGCATCGTCCTGATTTAATGTGGTCTTGCCAAGGCCGTCGTTGTCGGTATAGGTCGCCAGCGCGCGTTTTAGTTCCGGCGCGAGACCAAAGTAATCGACGACCAGACCGCCCGGCTTGTCCCGGAAAACCCGATTCACGCGGGCGATGGCCTGCATCAAGCCGTGGCCGCGCATCGGCTTGTCGACATACATGGTGTGCAGATTGGGCGCGTCAAAGCCGGTGAGCCACATATCGCGCACCAGCACGACGCGAAATGAATCGGCTGGATCGCGAAAGCGTTTTGCCAGAACCTCGCGCCGCGTTTTGCTACGGATGTGCCGCTGCCAGTCGGTCGGATCACTCGCGCCGCCCGTCATCACGATTTTGATTTCGTCATCGCGCTCCCAGGCGGACCGCAGACGCACCAACTCGCGATACAGGTCCACGCAGATGCGGCGGCTCATGCAGACGATCATCGCCTTGCCCGCAAGGGCTTCCAGCCGCGTTTCATAATGCGTCACGATGTCCTGCGCGACTTGCTTCAGACGTTTTTCCGCGCCAGCCAGCGCCTCCAGCTGCGCCCATTTTGTCTTTAACCTTTCTTTGCGCTCGAACTCCTCGCCCTCGGTAACTTCTTCAAAGTCGGGATCGATTTTGGGACGCTCCTCCTCGTCGAGCTCGAGTTTGGCCAGCCGACTCTCATAGAAGATGGGGACAGTGGCGCCGTCATCGACCGAGCGCTGGATGTCGTAGACGCTGATGATGTCGCCAAAAACGGCGCGCGTGCTGGCGTCCTGTTTCTCGATCGGCGTACCGGTGAAGCCGATGAAGGAGGCATTGGGCAAGGCATCGCGCATGTGCCGGGCGAAACCATCGATGAAATCGTATTGGCTGCGATGGGCTTCGTCAGCGATGACGACGATATTGCTGCGTTCCGAAAGACGGGGGTATTGACCGCTCTTTTGCTCCGGAAAGAATTTCTGAATAGTGGTGAAGACCACACCGCCCGCTTCCACCGCCAGCTTTGCCTGCAGATCCGCCCGACTTGCAGCCTGAACCGGCGGCTGACGGAGCAGATCCCGACAGCGCGAAAATGTGCCGAAGAGCTGGTCGTCGAGATCGTTGCGATCGGTCAGCACCACCAGCGTCGGATTGCGCATGGCTGGCTCGCGGATGACGCGCCCGGCGTAGAATGCCATCGTCAAACTCTTGCCCGAGCCCTGGGTGTGCCAGACGACGCCGATGCGGCCATCGCCCAGCGCCCCGCCGGCCGGCTGCCCAGCTTCCACATCCCGCAGCCCGGCCGCCCGCAGGGTCTCGCGCAGCGCCATCTCCACCGCGTGTACCTGGTGGTAGCCAGCCATCTTCTTCGCCAGCGCGCCGCCGTCGTCTTCAAAGACGATGAAATCGCGCAGCAGCGACAGCCAGCTTTCCGGCTCGCAGATGCCTTCCAGCAGCGCTTGCAAACCAGGCTTCAGTCCCTCATCCGATGTTTGACCAGTGAGCGGGCGCCAAGCCTTGACCCATTCGCGCCCGGCCGTCAGTGTGCCGACCCGCGCCTCGAAGCCGTCCGAAACGATCAGCGCCGCGTTCATGGCGAAGAGCGTCGGCAATTCGGACTTGTAGGTCTGGAGCTGCTGCCAGGCGCTCCAAATCGTCGCGTTTGGGTCGACCGGGTTCTTGAGTTCAATCAGCCCAAGCGGCAGGCCGTTGACGAAGAGCAGGACATCCGCGCGGCGTTGCTTTCGCTGCTCGACCACCGTGAACTGGTTGACCGCCAGCCAGTCATTCGCCGCGGCGTCCTCATAATCAATCACCTGAGTCTGCGCGCCGCGGATATCGCCGTCCTCAGCGCGGTATTCCACCGTGACGCCATCCACCAGCAGGCGGTGAAAATGGCGGTTGCGGGCTTCCAGGGTCGCGCCTTCGGGTCGCGTCAACTTGCGATAGGCGTCGTCCAGGGCGGCGGCGGGCAGATCGGGGTTGAGCCGGTCGAGGGCGCTGCGCAGTCGTCGCTCAAGCAGGACATCGTCATAGCTGCCGCGTTCGGCGAAGGGACCGTTAGGCGCGATGTCGGGTCCGTGGGCGATGCGCCAGCCCAGGCTTTTCAGCCAGTCCAGGCAAGCCTGTTCGACGTCTTTCTCTTGCAACTTGGGAATTGTCACGGCGCCCTTTCAAGGAAAGAATCAGCGTCCCGCAGCCGCAGTTCGCCGGACATGAGCTTTGGCAGCAACGCGTCGCGTAGGTTGGCAAGTGAGAACGACTCTTCTGTATTGGCAACAATACGTCCGCGGAAATTTGCTGCTTGCGATTGAAACAAGTCCAAAACAGCATTTGATGGAAGTATCACAGGAAACTTGCTTAATACCTTTGCATTCAGGCTGCGTCGCGTAGTTCCAGTTCCCCTTGATTTTACAAGTTCCCAATAAGAATTCGAGCGCATCCAAAACTGGATGTAACGCACATAGTTTTCACGAATCGGTTGAAAGCGTATCAAATAGGAGGCAAATACAGCTTTGGGATGCTTTTCAATCACTACTCCATGCCCTGGATCGGCCATACGTGCGATGAGGACATCACCTGCTTGAACCTGATATTTTTCTAACTGATCGTCATCGATTTGACAATACGGAACATCTTCCCAGCGAATCCAAGCGGATTTATTAATGTCCTTAATTCTAAGAAATTTTGGGCCTACCGAAGTTTCTTGGGCCGAAGCTGTATAACCGTACTGAGGCTTGTGACACATTTGACCCAATGTACACACCCCCCACCCTTCCGGAATCTCCCCCAGCCCCGACGTCACAAGACGATCCGGAAAGAGCGCGGCGATATGCGGCGGCAGGCCCGTAGCGCGGCCCGCCATCTTGGCGCGGACGGGGTCGAAATCGACGAACCAGGATTTGAAGAGGGCGCGGGCTATCGCTTCCAGCGTCTCGTTCATGCGCCGGTTGAGCTCGATCTTGTCGTCTAGCGCACCCAGGATGTGGGCGATGGCGCGTTGTTCGGGGAGGGGTGGGAGTGAAACTGGCAATGGATGGATGTGATTTCGATTTAGGGTCGGTACTCCACTGCCAGCGTTGAAACGAGCTAAGTCAAGTGACTTTAGCAACAGATAGCAATAATACTTGTCATTGCCGTGAAAATCTTTAACCCAAAGAGTGGTGTTTAATGGCCAAAAATCAGATTTGATGAACTGGCCGCCGCCGATACTCCCGGATCTTCCTATAACAACTCCGGGCCCTCGCACGTGACATTCATCATGTGTTCCCACTATTCCTGTAGATGCAATTATAGGGAATTCGCCAGCTTGGCGTTTACTCTTTGGCAGATCAAAACCACGTTGGAGAGTTACAACATCTCCAAGCGTACAGTCTCGCCACTCATAGACCATAGCCAAGCTCCTTCAGATTCGCCGCGATGGCCGCATCCAGTTGATCCGCCTCAGACTGCTGCTCGCGCAGTTCCGCGACCAGGCGCGTCATCTTCTCCGAAAAGGACTCGGCGTCCTCTTCCTGCGGCACCATGCCGACATAACGCCCCGGCGTCAGCAAGAAGTCGTGTTTCGCCACTTCTTCCAGCGAGGCGCTCTTGCAGAAGCCGGGTTCGTCGGCGTACTCTTCCGTCCCGTCCTGCCAGGCATGATAAGTCGCGGCGATGCGGTTGATGTCCGCTTCCGTCAGTTCGCGCTGGGTGCGGTCGCGCATTTCTCCCATTTGGCGCGCGTCGATGAACAAGATCTCGCCGGTCCGCTTTCGCCCTCGCGCCAGGAACCAGAGGCAGGCCGGGATCTGCGTCGAATAGAAGAGTTGGCTCGGCAGCGCCACCATGCAGTCCACCAGATCATTCTCGACCAGCTTGCGGCGGATTGCGCTTTCGCCCTTCTGGCCGCTGGACATGGAGCCGTTGGCCAGCACGAAGCCAGCCATGCCCTGCGGCGTCAGGTGATGCAGGATGTGCTGGACCCAGGCGAAGTTGGCGTTGCCTTTGGGCGGGATGCCGTATCGCCAGCGTCGGTCTTCGCGCAGCCGTTCGCCGCCCCAGTCGGAAATATTGAAAGGCGGGTTGGCGAGGATGAAATCGGCGCGCAGGTCGGGGTGGCGGTCGTTGTGGAAGCTGTCGCCATGCGCGATCTGGGCGTCAATGGCGCGGATGGCCAGGTTCATTTTCGCCAGGCGCCAGGTGGTGTAATTCGATTCCTGGCCATAGATGGAGATTTTGTCTCTGGCTTTGCCGCCATTGCCGTTGCCGCTGGCGTGAGCGTCGATGAATTCGATGGACTGGACAAACATGCCAGATGAACCACAGCAGGGATCGTAGACGCGCCCGCTGAAGGGTTTAAGCATGGCTACCAGCAGCCGGACGACGCTGCGCGGGGTGTAGAACTCGCCGCCTTTCTTGCCCTCGGCGCTGGCGAATTGGGAGAGGAAGTACTCGTAGACGCCGCCCAGCACATCCCGCGAGCGGGCTTCCGCGTCGCCGACTCGGATATTGCTGATCATATCGATCAACTGCCCCAGGCGTCGGGCGTCGAGGGCTGGGCGAGCGTAGTCTTTGGGCAGCACGCCTTTTAATGCCCGATTGTCCCGCTCGATGCCGGACATGGCGTCGTCAATCAGCCGGCCGATGGTCGCTTGTCTCGCCTGCGCCTGGATATGCTCCCAGCGCGCTTCCGGCGGCACCCAGAAGATATTTTCCGCGCGGTATTCGTCCGGGTCCTCCGGGTCGGCATAGGCTTCTTCTTTCAGGCTTTCGTGATGCTCTTCAAAAGCGTCGGAGATGTACTTCAGGAAGATGAGACCCAAGCAGACATGCTTGTATTCGGCCGCGTCCATGCTGCCGCGCAGGGCATCGGCCATCTTCCACAGGTCGGCCTCATAGTCTATTGTGGTTCCGCCCTTGTTGGCTGCGTCTTTCGTCGGCATGAGAAATTCCTTTTGGATTTACGCGCTGGTCGGGAAACTTTCCGATCGTACTTGAAGCGCCGCGGCCAATCCCTACCCAATCTCACCCTCGACCCGCGGTTGCCCGAGATACTGCCGTTCTTGCTCGACGATCTCCGCGTCCAGCTTGGTAAACAGCGGGCTGGGTTTGCGCAGCTTTTGCCCCGATTCCAGCTTGCTCGCCTCCCAGCGTCCGATCGCCGCAGCGCCATCATAGATCAGCGCCAGATGATCGCGCGTCTCTTCGCTGTAGTTCTCGATTCGCTGCTCGCCGAATAGCTGCCCATCATAGCCCAGCATCTCGTGCGCCTGCTGCGAGCTAAAAGGCGTGAAGGGCGCAAAGAGGATCTTCAGATTGTCGATGCAGCGCAGCGCTGTATACACCGAACGAGCCGCATCCGCCCTGTCCTGCTTGATGACCTTCCAGGGTTCGCGTTCGTTGAGCCAGCCATTGACCGCCCGCGCCAAGCCCAATGTCTCTTCCAGCGCTTCTTTCAGGCGTACATCGGCGATCAGCCCGCCGACTGTCTCCAAGCCGGCTTCGCAGCGAGCGATGATGGCTTCGTCTTCTGCCGTGAGATTGTCGGCGGCAGGCACGACCCCGTCAAAGCGCTTGAAGGCGAAACCCAGCATACGATTGACCAGATTGCCCCAAGCCGCCAGCAGCTCGTTATTGACGCGCGCCAAAAAGCCATCCCAGCTGAAGTCGCTGTCCTGGCGTTCGGGGAAAGTGCGTGCGACATAGAAGCGCACAGCATCGGCCTGGTAGCGTTCCAGCAGGTCGGGCAGCCAGACCGCCCAGTTGCGCGAGGTGCTGAATTGCTGGCCCTCGATATTCATGAATTCGTTGGCGGGCACATCGTAGGGCAGTTGCAGCGGCGTATCGACTCCATCGTTGTAGATGCCATCGATGCCCAGCAGCTCGGCTTGCCAGATGATGGTGTGGAAGGGGATATTGTCTTTGCCGATGAAGTTGTAGATCTTGGCTTGCGGATTGTACCACCACTGCTTCCAGGCATCGGGCTGGCCCGTGTTGCGCGCCCACTCGATGCTGGCGGTGAAGTAGCCCATGACGGCGTCGAACCAGACATAGAGCCGCTTGTCTTCCCAGCCGGGCAGCGGCACGCGGACGCCCCAGTCGATATCACGCGTGATGGGACGCCCCCGCAAGCCATCTTTGACGAAATTCTGGCTGAAGCGGCTGACATTGGGTCGCCAGTGCGCTTCATGTTCGTTCAGATAGTCCAGGATCTGCTCGGCGAACTTGCCCAGATCGAGGAAGTAATGCTCTGATTCGCGCTTGACCAGCTTGTCAGCCGGATTGTTGCGGCTGTGCGGCTCGATCAGCTGCACCGCGTCTATCAGGTTGCCGCAATTGTCGCATTGGTCGCCGCGCGCTTGGGGAAATTTGCAGATGTAGCAGGTGCCTTCTACATAGCGGTCGGGCAAAAAGCGCTTTTCGCTTTCGCTATAGAGCAGGGTCTGCCGTTCTTTGTACAGGTAACCGCGCTCCAGCAGCGTCGTGAAAATGTCTTGCGCCACACGATGGTGGTTTTCTGTGTCGGTATGCGTGAACAGGTCGTAGCTGACGCCGATTTTGCGCTGCGTCTGCAAGAAGCGCTCGTGATAATGCTCAAATATGGCTCGCGCCGTTGTGCCGCGCTTGTCCGCTTCGACCGTGATCGGCGTGCCGTGGCTGTCCGATCCGCTGACCATCAGCACCCGATTCCCGCGCAGGCGATGATAGCGAGCGAAGATATCGGCGGGCAGGTAGCAGCCAGCCAGGTGGCCGATATGCAAGTCGCCATTGGCATAGGGCCAGGCTACCGACACATGAATTGTTTCTGTGGACATGCTTGTTTCTCCTGGTTGCTGCGACCGCCTTATACAAAAAACCGCCTGTCGGCGACAGACGGATTAGCGAAGATGCTGCCAGTTGCCCGGCGCGGCCATCAAGGTCTGCCAGCACGAAGGTCGGGCATCCGCATAGGCATCGTGTTCGCGCTGAGTTTCAACATGGCAGGAGTGTAACACGGGCAGGGCACAAGCGTCAAGCGGGCGCAAGCTGGGGAGTGGTGAATCATGGACAGCGCAACCCTGAACGGACACTTTTTTCTACCCCCCTCGGTCCCCCGAAAAGTCGGGGGGAGGCAAAGCACGCGCGCGGATTCTGTCCACAGGTTGGAGAGGGATTTAGGGTGGGGGAAATGAGGAGTACATCAACACCTTCACCACTCCCCAAGCTGTCTGGTTATGCCAGCGGAATTGCACTACAATCGCCGCTGTTTTTATGAGTTGGGGCGCTATCAGTTGAATCCGCCAAGACCCAACCCTGGCAGCACAGAATCCCGCCGCCGTGCTCGCCTGAACAGTTGCCTGCTCTGGGCGCTGGGCGCGTGCCTATTCCTCTTTGTGGCGGGCGTCGTGTCGCTGGCAGGCGCCTATGCTGGCTGGAGCAGCGGCGTTGTCATCGCGAGCGCCAATGCCAGCAGCACCGCCGAAGCCGAAGTGCGCCAGCAATGCGCGCGGCTGCCCGAAGACTTGGCCGCGGGCAACCTGACGTTGGCGGGCGCCAGACTGGAATCGCTGCGCAGGCTCTCGCCGCCACCCACTTGCCTGAGTCAATGGTCGCCCATGGCCACGCAAGCCTGGCTGGCATCGCTGCCCAGTCCTAGTCCCGTCATCGTGCCGACTGTGCCCACCGCGACTGCGCTGCCGACGCATGCGGCGCCGTCCCTGCCAACGACGATCCCCAACAACGTTTATGACCTGGATGCCTTGCTGGCAGATGCGCGGCGCGAGCTCGCAGCGCAAGATTATTACGCAGCCATTGATACGCTTGACGCCATCATCAGCCTCGACCCCGACTATCAGCGCGAATTGACCCGCGATTTGATCATGCAGGCGCTGAGAACGCAGGCGCGGACGCTCTTTGAAGGCGGCAAATTGTCAGAAGCCATCGTGCTCAGCGAGCGCGCGGAGTTGCTTGGCGATATCGGCGATCTGACATTCCTGCGCGAAGTGGCGCTGATGCTGCAGAATGCGCAACTCTTCGTCAGCAGCAATCCGGCCGAAGCCGTGCGACTGCTGCGGCGCATCGTTTACGACTTCCAGACGCCCAGGCTGATGACCTTTGACATGGTCGGCGAACTGCAATCGGCGCTGGCTGCTTATGGCGACTGGCTGCTGCCCAGCAACCCCTGCGCGGCACAAGCGCAATACGCCGCCGCACTGGACTTGCAGCCCCTGGCCGGGCAGATCCGCCGTTCTTCGCTGGAGGCAAAGAATTCGCGCGCGACACAGGCTTGCGATTCGCAGCCGCAACCGGGAGCAAACAGCCAGAGCAGCGACTGACAGTCCATTGCAACTCAGTTTTCCTTTGCTTGCGTGTCGATCAGCCAGATCATGACGGGGTCGCGGCGCACGATATCGCGCATCTCTGGCGTCATGCCTTCGTATTGCAGGGGTCGATAGTTTATTGGATGAGACGCTTCCAAAAGCAAACGACCGGGCGGACGCTCGCTTTGCTCGGTTATGGGATAGAGATAAGAACCGTTTATCAATAGATAACGCGCGCTGTCTTCTGGCAGAATCAACGCTTGGTCATCGGTCCTTTGCCCAGTATAGATGCTCGCCGTCGCATAATCTGGATACTCAGCCAGCACTCGACGCTCAAAATCACGCGGGAATCGCAGCCCTGCCACCAACGTGAAATTGGAAAGTGCGATGGCGCAAGTCGCAGCGACAAACAGCGCCATCAGCAAGTAGCTCCGCTGCCGAAGCCATGCTGCGAAGGACCAACCACAAACCAGCGCAATGAATGGCAGCAGAATGCGCACGCTGCGTCCATACAGCACAAAGACCTGCAGCCCGCTGGAAACGAGCGTCAAAGTGCCATAGAGCCCCAGCAAGCAGCCAATCCATCGTGTTGCCCGATGTCGCGGCGGCAGTCGTCGACGCCAAATCCACCAGCCTGCCAGCAAGAGACCCCCTGCCCACACGAGCGACATGATGCCCTCGGTATCGCCAAAATAGCGGAATGGAAAGACCATGCCTTCGTCAAACGAACCGTGCGTGACCGACTGAGCAAACGACGACAGCTCTTTCGGCAGGTTGATTTGCGCTACTGCCAGGTTGTACGCGAGGTAAATCCACAACAAAAGCGCCGCGCCCAACGTCAGCTGCAGCAGCCGCAAAATCATTCCGCGCCAGCACTTCGCGCGAGTCAGGCAATCCAACAAGGCAATCAGGCCGACCAGCAGCCAGTAATTCATATAGACTAGGAAAGCGCCGCAAAGCAGAAAGCCAACCATCATGCCCAGCGTCCAGTTGTCAGTTCGACGTCGCAGCGACACTGCCCATGCCGTCAGCGCCAAACACAGCGACATATCGTAGGGCAGCAGGTGTCTCGATGAGATAAACCAGCTGTTGGAGGCCGCCAGCACAAACGCCGCCAACAGCGCTTCCAGTTCATCGCCGCCGGCCCGTCTTGCGATCTGGTAGACCAGGCCAATTGAAACGACCGAGGGCAGCGCGAGGAAGACAGCCGACAGGCGAAAGTCGCCGTGCTTGTCACGCCAATACTGATCCCAAGATTGTTCATTGCCTGGCTGCAGGGCATAGGCAACGCGATGCAGGAGCGCCGGGAGCGTAAATGCCGCTTTTGCGCCGGGATGATGATCGTATAGCAGCATATTGCCCAGCCCGTCTGCGAGCTTGAAAGCAGAAATTTGGTTGGCGATGCCAGCTGCACGCCGATACCGAGTCTCGTCTGGTTTGTACATCTGGCCGCCCTGATGCACCAGCGCCAGCCGTAAGCCATATGACACCAGCATCAACAACAGCAGCCAATGCAGCGAACGCAGCCGTCCAAAACCAGCAAGCGGCATCTGAATGCGCGAGCCGAGCTTCACTGCGCCTCCGCATGCGAATCAATCAGCCAGATCATAACGGGATCGCGGCGTACCATGTCGCGCATCTCTGGCGTCATGCCTTCGTATTGCCACAGCCGATGGTTAAAAGGGTGCGATATTTCGACCAGGGTTTCGCCATTGGGTCGCGACTCCATCTCCGTGATGGGATAATAGAATGAGGCGTTGAACAATTGATAGCGCGCCTCGGGCACAACCGGCAGATGAAAGCCGTGCGTGTTTGCGCCTTCGTGGAAAGTCGTCTCAAAAGACACATCATCGTATTCGGCATAGACTTGCCGGGCGATCTCGCGCGGATGCTGCAGCTGCAGAGCCGGGATGAAATTCGCCGCCGCGAGCAGCGCCACCAGCGCGCAAAAGCCAGCGACATGCAAGGGCCGCCAGCGCGCCAGAATCGGCAGCAAACCCCAGGCGCTGAACAAGGCAATAAAAGGCACCAGCGCGCGCGCAATGCGTCCGTACAAGACGAAGCGCTGCAAACCAGTCGACAAGAATGCCATCAGCAGATAGAGCGCCGCCAGGCAGCCCAGCCACAGCAATCCCCTGCTCCACCCAGCCGACCCGCGCTCTCGCCAGAGCCGCCGGCAGCCCAGGATCAGACCACACAGCCAGACCAGCGCCAAGCCACTTTCTACATCGCCCAGATACATAAAGGGGAAGAGCCAACCTTCTGCATAGCTGCCCAGCGTGACCGTTTCCGAAAACCAGCGCATCTCTTGAAGCATGTCGATGCCCAGCACGAAATGGTTGTACAGCAGCAGCGGCAGGAAGATCAGCGCGCCGCCCAACGCCATGCCGATGCCTCGCAGCATAACTTGCGTTGTGTTACGCGCCAGGAAAACGCCGTATACCAGCGCCACCAGCGCCGCCAGCGTCACATAGCCGTGATAGACCCAAACTACCAGGAAAGCCAATATGCCCACGCCGACCGCAGACAAGAAGCCGTTGTCGCGCCAGTGCAGAGCGCAGTAGATGCCCGCCAGCGCGATCAGCACAGGGATATCGATGGGCATGAAATGGCGCGAAAACAGGAAGAACGTGTTGGCTGCCGCGAAGAAAAATGCAGCCAGCAGCGCCTCGGCAGGGCTGCCACCTGCGCGCCGACTCAGGATGTAGAGCATGCCGATGCAAAAGACCGATGGCAGCGACAGCAGCAGCGCGGAAAAGCGAAAGTCGCCGGTGGGCTGCTGCCAATATGCCGCCCAACTCAGCTCATTGTTGGGGATCAGCCCATACACAAGTCGATGAATATAGGCGGGGGCGAGCGCCGCTGTGATAAAGCCATGATGCTCGTGATAGCGCAGCAAGCCGTCTAAAACTCCAGCCAGATCGCCTGAATAGAGCGCGTCCGCCACGTTGACAGGGCGAAGCGCATAACGCAATTCGTCGGGGCTGAACAATTGCCCCCCCTGGCGCACCAGCAAGCAGCGCAATAGGAACGACACGAGCAGCAGCAAGAGCAGCCAATGCCCTGGACGAAGGCGTGGCAAAACAGAAAATTTCGGTTGGGCTGTGGATGATTGAGCGGGCATTCGCGCAGAAATCTCAGATGGGCGGATGCTCATCGCCATAGGCAGCAGATTCAGACTCGTGCCCCAGTTGGCGCAAGGCTTCGACCGCGGCGCTGCGGGTTTTGTCGCGACTGCCGGCGGCGAGGTTCTGCAGCGCAGTTATAGCGCGGGGATCGCCGATTTTTCCCAAAGCCTGCGCGGCGTGATAGGGCGTGAGAAAGCCGGGCGCGTCCAGAGCGCGGATGAGGTGCGGCACGGCGCGCTCGTCTTTGAGTTTGCCCAGCATCAAAGCCGCCCGTCCGCGTACGATAAGGTCTTCTTGCTGATTCTCGACCAGGCGAATGAGGGCGCTCAGGGCTTGTTCGCCACCGACCATGCCCAGCTTCATGACAGCGCTGCGGCGGCGCGCCTTGTTGACATCGCGCAATTCGCCCAAGATGGCTTTTACCCTGATATTGATTGCCGGGTCATCCATCGGTTGCTGCCTTTCGTTTTGGGCAATGTGCCCTTACAGACAAGCCACTGCTTTTATTCTAGCGCGTTATCAGAGATTTTCACAGCGGGTCGGGCGGCGCTTGCGGCTGGTCCATTCGATTCGATATGCAGCTGACCATCGATGATGCGGCAGACGCGGTGTGCCAGCGGCACGATCTCTGCGCTGTGCGTTGCCATGATCAACGTTTTGCCGGCGTCGCGAGTCAGGCGCAGCAGCAGCTGCATCACGGCGCGACCCGTGTCTTCATCCAGGTTGCCAGTCGGTTCGTCAGCCAGCACGATTTGGGGTTCGTGCAGCAGGGCGCGGCAGATAGCCACACGCTGCTGTTCGCCGCCGCTGAGATTGTCCGGGTAGTCGTCAGCGCGCTCTGCCAAGCCGACTTCTGCCAACAATCCGCGCGCTTTTGCCTCGATCGTGCTGCGCGCCGAGCCGCCCAATTCTTGCGGCAGGGTGATATTTTCCAGCGCTGTCAGGGTGGGGATGAGATTGAAAAACTGAAAGATGATGCCGATATGGTCGCGGCGAAAGCGCGTTTTCTGCAGGTCATTCAGCGCTGTGATGTCGGTTTCGCCAATGCAGATATGCCCACGCGTGGGGCTGTCAATGGCGCTTAGCAGGTTGAGCAGGGTGCTCTTGCCGCTGCCACTGGCGCCCAGCAGCACGAAAAATTCGCCTGCGTAGATGTCGATGTTGACGCCTGCCATGATGGAACGCGAGCGAGCGCCTTCATCGTAGGTCTTGTGCAAGTCGCGTATGGAGACGATCGCGCGGTTTGTCATTGATCAACTGCCACCTTCGCATTCAAGCCACAGACTAGCGGAAGCTCGCGAGCACGAACAGACTCGGCCGCAAGACAGCGCCTTGAACCACGCTGCAAGCACAGCCAGCCCGAGTTGTCGCCTATTGCGCATACGCATCAACCAGAGTATGGTAAAGTAGTGGATAGACAGACGGAAGAATTCTGCTCGTGCTCTGAATTCAGGAGGAAGCTTGACAATGCGATTTCGACTACTGATTTGTACACTGGCGGCAATACTGCTGCTCGTCCCGACTGTGGGCGCACAAGACAGCGACCCACTGATTGAACCCGTCGACGCCGACATGATGGACCCGCTGGCCAATATCAGCTTCCCTCCGCCGGTCTATGTGGTTCGCGATAGCGTCGATATCCGCGGCACGGCCAACTTGCCGGGGCTGCGCAACTTGTACATCGAGTTCCGTGAGCTGGACTTGGGCGCGATGGCTATGGAAGACGAAGAATCACAGTGGTTCCCGGCCACATTGCCTCGCATCGCTGCTGTCGTAGATGATGTGCTGGGCACCTGGAACACGGCTTCGCTGCCCGATGGCCTTTACGAGCTGCAGTTGATGATCAACACGGGCGATGAGGCACAGCCGGTGGCGCGCGTCAGCCCCGTTCGCATCGAGAACAATCCGCCCGAATTCGTCATAGACATGATGCCAGAAGCTGCAAGCGATGCCATGCCAGACGAGGCCGCAGACGACATGGCGGACGAGCAGGCCGACGACATGACAGAGGAATCGGCAGACGACATGGAAGAAGAAGCCGACGACACACCTCAATACGATGGTCCGTATATCGTGGTCACAGTGCCCGGCGCCAATGTGCGCAACGGCGATTCCACCGCCTATCCTTTGATAGGCGCGCTGTTGGAAGGCAATACAGCGCCTATCAAAGGCGTAAGCAGTTGGAATACAGGTTGGTGGTTCATTGAACTGCCCAACGGGCGCAGCGGTTTCATCGCGCCTTTCATCGTGGATGCGATAGGCGATACCAGCAATGTGCCGGCCATCCAGCCTCCGCCCTTGCCGCCAACGCCGATCCCGACAGCCGTCCCACAGCCGGCTGCACCGCCTGCGCCGGTCGTGCCAACGACTGGTCCCAACCTGATCATCGAAGGCGGTCCTGTCGTCAACCCGCATCCGGCCACCTGCAATCAGACCTACACCGTTAGCGTGCGCGTGAAGAATATCGGCACAGCTCGCTCTGGCGGCGGTTTGATCGAGGTCGTCGACTCGCGGCACGATGGCGTTGGGCGCGAGGTAACCGAAACGGCATTCCGCCAGCTGGATCCAGGTCAATCGGTTGTGGCTGAGGCGAGAATCACGCCCAAGGTGTATCACGGCGAGTTGCATCACATCAACTTGCATGTCGACTACAAAAACCAAGTCACCGAAACGAACGAAAACGACAATCGCTCGGCGGCCGCGCCCTACATCTTGAACAAGGGTAACTGCTAGCCAGTTGCCACCACGATGCCCTCTCTCCTGCCCTGGGGAGGGGGTTATGTAGCGGCTGAGTCGCGCCGTAAGATCGTATAGCGATTCAGCCCGCCATCCTCGCGGTAGTCATCCACAATTCGCAAGCCCGCCGCTGCGATCAAGCTCTCGTGTTCGGCGTCGTCTATGTGATGACAATAGCGAATCGCCCTGGAGCCACGCCGCCAGTCCAGCAGGTAGTCGCCTGCTTCCACCTGAAACTCGTCGCTCCAGGGCACGATGCGCCTTTGAAAGCGCGCGCTTTCAAGAAATCGCCAGGCTGTGAAGGCCAGCCAACCTCCGGGCAGCACACAATCCGCCGCCGCCCGCAGCAGACTGCGCCGCCTTTCCAGCCCTGGCACATGATGCAGCAGGCCAAATAACACCACTAGCTGGGCGCTGCGTTGTGGCCAAGGCTGCATGAGAATGTCGCGTGCCAGCAAGTCGGCGCGGACATGCGAAAAGCCTTGCAAATGCGCGCTCGCGTAGGCCAGCAAGTCGGCGCTGCTGTCGATGCCGCAATAGTCAAATTGCTGCGTTTGCTGGTCTGTCATGAAGCGCCCAAATCGCCCATTCCCGCAGCCGATATCCAGCACTGATCCGACCGGCAGCCGCACAGAGCGCAGCAAGCGCGTCCAGCCCGACCAGGGACGTCGGCGGGACGCGTCAAAGTCGCGCGATATCTGGCGATAAAAGGCGTTGTTGATCGCATTCAGTCGCAGCGCTGTTGATTCGTCCACCAATTGTCCCTCTCTTCACCACAATTTTACGCGTCTCTAATGCTGCTGTGTTATAGTAGCCGGAAGTTCTTGGTTGTTTGCCGCGTCTGATAGTCTGTGCCTTGAGCGCAGTGATTTAGCATTGTTGCCGGGCTTTGCTGGCAAACACAAGGACAAAGTGAGAATCACATGTCTGAAGACGCGAACTTCCGCACCTTTTATAATGAAGGTGTCTATAAATTCCAAGCCATCCAGAACCGCGTGTTTTGGCAAGAACTGTTGAGCCACTTGACTGGGCGGCACAGCGAGCTGATGAACTTTGACGAAGTGCGCAGTCGTCTGCACCTGCACGAAGAGCATTACGAAGGCGTGCGCGATATCCCGCTCGAGAATATCGTCGGCAGCGTGGGGCGCTACAAAGACTTCACAGCGACATTTCTGCCCAAGAACAGCAAGTTGAAAGAGCGCTGGAGCCGCGTATACGCTCTCGCCAACAGCCAGGAAGGTCCGCCACCTATTGAGCTGTACAAGGTGGGCGATGCCTATTTCGTTCGCGATGGCAATCACCGCGTGTCGGTGGCGCGGCAACTGGGCGCGAAGACCATCCAGGCGCATGTGGTCGCGCTGCCAACCACCGTGCCGCTGCGCCCGGGCATGAGTGAACAGCAGATGGAAGCGGCCGAAGCGTATGCCAACTTCCTCGATGAAACGGGCTTGACGCGCGCTGTGACCGACCACGAATCAATTGAACTGACGGTGCCCGCCCGTTATCACGAGCTGATGGGTCATATCTTCTTGCACGAACGCGTGCTGGAAAAGCTGTGGGGGCGCGCGCTGACCACCGAAGAAGTAACCGCCGACTGGTATCACAGCATCTACAAGCCGGCTATCGACCTGATCCGCAAATATGACGTGCTGGACCTCGTCAGGGGCCGCAAGACACAACGCACAGAAGGCGACCTCTTCTTGTGGCTGATGAATGTTCTGCTGGAGCTGCGCCACCAATATGGCGAAGAAGCGCCAGTCAAGTCCTTCAGCGAGGCGATCGTCTCCTACCTGGAATCGGGACATGCGGCCGTGCCAGACGCACTCGAACACGAAGGCGACGGATCGGTGCTGCTGACGCGAACGCAGGTGATGACTGAGCTGCGCAAAAGACGCGCCCAGGAGCTCGGGGCCGAAGACAGCTCGGAAACCGATTCCGCGATTACCTAGCTCGACCTGAGTCGTCGGGGATCGCCAGCGCGGTAATGCGCATGAAGGCGATCTCTTGGCGGTGCATGTCCAGCGGATACGCTGTGTCGTCTGCGTGGAGGGCGTCCAAAATATCGTAGGCTTGCCTGATATAGTCGCGCACAGTTTCGACTTCAATGTCCATCTCATGCGCGACCAGCTTCTGCGGCATGCCTTCCACCGCATACAGCTCAATCGCCTGGCGGATGCGCGGCGTCATATTCCTGTAGGGGCGTGGCTGGGCCAAGAATCGCGACTTCTGCAAGCGCGGATGGCGCAGATTGGCGGCTTCGTCGGCCACGCCCGCGCTGATGAGAAAGTCTTCGCCAGCCAGCAGCGCCACATGGCAGAGCGCCCAGGCGATATGGATACGCGCATCAGCCTTCAGCAGGTAGGCTCTTGCGCCGCTGTCCGCCGCCGCGAACAGATAATCCGCGTCTGCGAAAGGCGCCAGGCAAACAATGTTGAGCCCATCAATCGCAGCTTGCAGCTTGCCAATTGCGCCACGCAAACGATCGGCGGTCGCGCTGTCGCTGGCGTCAATAATCACGACATTGGGCTGTACCTTGAACAGGCCCGATCCCAAGGCATCGTGAAAATCGTCCAGCCGCGCGAACTTGCCGACTACGCGCGTGCGTCGGTCCCAAGCCAAGTAGGCATTGATGGCGTGGCGCGCATAAAAGTCGCTGTCAATCACCACCACATGAAGGGCGATCGTGCCAATGCCGGGCATTGCGCCCTTTTGCGTCATTGAAAGCTCCCCCGCTCTCTGATGTATGCGACCACTTCCGCCGCCAACTCATAGTCGCCGCCTGGTATGATGTATACGCCCTGCACCAGGCTCGCCATCTCTTCCAGCAGTTCATGCACGATATGCAAGCCCGTCCGCGGCGCTTCGTCTCCAGCGGCAGCCAGGCGCGCCATGATGTCAGCGGGGATGCTGATGCCGGGCACTTCGTTGTGCAAATAGCGCGCTTGTCGCAGGCTGCGCAGCGGCATCACCCCCATCAGCACGGGCAGCGCAAATGCTTCTCCGCAAAGCGCTGCATAGCGCTGCCGAAAACGGCGTATGCGGGCGGGTTCAAAGACCGCTTGCCCCAGCGCGAAATCGGCGCCAGCTTGCAGTTTCCTGCGCAAGATCCGTATCTCGCGGTCGATATCATCCGCGCCCATATTCAATGCGCAGCCGACAGTGAAGCTGCTGGGCTTGCCGATGCTGTTGCCCGCCATGTCAACACCACGATTCATGCCCTGCTTGATGACATGGATGAGTCGCGATGGCGCAACATCGTTTAGATCGCTGGCATCGGGGAAGTCGCCGATGCGCGTGGGGTCGCCCAGTACGACGAAGAGGTTGCGCAAACCCAAGGCGTGAGAAGCCAGCAAGTCGCCCTGGACACGCAGCATATTGCGACCGCGCGTGGGGAAGTGCAGCACAGTTTCAATGCCGATCTGCGTTTGCAGCAGATGCGCGACCGCCCAAGCGCTCATTTTCATGCGCGCAGCCGGCGTATCGGCCACATTGATGAGGTCGGCGCCGGCCGCCCGCAGACGCCGCGCGGCTTGCAACAGCGGTTCGGTGCGATAACTGCGTGGTGGCGCCATTTCGACTGTGGTGGTGAAGAGACCGCCTGCCAATCGCTCTGCCAGCTCGGTCGGGGCGTCAGCTGCCTGAGATTCCTGTTCGCGAGCGATATCAGCGATATGCAGGTCGATGGCAGCGCGGGGCGGCGCATCCAGTGCAGCGCGCATGGCAGCGATATGTTCGGGTTTGGTGCCGCAGCAGCCGCCCACCACCGTCGCGCCCAATTCGACCACACTGGCAGCGAAATCGGCGAAGTAATCGGCGCTGGCCGGATAGAGGATGCGTCCGCCCACCACCTCGGGAAAGCCCGCGTTGGGCATGGCGGAGAAAACAGCATCGGGCAAGGCAAAGCGCATCTGCCGCAGCGCTTCGGTGATCCCGGCCGGGCCGCTGCCACAGTTGACGCCGATGACATCCGCGCCAGCCCGCCCCAGATCGTTGGCGACGCGCGCCGGCGGATAGCCCGCATAACTCAGATTCTCGTGATAAAAAGTGGCTTGAGCGATAATAGGCAACGCAGGCGACAGATCACGCAGCGCCGCCACCGCCAGCAGCAGCTCTTTGTGCTCGCGGAAGGTCTCGAACTGGATCAAGTCGACGCCCGCTTCCAGCAGAGCCGCCAGCTGCAGCGCAAAGGCTGCCCGCGCCTCTTCTTGTGAGACAGCTCCAAAAGGCGCGATGCCCACGCCCAGCGGCCCCACCGAGCCAGCGACAAAGGCCTCGCCTCCATTCTTTGCGATGGCTTCTCGCGCCAACTGCACACCGATGTGGTTGATCTGCGCCAGTTGATCGGCTTTGCCCGCGCCCGCCAGCTTGAACTTGTTGGCGCCGAATGTATTGGTGGCGATCAATTCTGCGCCGGCCTCCAGATAGGCTTGGTGGATGCTGCGCACGACATCGGGCGCTTCGAGGTTCATGGCGTCAAAGCAGGCGTCGGCGCGAGAGTGGGAATGCTGATGCAGCATCGTGCCCATGGCGCCATCTGCCAGGATGGGACTGCCGTTCTGCAGTCGCTTGCGAAATGACAGCTGGCTCATGCTGGATTTCTCTGGACAATCATGAAGTTCCTCCAGCGGCATTGTAATCGCAAAAATGCGCGCGGCACAGACAGCAGTCGGCGCCTGTCCCAGTCCCAAGCGCAGATTGTCTGTGTTACCATCGGATACGCAAAAGGACCCAGCGACTGAGGCAACGACGCAAATTGACTTCGCAGACACAAGGCGCAAGAAGGTTCGGGGTGCGGGGCTGGTGGAAGCGAGCCAGACGAGGCCTGGCGGCGATTCCCGGCTGGCTGCGTTTGAGCATTGCGCAGATCCGCGGCGGGTGGCGCATCATCAAGCGAGGCGAGGTCTATTATGTGCCGCTGTGGCTGCCGATCGCGCTGGCGCTGCTGCTGGCATCGACGCCCTTTTGGGATGACGCAGCGAGTATCGCGTTGCGACTGTTGCCAGGACATCACAAGCTTGAGCTAGCGGCTTTCTTCGCGCCCTCGGTGCGGCACTGGTCAGACGAGATCGGCGAATGGGCGGCGCGATCGGATGTGGACGCGCACTTGCTGGCCACTGTGATGCAGATTGAATCCTGCGGGCATCCCAGCGTGATCAGCAGTGCGGGCGCAAGAGGCTTGTTTCAGGTGATGCCATTTCACTTCGCCGAGAGCGATGACATGATCGATCCTGATACCAATGCGCGGCGAGGCGGCGACTATTTGAATTATTGTGCGGGGGCGGCGGGCGGCGTGATCGGCCTGGCGCTGGCTTGTTACAATGGCGGACCAGCCGTCATCAGCCAGTCGCGTGAAAGCTGGTCGCGAGAGACGCAGGCTTATTATCGATGGGGAGTCGGCATCTACAGCGACGCCGTGGCCCGCTCCGCAAAGAGCGACACCCTTGAGCAGTGGCTGGTGGCTGGCGGAGCCCGTCTGTGCCAGAGCGCCCAACGAGAACTGGGTATTGCTGGTTCTTAGGCGTAAGTGCGCATCACGGAAAGCACCTTGCCTTTGATCTCGCAATTGTCGGGCACAACTTGCAGCGGCTGATAAGCTGGGTTGGCGGCGTGCAACTCGATCATGTCGCCGCGGCGATAGAAATGCTTCAAGGTGGTTTCGCTGTCTTCTTTCAGCCAGGCCGCAACCATATCGCCATTTTCGGCGGTATTCTGCCGACGCAGGATGACAACATCGCCATTCTGGATCATGGCGTCGATCATGGAATCGCCGCGCACGGTCAACGCGAAGACTTCGCTCGCGTCAACATTGCCCAGCATCGCCGCAGGCAGGCTGATGTAATCGTCTTCGTCGATGTGATGGGCGATATCATCGGGCAGCGAAATCGGTTCGCCAGCGGCAATGCGCCCGACCAGCGGAACTTGCAGCGGCTGCCTGGTTGCCAGCACGGTTGCCGATTGCAGGCCCGGGATGCTGCGCAGGATTCGCAAACCGCGCGACACCCTGCCCGAGCGCTCGATGTAGCCGGCATCGACCAGCTTGTTCAAGTTGTAATTGACCACCGAAGTCGAGCCGATCAGGCATGCATCGCCAATCTCGCGGATGCTGGGCGGATAGCCATTTTCGCGTACAAACGCCGTCATGAATCGCAGCATGTGCTGCTGCCGCGCCGATAACTGGTGGAAATCTTTCATTTGCTTTGCCCCTGTCTCGTACCTCGCTAGTAGTATACAGGAACATCTGTTTCTGTGTCAAATGTTCTAAGCAGTCATTTTCTCTGCTTGGCTCATTTGCCAGCGGACAATTTCGAGCCTGTGCCCAGCAGCGCAGACAGCGGGTCTTCGGCACAGAGCTTGTTTGCGCCATTTTGCAGCGCTGCCTGGTTGCCGCTGGCTGGCAGGTCGAATGTGAAGATAGGTCGGCCTTGGGCTTTGGCAAATCGCAGCGCATGCATCGCGCCGCCGCCCAGTTGCGATTCGACCAGCACGACCTGATTTGCCAGCCCGCTGATGATTCGGTTGCGCGCCACCAGCCGCTGCGCACTGACAGCCTGTTGCGGTTGCGCCTCGCAGAGCATCAGCCCGCGCTGCTCGATCTGGCTTGCCAGCCCGCGATTATGGGGCGGATACACATTCAGCAGACCGCTGCCCAGCACAGCCACAGTGGCAGTGCCTTCGTCCAGCGCGCTGGTATGAGCGGCTGTATCAATGCCCAGCGCCAGGCCGCTCACGACCGTGATGCCAGCCCGCGCCAACTCCGTCGCCAGTTCTTGCGTCAGGTTGCGTCCGGTCGAGGAAGGCTCGCGCGTGCCAAGGACCGCCACCGTGCGCGTCCACAACTGGTCGTCCAGGCAGCCACGCGCAAAGAGCAAGACCGGCGCATCGTCCAGCTCGCGCAAGGGGCCTGGATACTGCGGATGTCGCGGCGTGAGGATGGCGATGCCCTGCTGCTGCCAGCGGCGCAATGCAGCGGCGACTTCGTCCAGGTCAATTGCGGCTATCTTGCCAGCGAGCTTCACGCCGATGCCCGGAACGCGCAGCAATTCGTGCCGCGGCGCAGCGAGCAGTACCGACAGATCGCCGTCAAAGCGATTCAGCAGTTTGTCGAGGCTTTTGCGACCGATATTGAGCGAAAGGCTGAGCGCCACCCAGCGAAGTTCAAAATCGGCATCATCCTGCTGCATCATTTGCTCTTTTTGCCTAGTCAGTTAGCCGTTTCCAATCGACAGGCCTTTGTCGAAGTCGCCAAAGCCATCCCTGCGGATAACCCAGCATCTTCGCCATATCGCCCAGCAGACGCATCAGCGGGATCAAGGCGATACATTGTATCCAGGCCGCCAGCGAGCGAAGATCCGCAGCGCCCATCAGGACTGGCAAGCGCCGATAGGGACGAAAGAGATAGATCATGCCGCCGATCAGCCAGCCAATCCACAACAGCGGATGCACCAGCCAGCCAGCGATACCGATGCCTGGCACAAGACCCAGATAGGTCGCATAACGGACGAAATGCCGCCTGCGCCACAAGTCGGCTTTGCCATCGCCGCGCGCATACAAATAATATTGGCGGAAGTAGCTGCGCAGGCTCGTGCGTGGACGGAAGTAAACCACCGCCCCCGGCACGAAGACGAAGCGCTCTCCTGCCAGTCGCAGTCGCAGGTCAAAAACCAGGTCTTCGCAATAATCCAGCCATTCGGGATAAGCGCCGATGCCCTGTGCCGCGCGCTTGCGAAAGGCGATGCTGCGGCTGCTGGGCAAAAAATTGCCCGGGTCGATCTCGTCCACGAGCGGCAAGGTGGCAGCGCCCAGGGCGATCTCAAAGCGCGTTTGCGGGTCGGCGCGGAAGAAGCCAGCCGCCACACTCAGCGTATCGTTATCCAGCAGCGGCGAGGTGATCCTCTCCAGCCAATGCGCATCCAGTCGCAGGCCGGCATCGGTCGCGGCGATGATGTCACCGCTGGCTTCGGCTATGGCAAGATTGCGTCCCTGGCTGATGTTGCAGCCCTCGGCGGTCAGCAGGCGCAGTGGCAGTTGCTCAGCATAGCTGCGCAGAATGTCGACGGTGTTGTCGGCGCTGCCGCCATCGACGATGACAATTTCGTCTGGTGGGCGCGTCTGCCCGGCGATCGAATCGAGCAGCTGGCGGATGTTGTCGCCTTCGTTGAGCACTGTGACGATCAAGCTAATCATGGCTGTGTCGGGTCGATATCGGGAATATTATGCGCGACCAGCATGTGTTTGCGGAAGGCGTGCACATGGGCGTCGCCGCGCTGTGTCAAGATGGCGCTGCCAGCCTCCAGGCTCAGGAATCCCAGCGCGCGCAGACGCATCAAAACGCGGCTCATTTTCTGCGGCGTCCAGCGAAAGTGCAGGTGCAGGGTCGCAGCCTGCAATTCAATCGCGTGGCTGGGCGTGCCCTGGTGATTGTGTATATGCGCCAACACAACCTGATCCTCAAAACGGCGGCGGCTGTTGGCGCGGCGAATTGCCGACGCAAGCAATCCATAACGCGGCGACAAAATCCACACCAGCACGAAGATCACGAACATCGTCAGCACCACAGATGCGCTGATGGACGAATCCCAGGCTTCGCGCAGCTGCAAGCCGAAGATGGCATTGAGCGCGGCGATGCCCTCGGCGACAGGAAAAATGCCAAAGAGCAGGCCACGCGCCAAATCATAGCCGAAGAATGCGCCCGCCCCGCCAATAATCGGGCTCAGCAGCAGCATCCCAGACAAGCGGTCGGTCAGCAAGTAGGCTGCGGCGGGCGGTATGATGAAAAAAGCGATCACCAGTATCGAGCCCACCGCGTCAAATGCGCCCACCGCCACCAGGCTGACCAAGACCATCAGCGTATAAGTAAGCGCGGCCGGACGGAATCCCAGCGACTTCGCCAGCGCGGCATCGAATGTCGTCAGCTTAAGCTCTTTGTAGAAGACAGCGACGAATCCGACCGTCAATGCTGTCATCACCAGCATGACGGTGATGGACTTGGGGAAGAAAACCAGCGTCGGCGCCTCGTCCAGCAAGCCTGCGCTCCAGGCTTGGGCTGGAGAATAGACGCCGCAATTGCCGCAAACCTCCTTAAATTCGGCGCGTTCGTCGCGGGGACTGATACCCAGCTCGCGGCAGTTGGCGCATTGGCGCGTCTGTTGGGCGGCGGGATGTTCGGGCGTGATGCGCAGCACCCCACAGTGTTCGAAGCAGTGGCTGTTGGTATTCGCCCAAGCCAAGCCAATTTCACCCACCAGCACGGCGTCATCGTCCAGGTGCACATCGTCAACGAAGCGCGAGACCAGGATGACGGCGATGGCAAAGAGCAGCGGAAATGCCAAGCCCAGCGCCGCGTCTTGCCGAACCAGCCCCGAGCGATGCAGGGCCTCGGTCAGCAGGACTGTGCCCACGCCAGCCGCCGCCGCGCCCACGATCAGCCAGGGCGACGACGTATCGCCTTCCAGTCCAGCACCCGTCATCAGCATAAAGGCGATCACAATGCCCAACAGGACGGTGTGGCTGATGGCATCGCTGGTCAGCGACAAGCCACGCAGCAGCAGAAATGTGCCCAACAGCGCCCCACAAACGGCGATCAAACAGCCGACCAGGGTCGCTGTGTGCTGTGGCGAGCGCAAGAAGGCATTCAATTCGTCGCGGGTGACAAATTGCAACAGCATCTCAATCAGCGCGCGTTCCAGCCCCATCATGCGCCCGGCTCCAGTCGGCGAGAACGAAAATTCCGGCGATTTTCGCGTTGACGCAGCTGACTCCAGATTACGCCACGCCCCGGCGCCAGCGTGATAGACAGCAGGACCAGCGCGAAAGCCACCACGATTATCATTGGTCCGGTGGGGATATCACTGTCCAGCGCGCTGATGACTGCGCCACTGCCACCCGCAAACGCCCCCAATGCCGCGGCCAGCACGACCATCTGCTCCAGTGAATGCGTCCATTGACGGGCGGCGATAGCTGGCGCGATCAACATGCCGACCATCAGAATCACGCCTGCCAGCTGCAATCCCAGCACGATGGTGACGACGATGAGCGTTGAAAGCAGCGCATTGATCAAACCGCCGCGCAAGCCGCCGGCACTGGCGAAATCGGCATCAAAGGTGAGCAATTTGAATTCTTTCCATAACAGCGCCAGCACGACCGCCACAGCCAGTCCAATGCCGCCCAGCAGCGCGATATCGCTTTCAATGATGGCGGCGGCCTGCCCAAAGATGAAGCTGTCCAAACCGGCCTGGCTGGCATCGGGCAGCGATTGAATATAGGTCAGCAAAGCGATGCCAGCCGCGAAAAAACTCGCCAGCACGATGCCCAGCGCCGCGTCTTGCTTGATGCGCGTCGTCCGCAAGATAGCCGCCACCAGACGCAAACCCAACCAACTGGCGATGCCCGCGCCGACCAGCAATGCGCCCAGCTGCCTGCCCGCCAGCAAAAATCCGACCGCCACGCCGGGCAGCGCCGCATGCGAAAGGGCATCGCCCAGCAGACTTTCTCGCCGCAGCACCGCGAAGCAGCCCAGCGCGCCACTCAATGCGCCCAGCAGCGAGCCGCCCAGCGCCACCACGCGCACTGTATAAGTCAGCCGCAAACCAAAGAGCGCCTGACTCAGCGGCAGCAGCAGAACACCCAGCATCAGCAGCGCCGCGATCATCTGCCAGACGCGCCGTTCTGTCATGCTCAGCCTCCCGCCGCCAATACCTGCCCGCCATGCAAGCTGGCCACGCGCCCGCCATAGGTCTTCTGCAGGTTGTCCAGCGTGAAGACCTGGCAGGTGCGGCCCGAGGCAACGACCTCGACATTCAGCAGAGTCAGCCAATCAAAGTATTCGGGCACTGTCTGCAAGTCATGATGCACGACCAGCACGGTGCGCCCGCGTTTGTTAAGCTCGCGCAGGATATTGACGATGGCGGCTTCGGTTATGGCATCGACTGCGGCAAAGGGCTCGTCCATGAAATAAATCTGCGCGTCTTGCACCAATGCCCGCGCCAAGAAGGTGCGTTGCTGCTGCCCGCCAGAAAGCTGGCTGATCTGCCGCCCGGCAAGCTCGACCAAATCGACCTGTTCCAGCGCCGCCAGCGCCTTTGCGCGTTCACGCCGTCCTGGTCGTCGCAGCCAGCCCAGCTTGCCATAAAGCCCCATGGTTACGACATCCAGCACCGAGGTGGGGAAGTCCCAGTCGACGCTGCCTCGCTGTGGCACATAACCGACCAGGTGTCGCGCCGCTTCGTAGGGTTGTCCGTGAAAGAGCACCGAACCAGCCGCCCGCGGGATCAAGTTCAGCGCCGCTTTGATCAAGGTGCTTTTGCCAGCGCCATTGGGGCCGACAATCGCCATCAGCGCGCCTTTGGGCACCTCCAGGTCAATATCCCAGAGGGCAGGCTTCTGATCATAGGCGACAGTCAGATCGTCGATGGCAAGCGCCAGTTGGCCGGGTTCAGGCATGGCAATCGGCATTCCACAACTCGTCCGGTGGCGCTGGCAGCAGGTCGGCGTGCCAGGCGGGGATAGTCACGCTTGCGCCCATGCACTGGTAAGACTGCATGATCGTCAGGGCATTCTGCGCCAACATGCCGATGTAGGCGCCGCCGAAGCTGTCGGGCGCGTCCATGGCATCGCCGTACAATTCGCGAAGTCCGATGCGTGTTTCGTGACCCTGCGCGCGCAATGCCGCCACCACTGCTTCAATGGTATCGGGCGGCACGCTGCTCTCGACGAAAAGCACGGGGATATCGTGTGCGATGACAAAATCGACCGTCTCCTGGATATCGCCGACGCCGGCCTCGTCTTCTGTGCTAAGCCCCTGGATGGCTTGCATCTGCCAGCCGAATGCCGCGCCGAAGTACTGGAAAGCATCGTGCGAGGTAACCAGGTAGCGCTGCCCCGCCTCAACTGAAGTCAAACCAGCCTCCGCCCAGTCGAAAAGCAGTTGCAACTGATCGCTGTAGACATCGGCATTGGCTTGGTATGCGGCAGCATTGTCGGGGTCGAGCATAGCCAGGCGCTCGGCCAGTCCCTGCGCGCTCAACTGCCAGTTGCGCGGGTCGAACCAGAAGTGCGGATCGTCCACATTCGTCAGCTCGTCAGACAGGTCGAAGCCGCCGATAACGAAACCCGCCGATTTGACCGGCGCGCTGAGGGCATAGACCGAAACGCCCTGCTCGGCCAGCGCCGCGAAGACTGTGTCGAATTGTCCTTCCAGGTGCAAGCCGCTGTAGATGACCATCTGCGCCTGGTTCATGGCGGCAATGTCGGATTCGGTGGGCTGATAGAGATGCGGGTCGACGCCTGCGCCCATGAGCGGGGTGATATGCACGCCCTCGACGCCCGCGCTGATACGATGCGCCAGGTCGGCGGCTTGCGTGGTAGTGGCGACGATTTGCAGCGAGGTATCCGCAGCCAGGCTGGGCACGACAAGCAGCAGCAGGCAGAAAACCAGCAGCCAGCGATATTGCAACATAGAAAACGCTCCACAATCAATTTCAGCGATGCTAACTATATTTTTAGCCTGACTTAAATATCCTGTCAAGTGCAATCATGGCATATTTGCAGATTGTCTGACTGAACAGGAATCGGCTGTTTGCGCCTTGCTGCTCACCACAATTTCCAGCGACGTTTTTTGGGGCGGGGCGCGCCATGAGTCAACGTGGTCAATCCACCACCATAGGCACAGAAGAATGGTCGCTGCTCGGCGAAGAGCGCCTCAATGCCGCGCGGTGGCTCTTGGCGATTGACCAGCTCATAGAATGCGCCTTCGCGCCGCATGGCCGTCTCGGTGTGCGCCCGCGCCAAGCCTTCTCCCCAGCGCCAGCGCTCGGGAAAATAGTAGTAATAGTGGGTGTAGGCGGCAGCAGTATGGATGCTGACAGCGCGTTTGTCATAAGCCCACAGGTCAATGCCGCGCTGTGATGCCATTTCCGCGATCGCTGCCAGCGCGCATGTGGCAGAAAGCTGCCGTTCGTACCTGTGCCACCCAGCTTGCTTGTGTTCCATGTCGACCATGCCCCTGATGTAGCCCTCGGGGTGGATCTGCTGGTCGATTGCCCAGCGGTAGGCAGCGCAGGCGCGGTCGATATGCGCATCGTTATCCAGCAGGCAGCCAAGCGCCATTGCGACTGCAGCCGCCCAATGCTCGCCGAGCGCATCGTCTTCATGCAAAGGCAGCGGCAAACGCGCAATCTCTGCATCAAGCACATCGTCGCCGCCTGGCACATCGCGCAGCATAGCCAGCGTCGACAGCTTGCCCAGCGCCAGCTGATGCCCAGAACATGGCGCCTCGCCATGGGCTGATCCAAGCTCGCGCAAGACCGCCAGCGCCGTATCGCCATCTTCAGGCTGCCCACGCAGGACATAACGCAGCGCCAGAATCTGCGCCTTCGCCAGTGGCTCGGTGGGCGGCGAATCCAGCATTGCCAAAGCGCTTTTTACCGGTTCGCGCTGGAGATTGTCGCGCGTCAGTTGCAAATCGGCGCTCGAGAAAAAGAGGCTGGGAGATTGGGGCATCTTTCTATCTCCCTCGGCCTCCCCGAAAAGTCGGGGAAAGGCGAAGCACGCGCGCGGGTTTTGTTACCAGCAGCACAACGGTCAGGACAGCCAGCAGCAAAGCCGTGGCGAATGCGCCGGCAGCCAGCAGCAAAGCAAATGTCTCGGCGTCTGTGAACGCTGTGCCGCGATCTTGGGTGCGCGGGTCCTCAAAGAGAGGCAAGACGCCAAGTTCTATGCGTGGCGGCGGCTCGCCCACAAGCACAGTCGCGCTCCTGGATGCGTTTGTTGTGGCGGCGTATTCTGCACTGGTCAGCCGCAGGCGATAATCGCCAGCATCCAGTTGATTGAAGCAGAGCAAGCCATCGGTCGCAAAAGGCGAATCGACTAGCAACTCGCTGGCGATCGTGATGCCTCGCGCATTCAGCAGATCTGCGCCGATGCCCCGGTTCAGGGCGGGCTCATCGAGATCTCGCGCGCCATTTTCGTCCCAATCCGCATACGCGAGCAGGCAAATCTGCCCGAGATCCTGAGCGTTCAGCGCGGCGCTGCAGAGTAGAAGACCAGCCAGAGCCAGCATACGCAACCCACACATCAGCGCGTCCGAACAAAGAGCGCCAGCGCAAAGCCGCTGGCCAGCACCAGGCCAGCCAGCGCCAAGAGCAGCAAACCGCTCATGCCATAGAGCACACTTGGTTCTGCGTCTGATGGCACAGCGGTCGCTTCGGGAACAGGAGCGCCAGGTACAGGCACGGGAAACGTCTGCCTGCCTTGTCTTGCGCCGATCTCTAGGCTGATGCGGCTGCCTTCGCGCAGCTGGATTTGCAATTTCGCGGGACTTGTCAAGCCATGGCCGGGTGGCGCGCCGACCACAAGCTGATAGCTACTCGGCGGCAGATCGCGCTGGCAATGCGGTTGGGATGCGCTGACGATTCGCTGCTGCTCAAGTCCAGCGCTATCCAACAGCCGGATGGTGGCATTTGCCAAAAGAGACTCGCCGGGTTCCATCGTGCCATTGTCGTTGCGATCATCATACACAATCAGGCAAAGCTCGGAGCCTCGGTCGGTCGGATCAACTTTGGGCGCAGCAGCCGGCGTCAGTGGCGCAGCAGCCAGGATATCCATCGATAGACCAGCGCCAACAGCGACCGGTTCTTCTTCGCCAAGAGCGGCTGTGGGGTTTGCTTCTGCCCTTTGCCTGCGTTCTTCCGCCGTGAAGATCAAGAGTTGCTTGCCGACCGACAAGATGTCCGGGTTGTCCAGGCTGTTGCGGCTTATTAATTCTGACACCGTGACGCCATAGACGCTGGCGATGGAAGTGAGTGTTTCGTTGGCGACCACCGTATGCACAAGATCGTCGGCTTCATTATCTTGTCCGCGCAGGAGTCCACCGCCTGCCACCATCAGCAGGGCGAGCAGACAAAACCATAAAGCTGGCAAGCGCAGCCAATCGGCGGGAAGAATCATAGCAGGCGCATTATATCACGGGCGCGTGCAGCCAGTAGGGCAAGGCAAAATGGGCTAAAATGGATGGCATGATTAGGGTAATCTATGCGCTGTTACTGAGCCTGCTGCTGCCATTGGTCAGCCACGCGCAAGCGCGCGACCTGCAAGCGAACGCGGCCAGCATCAGCCAGGATGGCAGCATCCGCGGGCAGCTGGACGATGCCAATCCGCGCGATGTCTACTTCCTGGATGGACTGCGCGGCGAGGTCATCGGCTTTGAGTTGAGCGCCATCAGCGGCGACCTGGACCCTGTGCTCAGCGTTTTTGACGAGACGGGCGAGATGGCGCTGTGGCACGATGACGCGGCGGACGGGCTGGGCGCGCAGACCGACTTCACCATCTCGCGCACCGGGCGCTATTTCATCATCGTCGGGCGCTTCGGATACCAGCTGGGCAGCAGCATCGGCGAATATGCGCTGCGGCTGAACCGCAAAGGCGTGCTGTCTGAACGGGGCAGCACCTTGCGTTATGGCGACTCGGTCATCGGCACGATCAGCGATGCCAGCCCGGAGGTTTATTACACATTCCAGGCGCAGCAAGGCGACATCCTGACGATATCCATGCTGCGTTCGTCGGGCACGCTCGACCCCTATCTGCAAGTCGTCGATGGCGAGCGCTTCGTCATCGCCCAAAATGACGATCAAACCGGCGCCGACACGCGCAACGCAGTCATCGACGCGCTGATCATCGCCCGCAGCGGCACCTATATCATCGTGGCCACGCGCTATGACAACAGCGCCGGCAGCTTCGTGCTCACGCTGGAAGAAACGGCGGGCAGCGGCAGCGGCAGCACCCGCCTGGCACCCTTGCCGATTGCCTATGGTGAGAGTGTAATAGGCAGCCTGGACAACCAGCATGTCTCACGTTATTACAGCTTCACAGCCGAGGCGGGCGATCTAGTTTCGATCGATCTGGAGCGCGGCGGCAGCGGCGACCTCGATGCCTATGTCACGCTGGCGGATATCGATTTCCAGTCGCTGATCGAAGATGATGACAGCGGCGAAGGTCAGAATGCGCGCATCGCCGACTACCGCATCCCCACAAACGGTCGCTACCACATCATCGCCACACGGTATGAAGGCGCAACCGGCCCAACCAGCGGAGAATTTCGGCTGGCGCTGGACATTCTGGATACTCCCTTCTTGGAATTGCCGCCCGATACCGCCACATTAAATTATGGCACCAGCGTAACGGGCCAGATCAGCGCCGACAATCCAGACGACCTGTATGTCTTTTATGGACGCGCCGGCGAAGTCGTGTCCATCTCCATGACGCGCGTCGATGGCAACCTGGATGCCTATCTGGAACTGCTGAACAATGCGCAGGAGGTGGTGGCAGGCAACGATGATGGCGGCAACAACCAGAATGCGCTGATCGCCAACTACTCGCTGCCGACAACCGGCATGTACACCATCCGCGCGCGGCGATTCAGCGGCAGCGAAGGCAACCCCGATACAGTCGGCGCGTATGTGCTGGTGCTGGCGGAGCGGTAGAATTAGCGGACGCTGCGCTGGCTTTCGCTTTCGTCATCTTGAAAAGCCAAGAGGTCGTCGAGCGACATTTTGCCCGGGCGCGATTCGCCGATAGCCGCTTGCATCTCGGCATTGATCTCGCCGTCTTCGCCCATGTGCCTGCGAATGCTGGCGCTGGTAGCTTCGGCATATTCAAAGTGATGCTCGGCAATGTCGACGCCATCGGCCACGATACGCAATGTCCATTTGCCATCCAGCTCCATCTGATCGTGCAGAGGCATGCGTGTATTGGGCGTCAGGAAGTTGCGCCCGCGTCGCAGCTGGAAGCCATCTTCGTGGATATAGACAGGCGCGCCCCGCGCATCAAGTATCTCGAAGCGGATATTGCCAACTGCCTCCATCGGCACGCGCAGCTGGACGAAGGGCTGGATGTAGTCGATATCATCGGGAAGCGACCAGGTGCGATAAACTTGCGGCGAGCTGTCGCCCCGCGTGGTGAGCAAGCCAATATCGACTGCCAGCACTTCGGTTTCGTCCGGATTCAAGCCGACGCGCATCACCGAATCGAGGGCATGGCGATAAACTCGCTGTTCGGCGCTGGCTGGTTGCTGATGAAAGATCTCGTAGTCGTCTTCGTCTTCGTCTTGCTCGTAAGGATAGCTGTAATCGTAGCGGTCGGCGGCGGCGCTGTTGCTGAGGTTGCTGCTGCTGTCTTCGCTGTCGAACTGGCGCACCAGGAAGAGCAAACCCAGCAGCACCAGGATGACGGGGAAGCTGTTGCCCAGCAAGGCAACCGCGCCCAAGGCCATCAAGATAAAGGCGAGAAACCAGGTGTTGCGGTTGTCCGACATGCGCCTGCCTTTGTTCGATCTAGCGCCCACGCAGCGAGCGGCGGCTGGATGGGCTGGGCTGGCTGGGCTGTTGCAGCAAGTCTTTGAGCTGGGCAGTCTGTGGTTGTTCCGGTTCTTCAACGATGACGGCATCGGCCAGGTTGCGCCGGCGGCTGGGCTGCTCGTCGCCCACATCAGCATCGCCACTCAAGCGGCGGCGACGTTCGGTCACCGACGGCGCCAGCATCAGATTGTGCATGCCGATGAGGCTGTTGTCGACATAGACGCGCAGGTCCCAGTCGCCGTTGCCATCGACGCCGCGATTGCCCGCCAGCGGCAGGTGATGGTCGGCGAGCAGGCTCAGTTCGCCTTCTCGCAGGTACGTTTTCATCTCGTGCACATATTGCTCTTCGCCCAGATGGTTGTAGATTTCATAGCGAATCAGGGCTTGGCGTTCGGCTTCTTCTGGCAAGACAAAAAGCGTGATGAAGGGGCGCGCGCCATCATCGTCTTTGGAGATATTGCGTGTGCGGCGCATGGCCATGCCTTCCGCGCCCGTCTGCATGGCGATCAAGCCGATATCCAGCATGACGATGCCACTGCGATTGAAGTAGCCTGCGCGCGCGGCCGCTCGCTCTGCTGCTTCACGCGCCTGGGGGGTGATGCGCCGGCGTACAGGCGCCCGATGCAACACTTGCAACAAGGTCTCGCGCTCGGGGCCCAGCTCGATCATAGAAGCGATCACCGCAACAGCCAGCGCGCCAATCAACGAAAGTTGCACAGCCGCCGACACCGGCGCCGCCAGCAGCGCCAAGCCAATGATCATGGCCATCACGATCAGCCAGGCGGTGTTGCGTCGTTTGAGGCGAATCATGCCCGTTCCATTGCTACTTGCCCACGCCATTGATTGTAGCACTATTGCAGCCGCGTATGTAGATGGCAAATCGGCGGGCAGACGCATCGCCCACTGACAGGCCGACCAGAACGGCGATCAATGACTTGCGCAAGTCAGCGAGTTTCTTGCTGCCGCAGATATTCCGCCTCGTCGATCAATTCGCCATCGTCGCTCAAGCGCAGCCCCGCCGCCTTGACATTGCGCAATTCGTAAACGCTCGCGCCATCTTCATCGTCCTCAGCATAACCGTCCCACAATTCGCCACGCTCATGCGCCAAGCGCCGCTGCCGGATAACTTCGGCTTCCAGTTCAGTTGCGCGTTTCTCTGCGCCCGGGCCGTGTTTGTAATAATAATCGGCAAGCTGACTAAACAAGCCTATGCCCCAGCCGCCTGTAACAAACAGGGGCCAAGGAAATCCGCGCCATGTCGCAAGAAAAATCGTCCACAGCAGCAGATTGACGATGACATAGCTGGCAAGGTGCTGGATTACTTCCTGGCGCGCGGATAATTTCTTTTGTGCCCGTTTGCGCAGTTCGTCGTCCGTGACGACGCCATGTTTGCGTTTCAAAGGATCGTCCTTCCCGCGGCTGCCTCAACTGTGCGCCACAATGCCCTAGCTCGTCCCAAAGCTCAAGCCGAGCTCATTCAGCCAGCGGCGGTAGGCGATCGCCGTCTTGTCACTGCGCAGGTGCAGTTCGGCCTGCAAATCCAGCGGCAGCAATTCCGGACGCTGCGACTCGACGATAGGCAGGTCTTGCATGGCGATCTCGTCCTGGAAGGCGCGCAGGCTGTCGTCGCTGCTGTCGGCTTGCGTCATGACCATCCACATCCACATCAGCGAGCGCACTTCTTCGATGGGCGTAACCATCAGCAGGATAGCGAATTTCTCTGCGGCTTCTTTGCGAAAATAGGCGACCAGCGGACGATAAACCTTGTAGGTATAGGTAACCCAGTTGGGAATATGCGAGCCGTCCGGGTTGGGCTGGAAGACGCGGATGTTGTTGGCGGTGATGCCCCGCTCATCGGTGACGACTTGATAATCGGGAATCTCTGGGCGCTGCTGCGTGCCCAGGATATTCTCGTGCACGAAAGGGAAGTGCGCGACATCCAGGAAGTTTTCCACCATGCGCGGTCCAGCAGCCTGGAACTCGTAAGCGCCGCACAAGACCTTTCGGTAGGCGCTGTCGTTCCATTCTTCAAATTCAGGGATGCCATAGGCTGGTTCGCCCAGACAAACCCAGACAAAATCGTAGGCGACAGCCGCGTGGTAAGTGAAGGCGCGCGCTTTGCTTGGCGGCTTTTGCTCTGGATGCGCCGGGATGCGCACACACGCGCCGCTCTCATCGTAGGTCCAGCCGTGATAGGGGCATTGGAGCGTGTCGTCCTCCAGCACCTCGCCCAGAGACAGGCGCGTGCCACGATGCAGGCACAGGTCTTTCCAAGCGCGGATGTGGTCGCCGGCGCGCCAAATGACGATGTCCTCGCCCAGCAGACGCACGCCAGCCACGCCATTTTGCGCCTCCAACTGAGACAGCGGCAAAACAGCGTGCCAGTCATTGAGCAGGATGGGGTCGTTTATCATGGGAAAACCTTCAAGAAAAGCATGCCACCGTGATTGTAGCACAGTCGCGCAAACTACTGAATTTGTCCGCTGCGCCTGCCCATCTCCAGACACTTCCCAAAGGGCTGCGGATATACCTATGTCTCGTGTACCTTTAAGCCAAAGAGCTTGGAGACCGACCAGGAGCGCGAACATGGCGGATATGAACGGCAAGGTGGCGCTGGTTACGGGCGCTGCGCATGGCATCGGGCAAGCCTGCGCATTGGCATTGACACAGGCGGGCGCAGCCGTCTGCGTGGCGGATATTGATGAACATAGCGGCGCGGACACGGTCCGCCAGATCATCGACGCGGGCGGACGGGCGTTTTTTGCGCAGTGCGATGTGCGGCATGCAGATGAAACCCGCGCCATGGTCGCCGCGACACTGGCAGAATATGGGCGTCTGGATGCGGCGGTCAACAACGCGGGCATCGCCGGCTCTTTCGACCATCGCTTGCACGAAGCCGATGATGACATGCTAGATATCGTGCTGGCGGTGAACTTGCGCGGCGTATGGAATTGCATGAAAGCCGAGCTGGATGTCATGCTGGCACAAGGCAGCGGCGCTATTGTCAACATGGCATCGGTGGCCGGCTTGATCGGCGCGCCAAAGGCAGCTGCCTACACAGCCAGCAAGCACGCGGTGGTCGGCATCACCAAGTCGGCGGCGCTGGATTATGCGCGGGCGGGCTTGCGTATCAACGCCGTCTGCCCGGCCTATACCGATACGCGCATGGTGCAGATGGCTGTGGCGGCAGATCCACGCATGGCTGCCATCATGTCCAGAGGGATCCCCATGGGCAGGCTGGGCACAACGGAGGAAATCGCGGCGGCCGTGGTGTGGCTTTGTTCAGACGCCGCGTCCTTCGTGACGGGGCATGCGCTGGCGCTGGACGGCGGACTGGTGGCGATCTAGGTCGCTCAATTTGTCAGCGCCATTTGAGCGCTTGGCTATCGATTTCGAGAGGCAGCATGGTTACGATCTTGAACCGACGGCAGCACGGATTCGATGTGTTGATCCATACTAATGACCATCCGCCGCCCCATGTTCATGTGCGTAAGGGCAACCAACATGTTCGCGTCTATCTCGATACGCTTCGAATTACGATGAATTACGGCTTCTCAAATCGAGAACTGCGCAAGATCCGTGAGTTGATTCGCGCCAATCACGCTGCGATCGCCTTCGAGTGGGAGCGAATCCACGGTAAGATAAGGTAGACTAAGTTGGCGTGCGCCTGGGAGAGGGACACAGCGATGCAAGAACCAGTGATTCACGAAACGCGGAATGAAGCGCGTGGCGTTCGATTCACGGATACCCATGTCATGGTCGACTTGGCGGACGGGCGCATCATTGGCGTACCGCTGAGTTTTTTTCCGCTGCTCGAATCGGCCACAGACGATGAGAAGCGAAACTATCGACTCTACGGGCTGTCCATTTATTGGGATGACATTGATGACGGCATCGACTTGACGGCGATGATTTCCGGGCTGTATATCCCGCCAACTAGGGAATATTTGGAAGGACTTAGGTCTATCGTGGGCGCGAGGTTGGCTGTCCCTACTTGACCAAGCCCGCCCGGCGCATATCCCGCAGGATCAACTGTTCCCAGGCAGCGTCTGTAACCAGCGGAAAGTAGTGCAGGCCTCGCCGCCTACAGTCGCCTCGCAATTCGTCACGCCAGCTTTGCAGACGTTGCTGATACACCGACAGCATCGCGCCATCCAGCGTAACTTCTTGCTGCAGCGTCGTTTCTACATCGACCAGGCTCAGGTCGCCGGTCACCTGCGGCTGCAGTTCTTCGCGCGCCAGCACATGCACGATTGCCACCTCGTGCCCGCGGCTCAACAGCGCATTCAAGCCGTCGCGATATTGCCCATCCAGCGAAAACATGTCGCTGATTAGCAGCGTCAAACCCGGGCGAGCGCGCTGGGCAAAATCGGCGAGCGCCACATCCAGATTCACCAGGCCGACCGCATCGATCTGTCCCACAAATTGCAGCAGGCGCAAGCTCTGCGCTCTGCCCCGCGCGGGGCCGAATTGGCGTGGCGCACCATCACGCAGTACCGCCACAGACAGCCTGTCGCCACTGGTCAGCGACAAGTAGGCTAACCCGGCGGCGATTCGCTTGGCAAAGAGCAGCTTGTGCTGGTCGAGTTCGCCATCCGCGGGAAAGTCCATGCTGGCCGATGCGTCGACCAGGATGTGCACCGCCAGATCTTCTTCATCTTCGAGCAGCTTGATATAGGGTCGCTCCAGCCGTGCATAGATATTCCAGTCCAGCTGGCGCAGGTCGTCGCCGGCCGCATAGTTGCGGTAGTCGGCGAATTCAATGCTGGCGCCGCGCTTGACAGACCGGCGGTCGCCCTTGACTGCGCCGGCACGCACCGTGCGCGCCACCAACATAAGCTGCTCGAGGCGGCGGCGGATGATCTCTGGCAGGAGCGTCGGCTGCTGCGCCATGGCTAGTCCGTTTCGTCGTCTGTGTCGGCAGCGTCGATTTCGTCATCCTGGTCGTCGTCATCGTCCGATTCTTCTTCGTCTGCCTCTTCAAATTCGAATTCAAGCAGGGCGATATTGCGTCCGCGAAACATCTCGTCCCGCTCGGCAAAGTTAAGCTTGGCGAAGAGGGCGCGCGCCGCCTCGTTTTCTGGCTGATAACGGGCTATGACCATCTCGCTGTGATCAAAGCCATGCACCATGTCGATGAGCTGGTCGGCGACAGCATAGCCGATGCCCTGGCGTTGGCGATCGCGGTCAATCGTGAGGCGCTCAATGATCCACTGGGCGGGATTTTCGGCATGAATCAACATGACGAAGCCGACCAGTTCTCCCTCCACCTGCACGCTGTAACTGGTTACAGCCGGATGACGCGACTGCAAATAGGTGATGATCAGATTCTTGGTGAAGCGACGCTGGGAGGGCTGCACGCGAACAGCGGACAGCGCCAGAAAGTCGCGCATGGATGAAAGTTCGACAAGCTCAATGGCTGGCATGGCGCGCACCGGGTTGCAGACGAGTCGCGCTGTATTGTAACCGCAGTGGGGCTGTCAGGCACAGAGGCTATTGCGAATGCTGGGCAGCGGGCAGCAACGCATCCAGCACGATCTGGATGGGATGGCGAGCTTGTAAGCCCGCATCATAGATTTGGGCGCGGCAGGATGTTCCCGGCGCAGCGATGATGGCGTCGGGATTAGCGCGGATGGTTGGCAGCAGACGATCTTCGGCGATGCGCAGGCTGATATCGTAATGCTCATAGCCAAAGCTGCCAGCCACGCCACAGCAGCCCGTATCCAGCTCGGCAACATTTGCGCCAGGGATGCGGCGCAGCAGTTCGAGCGTATCGCCCGTGCCCCAAAGCGCTTTCTGGTGGCAATGCCCATGCAGCAGAATGTTCGTCTCGTTGGCGCGCCAGCCCAATGAACCGACATGCTTGGCAAGCTCCTCAGCAAAGAAACTTTCGATGCTCTGGCAGCGCTGCGCCAGCTCGCGGGCGGCGCTTTGATCTTCGGCGTCCACCAACGTCAGGTAATCATCTGTGAAAGCGCTTTGACAGCTGGGCTCGAGGAAGAGCAGCGGCACATCCGGCAACTTTTGCAGCGCGCCTATGTTTTCCTTCGCCATGACTTTGGCGCTATCCAGCAGCCCCTTGCTGATGGCCGGTCGGCCGCAGCAGGTACCCCCGGGCAAGCGAATCGCGTTGATGCGCAATTCCAGCCGACTCGCCAGCGACAAGGCGGCCCGCGCAATCTCTGGATGATTCCACTGGCTGAAGGTGTCAATAATGAGAAGGGCATCAGGCATGGCATGCTGCTGCGCTGGCATGGCGAAAGGGCGGCTCGCAAAGCTAGGCAGCGGTCGCTCGGCAGGAATGCCCAGAACACCCGCGCCCCACTTCCCCAGCGCGCTTTGCATAAGCGTATTGCTGAGCCGGGGCAGCCGTCCGGCGATGGCGTTGACTCTGTGTATGTTGCCGAAGAGTCGCGTCGCCAGGTCGATGCCGTGGCGGTCGTGCCAGCTCGCCAGAAACTCGGATTTCAGCTTGGCGACATCGACGCTGGACGGGCATTCGCTGGCACAGGCTTTGCAGCTGAGACAGAGATCCAACACTGATTTCAGCGCGGGATCGCCCAGATCTTCGGGCAATGCGCCACTTATGGCAGCGCGCAGGGCATTGGCGCGTCCGCGGGTGGAATGGGCTTCGTCCAGCGTGGCTTGATAGGAGGGACACATGGCGCCTGTGCCTTCTTTGCGACAGACGCCTGCGCCATTGCACATCTCCACCGCGCCAGCAAAGCCATTGTCGGCGCTCCAATCGTAGCGCGCGTCGATTGCAATCGTGCTGTAGTCGGGCGTATAACGCAGCAGCTCGGCGCTGTCCATGGCTGGCGCGTCAATGATCTTGCCCGGGTTCATCCTATTCTGCGGGTCGAAAGCGCCTTTGACCGCTCGGAAAGCGCCCATCAGTTCTGTGCCGAAGAGCCGCTGGCTGTATTCGCCGCGGGCGATGCCTTGCCCATGTTCGCCGGTGATGCTGCCTTGATATTTGATGACCGTATCGGCGACAGCATCGGCGATTTGACGATATTGCGCGCGTCCTTTGAGCGTCTTGAGATTGATGAGCGGACGGATATGCAAGCAGCCGGCGCTGGCATGGGCATAGATGGCATAGGTACTGTCGTTGTCATAGATGATGCGCTCAACATCGCTGATGTAGTCGGCCAGGCGCTCGACAGGCACGGCGGCATCTTCGATGAACGAAATCGGCTTGGCTTCGCTGCGTTCGCTCATCATCAGCCCCAGCCCGGCTTTGCGCACCGTCCAGACATCGTTCTGCTGGGCGGGGGTTTCGGCGAATGTCACAGCGCCTCGAAAACCCAGGCGGTTCAGCATGGCCTGCAACTGATTGATGTCATGGCGCAGCTTTTTCTCGTCACCCACGAATTCCACCACCAGGATGGCTTCGGGGTCGCCACTGACAAAGGTGAGACGGTCGCGGTAGCCGGCGGCGGCGCGCGTTTTGTCCAGCAGGAATTTGTCCATCAGCTCGACGGCGGCAGGTTGCAGTTCCAGGATGCGCGGCGTGGCTTCCAGGGATGCGCGCAGGGTGTCGAAATGCGCCAGCGCCAGCCGTTTTCGCTCGATTCTGGGGCGCTCGACCAACTTCAGCTCGGCGCGCACGACGGTTGCCAACGTGCCTTCCGAGCCACAGAGCAGCCAGTTCAAGTCGGGCGCGGCGGGATCGATTCTGTCCAGCGCGTAACCAGCGACAGTCCGCCAGGTCTTGGGAAAGCGCGCGGCGATATGCCCGGCATGTTCGGCCGCGAGGTCGCCGATGGTCGCGCGGATCTGCTGCAGGACGGCCGTTTCGGCATCCAGCCAGCATAGCTCGCCACTTGCCAGCACGACTTGCAAACGCGCCACATGGTCGGCGGTCATGCCATACTGGATGCTGTGCGCGCCAGTCGCATTGTTGCCGATGACACCACCGATGGCGGCTCGTTCGGCGCTGGCGGGGTCGGGACCAAACATCAAGCCCAGCGATGCCAGTTGCTTGTTGAGACTCCCAAGGATCATGCCCGGCTCGACATCGACTGTGCGGGCTTCGGCATGGATGCCACGCAGACGGCGCATATTTCGGGTGAAGTCCATGATGATCGCTTCGCCAACCGCCTGCCCAGCCAGCGCCGACCCGCCACCACGCGGCAAAACTGGCGCGCCATGCGTCCGCGCGATCTCGTGCACCGCCACCACATCATCGGCATCGCGCGGAAAAGTAACCGCCAGCGGCATGATCTGGTAATTGCTGGCATCGGTGCTGTAGAGAATGCGCGTCATCTGGTCGGCGGCGGCATTGCCAGCGCCCAGCGCAGCCTCGAGGTCGTGGAGCATGTCGGGATTGTGCATGGGCTGGATTGTAGCGGTTTTGCAGCGCTGCTTACAGCGGCGACAAATCCACATCCAGCTCGCGCAGTTGCTCGACGCAAGCGCGGATGGTCTCATTAGAAGCTGACTGCAAGGGCGGCCGCACGCCACCCACCGGCAAGCCGCGCATCGCCATGATGCCTTTAACCGCGGTCAGCCAGCCTGCGCTGCCAATCACATCGCTCGCGGCTTTGAGCTGCTTTTGCAAATTTTGCGCGCGCGCCAAATCACCGGCATGGAAAGCGGCGTGGATGCCCACTACGATCTCCGGGAAATGATTGCTGTTGCCAGAGACGCTGCAATCCAAGCCCATCGCCAGCCCCGCCAGAATCAGATTGTCGGGCCCGATAGCCGTGTTGAAACGTCCGCCGCGCAAGTGATTGACCGCGAACATGGTCTGCAAGTCGCCGCTGCTGTCCTTCAGCCCGACGCAGTTCTCGTAATCACCTGCCAGCCGCGTCACCAGCGCCGCCGACAAATTGTTGTTGGCGAAATTGGGCAGGTTGTAGAGCCAGATGGGGAAGTCCGCAGCCGCCTCAAGGATCGCGCGGTAATGAGCTTCCAGCGCTGCTTCGCTGTGCAGGAAATACCAGGGCGTGATGACCGACGCCGCATCGGCGCCAATGTCGCGGGCATGGCAGGTTAGCTCGAGGGTCTCGCGCGTGCTGATTGCGCCCGTGTGAATGATGACGGGAACGCGCCCGTTCACCGCTTTGAATGTGGCGGCGGCGATTGTCTTGCGCTCGGCAGTCGTGAAGAGCGGGCCTTCGCCCGTTGTGCCGAGCGGGTAGATGCCAGCGATGCCGCGCTCAATGAGCCAGTCGACCAGCGGCTGGATGATGGCGGGGTTGATGTCGCCTTCGGGAGTAAGCGGCGTGACGATTGGGCAGATGACGCCGTGGATGGGTGTGTTGGGCATGGCGGGAGTCATCTTTGCGCGGATGGCTCTTCGGCGGGCGTTTCCAGGGGCAGCGATACGGCGCTCATTCTGGGCGTTGGCACGCCAAGCCGACCTTCAATATTGGCGAGACGCTCGCGAACATCAATGATGTGCAAAGTGATGTCATAGGCGCGCGCATCATTCTTCTGGTCGAGCCGGTCGATACGAGCGTCTTGCGCGTCAAACCTGGCGTCAATCTGGTCAAATCTGCTATCAATTCGCTCAAACCTGCTATCAATTTGCTCAAACCTGCTATCAATTTGCTCAAACCTGCTATCAATTTGCTCAAACCTGGCGTCTTGCGCGTCAAACCTGGCATTTTGCCCTTCAAACTTGGCATCAATGTATCGGTATATCTCTTGGCTCTTGTCGTCTAAGGCGTCTCGCATTTCCTGACGCAACTCATTGCGCTGTTCAATTCTTGACTGGATTATCCAGTAGCGCGTAACAATCGGGATGACGACAAGCAGCACGACATCGGAAATGCCAGCGCTGGACAATTCTCTAATCAGACTGAGTATGTCCATCAGTCGCTTCCCCAAGTCGAAGTGCGGCGCATGGGCTGATTATAGCATCTCCATTCGACAAATTGCCAGTCACGAGCGAATCGCGCCGTGTTGAGCGCTGGGCAGGAAGTCACCAGCGGCGTGACGATTGGGCAGATGACGCCATGGATGGGTTTGTGGGGCATGGGGAGGTCTCAATCAGATTTGCCAGCAAGATTAAACCTGTATACTATAGTGGCAACTCGATTCAAATGACAATTGAAGTGAGGCAGAGCAAGTGGCAACTCAAGTCAGAACCGAAGGCGAACGGATTGCCAACCTCGAAGGGCAGATTGCGCATTTGGCGACAAAAGCGGATATCAGCACGCTCACGGCGAAGTTGAACACCCTAATGTGGATCCTTGCAATTGCCGTTCCCGCAGCGATTGCTATCACAGGCATCGTCGTCGGTATTGTTGCGCAGGTACTCAATATTCTAACGAGTTGGTAAAGAGCATTATTGGCTTACTTAAATAACGGTCTTGCTACAAATGCATACCTACAAACGCATCAATAGGGCACAGTCTTTAGATCTGGTTACATTTTGAGAGTCATCTGCCTATCGTCCTTTTGCTTTTCAGATTGTTCAAATTCATCTAACTGACGAATGTACAATCTCAACAAGGGATCCTTTATTCTATAAAGTGCTCGTTCAACTCTTACGACCTTTTCATCCCTAACGAGCTTTGTTATTGGTGAACTGACCTCGTTTGTAGGCTTACTCAGCCTTTTCGCTATATCCGCAAGCGGAACGTTATGCCTGTCATCATTGGCCATTACAAACAGAATCTTCCTGGCATAACCAGTTCCCGCACGACTCAGAGATTTGTCCAATTCCTCGCGTCGCACACGAGTTACTACATCGTGCAAAGCCAGTTGTACGTCATTCTCATCAATTGAATTATCATCATCAAATCGATAGGCATGATAGCATAGTTGGTGAATAACAGCTGGGAACCCCTCTGCAATTTCTACTACCCGTTCTATCGCTGACGGCGTAATCTCTACCTGGCTAGTTTCAACTCCACTAGCCAATGTTTTCGTAATCACTTCGCGGCTTTCTTCATGATTCATTGGACTCAATTCGACTGTTTCAAAAACTCGACCAATAGAGGCGTGATCTCCTTTGAGTTTCTCTATTGCGTCCGTTATTCCCCCTAGATACAAGGCTACTTTGTCCAGTCCAGAATTCAGCATCAGCTCGGTTAATGTTTTAAGAAACGAAGCGATATCCGTATCTGCGGCAACGGTATCGACTTCGTCAATAATGATCACAATTCCATCCTTGGAGTCCTTTATTTCTTTCCATAGGTTTCTTATGGCTTCGATGAAGTCTGTACTAATTGCCGAAGTATCCTGTACATTATGCGGCTGATATTCAATCTCACCTACTGCCGGAATTTTAAACTTTGGTTTCCACTTCTCCAGAATCGAACCGAACCACGACTGTAAGTCTCCTTTTGTGTCCTTTCTCATCTTCATTATTAGGGAAGTGACTATGCTCTCTGTAGTTTGATTCTTCATAGCAATGTGCTGATATACGGCAAATCTAAAGCCGAATTCCCCTGCGTGAATATCTAGTTCTCGCAATATCGGGGATCGATTCTTCGTCAGTGACTGGATCTGATTGATAAACGAACTCTTGCCGATGCCGCGTGGACCTGTAACAATCGTGTGTTTCGGATTACCGTGCTCAATCTGATAAAGAGCGTCAATTAACACCTTTAGTTCATCTGAGCGCCCGGCGAACAGATCAAAGTCTGTAACTGGTTTGTCCGGGCGAAACGGATTGATTTTTAGTTTCACTGCGATTTGCCTCCATTGCAGGTCCGAGTTTACTTTATCTTGAAGGGCAACGTCACTAACCACCGACAATGCTTCAACTGCATTATATCACGTGAGACACGCAATTACACTGAAATCAGCGCGCTGCATTCGTCAGTATGAAAATAATCCCGCACCCACGCCGCCTTTTCCTGCGCGTAGCTGCGGGCCATCTTGGCAAGGCTTTCGTCTTTCATCCATTTTACATCCTTCTTCTTGTTCTCGCGCCACAGCCCCGTGAGCGTAAAGTAATTCCGTTTGCGGCGATTGCAGGGACCACAGAGCAGAATCCGATTCATGATGTGATTCTCGCCGCCTTCCGCCTTTGGATGCACATGATCGAGTTGCATAAAGTCGGCTTCAAGCACGCGGCCGCATCCCGCGCAGATGACGCCCCCTTCAGAACCTTGAGCATCAATCAGGACGGTTACCATTTGCTTGCGTGTGAGCCTCTGCCAGGGCAACACCTGTGGCGGCGCTTTGAGTTGCAATGGCGCAGCGGCAACATCCCTATGGTCCGTGCGCAGGGGCGGCGTGGTCGCGTAATGGATGGCTTCGCTTAGCTGCCAATTCTGGAGTTGCGACTCTTCAATCAGTCCATAATCCCTGAGTCGCTCAAGCACGATATCCCTTGCGCCATCCCAGATATCCATGCCCACCCACTGCCGATCCAGCCGTTCAGCGGCGATAGGCGTAGTCGCGCAACCGCAGAAAGGATCTAGCACGAAGTCGCCCTTGTTGCTGGATGCCTTGATGATACGCTCATACAGGGCAAGCGGCTTTTGTGTAGGGTATCCGGTGTTTTCTACTTTGCTCCGACCTACTGGACTAAAGTTGTCCCACCAATCCTCTGGGAGCTTGCCAAGTCGGGCAAGTTCCTGATTGCGCTCGGTGTTATGTCCGCCGGCAAAAATAGTCGACTTGTCCTTACCTTCGTTATAGCGTTTCTTGAATCTCTGCACATAATCAGCACTGTACGGAACACGGATTTCATCACGGTTAAACGTCCAGTTCTTGCCTTTGGAGTAATAGAGAATCGTGTCATGTTTCTTCGGATACCACCGTTTAGTATTGCTCGGTCCTGTATAGCACCACACAATTTCATTGCGAAACTGTTTCCAGCCAAAGATAGCGTCGAGCAGTGACTTCACATAGGCGTGCGCGGTATGGTCAATATGCAGGTATAGACTCCCGTCCTCACGAAGGATTCTGTGCATCTCCATCAGACGAACGCCCAGCCAGCACAAGAAAGCCCCCATATCATCGCCATAAGCTGCCCGCGCCGCAGTAATCACCTCCCACACTGCTGGCCAGTCGTCGATTATCTGGTCTGTCCACTCTTCATGCACATCGCGCTCCCAAGACCAGCGATCCTGGAATTTCGCGCCTGCCGCCAGACTATCAGGCGTGGCATGGAAATCCTTGTTCTTGTTGAAAGGCGGGTCAGTGGCAATGAGGTGCACGGTCTCGCTATTCATTCCACGCAGGAATTCGAGATTATCGCCGTGATACAACGTTCTGTTCTTGAAGTTGGGTTCTGCCATTAGCCAGCTTCTTTTGGGTCGCTATACTGCCAATCGGTTCAATACTGTAACCCGCCTGCTGCCTCGCTTCAACCTGCCAAACCACCCTGCGCACTCCGTGCCTCTGTAGCAAACATACGCTACAATACGCCCATTCACAGACCTGACACACAAGGAGCCGCCACCATGCCCGCACCCAACCAACGCAGCCGCGCACTCGTCCATGGCGCCGAACGCGCCGGCGCACGCGCTATGCTCAAGGCAGTCGGCTATGATGACGAAGCCCTCGCCAAGCCGCTCATCGGCGTCGCCAACACCTGGACGGAGATCGGTCCTTGCAACTTTCACCTGCGCAAGCTGGCGGTCGATGTCAAGCGCGGCATCCGCGAGGCTGGCGGCACGCCCTTTGAATTCAACACCATCAGCATCTCGGACGGCATCACCATGGGCACCGAGGGCATGAAAGGCTCGCTCATCAGCCGCGAGGTCATCGCCGACAGCATCGAACTGGTGGCGAAGTCGAACATGCTGGATGGCGTGGTGGCGCTTTCGGCTTGCGACAAGACCATCCCCGGCGCCATCATGGCGCTCATTCGCCTCGACCTGCCCTCGCTGATGCTCTATGGCGGCACGATTTATCCCGGCTCGCACAATGGGCGCGATGTCGATCTGGTCAATGTCTTTGAGGCGCTGGGACAATTTCAAGCGGGGCAGATCACTTATGAAGAATTGATGGCGGTGGAGAATGTGGCTTGTCCTGGTCCGGGCGCTTGTGGCGGACAATTCACCGCCAACACCATGGCCATGATCAGCGAGATCATCGGCATCTGCCCGATGGGCATGGGCGATGTGCCCGCCGAAGACCCGGAAAAAGGCAATGTTTCTTATAACGCGGGGGTGCTGATGCTGGATATTCTCGCGCGCGATATCCGCCCCTCGCAGTTGGTGACGCGGGCTTCGCTGGAGAATTCGTTGGCGGCATCGGCAGCCACTGCGGGCAGCACCAACAGCATCCTGCATTGCCTGGCATTTGCGCGCGAGGCGGGCATCGACTTCACGCTGGACGACATCGAGCAGATCAGCCGCCGCACGCCCATCATCGGCAATCTGCGCCCGACCGGCAACTATGTCGCGCTCGATTTGTTTCGGGCTGGCGGCGTGCCGATCCTCGTCAATCGGCTGGTTGATGGCGGTTATATGCGCGGCGACACGCCGACGGTGACGGGCCAGACCTTGTCGGAAGCTTGTGCCGACGCGCAAGAGACGCCCGGGCAAGATGTGGTGCGCGACCTGGACAATGTCATCAAAGACAGCGGCGGGCTGGTGGTGCTGGGCGGCAACCTGGCTCCCGAAGGCGCGGTGGTCAAATTAAAAGATACCCCGCCGGCGCTGACGGGCCCCGCGCGTGTTTTTGATACCGAAGAAGCGGCCTTTGAAGCTGTTTCCAACCGCGAAATCGTCGAAGGCGATGTGCTGATCATCCGCTACGAAGGACCGGTCGGCGGGCCGGGCATGCGCGAGATGCTTCAAATTACGGCGGCGCTCTTTGGGCAGGGGCTGGGCAGCAAGGTCGGCTTGATCACCGATGGGCGATTCAGCGGCGGTACGCGCGGCTTGATGATCGGCCATTGCGCGCCCGAAGCGGCAGTCGGCGGTCCCATCGCTCTGCTGGAAGAAGGCGACATGATCACGATTGATGTGTCGCGGCGGCGGCTGCAAGTGGATCTGAGCGATGCGCAGCTGGCGGAGCGGCGGGCAAAGTGGCAAGCGCCAGAGCCGAATTACAGCAAGGGCGTCATGGCAAAATATGCCAGGCTGGTCTCGCAGGCGAATGACGGCGCGGTTACGGGGGCTTAGGCTTGCTGGCAGACGCCATCAGCCTTCACGCGCCTAATCGCATATGCTATATGTTCCCCCCCCTTCTGGTCGCGGATACGCTTCGCCTGACCGGGTACGTTCGACCATGCCTCGCACCCATTCAGTCACATCGGGCTCGGTGTCGAGTTCGATCACGACCTGCAACTCCATCTCGCGGCAGAATAATTCCTCTCTGGTCCAGACTTCCGGATCACATATACTTGCCCGGTAGCCCGCATCTGCTCGATGGATGTGGCAGGCTTCGTGAACAAGCACAGCCGACCTGCGCTTCTCCCAGCCGTTGACCAAAGGTCCGTCCCAGCTTACCTCAAGTGACCTACGGGCCAGATCTGCTTGACCAACGCCTTCCAAAGCCCTGACCTGTTCGATCCTGTCCAAGCCCCTGAGCACATAGTCATAGCGTTGCGGCAGCTTATTCTTCAGCTCCTCGAGCCTTTGCGCGTAAAAGTCAATGAAGTCCGCGTCTCCCACGATGCTAATCAGCCCCGGAAACGCGCCGCAATGCAAATGGGTCTGGTATTGCCGAAAGCCCTCCGCCCTTTCCTGGTCATTATTGCATTGCCAGCCTAAATCACAGCAATTGCCGCTTGAAGGAAGACTGGATAGCCCGGTGGCGGGATCGAGGAGAGGCCTGGTGGTAGGCAGGATGCTGCGCCCGCTATTGTATCCGTAGACAACCCCGGTGGCCGTCCGCAGGATAACCCCACCGGCGCCCTGGGAAGACGAGGGCGCCCCCGCTTGAGTCGTCGCGCCGCATAGATTGTTCTGATAGGCGTGCCAGCCGCCGATCCAGTCCAGGTCGCTGCTGCATTGCCTGTCGACATAACAGCAGTTGTCAACTTGCGCTGGGGACGGCCCGCTTGCCACGGGCTGAGACGGCGCAGGAGCGGCGCATTGCTTGTTCTGGAATGCCCAATAGCCGTCGATCCAGTCCTGGTCGCTGCCGCATTGCCTGTCAACATAACAGCAGTTGTCGACATTTGCTGGCGTCTGCCCGTTGGCTGCCGGTGCGGTGGCGGGCTGTGCTGGCTGCTGACCGAGGCGCGTGTAGCCAACCCAATCCGCCATCCAGACGGTTTCGTTATTGCGGTCGATCTTCAGCCAGCGGTTGACCCTGCCAACGACTTGCAGCACTTCGCCGGCCTGTGTCGTCTGCGCGACGGGGCTATTCAAGCTGTAGGATGCGCGCAGGTTGGTTGGCCAGGTTACCTGGATCTGGAATGTCTCGGCGAACGCGCTGCCAGCCACAAGCAGAAAAAGCACGATTATGGTAACGCGAAAGATCTTCATAGCAGGTCTCCTTACTGGTATGCGCCTAGCATCCTTCGGTCGATACCTCGACTTCCCCTGAGCGGATGCGCGCGACAAAATCTCGCTGCCTGTTAATCCAGTCGGGCTCAACGTTGAATTCGATAAGAACCTGCAACTCCATCTCGCGGCAGATGCCCTGCGACCGTGGCGGCGCTAGTCGCACTCTTCTTCTCTGCCGTGCCACCATACGAAATCACAGCCGCGCCACCATTGATATTCGGGTTTGTCGATGTTTGCCAGTACATGCCGCTTCCTGGGCAGATCTGGATACCCCGGACAACAGTCCTCCAAAGCTTCGATCTCCAGTGTCAGGCACTCCCTTTCGGCCTCCAGCCCTGATGAATAAAAGTTTATACCATATCCCGATGCCAGACTGAGTTGCTGTTGATACATGTGGCAAGCTTCATGGACAAGGACGCCGGCAAACGTGTCTGTTCCTTGAAAATAGCGGGAAACCCGGCCCGAAACGAAGAGATAAACCTTTACATACCCAGGGTACCTGACAATAGTTCCCTCCGGAAGCTCCAAGAGCCAGTCTAAGCCGAAAACGGTGTAGTCATACCAGTGCGGCGCTTGGGCTTTGAGAAAGTCCAGTGAGGCGTTCACCTTGGCAATGAATTCCGCTGAGCCTTCTATTCTCATACCCCTGCGCTTGTTGTCCGGTTGACCATCACTAAATACTGATTGCCAGGGTACGGGGCATTGCTTGCTCTGGAACGCCCAATAGCCGTCTGCCCATTGCTGGTCGCTGCTGCATTGGCGGTCGACAAAACAGCAGTTGTCAATTTGTGCTGGGGGCGGCGCGCTTGCCACGGACTGAGACGGCGCAGGAGCGCTTGCCACGGACTGAGACGGCGCAGGAGCGGCGCATTGCTTGTTCTGGAATGCCCAATAGCCGTCTGTCCATTGCTGGTCGCTGCCGCATTGCCGGTCGACGAAACAGCAGTTGTCGATCTCGTCCGCGCTCCCCGCCGCCGCCATAGCGCAGAGGAGAGCGGCGATTATCATCAATGCCAATGCCCTTGTTGCCTTCATTGACAGGCTCCCTTTGGCAGGTATAGACGAATTTCATCATGCACATTTGTTGGCAATCGTATCGCTTTGAGCTGCGCTCGCCAACAAATCGCAAGCGACAGGCGCAGCCGCCAAGGTCGCGCGCCTAGCATCCTTCGGTCGACACCTTGAATTCGCCTGAGCGGATGCTGGCGACGAAATCTCGCTGCCTTTCAATCAACGAGGGCGCAACATTGAGTTCAATCAGGACTTCCAGTTCCATCCCCTCGCAGAAGGCTTCCTCTCTGATCCGATCACATCCGTTTCTTATAATGTGCCCGGCATTAGCTCGATGGACATGGCAGGCTTCGTGCACAAGCGATGTGGACAACTGCTCGACACTCGGTGAATGTTGAGGGTCCAGAAATCCGCTCTCTGCCACAAAAAATGTCCGACTGAGGGCATTAACGTAACCCCCCACGCCCCCTCCGTGCCCTTCGTGCATTTCGACCTTGTCCACGCCGTCGAGCACGAAGTAATAGCGATGCGGCAGCTTGTTGCGCAGCAAGTCAAGCCCACGCTCAAACTGATCGACAAAGGGCGGGGCGCCCACGATGGTGATCAGCCCCGGCAGCGCGCAACTAGGATCGTTCTGAAATCCGTGATAGCCATTCGCCCAATCCTGGTCATTATTGCATTGCCAATCTTCTTCACAACAGTTGCTCGTGTAAATGCTCTGCCCGGGGGCAGGCAGCCTGCTAGGACTAATCGAGGGCAGGATACCGCGTCCGCCAGGATTCCCCATGACAATCCCGCCGGCCGTCCGCAAAATAACCCCGCTGGCCGGCTGAGAAGACGTTGGCGCCCCCGCTTGTGGCGCTGCGCCGCATAGATTGTTCTGATAGGCGTGCCAGCCGCCGATCCAGTCCAGGTCGCTGCTACATTGCCTGTCGACATAACAGCAGTTGTCGACATTTGCTGGCGTCTGCCCGCTTGCCATGGGCTGAGACTGCGCAGGAGCGGCGCATTGCTTGTTCTGGAACGCCCAATAGCCGTTTATCCAGTCCTGGTCGCTATGGCATTGGCGGTCGACATAACAGCAATTGTCTACTTGTGCCGGGGGCGGAGCGCTTGCCACGGACTGAGACGGCGCAGGAGCGGCGCATTGCTTGTTCTGGAACGCCCAATAGCCGTTTATCCAGTCCTGGTCGCTATGGCATTGGCGGTCGACGAAACAGCAGTTGTCGATCTCGTCCGCGCTCCCCGCCGCCGCCATAACGCCGATGAGAACCGCGATTATCATCAATGCCAATGCCCTTGTTGCCGTCATTGACAGGCTCCTTACTGCAGTACAAGCAGTACATAGACCGCGCATCATGCGCGCTCGTTGGAGATAGTAGCGTCTTTCAATGCGCATGTACAAAAACGGACGACCGGGCGGGGCCTCATTCGACAAGCGGAGTGAGATCTTCGGCGAAGACTTTCTTGAGTTGGTGCTGGTCAAAAGACACGCTGACGATATCGCCGCCGGGGTCGATGCCGATCACCAAGCCGCCGCCGAATTGCTTGTGCGTGGCGCGCGAGCCAATCCGCAGCATCGGCTTTTGTGGCGCTTTGAAGGCGGCAAATTGCGAGCGAATCGCTGGATTGGCTGGCGCGATAGACTGCTTGGGCGGCGCGATCGTTTTCGGTTGGCGCTCGAAGATGGGATGGCGCGGCTCCCATTGCGTTGGCGCGGCAACAGCCCGGGCTTGTCGCAGGTAGGCTAGTGTGAGCGGGCTGCCATCGAGCAAATGCGCTGGCAAGTCGGCGAGAAATCGCGATATCCCGTTGATGCTGCTGCCACCGAATGGACGCCGCTGCATGGCATAGCTAAGGAAGAGATGGTCTTCGGCGCGCGTGATGCCCACATAAAAGAGGCGGCATTCTTCTTCAATGCCCTCTTTGCCTTCGGCGATGGCATTGCGGTGCGGCAGGTTGTCTTGTTCCAGCCCGGTGATGAACACGGCCGGAAACTCCAGCCCCTTGATGCTATGAAAGGTCGACAAGCGGACTTTGTCGTCATCTTCTTCCAGGCTGTCGGCGGTGGTGTACAGGGTGCGCTCGTCCAGAAAGTCGTGCAGTGTCTGCCCGCTGTCATCCGCCTTCATCAGCATGCCATAAAACTCCGACAAGTTCTGCGCGCGGTCCAGCGCTTCGTCTTCGTGCTGGCTGATCTTTTCGAGGTGCAGGTCATAGCGAGTCTGCTTGACGATATGCTGGAACAGATCGCCCAAGCCGCCCGGCTGCGCCATTTCTGTCCAGGTGGCGAGCAAGTTTACGAATTGTAGGAACTTGCCCTTGACCGCCGTGGATAAGGGGTTGTGATCGTCATAATACAGCTTGTTGAGCGCGTCGCTCAGCGCCAGGTCTTCGCTGGTCACCCAGTCGGCGAAAGCTTGCAGCGACTTCTTGCCGATGCCGCGCGCCGGCGTATTGATGACGCGCTCAAAGCTGACTCGGTCGTCCGGGTTGTAGATCAGCCGCAGGTAGGCCAGCAGGTCTTTGATTTCGCGGCGCTGATAAAAGCCAAAGCCGCTCAGCAAGACATAGGGCAGGCGAGCGCGGATGAAAGCTTCTTCGAATGCGCGCGACTGGGCATTGGTGCGGTAGATCACGGCGATGTCGCTGTAGGCGATGCTTGCGGATTCCCGCAGCTTGCGCACTTGCTCGAGCACAAAGTCGGCTTCGTATTGTTCGTCAGCGGCTTCGTGCAGAGCGATCGGCTCGCCCTGTCCGCGGCTGGTATGCAAGTTCTTGGGCGTGCGATTGCTGTTGTTGTTGATGACTGCGCCAGCGACATCCAGGATAGTCTGCGTGCTGCGATAATTCTGCTCTAGCAAGACGATAGCCGGCTCGGGATAATCTTTGCGGAATCGCAGCAGATTGCGATAATCCGCGCCGCGAAAACGATAAATTGCCTGGTCTTCATCGCCGACCACAAAGACAAATTGCTGGGGCGCAGACAGCAGCTTTACCAGTTGATATTGCACCGTGTTGGTATCTTGAAATTCGTCTACCAGCACCGCCAAAAAGCGATCTTGATAATCTTTGCGCCGCTCGTCGCTCTTTTGCAGCAGCAGCGCCATGTTCAGCAGCAAATCGCCGAAATCCATGGCGTTGGCAGTTTTGAGCTCGCGCTGATAGGCAGCATAGACAGTCGCCACACGTTCGTCGAAGCGACTCATAGCCTGGTATTGTTCCGGCAAGATCATTTCGTTCTTGGCAGCCGAGATTCTGTTATTGATGCGCCGGGGCGGGTTTTCTTTGGGGTCCATGCCCAGGTCAGCCACGATCGCCTTGATGAGGCGCTGCGAATCATCGCTGTCGTATATGACCCAGTTATCGCGATAGCCGAGAATCTGGGCATCGCGCCGCAAAAAACGCGCGCAAGTCGAATGAAATGTGCCGATCTGCAGTCCGCGCAGCTTGCTGTCCAGCAACTTCTCCACCCGCGAGCGCATTTCGCCAGCAGCCTTGTTGGTGAAAGTGACCGCCATGATGCGATGATGCGGCACATGGTGCTCTTGGATCAGCCAGGCGATGCGCCGCGTCAACACGCTGGTCTTGCCACTGCCCGGCCCAGCCAATACCAGCACCGGCCCCAAGTCTGCGGTGATGGCGGCGGTTTGCTGCGGATTCAACCCTTCTAACAGCGGGTGCTTGCTCACTCAATTGCCTCTCGATCGCTTTGAGCCAGCGTTGCACAACGACCCAGTTTCGTCAGCGTTAGATCGCATTGTATCAGCAATTTTGAGCTAGGGACTGGGCGTGGCGAAGAGGATGGATTCGACTGTCGGCCCGAATACCGGCTCGTCCCCCACCGGCACAGGGCTGGAATTGTCCACCGTCAGCGGCAGTTCGACATGGATAGAGCCGCCACTCAAGGAAGTCGCAGCCAGGCGCAAGACGACATCGCCATCCGGCGCCTGCGCAGCGAGCGTATCCCAGCTGCCTAGCGGGCTGCCATACTGCGGCATCAGCACCAGCGAAGCCATAATCGGGTAGAAGGTATCGGGCTCGGCGGCGGTTGCATAGAGAAGCTCGAACTTGTCGAAGTCGGGCGCTTGCACTTGTCCGCGAACTTCGACCGTGCCACCCACTACCGCGCCAGGATTGGGGCTGCTCAGGTCGATTAGCGGCAGCTGCATGCCCTGCGTACAAGCAGCTTGTGGTGGCGGACGCAGCGGCAGCGGTAGTTCCAGGCTTTCGGCGTAGGCGCGGCCTTCGTCCGTGTTGTTCAGCCACTCCAGTGCCTCTGGCTCATCAATGACCGCAAAGTTCATCTGCGTCACATGATTGGGGCAAAATTCATTGGCGCGCAGCAACGACCAACTGTCGACCGCGTAACGCTGCAAGAAACCCTGCTCGGCTGGCGGCGGAAGCTGATCGTGCAAGAACAAGTCGGTGCTTGGTTGCGGGCAATTTGCCGAGCGCAACGTGCCAGTCGTGCGGCAGATTTCGCGAGCCACGACGCCACCAGGATTTTCAAAAGGCAGGGGCGGATACCGTTCGCTGGCGGCTGCCATCACAGCATTCCAAACTGGGGCGGCGCTGCGAATGCCGCTGGTGTTGTAGGTCGGCGAATTGTCATGTGTGCCCAGCCAGACACCCACAACTGCGCCTCGCGTGAAACCCATCGTCCACAAATCGCGGCTGCTGTTGGTCGTGCCCGTCTTGGCGGCGACAACATTTTGGGAAGGCATGCCCAACTGCGCCAGTGTCATCGCCGAATTGGGCTGGAAGCTCGGCTGGCGCGCTGCATCATCGCTTAGGATGTTCTGCACCAGGTAAGCTAATGTGGGCGATATCACCGGCTGTGGCGCCGGACGCTCGCGAGGGATTTCAATTGTTTCGCCATCTTTGCTCTCGGTGATGCGCTCGATGGCGTACAAGTCGGCGCGCTGCCCGCCATTGGCAAAGACGCTGTAGGCGCTCATCATGTCAAAGAGGCGGACTTCATTTGCGCCCAGCGAAGTTGCCAGCGTCAGCAAGGTGTCGGGGGTGAATTCAATGCCAAAGGCTTCGGCCAAATTGGCATAGCGCCCAATGCCGACATGGTCGCGGAATAGCTTGACTGTGGGCACATTGTAGCTGTTTTGCAATGCCGCGCGCAGTGACACCGCGCCATGAAAACGGCGATCGACATTTTGCGGTTCATAGAGGCCGCCCGCGCCCAAATCTGCCACCAGCGGCACATCCCAGATAATGCTGGCGGACGTCAGGTATTTGCCTTCGTTGTTCTGTAGCGCCGCCGCATAGACGAATGGCTTGATGGCCGAGCCAGGCTGCTGCCAGCTCAGCGCGTTGTTGACCTGGCCCGCGACCGGGTCATAAAAGTCATGACTGCCGACCATGACGCGGATCGCGCCGCTCTTGGGGTCGGTCACCATGACAGCGCCGGTGTCGATGCCAGTGGCGACCGTCCGCAGCTCGCGCACTTGCCGGCTCAGCAGCGCCTGCGCCGTGGCTTGCAGCGATGGGTCGAGCGTTGTGTGGATGCTCAAACCACGTTGATAAAGCGCCGCTTCGCCCAGCTCGGCGATCAGCCGCGCGCGCAGGAATTCGACAAAATGCGGATACCGCGAGCGCGCCTGGTTTGCGCTGAAATCAGCAGTTTCGATCTCGGCGATTTGCAGGATGGCTGCGCCGCCGATGATTGCGCCAGAAGCATCGCGGCGTACCAGCACACCAGTTGCGCCGTCCAGATCGACCTCCGCTCCATCATGGATGCAGAAGGGACCGAGCGCCAGCCAATCGCCATGCTGAAATTGCAGACAGCCGATATCCAGCATCTTGCCCATGGTCAGGCGCATATTGGCCATGGCGGTTTCCCGGTTGGTTACCGGATCATGCCTCAGCGGCGATGGCACTATGCTGGCAAGCAGCGCCGACTGGGCAAAATTTAGCTTGTCCGCGCCATGTCCAAAATAGGTGTTGGCCGCCGCCTCCACGCCATAACTGCGATTAGCAAAGAATATCTCGTTCAAATACAGCTCGAGGATGAAGTTCTTGTCATAGCGATTGGCGATTTCCATCGCGACCAGGATTTCGTTGAGCTTGCGCTCCAACGTCAGATCGCGATCTTGCAAGACGAGGTTGCGGGCGATCTGCTGTGTGATAGTGCTCGCGCCCGACTCGATACCGCCGCCACGCAGGTTTTGGATGAATGCGCGCACTATGGCGATCGGGTCGAAGCCTGGATCGTCGAAGTAACGTTCGTTTTCCTGCGATACGATAGCGTGGATCATGTAAGGGCTGATGCGTTCTAGGGGCACGGGTGTGCGCGCGCCGCTTTCTGGGCTGTCCAGCGCGGCGATCAAGCCACCATCGGCATCATATATGCGCGCGGTCTGGTGGGCGGGCACATAATTTTCCAGCGCGGCAATGGACTCGGCAAACGGTTCGACGCGGTCGCGATACCAAAGCATGGCGCCGCCAGCGAACAGGATTCCAGCCACCAGCGCCACGATCAGCAGCGCAGCCAGCATCAGCAACAGCAGACGTATGCGGACGCTGCGTTGGCTTTGGCGCAGTTCCTGCACGATGGGCGATGCCTGCAAATCAAACAGCGAGTCGCTTGTCTGCGGGGCAGACAGGGCTGGCGCGAGCGGCAGGTCGGTTTCTTGCGCAGGCTGCTGACCGCTTAGCTCTTCGGCCAAGGCGGCTTTGCCAGGCACGGTATAGAGTTCGTCTTTGGTGGCTGGCACCGTGCCAATCTTGACGCCGCGCTCGTCCAAGATTGGATCGCCTGCGGCCGGCGCGCGCAAACTGTCTGGCAAGTCGTAGTTGCTCTCGGACTGGCGCTGTGCCGCTTCAAATTCGCGCAGTGCAGACGGGTAACTGACTTCCCACTGATTTTTTACCGCATCGTGTCGATACCAGTCGTCATTTTCGGCATCAATCATCCACCAGACGCCGTCGTCATCTTGCACCATCGCCTCGTGCAAAAGGCGCTGATAATCTTCGAAGCTAATTTCTTCTTTGCTCAGCAGCTCGCTGAGCGTGGCGGCTTGATTTTGCATCGCCAGCAAGCGCGCGACAGCTTCGGGCAATTGTTGCGCTGGCTCTTGGCTGGCTTGTGGCGCGCTGTCTTCTGGTCGGACGGACGGCTCTGCCTCGGCATCTTTCGCGGCGGCATCGAAATCTTCTGGTGGCGGCAACTCGTCTTCATCAGGCAAGGCGCGCAGCAAGTTGTGCATCATTTCTTCAGGTGAGGGCGGCGCGCTTTCGGCAGATTCGTCTTCACGCTGGCGGTCGTCGGACATAACTGGATTCCCGTTTTGGCGGGCTGCTTCTGTCGACTATTATAGTGGAATGTAGAAAATAGCATGTCCGCTGGCGCGTAAAAACACGTGCCGAGTCGAGAACCCTAGACGGCTGCGGCGTCCGCTTCGACCAGATCGTAGGGATGCGAGGCCAGAAAGCGCGTCACATAGGGGTTGCCCAGCACAGCCATATCGGCGACAACATCGGCGCGGCGAATGGTGAAGTGATAAATCTCGATGCAGCGCATACCCGCGAACCAGTGCCGCCGCAGCAGCACGCGTGGATCAATCGCCCAGCCGCGCTCAATCGCCGTCAGCAAGTTGTCGCCGCCCGCATATCGCTCTGATGAATAACTCCAATGTTGCGAGATACCATGGTACTGCGTACGCAGGTCGTTCTGTTGCTGGTCATTCATTGCGCGTGGCGCTCCTGAAAGGCATGAAACTGGCGCAAGTATAGGCGCAGCCTGGGCACGGGGCAAGCAGCCAGCAAGAGTTTAACGCGATATTAACAGAGCTAGCCAGGCACGACGACATTTTCTGTGGCGGCGCCATAAATAACGCGGATGTCGTTTTGGATCAGATAACGCTCGACAAAAGGATTGGTCAACACGGGCATGATCATCAGCTGGCTGCCGCGCACCAATGTAAACTCGTACAGAGTGCGGGCGCGGCTGCCGCTATTCCAAATCTGTCTGGCGCGCACCCTGGGCAAGGCCAAAAGCCAGCCGGCGCGCAAGGCGCTGATCAAATGACTGGCGGCGGCATATTTTTCTGACTCGGGGCACCAGTATTGCGCGCTTTCAGTGAACTTGTCATGCGTATAGATGTTCTGTGTGAGCTCCATAGCGGACGACCCTGCTACGATGAAACGCAAGCGACTAGCTAACCTACTTTCATTGTAGAGAGAATCTGATGCAGAAGAAAAAAATTAGAGATAAATCGTCTTTATGGAAGGCTTGTGTTCACAACTCTTCTGCAAATTCTGCATCTGCCAAGAAAAATTGTGCCAGCGCTTCCAGCATTTTTGATAGCCCACTGACCGGCGGGACGACCAGCCTGCCAAAACCCAGGCGGCGAGCGGTGGCTGCTGTGGTCGCGCCGATGCAAGCAGCAGGCAGATCCAGAAGTTTTGGCTGGGGACAGCGCCGCAGAAGAAATTCAACCGCCGACGGGCTGGCGAAGGTCAAAGCCTGGGCATTGCCCTGTGATAATTGTGCCGCCAGGTCGATGCCGCCGCTGCCCATGATCGTGCGATAGGCAAAAATTGTCGAAACCGCCGCGCCTCGATCACGAAAAATTTGCGCTGTCGAAGAATCGGCTCGATTGCTTTGCGGCAGCAGCAAACGCGCAGCCTTGGACACGGGCAGCCTATGCGCCAGCGTCCGCGCATTCGCCTGCTCGGGGAAGAATTCTACACCGCGACCAAAAGCAACCTTCACGGCGTCACTCGTCTGCGGCCCCACAGCAGCGATGGACAAATGCGACCAATCTGGCTGGGATGCCAATAAGCGCAGCCGCTCGGCAACAGCGGCGACGGCATTGCTGCTGGTGAATACGAGCCAGTCAAATTCAGATAAGCGGCTCAGCGCGTCATCAAGCGGCGAGAAGTCGTCCGGCGGGGCAATTGCTATGCATGGATATAGCAGCGGCACACCGCCTCGCTCACGAATCATCGCCGCCACGGCCTCTGCCTGATGGCGCGCGCGGGTTACCACAATCCGTTTGCCCGCCAGCAAAATTTCAGTGTTCATGACTCGCCCCCAACAACTCACCAGCGCCCTTGGTCAACGCGTCCTTTGCCATCGCCTCTCCCAGCGCAACTGCCGTCGTCAGCGACTCGTCGCGAATCGGCGATTTTACCTGCCGGCACAGCTTGATCTTGGCGCGTCCATCCAGCGACATTACAGATCCCTGCAAGCTGAGCGTATCATCACGAATGACGGCATAGGCCCCGACCGGCAATGCGCAGCCGGCTTGCAGTCCGCGCAAAAAGGCTCGTTCGGCAGCCACTGCCAGCGCGCTGGGCGAATGCGTCAATGCTGAAAAAAGGCCGCTGTCTTCGACCCGGCACTGCACTGCCAAAGCGCCCTGCCCCGCCGCACATAGCATCTGCGCCTCGTCGAAGACCTGGCTGATGCTTGCTTCCATGCCCAGCCGCTGCAATCCAGCCGCCGCCAATACCAGCGCGTCGTAGCTGCCATCCGCCTGCAGCTTGTTGATGCGCGTGGGCACATTGCCGCGGATATCCACCACATGGAGATCGCTGCGCAATGCCAGCAGTTGGGCGCGCCTGCGTGGACTGCCTGTGCCGATGCGCGCGCCAGCAGGCAGTTCTGTCAAACGCTCTCCGCCACGGCTCACCAGCGCGTCACGATGATCGCCGCGTTTGGGAATCGCTGCCAGGGCCAGGCCTCGCGTGTTGTCGACAGGCAGGTCTTTCAGGCTGTGCACGGCGCAGTCGATTTCGCCATGCAAGAGCGCCTTCTCCAGCGCCTGCGTGAAGACGCCTTTGCCACCGATAGTCGGCAGCGGCTGATTGAGCAGCCGGTCGCCGCGCGTGCTGTATTCGCGGATTTCAATGCGGATGTCGGCGCGCAACTCTGCGATCAGATTGGCGACATGCTGTGCCTGCCAGTGGGAAAGCTGCGATCGGCGCGTGCCAATGCGAACGATTCGAGTCATGGCTTGGGGCTCCTCTGCCATAGATACTAACCGCAGAGTTGCCGCTGTCAAAACGATGCCTCAGACGCAGTGGCGGCTGTGTTATGATCGGGCGTTCAGCATGCAGGGTGTGAGTATGGCGCGTAGATTGATCTCGCTGATGGCGATCGGCCTGATGGTCTTGGCTGGGGCGGCGGCGCAGGGACTGGATATCCAGCTGGCCTATGATCCCAGCGCTTGCGCAGCCCGAGAATCGGGGCCGGCGGCAGCTGTGGCGGCAGCGAATAGTCCCGACTGTCTGGATATGATGGCGGCATTCCCCCGCCCGGTCTTGGAAAGAGCGCCACTTGATGCCTATAGCCTGAGCGTTTTCAGCTTCTGGCGCGTGAAATCCCATGCGCGTCTATACGCTGCGCCGGATGGCGAGTTGGTCGGGCAGATGGCGGCAGGCTTCAACTTTGTGCGCGCCATCGATACCAGCCTGCCGGGCTGGATACAAGGGGCGGACGGCTTTTGGCTGCGGCGCGAGGACGCAGAGCTGGCGCGGGCTTCGTCCCTTCGCGGCTTCTTGCTGCCGGCGGATTGGCGGCATCCATTTGCAATCATCCTGGACAAGACAGGCATCTATGCCTCGCTGGAGCCGGGCGGACCGCGCAGTCCGGAAAGCGGCTATGTGACGCGGCGCTATGAGCTGGTCAATATCTTCGCGCGGGCAGAAGACGCAGATGGACATCGTTGGTATCTGGTCGGTCCGCGGCGCTGGCTGCGGCAGGAGTTCGTCGCCAAATTCGCGCCAATCGAGAGACCGCAGGGTATTGCGGGACGTTGGATGGCTGTGGATCTCTACGAGCAGACCTTGATCGCCTACGAAGACGATGCGCCCGTATTCGCCACCATCGTATCCAGCGGCTTGCCAAATTGGTCGACTCGCGAAGGCATCTTTACAATCTGGGCGCGGCTGCAGAATGACAGCATGCGCGGCGCAACCGGCGCTCCCGATGCCTACGCGCTGGAGCAAGTGCCCTGGGTCATGTACTTTGACGGGGACATCAGTCTGCACGGCAGCTACTGGCATGATGATTTTGGCTATCGGCGCAGTCATGGCTGCGTCAATCTGAGCATCAGTGATGCCCGCTGGCTCTATCAATGGACGGCGCAAAGCCCGCCGAATGCAGAGGGCAATTTTGTCAACAGCGTGGTGGTCTACAGCAGCGGACTGTATGCCCAGGGCTAAGCCTGCTTCAAACGCCGATATGCGACAGATCGCGCACTTGTGGCGCAAAACCCAGTAGCTCGCGCGCCCGCTCAATGCTGACGGGGCTTTCATCGCCGACAATTTTGCGCGTCCGGCGGGGAACTTCCGGAAAGAAGAGGCGCAGCAGAGTCTCGGTGGGCAGGCCCAGCCAGTTGCGATCGCTGTTGGCGAAGAGGGGATGCGCGCCTTCGATGTCGGCAGTCAGCGCCAGCTCGAATGCCGCAGTCGAATCATCGGTGTGGATAAAGGTCCAGAAGTTGAAACGCTCATAAAACATGGCGTCGAAGAGCCAGTCGTCCTGTGGGGCTTCCCGCTCGAAGATGCCCGCCCGCAGGCCATCCAGCTCCATCGGCTTCCTCGCACGCAGGGCATCGGCGCGCCTCCGCGCATCCAACAACCGCGACTGCTGCTCACCCTCTGGCAGCTGCAGGAATTCGTTTAGCTGTCGGCGCTGTCGGGCGGCATTTTCGCGCAATTTACCGTGGGCGATGCTGGCATCATTCCACACCGCCGGCAGTCGAAAAGACACGCTGTTGATGCCGGCGCGGCGCTGATAATAGGCGGCGATCTCTTCCACCATTTGTTTGGAATAGGAGTAGGCGTCCGTGGTATGCAGCGGATGCGCCTCGTCCAGCGGGAAGCTTTCGTAGCGCCGGTCGTCGCAGCCCCAAAAGCCGCCAATGGCGTTGATCGAGCTGGCTTGGGCGATGCGCTTGATGCCAGCGCGGGCAGCCGCTTCAAAGACATTGAATGTGCCGGCGACATTGATTTCAAAAAGCTCGGCATTTGGGTGCGTGCGCGTGGAGGGGATAGCTGCCAGGTGTACAACCGCGTCGCAGCCATTTAGATGCGCTTCCAGGGCGTCAAAGTCGCGGATATCGCACTGAGCATAGCGGACGCCAGCCAGATCGCAGTCGGGATCAATGCCGATGACGCGCACATCCCAGCCCAGCTGCACAAATCGCCGACTAATGGGTGTGCCGACCAAGCCTGCCCCGCCCGTGATCAAGACGCGCATGGTCTAGGGCAGCATCTTGAAGGCGATTGGCGCGCAAATCGACAGTTGTGAGCGCTTCGTTAGCAAACCCGTTTCGCTGTCGATGGCGAAGACGACCGCATCGTCAGTGTGGCGGTTGCCGACCACCAGGAATTCGCCGCTGTTGTCGATCATGAAGGCGCGGGGCCACTGCCCGAGCGTCGACTGATGCCCGACCAGCGCCGGGACGCCATCGGAATCCAGCGCAAAGATCACGATGGAATCGTGCCCACGATTTGAGCCATACAGAAATTTGCCGCTGGGATGTACATGGACATCGGCGCATGTATTGGGGCGCTCGGCAGGCTGGATGTGTCCGGGCGGCAATGTCGACTCGATTGACAGCAACGTCCACGAGTCCGACTCGGTGAACGCAAAAGTCGCCAGGGTCGAGTCCAGTTCGTTGATCACAACCATGCGCGGCAGAGCGGGATGAAAGGCGACATGACGCGGACCAGCGCCCGGCGGCAAGTCCAGGGTCTGTGCAAGTGTCAGCCGCCCAACAACACTGTCCAGCGCATACAGATAGACCTTGTCCGTGCCCAGGTCGGGCACAACAGCATGGCGATTGTCGGGCGTGGTTAGGATCATGTGCGGGTGGCTGACATCCTGTCGTTCGAGATTGGGTCCGCTGCCGGCGTGTTCAATCATCTCGCTGTGTGGACGCAGCAAGCCATCTTCGCCGATCGGGTAGACGCGGATGTTGCCGCGCGCGCCTGCATTCACATAGTTGACCAGCAGCACATTGCGCTGGCTGTCATCGACGCAGACATAACAGGGCGATGTGCCGGCCGCGGGCTGGCTGTTGAGCTTGCGCAGCCTGCCATCTGCCTCAATCGCAAAAGCGACCACTTCGATATCGCCGTCCATGGTCGTGGCGTAGAGATAGCGCCCGTTGGGATGCGGATTGAGATAATGGCACTCGCTGATCTCGCTGACCTGCTGGATGACAGACAAGCGGCCGGTTTCGCTGTCCAGCGCGGCGACTGTGATGCCAATTGGCTCGGCGCCAGAATTGGCGATGTAGACGAGGTTTTGGGTCATGCGCTGTCCTCTCTTGCAGCGAGCGGAAGATTTGCGGCAAGTGTAGCGCAAGGATGAAACTGCGGCTAGAGCATTGCCAAATCTTCGGCGCTGCCGCCACGCTACGCTCGCATAGCGACATGGATTCCAAGCGAGTAGCGAATTAAACAACAAAGCCCCGCCTGGAATATGCGGGGCTTTTTTCTGTTAGCTATGTCCAATTGCAACGGGTATACGGGCAGGCGATCCGAGTTAGAGAGATTCTGGCGTCCTTAGCCGCCGACAACGCGCCATTCAATGAATGCCATGACCAGGCCCATCAATACACCCATTGCCAACAAAATTCGCCAGGTCAAATCAGCGCGTAGCTTCTCGATCTTCGCTTCGAGCATCGCGATATCTGCTTTCGTAGCGACATGCTCATAACCACCTTGCAGCTTAGCAATCTGCTTCGCGTTCTCGCTTAGTTGGGCACGCAAACCTAGTTCATCGGCGTTTGTCTGTGAAACCATGGGCACCTGCTAGAACACTGCGACGAGCTTCGTAAACTTGCCTCTAGCCTATCGGCGAGTTACTGGGTTGTCAAGCGAATCAGCGAGAAGCCACGCGAGCATAGCGCCAGACTGCCATAGGCAAGAATATCGCCACGATGCCGGCGATCCACAGCAGCGAGATGACAATTTCATCGGGGTTGACGGTGCCGGTCATCAAGTCGCGCACCGTGTTGGCGACGACGCTCACGGGCTGGTTTTCGGCGAAGGCGCGCAGCCAGTCGGCGGTCATGGTCTGGGTGGGCACGAAGATCGAGCTGGCAAATGTCAGCGGGAAGAGCCAAATGAAGCCGGCCACTTGCGCCGCTTCGGGATCCTTGACGAACAAACCGATTGTGGCAGAAATCCAGGTTACGGCATAACCGAATGCCACCGCCAGCAGCAAGCCGATCAAGCCGCTGCCCAAATCTTCAAAACGAAAGCCGATGGCTGTGCCAGCCACAATCATGATCAGCACCGTGAATGCGCCGCGCAAGGTATCGGCGCTGGTGCGGCCCGCCAAGACCGCCGCCCGCGACATCGGCAGCGAACGAAAGCGGTCGATGATGCCTTTCGACAAATCCACCGAAAGCCCGACTGTGGTATTAGCCGAAGCGAAGAGGATCGTCTGGATGATGATGCCCGGCAGCAAAAAGCCGATGTAATCGCCGCCAGTGGAGAAACTGATCGCTCCGCCGAATACATAGGTGAACAGCAGCAAGAAGATGACCGGCTGGATGGTGGCGAAGACCAGCAGTTCCGGCTGTCTCTGGTAGGCATACAGGTTGCGGCGCATCACGATGAGCGTGTCGGTGAAGTTCCACACGAAGCGCTGCAGCGCGCTCGACTGGCTGGCGCCTGCGCTGAATGCGGCGGTTGCAGTCTGTTGAGTCATGGCGATTTTTCCTCGATTGTCTGGGCTGGCTTGGCTAGGCGCTGCGGCGGCGACCAAAACCGCGGCGCTGGGGCTTGATTTCTTCTTCCACGATCTCCTCGCCAGTGATGCTCAGGAAGACATCGTTCAGCGAGGGGCGGCGCATATTCAACGTGTCGATATGGATGTCCTGGCTGTCGAGCGCGCGCACGACTTCGGCTATGCTTTGCGCGCCATTTTCCACATCAATCACGACATGCCCGCGTGCCTTGTCGGCTTGTGGCGCATCAACAGAGATTGTCGCCAGCGCCTCGGCCGCTTTGGCTGTGTGATCGGGGTCGTGCAGCGTGATATCGATGAAGTCGGAGGCCAGGTTGGCTTTTAGTTCATCGGATGTGCCCTCGGCGATGACTTTGCCATGGTCGATGACGACGATCTTGTCCGCCAGTTCGTCGGCTTCTTCCAGGTATTGCGTGGTCAGCAGCAACGTTGTGCCGCCCGAAACGAGCGTGCGAATGGTGTCCCACATGGCGATGCGCGCGCGCGCGTCCAGGCCGGTGGTAGGCTCATCGAGGAACAGGATCCTGGGGCGCGCCACAATGCTGGCCGCGAGATCGAGCCGCCGGCGCATCCCGCCCGAATAGGTCTTAACCAGGCGATCCCCGGCATCCGAAAGGGCAAATTGGCGCAGCAATTCATCGGCGCGCCGCATGGCGTCTCCCCGGGACAGATGGTACAAGCGCCCGACCATGACCAGGTTTTCGCGGCCGGTCAGCACTTCGTCGACGGCGGCATATTGGCCAGCTAAGCCAATAATCTCGCGGACATGGCGTTTCTGGCGCAGCACATTGAGCCCGCCAACGCGGATCGTGCCGCTGTCGGGCTTGAGCAAGGTCGTCAGGATGCGCACCAGCGTCGTCTTGCCAGCGCCATTGGGACCCAACAGCCCCAGCACTTTGCCCGCCTCTCCCTGGATCGACACACCATCCAGCGCTTTGATTTCTCCGAAGTGTTTATAGACATCTTCGGCAATGATTGCGTGATTATTGGACATGGAATGCTCTCCGTTTATCTGTCAAAAACTGCGCCGCTATCGACGCCGCATGTTCCCGTTCGCTAGTCTTCGGCTGCCGCAGCTTGCCTTTCCAACAGAGCCAAGACTATTTCAAAGACTTCAATGACATTCTCGCGTTCGGATTGGCTTAGTGGCGCAAAGAGTTCTTTGGCCATCGCTTCGAGGCGGGCATGGCCATCGGCAAGTCGCTGGGCGCCCAGGTCGGTCAGCTCGACCAGCACGCTGCGGCGATCAAGCGGGTGCCTCACGCGCGAGACCAAGCCCTCGCTTTGCAGGCGGTCGATCATCTGGGTGGCGTTGGAGCGGCTGGATATGACTCCGTCCGCAAAAAAGCTCATCGGCTGGGGCGCGCCAGCTTCTTGCAAGCGGCGCAGAAAGCCCAGTTGCTGCGGCGAGCAGGCATCGGCGGGCATGTTGTGGTCGGCGTGATGCTGCAGAAGTCGGTAGATGCGTGTCAACAGGGAAAAGAAGCGCTCTTCAAATGACGCTTCCCACTTATCCAACTCGGGGCCACATTGGTTAAGGCATAGACTATCCATACATAAAGCATACGGATTTGGTCTCGCCTGTCCATTAGAGTTGCGTAAACATTGCGCGCTTGCGGCTGCCTATTTGTCGCGGGTCAGCGCAAAGCCTTTCATGAATTGTCGCTGCAATATCAGGAAGATGATCATGGGCGGCAGGCTGGTGATGATCACGCCCATCATCATCGGCCCAAAATTGTCGCCCACTTCCAGATTCTGCGATAGCGACTGCATCCCCCACTGCACCACCTGCAGGTGCTGGTCGCGCAGCAGGATGAGGGGCCACAAGAACTGATTCCAGCCGAAGAGGAACATGATGACCATCAGCGCGCCGATCGTGTTCCAGCTCAGCGGGATGAGCACGCGGAACAGGAATTGCAGCGGCGACGCCCCATCGAGCTGGGCTGCCTCCGACAAGTCTGGCGGCATGGTCATAAAATGCTGGCGGAAGATGAAAACGCCCGTGGCGCTGGCCAGCAGCGGCAATGTCAATGCCACATAGGGATGCGGCCAACCGTCGAAGCTGACAACGCGCCGATACAGCGCAATGAGCAACACATCGCCCGGCATGATCAGCGTGATCAGCACGAAGCCAAACACGATCCACTTGCCCGGATAACGGAAGTAAACCAGTCCCAGCCCCGCCAGCACCGACATGATCGTCTTGCCAACCGCGATGGATATGGCGATGACGAAGCTGTTCAGCATGAAGCGCCCCATGTTGCGCTGCACCATCACCGTGCGCAGATTCTCGAAGAACATCGAACCCGGCGTGAACTTGTGATTATAGACTTCGGGGTTGCTCTGCGTGCTGATCAACAGCGCGTAGAACATCGGGAAGGTGATGATGATCACCGAAATCGTCAATATCAGATGCGCGTACCAACGTTGCGGAATCAGCCGTCGCCACAGGGGGCGCGACTGGTTCGCCGAGGGATCAAATACAAAACGCGAGCTGGCGCTTTCGGTCATCGTCAGTAATTCCCGTATTGGACGCGCCGCTGACCGACGCGAAATTGGAAGATGGTGATGCCAACCACAATCAGGAAGAGAATCAGCGATTGCGCTGTCGACTTGCCGATATCGCTGGCCAATATGCCTGTCACATAGACGCGATACATCGCCGTAAAGGTCGACTCAGTCGGGCCGCCGCGCGTCAAAACGAAGATCAGCCCGAATGTATCAAAGAAGGCGTAGATGGTATTGGTCACGATCAAAAAGAACGTGAAGGGTGAAAGCAGGGGGAAGGTAATGCGGGCAAAGCGCTGCCACGCGCTCGCGCCGTCAATAGAAGCCGACTCAAGCAAGTCTTTTGGTATTGTCTGCAAGCCAGCCGTATAGAACAGGATATTAAAACCGATGACATTCCACACGCTGGCCAGCACAACGCTGATTTGCGCCGCCGGAATCGTGACCAACCAGGGCACCTTGACGCCAAAGACTAAATCCAATACGCGGTTGACGATGCCCGACTCCGTTCCCAGCAGCAAGCCGAAGATCGAGCCAGCTACGATCGGCGAAATGGCGTAGGGCCAGATTAGAAATGTGCGGTAGATGTTCGCGCCTTTGATCGGCTGATTGAGCATGGCCGCGATCAGCAGCGCCAAACTCATCGTGATGATGATGATGCCGAAGGACAGCGCAAAACTCAGAAACAGGTTGCTGTGATAGTCCAGGTCGGAAAGCATGCGCGAGAAGTTCGACACGCAGATGAAGCGCGTGCGCGGCGCCCCGAAGCGCGCCAGAAAGGTCGAGAGGCGCAAGGTATCGAACATCGGCAAGTACACGAAGTAGACCAGCACCAGGATGGTCGGTGATAGCACAGCCGCGGCATACAGCGCGCCAAAGCGCCCGCGAAATGCCCCCGGCGTCGTATCCCCGCGCGGCAGCAGCCTTTGCCCGCGGAAGAAGCGCCACAGCAGCATACTGCCCAAATTCAGAGTCAGCAGCAGCCCCAGCGCCACCATGATCCAGCCGACGATCAGGTCATCGTTCTTTTGATCGGCCCCGAACATGCAATAGCCCAGCGGCGCGGTTAGCAGCATCGCGCCGGCCACCCCGCAGACCGCGCCAACCAGCAGGCTCGCGTTCAGGCTGCCCACCTGTGTCTGCCAACGCAGAAAGGCAAAATACAAGGCGCCCACCAGCCCGCCGACCAGGCCGACGACTACGGGATTGACGCTGTAGGCGATCTCGTCCATGCGCTCTTTCGCAGTCGGGTTCGTCAATCAAAGCGCATGACGGACAAGCTGAAGCGCTCGCCCGTCAATGCAGGAACGATTGATGTTGGCTTCGACCTTTATTCGTCGGCAAACAGGAAGTTGTACTCCTGCAGCAGTTCGGTCAAGGTCGCGTTGGTTTCGGCAATCATCGCATCCAGATCGCCGCCGTTAAGCATGTATTCTTCCACCAGGCCGTTGTAGTAGGGACGGCTCTGCTGGAAAGTGCCATAGGTTGAACCGCGCGTGGCGTTGTTCACTGTCGAGTTGCCCAGCTGGGTGCTGGCAGTCAGGAAGTTCGGGAAAGCCGCGTACCAGTCATCGGCTTCGATATCGACGCGCGCGCCGCTGGGGATGTCCCACAGGATTTCGTTGCCCGGCTCCAGATTGCGCAGCAAGTCAATCGAGCTGTTGCGCACCGGCACATAACCAGATGCCGTGTGCCAACTGGCGCTGTTCTCCGTGTTGCTGAAGAAGAGCAGGAAAGCCATGGCCGCCTCTTCAGCTTCGGGCGAGAGGCCGTTGCTGATCCACATGGTTGCGCCGCCGAGGATATTGCCGACCCAGCCACTGGGCGCGTCATCGTTGTAGACCATGCCAGTCGTATCCAGCGCGAAGCCGGTCTCCGCAGCTCCCTCGCTAATGGCGCGGGCAGCCGCCGAGCTGCTCATGTGAATCGCCACCTTGCCAGAGATGAAGTTCTGCGTCGTCGGACCCCACTGGTCTTGCCCCTCAAAGATGAAGTAGCCGTTGCTGTACATGTCACGGTAGAATTGGGCAATGGCGCGGTAGGCATCCGTGTCCAGATTGAACTCGGTTGCGCGCGCGGCGCGGCCATTCTCGTTGTTGACCATGTACTCGTTCTGCTGCGCAAGCCACTGCTCGATGAACCAGCCGGAGAAGGGCCAGGAAGCGCAAGCCGAAATCGTGCCATCGTCCACCATCGGCTGCAACGCGACGCAAGCATCCAAAATATCTGCCCAGGTTGTCGGCAATTCTTCGATGCCAGCCGCCTGCAGCATATCTACATTGTAGTACATGATCGGCGTCGAGGTGTTCCAGGCCACCGACGCCCAGACGCCATCTACCGTGTAGTAGTTGGAGATGACTGGGATGATGTCGTCAAAGTCTACCGCTTGTCCCAGCACCTCGTCGCGCCCGGCGATGATCTCTTCGGCGAAGGAGAACCAGCCCGTATCCACCGCGAATTGCAGCGCCGCGTCAAAGAGCTGCACAATCTCTGGATAGTTGCCATCCTCGCGCCCCAACGTGTAGTTGTTGACGATCGTGTCATAGTCAACTACAGACACCATATTCACATTGATGTTGTCATACAAGGCGTTGAAGCGCTCCGCCGTGTCGACAGCCCAGTCATAACGATGGTCGCTGAATGCAACCCATGCTTCCAATTCAATCGTCTCCTGCGCAAGCGCAGGCATGACAGCGCCAACTGCAATGAAAAGCAACAGCAGCGCCAAAGCCATTTTTCTAAGCATCGGTGTTTCTCCTGTGAATGTTTGTCGGTACAGGCGGTTCATCCACCCATGCGGCATGGTAGCGGGCGGTCGATTAAAACCTCCAGCGAGTTAATTAGGCGGCGGCTATGGTTTTATTAAGTGCCTATTAGGGGCAAGGCATAGGGGAGGGGCTAGGGCGGTGGGACTATACAACTAGCGTGGGAGTGGTGAAATCGGTGATTTATGAAGTTGGCGCAATCTTGTGAAACAATCTCGGTGTACTCGGTGGCAAAAACTTTGCAGCGTTCAGAATAGTCGACTATCGGTAATTCACCATTCGCGCTTATCCATCCTCTTGCGCCACAAACACCACTTCGAAGAGCTTGGGCCAGTTCTTGCCAGTGATGTAAAACGTCTGCGACTCGGGGTTGTAGGCGATGCCGTTCAAGACGCTGCCGGGGCTTAAGCTGGCGCGCTCTGCATCGGTCAGCAGCGCCGAAGCATCAATCAGCGCGATGATGTTGCCGGTGAATTTGTCGATGCGGAAGATGTAGTCGGTATTCCAGGCATTGGCATAGATCTGCTCGTCAACGCATTCCAGCTCATTCAGCAACTGCGACGGGATCAGCTGCCCATCCAGGGTAACCGCGCCACGAAAGATCAGCTCGAAACTGTCTTGGTCGCGCAGAGAAAGGTAGGGCGAGCCATCGCTCATGAACAAGAAGCGGCCATCGCTGCACAATCCCCAGCCTTCGCCAACGTATTCGATGGTCTCGATCAGCTCCAGACTGGGGAAGTCGTACACGAATGCCAGCCCCGATTGCCAGGTCAGCTGGATGAGTCGGTCGCCGACGCGCTCCAGTCCTTCGGCAAAATAGGCATCGTCCAGCGGCAAGTTGACCTCGGGGAGGCCCGTCTCGATATCGACGCGGCGCAAGCTGGAACGTCCGCGCAGACCAGTCGATTCGTAGAGCGCGCCGCCATGCCAGAGCAGACCTTGCGTAAAAGCGCCGGGGTCGTGCGGATAGGTATTGAGCACCTGCGGTACGAGGACGGGTGGCTGCGCCTGGGCCGGCAGGCAACAGAATGCCAACAGGCAGATGATGACAATGCGCTGGATCATGGTCGGTCTCGCAGTGCTGTCAAGGACAAGCGCAATCCTAGCAGGATTCGCCGCCACAGGGCTAGTCTAGAACCTGCCGGGCGCGCCATTTAGCCATATCTGACAGAAAACGCGGCGCGATTTGCAATGAATTCGCTATCGCAGTTGGTAAAAATGTCCAATACAATGCTCGCATCTGTATAATTGGCACGGTTCTAGCAGAAAGAAGGAAGGAAATGGCTAGTTTTGTCCCACCGGATTCCGCGAAGGAATCGCCCGCCGCGCTTTTGGCATGGGCAAATGAGAACGACATTGTAGAGGTCGACCTGCGCTTCGTCGATATTCGGGGCGTACCGCAGCACTTCAGCATGCCGCTGCAATCGGTCGACGAGGGTGCGTTTGAAGACGGCTTCGGCTTCGACGGCTCCAGCATCCAGGGCTTCCAGGCGATCAACGAATCGGACATGATTCTGCTGGCGGACCTCAGCACAGCTATGGTCGATCCCTTCTTCAGCTACAAGACCTTGGCGATGTATTGCGATGCGCACGATCCGCTCAGCCGCGAACCCTACGCGCTGGATTCACGCGGCGTATCCAAACGCGCCGAAGCCTATCTGGCTGATCACGACCTGGCTGACATCGCCTACTTCGGTCCTGAAGCCGAGTTCTTCATGTTCGACAATGTGCAGTACAGCACATCGGAAAACAGCAGCTTTTACCGCGTCGACTCCTTCGAGGGCGACTGGAACAGCGGCAATGACGACCCGGCGCAAGGGCATATGAACCGCATCAAGATGGGTTACTTCCCGCTGCCGCCGCTCGACAAGACCCACGATGTTCGCGCCGAAATGGTGCAGGCACTGCTGGATGTCGGCATGGAAGTCGAGGTGCATCATCACGAGGTTGGTGGCGCTGGGCAAGCCGAAATCGACCTGAAATATGCGCCGCTGCTGGAAATGGCGGACATGATGGTCACCTACAAATACATCGTCAAGAATGTCGCCGCCATGAACAACCTGCACGCCACCTTCATGCCCAAGCCGCTCTTTGAAGAGAATGGCAGCGGCATGCATGTGCATCAATCGCTGTGGAAAGACGGGCAACCGCTCTTCGCTGGCGACCAATACGCGGGCCTAAGCCAGATGGCATTGTGGTACATCGGCGGGCTGATCAAGCATGCGCGCGCCTGTGCCGCCTTCACCAACCCGATCACCAACAGTTATCGGCGTTTGGTGCCGGGATACGAAGCGCCAGTCAATCTGGTCTATTCGGCGCGCAATCGCTCGGCTGGCATCCGCATCCCCATGTACAGCAACAACCCGAAAGCCAAGCGCGTAGAAGCCCGCTGGCCCGATCCCGCCGCCAACCCCTACCTGGCGCTGCCGGCGCTGCTGATGGCTGGCATCGATGGCATCCGCAACCAGATCGACCCCGGCGCTGCGTCCGAAGCCGATCTCTACGAAGGCGATCACGATACGCCGGTCATGCCGGGCACGTTGGGCGAGGCGCTGCGCGAGCTCGACGCCAACCGCGGCTTCCTGCTCGAGGGTGGCGTATTCACCGATGCCTTCATCGACAACTTCATCGCCTACAAGCAGGTCGAAGACCAGGATGCCGTGGCCATGCGCCCGCATCCCTACGAATTCGAACTGTATTTCAGCATCTAGGCTGAACCGCGCAGAACACAGCCCCTTCCTCGCTTAACTGCGGGGAAAGGGTTTTATCCCACCGTCAGCTGCCGCCACCTTTCCAGCAGCGCGACTGTATTCGCTCCCGGCGCGCCATCGCCGATCACGCAATCATCGACGCGCACGATGGGCACGACCTCTTTGGTGCTGGAAGTGATGATGACTTCGTCTGCGGCGCAATACTCGTCCAGCGTGATATCGCGCAGTTCCACCTGGTCGCCCAGCAGCTTGATGACCTCGGCGCGGGTGATGCCCAGCAAGACGCCGCTGGCTGGACTGCTCCAGCGTCCGTCGCGGCAGATGAACGTGTTGCTGCGCGTGCCTTCGATCACCAGGCCCGATTCGGTATAGATGGCGTCAATTGCTTGCGGATTGGCTCGGCGCGCTTTGAGCTGGGCGGTGATGCCGGGGATGTAATTGATGGTCTTGGCTTCTGGCAGATGGCGCGCTTGTTCGATTGTGACGACATCCGCGCCGCGCGCATAAACCTCTGGCGGCAGAATCTGCAGCGGACTTACCATGACTAGCAGACGCGAATCGCCGGTGGGCAAGAATCCGCTGGGGCTGTCACCGCCAGTGATGACTAGCCGTATGCCCGATTCGCTGTAGTTGTTGCGGCGCAGAGTCTGCTCGACGATATCGGCGAGCTCTTCAATATCCCAAGGGCAAGCCAGTTCGATCAGTTCGGCGGATCGCCGCAAACGCCGCAAATGCTCGACCAGGCGAAAAGGCTGGCCGCCATAGGTGCGCAGAAAGTCGAAGACGCCATAGCCGCGCAGCACAGCCAGATCGCCGGCCGGGATACGCGCCTGGCTCGCCTCGACAAATTCGCCATGGATGTAATGGATCGCCATGCGGGGATTATACACCTTGCGGCGCAAGCTGCCCGGCAATGAAGTGCCTGCTGCGCTGGTACAATGGCGATATGTCGCGCTGGATTGCTTTGCTGATTGCCTGCCTCGTGCTGTGGACGCTGCCCGCCCGGGCGCAAACGTTGTTTTCGATGGTCAACGATTTTCGCGCGGCGCGGGGCTTGCCGACACTGACCTGGGACACGCGACTGGCTGCCGCCGCCCAAAATCAAGCCAACTGGATGGCTGCCAACAACAGTTGCTGCGATCACAATCAGGCTGGCGCGAGCACTGCCCTGTCGCGCGCTAATGCCCAGGGTTACAGCGCGCCATTTATCACAGAGATCATCTACCTGGGCGGCTCGAGGAGCGACGCGCTCAACTTTTGGCAGCGCTCGCCGATTCACTTACGCGAGTTGACGCGCCCCAGCGGCGGACAATTCGGCATCGCCATCGCCAGCGGCAGTCGCAACCGCAGCGCCTTTGTCATCGTCTTCGGCTGGACTGGCGGCAGCGGCGGCAGCGGCGGCGCGAGCGGCGGACCAGCCCAGCAGCCCGCGTATGTGGTGGGCCTGGACGAATTTGGCAACATCAAACACGAAGTCCAGCCCGGCGACGATCTGGGCACAATCGCCTGGCGTTATTATGGCTACAACTGGGATATCATCCCGACCATTCGCGCGCTCAACAACCGCACGCAGGACCAGGATGGCTTGCTGGCGCCGGGCGAAATTCTGCTCATCCCGCCCAAAGCCGGCACGTATACGCCCGTGCCCGGCACAACGAGCGATCAGCCAGAATCCAGCGCGACGCCCACCGACAGCCCAGCCACGCTGGAAACGCGCAGGCCAAGTCCAGGCAACACAAGCGCCAGTCCCACTCCTCGCGCCAGCACAGCCACGCCCCGACCGACCGTGCCCGGCGTCCGCAACATCCGCATCGGCAGCCTGCCCACGCCCATCGCCAGTCCGCAGACGCCAGCAGTCGTCCCCGAAGATGCCCTGACCCTGCTGGAGCTGGGAATGCTGGCCGCGGCATTTGTCACGCAACTGCTGGTCATTGGCATCGCGGTTGCAGCTTTCATGCGGCGTTGAAGCGGGACTGGCTAATTTGCTGGATACAGGCACCCCCCTCGGTCCCCCCGACAGGTCAGGGGGAGGCAACGGCACACGCGGATTCTGTCGACAGGTCGGGGATGGGGAAAGCCCCAATACACGAAAAAAGACACTTCCTTGAAGCGCCCGAGTTGACAGATTCTGTAGGTTGCATGATACTGAGAGCATGGTCAATTGTGGCAAAATACAGGAATATGACCGGCTACAAGGATTGGGTGCGGCAGGCGCAAGCCAGTGACCGCGGCGACAAAAACCGGGCATTTGACAGGCTGGTGCGCGATTATCGCGGCATGGTCTATGCAATTGCCTATACGCGCGTCAGCGATGCACAGCTGGCGGAAGATGTCGCGCAAGAAGCTTTCCTCACCGCGTATGCACGCATCACACAATTGAAAGACGCCGGCGCATTTCCAGCTTGGCTGCGACGCATCGTGCTGACCCAAGTCGATCGCATCAACCGCGGCCAGCCACACGAGGCGCTGGACGAAAACGCCTTGGCCGACCCCGCGGCCGGACCCGAAGCGCAAGTGCAAGCGCAAGAATTACGAGCGCGCGTTCGGGCTGCGGTGGCTTCGTTGCCAGCGACGCAGCGGGCGGTTACGAGCGACTTTTACCTGGAAGGGCAATCGCAACGCGAGATTTCGGAGCGGCTGGGCCTGCCCTTGGCGACAGTCAAAAAGCGCTTGCAATATGCTCGTGCGCATCTGCGCGGTTTGCTGACGGGCATCAACGAAGGCATTGATCGCGCCTTCATCCCCGATGACCCCAAGCAACTGCAGCCGGTATATGTTTATCGCCGGCGTCGGCGCAGAAGTAAGCCCAAGTAAGTCAGGCAAAATTTAACCACAAAGACACAAAGGTCTAAAGCTTCATTGCCCCAGAGGCGCAGAGCAAAAACCTTGTGTTGGTTGTTCTCGCATGTGATAAGTTGCGCTCTTAACGCCATCCCAATTCCGCAGAATGTGCTTCCCCTCGACCTGTCAGCAGGACCGAGGGGGGATTGGGGGTTACTATTAGCTGCCCGGCACGGCTTCGCAAGCGCCGTTGCGCATGCATGACCAGGTCATATCGCCGCCATCCAGGTGCAGTTGCTCGCCCATGCCTTGCAATAACGCCGCCATCGCTGCGACATAAGGCGCGGAAAAGCTGGTGCCGTTCAGGGCTTTGTAGCCGTTGTCGAGGTAAATGGTGTGCACATCGCGGCCCGGCGCCCAGATATCGCCGCCTTTGTTGCTGAAGCTGCTGCGTGCGCCGTCCGCATCTATCGCGCCCACCGCCACCACGCCTTCATAACGCGCCGGATAACCAGGCAGGCTGCCGCCGCTGTTGCCCGCCGAGGCGATGACGGTCACGCCCTTGCCCATGGCGTATTCGACAGCGTCCTTGGTGACCTGCGAGCCGACCATGCTGCCCAGCGACAGGTTGATGATGTCTGCGCCGTTGTCGGCGGCATACACGATGCCCGCAGCCACATCAGCCATCGAGCCGCTGCCGCTCGGACCCAGCACGCGCACCGGCAATATCGAACTATTGGGCGCGAACCCCGCGATGCCGATGGCGTTGTCGGTGTTGGCGGCGATGATGCCCGCCACGCTGCAGCCATGTCCAAAGACATCTTCGGGGTCGTCGTCATTGTCGACAAAGTCGTACCCACCCGGCAGCACCCGCCTTTCCAAGTCTTCGTGACTCATGCAGACGCCTGTGTCGATGACAGCCACTGTGATCGGCTGCAAGTCGCCCATCTCGCGCCAGGCCTGCTCAGCCTGAATATGCGGCAGCGCCCACTGACGATCATAGTCGGGGTCGTTGGGCGGAATATCAAAGTGCACGTTGACGAAGAAATCCTGCTCGACCAGCTCGACATCGCTGTCGAATGTGAAGGCCATGCCGAAGTGCTCGGGCACATCAACCACCCAGATTTCCAGCTCGTCTATCCGTTCCACAATGGTCGCGCCGATGCGGTTGACATACTCCCATTTTTCGCTGAGCGGCGTGTTGGGGTCATAGTGGATGACCCAGTTGCCCGTAGGTATACTGCCAAATATCGGCACGATGCGCGTGCTGTCTGGCTCGCCCTTCTCGTCCAGCCCAGGCAAGATATTGGGCGGGAACTCGGCGGCGGTAGCAGGCATGGCGAGGAGCAAGATCAAAAGCAGCACAAAAGCAAAGCGGCTCGCGTTCATGAGAGGTCCCTTCTGCAAGCGAATGGGAACAGCCAGCGTATTGTAACGCGTATGTCATTCTTTACGCAAGAAAGGCGCTGTGGTTGCGCTAGGGCGCGAGGCGGCGGTGGTTCACGGCGAAGTCAAAAACATCGTCTCGGGCGTAGTGCCCTGTGACATCCAGCGCCATCTGTTCCTGGGCAATCGTGCTCAGGTCGAGGTCGGCGGTGATGATCGTCTCTTCGTCAAATACAGGCTCGACAAGGTATTCACCACCGGGCGCGATGATGGCGCTGCCTCCGTTCAGCAAGCGAGCATCGGCAGCTCCGCTCAGTTCGGGCGGCAGCTGCAGCTCTGGCGGGAAGTCGGCGGCAGTCATGATGCTGCCCACTGCCAGGACAAAGCAACGCCCCTCGAACGCGTAATGACGGCTGGCGATTTGATGCATGGGCTTGACCTGGGGCCAGAGCGCGATGTGAATATCTTCGCCGCTGAGGTGCATGGCTTGTCGGGCATGCGGCATCCAGTGTTCCCAGCAGATCAACCCGCCGATTCGGCCGGCGGCACTGTCGGCCGCGCGCAAACCAGCGCCATCGCCCTGCGCCCAGACCAACTGCTCGGTATAGGTCGGTCGCAGCTTGCGGTGGTGATTGACGATACGGCCATCGCCGTCAATAATGACGAGGCTGTTGTACAGACTGCGATTGCCTCGTCCGCAGACTACGCGCTCGTTCATGCCGAATGCCAGCGCGATTCCCTGTGTCTTGGCGCAGTCGCTCAGCTGGCGCATTTCGGCGCTGTCGATCGCCAGGCTGTTGTTGACGAGGCGGGCATAGAGCTGCTTGGTGGGCGCGTGATCCCAGCGGGCGTAGTCGATCGCGTAATCCAGCCAGGCCGGATAGCCAGGGAAGAACGTTTCGGGGAATACCGCCAACTGCGCGCCACTGCGGGCTGCTTCGGCGATTAGCGACAGCGCTTTGTCGATGGTTGCTGGCAGGTCGTAATAGACGGGTCGCGCCTGGATCAGGGCGACGCGCACGCTGTCACCCATCACCCGCTATCGCCCAGCACGGCGCGAACTCGGAATTGCTCGCCGTCACTATCGGGCGCGTTGGCGACCACCTCGTCCACCGTCAGCGGGGGACCAGCCTCATCGGGGCGCATCACACTGGTCAAGGGCAAGACCGACGAAGTCGGGTCTATATGCGAGGTATCCAACTCTTCCAGTTTTTGAAAATAGGCCAGGATATCGGATAGCTGCTTTTGATAGCGCGCGACATCGTCATCGCTCAGTTCCAGGCGAGCCAACTCGGCAATAGCGCGGACTTCGGCCTGGGTCAAGGCGGGTTCTGTCATGGCTGTCTCCCCTGCGTCTGCATCTGCATTGTACCCAAAGCGCGCTGAGCAAACACAGATAGAATCCGCTAGTTCACTTTACCCCCTCCCCCCCCCGAAAAGTCGGGGGGAAGCGCAATCTGCGTCCGCAGGAATCCGAACTGGTCAGGACGTTGTAGCAATGAACCTCTGATGCCTTTTGTCCTTTGTGTTTACGATTCGCATGACTTACCTGACTCTTCTGCTGTGCTACAATGGCGCGCGCATAGGTGGTTGAGGAGGCAAGTATGCGGGCGACAATCACAGAAAAGGAAGCGCTGCGCTTGCTGCGCATTGAGCACCAGGCAGTCGCGGCATTGATCTCGTCGCTGCGGGACGAAGAAATGACGCGCGGCGACACCATCCGCCATGGCTTGTACGCCGACCAGCGCTGTTCTTTCAAAGACCTGCTCGCGCATCTGATCTGCTATGAAGCCTTCACGCTGGCTGCCATCGACGATTGGCAGCACGGACGCCAGCACTGGGTGATCGACGCCGTGCGCGACCCCCGACAAAGTCGCGACATGCATTATGGCGGCATATCGGAGCGGGCAGGGTTGAGCCTGGACGAGCAACTTGATGAATATCGGCGGGTCAGCGCAGCGCTGGAAACTCGCATTGCGGCGCTTTCCGAAGCCGACTGGCGCAGTGAGCCGGCTTTTTCTATGCCGCGCAGAATCAATCTTGGCGGTATGATCGAGAGCGTTATGGTAACGCCGCCGCGCCCCATGTACCGTCATCTGCCCGTGCATGTGCCAGACGCCGCCGACTATATCCGCAGCTTGCGCGCCACGTCGGGACGATAGATGCGGCTTCGCGGCTGTCTGCGCTTGTTTTTCGTCTGCGCCCTGCTGGCGGCGATGGCGACTGTTTGCGCTGTCGGCAGCTTCACCCTGGCCCAGCAGACTGTTGTTGACCTGGGCACATCGGGCTTCCGCGTTGACGATCCCTTGCAGACTCTGCGCTGCTTTGCCATTCAGCAATGCGCCGACGAAAGCGCGGACGAAGCGCCGCCACTGCTGCTGACGCCACTGGTCACATCCATTTCCACAATCTCGTCGCCAGCAGCCACCTGGACACCTGCGCCGCAGCCTGTGTTTGTGCCTTCCGCCACACCGCTGCCCACTGTGGCTGCCTTGCCGACCAACTTGCCGCCAGTCGACCCGCGCGCCATCACCATACTGCTTTTGGGCATTGATCAACGCCGGGCCATGCAAGACGACGGACCTTTCCGCACCGATACCATGATGCTTCTGCATGTCAATCCGGCGCGCCGGACGGTCGGTGTGCTGTCGCTGCCGCGCGATCTGTGGGTGCGCATCCCCGGCTTTGGCGAGGCGCGCATCAACACCGCCAATTTCAAAGGCGATGCCGCGGCCTACCCTGGTGGCGGTCCAGCCCTGGCGATGGCGACGATTTATGAAAATTTCGGCTTGCGCGTCGACAACTACCTGCTGGTGAATTTCGAGGTCTTCATCACACTGGTCGATACGCTCGCGCCCGATGGCGTGCCCATCACGGTGACCGAGTTCATTGATGACCCCTATTACCCTGACGAGGCGGAAGGCTATAACCCCGTGAACTTCGAGCCGGGCGATTATCGGTTGAATGCGGAATCGCTGCTGCAATATGCCCGCACGCGCGCGACTTCGGGCGGCGACTTCGACAGGGCGCGCCGTCAGCAGCAAGTCCTGGATGCCGTGCGGGCAGAGGTGCTCAGCGCCGGTGGCATCGCCACTTTCATCAGCCAGGCGCCCTACCTGTGGGGGCAGCTGCAAGACAATTTCAGCACCAACCTGGAGATGAACGACATCCTCTCGCTGGGGCAGCTGATGGGCACTATCCAGCGCGACGACATTCGTTACAGCGTCATTAGCAATCTGCATGTTGTGCCCGGCACGAGCAGCGACGGGCAGCAGGTTTTGATCCCCAACTTCGACTCGATCCGCGATTTGATCGTGCGCACCTTTTATCCACCCGACCTGACCCATGACGATTTGCTGAAACGGGTGCGGCAAGAGGCAGCGCCAATAACTATTTGGAATGGCACGCAGGTCGGCAACCTGGCGCGCGATACCAAAAATTGGCTGGAAGCGCAGGGCCTGCTGGTCACCGACATCGGCAGCGAGCAGCATCGCTATCGCCGGCAGACCGAGATACGGGTTTATGGCCGTTACAGCTGGACAGCGCAGTACGTGGCGGACTTGCTGGGTGTTCCAGGCGACCGCATCTTGCCCAGTGGCGACCGACAAATCGCGCAAGGCCTGCTAATTCTGCTGGGGGCGGATGCGCCGGCGAATATCGGCGGCTAGCAGCTGACAAGCAATAGACCACCCTGCCCCATTTGCTATACTGGAAGCGCAATAGTGAAGGAGATACCGCCATGCTGCGCCGTATGTCACTGACGAACTTCAAATGCTGGCGAAAGCTGGATGTCGAGCTCGCGCCGATTACGCTCTTCTTCGGCACGAATAGTTCTGGCAAGACGGCGATTTTGCAGAGTCTGTTGATGTTGAAGCAGACCGTGATTAGGTATGACAATAATGTTCACCTGAATCTGGGCGCTAGCCGCCGTGATTACCTGGCGCTGGGTAATTATCGCGAAATGATTTTCAACCACGACGAGCGAAGAGAACTGGAAATGGGTTTGAAATGGATTCTTGATGAACGAGGCATTGAAGAACTGAAGATCGCCCGTTGGGTAGAGGCTGACTTGCTGCGTGACAGCCCATATCCTGAGTATCAGATTGGCTATGAATCGATATGGCGTTTGAATGGCGCGGTCTATACGAAGAGTGTGGCTTACGAACTGATTGAAGACGGACAGACTCTACACCTGTTCAAAAGCCGTCGGCGGCCTGACAAACAATACAAAATGACTCATTATGTGATGAGTGATGCCGATAGCTTTTACGCACCTGGTTTGTACGACGAAACGATATCCCCGGGGCTTGAAGGTGGATTCCTGATTACTGGTTCTTCTCCGTTTCAATTAACAAACAGCGACATAACGATCGTGGCGCGGCTAGTTGCATTTCAGCTTGCTGTCATCATGGGCAGAATGCAACACATTGGCCCCTTGCGAGAATCCCCTAGTCGCATTTATGAATGGAATGACAGCGATCCTTTCACAATTCATCCTGATGGCGCAAATGCCATGCAAATGCTCATCGCCGCTGCTCGCGAAGAGAGCGACTTGCTCCCCCAAGTTGAGCATGGTTTGCAATCGCTTGGTTTGGTTCACAAGTTTTCTGTAGAGCCTATAGATAAGGATAAGCAAATCTATAAGGCTGCTGTCAAGTTCTTCGACAGCAAGAGCGCCCTTAGTGATGTCGGCTTCGGCGTGTCACAAGTCCTGCCAGTCGTAACCTTGCTGTTTTCTGCGCCTCAAGGCTCCATCATCCTGCTGGAACAGCCCGAACTGCACCTGCATCCAAACGCCCAGGCCGCATTGGCAGACCTTATGCTGCATGTTGCCGAAACGCGCGGCTTGCAGCTCATCGTCGAGACGCACAGCGAACACCTGCTGCGACGTTTTCAAAGGCGCATCGCCGAGAATCAGAGCGGCTTCGTCACGCCGGACAACATCAAAATGTACTTCTGCCAGCCGGGCGAAGACGGCTCGACTGCTACTGAAATCGACATTAGTCGCTTTGGGCAGATATCTAACTGGCCCGAAAAATTTCTTGGCGACATTAGTGGCGATCTTCACGAGATGGTCTTGGCAGCACTCGAACGCCGCAGTGAGGAGATCCAGCTTGGCTAATATCGTTGTCGATACAAATGTCTGGATAACTGCCAGTAAAGACCCAGAAGAAGTCAGCACCATGGAAGAGATAGCGTGTATTAGGGCTTGTGTGGTATGGGCAAGATACACTGTGGCGGGAAAGGACAGGATTTTGGTCGACAACAAGGGCTATGTTGTAAGGGAATACAACCGATATATGAAGCCTGGAAACTTGCCCGACTCGATCCGCGCTGAGTTATATAGCAAGCTGTTTGACCGAATCGAACCGATGGCAATCGAGTTCGACGATTCTGGATTTGCCACCCTTCCCGACAACGTTACATTCCACGACCCGGACGACCGTGTTTATGTCGCATTGGCGATAAGCTGCGACCCATTCGCTCCTATCTACAACGCCACCGATTCGGATTGGGCGAAAGAAAGTGAACACTGAAGAATCATGGAATAACGGTTATTGAACTCTGCTCTGACCTCATAGCCACCACCAGAGGCAGCAGCTAGACCCAACCGCCACCTGCCCCGCCCACGCCACAATATGCTACAATCCGCGTATTGCTCGCAGCACGGCAGGACGGCTTCATGGCAGCAGACAGACGCAGACCGCTCGCCCGGCTGGTCTGGTTTGATCCTTCCAGCGGCGACACGCTTGAACGAGCGCTGCGCGAAGGCGACAGCATCAGCATCGGCCGCTCGGTTGATAACGACATTCAACTGCAAGAGGCGCATATCTCACGGATTCATGCCATCATCGCTTGCCATGACGGCGGGTTTAGCATTGATGATGTCGGCAGCGCCAACGGCAGTTTTGTCAATGGCAACCAGATTTATGGCAAGCATGCGCTGAACATCGGCGACGAGGTGCATCTCTTCGTGTCGGCGTTTAAGCTGCTGGGGACCGATGATGCGGCAGAAGATGCGGCGAGGCTAGTTTCGCAAGTCGCAGGCGACCGCGCCAGTTTGCGCATCGTGCGCGGACCGCAAGCCGGGCAAGTCTTCGCCCTGCTCAAAGACGAATTGTATGTCGGGCGTTCCATGCCCAACACCAACTGGGAAATCGCGCTGCAAGATCCGACCGTTTCTCGCCCGCATGCCTTCATGGTTCGCGAAGATTCGCGCTGGAAGCTGTTTGACCTGGGCAGCATCAATGGCACGGCTGTCAATGGCGAGCCCATAATCGGCGGCAAAGCGAAGTGGCTGGAAGATGGCGACCGCATCGCCTTCGGCGGCACGTTGTCACAACTCCACATCGGCTTCCCCAGTTCCGACGAGACCGAGCCGACTGCCTGAATGCCGCAGCGCGAAAAACCAGCAAGGGACTGACCATGACCAAAGCAAATATCATTCTCATCATCGCCGATGACATGGGTTATGGCGATTTTGGGGTATTCAACAACCAGATCAGCTGCACGCCGCACCTGGATGCGCTTGTCGACGAAGGCATCACGCTGACACAGCATTATTCGGCGGCGCCTGTCTGCGCGCCCGCTCGCGCCGCCCTGATGACGGGCCGCTATCCTCATCGCACCGGCAGCATCGACACCTTGGAAGCGCGTGGGCTGGATCGCCTGCGGCTGGACGAAATCACACTGGCCGATGTGCTGCGCGGCGCAGGGTACGCGACTGGCTTGGTGGGCAAGTGGCACAATGGCGCGCTGGACTCTCGCTATCATCCGCGGGCGCGTGGCTTTGACGAATTCGTCGGCTTCCAGGGCGGCTGGAATCCCTATTACCGCTATCGGCTCGATCGCAACGGCGCGATTGAATATGGCAACCGCGAACAATACCTGACCGATGTCTTCAGCGACGCGGCGATTGACTTTGTCGAACGGCACAGCAGCGAGCCATTCTTCTTGCAGCTGGCATATAATGCCCCGCACTTCCCGCTGGAGGCGCCAGATGCCATCACGCGCAAATACAACGAACTGGGCTTAGCCATCGGCACGAGTTTGATCTACGCCATGATCGAAGTGATGGACGCCGGCATCGGACGCATCAACGAGCGGCTGGGGCAGCTGGGCATCGCCGACAATACCATCGTGATCTTCACCAGCGACAACGGGCCGGCGCTGGGCGAATGGAATGGCATGTCGCAGCGGCGCTGGAATTGCGATTTCAATGGCGGCAAAGGCAATACCTATGAAGGCGGCATTCGCGTTCCGTTGATCATGCGCTGGCTGGATGGCCTGGAAGGCGGCGCGCGCATCGACGATATGGCGCACTTCACCGACTGGCTGCCCACTTTGCTCAACTTGGCGGGCATAGACAAGCCGGACGATCTCGCGCTGGACGGCATCGACATCAGTCCCGTGCTGCGAGGCGAAGGCGAAGGCGTCTATCCGCAGCGTTTTTGGCAGTGGAATCGCTATACGCCGGTGGGCAGTTGCAATGCGGCCATGCGCGATGGCGACTGGAAGCTCTTGCGTCCGCAAATCCGCGAAGCCATGCAGGTTAGCTCGCTGGATACAGCTTTGGACCACGCCATCAAATACATGCCCGAACATTTCGACGACATGTTGCGCGATCCAGAACCGACCCGGCAAATCCCCGAGCCACCGCCGGCGCTGCTGTTCAATCTGGCCGATGACCCGCTCGAACTGCAGGACCTGGCAGCGCAGAATCCTCAGCGCGTCTCGGCGATGGAATCGGCGCTGGCGGATTGGTTCGCTGATGTAACTGCGCTCTAGGCTTGTTGCCCCCTCATCCCCGACTCGTCGACAAAATCCGCGCGCGCCTTGCCCCCGACTTTTCGGGGTTCGGGAGGTTGGGCAAAGGCAGCCGATTCGCTACAATGCGCGGGATTGTCACAACCAGCGACTCAGGAGGCAGATGGTGGCGCATCCACTGTTGGCGGAACATTCCGATCTGGCGACAGCCATAAATATACTCGATGGCTGGGCGGCGCATCAGCGGCAGCGGCGGCATCAACCAGGCTTGGCTATCGGCGTGGTATACGACGGTGAACTGCTCTGGGGCGCGGGCTATGGCTTGGCGGATATCGAGAGCGAGACGCCAGTTACGCTGGATACGCGCTTCCGCATCGCCAGCATCACCAAAACATTCACGGCCACAGCCATCCTGCAGTTGCGAGACGCGGGCAAGCTGCGCCTGGATGACGCGGTGGGCGATCACCTGGATTGGTTCGACCTGCGCTATAAAGACGCGCCAAACATCACCATTCGCAATCTGCTGACGCATAGCTCCGGCTTGCCGCGCGATTCCGCCAACCCGATGTGGACAGAATGCGCCGCGCCCGACTGGGACAGCTTCATCGCCGATACGCAAAAAAGAGCGCCGACCCGCGCGCCCTACGAAGCCTACGCCTACAGCAATCTGGGCTATTCGCTGCTGGGCGGGGTGATCGCGGCGGTCAGCGGGCAAAGCTGGGCGGACTACTTGCAGGCCCATGTGCTGGATCCGCTCGGCATGCACGAAACGCGCCCCATCCCCAGCGCCGACGACCCGCTGCTGGCTATCGGCTACACGCGCGAAAGAGCCGACGGAGGGCGCGATGCCCTGCCCTTTTGGTTGATGAAGGGCTTCGAGGCATCGGCGAACTTCGCGTCCAGCGTCAAGGATCTGGCCAAATACGCCGCCTTTCATCTGGGCAGCCACGGCAGTGCGGTGCTCAACCGCTACAGCCTGCTGGATATGCACCGCGTACATTTTCTGAGCGAGGGCTGGGAAGGCGGTTATGGGCTGGGACTGGGTTTGCACCGCATGAAAGACTGGGTCATCAGCGGGCACGGCGGCGGCTATCCGGGCTATTTGACAATGTTTTCGCTGTGCCGCGAGTTGAAGGCCGGCGTCATCGTACTCACGAATTCACTGGGCAGCGATCCGCAGGATTATGTCAGCCAGGCATTCAAGCTGCTGCTGCCCGAGCTGGCGAAACTGCAGAAAGATGCTGAGCAAGCCCAACCGCAATGGACGCAGTATGTCGGCGATTATGAAAGTGAATGGGCGCGCCAAAAGGTCGTCATCCGCGAAGGACAGCTGCAAGTCCTCAGCCTCGACTGGCTGGACGAAGAGCCGACCGTGCTCGAGCCGACCGACACAGCGCATACCTTCCGGCTCAAGCAGCGGGGACAATCCAACGAGACGTTGCGCTTTGAATTGGATGAGACGGGCGCGGTTCTGCGCATGTGGGAGCGCAATGAATACAGCCAGCGCTTGAGCGACTGAGAGCGCATCGCACAGAAGGCAATCCAGGCAGCTGATAAGGAAAGGAAGTTCCATGCCAATTATGCAGGCAGAGCCGCTGACCCGGCTGATCGCAGGCATACTCACGGGGGCGGGGGCGCGCGCCGATTATGCCGAAACCGTTGCTGAGCATCTGGTGGCCGCCAACCTGGCCGGGCACGATTCGCATGGCGTATTGCGGACGCCGCATTATGTGGCCTCGATCGACGCTGGATCGCTGGACCCGCGCGCCGAGCCAGAAATCGTCAGCCAAACCGCGTCTATGGCGCAGATCTGTGGCAACTGGACATTCGGGCAAGTGATCGCCAGGCAGGCAACCGAGTTAGCCATCGACATGGCGCAAGCGCAGGGCATCGGGTTGGTCTCGATGTATCACGAAGGGCATACCGGGCGACTGGGCACGTATGTCGAAATGGGCGCAGAAGCGGGCCTGGCTTCTATGATCTGGGATGGTTGCATCGGCGGACCCCGTTCGGTGGTTCTGCCGCTGAATGGCACGGGGCGCAAGATCGGCGCGAACCCAATCGCCATGGGTTTTCCCAGTGGGTCGCATGGCGCGCTGGTGCTGGACTTTGCCACATCCATGTCAGCGGCGGGCAAGGTCATGGTGGCGGTGGCGAAAGACGAATTGCTGCCGGATGAATGGATCGTCGATGCCGACTGGCAGCCAACCCGCGATCCAAGTCAGCTCAAAGCCGGCGGCGCGCTGCGACCGATGGGGTCGCCCTCCGTGGGGCACAAGGGATACGCGCTGGGCTTCATGGTCGGTCTGTTCAGTTTGATGGCTTCGCTGCCTTCGTCTGCGCAGCCGCCCTTGGAAGACCGCTGGGGCACCGTCATCCTGATGTTGGATATCGCCCGTTTTGGTTCTCCCGATGCCTTCCGCCAGCAGGTGGATGCTGTCATCGACTTTGTCAAAGCCGACCCGCTGCAGGGAGAAGTGCTGGTGCCAGGCGAAATCGAAGCGCGGACGCGGCGCGAACGGCGAGCAAACGGCATCCCGCTGCCCGAAGCGACCTGGCAAGAGCTGTCTGCATGCGCAAAGCGATTCAGTATCAGCCACTAGCTGCATGGCATCCACTCAAGCCGAATTGGCAGAAGCCTTGCGGCGTGCGGAATCAGCCGCGGACAAGCGAGACGCAGCGTTGCAATTGCTGGCGCGGACAAACAGCCGGGCGCTGCTGGATGAATGCCTGCGCGCGTTGGGTTCGATGCCCGTGCTGGCGACATTGGACGAAAGCCATCGCCCGGCCTTGCGGCGCAAGTGCCTGCGCTACTTTGAAGAGCCGCGGCGCGACAAAGCCGGCTTGCTGCGCGAAGCATTGACGCGCTTGCTGGTGCATATCGCGCATCCCGATGACGGCGATATCTTCCAGTTGGGACTGGAGACCTATCATCTGCAGCCCGTGACCGATGTGGCGCAAAATCTGCGGGCGGTCGCGCTGGCTGGACTTGCGCCGCTAGATTCGCCGCTGGCTCTCCTCTACGCCGTGCGTTTCCTGGGCGAAGAGCATACTTCCGTCTTCAACTGCGAGCCAGCCATGACCGCGCTGGACCTATTGGCGGCGACCGAACAGCATCTGCCCATATACCCGTTTCTGCTGCGCGCGGGCGAAGCCATGGCGCAGACGGGACGCGGCGAATTGGTAGGCAAGGCGCTGGAATCGCTGGGCGCGGACTTCCCGGCGCCGCTGTATGCGGGGCTGATGGCGCAATACAGCGAGATCGACCAGGCGACCGCCAGCATGGGCATCATCAATTGCGTGGTCGAAGGGCGGGGAGCAGCGCTCTATGACCAATTGGAAATGCTGATCTTGCAGACCCAGCATGTCGATTTGCGGCGCTATGGGCTGGTGATGATGGCGGCGGCGCGTGACGATGATCTCAGCGAGCGCTTGCTGCGCATGGCACGGGTTGCGCGGCTGGACGATGTGCCGCTCTTTATCGAGGCGCTGGAAATCTGCCAGCACGACGATCGGGACGAGCTGGTGGACTTGCTGCGGCGGCGGCTCTAGCGGATCTCGCGGCGGAAGATGTCGCTGAAGCCCGGTTCGATCTGCAGCGCGAGGTTTGCCAGCAACGCTTGTGGCGAAACGCCCGCCTGTTGCATGACGGCTTGCCCCAACAGCACATCCAGCGTCGCCAGGAAACGACCTCGCGGATAGAGCGCCAGCAGGTGGATGCCCGCTTCGCCGCCGCAGGTTGGCGCCTGCGCTTGGTAGTGATTGGGGGCAATCTCATCTTGCGTATAGCCGAAGCTGTCCAGCCATCGCAGCATGAAGGCGTCTTCCGCAGCGGCGCGGGCGGACGCGGCATCAGCGTAGACATCGACCCAATAGCCCAGCGCGGAGAAGTAGATGGCGGGCTCGCAGCCTGCGTTCTCAACAGCCAGGCGATAGCGATATTGATGTCCATAGTTGTCGGCAAATGCCAGGAAGTCGCTGCGCAAGTCTTCTGGCAAGCCCTGGCTGATACGCTGCGCGTCGATCAAGCCAGATGTATCCGGGTTGCTGGGCAGGTTGGGCGGAAGACTGTCGCGGAAAGCCTCAAAGGCGGCGATAACTTCGTCTTGCTGGGCTGGCGTCGGTTCAAGCACAACGCTATTGTCCACGCTGGCTGGATCGCTGATGATCAACACAGTGTGCAGGGTTTCGCCGGCTTCTGCAGCTGTGGCCGGGTCGCGTTCGCGGATGGCCTCGACAATCTCTTGCCCGACCAGCACATCGCCGAAGATCGTATGCTTGTGATTCAGGTGTGGAGTCGGCGCGGTCGTGATGAAGAATTGGCTGCCGTTGGTGCCCGGTCCTGCATTCGCCATCGCCAGCAGACCAGGACGATCGAAGACCAAGTAACCGACTGGCTCGTCGCCGAATTGATAGCCAGGACCGCCGCGTCCCGTGCCAGTGGGGTCGCCGGCTTGCGCCATGAAATTGGGGATGACACGATGGAATGTCGTGCTGTCGTAATAACCCTGCTGCGCCAAGAAAACAAAGCTGTTGACCGTGCGCGGCGTCAGCTCTTCATAAAGATCAACATAGATCGCGCCGGCGCTGGTGCAGAAGATGGCGCGGTAATCCGCTCCCGGCTCGAGCACAGACTCTGGCGACTCGAACTGCATGGGCGTCAATGCCGCTGGCTGGGCGGCAGCACAGAGCTCCTGCTCGCTTGGAGCAGATTGCGCCACAGCTACTGATAATGCAGCCAGAAAAATCGCCAGCGCGCTCGCCAATCGCATCGTAGCCATGACCACATCCTTTGCCAGCCGAGCCAGCCGCCTTGTGCAACAGATGCGCATTGTGCCCGACCAGCCCGCCCTTGCATAGGCGAAATCCCAGCCTAGTCTTTGTCGCTCAGGCGCGTTGACTGCCACGTCGCCTCTGTTACAATCAGCAGGGATCAAAACTAGCCGACAGAGCGAGCATGAGCGCATTTCCAGGTTTTCCAACCGAGACGCAAGCTTTTTTGCGCGAACTGCGGCAGAACAATACGCGCGAGTGGTTCGCCGCCAACAAAGCGCGCTATGACGAGGTGGTCAAAGCCCCGGCTGTGGCCTGGGTGGCGTCGATGGGCGAATGCTTGCAGCAGTTGGACGCCGAACTTGTTGTCGACTTGCGTACGAATGGCAGCGGCTGTTTGATGCGCTCAGCCCGCGATACGCGCTTCAGCAAAGACAAATCGCCCTACAAGGTCAATATCGCCATGTTATGGTGGCATGGCAGCGGCAAGAAAATGCAGCACCCGGCTTTTGGTATGGAAATCACGCCCGAAGACGCTGGCTTGGTCGCCGGCATGTTCCACTTCCCCAAGCCCATGTTGGCGGCTTATCGACAAGCCGTGCTGGACGAAGAATTGGGCGAACAACTGCTGGCAACAGTGCATGCTGTCTGCGCCCACGGGTACACAATCAGCGGGCGACACTACAAGAGGGCGCCTCGCGGTTTTGACAAGCAGCATCCCCGCGCCGATTGGCTCAAGTACAACAGCTTTCATGCCGGTGCACACAATATCAGCGCCGACACGATCGCCTCGCCGCGCTTGATCGATGTGTGTATGGACCAGTTTGAAAAGCTGGCGCCTATGCACCATTGGCTGGTCGCGGTTCAAGAGAAATACGGCGGCATCTAGGCTTCCAACGCAGAATCGTCATGAATTGCATCGGCAAGCCAGCACATTGCTACTGCCATTGCCACAACCAATTGCCTATAATCTGTTTATCGTGCGCTGACAGGTGACATGTACGACCGTATACGATATAGTCAGCGGCTTGCACAGTCGCCACCGGGATGCGATTGGGGAGCTTGAGTTGAATCGACGCACCTTGCGGGCTTTCATCGCAGTCCTGCTGCTGCTGCCTTGCTTTATGGCATCGGCACAAGATTCCAATATCCATATTGACATCATCGGCGTCGACTCGACCGACCTCGACCAGGTGGCGATTCATGCCAGCGTGCTGGACGCCAGCGGGAAAATGGTTTCGGGCTTGGGCTTGGCGAATTTCAGCCTGGGCGGCGCATTGGCAGACTCCGGGCAAGTGTTGAAGGTCGAAAATGTGACGGATGACGAGTTGGCATTTGCCACCGTGTTGGTCATTGATACCAGCAGCAGCATGGCGGGTCGTCCTCTGGAGCAGACACAGACCGCGGCGCGCGCCTTCATCAATGGATTGGGCGAAGATGACCCTGTCGCCATCGTGCTCTTCAGCGACTCGGTGCGCAATGTAGTCGGGTTTACGACCGACCGCGCCCTGCTCTTGCGTCAATTGGATAATATGGCTTATGGCGGTCACACCGCGCTGTATGACGCGACGCTGCGCGGGATAGAACTGGCGACAGCAGCGCCCCTGTCCCGCCGCGCTGTGATCATCCTGAGCGATGGCGGCGAATATGGCAATGTCAGCAACAGCACACGCCAAGAGAGCATCCGTGCCGCGACCATCAATGGCGTGCCGGTCTATGCAATCGGCTTGGGCTGGAATATCGACCGGCGCTTTTTGGAAGCGATCGCCGCCGAATCCAACGCGGCATTTTATGACAGTCCCACGCCGGACGAATTGGCCGCTATCTTCAGCGAGCTGGCTTTTGTCTTCCGCAGCCAATATATCATCACCATCAAAGCCGATGTGCCTGCCGATGGCACGCGCTACAACTTCAGCCTGAATCTCACAACAGCCGATGGCAGCAGCAGCGCCGGCAGCGCTTTTCTGCGCGCGCCAATCCCCATCCCGCTGCTATTCTTGCCCGACGAGCTATTCATCGCGCCAATCGCCGAAGACACGCATATCACCGTCGAAATCCGCGCCGACCAGGAGATCGAACGTGTCGAGGTAACCCTGGATGGCGAGTTGGTTTCCAATGAGCCCAGCTATACAATCGAGCCGGTTGATTTGCAGCCGGGCGAGCACCAGCTGGATGTCACAGTCGAGGATGTGGAAGGCGATGTCGGCACATTGAGCACTGAATTTGAAGTAGCTGCGCTGCCACCGACGCTGGATGACGACTTTGTGCCGCCGCCCGAACAAGAAATCGCCGACCCAGAAGTCATCGTAGTCGAGGCTGGTGGACAGACCGAAATTACCCAGGTCGAGTTCATCGTCGATGGCGAAGTCGTGCAAGCCGACAGTGAAGCGCCGTATGAATTTGACCTTGATCCCTTTGTGCTGCTGCCAGACGAAGAACATGTGCTCAGCATCCGCGCCACCAATGAAGGCGGACAGACCACCACGGTGGCCAGGACCTTCGAGGTCGACGCCCTTCCACCACGCCTCACAGTGGAAGGCATCGTGTCCGACACGGTCGTAACTGACAGGCTGGCCGGCAGTGTAATCGTCGAAAGCCAGTCGCCCATCGCCAGCCTGAGCATCGAACCCGAAGTGCCACATACTGTTTCGGGCAATCGATTGGACTTCCTGCTCGAGGCCGCTGAATTGCCACCGGGATTCAATACCATCACCATCACGGCGGTGGATGAAGCCGGCGCGCAATCAACCCAGACCCTCGACTTTGAAGTCGCCGCATTGCCGCCAACCGTCTCGCTGAGCGGTCTGTCTGCAGGCAGCGTCATCAGCGCAGCGGAAGATGTGCAGATCCAGACGGGCGGGCAAACCGAGATCGAACGCGTCGAAGTGGCATACGATGGCGGCGATCCTCAGCCAGTCGAAGCGGACACGTTTACGATTCCCGCCGAAAGCCTGGGTGATGGCGCGCACGAAGCCGAAGTGAGGGTCACCAATGCAGGTGGCGAGACGAGCACAGTCACGCTGCCATTCACGATCAGTCTGCCGCCGACGCCGACATACACGAATACACCAACTGAGACTGCCACGGCCACGCCGTTGCCAACGAACACGCCAACCGATACACCTGTCCCAACGGACACGGGCACGCCGTTGCCAACAGACACGGGCACGCCGTTGCCAACAAACACGAGTACGCAGCTACCGGCGAACACGAGTACGCAGCTACCGGCGAACACAAATACGCCGTTGCCAACAAACACAAACACGCCGTTGCCAACAGACACAAATACGCCGCTGCCAACAAACACGAGTACGCCGTTGCCAACCGATACGCCTGTCCCAAGCGACACGCCAACCGACACGCCTGTCCCGACAGACACGCCAACCGATACACCGATCCCGACAGACACGCCAACCGATACGCCTGTCCCAAGCGACACGCCGACTGATACGCCTGTCCCAACGGACACGCCGACGGACACGCCTGTCCCGACGGACACGCCAACCGATACGCCTGTCCCAACGAACGCGCCAACCGACACGCCTGTCCCGACGGACACGCCAACCGATACACCGATCCCAACGAACGCGCCAACCGATACGCCTGTCCCGACGGACACGCCAACCGATACGCCTGTCCCAACGGACACGCCAACCGATACGCCTGTCCCGACGGACACGCCGACTGATACACCTGTCCCGACTGACACGCCAACCGATACGCCTGTCCCGACGGACACGCCGACCGATACGCCTGCCCCAACGGACACGCCGACCGATACGCCTGTCCCGACAGACACGCCAACCGATACACCTGTCCCAACGAACGCGCCAACCGATACACCGATCCCGACTGACACGCCGACCGATACACCTGTCCCAACGGACACGCCGACTGATACGCCTGTCCCAAGCGACACGCCAACCGATACGCCTGTCCCAACAGACACGCCGACCGATACACCTGTCCCAACGGACACGCCGACCGATACGCCTGTCCCGACAGACACGCCGACCGATACGCCTGTCCCGACAGACACGCCGACCGATACACCTGTCCCAACGGACACACCGACCGATACGCCTGTCCCGACTGACACGCCGACCGATACGCCGGTCCCGACTGGCACGCCGACCGATACGCCTGTCCCGACTGACACGCCGACTGATACACCTGTCCCGACTGACACGCCGACGGACACGCCTGCCCCAACTGACACACCGACCAACTCACCGACTCCGACTGAGGACATTACAGCGACCGCCCAGGCAGAATCGAGCTTGATCGCGCGGCTGCAAGGCACCTTGGATGCGGAAGCCACCGCTACAGCGCAACTCGAAACAGCCGTGGCGCAGACAGCCACCGCAGCGCCAACCGAGATGCAGCCCGCCGATACCGAAGCGCCAACCGAAGCCGCCGTGGTCGAGCCAACAGCCCAGCCAACCTTGACGCCGGTAACCATCACCGAGATTGAAGCGCCAGCAACTGACGAGCCAGCTACGCGCGATGATGTCTTGGCGATCGCCGCAGTAGTCGGCGGCTTGGCGCTGCTGCTCTTGCTCTTCTTGATCGGGCGGCGTCGCAATTAGGAGCCGTCCAGGCGTGAGCCATAGCGCAGACCAAGACGCCAGGCGTACTATCCACGTCTGTTGGCTTAGCAGCGCGCGTTACAGCCAGCCGCTGGGCAGCACCAGTGCGCGCAAATGGCAGTTGCTGGCTGGTCTGCCTGGTTATGAGATTCGCGTCATCGGCTTTGCGACAAGCTCGCGAGCGAGGCGCTTTCATGAACATGTCGGCTTTTATCTGCTGCCACAGTTGCCGCTTTCGTTGCTGCGCTACTTGACCTTTTTCGTCTTGGCGCCGCTGCTGCTGGGCTGGTTGGCGATGCGCCGCAGAGCCGACATCATCGTGGCGCAAAGCCCTTTTGAAGGCGCGGTTGGCGCCTGGACGAAGCTGCTGGGACGGCTGATCGGGCGGTCCCCGCGGCTGATCATCGAGAATCACAACAATTTTGAGGTCGACCTCTTCTTGCAGCGGAATGTGCCTTTGCCCAGCCTGTATCGCGCCATCATGATGGCCTTCGCGCGATTCGCATTTCGCCATGCCGATGCCGCCCGCGTCGTTTCATCGACAACGGCTGAACGTTCCCGAGCCTTTGCGCCGCAGCTGCCGCAAGTGCGTTTCATGACCTGGAGCGACACCGATGTCTTTCGCCAGACGCCCCGCCAAATGCCAGTCGAGCAAGCTGTCGATATTGTCTATGCTGGCGTGCTGCGTCCAGGCAAGGGCGTGCATCATCTGCTGGATGCTTTCGCCAGGCTGGATCATGCGCAAGCTCGGCTGCAGCTGGTGGGCGCGCCTGCCAATGCCGATTATGCCGCTGCACTGCATCGTCAGGCGCAGGAGCTGGGCATCAGCCAGCGCGTGCAATTTGTGGGCGCGGTGAGCCAGAGCCGGCTGGCCGAGTATTTCGCTGCGGCGCGCGTGATGGTCTTGCCATCTCTGTCGGAGGGGCTGCCTCGCGTGATCGTCGAAGCGATGATGACAGGCACGCCGGTCATCGGCACCCGCATCAGCGGCATTCCCGATATCATCCGCGATGGCGAAAATAGCCTTCTAATTGCGCCCGACGATGCCGACGATCTGCTGCGCGCGCTGCGGCAGATTTATGCGCGGGATGTCACGGCTATGGCTGCCCAGGCTCGCGCCTTTGCGCTGGATTTCTTCTCGCCAGGCAAATACGCCGCCGGCTATCAACAGCTGTTTGAGACCGCTCTGCGCCCGCCCGCCGATTCGTCTGCGGCAAGCGCCGAACCAAGCCAACCAGGCGCAATCGACAGCAAGTCCGCCCGCGAATGAGCGCAGCCAACCCCCTGCTGCACGAGCGCATACCCAAGCTAATCCGCCAGATAGGCTTGCCTGTCGGCATTGGCGTGCTCTTCAACAACTTGTTCCAGGTGGTCGATACTTTTTATGCCGGGGCGCTTTCGGCAGAGGCTAGGGCTGCACCACCAGCGTAGTCAAATATTCGAGCTGACGGTCGCTGGGCGCGCCATCCGCACTGTGTACCAGCAGCTTCTGCGGCGATTCGCCGGCCGCGACCGGCGTTTCGTACATGCCCAGCAGCAGCGGATAGTCGCCGGCCGGCAAGTCGCAGGGCAGGCTCAGCTCTCGCTCGTCAAAATAGAGTTGCCCGGGTTGCCAAATTGAAGTCAGATAGATGCCACCCGGCACGGCGTCGCTGTTGGCGATTCCCCCGCCGTTTGCGCCGACAATGACCAAGGTGCTGCTGTAGAGCTTGTCCAGCGGCTGCGCGACCGACCACCAGGTATCGACGGAGATGGAAGCGCAGGGCTGCACGATATGGTCATCATTCAAGCGCCAGGCTTGCAGGACAATATCTTCGCCAAAGCGCAGCAGGGGCGCGGCATCTCGTGGCTGACGGCGATATTCCAGCACTTCCAGCCCACGATAATAGGTCTCGCCGCGAAATTTCACCGCGCTGTAGAGCGAGAATTCGTCTTCAATCGCCGCCAGCATGGCAGCGCCGGCCGGATAGCTGTTGCCCAGCACCAGCCACAGTCGCTGGCTGTCTGCCAGGTAGTTGGGCAGCCGCGTCACATCGTCAGGATACCAGCGCGATTCCAGCAGCGATTCATGGAAGCGGATTGGCGCGCTGACTGTGGAATCATGCCCCTGTCCGCTGAAGTGGAAGATGTCGTCCCTGCCCAGGTCCAGCCGCGAGCGCTCTTGCAGAAAGTAATTGATGGCGATATTTTCCCACATTTGCCCGGCCATCACAGCGAATTGGTCACGAGCCGGGTCGGCATGCCGCTCCAGGTGGTCGACGATCTCCCAATAACCGCCATTGCTGCTGTGCGAACGAAATTGCCCAACAAAAGGAATGCAGAAAAACAGCAGCGCCAGCAGCTGCATCGTGCTCGGCATCTGGCGCAAGGACAAACAGGCCAGCAGGACAATGAATGGCGCGGCTATCAGAAAATGGCGCGGCGTGACGCTGGGAACGACCAGGTTCACCAGCAGCGGCAAAGCCACCAGCAGCAGCAACGATAGCAGCAGCCAGCCTTCTCGCCACCAGGCCGGGAAGCGCATGGTTCTGCCCCAGGGCGCATGTGCAGATTGTGTTTGCGCGCGGCCATCCCCCAGTTGCGACAGGCACTTGCCGATGACGATAAGTGCGCCGCCAGCCAGCAAAAACAGACCCAGCGCCTCGGGACGAAAATGCAAATGGTCGTATAAGACTTGCATGCCCAGCCAGTCTGTGCTGATATTGTGACCGATGCTGCCGCTGTGCCCGCCAAAATTGAGCGAAGCGCGATAGGCGATGACGAAGCCCAAGGCCAGCACAAAGGCGACTTCGCGGTGCTGACGGCGCAGGTCAATGCGCGCAAAGAGCAGAATGCCCAGCACATGCGCGATATAAACATAAGACAGATAGGGATGCACAAAGGCCGGCAGAATCGTCACCAGGCTCAGCAGCAATCCGCGTCGGCGATTGGGCTTCCGAACGAAGCGCAGCAATGCCCAGGGCAGACCCACCGCGCCAAGAGCCAGCGCCGCATAAGGACGGGCCTCGTGCGTATAAAACACGAAGACGCTGTATGTGCCCAGCAGCATCAGCGCCAGCCAGCCAACGCGCCGCCCATACAGATCTGCCGCCAACCGATAGAACATGGACAGAGTAAGGATTGTCGTCAGCGTGGAGAAGAAGCGCACGATGCGCTCGTTGTGTCCAAACAGGTGCAGCCAACTATCTTGCAGAAAGTTGGGCGGCGGCAGCTGATAAAGGACCTGGGCGACATGCGCTGGCAAACCGACCGCGCGGATATTCTGCAGGGCATAATGCACATCCCAGGCTTCGTCTTGGCGATAGGCGCGGTTATGGAAGTGCTGCGCTTGTACGCTAATGAGGAATAGTATCGTCAGCGCGGGCAGCAGAATCCGGGCTATGCTAGGGTGTGGCTGGGCGCTCATCTGCCTCACTGCGATCGTGTATCGTCAGACTGTCATTGTAGACTTGAACGAGACTGTCAACAAGCCAGCGCCATGGAGGCTGCCGCATGACTATCATCCGCTGCGCATCGTGTGATGGCTTTGGCTGGTTTGAAGACGAAATCGGCCTGGGCATAGACTGTGACTGGTGCGCCGGCGCGGGATATGTATATCAGGATGCCGCCGGGCGCGATCTGCCCATCCCCCAACAAGATTATCCCCATGTCGCCGAAGAGCTGGAAGCGCTGGAAGCAGAGCGGCTGCGCGAGATGGGCTATCAAGGCGCGGCGAAGAAACCCTGGCAGCAGCAGATTCGCCAAGACACACAGCTCGGGCGCGATCCCTACGCAGGTGACAAGCAATAGCGACACCTTGCAGACTGCGCGGGGCGCTTGCAAACAGCGACGGGGCGCGATAAGCTCTAGCGTCCAGCCCAGAGACTTGCCTTGTCGTCACAGCAAATGCCAGAAAAGATTCTGATTATCGATCATGAGCAACCCGCATCCGAGCGGCTCTTGACACTGCTTATTGGGCGCGGCTACCTCGCAAAACACGCCAGCACCGCGATCGGTGGCTTGCGCAGCTCTTACATGCAACAACCAGACCTGGTTTTGCTGGAAGCGCATCTGCCGGATATGGACGGCTGCGAATTGTGCCGCCGTCTGCGCGATTTGTCCGATATACCGATTATCTTCATCAGCGCAGCACCGGACACGCAGGACATCGTCTTGGGATTCGAAGCGGGCGCGGACGATTATGTGCGCAAGCCCTTTGACAACGACGAGTTGCTGGCGCGCATACGCACACGTTTGCGCCGTTCGCCACGCCAGCGCAGCAGCGAAGAACTCTTTTTTAATAATGGCGAGCTGCGCATCAATTTCATCAACCGCGAGGTGCTCGTCCGCAGCCAGCCGACACATCTGACGCCCAAGGAATTCAGTTTGCTGGCGGCGCTGGCACGCAATGCCGGGCGTGTTGTCTCGCGGCAAGAACTGGTTACACAAGCCTGGGGCGAGCGCTACAGCGATGCCACCGACAGCCTGAAGCTCTATGTGCATTATTTACGCCGCAAGCTGGAGCGCGATCCCCAGCAGCCTGAATACATCCTCACCTCGCGCGGGGTTGGCTATCGCTTTGCCAAACGTTGAGTCAATCCAGCAGCGAACGCAGCGCTGCATCGGTGGACCTGACCATCGCTTCAAAGCCGAACTTTTCCAGACCCAGCTGCGTGTTGGCAGCCAATTCGCCGCGCCGCTCAAGCAGATCTGTGATGCCCGCCCGCAGCCCGACGATATCGACATGCGGCACCAACACGCCATTTTGGCCATCCTGCACGACTTCCGCGTTGCCGCCCACTGCGCTGGCCAGCACCGGCGTGCCTACATGCAGGCTCTCCAACAGCGTGTGCGACAAGCCTTCGTAGGCGCTGTACACGGCGACAGCGTCTGCCGCTTTCATCAGCTGCAGCACATCTGCCGCTGGCAATTGTCCAGTGAAGCGCACCCGCCCCGTCAACTGCGCCGCCAGCGCTTCCAGGCGAGCGCGGTCGGGGCCATCACCAGCCACGATCAATCGCACATCGGGCAGCCCAGCCAGCGCCGCGATCAAATGGTCGATGCCTTTCCAGCGCTGCAGACGAGCCACCGAAAGCAGCATCGGCGCATCGCCCCAGCCCAGCTGCCTGCGGATGGCTTCGCGCGATTGAGCAGGCAGTTTCATAGCGGGCAGCGCATTGTAAATGACATGGACTTTGGCGAGATCGACACCCCAGCCCAGCGCCATATCGCGGAGATACTGGCTGGGCACGATAATCGCATCCTGTGCCGCCACCTGCCGCGAGCGTGAACGTTTCTGCCAACGGACGCGCAGACCTCCGCCAACCTGCTGGAAGCCGTCTATGCTCAGCTCGGGCGGGATCCAGCCTTTGCGCATGCAGCGTTCCCAAGCCTGGTCGCCCACCACTTTCATGATGCGCGGACAACTGCGGCGCGTCCACAGCGGCAAGTCGATGGTATGCGAATAGACGACATCTGCCCATGCCAGATCCCCCATGGCGGACCAGGCATACTTCGCCAGGCGCAGCGGATAGATTTCCCTTGCAATGCGCCTGACTCGGTAGGGATAATCGCCAGCCCGAGGGCTTCCATAGGCCAGCACGCGCACCTGCCAGCCACGCTTTTGCAGGGCGGGCAAGATGGCGCGCAGATAGGTCGCTGGGCCGCCCGGCTCGGGGTGGAAGATGCCGCTGGCGACCAGGAGGTTCGGCACAATTTAACTCACAGTCGCGCGGATGAGGAGGTGGCGGTTTTCGAAAGTCGCCTGCGGACTGTCCCAGCGTTGCGGGTTCATCCAGTCTCGGGCGATCGGCGGAGCATTTCGCATCAGATCGATCAGCCGGGCGATTGTGTCGGCGTCGGGTCCCTGCCGCCGCGCCCAGCTCAAGAAATCGTGCGACTTGCGATAGCGCTCGTTGTATTCGACCGTGAATCCCGCGCGAGCGCACATTTGCAACCATTCGGCTTGATTGAAAGCGCGGTTGTGGCTGGGGTCGCGCAGCCGTTCAAATGCATCGACATAGCGCGCCGCCTGGTCGTCAAAGGGCAGCAGTTGGTCTTGCAGCATCAGCATGCCGCCTGGCTTGAGCACGCGGGCGCATTCGAGCAAAAAGCGCTGAACATCGGGGAAGTGATGCGGCGCTATGCGACAGGTAACCAAGTCAAATTCAGCGCGCTCAAAAGGCAGGTTTTCGGCATCGGCCTGCCGAAATGACACATTGTCAATGCCTCGCCCAGTGATGAATCGGCGCGCCGATTCAAGCATGCGCGGCGTCAGATCGCTGGCCACAACATGCCCGACATGCGGCGCGAACTTGAGCGCAGTGTGCCCGCCGCCCGTTGCGATGTCCAGCGCCTGCCAGTGCTTCTGGGGCTGCACGATCGCCAGCAGCCGGTCGAGGTCGCTGCCATGCGCGTGCGTTTGCGAAATCACATAGCCGTCGGCAAACTGGCTATAGCGCGCTTGAGACAAAGATTTGGAGTCGCGAGTCATGGTTTGGACGCTCCCATCTGGCCGATATGCCGATTTTACCCGCAGCTGGCGCGCAGGGCAGGCAGAAAATGCGCTAGACTCGTCCCATAACCAAGGTAACCACAGGAGGCCAAGATGGCAGAGCGGCGCACCATGCAGCCGGAAGACTTGTTTGCCCTGCAATTCCTCAATGGCGGCGCGTTATCACCCGATGGCCTGCGCATTGTCTACACCGTCAGCCAGATTGATGCCGAAGCAGACAAGGAATACGCAGCCCTGCATCTGCTGGACACGGCGAGCGGGGAATCGCGGCGGCTGACTCATGGCGAGCAATCCGATCGTGGCGCGCGCTGGTCGCCAGATGGCAAGGCAATCACCTTCATCAGCGATCGCAGTGGCAAAGCCCAACTCCACTTGCTGCCGATGGATGGTGGCGAAGCGCGGCAGCTGAGCGACTTTGAGCGCGGAGTCGGCGGCAGCTTCGCCTGGTCGCCCGATGGCACACAGATCGCCTTCAGCGCCAAAGCCGATGCCGAAGCGCCCGATCTGAGCAAAGAAGCCTACCGCGTCGACCGCACGGTCTATCGCTTTGACGCCATCGGCTACCTGGACGACGAGGCGCAGGATTTGTATGTGCTGGATGTGGCCGGCGGCGATGTCACGCGGCTGACCGATGACCGCAGCAACAACAGCAACCCGCGCTGGGCGGCCGACGGCGGCAGCATCTTCTACGATGCCAATATGCAGCCCGATGCCGCGCGCGCCATGTCGCCTGACCTGATGCGCGTCGATCTCGCGGGCAAATCTTCGCCCGTGCTCAGCGGCTGGACGAGCCTGGCCGGCGCCAGCCTGACCCCAGACGGCCAGCGCGTGGTCTTTGTCGGACGCCCCGATGATGGCAAGCCGATCGGCACAAAAGCCGATCTTTATGTGCTGGATCTGCAATCGGGCGCGGTCGATTGTCGCACTGCTGGTCTGGATGTCGGCGTGGGCGGGCGGCTGTCGCTGGATATGCCGGTGGCAGCATTGGGCGCGGGCAATGTGATCATCACCGATGACGGCCAGAGCGCCTTGACGACTGTGCAGCGCGGCGGCAGGAATCATATTTATCGCATCGCGCTGAGCGGCGAAGAATGCTGCACGCCGATTACTGCGGGCGAAAGCGCCGTCTTCCCGCTGGATCTGGTCGGGCAGCAATTGCTTTTTGCACAAACCAGCATGAACGCGCCACCGGAACTGCATCTGAAGCGCCTGGACAAAGGCGAGTCGCAGCAGCTGACCACCATGAACGAGGCGCATCTGGCGGGAATTGATCAGCCAACCTGGTCGCATTTGTTGTGGAAGAGCGTCGATGATGTCGAGGTGGAGGGCTGGTATTTGAAGCCACCAGCTGGTGAAGCGCCCTACCCGACCATCCTGTACATCCATGGCGGACCGCATGCGGCTTATGGCTGCGGCTTCCACTTCGACTTTCAGATGCTGGCGGGCGCGGGCTATGGCGTGCTGTTTTTGAATCACCGCGCATCGACCGGATATGGCGATGCTTTCTCCACCGCCATCAAGGGCGACTGGGGCAATCTGGATTATCAGGATTTGATGAGCGGCGTCGACTATGCTATCGCGCTGGGCTGGGCAGATGCCGATCGGCTGGGCGTCTGCGGCACATCGGGCGGCGGCAACCTGTCTTGCTGGATCATCGGGCAGACCGACCGCTTCAAAGCCGCCATCCCCCAAAACCCGGTCACCAACTGGCGCAGCTTCTATGGCACCAGCGATATCGGCATCTACTTCGGCGTCGAGCAGATGGGCGGGCATCCGCACGAGATCCCCGAGGTCTATGAAAAGTGCTCGCCGCTCACGTATGCGCATCGCTGCAAAACGCCGACTCTGCTGGTGCAAAGCGAGCTGGATTACCGCTGCCCCGCCGAGCAGTCGGAGCAGTTTTATACCGTGCTGAAGGCGGTTGGTTGCCCTGTCGAGATGTTGCGGCAGCCGGGCGGTTATCACGGCGCATCCATCAGTGGCGCGGTCAATCTGCGCCGGGCGCACAACGATGCCATGCTGGACTGGTTCGCGCGTTATGTCTGAGGCGGTTGCCAGCGCAGCGGTTTGAGCAGGCTGAGGTCGAATTCGCCCAGGCGGTCTGCGCCCAGCCGCTGCAATTCTGCGCGCACAGCATAAGAATCGCGACGCAAAGCCGCCACATCCAGGCCCTGGCAAGTATCGGGCAGGAGGTAGAGCCATTGCACGCTGCGCTGCAGCATTTTCAACGCGCCGCGAAAGTTGCCGCGCTCCAGTTGAAAATAGGCGACGCCGACCTGCAGAATGGCGCGGTACAGGTCGCGAACAGGTCCCTCGGTGGCAACCCACAGCTCTTCAAAGAGGTCGTGTTGCTGGTAATATTCGCCGCGATTGAATGCTTCCACGCCGGCAGCAGCCAATGGCGGCAGAGATTGTGCGCATGCGCAATCCAGCTGCGCAAGTGCTTCGGGCCCGGGCATACGCGCCAGCTCGCGGATGATGACGGACAGCTGCTTTGCCAGCTCTGCCCAGTCCAAAGCAAGCTCTGCTCCAGCCGCGATGGCGTGGGCGCGGGCGGCGGCATCAGCGCTGACCAGCACGATGGGGATGCGACGGGTGGCAGCGCTGGTCTTGGCTGTCAAGATCAAGGAATGGGCGGCGGAATGCTCGGCGTCGATCAAGGCCAGGGCGGCGCGATTCTCGATCAAAGCGGGAACGAATGCAGCAGCGTCGTCCAGCGCGATGATCGAACTATCCACCTGAATGTCCAGCAGGGTGGCAAAGGCGTCGCTGTGGCTGAGGCAGACGATAGCGGCATGCATCGCTTCTATCCCAAATGTAACTATTGACAAATACTTTACATACCTATAGTGTTGCGAAACGCTGGCTGGCGATGAAGTAATGTGGGATCGTCTACTCTTGCGCCTATTTTTCCATTGTCCTTTCTCAATTTAAAGTGTCCGATTCCTTGACAAGCACAATATTTCGCAAGTAGAATGCGTGCACGATACGAATACAGCATAGTTGAGCGAACGAAATTTCCGAGCCTGGTCCAGAGGTTCAGTTTTGAATCAGCCGAACGGCAGCTATCTGAATAAGCGACTTCTACGGCTGCAAGTTGGCTTTTTGTTGTCAGCAGGTCCCGGCACTTGCCGTGCCTTCCCGCTGAACATCCCGCAGCGGCTGCAAGTTCACGAAGACTTGTTTGTGGAGGCGCTGGCGGGCGAGTTCGTCTTGACGCGCGCCAAAGATGGTATTTTGCTGCAAAGCAAGCTGAAAATCAGCCATCTGCGCGAATGCGACCGCTGCCTTGAATCATTTGAGTATAGATTTGCGCTGGATATCGCCGAGCTCTTTGCTTTGCCGTCCTTGGCGGGCAAGAGCGTCTTTTGCGTCGATGGCAACGGCGAGATCGACCTTGCGCCGCTGCTGCGCGAAGAAGTGCTGATAGAAGCCAGTTACCGCGCTGTCTGCCGTGACGACTGCCGCGGGCTTAGCGCCGAGACGGGCGACAAACTGAGCGCTGAGAGCGATTGGGCTGCGGCGCGCCGGGCAAAAGCAGAGGCGGGCGCAATCGACCCGCGCATGGCTGTCTTAAAGCAATTGTTGGTGTAGTGAAAACAAAACTTGCACAGGTGCGCTGTCCACATGGGCAGCGCTGCAAACGAAGCAGGCAAAGCTGTGAATGGATTTGAAAGCGGGTTCGCGTCCGATATCGAGTCGCTAGCCTACCTGGTCGAAGACAACACCGAAAAAGACGATTACGCCGTCTTGGTAGACGACGCGGATCTGCCGCTCTTTGAGGACGAAATCGTAGAAGAGCTGGAGGTCGAACGCGACGAAGACTTTGATCTGGAAGGTATTTCCACCAGCGACACCGTCGGCATGTATCTGCGGGAGATGGCGCGCGTCCCGCTGCTGACGCCAGAAGAAGAAGTGCAGCTGGCCATGCGTCAAGAAGCCGGCTTGAAAGCCGAGCGACAATTGGAGCAAGCGCCCAACCACGAACGCCGCGCCGAATGGCAGTTCCTCATCCAAGATGGACAGCAAGCCCGCGACCACCTGATCGAAGCCAATGGGCGGCTGGTCGTTTCAATCGCCAAGCGCTATATGGATCGCGGTGTGCAACTGCTGGATTTGATCCAGGAAGGCAATCTGGGCTTGATCAAGGCGGTCGAAAAGTTCGACTATCATCGCGGCTACCGCTTCAGCACCTATGCCACCTGGTGGATCCGCCAAACGATCACCCGAGCAGTCGCCGACCAGGGACGCACCATCCGCGTGCCCGTACACATGACCGACCGCATCCGCCAGCTGTACCGCGTCGCCCGCGAGTTGGAACAGCAATCCGGCTGCAAGCCCTCTGTCGAAGAAATTGCCGAAGTCCTAGAAATCGAGCCGCGCAAGGTGCAATGGATGTTGCGCGTGTCGTGGCGTCCGCTCAGCCTAGAGCACCCGGTCGGCAAAGACGAAGACAGCGAATTGGGCAGCTTTATCGAAAATGACCGCGAGCCCAAACCCACCGACAGCGCCTACAGCAAGCTGCTCAAAGAGAAGATCGAAGATCTGCTGGAAACACTGACCCCGCGTGAAGCGCGCATCTTGCGCTTGCGCTTTGGGCTGCAAAACGGGCACAGCTATACGTTGGAAGAAGTCGGGCAGAAGTTTGGCTTAACGCGCGAACGCATCCGCCAGATCGAAGGCCGAGCGCTGCGCAGACTGCGCCACCCTCGCCGCAGCCGCAAACTCCGCGATTACCTAGATTAGCGCGCCATTCAGACATTCCTGCCATCGCCTCCACACCCATGGAGAGGCAGTTTCGCAACCCGGCGGACAGACCATGCACAGTCTCATTTCAGCCTGCCGATTATGCTAAAATCGCCGTTATGCGATCGATTGACATTCATCTGCGGACGGCGGCATGGTTGGCGGGGCTGCTGCTGCTGCTGTTGGCTTGCAATATGGGCACGAGCGAAAATGCCCCGCCGACGCTAGCGCCCCTGCCGACCCTGCCTCCACAAGCCACGCTGGGCTACACGGCGCCCGGACCGGTGACCGTCGCCGAGATCGGCTCGACGCCCGAAGAGCCACAGGTTGACGTGCTGGGCGAGCTATTGGCCCAGGTCGAATCCGACCGATTGATGCAGCATGTGCGCAGCTTGCAAGAATTCCAGACGCGGCATATCGCCTCATCGCAAGATTCGCGCGCAGAAGGCATCGGCGCGGCGCGGCAGTATATCAAAGATCAGCTCCAGCTATTCAGCAGCGCGTCTGGCGGCAACCTCTATACCTTCGATCTACGCTTTGACGCCTACATCACGCCAGACGAGCGCAGTCCGCAGTACAATATCATCGGCGCGATCAGCGGCAGCGAGGTCAACGCTGGCACCATCCTGATTGGCGCGCATTATGACAGCATTGGCGTCGAGCGCACTTCGGGCAGCGTCTATGCGCCAGGCGCCAACGACAATGCCTCGGGCGTGGCGGCTGTGCTAGAGTTGGCGCGCATCCTTAGCGCATCAAAATACAAAGCCACGCTGATGTTTGTGCTCTTTTCTGCCGAAGAAATCGACCGCCAAGGCAGCCGTGCCTTTGCAGCCTGGATTGAACAGAGCAATATCGATCTGGTCGCTATGATCAACCTCGACACGATCGGCAATGTGCACGACTTCGGCGGCATCGTCAACGATCAGCAGTTGCGCGTATTTTCTGCGCCGCCCAACACGACCTCGCCATCGCGCAAGCTGGCGCGCTCTGTCAACTTCCTGGCGTACAATTATGAGTTGGATATGGATTTGCAGGTGCAGGACGCCATTGACCGCGAAAACCGCTGGGGCGATCACTTCTCCTTCAGCGAGCTGGGCTATCCGGCTGTCCGCTTCATCAATGCGAACGAAGAAAAGCGCAACGCCGACCCCACCGACACCATTGAATTCATCGAGCCAGATTATCTGCGCCGTGCCACGCAAGCTTCGCTGGCCGTGCTGCTGTCGCTGGCAGATGGTCCGCGTCCGCCCGTCAATATCGCCCTGCGCAATCGCGAAGAGACATCGCAAGAGCTGGTGTGGGAGCCGGTCGCTGCCAAGAGCTACATCATCGCGTTGCGACCGCCTGGCTCGCTGATTTATGCCCAGCAGATTCAATTTGATGAAACCAAGCTGCCTTGGGATGGCTTCGACGCCTACGAGTCCATCGCCATCGCCGCCATCGACGAACGCGGTGTGATTGGTCCCTTGTCGGCCGAAATCAACCCGCGCCAAAACAACAGCTGATTCAGAGCGGCAGTCACGGATATGCGCGTCGTCCATATCATCAAAGGTACCCGCATCAGCGGCGCAGAGCGGCATCTGCTGATCTTGCTGGGCGGGCTGCGCGAGCAAGGCGTGGATGCGCGGCTGATCATGCTGGTCGAGCGCAGCAAGCCCATGGACGACATGGCTGCGGCGGCACAAGAGCGCGGTATCCCGCTGACGCGCCTACCTATTCGCGGCCATTATGACGCCCCGCTGCTGTGGACTTTGCGGCGGACATTGCGAGCCGCATCGCCCGATATTGTGCATACCCACCTCATCCATGCCGACATGTATGGTTATGCCGCGGCGAAACTGGCCCGCGCAGGCGCAGTTGTCAGCAGCCGGCACAACGATGACCAATTCCGCTATCGTCCCCGCTGGCGGCGGCTCAATCAACAGCTGTGGCGGCGCTTGGACGCGGGCATCGCAATCTCTGGCGCGGTGGCGAAATTTGCCGAGACAATCGAAGGCGCGCCTCGCGACAAACTGCACATCGTGCGCTATGGCATGGAATACCGCTGGCTGAGCGACGAGACAATTGAGCGCGCCCGGCACAGCTTGCGCGACGAGCTTGGCTTGCCGCTGGATACACCACTGCTGGGCATGGTATGTCGGCTTGTGCAGCAAAAAGGCCTGCCCTATTCGCTGGAGGCGCTGCGACGCATTCAATCCGACTTTCCCCAGGCGCGTCTGGTGATCATCGGCGATGGCGAAAAAGCCGGCGAACTGCGACAGCTGGCGACAGCGCTTGGCGTGGCGGAGCGCGTGCATTGGCTAAGCTGGCGCGATGATGCGGCTGAACTGATGACAGCGCTGGATGTGCTGCTGGCGCCAAGCTTGTGGGAGGGCTTCGGCCTGGTGGTCTTGGAAGCCATGGCGCGGCGCGTGCCAGTGATCGCCAGTCGAGTCAGCGCGCTGCCCGAGGTGGTTGTCCACGGCGAGACAGGCATTTTGATCGAGTCGCGCGATGTGGACGGGCTGGCACAGGCGATTGCGCGGTTGCTGGGCGATCGTGCCCTGCGGAAATATATGGGTTTGCTGGGGACGGCGCGGCTGGAAGAACACTTTAGCGCCCAACGTATGGTCAACGAGACCATGGCAGTTTACGAATCTGTCTTGGCAAAGCGCCGATCTCGCTAGGGCACGACAAAGATGACATCGGTCGCTTGCACGATTCGCTCTGCCTTGTGCAGCGCCAGCCGCAGCACATAATTGCCCGGCGCCAGCGAATTGGCATGCAACGTGGCCAGCGGCGCATCTCTGCGCGACTCGTGCACAGCATGCTCCAATGGCGTAAATTCGGCAAATTGTCCGCCACGGATGTAGAACAGGTAATAGTCCGCCTGGCTGGGATCGAAGACGGCGCTGCCCATAATAGGTATGGGCTGGCTGACCGACTGCCAGTTGCGCGGTTGGGTGATCTGCAGTTGCGCGCCGACATTCCCAAATTGCTGCTGCTGATAGACGCCTGGCCAGCAGTCTATCGTGGGCAGGTAAGCCAGGTTATGCTCGCGGGCATAGCGTTCGGCTTCGACTGCATCGCGCTGTGAAGTGGCGGGACCGGCGATGAAGAGCAGATTCTGCGCGCCAGCCGCGATCGCTTCGTCTTTGTGTTCAATTGGCACGCGACAGAAATTGGGCGGGATGGGTGGCAGATCGCCCGGCACAACGCGGAATTGGATGCTCGCGGCAAGTTCGGGCGGCAGCGGATACGCCAGCGCGCTGTAGACACCAGGCGAAATCTCAACCAGAACCGAGCCAGAAGCGGGCGGCGGCGTGGGATAGCGCTGGGGGAGCGGCGGATAATGCAGGTTGCCGGCGCGGTCGGGGATGCCAGCGGGACCATCCAGCGCCCATTCGCTGACAAACGCGGGGCAGTCAATAGCGCCGATGGTCAATTCGCGCACATCACAGACCTGGCGGCGTGACATGCCCGGCGGCGGAATGCTCTGATCACTGAGCAACCGACCGTCCGTGGCGAAGGCGCTGCGGCGGGTCTCGTTGCCATAGATGCCACGCAGCACGTTGTTCCAAATGGGCGCTGCGCCGGTCAAGCCGCTGGAATCGCGCATGGGATCGCCATCGTTGTTGCCGACCCATACGCCCACAGCGACATTGCGCGTATAACCGACCGTCCAGTTGTCCTTGACATCGTCTGTAGTGCCCGTTTTCACCGCGCTGACGATGCCATCCGTGCGCAGCGGACTATATGCGCCCATGGCTGGCGCGCGCGCATTGTTGTCGCCCAGGATGTCGCTGATGAGAAAGGCGATGCGCGGATCGAGCACGCGAATTGCCTCTGCTTCCCGAAGTACCGACTGGGCTGTGACCTGCCCACTCGGGCAGCCGCCGTCATACTGATAGACAATGCGAGAGGCGCTGTCCAGCACGCAGCGTATGGCGGTTACCGGTACATAATCGCCGCCATTGGCAAAGACAGCAAAAGCATTGGTCAGCTCAATGAGCGTGATTTCACCGCCGCCCAGGGTCAATGACAAACCATAACTGGCCGCGTCTTCTGCCAGTGTGCCGATGCCGAAGCGCCGCAGCACATCCAGCAGGTATTCCACACCCACCAGGCGCAGTGTCTGCACAGCCGGGATGTTGTAGCTGTTGGCCAGCGCAGCCCGCATGGTCATGGGTCCATGGAAGCGGTTGTCGAAGTTGCGCGGCGCGTAGACGGGTTGTCCGGGCACGGCGATCTCGGTCGGCGTATCCCACAAAACCTCCAGTGGCGAAACGCCTCGCTCCATGGCGGCGGCATAAGTAAAGGGCTTGATCGTGCTGCCGGGCTGGCGGAAAGCCGTGCTCACATTGACGCTGCCGTCGATGGCATCGTTTTCATAGTCGATGCTGCCGACCATGGCGATGATCTCGCCATTGGCGGGCTTGGTCACCACAACGGCTGCATTGCTGACATTGTTGCGCTGCAGCTGGGCAACCTGATTGGCGGCGGCTTGCTCTGCCAGTTGGTTGACAGCCAGATCCAGCGTGGTATAGACGCGCAAGCCACTGCCCAGGATATCTTCGGGACTGTAGCCGAGCCCCAACAGCAGTCGTTCCAGCTCGCCCAAAGCATAGATGGTGAAGTGCGGCGCGGTCAGCGAGGCGTTGCCGGGCACAAAGGTCAAGCCGGCTTGCAATGTGTCGCGCACTTGCGCCTGCGTGATATAGCCTTCTTCGACCATTTCGCCCAGCACCAGCCGCCAGCGGGCATCCACAGCCGCTTGCACAGTCGAGTCGGGATTCAATGGATCGAGCCAGGCCGGGGCTTGTGGCAAGCCAGCCAGCAGCGCCGCTTCTCCCAGGCTGAGCTGGTCGATATCTTTGCCGAAGAATGTCTGCGCGGCTGTCTGAACGCCGTAAGCCAGGTTGCCGTAATAGATCTCGTTTAAGTACATCTCCAGGATTTCGTCTTTGCCCTTGGCTTGCGTCAAGACCAAAGCCAACAAGATTTCTTCTAGCTTCCGCGAGACGCTGCGCTGCAAGCGCTTTTCGTAATCAAAGAAAATATTGCGCACCAGCTGCTGGGTGATGGTGCTGCCGCCGGGCGAGGTATCGCGTCCAGCGCCCAGAAAGTTGAGTGCGGCGATGGCGGTGGCGGGCACATCAATGCCGATATTGTTGAAGAAACTGTCGTCTTCAATGGCGATGGTGGCGTGTATAAGCGACTGTGGGACATGCTCAATGCCGACATGCACCCTGCGCCCTTCTTCAAAGGCTTCGTACAACTCATTGCCTTTGCGATCATAGATGAAGGTGCTGGCGAAGCTGCGATAATTGTCCACTTCGGCGATGCGCGCGCTCCAGGCCGCTTCGACCTTGGGCAAAATCAACGAGGCTGCGCCGATAGTCAGCAGGCTCAGCCCGCCACAGACGCTGAGCAGCATGCCCGCCATCAGCAGCAGGCAACTGCACGGAACGCCCAAAATGCGGCGGCGGCGTTTGCGTGGCGGCAGCGGTGGCCGCGACATGTGCGGCGTCTGGGGTGGTGGCGGAGGCGCAGGATGATCGGAAAACTGCGGCATGGCTGCCGAGCGCGGCTGCAGTGGCTGCTCGCCTTTTGCTCGTCTGTTTCGTTGCTCTTCCATCATCCACCCTGCCCCGACTTGCTATCTATTTTAGCAGAGTCGGCGGGACGCGGACGAAGCGCGCGGTTGGACTATATGACGCTGGCGCGGCTGTGCTAGACTAGACGCCTGCAGTTGGTGGAGGCAGCACATGAGCAGCCTATGGCAAGAAGCACAACAGCCCGAACTCGCGCTGAGTGTGGTCATCCCCATTTTCAACGAAGCGGGCAATATCGAGCAGCTGCACAAAGAACTAACGGCGGCGCTGCGTGGCATCGGGCGTGATTACGAAGTCATCGCTATCAACGATGGCAGCAGCGACAAGAGCGCCGATCTGCTCAATGCTGTGCAAGTACGCGACCATCGCTGGCATATCATCCACTTTCGGCGCAACTTCGGGCAGACAGCTGCCATGTCGGCGGGGTTCGACGCGGCCCGCGGCGAAATTGTGGTTACGATTGATGCCGACCTGCAAAACGACCCCCAGGATATCGCGCAGATCCTAGCAAAGTTCGACGAAGGCTATGACATCGTCAGCGGCTGGCGGCAAAACCGCAAAGAACCGTTTTTGCTGCGGCGTCTGCCCTCGATGTTGGCGAACCGCATCATCTCGCGCAGCACCGGCATCCGCCTGCACGATTATGGCTGCACATTGAAAGCTTATCACTTTGATGTGGTGAAAGGCGTCCAGCTGTATGGGGAGCTGCATCGATTCATCCCGGCGCTGGCCAGCCAGATGGGCGTGCGGGTGGCAGAAGTGCCGGTGGCAGACCGAGCGCGGCGCTGGGGCAGCAGCAAATACGGCTTTGGGCGCACCTTCAAGGTCATCCTCGATTTGATTGTCGTGGTGTTTTTGCTGGGTTATTTCAATCGACCGCTTTATGTATTTGGCGCGGCTGGATTCCTGGTTGGCGGGCTGGGCACGGCTCTGGGCGCGTATTTGACCGTGTTCAAGCTGCTGACAGAAAACAAAATCGGCGATCGTCCGCTTTTGCAGCTGGCGGCGCTCTTGATGGTGCTGGGCGTGCAATTCGTGAGCACGGGCATCGTCGCCGACATGATCATGCGCACCTATCACGAATCGCAGCACAAGCCCATCTATTATGTGCGCGAGCGACGTTGGTCCCAACGCGACTCGTCAGGCGCCAGCCATGAATCAGCCGAGGCAAGCGCAACAAGCTAGTTGGCGGCGGCTGGCGGCGTAAAATCGCGCGGCGCGTCATAATCGCTGAAAGTGATATGCCAGCGGGACGGATCGTCCGGCGCAGTTTCCAGCATCAGCAGGTCAATCTGCGCGAAACGGCCATCGGCATGGAGCCAGAAGTCGATCTCGACATCGTCGCTTGGTTCGATGAAACCGAATAGCAAGCCCGATACCAGCTCTCCGGCGCACCTGGCTCGCAAATGCGCTATGTCCGAATCGTCCATTTCAACCACTTCCAGCCCCTGCAGATTGGCAGTAACACGATTGATGCCATCGTCCCGCGCCAGCAGCCGGTTGACATCAAATCCTTGAAAAGCCGGCAGCAGAAAATAGGGCGCGCCACTAGGAAAGCTGATCCACTGACGGTCGTCAAGCGAATACACATCCATGGTCAAGGTCAAAAATATGTGCAGCGCTGCGCTGATATGCAGCTCGTTGGGACTGATGTACTGGGCATCGGCGCTTTGCAGAGTGGCAGGAATCAAGTTGATGCCATCAATGGTGATCGAAAGCGGATAAGACGCGCCGCTCTGGCTGATGGACAGACGAAAACTGCGCGCCGATTGCAGCTCGGCGACCGCGTTCTCCAGCATATTCTGGACATTGGGCATCGTCTGCGCGCGCAGGGGCATGCAGTAAATCAGCGTCAGCAATATCAACAGCGCAAGATGAGTCAAGTCGGAATCCTCGTGTTGGGAATGGCAAGATGATGGTTGTCCGATTCCACGCGGCTGGGGCAAGCGGGGCGAGTACAGGGCTAAAACTCGCGTTCGATCATGTAATGCGCCCATTGCGAGAGCAGCGCGCGGCCGGGACCAGCGGGCAGCGCGTCCAGATACCCCAGCGCTTCGTCTACATAGCGGCGTGCCAGATCACGCGCATAGTCGATTGCGCCCAGCTGGCGAAAGACATGCAAAATGCCGGCGATATCGGCTGCGCTGGCGGCGGGATTGCCCAAGCTGCGCAATATCCGCGCGCGCTGCGCATCGTTGGACTGTTCCAGCGCCTTCAGCGTCAGCAGCGTCGACTTGCCCTCGCGGATATCCGAGCCGACCGGTTTGCCCAGCTGCCGCTCGTTGCCGACGATGCCCAGGATATCGTCTTGCAATTGGAATGCCGTGCCGCACAAGCTGCAAAAGCGCGCGATGGCTTGGGCGGCTGGATGGTCTGGGTCGGCGTCATCGAGCGCGACAGCAGCGCCAGCCCGCCCGGCGAATTCGTAGAGAGCGCCGGTTTTTTTCCAGAGCATATCAACAACCAGCGCCTCGTCCAGTTCGCGCGCGCTGCCGGCATATTGGACATCGAGCGTCTCGCCTTCGACCAGCAGTGGCGTGATGCGGCTGGCCAGGTCCTTCGCCAGTTGCACGACAAGCTCGGCCCGGACGCCATGCTCGAGGTGAGCGTCAAATAGCAGCGACCAGGCCCAGGCTTGCTGCACATCGCCAGCCAACAAGGCGATGGTCGTGCCATAATGCGCCGAGTCGGCAGCGCTCCAGCCAAATTCTTCATGGGCGCGTCTGGCGAAGTCCTCGTGCACGGTAGGCAGGCTGCGGCGGCGGTCATCGCGGTCAATCACATCATCGTGCACCAAGGTCCAGGTATGGAAGACTTCGATGGCGGCCGCCACGGGCAGGGCACGGCTTTCGTCGCCGCCCAAGGCGCCACAAGCCAGCAATGCCACAGCCGGTCGCAGCGACTTGCCGCCGCCCTTGATATAGCTGTAGACGGCATCGCGGATGTGGTCAGGGCGAAAGCGATTGACGAAGCGCTCTTGCAGCAGATAGTCTAGCAGCAACTGCCTGCGTGCAGCGATGGCGACAAGCAACTGGGCATGGGAATTGCGCATGACGGCTCCCCGCGCGGATCGCGGCGGCGTTCTTGCAGGTCATTCTACCCGCACAGAGCGGACAGGCACAGCAGCGATTGAGGCGGGGCCGTGAATCCGCGCGTATTTTGCCTCCCAACTTTTCGGAGGGATTGAATGGGGTTGACCTAGAGCAGAGCGATGCGCAAGTCGCGGATATGCAGCGATTGCCGTTGCGGGACAGCCAATGTGCCATGCCCAAAGCGTCCCTGCGGACTTACGATAGCGTACTGATTATCAACCCAGGCCACGAATCCCAGCCGCGCCCCGGGCACAGAATCCGCAGTCAAGACTTCTGTGCCATTTACACGGAAGATTGCGCCATCCGCCCGCCAGTCGATGCTATAGCTATGATAATCACGCAGCAGCGCCGCATCCAATAAAACTTCATGGACGCCCAGCGCGCGCTGTCCAAAATCCCAGAGCGCGTCGTACATGAGTCGACTGCGCATCAACAAGCAGCCGAGCGGCGCAAGCGGCAACAGCCCCAGAAAACGCCAATTGCGTGCATTGAAGGTCGCTGCCTTCCAGCCCTGTCCGGGCAGTCCTTTGGCGAGCGCGATGTTACCGGGCGGGCTGCTGTAGAAGAACCAAAGCGCCTGCGGCAGCCGAATGCGGCGCTCGCCCGGCACAAAAGCGTGATTCCAAAAGCCGAAGCCAGCCGTCCCACGAAGCTCGCCTTCGAAGCGGGCGTTCAAGCTCAGGCGCAGCGGTGGCGCATTTTGGAAATCGCGCGCAGTGTTATAATCGCTGATCTGGGCATCGTGATACTTGGCGCCGCTGGCAGCAGGCAGCGCAAGGCGCCATTCGCCATTCGCGCAGATTACCTGGGCATCTCCCAGCCGGGTGATCTGCCATGGCTGGCCCCGCTGTCCAATCGTCATCGGACGACGAAGCTGCAGCTTTCTTCTTCAAATTCCGTACTTGTGCCAGGACCATAACGCGCGTAGCCATCGCTGATGGCGCTCTGCCAGCTGACGCGGTACGTGATTTCGAATGTTCCCGCCGTCAGCGGACCAAAAGGCACATACCAGTAGGCAACATATTGACTGCCATCCTGGCGCGGCGTCAGGCGATAGATGTCCACGTCTGCAATTGCTGTGCCATTGACGCGCAGCTCGTGCAGGGCGTTGTTGATGTGCTGCCAGACCAGGGCTTCGCTGCTGGCGAACCAGCCCCAGAAGATTCTGATGGTCGAGCCGCTAGTCAACCCGGCTGGTGGCGGCAGGCCAAAGGAGAGGTCATCACAAAAGGCAAAGACATCGACATCGTGGCGTGGCGTGGCGGCGGGCAGAGTGGCTTGCGCGGGCGGAGAGGTGGCGGCTGTGGAGGGCGCAACTATTTCAACATTTGAAACTGCGATGGCAGTAGCCGTGGCATGGGCGGCGGGCAGATCGACAATGGGGATATCCAGCAGCAGACTGTAATTGGCAGTCGGCACAAGCGTGATCGGCGGTGTTGGCGTCTCCACCAGCAGCAGCGCCGCGCTGACCCAGCCAGTCGTTTCGCCTTCCAGCTGGATTTGATACCAGCCATTGGCCTGATCTTGCCCGATGATCTGTGCGCCCTCGCCCGGCGACAGTGCATTGATGGCTGCGAATGTCATGCCTGGCCCGCTGCGCACATTGATGCGTTGGCGGGCATTGACGATGCCGTAGAGCGTGGGCGTGGCAGTGGGAGTCGGGGTGGCGGTAGGACTTGGGGTGGTGGAAGCTGTGAATGTGGCGGTGGGACTGTGCGTGGCGGTGGGCCTATGCGTCTCAGTCGGCGAGGCAGTCGGTTCTGGCGAGTCAGTCGGTTTTGGACTGTCGCTGGGGGTGAGTGTGGGTGTTTCCGTGGGCGCGTTGAGGCTGGGCAACTGACAAGATACCAGCCAAGGCGCCAGCAAGAGCGCCGCCAACAACACAATACATATCCGCAGGGAAGGCATTCGACCGCTCACGATGACAAATTATAGTAGTGATAGCGATTCTGCGCAAAAAGACCCATGCCCCAGTCGATTAATGCTTGACATGGGCAATCGCGCCGTCTATGCTGGTCCTTGCCGATGTGCCTGTAGCTCAGCGGATAGAGCACTGGTCTACGGAACCAGGTGTCGGGAGTTCGAATCTCTCCAGGCACGCAACAGCCCCTTCAACGACGAAGGGGTTTTTCTTTGCCTGCGCTAGTTTTCAGCTGGTTGGAAGGCGCGGAACTGCGGGGATTCGCCGGGCACAGGCGAATTGATGAACGCGCCACGCGCCACCACAGCCTCGCGTCCGCCCAGCGACTCGATGCGCCGCTGCTGATCGGCTTTTGCCCGCGCATCCACCGCTTCGGGATCGACGATCTGCCGCAGCCGCGATTGATAATCCGCCAGCAAGCGCTGTGACTCGGCGTCTTCGCGATGCGCCAGATCGCGCAATTCGAGCGGATCGTCACACAGGTCGAAAAGCTGTGCCGGCGCATCGACATGATATATCAGCTTATGGCGGCGGTCGCGCAGCATATAAAAGGCATTGCGAGAGGCGATGGCATGGTACTCGGCGAAGACCGTTCGGTCATGATCATCTGCGGCGGCAATCTGCCACAGTGAATCGCCAGGCAGGTCGGCATCGTCGGCATGTTTTGGGCAGCCCAGCGCCTGCATGACGGTTGGATGACAGTCGATCAGCGACACCGGCGTATCGACCTCCACCCCGACTGGCACATCCGCGCCCGCCATGATCAGCGGCACAGCGGAAGCCTCTTCGTACATGGTGAACTTGCCAAAGAGGCCGCGCGCGCCCAGTTGCTCGCCATGATCGGAGGTATAGATGATGCGCGTGCTCTCGCGCAGTTTCAGCCCGTCCAGCGCCGCCAGCACTTGCCCGATTTGTGCGTCCAGGAAGCTGCAAATGCCGTAATAGGTGGCCTGCAGGCGGCGGATATCGGCTTCGTCAAAAGGCCTTTCATAGCCAAAAAAGCGCCGCATCCAAGCATAAGCGGGGTGCGCCGACCAATCAGCCTGCGCCCATTGCGGCGGCAGCGTGATGTCTTCGTGGCGGTAGCGGGCATAATCGGCAGGGGGCGCCAAAAAGGGCGGGTGCGGCGTCACGAAAGACAAAAAGAGCGCCCAGGGTTGTTCGTCATCGGCATGCTCGCGCAGCCAGCGGATGGCGTTTTCGCGGTTGCGGATGTCGTATTGCTGGTAGGTGGAGTCGCCTGGACCAGCTTCGTCAATGCCAATGCGCGACTCCCGAGTCAGCGAACCATCGCGGATGCCCGTGGCCGGATCGCCGATGCCGCCGACAACATGCAGCGGTTCGATTTCGCGCGTGAATCCATAATCATCGCCGCCGCGAAAGTGCAGCTTGCCGATCGTGTCGATCGTCCTGCCCTTGTCGCGCAGTCGGTGCATCCAGCTGGGGATGACGCCATCGTAGGGCAAGCCGTTGTCCCAATTGCCGATTTTGTGCACATAACGTCCGGTTGCCAGAGAAGCGCGCGCCGGCACACAAATGGCGCAATTGGTATAGGCCTTGCGGAAGCGCGTGCCAGCCGCCGCCAGCGCGTCCAGATTCGGAGTCTGTACCAGCGGATGCCCAGCACAGCCCATCGCCGCCGCCTGGTGCTGGTCGCTGATGATGAAGAGCAGGTTGGCAGGTTGCATGCGCAGGATTGTAAACGCCTGGACAAACATGCGCAACTTGTCTGGCGGATGGGGAGTGGTGAATCATGGACAGCACAACCCTGAGTGGACACTTTTTTCTACCCCCCTCGGTCCCCCCGAAAAGTCGGGGGGAGGCAAAGTACACGCGCGAATTCTGTCCACAGGTTGGAGAGAGATTTAGGGTGGGGAAATGAGGGACACATCAACACCTTCACCACTCCCGACGGATGCGTATACGCGCTGTGCCAATGAGCCTCGCTGGGTACAATCTTGCGGCAAGAAGAGAAAAGGATTCCTATGACGCACACCATCCACGCCGAGCCACTGACGAGCCTGTGCCGCGACATCTTCGCCGCGGCTGGAACGCCCGATGACATCGCTGCGATCGTCGCCGAGTCGCTGGTGATGACCAACCTGTTTGGACACGACTCGCATGGCGTGCTGCGCGTGAAACAGTACATCACGATGATCCGCTCTGGCATGATCCAACCCAGGCAGCGACCACAAGTAGGCAAACGTTTCGGGGCGACAGCCATGGTGAGCGGTGGCTATGGATTCGGGCAGGTGGGGGCGAGATTTGCGGCTGATTTGGCGCGAAAGCTGGGCGGGGAATATGGCATCGCGGCTGTGTCCTTGGGACAAACGACGCATATTGGTCGGCTGGGCGAATACACGGCGCAAATCGCAGCTGAGGGCTTGATCGGCATTGGCTTCACCAGCGGCACCATGTATCGCGGCTGGGTTACGCCCTATGGTGGGCGCGAGCGCGTCTTCGGCACGAATCCCATGTCCTTCGCTGTGCCCTGCCTCGCCGGCGAGACGTTGCTGCTGGACTTCGCGACAGCTGGCGTGGCGCATGGCAAGATCGTGCTGGCGCGCGCCAAAGAAAAGCCAGCCCCCAGCGGCATGATGCTGGACAGGCATGGCAACCCGACCACCGATGCGCAACTGCTGGACAAAGGCGCTGTGCTGTTGCCCATGGGGCTGCACAAAGGCTCGGGCTTGGCGATGATGATGGAGCTGATCCCGACCCTGCTGGCTGGGCATCGTCCCATCATCGCGCCCGACTTTCATTTTGGCAATCCCACGCTGCTGCTGGCTTTGTCGCCCGAAGCCTTTGACGACAGCACAGATTTTGCGGCGCAGGTTGATGCGCTAAAGTCACGCGTCAAAGCTGTGCGGCCCGCAGCTGGTTTCGAAGAAGTGTTGCTGCCTGGCGAACCAGAAGCGCGAGCATACGCAAGGCGCGTCTGTGCCGGCATTCCCCTGCCCGATGCGGTATGGGCAGATCTGCGAGAACTGGCGAAGGAGTTGGGCGTGAATCTGTAAACTTTGCCAGCGATTTCGGGGGATGCGCGTCCATCATTATACGGGGCTGAGGGGTTTGGAGCGGACGATACGAGTATCGTTCCTGCACGGTGTCCTCTGTGGTTACAATATGGGCATATTGATTGTCACGGAGATGAAGCCATGCTCAATCCCAAGCCCACCAAAGGCAAAACCGACTGGTTCCTGCGCGACCGCTTCGGCATGTTCATCCACTGGGGGCTGTATGCCATGCCCGCCCGTCATGAATGGGTGAAACAGCGCGAAGAGATGACCGATGAGCAGTATGAACCCTATTTTCGCCTCTTTAACCCGCGCCGCTTTGATCCCGGACGCTGGGCAGACCTGGCAGCCGCCGCCGGCATGAAATACATGGTCATCACCTCAAAGCATCACGATGGCTTCTGCCTGTGGGATACGCAGCACAGCGATTACAAAGCCACCAACACCCCCTGGGGAAAGGACTTGCTGGCAGCAGTGGTCGAGGCTTTTCGCAGCCGCGGCATAAAGGTCGGCTTCTATTATTCGCTGATCGACTGGCATCACCCTGATTTCACAATCGACCGCATTCACGCCCTGCGCAACCACCAACAGCGCGAGCAACTCAATGCAGGCCGCGATATGAGCCGCTACCGCGCCTACATGAAGAATCAAGTGCGCGAGTTGCTGAGCAATTTCGGCAAGATCGACATCATCTGGTACGACTTTTCCTATCCGGGCGCCGATGGCAAAGGGCGCGATGACTGGGACAGCGAGGGCTTGGAAGCGCTAAGCCGCAGCCTGCAGCCCGATATCATCATCAACAACCGCCTGGATTTGCCCAGCGCCGCCGATATCTATACGCCAGAACAGGTGCAGCCGCGCGGCTGGGTGCATGTCGATGGCGAGCCAGTTGTCTGGGAGACCTGCCAGACCTTCAGTGGCAGCTGGGGCTATCACCGCGATGAAGCCACCTGGAAGAGCCCGGGGCAGCTCATCCGCATGCTGGTCAATACGGTGGCGACTGGCGGTAACCTGTTGATGAATGTAGGACCAACCGCAACAGGCGAGCTGGATGCGCGCGCCGAAGCAGCGCTGGAAGTCTATGCGCAGTGGATGACCGGGCACAGCGAAGCCATCTATGGCTGCACTGCCAGCGCCCTGCCCGTGCCAATGGACTGCCGCCTGACGCAGAATGACGATGCGCTCTACTGCCACATCTTCGCTTATCCCTTCAAGCATTTGTATATGGATGGCATCGGCGACCGGATCGAATACGCCGAATTCTTGCACGATGGCAGCCAAATTCATTTCAGCGTGGACGAAAGCAACTGCGCGCGCCTGGAATTGCCGGTCCTGCAGCCACTTTGCGAAGTGCCAGTGGTCAAGCTGCATCTGAATGCCTAACGACCCCCTCCCCCAGAACGAGGGAAGGGAGATCCCAAGGCGATCCTAAGTATGGTAGCCCCTCCCTCATTTTGGGGGAGGGGTTTGGGGTCGGGGGCAAGGCTAGCCGCCGTATTGCAATTGCAGAAACTGATTGACGGCGACATCGACGAGGACTTCTTCAAGTCCGCTGGACCAGCGCACCCGCAGCCTGTCGACTCCCTCTGCGCCCAAGCCGAAGTGCAGCGCCAGGTCGTTGCCCGCGCCCAGGCTAGAGCCAGCTTTGACTTCCTGCATCAGCACGCGTCCGCCGGTCGTCGTGATATAGACGCGGCTGCCAACTGCATCGCGGTTGATGTCGCCGCCGCCCTGCAAGCGCACATTCAGCCAATTGTGGTTGCTGGTGGCTGCGCCCGTGTTGCGATATAATGAGTAGCCTTCGTTCCAGTTGCCAAGCACAACGTCCAGCCAGCCATCGCGGTCATAATCGGCATAGGCCAGCCCCATGCTCGGCTTCAGGTCGCTCAGCCAGCTGGCGGGCGTCACATCGGCAAAGCTGCCATCGCCGCGATTCGCAAACAGATAGTCTCGATAGGCAAACATCATGCCCTCGGGACCGCTGAAAATGTCGAATTGTATAAATTCTGTGGCGGTCAAGAACAAGTCGAGCCAGCTGTCGTTGTTGTAATCGAAGAAGATGGCGCCCCAGCCAACGGCGCTGCTGGGCCCGACCACGACGCCAGCGGCATCTGCCACATCGTCAAACGTGCCATCGCCTTGATTCTGCAGCAGGACCATGCCATTGACCATGTCGCTGAAGTAGAAATCCAGGTCGAGGTCGTTGTCATAATCGCCGACCGCCAGCCCCATGCCGTGGATGAAGGTGCGCGCGCCAGCCGCAATAGAAACTTCGCTGAAGCACCAGCCCCCGCAGCCCGCGCCATCGTTGCGCCACAAGATATTGCCCAGCATATTTTTAAACTGATCATTGACGACATACAGATCGGCATCGCCATCGTTGTCATAATCGGTGAAGCTGGCGCTGAAACCGCTGCCCAGCAGTTCATCGTAATCCAGCAGATGCGTTACATCGGCGAAACTGCCATCGCCGCGATTGTGATAAAGCGTGTCGCGAGCCTCATCGTGCTCGCGCGTGATGTTGGGGTCGCCACATTCCGGGAAGCATGACCAGTTCACCACATACAGATCGAGGTAGCTATCGCCGTCATAGTCGCCCCAGGTGGCGGTGGTGCCTTTGCCGGGGTCGCCAACACCAGCCTGCGCCGTCACATCGCGGAAGCCAGCGCCGCCTTCGTTGTGAAAAAGCGTGTTCTCGCCATGATTCAACACATACAGATCGAGCCAGCCATCGTTGTCATAATCCGCCCAGACTGCGCCGCCACTCAGCGCATCTGCCAAGGCGACTCGCGGGGACAGCGGCGAGACTTCAAACGCGCCATCGCCCGTGCTGCGATACAAGATATTGGCGTGCTGGTTGCCCGTCACATACAGATCGAGCCAGCCGTCACGATTGTAGTCGCCCCAGGCTTGCCCGATGCCCAGATAGCCTTCGGCGAAGTCGTCTTCAAAGAGTTCCCAGTCGCCGCGATGGGTGGCGTGGATGCCGGCTGCCTCGCTGACATCAACGAAGGGCTCCAAGGGGCCGATGGCGGTGGCAAAGACCAGACACAGCAACAACAGCAGGATCAATGGCCAGCGGGGCTTGGGCATGGCGAGGCTGGTTGCTCTAGCCTTTGACGCCCGAGGTCGCGATGCCTTCGACAAAGTAGCGCTGCCCGAAGATGAAAATCAGCAGCACCGGAATGACAGCGATGGTGGCGACAGCCATCATCAGATGCCAGTCGGTGTTGCCATAAGCGCCTTGATACTGCACCAGGCAGACCGGCAGTGTCTGTACATCGGGACTGCGCAGATAGAGCAGCGGACCGAAGAAACTATTCCAGTTGCCGATGAAAGCGAAGATAGCCAAGGTGGCCAGGGCGGGTTTCGAGAGTGGGACGAAGATTTGCAGCAGGATGCGCGCATGGCCAGCGCCATCGATCTTGGCGGCGTCAATCAGTTCTTCCGGGATTGTCATGAAGAACTGCCGCAGCAAAAAGATGAAGAAGGGCCAGCCGAACCAGGGCGGCACCATCAGCGGCAGATGCGTATCCAGCCAGCCGAAGCGATTGAAGAGCACATATTGCGGCACCACCAGCGCCTCGTTGGGCAGCAGCATGGTCGCCAGGACGATAGCGAATAGCAGGTTCTTGCCGCGCGCTTTCAATCGGGCGAAAGCATAAGCTGCCAACGTGCAGGAGACGAGGTTGCCGATGATATTGTTGACGGTGATTTTCAGCGAGTTCCAGGTGCAGGTGGTGAAGTCGACATAGCCATAGCCGTACCAGCCATCGGGGAAGTTCTGCCATTGCGGCGTTTCGGGGATGAGCCGCGGCGGGAAGGCAAATACCTGGTTCAGCGGCTTGAGCGCGGTCGAGACCATGACGATGAAGGGCATGACAAAGATGATCCCGATGGGGATCAGCAAAGCGAAAGTGATGAGGATGGCGATGGCGCGGCGTCCCTTTATGGTTTTGCGCCAGGCTTCGCCTTTTTTGCGCTTGGCAAGCGGTGCTTTCTTCATTTCGCCTATGCCTCGTAGAAGACCCAGCGCCTGCCCAGCCGGAATTGCAGACCAGTCAGCGCCATCAGGATGACAAACATGATCCAGGCGACAGCCGCAGCCACGCCCAGCTGCAAGAAGATGAAGGCGTTCTCCCATAGATACCAGATCAAGACGTTGCTCGATTCGCCCGGCCCGCCTTCGGTCATCACGCGGATTTCTGTGAAGTTTTGGAAGGAGCTCACCACCGAGATGATGATGACGAAGAAAAGCACCGGCGAAAGCATGGGCAGGGTCACATTGCGGAACTTCGCCCAGTTGCCAGCCCCATCAATCTCAGCCGATTCGTACAATTCTTTCGGCACGCCTTGCAAGCCCGCCAGCAAGATAATCATATTGGGTCCCACTTGAAACAGGCTCATGAGAATCAGCGATGGTTTGACCCAAGTAGAACTGTATATCCAGGGCGGACCCGTGATGCCGATCTGCTTCAACGAATAATTCAAGATGCCCAGGCGCGGATTGAATATCCAGATCCAGACCAGCGCCACCGCCACGCCCGCCGTAACCGTCGGCAGATAATAGACAGCGCGGAAGAAGGGGATGCCCGGCACCTTCTGATTGAGCAAGATCGCCAAAAACAGGGCGAAAGCCGTGCCAAACACAACCCGACCCACCACAATATAGAGCGTGTTGCCGACAGAGACCCAGAATATCGGGTCGTCGACCAGCTTCGCATAGTTGTCCAGGCCGATGAACTGCAAGTTATCCAGCGAAATGCGCCAATCGGTGAAGCTCAAGCCCAGCATGCCCAAGACGGGACCGGCATTAAAGACGACCAGACCGATCAACCAGGGCAAGATGAACAGATAAAAGATGCGCTCTTCGCGGCGGGCGCTGGCCGAGATGGCAGGGAAGTATCGTCGCAACATCAATCACTCACTCACGGGTTCGGCTTAGAGCATGTGAGGGAGACCGCCGGGCGATCTCCCTCTGGTGCATCCAGGTTCGGACGCGTAGCTACATATCGTCGGCAACCTCGTCGAGGGCGGCGTTTCCCTCTTCCGTGATAGCCGCGATTGCCGCATCCACAGAGGTCTCGCCGAGGCGCAGCAAGCCAGCTTCACGACCCAGGATGTTGCTGACCTGAGCGGCAGCCAGAGACTGGAAGGGAGGACCCGTCACGGCGTAATCAAACATGGCTTCCAGGAAGTAACGACCGCTGGGCGGCGCTGGATCGGAATTCAGCCAGACTTCCAGGCCTTCTGGACGGGCTGGTGAACCGCGACCCGACAGGCTCCACATGAAGATCATGCCATCCAATGACAGGTATTCACGCAGGTAAGTCCAGGCTACATCCGGCTTGTCGCTGGTCGGTGTGATGCCATAGCCACTGCCGAATGCGCCGGTGCTGCGCGTGCCATCGGCGCCCATTGGCGTTGGCGCGACATCCCATTCAAAGTTCGCCAGCGCGCGCATGCTGGGGGTGCTCCAAGTGGCGATATGCCCCATAGCGCAAGCCCCGCTGCGGAAAGGATTCTGGTTGGGGAAGGCTTCTGATTCGGTGCCGCTGGGGGCTGCGCCGGCTTCGTGAATCAGGTTGTACCAGTGGTTGAGCGCTTCGCGGACTTCGGGCGTATCGACGCTCATGGCCGTTTCATCGTCGTTCATGGTTTGGCCGCCCCATGCGCCCACGAAGAAGCCACCACCGCCATTGCCAAGATCCAGCTGGCCATCCCAGCCCCAAACGCCCATATCGGGGTCGGTAAGCTCGACAGCCGCGGCCGCCATGTCTTCCATCGTCCAGTCTTCGGCGGGATAGTCCATGCCAGCGGCATCGAACATATCCTTGTTGTAGCCGAGGATGATGGGACCGTGGTCATAAGGCAGCGCGTGGATGCGGCCGTTGACGCGATAGAGGCGCACCGACTCTTCCCACATGCCATCGACATTAAATTCTTCGTCGGCCGAGACGATGTCGTGAATATCAATGATGATGCCCTCGTGCGCCCAGGGCGTCGCGCGACTGCCATGCACATAGATGATGTCGGGCAGGGTGCCAGCGGCAGCCCAGGCGGGGACGACATTGTTGTGGTCTGCCCAGGTGTTGTAGGTGATGTTGATCTTGATGTCCGGATGCCGCTCCATGAAGCCTTCATCGTACTCGGCCTGGCGGGGACGGAAAGCTGCCTCCCAGTGACGACCAAAGGTTAGCTCGACCGTGTCTTGGGCGGCGGCGATGTTGCGCAGCGGACCGATGCCCGCCAAGGCAACACCAGAGCTGCTGGCAGCCGCGAGTTTCAGGAAAGCGCGGCGCGATAGTTGCTGCTTGTTCATTACAGTTCCTTTCTCTGCAAGAATTCTTGTCGAACCGAACCTGCCGTGTGGATCGCACTTGGTCCCGGCGCACCTCCTTAATGACAACAAACGGGCGTCTACGAACGACAGACTGATGCAAAAGGTATTGTAGACGAGGATTGCCGAGTTGTCAAAAACCTGTTTTGCGTCGCAATCGCACTTGCACTTGACAAAACGAACCAGCCTGTCTATCCTCCTTGTACGACCATTTGGAACGCAGTTTGACAATATCAAAGAGGCGAGTTCATGGACATTAACCTCAAAGGCAAGACGGCGCTGATTACGGGCGGCAATGTGGGCATCGGCGCGGGCATCGCCAAACAACTGGCTGGCTGCGGCGCAACAGTCGCCATCACCTACTTTTCGCACAAGAGCGAAGCCGCAGAAACGTTGCAGGCGATTCGCGACCAGGGCAGTCAAGCCGACATGTTCCATCTGGATGCTACCGAAAGCGCCCAGGTCGTGCAAGCAGTTGCCCAAGCCGCTGCCTCTTTGGGTGGGCGCATCGACATCCTGGTCAACAATGCCGGGCACCTGATCGACCGCGTCGACATTGCCGACATGTCCGATGAGCACTGGCGCAAGGTCATTGATGTCAACTTGTCCAGCGCCTTCTATTGCGCGCGGGAAGCGCTGAAGGTCATGCCCGAGGGCGGACGCATCGTGAATATGTCTTCGCTGGCGGCGCGCAACGGCGGCGGCAATGGCACAGCAGCCTATGCAGCGTCAAAAGCCGGCGTCATCGGGCTAACACGGGGCTTGGCAAAAGAGCTCGCGCCCCGCAAAATCACCGTCAATGCGCTGGCGCCGGGCTTCATCGTCGATACGCCCTTCCACGAGACCTTCACCGGGCAAGAGAATTATGCCGGCATCATTGGCGGCATCCCCCTTGGCGTAGCTGGACTGCCCGATGATGTCGCTGGCGCCGTTCTCTATTTCGTCTCCGACCTCGGCAAATGGGTTACGGGCCAAGTCGCCGAGATCAATGGTGGCGCCTGGTTCGTTTAATGGCAAATAGCATGTCTGCATCCGCGCGGGAATACCTGCTGCTACGCCGCCATTCGCTGGACGAGTGGCGCGCCATGGCACAGACGAGTCATGCATCCCAGGCCGAGCGCTTGCTTCGGCAAGCCAACTCGCACCACGACGAACTGCCACCGCCCGAGCATCCCAGCGACTCAATCACCTATATCGGCACGGCTGTACTGAACCTGGCGCTGGCATTTCTGCTCTCGAGCGATGAAGCGCACTTGCTTGTCGCCCGCCGCTGGATCAAATCCGCCATTGCCTATCCTCATTGGGGCAAAGAGCGCATGCCCGACCATGACCTCGATGCCGCCTGGCTTTTATTCGGGCTGGGACTGGGCTACGACTGGCTCAAAGATGTCTTGCCGCCCGCCGAGCGGATTGCTCTGCGCGACAAACTGGCCTGGCAGGGTGAGCAGCTTTATCAATATGCCCTGGAGACCGAAGGCCGCTGGTGGAGCAGTGCCTACTGGCAGAATCACAACTGGATCTGCTATGGGGGCTTGGCCACAGTTGCCTATGCGCTCGATGATGAACTCGAATCGGCCAGCAGCTGGGCAGCCCGGGCCCGCAACAACTTCGCCCAGGCCTTGGCTTTCATGGCGGAAGATGGCTCTTTTTATGAGGGACCGGTTTATTGGCGATACAGCTTCATCTGGTTTTTGATTTATGCCGATCTGCTGCTGCAGCAAACTGGCGAAAACCTGCATGAGTCCGATTTCTTGCGCAATACCTTCTTCTATCGACTGTATCTCTGCGGACCCAACCTGGTCGATACCGCCAACTTCGGCGACTGTCATGACCGGCGCAGCGCCCACACCGCGGCTGTATATGCGCGCCTGGCTGGCTTGTATGACATCGGCGAGGCGCAGTGGCTCTATCATCACTTCTATCGCAGGGGCGAATGGCAGCGCGAAGGCGAAGAAGGCCTGGTCAAACCGGGGCTGTGGGCAGAGTCGGGCTTGGAATTCATGTGGTACGACCCGAGCACAAATCCCTCGCCCGTGGATCGCCTGCCGCTGCAGCGAATCTTCCCCGATCTGGGATTGGTCTCCGCGCGCAGTTCCTGGCAGCCCGATGCGCTGATGCTGGCATTCAAATGCGGCGCGCCCAACGGCATCAAAGCCTGGCACACTGGTCACGCCATCAATCGCAAAAAGGACTGGATGACACACAGCGTCGGACACGACCATCCCGATGCCAACAGTTTCATCCTCATCCATGGCGCTGACTATATCGCTGTCGATGATGGCTATGCCAAATCCAAGCTGACGGCTCATCACAGCACGCTGCTCGTGGACGGCCGCGGTCAATATGCCGAAGGGCAATACAACGCCTTCCGCGACCTGGACGACAGCTGGAGCGCGCGGCTGGAAGCGACCTTCGCCTGCGACAAGCTGGTCTATGCCCGCGGCGAGGCAGCCCGCGCCTACGACAGATCGCTGGACCTGCGCCAATTCACCCGCGAAATCATCGTCCTGGCAGATGACGCGGTCATCATCAACGACACAATCGAATCGGGTATGGAGCACGACTATCAGTGGCTTTTGCAGACCGATGCGCCAGCCGAGCCGCACGGCGAGGGCAGATTCACAATTCGCGCTGGCGATAGCGTTTGCCAACTCCATGCCTTGCAGCCCGACGAAGCCCGTCATCGCCTCTCATGCAAAGAGATCACTGCCAACCCAACATCGGCAAAGCCCGACTGGATCATCCGGCGGCTGCAGCACAGCCTGGCGCTTTCGCCTGGCGAGCCGCGAAGCAATTGCCGATTCAGCGTGATCCTGGATATGGCTGGATTCGCTGTGGAGTCACAGCCAGCCCAACGCGGCCTGGTGGCCTCCCTGCGCAAAGAGCAGACCTGCTGGCGAATCGGCATTGCCAAAGGGCGCGATGGCATCATGAGCGACCGGCTTACTGTCGATGGCAGGTTCTTCGCCGGGCGCTGGCACGAAAAAAGTCTCGCCCAGTACCTGGCGGTCGATGTCAGCTCCATTTGGCTGGACGGTGAATTGCAATTGGTCGCGGACAGCCCAATCAACATCGGCGTGCAGCGGACAGACGGCGAGTTGCGCCTGAAGGCATTCGCGGGCGCGCCGACCTGGCTGCGCTTCCCGTCCAGCCGGCCAGCCAGTTTGAGAGGCAACGGTTGTGCAGCAGACTTCAAGTACGATGAGATGACAGGCATGGTCTGGATTCAACTGGATGTCGGTGAAACAGAATTGGTCGTGAATTGACGATTGCCAGCGCAACATTGAGCAAGCGAGTTTGTCAGGGCAGAAGCACATGAGATTTGGCAGAAAACGCAAGGGAACAACGCTATCGCCCAAAGCTCGTGAAGCGCTGAACGGCTACCTGTTCACATCGCCCTGGCTGCTGGGCTTTTTGATCTTCGTGGTCGGCCCGATGATCGGGCTGATCTGGCTGAGCTTCCACCGCTGGGATCTGATCGGCGACCCGCGCTTTGTCGGCTGGCGCAATTTCGAGCGCTTGTTCAGAGATCGGCTTTTCTTGAAGTCGCTGGAAGTTACGGTCATTTATGGTTTGGGCAGGGTGCCGCTGGGCATCATTGTGGCGCTGGGGACGGCGCTTTTGCTCAACAATCGGCGCATCAAGTTCATCGGCATCTGGCGCACCATCTATTACATGCCAGTCGTGCTGCCGCCGGTGGCTATCTCGCTGGTGTGGATGTGGATTTACAACCCTCGCTACGGCATTTTGAACTCAACGATTCTGCAACTGTTTGGCGTGCCAGGACCGCGCTGGCTGGATGACTCGGCGCTGGTATTGCCGTCGCTGATGATTATGGCGGTGTGGGGCGCGGCCGGACGCAATATGATCATCTATCTGTCGGGCTTGCAGGGCATTTCCAACGAGTTGTACGAAGCCTCGTCTATTGATGGCGCGGGCTATTGGCGGCAGTTCTGGCGCATCACCCTGCCCCTGCTGACGCCGATCATCTTCTTCAATCTCATCACTGGCATGATCGATACCTTCAAGCTCTTCACGCAGGCTTATATCATGACAGAAGGCGGACCGCGCAATCAGTCGCTCTTCTTCACCTATTACCTCTTTCAAAAAGGCTTCCAGCAGTACCAGATGGGCTATGCCGCGGCGATGACGCTGATCGTCTTCATCATCATCATGGGGCTGACATTGCTGGTCTTCCGCTGGTCAAGAGCCTGGGTCTTTTACGAAGGTGAAATCAAGCGGGGGGATTACTAAATCAATGACTGTCAATATCGCGCTGCCCACTTCTACCCGCCAACATTTTCTGCGAGAAAAGGTCTATCCGTTTTTGAGCGTAGTGGCGATATACGCGATCTTGCTGGTGGGCGCGGTGATGATCTTCTTCCCCTTCGCCTGGACAATCTCTACCTCCCTAAAAACCGAGCAGCAGGTGCTGGAATATCCGCCGACCTGGGTGCCCGATCCGGTGCAGTGGGAGAATTATCCCGATGCGCTCACCGCCCGCCCTTTCGATCGCTATTATGTGAACACCACCATCATCACAGTGCTCAGCGTCATCGGGCAGGTGGCCAGCTCGGCTGTGGTCGCCTATGGTTTCGCCCGGTTTCGTTTCCCCGGGCGCGGCATCATGTTCCTCATCGTGCTCAGCACCTTGATGATTCCCTTTCACATGCTGATCATCCCGCGCTTCATCTTGTTCAAATATCTGGGCTGGCTGGATACTTTCGCGCCCTTGATCATCCCCAACTTCTTTGGCGGCGCATTTTCGATCTTTCTGCTGCGTCAGTACTTCCTGACCATCCCGCTGGATCTGGACGAAGCCGCCAAGATGGACGGCGCGAATTCCATGCAGATTTTCCTGCGCATCATTTTGCCGCTGGCTCGTCCCGCTTTGGGCGCGGTGGCGGTCTTTGAGTTCATGTCGTCCTGGAACGACTTCCTTGGTCCCTTGATCTATTTGAGTTCCGACCGCAATTACACGGTATCTATCGGCTTGGCGGCATTCCGCAACGACTACTTCACCGCCTGGCATTTGTACATGGCTGCCGCCGCCGTGGCCATGATCGCGCCGCTAGTCGTCTTCTTCCTCGCGCAGAAGTACTTCATCAGCGGTGTCGCCTTGACTGGTTCCGGTGGTTCAAAAGGCTAGGCAAATGCAGCGAAAGGAGGTGGCGCTGGCGACCCAATACAGAATCAACTTGCGGCAATCCAATCCAAATCTATAGGAGCAAACCCATGTTAGGCAATCGCAAAACCCTGCTAACCGCCCTGGTTATGGTGATATTCCTGTCCATGAGCCTGGGCGCAGCGGCGCAAGACGCTGGCGTGACCATCAAATGGTTCATGCGCTGGGACCAGAATCGCGTCGAGAATGTCGCCATGCCTGTCGCGCAGGCTTTTACTGATGCAACCGGCATCGGTGTCGAATTCGAGAATATCGGCAGCGGCAGCGACTATTACACCAAGCTGCAGACGACAGTCGCCGGTGGCACGCCGCCCGATGTCTTCTATCCGGCCACGCATGTCGCCAACGCCTATGCCAGCAAGGGCGCGCTGCTGACGATCAACGAATTTGTCGAGCGCGATGGCATTGACCTGTCGGTCTATGACTCGACCATCCTGGCCAACTACATGATTGATGGCGAGCTGCACTGTCTGCCGATCGACAATGCCGCCCTGGTCGTCTACTACAACAAGGAAATCTTCGATGCCGCCGGCGTTGATTATCCGGTAGATGGCTGGACCTGGGATGATTTCGTCGAGACTGCCACCGCCCTGACCCTGGATACCGATGGCGATGGCGTAACCGACCAGTTTGGCGTCGATACCTTCCGCAACTACTGGCCCATGGTGGTCTGGACCAACACCGATCGCGGCTTGTTCGACGATGTTCGCCATCCCACCGAATTCTATGGCATGGATCAAGGCGTGATCGACTCCGTTCAATTCGTTGCCGACCTAATCCTCGAACACAATGTCATGCCTTCCGATGAGCAGCGCGCCGACATCAGCGACCTGTTCGCTGCTGGCAAATCGGCCATGCAGGTTGTGGGCCACTGGCGCATGCAACGTTATCTCGGCTCGGGTTTCGACTTTGATATGGCTGCCCTGCCCCTGGGCGAAAGCGGCGAGGCGGTCAATCGCGCCGACGGCAGTTGCTATGCCATCTCAGCCGATTCCGAACATCCGGATGAAGCCTGGGAGCTCGTGAAATTCCTGGCGGGGCCTGGATCGCTCGGCGTCAATATGCTGCTGGACTTGCAGGTCATGACGCCCGTCTTGTCGGAATTCAAGAGCGATCCGCGCTTCTTGGATCCCGAGCTGCTGCCGGGATCGAACAAAGAAGCTTTCTTGGCCGGCGAGGGCAACTACTTCTCGATGTACGATCCGATCCACCCCATGTACTCCGCCTTTGATTCGCTGTGGAAGCAAGAACTGGGCGAAGTCTGGATCGGCGCGGCCACTGCCGAAGAAGCTATGATGCGCATCGACGAAGAAGTCAGCTACATCCTCGAGAACATCGAAGACTACGAATAGGCGCAAACGCGCTAGAGTGGGCATGGGCAAGATCTGTGCCCACTCCATTTTGGGACAAACATGAAAGGCCTCATCGCAATCGCAGTATTGACTCTGCTGCTCTGCCTGCCTATCAACGCGCAGTCCGGCGAGCAATATTATGTGCATCCGCAAGGCGACGACAACCAGGCCGGGACGAGCCTCGCCGCTCCGTTCCGCAGCATTCAGCGCGCCCTGCAGATCGCCCAGCCCGGCGACGCCATTCACTTGCAGCCCGGGCATTATTATCAAGATGTCTTCACCGTCCGCGATGGAGCGCCCGGCAAGCCCATCACGATTGTTGGGACGCAGAACGCTGTCGTGCACGGATTAACCAGCAACCGCATCTTCCAGGTGCATCACGATTACATCAGCCTGATCGGCTTCACAATTGATGGTCTGCGCCGCAATGCCGAGCCGAATCGCATGGGCGCATTTCGTGAGAAATTGCTGTATGTGATCGGCTACGATGTCCGCGATGGCGTGAACAACTTGCGCGTGCTGAATATGACGTTTCGCAATGCCGGCGAAGAATGCCTGCGCCTCAAATACTTCGCGAGTCACAACGAGATCGCCTGGTCGACCTTCCACGACTGTGGCATTTGGGATTTCGTTTTTCATGCCCACGGCGTGGTTGGCGAAGCCGTCTACATCGGCACATCCAGCAAGCAGTGGGACATTAACCTGACGATTGAACCGGACATCACGGCGCACAACTGGGTTCATCACAATGTCATCGATACCCAGGGCAACGAGTGCGTGGAAGCCAAAGAAGGCACGCAGCACAATATCATCGAATACAACATCTGCACGGGGCAAAAAGACCCCAACTCGGGGGGCATCGTCTCGCGCGGCAAAGCCAATATCATCCGCTACAACGAAATCTATGGCAGCGTTGGCGCGGGAGTTCGACTAGGCGGGCACTTGGTCGACGGCGTTCAATATGGCGTGGAAAACGAAGTCTATGGCAATCTCATCTATGACAACGAGGCTGGCGGCGTCAAGATTCTTGTGGACGGTCAGGGGCAGATCTGTAACAATTGGCTTTGGGATAACGCCATGGGCGAGACATCAGGCACATTCGGCAGTCACTATGCCCCCGCCGCGCCCTGTTCGGCAGACGCATAGATAGAGGCGCGCGGTTCCAGCGAATAGCCGAGCTTGCCCGAGACGCGCCTAGCGACTTCGACCACTTTCGCGCCATAAGTCGGGATCTTCGCTTCATCCAAGCGCGACAAGGGAATCGACACGCTGACAGCGGCCACGGGCGCAGCGCCATAACTGTGTATGGGCGCGGAGATGCACAAACCGCCGAGCTCGTTCTCTTCGCGCTCAATAGCATAGCCCTGCTGACGAAAGACCTCAAATTGTTTCAACAGTTCGTCGATGTCGGTGATGGTATTGGGCGTCATGGAGTCCAGGCGATAGGACTGCAAAATCGACAGCGATTCCTGCGCGGGCAGATGCGACAAGATGGCTTTTCCCAGCGCAGTTGAATGGGGCCAGGCGCGCTTGCCGATATGATTGCGGAAGCCCAGGCTCTTTTCGCTCAGCAATCGTTCAATGTAGATGATCTGGTTTTCTTCCAGGATAGCCAGGTTGACGCTTTCGGTAGACCAGTCGCGCAGGTATTCCAGCTCGGGCATGGCGATCTTGCGGATCTCGATCTGGTCGAGAAGAACGCCAGCGCGCTCTACCAGCTGCAAGCCCAGATGATAGCGGCGATTCTCCGGGTTCTGCGCGATATAGCCGTTGCGCTGCAGGGTATAGACCAATCCCGAAGCGGTGCTCTTGTGCAAGCTGAGCGCCTTGGCGATGTCGGTGATTCCCAATTCTGGCGATTGCGGACCAAAAAGCGACAAGATATCCAGCGCGCGTTGCAGCGACGCGATGATGCGCGGGTCTTTCTTTTTTTCGCTCATGCCCGGCGACTCCGACATTGCTTCTGCCCCTATCCTACCGTAAAGCAGCAAAAATCATATGCGCAAGTCGCCGCCTGCCGCCGACCATGCCGCTATCAATCCCGCTTTGGCAGATGAAAACCGATTGTGGTATGCTTGCCAGCGTTTGCCAGCCAACTTGACGCGTTTTTATGCCTACACCCAAAGTCATCCATCATCCGCAGACACAGCAAGCGCTGCAACGGGGCTTCGACCAACTGGTGCAGGCTGTCGCGCCGACTCTGGGTCCGCTGCCGCGCCGCGCCATCGCCCAAAATCTGGACAAGTTTGAGTTGCTGGACGATGGTGGCTTGATCGCCCGTCGCATCATCGCCATTGCCGATAAACAGGCCGACGCCGGCGCCATGCTGCTGCGGCAGGCGCTGTGGAAGATGCAGCAGACACTCGGTGACGGCGCGGCCACGCTGGCTGTGCTCTACCAGCAAATCTATAGAGAAGGCCTGCGTTTTCTAGCGGCTGGCTGCGACCCCAACCGCCTGCGCGCGCATATGCTGCGGCTGCTGCCAGCGCTCAGCCAGCAACTCGTCGCCGATGCCCGCCAGTTGCACAGCCAAGCCGAGCTGAGCGCTTTGGCTTTTACAATCTGTTCCGACGAAGAGATGGCAGACAGTCTGGGCGAAATCATCTATACGCTGGGGCGCTATGGGCAAGTCGATGTCCGCGCCGGGCATGGTCGCCACATGACGCACAATTATGTCGAAGGCAGCTATTGGCTAGGCGGCGTGCAGAGCAAAGAAATGCTGCGTGGCACAACGCGCGCAATCGCCGAAATGCACGATGCCGCCATCCTCGTCAGCGATGCCGAGATAGAAGAACCAGCGGAGCTCGTGCCGGTCATGCAGCTGGCTCTGCGCAGCGGGTACAAACAGCTGCTGCTGATCGTCAGTTCCATATCGGAAAAAGGCTTGTCGGTGGTGCTGGACAAGCGGATGCGCGACAGAATGCAAACCATTGTCATCAAGCTGGATGAATTCGTGCCAGCCGACTTGCAACAGGCCAAGGCCGATATCGCGCTTTTGACAGGCGGCCGTCCCATTTTGCAAGGCGCAGGCGAGACACTGGACGATGTGCAGAAAAGCGACTTTGGCTCGGCGCGCTGGGTCTGGGCGGACGACAAGAACTTCGGATTCGCCAGTGGTGGCGGCGACCCGCATGCGCTGCGAGCGACGGTGCGGCGGCTGCGCAAGGCTTTTGACGAATCCAAGGACGACGACACAAGCGCGCGTCTGTTGGGGCGCTTGGGCAGGCTGAATGGCGGGCTGGCCACGCTCTATGTCGGTGGCATCGCTGAAGACGAGATCCGCCAGCGAAAAGACCTGGCCGAACGCAGCATTCGCGCCCTGCGCAGTGCCATAGCAGGCGGCGTGATCCCTGGCGGAGGCGTGGCGCTGCTGGACTGCCGCGACTGGCTGCTGCAAGAACAGCCTGCCCATGACGAATTGGAAGCGCGAGCGGCACAGCAGATCCTGGCGAAGGCAATGGAAGCGCCGGCACGCCAACTGTTGCGCAATGCCGGTTATGATCCCAGTGAGATCCTGGCGCAGCTGCCCGATTGCGACAAGGGTACGGGATTTGATGTGATGCGCGGACGCTTCGTGGATATGGCGGCGACGGGCATCGTCGATGTCGCGCAAGTGCAAGTCGAGGCAATGCAGCGGGCGGTCATGAGCGCGGCGCTGGCCTTGACCATTGATGTGCTGGTGCTGCACCGCGAGCCCGAAACGATGACGGAGCCCTAGCATGGATCGGACTCATCAAGCGCTGCTGTCGGGCGACTGCCTGTATGCGGCGCGTCACAGCGGATTGTGGCGCATCGACCCAGACGGGGCGCAGCACAATCTCTTCGCCAGCTGGCAGGATGTGGGCGATATTCCGGCGCTTTGCGTGGCTGCAAGGGGCGATACGCTGCTGGCCGGGGTGCATGGCGGCGTCGCGCGCTCGTTCGATGGGGGCAGCAGTTGGGAAGTATGCGCGTTTCGTCTGCCTGCGCCGCTGGTTACCTGTCTCTGCGTGGACTCTGGTTGTCTGCTAACGGGCACATTCGCCGATGGCATCTTCCGGTCGGCAGATGGCGGCGCAACCTGGCAAGCGCACAATCATGGTTTGTTTGATCACAGCGTCAACTGTCTGGCGCTGTCGCCTCAATTCGCTGACGATGGCACGGTCTATGCCGGCACAAGCACAGGCATTTACATCAGCCACAATGGCGGGCGGCTCTGGCAGGATATAGATATCGGCAGCGGGCGCGAAAATGTGCTTAGCCTGGCGGTCGCCGAAGATGGCGCGCTCTATGCCGGCTGTGATTCGCATGGCCTGCTGCGCATTGAGGCAGCGCGCGTCGAGCAGATCAAAGTGGGCGCTGGGGCGGTCAATGGGCTGGCGCTGATCGCGGAAGGACTGGCTGTGCAACTGGATGACCGCGCGATTTTCTCGCAGGACGATGGCGAAACCTGGCTGCCGATCGCAGACGGCGTAGATTGCCTGGCGCTGGCCGGCGATGCGCTGCTGCTGGGCATGGCGGACGGACAAATTGTGACTGTGCCCGCAACCGACCTAAGACAAACAATTCCGTAAAGACAAAAATTGTTGAAAGGACGATCACATGCTTTACGAACCAACGCTCGAATCGGTGAGCGCTCACCAGGCGCCCGACTGGTATCACGATGCCAAGCTGGGTATTTTCATCCACTGGGGTCTGTATTCTGTGCCAGCCTGGGCGCCACATGGCGGCGACATCGGCGAGGTCTTCCAGCGCGGCGACATGAGTCAGTGGTTTCGCCACAATTCCTACGCCGAGTGGTACATGAACACCTTGCGCTTTGACGATAGCCCGACGCGCGCCTGGCACAACAAACAGTACGGAGCCAACTTCAGCTATGATGACTTTGCTCCCGGTTTCAATTCGGCGCTCAAAAGGTGGCAGCCAGCCGAAATGGCGGACCTGTTCAGCGAAGTCAACGCGCGTTATGTCGTCTTGACCAGCAAGCATCACGATGGCTTCTGCCTGTGGAAGAGCGATTTCCCCTGCCCACACAAGAGCGACTATCACAGTCAGCGCGATGTAGTCGGCGAGCTGACAGACGCCGTGCGCGCAGCGGGCTTGCGCATGGGCATCTATTACTCCGGCGGGCTGGACTGGGCATTTAACGACCAGCCAATCGCAGACTTGCCCGATGTCTGGAGAACGATCGTTGAAACGCCAGAATTCGTGGACTACTCGATCGCGCATTGGAAAGAGCTGATCGACCGCTACCAGCCGTCTTTGATGTGGAACGATATCGGTTATCCCCAGGCGGCAGATTTGGGCGAACTTTTTGCCTATTACTACAATGCCGTGCCCGAAGGCGTCATCAATGACCGCTTTACGCAGCGCCGCGACCGCATGCCACAAGCTGGCAAAGAGCTGATCAGCCCGCGCGGACCGCATCACGACTTTGTCACGCCAGAATACGCCCAATTCGATGACATCCAGCCTGAAAAGTGGGAGTCCTGCCGCGGAATCGGCCATTCATTTGGCTACAACCGCAACGAAGGCGACGATCAGTTGCTGCCCGAAAGCGAGCTGGTGCACATGTTCGTCGATATCGTCAGCAAGAACGGCAACCTGCTGCTGAATGTAGGACCGATGGCCGATGGCAGCATCCCGCAGAATCAAGCCGACCGTCTGCGCGCGCTGGGAAGCTGGCTCGACCGCAATGGCGCCGCCATCTTCGATACCCGCCCGTGGCAGCGCGCCGACGGCCAGACAACACAAGGACTCGCAGTCCGCTTCACACAAAACGGCGACGCGCTCTACGCCACCCTGCTGGGCAGTCCGGCCGAAAGCGAGATCGTCATTGAAGGGCTGGACGCGCCGAGCGACGCAAGCATCCAACTGCTGGGCAAAACAGGTGATTTGACCTGGCGGCAAGTTGGCAGCGACCTGGCTGTCTCTTTGCCCAACGACCTGCCCGCATCGCCAGCGCACGCCCTGCAAATCACGGGCTGGGGCGGCTGAGTTGGACGCGAAAACCGAGCGATTCGTCCAGCGAAACCTGCGCTGGAACTTTTCTGTCAACCTGATCGACATCACCTTCATCACGCTAGCATTCAGCTTGATCTCGCGCGAAACAATCATGCCGCTCTTGATCAGCAACTTGACCGATTCCAAGATCGCCATCGGTCTCGTGCCCGCCATCTTCAGCATCTGCTTTTATTTGCCGCAGCTCTTCGCCGCCAATCATGCCGAGCGCCTCAAACGCAAGCTGCCTTTTGTCATGTTTGTGGGCGGCTTGATGGAGCGCGTGCCCTATTTCTTTGCGGGATTCGCCATTGGGCTTTTTGCTGTCAATTCGCCCAACCTGGCACTGCTGACTGTGTATGTGGTCATCGGCTTGGCGGCATTTGGCGCGGGCGTGGCGACACCGGCCTGGTTCACCATGATCGGCAAGGTGCTGCCGGTGAATCGGCGCGGCATCTTCTTCGGCGTCAGCGATGGACTGGGCACCCTGATGGGTGTTTTTGGCGCGGTTCTTGTGGGCATCGTGCTGGATGAAGTCGCCTATCCACAGAACTTCGCGGCGCTCTTCCTGGCGGCAGCGGTCTTCATGGGCATCAGTTGGATCGGCTTGGCGCTCAACCGCGAACCAGAAAGCCCCAGCGTCAAAGAGCAGATCTCGCAGCGGCAGTATTTTCGACAGCTGCCGGCTGTGCTGGGCGGCAACGCGAACTTCCGGCGCTTCTTGTTCAGCTATTCCGTCAGCCGCCTGGGCTTGATGGGCGCGAGCTTCTTCATTGTCTTTGGCAACGAACGCTTTTCGCTCAGCGGCGCGGAAGTCGGTTTGCTGACGGCGGTCTTGCTGGGCAGCCAGGCGGTGATGCAGCTGGGCTTGGGCTGGCTGGGCGATCGGCGCGGGCACAAGCTCAACCTGACGATTTTCGCTTTTGCTGTGGCGGCGGCGGCAGCTTTGGCGGCATTTGCAAGCGATTTTGGCGGTTTGCTGCCGGCATTTGCGCTGCTGGGCACGGCGCTGGCAGCCGACCGCATCTCTCACTTGAATATCGTGCTGGAATTCGCCCTGCCCGAAGACCAACCGACCTTCATCGGCTTGACGAATACGTTGCTGGCGCCGGTGGTCTTCCTGGCGCCCATCATCGGCGGCTGGGTGGCGGATATCGGCTTCGACCAGTTGTTCGCGCTGATGCTGGTCTGTGGCATTGCCGGTGGCGCGCTGCTGCACTTCTGGGTGCGCGAGCCGCGAAGCAACCCGCCACAGCCGCTGGCAACATCCAAGCAGGGCACAGGCTGAACGCGCGCTCATGATAGACGCCGACAAGCACCTGCGCTGGAATTTCACAGTCAATGTGCTGGACAATATGCTCTTTGCGCTGGCGGCGAGTCTGGTCGCGCAAGAGACGATTCTGCCGCTGCTGGTCAGCAAGCTCAGCGATTTGCCGCTGCTGATTGGGTTGATCCCGGCGCTCTACAGCATCTCGTATTATCTGCCCCAGCTTTTCATGGCGAATCATGCCGAAGGCTTGCGCCGCAAGCTGCCTTTCGTCGTGATCGCCAGCGGCTTATTGCAGCGCCTGCCCATCCCATTGATCGGGCTGTGCCTGCTGCTCTTCGCCGAGAGCAATTCCAGCCTGGCGCTTGTGCTCTTCTTTGCGCTCTTCGCGGTATCGGCATTTGGCGGCGGAATCGTAACCCCCGCCTGGTATACGATGATCGGCAAGGTGGTGCCGGTGCGGCGGCGCGGCATTTTCTTCGGCATTGCCAACGGCGGCGGCATGCTGATGGGCATTGGCGGAGCGCTCTTTGTCGGCCGCGTGCTGGACGAAGTGGCCTATCCCGGTGGCTTTGCGCTGTTGTTCTTCGTGGCCGGTGTCATCCATTTGGTTTCGTGGAGCTGCCTGGCTTTAACCCGCGAGCCGCCCAGCGATGCCGTCAAACGCACGGGAAATCTGCGCCAGTATATGCGACGGCTGCCGGGCATCTTGCGCGCCCAGCACAATTATCGACGTTTTCTGCTGACTTATGGATTGCTGCGCGTCAGCCTGATGTCGACCAGTTTCTTCGTCGTCTTCGGCGAGAAGTCCCTGCAATTAGGCGGAGCGGAAGTGGGCTTGCTGGCGGCGGTCTTCATCGGCACACAAGCGCTGATGCAGCCGGTGATGGGCAGCCTGGGCGACCGCTGGGGACACAAACGCAACCTGAGCCTGGCCGCGCTGAGCATTGTGCTGGCCGCATTGTGCGCCTTGCTGGCCGGCGATCTGGCGCTGGTGGCGGTGGCGGTGAGCCTGCTGGCTTGCGCGATCTCTTGCGATTCGGTTTCGAATTACAATATCGTGCTGGAATTCGCGCCGGCAGCCGACCAGCCCACCTACATCGGCTTGACCAACAGCATCCTGGCGCCGGTTACCTTTGCCGCGCCCCTGCTCGGCGGCTGGATCGCCGGGCAATTTGGATACAGCGCCTTGTTCGTGGCATCCGTCTTTGCCGGGCTGGCCGCTGGCTGGATGTTCTTGCGCTGGGTGGCAGAACCGCGCCACAATCCTCCCTTGCCAATGAAGGAGACATGATATGAGCAGAGCTTATGCTGCCAACTGGGATTCGCTTATCGCGCACGAGGTGCCTGCCTGGTTCAGCGACAGCAAATTTGGCTTGTACGCGCATTGGGGCGTCTATGCCGTGCCAGGCTTCGGCAACGAATGGTATGGCAAATGGATGTACGACCCCGAACACGAGATTCACCAGCGACACATCGAACGCTTTGGCAATCCCGCCGAATTTGGCTACAAAGATTTCATCGCTGGCTTCACGGCCGAGCACTACGATGCCGATGACTGGGCGGACTTGTTCGCGGCATCGGGCGCGCGCTATGCCGGCTTCTCGCTGGCGCATCACGATGGCTTTGGCTTGTGGGACAGCGATGTCTACCGCTGGAATGTCGGCAAGATGGGACCGCGGCGCGACCTGTATGGCGAGTTGGCGGCGGCTTTGCGGCGGCGTGATATGCGCCTGGTTGCGCCTTTTCACATTGTGCGCGGCTTCAACTGGTTTCTGCCCGGCTGGACGCAGTGGAAGCAGACATTTGACCAAGCAGCGGTGCAGCGCGGCATGGACGAAGGCTGGGACCTCTTCGACCCCGCCTATGCCGATTTCTACTGGGTGCAGCAGACCAGTCAATTTGACGAATTTTTCGCCCAATGGCAGGCGAAAGTCCGCGAGGTGATCGACAAATACCAGCCCGATATGATGTGGTTTGATGGCGGCAAATTCCGCGATGAAGGGTATGAAGAAACGGCGCTGGAGATGCTGGCGCATTACCTCAATCGGGCGCTGGACTGGGGCAAAGATGTGCTCGTGCTCAACAAGCTGCCTGTCAGCATGCAATACAATTTTCATCCCGATTTTGGCGTTATCAATTTTGAGAGTGGCCGCGACCGCCCGGCCCGTTATCAGCGCCCCTGGAATGACGATATGCGCATCGGCGATCAAAGCTGGGGCTGGGTCGAGGGGCAGCGCTATCACATGGGGCATACGCTCTTGTCCAAGCTGATTGATTGCACGGCGCGCGGCGGCACCATGATGCTCTCGCTTTCGCCGACTCCCGATGGCAGGATTCCGCCGGGACAGCGAGAGCCCCTCTTGCAGCTGGGCGACTGGCTGCGCAGATATGGCGAGGCGATTTATGAGACTGTGCCCTGGACAACCCACGCGGAGGGCGATGACTCGAAACTGATCGTCGAGCGACGCGGACACAAATTCTGGGAATATGAAAACTGCGACGCCAGCGACCGACGCTACACGCAATCCAAAGATGGGGAAACAGTCTACGCGATGACGCTCGGCATTCCTTCAGCGTCTGTGACTTTCGAGGCGCTTAACAATACGGTCGGCATTGAGCAGGTCTCGCTGCTCGGCTCGGACCAGCCAGTGCAATGGGCGCAAACAGCTGCCGGGCTGACCATCCAAGCAGAGGCGCTGCATTATGACAACAATCTGGCGGCGGCCTGGAAAATCCGATTGCAATGAGCGCTGGAGAAAACCTGCCCACGCGGCAAGCGGTGCAAGCAGTATTGGATGCGCTGGGGATAGCTGGCGACTGGCGTCTGCATGCGTTGCCGGGCAGTTATTCGAACTTCACGCATCTGGTCGAGCTAATCGGCGCTGAACCGCGCAAGATCGTGCTGCGCCGCTATAACCCCGCCAACGACGAAGCAGGCCACAGCAAGCACGTCTGTGAATATCACGCGCTGGGCATGCTGCAGCGGCAAGGAATCCCCGCTCCCAAACCGCTGCTGCTGGATGACAGTGGCGAACTGCTGGGCTTGCCGGGCATCGTTACTGAGTTTGTGCCGGGCGCGCAGATCGAACCGCCGACACAAGCCCCGCTCTGGGGGAAACGGGCAGGGACCACGGCGCGGATGCTGGCGAGAATCCATCAACTGCCGTTCACAGAAGCCGACAAATCCTACCTGATGGATGGCAATATCGAGGTAGCTTGGTTTATCAAAGGCGGACTCATCCCCGAAACCATGCGCGCCGACCCCGATGGCGAGATGGTCTGGCAGTTGGTCAATGCGCATTGGCGGCGCTGGCAGCCGATAGAATCGCGATTTGCCCACACCGATTACTGGTCGGGCAATATGCTCTGGCAGGGCGATGCGATCTCGGCGGTGGTCGATTGGGAAGAAGCGGGTTATGGGCATCCGGCCGCGGATGTCGCTTACTGCCGCATGGAATACTTCCTGGAAGGCTTGCCCGAGGCTGCCGACCAATTCCTGCGCGCCTATGAATCTGCCGCTGGCTGGACATTGACAAACTTGCCGCTCTTTGAGTTGGCGGCCAGCGCGCGTCCCATGACAGATCCAGCCGGCTGGTTCACGCGCCCGCACATGGAAGAGCGCTTTCGCCGATTCATCGCCCGGGCAAAGCAGGCGCTACTGGCGGGTTAATCCACATCCAGGTGATAGCGTTCATCGCCGACATCGGCTTGCAGCTGGTGCATCTCGGCTTTTAGCGCAGCCACCAGTTCGGCATTGGCGGGGTCGTGCACGATGTTGTTCAGCTCGTAGGGATCAGTCTCCAGGTCAAAGAGCTCCCATTCGGGTGTGAAGGCGCCAGCGAGACTGCCGGTTGTGCCCAGCGGATCGGCGTAATAATAGATCAGCTTGTGGCGGCGCGTGCGGATGCCGTAATGCGCATAGACATTGTGATGCGTGCGGTGCATCCAATAGCGATAATACATCGACTCGCGCCAGTCGCTGATTGTCTCTCCACGCAGCAGCGGCGCAAAACTGCGTCCCTGCATCCCGGCTTGTGGCGGCAATCCCGCCAGCTCCAGGTAGGTCGGCGCAAAGTCGACATTGAGCAGCATATCCTCATTGACGCTGCCGGCGGCGATCTCCCGCGGATAGCGCATGATATACGGCATCTTCAGCGATTCTTCGTACATGAAGCGCTTGTCATACCAGCCATGATCGCCCAGGAAGAAGCCTTGATCGGAGGTATAGACGACGACTGTATTTTCTGCCAAGCCTTCTTCATCCAGGTAATCCAGCAGACGTCCGACATTGTCATCAATGCTGGCGACCACGCGCAGATAATCTTTGATGTAGCGCTGATAGGCCCATTTGCGCAATTCCATTTCGGGCAGGTCGCGCGGGATTTCGGTTTTCAGGTCCAGCGGCTGGTTGTGCGTGCCCAGGCGCATTTCGGCGGCTTCGGCGGCGGTGGCGCGGTTGGCATAATCATCATAGAGCGTGTCTGGCTCGGGGATGTCTTCGTTGAGATACATGCCCGCGTGTTTTTCGTCTGGCTCCCAGTGGCGGTGTGGCGCTTTATGATGGCACATCAGGAAGAATGGCTGTTCGGCATCGCGCTTGCGGAGGAAGTCCAGGCTCATATCGGTGATGATGTCGGTTACATAACCATGCACAGACTCGCGGCGCGAGCCAGCGTCGTCTTTGAAGATGAAAGTGGGGTTGTGATAAAGCCCTTGCCCTGGCAGCACCGCCCAATCATCAAAGCCGCTGGGTTCGTGCGCTGCGCCCTGCCCCAGATGCCACTTGCCAAACATGCCCGTCTGATAGCCATTTGTCTGCAGGTCTTTGACGAAGGTGGGTAGTGTATTGTCCATGTGCGTGCTGAGCGTGGTGACGCCGTTGATGTGGTTGTAGGCGCCGGTCAGAATGGCGGCGCGGCTGGGCGTGCAGATGGAATTGGTGCAGAAGCAATTGTCAAAGCGCATGCCTTCGTCGGCGATGCGATCGAGGTTGGGCGTCTGGTTGATGCGGCTGCCATAACAAGACATGGCGTGCGCGGCATGATCGTCGGACATGATGAAGAGGATGTTGGGGACTTGGCTTGGCATACTGTTATCTTTCCGGATTCACCTCTGAAACGCCGAATGCAGCGAGTCACATTTGCTAGCGATGCACATGCGTTATAGCTGAGCGAGATTGGCGACGAGATTGTAAGTAAACCAACCGTCATCAGTTAGGAACGATTGGGGTTTAGCCGTTTGAGCATCTCTTTGTACTCCAATACCGTCCGAGTATGGTTCAAACGATACGATTTTATTGTAATTAATACGAAATCGCTTGGCTTGCCCGGCAAAATAGATGTGCTTTGTGGTCACGCCTAGTAAGCCCGTATCTACATGTACCGTTTCTGCCGTTTCGACGGATCTGCCCTTGAACCCTCCGACGCGATAATAAACGCCTTTTGTGACGCGAAAACTAAAGCCTTGTGAGCCACCGACGAATTCTCGTCTAGTCTTTTCCTCGTAGTATTGGACATGCTGAAACACCCAAACGAGAGTCTCAGACTTTTGCAGATTAAAGGGCACGACGCCGTCAATCTGCTGCCGCTGTGGAATGAGGCCTAATGTGATGTCACGCAGAATGGCGCTTTTGACGACTCGCGTGAGAGCCCCATTTCTGTCCATAGCGTCATAGGCAACGGGAAGCAAGTCCTTCAGTTCGGTAAGGGCGGTTTCTTCATGTTCGGTGAGCAGATGATCGTCGAGCGCGCGTTCTACCGCCACTTCAAAGCCCGTCGCCATGACATCCTGTAGAGCAACGCCACGAAGATAGCTGCTAGACGCGGTCTTGTTGATATAGGCCATCAATCGCTGCCGGTTGCCTTCATTTGTCGCAGCGTCCGCGATAAGCGATACAATTTCTCGCTTGCCATGTTCGTGTTGTCGCCTGCATTCTTTGTGCTCTTTCTTCAAAAAACCGGCCGACCTGCCGCACAATCTGCAATCTCCCATGAGATTCTTCCTTCCGTAGTTTGCTGTAAGATTCACTATACGATATAGGCATGGTCAGTTGCGAGCAAGCCTTCTTCCTTCAGCACCTCCCAGAAGGACCCAGGGATCTCAACAGACATGGCATCCACATTGGTCTTGACGCGCTGCGGCTTGCTGGTGCTGAGCGCCAACGCCGCGATGCCCGGATGCGAGCGTCCGAACTGGATGCAGACTTCGGCTGGATTTTGCCCGTGCTGCTGGCATAGCGCAAAGAATCGCTCGCGCCAGGCGAACTTCTCGGCATGCTGCGGATTGTTCGGGTCGAGCTTGACATAATTGAAGAACTCGCCGCCGGTCAAGAAGCCGGCATTGAAGACCGCCGAATTGATAATAGCCACGCCCTTGGCATGCAGCGAATCCATGAACGCCAGCAAATCAGCCGGATGCGAATACAGGGTGTAGCTGTTGGCGAACATGACCCAGTCCAGCTCGACCTGGGCATCGATCTCTTGTATCGACTTCCAGTTCTTCGCGCCGACGCCGATGCCACTTGCCGCGCCCTCGGCTTTGATCTCGCGCAAGGCGGCATAGGCGCCCAGGATATCGTCAAAACGCCGTTTGCGGTCGTCTGACGATTCGGCCGCGTCCAGGTATTCGTCTGGGTCGTGCACCGAAATCAGCTGTGTGCTGTAATCGCCGCCCAGCAGCTCCAGCCCCTGCTCGAAGCACTTGCGAATGCCCGCGTAGCTGATGTCCTGGACAGCGTCGTGCTGCAGCCCAAACCATGCGCCTGGCTCAAAGGTAGGTTCTGGCGTTTGCAAGGGCGCGCGCAGCCAAGCCAGCTTGTTGCTTATGATGACTTCGTCGTCGCGGGCGCCCAAGTCACGCAGGCAGTTGCCCATGACTTCCAGCGCCAGGCCCGCGCCATACTTGCCGGCTGAGTCGATGACGACCGGTTTGGGCAGATGCTCGAAGATGGCGCGCATGACCGCCAGTTTGGACTCGTCGCTGAATACCTGGAAGAGATTGCCCAGCGCTGTCGATCCGAAGATGAGCGGCGGCGTCATCAATCCCGTATTGCCAAAAGGGACTGGCTGCATGTCATTTCTCCATATAGGTTAATTCGATCATTTGATGCCCATGGATGAAGGGCGCAGTGAAGGCAACGCGGCCATCAGCTTGGCTGAATTCCAGCGAATCTCCGCCCGGCGCGAGCGTTACGCTGTCGATTGTCTTGTCGGCGCGCAGCGAGATCGGCACATCATAGAGCGGGATGATGTCTTCGATGATATCGATGCTGTGGCTGCGGCGGATGGGGATATAGTGCAACAGGTGCAGCACGAGCCGATTCTGCGCCGACTGCTCGTTGAGCATGACCTCCAAGGTGCTGGGACCCTCGTGCCGTACGAGCGGCTGTGGCAGCAGCATATCCAGCGCATTCAAGAAGAGCGTCCGGCACCATTGCGGCGCATTGTGATAATACTGCGTGAAAAGCGGGCTGGAGAAATAGATCACCTGTCCTCGCTTGACGATGGCTGCGCCAGCGCTTTGGCCAGACGAAGGCGACTGCCTGTGCGAGCAGAAATGTTCATAAGTGCGGTCGAAGACGGCCGGCGTGATCTGTGCCAGCACTTCGGCATTGTCATCGGCTGCGACTTCTGTGCCGCGGATGTACATGGCGTGCTCGGTGGACGGCAGCTCCTTGCCAATTGCGCCATTCGGGACGATGTACTCGGTGTAGTCGCCACGTTCGTATTCGCGTCCACGCACGAGAACCCCAAATCGATCGCGCGGACCTGATCCGGTCATGGTCACGGGCAGGGCATCCAGCGCGAAACCGCTCTTTTCCCCGTCCAGGCCCGATTCAAATGAAGCGATCACTGCGCCGCCTGCCGACACATAGGCGCTGATCTTGTCGTTGAGCGCGCTGTCGGCCGGGATGTCATCGGGCAATACGAGCACGTTGTAGGCGCTGAAGTCGGCATGGGAGTCGATAATGTCGAACTGATGCCCGGCTTCTTGCAGCATGCTGTGCGCGCCACAGATCGAAGGCTGCATGCCGCGGTCATCGACGGGCGCGAATTCCTCCGGTGTCATCAGGCCGATATCGCTGATCGCCTGCGCGTCCAGGCACCAGGCTTCTTTCTGCTCGATCTGTCGGTAGACATTGCCAATGAGCTCGTAGACAGGCTCTTCGATCTTGCCATCGGGCGGCAGTTGATCGCCCACGAAGGGGCCGCAGCCCATCGCCAGCATGCGGAAGCATTCGTATTCAAGCGCCTCTTGGTTCTTGAAAGAATGAAAATCTCCCCAAGCCGTGTGAAATTTGCCCGTGTGTCCAAGGCAGGGGATGCCCAGCGTGCGGGCATAGCGCATGGTCAGCGGGAAGTGGATATAGCCCCAGTGACCGCTCGGCAGCGACTCCAGTTCCCAATGCGTGAAGGCGTCGCGGTTGCGCCGATTGTGTGGCCCGACATGCCCGCGGTTATAAAAGACCGTGCAGTCATCACTGAAGCTGCGAACGAAAGCCGTCATCTCACTGCGAAATTTGTCCAGCACTTCGCCGCCATAGGCCAGGCGCGCCTCAGCATCGCTGGGGTCCAATCCCGCCTCTTGCATCGCCCGCGTCGTCCAAATCGAGCTGTCATCAACCGCATGCACAATATCAAAAAAGAAGCCATCCACGGCCGGCAGGCAGTCGAAGATATCGGTGACATGGGCTTTGAGAAAATCCATATAGGGCGAGTTGAGCGCGATGCGCCGATAAAAGCCGGCATCGTACATGCCGTTGCCTTGATAACTGCCGTCTTCGTTGACGCACAGCCAATCGGGGTTCTGCGTCGCCGTGAGATGATCCCATTGCACCGTGGTATAGACCGGGACGCGGATGCCGCGGGCGTGGCAGGCTTCGATCTGCTCGACCAGCAGGTTGCGCCGCTGCAAGTGCGGGTGGATGCGCTCGGGATGCGCCTTGCTGTCGTAATAGATCCAACCATGATGACCACGGGCAAAGCAGGTGATGGAATTGACACGCGCTTGCAACAACGTATCGCCAAATTCGTCCGGGTCAAATTGCCCGCCAATGCCAGCTATCGCTTCTGAAGTGTGAAAGTCGAGATGGATCTGCCGCATGCGCATTGGAAATTCGGACATCATTTCGCCTCCATGTCGATGCCGCCCCACCTGCTTGACAGGCGCTGGACGCCAATCTAGACTCTTGCTGTTCCGCCTTGATGCAACAACTGCCAAGTATAGGGCAAGGCTTGCCGCGGGACAATGAACGGTTGCCTGCAAGCCTGCGCTGAGCAAAGGAGACGAGATGACAATTGCAGCGGGAAAATACGAACCGACCTGGGATTCGCTGGCGCAATACGAGATCCCGCAATGGTACAAAGACGCCAAGTTCGGCATCTTCATCCACTGGGGACCGTACTGCGTGCCGGCCTTTCGCAGTGAATGGTATCCGCGCTTTATGTACCTGCAAGGCGATCCGGCTTTTGAACATCACCGCGAGACCTATGGCGACCATCGCGAATTCGGCTACAAGGACTTCATCCCCATGCTGACGGCTGAGAAATTTGACGCCGCAGAATGGGCGCAGCTCTTCAAAGACGCTGGCGCGCGGTTTGTTATGCCAGTCGCCGAACATCACGATGGCTTCGCCATGTACGACAGCGACCTCACCGACTGGTGCGCCGCCAAGATGGGACCCAAGCGCGATATCTGTGGCGAGCTGGCGGATGCCGTGCGGGCGCAAGATATGGTCTTCGCTCTTTCATCTCATCGCGCGGAGCACTGGTGGTTCTTTGATGGCGGGCGGGGATTCCCGTCCGATGTGCAAGATCCCGCCAATGATGGTTTGTACGGTCCTGCCGTGGAAGCCTCCAAAGACAAGACCAACCGCAAAGCCTGGAAGCACAAAGACTGGACACCGCGCCCCGATGCCAAGTTCCTGGAAGACTGGCTGGCGCGCTGCTGCGAGCTGGTGGATAAATATCGGCCGCAGGTCGTCTGGTTTGACTGGTGGATCGAGCAAATCGTCTTCGAACCCTACCTGCAACGCTTCGCCGCCCATTATTACAATCGCGGCGAAGAATGGGGGCTGGGCGTGGCTATCAATCACAAGTACGACTCCTATCCCGAGGGCGTGGCGGTCTTTGATATCGAGCGCGGGCAGCTGAGCGATATTCGCAAGTTCTTCTGGCAGAACGACACATCGGTCTCCAAGAACAGCTGGGGCTATATCGAGGGACACGAGTACAAGCAGACGGGCGATCTGATCGCCGACCTGGTCGATATCGTCAGCAAGAACGGGGCGCTGCTGCTGAATATTGGTCCGCGCGCCGACGGTACGATCCCGCAGATTGAACAAGATATGCTGCGCGAGATGGGCAAGTGGCTGGCTGTGCATGGCGAAGGAATCTATGATACCCGCCCCTGGCGCGTCTTTGGCGAAGGACCGACTCCCGTGCCCGAAGGCGCCTTCACCGATACGGCGCGGGACGCCTTCACGCCGGCGGATATCCGCTTCACACAGAAGGACAATACGCTCTACGCTTTCCTGCTGGCTTATCCACAAGAGCAGGCGCGCATTGAATCCCTGGGCAGCGGCGAGGTGGATGTGACGGGCGTGCGCATGCTGGGCAGTGACGACGCAATCAGCTGGTCGCAGGACGGCGGCGGCTTGAGCCTGTCTGCCCCGCCACAGCAGTCCGACCAGGCGATCTGCGCCTATGCGATTGAGCTGGGTGGCTAGCCCCCACCCTAAATCCCTCCCCCAATAGGAGGGAGGGGCATGTCTCATTCCAAATCATCGATTGCAGAAAGAAGAAGAATGTCAATAAATGAGACTGCGGTCAGGAATCTTGATACACTACTCGCAGTCTATACATTCGTATCGCTCCCCTTCCCTCCTCGTGGGGGTAAGGGGCTGGGGGATGGGGGATATAAGCATGGCAGAGATCGAATATTTCAAACCCGAACGCGGACAGCGCCCCGGCGCAAACCAGGACCCGCGGCTGGATTGGTGGCGCAATGCCAAGTTCGGCATGTTTATTCACTGGGGTGTGTACAGCATCCCGGCCGGCGTCTGGAAGGGCGAGTCTATCCCGGGCATCGGCGAATGGATCATGCTGCGCGCGAAAATCCCCATCGCAGAATACGAACAGCTTGCGCCGCAATTCAACCCCGTGCAGTACGATGCGGAGAAAATCGTCAAGCTGGCGAAGGCGGCTGGGCAGAAATACATCGTCTTGACCTCCAAGCACCATGATGGCTTTTGCCTCTATGGCAGCGCCGAGACCGACTACAACATTGTCGATGGCAGTCCCTTTGGCCGCGATGTGCTGGGCGAGCTGGCAGAGGCTTGCGCGCGCGAAGGCATCAGGCTGGGGCTCTATTACTCGCAGACGCAGGACTGGCATCATCCCAACGGCTTTGGCAACACTTGGGACTTCAACGAAGACGAGCAAGACTTCGGCGATTACATCGACAACTATGTCAAGCCGCAGGTGCGCGAGATCCTCAGCAACTACGGCCCCATCGCCATCATCTGGTTCGATACGCCAAAAATCATCTCGCGGCAACAGAGCCAAGAACTGCTCGAGCTCGTGCATAGTTTGCAACCCGATTGCCTGGTCTGTGGGCGGCTGGGCAACAAGCTGGGCGATTATGCCACGGCGCAGGACAACGCCATCCCGCCCGACCTGCAAGCCGAAATCGACTGGGAAACGCCAGCCACCATCAACGACACCTGGGGCTTCAAGACGCAAGACCACAACTGGAAATCGACTACGCAGCTGCTGCACAACCTGGTCGATATCATCAGCAAGGGCGGCAACTACCTGCTGAATATCGGTCCAGATTCCTTGGGCGCAGTGCCAGAACCGAGCGTCGAACGCCTGCAAGAGATGGGCGCATGGATGGATGTGCATGGCGAGGCGATCTATGGCACGCAGCCAGGACCTGTGCAAGGCGTCGAATGCTGCCGCACGACGCAGAAGGGTGACGCAACCTACCTGCATATCTTCGACTGGCAGGCGGACGGGCGCTTTGTGCTGCCGCGGCTGGATGCAAGCAGCGCCGAATGGCTGGATTCGTCTGTCGATGCGCCGCTGAGCTTGTCGCACAATGGCGACAGCAGCATGATCACAGGACCATCGAGCCCGCCCAATGCGCATGTGACCGTGATCCGCTTGACAAAGTGAGTGTAACCTCTCTCAATCCCCCTGCGAAGAATCGGGGGGAGGCAGATCATGCGCGCAGTTTTTGCGGCGTGAAGGGGATATCGCGCAGGCGCAGCTTCGTCGCATCAAAGATGGCGTTGGCAATGGCGGCGGGCGTGGGATTTTGCGCCGCTTCGCCTGCGCCCAGAAAAGGCTGATCGGGGCGATTCAATAACAGCACCTCGATCTTGGGCGCGGCGGGAAAGCGCAGTATCGGATAGCTGTCCCAGTCGGTGCTGGTGATGCCGCGCTTGTCGAACTGCACCGCTTCATACAGTGTCCAGCTGGCGGCCTGCACGAATCCACCCTCGAGCTGGTTGCTCAAGCCATCGGGATTGACAACCTGCCCGGCGTCTGCGGCGATGACCACGCGCCGAAAGTCGATCTCTCCCGCGGGATTGACGCGCAGCCGCACGATGATGGCGCAATAGCACTGCAAGTTCTTGTATTGCGCCAGCGCCATGCCCCAGCCCACGCCTTTGTCTCGCCTCTGCCAGCCCACTTTGTCCGCAGCAGCCAGCAGCACTGCTCGCGCCCGTTCATCGCGCAGATGACGCAAGCGAAAATCCAGCGGGTCGCTGCCAGCGGCATTTGCCAGCTCGTCCATCATGGACTCGATAGCGAAGATATTGGCATAGGCGCCCAGGCTGCGCAGCGCCGAAACGCGCAGGGGGCTGTCACGGACGGCGTGGACTACGATGCGGCGGCGTGGCAAGTCGTAGAGTGGATCGGCATTGCGGTGCGCGCCCGAATGATAGCCACCCATCGCCCTGCCCGGCTGTGGCGTGAATGCCCGTTCCAGATATCGCGCTGCCAACAAACCCGAGCTTGCCAAACCGATTGCCGGTCGCGTCGAATGGGCATAGCTGTAGACATCGTGATTCCAGTCGCAGATTGTGCCGTCGGCGTCCAGGCTGGCTTGCATGTCCAGTCGCATGGCAGTGCCATAGGGCTCCCAGGCCTGTTCGTCCCAGCGCGACCATTTCAGCAGAATCGGCGTGGCCGGCAGCGCCATAGCCACCAACGCCGCATCCAGAGCCGCATCATCGGCGCCATTGTGCCCATAACAGCCCGCGCCCTCGCTGTGAATGACGCGAATCTGCGCCTCGTCAAGCGACAGAACCTGCGCAAGCGCCCCGCGCAGAATAAAAGCTGCCTGCGTAGGCGACCAGACCGTGAGCTGCCCCTCATCCCACAATGCCAGCGCCGCCGAGGGACCCAGCGAGCCATGCATCTGGAAGGGGCGGCTATACGTGGCGCGCAGGGTGATTGCTGCGTCTGGGGGCGTCTTTATGGGTGGGATCGCCGAGTCGCTGACGGCGCCCGCTTCAATCCGATGCGACTGGCGTGGCTTGGACCCCAGATCGTCAAAGATGGCAGCCGCGTCGGGCAGATCGGCAGCATAGGTCCACCTGGCAAAATCGCGCGCCTGCTCGACCGCCGCGATGGCTACTTCCTCACGCTCGCACACAATGGCGATGAACTGCCCATTTTGCACGACAGCTGCAACACCCGGCAAAGCCCGCGCGGCAGCGATATCAAAGTCCACGAGCCGCGCATGATAACCGGGCGGACGCAGCACAGTCGCATGCTGCATGTCTGGCAGGGTCCTATCGTGCACATAGCTTGCGCCGCCCGAGAACTTGCTGCGCAGGTCGATGCGCCGCGCCGATGTGCCGACCAGGCTGTGCGCAGACGGTTCTTTCTGCGGGGCGCTGCCACTGACGCGGCGGTTGAAGAGCCGTCCGCCCTGCAAATCCCAATAGCTGATGCTGCGCCCGCTGCTCGGGTCGCTGATGACGCCGTCCCGCACTTGCAGCTGCTCGGCTGGCGTCAACGAGTCCAGCGCTTCGTATGCCAGGGAGAGCAGATGCTGGCGCGCTTCGGCCGCCGCGCAACGAATGGCGACTCCACTGCTTTCCAGCGAGCGGCTGCCGGTCGTGCCGCCTTCGTCTGGGCTGCGTTCGGTGTCGGCGCAGACCACATCGATCCGCCAAAGCGCCACATCCAGTTCGTCGGCGGCGATCTGCGCGAGAGCCGTGGCGATGCCCTGCCCCAGCTCGACCTTGCCGCTGAAGAGGGTGATGCGCCCGTCTGGCTCAATGTGCAGCCAGTCGTCCAGCTGCGGATGCGCCGATAGCGATGGCGAGGCTGCTTCGATGCTATTTTCAAGTGGCGGGCAATTCATTACTTCAACGATGGACGGCTCGATGCGTCCCGTGCGCAACTTGATGGCGCGGCGGACACGGTCATACACGCCACAGCGACACAAATTGCCGGCCAGGGCGCTGCGGATATCGGCGTCGGTCGGATAACGAACGCGATTGAGCAAGCCTTGTGCCGCTACAATCATGCCCGCGCTGCAAAATCCGCATTGGGCAGCCTGCTCTTCCAGGAAAGTCTCTTGCAGCGGATGCAGTTCGCCGGCTTCTGCCAGCCCTTCCAGCGTGATGATGTCCAGCCCCTGGCAATGGTAGAGCGGCAGCTGGCAGCTGGGCACAGCCACGCCATCGACCAGCACAGCGCATGCGCCGCATTGCTCGCTTCCGCAGCCGTATTTGGCAGCTTTCAAATTGAGTTCATTGCGCAGGGCATAGAGCAGCGGCGTATCGGGAGGCAGCAGCAACTCGCGAGTTCTGCCATTGATGCGCAGGGCAAGTGGGACGGTCATGGGCAGGCTCCCTGCAGCAAAGAAGCCCGGCACGCGGGCTCCCAGCGGAGAAGGTGGGATTCGAACCCACGTACGGTTTCCCGTATCCGCTTTCCAAGCGGACGCACTAGGCCACTATGCGACTTCTCCTTGTGTTGCGCACAGCCTAGCATAGCGCGCGCCATTTGGCAAGCAATATGGGGACTTCCGGGACTGCTGAATCATGAACATGCGACTATTCCGGACGCTTGGGAGTGGCAACGATCAGCACGAAATTAAAAAAACGGGCGACCCCGCTTCGGAATCGCCCACCTTGACCCCCCTCGGTCCCCCCGAAAAGTCAGGGGAGGCAACCCCCCTCAGTCCCCCCGAAAAGTCGGGGGGAAGCACAACCCCCCGCCTCAGCCGCAAGTCCCGATTTGCTCGACGAAGGCGGCGCTGATCCAGCCCTTGACGCCGTGAAAATCGACCTTGAACCAATCTGCCGTGCGCGCGACCGCCGTCAATGTCGCGTTGTAGGGGACGGCTCGGATGACATCGCCGCCGGGACTGGCGCGGAAGTTCAGGATGTTCGTTGTGCGCGCCATGCAGCCGCTCAGGGTTGTCTCTTGCAGGGCTGTCGGTTGCATTTGCGCAGCTGGCGGACGGTTGCCGGGCAGCAGGATCAAATTGCCAGGGCGGTCGATGGTGGCGCAGGTCAAGCCATTTTCGTTGGTCGCTGGCAGATCATAGACGACGCGAGGGAGCGCCGTGGTGTCGATGAACTTGAAGGCGCTGCCTTCCGCTTCAAAGCAGATTTTTGTGCCAGGCAGGATCCAGCTCCAGACGTTCACGGCGTCAGCGAAGCCGGCCGCGGCGATCTCGGCGTTGCCAATACCCACCGCGTCGAGGCGCTGGCATTGCGTGGATTCCGTGATGTTGTAGGTGACGATGCCGGGCAGGGTCAGGCAGGTCGAGATGCCGGGCGTTGCTGTGGCGCTGGGCGTGGCGCTGGGCGGGATGTAGATTGCGCCACTGTCGCCTTCGCGGGCGGTGCTGCCGCTCGGTTCTTGACGCGGGCGAGGTGGAGGCGGGGGCGGTGGCGGGACATATTCAAAAGCGCCGATGTCGCAGCTGCTTTCCTGCGGGCGTGTGACGCCGCGCTGGTCGACGGTAACGCCATTGCTGCCCGTGATGCAAGTGGCCGCGTTCCTGGCGGGGCTGTTGCCCGCAATGGTGAAATAAGGCGGGTTGCCGGTGGCGCTGGACGATAGAAGCGGATCAGCAGTCGAGAAGGGCGTGCCGCAGATCGAAGCGCTGGCGACGTTAGGTACACTCAAAGCAAAGATGTTTCCCGTGTTGACGTTGAGTGCATTGTTCAAGCGTAGGCAATCGCTGCTATTGCCATAGATGATGCTGTTTCGTAAAGAATGCGATCCGTAAGCAAAACTAAGGGCACCGGCGCCGGTGTTGCTGGTGATGGTGACATGGTCGAGGTCGAAAGTGGCGGTTGGACGATTGGTACCGCCCATATTAATCGCGCTGCCGACCTGACCGCCGACGATCGAGTTGTTGTAAAAGGTGCTGTTGGTGATTTTGTGCGTTTTGCCGGTCAAATACATAGCCCCGCCGCCTCTGGTTAGGCTGCGGTTGCCATAAAAAGCGCTGCGATTGACGACTATGTCGGCCTGGCTGTTTGACAGGAAGATTGCGCCGCCTTCGTTGGTGCTGCGACTGTTCTTGATGACGACATTGTTTAATGTCAGGTCGCCTTGGACTATTATCGCGCCGCCTTGGGGTTCAAAGCCATTGGTCAAAATCAGGTTGTTGATTGTTAGATCCCCGGTCGTCCAACGAACTTCGAATATGTTGTGCGTGTCCGCGCCGCTAATCGTCCGCCCATTGCCGTTGATGGTGATTGCGCTGGCGATTTGTGGAAGCTCGGCGCTGAGCGTGATGTCGGCTGTGATATTGATCGTGTCGGCTTCGCTGTTGCCGTTCGCGGTATTGATGGCGGTGACGAGCGCGGCTTGGTTGGCGGCGGTGAATGTAGCAGCGCGGGCGGGCGCGACCGACAGCAGCAGGAAGACCAGCGCGGCGAGTATTAACTTGAATGCGAATGTGGAGTGGAAATGAAACGAAGCGGAATTGTTACGCGATATTACGGGGGGGGGGGGCGATATTGCGCTTGCCAGCGTTCATTTTTCCATACTCCATTCTTGCCTGGGCGATGTCATGTGGACAAGCGCTTGTTCTGGAACGCATAGATAAAATACCTGTCTTATCGCATGATTTTCTATGGTAATGCCATTTCCTGGATTGTCAAGCATTTG
>MPMG01000020.1 GCA_002238485.1 Chloroflexi bacterium bin20 | reverse complement strand
CCATACTCCATTCTTGCCTGGGCGATGTCATGTGGACAAGCGCTTGTTCTGGAACGCATAGATAAAATACCTGTCTTATCGCATGATTTTCTATGGTAATGCCATTTCCTGGATTGTCAAGCATTTGCTAGAAAGGGATTGGCGAATTCCGTGTATATGGCGTTTCTCCATCCCCGACCTGCCGACAGAATCCACGTGTGCCGTTGCCTCCCCCTGACTTTTCGGGGGGACTGAGGGGAGTGTCTATTTTCGTGTATGCGGGGGTTTTCCCCATCCCCCGACATGCGTAGAAATCCACGTGTGCCGTTGCCTCCCCCTGACCTGTCGGGGGGACCGAGGGGGGTGTCTATTTTCGTGTATGTGGGGGTTTTCCCCATCCCCCGACATGCGTAGAAATCCGCGCGCGCCGTTGCCTCCCCCTGACCTGTCGGGGGGACTGAGGGGAGTGTCTATTTTCGTGTATGCGGGGGTTTTCCCCATCCCCCGACATGCGTAGAAATCCGCGCGCGCCGTTGCCTCCCCCTGACCTGTCGGGGGGACTGAGGGGGGTTGTGCCTCCCCCTGACCTGTCGGGGGGACTGAGGGGGGTCTTAATCCAGACTCCCAGCAGGTGGAGGATATCAGCGCAAATACACGGGTGTCGGCGTCGCCAGGATGGGCACGATGTAGCCGGGCGAAGCGTCGAACCCAACAGTCCCGGGCACGGCGCCGGCATTTTCCATGAAGCAGAGGATGCCCGCTGTGATAGCATCCGCCAGCAGATCCGGGTCTTCGGTCAGCACCGCCTGGTCTGCCAGCATGTAGCCCATTTCCAGGATCATGCCGGGCGTCAGCGGATGAATCTTTTGCCAGGCGTGGTTGTTGGTCATGTTTTCTGTGAGGGTGAAGCTGCGGCGCAGAGGCACGCGCGCGCCATAATTGATGGCGATGCATTCGCGCAGAAAAGCGTCAATGCCAACGCGGGGTCTGGCCTCGGAGATCGCCACGATATAGCCACTCACATATTCGCCAAAGTCGTAGCAGGTGTTGGCATGGATAGAAACCAGCGCCGCCGCTCGATAATTCTCCAGGCGCGGATCGACCTCGTCCAGCATGTCGACCGCATAATTGCGCGCCTTCAGACGAGCCACCACGCGCTGCGCCACCGCGAAGTTGATATCCACCTCGCGCAGCAGTACATTGCCATACTCGTCATCGCAAATCGCGCCCGAATCGCGGCCACGATGCCCGGATATGATGCCGATGCGCTGCATCCACACGGGCGTCTGCACCGGCGTGGGCAAGCTGATATTGACGATGTCTTCGCGGTCGAGCTGCAAACCCTGTACGACCAGTGGATTGAGGAACTCTGGATTGACGAAGAACATCAGCAGCGTGGCCACCAGTGCCGTGCTTATGACAACGACGAAGATCGTGCCCAAGAAGCCGCTGGCAAAGCTGCCAATGCGCGGCTTCGGCATCACCAGGCGTGGTCGCACACGCCTGATCTGCGGCGGCTCGATCTCTGGCTCGAGGCTGGGCGATTCTTCAAAGTTCGGCGCGGTCCGGCGCACACGGCGAGGCGCAGCTTTGGCAGCTGCCTGGCGCATTAACTGCGCGAAGATGGCGGAAGCAGATGGCTCTTGCGCGTCTGGGCTGTCGTTATCGCCGTGTCCGTCTGCGGGCATGGTCTCGCCTTGTGCAATCTTGGGCGCTCCAATAGCGCCCGGCGAGACCAGTATAATAGAGGCGGCGAATCAGGACTCGCATTCCAGGCGGTAAGATTGACGTTCGGCGCAGGACAGTTGGCGGATATAGCGGTTGTCGCGCGCCCAGCCGATCAGGTCATCAGCCGTCCGTTTTATGACCCAGCGGCGTAGGACATAATCCTGCCCGGCAGAAACGCCGAAGTCCTCGCCCGGACCGAGGACGATTTCTTGCACCCAGTCGACATGTTGTTCAAATCGATTGAGTTCCTCGCCGGATGCGATATCCCACATGCGCACGGTCGTGTCGGACGCAGTCGTCAGCAAAGTGCTGCTGTCCTCGGTGATAGCGATGCCAAACGTGTTGCCTGTGTGGCCGACAAACTGACGAATCTCTTCGCCGCTTGCGATATCCCACATACGCACGCTGTCGTCCCAGGAGGTGCTGATGATGAACTTGCCATCGGGCGAGATGCGCGCGTAGTTGACGAAGTGCGTATGCCCTTCGAATGTCTGCAATAACTCGCCCGTTTCCACATCCCAGAGCCTGACGGTCGAATCGTCTCCGTTGCTGTCCCAACCGCCACTGGCGCTGGCCATCAACGCGCCATCGCCGCTGATATGAACGCCGTTCACCTGGGCGCTGTGCCCATGGTATTCGCGCAGGATATCGCCGCTATCGATATCCCAAAGGCGGATAACGCCGTCTTGCGACCCCGACACGAATTGCCCCCCGTTTGGCAGCAGCTCGATCATGTACACGCGCGGCGGCGCGCTTCCAGGTTCACGCGGGATGTTGTAACGCTGAGCCTCGCCCCCGGTTTCCAGATCCCAACGACGAATCGTGCCATCCCAACTGGCGGAAAGCAGGTGCTGACCGTCTGGCAAGAACTTAACCGAATCGACCGTATTGGTATGCCCCTGCAAAGCGATAGCCTGCCGGCCCGTCGTTGCGTCCCAGACGCGCACGCTGGCGTCCAGGTCATCCAGTGAGGCAGGGAAGAACAGCGGACCTGAACCGGAAGCGACCAGGGACCCGCCCGGGCTGATATCGGCCGCCCAGGTCCAGTTGCTGTGCCCGGCAAAGACCTGCGATTGCGTGCGATTGCGCAAATCCCAGAGGTAGGCTGAACTGTCTGCCGGGCTGTCGCTGCCATCGGGGAAGTTGCCAGCTTCGCCCAAGCCGATCAGCAGGTATTCGCCGTCCGGGGAAAACTCAATATCCTGGATACGATCGCCGAGGTCCACATAACTCGTGACCTGAATCCCCTTGTCGATGTCCCATAATTTCACACTTTGGTCGCGCGAGGCTGTCGCCAGCAGCGCGCCATCGGGAGAGAATTCAAGATTCGCGATGATATCGCGGTGGGCATAGAGACGCAGCAGTTCCGAACCGGTTGTGGAATCGTAGATGACCGCCATGCCCCCTTGCCCAGAGCTGTAGGTGGAGGCGGCAATGGTCGCGCCGTCCGGGCTGAACTCGACATCGCGGACGAAACCAATACCATCCGGTGGAATGGTCAGCATGTTTTCGCCGCTGGCGACATCCCAAACCTGGATCGTGTTATGTTCTAGCGTCCTTTCGCTCTCGCCTACGCCAATAGCGGCAGAGGAGCTGGCAAGTCGCGCCCCGTCTGGGCTGAAGCTGAGCTTGAAGACATAATCAATGTGCGCCTCCATCGTGTGAAGCGCTGCGCCGCTGTCGACATGCCAAAGCCGAACGGTTGAATCGGCGCTGGAAGAAGCCAGCGTAACACCGTCTGCGCTGAACTCGACATCGGTGACGATATCTTCGTGGCCACTGAGGCGATAACGCTCGGCAGCATCGGCAACCTGCCAGACGCCGACAGTCCTATCAGACATGCCAGCCGCGATCAATGAATCATCCTGGCTGAAGGCGATCGCGTTGATTGGGCTGCCCGTCGCAATGGTTCCGACGTCTTCTCCCGTACTCATATCAACCAGGTAAATCACCCCTTCGGAACCGGCGTAAGCGCCGATCGAGCCATCCGAGTTAAATGTGACGCCGAGGATCGAGCGCGGCGAATCAGTGAAGCGGAAGCGCGGACCGGGCGAAAAAGCGGCCGCGCCCAGCACGCGCATGACTTCGGCTTCTGGCGGCTCGAAGACATGGCGGGCTTCGATCGCCACGGGAAGCGCCAGCGCCGGGTCGTGCTCGCTGAGGGCGGTGCGGGCATTGGCAGCCAGCGCCAGGCTGAGGTTTTTGCGCTCATTGATTTCGGCGACATGCAGGGCGTCTACGGCAATGACACGTTGCTCTTCGGCGACTGCGCGGGCGTCTTCGGCAATAACACGTTGTGCATCGGCGATCGTACGTTGTTCGTTGGCTTTGTTGGATTGGTCAAATGCCACCAGGCTGAGGATCACAGCGACGACTGCGGCCATAGCAAAGACAGCAGCCGCGATGCGCAGGTTGCGTTTTTTCTGCTCTTCTAACAAGCGTTCGCGTTCGGCGCGTTCGCGTTCGGCGGCTTCTCGCTTTGCGCGCGCAGCCAGGCTGGCTGCCAGGAACTCCAGCTCCAGCTCGTTGAGGCGCATATCGGTGGTCTGCGACCAATCTTCGAAAGTGGCCAGGCGGTTGCCAGCCATCAGATAGCTGCGGTCTTTGCGAGCGGCATCCCAATCTGTTGCGGCATGCAGCAGCTCGCGCTCCAGCCGGACATCGTTGCGGCTTTCCATCAGCCATTCGCGCAGGCGTTCCCATTGGCGGATCAGCGCCTCGTGCGCGACTTCGATGGTTGCGCCGCGCGTGGCATCATCGCGGTCGAAGGTGAGCAGACGATAGCGTCCAAAGCGGTCGATGACGCTTTCTACGACTTCGCGGTCGCCCAGGGTCAGCAGCTCCGATTGCAAGATGCGGCGACGGGTATCTTCTTGGCCCTCGCCGAGGGTGACCAGGCGCAGGAACATCTGGCGCGCCATATTTTGCCCCTCTTCATCAAAGCGCAAAAAGACTTCTTCGGCGCGTTTTGCCAGCGCGCCCAACGTTCCGCCGATTTCACGATAGGCGGACTTGGTCAGCAAAGCGCCTTCGCGTCGTTCGAAGAGTTCGGTAAGCGCGTACTGCAGCAGGGGCAGGGCGCCCGGTTGCTCGCGCACATCATCAATGATCACATCGACCAGGCCATGCTCCAGAATAGCCCCCACGCGCTCGGCTGGTCCTTCGATGGTCTCTTTCAACTCATCGTCATTGAGCGGCAGCACCAGCTCGGTACGCGAGCGGATCAACTCGCCAAAACCTTGATAAAGCAGCGGTCGATCATAAAAGTCGGCGCGCAGTGTGGCAATGATGATGACGGGGCTGTCTTCGACATTTACAGCGTCGAGAATTAGATCCAAGAATCGCTGGCGGTCGCTTTCTTGCTCGACCTGGGTGAAAAGCTCTTCAAATTGGTCGATCATCAAAACGAGTTTGCTGTCGGGGTCGGGCAGCGCCTGTTGCACACCCTGCGCCAAGCCATCGACATTGTCGCGCAACGTATTGACCATATCGGGCAGATCGGCTGTGGATACGCTCAACAAGGCGGACGAAAGCTCTTCCAGCGGCGCGTGGCTGGGCACCATTTCGGCATAAAACCAGTCTTCCGAGCCAGGAATGCGTCCACTGCGCAAGCCCGGCAGCACACCGGCTTTGACAAGGCTGGACTTGCCGCTGCCGCTGGGACCAATGACAGCGAGGAAGTTGCTTTGCACAACCGGCTCTTGCATGCGCCGCAAAACGCGCGCGATCATGTCTGTGCGCCCGAAGAAATCGGCGGCGTCGGCTTGCTGGAATGCGCGCAAACCCTTGTAGGGATTCTTGGTTTCCAGCAGCTCCAGCTCGGCGAAGTCCAACTCTTCGAGCGTGAGTTCAATCGATTCGTCAGATTCGCGCAATGCCTCTTGCAATTCGTCATTGAGTTCGATGGCATCGCGATGGCGTTCATGGGGGCTCTTGGCGGTGGCGCGCTGGATAATGCCATTGAAGACGGGCGGCACATTGAGCGACTCGTGGTCGATCATCGGCAACGGCTCGTTGAGATGCCGATAAACCAGCGTGGCCAAAGAAACATCATTGAAAGGGCGCGCGCCAGACAGCATCTCGTAGAGCATGATGCCAAAGGCGTAGATATCACTTTGCGGGGTCGCTTCTTCGCCGCGGATTTGTTCGGGCGCGAGGTAGGCTGGCGTGCCGACAATCTGCCCAGAGGCTTCGCTTGCATCGGCGCCAACGGTCTTTGCGATGCCAAAGTCGCTCAGGTAGGCATTGCCATCGTCATCAAGAAAGACATTGTCTGGCTTGATATCGCGATGCACAACGCCATTGCGATGCGCGAAAGCCATGGCCGACAAAGTCTGCATGCTGATGCGGCCGACCTTGTCCAGGCCTAGTTTGCCCTGCGCGTTCACCAGGTCGCGCACGCTGCCGCCGCCCAAATAGCGCATGACCAGATAGGCGCGGCCCGCTTTGCGCCAAAAGTCATAGAGCGGCACGATATGCGGATGCTCCAGGCGCGCCACCACCTGCGCCTCGCTTTCGAAGCGGCGGATGAAGCTCGGGTCGTTGGCGAATTCTGGCAGGATGACCTTGATGGCCACAATGCGGCCGATCGGGTCTTGGGCTGCACGATATACAACGCCCAATCCACCCTGACCCAAGACTTCCTGGAAGTTGTATGAACCTTCGCTGGTGCCGGTTAAGTCCAATATGGACATGTTGGTTCTCCTGGGATCATTCCTCGGCAACTGCGCGCCACAGCACCAGAGCAGTATAGCACATCCGCGCCCAGCTTGCCGCTAGCCCGATCCCAGCGGCACACCATAAAGCAGCAGCGCATATTTGTCGATCGATACAGCCAGCAGCGTGCCATCGGGGCTGAAGCTGATGTCGTGGATGCCCGCTTCTGTCCCGCCGCTCGTCAGCAGGCTGTGGCGCATGCTGTCCCAAATCGTGAATAGGCCCTGCGCTGCGCCCACCGCCAACAATTGGCTGTCCGGGCTAAAGTCCAAAGCCGTAACGCCCGGCGTCGGCAGTGGATAGCTGGCGACCTGCACGCCCGTCCTCGCATCCAACAGCAGCAGATTTTCTGCAGTGCGCGCAGTTGCCACAGCCACCAGCCGTCCATCCGGGCTGTAATCTAGAGCGACTATCGGAGCGCCGAGCACAACCGATGCCTGCGCCGCGCCGCTGCTGGCATCCCAAAATCGCAGCGCCCCGTCATCTGCGCCCGATGCCACCTGCGATCCGTCCGGACTGAATGCCAATGCGCGGATCAAACCCTGATGCCCAGAAAGCACGGCTTGCTGTGCCACACGGGACAAGTCCCAAACTATCGCGGCAAAGTCGCGCTGGACAGCGAAACTCGTATAGGCAAGCGGACCCGCGCTGACCAGCCTTGCGCCGTCTGGACTGAATGCCAGCGCCGATACCGCCCCGCCATGCGCATTCAGGTAGAGCAACTCGCTGGGCGCTGAACTTGCGGCGCTGTATCCCCACAAGCTGAGTGTCCCATCTGCTTCGCCAAAGACAGCTTGTGCCGAGCCTGGTCGCACTGCGAGCGATGACAGCTGCCCCTCGACTATCAGAATCTCGGGCCGCAGCACTGGCTCGCGCAGGTCGTAGAGCCACAAACTGTCCGAGCCGGGCGCGCCAGGCACAACCAACGTCAAGCCATCGGACGACCAGCTGTGTTCGGGGAGAAAGTTGCCACGCAAGCGCGCAAATTCGCGCAGGAAGGGCGTCAATTGTGGCGAAAGCACATCGCGGCTGGGCAGCGGATTGGGCGGCCATGGCTCGACCAGATACTGGTTTGCTCCCGCTTCGGCGATATAACCGATCTGCCCGCCCACCAGCGCCAGCCACCACACAAAATCATCCACACAATCCGGACCGCTGGTGATGCGGATGACTGTGCCGGCGGGAATCTGGCGCAAGACCTGGGCATCAGGAGCTGGATGTCCGCGCAATTCAAGAGACGCGCCCAGCGGCTGCGCATCCATGCCCACATTGATGCGCGAACGCATATAGGGTCCGCCAGTTGCCGACTCCGGGCACAAGCTGTTGGAATGCGCGGCTTGCGGCACATGAACCGATGTGGAAAGCGGGTCGGCTTGGCTGCACAGAATGACGTTGGCGCTGTCGGCAGATACGCGATAGTCGTACACGATGCCGCCATAGGTCAGCTGGAAGCTGTAGCCGGTCACTGCGCCGCCCGAACCAGCAATCGTGGGGCAGCCCAAAGCTGAGTCGGCGAAAGTCGTCTGCTGCCAACGCCACTGCGCCAGATTGTCGAGGCCGACGCTGCTGCCCAGGCGCGCGCTCAGATCTTGCAGCGCCGCATTGATTTGCGCTGGCGCCCCCTGCCCAAGCGATTGTGCAGCAGCCAGCAGCAAGCACATGGCTAGCAACCCGCGCAATATCGTTCTCATGCAAGACCTCCTCGTGACGCTGCTCGGGCTCGGCGCATCGATCACAACGATTGTAACCAAATGCCACGGCGCAGGTGGAATCGCGGCAGGACAAAGCGGACGCAAAGGCGCTCAGACTCAGCGGCACTGCGGGCGAGTCTTTTGCATGACTTGCCTGGCCTCGCTTGCGCGCGCAGACCATGCTTGCAAGGGACGCAACATTTTGACACAATGAATACTAGACAGGCGATTGATCTTGACGAGGCGGCGACAGCTGTGACTTCTGCGCTGGCGTATGTGATTCTGGGCACGGCCGACGAGGCTGAAGACAGCGCGCGTTCGCTGCTCAGTTTCAGTGGCGCGCTGCCTTCGCTCGAACCAGCATTCTACACCGCTTTCGCCCAGTTGTCCCCCATGCCTGCCGCCGATGACACGAGACAGCCGTCTCTGGGCATGTTGATCTTTGACGAAACGCGAATGCTGTTGATCAACTGCCAGCCCAACAGCGAAGACGCGGGCTCTACCGAACATTATGTCTTCGTGCCGCAGGAGTTCGCGCCAGATGCCAGCCAACTGGAAGACTGGCTGATCCGCCTGCCCCAGGCGCCCACCGACCTGGATATGACAGTCATGACGATGTCCGCCCCGGATTTTGCAGCGCCTACAGCCGACAGTCGGTCACAGCGCGTGGCGCGGCTCTTGGACTACTTGACTGATGGCGAGCTCGAAGCCGCATTGCTATGGTTGAGCGCCTTGATCGACGGACGCCGCTTGTCCTTTGCTGGCTATCCGCCCGATTTCAGGGCGCGCCTGGAGCTGGTCGCGGGCATTCAAGCGCTGCTGCCCAGCAAGATCGCGGCGCGAATCAGCTTCGCGACCCATGCGCCCGCCTCGTGCCAACGCGCGCCGCAAATGCTATTTGCCGATAGCGCCAATTTGGACGATTTCCATGTGGACTGGGGCGCTCCGATAGCGACCGAAGCAGCGACAGCCCATCCTTACCTCGACTTGCTGCGTTCGCTGTGGCAGGGCAATGTGCAGGCGCTCGTAAAAGAACTCCAGCAACTGGATCGTCTCGTTGACGATGCGGACAAGGGCTTGGCTGCGGCATTGGCAGCAGCGACTGGGCGCTATCGGCTGGACAAGCAAGTGGCGGAAGGCGCAGAAGTCAAGACAGAAGCTATGCTCGCAGCGGTGGATGGCGGCGTGCCACCCGTTGGCGAGTTGCGGCATGTGTACTTCGCTCGTTTGCTGCACAATGCCCTGCACAAGCGTGATCGCGCGGCAGGCAGACGCGTCGCCGAAGAAATGGGAAGCGACCAGCAACTCGAAGGGCGGCTGCTGCGCGACCTGGACACCATGCTGGACGACCAGCCCGATGCTGTTTATGTGTTCATCCGCAATCGACTGATCCACCTGGGCATCGATCCGGGCTGGATTGCGCGATTGCAGGCTGCTGCGCGCAGTTCGCTGGATGTGGCGATTCAAGATGGCGATGGTGGCACCCTGGCGCGTTGGCTCGAGTTGCTCGCGCGCGAACCGCAGAGCTACGAGTTGAGCGATATCTTGCGCGACAGCATTTTGGCGGCCCGTTCGCGCGCTTATGATGATGGCGACCTGGGGATGCAGCTGATCTTGATCGCGGCGCGGCGCTTTCCCGATATTGCCGACGAATCGTGCCGCGATGAACGGCTGTTGGCTGCGCTGCCAGAACACAGGCGGCTGGCGCTGCAATCTCCATCGGCAGCCCACCTCGAAGTGCTGGCTGACGAAGACGCGGGCACTTTTTTGCTGGCGCTGCTGCGCGGTATGCAATCCAGCCGCGAGCCTCTGGTTGCGCTGGCGGTGGCGCGCCGATTGTGGACCCTGAACATTGCCGACGAGCGCATCAGCCTGCCCGCCGCGTATCAGCCCGGCGCGCTCATCCAGCAGCTGATGACGCAATCCAGCCAGCTTCTGGCGGACGATGCGCTAGACTATCTGTTTGCGCGGCTGGTTGCTGGCGACGATCTTGAGCTCACCGCCAAAGTCGCCGAACACCTGGCAGGGCGTCAGCAGCTGTTTCCACGGTTGACTCGGACACTGGAACGCGCAGCTCCGCCGCTGGACAAGCTCATTGTCATCATGAACGCTGTGGCTGGCATCAAAGACGCGCCGCCACAAGCGCTGGTCGATGCCTTTTTCAGCCTGCTCGATCATTATCACTGGGACGAGCAAGCGCAGCGCATGATGGAAGCCTTGGCGCGGCTGCTCGCCAAGCATCCCGAAACGCAAGTGCCCAACCTTCATCTCTGGAAGCTGTATGAAAGCTGTCATGCCTTGCGGCTGGAAGGCGGCTGTCGCGTGGCTGTTAGTCATCTGCTGCGAGAATATGGCGAAGAGGACGACACGGAGACTCTCGTTGGTGGCTTTGCCCGCATCTGTCGGCAAGTCGGCTGGAGCAAGACCCTCCAAGAACTCGTCAATGCCTGGTGGCGCGATTATGCGCAGTCGCTGGCGCTGGCGCAACTGCAACGGCTGGAGCGCGAGCTGGACGGACAGCGACAGCTCGAGCCACAAAAGCAGATCTTAAAGACCGCGCTGGCCATGCGCCGTTGGCTGCACAGCCGCGACGCAGTTGATTTCGCCGAAGCGATCAATACCGCCTTCACCATTGTCGAGCAGTTCACCGATGCCTTTGATGGCGCGCCCACCGAGATCGACTCCCGCACCATCCGCAGCGAAGTTGACGCGCTCAGCGAAGCGCTGACCAGCGAGCAGCGGCATATTTTGGCGACCAACCTGCGCAATCTGGCGCAGCGCATCACGCATATGGCGGAAAACCGCAGCAAACCCTCGCTCATCCGCAGCGACGACAGCATCGACCGCCAGCTGATGCACGGCGAGGCGCATCCGCATGGCGCGATTGACATGATGAAGTGGGTGGCGGGTTATCTGGACGGCGCGCACCAGCCCGAGGGGGAATGAATGCCGTGCCTTGCGAGTTGAACACTGCTTGGTAAGAATGGTTTGATATGGAAAAGCTCTTTGCCTATGGCACGCTGTGCGATCCAGCCACCCAAGAACGGCTGCTGGGACGGCTGCTGGGCGATGGCGTGCCCGATACGTTGCGTGGCTATATGCTGTCGCGTCTGCGCGGCATCCACGATGATTATACAATCGTACAGCCCAAAGCCGGCTCGACCGTCTCGGGTCGACTCTACGAAGTAACGCACGAAGAACTGGAACTGCTGGATACCTACGAGGGCGATGCTTATCAGCGCGTCAGCGTAACCCTGATGAGCAAAACGCGCGCCTGGCTCTATTGCGAGAATCCGCGTTCGCGCTTCAGCCATCATATTGAGCCGCTGGAAAGCAAGTGACCAAGAGAGCAGCCAAATGACGACACTGGGCATCGGCATCATCGGCATGGGCTGGATGGGCAAAGTGCACGCCCGCTCCTACAGCCTCGTGCGGCAGCGCTTCCCGGCTGGCGGCGTGGCGGCGCGGCTGGTCGTCTGCTCGGACAATGTGCCAGAACGTGCCGAAGCGGCGCGGGACCTGCTGGGCTTTGAGCGGTCTAGCGGCAACTGGCAAGCTGTCATTGCCGACCCCGCGGTAGACATCGTTAATATCGCCACGCCCAATCACTTGCACTTGCCCATCGTGGCTGCAGCGGCAGAAGCGGGCAAGCACATCTTCTGCGAGAAGCCGGTCGGGCGGGATCCGAACGAAACAGCCCAGATCGAGGCGCTGGCGCGGCGGGCGGGCATACACAGCTTTGTCGGCTTCAATTATCGCTGGGCGCCGTTGGTGATGCACGCGCGAGACTTGATCCGGCAAGGAGCGCTGGGCGAGCTGCAGCACTATCGCGGACGATTCTTCAGCATGTACGGAAGCGACCCGCTGGGCTTGCTGTCCTGGCGCTTTGACGAGGCTGTTTCTGGATATGGCGTGCTGGGCGATATCATGGCGCATGTAACCGATATGGCGCTTTATCTGTGTGGAGGAGTGGGGCGACTGATCAGCAATGCGCATACCTTCATCGCCGAACGACCGCTGCCAGTGCCGGGCAGAGGCACGCATTATTCTCGTGGCGCTCCTGACGACCCCAAAGGACCCGTCAGCAACGAAGATTATGTGGGCGCGCTGGTAGAGTTTGAGAATGGAGCGCGCGGCACGTTGGAAGTTTCGCGCACGATATTTGGACCGAAGAATCAATTCGGATTCGAGCTACATGGTACAAAAGGCGCGCTAAGCTGGGACTTTGAGCGCATGAACGAGCTGCAGCTATACCTGCCCGGCGCCGACGGCAGCCACGATGGCTATATGCGGCTGGTGGGCGGCGACCGCTATCCTTATCACGGCAATTTCAACCCTGGCGATGGCAGCGGACTCGGCTATGAAGATATGAAAGTGATTGAAGCCTATCAGTTCTTGAAAGCGGTGGCCTCTGGAAAGCCCTGCGCGCCCAGCCTGGCGGATGCGCTGGCCGTGGCAGATGTACATGCTGCCATGATTCGCTCCTGGAAGAGCGGCGACTGGGCATCGGTGTCCAGCACGCGCCTGGATCGACTTTGCCAGCAGAAACAGCGAGGCACAGCTTGAGCCAACTCGGCCTGCGCGGCAGATTGTACACGTTGATTGACGACCCCTTCTTGCAGGCGGAGTCTGATTGCGTCGTCCAGCACGAAGACGGGCTGATCATCATCCGCGATGACAAGATCGAGGCGGTCGGCGACTATGCGAGCCTGCGCGGACGACTGTCCCCAGACGCCGAGCTGCGACAGTATCCAGACGCGCTCTTGCTGCCGGGTTTCATCGACGCCCACATCCATTATGCGCAAGTCGAGATCATCGGCTCTTTTGGCACGCAGTTGCTGGAGTGGCTGCAAAAGTACACCTTCCCGGCCGAAGCCAAATTCAGCGACCCCGCGCACGCCCGGCGCATCGCCGATTTCTTCGTGGCAGAGCTGCTGCGCCACGGCACAACATCGGTATCGGCCTTTTGCACAACAGCGCCTGGCTCGGTCGACGCCATCTTTGCGGCAGCGCAACGTGTCAATATGCAGATTCTGGCTGGCAAAATGATGATGGACCGCCATGCTCCCGCGAACCTGCTGGACACCGCGCAAGCCAGTTATGATGAATCCAAAGCATTGATCGAGCGTTGGCACGGACGGGGACGTTGCCTCTACACAGTGACGCCGCGCTTTGCCCTCACCAGCAGCCGCGAGCAGCTTGAATTGGCGGGCGCGTTGCTGCGCGAAACCAGCGATCTGCGCCTGCAATCGCATATTTCAGAAAATCGCGCCGAGGTGGCACGGGCAAAAGAACTCTTCCCCGAGCGCGCCAGTTACACCGATATCTACGATCATTACGGACTGCTGGGCGCGCGGGCGATCTATGGGCACGGCATCCACTTGGGCGAGGGCGAATTGCGGCGTTTCCATGAGACCGGCGCAAAGATCGCGCATTGCCCGACATCCAACTTTTTCATCGGCAGCGGCCTGTTTGATATGGCGCGAGTGCGAGATGCGGCGCGTCCGGTGACTGTTGGCTTGGGAACAGATGTTGGCGGCGGCACCAGCTTCTCCATGTTGCAGACGATGAGCGCGGCGTACCAGATGGCGCAGCTGCGCGGCACAAGCCTGACGACGGCGCAGTGTTATTACCTGGCGACTTTGGGCAGCGCTGAATCGCTGGGGCTGGCGGGAGAGGTCGGCAGCCTGCAAGCGGGCTGCGCGGCAGATGTCATCGCGCTGGATCCACAGGCGACGCCATTGCTGCGGCTGCGGGCAGATGTGGCCGATTCGCTGGATGAGCTGCTCTTTGCGCTGCTGATCTGCGCCGATGACCGGGCTGTGGCGGCAACGTATGTGGCGGGCAGATTGGTCTATGAGCGCGACGAACCCACGCTGATCTCGCCCAAGACGACATGATCCGCGTCATCAACCGGCAGCCGGGCAAAGGGGTCGGCCATATCGTAAAGGCCCAGGATCAGCCGGTAATCCCCAACGGGCAAATCTGACGGTATCTCCAGCGCGTGATGATCGACAACCAGCGTGCCAGTCTGCCAGCTGATTGTGGGTTCTGCTCCACCGGCTGGTTCGCTATCACGCTGCGCCACCAAAAAGCCCGCTTCGTCCAGCAGCTGCAAAGCGACCTTGTAACGTTTGTTCACAGGCTGCTGCGCCGACCAGATCAGCCGCGCAAACATCGTATCGCCTGCCGACAGCACAATCGAATTCAATGCGTAGGATTTTAGCGTGATTGCGCTGCCAAATAACCAGCCGGCGAGAATCGGCTCGTTTAATTTGTCGGGACTGGCATATCGCAGGTAGCGCAGGTCGCCCACCCAACGATCGCTGATTTCGAAGGCTTGGCGATTTAACGTGTCTTCTACCACTTGGCGCGGGTCTTGCTCGCGAGCGCCATACAAGACCACATGCAGGCGGTCATGCGCCTCGATGATGTCGCCGACTTCGCTGCGGATGGCGTCGTCATCCCGCGTGCTGGGCAGGGCATAGGCGGGCGCGCTGCCGCGATAATAATAGGCGAGAAGATCGACCAAGCCGGGCGCGCTGAAAATGATGCCATCGTCCGGGCGCAGGTTGACTTCGATTCCCTGCACGAGCCCACGCATGTCGTCGCGCTGGAAGTCGCTGTGATGATAGAAGTTGTCCAGGCCCGCCAGCATGGTCAACAAGATCGCCCCCAGCGCCAGCGCAGCCGCCAGTTTGGTCAGCAGCCGATGCCACATCATCCAGACGCCGCGCCCCAGCAGCAGCGCAAATGCCAATTGGGCCGGCAGCAGGAAGCGCAGATAACGCGTCGTCAATTCCAGGCTCACATAAGGGACGACCGAGATGCCCAGCCAGGCCAAGGGCAGCAGAAAGCGCCACCAACCACGCCTTCCGCCCAGTGGCAGCAGGGCGGCCAGCAGCAGAATGCCAAAAGCCAGCCACGATCCGCCCATATCCAGCGCATGATTGCTGCCAAAGGCGAAGTGCCCCGCGATCAATTGTAGGACTTCGTCGGGCGGGACGATCTGCGCGCGGTTGGGTCTGGAAAAGACTTGCTGCAATGAGTGCGGCAGCCAGGGCAAGAAAAGCAGCACAGCCAGGCAATTCGCCAGCACATAATCAATAAGAACTTGCCAAAGGGCTCGCCCGCCCAAATCCCGCCGTTCGCGGGAGACGCGATTTTCGTGTACATGGCCTCCCCCCATCCGCGACCTGTTCACAGAATCCGCGCGTGCTTTGCCTCCCCCCATCCGCGACCTGCTCACAGAATCCGCGCGTGCTTTGCCTCCCCCCATCCGCGACCTGTTCACAGAATCCGCGCGTGCTTTGCCTCCCCCCGACTTTTCGGGGGGACCGAGGGGGGTGTCTGCATCCAGCAAGTGCGACACTCTCCGTCCGCGCAGCAGCGACTCAAGCAGCCACAGCACGCTCGCCAGCGCTTGCCCGAGCATGACCAGCGCGAAGACAACTTGCGTGTACAATCCCAGCGCGTTGACCAAGCCGAAAGCCACGATGGTCCGCCTCCGACTGCCCCGCCCTAGCAGAATGCGGATGAAGAGAACCATGCTGACGCCAGCGATGCTTGTCAGCATGGCGTACATGCGCGCCTCCTGCGCATAGCCGATGCTGAAGCTGTTGAGCGCCACCAGAGCAGCAGCAGCCACACCCGCCAGCCTGCCATAGAGCCGAGCGCCCAGCGCGTATGCCAAAGCTACGCTGAGGATGCTGAACAGCGCCGAGGGCAGACGCAGCGCAAACTCGGAGTCGCCAGCCACATCTGTCCAACCGGCCAGCAGCAGAAAATAGGCGGGCGTATGCACATTGACTTGCAGCAGCGGGATCAGCTCGTTCAGGCTGCGCGCGGTATGGGCTGCCGTTATGCCTTCGTCATACCAAAGCGACTGCGCATCCAGCCGGTGAAAGCGCAGCGACGCCGCCAGCAGCAGCAAAACCAGCAGCGCCATCCAAGCGTGGCGCCGCTTCATCGCGACCGTCCCCGCAGAGCAGCAGCCAGCCAAGCCACCACAACCAGCCCGAGCGCCATTCCCAGCGCCAGCCAGGCCAGCAGCCGAGACTCGCCGCGGTCATAGACGACGATCTCGTCCACCACCAGCGGACCTTCACCGAAGTGGATTTGCTGCGTCTGCGCCAAACCAGCAGAGATAGGCACGCGGCTGATGCGCCAGGACTGTGCGGGAGCCGCTTCGCGCCAGCGGATATCCAGCGCTGTGCCCTGCGCGCGGAATGCCAGGCCGGCGTCGAAAGCCTGCGCCCGTCCAAAGCGCGCCGTTTCGTCCAGCACCGCTTCGCCAACCGCCTCGATCTGCCAGGTTTCGGCTTGATGCGTGCCGCGGTAGAGCGTTGGCTGCTGGCTGCCGATGTAGTCCGACACGCTGTCATATATGGGCAGCGGCGTGAAGCTGGGCTTGTGGGGCTGGTAATCTGGCTCGACCATGCGGAAGTAATAAAAGGCTTGCCCGGCTTCGAAAGGGTCGGGGCGGGTGAAAAACCAGTACATGGTATTGCCCACCCAGGTCCAGTCTCGCTGGGCGCGCTCATAAAACAGTGGCATGTATTGCGCGGCTTGCTGCTGGCTAACATTGCCGTAGTTGGCATAGCCGACGATCTGCCCGGGCGGCAAGTCGGCATCCAGCGTGGCATTCCAAGCCACCTCGCTCAGCCAGATCGGCTTATGCGCATCGCCATTGCGCACCATGATGTCGCGGTAATAGGTATGGCGGGCGACATTGACAGAGGTCGCGCGCAGACGTTGGTCGGTGGGCCCGCTGCGCAAGCCATAACCCTGCGCCGAGAGCACATCAAAGCATGCGCCCGCGCCATGATCATAGAGCGCCTGCAAATAGACCAGGTCGCTCATGCCCCAATAGCCGTCCAGGGCGATAGTCTGGGCGATTGCGCCACTGACGACAACGATAGCGGGGTCGATGGCTTTCAGCGCCTCGGCTGTTCTGCAGAGCATCTGCGCATAAGCGGCCGGGTCGACAGGATTATCGCCCCATTCGGGATAAATATTGGGTTCGTTCCATATTTGATAGTGCGTGATGCGCCCACGATAGCGACTGGCCACCGCGGCAGCGAAATTGACGAAGTCCTGCAGATCATCGGGCGGAGCAAAGTCCAGCTCGTCGGGCTTGGCGCGCGACCAGCGGGGCGGATTGCTCAAGCGCACCAGCAAGCGCAAGCCATGCCGCTCGCTCAGATCGACAATCTGATCGTATTTCAGCCAGGCGTCAATGGTATCGCGGATGCCATCGCCATCACGATCAAGACGGCTGTCGGTGAACTGTCCGCGCCCGTCGGTTTCGATGTCTTCCCAGGGGAATTCTTGCCGCAGCCAGCGAAAACCCGCCGCGTGAATCATCCGCAGCATGGCTTCGATCTTGTCTGCCTCGACCTCCTGCTGCAAGAACGTATTGACGCCATAAGGCACAGCGGCTTTGTGATCGATGGCGGCGAGCGGGTCGGTGTCTAGCGGATGCCGGAGCAGGTTGCCAGCGACTTCCACCAAAGCGCGGATCTGGGCGAGCGGCGTTTCTTCGCCAGTCTGCGACCAGATGAATTGCCATGCCAACCCGCGAAAGTGCAAGTCCAGCCCAAGCAAGGCGACGGCGACGAGGAATATAGCGATGAGTCTGCGCATGGGACAAATTATACGGGATGAATGGGCGATGCGCGGTCTGAAATAGGGGGCGCTCAATTTGGAAGTCAAGCAATAGTATGCTTTACTTGCATAGAGAATCAGCGAGATTGCCTATGTTGCGCAAGCTTTGCGTCATCGCGCTGCTGCTGCTGTCACAGTCGATCGTCGGCGCGCAAGCCACAATCAGATCGGCGGATTGCGCTGCCCAGCCGCCGGCCACAGTCGCCAGCTGCGGATATGTAATCCTGCCACAAGATTATGCCAATCCGTCAGATGGACGCGTCGAGATCTATTACACGCAGATTCACAGCCCCGGCGACAATCCCGACCCGCTGGTCTACCTGGTTGGCGGACCTGGCAGCAGCGGCACGCAACTCTTGCCGGTCAGCTTTGACAAGTATTTGCACGCTTTCGCCGAAGAGCGCGACATCATCGTCATCGACCAGCGCGGCACCGGCTTGTCCAATCCGCCGCTGTATTGCCGCGAAGCGCTCTTCCGACTGGGCGACATCCTGGAAAGCACGCACGATGAGCACGCCAAGCTGCTGCTGGATATCCTGGGCGATTGTCATCGGCGGCTGTCAATGCGGGGGGTGCAATTCGATACCTTTCATAGCGCGAACAACGCCCGCGATGTGGTCAATGTGCTGCTGGCGCTGGGTTATGAGCGCTGGAATCTGGTGGGCGTCTCGTATGGCACGCGGCTGGCGCTGGCGATGATGCGCGACTATCCGCAATTCCTGCGCAGCGTCATCTTGGATTCGGTCTATCCGCCGCAAGCCGATATTTATATGGATGCCTATTACAGTGGCGAGCGCGCGCTGGATGTGCTCTTTGACGCCTGTGTTGCCTCGCCCAGCTGCAAGTCCCGCTATCCCAACCTGCGCGCTGTGTTTTATGGTTTGTATGACCAGCTCAACGAAATGCCGATGCTGGCCGAATATCAGCCACCCGACTCGCGTCGCCTGACTATCGAAATCAGCGGCTATCGGCTCTATGACTGGGTCTTCAGCTGGCTCTACGAGGTCGATGCCATTCGGCTGATTCCCAAGCTGGTGTTTGAGTTGGCGCGCGGACGGACGCGCACGATCGCTCCTATGGGCGCGCTATTTGAACAATCGATGGTCACGCTCAGCCTGGGCATGCACTACACCGTGCAATGCCAGGAAGAATATGGCTCGGCGCAGCGAGATTATGCGAGACTGCTGGCGGCGCATCCGCATCTGCGCGGATTCCTGGCTTATCCGGTCGAAGGACAAGCGACCTTGCCGCAGCTATGCGACTTATGGGGCGCCGCGGCGAGGCCGGACAGCGTCAACCAGGCTGTGCACAGCGATGTGCCGGCGCTGCTGCTTTCGGGCAATTATGACCCCATCACGCCGCCGGAATATGCGGATATCGCATCCAGGACGCTGTCGGGCGCGTATCGTTTTGTACTGCCGCATGTGGCGCACGCGGTGCTGCGCTCCGATGATTGCGCAGTCGATATCGCTGTCACATTCATCAGCCAGCCGCTGGTCGAGCCAGACAGCAGTTGCATCGAGCGCACCCAGCCCATGCGCTTCCGATAGCGGAGAACGATGAGCAAGGTAGTCAGACAATTCTTTGCCATAGAGAACACAGAGGGCGCAGAGAGGGATGTAGAGACGAGGCGCTGACTCGTTGAGCCGGGCTATATCATAGCGGCTAAAGTCGGGCTAGAATGGCTTGTCATCCGCCAGTCTATCCGCGAGTTGCCCGCATGATCACATTGGAAGACATCCGCGCCGCCGCCGAGGTGGCCGCTCCCTACACCATCCGCAGTCCGCAACGCGATTCGCCCGCCTTGAGCAAGCGACTGGGCTGCCAGGTTTCGCTGAAACTGGAGATGCACCAGCACAGCGGCTCTTTCAAGACGCGCGGAGCCTTTCATCAGATGCTGGCGCTGGGCGATGATGCGCTGGGACGCGGCGTCGTTGCCGTCAGCGGTGGCAACTTTGCCAGGGCAGTGGCCTACTGCAGTGGCGTGCTGGGTGTGGATGCCTTTCTTTGCATGCCAGAAAATGCGCCGGAGGGCTCCATCGCTGCCACACGAGACTACGGCGCAGAAGTTGAACTGCTGCCCGATGCGGTGGCGGCATTTGCGCGCGCCGATGAGCTGGCGGCGGCTGGACGCAGCGCCCTGCATCCTTTTGACAACCGCGAACAAATAGCGGGCAATGGCATCGTGGCGCTGGAGATCATGCATGATTGCCCGGGCTTGACCGACATCATCGTCAGCATCGGCGGCGGCGGGCTGATCGCGGGAGTCATCGCGGCGGTCAAGGCGCAGATGCCGACAGTGCGCGTCTGGGGAGTCGAGCCGGTCAAAGCGCCGACCATGCAGCGGGCGCTGGCGGCGGGCAAGATCGTCAACATCGTACCCGGCTCGCTTTCCGCCACGCTGGGTGGACCGTTCGTCGGGCAGGCGGCGCTGGACTTGTGCCAGACGCATCTGGAAGACCTCGTCCTGGTCAGCGATATGGAGATGATCGCCGCGCAGCAGTGGTTCATCCAGCACGAAGACCTGCGCCCGGAATTGGCGGCCACCAGCACCCTGGCGGCGGCTTTGCGCATCAAAGAACGTCTGCCCGCAGATGCCCATCTGGCGCTTTTGATCTGCGGCTGCAACGACTCGGACGACGATATCGCGCGTTATGCAGGGCTTCTGGCGGCTGCCGAAAGGGCCTAGGGACGATGCTCGCGCGCGTCCGCCTCAGCCGCAAGTCCCGATCTGCTCGACGAAGTCGGCGCTGATCCAGCCTTTCGCGCCCATGAAATCGACCTTGAGCCAGCCATCGGTCCGTTCCAGCGCCGTCAACTTGATGTTGAATGGCAGGATGTCGATGATCTCCCCGCCGGGACTGGCGCGCAAGTTCAGGATGTATTGCG
>MPMG01000001.1 GCA_002238485.1 Chloroflexi bacterium bin20 | reverse complement strand
CCGTGTGCGTCTTAACAGGTGAATAATCAACGCGAAGGTAATACCTAAAAAGCGCGTGCCAAGAGAGCCGGGCACTCCGTACGATGGGTACGGAAAGCGAATAAGGGTACACAGTGGATGCCTAGGCATCTCGTGCCGAAGAAGGACGTGTTATACTGCGAAAAGCTTCGATGAGGCGTATAAAGCCGTAAGAGTCGAAGGTATCCGAATGGGGAAACCTGGTGGGGTTCAAGCCCTGCCATCCTTGCTTTGTGCGAGGAGGGGAACCGTCCGAACTGAAACATCTAAGTAGGGCGAGGAAAAGAGACGATTCTGCGAGTAGTGGCGAGCGAAAGCGGATTAGCCCAAACCAGTTGTTACGACAGCTGGGGTTGTAGGACTTCGAGGAGCTGCGGTAGTTGAAGTTGAAGGATCTGGGAAGGTCAGCCAAAGAGGGTGAGAGTCCCGTAGACGCAGATGAGAGCAGCGCGGAGGATCCTGAGTACCACGATACACGCTAACATTGTGGGAAGCTGGTTGGTCCACCAACCAAGGCTAAATACACGAGATGACCGATAGCGCAGCAGTACCGTGAGGGAAAGGTGAAAAGAACCCCGGCGAGGGGAGTGAAAGAGAATCTGAAATTGTGTACTTACAACCGGTCGGGGGGCATGATATGATCATGTCTGACGGCGTGCCTTTAGGAGAATGAGCCAGCGAGTTAATGTGAGTGGCGAGCTTAAGGCGGAGACAGCCGTAGGCGCAGGGAAACCGAGTCTGAATAGGGCGAATGAGTGGCTTACATTAGACACGAAACCAGGCGAGCTAACCATGGCCAGCGCGAAAGTGAGGTAACACTTACGGGAGGCGCGAACCCACCGATGTTACAAAATCGGGGGATGAGTTGTGGTTAGAGGTGAAATGCCAAACGAGCTTGGAGATAGCTTGTTCTCCCCGAAATAGCTTTAGGGCTAGCGTTGTGTGATGGGTGCAGGAGGTAGAGCACTGTATGGGCTAGGGGGCGTCAAGCTTACTGAACCCAAACAAACTCCGAATGCTTGCATACCGAGCACAGCAGTTGGGCTGCTTGAGATGAGTTAAGCAGTCGAGAGGGAAAGAACCCAGACCCTCGTCTAAGGTCCCGGAGTGTATGCTAAGTGGAAAACGAGGTGATTGTGTTGAGACAGCTAGTAGGTTGGCTTAGAAGCAGCCATCCTTTAAAGAGTGCGTAACAGCTCCCTAGTCAAACGCAATTGCGCGGATAATGTAACGGGTCTAAAGCATACCACCGAAGGCAGGGATAACGGAAGTTATGGTAGGGGAGCGTTCCATTTGCGGAGAAGGTACATTGTGAGGTGTATTGGAGCGGATGGGAGTGCGAATGCTGGCATGAGTAGCGAGAAATAGGTGAGAACCCTATTCGCCGGACGTCTAAGGTTTCCGACGGAAGGTCAGTCCGCGTCGGGTTAGTCGGTCCTAAGCCGAGGCTGAGAAGCGCAGGCGATGGACAACGGGTTAATATTCCCGTACCGGTATGTGGAGTTGCGAGCGTAGCTTGTGGGATAGCCAGCCTCTGAGTGGATTGAGGTGGCAAGCGGGGAGAGCCCGCGAAGCCGTGCCTTCGGGCAAGAAGTGGTTGTAGCCATGGGACGAGAAAAGCGTTTGTAGATGAAGAAGCATGCCGACCGTACCGCAAACCGACACAGGTAGACGAGTAGAGAATACGAAGGCGAACGGGAGAACCTCTGCTAAGGAATTAGGCAAAATGGATCCGTAACTTCGGGAGAAGGATCGCCTGGCTGTGGTGGTCAGGTTGCAGTGAAAAGGCTCTGCCGACTGTTTACCAAAAACACAGGTCTCTGCGAAAGCGCAAGCTGAAGTATAGGGGCTGACGCCTGCCCAGTGCCGGAAGGTTAAGTGGAGGAGTGAGAGCTCTGAGATGAAGCCCCGGTGAACGGCGGCCGTAACTATAACGGTCCTAAGGTAGCGAAATTCCTTGTCGGGTAAGTTCCGACCCGCACGAAAGGCGTAACGAGTGGAGCACTGTCTCAGCAGGGGACTCGGCGAAATTGAAGTATGCGTAAAAATGCGTATTACCCGCAGCAGGACAAAAAGACCCCGTGGAGCTTTACTGTAGCTTGCCATTGCGTTAGGGCTTTGATTGTGCAGGATAGCTGGGAGGCTGTGAAGCTTGGTCGTCAGATTGAGTGGAGCCAATGTTGAGATACCAGCCTGTTAGGGTTTTGGCTCTAACCTAGGCGTGTGAGCGTCAGGGACAGTGGCAGGTGGGCAGTTTGACTGGGGCGGTCGCCTCCGAAAGAGTAACGGAGGCGCCCAAAGGTTGGCTCAGATGGAATGGAAACCCATCGCAGAGTGTAAAGGCAGAAGCCAGCTTGACTGCGAGACAGACAAGTCGAGCAGAGACGAAAGTCGGGCTTAGTGATCCTACGATACAGAGTGGAATGGTCGTAGCTTACCGGATAAAAGCTACCCCGGGGATAACAGGCTAGTCTTGCCCAAGAGTTCAAATCGACGGCAAGGCTCGGCACCTCGATGTCGGCTCATCGCATCCTGGGGCTGGATAGGGTCCCAAGGGTTGGGCTGTTCGCCCATTAAAGCGGTACGTGAGCTGGGTTCAGACCGTCGTGAGACAGGTCGGTCTCTATCCGCTGTGGGCGTTGGGAATTTGAGAGGGTTTGCCCCTAGTACGAGAGGACCGGGGTGGACGAAGCGCTCGTGTGTCAGTTGTCGCGCCGGCGGCATAGCTGAGTAGCGACCTTCGGATTGGATAACCGCTGAAAGCATCTAAGTGGGAAGCCAGCCTCAAGACAAGATTCCCCACTGGCAAGACCAGGTAAGACCGCTGGGAGACCACCAGTTAGATAGGCGGGAGGTGTAAGCGCAGCAATGCGTGCAGCTGACCCGTACTAATGGTCGAGGGCTTTCCGTACCTTTTGTGCGGGGTGTCTGGCATTTTTGGCGCGCGGCAGGATCTAGGAATTACCCAAGTGTTGATTACCCTCTGTGAGGCAAGCTGCGGCGCAGCAGGTCTGCAGAGTGTTGGTGGCTAGAGCCGCGGGGGTACACCCGGCATCATCCCGAACCCGGCAGTTAAGCCCGCGAGCGCAGATGGTACTGCATTGGAGACGATGTGGGAGAGTATGCCGCCGCCAACGCTCTGTGCACCTGCTGCGCTGTTTTTTTTCTTGCACTAGGCAATGAGCAGGGCGGAACATTCTTGGGATGGCGATCGGCTTGGCTGCCTACGATTGAGCTTGACTAGGACAGCTTGCCCGAAGGTCATCCAAGCGGTAGATCGAAACATTGTCGTCGGAATAGAATGGCTGGGCGGGATGGAAGCTTTTGCGTATTGAGAATCCGTGGCCCAAGCTGGGATGGAAAACAACGTGGCTGAATCCATCCTTTTCCAGCTGGTCCAAAGCGGCAAGATAGAGCGCCTCTGACATACCAAATCCGTTGAGATACTCGTTGGAGCAGATCACCTCGCGGTTACGATGCCATTGATCGAGAATAGCGTTGGCTCGAATGTAATCGTAAGCCGCCGATGGAGTGCGCGAGATAAGACCCTCGGCTTGAGGAAAACTGCTTAGTGATTGATAAAGAAGATAATTCTTGGAATTCCCTCGGCCAGATGGCGCGTTGATGATACGGACATTGTCAGGTTCGTCTTTTAATGCCTCGAGAAATGTGAATTGCTCCTTGGGTATGATCCTCGGCAAAACGGGTTGATAGTACTCAAATGCGACCAGGGCAATACACAGCAGAACTAGTGCCTGAAAGTGGCGCGCCGAGAATACTTGCTGGAGAGTCTGCGCGCCGAAACATGCCAGAACTGCCAGCGGAAACAACAGGCCAATTTGGAAATGGTCGGATGTGTGGAAACCCTCGAAAACGCCGGGCACCAACGTATCAAGAAAGTGTTTGGGCAGCGGAACGTCCAGGTATTGTCTGCCCCCGACTGTAAGAAAATCGCCCAGCCGCAGAATCAGAAAGGGAGCCAACAGAATCAACCAGGGCGTCATCTTTCGGCGGGAACCCGGCCGCACAAAGCCAATAGCGATCAAAATGAGAACTGTGTAACCAAGAAACGATCTGCTCAGCAAATGAGTCGATCCCTCGCCGGCTTGAAAGATCTGGCGAAATAGTGGCTCCAATAACGGGTGTCGGAGATTGACAAAGTATTCGTATAGATCGCTGCGGAAAGCAGGACAAATAAGGCTGCCGTAACCAGGAATCGGCGATCTCGCCATCTCTCGACTGAGAAATAGACAATGTACAATACGATGGAAATGCAGAGACAGACAAAGACATAGAGTCCAATATAGGCTGTGATTCCTGTCAAGACGGCAGACGCCACGACGAACCGAGGCCGGCACTCCAGTACGCCACGGTGGAAGAAATACAGCGATAAGGGAATCGTGGCGATGAGACTGAGGTCTGGGTGCGACGAGTGCCCCACGACAAAGGGACTGAGGCCGACGATTACCGCGCCGAGCAAAGAGATCCATTTGTCAGTGAACAGATAACCTAGGTAAAGATAAGCGGAACTGCATATGGCGAAGACAGTTACGAGATAGGTAAGGTTATAGGCGTTTGATGCTGGCATGATGGATTGCAGCCCAGCGAACACCAACATGTGGGGAATACAGAAGTTGTGGAAAACTAGCGACAAGCCCTGTGGATAAAAGAGCAGGTCAGAGAAGTAAAAATCGGCACGTCCCAATAGCAGACTTTTTCCATACCAGGCATCCCAGAACTTCATCCAAACGTCCCCATCGGCGCCAGTTGGCAGCCAGAAGACCTCCGTGTTAAACACGTATAGGATCGTGGGGAATGTCATCGCCACGATTAGCGTTGCCAACGCCAGCAGCGCGAGCAGGTGGCGACGAACCGTCGTGCTTATCTTGTTTATCAATTGCTGTCTCTTTTGCGGAATAGGCCTGGCAGAACGGTGAACTAGACTATAGATTCTATTATACATATTCGATTCGCAGACGAAACGCGTATTCATTCTGATTTTATTCACGCGACCCAATCGGATGACCAGGAAAGAGCTGTCATGAACTTGCAGAGTCGAGACAGCGGCGCCGACCCGCCTTATTGGGTTGCTGTCTACATCACTCACAACGTACAGGAAGCCCACGTAATTGCCGGCAAGCTGCAGACCTGCGACATTGCCTCCATGATCCATCAAGAGGCTGGCGCAGCGGCAATCGGCATCACACTGGGCAATCTGGGCGAGATCAAAGTTCTTGTCTCGCCGAAGGATTATGAGCGCGCTGCCGAAGTCCTCTTTCCTGCGTCTGCTGAGCAGATTGAAGCAAGCAACGACAGGCTCCAGTTGATCTGGCATGGTGATGACGAGGGATCCGAAGACGAGACGGATGATGAAGAATGATACAGTGACGCGCATTCCCGGCATCAAGGTCGGTCATTTCACGGATGCGGATGCCGTCACTGGCTGCACAGTCCTGCTTTGTCCGCCCAAGACCGTCGGCGCAGTGGATGTGCGTGGCGGCGCGCCCGGCACCCGCGAAACCGACCTGCTGGCTGCCCACAATCTGGTCGAAGAAGTGAGCGCCGTCCTGCTCTCGGGTGGCAGCGCATTTGGCTTGGCAGCGGCAGATGGCGTCATGCGCTGGCATGTCGAGCGCGGACTCGGCTATCAGTCGCGCAGCGGGCTGGTTGTGCCCATCGTGCCAGCCGCTATTCTCTTCGACTTGACCATCGGCGAGCCGGGCGCATATCCTGGGGCTGATGCCGGCTACCAGGCATGCAGCAACGCGACTGCCGATCCTGTTGCTATGGGCAGCGTCGGCGCTGGCACGGGCGCGCGGATCGCCGCGATCTTCGGCAACGAACGCGCCAGCAAAGGCGGCCTCGGGTCTGCGTCAGTCATGCTGCCCGGCGGGCTGATCGTGGCGGCGCTGATGGCGGTCAACGCTGTCGGCAATGTCATCGGCGAGGATGGTAACATTTTGGCTGGCTTGCGCGCGGCGGATGATAGCGGCTTTGTCTCGGTGCTGGATGCTATGACCGCGCTGGCATCGGAAAAGCTGCCCGAACGCGAGAATACCGTCATCGGCGTGGTTGCCACCAATGGCGCGCTGACCAAAGCGCAGCTGCAAAAAGTAGCCCAGATGGCGCACGATGGCATCGCCCGCGCAGTCAATCCGGCGCACACGCTATACGACGGCGACACAATCTTCGCGCTGGCGACCGGCGACAAATCGGCAGACACGACGCTGGTGGGCGCGCACGCCGCGGAAATGGTCGCCAAGGCCATCAGACGCGCCGCGCTGCAAGCGACTTCACTGGCCGGTGTGCGTGCTGTCCGCGATCGATAGACTTAACAGACGCGCCATATCCCTTAACACAGGTTTAGTACAATATCTGTATGATGCGCCTGTTGATAGAGTAACCGGATACCTGTTGTGGCGAAGAAAATCCTGCTGGTCGAAGACGAAGAACGGCTGGTCGCCAACCTGGCCGACAAATTGCGCGCCGAGGGCTATGAAGTCGTGACCGCGCTGGATGGCGAGACCGGCTGGGCGCTGGCGCGTGGCGACAGCTATGACCTCATCGTGCTCGATATCATGCTGCCGGGCTTGGATGGGCTGAGCCTCTGCCGCATGATCCGCAATGACAGCAAAGCCTCCGAAGTGCCCATCATCATGCTGACGGCGCGCGGCACAGAAGTCGACAAGATAGTCGGTTTGGAAAGTGGCGCGGACGACTACATCGTCAAACCTTTCGGCTTGGGCGAATTCCTGGCGCGAGTCCGCGTGCAGATGCGCCGCCCACTCGCTGGACGCAGCCTGGCGCAGAAGCAGCTTTCATCGGGAGATCTGCGGCTGGATATCACCGGCCGGCGTCTGTATCGCGCCGATGCCGAAGTCAAACTGAGCAACAAAGAATTCGATTTGCTGACAGTCTTCATGCGCAACCCCAACGCGGTGCTCTCGCGCGACTTGATTCTGACCAAGGTTTGGGGGCATGATTACTTCCCGATGGACAAGCGCACGGTCGATGTGCATATCCGCTGGCTGCGCGAGAAAATCGAAGTCGACCCGTCTGATCCCACCCGCATCACGACTGTGCGCGGCGTCGGCTATCGCTTCGAGGGATAGGCATGGAAGCTGCTGCGCTGATATTGTTTGCCGTCTCGCTTGGTCTGGCAAGCATCGCCCGCCGGCAGCAACGCAAGCTCGTGGCGCTCGAATCCAGCCTTGCCAGCCGCGACGAGGCGATCCGACACTTGCGCGCCCAGCTGCAAACCGCCAGGAACGAGCAGGCAGAGACCGCAGCGCTGTCGTCGGCGATCGCCAATGTCAGCTTCGACTCGGTGATGGTGCTGGACGAGGACCTGAAACTCGTCGTCTGCAAGGAACCAGCAGTCAATTTCTGCAAGGTGAAAGAATGCATCGGCGAGTCATTGCCAGAGCTGATCGATTCGCCAGACCTGCTGGAATTGGTCGAGCTGACCCTGCGCGAAGATGAAGGCTTAGAAGAGCATTTTATCGTTGATGAACAGCATTACCGCGCCCGCACGCGAATGTTGCACAGCGGCCAACGGCGCTTTGTCAGCCTGGCTATTCAAGATATCAGCGAGCTGGTCAGCCTGAACCGGTCGCGGCGCGATCTGGTGGCAAATATCTCGCACGAGCTGCGCACGCCCATTACGCGCATCCGCCTGATAATCGACAGCTTGTTCCTGGACGCCGACAAACCCAAGCGCAAAGCCAGCATTCAGTCCTTGAAAGAAATCGCTATGGAAACCGACGCGCTGCTGTGGCTGGCGCAAGAATTGCTGGATCTGTCCATGATCGAATCGGGGCAGCAAATCTTGCGCATGGTGCCAATGCCACTCAAGCAGGTCGTTGATGAAGCCAGCGAGCGATTTGAAGCCCAAGCCGAGATGAAAGACTTGACCATCATAAGCCATGTGCCTGCCAAGCTCGGCGCGCTCTGCGATGCCGACCAGCTAAAGCGCGCGCTGGGCAATCTGATTCACAATGCCATCAAATGGTCTCCAGCTCACGATGCGATCACCATCACCGCAGCCGAGCAGCCGGACGAGATTATCGTTTCGGTCTTTGATAATGGGCCGGGCGTCAGTGATGAATTGCGAGAACGCATCTTCGAGCGCTTCTATCAAGGCGATTCCTCGCGGTCGGGCGATGAAGGCACTGGTCTTGGCTTGGCGATCTGCAAGCATATCGTCGAAGCGCACGGCGGACGCATCTGGGCAGAAGGCAACAGCCAGGGCAGGGGCGGTCGCTTCAGCCTCACGTTGCTGAAAGCTGATGCCGAGCTGCTGCCGGCTGCCGTCGACGATGGCGAATTGCCGGAGCAAGAACCAGAAATCTTCGCGGCTGGCTAGGCTTGCCAATCTGGGCGATACATCCGAGCAACTTGCCAATCTGCACAGTCTGCCCCATATTGAATCAGCCCCGGTTCCTGCTACACTGGCGCAGCTTCATCTCAACGATTCAACGGGGCAGGGTGGACGCCAATCATGCAGCCGCAGCGGTATCTCGGCAAGCCCCCGGCGCGATCCCGGCGAAAGTGGTTGCGCATGTTGGCGCCCCTGGGCACGATCCTGCTCTTGATCGCGCTCTGGCAGTTGATTGTCAGCCTGGAGTTGATCTCGCCCATATTGTTGCCGTCTCCCGGCGCAGTCGCAAGCGCCCTGTCCAATGCACTGGCAGACGGCAGCCTGCTCAAACATGCAAGTACCACGCTCGAAGAAATGCTCTTCGGCTTGTGCATCGGCGTGAGTTTTGGGTTGGCGCTGGGTTATTCAATTGCCAAAGCGCCGCTGCTTGAAAGCTTGCTGTCGCCGCTCATCGTGGCTTTTCAATCAACACCCATCGTGGCTTATGCGCCGCTGTTGGTGATCTGGTTTGGTACGGGCCTGACCGGCAAGATCGTTACAACCGCCATTATTGTCTTTTTCCCGACGCTGGTGAACACGATCGCGGGCATCCGCGGCCTCGAGCCCAGCCTTACTGATCTGTTTCGCTCACTGCGCGCCAGCCGCTGGCAGACCTTTCGTCATTTGGAGTTGCCGGCTGCGTTGCCGATCATCCTGGCTGGCTTAAAGACCAGCTCGACCCTGGCTGTGATAGGCGCTGTGGTGGGCGAATTTGTCAGCGCGCGTTATGGCTTGGGGGCACTGGTGATTGCCGCGCGCAGCCGTTATGATACGCCACTGGTCATCGTCAGCGCCCTGACCATGACAACGCTCGCGCTTGCGCTCTACAGCCTGGTTGCCTACATAGAGTGGCGCATCCTGGCCTGGCGCAGACGTCCCAGGACTTGACACTAGCCTCGCAGGAGATAAACAATCCCTATGTCCAAGCTACTTGCCATTGTCATCATCGGCTTGCTGCTTGTCCCAAGCGCCGCCGTTGCCCAGGACCAGCCGCTGGACGAGCGCATCCTGTTGACATTCGTACCCAATGTGCAGTTCGCGCCCTTCTATATGGGCATTGAAGCGGGCTACTTTGAAGAGGCGGGCTTTGCTGTTTCGCTGGAGCATCTGCAAGAGCCAGAAGTGCTCGATCTGGTGGCTGTCGGGCAGGCGAATTATGGCGTCGTCAGTGGCGAGCAAGTCATCCTGGCCCGTTCGCAAGACCGCGATGTTGTTTATGCCTTCGAGTGGTTTCAGCAATATCCGGTCGGGCTGGTATATGACAGCGCGCTCAACTTGTCCGATCTTGGCGATCTGCGCGGGAAAATAGTCGGCATCCCGGGCCGCTTCGGCGCAAGTTACAGCGGCCTGACCGCTCTGCTGCACAACGCAAACTTGACCGAAGCCGATATTGAGCTTACCGAGATCGGCTTCAACGCGCCCGAGGTATTCTGCCTGGGCTTGGTGGATGCCGCTGTGGTCTATATCAACAACGAGCCGCTGCAAATCCAGCAGCTTGCCGACGCTGGCGATTGTGGCGATGTGCAGGCTGTCGCGGTAACTTCCGTCGCGTCGCAAGTCGATCTGGTTTCCAACGGCTTGATCATCAGCCGTGCGCTCCTGGATGACGATTCCGCCGCCGTGCAGCGCCTGGTCAGCTCCTTTGCTGAAGCGCTGCGAGCCACAATCGACAATCCGGCCGCCGCCTATCTTGCCAGCCTTGCGTATGTGGAATCGCTGCAGCGCGACGATTCGTTGCTGAAGGCGCTGGAATCGGCTGCCGAAGCACAAAGTGACTTTCTCAGCGAACTCCCCAGCCGCGCCGACCTGGCCGCCAGCCGCGCCGACCTGGCCGATCAGCTCAAGAGTCGCTTCGATGCCCAAACCCTGTCGCAGTTCATCATCTTGCTGAACACGATTGAGCTTTGGGACGCCGACCAACTGGGCATCAGCGATATGGCTTCTTGGCAGGCGATGCACGATACACTGCAGCGCATGGGCTTCCTGGGCGCATCGCCAGTTGTGCTTGGCGACGCGTTCAGCAACCAGTTCATTGTGGCTGCTGAGTGACCATAAGCCTGCACGCCCTGCAACACAGCTATTCCGCTGTCGACAGCGCGCCGCTGCCTGCACTCGGTCCAATTTCGCTGGAGATCGCCGCGGACGAATTCGTCTGTCTAGTGGGACCGAGCGGTTGTGGCAAGAGCACACTGGTGCGCATCGTGGCGGGCTTGCTCGCGCCGAGCGCTGGTGAAGCAACATACCTGGGCGCGCCGATCACCGCGCCGCTGGATGATGTCGCCATTATGTTCCAGGCTGCCAATTTGCTGCCCTGGCGGACTGTGCTGGACAATATCTCCCTGCCACTGGAACTGGCTGGACTGCCGCGCCCACAGCGCCACCAGATCGTCCGCGACTTGCTTCCGCAATTGGGCTTGCAGCAATTTGAGCGAGCTTATCCGGCCGAGCTCTCTGGCGGGATGGCTCAACGGGCCGCGCTGGGAAGAGTCATCGTGCAAGCGCCACAAGTCTGGCTGCTGGACGAACCTTTTGGCGCGCTCGATGCGCTAACGCGCGAGAAACTCAGCCTGGAATTGCTGCGTCTGCGCGCCCGCTCCCGACAGACCATCCTAATGGTCACCCATGATATCGCCGAGGCGGTGCTGCTGGCCGACCGCGTCCTCGTTTTGTCGCCGCGCCCGGGCAAACTGGTCGCCGATATTGCTATCAATCTGCCCCGACCGCGAAAGCCAGACATGCTCTATCACAGCGACTTCCTGCGCTTGGCGAGGCAAGTCCGCGCGGCTATCGAATTGCCAGCTGAATGACAGCCAGAGCCAGCCAAGCGCACCCTTTGTGCCAGGTTGTCTTTGTGGTCAAATCGCTGTGCATGGTTCTATCTGACAGCCACTTGCAGCGCCAAAGGATGAATATATGACATTCCGCGCGGAAGCCATCCGCCCGCTTTTCCCAGCTTTGAGCCACCGCGCCGATGACGGCACACTGCCTGTCTTCTTGGACAACCCGGCCGGCACGCAAGTCCCGCAAATGGTGATCGATGCCGTGAGCAGCTATTACCGAACGATGAACGCCAATTCGGGCGGCAGCTTTGCGACGAGCAAGCGCAATGATGCCATGGTAGCCGAGACGCGCCGCGCCATGGCCGACTTTCTCAATGCGCCCAGTCCTGCCGAAATCGTCATCGGCCCCAACATGACCACCTTGTGCTTCGCCCTCAGCCGCGCCATCGCCCAAACACTTTCTCCTGGCGATGAAATCGTGCTGACGCGCATGGACCACGATGCCAATGTCGCGCCCTGGACGTTGATCGCCCGAGACCGCGGCTTGCAGGTGAAATGGGTGGATATCCATGCCGACGACTGCACGCTGGATATGGGCTCGCTGGAAGCGGCGCTTTCTGACAAGACGCGATTGGTCGCCACCGTGCATGCGTCAAACGCCGTGGGCACGATCAATCCTGTCGACCAGATCGCCGATATGGCGCATGCGGTCGGCGCCTGGCATGTCGTCGACGCCGTGCAAAGCGCGCCCCATGTGCCGATCGATGTGCAAGCGCTGGGCTGCGACTTCTTGCTTTGCTCGTCCTATAAGTTTTATGGACCGCACCTGGGCGTTATGTGGGGACGCGAAGAACTGCTGAATCGGCTGCCCGTCTACAAAGTGCGGCCCGCCAAAGATGCTGCGCCCTGGCGATGGGAAGTTGGCACGCCCAGCTATGAAACTTGGCATGGATTGCTGGCTTGCCTCGAGCATTGGCAGACGATAGGCAGGGAATTCGGCGGGGTCGATCTGCCACAATACGCAGGACGCGCTGCCACGATGAAACGTGGCCTGCTGGCCGTGCAAGCCTATGAACGCGAGTTGGTTACTGCATTAATTGATGGTCTGGGCGCGATCAAGGGCGTGAGCATCGCTGGCATCACCGATAGCGCTCGCTTTGACTGGCGCGTGCCCACCGTGGCGATGGTCAAAGAGGGCATGACACCCGACGAAATTGCCGAATTCATGGCTGAGCATCATGTCTATGTTTGGAGTGGCGACTATTATGCGCAGGAGATCATGCAGCGGCTGCAGCGACCGCAAGGCATGGTGCGCATCGGCATTGGGCAATACAACAGTCGCGCCGAAATCGACAGACTGCTAGACCTTCTGGAAGCGATTTAGCTTGCGCCTACGCTTCGAGCGCGTTCAACTGCTTCATCAAGCGGCTCTTGCGGCGGGCGGCATTGCGCTTGTGCACGACGCCGCGGCTGGCCAGCTTGTCCAAGTCGCGCATGGCTGCGTAGGTGGCATCGCGAGCTTGTTGCAGGTCGCCGCTATCCATGGCGTCCCGGGCTTTTTTGACCAAAGTGCGCGCGCGGTTGCGATAACTGCGGTTGTGCAGACGCCGCTTCTCGTTTTGGCGGATTCGCTTTATCGCGGATTTGTGATTAGCCATATTTTCTGCTGTGGGGATGTGCTGCTTCCCCGCGCTCCTTTCATTCTGGGCAATTGGGTCACGCATCGGCGACCAATCATGCAGATAGCCTAGCACAGCCTGCGCCCACTGTCTATAGCGCATCGGCGACATTGTGGCGGGCTGCCCCTACATTTTCGCGCGGCAGTTTGCCATAATGCGCGCAGTTGATCATCATCCAACGGGCGAGGCGCGACCAGCATGACACAGACGAAACAAACGACTGCAAAGACAAACTGGCTCTATCTCTGCGTTTGCATCATGCTGTGCATGGTATTGGCTGGATGTGGCAGCTTTGAGCAGCCCGTCATGCAGCCGCCGACCAACACGGCGCTGGCAGAAACAGTGAGCGACTCCGCTACAGAGACACCAACAATGGCGCCCACTGTCACAACCATAGCTCCGACTGCCACGCCGACCGACCTGCCTCCGACCGCCACGCCCGAGCCGACAGCGACTCCTGAACCAACCAGCCCGCCGCAATCGCCTATCGACAGGCTGGTCGCCGTGCGCAACGCAGAGAATGGCGCCGTCCTCTTTCAGACATTCCAGGATGCCGCAAATTACTCCTGCGCCAACTGCCACAGCCCCAGCAGCGAAAAGAAACTCATCGGTCCAGGCTTGCTGAATATCAAAGAGCGCGCAGCCGAACGTTCACCCGAGCAAAGCCCCGCGGAATACATCTATCAGTCCATCGTTGATACGAATGCCTATGTGGTCGAGGGCTACGATGCCGATCTGATGCCAGCGAATTGGGCGGAAATCTACAGCGAACTGGAGATCTTTGATATCGTCGCCTATCTGATGACCTTGGAAGGTCGCTCCGATATCGACGATCCCGACCCTGCTGATGAGGCCCCGCCGGTGGACATGTCTGTTTACGGCGAGATTGCACTGCCCGATAGCGCCGATGCCGAACGCGGCGCAGCATTATTTGCCGAGTTGCAAAGCGATGCCGGCTTCGCCTGCGCTGGCTGCCACTTCATCGACAGCGAATCGCGTCTGATTGGTCCTGGCTTGCAAAATATCGCCGCGCGCGCGGAAACCCGTGTGGATGGGCAACATGCCGTTGACTATCTCTTCAATGCCATTGTCAACCCGAGCGACTTCGTTGTGCAGGACTATGAGGCTGGCATCAAGCCGAGCAATTATGCGCAGATCTTCAGCGAGGCAGAAGTGTACGACATCATCGCCTATCTTCTCACGCTGGAGTAAGCAGCGCGGCGATCTCGTCTTGCAGTAGTTTGTCCGCCGCGGCCAGCGCATCGTGGCGGTCATCCAGCCACTGCCGGTCGGCTTGGATTTGCCTGTGCTGCGTCGCCAGGACTTCCGCTGTTGCTGTGGGCGCTGCGCCTCCATACAGTCCCCGCGAATCGACAAATGCCTGCGCATCCAGCGCGCGCCGGAAGGCTTCGTCGCTTAGCGAAATCTCCAGTCCCAGACTATCTGCCGCGACCTGGCGCAGTGTCTCCGCGGTCAGATCTGCTGGCGAAAGATTTTCCACCTGCGCATGACTGACCAGCGCCGAGACGATGCTGTGCGCCTGTCGGAAAGGCAGCCCAGTTTCGCGCACGAGGGTATCGGCCAGCTCGGTGACAGTGGTAAAACCCGCAGCAGCCCGTCCGCGCAGATGCTGCGCATTGACCTCCAGACTGTCCATAACGGCGGCGTAAAGCTGCAGAATCGCCTTTGCTGTCTCGACCGAGCCGAAGAGCAGCGGGAAGATCTCGTCTTCAATGTCTTGCGTATCGCCGAAAGGGATGTTGTGGCATTGCAGCGCGATTCCCTGCGCCTGCGCCAGCATGCGACTAATGCGCGCCCGCAGATGTTCCAGCACGACCGGGTTGCGCTTCTGCGGCATGATCGAGCTGATCTGCAAGAAGCTGCTGTGAATGCGGATCGCGCCGCTTTCTTGCGTCGCCCAAAAGAGCATGTCTTTCGTAAATCGCGATAAATTCACCGCCAGCGAGCTCAACGCGCCCGAGACATCCGTCAGGTTGTCCGATGCGCCGATGCTGTCGTAGGTGCTGTGCATCACGCTGTCAAAGCCCAACAGACGCGCGCTCAAATCACGGTCGATTGGGAAAGCCGTTCCCGTCAAGGCAGCTGCGCCCAGTGGACTCTGGTTGTTGGTCTCCCAGGCGAATCGCATACGCGCCGTATCCCGCGCCAAACCAGCCAAAACGCCAGCCATATAATGCGCGAGGGTGGTGGGCTGGGCCGGCTGCGTGTGCGTGTAGCCAGGCATCAGCGTGTGCAGGTGCGCACAGGCGAACTCGTGCAGGCTTTCGCGCAGGGACAGCAGGTCGTCCAGCGCTTCGAGCAGCAGCCTGCGCAGCGCCAGGCGTGTCAGCGCATAGCCCAGGTCGTTGCGGCTGCGCGCCAGCTGCAAGTTACCGCCATGCGCCGCGCCAGCCAATTCAATGAGCTTGTTCTCCATGGCGAAGAAAAGGTCTTCTGTTCCCGCGCGATAGCTCAGCCCGTCGACGCCCAGCGCCTCGACTTGTTCCAGCGCATCCAGCAGCCCCGCGGCATTTTCCCGCGATATGATGCCGCACTTGCAGAGCATGACAGCATGCGCGCGATTGGCCGCCAGCATCGGAGCATAATAATAGACCTTGGCATCGGCGAAGAAAGGCTGCAAGACGAACTTGTCGTAAAGCGGATGTGGAAAGCTGGAATCGGCGCGCGCCATGCCTAGCCTTTGAGCCCGGTCAGCGCGATGCCCTCGATTATGTAGCGCTGGAATATGATGACCACAATCAGCAGCGGCACCACCGAAAGCGACGCGCCCGTCATAATCAGATTCCAGGGCGTTTGCGCCTCGGACGAAAAGAGCTGTATGCCCACCGGCAAGGTGAACATCTCGCTCTTGCTGGTGGCGATGAGGGGCCAAATGAATGCATTCCAATTGCCCAAAAAGTTGAAGATGCACAGCGCGCCAATGGCTGGCAGGCTGAGCGGCACCGCCACGCGCCAATACAAACCGAACTCGCTGACGCCGTCAATGCGCCCGGCATCCAACAGCTCGTCGGGCACGCCCTGCATGAACTGGCGCATCAGGAAGATGCCAGAAGCCGTGATGACGCCAGGAAAGGCTATGCCCCAGTAGGTATCGACCCAAGTGCCGCCTATGGGCGGGTTGGACGACATGATGAACCAGGGGATGATCAGCATCTCGGTCGGCACCATCAACGATGTCAAAAAGATGATGAAGATGGGGCGCTTGCCGGGGAAGTTGTACTTGGCGAAGACATAACCGGCCAGCGAATCGAAGAAAGCCACGCTGATCGTGCTGAATACCGCCACAATGAAAGAATTCTTGTACCATAGCGGCAGGTTCGTCTCGGTGATGACCTCGCTGTAGTTGTCCACAGTGGCTTGATTGGGGAAGAAGTTGCGCCGCAAGATCTCTTTTTCGGGCTTGAGCGAAGTAGAAAGCATCCAGATGAAAGGCACGACCATCGTCAGCGCGCAGACCGTCAGCACCAGGTAAGAAAAAGCCCGATACTTCCATTCGCCGCGACCCCTGCCCACCGCGCGGGAATCGCTGCGTTCCTTGAAGAGGTTGCTGGGAGTGATCGATTCCATAGCGCCCACTCAGTTAATCCGCCGCGCTGTGACCCGCAACTGAATGATGGTGATGACAAGAATGAAGGCGAAGAGCACCACTGTCAGCGACGAGGCGTAACCCATATTGAAACTCGTGAAAGCCTCGCGGTAGACGCGCAGCACCACGGTCGTCGTCGAATCCAGGGGGCCGCCACGCCCTTGCTCCGTCATCGCCAGAACGGGAGCGAACATGCGCAAGAACGATATCGTCTGCAAGACCAGCAGGAATACGATGGTTGGGTTAAGCAGCGGCAGCGTGATAAAGCGGAAAGTGTGCCAGCGGCTGGCGCCATCGACCTCGGCGGCTTCATAATAAGTGCGCGGGATCTGCTTCAAGCCTGCCAGGAAGATGATGACGGCGAAGCCCATGCCCTGCCAAACCACCAGCGAAAGCACCGATGGCAGCGCCTGCCTGGGATTATTGAGAAAAGGCTGCTGGGGAAGGGAGACCAGCTGCAGCATGACATTGATCAAGCCAAAGCGCGGCTGATACAACATGCGGAAGACCCAGGCGATGGCAATAGTCGAGGTGACGAAAGGCAAAAAGAACATGATGCGGTAAAAAGTGCTCATAAAGCGGATTTCGTTGAGCATCAGCGAGATCATCAGCGCCAGGCAAAGCTGGATGGGCACGCCCAGCAGCAGATAATTTGCCGTGTTTTGGAATGCCGCCTTGGTGGGGGATTTGCGCTTGTTCAGCTCCTTGACCAGTTGCTCGTAATTATCCAAGCCCACATAGGGCTGTTCAACCGCTAGCGGGTTGTAATCGTGCAGACTCATCTGAAAGGCGAAGAGGGCGGGGTAGATGCGGATGTAGGCGAAGAAAACGATGGGGATGGCCAGGAAAATGTAGGCCCAAACGACCTTCTTGCGAGCGAGAGTCATTCGAGTGATTCCCATACCTGCTTAATGCTGGATGCAATCATGCTGCATTCGCGCTTTCGCGGCTATTCGCAATTAGAGATTATATGTAGCTGGCTCCATTCTTGGCATGCGAATAAACAGAGTAAATCCACAGTGGCGGGACGGCGATAGCTCCAATGCCGGTGGCTGCCAAGCCCCCCATGAGAATCGCAGCGATTGGCATACCGACAAACATCCATACGATGCCGCTTCCGACTTTGTCGTTGATGATATGCGCTAATCCCCACAGGCCAAAGATGCCGGCGATAAGGCCAATCGTAAATGCGGTTTTGTTGCGGGCGCCCGCTGCCAAGCCTTTCTTGTAGGCAGCTTCAGCGATGTAAGCTTCGCCCTCAAGCAGTCCGCGTTCGTAGGCTCGCTGTTTCGCAAGCTCTTTTCTGCGTGCTGCCTGGCGACGTCCAGCTGCAAATCCCTCCTCATATTCTCGCGCCTCTGCGAGATCATGAGTGGCAAGCGCAGCCTCATAACCCTCGTCATATCCAGCGTCGTAGATTTCTTCATTCTTGAACTTTTTCTTCTCCAAGGGCTTCCCTCAACTTCTAATCGAGATATGTTTGACAGCAACCGCTACATGAAACACGACAGATTGAAGCAGAAACCAGTAATTTGAAACCGCGCCAAACAAGTGAGCATCTGACGCGGTTTACGATAGCTGGATCAGCTTCGCTCGGATTAGCGGCTTGCCCAGAAGGAGTCGATCAACTCCTGTTCGATTGCGGCGGCTTCGTCCAGCGCCTCGCAGGGATCCATCCCACCCAGGCGTACATTGTCGAAAGCATCGATCAGCACTTGACGTTGCGCGCTTTCATCGACAAAGAAGGTCGCGTGCGAGTAGGCCAAGCCAGCCGAGAAGGGACCGAGGATGGGGTCGGACAAGATGGCTTCGTCGCTGGCGGCGGCTGCCTGCGCTGGCAATTCGCCCACGCTGTTGACCCAGAGCGTGCCGGCCGCGGGTGTGGTGATGAATTGCAGGAACTTGACAGCGGCTTCCAGGCGGGCTGGGTCGTCATTGGCGCGGCGCGTGATGCCATGCGTCCAGTACGAGCCGAAAGTGTGGCTCTCGCCGTTGGGACCGACTGGCAGCTCGGCAACGCCATAATTCAGCTCGGGGTTGTTCCTGGCGATCGTGCCGATGCGGAAGGAGCCATCGACATGCAGCGCGGTATCGCCATTGACGAAGGCGTTTGTCGAGCCGTCAAGGATGTCGTTGCTGCCCGTCATGTGCTCGGTTTCAAAGGCGGCAAGCCAGCCGAACGCCGCGCAGCCTTCTTCGCTGTTGTAGGTCACCGTGCGCCCGTCATCGCTGTAGGGCGCGCCCCCATATTGCCGCAGCAGCACCTCGCGGAACCAGTGGTGGTCTTGCGATGCCAGCGCGGCCGCGTGTCCCTGCTGTGTGATGTTGAAGACATCCATATCGCCATCATAGACAGTCGTGGCGATGGCAGCCGCTACGAAATCGTCGAGATTGGCGGGTGGCGATTCTGGATCGAGCCCGGCCGCGGCAAAGATGTCTTTGTTCCAAAACATCGCCAGCGAACGCACAGCTGTCGGGATCGCCCAGTAGCTGCCTTCAAACTTGGAATTGGCGACCATGGGCGAGAAGTGCTCCAGGATGAAATCTTCACTGAAGGGGTCTTCGGGCAAGGGCACGAGATAGCCAGCGTCTACGAAGGCCGGAATCCAGCCGTAGAAGAGCGTGACCACATCAGGGCCAACGCCCGCCGGCGCAGAGGCAGCCAGTTCATCGCGGAAGTTTGCATAGGGGATGTCGCTGTTATGCACGACTTTGATGCCCGGGTTCTCCGCTTCGAATTGCGCAATGAGCTCATTCATCGCATCGACCCGCGCCTGGAAATTGTATTGCCAGTACTCAATCTCGACCATATCATCTTGCGCCAGCGCAACTGTGCCGAGCGACGCCAAGGCAATCAGTACAGCCAAGACGGCAAAGAGTTTGATGAAACGCATATTCGTCTCCTCATTCCTATTTGGATTTTGATAGAGCATCTTCACTGTAACGCATCTGCGCGCCAATGCCAAATCGCCAACTGTCGGGGAGTGTCTATATTCCTGGATATAACTTTTTCGTCATGCTTGACACAAGGTCAATTCACCACAGAGACACAGAGAGCACAGAGAATCTCTGTGTCCCAAATCCATGCTAATCGCCCCGGGAGTGGCGAATTCCGTGTATATGGCGTTTCCCCATCCCCGACCTGCCGACAGAATCCGCGTGTGCCGTTGCCTCCCCCTGACCTGTCGGGGGGACCGAGGGGGGTGTCTGTATCCAGCAAATTAGCCACTCCAACTGTCGCTTCGCTCACAACTCGACCTTGAGCAGGCGCGCCGCGTTGCCACCGAAGATCAGCTGGATGTCATCTTCACGATAATTCAGTTCGCGCACATCGCGGATCTGGTCTGTCAAATAGGGCTCGGCGAATCCCCTCGGGAAGTAGCTGGAGTCGGTGCCGAAGATGATGCGCTCGGGCCCGATGGTCTCCATGTACTTGCGGAAGAGCTTCTTGGTATCCCACTCGCCATCCACCCATTTCACCCATTGGTTCGATCCGCTCGTATCAATGCAGACATTGCCGCAAGCCCAACACAGCTGCAAGGTCTCGCGGATCCAGGCACAGCCAAAATGCGGCACGACGAACGTTACTTCGGGGAAGTCTTTGGCGACATTGTGCAGCTTCAGCGGGTTGATATTCTGGTGCCAGGCGATGCCGCCGCCGCTGCCCTGGATGCCAAAATGAATGAGCACCGGAATATCCAGCTCGGCGCACATCTCCCAGACCGGGTAGGCGTCCATATCTTCGACCGGGCGGTCCAGCGCTGGCGCAAGCAGCTTGTAGGCTTTCAAGCCATCTTCGCTCACGGCGCGTTTCAGTTCATCCGCGGCGCCCTCGCTAAACAGGTAATGATGGGCGAAGCCGATGAACTTGTCGGGATGGCGCTGGACGATGCTCGCCAGGTTCTTGTTGCCGCCACCGGTCACAAAGCCCACCGCGCGCAAGCCATACATGTCGATCTCGGCTGCCCAGCGGTCGGCTTGCTCTTCGTCGGTATAGTCTCCGCGTTCGGGCGGGTCGAATCCCCAGGTGGCGCGCCATTGACGGTTGTATTTCATGGCGTGTTCGCGGGCGATTTTGGCGCGTTTTTCGCCGATGCGCTCCACATAGCGCTGTCGCCAGTTCGGTCCTCGTTCGATTATCCAGTGGCTTTGCGTCGGGAAGTGCACATGAAAGTCGATGATGTTCAGTCCGTTATACATGGTGCGAAACCTCGCTGTGGCTGGCTGCTGTATGAAAATCATAACGCGCTGGCGCGCTTGGCGCAAAAACCGGGAGCACCCCCCTCGGTCCCCCCGAAAAGTCGGGGGGAGGCAACGGCACGCGCGGATTTTGTCGACAGATCGGGAGCAAAGCACGCGCAGATTTTGTCGACCGATCGGGAGCAGGTGGCGCCATACCCACGGAATTCACCGCTCCACGGCGGCGGTATTTGTCATTGGGGCGCTGCAAGCTATAATGGCCCGAACAAAATCGGGACAGCGTATTCGCAGTTGAAAGGACATGTCTGATGGCACGAGCCGTAACCTTGTTCACCGGGCAGTGGGCAGACCTGCCGATCGAAACCCTGGCCGCAAAAGCATCCGAATTCGGCTATGACGGGCTGGAGCTGGCTTGCTGGGGCGACCACTTTGAGGTCGACAAAGCGCTGGCCGACGATGGCTACATTCAGTCGCGCAAAGACCTGTTGGCGCAGCATGGCTTGCAAACCTTCTCAATCAGCAATCACCTGGTCGGGCAGTGTGTGGCCGACGCGATGATCGACGAACGTCACCGCGCCATCCTGCCCGACCGCTTGTGGGGCGATGGCGACGCCGACGGCGTGCGAGAGCGCTGCGCCCAAGAGATGATGGATACAGGCCGCGCCGCCAAGGCTTTTGGCGTGGATGTCGTCAATGGCTTCACTGGCAGCCCGGTCTGGCATCTAATTTATCGCTTCCCGCCTACATCCGACGAGATGGTCGACGCCGGTTATCAAGACTTCGCCGCGCGCTGGAAGCCCATCCTGGATGTCTATGCCGAGCTTGGGGTCAAGTTCGCGCTGGAAGCCCACCCAGGCGAAATCGCCTACGACATCTATACGGCGGAAAAGACTTTGGAGGCGCTGGACGGCCACCCCTGTTTTGGCTTCAATTTCGACCCCAGCCACTTCATTCACCAGCTCTTCGATCCTGTAAAGTTCATCGACCGCTTCTCCGACCGCATCTTCCATGTGCATGTCAAGGACTCCAAAGTTACGCTGGACAATGTAACGAGCATCCTGGGCTCGCATTTGAACTTTGGCGATCATCGGCGCGGTTGGGATTTCGTCTCGCCCGGGCGCGGCGATCTGGATATCGATTCGATGATCCGCGCGCTGAATCGTATCGGCTACACAGGTCCACTATCTGTGGAATGGGAAGACAGCGGCATGGACCGCGAATTTGGCGCGACCGAGTCGGCCGCCTGGGTAAAAGCCAACGACTTTACCGCATCGGCAGTGGCATTTGATGCGGCCTTCGCCGACGAATAGGAGACAGAAAATGGCAGACGAACAGCAAGTCAGCAGCACGTTCACGAGCCAGGCGGCAGAAGCCAGCGCCGGCGACGCGCCCCGGCTGGGCATCGGCATGATCGGCTATGCCTTCATGGGCAAAGCGCATACCAATGCCTTCAAAACCATTCCCTACATGATGTATCCGCCAGTAGCTGTGCCGCGCCTGGTGGCTATCGCGGGTCGCAATGAAAGCGCCGTCAATGCAGCCGCCCAGCGCTATGGCTACGAACGCGCCTACACCGACTGGCGCGAGCTGGTTGCCGATGCCGATGTCGATGTGCTGGACAATGGCGGACCCAACGATGCGCATGCCGAACCATGCATCGCCGCGGCAAAAGCTGGTAAACACGTATTCTGCGAAAAACCGCTGGCGCGCACTGCCGAAGAAGCCAAATCCATGCTGGATGCGGTGGAAGCAGCCGGCGTCAAGCACATGGTCGCCTTCAACTATCGCTTTGTGCCGGCTGTGCAGCAAGCCAAAAAACTCATCGAAAGCGGCGCGCTGGGGCAGATTTATCATTGGCGGGCGGTCTATCTGCAAGAGTGGGGCATGGACCGTGCCATGGAGACCAGTTGGCGCTTTGACAAATCGATCGCCGGCAGCGGCGCGCTGGGCGACCTGGGCGCGCATATCATCGACCTGGCGCGTTTCTTGGTGGGAGAGCCGCGGGCAGCCTCGGGCTTGGCGCGCACCTGGATCACCGAACGACCCGATGGCAGCGGCGGCATGGCTCATTCCGATGTGGACGATGGCTTTGTGGCGCTGCTGGACTTCGAGAACGGCGCGCTGGGCACGGTCGAGGCGACTCGCTTTGCACAAGGTCGCAAGAACTTCAATTCATTCGAGATCAACGCCGAAAACGGCTCCATCGTCTTCAACCTGGAACGGCTGAATGAACTGAATGTCTTCTGGAAGGGCGAGCAGCCCGATACCACGCAAGGCTTCCACAATGTGCTGGTCAGCGAAGGGCATCATCCTTACTGGGCGAATTGGTGGCCCCACGGACACATCATCGGCTGGGAACACAGCTTTGTGCACGAATTCCACCATTTCTTCAATGCCATCGTCAATGACGTTGATGTCGCGCCCTATGGCGCCACGTTCGCAGACGGCTACCGCAATGCTGTCATTTGTGATGCGATCCTGGAATCGGCGGCTAGTGGAAGGCGCGTTGCTATTACCTACTAGCTGTGCACATGCAATCGCTCGCCATCGGTGCTGATATGGATCGTGCCGGCTTCGTCTGTGCGAAGGACTGGCAGATCCTCATCCAGCATGTCCAGTGTGTCCGGGTCTGGGTCGCCGCGACGGTTGGCGGCATCGATCTGCACCATGGCGAGTTGCGGCTGGACCCGGCGAAGAAATTCCTCATCCAGCGAAGAGCGGGTTGCATGCTGTGGCAGCTGCAAAATGGTCGCTGCTGGTGAAGCGCCGCGGCTGAGCAGTTCTCGCTGCCCATCGAGCCCGAGGTCGGATGTCAGCAGGAAGGACGCGCTGCCATAGCTGACGCGCAGCACCAGCGCGCTATCATGCAAATTGTCGGTGATAGAGGGCCTGGCAGGCGGATGCAGCACATCCAAGACCAAGCCGTCGTCCAGCTGAATCCGATACCCGGCGCGCACTGGGGCAAAGGGCGTCCCGTTCGTATCCAGCTGCTTCTCAATTTGCTCAAAGACTTCGCCATGATTCGGCTGTCCGTGATATAGCGCCGCGCCAATCTCGTAGCGCTCCATCACCTGGTTCAATGCGGAGATATCCCACTCGTCTGGATGCGTGATCGCCAGCAGCTCGATTGTGCGGTCATAGAAGGGCAGGCGGTCGCCAATCGCCGTCAACAGGCGCGATGGAAAACGTCCGCCATCGACAAGAATCTGCGCCCCGCCAGGCGACTGCATCAGAACGGCATTGCTGTGCCCGAGATCCAGCAGCCAAACATGCAGTTGTCCATCGCTGCGGCTGAACAGCATCGCCAGCATCAAGGCGATCATGGCGCAAGCGCTGCCGGCCATGCCGAAGACCACAATTCGTCTGCGGACAAATGCCAGTAGCTTGTGCGCGAATGGCAGCTGCGCGTCTTTCATGATGGCGCCCCCAATCAGCAAAATATAAAAGGCTTGGATGACTCGCCCATCCAAATCGACAAGCAACTCTGCGAATTCCAGCTGAGCGAAGGCGCGCACCACGCCGATCGTCCAGGACAAGAAGACCATGTCCGCCCACAGCAGCAACGTTCCCAGCGCCGGCACAAAGACATAGACCGCGACTGCCGCCAGCCCCAGCACCAGCAGCGCAGCCTGCCCCGGCACAATCAGCAGGTTGACGGGCAGCGCCACCAGCGATAGCTTCCCGAAGTACAAAATTGTCAGTGGCAATGTGGTGATCTGCGCAGCTATCGTTGCGACCAGCGGCTCGGCCAGCAGTCCGTGCAAGGGCAGCGCCAATCGCCTGGGCAAGATGCGCTGCAGCAGGCGCTTGAGGCCCAACGAGAGCGGATCGGCAAAGAGAACCAGCCCCAGCACGGCGCAAAAGCTCAACTGGAAGCCCAGGTCGTGCAGCACATTGGGGTCGCTCAACAGAATCAGCGCCGCGAAAGCCAGCGAAGCCGGCCTGTATGTTTTGCGCCGCAGCAAGTCGCCAACAATCACCAGGCTGCTCATCAATGCCGCGCGCATGACTCCCGGGCTGCCGCCGACGAATACGGCATAGATCATGATGATCACCACTGCGCAGAAACCCGCGAATGACTTGTCGCCGCCCGAAAGCGCTAATATCACCCGGAAGACGACGGCGCTAACGATCACCATGTTGAAGCCGCTGATGGCGATGACATGCGATGCGCCAACGCGAGAAAAATCTTCTGCCAATTCAGCCGAGATTCCGCTTTCGTCGCCGGTCAAGATGCCCGTCAGCAAGCTGGCTTGAGGATCTGGCAGCGCATCGCCGATGTTGCGCTTTACGCTCTGCTTCAGTTCAATGAGCAGCGACTGAATGGGGCTGCCATGCCCGGCGCTAATGACTTGCACAGCGGCATTGGGCAGGCGGCTGAAGACTCCCTGCCGCGTCAGGTACTCGGCATAGGAGAAACTGTCCCAGCTCGGCGGCATTTCCAGCCTGCCAGTCGCGCGGATGCGTTCGCCATAGGCAACTGTGGCGCTGCGGTCCGCTTCGACGAGCACGAGTCCACTGGTGGCTTGGTCGTGGTTGTGGACGAAGATGCTTTCTGCGTCAACGCGCAGCAAAATGCGGTCGTCGCGCAGATCTGGCTCGGCTGTTACGATGCCGGTGACCGTGCCTGCGCTGCCATTGTACGCGGCGATCTCGCTGCTGGGTGGGATGAGTGCCGCCTGCCAAGCGCCGCCGCAAAGAGCCGCGACTGTGACCAGCAGCAGAAGCCAAGGACTGCGGCGGAATGCCCAGCCCAGCGCCAGGCACAGGATGATGCCGCTCAGCCAGAAGGTTGTGTTTATTTGGGGCGCTGCCTGGGCAATGTGGATGCCCGTGACCCAGGCAACAACAAAATAGACTAGCCTCACGAAGGTCGATTGCTTGCTTGGATGCAGATGGGCTTAGTATAGGCGAGGTAGAGATGCGCGCAGGCCAAACAGACCTCAAATTGTGAGGTCTGGACGGGATTAGTAACCTGGAGGGTGCAAGGAATTACATGGGGCTGGTTGCGGTCGCCTGCGCCGGACGCCCGAAGTTGATCGGCTGTTGGGGGACATTGTGCTGGGGAGCTTGCACGGTCTGTGCTTCCACCTCTGGCTCGACTTGGGCCGGCTCTTGATGTTGCATCAGCTGGATGCCATTGCGTACCTCGTCCAAGGTATGGGCGAATTGCTGCTCCAGATGGCTGAGCTGCACCAGGACATAGTGGTCGGCTTCTTGAGTGATCTTGTCAGCTTCCAGATTGGCCTGCTCGATGACAAACTCGGCGCGGACCTTGGCTTGCTTGACCATTTCCTGCTCGTCGATGAGGTCTTCGCTGTGCTGGCGGGCTTGCTGCACGATGCGCGCCGCTTCTTCGTTGGCTTCTGCCAAGACGCGGTCGCGCTGCTGGATCGTCCTCGCCGCGCGCTCGATCTCGTCGGGGATTGATATGCGCATCTGGTCGATGATTTCCAGCGCGCGCTCTTCGTCCAACATGGTGTACTTGGTGCCAAACAGATGGCGTCCCTCGTCAATCAAATCTTCCAAACGATCCACTAGATGTTGAATGTCCATCGCTACCCTCCCTGTCAAAGCGCTTTGGATTTGTGCTGGCGATATTTCTTGCGTAAGGCATTGGCAATGCTGGGCGGCGCCATCGAACTGACATCGCCGCCTAGCTGGGCGATTTCGCGTATCGTGCTGGAACTGATGTGCATGTACTGCTCGTCCGACATGATGGCGATTGTTTCCAACTCTGGCGCCAGTTTTTTGTTTGCCATGCCCATACGAAATTCAAATTCAAAATCTCCAAATACGCGCAAGCCTCGTACCAATGCTATTGCGCCGACTGACCTAGCATATTCTACTGTGAGTACAGAATAACTCGCAACTGAAATAGCGGGATATTTCTGGAAGAGTTCTGCCGCCAGCGCCACTCGCTCCTCGACATCAAAGAGCATGTGTTTGCTTTGCGGGTTGGCATAAATGGCGATAATGAGGCGATCGAAAAAGCGGGATGCCCGCAGCGCGATGTTGATATGCCCGTAATGAATCGGGTCAAGCGATGCCGCATACAGCGCAGTGCCCCTGCCATCCATAAAGCCTCTCCCTAAGTCGCCACAATATTGTAGGGGCGCGCAAAAATCTGCGCCAACCGAATCCGCGCCACTTCCTGGCAATTGCAATTGCAGAAGTGCTTGACTAGCTGATATCTCCGAGCACGGGGAAGCGCGATCGCAGAATGGCTGCCAGTTGCTCGTGCTGGGGCAGCCTGAGCGCCGGGTCTTCTTCAAACAGAGTCTGCGCTTCTGCCTGCGCCAGCTCAATCAGCTTCGGAGTGAGCGTCTGTGAATGCTGTAATATGTTGGCGCCGCTTTGGAACTTGCCAGGCAAACTGCCACTGCCACGCAACTGCATATCCAGCTCGGCCAGTTCAAAGCCGTCGGTCGTTTGTTCCATGGCCGCCAGCCGCCGTTCGGCATGGCTGAGCTCGTCTTCGCTTATCGTTCCGTCTTGCGCCGCGCGAATCCGCTCCAGGTCGATTTCGGACGAGCTGTCGGGCAGAAGAAAACAATAAGACGGGTGCTCCCCCCGGCCCACGCGCCCGCGAAATTGATGCAGCTGCGCCAGGCCAAATCGATTCGCGCCGTCGATGACGATGACGCTGGCATTGGGCACATCCACGCCGACTTCGGCCACAGTGGTCGTCACCAGCACATCATATTCATGCGCGGCGAAGTCTGTCATCAACTTGTCTTTCTCGGCGGCCGACATGCGACCGTGCAGCAAAGCGACGCGATGCCGATAAAACACTTGGCTCAGGCGCTCATAGGCTTCCGTTGCCGAAGCCGTCTCCAGCGTAGCCGACTCCTCCACCAGCGGATGCACGAAAAAAGCTTGACGCCCTTGGGCAAGCTGGCTTTCTACGAAGCCATGCAGACGTTCTCGCGCGATCGGCTCAATAATCTCCGTTTGCACGGGTTTGCGTCCGGGCGGCTTCTCGCTGATGATGCTGAGGTCGAGATCGGCGTAAAGAGTAAGCGCCAAGCTGCGCGGAAATGGTGTCGCCGACATGACCAGCAAGTGCGGATTACAGCCCTTGCCACGCAGATTCCCCCGCTGGTCGACTCCGAAGCGATGCTGTTCGTCGATGACCGCCAGCGCCAGGTTCTTGAAATCAAGCCCCGATTGGATCAGCGCATGAGTGCCGATCACGATGTCGATTTCGCCATCCGCCAGACCTTGATAAATGGACTCGCGCTCGCTCGCTGACAGCGCGCCGGTCAGCAGCGCAATTTGTGGTTGTTGTTCCCAATCCAGCTTGGAAAACGTATCGCTGATGGTTTGGTAATGCTGTTCTGCCAAGATGCCAGTTGGCGCCATGATGGCGGCTTGCGAATTGTTTTTAAGCGCGATGGCCAGTGCGACGATCGCCACAGCTGTCTTGCCGCTGCCGACATCGCCTTGCAGAAGCCTGTTCATAGGCAGCGACTGCTGCATATCATTGCGGATTTCAGCAACAGCCCGCGCCTGGTCGCCAGTCAGATCATAAGGAAAAGCACCGGCCACAAAGGACTCCAGAAACTCATCCACGACTTCCATCGGCAGGCCAGGCTGCGATTGCCATTCGCGCCGCGCGCCAAGCAGCGCCAGTTGCAGCATCAGCAATTCGTCGAAGAGTAGGCGGCGGTTGGCATGTTCGCGATGATCTTCGCCTTCGGGGAAGTGTCGCTGTCGGATTGCCCAGCCCAGGTCGGCCAGATCGCATCGATCCAGAAGCGCGCTTGGCAGGGGATCGGGCAGTTTGTCCGCCCATTGCGCTGTGAGCGCTTGCATGGTGCGTCGGAACAAACGCGGGCGCAAGCCCTTGGTCATGCGATAGACGGGCACGATGCCGACCATGGTCAAGTTGTCCAGGTCCAGTTCTTCCCATTGCGGGTTGGCCATCTGCTTCATATCACGGAAAAAGGAGACTTTGCCATGCAGCACGACCGGCATGCCGCGGCGCATCCTCATGGCGCTATAACCTTGACCAAAAAAGCGCGCCGTCAGCCGTCCGCTGCCATCGCCTACCACCATGACCAGGTCGTTTCTGCCGCCGCTGGATACAGTGTGAAATCGCTCGACTGTCGCGATGACTGTGCTTGCCGGTCCGCCGACCACGATATCTTTGATGCACTGTTGCTGCGTGTAATCGTGATAAGCGCGCGGGAAGCTGTAGAGCAAGTCGCGGATAGAATGCAAGTCCAACTGCGCCAGCATTTCGGCGAACTTGCTGCCTATGCCTTTGACGTCCGTTGTCGGCGCATCAAGTTCCTGCTGCAAAGCCAAGCGTTCGCTTACGCTGTCAGCTTGGCGGGGCAGTCTCGGCGGGCGGCTCAAGCGTGGCACAGGTGGCAAGTCCGGGCGGTTGTGGCTGGGTCCGCGGAGATAATCATCGTCCCACGATTCGCCGTCATAACTGGGGCGGCGTCTGCCCGGCGAACGTTGCTGCTGTCGCGCTGGCTTGCGGTCGGCATGCTCGCGGCGTTTTGGACGGGACCGCGACTTCATTTTCGCTTCCCAATCTGGCAGGCGGTTCTTGTAGCGAGGTGGTGGTGGCAAGCGGTTGGTGGCGCGGTCGAGCAAGTAATTGAGGCGGACGATGCGTTCGTCATTGTCGTCAATGCCGGCGTATTCTCCCAGCGCGTCAACGATCTCGTCTATGAGGATTTGGTGGCGCGGACGTCGGGCTTGTTCGCGCGCCTGGTTTTGCCATTCGGCTGCATACGCGCCCAAACCGCCATCGACCGCTGTATCCAGCGCGCCCAGGTCTCGCTCGCGTTTGAGCACGGCGACCAGATTTTCCAGTGCAGAAGGCATGCCTTATCGTCTCCAGTCGCTGCGCAGTGTCGCCACGCCGACCGAGCCCGGACCGACATGACAGCCCATGGTCGGGCTGGTCTCGATGACTAGTGTATCAGATGGCGCGATATCGTCTATAGACTCCAGGAAGCGCTCGGCGCCGGCGCGGTTGTCGATGTGCAAGATCGCCAGCCGTTCCAAAGGCGCTTCTGCCCGCGTCAACTCTCGCAGGCGCTCTTCGGCTCGCTTCCAGGTGCGCAGGCGCGCCACCGATGTGATTTCGCCATCCTGCATGTTGATAATAGGCTTGATGCGCAGCAGGCTGCCCAGGCTGGATACCAGCGTGTTTACGCGCCCACTGCGTCGCAGGTATTCCAGCGTATCGATGATGGCATAGACTTTCGTATGCCGCCGAACGCGTTCAATGGCATCGAGGATGTCAGCTACAGGCGCGCCTGCAGATGCCAGTTGCGCAGCCGCCCAAACTTGCAAGCCGATGCCGAAAGTCAGCTGCAGGCTGTCGACCAGCGAAATCTGCTGCGAGGCGAATTCTGCGCCCAGCCGCATGGCGTTCAATGTGCCGCTCAGATTGGCCGGCACATGCAGCGAGATGATATGCTCTGCGCCCTCGCCAAGTATGCTGCGGTAAAAGGCTTCGGCATCGCCTGGCGAAGGAGCGGCGGTCTGTGGCTGCTGCGTCATCGTTGCCAGATCGCGATAAAACTGCCCGCGGTCCAGCGACAGGCCATCATCGGCATAGCTGCGGTCGCCAATGTTGATGTAGGTCGGGATGATGCGCACATCCAAGCGCCTTGCCAGCTCGTCCGGCAAATCACAGACGCTGTCGGCAGCGATGACTACGCGCCTAGAAGTCAAAGTCATCTTCGTCAGCTTTCTCCAGCACCGCCATGCCGCTGGCTGCAGCGCCCAAATAGCAAGCCATGGTCGCGCTGTACATTGTGAAAGGGAAATGCTGGCCAGGAAAGTCCAGCGCCAAATATTCGTGCATCAAGCGCGTCTGTTCGGTGATCTGCCGCTGATCTTGCAGCACAAGCGCGTCTTCCAATGCGGTGAACTCCGTCATGAATTCGACCATGCGCTCGATCGTCTGGCTGATATTTTGCACCTTTTCGATTACGATGATTTCGCCGCCTTCCAAACTGACAAATGGCATGACGCCCAGCTGCGCCGACAAGATGGCGTGCGAGGCGCTCATAATGCCATTGGCGCGCAGAAATCTTGTGTCGCGCACGCAATACACCGAATAAATGCGATCGACCGCTTGGCGCACCTGTTGGATTGCGGTCTCGACATCGGTGGCTGCTTCGGCTGCCTGCGCTGCCACCCGTATCAGCATGCCTTGCCCGGCGCACAAACTTTGCGAATCGACCACAGCAATCTCACAATCGCTGCTCACAGCCTGGGCAGCTATGCGTCCATTCTGCCAGCTTTCGCTCAGCCGGCGAGAGGGATGCACCGAGATGATGGCGTCGCAATGCGGGGCGTGGCGCAGAAAAACTTCTGCATAGTCGCGTTCCGATGGCGGCGTGACAATTGGCGGCTGCGCAAGCTGCGAAATGCGCGAAAAAGCCGCTTCGGAATCGATGTCCAAATCTTCGCGTAGTTGCCTGTCGCCGATCGTGATGGTATTGGGCAAAATCGTGACGGGGAAATGCCGTATCAAACGAGGGTTGGAAAAGCGCGCGCCACTATCGGTGACGATCTGGATTCTGGGCATTATTCGATGCTGACCAAAACGGGATGAGAACGTTGACCACCGAAAACCGCTTCGTATTCCAGCCCGCCGCACTCGGACTTCAAGCGATCCAGCAAATCCTGCGCTTGCTCTGCCGTCATGCCTGCGCCGTAATACAGCGTGACCAGTTCGTGGTCTGCATCAACATCGGCATGCAAAACGGAATGCAGCGCGCAGAAGATATCGCTGGCGGCTGCGCGGATCTGTCCATCAACCATGGCGATGTATTCACCCTGCCGAATCGATGTTCCTTGGATCTGTGCCGAACGACTGGCGCGAGCAACAGCGATCGACAATACCGACTCGCTGGACAGGCGCATTTCCGACAAGGTCTCGTCCAACGATGCGTCTGTGTCATTGGCGCTTCCCCAAGCGAGCATGGCGCTGATGCCTTGCTGCACACTGCGCGTGGGGATCACAACTGCTTGCTTGTCCTTCGCGAGTTGAACAGCTTGTTCGGCCGCCAAGATCGCGTTCTTGTCATTCGGCAAGACGATGACTTGCCCGTGTGGCTGCCGATTGACAGCGGCGAGAATCTCTTCGGCAGCAGGACTGCCCGCGCTGCTGTCGATGATGCTGTGGCAGCCCAGATCCCGCAGCAGGGCAAGAAAGCCATCCCCATCTGCTGCGGCGATGACGGCTGTGCCATGTTGTGTCTGCTGCGATTGAAAAGCCTGCGCTTGCAGGGACATATTTTCGACCACGATGTCGTCCAGTTCTGCCCCGGTTTTGACGGCGTAATCCAGTGGCGGCGCGGGATTGTGCGCGTGGATATGCACTTTGATGGCGGCGCCCCCGCCAACCACCAGGACCGACCAGCCCAATTGCCCCATGTCGCGGCGGACGGCGGTGACATCCAGCCCACTGCCACGCATGAGAAATTGCACATCGTACCCATAGTCGCCTGGTTGCTTTGCCGCTTGACGGGGTGTCGGCTTGGCTAGCGCAAGTTCTGGCAAGTCTCCCGCATTGCCCCTGGTCATGCCTTGCAAGAAGCAGAGCAAGCCCATGCCGCCGGCATCGACCACACCAGCCTCGCGCAAAATGGGCAGCAGATCCGGTGTCTTCGCCAGCGATTCTCGCGCAGCGCACACCGCCCTGTTCATCAGCTGAGTTGTGGTCGCGTCATGCAGGTTGTCTGCTGCCAGGCTTTCGGCGGCCTCTCGCGCTACAGTCAAGATCGTGCCTTCGGTCGGTTCTGCGACTGCGGCATAGGCTCTTTCCACCGCGCTGCCAGCCGCATCTCGCAGCAGCATGGGCGTCAAGACGGGCGCGTCGCCCAGGGCATCGGCAAAGCCACCCAAGAGCTGCGACAGGATCGTGCCGCTGTTGCCTCGGGCGCCCATCAATGCTCCCTGCGCGAAGCTCTTGGCTATCACGCTGGCATTTTTGCTGTCGTGAGCAGCGATTTCGTCAAACGCGCGATGCAAGGTGTGTCGCATATTCGTGCCGGTATCGCCATCGGGCACGGGAAAGACATTCAGCGCATTGATGCCTTCGGCTCCGCGGGCGACTTGCGCTGTGCCCGCGGCAAGAGCGGCTTTCAGCAAGCGACCGTCCATGGCTTCGCTCATGTCGAGGCTGCCGCCCTGCGCAGCGCCGATATGCCTGCCGCGATGCCATCTGCATGTCCAAATATGCAGCTGCCGGCGATCATGATGTTGGCGCCGCAAGCCTGGGCAGTTGCGATCGTCTGGCTGTTGATGCCGCCATCGACCTCAATGTCGATATCATGACCGCCATCGAGAACCATGTGCCGCAGCCGGCTGATTTTGCTCGTGGCAGCGTTGATGAATTGCTGCCCGCCAAAGCCAGGATTCACCGTCATCACATTGATTTGGCTGATCATATCCAGCACTTCGCGAATGGATTCTGCTGGCGTATGCGGGTTCAGCGCGACGCCCGCACGACAGCCCGCTTCCTTGATCTGCGCCAGCGTGCGATGCAGGTGCGGGCAAGCTTCAACATGCACGGTGATGGCAGACGCGCCGCTATCGGCAAATTGACCGATGGTTCGCTCTGGCTCGACAATCATCAGGTGCACATCCAGCGGGATGCGCGCAACCCGTGCAACCGCCTGCACAACCAGCGGTCCCATAGTGATATTGGGTACGAAGCGCCCATCCATGACATCAATATGGATCAGTTCCGCGCCGGCCGCCTGCGCTTGAATCACCTGGTCGCCCAGACAGCTGAAATCCGCCGCCAATATCGATGGCGCGATTTTTAGCCTTCGCTGCGTCATCATGGCTGGGAGATCGCTTCGTTTGGCATAGCAGGAATGGTACTGCTTGCGCGCGCTTGTGGCAACAGCAGCGCCGTTTTGAGTTGCCCGCAGCCCGCAGCGATATCGATGCCTCGCCGCACTCGCACTGTGCTGCCCAGGCCAAAGGACCGCAACGTGGCCTGGAAAGCCTCGATATTGCGCGAATCGGCTGGAAGGCCCGTATAGCCGCCCGTAGGATTCAAAGGGATGATGTTGACATGACAGTTCATGCCTTGCAGCAGCCGCCCCAGACGCCGGGCTTCATCGGCTGTGTCGTTTTCGCCGGCGATGGCAGCCCATTCAAAGGAGATGCGCCGATTCCTGCGCGCGCAATAATAACGGCAGGCATCCAGCAGCGCAGCGATGTCCCAGCGCCGATTGACCGGCAGCAACTGCGAGCGCTGGGCATCGTCAGACCTGTGCAGGCTGACCGCCAGCTTGACTTGCAGCCCCTCGTCGGCGAAGCGGCGTATCTGAGGCGCAAGTCCCACTGTGCTGATTGTGATGTGCCGCGCGCCGATACCCAGCCGCTGCATCAGCATACGCACAGCTGCCAGCGAAGCCTCGTAATTGTGAAATGGCTCGCCCATGCCCATGAACACGACATTGCTCAGCCGCTCGCCCCGCGCCGCCAGCTCCCGCGCGAAGACCATGGCCTGCTCGAAGATCTCTGTGGCAGTGAGGTTGCGGCTGAAGCCCATCTGTCCAGTCGCGCAGAAAACGCAGCCCATGGCACATCCAGCTTGTGAGGATATGCAGGCGGTCATGCGACCATCCGCGTAGGGCATCAGCACCGACTCGATGAGCTGCCCGTCACACAATTGATACACGCGCTTGATCGTGCCATCGCGGCTGATTTGCTGCGCGGCTAATTGCAGCTCGCCCAGCTCAGCGACTTCCGCGAGCTTGTCGATAGTCGCGTCCGGCAAGTTGCGCATGGCGGCGAGCTTGTCGACGCGCTGTCCATACATCCAGTCGCGAACCTGCCTGGCGCGGAAAGGCTTCTCGCCCATTTTCACTAGCAGATCGCGCAGCTGCTCCCTATCAAGCGCGTACAGATTTACTTTGTTCATCAAGCCGCACCCGCATGCGCTAGCAGAAAAGGAAGAAAATTGTAGCTGGCATGGGCGGCGACAGCCACGCCGGTGTTCCAGCGAATGCGCAGCCAACCCAAGCCCAGCGACAGGCCGAAGATGATCAGCATGCCAGGCGTGTAGAGCAGGGCCGGGTGCAGCAGCGTGAAGAATATCGAGGTGATCAGCGCGCCGAAGACCGGCTGCAATGCGCCGCGAAACAAGATTTCTTCGCTGGCGGCGGTCAGCAGAGCCAGCAGCAGAGCGGGCAACAGGTTGACGCCAAGCGCTTCGTGCAGCATGCGCGCCTCTTTGGTCTGCTCCACGAAGGCATCGGCCGGCACAGCATGCGACCAGACCGTTGTCGCCGCATAGGCCAGCGCGTACAAGCAGATGCCCGCGCCCACCCCCGCCAGCCAGTCACGATGCCGCAAGTTGAGCAAGCCCAGCCGCAGGCGCGCCTGTGACCACCTGCGCCAAAAGGGCAGTCCGATACCCAGCAGCGCCAGAGCCAGGAAGACCAGCGCCGTCACCGCTTGAGACTGCAATGCGCCCCAGGCATCGACCGAGCTGTCCGTCTGCGCAGCGTCATTGACCAGCGCCAGAGCAGCGCCAAACATCAAAAGCACAAGGGCGGCGCGGTGCACAGGCTTGTGCGCGCTGAAAGACGGCGTCTCCCAAAGGCCTAGCCAGTGGATCAACTTTTCTGTGGTCCTGAACCAGGCAGACAGCATGAAATCCTCGCTTCCAAGCACCCAGTATAATGGGCAATCGCGCTGGTCTCAACGCCGACCCGCCCTCGGCAATCGGTTCACATGCACAGCTCTCCACAGAAGCGCAGAGGACACAGCGTTTCGTTGAAAGGGCGCGCCGTTGCCTCCCCCCGACTTTTCGGGGGGACTGAGGGGAGTAAAATAGGGCGGCTCACAGAGTAGCCCCTACATTTGCTTTGTATGCAGCAGACACATCACACCCAAATCGAATGCGGATTGACAGCCTGTGCGGCGCGTGCTAGCATCCATGTGGCCGCATCGCGAAAGGCTAGCGCCCGGGGAGAGGTGGCCGAGTGGTTTAAGGCGATGGTCTTGAAAACCATTGTACGGTCTTCCGTACCGCAGGTTCGAATCCTGTCCTCTCCGCCTTGAACCGATTAACAGACGAATAGTCAATGGAGAGGTGCCAGAGTGGTTGATTGGGGCCGCCTGCTAAGCGGTTGTACCTGTCATAGGGTACCGCAGGTTCGAATCCTGTCCTCTCCGCCTTTTTCTCGCGTGCGCGCTTTGCTTATCTCGCTGGCGCAGGAGTCGGCGATATGAATCCCACTGCTCGTCCACGGCTGTTTGCGCTGCTGTGGTTGCTTGCTGGCCTATGCGTCGTGCCTTTGTCCGCAGCGCTGCTCTTTGCTGCTGCAGAAGTCATTCGCTGGGCTATCGAGCACAGTAGCGGCGCCCCGAATTACGATTATTGGGACAATAACTTTGCCCTGCTCTTGTCGCTCTATGGCGTCATCAGCGGCTGCTGCGTGGGCATATTGCAGCAAGTTATCGTAGCGCGTACCTGGCGGCGGAAGCTGTCTGGCTGGTGGCGCGCATCGACCCTCGGCGGACTGCTGGGAGGGATGGCTGTCTGGCTGCTCATGGAGCCATTCGACTATTTTCACAGGCTCTGGTCTTTAAACCTGACGCCCTCGCAATACTCCGCGCTGCACTTTGCCCTGCCTGCGCTGGTCTTGGTCGGATGTCTGGCGGCTGCGCAGGCAAGCTGGCTGCGGCGACACGCGTCTGGCGCCGGTTTGTGGCTGGCTGCCCACGCGCTGGCACTCTTGCTGCCCCTTGCCTTTGCATTCGCGCAGACTGGCCCTGCTGCCCTAAGCTCGAGCGTAACCGGCACGGTCTGGCTTCTGAGTCATTTCTGCTTCTTGACAATTTTCAGCGGCATCGTCATGTACCGCGCCATGACCCGCAGCCTCCGCCATGACAAAGCCAAGCGCATAAATCCCGCGCCTGCCGGTGCATGATCATCATTGGAATGATGTCTGGCACTTCCGCCGATGGCGTCGATACCGCCATTTGTGATATTCGCGGGCAGCCCGAGCAGTTGAGCGCAGACATCATCAATGGCGCAACCTATCCATATTCGCGGGACTTACGCGAGCGCATTCTGCTTAGCTGCGATCCACAACAGAGCCGTGTACAGGATGTCGCGGCGCTGCATGTCGAGCTTGCGGAAGTATTTGCTGATTGTGTCCTGCGACAGCTTGAACTAGCGGGCATGGCGGCAGACTCTATTGACCTCATCGCGTCGCACGGGCAGACCATTTGGCACAATGTGCTGCCCACAGGCGAAGTGAGCGCATCGCTGCAAATCGGCGAAGCGGCTGTCATCGCCGAACGCACTGGCATCACCACCATCAGCAATTTTCGCGCGCGTGATATCGCCGTCGGCGGACAAGGCGCGCCATTAACAAGCTATGTCGACTGGCTGTTGTTGCGCCACCCAAGTCGCTGGCGCGCCGTGCAGAATATCGGCGGAATGGGCAATGTGACCTTCTTGCCGCCCCTGTCCGACAGCGTTTCCGCGCCGATCGCCTTTGATACCGGGCCAGGCAATGCGTTGCTGGATATGGCTGTCGCCCAACTCACGGACGGTGTGCGAACCTACGATCAGGGCGGCAAATTGGCGGAGCAGGGCAGGCTGAATGAAGAGTGGCTGGATGAGCTGCTGGAGCACTCCTATTATCAGCGCGGGTATCCCAAAACGACCGGTCGCGAGACCTTTGGCAGCGCCGCGGCGAAAGAGCTTGTGCGGGCTGCTCTGGCGCGCGGCTTAACGGCAGTGGACATCATCGCCACTTTGACAGCCTTGACCGCTTCCAATATCGCCGATGCCTACCAGCGATTCGCGCCCGCGTCTATTGACGAGGTCATCCTGGGCGGCGGCGGACGGCGCAACCCCGTCATTGTGCGCATGTTGCGGCAGTTGCTGCATCCCGCGATTGTCATGACACATGAAGACATCGGCATGGACAGCGATTTCAAAGAGGCCTTGGTCTTTGCTGTGCTGGCACACGAAACCTGGCATGGGCGGCCGGCCACCTTGCCCGCGCTGACTGGCGCAAAACATGCCAGCCTGCTCGGGCAGATCACGCCCGGCGACAATTTTGCCGAATTGCTGCGTTGTTCCTGGCCGTCCTAGCCGACTCGTTTGAGCCTGCCGGTGCGCTTGGCATAATTCTCCGCCGCGCGGAACAACCGCAAGCCGACCGGCAGCGCCAGCACGCCAATAATCAGCAGCGGCACGATATATTGCCACAGGTCGTCTATGCCCGCGCCCTCCAGCACAGCCGCCCGCGTCCCGTCCAGCACGAAAGTTACGGGCGATATCACGGCGATGGCTTGCATCCAGTCTGGCAGCACCGTGATGGGATAATACACGCCCGAAATCAGCAAGAACGATGCCTCGACCACGTTGGTCATCTGCGCGCCGCGTTCCGGGTAGAGCAGCGGCAATATGCTGGCCACGATGCCAATAGCGATAAGCGACAAACTGCCGGCCAGGATGACTGCGCCCGCGCCCAGCAGATTGGCGTTGGACAAATCCAGCTCGAAAAAAAGCGCCATGGCGATGCCGATCGCCAGCGTCGTGATCAAGCTGTAGATCAGCGAATAGCCGGTTTGCCCGACCAGGTGCACCCATCGTTGCACGGGCGCCATCAACGTGTATTCAATCGTGCCTTCCCAACGTTCCCAGGCGATGACCTCGCTGGTGAGCATGAAGATATTCGACAGATAGCGCCAAACCAACGTGCCGATGATAAGATACATGGTCAGGTACTGGACATCAAAGCCGGGCGCTTGGCCTGTCAGCGCCTCTGCCCCCTGCGCGATGAACACCACAGACAGCCCGCTGGTCAGCGAGTAGAAGAACCAGACCACCTCCCAGCCCCAGTAGCGCTTGGTCAGGTGCCAGTTGCGGGCCATGAATCCGTATGATTGCAGCAGCTCCAGGCGCAGGGAAGCGATGCCGCGGCGCAGCTTGTTTTGCATGGACGAGCTCCCTCAGGCTGGCGGCGCTTCGACAGCGTCTCGGTCCACCAGCTTTTCGCCGGTCAGGCGCATGAAGACATCTTCCAATGTGGGCTGCTCGCCGTTGGTGGCGATGCTGCGTTTGAGCGCGGCGGGCGTATCGGTGGCTACCAGCCGGCCTTCGTGAATCACCGAGACGCAGTCGCAAAGCAGATCGGCTTCTTCCATATCGTGTGTGGTGATCAAAATAGTGGCATCGTGCGCATCCCGCAATTCTTCAATGAAGGCGCGCACCTCGCGTTTGGAACGTGGATCCAGCCCCGTGGTGGGCTCATCCAGCAGCAGCAATATGGGCGAAGTCAAGAAGGCGCGGGCGATCGCCACCTTTTGCTGCATGCCGCGGCTCATTTCTTCCATCGGCTCCGTGTAGGTCGCGCGCTTCAAGCCCAGCCGCCCCATGATTTCGTAGGCTTTTACCCTGGCTTCCGAGCCAGTCACGCCGTAGAGCCGAGCGCCATAGAGCAGATTCTCCATCGGGCTGAGCTTTTTGAAGAATGCCGCATCCACAGACACGCGGCTGATCAGCTGCTTGACACCCATCTCGTCGTCGCGGATGTCGATGCCAAAGATCTTCGCGCAGCCACGATCGGCGGTCAGCAGCGTGGAAATCAGGCGGATCAACGTTGACTTGCCCGAGCCATTGGGTCCCAGCACACCGAAAATCTCGCCACGCTCAATTGTGAATGAAACATGGTCGACAGCGGCGACAGGCGCTTTTTCACCTTCGCCGGTGGCTGGCAATTCTCCTGGCGCCGGCAGCTCCACGCGCGCGCCCAGCATCCGCTTCCAGAGGGGTGGCTGGGGCAGGTGGAAGAATTTGCTGATCCCTTCGACGACCAGCGCTTGTTGTTCCGCTGGCCTATGCCGCGCCGACATCAAATTTGACCTCGTGTATAGGGGCTGCCTTCGCCTGCATTGTAATCGCTGCCTGCCAGCGCGGGAAGGCTGGACGGTCTGCGACTTGCCGCGCCCAGCCAGCCCGCTGCTATGGATAAGGCGCAGACTTTGGGCTATACTGATGGCGACTTTGGCCGATGAGCGATGGCGAGGCAGCGTGGACGACAGCATACGAGTGGAGCTTCCCCTGCCACTGATGCATTTGCAACTGGAAGAAGATGATGATATCGCAATCACATCGGAACTGGTCGAGCCCGAAGTTAGCCGCACCGACCGCTCGATTGCGCGGCGCGCCAGCCTGCAGATTCTGTATGAATTGGACAGTACCGACCATTCCCTTGCTGCTGTGATGGACGCGCACTTCACCGAAAGCGCCGATTCTCGACAAGTCCGCCCCGTCATCCGCCGGCTGGTGCAGGGCGTGTTGGAAAACAAGCTGGTCATTGATTCGATGCTGCAAGAATACGCGCCGGAGTTCCCGATCGACCAAGTGGCGGTCATCGACAGGAATATCCTGCGCATGGCTTTTTATGAGCATCTCATGCAGCAGCGGCATACACCCGTGCCCGTTATCGTCAACGAAGCCGTGCAGTTGGCGCATCGATTTGGCGCGGACCATGCGCACAGCTTTGTACACGGCGTGCTGGGTTCGCTGCTGGTAGACACAGCGCAGGAAGCCCCGGCAGCAGAGCCAGAGGCGGAGGGCGCATGAATATTCTGGGCGTCGGCGCATGGGAATTTGTGGCGATTCTGTTGATTATGCTGGTCTTCGCCGGTCCCAAGCGCATGATCCACTGGTCCTATGTGCTGGGGCAGCATGTAGCCAAGTTCCGCAAGATCTGGGCGGAAACAGTCGATATCGTGCAGAAAGAATTTGACGATGCCGGCGTCGATATCCAGCTGCCCAAAGAGCCGCCGACTCGCCAGAACCTGAACAAGACCATCACTGCTGCCGCTGCTCCGCTGACCAAGCCCGTGCAAGACTCGCTGGACGAAGTCAAAAAGGACATCGAAAGCGTGCAGGAAGTCAGCGACGCGCTCAACCAGAAGCAGCCCAAAACGAAGTCCAAGCCACAGAAAACAGCAGCGACCGCCAAACCGGCAACGGAGGCCAAAACCAACCAGCCTGCCGCGCCCGAACCCGTCAAAATGGGCAGTTGGAGCGGCGAGACGACCGCAGCAGGCAGCTCCAACGGCAGCGCGCCCGACCTGGGCAGCTGGTCCAGCGGCGGCGAGCAGGACAAGGCATGACAGAATCCGCCGAGCTGCAGGAGGTCGAAGATGGCCATGAACTCCGCATGGGGTTCTTTGAGCATCTGGACGAGCTGCGCCATCGGCTGACGCGGGCAGTGCTTTCTCTGGTGGTCGGCACAGTCGTCGGCGTCTTTTTCACCGACCGCGTGCTGGTGCTGCTGCAAGAGCCCTATTGCAACATTCCCAGCGTCAACAGCTGCGAACTGGTCATCCTCGACCCGACCGGCAACATCTTGATTTATTTCAAAGTCGCGCTGATGGTGGGTGGCATCTTGTCCATCCCTATGGTGACCTATCAGCTGCTGATGTTCATCTTGCCCGGCTTGACGCGCAAAGAAAGGCGCTATGTGCTGCTGTCTATCCCGGCGACTACAGCGCTCTTCATCATCGGCGTTGTCTTTGCCTGGCGCGTATTGATGCCGCCGGCGCTGGGCTTTCTCAACGAGTTTCAGGCGCAGATTTTCGAGCCCGAGTGGACGGCGGATGGCTACATCAGTTTTGTCACATCGCTGCTGTTTTGGATGGGCGTGGCTTTCCAGACGCCGCTGATCTTCTTTGTGATATCGCTGCTGGGGCTGGTAAGCGCGGGCACCCTGGTGCGTCAATGGCGCATTGCTGTGGTCGGCGCCTCCATCGCTGCTGCCCTGATCACGCCAACCATCGACCCCGTCAATATGTTCCTGGTGATGGCGCCGCTGCTGACGCTATATGCGCTGAGCATCGTGCTGGTTTACTTCGGACGCAAGCTGTCTGGCATTGACCGCGCGGACTGATACGACCCTCTGCTTTCGCCTGTCCGCTGTGCTACAATCGCGCCGCTGCGCCCAGATGCTCCGGAGATTGCCATGCCAAACTTGATCTCGCCCTACGGTGGCGAGCTTGTCGACCTGCTTGTCCCGCGCGGGCAGTTGCTGCAAAAGACCGCCTATGCCAACACGTTGCCCTCGATCCAGGTGAGCCCGCGCGTCGTCTGCGATCTGGAATTGCTGGCTGTCGGCGCATTTTCGCCCTTGCGCGGCTTCATGAACGAGGTCGATTTCCGCAGTGTGCTGGATACCATGCGGCTGGCTGATGGCACGCTTTTCCCGATGCCCATCACCTTGCCGGTCGAGCCGAATCCCGAGCTGCAACCGGGCATGGAAATCGCCCTGCGCGACAGCCGCAACAACCTCTTGGCTATCCAGCATATTGAAGAGCTGGTTGAGTGGGATCTGGAGACGACAGCGACGCAAGTCTTCGGCAAGTTTGATGCGCGCCACCCCATCATTGCCGAGATGCACCGCTGGGGCCGATGCCACATCAGCGGACGCCTGGAAGTCTTGCAGTTGCCGCCCCATTTGGATTTCGCCGAGCTGCGCCGCAGTCCCGCCCAGACCCGCGCCGAGCTGGAGAGTTATGGCCACCCAAATGTCGTGGCTTTCCAGACGCGCAATCCGCTGCACCGCGTTCACGAAGCCTTGACCAAGCGCGCTGCCGCCGCTGTCGATGGCGTGCTGCTGCTGCACCCGGTCGTGGGCATGACCCAGCCCGGCGATGTCGACCATTACACGCGCGTGCGAGTTTACAAGACGCTCATTGACAATTATTACCAAGCCGACCGCAGCTTGCTGTCCCTGCTGCCGCTGGCCATGCGCATGGGTGGTCCGCGCGAAGCCGTCTGGCATGCCATCATCCGCCGCAATTATGGCGCAAATCATTTCATCGTCGGGCGCGACCATGCTGGACCAGGCAGCGACTCGAGCGGTCAGCCTTTCTATGGTCCCTACGATGCCCAGGATATGCTCCTGCGGCATGCAGATGAAATCGGCGTAAAAGCCGTGCCGTTCACCGAGATGGTCTACCTGGAAGACGAAGACCGCTATGAAGAGAGCGCAAAGCTGCCGCCCGACGCTCGTACGCGCAGAATCTCGGGCACGCAGGTGCGCGAAGATTACCTGGGGGTGGGCGTTCCCCTGCCGACCTGGTTTTCACGCCCGGAAGTCGCAGAGATCCTGGCGCAGAGTTACCCGCCGCGTCATCGCCGAGGCGTCTGCTTGTGGTTCACCGGCTTGAGCGGCTCGGGCAAATCCACCACAGCCGAGCACATCCTTAATTTGCTGCTGGAAGCCGGGCGCAATGTCACCCTGCTGGATGGCGATGTCGTGCGCACGCATCTGTCCAAGGGGCTTGGCTTCAGCAAAGCCGACCGCGATACCAACATCCGGCGCATTGGCTATGTGGCCAGCGAGATTGTGCGACACGGCGGACTGGTCATCTGCGCCGCCATCAGCCCCTACCGCGCCACCCGCCAGAATGTGCGCAATCTGGTCGGCGCTGGATTCATGGAGATTCACATGGCCACGCCGCTGGAATTTGTCGAGGCGCACGATGTCAAAGGTTTGTACGCAAAAGCGAGGCGCGGCGAAATCAAGGGCTTCACAGGCATTGACGACCCCTACGAGCCGCCACTCAATCCCGAATTCACGCTGACCGCCGAGGGCGCCAGCGCCGCCGACAATGCTCGCCTGGTCATCGACAAACTGGTCGAGCTAGGCTACATCCTGCCCCGATGAGGCTGGCTGCCAAACGCGCCGAAAGGCCGCTTTCTCGATCTCGACGAAGACCAGTACCAGCAAGCCAGCCAACACCGACACGATGATGTGGCGAATATCCAGCGCGGCGGTATCAAAGAGCGGTTGGAAGAACGGCACATAGACCACCACCAACTGCAAGATGAATGTCGAAAGCACCGCCCAGAACATCAGCGCGTTGCCTTTGAAGTGGGCTTGCCAAAAGGTGCTGCGGTCGCCAGCGCGGATCGCTATGACCTGGAACATCTGCGTGAATGCCAGCACGGTGAAGGCGATGCTGCGCGGGATGCGCTCGGCCTGGCTCAACAGATGCCGCCCTGGTTTTTCGCCATGTTCTTCCAGGAATCCAGCGGGCGCCTCGCCCTCGGCCACACCCAGGAATGCCACTCGCTGGCTGCTCGACCAGTTGTCCCAGGCCGTGGGCACTGCTTCGTCGCCAGCCAACACGGCTACTTCCGCGCGTCCAAGCCTTTGCAAGCCCAGCGATGGACTGAAGCCGTCCAAACCGATGGTGGCGTATCCCCAAACATAGCTCACCAGCGTCAGCGCCGCGATTAGCACACCGACCAGCACAATGTGCGCGCCTGTGCCCTGCGCGAATATGCTCTCCTTGGTGGGGCGGGGCTTCCGCTGCATGACGCCTTTCTCGGCCGGCTCGAAACCCAGAGCGATAGCCGGCAAGCCATCGGTAACCAGGTTGATCCACAGAATCTGTATCGCCAGCAGCGGGATAGGCAGGTTGATGAGCAGCGCCACGAACATCACCAGAATCTCGCCCACATTGGAGCTGAGCATGTATTTGATGAACTTCTTGATGTTGTCGTAGATGGCGCGGCCTTCTTCGATCGCGGCAACGATGGAGCGGAAGTTGTCGTCTGTCAAAACCATGGCGGCAGCGCCTTTGCTGACATCAGCGCCAGTGATGCCCATGGCCACGCCGATATCCGCCTGTTTTAAGGCTGGCGCGTCATTGACGCCATCGCCCGTCATGGCCACGATCTTGTCCTGAGCCTGCAGCGCGCGCACCAAGCGCAGTTTGTCCGCTGGCGACACCCGCGCGAAACAAGCCGCCCCTTCTATGGCAGCGCCGAGATCGGCATCGTCTATGTTGTCCAGCTCAATGCCGGTGATGGCTCGCTCGTCTGCGCCGATGATATTGAGGTCACGCGCGATTGCCTCGGCAGTAAGGGCGTGGTCACCCGTAATCATGATGGTGCGGATGCCGGCTTCTCGCGCCCGCTGCACCGCCAGTTTGGCTTCTGGTCGTGGTGGATCCAAAATGCCGACCAAGCCAATCAGAGTCAAATCGCGTTCTATCTCGGCTGTGATCTCGTCGGGCAGCGCATCCAGCTTCCGCCAGGCAATGCCCAGCAGACGCAAACCATTCTGAGCCATGTCATCAACGCGCTGTTGCCAGGCCTCGCTCGCTTGGTCGCCCATATTGGCGGTGGCGTCTGGCTTTTGCTGGCTGGACGACCAGAGGATCAGTCGGTCGGGCGCGCCCTTGGTGATAGCGACATATCGCGCGCCGGGGAAGAGCAGGCGGGCGTTTTCGCCGGCGACTTCATGCACAGTCGTCATGGCTTTGCGATCGCTGGCGAAGGGCAGCTCCGCCACCCGCGGCAATTCTTCTTCCAGCTCTTCGCGCCGGTAGCCGGCCTTGCGAGCCGCCACCAGCAGCGCCGCTTCGGTGCGGTCGCCGACCACTTTGAAAGACTGCGTGCCCGTCTGCGGTTCGAGATATCCATTTGTGCACAGCGCCATGCTCGCCAACATGCGCTGCGCGGCGAGATTTGTCTCTATGTCCAGCGGCGCGCCGTCCGACAGCAGCTCGCCCTCTGCGTTGTAACCGCTGCCTTCAATGCGGATGTCGGCATGCTCTGGCAAGACGAGGATGGAGGCGGTCATTTCGTTCCTGGTCAATGTGCCGGTCTTGTCCGAACAGACGACGCTGACCGAACCGAGCGTCTCGACAGCGGGCAAGCGGCGGATCAAGGCGTTGCGCTTGACCATGCGGTTTGCGCCCAGCGACAAGCCAATCGTAACCATGGCCGGCAGACCCTCGGGCACTGCCGCCACCGCCAGGCTTATCGCGATGAGAAACATTTGCTCGGCGGGGATGCCTTGCACGAAGAAGCCCACGAAGAAGACGATAGCGACCACAATGAGCGCCGCCGTCGCCAAGATGCGCCCCAGCTGGTTCAAGCGCCGCTGCAAAGGCGTGATGCCCGCTTCGACTTGCAGCAGCATGGTGGCGATATTGCCGATCTCTGTGCGCAAGCCAGTCGCCGTCACGAGCATCTCGCCGCGCCCATACGTCACTTCCGTGCCCATATACGCCATATTGCTGCGGTCGCCCAAGGCTGTGGATGTTTCGCCAGAAATCGCGTCAATCTGTTTGTCCACCGGCAGCGACTCGCCGGTCAGCGCGGCTTCTTCGATGCGCAGGTTAATCGCCTCGATCAGCCGTCCATCGGCTGGAACGCGGTCGCCCTCTGCCAATAGCACAATATCGCCCGGCACCAGTTCTTCGGCGCTGATTTCTTGGACTTTCCCGCCACGCCGCACGCGCACCTGTGGCACTTGCAGCCGGCTCAAAGCCGCCAGCGCCTGCTCGGCCTGATATTCCTGATAGATGCCCAGCAGGGCGTTCAGCACGACGATAGCGAGGATGACGATGACATCGGTGGCTTCTCCCAGCAGCGCGGAGATCAAGGCGGCCACGATGAGGATGATGACCATAATATCTGTGAATTGCGCCAGTATCAGTTGCGCCCAATTGACGCCCTGGTCGCTGGGCAAGGCGTTGCTTCCATGCGCTTCTTGGCGCGCTTGCACAGACTCTGGCGACAAGCCCAACGACTTGTCTGTGCCGAACTGCTGCAGCGCAGCGGTTGCGCTATGCCGATACGCTTCTGAGATTGTCGACTGTGGATTCATAGGCTGGAGAGTCTCGCCTTTGCTTACGCCACCGCGCGACCATTCGTGTTGCGGCGAACCGCAATCCACTGCCGCGCGAACAAGAGTCTAACGCATTATCGCCACGAAGCGCCCGTGGGCAAGCGCTCATTTAGCTATTGTAATGTCGGCGATTTCGCTCTACTGTTTCGTCGGAATAGCATAGTCCTTATTACGAGCCGCGAGCATGAACACGATCGATCTGCGCAGCGACACCGTCTCGCACCCCACACCCGCCATGCGTGAGGCAATGGCGAAGGCGGCTGTTGGCGACGATGTTTATCACGACGACCCGACAGTCAATCAGTTGGAGGCGGATGCAGCGGAACTGCTGGGCAAAGAAGCGGCCGTCTTCGTCAGCAGCGGCACACAAGGCAATCTCTGCGCGCTGCTGGCGCATTGTGGACGGGGCGAATCGATCCTCATCGGCGATACGTCACATATATTCCGCTATGAGCAGGGTGGCATGGCGCAGTTGGGCGGCATCCTCCCGCATACCGTGCCGGTTCAAACCAATGGGACCTTGTGCCTGGACGACCTGCAAGCTGCCATCAACCCCGACGATGAACACATGCCGATAACAAGCCTGGTGGCAATCGAAAACACGCACAATGCCGCGGGCGGCCTGCCCCTTTCAGCTGAATACAGTGCGCAGGTGGCCGATTTCGCGCGATGCAATGGCCTGCGTTTTCATATTGATGGCGCGCGCATCTTCAACGCAGCTGCAGCATTTGATGTCGAGGCAAAAAGCTTGGCAGAAGGCGCAGACTCGCTGACCTTCTGCTTGTCGAAAGGGCTGTGCGCGCCAGTCGGATCGGTGCTTGTGGGCGATGCCGCTTTTATCAGACGAGCACGCCGCGCGCGCAAGGTCTTGGGCGGCAGCATGCGCCAGGCAGGCATTCTGGCTGCTGCTGGCTTGATCGCCATGCACGAGATGCGGCTGCGGCTGCGTGATGACCACGACAATGCCCAACTGCTGGCGGAAGGCTTGAGCGAAATCCCCGGCCTTTGTGTAATGAGCCAAAATACCAACTTCGTTTACTTTTCGCTGGATGATTCGGCGGGCGTCAATCCAATTGAGCTGGCGAAGACGCTGCGAGACGACCACCAGATTTTGATTTCGCCCTATGGCGGCGAACAAGGACAATTCCGCTTGCGCACCCATTACTGGATTGACCGAGCGGCAATTGACAAAGTCGTTAGGGTAGTGGGCGCGCTGTTGTCATGATGCCCGAAGCGCCATTCGACCCGCTTCAACACATGCGCGGCGAAGACAATGCGGAGACAGGCGAAGCGCCACCAGAAAGCCAGCCGCCGCCGCGAAGCAGAACCACCGCCCGCATCCAGCAGCGAGGCGCGACCGACCCCTTCTTTGGTTTCATCATCGCCGCTGGTTTGAGCATCGGTTTGACGCCCCTGCTGCCAGAAAGCGTCGAATTCCGTTATGCGCTGGCATGGGGAACGCTGGCCGGCGTGAGTGTCTTGAGTTGGCTGCTGGGCAATATGGAGCGCATCAGCCAAGAGAATCCGGACGATATCGGTTGGGGCATTCTCTTCGGCGTCCTGCTGGGCATCCCTTTCCTGGTCTTCCTCAGCGAGCATGTGCTCGCGCCGACCGCCGACCGCCTGTTTCCCGAGATGTCGCCGGGCAGTCTGCTGGCATTCCTGGTCTTTGTCATGCCGTTGGCCGAGACGCTCTTCTTTCGCGGCTTGCTGCAGGGGCAGCTGGCATTCTGGATCGTCGGCTTGCTGGCCACGTTGTGGAATATTGTGCTCTTCTTCCCGGTGATGTGGGAAGCCGTGACACTGCTGCCGGCGGTATCGGTGGTGATTGCCGTGCTGCTCTTGATGATGAACTGGCTCTATGTTTATGTGCGCATGCGCAACGGGTTGGCCGCTGCCTGGATGTGCCAGATCGTCGCCAACTTGATCATCTTTTATGTGCCATCGCTCTAGGGGAGATTACTCCGCCAGATGTTCGAGCGGGTCGGGCTTGGGCAGCGGTTTGACGAATCCCGCCAGGAACACGACCACCAGCCCAGCTAGAAAGCCGCCGATATGCGCCCAGTGCGCGACATCCGTTTCTATGCCGACCCAGCCGATCTGCTGCAAGATATCCATCAACAGCCAATATCCCAGGAACAGATAAGCCGGCAGATTGACCGACCAAACAAAGGGGCGGAAGAAACCCAGCATGGTCTTTACTTTGGCGCCGGGTTTGATGACCAAAAAGCCGCCCATCACGCCTGCCACTGCGCCACTCGCGCCGATGACCAACCCTGTATCAGAAACGCTGCAAGCCGTGTTTCCCAACGCGATGTGCGCCAGCGTCGCAAATGCTCCAAATCCCAGAAAGGCCAGGATGAACTTCAGGCTGCCCAGATAACGTTCGACCAAGCCCCCGAACAGGTAGAGGAACCACATATTGGCCAGCACATGGGCGATGCTGCTGTGCAAGAACAGGCTGCGGAAGCTGTCCAGAGTCGTGGTCATCAACGATTGTTCGCCGATCTTGCAGACTTCCAGCCCATAATTGCGCAGCGCTTCCAGCAAGAAGCCATCGCCGCGCGCGTCCACAGAAAGCTCCCACAAGAACACCAGCAGATTGATTGCGATGAGCGCCAGCGCCGCTTTGGGGATTGTCTTGTCGCGTCCCACAATTGTCAGGGGAAACATGGCATAACCCTCATGGTTCCTATCGACCTATACGATAGCACGGCGAGACGGTTTCGCGCAAGTTCACTGGCGTCCTCGTGGCGGCGCGATAAAGAGCGACAGCAGAAAGATCAATGCCAGCCCGCTGATGAAGCCGCCGACATGCCCCCAGTGCACATTGATGCGCGGCGCGACTGAACCCACCTGATAAAAGAACTGCAGGAAAAACCAATAAATCAGATAGACCCAGGCCGGCACATCCACATCATATTTGAAGACCGAAAGGATGACGATTTTGGACTTGATGCGCGCGGTGGGGAACAAGAACAGAAACGCGCCGATAATGCCCGAAATCGCCCCGCTCGAGCCGACCATGATCTGGGGCTCTGGACAGCCGCCCCCGCCAAAGAGCAGCTGCCCGAGATGTCCGCCGAAGCCAACCAGCAGATAAAATGCCAGGAAGCGCAGACGCCCCAGATGTTCTTCAATGCGCGATCCAAAGACATAGAATATGATCAGGTTGGATGTCAGATGCACGAAGCTCATGTGCAAGAAAATGCTGCGCGCGCCGTCCACCATGGTCTCGGTTAGTGGCTGGCCAAACACCGCGCAGACATCCAGCGCGTAGTTGCGATAGACCTCTTCCAGCGGCAGCCCGCCCAGGAATGCGTACGCTACGATGAGGGCAAAGGCGGCGACATTTCCGACCGTGACGAAGAATGCCACATAGGGTCGGTATGCTGTTGTGCCGACGATCTTATAAGGAATCATCTCGCCAAGCCCGCCGCAACTTGCATGCAAAGCCTAGCACATGGCTTGGCGCGGGGTCAAATCCGCCTAGCGCTCGTCCAGGGGCAGCCAGGGCAAGTCGCGCGGACCCACATAATTGGCTTTGGGGCGGATCAGTCGCCCGCCCATCTGCGCGATGACATGGGCTGCCCAGCCGGCAATGCGCGCCACGGCAAAGAGCGGCGTGAACATGTCGACATCCAGATTGAGCGTGTACAGGGCGATGGCGCTGTAATAGTCGACATTGGGATAGAGCTTGCGCTGGATAAAATAATCATCGGCGCGGGCGGTATCGGCCAGCTTATCAGCGATATCGAACCATTTTCGGTTGCCACTGCCGTCGGCCAGCGCCTTGGCCTGCCGCTTGAGGATGGCTGCGCGGGGGTCGGGCGCTTTGTAGACGCGGTGGCCGATGCCCATGATGCGCCGCTTGCCCGACTTGATATTGGCTTCAAACCAGGGCGCAACATTGTCCACTTCGCCAATTTCCAAGAACATGTTCATGGCTGCGGAGTTTGCGCCGCCGTGGGCAGGTCCTTTCAAAGCGCTGATGCCGGCTACGATAGCGCTGTGCATGTCGGAGCCGGTCGCGGTGACCACACGCGCCGCAAACGTGCTGGCGTTCATGCCGTGCTCGGCCAGCAGCACCAGATAGACATCCAGCGCGGCGCTAGCGGTCGCGTCAGGTTCTTCGCCGCTCATCATATAGACGAAGTTCTGCGCGACTCCCAGATCGCTGCGCGGTTTCACAGGAGTTTGACCGCGTACGATGCGTATCCAGGCTGCGCAGATGGTCATGATCTGCCCGGTCAGGCGCAGGGCTTTGCGAGCAGCCACCTCTTTGTCGAGCAGGTTTTCTGCATCGGGATCAAAAGCGGAAAGCATAGAAACGGCTGTGCGCAGGGCGGCCATGGCTGACGTTTCTTTGGGCAGCGACTGCAGCATGGCGATGACTGCATCGGCGATGGCGGCATTGGCGGCGATGGTCGCGCGCAACTCTTCATATTCCTGGCGACCTGGAAGCCGCGAATGAAAGAGCAGAAACAATACTTCTTCAAATGTGGCGTTTTCGGCAAGGTCTTCAATCGCATAACCGCTGTAAATCAATTCGCCCAAGCTGCCGTCCACGAAGCTGGTTGTGATATCGGCAACGGCGATGCCTTCCAAGCCACCCTGATTCCCCATCTGCGCTTTCTCCTCGACTGCCGCGTTTGTCAGAACACAATGCGCGCTAGTATAGCACTCGCCAATCACGCGGACAATATGGATAACCTGGCGTTGCCATTCAGCATTTTCCCTGCTAGGCTAGGCGCTATGTACCCTCGCCAGACATTTGCAGCCCCCAGCCGATCGAGGACGAAATGCGCCTGTCTTTGTTGCTGCGCATGCGCCATTCGCCGCATGGGGGAGCACGCTGTCTGACTTTTCTGTAAACAACAAACAGTCAGAACATGATGAGCGAACCCACAGCGGTTGGCTCTTTTGGTATTGAGGGAGTCATAACCAGGGCAAAGACATGATCATTCACATCAGCCACGACTTGCAGCGCGAAATCTCCGAGCAGTTGGAAGCCACCTATCCCAATGAAGGCGGCGGTTTCTTGCTGGGGCGGGGCGAAGCGGACCAAGTGCAGATTGTCGACATCATACAAGTGGACAATGTATTTGACGAAGCCGAGCAGCATCATCGCTATGCCATGCGTCCGCAAGACTGGATGCGTCTGGAAGACATGGCTGACGAACGCGGATTGAGCCTGGTCGGCTATTACCACAGCCATCCAGACTCGCCAGCCCTGCCTTCGGAGTACGACCGCGAGCATGCGCTGCCCAACTTCGTTTACATCATTACCGCGGTGATGATGGCGCAGGCAAGTGACATGCGCGCCTGGCAGCTGCGGCCCGACCGCAGCGCTTTTGATGAGCTGAAAATAGCAGCGCGCAGGTCGCTGACAGAGTAAGATTCGAGCCTTCTATCGCGTATAAAGACCAGAACCGCATCACAAGCTCTTGGAGAAACCCATGCCAAAAATCCGCATTCCCACGCCACTGCGCGCATTCACTGACGGCGAGGCCAGCATAGACGTCGCTGGCAGCACAGTCGGCGAGGCGCTTTCCAGTCTGGTGGAACAGCATCCCGACCTGCGCGCGCACTTGTTCAACGACGCCGAACTACGCAGTTTCGTCAACATTTTTCTGGACGATGAAGATATCCGCTTTATGCAGGGCTTGGATACCGAGATCGCTGGCGACGACAGCCTGCGCATCATCCCCAGCATCGCCGGCGGACTAGACTAACAGGCAGGAGGTTGCATCGTGCCAGCATTGCATCAGCGGCTCGCCGAATTGAGCCATGACGAAGTCAAACGTTACAGCCGCCATGTTATCATGCCCGAAGTCGGCATGGCTGGACAGCGTCGTTTGAAAGCATCCAAGGTCTTGTTGATCGGCACTGGTGGCTTGGGCAGCCCGCTGGCGCTGTATCTGGCGGCGGCTGGCATCGGGCGCATTGGTCTGGTCGACTATGATGTGGTCGATTTCACCAACTTGCAGCGACAAGTAATTCACGGCGTCAGCACAGTCGGCATGTCCAAGCTGGAAAGCGCCGCCGCACGCATGCTCGATCTCAATCCCGATATCCAAGTTGTGCAATACAACGAGCCGCTGACATCGGAAAACGCCCTGCGCATCTTCGGCGAAAGCTGGGATGTCGTCATCGATGGCACAGACAATTTCCCCACCCGCTACCTGGTCAATGATGCCTGCGTAAAGCTGGGTATCCCCAATGTCTACGGCAGCATCTTCCGCTTTGAAGGGCAGTTGAGCGTGTTTTATGGCGAGCAAGGTCCCTGCTACCGCTGCATGTTCCCCGAGCCACCGCCACCCGGGCTCGTGCCAAGTTGTGCGGAAGGCGGCGTCTTGGGCATCTTGCCGGGCACCATCGGCACATTGCAAGCGACCGAAGCTATCAAGCTGCTGCTGGGGGTTGGCGAGCCGATGATCGGGCGCATGCTGCTCTATGACGCGCTGGAAATGAGCTTCCAGACAATCAAGCTGCGCAAAGATCCTGCTTGCCCAGTCTGTGGCATCGACAAAGACGACATTGAGCTGATCGACTACGAGCAATTCTGTGGCATGCCGGCGCATGATCACAGCGAGTTCAGCGCGGTCGAAGACAGTGCGAACATAGACATTCAGACCGTCACGGTGCACGATGTTCGTTCGGCGCTGGAGAACGGCTCGGAAGTGGTCGTCATTGATGTGCGCGACCCGCACGAATGGGATATCAGCGCCATCGATGGCACCCTGCGCATCCCCAAGCCCGATATTCAGCTGGCGAAGAATGGCATCCAGGCTGGGCGCAAATTGTGGGAAGAAACGGTCTTGCAGCAGATTCCGCGCGACAAGACGCTGTATGTGCATTGCCGCAGCGGGGTGCGCAGCGCCGACAGCATCGCCTACCTGTCCGAAGTCGGCTATGACCTGGACAAGATGTACAATGTCAGCGGCGGCATCCTGGCCTGGGCGGACGAGATCGACCCAGAGATGGCGAAGTACTAAAGAAAAGCCTCCCCCCGACTCTTCGGGGGGATTGTGGGGCGTGCCTTAGCCCAGCATCAGCTTCTGCATGACGCCATCCAGCGCGGACTTCGGTGGGCGCATGTCCTTTTCGCGCAAGTGCGCCAGCGGCGTTTCCACCAGCTCTTCGGTCTGCGCCAGCGTTGGGCGCGGCTCTTCGTAGTAGATCAGCCCAGTCGAGAAGATCTGCTCGCGCATGGAACGTTCCAGCACATCAATGGCCATGCGGCGGTTGCGCGGATCGTGGTCGTTTTCCAGCTTCTTCAGGCGGATGAAGGCGCCGTCGTGCATCTCCACATCGATGATATCGCCTTCATCATAGTCCTCGATGGTGATCTCGTCCTGGGCATGGACATAATCCGGCGCGAGGATCTGAATCTCGTGCAGCGGGATCTCGTTGTCCTTGCCATAGGGATAGCTCTTGGTCGAAGTTTCGGCGTTGTTGAAGGTCACGCAGGGGCTGATGATGTCCAGCACCGCTGTGCCGGGATGGCGCACGGCCGCTTGCAGCAGCGCCTGTACCTGCTTGGCATCGCCACTGAAGCTGCGCGCGACAAATGTGCAGCCGGCGATCACGGCTTCCAGCGCCAGGTCGATTGGCGGCATGTGATTCGTCCCGTAATACTTCAGGAATTGGCCCTCGTCCGCGGTCGCTGAAAACTGACCCTTGGTCAAGCCATAGACGCCGTTGTTTTCGATGATGTAAACGAAAGGCACATTGCGGCGGATGACATGCTTGAACTGCCCCATGCCGATGCTGCCCGTGTCGCCATCGCCACTGACCGCGATGCAGGCCAGGTCGGTATTTGCCAGCATGGCGCCCGTCACCACCGATGGCATGCGCCCGTGCAGCGCGTTGAAGCCATGCGAGCCGCCCAGGAAATAAGCCGGCGTCTTGCTCGAACAGCCGATGCCGCTGACCTTGATGATCTTGTGCTGCTCCAGGCCCAGCTCATAGGCCATGCTGATCAGCTGGTTGGAGATGGAGTCGTGCCCGCAGCCGGGGCAGAGCGTGCTGGGTTTGCCTCGATATTCGGTTCGTTTCAAGCCCAGTTGGTTTACACGTGGCGGCATGATTAACCCTCCTGTTCTTTGAGGTTCTGGTAGATCCAGCTTGGCGTCATAGGCAGGCCATCGCCCAGCGCCAAGGGACGCACATGCGATATATTTTCGGGGTGTTCCAGGCGGATGAGCTGCGTCAACTGCCCATCGAAGTTGTTTTCGATGACGAAGACGCTCTTGTGCGCATCAATGAAGTCGCTGACAGAAGGCGCAAGTGGCAGCGCCAGCACGCGCAGGTAGTTGGTTTCGATGCCTTCGTTTGCCAGCCAGTCGCGCGCTTCTCGGATGGCTTCATCGTTCGTGCCAAACGTGATGATGCCGATATCTGCTTCGCGCCCGGCATCAATGATCGGCTGTGGCAGCATGGCGCGCGCCGTATCCATCTTCAGGCGCAGGCGCTGCATATTCTCCATCCAGTCGTCGCTGCGTTCGCTGTAGGTGGCCATCTCATCGTGGCCCGTCCCGCGCGCAAAATAAGCGGCGAAAGGATGCGCTGTGCCCGGCACAGTGCGGTAGGGGATGCCATCGCCATCGACATCCATATAGCGGCCCCATTTGCCATGATCGTCAATGAAAGCGCGCAAAGCAGTTTCGTCCAGGCGCTTGCCGCGGTCGATCGCTTCGTCTGGATAGTCAAATGGATCGCTCAGCCAGTTGTTCATGCCCAGGTCGAGATCGCTGATGACAAAGACGGGACTTTGCAGCGCCTCGGCGATATCAAAGGAGCGCCAGCCGAATTCGAAGGCTTCTTTCAAGTTGCCCGGCAGCAGGCAGATCTGGCGACTGTCGCCATGCCCCAGGAAATGTGTGAAGAGCAGGTCGCCCTGGCTGGTGCGCGTGGGCAAGCCGGTGCTCGGCCCCATGCGCGTGATATTCCAAAACACAGTCGGAATTTCGGCGAAGTAAGCCAGGCCCGCGAATTCCGCCATCAGGCTGATGCCGGGACCGCTGGTGCTGGTCAAGGAACGCGCGCCAGCCCAGCCTGCGCCGGTGATGATGCCGGCCGCCGCCAATTCGTCTTCGGCTTGCACAATGGCGATTGTGTTTTCGCCATCCTCAGTTTGACGCAGATTGCGGAAGCCAATGATGCCATCTACAAAGCTGGTCGATGGCGTGATGGGATACCAGGCCACGACATTGACACCGCCAAAAACTGCGCCCAGCGCGCCAGCATCGTTGCCCGTCATCATGATCTTGCCTTGCGTGCCATCCATGTGCTCAAAACGGTAGGGGTCGCTCTTGACGATGTTCTCCGCCGTCCAGTCATAGGCCAGTTTGATCACATCGTGATTCATCTTGGCTGGCTTCTCGCGGCCCCTGAAGTTGTCCAGCAGCACCTGATAAATCAAGTCCAGCGGAATATCGAAGAGCTGGGCGACAGCGCCGACATAGGTCATGTTCTCCACCAGTTTGCGGAATGCAGAAGGCACAGTCGCCTCTCGCATCAGCTTGGCGACGGGGATTACATAATAGGAGATGTCGTCGCGCCGCCGGATGATGCGGGCGATTTTGTCGGTGGTGATGCAGACACCGCCTGGCGGCAGGTTCATCACATCTTCAGGCGCTGTATCGTTGTTGTAGGCGACCACGATCTCGGTGATCTCCTTGCGCGCTGTATAGCCTTCTTTGCTGGCGCGAATGGTATACCAGGTCGGCAATCCCTTGATGTTGGAAGGGAAGAGGTTCTTGCCGTTGACCGGGATGCCCATACGAAAGAGCGACATTACCAACACATTATTGGATGTCTGGCTGCCCGAGCCGTTCTTGGTCGCCACCGAAAAAGCGAAGTCATTGATTATCGGCGCGCGCTTGTCGAGCTTGTTTTGGATTTCTGTCTGGATTGCCATGAGGTTTACGCAGCGGGTTGCGTCTTACTCCTTTCGCAATAGTGATTGGGAATCGTTTCTCGACGCCGCCTGGACGCCACTTTCCAATTGCCACGAGGCTGGGTCGCGTTCGTGCCACAACAACCGCGTGTGTTCGATAAATGCCTGCCGCGCAAAGTCAAATTCACCGGCGCGGATGAGCAGCAAGATGCGCGCATGATAATCCCAAACGCGCCGCAAATAGCCATAGTCCATATAGCGATTGACGCCAACTTCTTCGTACAAATCCCAATACGCTTCCAATATGCCCAGCACAAAGGCGTTGTCCAGGTGCTTAAAAACACCCAGGTGGAAGCGGCGGTGCTCGGGGTTGGGGATATGAATGGGCGGCGAATCCAGCTTGTCGTTGGCGCTGTCGATGCAGGCTTGCATGTCCGCCAAGTCGCTGGCGGTGAGCAAGGCGCAGGCTTCGTTCCAATAGGCGGCTTCGACATGGTTGCGCAGCGATGCGAAAGACTCAAAGCGCTCGCCACAAGCCAGCGCATACAGCGCGCTCAGTCGCACGGCCGGCGTGAAGTTGTAGTCTTTGACGCGCGTGCCCCGCTTGGAGCGCACTTCGACCCAGCCCAGCGCCCGCGCCACTTCCAACTGCTCGCGCACCTTGTTGGCGCTCATGTCCAGGTGCGAGTCCTTGGTCAACTCCTGGATAGAGGGCAGTCGGTCGCCCGGCTGAAAGCCCTGCCGCACGATGTAATTCAGGAAGTCAGAACCGAGGTTGATATCGAGCATTCGTAGGATGAATATGTTGAATGGAAACTTGCTATCAATTGTATCGTTTGATGATTTGTGCGTCTATAGCCAGTTCATTGGAATTGTGTTTGTTCGAGCGACTGCCTTGGCATGCCTGGCTGCGGCGAAAACCCGGCGCGCCGGGTCGGTATGTCTATCGAAGTGTTTCTGGCGCGAGAATTTACCCCTTCCGCAGCCTGCGCATCTTTTCAGCCGCTCGTTCCAAGGTTTCGTCGCTCTTGCAAAAGGCGAAGCGCACATGATTTTCTGCGTGGTGGCGGTGCCGCTCGCTGAAGAAGGCCGAGGGTGGGATAGTCGCCACGCCGATTTCTTCGATCAAGTGCTTGCAGAACTCGACATCGTTCCCGTCAAACACAGCGGAGAAATCGCCCATGATGAAGTACGTTCCTTCGGGTTGCATGGCGCTCATGCCCGCGGCGTCTATCACCTGCATAACCAGGTCGCGCTTGCGGCTGTAGAGCGCCTGATATTCTTCGTAATAGCTGCTGCCCAGCGTAAAGGCATAGGCAGTCGCCACCTGCGTCGGATGGTTGGTGGCGAATGTGACAAACTGGTGCGAGCGCCACACGCCCGTGATCAATTCCGGCGCGCCATAGACCCAGCCGATCTTCCAGCCGGTCATGCCAAATGTTTTACCCGCGCTGCCAATCGTCACCGTGCGCTCAAACATGCCGGGCAGCGAGGCGATGGCGATGTGCTGGTGTCCCTCGAAAAAGAGATGCTCGTAAACTTCGTCCGAGATGACGATGACATCGTGCTGGATGCACAAGTCCGCCAGCAGCTGCAATTCTTCGCGGTTGTAGACTCGGCCAGATGGGTTGTTGGGTGTATTGAGGATGAGCGCGCGAGTCTTGTCGTTGAAGGCGGCGCGCAGCTCGTTTTCGTCAAATGTCCAGTTGGGCGGGTGCATCGGCACATAGACCGGCATGCCTCCCGCCATCTGCAGTCCCGGCACATAGCTGTCATAGTAGGGCTCGATGACGATGACCTCATCGCCAGGGTCGACCAAGCCCATGATCGCGCTGAAGACGCCTTGGGTCGCGCCGGCGGTTACGATGACGCCGCTTTCGGGATCGACAGTCAGCCCATAGAAGACCTCGGCATGACGGGCGACGCCTTCTCGCAAAGCTGGCAAACCCGGGCTGGGCGCATATTGATTGGCCGAGTCGCTGCGCAGGGCTGCGACAGCCGCGTCAATGATCGCTTGCGGACCATCAAAGTCGGGTCGTCCCTGCCCCAGGTTGACGGCATGGTGCTGCGAAGCCAACTGGTTGATTTCGGTAAAAATCGTCGTGCCAAAAGGAGCGACGCGCTTGGCAAACGTTGGCATAGTTCGAGTCTCGCTATGCTGTGAGCAAATATCGCACCACTATAGCACAAGCTCGCGCCGCGCCCTAGCTGCCTGAGGCTGGGGAGTGTCTATTTCCGTGTATGTTGGGCTTGCCCCATCCCCCAATCTGTCGCAGAAATCCGCGTGCGCCGTTGCCTCCCCCCGACTTTTCGGGAGGACCGAGGGGGTACCTGTATCCAGCAAATTAGCCACTGCCTGAGGCTGTAGCATCTTGCAGCGCCTCAGCCGCCAGCGCCTTGCCCTGCTCAAATTGGGGCATGCCGTCGCGCGCCTTGACGAATCGGAAGTAGAGCCGCCGCCCCGCCTGCAATTCGCGCAGCATCCGCCAGTGCCGCTGATGTTTGACCGGCTTGCCATCGCGCGTCCGCCAGCCCCGCGCCTGCCACCCCGCCAGCCACAGATTCATGCCCTTGGCCAGGTATTCCTGCGCTGTGAGCATGGTTGCGTCGGCATCTGCGGGCAAGCTCTGCAGCGCCGCAATCGCGCCGATCAACGTGCCTTCCAGCTCACTGATGCCCGGCAGGCAGCCGCATTTTTGATGGGTTTCGCCTTCCGCGACAATGATCGCGCCCCAGCCAGTCGACCTGCTGCCGCGGTGGTAGCGAGTCGATAAATAGACTGCGTAAGGCGTTTCTGGCAGCGGGGCAGGTTGCGCCTGGGGCTTCTGCAGCGCCCGTTTGCTGCGTTCTGCCACCGCCAGTTTGTCGCAACGTTCGTTCAGGGGGTCGCCGCTGTGCCCCTCGACATAGCGCCAATGGATGTATTGCCCGGCTGTCAGTTCGCGGAATTCTTGCCACAGCGTTTTGTTGGCTTTCGGCTTCTTTGCGCCGCGAGCGATATCAATGACATAGCGCGAATCGCTGACAACAGTAACTTTGGCGGGATTGTTCAGCGCTTTGATGCCTTCAATGACCGCGCGCAACTCCATTTGGTTGTTGGTCGTATTTTCTTGTCCGCCACTGATGACGGTTTCTTTCAGCAGCGCGCCGCTGTCGTCGCTGGCACGCAGGATCGACGCCCAGCCGCCCGGTCGATTCGGCGCGTGAATGTCACATGCGCCATCGGTGTAGATGGTGATTTGCATAGAGCCGCCAGCTTGCTGTATGATGAAGGGCAGTCTAGCACAGGTGGGTGAGAGCGAAAACAGGCGTGGCGGAACAAGCCGATCTGCAAGCATTGCGTTACGAAGCGCTGTTGAAGATCACCCGTACCATGGGCGGGGTGGCGCTGTCGAGCGCCGTGCCAACACCCACGCTGGAATTGGCGAAGCAACTGGGCATATCCATCACCGATGCCTGGATGTGCTTTGATATTTACCGCACATATTTTGGAAAAGACCTGAAGACGCAGGATATGGCGCGCATGTTGCAGACGACCGGCGTGATTTTCCTGGGTGGCGGCATCGCTGGTTATGTCGGCATCCGCATGGCGCAGGCATTGCTGCAGGACCTGCTGGAGCAAATCCCCATCGCCAATGCCATCATCACGGGCATCGCCTTTGGCAGTTCGACCTTGCTGGTTGGCCTGGCATGGCTGGCGCTGGTCGAACAGACCTACTTCGCGAAAGCAACCGACGAAAGCTAGCTCGGCTGCAGCGACAATTGCCGCAGCGAGAGCGTGCGGATCAGAGCCAGCAGCGCCAGCGCCATCGCGCCACCGCCCACGCTGACAAACAAGAAGCCGCCCAAGCCAAACAGAAAGCCGCTGCTCAATGTGCCCAGCCCGGCACAGAAAGCCACCAGCGTATCGTTGAAACCGGCCACACGCGTGCGATTCGCGCCACTGAGGGCGTCCGCCAGCATGGACGATCCCGCCACATAGCCGAAGTTCCAGCCCAAGCCCAGCAAAAACAGACCGGCCAGCAGGTATGGCATCTGCGTCGACAGCGGCGCGATAATGGTCGAGGCGATCAATATCAGCGCAGCGATCACCATCATGCTGACGCGCCCATAGCGGTCGATGAGCCAGCCAGTCAGCGGCGACAAGCCAAACATGCCCAAAACATGCACGGCGATCACCAGCGACACCTGCGCATTGTCGTGGTCGGACAAGTGCATGTGCCAGGGCGTGATCGTCATCAATGTGCTCATCACCGTCTGGCAAATGACCATCGACAATATCGCCAGTTGTACATTGGGCAGGCGCAGCAAGTCGCGCAGTCTGTCGCCGCCAGCCGCTTTCGCGCTGTTGCTGGGCGCTTCTGAATATTGTTGAGCGATTATCGCGGGTTCCGGGCGCAGCAAGAGCCAGGTGACCAGCACCGATATGCACAGCAGCAGACAGGCCATTACCCAGGGACCGGTCGTCAGCTCGCTCATGGCATTTGTCTGCGACATGACAGCTTGTGCCAGATGCGACTGGGCGAGAGCTGGCTCAGCCACAATTTCCAGGCCTAAAAAACGTGCCAGCCGGCTGCTCGGCTCGACCAGACCAGGACCGAATACCGCGCCGATGGTGCCGGCGAAGACGACACGACCGATCATCTGTGCGCGCTTGTCCACAGGGAAGATCTCGCCCACCACAAAGCGGCTCATCTGCGAGCCACTGCGCGCTATGCCCATGCCCGCCGAGCTGATCAGCAGCAGCGCGAACCATCCATTCAGCACGGCCACCAAGCCCAGCAGCGCGCCCAGCAGCCCAAAACCATAGGCAGTGAGCAAGCCCATGCGCCGTCCAAAGCGCCCCATGATGATGCCCATGCCGTATGCCATCATTGATTGTGAAAACGTGACCACAGTCGTCGGCATGCCCGCAGCCGCATCCGAGCCGCCCAGGATGCCCGCGGCGATGGAATGCAATGTGATAATCGAAATTTGCGCAGCTGAAAACAGACTCTGGGAAACGAAAATCGTGATTAGCAGCCGATGACTGACGCGCAGTGGATACGCGGACGCCTCTTTCATTCCGAAAGGAAGTTCCGCAGCACCAGATGCAAAATGCCGCCGTTGCGGTAATAGTCGACTTCGACTGGCGTGTCCAGGCGCACAGTGACATCAAAGCGCTTCTGCGCGCCGCTTTCGTCGGTAGCGGTTACCGTTAGCATTTGCATGGGTTCGACGGCGTCGGTAACGGGAATGTCATAGGTTTCGCGTCCGCTCAATCCCAGCGACTGGTAGGACTCGCCCTCGGCAAATGTCAGCGGCAGCACGCCCATCATGACCAGGTTGCTGCGGTGGATGCGCTCGATGCTTTCGGCGATGACAGCTTTGATGCCCAGCAGCAAGGCGCCTTTTGCCGCCCAATCGCGCGATGAGCCCATGCCATAATCTTTGCCAGCCAGCACAATCAGCGGTGTGCCATCGTCTTTATAGCGCAGCGCCGCCTCGTAGATCGGCATCTCCTGCATGGTCGGCAGGTAATAGGTAGTGCCGCCTTCGCTGCCCGGCACCAGCAGGTTACGCAGGCGCACATTGGCGAATGTGCCGCGTGTCATCACCCGGTCGTTGCCCCGGCGAGAACCGAAACTGTTGAAGTATTGCGGGCTGACATCGCTTTCCAGCAGGTACTGCCCGGCCGGACCGTTGATGGCGATAGCGCCCGCTGGCGAAATGTGGTCGGTAGTAACCGAGTCGCCGCCCTTGACCATGACGCGCGCGCCCACTATCGCTTCAATCGGCGCGGGCTCTTGCGGCAGGTCGACAAAGAAAGGCGGTTCCTGGATGTAGGTGCTGCCCTCATCCCAGGCATAGACCGGCTCGTCGGCGCTGGGGATGGCATTCCATTGTTCGTTGCCATCATAGACATTGGCGTATTGCTCTTCGTACATAGACGCGTCGAGGCTGTTCTGCACTGTGGACAGGATCTCCTCCTGCCGGGGCCAGATATCGCGCAGATAGACCGCTTGGCCTTGGTCATCGTGTCCCAGCGCTTCGCTATTCAGGTCGATGTCGACAGTGCCAGCCAGCGCATAGGCCACGACCAGCGGCGGCGAGGCCAGGAAGTTGGCGCGCACATCCGGGCCGATACGCCCGCCAAAATTGCGATTGCCGCTCAATACCGACGCGGCGACCAGATCGGATCCGTATATGGCATCGCGCACTTGCTCGGGCAAGGGACCGCTGTTGCCGATGCAGGTTGTGCAGCCATAGCCCACGGTATGAAAGCCCAGCGCTTCCAGATGCGGCGTCAATCCGGCTTTGTCGAGGTATTCCGTAACGACTTTTGAGCCCGGCGCCAGGCTGGTTTTGACATAAGGTTTGCGGCGCAATCCCCGTTCGTTGGCATTCTTCGCCAGCAAACCTGCCGCCACCATCACCGATGGATTGCTCGTATTCGTGCATGAAGTGATCGCCGCGATCACCACCGAGCCATGCTTGAGTTCTGCGCTTTCGCCATTGCTCTGATAGCTGCCGCTGGCATTCAATTGGTCGGCGTCCAGCGCGAATCCCTGCGGGCCGAGCGGCGCGCGCAGCACGTGATTGAAAGTCGGTTTCAGATCCCGCACCAGAATGCGGTCTTGCGGACGCAGCGGACCAGCCACGCTGGCTTCGACCGTGCCCAGGTCGAGCTCCAGGCTGTCGTTGAAGACAGGGTCTGCCATGCTGTCGCTGCGGAAGAGTCCCTGCTCTTTGCAATAAACCTCTACCAGGCTGGTCAGCTCTTCGCCGCGTCCCGTGCGCCGCAGGTAGCTCAATGTCTCGTCATCGACCGGGAAGAAACCCATGGTCGCGCCATATTCGGGCGCCATATTGGCGATAGTCGCGCGGTCGGGCAGGCTCATGCTGCTCAAGCCAGGTCCATAAAATTCAACGAATTTGCCGACCACGCCTTTCGCGCGCAGCATCTGCGTAACCACCAGCACCAGGTCGGTGGCGGTCGCGCCTTCTGGCAGCTGTCCGACCAGCTTGAAGCCGATTACTTCGGGCATGAGCATGTAAATTGGCTGCCCGAGCATAGCCGCTTCGGCTTCGATGCCGCCGACGCCCCAGCCCAGCACGCCCAGCCCGTTGATCATGGTGGTATGGCTGTCTGTGCCTACCAGCGAATCGGGAAGCGCCACCAAGCCATCACCCTGCGCATCATCGTAGAGCTGCACGACATTGGCCAGGTATTCCAGGTTGACCTGATGCACAATGCCAGTTGCGGGCGGCACGACTTTCAAGTTTTCAAAGGCTTTTTGTCCCCAGTGCAAAAACTCATAACGTTCGCGGTTGCGCACAAATTCCATCTCGGCATTGCGCAGGATGGCATCGGCGCTGCCAAATACATCCACCTGCACGGAATGGTCGATGACCAGGTCGACCGGCACTTGCGGGTTGATCTTCTGCGGGTCGCCGCCCATCCGCTGCATGGCGCTGCGCAAAGCGGCCAAATCGACCAGCGATGGCACGCCGGTGAAATCTTGCAAGATCACGCGGGCCGGGCTGAAAGGAATTTCGACCGCTTGATGACTTCCCGCGTCCCAGCCGGCCAAATGCGCAACATCGTCGGCGTGAAAGTGCCGCCCATCCAGGTTGCGGAGCGCGTTTTCCAGCAATACCTTGATGCTGAATGGCAAGCAGTCGATACGGCCGATGCCCGCTTGACTCAATCTGTCCAGCCGGTAGATTGCCGCTTTGCCACCAGCGAATGTGATCGTGCCGCGAGCGCCAAATTTATCGTTCATGTCCGGGTCCTCTGCCGCTGCTGTGTTTACATATGCACGAAGCCAGTTTAGCAGGGTTCTGCGCGCTTGTCAGCCTGCCAGTTCGCGCCCAGGACAATCGCGTCAAAAAATAATCAACACAGAGAGCGCAGCGGACACAGAGAGCACAGAAGCAGATCAAAATGTCATGCAATAGATTCGCCACAGAGACACAGAGGGCACAGAGGGCGATGTAGGGGCGATACTTGTGTCGCCCGTCCCAAAGTGGTGAATTGAACGCGGCAAGTTCGTCTCATTACTAACTTGGAGTTACTGAGAAAAGCCACGAAAAGGGGGTAATTTGGACTATACATCCGCATGGGGCTTCAGCGACGAGAACTATTCTCATTGCTAATAATACGAAGAAGTATTCCCAGCAGATACAAAGCCTCTGTGGGCTCTCTGAACTCTGTGTTCTCTGTGTAATCAATTGAGGACATAATTTGATGCGATCGCCCTGGGTTCGCGCCGCGCAGCAATTTACAAAGCGCCTACACTGGGCTAGACTGGATTCTGTATTGTCCGCAAAATCTGCAAGAGGTGCAGCCGCCCATGGCAAAGAAGACATCCAGCCGCACGCGCGCCGCCCGTCAACGCCGTCAACGCCAGCGCCGCCAAAGCCGCAGCACCCTTTTGATTGCCGCGATCGTGGCTGTGGCAGTGGTCGCGATCGCCGTGATTGTCGTGGCAAATCAGCCAGTGGATGCCCATATCCCTGACAATCTGTCTGCTGCATACGCTGACATCACCCGCTCCTATTCGCGCGATGGCTATCCGCAGCTGGGCGAGATAGAAGCGCCGGTAACCTTGGAAGAATATGCCAGTTTTGCTTGTCCGGGCTGTCAGCAATTTCACGAGGATAGCCTGGAATCGGTGCTGGAACGGGTGCGAGCAGGGCAGGTGCTCTTCACGTATGTGCCCATGCAAACCGGCAGCGTTCCCAATGCGCAGGGAGCATCTCGCGCGGCGTTGTGCGCCGGGCAACAAGGCATGTTCTGGGAGATGCACGATCTGCTTTTTGACTGGCAGACGCGCTATGGCAACACGGCTTTTTCACAGAATCGCCTGTTGGCCGGCGTGAAAGGCTTAGGCATGCGCGAGAGCTTGTTCACTGGCTGCTTCAATTCCAACGCGATAACAGCGACCCTGAATGCGGCGTTGAACGAAGAAGTTTCTACTACACCGACTTTGCGCGTCAATGGCGTAACACTGGAAGCCGGGCAGGCGCTGCCCTCCGCCGCGACCATCCTGCAAGCGATCGACGATGCCACGCCCGATGACTGGGGGCTTCCGCAAACTCCGCCCGAAACAGAACCAACTATGGAGCCGACAAGTCCGCCGACCAGCGTGCCAACATCAAAGCCGACCGCCACGGCAGCAGAGTCACATGACGAACCTGCTGAAGAGACCGCCGAAGCCGAAGTGGAATCAATCCAGGATTCATCTGAAGCGGATGGCGAACCCACGCCCGAAGGGTGATCCCGAATTGCCTTACTGGCGGCGCGCCAGCATCGGTCCCAGATGGCGTCCGCCCAGCAAGTGCATGTGCAGGTGAAAGACCTCTTGCCCGCCATGCTCGTTGCAGTTGATAATCAGTCGGTATCCGTCTTCGGCGATGCCTTCTGAAGCGGCGATCTTGGCAGCGACCCGCACCAGCCTGCCCAAAGCCGCTTCGTCCACGGGCCCGGTATCGTTGGCAGTGGCAATCTCGCGTTTGGGAATGAGTAGAATGTGCACCGGCGCTTGCGGCGCAATATCACGAAATGCCAGCACCAGTTCGTCTTCGTAGACGATATCAGCCGGGATCTCGCGGGCGATTATCTTTGCGAAAATGCTGCTCATCAGCTGCCTCCGCTTGCTTTACATCACCATGCCGCCATCGACCACCAGAGTCTGCCCGGTGATATAAGCGGCGCGGTCAGACGCCAAAAATGCGACTGCGTTGGCGATATCCTCCGGCGCGCCCAGCCTGCCCAAAGGAATCGCCCCCAGCGCGCTCTGCTTGAGCTCGGGTGACAAATCGGCTGTCATGGCGGTTTCTACAAAGCCAGGCGCAACCGCATTGACGCGAACGCCGCGCACCGCCAGCTCTTTCGCCAGCGACTTGGTCAAGCCGATGATGCCGGCTTTGCTGGCGGCATAATTGGTCTGCCCGCCATTGCCAGCGATGCCAACCACGCTGGTGATATTGACAATGCTGCCGCTGCGTTTGCGCATCATCAGGCGCGCCGCGGCTTTGCAACACAGCCAGCAGCTGCGCAAGTTCGTCGCCAGCACATCGTCAAAGTCGGCGGACTTCATCATCATGATGACATTGTCGCGCGTCATGCCGGCGTTGTTGACGAGGATATCCAGGCTGCCTGTAAGCGCCCGGGCTTGTTTGAAAAGCTCCGCGACCTGTGCTTCATCGCTGACATCGGCTTGCAGCGCGCTCGCCTCGCCGCCATGGGCTGTGATCGCCGCCACGACCGCCTCCGCTGCCTCGGCGCTGCGATTGAAGTTGACCAGCACGGTTGCGCCGCCCATCGCCAATTCCAGGCAGATCGCCCGGCCTATGCCGCGCCCACCGCCCGTGACCAAGGCTGTTTTTCCTGCGAAACGTGTCATGAAGCATTCCTTCTTGGCTCATCCACTTTGGCGCCAGGCAAGCTGTCAGTCTAGCATCTGCCGCTGCTGGGGGCTATAGTCAGCCACCCACCCAGCCGATCAGCTTGACCTGGCCGCGCAAGTCGCTGGTCAGGCTGGTCGCGCCGAATCCGTTGGCGCTGGCGATATACACATCGTTGCGCCCATCCACGCGCGGATTGACGCCGCTAAATGCCAGGTACTCACCATCTGGCGAATATTGCGGGTCGCACATGGTCGGCGGTGGATTGCCGGTCGCGACCGATTCGAAGGCGCCATTCTTTACGCGCAGTCCATAAGGACAATTGCCGCCGCTGCCGCCTATTGCCAGCCGCCCGCCATTGGGCGACCAATCCGCTTTCATGCCAAAACGCGGGAAGGCCAGGCTGCTGTCTTCTGCTACCAAGGTGCCATCCGCCAGCAGCAGAGCGGCGCGATTGCCGTCGTCTGCCAGCTGCACCAAGACGCGAATTCCGCTGGGCGACCAGGCTTCGGACAAATAGCTGGCTGCCGTATCGCCGGGCAAGCGAACCTCGCGCACTTCGCCGCTGTCTACATTTGCTTGCCAGACGCGCCGCTGTGGATTGAGCAGGTCGAAGGGATCGCCGCTGGAAAACGCCAGCAGCGATTCGTTGATCCAGGTCGGCGCTTCGTGAGTCTTGACATCGGACAAACGGGCTACTTCTCCGCTTGCCAACTCGCGCAGATAAATCTGCCCGCCATTGGGAGGGGGCTGGGTTCGCGCGTCACAGGATTCGGGCTGGTTTGGATCCCAGCTGGGGCAATCGGCGCGGTCGGAAACAAAGGCGATGTAGCGCCCGTCTGGCGACCAGCTTTGCCAGAATTCATAAGAACCGCTGCGGCTGATGCTTGTGCTGCTGCCGTCATGGATGTTGACAAGGAAGATATCCAGATCAAAGCCCGAAGCGGCTGTCAACGCCAATTGCGAGCCATCGGGCGAAAAGCTGGGCTCGGAATACATGCCGCGCTGCAGCAAGGGGTTCTCGCCCGGCAGCACACGCGCGACAAGCCCCAGGCTCATGTTGAGAATGTACAAGCCCGCTCGAGTCGGATCGTCGGTGGCGCGCAAAAATGCCAGCGCATTGCCTTTTGGCGCATGGAAAACTTCCAGCAGTTGCGCCGATTCCAGCTCGAGCACAGGAATGCGGCTGAAAGCGCGCGCAGGCGATGCGAAGAAGAGCGTCTGGACGCCAGTGAAGGGCTGGGCTGTGGCGATATTGCCGATCGTCTGCTGGGCGTTGGCGCTGACAAATGCCACTAGCGGGCTGCTCAGGCCGTCGCGGATGCTTGCTGGCAGGTCGCTGAACTCCCAGTTGTCAAAGACCAGCTGGGCGGCGGGTGGCGGCGCAATGGTTGGCATGGGCGTATCGGTTGGCCTGGGCGTAGCCGTCGGCGTGTCGCTGGCTGTCGGCGTGGCAGTTGCAGTCGCGGTAGGGAGGAAAGTGGCGGTGGGACTGTCGCTTGGCAGTGGCGTCGGCGTCGCGGTGGGCGTGGCAGTCGGCTGGCTGAGCGCGCTGCATGCCCCCAGCAAGAGCAGGGCGAAGACCCATTGCAACCCACGCAGCAGTGCCATGACCGGTTGGCGCATCAATCCGGCGCGCCGGTCTCTGGCTGGGGCTTTTCCGGCGCTGCATGCAAAACCAGCTCCAGCACTTGCTGCATGTCGTCGACGAAGCTGATCTGAACATCGCGCAGCACGGCTTTTGGCAGGTCGTGCAAGTCTTTGCGATTGTCTTTGGGCAGGATGATCTGCGGGACGCCGCGGCGGCGCGCTGCCAGGATCTTTTCGACGACGCCGCCCACTGGCAGAATCGTCCCGCGCAGGGTGATCTCGCCGGTCATGGCGATATTGGCTCTTGCAGATCGGTCGGTGAATGCCGAGATGAGCGCGGTCGTCAGAGTAATGCCCGCCGAAGGACCATCTTTGGGCACGGCGCCCTCGGGCATATGGATGTGAATATCAACATTTTCGAAGCAGTCTGTTTGCAAGTTGAATTGTGCCGCCCGCGCCCGCAGGTAGCTCAAGGCAATATGCGCCGACTCTTGCAGCACATCGCCCAGCTGCCCGGTCAGCATCATGTTGCCTTTGCCGGGCACCAACGTCACTTCGACCGTTTGGATCTCGCCGCCGTTGGGCGTCCACACCAGCCCGCTGACGATGCCGACCGCGTTGCTGCGATTGACTTTGGAATCCAGCACTCTGGGCGGACCCAACAGCTTCTCGATCGTGGCGGGCATGATTCGCCGCGGATAGGCAAGTTCAGCTGCCACCTTGCGCGCCGTCTTGCGGCAGACTTTGGCGATTTCGCGCTCCAGATTGCGCACGCCGCTTTCGTATGTGTAGTGGCGGATGATATGCTGCAGAGCCGCCATTGAAAAGCGCACGCCCGCCTCGCCGATGCCATTGGCTTCCAGCTGCTTGGGGATCAGAAAGCGCCGCGCAATCTCGATTTTCTCTTCTTCTGAATAGCCTTTGAAATCGATGACCTCCAGGCGGTCTTCCAGGGCCTCGGGGATGGAATACAGGTCATTGGCGGTGGTGATGAAGGTTACATTGGACAGGTCATAAGCCACTTCTAGGTAATGATCGACAAAGTTGCTGTTTTGTTCGGGATCGAGCAATTCCAGCATGGCCGAGGCCGGATCGCCACGAAAATCGGAGCTCATTTTGTCGATTTCGTCCAGCATGAAGACGGGATTGATCGATTCGGCCCGTTCCATCTGCTGCAAGATGCGCCCCGGCATGGAGCCAATGTAGGTGCGCCGATGCCCACGGATCTCCGCTTCGTCGCGCACGCCACCCAGGCTGATGCGCAAGAACTTGCAGCCCAGCGCATCGGCAATGCTCTTGCCCAGCGATGTCTTGCCGACGCCGGGCGGACCAACAAAACACAATATGGGGCTCTTCATTTTGTCACGAGCCAGCTTGCGCACGGCAATATGCTCTATGATGCGCGCCTTGACCTTGTCCAGCCCATAATGCGCCTGTTCCAAGATGTCTTCGGCATGCGCCAGGTCCAGATTCTCTTCGGTCACGACCTGCCAGGGCAACGTCAGAAGACGATCCAGATACGTGTGGATGACGCCCGATTCTGGCGACATGGGCGGGATGGCATTCAGGCGCGAGATTTCTTTCATCGCCTTTTCGTGCACATCGGCGGGCAGGTTGGCGCTGCCGATGCGCTCTGTCAAATCATGCACTTCTTGCTGGAAGACATCGCCTTCGCCAAGCTCCTGCTGGATGACACGCAGTTGCTCGCGCAAGTACATTTCGCGCTGGTTGGCAGCGATCTCTTCTTGCAATCGTGAATGCACCTCATCGCGAAGCTCGCTGTCGCGCAGCTCGGCGGACAATATCAAGGCCAGCAAATCCAGCCGCTCCTGGATATTCGCCAGTTCCAGCAGTTGCTGCATTTCATCGGCAGGAAGCGGCAAAACCGAAGCCAGCGCATCACAGAGCAAGCCCGGTTCTTCCAGCGACAAGATGTATTTGACGACGCCTTCGGATAGCGCTTCGTGATACTGGCTGCTCTGCTTGAAGAGCTCAAAAAGCAACTCGACTTGCGCGCGCTCATCCGCTGTCGCCGGGTTTTCATCCAGCGGGCGGACGCGGACGATCGGGCGGTTTTCATCATGCCGCAACGATATGACTTGCACTCGCCGTCGACCTTGCGCCACGATATACGCGCCTTCACCAGGCAATTCCATGAGCTCGCCCAGAGCGATTTCTGTGCCGACGTGGTGTATATGATCAAGCGTGTTCGGTCCCATCGGGCTGGCGGATATCTTGCAGGCGATGACGGTCTGCCCATGCATCTTTGCGCCCAGCGCAGATGTTTCGAAGTCTTGCGAGGTGAGCGGGATCATGCTCAAGACATGCGGGAAGACGACCTGGTCGGGCAGCGCCAGCAAGGAGCGCTCGAAGGTGCCATCGTGCCGGGGCCTGGCATTGCGGATGTCGTTGAGCACGCGAGTCTTATAGCTGGGCAAAGTCGCGACCTTTTCGTCAGTGCAGCCGATGCGACACATTTTAACACAAACAGGCCGGGCAGAAGAGACAAAGCGTGATCAAGCATCATGGCAATTACCAGCGGCAATCGCGCCTGTTGCCGGGCGCTTTGGCACACTTGCGCGGCTCTTTTTTCAACAGTAGACTTACAGGAATCCAAGCTTGACGAGACGACTGCAAATGCCGATACCGCGCCTGCCAACCCTGCTCGCTGCCGCTGTGGGCATCCTGCTCGTTGGCCTGGTTGGCGCGCTGCTGCTGTCTCCGCCGCTGCCTCTGATTCTGTCGGCCGGTTTTGACCGTGCATCTATCAGCCCGAATGCCGATGGCAGAAACGATGTCGCGGCATTTGCCTATTCGCTGGCTCGTCCGGCGACCATTAGTCTGTCGCTGGTGGCAGAGTCGGGGCGAACATTCTATTTTCGTGAGCGGCAAGTCCGCGGCGAAGGCGACTACACAGTGCAGTTCAGCGGCGTTGTTGATGGCTTCCTGCACGACGGCGAGTCGGTCGCTGGCACGATAGAAAGGCGGCTCATCCCCAATGGCAGCTACACCTGGCATCTGGAAGCCAGCGCCGAGGGAGAAGAAATGAGCGCGCAAGGCAGCCTATTGATTGAAGAAGGCGATACACCCCTGCCCATCATGTCGGAATTCGCGATCGCGCCGGCTGTTTTTTCGCCCAATCAGGATGGCGTCGCCGACCGCGTCAGCATCAATGTGTATCTGTTGAAAGATGTCGCGCGGCTGGATATCTTCCTGCTGGGCCCCAACAATGCGCGAATCCCCATCTCGGCGCGGATCGAAGAGCGGCAATATGGCGAGGCGGGCCGACATCGTTACGATTATGAAGGCGGCATCGATCTGGGCGTTGATCCGCCACCCGATGGCACTTACACGGTGGTCGCGCTGGCCCAAGACCATGTCGGGCAGCGAATCCGCCGACAGGGACAGCTGACGATCGAGCAGGGCGGCAAACCCTATGCAGAGATTGTGCCGCAGTCGCCGGGCGTTGATGTCGCCTTCGCTGTGCAGCCTTTTGACGAGCGCCATATCTCCAGCGCCGCAGAGCTTGGCGAGCCTTTGCCCCTGCCGGATGATGCGGCATCTTTTGCGCACTCGCAGCAAATCACTGCGCCCATTAATGGCCTGCTGGTCTTCCGTTTGACTATCGAGAATTATGGCGATGTGCCCATCCGCACCAGCGGTCCGCCACCAGGCACGGTCTATCGGCAAGATCAGCTGGCAGGCAGCCTGGATTTCTTTGACGAGTCGGGAGCCTGGCGGGTTGGCATACAATGCGAAACCTCGACCAGCAGCTTCCCCTGGCGCTGGGCGATTGCCCCCGATGCTGCGCTGACAACCGTGTTTGACGAAGCCAGTGGCAATTCCTATCGCTACTTGCCGGCCGGAGAACGAGCCGTCGTCTGGGGGGGCATCCAGTTGACGCAGGTCGCAGCGCGCAACCCGCAAAATTGCTGGGCGGGGTTGATTCACGAAGATGTCGCCATCAGCCTGCGCAACAACCATGTCGGCCTGCGCTCTATCATGATTGTCGATCCAGCGGGCGATATCGACAGCTAATGCGCGGCGCGGACTCATCTTTAGATCTCGCTGTTGTCATCGTTACTTGGAACAACGCCGATGTCATCCTGCCGGCGCTGCAAAGCCTGAGAGCCGACTTGGCTGAAACTAGCCTGCGCCATGAAATCTGGCTGGTCGATTCGGCTTCGCGCGATGCGACTGTGGAGTTGGTGCGCAGGCATTTCCCGCAGGTCAATCTGCTGGTCTGCGAGCGCAATCGAGGCTTTGGCGCGGCGAATAACCTGGCATTGGATCGTTTGGGTCTTGCTGGCGGCCCGAGCACCGACTTGCCAGCGGCAGTCTATCTATTGAATCCGGATACCCTTGCGCAGCCGGGCTCCACGCAGCGCCTGTACGACACACTGATGAGCAGCCCAGAGTTGGGCGTGGTGGGGGCACGATTGAGCTATGCGGATGGCAGCTTCCAGCACAGCGCCTTTCGCTTTCCTGGATTGCGGCAAGTGTACTGCGAGCTGTTTCCTGTGCCGGGTCGTCTGCTGGCTGGCCGCTTCAATGGCCGATATCCGCGCAGCTTGTATGAGTCGGCGGCGGCTTTTGCAATCGACTTTCCGCTGGGCGCGACCATGATGCTCAAGCGCGCAGCCATCTTGCAATCGGGCATCTTCGACGAAGACTTCTTCATCTATTGCGAAGAGGTCGACTGGGCCTGGCGCATCCGCAAGCTGGGTTGGCGCATCGCTTGCGAACCGCGCGCGCATGTAATCCATCTGGGCGGACAGAGCACTGCACAAGCGCGTCCCAGCAGCCTCGTCCATCTTTGGCGAAGTCGGCTATTATTGATGGATAAACATCTGCCCGGCTGGAAGCGCCGGCTGGCACGCTGGCTGATCTTGCGCGGCATGCGCCGAAAACTGCGAGCTCTGGGCGACGCCGATGCTGAACTGGCCGATGCCTGCCGCGAGATAATCGAGATGGCGCAACGATGATTCACCTCACAGCCATTGTCTTGACACGCAACGAAGCCGAGCAAATCGCCGATTGCATCAAGACCTTGCGCTTTGCCGACCGCGTTATCGTCTTCGATTCCTACAGCAGCGACGACACAGTGGCGATCGCGCAGGCCTGCGGCGCAGATATCTTCCAGCACGAATTCGAGAATTATGCCGAGCAACGCAATGCCGCCCTCGATGCCGCCAGCGACATGACCGATTGGGTGCTCTTCGTCGATGCAGACGAGCGCATCAGCGAGGCATTGTCTGCCGAAATCCGCAACAAGATGCGTCTGCCAGAATACGCGGGCTGGCGCATACCGCGCCACAATTACATATTCGGCGTGCTGACCAAGGGGGCCGGCTGGTATCCCGATTATCAGACGCGGCTGCTGCGCGTGGGACATGCTCGCTATGACTTGGGGCGCCCCGTGCACGAAACCGTGGCGCTGCATGGGGCGGAAGGCACCCTGCGCAACCCTATCATTCATTACAACTACCGCGATCTGGCGCACTTCATCGACAAGCAAGAGCGCTATTCGCAGGCCGATGCCCGCAACCTGTTTCGGCAAGGCATCAGAGCCAAGCCGCAAAACTTCGTCTTGCAACCGTTGAGGCAATTCTATTGGCGCTTTGTCACGCTGCGCGGCTACCGAGACCGTTGGCACGGGCTGCGGCTGTCGCTGTTGATGGCGCGCTATGAATACCGCAAATACCAGTTGCTGGCGGCGTACTGGCAAAGGCGCTAGGTCTGCCTACTGTGGGACAAGGAGGCCATAACCGCCATTGTCGCGCCGATACAGCACATTGATCTCGTCGCTTTCGGCATTCATGAACATATAGAAGTTGTGATCCAGCAATTCCAGCTGTTCAATGGCTTCTTCTTCGTTCATGGGCATCATTTCCACCTGTTTGCGGCGGAAGATATCGGTGGGCGCGGCAGCAACGGTCGCATCAGGAATGTCGTATGATGGCACTTCTTCCGCCATGTTCAGCTCGGCCATGGTGGCGCGGTACCGATCGCGCACACGTTGATTCTTGGCTTTGCGCTTGCTCTTGAAACGGTCGATCTGCCGGTGCAGCTTGTCAACAGCTTTGTTAATGGCCCAACGGATGGTATCGCGGTTTTCGATATTCATTCGTTCTTCGGCGCGCAGAATCGCCCCTCGCGCGTGTTTCACGGTGATCTGCGCTATCGCCAGGTCTGCCCCGCGATGCGTGCGGATGATCGCAAGCTCCACCCCCACATGCGCGATATTGGGCAGGTAGCGATCCAGCTTGTCTACTTTGGAGCGCGTATAACTGTCCAGCGCGTCCGAGATTCGGATGCCATCGCCATGAATGCTGATATCCATTATTACCTCCTGGCATGTTAATCAGACCGCCGTGGCTCGCTGACCACGATGCCAAATACGGCTGCCGCGCCCTCGTCTCGCAGTGCGCGTGCGCAGTCGCTCAAAGTCGCTCCCGTTGTGATCACATCGTCAACCAGCAGAAGCACTCTGCCTTGCACATCGCTGACCACTTCAAACGCGCCTTTCACATTCAGTTTGCGCTCTGCGGCCTTCAGATGCGCCTGCTGCTTGGTGTTGCGCACGCGCCGCAGCAAACCCGGTTCGCAGCACATGTTCAACTCGGCAGCCACAAATTGGCACAATATCTCTGCCTGATTATACCCTCTTTCTGCTAGCCGGTTATTATGCAGCGGAACAGGCAGGATAAAATCAACCTGCAGATTCACCAGTGCCAGCGCACAAATCAGCCGCCGCGCCAACACATCCGCCAGCTCGGTCGCGCCTTGATACTTGAAGGCTTGCACAGCCGATTGCAATACACCCACATGCGGACCAGTCGCGAAAACTGTGTCCAGGTTGTCGGCTCGGCGCGCTGTCCCCTGCAGAGGCAATTGCTCCAATTTTCGCAGGCATTCACCGCAAAATTTGGTATCCACGCGATGGCAGTGGCCGCAAATTGGCGGGAATACCAAGTCAATTGCCCAGGCAGCCACCGCCGCGGCGACAGGTTTCAGCTGTTTCCAGGCCTTCGGATTTCTGGCAGCCTGATTCACGATTAGGCCCAGCGCTTCGGCATTTTTTGCTTCAAAGTCACGCTACGCAACTCAGCAACCATCACAACAGAAGTCTAGCACAATCAACCGTTGCGGCAGGCTGTCGCCAGGCCCAAAATGCAGTAGAATCGGGGTAGGATGAATCAGAAAATGCCTGGGCAGCCTTTTGAATTGCGAATTCGAGCGCATAAGCCGCAATGGCCTCACCTTCTACCGCAGCAGCGCCTGGGCCGGATTGCGTCATGGCATCTTCACGCGGCAAGGCGGCGTCAGCAATGGCATCTGGTCGTCGCTCAACCTGGGCGCGTCCATTGGCGATGATAGCCAGGCGGTGCGTGAAAATCACGCGCGATTGTATGCTGCCTTGGGCGTCAATGCCCAGCGCGCAACGAGTTGCTGGCTGGTGCACAGCACAGATGTCATCGTGGTCGGCGAGCCGAAGAACGGGCAGCAACTGCCGAAAGCCGATTGCTTGCTAACCGACTTGCCCGATACGCCCCTGGTGATGCGCTATGCCGATTGTGTGCCGCTGATCGCGTTCGACCCGGTTAAGCGTGCAATCGGGCTGGCGCACGCGGGCTGGCGCGGCACCGTCCAGGGCATGGCCGCCACTTTGATCAAGGCGCTGCGAAAGACCTATCACTGCCAGTCATCCGATATTGAAGTCCTCATCGGGCCCGCCATCTCGCGGCGCAATTACCAGGTTGGCGAAGAAGTCGCGCAACAAGCGCACGCGTATTTTGGCGAGTCGGCGCAAGTCATCTGGCGAGATCCCGTCACTGGCGCGGCGCACTTTGATCTGTGGCGAGCCAATCTGCTGGATTTGCAGCGGCGCGGCGTCAACAAGGCGCAGGTTGTCGACATCTGCACGCATGACAATACGCGCGAATTCTATTCGCATCGGGCGGAAGCCGGGCGCACCGGTCGCTTTGGCGTGGCGGTATCGCTATGAGCATCGCCGACAACATCCAGCGTGTGCAAGAGCGCATCGCCAATGCCTGTGCCCGTTCGGGGCGCCATCCCAGCGAAGTGACATTGGTCGCGGTCACCAAGCAGCAGACTGTCGATGCCATGCTGGCGGCTGTGGCGGCGGGCCTGCAACAGCTGGGCGAAAACCGCGTAGAAGAAGCAGCCGTCAAGATTCCGCAGGTCGCTGCGACAGCCACCCAGCCGGTAACCTGGCACATGGTCGGGCATATCCAGAGCCGCAAAGCCAAGCAAGTTGTGCCGTTGTTTGACCTGGCGCAATCGGTCGACAGCCTGCGCCTGGCGCAGCGACTGTCACGCCTGGCGCAAGCACGCGGGCGCGATTTCCCTGTGTTGCTGGAAATCAATGTATCTGGCGAAGCATCGAAATATGGATTGGTGGGTTACAATTGGCATAACGATGAGGCGGTCCGACAGCAATTGTGGCAGGAAGTGTCGGCGATCATGGCGCTGCCCAGCCTGGATGTCCGTGGCCTGATGACCATGGCGCCATTCGGTGCAGAAGAACGGATCATCCGCCGCGTCTTTGCCGACATGAGCGCGCTGCGCGAGTCGCTGGATGCGAACTTGCCCGTGTTGAGCATGGGCATGACGGACGACTTCACGATCGCCATAGAAGAAGGCGCAACGATGATCCGCGTCGGACGCGCCATTTTTGGAGAACGCAAGTAAAGCAGGCACAGAGTCGAAAGGAAAAATCCCCCATGAGCGAGATATTTGTTGTATTGATTTGGGCGCTTCAGGCTTATCAGCTGATTCTGCTTGCGCGCGTTTTGATGAGCTGGCTACCCAATCTCGACCCGAACAACCCGATCGCTCGCTTCTTGTATCAAGCGACCGAGCCGGTGCTTGCGCCCATCCGCAATGCCCTGCCGCCTCTGGGTGGCATCGACCTCAGCCCACTGGTGGTCTTCCTGGGCATCAGCGTGTTGATGCAGCTGGTACTCTAGCGCCGTCCCCTTACAGGCGCAGCAAAATCCTGCCGCAATTCTGGCAGTGCACGATGTCGTCGCTGCGGCTGATGGCGTTGATGACGACGACATTCTGTTCGATCCCGCAGCTGGTGCAGGCATTGTCTTGCAGCGCCGCCAGCGGACGATTGGCTTTGGGGGCGCGCATGCGAATGTAAGTCTGGAATAAATCGGGGCTGATCTCCGCGACCTGACTTTTGCGCTCTGCCAGCATCTCGTTGACGGCCGCGGACAACGTGTCTTTTTCCTCTTGCAGCTCGATGTTGGCTTCTTCTCGCGCTTCAGACAATTCATGTAATCCCGCTTGCACCGTCTCCAACTGTTCACCCAGGTCATCCCTCTCCAAGATCAGATGCAGCATTTCGTCGTCCAACGTGAGTTTGCGACGGCTCAATGCCTCGACTTCCATTTGCAGATCTTGCAGCTCTTTTGGATTCGTCACCTCGCCGCCGTAGAGCGTGGCTTCGGAGTTGGCGCGCTTTTCGACCACCGCCCGGATTTCGTGTTCATGTTCTGTCGCGCGTTTGGCTGCGTCTTGATGGGCTGCCTGCGCCGCTTCGAAGTTGGCGCGCGCCTCTTCCAATGCGGCATCACCCGCCATCTCCAGATTGATCGATTTGATACGCTCGGTGCGTGCGATGATATCCAGCTCCAACTCCTGGACGCGGTACAGCGCGAGAAGGTCAGACATTGATTGTTTCCCTTCGGCTTCCATAGGCTTGTTCACAAGCCCCTATAATAACCCAAATTGCCGCCGTTGGGCTATTCCGATGCTAGGCTGGTATGCTTGCGATCAATAGGACAACCAAAGAGCAAGGCAGAGAGCGAATATGAAACGGGCCTACCGCTTGCGCGCGCTGGGAAGCTTGTATGCAAAGGTAGACAGCGACGACTTCGACCGCCGCGAACATGCGCTATTTCAACTGGCGATGTTGCTGCGCCGCAGTCGTAACGATGCCGGCAACCATGTTCAGCCAGATTTTGTGAACGACAACCTGCCGCGCGACTTGCTGCGACTGCGCCTTTCTTCAGACGAAAAAATCCAAGTCGTCGAGCAACTGACGCAGGTGATCATGGAGCGCCCGGAAAGCCGCGCCACTGCCATCTGGACGCTGGGCGAGGTCGAGGCAGCATTCGCGCTGGAATCGGCTGTGGCAAGCATCGTTGAAGTTGGCAGGCAGCTCCAAAACGAAGCGGCTTTTCAAGCTTGCGTGGCGCTGGCAGGCTGGCTTTCGGAGCATGAATCGGCGCTTGTGGTCCTGGACCTGGCTGACATGCGCGCGCTGTTGAGGAGCTGGGCAGGTACATCGGACGCGCGGCTGGTGAAACGATCCAAGGACCTGCTGGAGCAACTGCCTTCGCCATGACTGCGCTATAATGAACATGGATTCGACACACAGGAAGGCGCTGCCATGTCCAGTCTCTTTGACAAACTTTCGGTCTTGCTGAATGCCCAGGTCAACGAGTTGATGGGGCGCAATCCAGGCTCGCCATTGGCGCGCATTCGTCTGAACGCAGAGGAAACGGCTGCCAATCCACGTCGTTCGGCAGAGCGGCTGCGCGCGCGGCTAGAAGAAGCAGTTCTATACGAAGATGAATTGCAAGCCAAGATCGACAAGCTGATGGGTGAAGCGCTTGACCTGGACGAGCGGGTCGATGCAGCGCTGGGCGCAAGCGACACATTTGGCTCGCGACGACTGCAAACACAGCTGAACCTGAAGCAGCAGCAGCTTTCCATCGCCGAATCCGAGTTGCGAGATCATCGCTTGGTGACACGCCATCTCATGCAAGAGCTGGCCGCGCTGGAAGCGACCTTGGACGAACACGAAAGGCGCAGCACGCGCATTCCGGTCGACGAACCGGTAGCAAGCGCAGGCCAGACCGCTAAAGCAATTGCCCGCGATGCCGCCAACAAGCTCAACGAGACGCTGGACGCGCTGGATGGTCGACTGCCCAATGCAAACGCAGCCAAGCCTCGCCCGACTCGCTATCACATCGTAGATGAAGCGCCCGACCCGAATTCGCCCAAGCCGCCCGGCAAAGACGCGACAATAATGAACCAGCGTCTTTCGCGCCTGAGCCGGCCCGACGATGACTAGAAGCGCTCTTCGGCGGCCGCACCAGGCTCCAACTGGTTGATGAGATCGTGCATGGAGCGCTCGATATGCGGGAAGCCCAGCCAGGCGCACATCAAACCGAAGAAGCCGCCAGTGACAAGGCGAAAGAGCGGCGCGCTCTCCCGCGGGGGCCACAGCTCAAAAGGCGGATAGCTTAGCAATTGGCTGCCACCATCCAGGGCGATGGGCAGCAGACCCGCCAGCACAAAGAGCCAAAGCGGCAAGGGGCGGATGCGCCAGCGATAACGCCGATACACCAGCCCACCGACAAAGAGCAGCGTATAGATCGCTAAATCGCGCGCGCACAAGCTGGTCTTGTAACCGAATGTCTCATCGCCGATGAAATGTCGTGCCGCCAACTGCTGTGTCGCGCTGAATATTTCCAGGTCATCCGCGCTGGCATGCTGGCTCTCCGCGCCAAAGCGACTCGCCCAATAGCGATACTCCCCCTGGAAAGCAGCAGATTCCACTGCAAATTCTTCAAAAGATGCGAAGCTGGCCCCAGCAGCGGCGCGTGGATAGAAGGGCTGCTCGCCGTAGACAAAGACCGATCGAAACGCGAATTGGTGGCAGAAAGGGCTGTACATGGTGTATATGGCGTTGGCGGTCGCGTGCATGCCCAGCTTGGCCAGTGTCGGCGCCAGCCATGGCAAACTGATATAGAGCGCCAAAATCGTCAATGCCATGCGCAGCCAATTTCGCGCCGCCGACAGCAGAATCTGCCTGACACGACGCTTGATCCCGCGCAGTGACCTAGCCATTCTGTGCATAACCAGACAGGTCACGCCGCAGCTGATCGATGCCTACAGGACCATAATACAGTCGAACAATGCGGTACTCTGCATCTATCAAGAAGGCGCTGGGCAGCCCGCGGATCTGGTAGGCGCGCGCAACGGCTAAAACAGGATCGAGCAGTACAGTGAATGTAAGCTCCAGTTGGTCGACCCAGGCGCGCACAGTATTCGCGCTTTCACCCATATTCACAGCCAAGATGCGCAGTGTTTCGCTTTTCTGAAGCTCGTCAAGCGCGGGCATTTCGTTTCGGCAAGGCGCGCAGCCGGTAGACCAAAAGTACAGCAGCGTAAAGGCGGAGTCGCTTTGCATCAGCGAAACCATCTCGCCTGACCATGTAGGCAACTGAAAGATGGGGGCCGGGTGGCCAGGCTCGGGCGCAACAGCCTGGGGCAGGTCGCCGCTGAATACCGAGCGCAGTGGCAAGCCCGCCCCTTTGATAACTGCCAGCGCCAAACTGAAGCAAAGCAGCGCCGCCAGCCAATGCGCGAGTCTGTGCGAGCGGCTCATATGCGCCTGGCAGCCCCGTTAGTCATCAGCAAAGGCAGCCGCCAGCATGTCGTCCAGCTGTGCCTGCGATAGCACACCGAAATGCCGCGCCACAATGATGCCGTCTTTGTTCAGCAGATAGGAGCTGGGTCGCGTCTGTATGGCGTAGGAATCGTTGATCGCGCCCGTATCATCCAGCGCCAGGGGGAAGCTCAAGGAGAATTCGTCGCGGAAGTCGGACATGGCTGCTTCGGTGTCGTTGAAGGCGATGGCCAGGATTTCAAAGCCGCGCGCCGACCATTCAGCATAGACGCGCTGAAACTCGGGCATCTCGCGGCGGCAGGGGCCGCACCAGGTGCCCCAAAAGTTCAGCAGCGTCACCTTACCGCGCAGATCCGCCAGGCTCAGGCGCTCGCCGTCCAGCGTAGTGATGTTGAATGCGGGCGCGCGTTTGCCTTCTTCCAGACCTACTTCGCCGATTTCGCTGACCAAGTCGCTCAGGCTGCTGATGACATTGCTGGCCAGAGAAGGCTGGCTGGTTTCTTCTTGGAGCGGCAGGGCATGGCGCACTTTAACGCGGATGCGCGTGTCGCCGGTGAAGTCTTCCGCGCTCAGGTTCAACAGGTGCAAGCCGCCACGCTCTACTGCGGCAGCCGTTATGGGATACAGCTTGTCGTCGACCTGGCGGCTTTCGGCTGAGTTGGCGCGCGCCACGATCGCGTCGTCAGGCGCGTAAAGCACGATATCCAGTTCAAGCCCGCTGCCTGCCAGGCCCCGCGCTTCCACATCAATCTGGTCGCCCGCCTCGGCGTGGAACAGCAGCTGACGCATTGGCGCTTCGGCAGAGAAATGCAGGCTGGCGCTTTGATTGATCGCCACTGGCAGCAGCGCGCCTGCCAGACAATCGCCAAGATGATTCAAGTGCAGATCGCCCTCGAAGACGCCCAATCCACATTCTTCTACGCGGAAGGTGAAATCGGCGAATTCCCCGCGCGAAAAAGTCTGGCTGAGGCTCTGCAAGCGCCCGCTGGCTACCAGCAATCCGATGATGATCATCAGGCAACCGCTGAAGAGCTCGATCTTGCGCATGTGCCGCTGCAGACGCCGCAAGACTCCGCGCGCGCCGTCCATCAGCATGGCGGTGATCAAAAAAGGTATGCCCAAGCCGACGCTGTAAGCCGCCAGCAGCAGCATGCCCTGGGCGATATCGCCGCTGGTCGCGCCAGCTGTCGCCGCGACAGTCAGAATCGTGCCCAGCAGCGGCCCGATGCAAGGCGTCCAGCCGGCCGAAAAGACCATGCCCATAAATGCCGAGCCAAGCAAGCCTTCGCGTCCGCCACCGATATCGGCGCGGGTATCGGAGTAAAGCGCGCCTTGCAGCCGATCCAGCAGCGCCATCCAAAAGCGCGCCGGCTGCGAAAATGCCCCACTAGCAAACATGCCCAGCAGCAGCGCAGCGATAACTGGCAGAGCCAAGACCGCCTCTTCCAGCAGCGCCCAATAAATCAACGAACTGGCAGCGATCGCGGTCGCCAGGCTAAAAATGCGGCTGTCCAGAAGCGGTGCGCGGCTCTTGCCCCGCAGCCAGTTGAACAAACGAGGCATCAAGCCCATGAATTGCAAGCCAAAAAAGATGATTACGATGCCGCCCACTCGCCCCAGCGCTTCCGTGAATGCGCCGACATATTGGCCCGCTACACTGGAGAGCGCCGTCGTCAGCAAGCCGATTAGCACGAAGATCAAGGAAAAGCCCGAAACGAATGCGCCGCCATGCATCAGCATCTGCAAGCGCATTCCCAAACTGATTGTGGTGGGCGCCCCCGCTGCGTTTTGACGGCTGACCTGGTGAGTCAGACGTCCGCCCATATATCCGATGTAGGCTGGCACCAAAGGAAGCACACAGGGCGAGATGAACGAAAGCAAGCCCGCCACCAGCGCCAAGCCAATCGTCACATTATCCATTTCCAATCGTCTCCGATATCTGCTTGCGTCTTGCTTCTATCGGCAGTCTGCCAGTAAATCCTTACAGGAGCCTTGCACTTGGCTGATCGCCCTGCGCGTATTCGCCGCTTTCCAGCAGGCGCTGCAGCAGAGCCCGTTCCGCTTCGCATGATTGCACATCGCCATCGATCCATGCGCTGCGCAGCTGCTCCAGAATCCGCTTGTAGTGCGGTCCGGGCGGCAATCCCCGCGCGCGCAGGTCATGCCCTGTTGTGCAAGGGCGGATCGTCCGCCAGCGCTGCATGGTTAGGCGCAAGCGTTCTTGAGCGCTTGACGAGTCGTGCAGCAGCAGCCAGGCGGCGTGCAGGGCGGTGGGCGGCAGCTTCTCCAAGCGCGGCGCGATCTCGCTGGGGCGGCGCAAAGGGTCGGCGAGATCTTCAGCAATCGCAAGAATGCGACAGGTGGCGCTCACGCTATTGATCTGCCGACGGTTCAGGTCCAGGCGCTTGGCGATGCAGCGCGCGACAGTGTCCTCGTGGGCCCCCAGCAGCAGACACCAGCGCAATGCAGGCGCATCAATGTCTGCCGATTGCCAGGGTGGCTCTTGCTCTTTCGCTCGCTTGAGGTCGTCTGCGAGGCGCTTTGAGGGGCGAAATCCGGGCTGAATCTCTTTCAAGGCGCCCAGGTCATTCAAACGCAGCAGGATCTCGCTGGCCGGCTTCTCCACCATGATCCGATCAATTTCCTTGCGCAGGCGCGCGCCAGAAACCCGCCCCAGCATCGGCAGCGCATCCCGCAGCCAGACCGCCGTCTGCGCATTGATTTTGAAATTCAGTCGAGTCGTAAATCGCAGCGCGCGCAGTATCCGGGTGGGATCGTCAATGAAGCTGCGATCATGCAAAACACGAATTTGCTGATTGCGCAGGTCTTGCAATCCGCCGCAGGCATCCAGCAGTTGCCCATAGGGCGCATTTGGACTTAGGCGCAGCGCTAGCGCATTGACCGAAAAGTCACGCCGCTGCATGTCGTCCACGATGCTGCCAGGTTTTGTATCGGGCAGAGCGGCCGGCTCTGCATAGGTCTCGCTGCGCGCCCGCGCAAAGTCGATATGCTGCGGCAGGTCGGCCAGTGGCAGCCCGAGCCTGTCGGCAGAATCGGCAGACAAGGACCATTTCGCTGTGCCAAAAGGTTGGTGCGCGTGCACCTGTCCGCCATATCGCTTCTGCAAGCCGCGAGCGAATGTAGACGCATCGCTTTCGATCACAAAATCCAGGTCGGCGCTTCGCTGCCCCAAGAGCAGATCGCGTAGGACCCCGCCAACCAGGTAGAGGCTGCGCTGCTGGTCTTGTGCCTGCATTGCCACAATATCCGCCAGACGCGCCGCAGCCTCACCCAGTCCGCGAACTAGCGCGCTGCGGTCGAAGATGCCTGGCTGGCTGCTTGTGTTGTCTAGCGGCGTCATGGTAAGCCAGCTTGTAACTAGGAGACGGCGACCCAGGGACCGATGAGGTCGCGCTGAATCATGCTGACCGAGGTGCTGAAGTTGAAGAATGCCAGCAGGGCATAGGCAAAAGCCGCCTGCCGATCATCGCGCCCACTCATCAGGCTGAACAAGCCCGGCATGATGATGGCCAGCCACAGCATGTACAGCACATAGACGACAGTGCGTCCGGCAATCAGCTCAAAGCCTGTCAAAAGCAGCGCAATCCCGACCAGCAGCGTGGTGCCCGCCAGCAGCGCATAGACGACTACTGCTCCCCAATAATTCCCGCTGAGCGATTGCTTGCCGCGCGCGGAAACTGCCGCGAACGCCGCCCAGATGCCCAGCGCCAGCGAGTATAAAATGTGCATGTTGAATAGGATTTGGTGAAAATCTGCCATGCGTCACCTTGCTCAACTATGCCTGCTCGTATACTAGCACATGCAATTCCGAGTCGGTCTTGCAGAAATTGCCAGAAAAAAGCGCGCACAACGAAGTAGAACAAGCTAGGTGATCGATACTTGAGCACAGAGAATACAGAGGGTGATGTAGTGGCGAAATGGTTGTTGCCCACCAGGCAGTTCAACCGGTGATGGCGAATCCCCGCGCCCGGAAAAAGAAATGGGTTCAGGCGATGGTCAGCAGACCCAAATTGCTTGCCAGCCACATCAACGCTGCCAGGTTGGCGACCAGCAAGCCGGGCCTCTGCACATTGGCGCCGAATCTCGCTCGGTTGCCGCGCATGTCCAACTCCCAGGGGAAGACGACGCATGCCAAGGCGCCGACGCAGATGATGACGCCCAGCCAGCCTGGAAACAATCCTTGCGAAATGGTGATGACGATGCAGACCAGCGCGCCGGCAAAAGACAGATGGCCGAGCCAGGCGGTCGTGTTTTTCCCTAGCAGGACGACTGTATTCCGCAAGCCAGCCGACTTGTCGACATCATAATCTTCGACCTGGTTATAGAATTGTCCATAGGCAGAAAACAAGATGGCCGCCGCTACCACCAGCCACACGCCGCCGGGATCGCTGCTGTATGTGGCGTATCCAGCCGCCACCAGCAAGCCGCTCAACATCAGGGCATGCGAAAGAAAGTCGGTCAGCGGACGCGCTTTGAAGCGAAAAGGGTGCGCCGAATACAGATAGCACAGCGCCAACGTAATGCCACCCAGAGCCAGCGCCCAGCCGCCTGCCAACGCAAAGAGCAGCAGAGACAGCGCACATGTCGCCGCGCAGATGCGAAGCCCTTCCCGCCGGCTGAGCAGTCCGCCGCTGATGGCATTGTGGGCGCGCTTGGCAGTGTCCAGCGCATCGTCCGGCGCATCTTCGACATCGTTGAGCATGAACGCGAAGCACATCGCCAGCACATTGGCAGCCAGCACCACAAAGAGCCGCCAGTCGACCGGAGCGCCAATCGGTTCCATTGCCAGCAGACCGCCGACCAGTGTCAAGGGTATGGTGAAGGGCACATGCTCTCGCCATCGCGACAAGCGTACGATGGCGGCGAGTTTGCTGGATGATGCGCGCTGGGCTGTTTGGCTCATGCCGGATACAGTAATTGACTGGTCCTTGATCGCGACTAGCATAACACAGGCCCCGCCCGGCGCATACGCGGCAAAGATGAACCCTGCATTGTCGGCATGGCTCGCGGGGAGTATGATGCCGCCTATGTTTCGCGCATACCTGCTTTTGCTGCTTTGTGGCTTTCTTTTGGTCGGTTGCAACTTGAGCCGAGCCGCGTCTGCCAAAGACGCCACGGTCGTCGGCAAAATCAACTTGCGTCTGGAAACGTTGCAGCAGAAAGCTACGCCACTGGCCGTGCACAGCAATTCACAGACCGCCCAGCCCACGCTCGATCGCAAAGCAAATCGCTGTCCCCAGTCCGCTCCCGAGCTGGCCCGCCAGGTTGAAGCCGATGTGCGCGTTGATTATGGCGCGCGCAGCGCCGATGTCTCCCAACGCATCGTCTTCCACAACCTGGAAGCAGAGCCACTGGACAAGCTGGTCTTGGATGTGCAAGCCAATCAATGGACAGACACCTTCTCGCTGTTGGATCTGCGCGTCAATGGCGAAAGCGTCGATTATCAGCTGGACCTCAACCGCCTCGAGATTCTGCTGGTCGCGCCGCTGCAGCCTGGCTGTTGGCTGGAAGCCGCGCTGACCTTTCAGCTGCGTCCGAGCGCCATACGCGAAGGTCTGCGCTCCTACCGCGGCTTCTTTGGCCACAGCCCGCGTCAGCTCAATTTGAGCCACTTCTTGCCGACCGTTGCTGCACGGCTGAATGGCGAATGGCGGATTCATCAGCCCAGCGGCATCGGCGAGCAAATCGTCTATGAGCGGAGCGACTGGCGGGTGCAGGTCACGGCGGAAAACGCATCCGACAAGCTGCAGTTGGCTGCGCCCGGCGCTGTAACACGCCTGGGGACGAGGCAGTGGCTGGTCGAGCTGTCGGCATCGCGCGATTTCGCCATCAGCCTCAGCGAAGAGTTCATCCTCTCCGAGCGGGAAGTCGCGCCAGGACTGACGGTGGCTATGTATAATTTTGCCGATGCCCAGGTCAATGCGGGCGATTCGAGTCTGGACAGCGTTTCGCATCTGTTGGTTGAGTCTGGCAAGGCGCTCGATCTGTTTGCCCGTTACTTCGGCGCGTATCCCTACAAGCGCTTCGTGATCGTGCAAGGCGACTTCCCCGATGGCATGGAATTCACGGGTCTGGTTTATGTCGGCAGCGCCTGGTTTTATGGTTTTGATGGCAGTCCCAAGAATTACCTGACGTTAATCGCTGTGCACGAGATCGCGCATCAGTGGTGGTATGCTCGCGTCGGCAGCGATTCGGCGCTAAACCCCTGGCTGGACGAAGCGCTCGCCACGTACAGCGAATACCTGTACATCGAGGCATTTTATCCAGCAGAAAGGAATTGGTGGTGGAGCTTCCGCGTGGCTGGCTTTTTCCCACAGGGCAGGGTCGACAGCGCCGTCTATGATTTCACAACCGCGCGCGCATACATCAACGCCATCTACCTGCGAGGCGTGCAAATGCTGCACAACTTGCGCGATGATATCGGCGATGCGGCATTCATGCAGCTGCTCGGGCAATACAGCCAGGCTGCCGATGGTCGCATTGCCGATCCCGCGCTATTTTGGAGCCTGCTGCCCGCCGAGCAGCAAATTCTTACGCAGGCCACACGATCCGAATTCCTGCGCCAACCGAGCGTAGCTGGACTCTAGGCGCTGAATGTGTCTAACCCGTCGTCTTCATGCCCGCCGCGATGCCATTGATGGTCGCCAGCGTGGCATCCAGCACCGGCCGCCACTGCGCATCGTCTTCATCCAGCCCCCGCAGCTCGCGCAAGAGAGCCACCTGCATGAAATTGAGCGGATCGACATAGGGGTTGCGCCGCTGGATAGATGTCTGGATGGCTGGCATATTCGCCAGCAGATCGTCTTGCTGCGTCACGCGCATAATCATGTTGCTGCTGCGGGCGTGCTCGGCTTTGATCCAGCCGAAGAATTTCTCGCGCAGTTCGACAGGTTCGACCAGCGAGGCATAGAGCGCGGCAATGCCCATATCGGCTTTGGCGACATCAAGCTGAGCGTTGTCAATGACCGCCTTGAAGAATGACCAACTGCGATACATCTCTTGCAGCAAACGAAGTCCATCGCGGTCGGTCTCGGCAAAGGTCTCGAAGGCTGTGCCCAATCCGAACCAGCTGGGCACAATTGCGCGGCTTTGCATCCAGCTGAACATCCAGGGGATGGCGCGCATGGCGGAGAAACCAGCCCGTTCGGCGCGTTTGGCAGGCCGCGAACTGATCTGCATGCGGCTTAGCTCGCGGATGGGCGTGGCTTGCTGCCAATATTCGATGAATCCCTCGCTTTCGTAGACGAACTGGCGATAACAAACGCGGCTTAGCTCGGACAACTGCTCCATCGCTTCGAAGAAATGCGCCGGCACATGATGTTGCTCTTGCAAACCCATGCCAATCAGCACGGCGTTGAGCACCTGCTGCAAGTGTCGGTGGCCGATGCCGCGGTTGCTATAGCGATAGGCGATAACTTCTCCCTGCTCGGTGATTTTGACGCCCCCGCGCAATGACTCGGGAGGCTGCGACAAGATAGCGCGGTTGGTGGGTCCGCCGCCACGACCGATGCTGCCGCCGCGCCCATGAAACAGCTCCAGCGACACGCCGTGCTTGACGCAGATTTCCGAGAGCAGCTGCTGCGCGTGATACAAGTTCCAGTTTGACGCCAGATAGCCGCCGTCTTTGCTGCTGTCGGAATAGCCGATCATGATCTGCTGACGCAAGCCGCGTTTGCCCGCCCGCGCCGCCAGATAGGCCTGATACTCGGCGATAGAAAAGAGCTGCTTCATGATCTGCGGCGCATGGTACAGGTCGTCTATTGTCTCGAAGAGCGGCACGATGGTGATATCGCGGTCTATGCCGACTTCGCTGGCAAAAACCAGCATGGCCAAAACATCGCTGGGCTGCTGGGACATGCTGGCGATGACTGTGTCAATGACGATGGCGTCGTATCGCGCGTGCGCTGCGCCGATCATGCGCCAGGTGCGGATGATGCTCTGTGTGCCATCGCTGAAGCTGTCGATGTCTTGCGGGAATAGTGGCCGCCGGCTGCGGATCTCGGCTGCCAGCAGTGCCTGCTTCTGCGCTTCGGGCAGCGCCAGGTACCTATCGCAAATGTCGTATCGGGCGAAGATCTCATCCAGTGCGGCGCTGTGCAATTCGGCATTTTCGCGCACTTCCAGCGGCGCCAGGTGCAATCCAAACAGACGCAGCTTGCGTACCAGTCGCTGGACTGTGCCCAAAGCCGATCGCAATCCGCCGTGCGCTTTCAGGCTGTCTTGCACTTGCAGCAGGTCGCGCAGAAAGCCGCGGCTGGATCGGTAATCGTCAGCCGCGAGCTTGCGCTGGATGCTAGCCAGCTTTTGACGGTAGATCTCGGCCGGATAGCGCTTGCTCATCGCATCATCGTCTTCGGCGCTTGCAGCGCGGATCTCTGCCGACGCGCCGAATCGCTCGGTATCTTGCGTCAGGTGCTGTGCCAGCAGCTCAATTTCGTCCAGGTAGATCTGCCGTGCTGTGGCTCGCAGGGTTGCCAGCGTCTGCAGTGTGACATCGGTAGTAACATTGGGATTGCCATCGCGGTCGCCACCTATCCACGAGGCATAACGCAGCACCGGCGGCAGCTCTGTCCAGTCTGCCTCTGGGTAGCTGCGTTCCAACGCGATCTGCAAATCTTCATAAATGTCGATGACAACATCAATAATGACCGAGCGGATGAAATAAATGCCGAAGTCGACTTCGTCTGCGACTTCTTTCTTTGAGGCGCGCACCTGGCGTGTCTGCCATAGCTCTTCGACCTCTTCCGCCAGCGCGCTTTCCAGCTTGTGCAGTTCTCTGGGCAGCAGATTGTGGCGGTCGCGGCGTTCCATCATGCTGGCGATATGCCGCAGCTTGACCAGCGTTTCCTGGCGTTTTGCTTCGGACGGGTGGGCTGTCAGCACGAGTCGCAGCCGCGTTTGCTCCAGCAGGGCACGCATGTCGGCGGCTGTCTTGCCACTCTTCTTCAAGGCGCGGATCGCCTCGACAATCGACTCTTTCAGCCGGCCTTTGGCTTCGCGCTGGCGAATGACGCGGATTCGCTGCAAGTCTTCGGCGATGTTGATGAGCTGAAAATAATTGGAAAATGCCTTGATGAGCACATGTTTGGAATCCAGCGGCAGATTTTCCAGGCGGTCTGCCAGTTGGAAAGCGGCTTCGGCATCGCCATTGCGGCGCGCCTTGGACATGGCGCGGATCTCCTCGACCAGATCATAGGCGTCCATGCCACATTGTTCCTGGATGATGACACCGAGCCAGCTGCCCAGCAGGTGAATATCCTGGCTCAAAATGTTGGAGCCAGGTTTGCGCGCATCGCTCATGTTCTGCTCTCCAAAATCATCCCGGCTGTCGGACCACAGCAGTCACAAAGCGATTTCCAGCCTGATCATCGACGCCGCTTGGCGGGACTGCCAATGTTCATCAATATAGTGCAAATTGGGTCGCGAATCCAGTGCAGCGGGTTGCAGCGCGCCAGGCAAACCGCGGGCAGCCACAAGGCTTAGCGCCGCATCCCGACGACAGCAGACGAATCTTCAAACTTGGGGCGATAATTCAGCGCTTCCAGGATATGCGGCACTTCTATTTCTGGCGTGTTGGCCAGATCGGCGATGGTGCGGCTCAGCTTAATGACGCGATGATAACTGCGCGCGCTGAGATTCATCTTGCGCACCGACATAGACAAGATTTGCTGCGCGTCTGCCCCCAGCGGGCAGAAGTCATCAATGTCGCTGACTCCCATATCCGAATTGGCATGCAGCCCGGATGCGCCTGCGAAGCGCTGTGTCTGCCAACTGCGCGCTTTTTCGACTCGGCTGCGGATGTCCGCCGAGCTTTCCGCTTGTTCTGTGCCCAGCAGCTTGTCATAGTCGACGCGCGGCACTTCGACATGGATATCAATGCGGTCGAGGATGGGGCCCGATATGCGCGACTGATACCGTTGGATCTGGTTGGGCGTGCAGGTGCAGCTGTGTTGTGGCGAACCATAAAATCCGCAAGGGCAAGGGTTGCGCGCGCCAACCAGCTGGAAGTTGGCGGGGAAGGTAATGCTGCCTTTGGCGCGACTGATCGTTACGACCTTGTCTTCGATTGGCTGGCGCATCACTTCCAGCACGCGCGTGGGCAATTCGTTGATTTCATCCAGAAAGAGCACGCCGCGATGCGCCAGGCTGATCTCGCCCGGCTTGGGCACAGACCCGCCGCCGACCAGCCCATTCTGCGAGATGGTAAAGTGGGGCGCGCGGAAGGGTCGCTGGCGGATGAGCGGCGCATCTTGCGAAAGCATATCGACAATCGAATAAATCCGCGTTACATCCAGCGCCTCTTCAAGCGAAAGCGCCGGCAATATCCCGGCCAGCGCCCCGGCCAGCAAGCTCTTGCCCGCGCCCGGCGGTCCCGACATCAGAATGTTGTGATTGCCCGCCGCCGCCACTTCCAGCGCTCGTTTGACATGTTCTTGCCCGCGCACATCGCAGAAGTCGACCACGCCATCCGCCATGACGTTCGACCGCTGCTGCGCCGCCAGCCTGGATTCATAAGGCGCGATCGGGTTCAGCTGATAGAGATGCTCGACCAGCTGCCCAATTGAGCGCACAGGGATGATGTCGATGCCTTGCACCAAGGCGGCTTCGGCAGCATCTTCCTGCGGCACAAAGACGGTCGACAATTCGCGCTGCCTGGCGGTGTAGACCATGGGCAGCACGCCTTTGACATGGCGGATTCCCCCGTCCAGCGACAGCTCGCCGATGAACATGGACTCGTCCAGCGCATGCAGGGGGATCTGGTCGGTGGCTGCCAGCACGCCGATTGCGATCGCCAAATCATACGAGGGACCGTGCTTGGGAATATCGGCCGGCGACAAATTGACGACATAGGCTTTGTTGGGGAAACGCAAACCACTATTGCGGATCGCGGAACGGGCGCGCTCGGAGCTTTCGCGGACCGATGCGCCTGGCAGCCCCACCAGTTTGAAGCTGGGCAAGTGGGCGCGCGGATTGAAATCGGTCTGCACCTCGACCAGGCGCCCGTCCAGGCCGATGACTTCACATGTATTGACGATCGCGAGCATAAGCCGCCCTCAAAAAAATGTCAGCCAAACGCGGCAGTTTCGCAGCCCATGTACTCCGGAAAGGATAGCACATTTGTCGCATTATCGCGCCAGCCAACCTGCTGCGAGAACAACTGCACTAGGTTTTCCCTTTGTGGTGAACTGACCCCGTGTGAACCATGAAACAAAAGCCATATCCAGGAATATAAACTCTCCCGGCTAATCCTGCGCCGATAAGTAGGCGATGATCCCGCCCGCGTCCAAGATCGCTCGCACTTCTTCGGGCATGGGCGCGAACGAGAATGACCGCCCGCCAGCCCGAAGCTCATGCGCTGCCATGTCGATCTCCAGTATATCGCCAGTCTCTACGCAATCCACAATTGACGGGCACTCGATCGCCAGCAGCCCGTTGTTTATGGCGTTGCGATAATAGATGCGGGCGAAGCTCCCCGCGATCACCGCGCGCAGCCCGGCATGAACGAGGCAGGTGACGGCTTGTTCGCGGCTGCTGCCATTGCCGAAGTTGCGCCCAGCCACGATGACATCGCCCTCCTGCGCCCGAGCCGCGAATGCGGGGTCAAGGTCTTCGAGGGCATGACGCGCCAACTGGACCGGGTCGTGACTAATGGTATAAGTGTACTTGCCCGGGAAGATGACATCGGTATTGATGTTGTCACCATATTTCCAGACGCGGTGGGTGGTCTTGGTCATTGCGCCTCGCTCACAGGTCGGCGGGATGTGTCAGCTTGCCCGCAATGCAGCTGGCCGCCACCACAGCCGGGTTCGCCAGGTAAATCTCGGCAGCGGGTTCGCCCATGCGCCCGCGAAAATTGCGGTTGGCGCTGCTGATGCAGACTTCGCCCGGCGCAAGCACGCCCATGTGATTGCCCATGCAGGGTCCGCAGCCCGGCGTGCCGATGACCGCGCCCGCGTCCAGCAGCGCCGTGATATGACCGGCCTCTGCCGCATCCCGCAGCACCAGCGATGACGCTGGGATCACCAGCAAGCGCCTGCGCAGTTGTCTGCCGCTCACAAGGTCTGCCGCGGCCGCGATGTCTTCGAGCCGTCCGTTGGTGCAAGTGCCAATGAAGCCGATATCGACTCGCCGCCCGGCGACTTCTGAAAGGGGAAAACTGTTGTCTACGGCATGCGGGCAAGCCACCATAGGCTCGACTTGGCACAGGTCGACCGTCTGCTCGCCAGCCACTTGTGCATCGGCAACCGGATAGAGCGCATTGGCTTCAAAATAGTCCAGACGTTGCTCGTAGTCTTGTGGTCGTGTCCGCGCCAAGGTGTCTCGCAGCCAGCGCCATGTAGTGTCGTCAGGTGGCATGCAGGCGCTCTTCGCGCCCATCTCGGCCATCATGTTGGTCAGCGCCGCCCGCGAATCCGGCGTCATTTTGGCGAGTCCCTCGCCGGCAAATTCAACCGCCATATACGCCGCGCCATCCGCTCCCAGCCCGCCGATCAAAGCCAACGTCAAGTCTTTGCTGGTTACGCCGCGCCGCAGCGATCCTGTCAGGTTTATGCGCAGGGTCTCTGGCACGCGCAGCCACAATTGCCCGGTCGCCCAAAGCGCCGCCACTTCACTGCGCCCGATGCCCGCGCTGAATGCGCCCAGCCAGCCGAAATGTGGACTGTGGCTATCCGCGCCCAGCAGCGTCATGCCCGGGCCCACGACACCTTCTTCGCATAACACCTGGTGACAGATGCCGCGCCCGACCTCGTAGAATTGCTGTATGCCTTGCGCCCGCGCAAATTCGCGGATTTCTGCGTGATTTCGCGCGTGTTTGGGGCTTGGCGGCGGCACAGCATGATCCAACGTGATCGCCAGCCGCTCGGGAAACTTGACGCGCTTGTGGGGCAACTGGGCGAAGATCTGGGCGATGGCGGCGCTGTTGTCGTGGCTGAGCGTCACATCCGGCTCGATGACCACGATTTCTCCAGGCACAACATGCTTTCTGCCCGCGGCGCGCGCCAGGATTTTTTCGGTCAACGTTGGCATAGTATGCGACGCGATCTGCTGGCAGGGCGGCCCAAGTTTCGCGTATCCGCCGCCGACAAACTCTGATACCATGACTCGCTATTGGCTGCTGAACAGGCTTCTAATTCCCTCATGCTAGCACCCGATCTGCGCGAAAAACTGCGCCACAACACCGCTGTGAATATCGCCGATGGCAGCCTGTTTGGCTTCGGCATTATGGGCTTGGCATCCTATGTTACCATAGTGCCGCTCTTCTTGTCCTACCTCACCGAATCGACCGCGCTGATTGGTTTCGTGGCTACGCTCTTCTATATGGGCTGGCAAGTGCCGCAGCTTTTCGTTTCGAACTATGTTGCGGGCTTGCGCCGTTACAAACCCATGACGCTGGTCATGACCTTGATCGAGCGCGTGCCCTATTTTGGATTGGCGCTGGTGGCATTTGCCATCCCAACCCTCGGCACAGACGCGGCGCTGGCGCTGACTTTGCTGCTGCTGAGCATTCAGTCGCTGGGTGGCGGCTTCACGGGTACAGCCTGGCAGAGTTTGATGAGCAAGATCATGCCGCCGCACCGTCTGGGCACTTTCTTCGGCATTCAGTCGGCTTGCGTCAACTTGTTTGGAGCGGGCGGCGCATTGATCGCGGGCTTCATCCTGGAGCGCATCGCTTTCCCGCAGAGTTTTTCGCTGCTCTTCTTCATCACTGGCATCAGTTTGCTGCTTTCTTTCGCTTTCCTGGCCATGACGTATGAGCCAGCCAGCGAAAGCAAAGATGTGGTCGAACGCGCAAACTGGCGGGAGTTTGGCGGTCGTCTGCGCGAGATCCTGAGCGAGAATGAAAATTTCCGCTGGTTTCTCATCGCCCGCGCTTTGACTTCGCTGAGCTTGACCGCCGTTTCCTTTTATACGATATTTGGCATCCGCCGCTTCGATATGTCGCCCGAACTGGCTGGCGCGCTGACCAGTGTGATGCTGGTGTCCAATATGTTGACCAGTACAGTGGTCGGCTGGATCGGCGACCGCTGGGGGCATCGGCGCGTCTTGATCGGTGGGAATCTGTTGACGGTGTCAGCCATTGCGATCGTCCTGCTTGCGCCAGATGTCGGATGGCTGACGGTGGTGTTTGCGTTCACGGGCGCTGTCAGTGCCACACAATGGTCGACCATGATGACGATCACGGTGCAATTCAGCTCGGTGGCAGAGCGGCCCTTCTACATCGGCATGGCGAACACCATGATCGCGCCAGTAACCATCTTCGCGCCCATCATCGGCGGCTGGCTGGTCGATGCGGTCAACTTTGAACTGGTATTCGCTATTTTTGCCTGTGCGGGTCTATTGTCGCTGCTGGTCTTTGTCGTGCCCATGCGCGAGCCACCCGGCGCAATCCGCACTGCGCATGCCAAAGCGGCCATCGCCGACTAATCGACGACCGGCAGCGCCTCGCCCAGCATACGGTCGACATCGTCCAGCGAGATCTGTCTTTCGTCCGCCAGCGATTTGACCTGCAGGGTGACCTGGCGAATCGCTTCGTCCGCCAAGTCGATGCCCAGGCTGTCGGCGCGGTCGCGGATGGCGTTGCGACCCACCAGCCGATGCGCCACATCAATGTATCGCGTCACGCCAAAATCTTCGGGATTTATCGCTTCATAGGTGGTCGGGTTGCGCAAGACGGCTTTGGTGTGCACGCCCGCTTTGTGATGAAAGGCGACTGCGCCCGTAATCGGCGTGTTGAAAGGCACTTCGATGCCCAGCTTGCCAGCCACGACGCGCTCAATTTGCGCCAGCAGCGGCAGGTCGTATTTGTCCACCAGCGCCCGTTCATAGCTGTACAAGCGCCCGATCAATGCGCCCATGGGGGTGATGCCATTGCGTTCGCCAATGCCCAGCACGGTCGTGTCGACATGCGTTGCGCCGGCTTGCAGCGCGCAGAAAGCGTTGGCAACCGCGCAGCCGCTATCGTTATGTCCGTGGAATTCGATGTCGCAGTCGACCACTTCGCGCAGGTTGCTGATCAGGTTGTAGGTGCGCAGCGGGTCGGCGATTCCTACTGTGTCCGCCACGCCAACGCGATCGACTCCAGCCAGATCCATGGCGCGATAGACAGTCATCACATCGGCGAAGTTGCTGCGAAAAGTGTCTTCGGTGCTGAAGCGCGTTTCAATGCCTTGCGCTTTCAACCAGGCGACGATCTCTTGCCCGATATCAATGACCTGCTCCAGGCTCTTGCCGTGGCTGTACTCGCGCATATAGGTAGAAGTGCCAATATAGACATCTGCACCATCGACGCCGCAATCGACCGCCAGGCGCGCATCGTCCCTATCGGCGCGGATATGCGTCAGCAGCTTGAACTTGCGCGGCATATCGGCCAGCGCCCGGATGGCATCGGCGCTCTGTGGACTGGCGACAGGCGTGGACAACTCCATATACTCGACGCCAAAGGCATCGAGCAAAGTGGCGATTTCGCGCTTGTCATCTATGCTGAAGTGCGTGCCGCGGAATTGCTCGCCTTCACGCAAAGTCGAGTCGATGAAGTTGAAGGCTTGCAGGGGTACGCTTCGATTGAACATGGCTATCCATTTCGCCTATAGCGCTTGGAGGACGGTGGTCAAAACCGCAATCGCGCGCAGGTATTCTTCCAGGTCGATGTGTTCTTGTGGCGTATGATCGAGGGTCGAGTCGCCGGGTCCATACGCCAGGATCGGGCAATTCCATAAGGGCGCGACCACATTCATGTCCGATGTACCCGTCTTGTATACGAAACGCGGCGCCCCGCCACAGGAGCGAATCGCCCGGCGAAATTCACGGCTGAGCGGGCTGTTGCGCTCGCTCTGGCAGGCCAGCTCTCCGCCACGCGCGCTGATTGTCGCGCCGTCAGCCGGTGGGAACCGCTCCGTCAGTTCCCGAGGATCCACCCCCGGTGGCAAACGAAAGCCGACTGTCATTTCGGCGATGCCATCGACGCCCTCTTGCCAGGTATGGATATCGCGCAGAGACGGATCGAGCCGCGCGAAGATCGAGCCGATGCCCGCATTGATTTCATCGCAGGCTTCTTTGACACGCTGCCAATAAACAACGGCGCGTTCGGCCGGGCTGGGCTCTTGGCCGGCGCTGTGCGACAAGCCGCCACGCCAAGTCCAATCCAGCAGCAGGCGGCCCTTGTAGCCCATGGTGATGCGATCCCAGGCCGACGGCTCGCCTATCACGCAATAATCGGGCTGGTACTGCGTCGCCGCATAGCGAGCGCCGCGACTGGTGGCAGCCTCTTCTTCGACAGCGCCTATGACTACAACCTGGAGGTCGTCGGGCAGCTTGGCGCGCTGAACAGCGGCTGCGAAGGCGCACAGCGGTCCTTTGGCATCGACAGCGCCCCGGCCATAAAGCCGCCGACCAGCCTGGCGCACGGGCGGGAAGCCCGCAAATGTGTCGATATGCCCCAACAGCGCGATCTGCCGCGAGCCTGCTCCGCGTATGCCGACCGCGTTGCCAGCGTCATCAATGAAGGCTTCGTCATAGCCTTGCGCGCGCATCCAGGCAACCAGATGCGTCGCTGCTTTGGATTCATGTCGCGATGGGCTGGCAATGGCCACCAGATCGTGCAGCAGCTGCTCGGCGCGGCAATCGGATACAGGAGTCATTGATTAGCCCAGCACTTCGGCGATGGCATCGCGAGCAATCGCCAACTCGTCGCGCGTGATAATCAGCGGTGGCAGCAGCCGCAACGTGCTTAATCCCGCCGGCAGCGCCAGGACGCCACGCTCTTGCAATGCCTTGAGCACAGGCGTAACCCGTCCGCGCAATTCTATGCCGATCATCAAGCCGCGTCCGCGCACTTCTCTTGCGCCGCGCAATTTCAAGGCTCGCAGCTCGTCAATCATCCACGCGCCCACTTCGCAGGCATGCTCTGGCAGTTGCAGATCGCGGATTGTGCTCAGGGCCGCAATAGCTGCCGCGCAAGCCAGTGGATTGCCACCGAAAGTGCTGCCATGGCTGGCGCGGGGAATCTGTCCGTGCCCAGACCGCCAGCAGACAGCGCCCATGGGCAGTCCGCCCGCGATCGCCTTGCCCAGCGTCATGATATCGGGCAAGATGCGCGCCTGTTCAAAGCCGAACATGCTCCCCGTGCGTCCAAAGCCGGTCTGAATCTCGTCCACGATCAACATAGCCCCGGTTTCATCGCAACGTTGACGCAGGGCTTGCAAATATGCCGGACTAGCTGGATGCACGCCGCCTTCGCCCTGTACCGGCTCGACTACGACAGCAGCTGTCTCGTCCGTGATAGCTTCGCAGGTTTCTTCAATGTCGTTGAATGGTACATGGGCAACAGCCGGCAGCCAGCCCATGAATGGCTTGCGGTATTTCTGCGTCCAGGTCATTGATAAAGCGCCGGTCGTCCGCCCATGAAACGACCGTTTCGCCGCTACGATGCCAGCGCGGCCCGTCAGCAGCATGGCCACTTTCAGCGCGCCCTCGATAGCTTCTGCGCCGCTGTTGCAGAGAAAGAATTGGTTGAGATCGCCCGGAGTCAGGCTGGCCAGCAGGGGATAGAGCTCGGCTCGGCGGTCATTGTAAAAGGACTCCTGCGCGGTGATGAGCTGGCTGGCTTGCGCATGGATGGCCCCGACCACAGCCGGATGGCAATGCCCCAGCGCAGCCACGCCTTGTCCGCTGGCCGCATCAAGATAGCGATTGCCGTCTGCATCCCAAAGAAAAACGCCTTGTCCCTTGATCAGCGCCGTCGGTCGCTTGCCATAAGCGCCAGAGCCATGGCGATTTTCCAGTTCAAAGATCATGGCAGTGTCCATCATTTTCTAAACCTCGTTCCTTCGCCCGCCAATGCCTGCGCAAGTGGATTCGTCGCCCGTCCATCGCCGATGATGACCGTTGGCACGCCGGCATCCAGGGCTTCCTGCGCAGCCAGCACCTTGCGCTTCATCCGCCCCTGTGCCCAGTTCAATGCCTCGTCCAGCTGCGGCTCAGTCACCAGGGCGACAAAGGACGATTCATCCGGGAAGTTGCGATATAGCCCGCGCACATTGCTCAAGATGAGGTAAGTCTGCGCCTGCAGCGCGCCAGCCACAGCCGCGCCAGCCCGGTCGCCATCGACATTCAGCAAGCCATCGGCGCTTTCTGCCATCGGTGGCAGCACGGGCACAATGCCTGTCAGCAGCGCGTCCAGCAACGGTTGTGTGTCCACGCCGCGGATTCTGCCGCTGTGATCATCACGAACCATGCGCATGCGTCCATTCATCACCGCGCGGATGGCTTGTTTGCGTTCCGCGCGTATCGCCACCTTTTTACCGACGAAGCCAGTCGCAGTCAGTCCCCGCGAGCGCAGCCCATCAACCAACTGCGCATTTTCTGTTTCTGCCGCCTGCACATACACATCGCGCAGGGCGGGTGGCGTATAGCGAGAACTGTGGCCGCCCGGCGATGTCAACATCTGCACTTCGATGCCCTGCTCGGCGCAGAGTCGATTCATGGTGTGGCTGACGCCATGCACGATCAACAGCGGACGCTCGGCAGACAGCAGCGCCAGATCATCGCAGACCGCCTCCAGGTCAAGGCCAGCGCCGCCGCCTACTTTGACTGTCAGCAGACCATTAGAAGTCATTGATTCGCCTCATGGATAGATGCCGGGGAAATGCAGCCCGGTACTTTCTTCAAAGTCCAGCATCAGGTTCAGGCACTGAACAGCGCTGCCGGCTGCACCCTTGCCTAGGTTGTCCAGCGCGGCAATGACGACCAGATGCCGCCCGTCCGCGTCCAGCTCAAAGCCGATATCGCAATAATTCGTGCCAGCCACCACGCGCGGTTCGGGCAAGCGATGCATGCCGACTCGGCCGCTGACCAGGCGCACAAATGCTTCTGAGCGATAGCGCCCGCGATACAGCCGCCAGATATCGCGTTCGGTCATTGGTTTTGCAAGCTGACAATGCGCCAGCAGATGCACGCCGCGCACCATTTCGATGGCTGTCACCGCGAAGTGAATGGACAGGTCCGACCCCAGCGCCATTTCGACTTCGGCCTGGTGCCGATGCCCGGTGGCGCGATACGTGCGGACTGCGCCGCTGCGAATGGGATGATGAGAACCGGCGTTGGGTTTGTTGCCGCCTTCGGACGAACCAACTTTTATCTCGATGGCAGCGCGCTCCAGCAATCCGCTTTCCACCAGCGGCAGCAGCGCCAGGTTCACAGCTGTGGCATTGCAGCCGACCCCGCTGACAAAATCCGCGCCACGCAGCCGCTCACGGTTGATCTCTGGCAAGCCATAGACGAAGCGCCCAAGCCAGTCTGGCGCGGCATGCGCTTCTCCATACCAGCGCCTATACGCTTCTGCGCTGTCCAGGCGGAAATCGGCTGACAAGTCGATTATCTTTTTTGCAAGCGCGGCATACGTTTCGATACCCCGTGCCGATCTGCCATGTGGCAGCGCCAGGAAGAGCAAATCGGATGCTTCCAGCGCATCGGGATGCACGAACTTCAGCCGGCAGACATCGCGCAGGTTGGGGTGAACGCTATGCACATAGCGCCCCGCTTGTTCGCGGCTGGTGATCTGCGTGACCTCGACCTGTGGGTGGAAGTGCAGCAGACGCAGCAACTCGCCGCCAGTATAGCCGCTGCCGCCCAGGATGCCGACGCGCATCATGCCAGCACGCCGATCTGGCCAATGACGAAGTCGATGACTTCTTGCGCGATATCGACGCCCGTTGGCTTGCTGCTGTTGCGGAATTCCATGGTGTGGTTGATCTCGTTTACGACAAAGTCTCCACGCGCGTCTTCCAGCAGGTCGATAGCCAAGATGCCCCCGCCGACTGCTTGCGCCGCCTTGACGCAGATCGCATCCAACTCGGGCGTGATCGGGCAATTGGTCGCTTGTCCACCGCGCGCCGTATTGGTGATCCAGTGATTGGAAGCGCGGTAGATGGCGGCGACAGTGCGCGAGCCGATTACAAAGGCGCGTATGTCCCGGCCCGGCTTGTCGACATATTCCTGCACATAATAGATATGGTGATTGTAGTCGCCCAAGGTCTGGCGATGCTCCAGGATGGCTTCGGCGCTGTCACGATTGTGCACGCGCGCCAGCAGTCGTCCCCAGCTGCCCAGCACGGGTTTCAGCACAGCCGGGTAAGCGACATCTTCGATCGCTTGCATGGCGCTTTGCGGCGTGAATGCCACGCGCGTATGCGGCTGGGGGATGCCGTGCCGGGTCAGTGCGATGCTGGTGCGCAGCTTGTCTCCGCACACAGCCGCAGTTTTGTATGTGTTGAAAGTGCGCAGGCCCCAACAATTGAGAATGGCCAGCGCATACATCCCGCGCGAGGTGCTCACACAGCGCTCAAAGACGAGATCATAGTCCCGCCAGGCGATTCCCGATGGCGCAAGCTGCTCGCCACCCCGCGAAAGCTCAAAGTTCAGCTCGCGGTCGAGAAGGATATCCGGGCTGATGCCGCGCTTGTTGAATGCCGCCAGCAGCAGCTTTTCTTCGGCGCGAATGTGCGTTACGAGCAAGGCGACGCGCATGACAGCTACTCGCCCCAGTCTTCTTCGACTTCAGGCGCGAGCTCCAGCGCGAGCGGTTGCAAGCTCATGATTTCCAGCTCGCTGCCACATTCTGCGCAGGCGAGGAGCTCGTTTTCCATTGCGTCAGCCGGGATCTCGACTTCGGCATCACATTCGGGGCAGAGCGGCGTCGCGTCCATGATTTTTCTCCTGTGGTCTGTGCGCTACAACAAAAAACCCGCCAACTGGGCGGGTATGCGGTACTGTTTCTTCGGCAGCGCAAGATCGCCCAAATTTAGTGGGTGAAGGGCTTCTTGGCCTTTTTGCAGAATTGCGCTGGCATAGGTTGCTGCCACTTCGCCGTCGATCGGCGCGACTCTAGTCGAAGCCTCGCGCTTTGGCTAGGCTGCAAGTGAAAAGTAAGAAAATACAAACGACTATCACCCACTGTGGCTCTCTAATATCCAAAGCGTGCCAGCGACTCGTGCAGGGGCAGCAGGTACTTCGCGCCGAAAATGGTCACATGCACCAGCAGCGGATACAGATTGTAGATATGTCGGCGCACATTGTAGAAGTCGGCGTCGATAGCGTTCTGCTCTTGATAGGCCTCAAAGAATGCCTCGCCAAGGCCTTCAAAGAGCATCGTGTAGGCGAGTTCCATCTCATGATGCGCAAAATACAAAGCCGGGTCGATGATGCCGCAGACGCGTCCATCACGCACGAGCACATTCGTCCGCCACATGTCACCATGAATCAGCGCGGGCTGGGCGGGCTCGATGAGGTAGCTGTCTAGCGCATCGGAAAAATTCAGCAGCCGGGTTTCCAGTTCGCTCGGCAGCTGACCCGAGTCGCGCGCCACACCGATCATGTAGTGCAAACGTTGCTCGCGGAAAAACGGGATCCACGTTTGGCTGGGCGTATTGGGCTGATGCAACGGTCCGATCAACGTATCCCGCTCCAGCCCGTATGTTGAGGCGGCGATTCGGTGGCAGCTCGCCAGCAAAATGCCCAGATGGCGCAGGCTCTTGTCGTCCAGCCGGCTTTCGCCAGCGATATACTCCATCAGCAGCAGGTCCTGCGCCTCGGAGACGACGGCGGGGACTGGCAACTGCGTATGAAAACGCAGGTAGCGCAGCATGAAACTTTCAATGCGCAGATCGTGGCTGCCGTCTCCCACCTTTGCCACCAGCGACTCGCCATCGCCAAAGTCCATGCGCAGCACCTGGCTGATCATGCCCCCGGCAAGCGGCTGCACCGCCAGGATGGTCCGCCCGGCTATTTTTTCGATTTTCTGCTTGATTTCTGCGCGCATCGCTGTCTTGACAGATGACCTCGCCCGGCTGTAAACTGGCGCGATTATGCACGGTTTGCGTTTGGAGTTAAAGAGATGGGTCCCCTTCCCAAGCGAAAGATATCAAAATCGCGGCGCAACCGCCGGCGCGCTCACGATGCCTTGCAGCTGAAACACTTGGTTGAATGCGAAGAATGCGGCGAATATCATATCGCCCACCGCGTCTGCCCACAGTGCGGCTCGTACAATGGCGAAACGGTCATCGAAATCGACGATGAATAAGGCGCTTCGCTGCGAGCCAGTTCAGTCTAGCAGAGCCGTGCCAGCGCGCGGCTTTTTTGCGATTGTTGCTCGGCAGAGCTGACATGATCGACTGGCGGAAGACTGCGGCGCTCTTCCCCGGGCAAGGTTCGCAAATCCTGGGCATGGGCGCCGATTTTGCCCGTGCATACGAAATTGCTCGCGATACGTTCGCGGAAGCGGACGAGATACTCGGTTTTTCGCTGTCGGAAATTTGCTGGCAGGGTCCGGCGGCGGCGCTCGACCAAACAGCCAAGACCCAGCCCGCGCTGTATGTAACCAGCCTGGCGATCTGGCGCGTGCTGCGCGATTTGCTGCCAGCGACAGAGCCAGCCTGGATGGCCGGACACAGCCTGGGCGAGCTGAGCGCATTGGCAGCGGCGGACGCGCTGGACTTCGCGGCCGGCTTGCGATTGGTGCGCGCGCGCGGCAACCTGATGCAACGGGCAGGCGAATCGCAGCCGGGCGCAATGGCGGCGATATTGGGCTTGGAAATCGCGGTAGTTCGTGATCTTTGTTCCGCTGTGGCGCAGGAAAGTGGCGGCACTGTTGTGCTGGCGAACGACAATTGCCCTGGCCAGGCTGTCGTCTCGGGCGATGTGCCGGCGGTCGAAGAGCTCATAAAAGCGGCACGAGCGGCGGGCGCGCGGCGGGCTGTGCGGCTGGCAGTCAGCGTTGCAGCGCATTCACCGCTGATGTCGGCGGCACAAGCCGATTTTCACGACGCCGTGCAAGCCACTGAATTCAACAGCCCCGTTATCCCTGTGATCGGCAATGTAAGCGCTCAGCCGCTCGATACGACTGACCAAATTCGCGCGGAATTGAATCAACAGCTGACCCAACCGGTGCGGTGGGCCGAGTCAATGACAGCGCTGATTGAAGCGGGCGCGCATACCTTTGTTGAAATCGGCGCTGGCAAGGTGTTGACAGGTTTGCTGCGGCGCATCGACCGGCAGAAAACGCGCATCAACATCGATTCGCTGCCCGCTTTCGAGTTATTCCTGGAGGCGCAGACATGAGCGAATTGGTCAAATCGCAGCGGATGGGTGAAATTTTCGAGATCACGTTGAACCGTCCCGGTGCGCGCAACGCTATCAACGAGGCCATGCAGAACGAGCTTAGCCAGGCATTTGACCAAGCCGAACGCGAATTTCATCAAGGCGCGCGCGTTGTGCTGCTGCGCGGGGCAGGCCGTGTCTTTTCGGCGGGCATTGACCTGCAGCAGTTCCTCACATTTGACGAGGGGCTGCGCGACAACCTATTCCCCATTACGGCGCGTTATCAGGCGCTTGCAAACCAGGTCGAACGCTCTTCGCTGCCAGTCATTTGTGTGCTGCAGGGCTACTGCCTGGGCTTGGCGCTGGAATTGGCGCTGGCTTGCGACTTTCGCATTGCAGCCGAACGCAGCAAACTCGGCTTGCCAGAAACACGACTGGGCATCATCCCCGATGTCGGCGGCACGACGCGCCTGGTCAAGCTGATCGGCGTCGCCAAAGCCAAAGACCTGGTCTTGACCGGGCGGCATATTGAGGCGGGTGACGCGTTGGAGTGGGGCTTGCTCAATGCGGTTTATCCCAAAGCCGAGCTGGAGCAGGGCGTGGCGAAGTTGGTCAAGTCCTTGGTGGCATCGGCGCCGCTGGCCGTCAGCTATGCCAAGCGTGTCATCAACGATATCGTGGACAACCCGCGCGGGCTGCACATCGAAGCCTGGGCGCAGGCGCAACTCTTCCGCACATCGGACTTCCAGCGGGCGATAGAAGCCATGCTCAGCAAGCAATACCCGATCGACTGGGAAGGCAAATAGACGCCCTCAGCTGTCGCCGATCGCCCCCCGCAGCCTGCCTTTCGCTGCCTGCAACAACTGCCGCGCTTCGGCATAATCCACGCCGCGCCGCTGCATCACCACCGCTGTTTTGACTTCGTTGCGCGCAGACCCGAGCAGCCGCCTCGCCGCCGCTTCGTCCAGCTCTGTCAGATGCATGACCAGCCCGATCGCCCTCGCCAGCAGCTTGGCATTGCTAACCTTGACATCGACCATCAGATTGCCATAGACCTTGCCCAAGCCAATCATGCTGGCTGTACTGAGCATGTTGAGGATCATTTTCTGCGCCGTGCCGGCTTTCAGCCGCGTCGAGCCAGCGATGACTTCGGGTCCGACATCGACGCTGATGGCGATATCGGCCAAGGCAGCCACAGGGGTCTCCAGGTTGCAGGCGATGGCGATGCTCTGCGCGCCGATGCTGCGGGCAAATTGCAGCGCTCCGATGACATAGGGCGTGCGCCCGCTAGCGGCAATGCCACAGACAACATCCGCGCTGGTGATGCCTCTGGCTCGCAGGTCATCGGCGGCTGCGGCGGGATCATCTTCCGCGCCTTCGATCGACCGCAGCATGGCATCTGCGCCGCCGGCAATCAGGCCTTGCACCAGCTCGGGCGGCGCGCTGAAGGTCGGCAGGCATTCGGCCGCGTCCAACATGCCGAGTCGCCCACTCGTGCCAGCGCCGACATAAAAGAGCCGTCCGCCTGCTTCCAAGGCCGCCACAATCGTCTCGACCGCCCGCGCGATATCGGGCAGGGCAGCCTGCACCGCCTCGGCCACTTTGGCATCTTCGCTGTTGATCAGTTTCAGCGCCTCTGGCACAGGCAGTTTGTCGATGTCGCTCGTATTGGCATTTGCCCGCTCAGTCGTCCAATTCATGTCGCGCTCCATTCCCGCTGTGCCAGCAGAGCCGCGCCGATTGCAGGGCTATACATCGCTGTCGGTCGTTCGGGCAGTTTGAGTCGGCGAGTGATTGCAGCGGAAAGGGCATTGTCCTTATCCAGCAAGCCGCCAGCAAAGGCGATGGGCGCGGAAGGATAATCCAGCCGGCTGCGCAGCACCTCGACTTGCCTCGTCAAATGATCCGCCGCCGTCCGCAGCAGCATGTTCGCCTCGCCATTGCCAGACTGCGCCATGTGCAGCACAAGCCGCGCCAATTCCGCGACCCGAGCGGTCGTCGCTTCGTTTGATCGATACAGCCAGCCGACCAGGTCGCGCGCTGTCGCGATTTCCAACTCATCGAGACAGGCCGCGCCCAGTACAGTCAAAGCAATCCCTTCGTCATGCGCCGCAATGATGCCGCGCAGCAGTTGAATGCCCAGCCAATAGCCGCTGCCTTCATCGCCCAGCAGATAGCCCCAGCCACCGACTTGCAGCTGCTTCCCGTCCGGCGCGCAGCCATACACCGCGCTGCCCGTCCCCGCCAGCAGCAGGATGCCATGCCGCCGCCCCAAGGCGCCAACCAGCGCGATCTCCAGGTCGGAGCTGGGCACGATATGCGAGCTCGGCAAAACGGCCGAAAGCGTTTCCAGCAGCCAGTCTCGGCTGTGCAAGTTGCTTGCGCCAGCGATGCCGATGCCCGCCGCCATGATTTTCTCTGGCGAAAAGTCTGCCTGCTGCAGCGCCGCCCGCAGAACTGCGCGTATATGTGCCTGCGCTTGTTTGTGCCCGATGAGGCTGGGATTGGCTGTGCCCGCGGATTGCGTCGCCATGGGCAGGAGTCGCGAATCCACAATCGTCACGCGCAGGTTGCTGCCGCCGCCGTCGATGCCTGCGAAGAGCGGGGCGCTCATGCGCGGTCGATGGCCGCAACGATGAGGTCATGCGCTGCCCGGCGGAAAGCATGGATGCGGGCGGGGTCGCGGCCATGATAGACGCGGTTGCTGAGCAAAGCGCAGACCAGTTGCCGCTCGGGATCGATCCACAGCGATGTGCCTGTGAATCCAGTATGACCATAGCTGGAGCTGCTGTAGAGGTCGCCGGCTGATGAATCGCCCCTGGCTTTGAGCATCCAGCCCAAGCCCAGGCGATATTGCCCACGAATCTGCTCTTGTGTGGCCAGTCTGCGCAGTTCTTCGCCGACAGGCAGGCGCGGGTCGCCACTCAGCCAGGCACAGCCAAATCGCGCAACATCGCGGGGGGTCGCAAACAGACCGGCGTGCCCGGCGATCCCACCCAAGCCACAAGCATTTTCATCGTGCGCTTCGCCCCAGGCGCGGCGCATCCGCCAGTGATTGTCGAACTCAGTCGGCGCGATTCGCTCACGCGGGATGCCGTTCTGCACAGGATTGTATGTGAAGCTCTGCAAGCCCAGCGGCTGCAATGCCAGGGCGCGCACTGCCTGGTCCAGTCGTCCGCCAAACAAGCGCGCCACTGCCTCGCCCAGCAGCATGATGCCCACATCGGTGTAGCGGATTGTGTCGCCGACCGTGCCGGCAAATGGAAACGCGACCATGGCTGCCAATCCCCGCTGCCAGCGCGCATCGTCATAGACTTCGCCAGACACAGGCGGCGGCGGATTCTCCCCTGCCAACAGATAGATTGCTCGCCAGGGCGCAAGCCCCGAGCTGTGCGTGAGCAAGTGTTTGAAAGTGACTGTGCTTGGATCGATCGTCATCCCGTCAAAACGAGCTTCGGTGGGTAGGAAGGCGCGCGTATGCGGATCTTGTCCGCCAGCCACGGCGCGAGGGTTGACTCGCCCGAACTCGGGGAGCACAGAGACCAGCGCATCGTCCAAGGCAACCGCGCCCGCCTCCACCAGCGCCAAAAAACTGACTTCCACCAGCAGCTTGCTCACTGACGCCAGATCAAAGAACGTGTCGGTGGCGACGGGCAATTGTTTCGTTGACGGATCGAGCCAGCCCCAGCCAGCTTCCAGCGCGATCTCGCCACGATGAATCACACACATGCCCAACGCGGGAAATGTCCGCGGCAGGTGCTCCGCCAGCAGGCTGTCAAACGCGGCAGGGTCTATGGAAACGGTCATGGCAGCGCGACCGTCAGCCGCCCGCTCGGATGAAAGTCGCCGCAGATGGCATCGACCGCAGCAATCAAGGACGGCCGGCTGTCGCCATTTGTGCAGATGATAGTGTCGGCATTTGGCAGCATGCCCGCATCGTATGGATCGCGCGCGCAAACCAGAATCACGCGCTGCGACCGACCCACGATGGCTTGGGCGCGCTGCAATTGCGCTGGCTGCAGATGGGCATTGCGCGTGAGCAAGATGAGTGTGTCGCTTTCGAACAGGCTCTCGTCCAGCGGCGAATCGTCATGCGGGTCGAGGACAGTGCAATCGGCTTTTGGCAATCGCCGCGCCAGATAATCCGAGAATACGCGCTGCGATCCCGCTTCCACCGCATCGGATATACGCCCAGCAGCAAATTCCAGCGCAGCAACTCGCGACTCGCGCAAGCTGGGGAGCGCCGTGCCCGCCTTGAGCAGCACAAGCCCCGCGCGCGCCGCCTGTTTCGCGATTGTCCGATGCGCCGGGCAGTCCACGACATCCAGCGCCGGCGCGTCATCCAGGCTATAGCGCTGCTTCATGGATTCGATGCGCGCCAGCGATTCGTCTATTCGCGCTTCTGTGATTCTGCCCGATTGCGCAGCCGCCAATACTGCCTCATAGGCTGCTTCTTGCCGCGCGCGCGTGTGCGAAAACAGCGGCAGGTCCACTCCTGCCAGCACACAGCGCACCGCCGATTCGCCTGGGCCAACCTGGTCGGTAATGGCTTTCATCTCCATGCAATCGGTGCTGACAGCGCCAGAGAAACCCAATTCGTCGCGCAGCAAGTTGGTTACGATGCGCCGCGACATGGTGGCTGGGCAGTCGGCATCCAACTCGTCGTAAATCACATGCGTCAGCATCACGCAGGCGACATCGGCAGCGATGGACCTGCGGAATGGCAGCAGGTCTTCTTCATACAGGGTTTCCAGTGAACCGCTGACGCGCGCCAAGCCCACATGCGTGTCGATGGCTGTGTTGCCCAGCCCGGGGAAGTGCTTGACCGTCGCCGCAAGTCCACTGCGCTGAAAGCCGCGGATCTGCGCCGCCACCACGTCACTGACCAGCTGCTTGTCGCGCCCGACCGAGCGCGTACTGACCGAAGGATTGTCGCGCTGATGAGCAATATCCGCGACCGGCGCGAAGTTCCAATTGATGCCCAGCGCCGCCATCTCGCGCCCCATCATGGCTGCTACTTCTTCGGCGAGCTGTGGGTCCTTCGCCGCCCCAAGCGCCATATTGCCAGGACTTTCGCTGAAGCTGTCGCGCAGACGGGCGACGATGCCGCCCTCTTGATCGATGCCCACCAGAATAGGAAAAGGCGCAGCATCCCGACATTCGGCGACCAGTTGCTGGACTTGCGCAGGCGATTGCACGTTGCGCGCGAACAAATAGACGCCGCCAATGCGCCCGCTTGCCAGCCAGTCCAAAATATGCGGGGGTGGACGCAAGCCATCGAAGCCCACCATCATCATGCGCCCGACCCTCTGCGCCAGACTCAGCATCAGCCTATCCCCCGTTTTGCGCGCGACATTCGCGCTTCAAAGCGCAGCATCAGCACATAGATGATCACCGAAAGCACCGCGCCAATCAAAATGAACAGGCTGATCGACTCCGCCCCGACATGCTCGGCGAATATGCCGCCAAGGCCCGAAAGCGCCGCCCCGCCCAGAGCCGCGAAACCCACCTGGAAGCCGATGGCGTTGGCCGCGTGCTCGACGCCGACGCGCGCGTAGGTCTGCGAAATCAAAATGGGGAATATGGCCGCCAAGCCAAAGCCGATGCCTAGCATGCCCGCAAAGCTGAGCGCCTCGCTGGGATTCAGGAAGAGCAGCGCCGCGCCCAGCACCGAACAGGCAAAGCAGATCGTCAGCAGCAGCCGGTCGCCCAGGCGCATGGCCAGCAAGCCCATCAATATGCGTCCAATCGTGAAGCTGCCCCAATAGGCGCTGACCCAGCTGCTGGCGACTTCTTGCGGCAGGGAGCGCGCTTCGGTCAACAAGGTGTTTGCCAGCTGGCCGGTGCCGATTTCGATGCCGCCATAAACGAAAAAGAACAGCAAACCGACCACCACGATAGGGCGGCGCAGGCTCATGCTCATCGGCTGGCGTTTAGCTTTCTGGCTGCCCGGACGCTCGCTGTCGCGCAGCTGCCAAAGCGGCAGAGTAAACAGAATCAGCCCGCCCAACAGCAGCACGGCCAGGCCAGCCACGATGTAGCTGGATTGCCAACCGCCGCCTTGATCGAGCACAAAAAAGGTGACGATCGCCGGCGCAATAGTCAAGCCGATGCCCCAGCAGGCATGCAGCCAGTTCATCTCGCTCGTGCCATAGTTCGAGCCGACAAAATTGTTCAAGCCGGCGTCAATTGTGCCCTTGCCTACGCTGGTGAATAGGGCGACCGCCAGCAGAAGCAGCCAAACCGGCGCAATGGCATATCCCAGCAAGCCAAAGCCCGCGAAAGCCATGCCACCCACCAGCACGGCTCCCAGCGAGAAGCGGCCGATCAGCGCGCCATTCAAGAAAGCCGCAACCAGACCGCCCAACATGGCCGCAGGCGCCAAGGCCGCCAGAGAATCGTGCGAAACGCCAAATGTGGTTTGCATGTATGTCCAAGCAATATTGAGCAAGCCGCTGGCGATGCCGATGACGATGAATACCAGATAGGCGACCAGGATGGGGAAGGTCTTCGATAGCTTCAAATTGGCGCGTCCTCATGATTTGACCAGCGCAATCATACCGCGTATGCTTGTTTCTACGTAGCGCTATCAGCCAAGATGCAAGGCTTCTCTTGTCCGGGAGCGGTGAATCATGGACAGCACAACCCTGAGTGGACACTTTTTTCTACCCCCCTCGGTCCCCCCGAAAAGTCGGGGGGAGGCAAAGTACGCGCGCGGATTCTGTCCACAGGCTGGAGAGAGATTTAGGGTGGGGAAATGAGGGACACATCAACACCTTCACCACTCCCCTTGTCCAGCCTGTCTGAACCCGACCTGATTGATGTGCGTGCGGATGAGCGCTTCGACGAGGCGCGTCTGGCAGAATACCTGCGCGGCAAGCTGCCCGGCGCGGAAGGCGACATGACCGTCAGGCAATTCGGCGGCGGCAAAGCCAACCTGACCTTCCAACTGCGATTTTCCAGCGGCTGCGACTATGTGCTGCGGCGTCCTCCGCTGGGGCCGATTGCGCCGTCGTCGCATGATATGGGGCGCGAATATCGGGTGCTTTCGGTTTTGCATCGCGCCTTGCCCTTTGCGCCGCGCTCCTGGCTCTACTGCGATGACGACAGGGTGATCGGCGCCCCCTTTCAGGTCATGACGCGCTGTCACGGCATTGTCGTTCGCGAGCATCTACCAAGGCCATTCGCTGTTGATCCGAGCGCGGGGCGCAAAATGAGCGGGGCGCTCGTGGATGCGCTGGCGGCTTTCCATGCGGTAGATTATGCGGCGCTGGGATTATCACAGCTGGGCAAGCCCGACGGTTTCGTCCAGCGGCAAGTCGATGGCTGGCAGCGGCGTTGGCAGCGCGCCAGGCTGCATGACGACCCGCAAGTCGACTGGATCTATCGCTGGCTGAACAGTCGCGTGCCGGCGAACAGCGCGAATTCGCTGGTGCACAACGACCCCAAGCTGGACAACACGATGTTCGCCGCTGAGGACCCGGGGCGCGTGATAGCCATCCTGGACTGGGATATGTGCACGTTGGGCGACCCGCTTTCGGATCTAGGCGCGCTGTTGACCTACTGGACCCAGCCTGACGATCCGCCTGCTGTCCGCGCAATCGCCATGATGCCTGCCGGCGAACAGTCCTTTATGAGCCGCGACGAGCTTGTCCAGCGCTATGCCAGCAGCAGCCGAAGCGAAATTTCCGATATCCGCTTCTACCATGTGCTAGGCATTTTTCGCTTGCTGGTGATCTTGCAGCAGATTTACATCCGCTATGTGCGCGGGCAGACGCGAGATCAGCGCTTTGCCAGCCTGGGCGATGCGGTCGCGGCGCTGACGCAATGGGCGCTGGATATCGCAGACGGCTAAGCGTATTCCAGCAGATCGCTGGTGGCATTTTCGATATCGCTGTAATAGCCGCGCAGATAGGCGTATTCCGCTGGAATCGTAGACGCCAGTTGGTACATGGCTTCGTTTATCATCTGCGCCAGTTCTACGCGGGGGATGCGCTTGCGGTCGCCGCGGCGGAAGCGGAAAGGCGCCCCAAATACGACTTTGGCATAGGCTCTGCGCGCGCTTTTGAGCCGCGTTCGCCAATCTTCCGCGCCACAAATGGCCGCTGGCACGATGAGCGCATCGGCTTTGGTCGCCACGAATGCCATGCCTTCTTTCGCCTGTTGCAAGCCGCCAGGATGCCGCGTGCCTTCCGGCGCCATCAGCACCATCTGGCCGCTCTGCAGCAGCGCGATGGTCTGCAAGAGCGCCTTGCGGTCATATTCGCCGCGCTGAATCGGATAGTGTCCCCATTGCCGCAGCAGCCAGCCGACCACGGGAATGCTGAAATTCTCGATCTTGGAAAGCGAAATGGTATGGCGAAATGGGATGGCTGCCGTGACCACGATGGGATCGAGATAGGAAACATGGTTGATCATCAGGCAGGTCGGTCCCTGGCGCGGGACATTGTCTACGCCTTCCACCTCGGTTCGACAGAAGCTCGGCAGCACAGCCCGCAGCAGCGGATGCAAAATGCGGCGGCGCTTGTCATAGATCGGCTGCCGCGCAATATATTCTTCGATAGTGAGTCCAGCCGACATTACTGTCTGGCGCTTCGTTTGCGCGCGCGGCGTTTGCGGCGTATATTGGCTAGAGCCGGCGCTGGCTGCAGCATAAAGTCGATTTCATCGTCCGCCAACTGATACCAGGCGCCTTTGCGCAGCGTGCCCAAGCCCAGCTGCCCGATATGCGTGCGCACGATGCGAATGACAGGATGCCCCAGCGCTCCAGCCACCCGACGAATCTGCCGCTTGCGACCCTCGACCATCACCACTCGCAGCACGGTCGAGCGCTTCGTCGATTGCAGCACCTTGACCGAACAGGCTGCTGTGCGGCTATCATCCAGCCAGATGCCGCTCTCCCACTTCTCCAGAGTCTGCCGCGAGACTTTGCCCTTGACCGTGACTTTGTAGGTCTTGGTGTGCTCATAGCGCGGATGGGTGATGCGGTTTGCCAGCTCGCCATCGTTAGTCAGGATCATCAAGCCTTCGCTGTCTACATCCAGCCTGCCGATCGTGAAAAGATGCCCCGGCGCCTCGACAAGCTCGCGGATGGTTGGACGGTCGTCGCCAGCTTCTGGCTTGGTAGTGCTCAATACGCCCTTGGGTTTGTTGAGCGCAATGGTGATCTGCTTGGCGGCGGCGGCAATGCGCGCGCCATCGACTACAATGACATCCCGCGACGTGTCGGCTTTTGCGCCCAGCGAGATGACTGCGCCATTCACTTGCACCCGTCCCTGGCGGATGATCTCTTCGCAGGCGCGCCGCGAACCAATATCGGCTTGCGCCAGGATTTTTTGCACGCGTTCACTTGGCACGGTCGCGTCTTTCCTGTTTTCTCTGGGCCTATGATAGGCTGGCAATTCGCCTCGCGCTAGGGTGCGCCCACCTGTCCTAGTCGGTCTGCTTGTCGGTTACGATAAATTGCAGCGGGATGCCCAGCAGCAGCCTTGTCTGCGCCACCAGGGTCGGCAGCGCCACCACAAAGAGCGTCAGCACCAGCATGAAAGGGATGCTCAAGAGCTCCAGCAGCGATTCAGCCAGTGTATAGGGCGCGATTCGTGGCGGGCGGATGCGATAATCTTGCACCTGGAAGACCACCACCAGCGCAACCATGACCAAGCCCGAGACCGACAGCAGCAGCCAGGCCGGATGACTGGTCGCGAGGCCATGAAGCAGGTAGCTCAGTTTGTCGCTGGCTTCAATCATGCCTTGCACCTGGATTGGCGCGATATCCGGATGAAAGAAGACCGGCAACTGCGAACCCACTGTGAGAATGATCCAGCCTGCGCCAGCCAGCAGAATATCGTGCGCGATGCGCCCCAGCAGCTTCAGCGAATTGCCCGAGACGACCTGTGGATTTTCGATCAGCTTCGCCAGCATATAACCGACTTCTTTGCTGCCCCAGGCGTGTCGCAATGTCTGGCTATAGCGGTTGCGGATGGAGTCGATAATATTGACGCCGGTGGTGGAATCGGCCAGGAAGGGCAGGTAGATATGCTGCAGCGTAACTTGCCCGCCCGTGGCAAAGTAGGCTTTGATCAACATATGCCATTCATCGGCGATCACATCCGTGTCCCAGTTGCCGCTCTGTTCCAGTAGATTCAAGCTGAGTGAATAGGACGACATGGGCATGGCCATCCACCAGGGCGCGGCCAGGTAGGCCAGTTCAAAAGCGGTGGCATAGGTATTGATGATGCGCATGAGTGGATTGACCTGCCAGATATTGCCGTGATAGCGGATCGGCGCCTGCCAAAACTTGCGGTGGCGGTCTTCGCTGATGGCAAAATGATAGGTCAACGCCGCAAAGTGATTTTCGTGCCAGCGCGTATCGGCATCCATGGTCGTCACAACGATATGATCGCTATCAAGCCCGTAATCGGCGACTATATTCTCGAAGAAGCGGTTGACCGCCCAGGACAGATTAGCGGATTTGCATTGCATCTCGCCCAGCAGCCCGCGCGGATGCAAGGTGAAATGCACTTTGGCGAAGTGATCGGCAAATTCCGCGTGCAAGCTCTGCGCCTTTTGATAGCTGCCCGGCTCGGCTGCTTCCATTGCCAGCAACACCGAAATTTGCGTGCGCGCATTGTGTTGTTGGCTCAGGCTTTCCAATGTGCGATGCAGCAGTTTCATCGACTCGTTGTAGTTGGGAATGATGACCAGATGATGAACGCGCTCCCATTCCAACGAGGTCGGACTACGTTCATCCAGGTAGCGCTGTTGCCAATCGACCGCTTCCCACTCGCAGATGCGCCGCAACCCCATGGCATTGGCGATCCCCGCCAGCAAAAAGCGCAGCGCCGTATAACAAGCCACCAGCGCCGCCGTCAGCATCAAGGTCAAGGGAAAGGCTACTGCGCTGGAAATGGAAACCAGCAGAGCCAACCAGGCGATGAAGCCGGGGATGCCATCCAGCACGCGCTCGGGGATCGGCGGCAGAGGCGCGCCACGCCAGATGGAGCGGCCCACATCAGAAGGGCGGGGTGGGCGGGGGTTGCCAGAGAGATAGGGCATGGTACTTGCTTTGACTGCTGGATGCGCCTGTGGCTGCCTATCATAACATAGGCGATAGGGCAGACAAGCTAGCCCTTGCCTTTGGCGCCTTTGCTGCCTCGCTGGCTGGCAATAGACAGCAGATCGGTCTGATAATCGTAGGTGTTGCGGCGTTTATCGGCATGGGCAGCGCGAGCCAGCTGGACGAGGCGCTCTAGCACTTGGGCGCGGCTGCGGCCGTCTGCATGCCAAAGATAAAATGCCAGCGAGCCCGGCATGGTGTTGATCTCGTTGAGGTAGACTTCGCCGGTTTGCGTGCGCACCAGGTAATCTATGCGCGCGATGCCGCGCCCGTCGACAGCTTGGAATGCCTCCTGGCTCAGCGACTGGATGCGCTCGCCCAGTTCGTCATCCAGCGGCGCGGGGATGATGCGGTCGGCGCTTTTCATACCTTCTCCGCCGCGCAGGTATTTGTCTTCGTAGGAAAGGAAGTCGTCCCAACCCAGCGGCTGCTCTAGGGTTGAGGCCTCGTATTCATCGCCATAGCCCATCACGGCGCAGTTGATCTCCACGCCGTCGGTCAGGGCTGGCTCGACCAGGATGCGGCGGTCGAAACTGGCGGCAACATCCATGCTGGCGCGCAGCAAAGTCTCGTCATCTGCCCGACCGATGCCAATGCTCGAGCCCAGGCAGGCTGGTTTGATGAAGAGCGGAAAGTCGAACCGGTTGCGAATCTCCGCCACAATTTCATCCGGCCCAGCTTGCCAGGCTTCCCGAGTAAGCCACATGTCATCCAGAACAGGCACACCCGCTTGCCGCAGCGCCACCTTGGTCATGATTTTGTCGTTGCAAAGCGCCGAGCCAAGCGTCGCACAGCCAACATAAGGGATATCCGCCAGTTCCAGCAAGCCCTGCAGGCTGCCATCTTCGCCATGCGAGCCATGCAGCGCCGGGAAGACCACATCAATACGCTGGACGCGGCTGCGACTGAATCGTCCCGCCAGCGGGTTGATGATCAAGCCGTGATGTCGCGCATCGGGCGAAAGCAGGCAGGCTTCAATTCCGGGTTTCTTCAGCAGCGTGTCATCACGAAAGTTTCCCAGTTGCAGCAGGGGCGCGCCAGTGAACCAACGTCCATCGCGACTTATGTAAACTGGCACGATTTGGTAGCGGTCGTCCGGGAAGGCTTCCATAATCTGCTGCCCGGTTACGATAGAAACATCGTGCTCCACGCTGCGTCCGCCAAACAGGACGGCGACAATGCTGCGGCGGCTGCTCATCGGCTGCTCCTCGCGTTCAGTACGTATCGGGCAGGTCGTTCAAGAAGAGCACGGCATCCCCGGCGCCCAGATGCTGCTGATACCAGGCTACCGACTGCTCCAACGTGTCGACGACATGCACGCGCGCGCGGTCGAAGGCAGTCGATTCGATCCCACGCAAGATCGCTGCGGTTTGCGACTCCCCCACCAAGATGATATCGGTGGCATATTCGGTCGCCAGCGCGCCCAGCTTGCTATTTTCCTGGTCTTGCAGCGCGCCCAGCTCGACCATGCCCGGCGTGATCAGCAATCGCGCCCCGTCCTGGTGCATGCCCAAGAGCTTCAAAGCGCCGATGACGCCTTTTGGATTGGCGCTGTAGGCATCGTTAATGATGGTGATGCCGGCGGCGGTGGTCTCGCGGACGAGGCGGCTTTCGGCTGGCTGCAAGCTGCGGATGCGCCCGGCGATATCGCGCAAGGAGATGCCTTCGTGCCGCGCAGTTGCGATGCACAGCAACAGGTTGGTCACATTGTGCTCGCCATGCAGCTGCGTATCAATCTGCGCTATTTCGCCACTCGCTACATCAATAGCACAGAATGACAGACCTTCCAGGCTTTCGCGGATGTCCTGCGCCAGCCAGGCCACCTCTTGCGCGCGCGCCTCGTCCAGCGAAAGTTCGCGGCTGACGGACAGGCGCAGCGCTGGATAACCGCGCTTGTGCATATCGCGGATGTACGCGTTGTCCCAGTTGAAAACAGCGATTCCATCGGGCGGCAGATTGGCGATCAGCTCGTATTTCGCTTTCTGCACATTCTCCAGCGAGCCAAATCGCTCCAGATGCTGCGGGCCGATCTCGGTGATGATGGCGATATCGGGCCGCGTCAGTTGGCAGATACGCGCGATCTCGCCTTCCACATACGCGCCCATCTCGCTGATGAAGATTTCTGTGCGATAGTCATCCGCCAGGTCGCGGTTGATGGCCAGCGAAATGCCCATCAACGTGTTGTAACTCTTGGGCGTGGCATACACCCGATAGCGCAGGCTAAGGATGTCGCGCAAGAAAGACTTGGTGGTCGTCTTGCCATAACTGCCGGTGATACCAACTATTTTGGGCTGGGTCTGCGCGAGCACATTTGCCGCCTGTCGCAGGAATCGCCGCCGCAGCAAGGCGTCTAGCGGAGCCAGCAGCCAATTGCTCATCACCAGCCAAAACGGCGCGAGCAGCCAAACCGCCAAACCTACTGCAAGAAAAACAGGGATTTCTGCGCCTGCCGCCCAGGCGCCTCCCAAGGGTAGCGCGCACAAGATATACGCCACAGCCAGGATTCGTTTGACGCGCGCTGTTATCACTAGCGGCTTTTTGATTTTTCGTTCTGGCTTTGGATAGACAACTGCCAGCGCAAAAAAAATGCCGGCAATGCTGTCATGTGGATGGTCGACGAGACTCGTTAGCGCCACGCCGAGCAAGGCAAGGGCAATCTGACGCAGCGGCAAGCATCGCGGCCGAGCAGCCAGCAACCAACGCAAATAACGCCGGCTCATATACTCTTCAATCTGATAGAAGCGCGCTTGCTGCCGCAGCCGCAGCCAGGCGCCGGCCAGCCAAATCAGGCAGACCAGGGGCGTCCAATCGGTTTGCATGGGCAATCCTTGCCTGTCGCCACAAGCGCATTATACGGCGAACCGCGCCTGGGGCAACTCACGCGCTTAGTCGCTGCGAAAGAGCGCGTCCATGATGCTGACTGTGCGTTCAGGCAAGTCCAGATAGGCATAATGTCCCGCGCCAGGATACACGATCAGCGCGGCGTCTGGCATGGCGCTTTCCAGCTTGCGCCCCATCCACAGCGGCGTTTCTTCATCGGCATCGCCCCAGATCAGCACAGTAGGCTGTGCCACGCGCCGAGCGTATTCCAGCAAGTCTTGATTGACAATCTTCACCAGCGTCTGGCGCATGATTGGCGATGCCTGCACATAGTCTGCGGAGCCAAATCGCTGGTTGTAGTACCTGCGCAGGCTTTCGGCGGTGGAATTTGCCCCCAGCGCATGCAAGCTGCTGCGCGCGCGCCGAACCAGGCCAAGCCGCAGTCGTTGCCCGATGCTCGGCTCGAGCTTGATGCCGGCGCTGTTGGAAAGCGTCATTTTGTCTATGCGCTCAGGATGCTCTGCCGCCAGCATCAGGCCGATGCGACCGCCCAGCGAGTGCCCAAAGTAATGCGCGCGTGGCCTGCCATGCGCATCCAGGAATGCCCGACAGAATCCGACATAATCGCGTACGCTCCAGGCGCAGGGTGGTTCGGCGCTTTTTCCAAAGCCCGGCAGGTCGAACAGGTAGCAGCAATAGCCCAGCGGGCTCAGCCGGGCTGCCAGCGGAGCCAGCGTTTCGATGTTCGCGCCCCAGCCGTGCACCATCAGCACTGGCGCTCCCTCGCCAATGACCGCTTGTCGGATGTCAATGCCGTCTATGGCGATTCGGCTGGTCTGCACGGCGTTTTCAGCCAATGGCGCTCAGCGGGATTTCGACCGTGCGCTGGCGTCCGCGCTCGCTGATTGGTGTTACCGGCGGGCATTCCCAGGCCAGGTCTTCGGTGGTGGCGCGTTCTTTGGCGAACTTGGGCAAGATTCCACAGGCGAAGCACTTGTCGCGGCAATCGACGCGCGTCTCTCGGCGGATGCTCATCAAATAATCTTCTTGCAGGAATTTCTTGCGCAAGCCAACATCAATATGATCCCAAGGAAAGACTTCGTCCAGGTCGCGCTCGCGGAAGTTATAAAAGTCCGGGTTGATGCCCGATTCGTCAAAGGCTTGCAGCCAGCGCCCGTGCTTGTGCTGGTCTTGCCAGGCGTCGAACTTGCAGCCCAACTCCCAGGCGCGGCGGATCACGCGGGAAAGGCGGCGGTCGCCTCGGCTCAGCCAGCCTTCAAACTCGCTGTCGTCATAGGTATTCCAGCGCAGGTGCATGCCTCCGCGCCGCATCTGCTGTTTGAGCATGGCTTGCTTGCGTTCGACGCTTTCGCGTGTATCTTGTGGCGCCCACTGGAAAGGCGTGTGCGGCTTGGGGATGAAGGTGCTGACGCCGACATTGAGCGTGGCTTTCTTGCCCAAGATCTTCGTGCCTTCGCGCAGGGTGCGTCCGCACAGGTCGATGATCGCCTGTACATCGTCCAGAGTCTCGTCGGGATGACCGATCATGAAATAGAACTTGATCGTGCGCCAGCCCCGCGAATAGACATCGCGCGCTGTCTGGATAACCTGGTCGTCCGGCACATATTTGTTGATCAAGTCGCGCATCTTTTCGGTGGCGGCTTCGGGCGCGAATGTAAAGCCACTGCGGCGTGTGCCACCGATCTTCTCGAGCAGGTCGGCGCTGGCGCTCTCGATGCGCAGGCTGGGCAGGCTGAGGCTCAAGCCGGCGTCCTTGTACACGCGGTTGACTTCTTCCGCCAGTTCCTCGACCCATACATAGTCGGATGACGACAAGCTGAGCAGGCTGATTTCTTCAAAGCCGGTATAACGCACGATCTCGTCTATGGCAGCCATGATCTCGGCGACGGGCCGTTCGCGGACCGGGCGGGTAACCATGCCGGCATGGCAAAATCGGCAGCCGCGCGTGCAGCCACGCATGATTTCGATGGGCGCGCGGTTGTGCACGGTGTCGATATTTGGAACGATGAACTTCGTAAAGGGCTTGGGCAGCGTCAACACGATGCGCTTCAGCACCCGCGCTGGAATGCCCGGCTGGTTGGGCGTGACGCTGCGCACAGTGCCGTCAACGCGATAGTCCACATCGTAGAAGCGCGGCACATACATGCCCTGGATGCGCGCGATCTGGCGCAGTTGTTCATCTCGCCGCAGCCCACGCAGCCTGCCCAACTCCGCAGCGATCTCGACGATGATCTCTTCGCCCTCGCCGATCACAAAGGCATCGATGAAATCCGCCATCGGCTCGGGATTGAAGCAGGCGTGTCCGCCAGCGATCACCAGCGGATAGCTCTCGTCCCGGTCGCGGCTCAATAGGGGCATGCCAGCCAGATCGAGCATATTGATGGCATTGGTATACAACTGTTCGTAAGGCAAGCTGATGCCCAGCAGGTCAAAGTCGCGGATGGGACGCTTGCTTTCCAGCGAATAGAGCGGGATCTGTTGTTCCCGCATGACCGCTTCCATATCCAGCCAGGGCGAGAAAACGCGCTCCGCCAGCATGTCATCGCGCTGGTTGACCTGGTGATACAAATTCATAATGCCCAGATTGGACATGCCCAGGTCGTAGATATCGGGGAATGCCAGCGCCACTTTGACATCGGCGCGCGCCCAGTCTTTGACGACGCTGTTGTATTCGCCACCGACATAACGACCCGGTTTTTCGACTTTGAGCAAGTGTCGTTCGATCTGTTGCTCGATCGATCCTGGCTGCATGATCCGCTCTCAAATCTTGCCGTTGCGCTGCTCGCATTTGTGAGACTACCTTGAAAGTATAGTGTATGCGATAGAGTCGTGGCAAGGCTGCCCCGCGACGCCCTTTTAATCCTGCTCATACAGCGGTGGCTATCTTGGAGGGACATAGCAAATGAATGCGCCGGCAATCAAAACAATGGTTGACTATCATTACGGGATGTACGACCGTATCTGGGACATCGTGCAGGAGTTGAGCCCGCAACAATTTGTGGCGGAAAGCGATTACTCCCTGGGTTCACTGCGCAATCAACTGCTGCATGTCATAGAGGTGGACAATAGATGGCTCGCGCGCTTGCAGAACCTGCCGCTGCCCGACTTCCTTACCGAAAGTGATTTCCCAGATCAGGCGGCTTTGCGTCCCACTTGGGATTCAATTCGTGCCGATGTCCTGGCTTATACGGATGCCCTGACAACTAATGACCTGGAAGAAGTCGTGGAATTGGATTTCCCCCACAGAGGCGGCAATTATCGCAACCTGCGCTGGCAGATCTTGCTGCATGTGGTCAATCATGGCACCGACCACCGCGCGCAAATCCTGGCGCGATTGCATGAATTGGGCGCGTCAACCCTCGAACAAGATCTGATTTTGTATCTCTGGTCGGCGGAGGACTGATGGACTAGACTCGGCTCAGCGCCAGAGCGATTTCGCCGGCGATTCTGGCATTGTTCAACAGCAACGCGATATTGGCGGTCATGGACTTGCCATCGGTCAATTCGCTGACGCGGCGCAGCACAAATGGCGTTATCGCATTGCCGCTAATGCCAGCCGCATGCGCCTCGTCGGTCGCTTGCACAATGGCGGACTCTGCCACAGTTGCATCCAGCGCGACATCGCCTGGGACGGGCGTGACGATCAGTATGCCGTGCTGCGCGCCCAGTTGCCTGCCAGCGTGTATGATGGCGGCGGCTTGTTGGGGGCTGTCCACGCGCTGGTCGATCGGCAGATCGCTGCGCTCGGAATAGAAGGCGGGCAGCGCATCTGTCCTGTAGCCAAGCACGGGCACTCCCTGCGTTTCCAGCACTTCCAAGGTCAGCGGCAAATCCAGGATCGACTTTGCGCCCGAAGAAACGACGGCCACTGGCGTCCGCCCAAATTCGATCAAATCTGCCGAGACATCTTGCGGATTGCCGCGATGCACGCCGCCGATGCCACCGGTTGCGAAGACGTCAATACCCGCCAGCGCTGCGATGATCATTGTGCCGGCCACGGTTGTCGCGCCATGTTGCCGCAGCGCAGTAACGATTGGCAGGTCGCGCCGGCTGCATTTGCGGACTGTGCCAGCCGCCGCCCCCGCCAGCATTTCGATCTGCTCGCGAGTCAATCCGATCGTGATGTCTCCGCCCAGCACAGCGATCGTAGCCGGCATCGCGCCGGCATCGCGCACGGCTGCTTCCATGCCCAAGGCCGTCTCGACATTCAGCGGCTGGGGCAGGCCATGCGTGATCAGTGTCGATTCCAGCGCGACCACTGGCTGTCCGGCGTCCAGCGCGGCCTGGATATCGGCGCGGATGTGAAGTTCTTGCCTTGCGCTCATAGAGGCCTCATTCGGGTAGCCTATGCAGTCGGCTGCGGTGGATGCTGCTGTGCATGCCGTCCATGTCTAGCAGCTCCAGCAGGTGATCGGGTCGCAAGTTGCCGCGGTCGCCCACCGACAGATGCGCCAACAAGTCGGCATGTTCGTCCATCTCCAGCGACAAGATCAGCGGCCGCACATCCATAACGCTGCGTTTGCGCCGCCGCCTCCGCTCGACGATGATGGACTCCTGGCCGAGCAACTCGTCGATTTTGCGCTGCAAGCAGGCGCGCTCAAGTGGATCGTGAAAGCGAATGCGGTATTCGGCGCTCATGATCAGCGACTGCATGGTGGAGCTGCGCGGGTCGACCTCATTGATTGCCACGATAGACAAACCCTGTGGCGACACCGCCAGCAGCCGCTCACGCAGACTCGCCTCGCAGAAGGCTATCCGCTCGCGCAGGGAAATATCCAGAATCTCACAATCGCTGGAGATGCCCAGGGGCAGTGGCATGGCCAGCGAGATGCGCGGACGGGTGTTAAAACCGCGCGTATACAGCAGCGGCAATTCCGCGCGCCGCAGCACACGCTCCCAGATCTTCGCCATATCCAGGTTGCTGGTGTAAGTCAGCGTGCCGGCTTTGCCAAACGTGATGCGCAGCCGCTGCACGACTGGCGACAAGTGTGTCATTTGCCGCGCCTCTGTAGATTTCTGACCGCAATTGCGCTATCCTATTTTAGGACAGAACAGGGACTGTTGGAAGGCGAATGAGCCAGCGGCAGCACCAAGAAAGTGAGCGCTTGCAGCGCAGCCGTCTGTGGCTGAGCGTTCGGGCGCCTTTCCTGTTCGTGCTGTTCATGATGCTGGCGGGCCTAGCTGCGGTGCTGTTCTTGCCCGCGCCCGAGCAGGTCGCGCTGGTGACAGACGCCATGCTGATCTTGCTGGTGCTGTGTCCATCGGCCCTGCTGGTGTTTGCGCTGCTGATTTGCGCATCCGCATTGGTTCTTCAAATGCGCCGCTGGGGTGGGCGCGCTCGCTCGCCGTTGCGCCGATTGGAAGCGCTGACGGCATCGGCTCATCAGCGAGTCGATGGCTGGCTGTGCGGCGTGGATGGACATGTGCTGGATTGGGCCCTGCGGTTTGCCCCGGTGCGCAGCTTGCTAACCATGTTTGATGCGCCGCAGAAAAGCGAAGACGAGGCAGAATCATGATTAATCAGCAGAAAGACGAAACCAAGTTGCAAGTGGACAGAACGCGCATATTGCTGACTGGGCTGGGATTGGGCGCGCTGGTGGGCATGCTGTCCAGCTATTTATATGCGCGTGCCGCCGAAGAAAATGCCGATGCGGAAGCGGGAACAGCCGAATCGATCTCGACCGGTCAGGCGCTGGCAGTGCTCTTGGCTGTGCTAGGTGTGGTTCGGCAGATCGCTGCCTTGGGCAAGTCAGAGAAAAAGCGCAGGAAATAAGCCGATGTGCGCACGCTATACACTGACAGCCGACTCCGAATCCATCCAGCAAGCCTTTAACCTGGACAGCGCAGAAATCTGGGAAGGTCCGCGCTATAACATTGCGCCGACGCAGAAAGTGGCTGTCATCAGCGACCACCAACCCCAATCGCTGTCCATATTGAAGTGGGGACTTGTGCCCTCGTGGGCGACGGACCCGAAAATCGGCAGCCGCATGATCAACGCCCGTTCCGAGACTGCGCAGGAAAAGCCTTCGTTTCGCAGCGCATTCAAACGCCGCCGCTGCCTGATCCCCGCCAATGGCTACTATGAATGGGCGCGGCAGGGCAAGCGCAAAACGCCCATGTACATCCAGCATGCCCAGCGCGACATCTTTGCCTTTGCAGGCTTGTGGGAGAGCTGGAAAGACCCGCAGGGCAACTGGCTGAATACCTGCGCCATCCTGACTACCGAAGCCAACGCGCGCATTCGGCCTATCCATCATCGCATGACCGTCATTATCGAGCCGGCTGACTATGCATTGTGGCTTGCGCCGCGCGAACTGGAGCCAAGCGAATGGCAGCCGCTGATGGCTGGTCCGCGTGACGAGCAACTGAAGTATCACGCTGTTTCATCACAAGTCAATTATGTGCGCAACGACCATGCCGCGCTGATCGCGCCTGCGCAGCCGCCCAAATCTGACATGTTGCTGTGATTTCTGGCCTGCCTACATTGACGCTCGCAGCAGGATAATCCCCAGCACAATCACAATCACAGCTGCAACAATCACCAATGCAGCCACAGCCCTATTGGACGTTTTCGGCTGGAGATCGCTTGCGGCTGCTACTGCCCGGCTGGGCGTTTTGGGCTGGAGATCGCTTGCGGCGCTCAAACAGTGTCTCGCCAGAAAGTGCGCGGCGGCGGTCGGCGTTGAGGCGGCGTGATCGGCGACCTGATCAGACAAGGTTTGGTCGCGGTGATGCCCGATGCCCGTTACAAGAAAAGTCTGACATTGGCTGATGGCTTGGGCGACCTCGAAGGATTCAAAGGCGGCAAAGTCGTCATAGCGCCCGCCACCGCGGATGATGGCGATGGCATCTACCGAATCAGTGTTGTCAAGCGTGCGAATGGCATCGACGATGGACTGGGCTGCTCGCTCGCCTTCCAGCAGAACATAAGTCCAGCTCAGTGGCGCCAACACAGCCCGCTCGCCCGCGCTTTGGTAAGCCGTTTCAAAGTCGCCAATGGCGCGGCTGCTGCGCCCGGTGATGCAGCCTATGCGGCGGATGCGCTGGGGCGGCAGTCGTTTCTGCGGTGGATACAGCCCCGCGTCGCGCAGTCTGTCGATGGCTGGTCTCTCGGCAAATGCAACGTCCCCCAATCGAATATCGCGCACGAAAATCTGCGTCTCCGCCCTGAACTCATAGAAGCGCACATCGCCATAGACTTCGACATCCAGACCATTTTGCAGGTCAAAGTGAATGTCGCCGCGGACTTTGTCATGCAGCATGCAGCGAATGCGCGTCTTGCCGTCAACCAGGTCAAAATAGCAATGTCCCAGGTCGGACTGATAGAAGCGCTGGATCTTGCCGCCGACCCAGAAGTAGTGTTCGAGCGTTTCGGCTTCGATGATGCTGCGCAACGTGCGGTTCACGGCGGCGATGCTGCGCTGGTTCTCGGCAGACTGCTTTGCCATCGTCTTTATCCCAACGTTTTGCCTGGCTGATAGCGACTGAGCACGAATTGCAGCGGGTCGGCCTCTGGCGGGATGATGACCTGGCGGCTGCGTCCTGCGCCCGTCTCATCGCCGACTGCGCCCAGCTCTTCCAGCAGATCGATAATGCGGGCGGCGCGTGGATAACCCAGGCCGAGCTTGCGTTGGATCAACGATGCCGATGCCTCGCCACTGGCTGCAACCAGCCGCAGCACATCTTCCAGCATGGGGTCGGTCTCGCTGAGAAATTGCCGGCGTTTCAAAGTGCCTTCCCAGGGCGCGCTGCCTTTGACGGGAAGCACGCCGGCTTCTTTGCGCAGGGTCAACTCGTCGCGCCAGTGCTGGACGACCTCGCGCACATCATCTTCTGATACGAGGCAGCCCTGCAGACGCCGCGGGGCAGCGGCATCTGGCGACAAGAAGAGCATATCGCCGCGGCCCAACAGATTCTCTGCGCCGCCGCGGTCGATGATCACGCGCGAATCGCCGCTGCTGGCCACCGCAAATCCAATGCGCGCCGGAATGTTGGCTTTGATGACGCCGGTGATGACATTGACGCTGGGTCGCTGCGTGGCGACTATCAGGTGCATGCCCACCGCTCGTGCCTTTTGCGCCAAGCGCGAAACCGCCTCCTGTGTTTCTTCCGGGCTGTTGAGCATCAAATCGCCGATTTCGTCTATCAAAATGACGATGCGCGGCAGCCGATCTGTCGCGCGGTCTTGGGCATCCAGATCGTTGTAATCATCGATGTGCTTCGCGCCCCTGCGTTCCAACAATTTGTAGCGCCGTTCCATCTCGCGCACGCACCACTTCAATACGCCTACGATGCGCTCTGGCACAATTTCTACGGGACCAAGCAAATGCGGGATGCCATTGAAGCGCGCCAATTCCACCATCTTCGGGTCGAGCATCACCAGGCGCAGCTCGGCAGGCGAGAATTGCATCAGCAGCGAAGTCGCTATGGCCGCCATACAAACCGACTTGCCAGAGCCAGTCGCGCCGGCGATGAGCAAGTGCGGCATCTGCGCGAGGTCAAAAGCGACCGGCAAGCCCGTCACATCTCTGCCCAGTGGGATGCTCAGGGCAGCGCCAGTTCCCGATTGTTGGCGGATCTCCTCGCTTTGCATCACATTGCGCAGTGCGACCGTGCTTGGCTCGCGGTTGGGCACTTCGATACCCATGAAGTTCGTGCCCGGCACGGGCGTTTCCATGCGCAGCCGTTTCGCCGCCAGCGCCAGCGCCAGATCCCGCGAATACCCCGCGATCTTGCTCATGCGGATGCGCTCTGTGCCATCGTCTTTGTGTGGCTGCAGTGCATATCTCGTCACTGTTGGACCGACTTGCACCTCGGCAACCGTAACTTCGAGATCAAATTCCAGCAGCGTATTCTCAATCAGTCGCGCATTGTGTTCGGTTTCGTCAGTGCTGGGCATTTGCAAGTCCAGCGCGGTCAAGCTGGAAATGGGGGGCAGCGAGTTTCGCCAGACTTCCGCGCTGTCGAGTTGGGCATCGTGGCTTCGCTTTGCGGCATTGCGCGCGCGCCACTTTGCCCCGTTCCCGTTGGTTTTCATGGTTTCATTTGCCGCTGGCTCAGCGAAATCGGCTGCTGACGAATCGAGGATTGGCGGCTGCTGGGTGCGAGGCGGGTTGGGGCGGATTCGTTCGACCAGGGGTGAACCTGCGCTGCCATTTCCTTGCTGCAAATTCGACTGGTCTGGCAGGCTGTCTGGATTGGGCCGGATGCGCATTATGGGCTTTCGATAGCCGGGCTGCTCGACCAGTTGCTTGTACAACACTTGCGCATGATCGCTTGCTGGCGGCTCTTCGGGCTTTGCGTGATCACTCATCTGTTGGAGTCGGTCGCCCAGCCGCGCCAAAGCGTTCGTCATCATGCTGCCGCGCAAACCCAGCGCGAATATGCTGCTGACCGCCACAACCAGCCCGAAGAAACCCAACGCCAGCTCTCTGCCCATGATCCAATAGAAGGGATAACTCAGCCCCCAGCCGATCATGCCGCCGCCTTGCCCCGACCGCGCCAAAGCCCGCAATTCGCTTTCTCCGTTGCCAAGGTGCAAGATAGCCAGCAAAGACAAGAACGCCAGCTCCAGCGCCAGCATGCGCCCGGCTGTGAGCGAGATGCGGATGCCCGCTTTGGGCAGCCACAAAACCGCGCCCATGGCAAAAAGCGCCCCAGCCACAAAAACTGCGCCGTCGCCACACAGCGAAGTGAGCATATCTGCCCAACTGACAGCCACCAGCGAATCGCCAGCCACAAAAAGCGAAATGAAGGACAAGATGCCGAAGACGATCAACGCGAAGCCAACTATTTCGCTGATCCAGGGCGGCATGCTTTCGCGGAGGTCTTGCCAAAAGTCGAATTCTGGCGGCGCATCATCCAGCGTGCGGATGACTTCGTCGGCTGATATCCGCGGCGCTGGCATATAGGCATCAGTTGGGCTGGACGATAGCGATTTGCTTGGCTGCTGCTGCACGTTTGTACTCGTAGATCATCTGTTGGTTGGCTGCCCACCAGTATACTCACTTTGTCAGGCGCGATGGGCTAAATAACGGGCAAAAGCGCCTCTATTGCTGCTGCCGCTCTTGTTGCAAGATCAGATCGGTGACCGCCTGTATCGCCACGCGCTGCTTGCGATAGAGGTCGGCTTCGCTCATACTCAAGCGCCGCGCCACTTCTCGGACTTTGCGATTTTCCAGGAAGCGCAGCTGCAAGATGTTGTATAGCGTCCATTCGGGGCTCATCATTTTGCGTTCGCCTTGCGGCCGCAGCTCGCCTATCGAGTCTTCCAGCAGCTTGCGCAGCGCATTGACCGGCGTCAGCTCGCCATGGCGGATGCGGCTTTGCACCACTTGCAGCTTGATGAGGTTGCTCTGAGTGATGCCGCTGCCACCCCAATAATGCCGCAGCGCGGCGCGCACTTGCTCAAACAATTCATCGCGCTCGGGCAGACTGTTGTGGCTTGGCAATGCGTGATTCGCCTGGCGATACTCCAGTTGCAGCGCCCGCGACCGCGTCATCTGGAATTGCGGCAGCAAGCCTTCCAAAAGGTTGTACATCTCGGACTGCAGGCGCATGTCGTCCAAGCTGGTTTCGACGCGACGGATGAAGGCGTGCAGATGACCGCTGGCGATTTCTTCCGCCAGTTCATCGCTGCCGTTTCGCATGCCCAAAACACCGATGGGCAACGCTTGCGTTCCTTCTGCACCGACGCGATTGCTGTGCAGCGCAATCAGCGCATATTCGCGCCAGTGCAGAAGGTTCGCCAGCTGCGATTCCTTCGAATGCCCAACGATTTGTTCGAGCAGCTGCGTCTCCTCCAGCAGTTCCGCCTCGTCAAAGTCCAGGCTGCCGACTTTGCTGATGAATTCTGGCTGGGCGCGTTCGAAGCTGATGACAAAGGCGCGGTCGATGCGCAGATAGTCGCAGATCGATTCGGTCGTGGCCGCAATGAGCTGGCTGAGGTCGCGGTGGGTCAGCACACGGTCGCCAAGCGTTTGCAGTTTGCTGATTTGCTCGCCATCTTCGTCGCGATAGATGAAGAACTTCTCGATGTAGGGCAAGGCGAGCGAAACGAACCACTGCCACAGCAGCACCGCGCCAACCACAGCTGGGGCAGTAAAGTTATCGCCGCGCAGGCTCAATATGCGCGTTGCCTGCGCGGTGAAGTTGACGACCGCCAGCGCGATCAATCCTGTGGCCGGTCCACGCAGCAAAAAGTCCAGCAACTGTTTTTTGACCAGGCGGTCGGGGATATCCGAGCCAAAGAAATAGAGCGGGTAGGACAAGAAGAGCAGCATCAAAATGATGACGATATTGGCTGTGTTGATGAGCAGCAAGCCAAACAGCGAGAATTCATCGCCGGGGTTCAACAAGACTGAATACGGGAAAATACCCAGCGCCGGCGTCAGGAATGCGATCTGCAAGTAGGCCATTCGGCGGGCGCTGGCACGGGTCAAACAACGTTTGCGCGCTCGCTGCACATTGTAGAATGCGAATCCAGTCGCCAGCCCAAAGTAAAGCAGGTACAGCGTGAATAGTGGAGCGGCGGCAATGCTCAGCTCGCCACTTGCCAGCACAAACTGAAATAGAGAATCGGAAAACGCCGCCGCCAGCAAGAATCCCGCGCCAACCAGGTAGAGCAGACGCAGCGCGCGCCGCCGCCTCCCGCGCGATGGCAAGCCGGTCGTCGCCAGCAGCGCATCGGACAGATGCACCAAAGCCGCCGGCACGAAAGCTATACCGATCCACTGCAAGCGCGAGGCGATTTCGTGGACAGCGTGCTCTGGCTCCAGCGAGATGAAGGCATCGGCGACATAGGCGACAGTCACGCAAGCCAGCACCGCCGCGCCTGCCTTTGCCACGCGATTGTTCAAATTGCGCGTCAGGTTGAAGAGCAGCAGCGATACCGCGGTCAGGGCGTTGCCAGCTGTCAAGGTTTCGTTGACGGCCGGCAGCAATTCAGTCAGCAAATCCAAGTCAGTCGCGCCTCATGCAGATTATGTCAAGCCAAGGCGACAGCGCCGACGCCTGTCGCAATTCATTTTACAAGCATAGGCGATATGCAACCGCAGCGGCGCGCTCAAATTGACAAGCTAAAGAAGAGTGCGATCTCACGATTGGCGAGGTGATGGTCGTTGAAGCCACAAAAGGTAAATCCCTGGGCCTGGGCAAAGCGGATGGCGGGATAATTGGTGGTGGGAATCTCGAAGATAATCTGTTGCAAACGAAATTCGCTCGCCCATACGCGCGCCACATGCACCAGCCGAGCGCCCAGGCTGCGCCGCCGATGCAGCAGATCGACAACCAGGTCTTGCAGATAGGCGACTCGACCGCTCATATCCAAACGCATGGTGACATAGCCCACAATCTGTCTGCTGTATGGGTCTTCGACCACCACAAAGCAGTTGTCCATGTGCAGCGCCATCAACAGCTGTCGCTCGTCCACCGGGTGCTGGGCGACCAGCTGGCGGGGTAGGCGCTGTCTGCGGCAGCTGACCTGGATCTCGTCTCCGCCGTCGTTCACGGTCATCTGCCAGACATAATCGGATTGGAAGCTGGCATCGAGCGCCAGACAGCGTGGCAGATCGTCTTCAACCGCATCGCGAAATGTCAGCTTGGCTGGATCCAGACTGGGGCTTTGCACGGGTGCCTGTCCTTCGATGTTCAGCATATTGAGCCTGCGCTTCATGAGCAGTGTCTCGGTGACGCGCTGCGCCACAAAGAAAAAACCCCACTACGATCCAAGTGGGGTTATTGTACAAGACAAATGACGAGCGGACTTTGCTTTCGCGGCACAATCGCGATCAGATTTCGTACAGGTAATCCCGCAAGATCACATGCGCGGATGATTGCCGCAGTCGATTGAGGGCCTGGGCTTCCAGCTGACGGACGCGCTCGCGAGTCACGCCGATGGTGTTGCCCACTTCTTCCAGCGTATAGACGCGGCCATCGGCCAGACCATAACGCAGGCGCAAGATTTGCGCTTCACGGTCGGGCAGCTTGTCCAGGGCTTGCTGCAATTGTGTGTGCAGCAAGTGCGTGGCTACTTCGTCCGATGGCGCCGGGCTGTTGCTGTCTTCCACGAAGTCGCCAAAGCTCGAATCTCCCTCGTCGTCGATCGGCGATTCCAGGCTAACCGGTCTACGCGAGATTTCCAGCAGGTTTTCTACCTTGTCGGGCGTCGTGTCCATCTCGTGCGCGACTTCTGCAGGCGTGGCATCGCGGCCGAATTCTTGCTGCAACTGCAATTGCACGCGGCGCATGCGGTTGAGCTGGTCGCCCATGTGCACCGGCACGCGGATAGTCCGCCCCTGGTCGGCGACGGCGCGACTGACTGCCTGGCGGATCCACCAAGTCGCGTAGGTGCTGAACTTGTGCCCGCGCTGATACTCGAACTTGTTGGTGGCGCGGATCAAGCCGATATTGCCTTCTTGGATCAGATCAAGGAAGGGCACGCCGCGCCCGATGTATTTCTTGGCCACACTAATGACCAGCCGGGCGTTGGCGCGGATGAGGTGCTCCTGGGCTTGTTCACCATCCATCATCGTCTCGCGCAGGAATTGTTCTTCGCTCCAGCTCAAGACCTCAATCGTCTGGCTGTCGGCGTCATGCAATCGTTCGCGTGCGAATTCAGCCGCTTCCATGCGCTTCGCCAGCAAGACTTCTTCGGTGGCGGTGAGCAGCGGCACGCGGCCAGCTTCTTTGAGATACAAGCCGACGACATCGTCGGTATCCAGCGCCGCTTGATAGCCGGCATCGGCGGTGAGATCTTTGCGCAGGACGCGGAAGAGCGTTTCGCGCTCGTCTTTTTGCTCGATTTCTTCGTCCGCTTCGTCGATCAAGGTCTCGTCGATCGGCTTGGCATCTGCTGCGTCGTCATCGTCGGCGGCTTTGCTTGGCTCGGCGACGAGTTCTACGCCCGCTTCGACCAGTCCGTCCATCAAGTCGTCGAGCAAATCGACATCGTTTTCGACATCGGGCACCAGCCGCAAGATGTCGGTATGCGTAACATAGCCGCGTGTGTTGGCGCTGTGCACAAGCTGCTTGTGCAGACGATCCACAAGCTCCTTGCGCGCTTCGTCGCGCCCATTCAGGTTCGTTACGCCTTCTAGCACTGCTTCCACTGACTCGCCTTTCCGCTGACCGACGTGCAAGCAACACCAGGTCGACTTGCAGCTTGCGTCAAACTCACTTTTCTGCCAAGAGCTGAAGCTAATCAATAAATCAGCGGACTTCCACTCGCCTGCTCACATATCCTTTTTACACGGTGGCGGCGGAATAGTCGAATTATTCTAGCTGGCTTGCCTGGGATTGCGCAAAAATGGTCGCGCTCCCAGCCGTCAATGTAATCCCTGTTTTGACCTTTGTCAAGTTTTTCACAAAGTCAATTTCTGTGGCGCTCATTAAAGCTATGATACACTGTGTGCATTCATTCAAGCAAACAAAATGGGTGGTTAATCTTGCTCGACCGACCAAGCGAAGCAGCCTGCGCCATGCTGAAGTTGATGTTAGGGGTTGCGCTGGTCTTCCTGCTGGCTTTGGCGCTGCTGGTGCTGTCGCCGCTGTTGGTCATGTACGGCGCGGTCAACGATATCACGCGGCTTGCTTCGCTCAGTGGCGGCTTGCAACTGCTGGCGCTTGGGCTGCTGGTCGCGACTCTGCCGCTGGCAGGCGCGCTGGGATTGGCCGGGATCACGCTGGATTCGCTTTCCAGCCTGCTGGTCAAACGCAAGCGCAAGCTGAAACGGCGAGTGGACAGTTCGGCACGAGCGGCCTTCCTCGCCAGCTTGTCCATCAGAGAACGCGCTCGGCTGCGGCAGAAACTGGCGGCAGCTCGTCTGATGATCAGCGAAGACGGCGTCTTGATCCCGCGCGAAAGCCATGCGTCTGCCGCTCACGAGAAGGCAGCTTCCTCGTGCAACTTGCACAAGCAGAATTAAAAAATGCCTAAGGATTCTTCCTCGCGTTGACATGGCGCCCAGGTGGCACTACACTGCTGGCGCATTCAGGAGCAAAACAAAAACGTAGAAGGACTTGTGCACATGATCGGGCGCAGGCGCGGAATCAATATGAGAATGGAGATCGGCGCAGACGCTCCCGATTGCTGATGCAGAGTCGGATTGAAAATGCCAAGGCGCGCCCTGATCTCGAAATGGTCGGGGCGTTTTGATTTTATGGAGAACGCAGTGATGAATACGATACGCGCGGGAGTCTATGGCGGTTCGGGCTATGCGGGTTTGGATCTGGTCGAGATTTTGTCCAGGCATCCTGCCATTGATCTGGTCTTCGCCACTTCCAACACCTACCAGGGTGATCCAGTGCCGAGCGCGGATCTATGTTTTGTCCCGCCCGACGAGGCAGCGCTAGAGGCTGTCGATGTCATCTTCCTGGCGCTGCCACACCGGGCATCGGCAGCCATGGCCAAGCGTGGAATCGAGGCTGGTGTCAAAGTTGTCGATTTGTCTGCCGACCTGCGCATGGACAGTCCCGAAGCCTACCAAACCCATTATGACAGTCCACATCCACATCCCGAGCTGCTGCCAGCGCCATATGGCTTGCCCGAGATCAACCGCGCCAACCTGGCTGGCGTCGATGTGGTCGCCACGCCCGGCTGTTACCCGACCACCGCGCTGCTGGGGCTCTATCCTCTGCTGCGGCACAACGCGCTGTCTGCAGACGCGCCTGTCATCGTAGACGCAAAATCGGGCGTGACCGGTGCAGGCCGCAAACCTTCGCTTTCCACTCACTTCGCCGAAGTCTACAGCAACCTCATCCCCTACAAAACCGGGCGCAGCCATCGTCACATCGGCGAGCTGGAACAAGAGGCACACAAGCTGACCCCGCGCATGGGCCCCATTATCTTCTGCCCGCATTTGCTGCCGGTCGATCGCGGCTTGATGGCCAGCATTTATGTTACGTTGAATGACTGCTTCGACAGCAGCCAGGCGCAGGACCTATTTGCTGAAGCCTATGGCAGCGAGCCGCTGGTGGAAGTGCTGCCAGCGGGCGAGCAGGCGACGCTCAAACACGCCGTCAAAACCAACCGATGCGCCATCAGCATCACGCCGGTGCTGGAGCGCTACCTGCATATCACCAGCGTAACGGACAACCTGCGCAAGGGCGCTGCCAGCCAGGCCGTGCAGAATATGAACCTGATGTTTGGCATCGACGAGACCACAGGGCTGATCTAGTGCGCCAGTCTATCAACGTCATCAAAATCTCGGGTCATCACCTGGATGACGAGTCTTTGCTGCGGCAATTCGCCCGCATCGTGGCGCGCGCGGACGAGCAACTGGTCATCGTGCACGGCGGCGGGGTGGAGATCACGCAGCTGCAGCGAAAGCTCGGGATTGCGCCGCGTTATGTCGATGGCCTGCGCGTAACCGATGCGGACTCGCTGGCGCTGGTCGAGATGGCGCTGTGCGGCACGGTCAACAAGCGGCTGGTGCGGCACTTGTTGGCGGCGGGCGTGGATGCGCAGGGCTTGTCGGGCGTGGATCGTGGACTGGTGCGCGCGCGGCAGATGCAGCACGACCAGGTGGACATGGGCTTTACCGGCACAGTCGTCTCTGTGCGGGCACAAATCCTCTGCGAGCTGTTTGCGCTGGGCGTAACACCGGTGATTGCGCCGGTCAGCCTGGGCGAGACCAGCAATTTTAACCTGAATGCCGACCCGGTGGCTGGCGCGATTGCGGCGGCGCTGGGCGCAGAGGCAGTCGTGTATATATCCAATGTTGCCGGCGTCCAGGTCCAGGGCGAAATCGTCCCGACATTGACGCGGCGGCAGGCAGAAAGTCTAATCGCCAGCGCTGTGATCTCAGGCGGGATGATTCCCAAAGTGCAGTCGGCGCTGGATGTGCTATCATCGGGCGTGCCTCGCGCGGTGATCACCGACTTGGCAGGCTGGGCGACCGGCGGCGGCACGAGCTTTGTTGCGGAAGAAAACGAAGGAATGGTCAGCGAGGGATAATGTCAATCACAGCAGATATCATTCAAAAGGACAGCAAATACAGCGTGCCGGTGGCGGCCCGTCCGGATTTCGTACTGGCGCGCGGCGAGGGCGTGACCGTCTTTGACACCGATGGCAATGCCTACACCGACTGGGTGGCTGGCATCGCCGTCAATGCCTTGGGATATGGCGACGCAGAATTGCAGGCTGCGGTTACCGCGCAGATGGACACGGGCTTGATCCATGTCAGCGGCTTGTATCACACCCAGCCCATGGTCGAGCTGGCGCAGACGCTCTGTGACATGTCCTTCGCCGGCAAAGCCTATTTCTGCAACAGCGGCGCAGAAGCAGTAGAAGGCGCGCTGAAATTCGCCCGCAAGCACGCCTATGTCAATGAACGCGTAAACAAGACCAAGGTCCTCAGCTTCAGCGATGCCTTCCATGGCCGCACGATGGGCGCGCTGGCAGTGACGCCAAAACCGAAATACCAGACGCCTTTCAAACCCATGGTGCCGGGCGCGGTCCTTGGCGAATTCAACAGCATCGACAGCGCTCGCGAGTTGATAGACGCCGACACAGTCGCAGTCATAATCGAGCCGATCCAGGGCGAGGGCGGCATCAATGTGGCCAGCGCCGAATTCATGCAGGCTTTGCGGACGCAATGCGACGAGCACGATGCCGCGCTGATCTTTGACGAAGTGCAATGCGGTTTGGGCCGCACAGGCGACATGTGGGCGCACAGCATCGCCGGTATTTCGCCGGACATCATGGTGCTGGCGAAACCGCTGGCCGGCGGATTGCCCATTGGCGCGATACTGGTGACGGACGAAATTGCCAGCGCCATGAGCCCGGGCGATCACGGTTCGACCTTTTCTGGCGGGGCGGTGGTGATGCAAGCCGCGCAGGTCGTTGTCAATCGTATTGCCAACGATGGCTTCCTGGAGCATGTGCGCGAAGTCGGCGAATATCTGCTGGAGAGGCTGTCCGAGCTAAACAGCCCGCATATTGTCGATGTGCGCGGACGCGGTCTGATGGCTGGCATAGAGCTGGATATCGCGCCCGGCGGCATTGTGCAAGCCGGCTATGAACACGGTCTGCTGCTGGTCAGCTCGGGCAGTAATGTCATCCGTTTCGTCCCGCCGTTGATCATCCAGAAGGCGCATGTGGATGAGCTGATCGACAAGCTGACGCAGATCCTGGAGACGATTGATGATGGCGATTAGCCCTACTATTGACGGCGTGGCCGGCTTTCAAGTCGCTGGCGTGCACGGGGGACTCAAGAAAGACGGCGCGCTGGATCTGGCGCTGGTCGTCAGCGATAGCGATTGCGTTGCGGCCGGCGTCTTTACGCGCAACAAGGTACAAGCGGCTCCTGTGCTGCTGGATAGGCAGCGGCTGGCGGAAAATCCCACAACCATTCGCGCGGTGGCAACAAACTCGGCTTGCGCAAATGCCTGCACAGGCGCAGTCGGCATGGAAAACGCGCGAAGGACAGCCAGGCTGGTAGCGGATGCGCTTGGGCTCTCGGCTGAACAAGTGCTGGTCATGTCCACCGGCGTCATCGGCGAGCACTTGCCTATGGAAGCGATCGCGCGCGGCATAGAGCTGTCCAGCGTGGGACTGAGCGACGACTGGGCGGCGGCGGCCGCAGCCATCATGACCACCGATACGCGACCCAAACTGGCATCGGTGGGTGTCGAATGCGTTGGCGGCAGCTACACGATCGCTGGCATCGCCAAGGGCGCAGGCATGATCGCGCCGGATATGGCCACCATGCTCAGCGTGGTTGTCACCGATGCCGCGCTGGAGCTGGGCGAGCTGCAAAACGCGCTGCGCACAGCCACACAGCAGAGTTATAATCGCATTGTCGTCGATGGCGATACCAGCACCAACGACACCGTGCTGCTGCTCGCCAACGGCAAGAGCGGCGTCCATGTCGAGGGCGCAGACGACTTGGGGGCTTTTCAAGAGGCGCTGGATGCCTTGACGCGCTATCTGGCGCAAGAGATCGTGCGGGATGGCGAAGGCGTCACCAAGTTCGTCACGCTGGATATCGTCAACGCCGCCGATGTCGCCGATGCCGAACGGATTGGCCAGACAATCGGCGCGTCGCTGCTGACCAAGTCGGCATTTTATGGCAGCGATGCCAATTGGGGGCGCATCGTGGCGGCGGCCGGGCGCGCTGGAACAGCTTTTGATCCCGACCGCAGTTCGCTTTGGGTGGCGGCTGGCGAATCCCCGTCCGAGCCAGGCTTGCAGATTTTCGCCGGCGGCATGCCTGCCGACTACCAAGAGGCGGACGCGGCAGCCATCATGTCCGCGCCATCCATGACCTTCAAGCTGGATTGCGGGCTGGGGCAGGGCAGCGCCACCATCTGGACCTGCGATATCAGCCACGAATACATCTCCATAAACGGCGACTACCGCTCCTGACGGAGGGCAGACATGCAAGCGGCGCTTGTGCTTGAAGATGGGCGGGTTTTCCCCGGCGAGGGTTTCGGCGCGCAAGGTTGCGCAACCGGCGAGATCGTCTTCAATACGTCCATGACAGGTTATCAGGAAATCCTCACCGACCCGTCTTATTACGGCCAGATCGTCGCCATGACCGTGCCACACGTCGGCAACACCGGCATCAACCTGGAAGACCCTGAATCCCGCAAAGTTTGGGTTTCTGGCTTCGTCGTGCGCTCGTTGAGCCCGCTGGTCAGCAACTGGCGAAATCGCGGCGATCTGGCGACCTACCTTTGCGAACGCGGCATCATCGGCATCGCTGACGTCGCCACACGCGCCCTGGTGCGGCATATACGCGAGCGCGGCGTGATGCGCGCTGTCGTGGCGCATGGCGATCTGGCGGCTGATGTCGATGCGCTGGCGGGAATCGCGCGAAAGTCGCAAGACATGTCGGGCGCGAACCTGGTCGACGCGGTGACGGTGGACACAGCCTACAACTGGACGCAAGGCAGCGACGCGCAATGGTATGGCGCACGCGAAAGGAATGACGCCGGCCCCCTGGTTGTCGCCTACGATTTTGGCATCAAGCGCAATATCCTTCGTATGCTGGCCGATCGCGGCTTGCGGGTGTCTGTCGTGCCAGCCTGGACTTCGCCAGCGGACATCTTGCAAATGCAGCCGGCCGGCGTCTTCCTCAGCAACGGCCCGGGCGACCCGGCCGCTGTCGATTACGCCATTGATAATGTGCGCGCGCTGCTGGGCGAGCTGCCGATATTTGGCATCTGTCTGGGGCATCAAATCTTGGCGCTGGCGCTGGGCGGCGCCACAGAAAAGATGCGCTTTGGGCACCGCGGAGGCAACCAGCCCGTCAAAAACCTGGACAGCGGCGCAGTCGAAATTGCCGCGCACAATCATGGTTTTGCGGTTTCGGCTGGCAGCGAGCTCGGCGGCGGCGAGATCACGCATCTCAACCTGAACGACAACACGGTAGCTGGCTTGCGGCATCGCGGCCTGCGCGCCTTCAGTGTGCAATATCACCCAGAGGCTTCGCCCGGCCCGCACGATTCTTTCTATCTTTTTGACGAATTTGTCAACGAAGTTGCTGCAAACGCCTAAGACGCCGATGCCCAAACGAACCGACATAGACAGCATCATGATCATTGGCTCGGGACCCATCGTCATCGGGCAAGCCTGCGAGTTCGACTACAGCGGCGTGCAAGCCTGCAAAGCGCTGAAATCGCAGGGCTATCGCGTCGTGCTGGTCAATTCCAACCCGGCTACGATCATGACCGACCCGCAATTCGCCGACGCCACCTACATCGAGCCGCTGACCGCCCCGATATGCGAGATGATCATCGCCCAAGAGCGTCCGGACGCGCTGTTGCCGACGGTCGGCGGGCAGACCGCTCTCAACCTGGCTGTGCAGCTGCAGCAGAATGGCGTGTTGAAGCGCTACGGAGTCGAGTTGATCGGCGCAAGCTTGACCAGCATCCAGTTGGCGGAAGACCGTCAACTCTTCAACGACACCATGCGCGAGATTGGCTTGCGCGTGCCCGAAAGCCGCGTCGTGGACAGTGTCGATGGCGCGCTGGCATTCGCGGACGAGATCGGCTATCCGATTTTGATCCGTCCGTCATACACCATGGGCGGGGCGGGGGGTGGCGTCGCTTATGACGCGGACGAGTTGCGGCGCGTGGCGGCCAATGGCATCCATCAAAGCCCGGTTGGCGAAGTGCTGGTCGACCGCAGCCTGCTGGGCTGGAAAGAATATGAACTGGAGTTAATGCGCGACTCCAAGGGAAATTTCGTGGTGGTCTGCTCCATTGAGAATCTCGATCCCATGGGCGTGCACACCGGCGACAGCATCACCATTGCGCCTGCGCAAACCTTGACCGACAAAGAAATCCAGCGCCTGCGCAATATGTCGCGGCAGATTTTCGACCGACTGGGCATCACCACGGGCGGGGCGAATGTGCAATTTGCCATCGACCCCCTGGCTGGCGATGCGGTCGTTATCGAGATGAATCCGCGCGTTTCCCGTTCTTCTGCGCTGGCCAGCAAAGCGACTGGCTTCCCTATCGCCAAGATCGCCGCGCTGCTGGCGGTTGGCTTTACATTGGACGAGATCCCCAACGACATCACACTCCAAACGCCAGCCAGCTTCGAGCCGTCTTTGGACTACATCGTGGTGAAGATCCCGCGCTGGGACTTTCGCAAGTTCGCCGGCGCCGATCCTGTGCTGGGGCCGCAGATGAAAGCGGTTGGCGAGGTGATGGCCATTGGACGCACCTTCCCCGAGGCGCTGCAAAAAGCTGTCCGCGCGCTGGATATTGGCATGGACGGCTTCATCAGCGAGCTCACCGCGCAGCCAAGTCCAGAAGCATTGAGCGTGCCCACTGCCCAGCGACTCTTCCAGGTGGCGGCGGCGCTGGCGGATGGCGTCGGCTTTGACGACATCGTGGCAGAGACGCGTTTTGATCCTTGGTTCGTGCAGCAAATGCGCGAACTGATGAACGCGCACAGCGCCATTGCGGTCGAGGGGCGGCTAAGCGACATCTGCGCGGAAGAGATGCAGCGGCTGAAACAATACGGCTTCAGCGATGCGACCCTGGCGCGACTCCTGCGCACAGACGAAGCAGCAGTGCGGCAGCGTCGTAAAGCGCTTGGCGTGCAAGCAAACTTCTATCGAGTCGATACCTGCGCGGCCGAATTCCAAGCGCATACGCCATATCTGTATGCCACGTATGAAATGGAAGACGAAGCCGCGCCGACAAACGCGCGCAAGGTGATGATCCTGGGTGGCGGACCCAACCGCATCGGGCAGGGCATCGAGTTTGATTATTGCTGTGTGCACGCCTGCTTCGCGCTCAAGGAATTGGGCTACGAGACCATCATGGTCAATTGCAATCCCGAAACAGTCAGCACCGATTACGACACGGCCGACCGGCTTTACTTCGAGCCGCTGACCACCGAAGATGTCATGAATATCGTCGACCGCGAAGAGCCCGCGGGACTGCTCGTGCAATTCGGCGGGCAGACGCCATTGAATATCGCCGGCGAACTGGAGCGGCTGGGCGCGCCCATCTGGGGCACTTCGGTCGATACGATTGACCTGGCAGAAGATCGCCAGCGCTGCCACGCGCTCATGCAGCGGCTCAATATCGCGCAGCCGGCTGGCGCAAGCATCACCACCCGCGCCGAAGCCACTGCCGCGGCCGCAAAGATCGGTTATCCCGTGCTGGTGCGTCCCAGTTATGTGCTGGGCGGGCAGGGCATGGCTATCGTCTTTGATGAAGCGCAACTGCTGGCTTGGCTGGACGAACATGTCCAATGGCACGGGCATCGTGTCTTGATCGACCAATTTTTGGACGATGCCTATGAAGTCGATGTCGATGCCCTTTGCGACGGCGAGCAAGTAACCATCGGCGGCATCATGCAGCATATTGAGCAGGCCGGCGTGCACAGCGGCGATTCGGCTTGTGTGCTGCCGCCCTACAAAATCAGCTCGTTTCACCTGGATATCATCCGCGATCACAGTCGGCGCATTGGTTTGGCGCTGGGTGTGCGCGGCTTGTTCAATATTCAATTCGCCGTCAAGGACGACCAGGTCTATGTGCTGGAGGTCAATCCGCGCGCCAGCCGCACTGTGCCCTTCATCAGCAAAGCGACCGGGCATCCACTGGCGCGTTATGCGGCGCAGATCGCTTGTGGCAAGACACTGTCTGCGCTGGGATTCACAGAAGAACCGCCGGTTTCAGGCTTCTTTGTTAAAGAAGCTGTCTTCCCGTTTCAGAAGTTCCCGGGCGTCGATACGCGCTTGGGACCAGAAATGCGCTCCACTGGCGAGGTGATGGGGCACGCAGCCACATTCAGCCACGCTTTTGTCAAATCGCAGTCGGCAGCGGGCTTGCCATTGCCAGAAGCGGGCGCGGTGTTCATCAGCGTCAACGACTTTGACAAGGCGGTTGTCGCCAGGCTGGCGCGGGATCTGTCGCGCATGGGATTTGCCTTGGTCGCCACGGAGGGCACCGCCAGTTGGCTGCAGCGAGCCGGCTTGCAGGTTTCGCGTGTCAACAAGCTGTCGCAGGGTTCACCTCATGTGCTGGATGCGATGCGCGGGGGCGAAATCGACCTCATCATCAACACGCCCTTGGGTGGAACCGCCCATGAAGACGGCGCGACCATCCGCAGTCAGGCCTATGCCTTGGGCATCCCCATCGTGACCACCATGAGCGCGGCGGCAGCCACCGTGCAAGGCATCAAACAATTGCGCGAAAAGCCGCTTAGCGTGCGCAGCCTGCAGGCGCATTACGCGGCGGTCAACTAGCAAGGAGCGCAGAGGGCGGGCAAATGCCAGCAGCTTATCAGAAATACCTTGCAGAAGTGCTGATAGACGAAGTGACGTTGCAAGAGCGCATCGCCCAACTCGGCGAGCAAATCAACCTCGACTATGCCGATTGCGAGGATCTGCTGCTGCTGTGCATCTTGAAAGGCGGCGTCATGTTTTTGACCGACCTGTCGCGCCATATTCATGTCCCGCACATGATCGACTTCATGGCGGCCAGCAGCTATGGCATAGGCGCGCGCAAAACGGCCGGCTCGGTGCGCATCGACATGGATTTGAAAATGGATGTGCGCGGCAAACATGTGCTGGTGGTCGAAGACATCATCGACAGCGGGCACACCTTGGCTTTTGTGCTGAAGACCTTGCAAAACCGACAGCCAGCCAGCCTGCGCCTGTGCGCCCTGCTCAACAAGCAATCGCGGCGCGAAGTGAATTTGGATGTCGACTACATCGGCTTTGAGATCGAAAACAAGTTTGTCTTCGGCTATGGGCTGGATTTAGATGAACGCTTTCGCAATCTGCGCTTTGTTGCTGTCGCCAACACCGCTGCCCTGACCGATGAGTGACTTTGCCACGCGCCTGGCTTGGGCGGATTTCGTGCATGATCTCGCCGACATGCTGCGTGCGCGAGGCGTGCATACACCTCTCTATCTGGTTGGTGGCGCAGTGCGCGATGCCTGGCTGCGCAAGCCCACTGACGACATTGATATCGTTGTGCAAAGCAAAGCTATCCCCCTGGCGCGGCGCGTCTGCGACTGGCTGCGGGCCGATATCTATGTGATGGATCGCGAACGAGGGGTGGCGCGAGTCTTCGTCAAAGAGGATGACCGCACAATCAGCCTGGATTTCGCCGACCAGCGCGGAACGACACTGGAAGACGATCTGCGCGATCGTGATTTCACCATGAATGCCATGGCAGCCGACTTGCTGGGCGATATCGGCGCCTTGGTCGACCCCTTGGATGGCGAGAGGGATTTGCGAGCCAAGATTCTACGGCGCTGCTCGCCCAACTCGATCGCTGCCGATCCCATTCGCGGTCTTCGCGCTGTGCGGCTGAGCACGCAATTCGGCCTGAAGATCGAGCCGGCAACAGCAGCCGACATTCGACGCTGCGCCAACTCGCTCCGCCAGACTTCGTCTGAGCGCATCCGCGACGAATTCTTCAAGTTGCTGGGTCTGGATCGAGCGGCGCGTGGCTTGCGAGTCCTCGAGCACCTGGGGCTGCTGGTCATGGTCGTGCCAGAAATCCGGCCTGTCGATTTGCCACGATCTTTGGCGCATGTTGAATGGCTGTCGGCGCTCTTGACCGCTATTAGCCAGCGCCGCACCGACAATACGGCCGCGGCCTTTGATTTGGGCATGTTGGTAATCCAGCTCGACCGCTTCCGTTCCAGCCTGCAGGCGCACCTCGACCAGCATTACGGCAACGTGAGGCTGCGTTCCCAGCTGTTGGTGCTGTCGGCGCTGCTGAAAGGTGTTGCTCAAGCCGAAACGGTCGCCGATTCGCTGCGGCTCAGCACAGGCGAAGCGCGCATCCTCGGGCAGGTGGCGGGCAGCGAACTCGCCAGCCTGGATTGGTCTATGACACGGCTTGAGCAACATCGCTTCTGGCATGGACTGGGCGAATGCGGCATCGATGTCATTTTGCTGGGCGCGGCGCAGGTGCTGGCGACCCAGGGAGCGACGCTGGATCAACAATACTGGCTGGGGCGCGTCGACCAATTCACGCAGCTGTTGGATGTCTGGTTCAATCAGTACGACACGCTGGTCAAACCCAAGCCTTTGCTGTCCGGTCATGATGTCAAGGTTCTGCTCGGCATACAGACGGGTCCGCAGATCGGCGCGGCGCTGACGGCTCTGCGCGAGGCGCAGGTACTTGGCGAAGTAGTAACGCGGGACGAGGCGCGCGAGTTCGTAGGCAAGCTCGCAGAAGAATGCCGAAATTTGTCGGCGCGCTAATCAGCGAAACCAAGGAAGTCGCTAGGAATTCGACCACAAGCACAGGAACGCGTTACGGCTTTCGTCGGGGAGACACTGTGTCACCCATGTATTGACAAAAGTGCGCAGGACTTGCGGACGATATTCGTAGCGCCCCTGCACCACCTGCTGTATTCTCAGGAATTTTCATTTTCATTGCTTACTTTGCTCTGCTATCGTCTCCAGCATAGCGATAGAAAAGCAGCATGGTGCGCCCATACCTGCGCTGGTCGACCTGTTGCAATCGGACAAATCCAAGGTCTGGCTCGAGCTCGCTAGGATCAATCTGCACGATGATCAGGTCTGCTGCGTCGTGCCAAGCCTCGTTATTTTCCAGCGATCGCAGCGTCTTCAGCCACATGCCACGATATTGCGGCGGCGCAACAAAGATGAAGTCGTACTGCCTGTCTGGCGCATCGCCCAGCACATCGAACGCGCTGCGGCGGATGACCCGTGCCTTGGCAGCCAATTTCGCGCGCTCCAGATTCGCGCGGATCGTACCCAGGGCGGCTCGGTCGGTCTCCACGAATAGCGCATAACTTGCGCCGCGGCTCAGCGCTTCGATGCCTACACTGCCCGTGCCAGCAAAAAGATCCAGGAAAATGGCGTCTTGTATTTGTACCCCAATGATGCTGAACAGCGCCTCTTTGACGCGATCCATAATGGGGCGCGTGCTGTCGCCGGGCACCGCTTTCAATCTTCTGCCGCGCGCGCTGCCGGCGATGACTCGCAGGGACATACCTAGCTCTCACTCTCCACAGCGCTGCGCAGGGCGCGGATGTTGGACAATGGCGTGGTGACAAAGCCGCAGCCACCCCCGCTGATGATCAGCCGCCGCGATTTACAGTGGCGAGACGTTTCTTGCACGGACGAACGCAGCAAGCTTGGCGTGCCCAGAAGCAAGTCGTCGTCGCTCAATCCGCCGCAGATAGCGCTGGAAAAAGTGTTGCGCGCATCTTCCAGCGCAATGCCAGCAGCCCGCACATCCCAATTCAGCGCCTGGATGGGCAGCTCGTCTATCAGCCCCAGCATGGGTGATGCACCGGCGACCTGCACCATATTCAGCCACCAGTGCCTGGGCAAGGCAGCCAGGATATTGCGAATGTGTGGCAGCGCGATGGAGGTATATTCGGCTTCGGACATGATTTCGTGGTTGGCGAATTCGGTGACGAGGAAGATGCCAGCAAGGCTGTCCAGCTTTGCCAGCGCCGCGACAAAGCGCATGGTGCTTTCGGTCAACTGCGTCAACCCGCTGCGCAGGCGGTCGGGACGCAATCGCAAATCGCGCAGCAGTTTCTGTCGACCCGCCAGTTGCGCCGCCTGTACCAGGGGACTGTAGATTGTCTGCACGAGCGGCGTATTGTCCGATTGCAGCGCCTTGTCCACCAGCCGCAAGCATTCAACCTGCTGTGCCAAAGCGCCGCGGTCTGGCGTTAGTGGTCGCAGCCCGGTCCAGTCCAGCGAGCGCCGCACGATCCGTTTGTTGATCTCGCGGATTCCTCGCGCATCGCCACGCCAGGCATCGCTCACACCATAGTCGCTGACCAGAAAGCTGCGCGACGGCATGGCGCGCACGAAGTCCCAGTTGTAGTCGTGCTGGAAGTCTATGATGGAACGGGCGAGATCGGTGTAGCGCTGGTCGTCGCCGGGGAAATGACGCCAAAGCGCCGCCGGCACACGATCAACAGCCTCTCCCGCCAGCGCGCGCTCCAGGCGTTCTCGCTTGCGCATGCCGCTCAGAGCTAGGACACTTCCTCGAGGCGCTGTTTGAGCATGCGCGAGAGCATCATGTAGCGGTCGTCAAAATCCGTTTCCAGGTCGTTGCCGCTTTGATGACCCTCGGCATGCGAAGTCTGCAAGACTGCGGAAAGCGCGCTTTCGGTGATGCCCAGCGCCTGCGCAAAAGCTTTGGCCGCATCGGCATGTTCTCCGCTGGCTTTGTACGACAAGCCCAAGCCATAGAGCGCGTCCACACTTTCGGGGTGCGTTGCCAAGATGTCGTTAAACATCTGGATAGCGCTATCGTTATCCTTGTCGCGGTGCATCCGCCAAGCCTGACCGATTTTCTCCGCTGCTGGCATTGTGGACATGATTTGGCTCCTTTGCCGCCTCTGCGCTGCCATTCTTTCTTATAGTATAACGCGATGTCGCCGCGCCGCCATTGCCAGCCAAGGCCTCGCAGCTTGTTGCCCGCGCGGGCAGGTGCTATGCTTCCGCTCACCGACAACCAGTTGCTTATGTCATGCTCATCCGCGAGGCTTCTCCAGCAGACTTGCCAGCCGCCAGCCAGTTGTGGTTCGAGCGGCAATGCCTCTTGCAACAGAGCGAATCGCTCGTCCAGTTCCTGCCAGATGCGCTACGGGCGTGGCAGCGAACAGCCAGCGACTGGCTTGCTGACGACAAAGCCGCCATGTTTGCCGCGGCGTTGCGAGACGAACTGGCAGGATTCCTGGCTGTGGGCATTTGTGCGGGCGAAGCGGGATTGGGGCCCGCTCCTGTGGGCAGGCTCTTGGCGATGGCTGTCGACTTGCACCAGCCACATGCGGCATTGAGCAGCCAACTCCTGGCTCGAGCCGGCATGTGGCTGCGTGCGCAGGGCATCGATGTGCTGGAGATAGACGCGCCAATTGCCTATCCAGTCGAGGCGGCATTCTGGCGCGGGCAAGGCGCTCGTCCGCGATCGCAGCGCTATTGGCTGCCGCTATGATCCGCCTGGCGCAGCAGACCGATATCCCGCGCATCAGCCAGTTGTGGGCGCAGATGGCCGCGCAGCACGCTCAATTGGACGCCAGCACTTTTCGTCCAGCTGCCGATGGAGCAGAATCGTACGCGCGTTTCATTGAAGATCGCCTGCGCGACTCTTTTGCGCGCGTTCTGGTGGCGGAAGTCGAAGGCAAGCTGGTCGGATACATCAGTGGCGGCATCGCCGATATCAACAACGAAATGTTTGAATCTATGCGCTGTGGAATGATTACGGATATCTTCGTCTGTGTGGAGCAGCGCCGACAGGGAATAGGACGCAGGCTGGTCGAGCGGCTGATGCTGTGGTTTCGCGCCTGCGAAGTGACGAGCTTTGAATGGTACGCGAGCGCGCACAACCCGACCGCGCTGGCTTTCTGGCGGGCTTTGGGTGGCGAGGCTACCTTGCTGCGCATGCGAGCGATGATCCCGGGAGACGAATCATGACCGACTATCTGTATCTGCGCGATAGCTATTTGCAGACCTTCAGCGCCGCGGTGGCCGAACACGATGCCAGGCAAAACGGCGTCTTGCTCGACCGCACTGCCTTCTTTCCTGGCGGTGGCGGACAACAGCCCGATCGCGGCTGGCTGCGCACAGACAGCGCCGAATTCATCGTCAAAACAGCACGGCGCGGCGGCCTGCATATCATCGATGGCGAGCTGCCGCCGATTGGCGCGACCGTGCAGGCGGAACTGGACTGGCAGAGGCGCTACCAGATCATGCGCACACACAGTGCTATGCATATCCTCTGCGGCGTTATTTGGCGCGACTATCAAGCCAGTGTAACCGGCGGCAACATGGCTGTGTTGTCGGCGCGGATGGACTTTGAATTTGAACGGCTGTCGCCAGACACTGTCAGCGAAATTGAAGACAAGATCAACGAAGAAGTGGCGAAGTCCCTGCCAATCAAAATCGACATCCTGCCGCGCGAAGAAGCCTTCCAAATCCCCGATCTCATCCGCACCAAAATCAACCTGCTGCCGCCGGGCATCAAAGAAGTGCGCACGGTCGAAATTGTCGGCTTGGATTTGCAAGCCGATGGCGGCACGCATGTCGCCAACACCAGCGAAGTCGGCAGCATCAAAATCAGCAAATACAAGAGCAAAGGCGGCATCAACAAACGTCTTTATGTGGAGATCGGCGACTGATGCGCAGCTTGCATCCAGTGCAGGCACACGAACGTTTCGTAGCAGGTGGGCGCTATCTATTCAGCAAGCGCGGTGCGCCGCTGCAGAAGAGCGAATCCTGGACGATCCACGCGCACCCTGACGGCGAGCATTTTATCCGCGTTGATGCCGATTCCCTGCGCGAAGAGGGCAGGTCGGTCTTGGCAGAGGCGCTGCTAGACCGGGCTGGAGCGCTGGCGCGGCTGGATATCCGTTACGAAAATGCGCATTTCCCGGGCGGCGTCCACGATCTGCGCGCCACCTATCAGCTAGCCGATGGCTGCCTGCAGGTTGGTTACGAGCTCAACGGCGCAGAACGCCAATACCGTGAGTTGGAGCTGCCGCAGGACATATTGATCGATGTGCCGCTGCTGCCATTTCGTGGACGCGCGATCGCCGCTTTGGCTGCGCGGGGCAGTAAGCCTACCTGGCTCTTCGTGCCGGCTTTCGACTATGCACAACTGCTGCCCGGCACGCTGCGGCAGGTGGTGTCGCCGGTTGCTTTGGCGGGCACAGACACCTTCATGTTGGGCAATCGCACGATTGCAACACGGCGCTTTATTTATCATGACAAAGCGGCTGCCTATTGGCTGGACAAACACGATGTGATTATCCGCCGCGTCAACGCCTTTCAACAGCAAGAGATCGTCGTGCAAATAAGCAACTATGTCGCGCCCGCGCGTCATCCAGAGCCATCCACATGCTGAAGCGACTGCAGATCTTCCTGGGTCCGCGCAACTTCCGCCTCTTGCTGGGCTTGCTGGCTGCCACCGGCTTGGCGAGCCTGGCGCTGACGGCAGCAGGCGGCGACCAAGAATGGGCGACCGCGCTGCAGACTTTGCTGCTGTTGGTTTTTCTACTTGGCGCGGCCGGGCTGTTTCTCAGTCGTCTGCCCAGCGAGGAGCGCAAACGTTGGCTCGGTGTGGCGCTGCCGTCGCTGCTGGCCATGGTGATTGGCACGTTGGTCGCGCCGCAGCTCAGCGGGCTGTTCGTGGGCGCGGGCTTGGGCTGGATCGTCGCCGGCATTTTCATCTTTCGCAGCGCCGGTCCCGGTCATGTAAAAGCGGCGGTAAAAGCCATGCGCAAGCGCGATTATGCGGCTGCCATCGCTGCTATGAACGCGCAGATCAACGAAGAGCCCCGCGCAGCCGAGCATTACCGATTTCGCGCCGAGCTGCATCGTTTGGCGGACAGGCTGCCGGCCGCGCGGAAAGATTATCGGACTATGATCGAGCTGGAACCAGGATCGGCCGTGGCGCAGAACGGACTCGCGGAAGTCGAACTGCAGGCGGGGCGTTATCAGCAGGCGCGTGAAGCGGCTCGCAAAGCCCAGGAACTCGCGCCGGACGAATGGGTGGCCGCTTACAACCTGGGCATGATCGAAGACCGCCTGCGCGACAGTCCCGCCGTGATTCGCCATATCGAGTCGGCGCTGGCGGCGAAGATGCCCGATTCTCGACACCGGCTCTTGGCGCATTTATACTTGTGGCGCGCGCATAGGCGGCTGGATGATGTCGCTGCTGCAGAAACGGCGCTTGCATCGCTGCGGCGAGAGCGCGCAGGTCAAGAAGAATGGCAGGTTATCATGAGCGCAGACGAGGCAAAGGCGCTGCGAGCGGTATTGAAAGACGATATTGAGCAGGCGCGCCAACTGATTGCTGGCGAGCCCGTGTCTATCCCAGAGTAGGCGCGCGATGTCACTGCGACGCCTCTTGGCCTGGGTTGCGGTTTTTGTCTGCGTTGGCTTGGCCGCGCTAGGATTTATCATCTTCGTGATCGGCATGATCATCGAGCTTGCGGATGGCATCACCCAGCCGCTCGAGCCTTATCTGTCGCCGGTAGCGCAGATGTCGCTGGCGGGCTTGTGCTTGTCGGCGAGCATGATTCTGCTCGGTTTCTTCTTGGTGGGCATTCTGCTGGCGCGGCAATCGCGGCGTTATGGCGCGGGTTATGGCGAGGCGTATCGGCTCATACAGAAGATGCAATTTCCGCAGGCGATTCAATTGCTGGAGCGTGTCGTGGCCGGCGGCAAGATCACGCCCGATCTGCTGATGCTGCTCACCAGCGCCTATGCTTACAATGGCCAGCTGGCAAAAGCGCAAGAGACAGCCGATCGCGCCGTGCAGCTTTTCCCTGGCGATGCGGGCGCATATATGACCTTGGCGAACGGCTATCGCATGCAAGCCAGCTATGGCGAGGCGGCGCTGGCTTTGCAGACGGCCGCGCAGCTTTCTCCCGCGCAGCCGATCATCTGGGCAGAGCTGGGCTTTGTTCAGCAGTTGGCGGGCGAACACGACTCGGCCATCGAGTCTTTCAAACATGCCGCGCTCTATTCCATGCCGTCCATGTACGCTGTGCGCGTCAACTATTATCTGTCGAAGCATTTTCAAAATTTGGGCGCAGTTGATGATGCCCAGGGCGCGACCAAACGCATGGTCGACACACAACACGGCTTGCAAGCCTGGAAGTCGACCCTGCGCGCCCTGGAAGGCACGGCTTATGGCAGCCTGCTCAATTATGAGCTGGAAAAGATTGAGATTGCGATAGACGCGGCGCAGTCAGTGAGCAAGCAACCGGCATGATGCTGCGCCATTTCCTGCGAGACAGGACGCGTCGCAGCCCAGAATGGGATAGGCCAACCCGGCTTGCGGTGGTCATGGCGCTATCGCTGCTGCTGATTCTGCTGGCTGTGGGATTGGCGGGTCCGCCGCAATTGCAGTTGCCGGCGCGCATCGGCGCATTTGGCTTGCTAGTCACGCTGCAGCTGCTATTTTTGTGGGGCAACCGCCGCGATGTTTCGCCTTATCATCAAGCGCAGCAGCATTTCATCGCGGGCGACTACGATGCGGCGCGCTCGCTTCTGGAAGCCCTGCCCGAACGAGGACGCGAGTCGGTCGATGCGCTGGTCTTGTTGGGCAACAGCTACCGGAATCTGGGACAATTTGAGCAGAGCCGACGAGCTTTGCAGCATGCGTTAGACCTGAAGCCGCGGCATCATCTCGCGCTCTTCAGTATCGGCAAGCTGCTGATGATGCAAGGACAATACCCCGCCGCTCGGGAATTCATCGAGTCGGCTTTGGCAGTTGGCGCGCCAGATATCGTGCGCCTCGAGCTGGGACAGTGCCATTTCTTGCAGGGTGATGAGCAAAGCGCACAGGCTCAATTTCTCGTCGTTCGCCCGCAGCTGCTGGATTCGCCAGAGCAAGCCGCCTTGCTAGAAAGCTACCTGCACCAGCTGGGCGTCGCCAAAGCGCCGGACATCGAGAGTGAAATCATCCAGTATTGGCGGGGCGAAGCGCAGAAGGTCGCGGACACAGCTTACGGCGAGCACCTTCGCCAAGTCGTCTGCGCATGGATAAAGGCCACCAGCCAGCCAGCCGCTTGACTCGACCCTTTCGCCTCTGGGTAAGTTCAGTCATAATCGCTGCCGAATCCGTTTGTCTGCGGGGAATGCGCGCGCATGTTTAGGGCAGTCGATACTAGAGTCAACAGCGAGTCTATCAACCGGCTCGAGCAGCAGCAGTTGGATTTTTGGCGCTTCAACCGCATTTTTGAACGCACAACGGAAGGGCGCGACGACGCTCCTCGCTATGTATTCTATGAGGGACCGCCCACTGCCAATGGCAAACCGGGCAGCCATCATGTGCTGGCGCGCGCATTCAAAGACATGTTCCCGCGCTACAAGGTCATGCAAGGCTTCTATTGTCTGCGGCGTGGCGGTTGGGATACGCATGGCTTGCCGGTCGAAATCGAAGTGGAAAAAGAACTCGGCTTTGACCGCAAGGCGCAGATCGAAGAATATGGCGTTGCCGAGTTCAATGCGCGCTGCCGCGAAAATGTCTTTCGACACATCAATGAATGGGAAAAACTGACCGAACGCACGGCTTTTTGGGTCAACCTGGATGACGCCTATGTAACTTTTTCCAACGAATACATTGAAAGTGTTTGGTGGATTCTCAAGCGATTCTGGGATAAAGGTTTGCTGTATCGTGGCTACAAGGTCGTGCCCTACAGCCCCTCATCGGGCACACCGCTCAGCAGTCACGAAGTCGCGCAGGGCTACAAGACCATCACCGACCCCAGCGTCTTTGTGCGCTTCCCGCTGCGTGACAAACCCGGCGTGTACATGCTCGCCTGGACGACCACGCCCTGGACTCTGCCTGCCAATGCCGCGTTGGCTGTTGGCGCGGATGTTTCTTATGTCTTGGTCGAGGGTCCCGCGCCCGATAGCGAAGACACCGAGCAGCTGATTCTTGCCGAAGCGCTGATGGAAGAAGTGCTGCGCGATCCTGCCGCCTACCGCATTGTCGACCGCATGCGTGGCAAAGACCTGTTGGGCTGGCGTTATCAGCCGCTCTATACTTTCTTGCCTGTGGAGCAAGATTATGCCTATGTGGTGGCTGCCGATTATGTTAGCACCAGCGATGGCACCGGCATCGTGCATACCGCGCCGGCCTATGGCGTGGACGACCTGGCCACGGGCCGCAAATACGACCTGCCCGTGCTGATCACGGTCGATGAAAGCGGTTGCTTCGTCGATGCAGTTTCGACCTTTCGCGGCATGTGGTTCAAAGATGCCGACCGGCATATCATCGCCGACCTGTCCGAACGCGGCTTGATGTATCGGCGCGAAAGCACCGAACATAGCTATCCGCACAACTGGCGCGATGACTCGCCCTTGATGTACTTCGCGCGCGAAACCTGGTTCATCAATACGCTCAAGTACAAACAGACCATGGTCGACCTGAACCAGACCGTCAAATGGGTGCCGCAGCATGTGCGCGATGGCCGCTTTGGCAACTGGCTGGACGACTTGAAAGAATGGTCGCTGGGCAGAGAACGTTATTGGGGCACGCCGCTGCCTGTCTGGCTGGACGAAACCAACGGCGACATGATCTGCGTGGGCAGCATCAGCGAGCTCAGCGAACTGGCTGGCACAGATCTGAGCGAGTTGGACCTGCATCGTCCCTTTGTAGACGACATCATATTTGAAAATCCGACTGGCGAGGGCGGCGCCATGCGCCGTGTGCCCGAAGTCATCGATGTCTGGTTTGACAGCGGCGCCATGCAGTTGGCGCAGTGGGCCTATCCACAACACAACCGCGATATCCTGGAAGAGCAGCATCCCGCCGACTACATCTGCGAGGCGGTCGACCAAACGCGCGGCTGGTTCTATAGCCTGCATGCCATCTCTGCCATGCTCTTTGAGACAGTCGCATTCAAGAATGTCATCTGCCTGGGGCATATCCTGGACGAAAACGGGCAGAAGATGTCCAAGAGCAAGGGCAATATTGTCGATCCCTGGACAGTCCTGGAGCAGACCGGCGCCGATGCCTTCCGCTGGTACCTGTACACCTCCGGACCGCCCGGCGAGCCGAGGCGCTTTTCTATCAATCTGGTCAACGAAGTCATCAAGAAGTTCTGGTCGACGCTGTGGAATACGTACGGCTTCTTCGTGACTTATGCCAATATCGATGGCTGGACGCCCAACCAGCCCGCGCCCGAACCCGCCGAGCGCGACTTGCTAGACCAGTGGCTTTTGGCAGAATTGCACAATCTCATCAAGGTCGTCACCGACGCCTTCGAGGATTATGACGCTACCAATGCGACCCGTCCAATCGAAGATTTCGTCGAGCGCCTCAGCAATTGGTATGTGCGCCTGAGCCGCGATCGATTTTGGAAGAGCGAAGTCGACGACAGCAAGCTTTCCGCCTATGCCACATTGTACGAAGCGCTCTGCACTCTCGCGCAGCTGCTCGCGCCGACCATGCCCTTCCTCAGCGAAGAGATGTATCGCAATCTGGTTGCCGAGCAATTCAGCGCCTTGCCCGAAAGCGTGCACCTCTCGCAATGGCCTCCCGCCGACGAGACCTTGCTGAATGACCCGCTCATTGACGACATGGCGCTGGTGCGGCGACTGGTCAGTCTTGGTTTGGCAGCGCGCAATGCAGTTCAGCTGGGCGTGCGACAGCCCTTGGCCAGCGCGCAATTCGCCCTGCGTGATCTTGCCGAAGCGCAGGTGATAGAACGTCACGCCGCCTTGATCCGATCCGAGCTGAACCTCAAACGTCTGCATGTCATGGGCGCGGACGAAGCTGACGAAATGAGCGCGACCACGCACTATCAATTGAACCCGCTGCCGCGCTTTCTGGGGCGCAAGTTCGGCAGAGACTTCAAATCTGTGCAGGCTGCCTTGCGCGATGGCGAACAGGATTTTCTGCGCCCATACGCCTTGCAGTTGCTGGACGGGCAAGATATCACGCTGGAACTGGACGGCGAGCAATTTGAGATTTTGAACCAGGAATGCGAGGTCAAAGTTAGCGTCGAGACGCCGCCGGGCGCTGTAGAAGATGGCGGCTATATGGTCATTCTGGATACGCAGCTGACTTCCGACCTGGTGGCGGAGGGATTGGCTCGCGAATTGATCCGCCGCATCCAAAATCTGCGCAAACGCGCCGACTTCGCCCTCGACGATCGCATTGATATCATCTACTGCGATGCCAGCGATGGACTTGACGATGTACTGCAGTTGTATCGCGGCTACATCAGCTCCGAGACTCTGGCCGACACGCTGCAATCTGGCGCGCTGACTCCCGCTTATGTAGGGGAGGTCGTTGATGCCAAAGGACAGTCGGTCACAATCGGCGTCCGGCGCGCGCAGTAACGCAGCCCTCGACACCCCCTCAATGCCCCCGAAAAGTCAGGGAGAAGTTCGATGCGCGGGGTTTCTGCCGGCAACTTGAGGGGAGCGAGCTTAGCCAATTCTTCCAGTCACATCCGCCATCGTGGCCGCCAACTGCCCTTGCAGACAATTCCCGCTATGCTATAGTTGTCAACATCGTACAAATCTATCGACCGTCGCGACCTAGACCAGGTGGCTAGTGGCATTGTATAAGCCAGCGCTGGACGGCGAAGATCCAGGATTTGGTGATGTCAGACAAAAATACAGCCACATTGCAATCTCTGCTGCGCTATTCCTTGCCGCTTGGCGCAAACCTGGCCGCTGGCGACCCGGAAACGCAAGTTAATTGGGCGGTTACGATCCGCGCGCAGCCACCGGTATTCCCAGATATCTACGGAGGCGAGCTGGCGCTGGTGTCGATGGATGTGCTGCGCAGCTTTGATAGCCGGCTGACTCTGGCCAGTGTGCTGCGCCAGTTGGTCGCGGTCGGCGTGAACGCGGTGCTGGCGACTGGCGCGGCAAAATCGGAAGCCATCCAGGCAGCCAACGAATGCGGACTGTCGCTGTTGAGCGTACCCGAAGATACCAGCTTGACCACGGTCGAGCGCGCTGTGAATTCGCTGATCCTAAATCAGTCGGCGCGGTTGACCGAGCGCGCGATTGAAATCCAGCGACAACTGACTCGTCTGGCTGCCGAAAATCGCGATTTGCCCAGCCTGCTGCAGGTGATGTCGCGTTCGACTGGCAAAGCGCTGGTCGCTCATGATGGCTCTGGCATGTTGATCGCCCAGGCGCTGCCCTATGTCGGACGCCGCAGCTACAACGGGCAACCGCAAACCGCCGCGCAGCTCGCCGATTTTCAGCGCTGGCTGGGCCAGGAAGCACCGTCCATTCAAGGCACAATCAGCGTCAGTCCGCTGGGCTACACGACTGTGCTCCAGGTTGAAAAGCGAGTCGCCGGCTACTTGTCGCTTGTGGATGGCGCCGCCAGCTTGACTGAGTTCGACAGGCTGGTGCTGACGTATGGCGCGGATGTCTGCGCGATAGAAATGGCGAAGAATCGCGCGATCGCCTCGGCTGTCGAACAGACGCGCGGTGACTGGATTCAGATGTGGCTTAGTGGCAGTCCAGCCGATGACGACCTGCTTCGTGTGCGCGCCCAGCAAGCGGGTTTCGCCGCCGAGGCAGCCTATGCGGCGGTGGTTTTCCGCGCTGGCAACGAGTCCGGACAATCACGGACGTTGGTGTCTCTCGTTTCGCTCGTCCGTGATGACATGTCACGCCGTCAGCTGGAAGGCGCTGTGGGCAGCTATGTCGATGCCATCGTGGCGCTGTATCCCGTAGACGAAGCCGACAGCAATTCTCTGTCCAGGCTGCGATCGCTGGTCGAGTCGCTGCGCGATCAATTGGCGACGCGATGTCCGCGAGAGCAGGTCGCCGCAGGCATCAGTCGCAGCGCATCGGGACTTTCTGCTTTGCGCGATGCCTACCGCGAAGCCAAAGACGCTATTGGCATCGCCTACCAGTTGGGCGAGCACGAAGATACCACTTTCTATGGCGATCTTAAGCTCTATCAACTGCTGCTGGCTTTGAAAGAGCGCAATCTGCCGCAATTGCAACAATTTCATGTCGATGCCTTGGGACCATTGCTAGAACACGACCGCAGCAAACGCAGCGAGCTGGTGCGCACGCTGGCGGGATTCTTCGCCACCAATGGCAATCTGGCGCGGGCAGCCCAGGAACTGGATGTACACCGCAATACGTTGGTCTACCGGCTGGAGCGCATCGCCGATCTCACCAAGCTCGACCTGGACGACGCCGACAACCGCCTCATCCTGCACCTGGCGTTGAAGACGCAGCGAGTATTGGCCACGATCCCGGAATAAGCGCCCCACAACCTATGCGGGTAGTCTTGACAGAATCCTCGCGCCCGCCTTGCCCCCACCGACTTCGACAAAATTCGCGCGCACTTCGCCTCCCCCCGACTTTTCGGGGAGACTGAGGGGGGTATCAAGGCGATTGTCAGCTTTCGTTGACGATCTTGTGCGCCAGGGGCGGCGCGATCTTGACGAAGTGATCGCCAGGACGCCGCAGCAGCGCATACATTGGCTCGGCAGCCCGCGACTGATGATTCTCTTCCAGCGTGCGGATGTAAGCATTCAGAAGCTCGCGCAGATCGTCTTCGCCATCGTCATCCAGCGGATGAATCTGCACGACCGAGCCAGCGGCGATGCGATTGCGAATCGCGTCAATGGTCAAGCCCATGTTTGGCTGTACGCGTTGGTAAACGACGCCTCCGGTCATGCCAGCGCACATCCAGGGACCGGGATCGCCCAGCACGACTGCCCGTCCTGAAGTCATATATTCGAAGGCATAGCCCTTGAGGTTTGCGCGCGCGCCCAAACCGCCCAGCGCATCGTTTAGCGGCTCGCGGATTTCGCCGCCAAAGACTACATCGGCGCCGCTCATGCGGATGCATGCGCGGGTATCGGCATCGCCCTGCACGATGAACAAGCCGCCCTGCGCGCCATAGGCAAAGCTCTTGCCCACAGAGCCATCCAGCCGCTGCCCGTTGTGATTCAAGCCCTTGAGGATGGCGACTTTGCTGCCCGCGGCACATTTGCCAACGCCATCTTGCGCGCCGCCTTCCACCAGCACATTGACGGGATCATCAATGAAGGCAGCCAGTCCGTTGCCAGGAATGGCGGAATTGCTGAAGCTCAGGTTGATCGCGCGGATGCGGTTGGCCTGCGGGATCGCCTTGCGTTTGATCGCGCCAGCCAGATGGGTACCCAGCGCGCGGTCCATCGCCATCACCTGCTCGTCATCATAGGTCAATTCATAATCGCCTTTCGCCACATAGTCGCCGACGATATCCGTGATCTGCTTGCTGACGGTGTTGCGCGGACGGCTGATGCGGCGGCCACCGGGCTGAGCAGGCGTCTTTTGCGCGCGCGGCACCGGCTTCAGCAGGCCGCCCAAATCAATGCGGTCGTGATGCGAACGCTGGTATAGCAGGTCGGCGCGCCCGACGATCTCCTGCAAGTTGCTGATTCCCATTTTCGCCAGCCACTTGCGAATATCGTCCGCCAATTCGTCGAACATTCTGACAATGCTGTGGGCAGAACCGCGCTCTTCAAATGGTCGGAAGGCTTTGAAATCGCGCTTTTCGGCTTCTTCGACGGTTTTGACATGCGTGGTGATGCCGACATGGCAGGTGCCATCCTGGCAGCCGCGGCAAATCGTGCAGCCCACCGCCACCATAGCCAACGTAGCAAAGCCGACTCGGTTTGCGCCCAGGCAGACCATCTTGATGACATCGCGCCCGCTTTTCATGCCGCCATCGACCCAAAGCTCGACATCATCCCGCAAGCCGCTTTCGATCAAGTGGCGATGCGCCAGCCACAGTCCGATCTCGGCCGGCAAGCCGACATGGCGCAGGGCATGCGCGCGCGCCGCCCCCGTTCCACCGGTGTAGCCCGTGATCGTGATGATGTCCGCGCCCGCCTTGGCCACGCCCACCGCGATGATGCCAATGCCCGGCACGACCGGCAGCTTCACCGATACCTTCGCGTGTGGATTGGCGGTCTTTAGCTCGTCGATCAACTGCGCCAGGTCTTCGATGGAATACAAGTCGTGGTTGTTGCTGGGCGAAATCAAGCCGACGCCCGGCGTGGTGCTGCGGACGGCCGCGATCTGCTCCGTGACTTTGTAGCCGGGCAGATGACCGCCTTCGCCTGGTTTTGCGCCTTGGCCGATCTTGATTTCAATGTAGTCGGCAGCATTCAAGAAGGCGATATTAACGCCAAAGCGCCCTGATGCCACTTGCTGACCTCGATTGCGCGGGTGTTTGCCCAGCAGGTCATGCACTTCGCCGCCTTCACCATTCATGCAGATGATATTTAGCAAGTGCGCCGCTTCGGCATACGACCGGTACGCCAGCTCGCCCTGAGAGCCGAATGACATCGCGCTGATCAGCACCGGCATGTCATAGCCCTTGACGCTGATGTCGACTTCTTCTGGCGCAATATGCCGCTCGTTTTCTTTCAGCCCCAGGACATGGCGCAGCGACACCGGCATTTTGTCTTCCAGCTTGAGCAAGGTCTCGGTGTATTCGTCGAATGCCAGTTCGCCATGCGCGACGGCTTCGGCTTTCTTCCACATCTTGGGATAAAAGCGCTCGGGGTTCTTGAGTCGGGCTCGCACTTCGCCACGGAATTCCTGGGCGCGGGCCTGGGCGTCATCGTGCAGCATGCCCCAGGTCAATCCGCGGCCCGTCGAGCCGAAGTAGTTGGGCGTGCCCAAGAGGTTGGCGATATTGCGCGACAAGCCGATCGAGCTGAAGCTGTGCCCATATCCGCGCAGCTCGTGACAGCCGACAGTCGATGTAATCTTTTGCAAGCCGGCGTGTATGGCTTTGAACGCGTTGTTCAGCGCGATTTCCACTTGTTCGGCGACCAATGGTTTGCGACTGCCGCGCGGCGCAGTGCCCAGGCTGACGGCATACATGGCATAGGGCAGGATCGCATTCGCGCCCAGGCTGAGGCAAATCGCCAGATCGTGCAAGTCTCGCAGCGCGCCAGAGCGCACAACCAGCCCGGTGCGCCGGCGCAGATTGGGGAATTGGTCGGCCTGTCGCAGCGCTTTGTCCACCGCGGCCACAGCCAGCAGGGGGTCAATATACAGTTCTTCGCCCGCGGCGATTGCGCTATCGTCCAGGATGATGCACTGCGCGCCGGATAACACGGCGTCAATGGCACGTGCCTGTAGCGCCTCGACCGCCCGGTCTACGTTGGTATCGGCCGGGCAGCCCATCGACAGGCATTCCAGCTTGCCGGCGAAAATCTCCGCCAGGTCTTCGATCAGCAGCGTGCCATGTTGCGAGGCGATATCGCGCAGCAATTCGGCATCAGCAAATTCTGGCGGCGCTTCCAGCAGCAGCGGCATCTGCAAGCGGATCAACGTGTCGTTCTGATCGCGTCCGCTGGCGATCTCTGGCCGGCAGCCAATCAGCACCTGCGATGAGAATTGCGCTTGCTCGCGTTCCCGGTCAATGGATGGATTGGTCACGACAGCGATAGTTTCTTTGAAAAAGTCGGCCAGGTTGGCGCGCGTATTGCTCAATGCAGCCAGGGGACCATCCCAGCCCAGCGAGCCGATCTGCTCCTTGCCATTCTCGGACAGCGCTTTGACGATCTCGACATGATAACGTTCCCAGCCGAAGCCCGACATGACAGCAGCATTGGTCTTGATCGGCGCGTCGGTCCAGGGCAGCTTGGTGGCGGTTTTCTGCGCCACTTGTGTGCGTTCCATCACGGCGACCGGCGCGGCCTGCGCTTGCAATTGCTGCCCACCGCCATTGGGCTGCGGGTGCATGGGATAGCTGGTCATGGGCGACATGGCAGCCCCGTCGCCATTGGACTCCCAGATGCCGCCCGAAGCCGGGCTGTAGGGCTGGCGATCGCGATAGCGGCTGTAGACATATTGCTGGATAGCGGGGTAGTCCATCACTTCGACTTCTTGCCCGCTGCGCACAGTCATGGCGATCTTCTCGCCGGGCGCCATCGGTTTGGGACTGACCGACATGGAATCTAGCGCATAGACGCCGCGCTCGGATGTGATGAAATGTTCTTTCTCAGTCTCGCCATACCACAAGGGGCGCAAGCCCAGCGCATCGACGCTGAATACAGCCTGGTCGCCCAGGCGGGCCACGACAGCGGCCGGTCCTTGCGCGAATGGTCCAAAAGATTGACGAATTTCATCGTACATTTCGTGGATTTCGGGCGCAGTCTGAATCAGGTCGTGTTCAAATGGCGGGAATATATGCTCCATCGCCTCGACCAGATCCATGCCTTTGCGCATGCACAAGGCGTAGATGGTACGGTCGATATCCTGCGAGTCGGAGCCGTTGTCGACCATGGGGATATCCAGCATCTCCGACTCCAGGCGGAAGCGCGAGATGGTGTTGAACTCGCCGTTGTGCCCGATGAGGCTGAAGGGCTGGGCGCGCTCGAATATCGGGTTGGTGTTCGTGCTATAGCGGGCGTGCCCCATGGTGACAGACGAAGCATAGTCGGGATCGCGCAATTCGGGATAATAACGGCGCAGGATCTCGATGGTGCCCTGGACTTTGTAGACGACGCTGTGCGCGGAAAATGAGGGAAAATGCACTTGCAGCTCCCGCTCCAGCTGCACTTGTAGTTCAAATAGTGTGCTGTCGAGATCGTCCGAGCGGACCTGACCGTTGATGCCGGCGATCTGCCAGAAAACCGGTTCGTTCTTTTCGGCATTGGGTCCCAGCACTTGCGGATTCACGCGTCCGGCTCGGTCGATAAGGATGTGCAAGCCGGCTTCGCTCACCTGGTGGCAAATCTGATCGACGATGTATTGGGCGCGGTTGCGGTCGTGGGCGGGGATCATCACATGCGCCACCCAGAAGTTGCGATCGGTCGCCAAAGACGAGCGCAGCCCAGCCGCAGCCAGCCACTTTGTCCACAACTGTCGCGGGATATCGGTGAGCACGCCGACGCCATCGCCCTCGCCATTGATGTAGCCAGTGCGGTGGCCCATACGCGTCAAGGCTTCAATCGTACGCTTGACATTGCCGTGCGTGGCTTGACCGCCCTTGCGCACAGAGCAAATCAAAGCGCAGGCATCGCGATGCTCGCGGTCTATCGGGTGCAAGTCTGCGAATGGATCGGCGGACCCGGTCATCATTTGCGCATTCATGGGCTGTCCTCCGGTACTCTTGAAGAGCGATTCCCGGTAAGCAAGCGAGGCGCATTGCTCCTCGTATCCAGCTATCCTAGCAGATTCACCACCCAATTTCAACGGATGGGCGCTGATAGAACTTATGGACATATGCGCCAAACCTTTGTGCAATCTGCATAATGTCGGGGCGAATTGCTTGTCGACAGTCGCTATGGTTATGCCTATTCCAGCCCCAGGAGCCGTCGGATGGTGAGCGCCAAATGCAGCGCCAGGCGGGTCTCGGGGCGACTCATGTCGATGCCCGCGATCTCATTAATGCGATTCATGCGATACAGCAACGTATTGCGATGCACAATCAGCGCTTCCGCCGTTTGTGACAAGTTGCCGTGGCAGGTGAAAAAGGCTTCCAAGGTCTTGATGAGATCGGCATTCTGGCGGGCGTCATACTCGCTGATCTTGCCCAGCGTGTGCGCGCAGAAGTCGCTCAGCTTTTCACGGTCGCTCAGGCTCATGATCAACTGATATACGCCCAGGTCGCCAATGAAAAGCGGCATATCGGTTTGCAGACGTTCGGCCAGTTCATTGGCTTGCACAGCGTCGCGATAGCTGGATCGCCAGGCTTTGATATCCCGCGCCACTTGTCCAAGACCGATTGCCGCGCGGCTATGCGGGAGTTGGCGGTTGATTTCGCTGCTGAAGGCTTCGGCAAGCGCCAGGCTGTTGTCGATCGGATTCTTGTAATCGGTTGCATGGAAGACGACGACTTCGCCCTCGCGCTCGCGGATCCAGACCAGGGCTGCGGCTGCCTCGGTGGAAATGATGGTATTGACGATCGTTTCCAGCCGGCGCAATGACGGCTTGCTCGTGCCGCGCCAAGCCAGCACAAAAGCCACATGACTGCGAGTCATGTCATGCTGGAAGCGCTCGCCCTGGCGGATAGCTTCTTGTGGGCTGACATCGCCCAGCAGCAGTCGGTCTAGGAAGGTGCCGCGCAGGCGTTTTTCTGTTTCGTTGACAGCCTTTTGCTTCGCCATCTCCAGCGCGCAAGCCGCCGCGCCGTGCTCGCAAACCAGCTGGTCGATCTCGTCCAGTTCGCGTTCGCGCCCAATAATCGAAAGGTATCCGCGCCCGAGATTGCTGGTGATGATGGGCGCGATCAGCCTTGCCATACCAGACACCGGCAGCGCTTGCAGCAGCACCGGCGGGTCGACCTCGACAACACGGTGTCGGTCGTGCAGCTCGACAGGCAGGTTGTCTTGCTTCTTGAGGAAGAACTCAATGTCGTCCCAGGCGCCGACAAATTCTGGCTGCAGCTTTTGTGAGATCGGATGCAGGCGTTTGTCGTGCACGATGACATTCTTCTTGCTCAGGCGCGCCATGGCCGCCAGCAGCCCGTCCATGCCTTCGTTGCGCGATGATATTTGCGTCAGCTGGCGATAAATCTGCGTGCCGCGTCTGTCGATCTGCCCTTTGCGGTCGACCAGCAGGCTGACTATCGTGCGCTCGACTTCGCGAATGCGCATGTCTTCGGCCAGCGCCAGCACCGGCAAGTTTTGCGCCTTCGCTTCGGCCAGCGCCGTAGCGCTCACCTCGCCATATACCGCCACGCCAGCCGCGCCGACCCGCACCGCCCACTGGATCAATTCGACATCGCTGTGCGCGTTGGACGGGTTGCTCACTGGCGCGATCAAAATGAGTTCGCGCTTTTGCAGGAACTTGGCGTCGATATCGTCTTCGGGATAGATGACTGTCGTCCAGGATACCGGCTGGTCGAGCAAGCCCTCGCCAGATACGATGCGCGCGCTCAATGGCAGTGACAGCTTGCGGATCTCTTCGACTGTGAGGCTCTGTACCCGATTTAGCGACATGGCCTGCCCACCTTGGCATCGCGCAACTGCATCGACAGCGCTGCATTGGGCAGTCTGCGCAGGAATGCCAATTATCGATTGTACAGAGTATACAAGGTCTTGGGCAATTTGCCGAGAAATCCGCGGCTTAGCCCTGTCTTTGTCCGGCGAGCTTTTCGTAGGCGCCCGCCCAGGCAGCCGGGTCACGCGTCATGCGGTTGAGCTGTATATGGGCGACTCGCGGCAACAGCTTGATCATCGCTTCGGGCAGCATGTGCCAATTGCCGTCTTTGACCAAATTCTCCAGCGCTTGCGCCTCTAGCGATGCCCACCACCACTTCTGCTGGAAGTCATCGGCTTTTTTCCAATAACCGCGTTTTTCCCAGGCGCGCGTGGATTCTTCGACAGTGTCGTCGATCACCCGCAGGCAATAGACCAGCGCCGCCACCATATCTTTTGTTTCGGACGACACTTCGCGCTGCTGGCTGAGCCTTCGCAAGATCTCGGCAATGGTGCGCAACTGCGCATTGCGGCGTTTGCCCGGGCTGTTGGTGTTGATGACGCGCGCCATGCAAGGACTCTCAGTCGGCGTGGAAAGGGCGGATGCCACGATAAATGCGCACGCCGCCGATGGTCTTCAAAATGGTTGCGGCATCGCGCCCGGTGATCTCCGCCAGTTCCAGCGCATTCAGCGGGCGGTTGCTATTGATCAGCAGCGCGCGGAAGACGCTGTCGATCAAGCCGATGTGCTCGGGGAACAGGTCATCGCGCAGCGCCGATTCTGTCAGCGCCAAACCCAGCCGGTCGCGCTGAAAAACTTCGCCGGTTTTCGGGTCGACATAATCAAAGACTTCTTGCAGATCGCCTAGCGCCAGCGTGTTTTGCTGGTCGGGCGTCAGGTGCGTGAGCAGGTAGACTTGCAGGTCATCGCGGCTTTGCTCCCACCAGTCGTAGTCGATCGCGAATTTGGTCTCGACGCTGGGCTTGATCAGATAATTGAGCGCCATGCGCCTTCCTCGTGACTAGTGGCTCAGCTTCCAGTAATTGCCGCCAACATATTCAAAGTCGGGGCTGGACAGCAGCGCGGCGAACATGGGCGCGGGCGGGCAGCGTCGCAAGATATTGAGCGTGCTGTAGAGCACTTTGGCGTGCACCGTGCCTTGCGGATTCTGTCGGCTGAGTTCGTGGACGAGACTGCGCAGCAAGCTGTTCAAAGCGACCTGCTTGCTTTGCATGTCTTTGCCTAATTTGTCGACTTCCGCCAGGTTGCCAACGCCTACAATGATCATTTCGTCATAATCTGCGCCGACTGCACGTTTGGCGGTCTGAAAGCGCAGTCGGTCGTCTTCTGTGCGATTAGCCAGCGGGATCCACTCCGCGCGCGGACGGTAGCTGTCAAATTCGATTTCGATGCGAGCGGGGTCGTCTGTGCGGTTGAGATACACGTATGCGCCGACCGGCAGATGATGTTTTTGATACAGCGGCGACAAACCAAACACATATTTGTGTTCGTGCACCACCCAGCAGCGATATTCGCTTCTATCCAGCAGGTCGACGAGCGTTATGGCGATGCGCGGCGTCTTGGCATCGGGGAAGATGTGCCGTGTTTCGGAATTGATGGGCAACGTGCCGACGCGCCGATGCGGGTAGATCAAGGTTATGCTTATCTCATCTTCTGGTCGCGGCGATGTCAGCTGCGAATGCTCGTCATCCAGGTCATATTCCAGTTGCAGCATTTCTCGCGTCAATTGGCGACGGTCGTATTTCAGCGGCGCATATTGCAATATCGCTGGCACTTGCAAGACCATGCGCGGCAGCAATGACTTCAAATGCCAGAGCACTTGCCCGGACGGCCCCACCTCATCAAAGCGCTCGTCCTGATTCATCGCGTAATTCAGCGAAAAAATCTGCAAGGGCAAGGGCATGTCGCCCAGTCCGCCGATCTCTGTCAGGATCTGCTGAGGACTCAGCGGTCCGCCAGCATGCATATCCAGCACTGCCTCGGCCAGATGCAGATGGCCGATATCGACCTCCACCATCAGCTCGCGTACGAACCAGGTGCCAGCGATGCGCACGAGGTCGGGGTTGCGCTCAAGCGAGTCGTTGACTTGTTCGACTATGGTTGTATTCGGGTCGCGAATGATGTCGTCCAGCGTGTAGTCGGCTTTCAACTGGCTCGGATGGCTGTTGACTTGCGAGTTGTTGAGCGGGTGGTCGCCAGGGAATTCCACGACAAATTCGCGCGCGCCCCTCGGCTGGCGGCTGGCTTCGTCAAACTCTACCGCCGCGACATGGATAGAGCTGAAATCTGCGCTTGTGCCGCTGCGCAGGCTGATGACGTGTCCGGTGGCATAATCCAGCGCGGAGAAGGTCAGTCGATCGCCAATCTGGTAGCTGTCGGCGGGGCGATAGAGCTTCGTGCCTTCGTATTGCTGCTTGAGTCGGCGGCGGGTTTCGTTCTCGCGCCTCTTGATGATGGCGGTCGCCAACTCGATAGCGGTCAGCGGTGTTTCGTTGTCAAGCAGCAGGTTGGTGATGGCCTCTATATCATCAGCGTCGATAGCAAAGTTATACGCCCAATGGTGTGCTGGCAGCACTGTGCGCCACCTCCCAATCTGCCGGTTGCAGCAGCTATCCTATCCAGCCCTGCGCGCATCGTCAAGCGCAGGTTGGGCGTCTATGGATTCTGGTGTCATCGAGGCTGCGGGCTGCAATGCCGTCAAGCCGCGCTTGACCTGTCTGCGGCGCTGGACTATACTGCGCAACAAGTCTGATTGAGTGAGTAGATAAAGGCAGAGCGGATGTCAACCAAGCGTACCTGGCAGCCCAAGGTTCGCCGGCGGAAAAGAGTGCATGGCTTTCGCAAGCGCATGAGCACGCGCTCTGGGCGCAATGTGCTGAAGGCGCGGCGTCAGCGTGGTCGCCACCAGTTGGCGGTTGCCCCGAACCATGTCAAGAAGGTGAACTGGAACGCCAGCTAAGCGATGAAACGCGCTTTACGGCTGCGGCGACCGACAGATTTCTCGCGTGTCCGGCGACAGGGCAGGGTATACCGTCATCGCATCGTGCTATTGAGTCTCTGCGAGAATTCCCTGGCGCACAACCGCTACGGCATTGTGACGGGCAGACGGCTGGGCATGGCTGTCGAGCGCAATCGCATCAAGCGGCGGCTGCGCGCGCTGCTCTTGGCGCTGCACAAAGACCTGCGTCAAGGCTTCGACATTGTGCTGCTGCCGAGGCGCGCGGTCTTGCGGCAACCTTTTTCCGAGTTGCAGCGTATAATCAGGCAACTGTTCTTGCAAGCGCGGCTGGTCGAGCCCGGGTGACCACTTGAAGTGGCTGCTGCTAAGAGTGATCGGCGGATACAAGCGATTTGTCTCACCATTGTTGCCTTCCGCCTGTCGCTTTACGCCGACCTGCTCGCTGTATGCATACGAGGCGATCGAAACTTATGGTCCTATCAAGGGCAGCTGGATGGGCTTGCGGCGTATTATGCGCTGCCATCCCTTGCATCCCGGCGGTTATGACCCTGTCCCGCCCAAGGAGTGAAGCTTGAAGACCCCCAAAACACTGCGCCTGGCGCTTCTGCTGCTGTGCCTGTTTAGCTTGACCGCCTGCGTCGGCGGGCGCATGGGTGTCAGCTGGCCCTCAGTCGGCTTGATCGATCTGAATGGCGAACAGCATATCGCACTGGCCTACAACAACGATGTGGCGCTGCTGACTCCGTCCAATGGCTTGCCGGCGCGCTTGCTCAACCCGGTCAACGGACAGCCCTTGCGCGACAACGAAGGCAACCCGCGCAACTGGATTTTCCGCGGCTCGGACAACGGCGGCGGGCAATTTTATGCCCAGCCTATCCCAATCGATGCCGAAACCGTGCTTATTGCCGACAACAACAGCCGCTTGCTGCGCGTCGATTCAGTGGTGGTCGAGCTGGTGCGCGCGACGCCCATCGAAGGCAAAGTCGTCGCCAGCATGTTGGAAGCCGATGGCGTGCTCTATGTGCCTTTCCAGGATGGCGGGCTCGGCGCCTATACCATGGATGGTTTTCGAGAGCTCTGGCGCGTCCCCACCGAAGAAGGTGTCTGGGCGAAGCCATTGCTGGTTGGCAATACCATTATTTTCACTTCGCTCGACCATCACCTCTATGCCGTTGATCGTGAGACCGGCATCGAGCAATGGAGGGTCGATCTGGGCGGGGGCATCGCCTCCACGCCACTGTTGGCAAACGATCGACTATATGTCGGCAGCTTCAACAAGAGCTTCTTCGAGATTTCGCTGGATGGCGCGATCCTCAGCAGCTACGAGACCCAGAACTGGGTCTGGAGTACGCCGGCCATTGACGACAACGGCATCGTTTATCTGGCTGATCTGAGCGGCTATGTGCATGCGCTGGACACGGAAGCCGGCTTGGCATTGCTCTGGTCGCAGCAGATCGCCGAGCGCGGCATCCGGGCTGGCCCGCTGGTGGTTCAAGACCGCGTTGTGGTCGCCTCGCGTGATGGCAAGGTCTATTGGTTGGACCGATATGACGGCGCGCTCATCAATGCTCGTGAAATTGACGACCGTCCCGAGCTGCTGGGCGAAATGCTGCTGCTGGAACCGAGCGAAACGCTGAACATTGACGAGCCGCTGTTGCTGGTTACCTCGGTGCACGATGCCCGTTTGTTGATCGCTTTCGGCATTGACGGGCGTCAAACCTGGGTCTACCCGCGCTGAGCCATGACTGGAGCTTGACTGCATGTGGGATCTGATTTTAAACCCCTTTGTCACCATACTGGCCTGGCTCTATTCGGCGCTGAACCAGGATATTGTCCTGGCCATCATCGTGCTCACGGTCATCATCCGTGTGCTGACTTGGCCCCTTTTTGCCAAGCAGCAAGAGTCGTCGCGACGTATGCAGCAAGTGCAGCCGCAGCTCAAGAAACTGCAAGAGAAATACAAGAACGATAAGGAGAAGCTGTCGCAGGCGCAGATGAAGCTGTATCGGGAAAACAAGGTCAATCCCGTTGGTGGCTGCTTCCCTATGTTGATCCAGTTTCCCATTCTCATCGGCTTGTATCAGGCGATCTTCTTCGCGCTGGCTGCCACGCCTTTCCAACTGGTCGATTTGTCAGAGCGGCTGCTCATCCCGGGCCTGGATTCGTTGATCCCGCTTCAGCGCATGTGGTCGCCCATCCCGCAGTTGGTTGATCTGCTGCCGCAACTGGACCTGACCCGCGCGCCGACAGAAAATCCCAGTTATGCCCTGGCGCTGCCTTTGCTGGTGTTGATCACCACCTGGGCGCAACAGAAACTGACCATGTCCATGACCGGGCAGAAGTCCGGTAACAAAGACGATGATGAAGAAGACAGCAATCCCGGTGGGCAAGCGGCCGCTATGACCAAAAGCATGACCACCATCATGCCCATTATGTTCGGCTTCTTTTCGCTGTCGTTTTCGGTGGGCTTGTCGCTCTATTTCGTGACATCCAACCTGATCGGCATGGTGCAATACAGCCCACAGGGACGGCGTGTACTGGAACGAGTCTTCGGCAGCAAGGGGGACGAAGCGCCAGTAGAAGTGGTTTTTCCTGCCGATGATGAACCAAGCGCCAAGAAACCGCGCCGCAGCAAGAAAAAGAAGCCGCGCAAAAAATAAGCGCGACCTGCGCAGCCAACGCAAAGGAACGAACGATGGAGATGATCGAAGTTACCGCCAACTCGGTAGACGCGGCTATCAGCAAGGGCTTGGCCCAGCTCAATGCCGCGCCCGCCGATGTCTTGGTGGAAGTGCTGGAAGAACCCAACACTGGCTTGTTCGGTTTCGGCGCTCGTGAAGCGCGGGTGCGTCTGGTGCTCATCGGGCAGCGCAAAGCCCCGGAACCCGAAGTCTATCCCCAAGACCTGGACGAAGAAATCGTACCGGAACACGCCGAGTCTCTTGACAAAGAGCCTGTCGCCGGTGTGATCACCGTGGTCGCCGATATCGAGCTGGACGACGACGCCAATGCCGGCAAGGAAGTGCTGGAAGAGCTGCTGACCCGCATGGGCATTGACGCGCAGATCAACATAACGCGCAGCGACGAAGTTGAGGGCGAAGATCCTCACTGGATGCTCAATATCACCGGCAAACGCATCAATCGTCTGATTGGACGGCGCGGAGAAACCTTGGCTTCTCTGCAACATATCGTGCGCTTGATTTGCAGCCGCAAACTGGAGCGACGCGCCAATATCATCATTGATGCCGAAGGCTACAAGACGGGTCGCTCCAATCGACTGCGAGGACTGGCCAATCGCATGGCGAAGCAAGCTGTGCAGCAAGGACGCACCATCACGCTCGAGCCGATGCAGCCCAGCGAACGCCGCATCATTCATCTGACCCTGCGCGACCGTGAAGATGTCAACACGCATAGTGTTGGCGAAGGCCGCGGGCGCAAAGTTACCATCGTGCCCAACTAATCCACTGGCGCGCCAAAGCCATGCTGTCTCCAATAGATGTCCTGACCATCGGACACTTGACTGTCGATCTGGTGCCCGGCGGACGCATGCTGGGCGGCACTGTATCGTATGCCGCGCCGACGTATGCCGCTTTTGGACACCGAGTCGGCGTGCTGACCAGCGCAGCCTACGCCGAGCCTTTGCTTGGCCACTTGCTGCCGCACGGTGACCTGGTCAGCCTGCCCGCGAAGAACTCACTGACCTACGAAAATGTCTATTCCGAAGCCGGACGTCAGCAATTTGTGCGCGCTACCGCCAAGCCTTTGCGTTTTGACCATGTGCCAGTCGGCTGGACGGACGCGCCTTATCTGCACATGGGACCGCTGGCAGCCGAGATTGACCCGCTGGAATTGGCAAGCAGCTTCCCTAATGCGGTCAAAATGCTGACGCTGCAAGGCATGCTGCGGCGCTGGGATGCCGATGGTCTGGTCAAATATCGGCGCTGGTTCGATGCCGATGCGCTGCGGCAGGTTGATATCGTCGTCTACAGCGAAGAAGACATCCGCTTCTATCCACAGTTGACAGACGAGATTCGCCGCGTCTGCCAGCATTTGGTGGTGACCAACGGACGCGATGGCGGCACACATTATCATGCCGGCGGCGAAATGCGCTATGAAAGCCTGGAGGTTGTGGCGCGTGACTTGACCGGGGCTGGCGATGTCTTCGCGGCGTCGCTGCTGGGCAGTTTGCAGCGGCTTGACGGCGATGTGTCGGCGGCTGTGCGCCTGGCGGGACGGCTGGCAGCCTATTCTGTCACCCGCGCCAGCCTGGACAGCGCGCCGACAGCGGAAGAAATTCAACGCGAGCTAAACAGGATACAAGCATGATTCAGTCTATACTACTCAATGGCAACATCATCACGCTGGACAATGCTCGTCCTCGCGCCAGCGCCCTGGCAATCAGCTATGGCAGGCTGGTCGCTGTGGGTGATGATGCAGAGATCGCGCGGCTGGCAGGGCCCGGCACAACTACGCTCGAGCTGGACGGCAAGACTGTGCTGCCTGGGCTCAGCGATGCCCACTTGCATTGGCAGGCGCAGGCGCAATCCATGCGCTCGGTCAATGTCTTTGAGCTGCCCAGCAAAGCCGATGCGCTGGAACAGGTGCGAAAACGCGCGCAGCAGACACCCGCAGGCGACTGGATCACCGGGCAGGGCTGGGCGCAGGATTTGTGGAATGACCGCGCCTTCCCCACCTGCGCCGATTTGGACGCGGTCGCGCCGCATCACCCCGTCTATCTGTCTGCCAAGAGCGGACATGCCGCCTGGGTGAATTCGCGCGCGCTTGCTGTCGCTGGCGTCACGGATTCAAGTCCCGATCCTGAAGGCGGCGAGATCTTGCGAGACGAACAGGGCGCGGCCACGGGTATCCTGCTGGAGACCGCCATGGAAATCGTGAGCGATCAAGTGCCAGCGCCAAGTCCCGAACAGCTGGCGGACATGATGCAGGTTGCGCAAGAGCATGCTTTGCAGCGCGGACTCACCATGATTCACGACTTTGATGACCCGTCATGCCTGGTGGCGCTGCAGATATTGCGGGAACGCGGCGATCTGTGCCTGCGTGTCGTCAAACAGATCAATCAACGTTGGCTGGACGCCGCGCTCGACACCGGACTTCGCCGCAACTTTGGAGATGACTGGATTCGCATTGGCGCTTTGAAGTTGTTTGCGGATGGCGCGCTGGGACCGAAGACCGCGCTTATGTTTGAAGCGTATGCCGGCGGAGACTGGAATACCGGCATGGCATTGGTCGAAAAAGAAGAAATGGTCGACTATGTCTGCCGTGCCAGCGCCAGCGGCTTGCCCTCCAGCATTCATGCCATCGGCGACAAAGCGGTGCACGATGTGCTGGATGTGCTCGAGATCGCGCGCAAGCAAGAAGCTTCGCGAGGAATAGCCCGTGCCAGCCGCCGTCACCGCATTGAGCATGTGCAAATCATCCACCCCCAGGATGCGCATCGGCTGGCGCAACTGGATGTCATCGCCTCCATGCAGCCAATACACGCCACCTCAGACATGATCACTGCCGACCGCTATTGGGGCGAGCGCACCAAGTGGTCATACAATCCTCGCTTGCAGCTGGATCATGGCGCGCGCCTGGCTTTCGGTTCCGATGCGCCTGTCGAGCCGCTCGATCCGCTGCTGGGGATCCATGCTGCGATTACTCGCCAGCGCAATGGCGAACCGGCTGGTGGCTGGCATCCCGAAGCGCGCATCAACTTGCACGAGGCGCTGCTGGGTTATACGCAAGGTCCCGCCTATGCGGCTGAAATGGAAGACCGCCTGGGCAAGCTGAGCGCCGGTTACCTTGCCGATCTGGTCGTGCTCGACCGCGATATCGCGCGCGCGCCGGCGGACGAGATCCCCGCGTTGCAAGTGTTGGGCACGATGGTCGGCGGCGAATGGCGTTATCGCGATTTTGACTAGCCGTATGCCAGCTTGGCCGAGCTGAAGACAACCCGGAAGGGCCGACAATAGATGACCACGTTTTGGAGGCGCGCCAGGTCGGCGCCCGCCGGTATCTCGTAATTTTGGCTGCCGATATTGCCTTTTAGGGCGCCCAGATGCAGCGGCTCATCGCCCAAACCCGCGAATGTCGTGGTCGGGTATTCCTGCGATAGATACACATGCAAGTCTGGCCCATTCTTGGAGCTGAAGTTCTCGAAGCGCAAGAATTGTCTGCCATCGGGCAGGGCATAAATCTTGGCAACGCCGTCAGCGCCATGGATGGGGTCGATGTGAATGAAGGCGCCGCTGGCTTGTTCTACGGGATCGGCAGGCATTTCTGGTGGCATGGCTTGTTCTGCATCGGGCACGACGCTGCCCTCTTCCATCTGGGCAATGGCTGTCTGAGCCGCCATTTCGCGGTTGTCCTTGACCATGTCCAGCAGCATCTGTTTCTGCGCGTCTGGCATGATGTCGACGGCATCGCGCTGGGCTTTGGTCAAGCTCGGGAAAGCTTCATCGACCTCGCGATTGACGAAGTAAAGCCAAGGTTGCGTTATTGCCAGCGCCACCACCAGCACGGCTGCCAGCCCTAAACCAATCAGTTTGCGCGACATGCTCCACCGCCGTTCGACTGTCCCCAGTTTGTCATCTTGCCACACAGAACACCACGATTATAATCCTTATGCTCATTATGGCACAGTAGCAGCAAGATATCACGAAAATCAAAAGGAGACCCCGCATGGCGCGCAAAGGCATGATGGTCGGAGATAATGAACATCCCATACAAAACGAAATGCTCGCGGCAGGCTCGGCAGCGCCGGACTTCAACTTGATCGCCAACGACCTCAGCAGCCGCTCGCTGGCGGATTATGCCGGCAAGGTCAAGGTCATCAGCGTCATCCCTTCTATTGACACAGGCGTCTGCGCCATGCAAACGCGCCGTTTCAATGAAGAAGCCGCCGGGCTGAAGGACACTGTCGTGCTGACAGTCAGCGCCGATATGCCTTTTGCATTGGGGCGCTTCTGTGGCGCGGAAGGCATCGAAAATACCGAGACCTTGACGACGCAGCGCGATATGCGATTCGCGGATGATTATGGCGTGCACGATACAGAATGGCGCATCTGCCAGCGGGCTGTCTTTGTGCTGGACCGCGACAATGTGCTGCGCCACGCCGAATATGTCGGGGTTATCGGCAACGAGGTCGACTTTGACGCGGCTTTGGCGGCGGCGCGGTCGTTGGCTTAGGCACGATGAGCGACCTGAGACGGCGAAGGCTGGCGCATCTGCTGGTCAATTATTCCACACAAGTTGCGCCGGGCGATTGGGTGGGCATCTTGGGCGATTTCGCGTCTTTGCCCATCTTGCGCGATATCTATGCTGCAGTAATTGAGGCCGGCGGACATCCTAGTCTCTTCATTGACGACGAGCGCATGCAGCGCCACTTGCTGCGGCAGGCCAGTGACGAACAGATCGCCTGGATCGACCCCAGCCTCAAGCTCTACACCGACAGCGCTGATGTGTATATTCGTGTCAAAGCGCCCGAAAATACGCGCTCCATGACCACGATCAGCGCGGAGAAACTGCGCGCGCGACAAGCCGCACAAAGCAGCATCTTGCAGACTCGCTTGCAGCGCGCCGCTCGCGGAGACTTCCGCTGGGTTGGCACGTTGTTTCCCAGCCAGGCTGGCGCGCAAGAAGCCAACATGAGCTTCGAGGAATATGAAGACTTTGTCTATTCTGCCTGTTTCTGTGATATTGACGATCCGGCGGCGGAGTGGCGCAAGCTGAGCGACATGCAGCAGCACAAGGTCGACTACCTGGCAGACAAGCGGCATATCCAGCTGCGCGGCCCCCATATTGATCTGGAATTGAGCATCGCCGGGCGGCAATTCATCAATAGCGATGGCAGGCGCAATATGCCCAGCGGCGAGATCTTCACCGGGCCGGTCGAAGATAGCGTCAATGGCTGGGTGCGCTTCAGCTATCCGGCTATCGTCAGTGGGCGCGCGGTCAGCGGCATTCGATTGAACTTCGTCGATGGCAAGGCCACCGACGCCTCTGCCGAGCAAAACGAAGACTTGCTGCTGGCACAGCTCAATATAGATGAGGGCGCGCGCTACCTGGGCGAATTCGCCATCGGCACAAATTTCGGCATCAGCCAATTCACAGGCAGCATCCTCTACGATGAGAAAATCGGCGGCACCGTGCACATGGCTGTTGGCATGGGTTATCCAGAAACAGGCAGTCGCAATGTCAGCGCCCTGCACTGGGATATGATCTGCGATATGCGCCAGGACAGCGAAATCCTGGTAGATGGCGAACTCTTCTATCGCAATGGCGAGTTTATTGCGTAGTCTTGCAAGGACCTCAAGCCCGTCAAAGCACCAAATAGTCGCCCCGTGGCGGCTTTTTCATGGCAAAGTACGGTCAAATTGCGGCAGGCTGCGCGCTGACGTTTCGCGGAGTCGAAATGGCGGATTCGGGTATACTGCGTGGTGCGCGCAAGGCAATAGCCGCAAGCAGCAAATTTTGACAGCCAAGAGAAGGGCGGGTCATGAGCGAAAACCGATTCGTAGCGAAGCCCAAAGATGCTGGCGAAGGCCTGGTGGCGGTGGCGCAGACGAATTATGCGCTGAGCAATATCCGCCGTGGACCCGGCTTGAATTATGCTGATATCGGCGACATCCTGGATAATACCCTGCTTGTGCATTATCCCGACACGCGCACAAAAGACAACTGGATCTGGGTGGAAAAAGGCGGCTTGAAAGGCTGGGTCTTCGCGGGCTATGTCGAGTTTGCCCCGGCCATTGGTGTGCAGCCGTCTCCGCATCCAAAGACGCCCTACGATGGCAAGGTCGCGATCTGGCATTGGAAAGGCTTGGCGGTGCCGCAAAGCAGCATCGCCGCGTTGCTTGCGGATATCCGCGCCAAAGCCCCGGAAGTCAGCCAAATCTGGGTCAAGGTCACCGATGGCGCGCGCTGGATGGGAGAATACGACAGCGGCGCATTGGCGATCCGCGGGCGCGAGAGCATCGACAAGTGGGTGGCAGCTTGTCACAGTGCCGGCTTCGAGTTTCATGCCTGGTGTGTGCCGCATGGATTGCGTATTGCAGAGGAGACGCGCATCATCATCGAAGCGTGCTCGCGGGCGGGCGTGCAGTCCTTGATCCTGGATATTGAGCGCGAAAAGGGCAACTATTGGCAAGGCGGCGCTGGGGCAGTGCGTCCCTTCATGCTGATGCTGCGGCGGGGCTTGGGAACGCGCTTCCATATCGGCATGAGCATGGACCCGCGCCCACAACAATACCGTACCGTCTTCCCGCACGAATGGAGCCCCTTTGTCGACAGCGTTCATCCACAGACCTACTGGCAGATCTTTCGCAATTCGCCAGAAGCGGCGCTGGAATCGCTGTGGACGACCTGGGGCGGCTTCAATAAACCGATCATCCCGGCGCTGCCCGGCGGCGCGAACACACAAGAGCAGATAGAAGCGCATACCCTGGCCACCCAGGTGTATGGAGCGAAAGGCTTGAGCTGGTGGCGGTATGGCACGATTGCGCGCTGGCAAGCTATCGACCGCCCCATCGAACTGCAATCATCACCAGCCGAGCCAGACCCGCCGCCCCGCGAGAACTTCGCCGACGAAGTTATCATCCTGCCCACCAAAGCCGGTTTTCGCAGCGGCGCCTATACGGGCAAAGCTGAGTTCAGCGCTCGTGAAAACACCTGGGGCTGGGAGTATTTATATGTGGGCACAGAAGAGCGCACCAGCAAAGTCTGGGCAGAATGGCGTCAAAAGCTGCCCCAGAATGGTCTCTACGAGATTGCGGTCTTCGTGCCCAACCGCCGCGCCACCACAACCCGCGCGCGCTACAAAGTGCATGGCGTGGTCGGCGCTGCCAGCGAAGTGATCATCGACATCAACCAGCACCAGCACCGCAACAGTTGGGTGTCGTTGGGCATCTTCGATCTCAACCGCGGGCAAGACAACGCCGGGCGCATCTTCCTCAATGATGTAACTGGCGAGCAGGGCAAGTTTATCGCTTTCGACGCCATCCGTTTTCGCCGTATCGTTTCCACGCCCATCGGTTACCTGCCTGCGCCCGACCCGACTCGCGGACGCCGACCGTCGATCATCAATGGCGTGCATGTTGCCGATGGCTATGATTCGCCGATTGGGACAAGCGAACAGCGCCGCGCCGATACCCTTTGGCCCCCCGGTTGGCGCGATGCCACGCCTTTCGGCAAGCTCTATTTTCGTGGCACACCCAGCGAAGCGTATCACACGGGAGCAGACCTGAACTTTGGCAGACCCTACGAAGACAAGGGCATGGCTTGTTACGCCTGCGCCAGCGGCATTGTGACTTTCGCGGCCTCACTGGCGGTGTGGGGCAATGTGGTCGTCATTCGCCATGATCCGCTTTATGAACCGTCGGGCAGAGTGCTCTACAGCCGCTATGGCCATGTGCAGCAGATCCGCGTGCGCGTGGGCGAAAGAGTGGCGCGTGGACAGCGCATCTGTGAAATCAGCGATGCTTTTGGGCGCTTCGTGCCGCACCTGCACTTCGACCTCAGTCCGACCACCATACTAGAACGGCAGCCTGGCAATTGGCCCAAACTGAGCTTTGGCTCGCTAATGAAGAACTACATTGACCCGCTGGAGTGGATCCGCAATCACCGGATCTAGTGCGGCTAGAAGAGCCCCCAATCGCTGGCAGCGCCTTCTTCCATCATGCTGGGGTCCCACATTTCCATGCCCATCTCGATGGTCGTGGGCACGCCCAGGTACTCTTGCGCGGCGCGGCGGGTCTGTTCCAGCAATTGCGGGGCATATGGACAGAAGGGCGTTGTCATGATCATATTGACATGGGCGCTCTCGTCATCAAATTCCACGCCTCGCACCAAGCCCAGCTCGATGATGTTCATGCCAATCTCGGGGTCGATCACCGCTCGCATCGCTTCGTACAGTCCCGCTTCAATATCCGGTTGCATATTTTCCTTTTTTTCTTCCATGAGCTGGTCCTTTCGTCTGCGGTCGGATTGCGCCTAGCATAATACAGCCCTGCGCCCCTGTCAATTTGCCGCCCGAGGGCAATGGCTGCCCATCCACTTCTAACGCGCTTCTAACGCGGGATGGCGGGCATCTTGCATCCGCGCTGCGTCCCCGTATTGACAATGCGCCGCCACACTGCTACACTGCATGAGAATTGTAGTCGGTTACAAAATCAATTTAACCGACATGAAACCCCCTGCGAGAGGAGAACTGCCGCGAATGGGTGTAACACTGGAGATACGCGACCTGCACGCCTGCGTGGACGGAGACGAAAGCCCGATTCTGCGCGGCGTCGACCTGGTTGTACGACAGGGCGAGATTCACGCGCTGATGGGCCCCAATGGATCGGGCAAGAGCACGTTGGCGAATGTGCTGATGGGCAATCCTGCCTACGAAGTTATGGCTGGCCAAGTGCTGCTGGATGGCGAAGATGTGCTGGAGATGGAGCCGGACGAACGCAGCCGGGCTGGATTGTTCCTGGCTTTCCAATATCCCGTGGCCATCCCCGGCGTAACGTTAGGCAATTTTTTGCGCCATGCCATCAACGCGCGCATGAAAGCCGACGACCCCGAAAGCAAAGGCATCCCTATCCCGCGCTTCGCCCGCATGATGCGCCAAAAGATGTCGCAGCTGCATATCGACCACGCCTTCGCCGGGCGCTACCTGAACGAAGGTTTCAGTGGCGGCGAAAAGAAACGGGCCGAAGTCTTGCAAATGGCGGTGCTCGAGCCGCGCATCGCCGTGCTGGACGAGACCGATTCTGGGCTGGATATCGACGCCCTGCGCATTGTTGCCGATGGCGTCAATTCGCTGACGGGCCCAGACATGGGCGCGCTGGTCATCACTCACTATCAGCGCATGCTCAATTACATCAAGCCAGATCGTGTGCATGTGATGTTCGGCGGGCGCATCGTAGAAAGCGGCGGGCCCGAGCTGGCGCTGACGCTCGAAGAAAAAGGCTACGAGTGGATCCGCGAGGAGCATGCCGCGCTGGAACCAGCTACGGCGTAACGGAGGGCGCGATGGAAGCAAACATGAAAAACCCAGCCTTTGTCGCGCTTGACCGACGCCTAACCAGCCTCGTAAACCAACAGGCCAACATCGCGACCAAAGCAGGCCTGGCACAACTGGAAACACGTCTCGTCAAGTGGATGATTGCCACTCAGCTCGCGGTCATCGGCTTCCTTTTTAGCACTCAATTGGCCATGGCAGCATTGGTCATCCACTTATTGCAGTAGCGAGCTGTCACAAGAGAGGTGCAATATGATTGATGTAGTCCAGAGCGAGAAACAGCTGACGCACGAAGAAGAAGCCCTCAAAGATGTCGGCTTGAGCTACGCCGAGAAATACGGCTTCCACGATGACGATGTCGATTACTCGTTCAAGAGCCAGAAGGGCGTGAACGAAGATATCGTGCGGCAAATCAGCGCGATGAAAGACGAGCCGCAGTGGATGACCGACCGGCGCGTCGAGGCCTACCATATCTTCTTGGACAAGCCGACGCCGCAATGGGGTGGCGATCTCAACCAGATCGACTATGACGACATCTACTACTATGTCCGCGCCACCGACAAGACCGAGCAGGACTGGGACGAAGTTCCCGCCGAAATCAAAGAGACCTTTGACAAGCTGGGCATCCCCGAAGCGGAACAGAAATTTCTGCATGGGGTCAGCGCGCAGTACGACAGCGAATCGGTCTATCACAAAATCCAGGAGAATCTGGAAGAGCAGGGTGTCATCTTCCTGGATATGGACTCGGGCTTGCGCGAATATCCAGACATCGTGCAAGAATATTTTGGCACGATCATCCCCTCCAACGACAACAAGTTCGCTGCGTTGAATACATCGGTGTGGTCTGGCGGCAGCTTCATTTATGTCCCGCCCGGCGTCCAGGTCGAGATGCCGCTGCAAGCCTACTTCCGCATCAATACGCAGAATATGGGACAATTTGAGCGCACGTTGATCATCGTGGACGAAGGCGCTTATGTGCACTATGTCGAAGGCTGCACCGCGCCCATCTACAGCAGCGACAGCCTGCACAGCGCCGTGGTCGAAATCATCGTCAAGAAGGGTGGGCGCTGCCGTTATACCACCATTCAGAATTGGTCAAACAATGTCTACAACCTGGTGACCAAGCGCGCTATCGCCGAAGAAGACGCCACCATGGAGTGGGTTGATGGCAATCTGGGCAGCCGCCTGACCATGAAATACCCGGCTGTAATCTTGCGGGGCGACGGCGCGCATGGCGAAGTGCTCTCGATCGCCTTTGCTGGCAACGGGCAGCACCAGGACGCCGGCGCAAAGATCACCCACCTCGCGCCCAATACCACCAGCCAAATCATCAGCAAGTCCATCAGCAAAGACGGCGGACGCGCCAGCTATCGCGGGTTGCTGAAAATTGACGAAGCCGCGCGCAGCAGCAAAAGCAATGTCGTTTGCGATGCCTTGCTGCTGGACGATTTCAGTCGCTCCGACACCTATCCGACCATCGAAATCGATGCCAAAGATGTCACCATGGGGCACGAAGCATCGGTCAGCAAGGTCGGCGAAGACCAGTTATTTTATCTGATGAGCCGCGGCATGGGCGAAGACGAAGCCAATGCCATGATCGTCAATGGCTTCCTGGAGCCGCTCGTCAAGGAGCTGCCCATGGAATATGCGCTGGAGCTGAATCGCTTGATCCAGATCCAGCTGGAAGGCTCGATCGGCTAGCTCGCCGACGCATAAGAACTCAATGGCGCGAATCCCGACACAGGACAAAGGTCGCAAGGGCGACACTCGTGTCGTCCGCATCAGAGACACATCATGACAACTGGGCGAAGCAAGTACCGCCCCTACAACAGACGGAATGCAGGAGAAATATAGTGGCAGTTGTACGCAGGCGTTCGTCCACCCCACAAGCGCCAAATTATTCGCGCGCGCAGGTCGATGCGCTCAGCAAGTCGAACGACGAGCCGGCCTGGCTGCGAGAGCGGCGGCTGGAGGCATGGCAGACCTACGAATCGACGCCCATGCCCTACCTGGAAGAAGAGTGGCGACGCACGGACTATCGGCACATACGTTGGGATGAAGCCGAGCGTATCGTGCAAGCCAATGGCGCGACAGCCGCTGCCGTGCCAGCCAAGAACCTCGAACCGCTGACTGGCGATGAACAAGGCGGCTTGCTGGTCTTTGTCGATGGAAAGGTTGTGCATTATCAGCTGGCGGACGATTTGGCGCGGCAGGGCGTGGTCTTCACGGACTTGCGCAGCGCTGTAACGGAACACGAGGCGCTGGTCGAGCAGCATCTGATGACGCGGGCTGTGCAGCCAGCCGATGGCAAGTTCGCGGCGTTGCACGCAGCGCTTTGGGATTATGGCGTCGTTGTGCATGTACCGCGCAACATCGTCGCCGAGTTGCCCCTGCATGTCGTCTGCTTCAACACCGCGGCCGGCACGGCGCTGGGTCATGTGCTGGTCGTGCTGGAAGAAAATGCCCAAGCCACCATGCAAGTCGAATACGCATCGGATGACCAAGCGCGGCAATCGGCCTACATCGGCGCGACCGAGCTGATCGTCGGCGCGGCGGGAAACTTGCGCTATGTATCGCTGCAAGACTGGAATCGCGAGACCTTTGAATTCAGCCATCAGCGCGGCATAGTCGGGCGCGATGCCCAGTTGGATTGGGTGAATGGCGTCATGGGCAGCCGCCTGACCAAAGCCTTCATTGAGGTGGATGCCGTGGGCGCGGGAGCGATTGCGCGCGTGAGCGGCTTCTTTTTCGCCGACCACGACCAATTCTTCGACCTGGATACGCAGCAGAATCACAATGCGCCGCTGACCTATACCGATCTGCTCTTCAAAGGCGCGGCCCGCGACAATGCCCGCACTTTGTGGCAAGGCATGATCAAGTCTCTGCCGCAGATGCAGCGCATTGATGGCTATCAGGTCTGTCGCAACCTGATGCTCAGCGACAGCGCGCGCATGGACAGCATCCCAGGCTTGGAGATTGAAGCCGATGATGTGGCTTGTTCGCACGCCGCCACCTTTGGCACATTGGAAGATGAACCCATCTATTACCTGATGAGCCGCGGCATCACCCGTCCGCAAGCCCAGCTGATGATCATCGAGGGATTCTTCGACGAGCTGCTGCAGCGCGTGCCTTTCGAGCGCGTTCGCCAACGACTGATGGACGAGATCGAAGCCAAAATCATCGGCTGATTGCTGTGGACGACCTGGCTCGCGAACTCATCCTCGACCACGCCCGCAACCGGCGCAACTGGGGGTTGCTGCAGCCCAACGACTTCGACCACGAAGAGTCTAATCCGCTGTGTGGCGACCGTCTGCGTTTGACGCTGACGCTGGACGAAGCTGGTTGCATCAGCGCGGTCGGCTGGGATGGCGAAGGCTGCGCGATCAGCCAAGCATCTGCCTCCATGTTCGGCGAGGAACTGCTGGGAACGCCGCTGGACGAGGCGCGCCGCATAGACAAACAGCTGCTGCTGGATACGATTGCCTTGCCCTTGAGCATCAACAGGGTCAAGTGCGCCTTGCTACCGCTGAAGGTGCTGGTGGTGGGCGCATTTGGTACGACCGGCAGCGAAGAATGGTCATTGATTGAGGATTCCTGATGGGGAAATGGATTACGCTTTGCGCGGCAAGTGAGATTGCGCCCGGACAGCGCGAGGTATTCGGCGTCGACAATCGCTGGATCGCCATATTCAATGTCGGTGGCAAGATCTATGCCATTGAAGACCTGTGCACGCACGATGGCAATACGCTCGCCTTTGACCGCGACGACAGACCCAGCAAACTAGCCGACTACGAAATCGAATGCCCGCGGCATGGCGGTCGCTTTGACATTCGCAGTGGCAGAGCCACGCGCAGCCCCGCCGAAATTGATGTGCCCTGGTACGAAGCGCGCATCCATGACGCCAACATAGAGATTCTTGTATAGGGGACGGCCATGTTCGTTGAAAACCTGCTAGATGTGCTGGAAGCGAAGGAAACGCTGGTGTTTGGGCATCGCGGCGCGTCTGCCAGCGCGCCACAAAACACGTTGGCGGCATTTGAACTGGCGGCGCAACAAGGCGCACACGGCATCGAGCTGGATGTGCATTTGACGCGCGATCGTCAACTGGCTGTGATTCATGACGCGACTGTCGGCTCAACTACGGACGGGCAAGGCGCTGTGGAAGAGATGAGCCTGGCGCAACTCAAAGAACTGGATGCCGGCGCCTGGTTTTCGCCCGAATTCGCCGCCGAACGCATCCCCACGCTGGAGGAAGTCTTCGCAGCAGTCGGAGACAGATTGTTTGTCAATGTGGAAATCAAGTCCCGCGCGCCGGGCATTGAAAACGCGGTCGCCGATTGCATTCGCCATCACCAAATGGAAGCGCGCGTGCTGCTTTCATCTTTTGATGCGGGTGTTCTACGCCGCCTGCGACTACTCACAAATGTGCCGTTGGGCCTCCTCCTGTTCCAGGCTGCAGACGATGCGCGGCTGGATGCGAATCGCGCAAACCGATTTTACGCTGCCTTGCACCCCTGGCACGAATTTGTCGATGTCGGGTATATGCGCCGGGTGCGCGAATCGGGCTGCCTGGTCAATGTCTGGACAGTCAACGATCCCCTGCGCGCATGCCAGCTGGCATCGCTGGGTGTCAACGGTATCATCACCGACCATCCAGCGGAGATCGTTGCAGCGCTCCAACAATGCTGAATCGGCTTTGGCGTTTCGGCTTCCACTTGCTCTACAACCAATGCGCTTTCAGCTACGATCCTATCAGTCGGGCGATCTCGCTGGGGAACTGGCGGGCTTGGCAACGCAGCGCGATGCGATTCCTGCCGCTGCCCGATGCTGGCCTTGTGCTGGAATTGGCGCATGGCACAGGCGACATGCAAATCGACTTGCAACATGCTGGCTATCATAGTCTGGCGCTGGATTTGTCGCCAACCATGAACAGACTGGCGCAGAAAAAATTGCGACGCCTTGGGTTGCGTGACAATCTCGTTCGTGGCGATGCCTCGCGTTTGCCTCTGCCAACCGAGGCGATAGCGGCAGTTGTCTGCACTTTTCCCACCGCCTTCATTTTCCATCGTCAGACGCTCTCCGAGTTGCAGCGTGTCTTGCGGCCTGGCGCCTCTGTATGCATCGTAGTGGCTGGCGAGCTGGACGGGCGCGGACCGCTGCGCAGCTTGATCCGTCTCTTGTATCGGTTGACCGGGCAGGCTGATCAACTCCCCAGCGGCAGCGACTTGCGCGGCTACTTCGGCGAAGATGGACTAATGGCAGAAGCGCCTTTCGTCGAGCTGGCGGGCAGTTCGGCACAGTTGATTATTTTGACGAAACCGCACAAGCCCATACTGGATTTTGCACAGTAAATCGGATAGTATACCAGCGAATATGGTGGATGTAGCTCAACGGCAGAGCACCTGATTGTGGTTCAGGCGGTTGAGGGTTCAAGTCCCTTCATCCACCCAGCAGCGTCCACTTTCTGTGGGCGTTTTTCTTTCCCGGGGAGCTCGTCTTATTGAGGACGCACAAGAATAGCCCGGCGGCGTGCGGCGCGGCGAGCGCCAGTGACAGCGCGCCAGTTGGTTCCTGAATCAGAATGCAGCGTTGCGGCTGGGGTTTCGGCAGCTATTTCATCAGCGGGAATCTGTTGCGCTCCATCGCCCTTGCGTTTGTCATCGTTTGTGGATTGCGCCGTCGGCTCTGGCGCCAGCAGCGCCTTGCTGGGCCTCTGCAAGCCGAAGATCTCGAAGACGCTCATACTGGCGGCATCGATGTCTTTGCGGCGTGGCGCCGTCGCTGGCGCTGGTTCAGGTGGCTTCTGTGCAGGCGGGCGAGGCGTTTCCTTGGCGGCAATTGGCGGCGGATCGGTGACTGGCACAGCGATATCTATTGGCTGCGTATCATCCAGCCTCACCTCGTCGGTCAGACTGCTCAATCCCGCCAGCGCGACCGGATTCGGCTTGGTATCGCCCTCTTCGCTAGCCGGGATAGGCGCCATATCGTAATCAAAAGCAAAAGGATTCTCGCCATCCGCGCTGAAGACATCGGTCGCCGCGTCGTCCTGAATGGCATCCTGATACGATGAGGGATGTCGCGGCTCATAACTGGAACGTTCGCTGACATCGGGCGCTTCTTTCATGGTCGCTTTGGCTTCGTGTGTAGAGATGCCGCCCGACTGCTGACCGATTAGCTCATGCAGGTTGCGCAGGCTGGCTTGGATCTGGCTGCTAATGCTGCCTTTCAGCCCGACTGCATTGCGCAATCCGCCCAGCACGCCGCCCGGCTCGTATTGGAATGTCCAACGAACCAGGGTGCCTTCGGGCACTTCGCGCAGCTTGATATGACCCTGATTTTTGCCATATACCGCGCCATCAACCACCTGATACGTGTATCCTAGCGTTTCGTACCAGGCGCTCACCTCGACAACGCGGTCGGGTCCGCTGCGCATCGACTGCCGCCAGCGCGTGCCACGCCCTTCGTGTTGCGTCGACAAGAATGTGACAGCCTCCGCATTTTTTTGCCAGCGGGGGATCTGCTGCAAATCGCCCAAGAAGCGCCAGATAAACTCTGGCGAAGCGGGGATCAAAATCTCCAGATCGATGAGGTTCATGGGCAGAGCCGCTGCAGTATGACTAGCACTGGATTCTATGTTACACTAACCAAAGATTTTACCAATTGACGCGCGAAGTGCAAACACCATGCCCAACCCCGTATTCGCATTTGCCTGTATCATCGCCACCATGTATGGGCTGGCATTCCATGTTGTGACGGGCGGCGACGCGCGCCGGCTGGTTCTCTTCGTCGTCATCAGCTGGGTTGGTTTTTTGCTGGGGCAATATATCGGCGGCAGCCTCCAACTCGACATCTTGCGAATCGGCACAATACATCTGCTGCCTGCGACCGTGGCGGCATTCGCGCTGCTGGTCTTCGCGCACTTGCTAACCTCGCAGCCGTCAACGCCGGTGACGCGACGCTGAGCCATGCAAACTAGCGAGGCAGCAGCCAGCGAGCCAGCGCCCGAACAGAATCAGACCGCTCGCGCGGGCAATATCGGGCGCATCATCAAGCTGGGCGCAGCAATCGGCATTCTGCTCATCTTGGGGCTGCTTGCTGCAGCTGTGGCGGCGGCGCTTACTGCAGCCGATACCTGGGTGCCCATCATCCGCATATTCCGCGATGTCATGCTGCTCATCTTGCTGCTGGAGTCGGTGCTGCTGGTTGCTGCGTTGGCCATTCTGCTGCTGCAAGTGGCGGGCTTTTTTGTCATGCTGCGCGCAGAAGTCAAACCCATCCTCGAAAGCGCCCGCGAGACAGCGCGACTGGGCAAAGCCACCGCCACGTTCATGAACGACAACGCCGTCGACCCGCTGATCCAGTTGAAGAGCTTTTTGGCCGGGCTGCTGGCATTCCTGCGCGAGTTGATGCGCATCCGCGGACTGGTGATTACTGACGAAGACAAGGACGAGGTCTCCGATGAAGCGGACGCGCCCTAAACTGGACGACGGGGCTGTCTTTGTCGGTATCCTGCTGGGTATCTTGCTGGGCGGCATCTATGCACAGCTGCGCATCAATCGGCGCGGGGCAGTGCGGCGGCGCGATCTGCTGGAGTTTGGCGGAGCCAGTGGCGAGCTCGAGATGGAAGCCAAGCTGGAAGATGCCAAACGCAAAGCGCGCTCAAGGCTACATGCCGACCGCTAGCCGACTTCGGTAGCTGCGAATGCCAGCCCCAACCTTCCTAGCACATCTCTGGCGATGACGCTGCGGCTGCTGCCAACCGCCTGCGCAGCGATTGTCCCCGCCTGCGCATGGACGTACGCTCCCAGACGCGCGCTGTCATAAGCCGAGAGGCCCTGCGCGCGCAATCCAGCGATCAAGCCAGCCAGTACATCGCCCGTGCCGGCAGTGCCCAGCGCATCCGTCTTATGAGGAATCACGCTTATACGCCCATCTGGCGCGGCAATGAGCGTGTGAGCGCCTTTCAGCAGCAGCACCACCTGCCAGCGTTCTGCATAGTGCCGAGCGAAAGCCCAGCGGTCGCCATTGATCTCCGCGGTCGAACGCCCCGTCAATCGCGCCATTTCGCCACTATGCGGTGTGAGTATGGTCTCGGCGGGCAGGCGCTGCCAAAAGTTGGGCAGTCGGCTCAGGCTGTTCAGCGCGTCAGCATCCAGCAACAGCGGCGGCAAATCACTCTCCAGCAGGCTTCGCACGAAGGCTTGCGTGCTGGCATGCAAGCCCAGCCCGCAGCCAACCAGCAGCGACTGATACCCGCGCGCGCCTTCAATCACGGTTTGCACAGCGTCTTCGGCAATGCAGTCGTCAACAGAGGCCAGAGGCAGCCAAGTCGGTTCGCGCAGATTGCTGGCGACAATGTCAACCAGCTGGCGAGTGGTCGCCACGGTCACCAAGCCCGCGCCGGAGCGACAGGCCGCTTCGCCAGCCAGGGCAGCCGCGCCGATATAATTCGCGCAACCAGCCACCAACATGGCTTTGCCGAAAGTGCCCTTGTGCCCATCCAGCGGGCGCGCCGGCAGCAGCGATTTTGCCAGCGAAGGATCCATGAACACCGTCGAAAGCCGCTGCAATTCGGGCAACTTGTCTTCGATGCCAATCTGCGACACAACCAGATCGCCCACAGACGCGGCAGCCGGGAATGTGAGGACGCCTGGTTTGGCGGCGATGAAGCTGATGGTAACGTTTGCCGGCAGCGCAGCTTCGTCAATCTCGCCCCTGTCGCAGTCGCTGCCGCTGGGACAATCGATCGCCAGCACGAAAGGCTTCGTTTCGCTCGCTGCTTCGCGCACACTTGCCAGCGCTGTTTTCAGTTTGGCGCGCAGGGGAGGTCGCCCGCCAATGCCGAGCAGCGCATCGACGATGACATCGGCTTTGCCTGCCAGCCCGCGCAGGACTGAGCCGGTCTCGTCGTCCGCAACTGCTGTCCAAGGCAGGCCCACCGCTGTTGCCGCGCTGAAGACTTCGTCTGTTCGCGCTTCCAGCAAGTACAAGTGGATATCGGCTTGGCTGGTTTGCGCCAGTTGCCGCGCCATGACCAGCCCATCGCCGCCGTTGTTGCCTTTGCCGATTAGGAAGAGCACGCGGGTTGATTCGCCGACCGCCATGCGCTCCAGCAGCAGTTGGCAGGCTGCCGCGCCGGCATTTTGCATCATCTGCGCATAGCTGAGACCGCGCCGGTCTGCCGCCGCTTCAACCTGCCGCACTTGTTCTACGCTGGCTACCTTGATCGCCATGGAGCTCGCCTGCCACTTCAATCGCAGGACCCGGCCGCCTTGGCCAGGTTCAATTCTCGCGCGAGATGACCTGCTGGGCGAGTTCGATAAGCGCGTCTTTGGCGGGCGTATGCGGCAGGGAATCCAGGCTGGCAATGGCGCTGTGCACCAGGAGATCCGCACGAGATCTCGCCTTGTCGACGGTATCGCCTTCCAACATTTTGCGCTTGATTGTGTCCAGCGGATCACTCGGCGGACTGTTGCCGTTGCTATTGCCTTCGCCCAGCGCGACAGCTACGCCACGACCCTGCACGATGTCGATGCCACTGGTCTTGCCCAATATGGCCTCGTCGGCAACCAGATCGAGAATGTCGTCAACGATTTGGAAAGCCAGCCCCAGGTTGAAGCCGAAATCGGCAAGCACGCTAATTTCTTGCTGCCCCGCCCCCGCCAATTTTGCGCCGATTGCGCTGGCAGCGCGGAAGAGCGCGGCTGTCTTCAAGGCGATGATGCGCCCATAGACTTCGTGGTTGAAGTGCTTATTCTTGACGGCGCTGGCTTGCAGAGTTTCGCCTTCGACGAGAGCGGTTGCGGCCTGCGCCAGGTCGATGTTCAATTCGCCATACGGCGCCATCAATTCATAAACCGCGGTGAACAGGAAGTCGCCAGTCAACAGCGCAAATGTCCGCCCCCAGATGGCATTGACAGCCGGTTTGCCACGTCGCAGCATGCCGTGGTCGTTGATGTCATCGTGCACGACGCTAGCCGTGTGCATCAACTCGACAGCCGCGGCAGGCTTGGCAGCGTGTGGCATATCTGCGCCGCCCAGCGCCAAGTAACTCAACAGCAAGAGCCGGGGCCGAATCCGTTTGCCGCCAGCACTGAGGATATGTCGGCTGGCATCGCGCAGGACATCGACCTGGCTGGCTGTAACCTCGCGCATGGCTACTTCGACCGCGGTCAGTCCCTCGTTGACCGCTTGCCCTAGCTCCAGATGGGGCGGCACTGCGCTGGTCATCGCGTGCTCCAGTTCATCAATCGTGATGTTCAGAACGTTCTACACATATTGTACAGTTGGCGCGATTAGAGTCAACTCAAAGCCGCCTCGTCCGCGCATTTGCCGAGCGTCTGGCACAATTGCGTGATATGCAGCCGGTCGTGCTGCGCTGTAAAGTACGCCATTTCCAACAAGGTGGTCAAGCCAAATATGCTGTGTCGCGCTGGTCGCAGCCATTGCGCCGGGGTCAAACCGCCCAGCATCGACAACGTCGCTTGCCGGTCGCGGTTGAAGCGCTGCAACACCAGATTGGCATCATCGTGGCAGGGTGGCACATGCGGTCCGGGCGGCGGCAATGCAGCCAAGAAAGGATCGTCTTCGGCCAGGATGCTCTGCAAGCGCGCCTGATGCACGGCCGTCTCGGTCGTCCACAGGTGGCAAACGATCTGCAAAATCGACCATTCTGCCGGGTCGGGGTGTTCCTGCCATTGGCTCGGCGATGATTCTGCCAGCAGGCCCCGCAGCGCGCCCAAATTGCCTCGATATTGCGGCGCGATCATCTCTGGCTGCAATGCGGGTGGCTGATAGTTCTCGCGCCACGCTTCGCTCTGGATGTGCCGGGCAAGGTCTGCCAGGCTGCTGTCGGCGCGCACATGCCAGGTCAGGCAGCCGATGGCTCGGGCAGATTGGATATCGTTGACCAGGCTGTCTCCGACCACCAGCGCTTCGTCTGGCTCGATGCCCACGCGCGCCACGACCTCGGCAATGTATTCGGGCCGTGGTTTCGCGAAGTGCATATTCTCGCTGTGCGTGACGAACGCGAATTCATTGAGCAGCCCGCCCAAGCCCGCCCATTCCAGGCGCTGCACTATCGCCGACTCGGGATAAAGCGGATTGGTCGCGACCGCTACCAGCAGCCCTTGCTCCAGCAGACCCTCGATCAAGGCAGCTGCGCCATCTGCGGGAGAGACCAAGGGCTGCAGTTGGCCATAAACCTCAGCGTAGAATCGGCGCAGGGCATGGTCGGCGTCGTCATGGGCGAGGGGCAGCCAATGCGCCAGGCAATCGACCAGCGCTTCGGCATTGGTAGGACAGTTGGCAAGATCTCTGCCCATGTGGGCGAACCCAGCCCGCAGCGCTTCGATGCTGCCATCAATGGCGAATTCGTCACGAAAGAAATCGTCGAAAAGCTGGCGGAAAGCGCTGGCGAATTGCGCATCCGGGTTGTGCAACAGGGTATTGTCCATGTCCAGCAGCACGGCTTTAATCATCGCTGCCTTCCAAGGCCTGGCGGAATATATCCAGACCGGGGTGGTCGTCCGGGCAGCCGACATAGGGATCGACCTTTTCGCCCGTCGTAAGACAGATGGCTTCCACATGCACGCGTCGCATCAAGCCGAAGATGCCGCTCTTGATCGTGAGCACGAGCTGCGTGTCCTGGCTGGCATTGGCGAGCGCGATATCGGGCACCGGGCACTTGACGCAGTCGCGGGCATGCCAATCCAGCGAGTCAGGGTTGGCTTTAGCGAGGCGGCATTCTTCAATATCGCGCGTGTGGCGGTTGAAGTCGGCGTAATAATGCGGGCATTCGCGCCCGGCTGGCGTTCTCATCGGCGCTCGATCCAGGCTTTGGCAAGGCTCGGCAATTTGTCCAACGCGCCAAATTGTACAGTGCAATCGGGCAGCGACTCAAGGAAACTGGCACCATAATGCTTGCTGATGACGCGGCTGTCGAATATGGCGACTATACCGCGGTCGCTGCGGCTGCGGATCAGACGTCCAAACCCTTGCCGAAAGCGCAGAATCGCATCGGGCACGGCATATTGCTGGAAAGAATTGCTATAGGTCTCTGCGCGCGCGGCAAAGATCGGTTCGCTGGGGACGGCGAAAGGCAAGCGCGCTATCACCAAGGCGCTCAGATCGTCGCCGGGGATATCGATGCCTTCCCAAAAACTCCGCACGCCCATCAGCACGGCTCGATCGGCGCGTTTGAAGCTCTCTAGCAAGACCTCGCGGCTGCCACCGAAGCTCTGGTCGAAGACTTCAATTTCGCCCAGTTTCAGTAGGGGCGAGATATGCAGCGCTGTTTCACGCAGCTGGGCATAACTCGTGAACAGCACCATGACACGCCCGTTCAGCGCTGTCGCCAGCTCGATGATGCCGCGCTCTACCATGCGCTGATACCCTGTGCGCTTGCCTGGCTCGGGCATATCATCAGGGACGAAAAGCAAGGTGGACGAGCGATAATCAAAGGGTGAGCCAAGCGCCAGCTCGCGATATTCTTCGACATAAAGTCGCTCTTTCATGTGCTCGAAGTTGTCTTGTGTGCGCAGCGTGGCGCTGGTCAACACGATACTCTCCAGGCGCTGGCTGAGGTATTCGTCCATCATGGGACCGACATGCAGCGGCGAGATCGTCAGTTGCAGCATATCGGCGCGTTCGCCCGACTTCAGTCCATACACGGCGTTGCTGTCGGGGTCGCTGGTGAATTGTTCCAGCTGTTCGTGCAGTTCGGCGATGAAGCGCCAATGCCCGCGGATCTCGCTGCGGTATTCGGCGAAGTCGGGCAGGCCATATTGGGCGTAGCGTGGCAGCGCTTTGACCAGTCGCTCCAGGGCGTCAGTCAGGGCTAGCAAGTACGAAGCCAGATGCTGCCAGGCGCTTTGCACGCTGACAAAACTGCCTGAATCGCGATGCTTCTGAAGCAGACGCATGCCATAGTGGCGGTCGCTCTTTTGGCTCTTGCAATAGTCAAATAGCGCGCGGAAATACGCCCGGATATACAGCCGCATCTCGGCGATGGCTTGGCTGATTGTCTGAATAAAGTCCTCCAGTTTGCGGGCTGCTTCGGGCGGAAATCCCCTGCGCGCATCGTTCAGGAACAGGTTCAGACACTTGCCGATATCGTTCAAGCGCCCCATCAGTTTGCGCTGGTCGATTTGGCGGCTCATCCCACTGGTGATGGCAGCTTCCAGGTGATGCGCCTCGTCCACGATCAGGTTGTGATAGGCGGGCAAGGCGCGGTTTTCTACCGCCGCGTCTGCAACTAGCAGGGCGTGGTTGGTGATGACGATATGGGCGGCTTCTGCCTGTTTGCGCGCGCGATGAAAAGGACAAATGCCAGCCATTTCGGTCGCGCAGCGCGTCGACGTGCAGCCTTCGTCCTGGGCGCTCAACCGCGACCACACCTGCCAATCACGACCGCGCAGCGTAATCGAGCCTCGATCGCCAGCGCCACCTTCGTGCAGCCAGACCAGGATCTTCGCCAGGGTGCGCAATTCATCGTTGTTGGTCGGTTTGCGCCGACGCAGAGTCCGCAGCCGCCGAGGGCAGAGATAATTGTTGCGCCCTTTCATCAGCGCCGCGCGAAGTTCCTTGCCGACCACCCGCCGGGTTAGAGGAATATCATTTTTTAGCAACTGCTCTTGCAGATTGATGGTGTTGGTGGCGATTGTGACTCGGTTGCTGTTTTTTAGCGCCCAGCCCGCCGCCGGGATCAAATAGGCCAGCGACTTGCCCGTGCCTGTGCCCGCCTCGATCAACAATTGCTGCCCGCCATTAAGCGCTTGTGCCACCTCGCGCGCCATGTGTGTCTGCTGTGGTCGCACTTCAAAGCTGTCATGCTGCGCCGCCAGAGGGCCGTTTTCGCTGAATACTTGCAAGACTGTGGGCAAGGACAGCGGGTTTCGACTGGCAACCGTGATATCCAGCGGGCGGGAGGCCTTCTCTGCTTGTTCGCCAAAAATCGACTCCACCGCGAATTGCTGCTGCATCGAAGGTGTCGCTTCTGCATTGCGCAGCGCCTCGTGCAGCGCTTCTTGGACTACGCCGCGCAATGCCCAGTCGATGCTGCTGCCAAGCTGGATGATTTCGGCTAGCAAGCTGCTGGGCAGGTCGCACAACTTCAGCCACAACTGCCAATACAGCCGCCCGGTCGCTGCGGCATCATCATAAGCGCGGTGGGCGTTTTTCAGGGGCACCCCCATCTGCGCGGCCAGGCTGCCCAGGTTGTAGCGTGAGGCGGCCGGCAGCAACATAGAAGCCAACTCAAATGTGTCCAGCGCGGGATTATCTGCCAGCAGATCGTGCGTTTGCATAAAGCCGACATCAAAGCCGACATTGTGACAAATGATTGTGCTATCGCCAAAAAACGCGCGCAATCTGGGCAGCAGCGTGTGCATGCGCGGCGCATCGGCGACATCTTCATCATCTATGCCAGTCAAATGCGTGATCTCGGACGGGATTGGCTTGCCAGGATTGACTAGAGTTTGATAACGCTCGACGATCTCGCCCTGACGGAAACGAGCTGCGCCGATCTCAATAATCTCGTCGCGGTCGGCGCTGAGCCCCGTCGTCTCCAAGTCTAAGGCGATGTATTCGCCACGCATGCGGGGCTCCCGATCAGACGCTCGTGCCGGGCACGCGAGCACTGTCCCAGACGCGGCAGTCCCCAGCCCAACTCATTCGGAGTCGGCTGCTGCGTCTGGTTGCGGATAGGCCGCTTCGGCTGTGCGGAAGGCCACTTGCAATTCGCGGCGCAGGACCGGCAATTCCAGCGCAGAAATGCCGATGAAGCCTTCGCGAGTCACTTGCGACCAGCTGTCATCACCATACAGCGTCCACAGGAATGACTGGATATTGACATCCGCCAGCGCCGCCTCGCGTACCAGCAGATTGGCTGCGCGTGAAAGCGCATAGGCGCCTTCGCCGATGCTGGCATCCGTGGGCGCGACACAACCAGCGCCGCCATCTACCGCAACCGCGCGGACATTTGCCTGTTCCTTGGCGAGCACGCCTTCATAATCTGACCAGGTCATATAGGTCAGCGCCCCCGGCACATTGGCAACGGCGGCAGCGCGATAATTCGGGTCATAGTCTTGCTCGGTATCGCGGCGCACCGGCGGGATAAGATCCCCTGCCGCTTGCAGCAGAATGTCCGTATGCGCATCCAGCAAGCTCAAGCCGAAGAGCATCAGCGGCGTCTGCGGGAAGTCTTCGCCAAGATCCGACCACTGCTCAACCACCTCAGCCGATTCCGCCCGCCACATTTGAACGATCTGCTCGCTGGTCAGGCAAGCGGAAAACTCGTCGCCGGCGTTGCCCACAAGCACTGTCGCGAGCGCGCCAATGGGGAAGGGCAGGGCGACCACGCCATTGCCCGCGCATTCATCTGTCGACAGCTGGTCATCCAGCACGGCGATATCGGCTTCTTCTGCGCACAAGGCTGTGATGCCAGCGCCGCTGCCAGCCAAGTCGAAGTCAATTTGCAACTGCGGGTGACTGCGCGTCATCTGCTCGCCCAGGCTTCGTAATGGCTGATGCGCATTGGCTGCGCCGACAATACGCACAGCGCCTGCTAGCGACGGCGGGATTCTGAACGCGCTCGCATCGCCACTGAGCAGCGGCATGGCTTCGGCATCGGCCAGCAATTCAGCATTCAACTCGTAAAGGGAGGCGCTGGGCGGCGTGATGCCTGCTGCCTCGACCAGCCCGGCATTGGCAGGCGCAACCGCGTATTCCAGGAAGGGCATCAAGGACTGGCTCGCTTCCAGGCGCACCCGATTCACATACACATAGAGCGATTGCGCTGCCGCGTACTGTCCATTTTCTACCGCTTCTACCGATGGCGACAAACATTGCCCAGAATTGGCATCGCGCATCTGCAGCAGCTTGAGTCCTTCGTCATCTGTCATTGCAGACGACCACTGCACTACCGCCAGGGCGCCGGGCGTCTCTGCAACAGAATCCGCCGTGGCATCCGCTCCGTCCAGCCGCAAGCCATCGCCAACCACCAGGTTATCCAATATGGCGTAGGCGATCTGGTCCTGCGCTGGCAAGATCAAAGTCAAGGGCAGCTCGGCATGGGCGCCGCTTTCAAATGACCAGTCTATTAGCTGGTGGCTGGCTGTCGGCTTGAACATATCGTCAAGGTTGCTGGCGGACAAGCAGGCATCGGGCGCATCGGGATGGGCGGCAAAAGCGATTATCTGATGCCCGACCAGCAACTGGCTGTAATTCACTTCGTTGGCAGCGCAGATAGTCGCCTCGGCGTCCGTCATTTCGCGCGTGCTGGTCGCCAGGTCGATATCGCCATTGCAGAACAGGTCGATGCCGCGCGCGCTGCCCAGATCGCTGACATCCAGCGCATTCGCACTGGAATCTGCCAACTGCATTACCAGCGCGTTGGTGATGCCCGAGCCGATGACGTTGATTGTTTCGCTTTCCTGCGCCAGGCCGAGGCTGCTGCACGCGACCAGCAACGCCCCCAACAATAGAGCGAATCTTGTGATGATTGCCATGAAGTCAGCCGTCCCTGCTGTCTGCCCGATGGTAGAACTGGATTGTAGCGGCAGGGCAAGGATTGTAAAGTCATAGTTTGACGCTATGATTGACCGGCGCGGGTACGACCGCTCAAGATCCGCGAGCGATTCACAAATCTTGCGCCAGATCGTCTCACCGCAGGGATTCATGAGCTACCGACCCCAGAGCATCTACGACCTCATCGGCGCGGAGTCCATCCACAGCCTGGCCGATGCCTTTTATGACGCAGTCGATAAAGATCCCGTCCTGCGGCCCATGTATCCCGATGATCTCAGCCAGTCGCGCCGATTTTTGCGGATGTTTCTGGTGCAATTCTTTGGTGGACCCAGCGAATATTCCGCCGAACGCGGGCATCCGCGCTTGCGCATGCGCCACTTCCCCTTTGCGATCGATCAGCAGGCACGAGACCACTGGCTGCAGCACATGTGGGCGGCAATCGACAGCGTGGGCATAGCCGAACCAGCCCGCAGCCAAATGCGCGACTACTTCGAGCGCAGTTCAGAATTCCTCATCAACCGCCGCGACCAGGCTTAGTCGACATCGAGCGCGAATTCTTGGAAAGCCTCGGCTGTCCAAGGCAGCGCTGGCGCGAAGAAGTGCTGGTAGATTGCATCGGCATAGGCGCGAATCTCGTATTGTGCATCGCTCGCCATGCGCAAGCGCAAGAAGTGCATCAGGTTGTGGGCGTCGATCTTGGTCACCCAAGTGTAATATACGCTGAAGCCAGGCAGGAAGAGGCGCGCCATTTCTTTGGATACGCCGCGTTCCAGCGCTTCGGCATACAAGCGATAGCCTTCGTCATAATGCGCCAGCAGCTTTTGCGTCAGTTCGCCGCTGGGCTGCTCATCCAGGCTGCCTTCGCTGGCTTGCTTGTTGTCTGCGCTCTGCCTGCGCCAGACAGAAGGCACATAGAAGTCGCTCTCTTGGAAAGGCGTGTACCGGCCCGACTGCGCATTCATATTCCAAGTGCGGTGGCGCACCCATTGCCACCAGGTAACCAGCGGCGCGCGCACGCGAAATTTGAACTCGACCATCTCAAATGGCGAGGTATGCCGATGGCGCAGCAGGTAAAATAGCAGCCGTTTGTCTCGCTGGCTTCCTTTGCTTTCGCCAAGAAAACTGACGCGCGCCGCATTGACAATCGCGAGATCGCCACTGACTGCCGAGGCCGGGTGTGGCATCAGATCAACCAGCTCGATCCAGCCCTTGTCCAGCACGTCGACGCGCTTGCCGATCAACTCAGCCGCCATAGGCACACTCCCGTACTGCGCAAGTTTGTCATGTTACCTGCTTAGCGATTGCAGCGCCAGCAGCAGACGTTCTTCCAGGTCGGACGGCGCATCCAGCGGGATCTGCTGAATGGCCGTCTGTGCTTCGACAACGCTGTAGCCCAGCCCGGTCAAAGCATCGATCAATTCGCTGATTGTGTCATCTTCGGCATCGGTCGGCAACGTGTCCAAGCGGTGGGAGAGCCTGTCTTGCAGCTCCAGCACGACTTTCTGCGCGGTCTTCTTGCCTATGCCCGGCACGCGGCTGATGATTTCCGGGCGATCATTGAGCACAGCGCTGCGAATATGGTCGACAGTCAACGTGCTCAGCATGGCGATGGCGATCTTCGGTCCGATGCCGCTTATCTTGAGCGCGGCGTCAAACAATTCGCGCTCGCCGACCGTGCCAAAACCATAGAGCGTCAGCGAATCTTCGCGCACGACCAGTCGCGTGTACAGAAAGACCCGTCCTGCGCCCAGTTTTTCGGTGGTGCTATACGGCGCGATCACCTCGAGGCCAACGCCGCCAACTGTAACGATCAAGTTATCGGCTGATGTCTGTGCAATCTGCCCTTCAAGCGTGGCGATCATCGTCGCTGCCTAAGCCAGTTCCAGGCTGTGCAGGCGGTAGCTGTGCAGATCGGTGATCGCAACGGCCAGTGCGTCGGCAGCGTCATCGGGGCGTGGCGTCTTTTCCAGCCCCAGCAGCAGCCGCACCATCTCTTGCATCTGCGCTTTGTCTGCGCCGCCATATCCGCAGACAGCCATCTTCACTGCGTTGGGTTTGTGCTCGGCGATAGGCAAGCCAGCGCCATGCAGCGCCAGCAGCACCACGCCGCGCGCCTGTGCCACGCTGATCGCGGTCGATACATTGCGCGCGAAGAACAACTCCTCGACGCCGGCACGGTCGGGACGATGGGCCGCGATGACGCCGCGCAATTCATCGTAGATTTTCTGCAAGCGCGTCGCCATGGACCAGTCGGCTGCTGTGCGGATAACGCCATAATCCACCAGTTGCAACGTGCCATTAGGCAATTCTTGCACCAGGCCATAACCCAGCGATGCGGTGCCAGGATCGATGCCAAGCGAGATCATCTTAGGACTCGTAGGCCGCCAGCACTTCGTCGCTGATACTCAGGTTCGAGGCAACCGTCTGCACATCGTCCGACTCTTCCAGCTTCTCCATCAAGCGCATGTTCTGCAGCGCCTTGCTCTTGGATATATCCAGTTCGTTTTGCGGAAACCAGCGCAGCTCGCAGTCTTCAAACTGGTAGCCGGCTTGTGTCAAAGCCTGCTCAACAGCCGAGAATTCATCTCGCGGCGTATAGACGATAATGAGGTCGTCTTCTTCTACGACATCTTCCGCGCCGGCTTCGGCCGCTTCCATGAACACGTCATCAAAGTCGACATCGCCAGCTAGCGCAAGATACCCCTTTTGGTCAAATTGCCATACGACGGCGCCATTGGTAGCCAGGCTGCCTTCGTGCTTGCTGAAAGTGTGTTTGATCTCGGCCAGCGCGCGGTTCTTGTTGTCCGTCAAGATCTCCACGATATATGCCACGCCTTCAGGACCATAGCCTTCATAGACGATCTCGACCACTTCGCCACCGGCGATTTCGCCAGTGCCTTTTTTGATGGCTCGTTCAATATTGTCTTTGGGCATGTTGGCTGCGCGAGCTTTGGTTATTGCCAGTTTGAGCCGTGGGTTTGCGCTTTCGTCGCCGCCGCCTTCGCGTGCCGCCACCATGATATCGCGCCCCAGCCGTGTGAATATCTTGGCGCGCTTGGCGTCTTCCGCCCCTTTCTTGCGCTTGATGGTCGACCACTTGCTATGACCGGACATGTACCGGGCCCCTTCTGAATACGCTCTGCGATCTGGCTCAATTATAGCGCATTGTCGCGGCATCATTACAGCCTGCAATGCTATACTATGTGAGCTTGCATTGAATTGCTTCTCTACGAGGTCAAACCTTGACCGACCAAACCATGGCGACCGCGCAAGCTGCCGGTCCAGCGCCATCAGCGGCAGAAATCGGCGCAGCTCATCCAGAACGTGTCGCCTGGATGGTGTTGCTGGTCGCATTTGCCTGTTTCTGCGTGCTGACGATCGGTATCGTCTTCGGCGTTTACCAATTCCTGTTCCAGTCGGCGGTGGCACTGCCCGTATCGCTGGAAGTCGCCAAAGGCACTGTCGGCATCACTGGCGCTGATTTGATCGAAGCAGTAGAACGCGACCAGCGCAACCTCACCGACACGGTAACCAGCATCAGCACCGATGCACTTTCCCAGGCGACTATTCAGTTTCATAACTTGGCCGAAGTCGATGCGCAAACATCGTTGTTGGCTGCGGTCACGTTGCAGGGCAACACCGTCCTCACTTTCGATTATGCCAACACACCGCGCTTTGACTGGAGCCAGCTTCCGCAGCGCATCCAGTTCACTCGATTTCGGGGCTCGCTGGATATTTTGGTTACCGGCGTCGGCGAGCGCAGCCTGCAAATGGATATCTACAGCGACGAGCCCAGCGGCAGCGGCGTGCATGTGCAGCTGCTTTCCAAGGGAAGATACCGCCTGAGCGCCAGCGAAGACGAATTGCGCTTGTTCAGCCTGTCTGGACGGGGCACTGCGCGCTTCTTGGATGAGCCGAGCTCGCCCAGCAGCGCCCGAGCCGGACAAGAACTGGTCATGCGCCTGGGCAGCCGCAGCGTCATCCAGCAAGACCGCATGCAAAGTGTCTTGACCGACCCAACCTTCAGCTTGATCGAGCCGGCTGATTCAACAGCTGCGCCACCCAGCTGGGAATGCACTGTGCCGCCAGACCAGACGCCGCAAGGCACCTACAGCTTGGTCGAATTTGAAGGGCGGCAGGGCATGCGCTTGCGACGGGTCAACAATGCGCGCACCAATGGAGAAGTGCGCTGTACGCAGGTTTTCCCGGGCGGTCTGGATGTCAGCGGCTTTGATACCATGCGCGTCCTGACCACTTTCAGTCCCGAAAATCAGTCGCTTAGTGTTTGCGGTTCCTTGGCCAGCGAGTGCATTCTGATGCTGCGCATTGATTACCGTGACATCTATGGGAGTCACGGCTCGTGGCTGCGCGGCTTTTATTATGCCGAAGATGTCACCGGCGCGGCCAGGAAGACTTGCGCCAGCTGCATCCAGGATCATATACACACCAAGCAAGCAGTCTGGTACACCTTCGACTCGGACAATCTGCTGAATCTGATCGCCGAAGAAATCCGCCCTTTTCTCATCGACTCGGTCACCTTTTATGCATCGGGACACCAATTCGATATTGTCGTTGGCGAGGTCATCTTGCTGGTCGGCAATTCAACAAATAACAGCGGGAATGGCGGCTGATGCAAATGAAACTGCATGATACCTGCAGGAGATCAGTCCATGCCTGAAAGCCTGAATGACATTTTCCTGGTCGCTTTTGTGTTTGCGGCGGTGGTGGCGGCGGCGTTCTGGCTGGCGATTGTCATCTGGGCATCCCGCGATATGCGCATGCGTTCGCGCGATCCATTGGCGCCCATCCTGGTTGGCCTGTTGGTTTTCCTTCTCAACTTGCCAGGCTTGCTGATCTATGTGCTGTTGCGGCCCCGCGAAACCTTGTCAGAAGTATACGAACGGTCGCTGGAAGAAGAAGCGCTGCTGCAAGAGATCGAAGAGCGCCCGAGCTGCCCTGGCTGCAGCCAGCGTGTGCAGCGCGATTGGCAAGCCTGCCCGAATTGCCATCATCGGCTCAAGAAAGCCTGCGCCTATTGCGACTACCTGCTAGAGTTGCCCTGGAATATCTGTCCGCGCTGCGCCACCAGCCAAATCAACCCGACATCCGATGGCACCATCCCCACCAGTTCGCGGCATGTACAGCCAGCCGAGCCTGCGCCGATAGACGCCCGCTGGGTTGCCTCGCAAGAGCTGGACTAGCTAGATTTCGCCGGCTTCACCGACAGTATGAATCTTGATGAGGTTGGTCTGCCCATCTACGCCGAAGGGCACGCCAGCAATAATCACCAGTCGGTCGCCTTCCACCACCAGATGCTGGCTGTGCGCTGCGCGGATGATGTTGCGGATCATCTCGTCGATGGTGGTGAACTCGGGGATTTGCAGCGCAGTCACGCCCCAGACCAAGGCCATCAGCCGCTGCGTGGTTGCGTTGGGCGTCATGCACAATATCGGCGTGCGCGGACGTTCTTTGGCGACTCGCCGCGTTGTATAACCCGACATGGTCGTGGTTACGATGGCTTTGGGCTTGATCACTTCCGATATGTCCGAGGTGGCTTTGCTGATGGCATCGGACATTTCTTCGCGGGGTTCGCTGCCTGGCTTGCGCCATGACTGCGCCTTTTGCGCTCCGTCGCCTTGGTAGGGCAGGTTCTTCTCGGCGATGGAGGCGATCTCGCTCATTACTTCCACAGCGCGCACGGGGTACTTGCCGCTGGCGCTTTCGGCGCTGAGCATGATGGCGTCCGTGCCATCCAAAATCGCATTATAGACATCGCTGGCTTCGGCGCGGGTAGGGCGGGGATTCTCTGTCATGGACTCAAGCATTTGCGTCGCTGTGATGACGGGCTTGGCGGCTTCATTGCACAGGTTGATGATGCGCTTCTGGTGGAAGGGCACTTCTTCGGCGGGCGTTTCTATGCCCAGGTCGCCGCGCGCCACCATAATCCCATCACAGACGGCGATGATGTCTTCGATATTCTCCAGCGCTTCGCCCATTTCGATCTTGGCGATAACCGAAACCCGCGCGCCCAGTTGATTCATCAAGGCGCTTAGCTCGTGAATGTCGTTGGCGGTGCGCACAAAGGACATCGCGATGTAGTCGCAGTCTTTCGACAAGGCAAATTCAATATCTTCGCGGTCTTTGTCGGTGATCGCGGAAAGCGTCAAACGGGCCTTGGGGGCAGAAACACCCTTGCGCGATTTTAACGGACCGCCCACCACAACTTCGCAGAGGAGATTCTTGCCGTCGGCCTCCTTGACAGCAAACTGCAGGTTGCCATCGTCCAGCAGCAGCGTGGTGCCGGCCTCGATATCGCGCAGGAATTCTGGATGTGGCAGCGAGATGAGCCCATTCCTGCCGATGACATCGTCCAGGGTTAGCGTCACGCTATCGCCGATTTCCAGCATCATGGGGTCTTCCTGCAGCGCGCCGATGCGGATCTTCGGCCCTTGAATATCGCAGAGCACGGCAACAACCGTGCCTTCTTCGGAGGCAATGCGGCGAATGTGGTCGATTGTCCGTCCATGTGTCTGGTGGTCGCCATGCGAGAAGTTGATGCGCGCAACATTCATGCCCGCGCGGATCATGGCGCGCAAGGTGCTTGGCTCGCAAGAAGCGGGTCCAATCGTGGCAACGATCTTGGTATGTTTGCTGTACAGGCTTAGTCGCACGCTCGTTCCATCTCCATTCTGATGCCGTTGTCGAGTCTAGCGCACATCGGCATTCAGGTTGGCGAATGCCGCCATGCCAGCATAACGCGCGGCGCTGCCCAATTGCTCTTCAATGCGCAGCAACTGATTATACTTGGCAACGCGGTCGGTGCGAGCCGGCGCGCCCGTTTTGATCTGCCCGCTGTTCATGGCCACAGCGATATCGGCGATCGTGCTGTCTTCGGTCTCGCCGCTGCGATGGCTGGTCACCACGGTCATATTGTGGCGCTGCGCCAGCTGCCCGGCCACAAAGGCTTCGGTCAATGTGCCGATCTGGTTGACTTTCAGCAGCAGCGCATTGGCAGCCCCTTCTTTGATTGCGCGCGCAACTTTGTCGCCGTTGGTGACGAGCAGGTCATCGCCGACCACCTGCACGCGGTCGCCAATGGCAGCTGTCAGCCGCGTCCAGTTCGCCCAGTCGTTTTCGTCCAAGCCATCTTCAATGGAGATGATAGGATAACCCGCGCACCAGTCCGACCAAAACTCGACCATTTCTTCGCCACAGAGCTGCCTGCCTTCGATCTCCAGATGATAGATGCCATCCTGATAGATTTCTGATGCAGCCGGGTCCAGCGCGATGCAGATGTCTTCGCCGGCTCGATACCCTGCCTTGTCAATCGCTTCCATGATCACATCCAGCGCAGCTTGATTGCTGCCCAGGCTGGGCGCGAAACCGCCTTCATCGCCGATCGTCGTTTGGTAGCCCTTGCTGTGCAGCAGCTGGCCCAGTTGATGATAAATCTCGACTCCCCAGCGCAGCGCCTCTCTGAACGTTGGCGCACCCACTGGCATGACCATGAATTCCTGGAAGTCCGTGCTGCCCAAGGCGTGCTTGCCGCCGTTCATGATATTCATCATGGGCGTGGGCAAAACATGTGCGTGCACGCCGCCCAAATAGGCGTACAGAGGCAGACGCAGGCTTTCGGCGGCCACCTTCGCCAGCGCCAGCGACACGCCCAAAATAGCGTTCGCGCCCAACCGGCTCTTTGTGGGGGTGCCATCCAGTTCCAGCATCAGCTCGTCCAGCGCCTTCTGCTCGCTTGGCGACCGACCGATGATCTCCGGCGCGATGACCTCATTGACCGCCGCGACAGCTTTTAAGACGCCCTTGCCCAGATAGCGCGTCTTGTCGCCATCACGCATTTCCAGCGCTTCGTGTTCGCCGGTGGATGCGCCGCTGGGCACAATAGCGCGTCCCCGCGTTCCTTCATCCAGCGCGATCTCGACTTCGACTGTCGGGTTGCCGCGCGAATCGAGTACCTCGCGAGCCACTACTTTGCGGATTTTGGGCATGATTCGCGCCTCCCTAGTCGCTGTGCAGGCTGCCGATCATCGACATCGTTGCGGCCGCCTAAGCTCAATATGATAATGCAAAAGCGTATTGAATAAACCCTGGAAGCGCGCTCATCGCAGGGCAATCGCTTCAAATCTTTTTCTCCACAGAGCCACAAAGGGTACAAAGGACAGTACGGTATATTGCCACAGAGGCGCAGAGACAAAGAGTAAAAGCCCTATGGTGGATGTTCTCGCAGGTGATTCCTTGTGCTATCAACAGCATCCCAATTGCTTCGTTTTGGCTTCCCCCCGACTTTTCGGGAGGAACGAGGGGGCAAACGGGCTTGCCTGTTGAATTGCCGTGCAGCCATCCAGTAGAATAGCGTCGGTTCACTTATGCACGAGTAAGCTTCCACGAAAGATTGTCATGCGCGAACGGCGACAGGTCTACCTGGATCACTCGGCGAGCACGCCAATAGACGTGCGCGTGCAGAAGGCGATGCTGCCTTTTTTCGGCGAAGTTTATGGCAATTCGTCATCGGCGCATCAATATGGCCGCGCTGCCGAGCGCGCTGTCGAAGATGCCCGCGAACGCGTGGCTGCCATACTGCGTTGCCAGGCGGCAGAAGTCGTCTTCACCGGTGGCGGCAGCGAAAGTGATAACCTGGCAGTTCGTGGCGCGGGTTGGCGCTCGCGGCAGCTCGGAAAGTCGAATCGCTTGATCACTTCGCCGGTCGAACACAGCGCGGTGACGCAGACGATTCGCCAGATGGATGCGCTGATGGGCTTCGAGGCAGAGTTTGTGCCAGTCGATAGCTCGGGCTTGGTGGACGAAGCGGCTTTCGAGCAGGCTTGCCGGCAGGGCGGCGCGATCGCCAGCGTGATTTATGCCAACAACGAGTTGGGCAGCATCAACGATCTGACGCGATTGTCCCTCATCGCGCGGCGGCATGGTGTCCCTTTTCACAGCGATGCCGTCCAGGCGGGCGGGCAGATGACGTTGGATGTGGGTGCGCTGGGCGTGGATATGCTCAGCTTGTCGGCGCACAAATTCTATGGCCCCAAAGGCGTGGGCATTTTGTACATCCGCGAAGGCATCGAACTGGCAAGCGCCATAACCGGTGGCGGTCATGAGCATGGGCAGCGCGCCGGCACACACAATACAGCGGGCATCGTTGGCTTGGCCAAAGCCTTGGAATTGGCGCATGATGAAAATGCAGAGCGCAGCGCGCATTTTTCCAGGCTGCGCAATCGGCTGGTGGCTGGCGTTTTGCAAGCCGTATCGGGGGCGGAACTCAGCGGGCACCCTGTTCAGCGACTGCCGTCCCATGCCAGTTTTGTGCTGCCTGGCATCGATGCCAACGCCCTGCTGATGCACTTGGACATGTGGGGAATCTCTGCCAGCAGCGGCTCGGCATGCAAGGTCGGCGATCCCGCTCCATCCGAGATTCTGCTGGCGTTGGGGTATTCGCCAGAGGCGGCCAAGTGCGGTTTGCGGCTGTCTGTCGGGACGAGCACGACAACGAGCGATATTGACTATGTGGTGGATGTCTTGGCGGATGCATCCAAGAAGCTGCGGAACCTGTACGCCAACGATGCTCTTCGAGAAAATGGCAGACAATCTGCAGCCAAGCCCGCTGCTGTGCCGGAACGGTGAGCCAGACCCGGATGGGAGTGTTGTATTCCGTGAACAAGACGCTGTTCCCCCATCACCGCCCTGTCGACAGAATCCGCGCATGCCGTTGCCTCCCCCCGACTTTTCGGGGAGACTGAGAGGCGTGAATGAAAGAACGAGGCAAGCGCGTTGTCGTCGCCATGAGTGGCGGTGTGGATAGTTCAGTTGCTGCGGCGCTGTTGGTGCGCGCTGGCTATGATGTGGTCGGCATGATGATGCGCCTGTGGTCAGACCCGGCGATGGGTGGCGCGGCCCATAATCGCTGTTGCACGCCGACGCAGATGGGTGATGCTCGCCGAATCGCCGACCAGCTCGGCATACCCTTTTATGTGCTGGATACGCAGGATATTTTTCGTGGCACGGTTGTAGAGTATTTCATTGACGGGCATCGCAGTGGCAATACGCCAAACCCCTGCCTGGAATGCAATCGGCGCATTCGCTTTGAGTGGCTGTTGAATCATGCGCTGGCGCTGGATGCCGACTATCTGGCGACCGGACACTACGCTCGCCTAAAGCCTGATGCGGCTGGCGGTTGGCTGCTCAAACGAGGAATTGATCACAACAAAGACCAGAGCTATGTGCTCAGCGTGCTCGGGCAAGCGCAGCTTTCACGCGCCATGTTCCCGGTTGGCGATTACCCCAAAGCGCGTGTGCGGCAGTTGGCGGCAGAACTGGGCTTGCATGTGGCGAGCCGGCAAGACAGCCAGGATTTGTGTTTCTTGGGGCGGGGCGATTATCGCGACTTTTTGCGGCTGCACGCGCCGGATGTCATGCAGGCGGGGCCCATCGTTACGACCGCTGGGGATGTGCTGGGCGAGCATGGCGGGTTGGCAAATTACACGATCGGGCAGCGCAAGGGCTTGGGCCTGTCGTATCGCGAGCCGCTGTATGTGCTGGCGACCAATCCGCTTCGAAACGCGTTGATCGTGGGCACGCGCGACCAGCTGGGGCGCGATTGCCTGAGAGCCGAAAATGCCAACTGGATCAGCGGCGCGCCACCCGACTCGCAGTTTCGCGCCCAGGTCAAGATTCGTTACCGTGCGCAGCCTCAACGTGCCGAAGTGGTCGTTACCAGCGCCGACAGCTTCCATGTGCGCTTTGATGAGCCGCAGCGTGATATCACAGCAGGGCAGGCGGCTGTCGTTTATGATAATGATGTCTGCCTTGGCAGCGGCGTCATCGCCAAGTTTGAAGATGCCTAGCCAACAGTCCGCTATTCAGAGTACGACCGATCTCGCCCGTTAGACTTCACAAGCTTGGAAAGCTCGCCCAGGTAAGCGCGATCATTGGGCAGCCGTTCGCCCTCACTGCTTGCTGCAAGCCTGGTGAGATTTGCTAGCGTATACATGCCGACGTGTAACTGGTTTGCATCAAGCCTGGGCAGCATCAGTGTGTGTTCTGTTTTCACAATTTCTTCAGCATCCCAAATAAAGGTCGGATATTGTCCCTGCCAGGGCCTTTGATCATCTTGCGCGACTATATTGTCATGCGCGTCGGCTGCATGCACAAAGATCGTGGCATCTATTGCAGGGCTGTCGACCAGCGCGGTCCAATATAGTGTGACGACGATCTGATTTTCGGCAGCCTGCGAAACATGAAAATGCGACAGCCGGAATTGGTTTCCAAAAGTCAGGACGACCGGAATCGCATCCGCAGGCGGCGTCGGCTGTGCCATTTGTGGCACCTTGATCCAGCCGATCGTCGCGGCCTTGTCTATTGCGTCGACCGCTGTCTCTGTTACTTGCGCCGTACCTCCATTCAGATACCATGCGCCCGAAACCAGTCGATACGCGCCTGGCGGTGGTAGTGCGATAACGTCCAATTCAAATCGCATTGGGACATGTTCACCCACGCTCCAGCCCAAGGTGGGATGCAGAAATCGCTGGATGTAACGATCTTCGCCGACCAGTGTCTCCCATTTCGCTGTGGCCAGTTGAAGGAATGCAGCATACCTGTGGCTGACGGGCCGATTGACTGTCCATTCCAAAGTGAATTGATGGATGCCCGCTTCTGTGAGCGTCTTTGGGCCAACCCATTGTGTTAGCTCCAGTTCCTTGTTGAAGCGCGCAATGCCTGTCGGTGTATCGGCAGGGAGCATATACGCTATAGAAAGCTCGGACGCCAACGAGACATAACGCGCAACTATGGGAATGTTGCTGCCAGGATTTTGGACTTCGGCAGCGCTCGCGAGGCTGCGCGACAACTCCGCTATTGATTCATCGGCAAGCGGCGGGAGGATGGTGATGGTGTTATCTTGCAACAAGGCATAGTGCCTGGCATCTCCCATGAACTGGTTCCTCTCCAGCGACCAGGGAAGGACCAAGACTGTGCCGGCAGGAAGTTGGAAATCTCTTTCGGCAGATTTTACTTTCGGATATCGAGATAGTAGCAATGCTCGCTCGATGGGCTTGTTTAGCTCTTCCACTGGCAAAAGAAGCGGCTCGTTCTGCGCCTTCACCCAGTTTGAAAGATGCTTGCGATCGGATCGGAAGAACCATTCGCCAGGACTCAGGTCGACATCATACATCCGCCATTTTCGCGCTTCTGTCATCTCCCTGTTCCAAAAACCGAAATAAGTGCGCTCGGACGCTAGGGCTGCATGCGCGAATAGGGTCAAAACGAAAAACAGCAATACCCATTTTACGGCTGCGATGCTCATAATGATGTGCCGAAGCAAGCCAAAGATTGGAAGCAAGCCCATTCCAGTTACAATTGAAAGCACGGCGAACGCGCCGTACATGCGCAAACCGTGTGAGATTTCGTTGGTGATCATCGTAGGAATCGCTGTCAAGGCAATCAGCGCGAGCAGAATTAGCGACGAGGCATGCCGAATCCGCAGCAGGAGCATCAAACAGCCAAGCAGAAACAGCGGTGCGGCAACCGGCGCGATCAGTGGCGCGTCTGCCACATTGTATTGTGGGTTCTCGTCGCCTAGGACGAAGTACTGCTCAAGCATCAGCTCGGTTGCGCGGGCCAAGCTATTGCGAACCTCTGTGACATCACTTGCTCGCGCCATTATGGAATCGGGCTGCAAGAACCAGAACCAGACGAGAGGCAGTGTCAAGATCAATATGGTGGCTGCGCAAAATAGAAAGCTGCGCAACCAGCGCCGCGCGTCTCGAGGCTGCGTCAGGACTTCTTTGGCGACTAGCGGAGGATAGATGAGCACGGCGAACAAACCCGTCGCATAGCTGTAGCTGCCAAGCGCAACAAACAAAGCGCTTGCGACAAAGTTCTCAGTACGTTTTGTTCGCATGGCTATGCAGGTGAAGCCTATAGCCATCGACAAAAAAAATGTAAGCGGAACGGCTCGATAGACCGAGCGGCTGATCGTGATATGTCCGAGAGCGGTCGCCAAAAATACCACGGCACACAACCCGGCCAGATCACGAATGGCAGTTGGCTGGTCGGCGAGGCACTGGCGGCATGCCCAGAAAGATGCTGCCAGCGACAAAAATCCAAGCAGCGCCGACGCATAGCGATATGCCCATAGGCTGTTGCCAAACAATAACGAGGTAAATGCGCCAAGTACCGGCCTGAATGGTTCAGAGCCGAAGTCTTCTTTGAGCGCGAGGCGACCTGTGTGGGCAAAATGAAAGCCGTCTACAATGTTGACTGCCTCGTCACTGCTGACGCCGGGTGGAAACGAATCCAGCATGGCTGTTCGCAGCCATAAACCCACGAGCAAAACTGCCACCAGGGATAGAAGGATGGGCAAACGTGAGCGGTCCCAGGACATTGCGCTAACTGTGACCAATAGCAAAAAAATGAATCGGTGAAATCATCACAGCTAGCGTAGCTAGGGCGATATTCTGTCCATAGGGCAGCGCGGTGAATGGTTGATAACCGCGCCCTGTCCAGCTGAAAACCGCTACATAGACGCCAGCGCTCAACCCGCCAAACAACATCGCCAGCAGCACCACGGCTAGCGCGCCAGGAAAACCGACAGCCAACCCACAGACCGTCCCCAGCCAGACATCTCCCTTCCCGAAGACGATTGTTTCCGGTGGCGCGTCAATCTGCCTGCCGAATAGCCTGCCACCTTGGTATGCCAGGCCGAATGCGCCGCCAGCAAAGAGCGCGCCGACCAGTGCCGATGGCAGAACGGGATGGTTGTTTGCAAGAGCGCTGAAGAGAGAAAGTCCCGCCAGAGCCAGCAGAACGCCGCTATGTATGGTGCGTCGCTTCAAATCGATGATTGCGATGCAGGCCAGCAGCGCCACTTGCAGAACCGTTATGCCCAACAATGCGCCTGGCATGACTAAGGCGTCGGTGGCAGCAGTGCCATGGCCATAGCCAGCAGTGCCAGCACGCTCAACAGACCCGCCGCCAGCATGCCCAGTCGCTGATTGCTCGTAAGCTCGCCGGCGTCGTCAGTGCTTGGCGCGCCAGCAAAGTCCAGTTCCAGCGGCAGCACAGTCGCCCCGTCAATCCGCCACAATTTCAAACGCGGTTTGGGATTCTCAAGCGAAACGATCAACTGCAGCAAGGCGCTATCCACTGCGCCTGACCGATCGGACTGTGAGGGAATGGGCGGCGACACCGGATGCGAATGATATACGCCCAACCAATCTAGCCCACGCTCGTCTATCTCCTTCAATCCGCGCAACTGCTCATCTGGCGCCAATGCGAATTCTTGCTCAGGCATGGCTGCGGCATTTGCAACCGGCAGCGCCAGCGAGATCAACGCGCCTTTGCCAGCCAGCAAGCCACAAGCTTCTCGCGGCGACCGGGCGGCGGCATGCTCGACGATGGTTCGCGCGGCGGAGTAGGCGATGCGCATACGGTTGCCTACTTTTCTTCGGGCGGGATGCTGAAATTGACTTCGAGCGCGTCCTGCGGCGGATTGCGCGTCTCATAATACAGCTCCGCCCGCAAGGTATAGTCGCCAGTCGGGTCATCCAGCCCGCGGATATGCATGGTAAATTCGTTGTCGTAGTGCATGGTCGCGATGATATCCAGATCGCTAACCAGCAGGCCATCGCTGCGGCGCGCTGTGATGACCAGGTTGGGTCGTTCCTGGAAAGGCGTCAGTGACAGATTGACCTTGACGCGGAAGCGGTCGGCATAAGGGCTGGCGCGGAAACCCTCGATCTTAAGTTTGTGGCGCGGCTGCGGCGCCTGGCTGGGATCGTTGAACAGGTTGATTTCCATACGTCATGTTCCTTACGCCGTTTTCTGCAGTTGGTTGAGCGTGTGCATCGCCTTGTCAAAGTCGTGATCGCGCAGCACAACATGATCGCGCGAAAAGGCGGCATAGGTCAAGATGGGGATGCCGTTGTCCGCCAATGCCCGGCTCACCAGCGCCATAAAACCGACCAGCGCTGAATCCAACTCAATGTCAAATGTAATCTGTCGGTAGGCCTCGTCGCTTATAGTCGCGTATCGCAAGCGGCGCGCAAATTCCTGGCAAACGTCATCGGGCAGCAGCAACGTAACTTCGTCTTTGTCAGCCAGCAGCGCGCTGAAAGGCAAGGCGGCTTCTGCCACAAGGGCAGCAGCCAGCGTGATCGCGTTCGGCGGCAGCTGCAGCAGGCGATAGATGCGCCCGTCGCTATACAGCGTCGCCTGTCTCAGCGCCACTTCGGCAGTCTGTGTCATCTCGCCTCACTCATCAAATTGATACGTCGCTTCTGCATAATAGCGCACGCTGCGGCGGGAAAATTGCGCTTGCAGCCAGTCCCGTAGCTGCCGATTCTTCGTTTGCAGGGGCAGATCGGCGCGCAGTTGCTGCATGGGATAGCGCAGGTTCAGCGCCCGTCCATGGATGATGTGACGGCTGATGCCCGGCGGCAGGTAGGCGCGTTGCATGGCGGCGGCAATGATGTCCTGCGGCCGATAATTCGGGAAGGTGACCAGCGCCACTCCAGTTGGAAAAAGCGTCCATACCTGTGCTGAATCGGTCAATGTAGTGCGATATAACGTGGCGCTGCTGTGATAGGCATCCACCACCGTCCGCAATGCCGCATTTCGTTCGTGCAAGCTGTCAACCTGGGCGCGGATGCCGAAAGTAGAGCCATCGCGCAGCGTGAGCGAGGCAATTGCCCTTTCGTCTTGGCTAGCAGTTATTTTTACGCCGGGAAGCGACTCCAGCCCGCGCCGCAGGCTCGCCGCATCCCAGTCGGCCACGATATGCTTCCAAATTCCCAATTCGACTGTTCCGCTCTCGTAGGCAACGACTTGCACGAGGATATGTGGGAAGCCCAGCGCTTTCAAGGACACATGGCGGTTAGAGCCGTCCATCAGCACGAACTTGCCATTGACTGCCGGCGCAACCAGAGGCGGGTTGGTGAAGTGGTTTGCCTCTTGCAGGCGCGCCATCAAGGGCTGGGAACGTTGGATATCGCTGGTTTCGTGGGGCAGTATCGCGTCGATGTCGACAATGCGCAAATCGGGCGGCGGGACGCTGTGCGGATTCGCAATCACGACGTGAACCAGTAGAATGACAAGGAAGCCGCGCATAGCCTAGCATGAAGCGGGCGGGGCGGCAATCTCGACTGTTGGCGAGGAGGCTCTCATGGGGGCGCAAGCGCAAGGTGCAGACGCGACAGGCGGTCGTTGGTTGGTCCTTCCGCGCACGTTGGTCTTCGTGCACCATGACGACGCTGTGCTGATGATGAAGCGCGCGCCACACAGACGCGTTTTCCCCAAGCAATACAACGGTTTGGGTGGGCATATTGAACGCGGCGAAGACCCGGCTGCGGGGGCGCTGCGCGAGATATATGAAGAAAGCGGCTTGACTGTGCATTCCCTGCGCCTGCGCAGCATTCATAATATCGACGCCGGCGGGCAAACGGGCATTATATTGTTTGTGTATACTGCCATCAGTGAGGGGCGCGCTGTGCAGAACGATGGGGCGGAAGGCAATCTGGAATGGATCCCGCGCAAGCGACTGGGGGAGCTTGATCTCGTGGAAGACCTGCCACAGCTGCTGCCGCGAATCCTGGAGATGAAGGACGACGACCCGCCACTGAACGTCCATGTCAGCTACGATGAGTCCGACAGCATTGTGCTGCGTTTCCATGACGAAGACTGACGCGCCTGTGCGCCGCAACCCGTTAAAGCGACTGGGCTGCCTGCTGCTATTGATGCTGTGGTTCACGCTGCTGCTGTTTCCCTGCGGCTTGTTTTATCTGGCTGCCAACGGCGAGATCCGCCTTCAGCACGGCGATATCCCCCAGCCGCACGCCCACCCGCTGCTGTTGATATCGCTGATCAGCGAAGAGGATGATCGCGGACTGCGCATCGAGTCGTCGTCCATCGTTGCAGATCAGCCACGACTGTGTGTGGAGACGGCGATGCGCTTTGTATTGTGGCAATCAAGCGGGGGAGACCAGGATGTGCGCTACTGTGATTGTTATGCGCGCGGCGCGGATGACAACTGGATGCTGAGCGATACCAGCGCCGGCGCCTGCCAGCCTCTTGGAGCGCAATAATGGACTTGCTGCAGGCTATCGACCCGGCGCATCTGCCCTTCATCGTCGTGGGCTGTGCATTGTTGTGCATGGCGCTGCTGGTTATCGGTTTTGTGATGCAAGCGCTCAGCGGCATCATCGAGGTTCTGCTGGGCATCTTTGGCGCCTTGGTAGATTTGCTGCAGGGCGGTCCGGGCGCCTGGCTGGGCTGTGCGCTGGCGGTTATCACGTTGGCTGCCTGCGCAGGAATCGCTTTCCTGCTGCTTGACGCGCCCAGCAGCTGTGCCGCGCAGCCGACTAACTTCTGTCGCTGGTTCGGCTTTATTCCCTAGCGCGGTGAGATCGAGCCCAAGTTGACAGCAATGACAGGAAACTACTTTGCAATGCTAAGTAGTTTTGCTAGAATGCAATCATCGCCATCAGTTGGAACCAGAGCATGGCATCGACCGCAATCCCGCTGACTCGCTCGCAAGCCTATCGTGCCGAGATCGACAAAGGTAGTCTGTGGCTGCGAAACCGCCGCTGGGATCTGTTCTTCATCACGCTCAGTGTGGTTGTCGTGCCGCTGCCCTATGCGATGTACTTGCTGGGCGTGCAATTTGGGCTGGATGACGACATCAGCCGCAACTTGGTCAATGCTTTTGTCGCGGTGGCCATCGGCGGTCCGCACATGATGTCGACCTTTCTGCGCACCGGCATGGACGAACGATTCAAAGAACGTTATCCGACGTTGATTCGCTCTTCAATCATCATTCCCGTCATCGTGATTTCGCTGGCATTCCTGAACCTCAGCTTGATGCTGACTTTCTTCTTTTTTTGGGCGTCGCTGCATGTCTTGCATCAAGTTACCTATATCGTCGAGCTTTACAATCACAAAGAAGCCAAGTTCGTCCGCCGCAGCGCCTTGAATCCGCTGGCGCGCTTGATCGACTATGCAATCGTGCTGACCAGCCTCTTCCCGATCGCCATGTGGAAGATCAGCCAGGGCACATTCGAAATCGGCCAAAATGACTTGGGAGAAGCCATCCCCGATCTCTTCCAGCAGCCCGATAATCCCTGGTTTTTCATCCTGGTCACGTTGATTTTCGGCGCGGCGCTGGTCGCCTATATCGGCAAGTCGATCTATGAAGCGCGACATGGCATCCTCAATATGCCCAAGTTCATCTTCGTCACCCTGACGGTGCTCGTCGCATTCTTTACGCCGCTGCTGCCCAATCTCGATACGGCTTTTCAAGGGCTGAATACCTGGCATTCATTCCAGTATCTGGCCATCACGTTTTATATCATCAAGATTCGGCAGTTGATGGGCGATCTGGATGACAACGCGCCGCTGGTGGCACGTTTCAGCCGCAAAACAGCCGATTCGCGCGCGCTGTATGGCTTCAGCGCTTTGCTGCTGGCTGGCTCTGCAGTGATATTCGCGCTGGTTTATGCGCTGGCGGGCATCGTCAAACCGGGCATCGATGGCAACAGCCACTTTGACATCGCCTATTACACAGCGATATTGTCATTCTTGTGGATTCACTATTACCACGACCACTTCCTCTTTACCGACTTCGAGGCGCTGGACGGCGCATTTAGCTAGGGGAAAACCTCGTTGACCCATTGCAGCGGGTCGACATTGACGCCGTTCACCCAGACTTCCCAGTGCAGGTGCGGTCCAGTGCTGCGCCCGGTCGAACCGATCGTGCCGATGACTTCGCCAGCTGTCACCTGCGCGCCAACTTGTGTGAGCGCCTCGTTCAAATGCGCATAGATGCTGTAGACGCCCCAGCCGTGATCGAGCATGACGGTGTTGCCACGAATCTGCAGCCGCTCGACCATCATGACTTCACCAGCCGCGGTCGCCCGCACCGATGTGCCGGTCGCGCCAGCAAAGTCAACGCCGCTGTGATAGCGATCAAAGGGGCTGCCGTTATACGAGCGAAGCGTGCCAAAATAGGCATTCATATTGTCGGCGGCCGGCAAGTGCAATGAACCATCCCAAGCGCGTTGGGGACTGAAAATCGACGCAATCTGCGCCAGCTGTACGATCTCCGCCTCTTCCACTTCCCGCGCCAGCAGTTCGCTGTCATCTATGGTCAGACTCTGCCGAAAATAGCCGCCGCTGATAACTTGAATAGTCGCGGAGACCAGCTGCGTATTGCCATTCGCGTCCGATAGCATCAATTCCAATGGATAAATCGCTGTCGGCGTGAACATGGGCACGCCCACCAGGATATTGTGTCGCTTGCCCGCCTCGCGCGTGATCACTCGCAGCTCTTGCTCGATGAAACTTCCCGCAACTGTCGTGGCATCGCGTGTCCAGAGTTCGATTCGCGCCGTTTGACCTTCTTTGAACACGAGCGGATCGATTGTTAGTGCCAGCACATCATCTGGCAGCGCGCTCGTCAATCTCGGCAGCTCTATGCCAGGCACAGCCAACTGTTGGCCGATGCTCAGCAGGTTGGGGTTCGCCATGTTGTTGGCTTGGGCGATGGTGTCGACAGTCAGGTTGTATTGCAAGCCGATGACAAAGAGTGATTCGCCGGCGGCCACGGTATGCATAAAGGCTTCGGGCATTGTTCCGTCCCGCGCGAAAGAATGGGGCAGATCCGCCACGGTTGTCTGCGGCGGTATGTTGGCTGCCAATGTCGGTGTGGCTGTGGCTTCGGCGATCGCGGTTGGCATGGGACTTGCTGTTGCGTTGGCTGTGCCCAGCGGAATGAGCAGTCTCTGCCCGGGCAGCAAACTGTCCGTGACAATCATGCCATTGGCTTGCGCGACATGCTCGGCGAAAAGATCATACTTCAGGGCAATCCGGAACAAATTTTCACCACGCTGCACCACATGCATGGTCAACGCGGCGTCGGTCTGTTCCTGTGCAAAAACCTGCATAGCCACGAGCCAGACCAACAGACAACATATCAGACGGCGAATTTGGCGTTTCAAACAGCAGCCTCTTCAATCGCTAGCTGATTCATCGACCTGCACGCGGCGCAGAAAGAATGTGCAGCTCTGGCCGCAAAGAATCCCGGTCTGACACCAAGTATTGCGCTTGCCAGCGCCATCTGTTGCGTCCGCCGCTTTTCGGATCGCGCAGGACCGATTCATCCAGGGATGATGAGCACTTGACCGATATCCAGGTCATGCACATTGACCAGACCATTCCGCTCGGCAATATCGACCATACGGACGCCATAGCTCAGCGCGATGGCATAGAGCGTATCGCCGAAGCGGACAATGTGCTGGATGGGTGTTGGACTTGCAGTAGGCGTCGGCGTCGGTGTCGACAAGCTCGTCACGCCAGCGCCAGGCACCTGCAGGATCTGCCCGACATAGATGCGGCTGGGATTGTCAAGATTGTTCAAGGCGGCCAGAATTGCCACCGTCGTCTCGAACTTGGCTGCGATAACGCCGAGTGTCTCGCCCGCCTGCACAACATAGCTGGTCGGGCCGGGTTGGTCCGTTGGTGGACTGTCGGAGATCGCGGGATTTGGCGTCGGCGTGATGGTGGGCAGGGGGGTTGCTGTGGGAATCGGCGTGCGCGTGGCGATAACCAGAACCTGCCCGACATCAATGTCATGCTGGTTGATAATGCCATTTAACTCGACGATTTCGATGACTGTCATGCCATAACGTTGCCCTATAGACGACAGCGTATCGCCAGGCAGAATCTGATAGGTAAAGGGTGTTGGGGTGAATGTTGGCGTGGCGGTGGGTGTCGGCGTCAATGTCGGCGTCGGCGTATCTGTCGGCACAGGAGTGGCTGTGGCTGTGGCTGTTGCAGTGACTGTGGGTGTAGCGGATGCCGACACCGCTTCGATGAACTGCGCCTCAAAGCCGCTTACGGGCACGGCCAGCCGTTGTCCGACAAAGATGACATTGCGTGGGTCCAGCTGATTGGCTGTGCCTATGGCGGCGATCGTCGTGCCATATTGCAGCGCCAGCGAGCTCACCGTTTCACCTTCTTGCACGACATGCGTCACGGTGGCAGGTGTGGCGGTCGGCTCGGGTGTTGGCGATAGTGTTGGACTAGGCTCCAAGCCGCTTTCTTCGGTCGCTGTAGTTTCCGAAGTCGACTCCGGCGTTGGCGAATTCAAGGTCTCCGGCGTTGGCGTATCGTCGATCACAAAGACTGTCTCGCTGGCGACATCCAAGACCGCATCATCGACATAGATGTAGTTGTTGGCGCGCGGACCGCCCACAGTAGCCTCGATGAAGACGGTGATCGCGTCGTTTTCGGCGGTGGCGATGACCGCATATTGGCGGTAGGCGTCATAGAGGAAGGTGGCGGATGTCGACCAGATGATATCTGGGCTTGTGCCATCTGTGCCGCCAGTCGGGTCTATGCCCACACGCAGCACGACATCGCCAGGGTCTTCGCTGATGTCAGCATCTTCAAAGCTGGACGACCACACATAGCCATAGATGCTGAAGCGATAGGTGGCGCCGCTGCTCAGGCCTTCGACATGCTGATAAAGCCCGCCTTTATGCGTCGCGAAGAGAGTGAAGTATTTCTGCGCCGTGCCGCCATTACTGTGTACGCGGTCACTTTCTCGGTCATAGTTGGGGTCGTGGTTGGTGAAAGAAGGACTGGCGACGCTGGGCGGGACATACCACGGCGTCCAGCCATCCGCCACATGACGCGGCGCTGCTCCTTCGCGGGTTGTGAATTCGCCGTCAAAATTGCCATTGATGAGCAATTCAACAGCTTCTGCCTCTTGACCAAAGGCGATGCTCATCAAGACCGCCAAAGAACTGATTAGTATGAATGATAGATGCTTACTCATCCCCGCCCCCACTCTAGCGGCCTACACTTGCAATAGTCTACAGGCATAGTGTGATCTGTACAAAAGCATATAGTCGCATTTCGCAGCTCGAAATGTGGCTTGAGAAAGCGCGGGCTTTGGCGTAACCTTGCTCTTTGTGCGCGCCGCAAGACAAACCAGCGGAGGACAGCCCCCTTGAAGCTGCATGAATATCAGTCGAAATTCTTGTTTCGCGAATTTGGCATCCCCATCCCGAACGGGCAAGTGGCAGAGACGCCAGACGAAGCGCAGGCAATCGCCAGTCAGTTCGGCGCTGCTGTCGTCGTCAAGGCGCAGGTGCATGTCGGCGGTCGCGGCAAAGCCGGCGGCGTCAAATTGGCGCGCGATGCTGATGAAGCCCGTCGTCATGCTGCCGACATTTTGGGCATGGATATCAAAGGCTTGGTCGTCCAGCAAGTGCTTATTGACCCCGGCGCCGATATTCAGCAAGAAATCTATTTAGCAATCACCAACGACCGCGGCGCCGGCAGACCACTGATTATGAGCTCTATGGAAGGCGGTATGGATATCGAAGAGCTCAACCGCTCGCGACCCGATGCGATTATCCGCGAGCATATCGACCCCATTCTGGGTTTGAATGACTTCCAGACGACCCTTATCGCCAGCGCCATGAGCATGCCACGCGCGCATTGGCGCAGCTTTGGCAAGATTTTGCGCGGGCTCTACCGTTGCTACATCGAAAGCGACGCCGAATTGGCCGAGATCAATCCCCTGGTCATCACGGGCGAAGGCAAGCTGCTGGCGGTCGATGGCAAAGTCATCATCGACGACAATGCGCTCTTCCGACAGCCAAAACTCGCTGCCCAGCGCGATACCAGCGGCGAACCCGAATCGGAACGTCTCGCGCGTGAAGCCGGCATCACCTACATCAAGCTGGATGGGCAGATCGGCTGCATGGTCAATGGCGCGGGCTTGGCCATGACCACCATGGACATGACCAAGCTCTATGGCGATGCCGATTGCATTGGCCCGGCCAACTTTCTGGATATCGGCGGCGGCGCATCGCCCGAGCAGGTCGCTGCGGCATTGCGCATTATCTTGTCAGACGAAAAAGTGCAGTGTGTGCTCTTTAACATCTTCGGCGGCATCACCCGTTGCGACGAGGTCGCGGACGGCATTTTGACCGCTTACAACGAAGTCAAACCCAACGTGCCCATGGTCATCCGTCTGCAGGGCACCAACGCCAGCGAGGGCAATGCCATTATCAGTCAGGCGCAGATTCCCACTATCATCAGCGCCGATACCTTGACGCAAGCTGCGCAACTGGCGGTCGCGGCAGTAAAGGAGCGAGCCTGACATGTCCATTCTCATCGACCGCAACTCCAAGGTCCTGGTGCAGGGCATCACGGGCAGACAAGGCGGCTTCCATGCTCGGCTGATGATGGCCTATGGCACGAAAGTGGTGGGCGGAGTCACGCCGGGCAAGGGCGGCGAATGGTTCGAGGGCGTGCCAGTCTTTGATACCATGCGGGCGGCTGTGCGCACAACCAATGCCGATACCAGCCTGGTTACAGTGCCAGCGCGTTTTGCCCCCGACGCCATCATAGAAGCGGCCGACGCCGGTATCAAGCTGATCATCTGCCTGACGGAGCACATTCCTGTCGCCGATATGATGAAGGTAGTCGCATTTTGCAAGAGCCGCGGCAGCCGCCTCATCGGACCGAACTGTCCGGGAGTCATGACGCCCGGACAAGCCAAAGTGGGCATCATCCCGGCCATGGTTGCCGAGCCGGGCAATGTCGGCGTCGTATCCAAGAGCGGCACGCTGACTTACGAGGTCGGCTTCGCCATGAAAAACGCGGGCATCGGCATATCGACTATCGTGGGAATCGGCGGCGACCCGGTCATCGGCACGACATTTGTGGATGTGCTGGAAATGTTTGAGAACGACCCGGAAACAGAAAAAGTCGCGCTGCTGGGCGAGATCGGTGGCAGCGCCGAGATCGTGGCGGCAGACTACATCAAGAATGCCATGACGAAACCGGTGGCGGCTTTCATCGCGGGCAGAAGCGCCCCGCCCGGCAAACGCATGGGGCATGCTGGCGCGATCGTCGATGGTGGCGAGGGCAGCGCAGACGAGAAAATCCAGGCGCTGGAAGCTGCTGGCGCGCGCGTCGCCAACAACCCCGAAGAGATACCCAGCCTGCTTGCCTAGTTTTGCGCGGGCCGGACTTCATGGCAAAAACGGCAGCGAGCTTCGTAGGACTCCTGCGCGCCGACCATGATGATCGGATCGTCATAGGCGGCTGGCTTGCCATCGACCAGTCGCTGGGTGCGGCTGGCATCGCCACCACAAAGCACACAGATCGCGTGTAGCTTGATCACCTTTTCAGCGATGCTCAGGAGTTGGGGCATGGCGCCAAAGGGCTCGCCGCGAAAGTCAGTATCCAGTCCCGCGACGATCACGCGGATGTTGTGCTCGTCCACCAGCCGCTGCACCACCGGGACAATCGCGCTGTCGAAGAATTGCGCTTCGTCTATCGCGACCACGGTGCTCGAGCCATTGGCGCGCTCGAAGATTTCCAGCGCCGAAGCAACGGCGATGGCATCAACTGACTGTCCGTCGTGGCTGGTGATATGCTGGATGCCGTAGCGGTCGTCAATCTGGGGCTTGAAGACAGCGACTTTCTGGCGGGCGATGATGGCGCGGCGCACGCGGCGAATCAACTCCTCCGATTTGCCGCTGAACATGCTGCCGCAGATGACTTCTATGCTGCCAGCCTCGTGCTTCATGAGCGTGATGGCGGGATTGTCTAGTTGCTGAGCTCGTAACCACGCGCGCGCAGGGATTTCTTCATATCGCTGACGACCTTGCGCCCAATGCCCTGGATAGCCAGGATGCTGTTGTCATCGCCCTCGTCGCCCAGCCGCTCCAGCACATCCGAGACGACAGCGATTCCGTGCTCTTGCAAGATTGTCGTATACCGTTCGCCGAGTTTCAGCTCTGTCAGCGGCAAGTCGAGCGGTGTGCGTTCTTCTTCGCGCTGGTCCTGCTGCGAGCGGATCTGGTCGCGCTGCTGCAATCGTTTCATGAACTTGTCGACGCGGCCTTCGGTATCGACAATGCGCTGTTCGCCCGTGTAAAAGGGATGGCAATTGGAGCAGATCTCGACAGTCAGCGAGTCGACAGTCGAGCCGGTCGTCCAGGTTGTTCCGCAGGTCATGCAACGTACAGGCGTGGCGTGCCAGGACGGGTGTATGCCTTGTTTCATATTGTCCTCCGCGCTTGCGGCTCCTGCGAGTGGCGCAAACGACTTATGTTGGAATGGGCTAGTTCAGGGATTGCCCGGTCTTTGCGTGCTGCGCATGCACAGAAATGCGCTTTTGGCCGTTGCGTCCACGCATCTTCTCAAAGTGCACGAAGCCCTCGCGCGTGGCAAAGATCGTATAATCCTTGCCCATGCCGACGCCCTCGCCGGGATGAAACTTGCTGCCCCGCTGCCGCACGATGATGTTGCCGGGAATGACATGCTGACCGCCGTAATTCTTGACGCCCAGTCGTTTGGAATTGCTGTCGCGGCCGTTGCTGGTCGATCCGCCGCCCTTTTTGTGCGCCATTGCCTGTTGCTCCTTCGCGCCCGTTTATACGCGGATATTGTCTATCCGCAACCGCGTATAGTATTGTCGATGTCCTTGCTTGCGCCGATAATTCGTGCGCTGACGATACTTGTAAACGATGATTTTTTTACCGCGAAATTGCTCGACTACCGTGGCCGCTACGGCCGCCCCTTCCAGCTTTGGCGCGCCGATCTTCGCTTCGTCGCCATCAGCAATCAATAACACATCGTCGATCTCGATGTTTTCGCCGACTTCATTGGGCAGACGGTCGACATCGATGGTCGCGCCGACTTCCGCCCGATATTGTTTTCCGCCGCTGCGGATAATTGCGTACATGGGCTGTGTCTCCAACTTTCGCTTGCTTTCTCCGCAGCCGAAGCCACCGGGGCTCAACTCACGGGGAAAATCGGATTCCTGCTGCCACGCCGATTCCTGCGGGACAGCTTTGCATGGTAGCCGAAAGCTGGTGGCAGTCAAGCCTGAATTTGCCGCGCCTCAACAGATAAACATGGCATCGCCGAATGAATAGAAGCGATACCCCATGCGCTTGGCAACTTCATAAGCCTCCAGCAGCCGCTCGCGTCCGACGAATGCGCTGAGCATCATCAGCAAGGTAGAGCGGGGCAAGTGAAAATTGCTGATCATCGCATCGACTGCCCGCCAGCGATAACCCGGATAGATGAAGAGCGATGTATCCCCCGCGAATGGTCTCACCCAGCGCGGGTCGTCCCCACATGCCGCCGCCGTTTCCAGCGTGCGGGCAGATGTTGTGCCGACCGCGATGACGCGTCCGCCAGCTTGCTTGGCGTTGTTGATGATCTGCGCATTTTCCGGGTCCAGCCGTGCGAATTCGCTGTGAATCTTGTGCTCGGTCACGCGCTCGGTCGTCACTGGCTGAAAAGTATCCAGCCCGATATGCAGCGTGCAGCGCGCGAGTTGAACGCCCTTGGCAGCGATTCGCTCCAGCAGCGCCGGCGTGAAATGCAAGCCAGCTGTTGGCGCGCCCGCAGAGCCTTCGCTGTGGCTATAGACCGTTTGATAGCGTTCGCGGTCCTCCAGTTGGGCATGGATATAGGGTGGCAGCGGCATGTCCCCCAATTCTGTCAGGCGCGCGCTGATGGGCCGATCGAATGCCAGGACTCGCTGGCTCTTCTCGAGGCAGGCAGTGACAAAGCAGCCAATGCCATCCGCCAGCAGCAGTCGCATGCCGGCACGAACATTGCGTCCGCCGACCAGCGCCAGCCAGCGCAGATCGTCCAATTGCCGCAGCAGCAGAATCTCGACCTTGCCGCCGCTTTTCGCTTTGGTCGCAGACAGTCGCGCTGGGATAACGCGCGTGTCATTGATCACCAGCACATCGCCGGGCAAGAGCATGTCGGCGATATCGCCAAAACAGTGATGCGACATTGCGCTGCTGCTGCGTCCCAGGCGCATCAACCGGGCAGCATCGCGTGGTTCTGCGGGCGTCTGCGCGATAAAGCTCGCCGGCAAGTCATAATTGAAGTCGGCGACTTTCATAGCAGCGCTGGCTGTGACTCGTCATCGGCTGCCTCGGGAAAAGGAAAACCGAGGTGCTGGTAGGCATGACGTGTGCAAGTGCGTCCACGCGGCGTACGATCGATGAAACCGAGCTGGATCAAATAGGGCTCATAGACATCCATGATGGTGGCGCTGTCTTCGCTGATGGCGGCGGCGATGGTATCCAGCCCGACGGGTCCGCCGCTGTACTTCTCGATGATGATGCTCAGAATGCGCCGGTCGATATCGTCCAAGCCCAGCGCGTCAATCTCCATCAGCGCCAATGCGTCTTGCGTAACGGCAAGCGTGATGACGCCATCCGCCCGCGCCTCGGCATAATCGCGCACGCGCCGCAGCAGACGCAAGCCGACGCGAGGTGTGCCCCGCGCTCGCCTGGCGATCTCCCGCGCGCCCTCATCGCTGATCTCGACATCGAGCAGGCGCGCCGCCCGCAGCACGATCAGCTGCATAGACTCTTGCTCATAAAAGTCCAGGCGAAAACGCGCCCCAAAACGATCGCGCAGTGGCGCCGCCAGCAGCGCCAGCCGCGTCGTCGCGCCGATGACAGTGAAGCGCGGCAAATTCAGGCGCAGTGTCTTCGCGGCGGGCCCCTTGCCAATGACGATATCCAGCACGAAGTCTTCCATTGCCGGATACAGGATCTCTTCCACCGCTTTGCCGAGCCTGTGCACTTCGTCGATAAACAGGATGTCGCCCTTCTTCAGATGCGTCAGAATCGCCGCCAGGTCACCCGCGCGCTCAATGGCCGGACCCGCCGTGATGCGGATGTTGCCAGCCACTTCGTTGGCAATGACATAAGCCAGCGATGTTTTGCCCAGCCCGGGCGGGCCATAAAAGAGCACATGATCGATAGGCTCGCTGCGGGCGGTGGCTGCTTCGATGAGGATGCTCAGGTTTTCGCGCACGCGGTTTTGCCCCAGCATGTCTGCCAGACGCCGCGGACGCAGGGCGATATTGTCCCGGTCGGTCTTCCGCTGCTTGCCACTGACGACGCGCTTTTCGGCTGACATAATCGCGATTCTGCATTCTGCATGGCCTTCGGGTCGGCGCGCAAGCAAGGCAATTGGTAGCCTGTGCCCAGCGCTGCCGCAATCAAAGTATAGACTACAGGCATTCGCTTGCAATGCTGGCTTTGTGGCTGGCGCGGCGGCGCTGTAAATCTGGGCGGGTTGCGGCTACAATTGCGCTGACGAAAGCTGCTGCCCAATAGGAGGCTTTCATGCCCACCGACTTGCATATTTCGCCGCATCCGCTGGTCAAGCACAAACTGACGTTGCTGCGTGATACGTCCACCGACCATCGCCTGTTCCGCGAGCTGGTGCGCGAATTGGCGCTGCTGCTATGTTACGAGGCGACAATCGACCTGGCGCTGCAGCCCAGCACCGTGAACAGTCCCATGGGCCAGGCGAGCGGCTGGCAAACCAGCGAAGTTATCGGGCTGGTGCCGGTGCTGCGCGCGGGCTTGGGCCTGGTCGATGGCATCCAGGAGCTGCTGCCGGCTGTGCAGGTGTGGCATATCGGGCTGTATCGCGACGAAGCGACCTTGCGCCCGGTGGAGTATTACAACAAGCTGCCCGAAGCGCCGACGGTGCAAGTCTGTCTGGTGCTCGATCCCATGCTGGCGACAGGCGGCTCGGCTATCGCGACGATTGACATATTGAAACGTTGGGGCGCGCCGCGCATCAAATACCTGGGCATCTTGGCCGCGCCCGAAGGCGTTGACGCGCTGTCGAAAGCCCATCCCGATGTGCCCATGCATATCGCCGAGCTGGACGAGCGCCTGAACGATATCGGCTTCATCGTGCCGGGCCTGGGCGATGCTGGCGACCGCATGTTCGGCACATGACTCGCGATCTGCTGGCTTTTGTCTTGGTCTTCAATGTGGCGCTGGCGTCGGCGCTGTTGCTGATCCCGCTGGCGCGCATGCTCAGTTTCCGCTTCCGCGTCATTTCGCTGCCGGGCGGGCGGCGGCAAGAACCTGTCGCCATGCCCAAGCTGGGCGGTTTGGCGCTCTTCGCCGCTTTCATCATCGCTGTGCTCTTGGCGCAGCTGCTGCCAGTCGAGCGTACCGACCCCAATGAGATCGTGCGCGTGGCGGGATTGCTGCTCGGCAGCTCGTTGATCGTCATTTTTGGCGTGATTGATGACATCTGGGATATGAGTTGGCTGCAGAGTTTTCTGGCGCAGATTGCCACCGCCGCAATTGCCATTTTTTTTCAAATATTCATCGAATTCTTCAACAATCCCTTGACCGGCGCGCAGACCGACCCCTGGTCGCCAGTCGTCACTGTCGCGCTGACCATGTTCTGGCTGGTGCTTATGATGAATACGGTCAATTTGCTGGATGGCTCGGATGGTTTGGCGGCCGGTGTCGCGGCGATCGCCAGCGCCATCCTCTTTCTAAACAGCGCCGTCCGCCAAGAGCCGCCGCAAACCAGCGTTTCCTTGCTGCCACTGGCGTTGTGTGGGGCATCGCTGGGCTTCTTGCTGCACAACTTCTATCCGGCGCGCGTCTACCTGGGTGGCAGCGCCTGGTTTCTGGGTTTTGCCCTGGGCGCGCTGAGCATCATTGGCGGCGCGAAAATGGCGACTATCCTGCTGGTGATGGGCTTGCCGCTGATGGATCTGGGCTGGCAGATGGTCAACCGTCTGGTCAACGGGCACAATCCTTTTCGTGGCGACCGCGGGCATCTGCACTTCCGCCTGCAAGACAGCGGCTTGTTCACGCCGCGCCAAATCGCTTTGGGATATTATGCCATTTGCGCCGTATTCGGCTTTCTCACGCTGGTTACATCCAGCCAGATGTTCAAGTTCATCGCTTTCGCCATCATGCTCGTGTGCATCGCTATTGGCTTTGTCATTGTCGGCCGCTTCTCTGTGCTGCGCGATGATTACGACTCGTCTTCATAATAGCGACCATCATCATCGAGATAGCTGTCGACATCGTCTATCGGCTCGTAGCTGAGTTCCTCGCTGTCTGGTGCGCGAGGCGATGCCGATGGCGCGGGTTTGGGCTTGGGCGCTGGAAGTGGGGATAAATCTTGACTAGGCGGTTTGCTTGGCTCGCTGTGCTTCTCGGGTGGCGCACTATGCTCGTCTGCGCTGGAAAAAGGCCGCGCGAATCCTGCGTCGCCATTATCGTCCGCCTCGTCTTGCCAAGGTTCGTCGTCAATCAGCGCGTCACCGGGCACGAACGGACGGCTGAACGGCACAGCTTCGCTGGCGCGGATGGCGTCAATCGAGGGCGGCTGCGTGGGCTGCTCTGCTGGCGGCGCAGGCTCTTCGGGCGCGGATGGCATCAGCACCGTGACGGCTCTGCGACTGACCGGCTCTCTGCCCGGCGGTCCGGGTATCGGCAGGGGAAAGTCATAGATCGTGCGGAAAGCCTTGGGCTTGGGCTGCGGCCGGCTGCTTGCTGAGGCTCTTCGCTGCTCGGCGCGCCAGGCCAGCGCTTCTTCCCGCGACATGGCGATCATCTTGCCATCAACGAAGCTGGCGCTCTTGCCCGTCACGCGCTCAATAAGCGACTCGACTGTGCCCAGGACGGCCACGACCAGCAAGTTAAATGCCAAGACTTGCAGCAGCGCCACAGCCAGACTCTCCAGCAGCGCGAGGCTGAATGCGCTGTCGAGGGTCCGCGCCAGGTAGGCCAGCAAGAGCAGCGCGATGGCCGCCGCCGCTTTGTGCCACCAACTTTGCAGAAGGGGCAGCGCCGGGAACATCGTGTTGGCAATGACGAATGCCAGGTAAACCCACAGCCAAAAGTCGGCAGTCCTCACAACGGTTTGCAGCGCCGTTGCCAGCGCATCGATGCCGCCTGCATCCAGCGGAGCCAGCGCCGTCTGCCAGCGAAACACGCCCTCTGCCAGCAGCCACAGCGCGACGATGCCAGCTGCCAGTGGCGTCAGCGATATGATGACTATGCGGATGCGCCCGGCTTGCGGCGACAAACGGATAAAGTTCAGTCGCAGCTCGCCGATTTCTTGCGCAGCCGGGAAACTGATGGCGCGTTCTGCCCGCACACGCAGCAATCCTGCCAGCAGCCAAACGCAGAGCTCGTGCAGCACGATGCCGGGCAGAAAGAGGCTGTAATAGAGGATGGTTGTAATCTGGAAATTGTTGGTCAGCAGCCAGCCGACTTTGAAGATGTGTTGATGCAGCCAGCGTTCTACGCGCCGGAATGCGAGAAACAATAGCCCCAACGCGAGCACCTGCGCCAGAAAGTCAAGCTCGCGCAGCTCAAGATCCCTTCACAGTCGCAGCGATTTCTACCAATGCGGCGAAGTCGTGGACATTCAGCGATGCGCCGCCGACCAGCGCGCCATCGATATTCGGCTGCGCCATGAACTCAGCCATGTTGCCCGGCTTGACGCTGCCGCCATATTGGATGCGCGTGTTGTCTGCGATGTTGTCGTCGTAAAGCTCGCGCAGGGTGTCGCGCAGAGCCGCGCCAATGGTGCTGTCTGCTTGTTCACTGGTGGCGCTCTTGCCCGTGCCGATCGCCCAAATCGGCTCGTATGCGATGACCACGCGCGCCATGTCGTCAGCCGAGATTCCGTCCAGCGCCGCGCTCACTTGCCCGCGTACAAAGTCGATTGTCTCGCCGGCTTCGTTCTGCGCCAGGCTTTCACCCACCGCGATGATAGGCTGCATGCCCGCTGCCAGCACAGCTTTGGCTTTGCGGTTGACATTGGCGTCGGTCTCCGCCAGGTAGGCGCGCGCTTCTGAGTGCCCGAGAATGACGAATTGCGCCAAACCGCGCAGCATATCGGCAGATACTTGCCCGGTGAATGCGCCGGCGGCTTCCCAATGGGCATTTTGCGCCGCGACCAGCAGCTGTGTCCCTTGCAAAGTCCTGGACACGCCGGGCAGAGCCAGGCTGGTTGGCGCGACAGCTTTTTCGACCGAGTCGAAGTCACGGACACGCCCTACTAACTCCCCCACGAAGTCGACAGCTTCGCGCGGACTCTTGTTCATCTTCCAGTTGCCCACCACAATCGGCATTCTGTGCATGTCGCGCTCCTTCATAGAAATACCTTGATTTTGCGCCCTGCTTACCGTTCGGATAGCGCCGCAAGGCCGGGCAAAGTCTTGCCTTCCAGCAGCTCGAGGCTTGCCCCGCCGCCGGTGGATATATGCGACATGGCATCTGTCAAGCCAGCCATCGCGACTGCCGCCGCCGAATCGCCGCCGCCGATGATGCTGGTTGCGCCGGCTGCGGTCGCCGCTGCCAGTGCGCGCGCAAGGCCTGTCGTGCCCAGCGCAAAAGCCGGCATCTCAAATACGCCCATGGGTCCATTCCAGACGATCGTGCCAGCCCCAGCCACTTCCGCACCGAATGCCGCAATAGTCGCCGGTCCGATATCCAGTGACTGCCAGCCAGCTGGCACATCTTCGCCCGCGCCCAGGACTCGCTGCTCCGCGTCATTGGAGAAGTCATCGGCGATGCGCTGATCAATCGGCAGCATCAAGTTGCCGCCAGCTTTCGCCAGCAAATCGCGCGCCAGTTCCAGCGCATCATGCTCGACCAGCGAATCGGCCATATCACGTCCTTGCGCGGCGAAGAATGTATTCGCCATGCCGCCGCCCACCAGCAACTTGTCCACTCTGCCCAGCAGCGCCTCGATGACATCGATCTTTCCCGAAACCTTTGCGCCGCCGATGATGGCGAGGAATGGACGCCGTGGCTTTTCCAGCGCGGTTGCCAGGTAGTCGATTTCTTTCTCCAGCAGCAAGCCCGCCACAGCGCCCAGATGCTGCGCCAGGCCGACATTGGATGCATGCGCGCGATGGGCTGTCCCAAAAGCATCGTTGACGAAGACATCGCCCAACTCTGCCAGCTCTTTGGCGAAGTTCGGGTCGTTGGCCGTCTCGCCCGGATGAAACCGCGTGTTTTCCAGCAGCAACAGTCCAGCCTCGGGCAGCGCATCGACAGCCTGCTGCGCCACCGGACCGATGCAGTCGTCTGCGAAAGCAACATCGCGCCCCAGTGCCGCAGCCAGCGCCGGCGCAACAGGCGCAAGTGACATTTCCGCGCGGCGCTGACCTTTGGGGCGGCCCAAGTGCGAAAGCAAAATCAGTGCGCGAGGCTCGCCCCTCAAAATCTGTTCCAGCGTGGGAATCGCGGCGCGGATCCGTGTATCGTCAGTGATGCGCGCGCCATCCAGCGGCACATTGAAATCGACGCGGACGAGAACGCGCTTCCCGCCCAGCTCGATATCGCCAATCGACAGCTTGTTCATTTTCCTGCCTGGCGCTAGAGGCGGTCGCCAACGAACTTGGTCAGGTCCGCCGTGCGGCAAGAATAGCCCCATTCGTTGTCATACCAGGTGATCACTTTGACCAGATTGCCCGCAACATCGGTGGCCAGCGCATCGATGATGCTGGAATATGGATTGCCAACATAATCGCTGCTGACCAGCGGCTCGTGCGAGACAGCCAGGTAGCCATTCATGGCGCCGGCGGCGGCTTCTTCAAACGCGGCGATCAATTCGTCTTTGCTGGGCGTTTTGTCCACAGTGGCTACGAAGTCCACCAGCGAGCCAGTGGGCGTGGGCACGCGCACTGCCATGCCATCAAACTTGCCTTTCAATTCCGGCACAACCAGCGCGACAGCTTGCGCAGCCCCGGTGCTGGTGGGGATCATGTTGATAGCGGCGGCACGCGCGCGGCGCAAGTCACTGTGCGGCAAGTCGAGAATCTGCTGGTCGTTGGTATAGCTGTGGATGGTGGTCATGAAGCCCTGCTGGATGCCAAAGGCGTCATTGACCACCTTGGCAGCTGGCGCAAGGCAATTGGTCGTGCAAGAGGCGTTGGATACGACATGATGCGCGGCTGCGTCATACTTGTCCTGGTTGACGCCCAGCACGATCGTGATATCTTCGCCTTTGGCTGGCGCGGATATGATGACCTTTTGCGCGCCGGCGCTGATGTGCTTGGAAGCGCTGGCTTTGTCGCGGAAGATGCCCGTGCTTTCGATGACCACATCCACGCCCAGGTCGCCCCAGGGCAGCTGGGCCGGGTCGCGCATCGACAAGGCTGCCACGCTGTCGCCATCCACAATCAGCGCGCCGTCTGCGACTTCAACCGAGCCGGGATAGACACCATAATTCGAGTCGTAGCGAAACAGGTGAGCCATGGTGTCGAGGTCGCCCAAGTCGTTGAAAGCCACAATGTCAATATCGTCTGCGTAACGCTCGCGCATCGCTTTCAGCACCTGCCGGCCGATGCGCCCAAATCCGTTTATGCCAACGCGAATTGCCATTTTCTTTGTCTCCTTTGCTCCTTGGTGGCGTCATGCTCAATTGTCCGTCTAGCATAGTACAAAGCGTCGCCAGTGAGTATGCTCAAATGCCTCCGCGAGCTGGCAGCGCCCACCGGCACAGCGCCAACACCAGGCACGCGCTGAAAGCGCAGAACGCAGCGATAAACAGCGCCGCATCAATGAAAATCTGCTCGGGGAACAAGCGGATCAAGCTGTCGGAATAAGGAAAGCGCCAACTGCCAGCCGCGAAGAACAAGTCGTGAAAGCGGTCAAATGCGCTGTCCCACGCGCCAATCGCCAACACAGCCAGCCCGCCAATCAGCAGCAGCGTCAGCCACGCGCCCAGCTGCAATCCCGCCAGCCCAGCCCGCCAATCCAGCCGCAGCGCAAGAACGATGGTCAATGCGCAGAGGGCGGCCAACGCAAAAGCAATCTGCGTGACCTGCTTGACATCCTGCATGTGCCGCAGCTCGGAGCGCTTGAACAGCGGGCAATCTTCCACATCGGCAGGCGGCAGGAAGCATAGCGCCAGCGGCAGGCGCAGTTCACCCAGGAAGGCGATCGGCTCGCTATTGAAGAGGTAGTCGATGGCATAAGGTCCGTACATCATGCGATCATCGGCGCTGAATCCATAGCTGTCGGCGGGAAAGCCAAGCCGCAGGTATTCGATGCGCAGAAATTCGTGGCTCAGCAGCAAGCGCACCGCCGTCATCATCAGCAGGCAAAGCAATGCCAGCGCCAGCAGCAGCGTCGCCACGCGGGATTTAATCACGCTGCCGAAACTCTTCTGCGCGGCCAGCCAGCAGAAAGTCCAGCACGATGGAATCGACCAGACTCTCGACCGGCGCTCGGTCATCGGTGAAGACGATGTCGCTTTCGCCCAGTGGCACAAGCGCGTCTGCCGCCTGCCCCAAGATCGTATAAAGCCGCGCATCAACCGAGTCCACGCGGTTGGCGATATTCTCGCGCAGGCTGCCAGCTTGGCTGGGCTGCACAGTCGCCACCAGGATGGTATTGAACGATTGCGGCACATCCAGGGCATGCACGCTGGGGAAAACAAGCTGCAATGTATTCGTAAGCGCATCGACCAGCCGCCGGTCGGTGTCGGTTCGCCCGACATTGATGGCCAGCGCGCCATCATCAGTCAGTCGCGTTTTGACCTCGCCGAAGAATTCGACTGTCGTCAGGTGCCAGGGGATATAAGGCGGGCGGTAGGCGTCTATGCCAATTACGTTGAATCGGCGATCCAGTTTTCGCAGCTCGTAACGTCCATCGCCGGCGATAACCTGGAGAGAAGGCATTTGCGCCCTGTTCATGTCGAAGAACTCCGCGCCAACCTGGATGATTTCGGCATCCAGCTCGATGCCCGTGATGGGTATATCCCCATAAACAGCCTGATATTGGCGCGCAGATGTGCCGGCCGCCAAGCCGATTAGCAGCAATGAGTCCACCTGGTCGGCGCGATGCGGCGGGGCATTGAAATAGGGCGCGGCTAGGAAGTATTGCCAGGTGCCGCCGTAGAACAGCTCGCTCTTGTGCCACTGGCTGTGCACGCCTTGCCCCTCGTTCAGATAGAGATAACGATAACCGGCGTGGTCTTCTTGCACTTGAATGTAGTTGTATTCGCTCTCGCCATCGTAGAGCAGCTGCGCGCCCGCGGCTGGTGGACGAAGTGGCGATGCCAGCGCCGGTTTTGCCAGCAGCGCGATGATAATCGGCAGCAGCAAATAACGCATTCCCTGCCGTGGCTTGAGGCGCAGCAAGGGTAGGCCGGCGGCGAGGTACAATAGACCCGCAAAGAGCAGAAAGCTGCGCGTCGTGCCCAATTGGGGAATCGTCAGCAGCACGGGCAGAAATGTGCCAAGCAGACTGCCCAAGGTGCTGATGGCATAAACCTGCCCGGCGACTTTGCCCGCCTGGGCTACATCCCCAACGGCGAGGCGGATGACAAAAGGCGAAACCATGCCCAGCAGCGTGACCGGCAGCGCAAACAGCACCAGAATGACGAGAAAGGAGCCCAGCGCCAGCGCCGCCTCTGCGCCAAAGACAGCCTGTGCCGCGCGTGATATGATGGGACGGGCGAGCAGCGGGATCAAGGCAGCCAGGAAAGCCGCCCAAAGGATCAGCTGTAGCAAGACTGGCGCGTATGGCTTGCGGTCGGCCAGCCGCCCTCCGAGAAAGTAGCCTACTGTCAGATACAGCAGCATCAAGCCGATGACATTTGCCCAGACCAGATTGCTGTTGCCGAATACGCTGCCCAACAGGCGCGAAGCCGAAAGCTCGATGGCCAGCGTCGTCATGCCGCTGACAAAAGCGATCAGATACAAAGTCGGCTTGCTGATGGTGTTGGCGGGCGCGTTTGACAAGGCGAGTCCAGGCGCTGCAGGTGGCCGGCGATTGTCTGCGCACCAGTATGCGTCTGCAAAAGCAAAAAATCAATGATGCTCGCTATCCGCCAGGCTGTACAAGCAGACTTCGCTGCCATCGCGCAAATCATCGCCAATACGTTCGACGAGCGCATCGTTGCGCAAGCGAAGCACCTGCAACACAACCTTGTGCTGGTCGCGGAATTGAATGACGTGCTGGTCGGATTTGCTGCCAACTTCCTGACGCGGTCTGCTGCGGGAGAGTCGCGCTTCGAGCTGGACTTGCTGGCTGTAGACTTGGCAGCGCGGGGCAGGGGAGTCGGTTATGCGCTGCTGGCTCGCTGCATCGAGGAAGCGTCAAACAGCGGTGCTGATTCGATCCGGGCTTTGGTGCGTGCTGACAACTTCGCGATGGACCGTATCTGCGCGCGTGGCGGTCTCCTGCGTTCGGCTTGCCCGTTTGCACTGTATATTGCCGACGCCCAGCCAATGATCGCAACGGCAAGGGCTGCTCACGCGGCGCATCTGCTGCCGGTCGACACGTTGACTTACCGCGGCATCTGGCTGGAAGGCAAGCTGTCCCAGGCGGCAATTGACCAGGCGCATCGGCGCGCGCAGGCTGAGAATCGGTCGCGGATCGGTGCGCTCATTCCCGCTGAAGACGAGCCTGTTGCCGCGCTCTTGTCTGAGAACGGCTTTGCGTCGATGGGCGACTTTTTCTGGTGGATGCTCAGGCTGAAAAGCGCGCCAGCTTGAACAGGCTGTCATTGTGCCGCGTGCTGCCATCCAGCGCGATATCGCTGAGCATCTTGCCGATCGTTGTGCTGAACTTGAAGCCATGCCCGCTGAAACCCGCGCCGATCACAACATGCGCGTTTTCAGGGTGCGTATCGACGATGAAATGTTCGTCGGGCGTCTGCGTATACAGGCAGATGCGGCTGCTCTGGACGGGCGAATCGGCGACGCCAGGGATGTGCGCGCGCAGGAAGGGTCGCAGGTTGTCGACATCTTCAGCCGAAGGACTATAGTCGATTTCGCTGGGATGCGCGACAGCGGGCCCCGCGTGGAAAGCGACTTTGAAACCCGAACCATCGTGAGCCGGAATGCCATAGATCGCCTCGCCGTCTCGCTTGCGCAAATGCGCGATGTATATCGGGCAATTCTCGGCGCTGTGCATGGGCAGATCGGCCGGCGACATGAAGTTGAGCTGGCAGCGCAAGACTCGCAGCGGCAGATCGATGCCCGTTTGCGCCAGCAGCGATTTCGCCCACGACCCAGCCGTGACGACCAGCTTGGCGGCAGAGAAATCGCCGCGGCTGGATAAAACTTCGACGCTGTCACTGCCGATGCGAATGGCTGCTACTGCGGTATTGTCAAGCGCTGTTGCTCCATTTGCACGCGCCAGCCGGACATGCCCGCGGACAGCGCGCGATGCCCGCAGGAATCCGCTGTCTGGCTGGTAGAGCACCGCGAAGTTGTCATCAAAACGAAATTGCGGGAAACGTTTCTGCGCCTCAAGGGGCGAAAGGTGCTGGTGCGAGAGGCCGCCGTCACGCACGGATGCGATCGTTGCTTGCAGCGTCGGGTCGTCTTCTGGACCAAAGTCGATCCCGCCCGTCTTTGTCACCAGCTGCTCGCCAAGTTCGTCTTCCAGCGCAAACCACAGCGGGTAGGTATCTTTCGCCAACTCGACATATTCGGGGCTGTCGTAGGAATAACGAATGATGCGCGAGAATCCATAGGAGCTGCCGCGCCGATGATCGATCTCAAACTGCTCCAGCAGCAAGACGCGCTGTCCGCGCCGACTGAGATAATAGGCGGCTGCGCTGCCCATGGCTCCCGCGCCGATCACAATGGCATCGTATGTTTCGGTCATGTTGTTTTCCTGTATCCCGTCGCTCAAATTGGACGCTGCTCCAGCGCCAGGCCAATGTCGTCGCCTTTGCCCACAATCAGAACGGCGATATTTGCCAATTGCAACATGCCGCGCACTTCGCTGGAATCCAGCTGCCGATTGAACGTTGCCGGGTCGATGAAAACACAAAAGGGGCGGATTCCGCGCCGTTGCAAGACCTGCGCTTCGGCGATCCAGCCTGTATCCAGCGAACTCGTGATGATCATCAGTGTCGTGCCACGCGTGAACTGCATCGTCTCCAAAGACAACATCTCGCGCAGGCTCATTTCCGATGTGCAGTGGGCAATTGCCAGCGCCGACAAGATCATCGCCAGCTGTCGATTGCCGCGGTCGGGCAGCACAAAGTGCCGGTTGGGACTGTATGCGCCGAAGCCAACCACGCGCTCGTCATCGATGAAGTGCTTGGCGAGCGAAGCCGCGATGACCACCGCATATTCTTCTGTGGCGGGTGGAATTTGCGATGAGGTCGGAATGATGGCGCCGCCCGGGCTGGCTCGGCGTATGCTGCCGTCATCATAAGCGGATTTCGCAGAAAAGTCAGTGAATAGCCAGATATCCACCAGCGGATCCAGCTCAAATTCCTTGACCATCAGCTCGCCCATGCGCGCGGTGGAGCGCCAGTGAATGCGATTCATACTGTCGCCGGGCACATATTCGCGGATGCTGCTGGCATTGGTTGTGATTTGGTGCGTAAGCTGTCGCTGCGCATCGCCGCCAGAAAGATAACCAACTGGCAGCAGCACATGCCGGATATCGACAACTCGCGGATAGACGATGAGCCTTTCGGTCGCGCCCAAACGCCGCGGCGACTGGAACAATCCAAATGGATCGCTGCTTATGATTGTGACCGGCCCGAGCAGAAATTCGCCGCGCACCGAACAGACCGTCTCGGCTGTCCAGCTATATTCGCGCTTGCCCAGCAGGCTCGGCACGACATGGCTGGCGCGGTGCCCGGGCAGCGTGGAATGATCGCGAATCTCCATCCAGAGCTTGGGCAGCCAGCTGGTCGCGCGCAGGCTGAAGCTTTCACGAAAGACGCGCCCAACTTGCGAGCGGCGGCTGCGTGTGCGACGGCGCAGGGCGATCCCGCGCAAGGACTGCCAGGTCCACAAGCGCGAAAGCAGCAGCAGCGCCCCCACCAGCCAGGCGATGATGAATATGTGGGCGCGCCCGGTGAAGAGCGCAAAAAAGAGGCTGGTCGCGGCCAGCAGGTAAAGCGCTCGTCGGCGGTCGACCGGCATGGGACTCAGCGAACCGATGCGCCCGGCACCGGCGTACCTTGCAGGATATCCTGGACGATGGTGCGCGAGGTGATATTTTTGATGCGCGCGGCGGGACCCACGATTATGCGGTGCGCCAGCGTGACCTCGGCCAGCGCCTTTACATCATCGGGAATGACAAAGTCGCGCCCGCTCATGGCTGCCCGCGCCTGCGCCGTTCGGAATAGCGCCAGCGAGCCACGCGGACTGCTGCCCAGATAGACATCGCTGTGCCGCCGCGAAGCTGTGATCAGGTTGATAATGTACTGCTGCACCTCTTTCGCCACATACACCTCTTTGATGGCTTGTTGCACGCCGAGCAGTTCTTGCAGGCTGACAACCTGCTGCAGGTTTTGCAGGGGATGCTGGTACTGCTGCGAGGCGAGGATGCGCAACTCGTCCTGCGGCTGCGGATAGCCCATCTTGATGCGGATCAAGAAGCGGTCCAGCTGCGCCTCGGGCAAAGGGAAGGTGCCTTCGTATTCGATCGGATTTTGTGTAGCCATGATCAAGAAAGGGTTGCTGAGGCGATACGTGACGCCATCGACAGTCATCTGCCCTTCTTCCATGGCTTCCAGCAGCGCCGATTGTGTCTTGGGGGTGGCGCGGTTGATCTCGTCAGCCAACACAATCTGCGCCATGATCGGTCCCGCGCGGAATTCAAACTCGCGCGATTTCGGATTGAAAATCGAAACGCCCGTGATATCCGACGGCAGCATGTCTGGCGTGAACTGAATGCGGCTGAAGCTGCAGCCGACCGCCTTCGCCAGCGACTTCGCCATCATCGTCTTGCCAACGCCAGGGATATCTTCCAACAGCAGATGCCCGCGGCACAGTAAGCCCAACGTCGTAAGCCGGATCTCGTTGCGCTTGCCCAATATCACCTGGCTGACCGCGCTCACGATGCGCTCGGTGAGCTCTTGAACCGAGCTGGCTGTCGGCTGCGCGCGCGGTGTGCGCGTCGCTGTTCTAGGATTTTCGCTCATGCACCGCAGTCCGATTTTCGCGTAACTTCGTCCAGTATAGCGAAATCTGTATAGTTTGTATCGGCTGCAGCTGGCGATTAACATTGCCCGCCATCCGTCTTGTTTTGCATCGCATAGAAACTATAATGTACGCGATGCGCGGCGCAGATTTGCCGAGCCACGAAGCAGCGCAATGGGCAGCAAACAGACCAGGTGAAACGCAGTGCCAGCCGCCAATGTCGAGCCAATTGTCGAGCGCCTGAACAGCCTATGCGCGTCAAATCCCGGCGCAGAAGCGGCGGCGGTGGTCGGTGTGGAAGGCTTGATGATCGCGGCCTCGCTGCCCGAAGAGATGGGCGAGGAACGTATCGCCGCAATGAGCGCGGCTATGTTGGCGCTGGGCGAACGCATCGCCTCTGAGCTGGGGCGTGGCGAGCTGGAGCAGGTCTTCATCAAAGGGCAGGCGGGCTATGTGCTGTTGCAGGGGCTGGACGAGAATTGCCTGCTGACTGTGCTCGCAGGCGCGGATGCAACACTCGGCTTGCTCTTTTTGGATATGCGCGCGGCCCGCAAAGACTTGTGCAAGCTGTTGACATGACGAGTGACAGGATGGACCTGTGAAACCGAAATACATCTTTTGTACAGGTGGCGTCGTTAGCTCGGTGGGCAAAGGCCTGACCGTCGCCTCCATCGGGCGCATTTTGAAGGCTCGCGGATTAAAAGTCGCAATCCAAAAACTGGACCCATATCTCAATGTCGATCCCGGCACGATGAATCCCTACCAGCACGGCGAAGTCTTTGTCACTTCCGATGGCGCAGAGACCGACCTCGACCTGGGGCATTATGAACGTTTCGTGGACGAGCCAGTCAGCCGCCTGTCCAATGTAACGGCGGGGCAGGTTTATCTCACTGTCATAGAGAAAGAACGCAAGGGCGATTATCTGGGTGGCACTATCCAGGTCGTGCCGCATATCACCAACGAAATCAAGCGCTGCATCAAGCTGCTGGGCAAGCGCACCGATGCCGATGTCGTCATTGTCGAGGTAGGTGGCACAGCCGGCGATATCGAAAGCCTGCCTTTCCTGGAGGCGCTTCGTCAACTGCGCACCGAGTTTGGACGCCGCGATACGCTCAATGTGCATGTGACCTTCTTGCCGCATATCGGCGCGACGGGCGAGCTCAAGACCAAACCAACCCAGCACAGCGTCCGCGAGCTGCGGGGCATCGGCATCCAGCCCAATGTGATCATCGCTCGCACCGACCACCCGGTGAATCAAGAGATCATCAACAAGATCGCGCTATTCTGCGATGTGGACGAAAATGCCGTCATCCCTCTCGAGACCACCGACAGCATTTATGCTGTGCCGCTCTTGATTGAAGCCAGCGGCTTGGGCCAATTCATCTGCGAGCGCTTCCGCCTGCAGTGTCAGCCTCCTGACCTGAACGAGTGGCGCGCCATCGTGAGTCGCAGCAGCCAAGCCACAAGCCGCCTGCGCATTGGCATTGTCGGCAAATATGTCGAGTTGCACGATGCGTATATGTCGGTCAAAGAATCGCTCGTGCACGCCGCGATACAGCGCAGTCAGGCTGTCGAAATCTGCTGGATACATTCCGGCGAGCTGGAAAAAGGCAAGCGTCTGGACGAACTGGAATCGCTGGATGGCATCGTCGTGCCTGGCGGATTCGGCTATCGCGGCATTGAAGGCAAGATCATCGCGGCCGCCCACGCGCGGGAGAAAAAAGTGCCCTATCTGGGCTTGTGTCTGGGCATGCAAGTCATGTGTATCGAATACGCGCGAAATATGCTCGGCCTGGATGACGCCAGCAGCACCGAGTTTGATGTCAGCACGCCGCACCCGATCATTGACCTGATGCTGGAGCAGCGCGCCATCACCGACATGGGCGGCACCATGCGGCTGGGCGAATATCCGTGTGTCTTGCAAGCCAATTCACTGGCGTCCGCGGCCTATGCGAGACCGCAAGTCATGGAACGGCACCGCCACCGTTTTGAATTCAACAACGCCTACCGCGAAGCTTTCCTGCGGGGCGGCGTGGCTTTTAGCGGTCTAAGCCCCGATGGCATTTTGGTAGAGATCGCCGAGTTGCAAGACCACCCCTTTATGCTGGGCTGCCAATTCCATCCCGAATTTCTCAGCAGACCCAATCGCCCGCACCCGCTTTTTGACGCCTTCATCGGCGCAGCGGCTGAATACCGCGCCGAGATGGGTCATCTTCGTCAACGGCTGGCATAAGCGCAGGGATTATTCCACCGGCGTCACGGTGATGTTGCCATAGACGCCTTCATCAATCGGCAAGCTGATGAGCAGGCGGCAGCCGCTTTCGACTTTTGCGCGCGCTTCTTGCGCCTTGACCGGAACAGACAGCTCGATCTCGCGCGTGATGGGACCAAAGCGCCGCTCTTGCAGCAGGAATCGCGCCGAGGTGGGCGTCGGCTCTGGCTCGGTTTCTACATGGATCGTCAGGATGTTGGACTCCAGGCTGATATCGATGCTCTCTTTGATCAGCCCGTCTATGGCTTGCGTGCTGATGTAAAGATGCCTTTCCGCCTCGTACATATCGACTTGCAACTGCTCGGGATTGCTGGTTACGGCGCGGATGCCTTTTTCTACCTGGCGCGTGATTTGCTCGCCGATGTGCTGGATATCGCGCAGCGGATCAAAGCGCGGTTCGTTTGTCATGATCGCTCCTTCGTAGTCTGGCTCCTTCACCCTAGTATACGCGCGCGCCAACGAATGTGTTGCAAGCTGGACACTTTTATGTGCGCTGCCTTTCGGTTATGATGCTGTGCTGGTACAAAGAATGAGGCAAGATGAGCATGCCGAAAGTTGCTTATCAGGGCATTCCTGGCGCAAACTCCGAAATCGCTGTTCGCCAGCACTTTGGCGATGCTGTGCAGCCCATCCCCTGCCAAGATCTCAATCGCCTCTTTGACGCGCTGCAAACGAACGCGGTCGAATACAGCCTGCTGCCGGTGGAAAATGCGCTGGCAGGTTCTGTGGCTGGCGCATACGAGATGCTGCTCGACCACGATGTGCGCATCCAGGCGGAGGTGATCTTGCATGTGCATCACAACCTGCTGGCCAGCCCGGGCGTGACCATGCAAGATATCCAGCAGGTGCGCAGCCATCCGCAGGCGCTGATGCAATGCAAACGTTTTTTAGAGCGCAATGGTTTCGAGCCCTTTGGCTGGTACGACACGGCTGGCGCGGCACAAGACCTGGCGAAGTCGCCAGAGCCGGGCATCGCTGTTATCGCATCGCTGCTGGCGGGTAAAATGTACGAACTGGATGTGCTGGCCCAGGAAATAGAAGACGAACCCTTCAATTATACGCGCTTCCTGCTGATGGGGCATGGCGACCCGCCGCCCGGCGAATACAACAAGACTTCTATCGTATTCGCCACGCGCAATCGTCCAGCCGCTCTCTATGAATGCCTGGGCGAATTCGCCAAGCGCGACCTGAATCTGACCAAGCTCGAATCCAGACCACGCCGCAACCGCCCCTGGGAGCCACTGTTTTACCTGGACTTTGAAGCACATTGGCAAGAACAGCGCTGCCAAGAACTTCTGATGCAGCTGCTGCAGTTGACCTCGTTTGTGAAGATGTTGGGATCGTATCCGGCTGTGCGCTCGGGCACGGTCGGCATGTAAGGCAGGTGCCAGAAGATGCAAAGACTCGATGTAGCGATATTGGGCGCGACCGGCGCCGTGGGGCAGCGCTTTATCCAGCTGCTGGAAGACCATCCCTGGTTCCAGGTGCGCGAAGTCGTAGGTTCTGTTCGCAGCGCCGGCCGACGCTATGCTGACGCGGCGCACTGGGTGCTGAATGGCAATCCCCCGGCTGATGTCGCCTCGCTGGTGGTCAAATCCTTGCACGACCGGCTGCAATCGCCACTGGTTTTTTCGGCTTTGCCCAAAGAAGCCGCCATCATTCGCGAACTGGAACTGGCGGCGGAGGGGCATGTCGTTTGCAGCAACGCCTCTGCCAATCGCATGCTGCCCGATGTGCCGCTGCTGTTGCCCGAGGTCAACGCCGAGCACACAGGCCTGATCGGCTTGCAGCGTCGGCAGCGCGGCTGGACAACTGGCGCATTGATTGCCAATTCCAATTGCACGGTGATGCCCGTCGTCATGGCCTTGAAGCCGCTTGTAAAATATGGCATTCGCCGCCTGCACCTGGTCAGCGAGCAAGCGATCAGCGGCGCGGGCTACCCCGGCGTCTCGTCCATGGACATCATCGACAATGTCATCCCCTGGGTGCCCAGCGACGAGCAAAAGATGGAAACCGAGTCGCGCAAGATGCTGGGCGTATTCACGGGCGCTGGCATCGCCGAGCTGGATATGGTTGTGAGCGCCACTTGCACGCGCGTGCCCGTGGTCGACGCGCACCTGGTCAATATCTCGGTCGAGCTGGAGCAGCAGCCGACAATTGCCGATATCATCGACGATTGGGAAACCTGCCAAGCCCTGCCGCCAGTGCCAGAGCTGCCCAGCGCGCCACGCTTCCCGCTGCAATATCTAACGCAGATCGACCGCCCGCAACCCCGCCGCGATCGCGATGCCGGCGCAGGCATGACCACCAGCATCGGCCGGCTGCGCGAATGCCCCATATTGGGTTACAAGTTCGCCTCGCTTTCGCACAATACCATCCGTGGGGCGGCCGGCTGCAGCATTCTCAATGCCGAGCTGCTGGCAGCGCAGGGCTATATTGAGCCGTTTCGTTTGGCGGATGAAGCGCTTGCTGTCTAGCGAGCCTCAGTCATAATCGCCGCTGGAATAGACATACACGGCGGGACCAGTGTAGTCGGCTGCCCGATAGTCATATTCGCTTTCCGACCACTGGAAGAGCCAATGCGCATCGGTGATGGCCAGGTTGACACAGCCGTGGCTGCGTCGATAGCCAAAGCCATCGTGCCAATAAGCGCCATGCAGGGCGATCTGGTCATCGTAATACATCGTCCAGGGCACTTCTTGCAAGTAATAAAAATCTGGCTTGTTGTACGCGCCGCTCATCAGCGTACGTGTGAAGCGCACATAGACATGAAAGATGCCTTCGTTGGTCGGCCAGTCGGCCATGCCCGAAGACACCAGCGTGGCAAACACAGGCTTTTCGCCTTCGTAGGCGATCGCCACCTGTTCATAGAGGTCGACGCTGATCCACTTGTGTGTGTCGACTTCTGCCGGGCGCGCCACTGGCAAGATCTTCGCCACTTTGAACTGGTGCACCCATTGGTCATGCCCGATCTGATACCAGTTATGACCATCAACATGCACGGTGGCATAGATATAGACTCGGTTGTAGCGATAGAGGAATCGATTGTCTGCGGCTTCGGGACCCCCAGGCGTCTTCGAGCCGCGCAGATGCGTCAATGTCCAGGCGACGGTGAAGGGCAGGTTGCCATCCAGCGGCAGCAAAGCGCCAGCAAATCGAGAAGGCGTGAAGCTTTCGCCCAGGTTGTCTGTGCGCACCCATTGACTATCGCCGACCTGCGCCCATTCGCCGTGATCTTCCAGCACAGTGACGAAAGTATAGCCCTCGCCAAAGCTGTCCGGTTCGGGGTTATCGGGCGCGCTGTAAATGGCGAGAGGACCGTTGACCTGCCGATAATCGCGGTCGGCCAGCAACTCATCGTCAACGGGCAGCGAGCGCACATTGGGATGGCGGTGCGCTTCGATCGTGCTGCCGGGCAGTCCACAACCGTTGGGCAGGCAAGTCGTCTGCGCCGCGGCAGTCTGGCTCAGCACCAACAGCAGCGCCACAAAAACAACTCTGAATATCGAGCGCATATCCCCACCTCGTGTCAACCATTCTGTTGTTAGTATAGTCATTTTGAATTGAATCAACCACCTGCGCCTGCAATCGCCTGTGGTAAACTTGCCCCGGCAGACCGCGGACGAAAGGCGCGCACAATGGAGATCCTGGGTATTGATATCGGCGGCTCGGGCATCAAAGGCGCGATAGTCGATATAGACAAGGGCGACTTCGTCGGCGATCGCCTGCGGATTCCCACCCCACAGCCCTCCAATCCACAATCAGTCGCAAAAGTCGTCGCCAAGATATCGACCCATTTTGACTGGGATGCGCCTATTGGCTGTACCTTTCCCGCAGTGGTCAAGCGCGGCGTCACGCTGACCGCCGCCAATGTAGACAATAGCTGGATCGGCACAGACGCGGCTGCGCTGCTACAGAAACACAGTAGCAATCCCGTGCTCTTGCTCAATGATGCCGACGCGGCTGGCATCGCAGAAATGACTTTTGGGGCTGGCAAAGGCGTGGCTGGCTTGGTCGTCATCCTGACCTTGGGCACCGGGATAGGCAGTTCCCTGTTCATGGATGGCAAGCTGGCGCCCAACACGGAGTTTGGTCACCTGATCATCCGTGGCAAAGACGCCGAAGCGCGCGCATCAGACCGCGCTCGCGAAGAAAAAGGCTACTCCTGGAAGCAGTGGGGCAAACGTCTCTCGGAGTACCTGCAATACCTGGAAGCGCTGATCACGCCCGACTTGTATATTATTGGCGGCGGCGTCAGCAAGCGCTATACGAACTTCTTCCCGCATATCAAATGCACTACGCAGATCGTGCCCGCCCAGCTGCGCAACCGAGCCGGCATCATTGGCGCTGCCATCGCCGCAGCTGAGCTGGTGTAATGCTATTTGTCTTCTTGCGGCTGGAAAACGCCCCATTGACGGTTGTGATAAAGCAGCGGCAGCTTGTCGTCTGTCCAGCCGCCTTCTACCACCTTGCCCAGAATCATAGCGTTCTCGCCAACATCGATATGCTGCTCCAACGTGCACGAGAGCCATGCCATCGAATCGCCGATGATGGGATCGCCCAGCGCGCTGGTTTCGCAGTCCAAACCGTCAAAGCGATCCTCGCGCAGGTGATCGAAATAGCCGGCGAAGCGCTTGCCCATCTCCAGTTGCTGGTCGGACAAGATGCTGATAGCAAAATGCTTTTCGCGCAGGATGATTTTGGCGATATCCAGTCGATTGGCGATATTCAGCACAACTAGCGGCGGCTGCATGCTCACGCTGGCGAAAGAATTGACCGTAATCGCCTGCCAGTCCTTGCGCGAGGCCGCACTGACTACCGTGATGCCCGCCGTCCAGCAAGCGAGGATATTTTTGAAATGTTGACCATCAACCTGGCTCATGGCGCCTCCTTGTTTCAATGTGCATTGTACAGCCCAGCCGTCAGAATGCCAGCGGTCATGCAAAGACAGACGGTCCGACAGCCCCCACCATGCCCACTATGCCCCTCGCGCTAGCTGTGGTTAAATCACTGGCACAGACAATTGTCAAGAAAGCGCGCCAATGACAACAGACCTGCCAGTCTTCCGCAAGGTCAAGCACAGCTATGCCGCTGGCATCGCCAACAATGCGCTGTCCAGTCCGCGCGGCGCGGCATTGCTGCGGCTGATCGAATTTGAAGACCATCACTACCGCGCGATATTCGACCAAAGGTACTTTCAATTGCAAGATGGAAAGACTGCGCCCAGCAAGTCGCAGTGGAGCACATTGAAGAAGAAGTTAAAGCGGCGCAATCGCTCCATATTCGTCTTTCGGGCGCATGGCGAACTGCCCTGCAAGCAAGTTTCACGCGCCGACAAGGGACGAACCTGCCTGTTCCTGGATTTTGGATTTATGCTGGACTAAATGCGCCGCTGGCTATTGGCGAAAATCAACGAAGCGGTAGCCAACGCCGCGCTCGGTGATGATGTATTGCGGGTTGGAAGGGTCGGCTTCGATCTTCTCGCGCAGGTAATTGACATACAGACGAACATAATGCGCTTCATCGCGGTATTCATAGCCCCAGACTTTTTGCAGAATCTGGTCGTGCGGCACAGTCCAGCCGGCGTTGCGGATTAGGTGATAGAGCAGGCGATATTCGGTCGGGCGCAGCTTGACATGTTCGCCAGCCACGATGACCTCGCGGCGATTGAAGTCTACGCTTAGTCGGTCGTCGATGCGCAGGACTGCCTGTTCAGTGCTTGGCTTCTCCAGGCGGCGGAAGATGGCTTTGATGCGGCTGGTCAGCTCGCGCGTGCCAAATGGCTTGGTAATGTAGTCGTCTGCGCCCAGCTCCAGTCCAGTTACCTTGTCGCTTTCTTCGCCCTTGGCTGTCAGCATGATGACGGGGATATCACTGAATTCGCGCAGCATGCGCAGGGTCTCGAATCCGTCCAGCTCGGGCATCATCACATCCAGCAGCACCAGGTCGGGCAACTGCGTGCGGATAAGATCCAGCGCCTCCAGGCCGTTGCGCGCCTCGAAGACCTGATGGCTTTCTAGTTCCAGATTCATGCGGATAAAGCCGATCATTCTCGGTTCGTCGTCAACAACCAAAATGCGTTTGCCTTTGCGCTGCACATCAAGTTGTCCGCTCTTCAGCATGGCGCGACCTCCTGTTGCTGGTTCAGTCTTGGCTCGGGTCGTCGGGCAGCTTCAACACGATGACCGAGATATTGTCGGCGCCACCGCGCTCATTCGCCAACTGGACAAGCTTGTCGCAGGCCGCTTGTGGTATTTTGAAGGATCCAGCGATTTTGCAGATGGTGTCATCATCCACCAAATCCCACAACCCATCTGTGCAGATGACGATTCGCGCGCCAGACGGCAATGTACGAATCATGCGCTCGATCTTGAGTTCTTCGTTTTGCCCGATCGCACGATAGAGCACATTCTTTTGCGGATAATGCGCGGCTTGTTCGGGCGTCAGTTCTTTCATTTGGACCAAGCGCTGCACCAGCGTGTGGTCGGTTGTCAGCTGCTCGATGATCTCGCCGTGCACCAGGTAGGCGCGGCTGTCGCCCACATGCGCCAAATACGCCAGGTTGCCGACGATGGCCACTGCCGATAGGGTTGTGCCGCCGCCAGGCACCTGCTGGACGACCGCCAGGTTGGCGCGCTCGGCTGCCGAAACCAGCGAATCCAAGATGGTGGGGCTGCTGTTGGTGTTGAAATTGCGCAGCATGGGCGTATACACCCGTTCCAGCATTTCGGCTGCCAGGGTTTGCACAGCGATGCCCGCCGCGCGCTCGCCATCCAGGTGCCCGCCCATGCCATCGGCGACGATGAAAAAGCCGAAATCGGGCCGCTCGTCCACCGTGATAGAATGCCATTGCATGCCGAAGCAGGCATCTTCGTTGTTTGCGCGCAGCCTGCCCACATGGCTGGCTATGCCATAGGTCAAGGCTTGCTGCTGGCGTTTTAGTTTGGGTTTAGGCTGGTGGATGAGCGTAGGCTCTGGCACGATCCGGCGTGGCGCGGGCCGGGGAGGCGGCTCATGAGATTCTGTCGAGGGTTCAGGGCTTTGCGGCTGCGATTCCGGCTCGGGCTGCTCGTTTGCACCTTTTGTCTGCGCTGGCGCCGGCCCCAGGTTGCTTTCTTCCGTTTGTTCGTCAGGCAGAGGGTCTGACTCGGGTTCGGCATAAACCGGTCGGACTGGCTGGTCGCGGCTGGGGGTAACATGGGACGCGCGGCGCAATCTGGGGTCGCCCTCAGCCTTGTCGCGCTGCCGACCAAACAGCCGCCGAATGAAACTCATACCACACTGCCTAAAAGACAAATGTCCAAATGCCGCCGCAGTTCAGCAGCTTGCTTAATTATATTTTAGCAATCACAATGACGCAATCATTGGCTTTAACGACTGCGCGCGCCCAAAACATGCCAAGTCCCCTGTCCATCTATATCCATATTCCTTTCTGCAATGCGCGCTGCAGCTATTGCGCTTTCAATACCTATATCGACCTGGCGCATCTCATTCCCGCTTATGTGCGCGCAGTTTGTAGCGAACTGGCCTACGCCGCCAGCAACTGCCCGACGAGACCAGTGCACACGGTCTTTTTTGGTGGCGGCACACCGTCGCTGCTATCAGCCGCGCAATTCGAGCAAATCATGCGCCAGCTGCAGGATGCCTTCGCGCTGGCTGCCGACATTGAAATCTCGCTGGAAGCCAATCCTGACGATTTGTCCGCTGGCTACCTGGGCGAATTGCGCGCGTTGGGTTTCAACCGAATCAGCATCGGCATGCAATCCGCCAACCCGCGCATCTTGCAACTTTTCGATCGGCAGCATGATGTCCAGGCAGTGAGCGATGCTGTGCGCAGCGCCCGCGCAGCCCGCTTCGACAACTTGAATCTGGATATCATTTTCGGCTCGCCATATGAATCGCTGGCGGATTGGCAACAGACGATCGGCGCAGCAGTCGATTATGCGCCCGAGCACATTTCGATGTATGGACTGGAACTCAAGGGCGGGACATCGCTGCGCAGTCAAGTCGATGCGGGAGCGCTGCCGCAGCCAGATGACGATCTCTTCGCCGACATGTACGAATACGCTGCGGCTTATTTGACACAGCGCGGCTATGGGCAATATGAGATCAGCAATTGGTGCCGTCCTGCCCGCGAATGCCGACACAACTTGCAATATTGGCGCAACCTGGACTACATCGGCATAGGCGCCGGCGCGCACGGATTTGCCCATGGCACGCGCTATTCGACCATTACCGCGCCCGGACGATACATCGCCGCGCTGGACAAGGAGCAGCAGGCTACGCGACCGTTTCCGCTGACGCCGGCTGTCGCCAAGCATAAGGCTGTGTCCGCTGCGGACGACCTCTATGAGACCTTGATGATGAGCCTGCGACTGACGCGGGAAGGTGTATGTCGATCGCGTTTTCAGGCGCGTTTTGGCGCGGATATCACCGACATGTTCCCACAGCAATGTCACAAACTGGCTGTGCTGGGACTGCTGCGCATCGAGACCGATCGCCTGCGATTGAGCGACGCGGGGCGTCTGCTTAGCAACACTGTCATCCGCGAGTTTGTGGAGGCGATTCCACAGACAGCAATTCCGCTTGTTGCAGCGAGCTGATATCCCGCGAAGCGCTGCAAAACATGGCGATTTGCAGTTGGGCGGTTAATTCACGGATGAGCTCGCCGACGTCATCGGCCGATTCGCTGGCGGCGCGCAAGAAGGGACTCGCCAAGCCAGCCAGATCTGCCCCCAAAGCTATGCACTTGGCGATATCAATGCCATCACGCAAACCACCACTGGCGAATATGGGCAAATCTGGCGCGCCTGCACGGGCATAGCGAAGCGCATCGGCAGTGGGGATGCCCCAATCGGCGAAGCTGCGCGCGACCCGGGCATGGAAGGCAGTTGGCGCACGGTGATATTCGACTTCGCTCCACGAGGTGCCGCCAGCCCCCGCTACATCGATCGCCGCCACGCCCGCATTCGCCAGTGAACGCGCGGCAGACCGCGAGAATCCCCAGCCGACTTCTTTGGCAATGACGGGAACAGGCAACTTTTCGCAGATAACCCCCACCTTGCGCAGCAGCCCAGAGAAGTCGATATCGCCTTCGGCTTGTACCGCTTCTTGCAGCACATTGAAGTGCAAAATCAAGGCGTCTGCGCCCACCATGTCGACCGCGCGCTGACAATGCGAATGTCCATAGCCATAATTCAACTGCACCGCGCCGATATTGGCGAAGAGCAGGATATCCGGCGCGACATCGCGGATGGCATAGCTTGCTTCCAGCGCCGGGTCTTCGATAGCTGCTCGCTGCGATCCCAAGCCCATGGCGATGTGATGCTGCTGCGCCGCGATAGCCAGGTTGCGGTTGATGCCGCTTGCCAATTCTGTGCCGCCGGTCATGGACGAGATCAAAATGGGCGCGGACAATCTCTTGCCAAAGATCGTCGTGGCTGTGTCGACCTCCCCCAGGGTGAGCTCGGGCAGTGCTTGATGCAAGAAACACAGCTTCTCCAAGCCCGTCGTCAAGCGCGGAAATTGCACATCCTGCTCCAGATTGATACGGATATGATCGACCTTGCGGCTCTCGGTACTGGGCGATTCCGTTACTTTCGACATGGGGCGGTGTTCCTGTAGTCAGGGTGTCGCGCAGGCACAGCTAGGTTATGCTACTGTTTGCGCGGCGGACTGTCAATCATTGAGCCGCTTGCAATCAGTCTGGCAGGCGCAAAGAAACACAGTATAATCGGCGGCTATGGATAGAGACACCGGATCGGTATTTGGGAGGACCAGCAAACATGGCAACTATTGAAGAGCGCGTGCAAGGTATCGTGGTCGAGCTCTTGGGCGTCGAAGATGAGCGCGTCGTATCAGGCGCCAGCTTCCGCGAAGACCTGGAAGCCGATTCGCTTGACCTCGTTGAACTTATCATGGCATTTGAAGAAGAATTCGGCGGCGAAATCAGCGATGAAGATGCCCAGCGCATCGAAACCGTTGGTCAAGCCGTGGAGTACATCCGCTCAAATATGACCGACTAGGTCGGGCTCGCCAACTGCTGTCGCATCAATAAAAACAGAACGCTCGCAGGGCGATCCAGTTGGGTCGTCCGCGGTCGCCTCTTTTGTTCCTGCCTATTTATGTGGGGACGGTAGCAACAAGAGCGCGAAGCCCTGTCCCGAACAAACCAACATAAGCCGCTACAACAATCCATAGTCCCAGCCCAGTGCTGCCGCCGCTCGCCAAGCTGGCATAGACATCCAGCGCCAAAGTCGCGCCAGCCAGCGACGTGAGCGCGCCGAACAAGCCGAAACCGGTGACGAACAGGGGCTGCCAGCGGCGATCCAGCCAGCGCAAAATCATCATGCCCAGCAGCAAGCCCCCTAGCGCCAAGCCAAATTGCTGTCGATAATTCAGATTGCCGATGTCATTGACGAATTCAATCGGCGGCAACTGCGCCACAGCCAGCGCGACAATCGCCAGCGCGGCAACTGTCTTCTCCTGCTTGCTATGCGCGACCACACCGGCCAGCGCACACAGGATCACCAGATGGCAGCGCAGCAGCAAGGGCACGAGCAGCGGTGGATTGCTGCCTCTCTGCGCCGGGTGCAGGCTCGCCCATTCTGCCAGATCGTAGGCATTCAAGGTCATTGCCGCGGATGGCGCGAGCAGCCAGGGCAACAGCAATCCCACCAGCAGCGCCATCAGCAGACTGGCATTCAAAAGCGGGTGACTGGCGGGGCGGTCTCTGCGCATTCGCTACGTGCTTTCACAATGAAACGCTGCCAGTATAGCACGGGCGGCAATTCAATCCTCCAGCAGCGCGGCATAAATCGAACGCAGTTGTTGCGCCGATCGCCGCCAGGTGAATCTCGCGGCTCGCGCATAGCCCGCCTGCACGAGTCGCTGCCGTAGGATCGGCTGTCTTTCCAGCGCCACAATCGCATCGACTATGCCTGCGATGTCGTATGGGTCGATCAGCAGCGCCGCCTCTCCAGCTACTTCGGGCAACGAAGACAGATTGCTGCTGATGACCGGTGTGCCACAAGCAAAAGCTTCTAGCACGGGCAAGCCAAAGCCTTCGTAGAGCGACGCCATGACCAGCGCCCGCGCCCCGCTATACAGCGCCGGCAAGTCAGCATCGTCTGCCAAGCCCAGCAGATGGACATACTGCTGCGCGCCCAGCCGGTCAATCGTCTGCTGCATCTCGTCTTCCAGCCAGCCTTTGCCGCCAGCAATGGCATAATGCAAGTTCTGTCCCTGTTGGCGTGCGGCTGCCACGGCCTCAATGACGCGGCTGTAATTCTTGCGCGGCTGGACTGTGCCCACCGACAGCAGGTAGGCGACGCCATCCAAGCCGTATTTGCGCCTGCAAGCGCCGAGCAGGTCATGATCTTTTACCGGTTGGAATTGCGAATCAACGCCGCAGTACAGCACTGTGATTTTTTCGGCAGGTGTGCCATAGAAGGCTATGAGATCGTCTTTGGTCGCATGCGAATCCGCGAGGATATGCTTGGCGCGCGCCACAGAACGCGGCACAACGGCGTCCAGGTAGGCCTTGAGCGGCGGACTGGCTGCCTCGGGAACGCGCAGGAAAGACAAGTCGTGCACAGTGAGCAGCGATCGCGTGGCGGGCAAGGTCGGTGGCAGCACGAAGTCTGTGGCGTGAAACAAGTCGATGCGTCCGGTATAGACTTCGACAGGCAGCGGGATGCGCGCTCGATGCCACGAACGCGCCAGCCAGCGCGGTGTCACCCGCGTTGGTCGCCAACTGAAGTTCGCAGCAGGCGAAGTGGGCAGGGATGAATGGCTCGCGCCTGCCACAAAAAGCCGATAATCGCTATCGGTGTCAATGCTGGCAAGCGCCGCTGTCAACTCGCGGACATAGCGCCCGATGCCGCCGCGCTGCTCGTGAGCTGGAGTGTAGTCGAGCGCGATCCGCTGCACTTTAGTCTACGTCGTTGTAGGTCCAGTAGCGATTGGCGAGGAAGTTCCAGGCGGTCACGACGATCACGCCGAAGAAGAGCGCCAACATGGTGCCAAGTTTGTTCTGGTCGAGCAGGGCGGGCGCATAATCGGCCTGCAGCATTTGGATGAGTGTGGTGGTAAACTCGCCCAGCGACTGATAGGCAAGGTCGATCCACAGTGTGCGCAGCGCCCAGCCAATAATACTGACGATGACGAATTGACTTAGCTGTTTGCGCGCAGACCGCGAACGCGAGTCGGGATAAGTCCACAGGCGATTCCACACGAAGTTGCTGCAGACAGCCAGCACAAAGGCCACCGTCGTCGCCAGCGCCACATTGGCATCGAGCGGCTCGTTGGCGGCGGTCACCGGCGGCAGCAGGCTATTCTGCAAGATGATGACCGTGCCGCTGTCGATGACAAAGCCCAGCAGCCCGACAAACGCGAACTTGATAAAGCGCTCCAGCTCTTTGGCTTTGTTGCCGCCGAAACGTTGCGCCACCAGCATGATGAGCCGGTCGAGCGGTGTGCTCATGCTGTGATGGCGACGCGTTGCATTCTTGGCATTGGCTGTTACTGTGCCGGACATGCTTACTCCAATTGCAATGCTGACTGCGTCTGGCGATGCAATATCGCCTGCACGCCCAATAAGACACCGATATGCAAGAACAGGGTGTTGACAAATAAATAATCAAAGAAGCTGTGCGCCGCCAGGTAGCTCCAGCAGCCCAGCAAGCCGACGCCCAGCGACCGCGCAAATGCATCGGGATGACGCCGTAGCGACCAGCAAATCCGCAGCATGATAGCCCAGTATACCAGGTAGGCCAGCAGACCGACCATGCCCGTCTCTGCCAGCAGATTAAGGTAGGTATTGTGGGCATGTCCCAAAGGCAGATGCCAGTTTATCAGCCGATAATGCGCATAGCGAACGCTGTAATTGCCCAGCCCGACGCCGAAGAAGGGATAATCGCGCGCCATTTCGACAGCTGCCTGCCAATGCGCCAGCCGCTCGATCACAGCGTAATTGCCGGCATGCGCATCAAGGCCGCGCACATCGTTGATGCTGACCAGATCGCCCACAGACGAGGTCAGCCGCGCGACCAAGGCATTTGGCAAGATTCCCGCCTGCCACAACGCGACTATCAGCACGACCGCCGTCAAAGCCAGCAGCAGCCCATGCCGCAACTGCCGCGGCAACGCAATCACCAGGACGAGCGCCGCAAATGCCGTGCCCAGCCAAGCGCCTCGACTCCACGATGCCAGCAATGCCGCCGCCAGCAACAGCGCCGATGCAGTCCATGCCAGCAACTGTGCGATCTGCACCGCATTGACAGGGATCCCGGCGCGCCAATTCGCCCAAAGTTGCGAAGCCCTTCCCCAAGCGGCCATGCTGCAGACGGGCAGGACAATGCCCATGAATCCGCCGAACGGATTGGGCTGACCGAATGTCCCAAAAGCGCGATAGAAGCGCCCGAGGATTAGCAGGTGGTCGGCGCCGCTGCCGCCCAGGAAGATATACAAGCCAACCAGGGCATTGCCTGCCGCTGCCACCGCCACCGCATAGACCATCCAGCGCCAACGTCCGCCTCGCTCGAATGACAGCTGCCAGATCAAACCAGCCATCACCAGCCATTTCAGCCATTCCTTGAGCCACTCGGACAGCGACGCGCTAGTCCATGCGCCGATGGCGAATACGGCGGTCAAGGCGATTGTCGCTGCCAGAGTGGGATTGCGCTCGAGGCGCAGCAGCCGTCCGCGCCGCAAGACGAGACCGCCAAAGCACACAAGCGCGCAGATCAGCAACAGAATTTGGTCGATGCTCAGCGGCAAGCGCAGACCACTTTCCGCCGCGACCAAGGCACGCAGCGGCGACAGCGTCAGCAGCGCCACCAGCATGGGCAACATGCGCTTATATGGTTGCTGTGCCGGCCGCGACCAGCGAGCGAAAATAGTCAATTGTGCGCCTTAGCCCCGCGTCCAGCCCGACCTGCGGCTGCCAGCCCAGGGTCTGCTTGGCGCGCGTGGTATCCGGTTTCCGCGTTTGTGGGTCGCCATCAATGCGCAAACCCTCCGCATAGATTGTGCCAGATGCGTTGCCCGCCACGCGATTGACAACTTCGGCAAAGTCGCGGATACAGATCTCGTGGGTGGTGCCGATATTGACCGGGTCGACAAGATCGCTGTGCAAAAGCCGCACAAGGCCTTCGACCAGATCATCAATATATTGGAAGCAGCGCGTCTGCATGCCATCGCCATAGATGGTCAGCGCCTCGCCGCGGACAGCTTGCCCGATGAAGTTGGGCACGACGCGCCCATCATCCAGCCGCATGCGCGGACCGTAGGTGTTGAAGATGCGCACGATGCGCGTGTCCATTTTGTGCTCGCGGTGATAAGCCATGACCAACGCTTCGGCAAATCGCTTCGCCTCGTCATAGACGCCGCGCGGTCCAACCGGGTCGACATTGCCGGCGTAGGATTCGCTTTGCGGGTGCACCAGCGGATCGCCATAGACCTCGGATGTGGATGCGAGCAAGAAGCCTGCTCCCTTCGCGCGCGCCAAACCCAGCGCATTGTGCGTGCCCAGCGCGCCGACCTTGAGCGTCTGGATAGGGTATTTCAGATAGTCGATCGGGCTGGCGGGCGAGGCAAAATGAAGCACGGCATCAACGGGACCCGGCACATGGATAAAATTGCTGACATCATGATAGATGAATTCAAATTGGCGGTTTCCTGCCAAATGCGCGATGTTGTCAGGCGAGCCGGTGATGAAGTTGTCCATGGCGACAACGCGCTGGCCATCGCGCAGGAAGCGATCGCAGAGATGCGAGCCAATGAAGCCCGCGCCACCGGTTATGAGTAGTCGCAAGTCGGTCTGCCTCCTCTCGATTTATCCATGCCAGTCTAGCACATGCGCCTAATCGCGCGCGGGCAAAAGCGCCGCCAGCTCCCTCAAACGCAGCATGGCCGCCAACTGAAACATGAAGATAAATGCCAGGTCGATGACGAAAACGCTGTTGTCAATCAGCCCATGCGCCAGCAAACCCGCCATGCTTCCCATCAAGCCAACCGTCATGGCAAAAATCTGCTTGTCCCGACCTCGAGAATCGCGCAGCGCCCGCAGTGATAGACGCCAAAACAGGGCTTGTATGGCAATAAATGCCAGCAGGCCCAGCAGGCTCAGGCGCGTCCAAAAATCCAGCGCGAAATTGTGCGGATGCGATAAGTCACTGTCATGCACGGCATCCGGGCGCAGGTATTCGCCACCATATAGATACAGAAACTGGTCTAGCCCGATGCCGGTCAATGGATGGTCGCGGATCATCGAAAGCGCGCTCTCCCACAAGCGCAGGCGCACAAATGTCGTGCCGTTGCCGATATCGAGCAAACTGGCGAAGCGAGCCGAAATCTGCGTCAGCAAGCCGAATCCAGCCGCGCCAGCCAGGCTCGCCCCCAGCAAGGGCAGCAGCGCGCGCCGTCCATAGCAGCCCAGACAGACCACCGCCAGGCCGGCCGGGACGCCGAGCAAAATCGCGCCGACGCTCTGTGTCAGCGCCAGAGTTGGCAGCATGATCAGCAAACTGACGCCCGCCAACACCCGCAGGCGAGCCGAGGGCGGCGCAAGCAACAGCGCCAGCGCGATGGGGATCGTCCGCCCAAACAGCAAGCCGATATTGTTGGGCGAACCATAGACGCTTTGCAAACGCGCCGTGCCCGCCTCGGCAACGATGACCATGTCGCCCAGGAAGTACTGGACCAAGCCGATAATCGACACGAGAACAGCCGCGGCGATCAAGGCCAGAAAATAGCGCATCAGCGTGAAACGGTCAGGACGTGTGCAGCGGATCAGCAAATAAAAGAGCGCTGGCTCAAAAATCAACGTGCGCAATTCGGTGGTCGCGCTGGAAAGTTGCCGCGTCCAAAGCAGCGATGCGACGCCCAGCCCAACCAGGCAAAGCACCAGCGCATCCAGCCAGTGCACATGCCGCAGCTGCTGCCAGGTGAAAAGCGGGAATCCTGCATTGCGCATTTGCAGGCGCGCCCCCAGCGCTGTCAGTCCGCGCAGCAATCCCGCCGCCGTCGTGAGCAAAATCATCACTTCGACCATGGGGAATGCAAAAGTGTGTAGCTCGACTGGATACAAAAAGAAGGGCGCCCAGACGACCGTCAGTATCAGCCCGTTTTCCAGCCGCTGAAACAGCAAAACAAAGAGAACAAGCCCGAAGAGCAGCGAAAGCAGCAAGCTAGGCGAGAAGTAAAGCAAGCCACCGGTCGCCAGCGCCAGCAACAAATTGAACTCGTCGCGCAAGAACAGCGCAGGCTTGGGCATGCCCCAGGTTAATAGCATGGCGAGCATCATCGCCAGCGAAGTTAGGCCTGTCAGCAGCAGGTGCATAGTCGCGCTCAGACTGCCGGTAACCGCCGAAATGCGCGGCAGCCAATGTGCCCAGGGCGCTTTGGCCAGCGAGGTGAATAGCGCCGCCAGCGAGACCAGGCTTGTCAAAATGCCCAGCGCGATCTGCCGATTATATGGCTCTGCCAGGTTGCCGGAACTGACGGCGTAACCGGCGATAGCCCAGCGATCCCAGCCTTGATCGGCGACTGCGGTCAAGGTGTGCTCGCCCAGCGGAAGCTCGCGCGCCACCGGCGCCAGAGTCGTCTGTGGCTGCTGATTGTTGCTGCGCAGGAAGATGTAGGCATTGCCATCGGCATCGTGTTGGGCGGCATTGGCTGGCTCGCCATCGACCTGCGGATACAGGAATGCCACATAATTGTCTTCGTTGACCAGCATGGCGACATCCCTGCCAAAGAAGTCGAACGCCAGCTGGCTGTCGCTGGTAGTAAGCCAGCCGATGTCTGCGCCGCGTTCGCTGAATTGCCAGATGCCGCTATAGCGCGCGTAGGGATTGCGCGCGTGGTAAATCCCGTCTTGCGCATAGGGTTCCGCATTGACAGCTGGCAGCGCATTCAGCAGCGGAGTCGCCCTGCCATCGGGCTGCACGAGGGCGAATCCCCATTGGGCGCTGGTGAGGGGCGCGTCTGGCTGCCAATGCTGCAAGAACATCGCGCCCAGCCACGGCCATTCGCGTCCTGCCCGTTGGATAGCTTGCAGCGTGAAACTCGACCGTTCTTCCTGGCTGACTTGCTCCCAGATGGATTTGTCTCCCTGCCAGTCAGGCGGCAGCGTATTCCAGCCGAAATTGCTCGCCCACAAAGGTTTTCGCCCGTCTCCATTCGCCAGCATGACTTCGCGCAGGGCGATAAAACGCGAAAAATTCAGCAGGCTCTCGTCGACGCGACGATCCAAAGGCGAATGCTCAAATCCGTAGGGTTTGCCCGCAGCAATATCCATTAGGTCGCGCGCGCCGTGATCGTACATCGCCTGCAAATATCGGATGTCGCTGATATTCTGCCCGGCCGTTTCGGTGGTGGGCGCCAGAGCTGCTGCGACGATTGTTGCTGTCGGGTCGCTGCGCAGGATTGCGCCGCCAGCAGCGCCCAGCAGCGCAACATAGTCGGCTGGTCGCGGATCCAGCCCACCCCAGGCATCGCCCAGGTTGGGTTCATCCCAAATCTGAAAATAGTCGATTGTCCCGCCATAACGCGCGGCGAATTGGCTGGCGAAACGGGCAAACGCGTCTAGGTCGGCTGGCGGGGCCGTTTCGGTCAGCGCGACTGTGGGATGTTGCGGGCGCGCCCAGGCCGGCGTATTCATAAACACGGCCACCAATTCCAACTCGGGGATAGCCCGCATCTGCTCGACGAGCGCATCCCAGCCTGACCATTCGAATAGGCCTTGCCGCGGCTCAATCTCATCCCAGCGCGCAAATTGCCGCAGCCAGCGAAAGTTGGCCCCGCGCATGGTCTCTAGCTGGAGGCGCAGCTCGTCGGGCGAATATTGCAGCAGCTCGGCATTGATGCCGGCGCGAGGCCGACGGAAGGGCAAGTTATGGTCTTGCGTCGCATCGACATAACCGCGCAGTTCGAAGTCGCGCAGTTGCAATGTGCCCAGCGTGGCAGCCACACTGCCGCCAACCAGCACCAGACACAACAATATCGAGAGGAGCTGGCGCATCAGCCGTTCCACACTGGGTAGGTCGACGCGCCGTCAAAGGTAACTTGAGTCGCCGCGGCGCTTTCAATATCCACCAGCCAAAGGTCGCCTCGGTAGATGATTGCGATGTGGCGCGCATCGGGGCTCCAGGCAAATGGCGGCGCATTTGTCGCGAAGTCGCTGCGCTCTATGCCCGCTTCTCCTGCTGCTGGAAAGAGGCGCCGTTCATTGCTGCCATCACGATCGGCTATCATCAGGTCATACTGACTGCTCAAGCTGGTTTCGGGCTCGCGCGCTGCCAGCCAGGCGATATACCCTTCGCTGAATTCGCCATGCTTTAGGACTGGCGAGAATGCCGGCGCTGCCCACATGCCAGCCATCGACTGCACTGGCGCAGAGAAACTGCCATCCGCCGCAACAACTGTCACATCAAATACCGGGCTGGCTGTGGCTGGTTCATCGCCGGTGGGCGCGCCATGCAGCGTCGCCAGCAGCAGTCGGCTGTCGACTGACCAAGACAAAGTCGAACGCCAAGCCCAGTTGGCCCCGCTGTCAAAAGCCGCATAGTCCTGCAGCGTCGTCAAAGTTCCTTCGACCAGGTCAACCACGCCAAAACCATCCGCGCGCGCCCAGGCCAGATTTGCGCCATTGGGCGACCAAACAAAGCCTGTCCCCCATGCGCCAAAGGCTCCACCAGGCGACTCTGGCACGGTCTCGTCGATGCTCAGCGCGCGTCCGCTTTCCAGGTCGAGCCGCAGCAACCACAAGTTGTTGAGCGCGCGGAGATCCCTCGTGTCGGCATCGCGCAAGCCCGTGGAATAGGCCAAAACATCGCCCGCGTGCGGACGCCACTCGGCATACAGCACATCGGTAGGAGTCAAGCGCACGGGATCGGTCTGGTCCGCAGTCGGCAGCATCCACAACGTATTAAAAAAGTCGCTGTTCGCTTCGGTTTCCGCCGTAAACAGCAAACGCGAGCCTGTCTTGCTCTGGTCAAACACCAGCGAGTCCAGACGCAGCTTGGTCGTCAGGCGGCGTTTCGCGCTGGCATTGCCGACGATCGTCCAAGCTTCGCCATGATTGATATAACTCAGTCGCCCGGCGACCGGAACGGATGCAACGGCTTGCGCGACTCCATAATAGGTGATTTCGGATGTCGGCGCTTCTACAATGGCTGGCACACCCAGTAGCTGTCGGTCCACTTCGACATCGTCTTCCAGGATGACCCGATAGCAAGCTTCTTCAACGCCAGGCGCGCCCACTTGCCCAAGCTCTTCTTCGCCCAGACGCAGACTCTCTTTAGGCAGGCGCTGTCTCTCGAATCCAATTGAACGCCGCTCGCACTCCTGTCTGTCCGCTACACGGCGGATGGTGATGATCATGCCGTTTTCTAGCGGCGAAACCAGCGGATGGCTAAGACGATCGCGCTGTGCCAATTCGATGCCTTCTCGGCTTAGCAGTTGGTCGACCGTCAGCTCGTCCGTGTAGACGATAGTGCGTGTGCTGCCATCAACATGGATCGTCACTTCGATAGTCGGCTCATCCCGCCCCGCCCCGCAGGCAGCGAACAGTACAAGACACAAGAGCAGCAAGAGGAGCTTTGCGGCATTCAACAAGCGCATATCCAGCAGTCCAAGTCAACTGAGACAAGCAAGACATCAGCCTTCCGCCGCCGATTCTAGCACAGGCAGGCCAAGGACACAGCGCGACAACCACACAGCCGCAATCCCTGTACACGCTGCGCGTCATGATCGCCTCAAGCCGACCTGCCTATATCTCGCGCGAGAACGAAGATGCGTGGATGCAATCCGCTCAAGGCGATGGGAAGTTCGTCGACGATTCGCCACCCTGGTCCGCGAACGCAGCGCCGCAGCAACTTGATTTCATGGGTGAGGGCGATGAGTTTCGCCGAGGCACGCGCCAGACGAGCCGCTTCTCGCAAGATGGCGGGATACAGCCTTTCATTATCGGCGTGCGTGCCGATGAGCTTGCCAAAAGGCAAGTCGGCATAGAGCAAGTCCGCGCACTGGCGGGGCAGGGGAGCCGCGCGCGCATCCCCCAACAGGTGAATGATGTGTCGGCGCTTTGCCGCAGCCGCATTGCATGTTCCCGCAGCCAGCATAGTTGCATCCAAGTCAATCGCCAGCGAGCGATGGGTCGGCTGGGACAATGCGTGCTCGATCAGGATCGTTGTCGAGCCGCTGCACAGGTTGACGACTGTGGCATTGGGTGGCGCAGCAGCCAGGCGCGTCATAGCATAGGCGACGCTGGCATTCAGCGCGCCCGGCACATCGACTTCTCGATATCGGCGTTTGGACAAAGGGGCGGGCGTCGTGCGCAAAAGCGCCTCCCAGCCGCCGCTATTGCCTCTCAACAGCCGCATATACAGCTGCCCTTTGCCATCTTCAGCGTAAGGCAAGCCCAGCGCATCGCCCAGCTCGGCACGCAGTCGCAGCATGACCGGCGAATCCGACCCCGCCGCGCCGATACCAAAGCTGCTGGCTGGACCGCCAAAACCATCCGCCACAGCCCGCAGAATCTCGCAGAGGCGCGAGAAGTGCTGGTTGCCCAGAAATGCTCGCGGACGAGGAATATCGAAATGATGTACCGCGTACAGAGCAATCACCGAGCGGAGCCTGTTCAGTCGCGCAGGCGCAGCGCCATAAGCAAAGCGCAAGAAACCAGCCCGAGTGCGACGCATCCCGGTCAGCCTGCTGCCCAGCGTATTGCGCAATTCATGCATGGCAAGCTCTTCCAGGCCCGGCACAACTTCGGCTTCGTATTCGTGGATGGGTTTTGGCACAGACTTCTCGCGCATCATTCGCATGGCACAAGTACAGGTAGCGCATTGTAACGCAAGCGAGCCTGGTGTTTGCGCTAGAGCAGGGCGCGTAACTGGTGTACAATGCGCCCGAATCGCGATTAGCGCCCTTGGATACGCCCTGTGAAGTACGCTGCCCAATTCTTGCTCTTGTTCTTGTGTCTGCCGACGTTGGCGCAAGCGATACCCACGCCGACTGCTGCCGCCACGCCTTCGACAGCCCTGCCAACGCGACTCCCCTTCTTGCAAGGCGACTTGACTCTGCTGATAGGCAATGTGCAGCGTCCAAACGGGCTGGTTTATCACGAAGGCGATCTCTTCACCGTCTGCAACGGCGACTGGACCGTCTACAAAGTGGATGCGCAAACTGGCGACAGCATCAGTTTTGTTTTCGGTGTGCGCAACGGCAACAGCCTCATCGCCGAAAGCACCGAGACCGGCTTTGATCTGTTCGTTCCCGATCCCGAAAGCGGCGCGCTTTGGCAGCTCGACCAGCGGCGACTCGCCCCGGTCAAAATCGCGGAGCGCTTGACGGGCGCTTGGGGCATCACGCGGCTGGACGACAATGTTCTGCTCGTCAGCGATACGCGCGCCAACAGCATCTTCGCCATAGAAAGTGGCGGCGCAATAAGCAAGCTGGTTGAGGGGCTGCGCGCGCCCACAGGCATCGTTCGCCACGAAGACCGCGTGTATATCGCCAATGGCGGCAGCGCGCGGCGCGGCATAGAAGTCTTTGAGTTGGAAAGCGGCGAACTGAATCCATTGGTTTCGGGGGTGCAAAACACCAGCAATCTTGCGCTAGGGGCAGATGGATTTCTCTACTTCGCGTATGCGCTGGGGACGCGCGGCGTGGTCGGGCGGGTCGATCCGCTCCTGTGCCTGGATGGTGGCTGCAGCGGCGATGATATCGAGCCAGTGGTGTTCTCGGATGTAGCAGCGCCCTTGGCCATCACCCTGTCCGACGATCTGCGCTTGTTTCTGCACAGCCGCTTTCGCCCGGAGATTTACTGGGTGCAACTACCTGCCTAGCCGGCGCTATTCTCCGATGCTGACAGCATAACGTTGATAATTGTCGCGCAGGGCCTGGGGAAGGCTCAGTCGCAGTTCCCAGCCCGAAGCGCTCGTCCGTTCCGATTCGATATAGCCTTTGTCATACAAATCGGAATAGATCTGCCCGGCTTGGTAGGGAATGACAATATCCAGTTGGATGCGCTGCCGCGCGACGACATGGACGATCGTGTCGAGCAGGGCGTCCAGGCCAAGCCTGTCGCGCGCGGAGATTGGCACGATTGCTTCGTACTTGTCGATGAGCGGCAGTTGTGGCGGAGCGCCCGGCAGGCGGTCGATCTTGTTCAAGATCAACAGGCGCGGCATGTGGGCGGCGTCTATTTCTGCCAGTGTATCTTCGACCGCTTCAATATGCTGGACGGCGTTGGCATGGCTGATATCGACTACATGCAGCAGCAGATCGGCTTCGGTAACTTCTTCCAGCGTGGCGCGGAATGCGGCGATCAACGTAGTCGGCAGCTTCTGAATGAAACCGACCGTGTCACTAAGCAACGCCTCGCTGCCATCGGGCAATTGTACGCGGCGCGTGGTCGGGTCGAGCGTTGCGAAGAGCTGGTCGGCGACATAAATGTCCGAGTCGCTCAACGAATTGATCAACGTTGACTTGCCGGCGTTGGTATAGCCCACCAGCGCAGCCATGGGCAAGCCCGAGACTTGTCTGCGAGCGCGGTGCAGGCTGCGGTGGGCGCGCACTTGCTCCAGGTCGGCTTTCAATCTGGTTATTTTGCGCGTGATCTCGCGGCGATCAACTTCCAATTGAGTCTCGCCCGGACCGCGCAAGCCAACGCCGCCAGCTCCACCTCGTGCGGCGCCGCCACCGGCTTGTCGCGCCAGGTGCGTCCATTGCCGCGTGAGACGAGGCAAGCGGTATTCGTATTGTGCCAGTTCAACTTGCAGCGCGCCTTCGCTGGTGCGGGCATGCTGTGCGAAGATATCCAAGATCAGCGCCGAGCGATCTAGCAATCGCACCGATTCGCCCAGCAGCTTTTCGATCTCGCGTTGGTGCCGTGGCGAAAGTTCATCATCAAAGATCACCACATTGGCATCACAGACAAGCACTTTCTCGGCGATCTCTTCCAATTTGCCTGTGCCGATCATGGTCTTGGGGTTGATGCGGCGCAAGGTCTGTTGCGTTTGTCCCACCACAGTGATGCCCGCCGTCTCTGCGAGCAGCGCCAACTCCGCGAGAGAGTCTGCGACTGAAATCAAGGAATGACCCTGTCGTAGCGCAACGCCTACCAGGTAAGCGCGCTCGGCATTTGCATCGCGCCGAAATGCGTATTCTGTCATGCGATTTGTGGCTCTATGATATCGCCGTCCAGTGCGCTAATGGACTCCCGCATGGCTTCAATCGCGCGGTCGGCATAGGCGGTTCGGCGCTGCGCCTTGTTCTTGATGCGCGCCTCCAGCGGCGGCAATATGCCCAGATTGGCTTTCATAGGCTGGAAGCGTCTGGCATCTGTATGCGTGACATAATGGCAGAGCGCGCCCAACATCGTCTGTTGCGGCGGAATCCACGCATCCAAACCGCGCAACTGCCGCGACATGTTGATCGCGGCCACAAAGCCCGTTGCGATATTGCCCACATAGCCTTCAATGCCCGTCAACTGTCCTGCGAAGTATAGCAGAGCTTGCGCGCGGAACTGCATGGTGGCGCAGAGCAGGGCGGGCGCGTTTAAAAATGTGTTGCGGTGCATCTGCCCCATGCGGATGAACTCGGCGCTTTGCAAGCCCGGCAGCATGCGCAGGATCTCTCGCTGCTGCGCCCAGCGGATATTGGTTTGAAAGCCGACGATATTGTAGAGGCTGCCAGCCAGGTCATCTTGCCTCAGTTGCACAACCGCAAAGGGACGCCGACCCGTATGCGGATTGGTCAAGCCGACCGGGCGCATCGGACCGAATGCCAGTGTGTCTTCGCCGCGCTTTGCCAGCTCTTCGATGGGCACGCAGCCTTCAAAGAAATTGGGGTCTTCGCGTTCAAAGTCGCGCAGCTCGATGATTTCGGCAGTTTTTAAGGCGCGCACAAAGGCATAATATTCGTCGCGTTCCAGCGGACAGTTGATATAGTCCGCGCCATTTTCTTCGCCCCGTCCATAGCGATTGGCAGAGAAAGCGCGGTTCATATCGATGCTGCTGGCGCGCACAATGGGCGAAATGGCATCGTAGAAATACAAGTATTCCTCGCCAGTCAGCTTGCCGATCGCGTCTGCCAGCGCCGGCGATGTGAGCGGACCCGTGGCGACGATGCAAGGCTCGTCCAGCGGCAGTTCAGCAACTTCTTCTCGGCGGATTTCGATATTGGGGTGGTTGCTGAGAATCTGCGTTACCTGCTCGGCAAATCGTTCTCGGTCGACAGCCAGCGCGCCACCAGCCGGCACCGCAGTCGCCTCGGCGCAGCGCATCAGCAGCGATCCCAAAGCGCGCATTTCGCTTTGCAGCAAACCCGTCGCGCGGTCGGGCAGCTTCGATCCAAGCGAATTGCTGCAGACCAGCTCAGCCAGACTGCTACTGACATGCGCGCCAGTTGATCGGGCCGGGCGCATCTCGTAGAGCAGCACGCGATGTCCGCGCTCCGCCAACTGCCAGGCCGCCTCGCTGCCAGCCAAACCGCCGCCGATGACAATCACAAATTTTGACAAATCGCCTCCTCAGACCCTAGAGCTTGCGCAAGACAATAGACGCATTCTGCCCGCCCAAGCCAAAGCTGTTGGACATAATGGTGCGGATGCCAGGCACATCCCGCGCCGTGTTGGGCACATAGTCCAGGTCGCAGTTTGGATCGGGTCTTTCATAATTGATGGTCGGATGCAGCACCTCGCGACTTAGCGTCATCAGGCAAGCTGCCAATTCTTGCGAGCCGCAGCCAGCCATGGCATGCCCGATCATGCTCTTGGTGGAATTGACGGGGATATTGTAGGCCTGTTCGCCGAAGACTTGTTTGATCGCCGCTGTCTCAATGGCGTCGTTGGCTTGCGTGGAAGAGCCGTGCGCGTTGATGGTTTCGATCTCATCGCTGTTGACCCGGGCATCGTCCAGCGCCCACTGCATGGCTCGTTTTGCGCCGCCGCCGTGGGGGTCGGGCGCGGCAACATGATACGCATCCGACGACGCGGCATAACCCAGCACCTCAGCATACATTCTGGCATCGCGCTGCAGGGCGCTTTCGAAGCTCTCGACGATGAAGACCGCGCCGCCTTCGCCCAAGACGAAACCGGATCGGTCTGCCTCAAAGGGACGGCTGGCGGCAGTTGGGTCATCGTTATAGTCGCGCGTCAAGGCGCGAGTCGCGCTGAAGCCAGCCAAGATGTAGTCGATGATGACGGCATCCATCGCCCCCGCCAGCGCCAGATCGCACTTGCCCAGCTGGATGAGGTCGCAGGCTTCTCCCACCGCCTGTATGCCCGTTGCGCAAGCGACAGAAGGCGTAATCAGCGGACCGACCGCGCCGAACATCTTGCTCACATAATGCGCCGGCATATTGGGCAAGGCGTTGACGATGCTGGTGGGGTTGGCGCGCCGATGACCAGAGTCTCGCCAGGCGCGAATGCCCGCCTCACCCACTTCGTAACTGCCCAGCGTCGTGCCGATGATGGTGGCGACTCGCTCGCCGATATCGCGCATTTCGTCCCGCGACAAACCGGCGTCTTCGACAGCCTGCTGCGATGCCACCAGCGCGAATTGGGTGGCTCTGCCCATGCGCCGCGCTTCTTTGGGGCGGATGACAGACGACGAATCGAAATCCTTTACTTCGCCGCCGATGCGCACATCCAGGTGCTCGCTTTCAATATTCTGCAGCTTGCGGATGCCGCTTTCGCCTCGCTGCAAGGCATCCCAAAATGCCAGCTTGTACCCCAAAGGCGAAACGATGCCCATGCCCGTGATGACAACGCGCTTTTTTCCGCCCCGCCTTAGTTCCATTGTTTGCTCCGGCTCATTTGGCTTGCTGGGCGATGCCCGAACGGATCGCGCCGATGACATCCTCGCGAACGGCAGTGCGGGCTTGCTGGATGGCATTTTTTATGCCGATGGGCGAGTTCTGCCCGTGCCCAATGATGACAACCCCGTTGACGCCCAGCAGTGGCGCGCCGCCGACCTCGGATGTATCGACCTGACGGCGGATGCGCTTGAAAGCCGGTTGTGCCAGCGCGCCGCCTATGGTGGACAGCATATCATTGCGAAATTCCTGGCGGATCAGCGTCGCCACATAGTTCGCGGTCGCTTCGAACATCTTGAGCACAATGTTGCCGACAAAGCCATCCATCACGATCACATCAGCCACCGCGCCCATCAGCTCGACCGGCTCAACATTGCCGACGAAATTGAGATCGCTGTGGCGCAGCAATTCCACCGACTCGCGGATGAGCAGGTTGCCTTTGGTATCTTCCGCGCCATTGGAGAGGAGGGCGATGCGCGGCTGTGGACAATTGAGCACGCGCTGGGCATAGATACTGCCCATGATGGCGAATTGCGGCACCCATTCTGCCCGCACATCCGCATTCGCGCCGACATCCAGAAAGATCATTCGATGGTGATTGACGGGGAAAAGCGCCGAAAGCACCGGGCGTTTGACACCGGGGATGCGCCGCAAGGTCTTCAACGTGGCGATGGCGTGCACAGCGCCCGTGTTGCCCATGGTGACAAAAGCGTCAACCTCGCCGCGTTTGACCGCGTCCAGCGCAATATAGATTGAAGAGCTCGGGTTGGCTTTGAGCACATCGGTGGGCTTCTCGTCCATGGCGATAGCGTCAGGCGCATGCAAAATCTCTACTGCGCCGTCATTGACTTGATGATTCTGCAGCTCGCGTTTGATGCGCGACTCGTCACCGACCAGTACGATGGTATCGCCAAATTCATTCGCAGCCAGCACGCCGCCGGCAATGTCGTTGAGTGGGCGGCTGTCTGTCCCCATCGCGTCCAGCGCTATGCGCATTCGGTCCTTGCCTTCCAAAACGTGTCGCTAAACAGCCATAAGCTGCGCCTATCATAGGACAGGACTGCCGCTCGCTCAAGATTCAGTACGGAGGCGCTCTACCGCTGCACTTGACATCGTTGTCGCGCGGCGTATACTGTTTGACACGATTGCCCTGATGGCGGAACTGGCAGACGCGCACGGTTGAGGGCCGTGTCCTTAACGGGGTGGAGGTTCGAGTCCTCTTCAGGGCATTGAACAGCTCGCCAGGGTGGCGGGCTTTTTTGTTGCGCCAGTTTTCAAGCGCTTGTACACTGCCCCCGTGATGGTCTCAGCGTCTCCCATCAAAATGGGTTGTTGCAAAGGATTCTTATGAGCAATGCCAAATCGACTGCGCTGCAAAACGCGCATAAGCTCATTGAGCGCGGCGAGCTGGAAGCGGCTCAAGAAATTTTGGCGCCGTTCTTGGAGTCGGATGCCGATGACGCTGCCATTTGGTGGTTATATGCTCACGCCGTTCGCGACAGCAGCATCGGGCGGGCGGCATTGCAACGTGTGCTGGAGCTGGACCACCAATACCCTGGCGCGCGCGAGCTTATGCAAGACTTGAATCAAATTGAAGCGCCCCATCTGACCGCCGAACCTTTGACTACAGTGGATCCCACGTCCACCCAGAATGCAGATATCGACATTGATGATTGGGAAGACTTGCAATCCACTGTCGGCGCGCCGCAGTCCGACCGGTCGTCGCGAATCGGCACCACCGTTTTGGTAACAGCCTTGCTGCTGCTGATCGTGGGTGGCGTATTGATCGCAACTGGCGCTATCGACATCAACCAGCTGCTCTTGAACATATTGCCGTCTCCGCAGCCTGCTACAGTCGTTGAATCAGCGACTGTACAGCCCAGCGATAGCGATACGTTTAGCATTGGTACGGCTGTGCCGCAAGAAGAGATCTCGCCGGTCGCCACTGCGCAGGAACAAGTGGCCGCCAGCGCAGAGCCGACGCTGGCCGCGATAGAAGAACAGCAAGAAAACCAGCCAACTGAGCCGACTGTCGCCGCGGTGGCAGAGCAGCAAGCAGAAGCCCCGCGCGAGCCAACCTTTGCCGCCGAGGCGGAGGCGCCGATTGCCACAGCCACAGCCCAAGCTCCAGCAGAACTGTCGGACACGGACGTTGAATTCGGCGCGACTGCTACCAACGAGCCTGTGCAGACGGCTGGACCATCGCCGACACCAGCGCCCAGCCCGACATTTGTGCCGCTGCCCAGAGCCGAAAGCGACTTTGCCCAGCGGGTTGCGCAGCTGATTCGCGATTTCGAGCTAGAGCCGAGGCATTCTTTCCTGCGCGACTCAGACGCGGGCAACACCCTGGTCCTGCAATCTTGCGCTTTGCCGGGCACAGATTTCAACTCCAAGGTCGCGTCCATTATGCAGGCAGTCGTGACGCTGGCGAACGAGATTCCTGCCGAGTTGGATGCGGTGGCGGCTGGCTTGAAAAATTGCGATGATCCGGGTGCCACGCTGCGTATAATAGGCTCGGAGGCGCGCCTGATTCGCGACTTCGCCAGTGGCGCGATCGACGATCGGGATTTCCAGCGCGAGTGGAAGCAGCTGGGTTGAATCGCGCCTCGCTTCCCCGTATGATACTGGTTCTGCCCGACGCCGACCGTCAGCGAGCCAAGCATGAGCGCGCCTCGAAAACTCGTAACCCGCAATCGCAAAGCCCGGCGAGACTACGATGTGCGCGATCGTTACGATGCTGGCTTGGTGCTGATGGGCTCGGAAATCAAGTCAATCCGCAATGGCAGCATCAATATCGGCGATGGCTATGTGCAGGCGAAAGAGGGCGAACTGTGGCTGGTCAACATTCACATTGCACCCTACAAAGAAGCCCGCAGATTTGGACACAGCGACCCGCGCCGCCCCCGCAAGCTGCTGCTGCATCGGCGTGAAATCAACCGCATCATCAGCAATCTGCGCGAAGGTGGCATGACAGCGATCCCGCTGCAAGTGTATCTGGAGCGTGGACGCGCCAAGGTCGAGATCGGTGTGGCCCGCGGTAAAAAGCGCTATGACAAACGCGCCGACCTGGCAAAGCGCGATGCCAACCGGCAGATCGAACGCGCGCTGAAAGACCGCTAGCCGCCTGGCGCTTGAGAAAAGAGACCGATGTGGCTACAATCTGCGCTGGTCTCACACAAGAAAAATGCGGAAGACAACATGGCGCATGACCAGACGAGCAAGCCGCGTGTCCTTTCGGGCATTCAGCCTTCGGGCAACCTGACAATCGGCAATTACCTGGGCGCACTGAAGCAATGGGTGGCGGTGCAGCGGGAATACGACTGCTTTTATTGCGTGGTCGATCTGCATGCTATCACCACGCCGCAAGACCCGACCGAGCTGCGCCAAAAGACGCGTGAAAGCGCCGCCATATATATCGCCTCTGGGATCGACCCGGATGTCTCGACCATCTTCGTACAGTCGCAGATTCCTGCACATTCAGAACTGGCTTGGATGCTCACTTGCATGGCGCCGCTGGGCTGGTTGCAACGCATGACGCAGTTCAAGGACAAATCGGCGAAGCAGGCGCAAGAATCTATCGGCGCGGGGCTGCTCAATTATCCCAGTTTGATGGCGGCCGACATCCTGCTCTATCACGCCGAGCTCGTGCCGGTTGGCGATGACCAAAACCAGCATCTGGAATTCACGCGTGATCTGGCGCAGCGTTTTAACCATCATTATGGACAAACTTTCACTGTGCCCTCTGTCATGAATCCACAAGCCGGCGCGCGCGTAATGGGCTTGGACAATCCAACCGCCAAAATGTCCAAGAGCGAAGACTCGGACAACCACGCCATCTTCCTGCTTGACGAGCTGCCGCGGGCTCGCAAGAAGATCATGCGCGCAGTAACCGACTCGCGGCGCGAAATCGGCTTCAGTCGCGATCCCGAACGCGCCGGCGTCAACAACCTGCTGACGATCTACCAGGCGATCAGCGGCGATTCGCGCGAAGGCATCGAGGCGCATTTTGCTGGCAAGGGTTACGGCGATCTCAAGCGCGCTGTCGCCGATAGCGTCATCGAAACGTTGCAACCGCTGCAGGCGCGTTACAACCAGCTTATGAACGAAGCCGGCTACCTCGATGCGGTGCTGCGGCAAGGGCGCGAGAAAGCTGCTGCCATCGCCGAAGACACGCTCATGCTGGCGCAAGAACGGGTTGGATTTCTGGCGGCAACTTGACGGCGCTCGCAGCATCGTCTACAATGCCCATGTCGCCCCATTCGTCTAGCGGCCCAGGACGTGGCCCTCTCAAGGCCAAAACAGGGGTTCGAGTCCCCTATGGGGCAAAGCAGCCCTCAGTCGGATATTGGCTGGGGGTTTTTTCGTTTCACGGCGACTCCCTTGGTCCCACGAATAGTCGGGGGAAGCAACACGCGCGGTATGGTTCACATTTGGAATAGTGTGCAGCGCTGACTGCTACAGTGTACAATACGCCGCGGACGATTCAAGGAGGCGCGGGATGCTTACGCGAGAGCAAGTGTCGGAATTCAAAGAAAATGGCTACCTGGCGGTTGATCGACTGCTGGATTACGAATTGGATATTCAGCCGGTCATAGACGAATATCAGCAGCTCCTGGACGATCTTTGCGCCCAGTGGGTGGCGCAGGGGCGGCTGCCGCAGACCTACAGCCACTTGCCGTTCGAGCGCCGGCTGGTGGAGGTGTATCGCGCCGGCTGCCGTTATGAGCAAGCCATCGATATCGCGCTGCCCAATAGCGCCGTCCAGCCCGACACGCCGATTCACCTGGGTAGCGCTGTGTTTAACTTGTTGCGCAGTCCACGTCTGTTGGCGGCTGTCGAGTCCTTGATCGGCGGCGAGATCTACAGCAACCCGATCCAGCATGTGCGCATCAAACCGCCCGCCAGTGTCATCGCCAAAAAAGATGTCGACCGGGCGCTGGTGGGCAGGACGCACTGGCATCAAGACAGCGGCGTCGCCTTGCCAGATGCAGACGACACCGAGATGGTAACTTGCTGGGTCGCGGTGACCGAAGCCACGGTCAAGAATGGCTGCCTGCAAGTGCTGCCGAAGAGCCATCGCGAAGGCATGTCGCTGCATTGTACGACCGTCGACCAGGTGGGCATTCCTGACGCGCTGATCCCACAAGAAGCAGCCAAGCCTGTGCCGCTTAGCCCGGGTGGCGTGCTCTTCTTCCATCCCTTGTGCAAGCACGCTTCGCTGGACAACAGCAGCGATGCCTTCCGCTGGAGCTTCGACCTGCGCTACAACCCGATTGGCCAAGCAAGCGGGCGTCCGCATTTTCCCGGATTCGTGGCGCAAAGTCGGCTGAACCCAGAGGCGGAGCTGGACGATTTCGAAGAATGGGCGCGGCTGTGGCTGGATGCGCGCGATCGGCTGGCGCAGGTCGATGGCGTCAAGACACACCGTTGGGATAGCCAAGACCCGCTTTGCGCTTGATCGTCTGCGCCTGGGACAGCGCATTGTCATGCAGATGCGGATATAACTCGATAGAAATGGATGTATAAAGAGTTATAATTGATCTTGTCTTAGGAACGCCCAACGCCCGTGATTTTCTCTTTTGATGACCTTCCTGTGATCGCTTGCCATGTCTGAGGCCTATCGCATCCCGACGCAAACCATCCGCAGCGAACTCGTCATTCGCAAGTCGCGCTTTTTGACGACTGTTGCGCCCGCCGCCACCGTCCCAGGCGCCCGAGCGTTCATCGCTGGTCTGCGCGCGGAAATGCCCGAAGCCAGCCATCATGTCTACGGATTTATTGTGGGCTTCGGCAAAACCGTCACCGAAGGCATGAGCGACGATGGCGAGCCAACAGGAACGGCCGGGCCCCCTACCCTGGCGGTGCTGCGTGGTTCGGGCATTGGCGATATTGCGCTGGTGACAACGCGCTACTTCGGCGGCACGAAGCTGGGTACGGGCGGCCTGGTGCGCGCCTATACCGAGTCGGCGCAGTTGGCGCTGGAGCAGCTGGAAACCGAGCTGAAGGTCGAACGGCGCACCGTGGGCATTGAGCTTCCCTATTCGCTGTACAATATCGTCAAACGGATGATCGTGGCGCATCATGGCAGCGTGGAAGACGAGGTTTTTGACGGGCAAGTGCTGTTGGTCGCTCGCTTCGCGCTCGAGGATCTGCAGCGCTTCACTTCGGAACTGCGCGAGCGCAGTGCGGGACAGATCGCGCCGGTAGACCTCGCTTAGGCTTGCTGCGCCAGCTTCTGCGCCACCAGCCGCTGCACTTGGCTGATAGCGGCGTGCGAGGGCGAGATCGCTTCTGCCAACGCGATATATTGGCGCGCGTCGTCCATCTGGTTGCTGACGATTAACACCATCGCCATCTGCGTCAACATAGGCACATCGTTGGGATATGCCTCCAAGCCAGCGTTTAGCTTGTCGATGGCTGCGTCGCGCTGCCCACCTGCCCAGTTCAATTGTGCCAAGGCTAATGCCAATTGCGGGTCGCCACCGACCGCTGCTTTCGCTTCGTTCAAGACTTCTAAGGCCGTTTCCTGGTCTTTCCAACTGAGATAACAACGAGACAGCGCCAATCGCAAATCAACCAGCAGCGGCGCGATTTCGCAGGCGCTCTCCAGCAGCTCGATATCTCGCTCGGCGACAGCTTTCCCTGCGCTCAACGTCAGACGGATTTCGCCAAGTGATTCTTCAAAGCCCGGCAAGGTCATCTGCAATTCGATCCGCTGCAGCTCCAGTTCCAGCGGGTCGCCATCATGGATATGCTCGCGGCATTGATCGATCCAGCCGGCGGCACGATCATAATCTCCCGCTTCGAAAGCCAAAGCAGCCAGACAGACAATGGCATTGGCATTGGCGCTGGCGTGGCGCTGCAAGATATCATGCGCTGGCGAAAAATCATCCAGGTCGAGCAGCCGATCGCAGGCTTCGCCCAGAAAATCCCCGTCCAGGTCGCTTTCGACCATACGTTCAAAATAAATCCACAGCTCATCATCTTCGGCATCAATCATATAACTGAGCGCCAGTTGCAGCGCGCCGAGATTGCGCGGGTTTTGTGCATGGTGCAGCTTCAGCGCATTGGCGATTTCTTGCGATATGTGCGCGTCTTCTGCCACTTCATCGGGGTCGATCAGCAGCACATCATCGATTGGCCAGCTTTGGGCTTCCGCCGTCATCAACAACTGCGCATATTGCAGGTGCAAGGCGGGATGTTGAATGCCCGACTCCAATGCGCTTTGCAGCACATCCACCGCCTCGGCGAACTTGCCGGCGTCCAAGTGTATCTCCGCCAAGCTGTGCCACATGCTCGCATCGGCATCATCGTGCAAGTGTTTTTGCAGCGCATGGGCAGCCAGATCCTGGTAACCAAGCTCTGCCAGACCCAGCGCAATTGCCGATACAGCGGCTGGTTTGTTCAATATCTCTGGTTCACGCAATTGTGGAATGAGCGCCTCACCGATGTCTTCCAGCCCGGCTTGCATGACTTGTTTCGCCATCATGCCCAGGCACCAGTCGCTGAATTCGCTCTTGTGGCGCTGGCTGTGGGCAGCCACTTCCATGAATTGCGCTGCGATATCCGCCTCGCTCCACTCCGCGCCCCAATGCAGCAGATACACATCCAGATTCCAGTCGAAGACCAATGGCAGCAACCCGTACAGGTCAGCTTCTTCTGCGACTGGCGCGTACCTGATGAGGGCGGGCGCTCTGGCGCTGCTGTCCAGTTCTGCTATCAGGTTGGCTGCCACAGTTGGCAATCCGCTAATGGCATCGGCGAAGGAGTCAAAGTCGTAGCGGTAATCTGTAGCTTCTTCGCCACTGAGCAAGCTCAAATCGGCGCTCAAAGTGAGGCTGACTCGCTCGGCGACATCCAGCCTTCCCCACAGCTGTACATTGTCTGCCAAGCCCGCCAGCTCCCAGTCATCGGGCGTGAACTGATAGTCAGCGGCAGTGATCTCGCTGCTGTCGCTGTTTTCGTCGATTCGGGCAAAGCAGCGGTAGATGCGCGCATCGGGATACTGCTCCAGCAGATAAGCCAGGCAGGCTGCCAGCCCCATGGCGACTTCCGGCATATCGGCGCAACGGATGGGATACAAGCCGATCCGCAAGCGATCGTCACTCTGGATGGATTGCGCCAAACCGGCTGCGCTGCCAAAGATAGACGAAGGCGCGCCAACTTCCTGCTGCCGCTTGCCCAGCAGCTTCATCTTTTCCGCCGCTATGTTCATAACCTCTCCAATCAAAACACCCTGCCGAGAAGACAGGGTGCATTGCAAACGTTTGCCTGGCGAATGAAATCAGCGTCTCTTAGCCGACTATGCCCAGCCCGCCGACATTTCCGCGCATGACTACGTAGTCGCCATGCAGCCAGCCTGTTCCGAAGCTGCCTTTTGTCTGATACCAGACGCCATCGCCTGATTTTCCAGTGAGCTCCAACACGGTCCCGCCATTCACAATCGTCACACTGCCGTGGCTTGTGCCAGGGCCCGAGCGGATGTGCAGGCGCGCTGTGTTGACGATCGCCCGTGGCGTCGCGCCATTCAAATGGGACGATGCGCTGGGCAGGCGTGAAAAGTCGCCGCGAGCCGCTGTATAGAAGGTGTTCAACCAGCCTGGCCCGTTATTGGTCTCGATTTCATACCAGTTGCCGTTGCCCGCGCCACCGGTGACCAGCAGCCGCGAACCGCCCGGCACGGTGAGAATGATGTCATGTCCCACGCCCGGACCCGAACGAATATTGAGATACGCGGTATTGACTACCACATGCGCCGCGCCACCCAGGATCGCGCTGTCGCTGGCCGAGTAAATATGCAGCGATATGCCCGTCTGGGGAACATTGTCGTAGTTGCCGCGCGTAACGGTGTAAACATGCCGAAGCCAACCAGCGCCAGCCGCTGTTTCGACCTTGTACCAATGTCCGCCGATGGAAATTTCCAAAACAGGCAGCGCCGTGCCGCCAGGCACAACCGCCACAATCGGGTAGTCGACGCCAGGACCTTCGCGCACATTCAGATACGAAGTATTCACAACCACATGGGCTGTGCCAGGTGCAACATCGCCAGTGGCGGTTGTCAATCCACTGGGACCGCTGGAACCGCCCGCCCAGGGAATACCAGAGAAGTCGCCACGTCTGATGGTGTAACTGCTGTTGACATAGCCGTTGCCAGCATCCGATTCGACCTCGTACCAGGTCAAATTGCGGTCACGCGCGATTACCGGCAGAATCGTTCCGCCCGGTACTACAGTGATAATTCCGTGCCCTGCGCCGGGACCGGATCGCACATTGAGAAACGATGTGTTGACGATGAGATGCGCAGGCGCCTGCGCAATTGCCGCCTGCCCGACCAGCGCAGCCATCAACAGCAATAAACTAAACAAAGCAAGCCGATGGCTCTTTTTTCCTTTACGCATATGTCCCCCGAATTCACTACCTGACCGCAAAACCTACCAGAACATCAATGTATAGTATAGGCGGCTCTGGGAAAGTGGGCAAATGCCGAGACCAGCAAACGCGGCGCAGCCCAATTTGACAGGCGAGCGCGGCTATGCTACGATATGAGCAATGTGCAAGAGGCGAAGGGATCAGAGATGGTAATGGCAGCACAGCAAGTTGAAATCCTGACGGAAACACCTGCTCTGTCTGTGACACCGGCAGCGGTGTCTATCATCAAGAGCCTGCTGGATCAGCGCAATATCCCGCAGCACGCTCTGCGCGTTTTTGTAACGGGAGGCGGCTGTTCGGGCTTGCAGTACGGCATGGCTTTTCAAGAATCGCCGGAAATGGGAGATACCGTCGTCAATGGCGGTGGCGTGCGCCTGCTCATCGACCCAACCAGCATGATGTATCTGCGCGGCGCAACCATCGACTATGTCGATAGCCTGATCGGCGGTGGCTTCCGCATCGACAACCCCAATGCGGCATCCAGTTGCGGCTGCGGGCATTCATTCAAATCGGACGATCAGGCCGCGGGCGAAGCAGCTGGCTGCGGTACTTGCGGAAGCTACTAAGCCCGCAAGAGACTGATCAGCAGTCCCAAAATGCCCAAGCCGCCCAAGGCCAATATTGGCAAAATTGGCGGCACTTCGGGCGCGCGAGAATCGTCGATGGCGGCGATGCGCAATTGATCCCCAATGGGCGATTGTGTGGTGGCCGGCGGCGTAAAGGTGGGCAGAGGCGTGGACGCCAGCACGGCTTCGGCTTGTGCGCTTTCGTCCGGCGCGGTCGCTAATTCTATTGTGCGTTCGTCAACTTGTTCTGCGTCGCTGGCATTGCCAGACGCGGAATCGTCGAGCGCTTCAATCACTTTGATCTGCGACAAATCCCCTTCCAGTTCGACCAGATCGCCATAAACCCAGGCCCTGCCGCTCGGCGACAGGTCAAATTGGAATTCGTACCAGCGGTAATAGTTGCGCAGCACAAGATACGCTGTGCCGTTGACGATCTTCCCAAGCAGCGCACTTTCTACATCAGGCAGCGCGCGCACATTGACCTCGCCAGCCGATGACAGGGCTTGCAAGCGGACTGCGGGCAAATCAGTCTCGATTGGCGGGACAGTCGCCGATTCCTCATTGGCTTGCACAATATCCGGTGTGGCGCGCACCAGGACGGCCGGCACCGGTGTCGCGCTCGCTCGCTGTGCTAGCGCGATGCCCGGCCATGCAGACAGAACGATTGCGTATAGAGCAATCCAGGTCAATGCGCTAGGGTTTAATCCCTTGCTTACCATGAGATTGCGTTGATGTTGTTGTACCGCCCCTGCTCTGCCACCACATTGCGGTTGTCTGCCTGATTCACCAGAAAGCCCTGATAGAGCTGGCTGCCCAAACCAATCACCTGCCAGCCGCTCATAACAAATGGCGCGACTGTGTTGCCAGCTGGGCAGCGCGTGCAGTCGGCCGGCAGCCATTCGCCATTGTAGCGCCGCGCTATATGCAGATGGGTAGCATTTGAATAGCCGCCGATGCAGGCTGGATAGCCCAGCAAATTGCCCGTCTCGACTGCTTGCCCGACCTGCAGCGCATTGTGATGGTCGATATGCAGATACAAAATCGTCCAGCCGCTGCCTTCGTTGCCATCGCCATCCAGGTCGAGCACAACCAAGCCTTCGGCCAAGCGCGCTATCACGCCGTCCGCCACTGCTGTTGCCGCGAATGACGACTCATAACAGCCACGAGCAGCCACAGATTCATCTGGAGGCGCGAAGTCGATTGCCGACCAGGCGCTTCCGTTGCCCCAGCCACCATGAAAACCCCCAGTGAAGCGCCATGTCTCGCCTCGTGGGAAAGGCAGCGTCAATGCCGGTTGTTGAAGGTCCTCCGGCACAGTGACATGGGCATCGGTGAAGGGATCGCCAAAAAGCGCGCGATAGGTCTCTGCCAAGCCCGCCTCTCCCACCGCGTCCCGCCATTCCGCCGGGGACAACAATTGAGAAAGCACATACTGCACAGCGACTGTGGCGGCATTCAGCGATGGTTCAAAGTGCAGGTCACTTTCATCGACGAACTTCAATTGCGTAGCATCACGATATTTCCAATCGTAATACCCTTGATTGAGTTGGTCGGCCAGCCAGCTAAGCTGACTATACAGGCCGGCGCGGTTGATGCCGTATGCCTGCCGCAGCAAAGGATATATCTGCGCATCATTGTCTGCATCCTTCCGCGACAGCAATCGGGCAAAATGCTCCAAGAAGGCCAGCAGAACGCGCGCATCGACGCTGTATTCTTGCGATACGCGGTCGGCGATCTGCGCTGCGCTGAACTGGCTAGAGTCCAGCGTGACAGTTAGTTCGCGCAAAATGCCGGGTTGCCTGGCAACAAAGTCGGCGACATCAAATCCCGCGCTGTTCACCGAACGCACCAGCCGCGAATCGGCCAAGATGCGGATGGCCTCGGTGTAGTCGACAGCGACTTGTGGCAAGACCAGCACTTCGCCAACATTCAACAAGTCGGGATTAGGAAGGTTGTTGGCAGCCAGCAGTTCGCCAACTGAAATATTGTAGCGTAGCGCAATGCGCGTAATTGTTTCGCCAGCCACCACCGTGTGCGTGACGATTCGCGTTTCAACAGGCTCGGGACTGGCTGCCAGCCCCGCCTGGACAATCGGAACTGTGGTCGCGGTTGGCAAGATGGCTGCCGCTTGTGGTGTGGCGATCGCGCTGGAACCCGCCAAGTCGTCAGCCCCGACATCTCCTGCCGGTCTGGCGGCGGCGCAGCTGGATAGCAGGATGCCAAAAGACAAAACAGACAACACTAGGGCGGCTGCGCAACGCAGGGTATACTTGCGGTAACGGATTCGTGACATCAGGAGGGCAGCATGGCAGAAGCGCAGGCAGTACGAGCGACATTCGCGGGCATGGTCGAGCGATTCGTTCCTGACAAAGCGCCAGACTTAACTGCCACCATTTCCTTCAATCTCAGCGGAGACAATGGCGGCCTGTTTTGGATCAAAGTTGCTGATGGCGCTGCTGTAACGGGCGAGGGCAGCGTGTCCAGCGCGGATATGACCGTGCATGCCAGCGCCGATGACTGGTTCGCTGTGGCCATTGGCGAACTAAACCCCATGCAAGCTTTCATGACCGGCAAGCTCAAGATCCAAGGCGATATGGGCTTGGCGATGAAGATGCAGACCATCTTTGCTGGCTGACCCACATTGCCCACACCTTCATCAACTGTCATAGACGCCAACGGGCGCGCTCATTCCAAAACTGAACGCAGCCACATCCAGCGCTTCGTCGATAGCATCCGCCAGGCTATCATCGACCGCTGACTCGGCCAGCTCGCTAAGCATGTCAAGGGCGCGACGACCGCCTATCTCACCCAGCGCAGCGATCGCAGCCAGTTGAATCTCTCCATCATCGCTCTGCGCCAGCTCGCGGATGCGCGGCACCGCCTGCTTTAGCTGCAATTGCCCGCAAGCCGCGATCGCCTCATAAACACAGGCGTCGTCGCCGCTAGCCAATTCTTCCAGCAGCACATCGCCCCAGACGCTGTTGCAAGTCCGTCCCATAGCGAAGACTGCGCCGATTTTCAATTCTTGGCTGCCATGCTCATAGGCCGCGCGGATCAAGCCGGGCACATTGGGATGGCTGGAATTGGCCAATGCCTCCAACGCCCGCCGCCGCACAGTAACAGGCTGTTGTGAATCGCTGTGCAAGCGCAAGGCGATTTGCTGCGCTGCTTCCGCCATATCTGCCGCGATGCCACCATATTCGCCCAGCAGCAAGAAACGTCCTAAGCCAGTCAGCGCGCTGGCACGCACATCGGCATCTTGATCGCTGGCTAGGCGCATAAAGTGCTGCATCGTCTCGGGCGATTCATCAAACCACAGCAAGTCAATGCCTGCTGCGCGCACCAGGCTGCTGCTATCCGCCAGCGCAATTTCGGCAATCTCGCGGAAGTTGAGCTCAAAGAGCGCTTCGCTGGCGTCGTTGAGGGCGCGCAAGACTTGCGTCTTGAAACCGGCGGGCAGTCGCGACCAGTTGTCCGCGATGGCAGCATGCTCGGCTGGGGACAAATCGCTCAAGCCATAGATAATTGCAGACGAAACAACAGATTGTCGGTTGGCAGCCCCGGAATGCAGCGCTTCTACAACCTCGTCCAGCGAAGGCTTTTGCTTCTCCAGCGCCGCGATCTCTTGATTGAAGGCCTTCATCACGAATGCTCGCTCGTTCAACCGATGCTGGGCGGGTTGATCAGGTCATAGATCATGATAACAACGCCCAGCAAGAGCAGCAGTGATATGCCGATCGCGTGAACGCGCCCTTCGATCTTCGGGTCGACCGGTTTGCCGCGCAGCATCTCGATCAGTACAAAGACGATGCGTCCGCCGTCCAGCGCGGGAATGGGCAGCAAGTTGCTGATGCCCAGAAAGATGCTGATCAGAGCGATGAAGTTGAGCATGATGGTGGGGCCTTCGTTCAAGCTGCGCTGCAAGAATTCGCCGCCGATGATGCTGATGCCGATGATGCTGATTGGGCGCGCGTCGCGGCCCGTCAGCGAGCCATCCAACAGCTGACCCGGTATAGACGCGATCAATCGGAAGGTCTCGGCAGTGGTGCGCAAGCTGTGCGCGATGGCATCGGGCACAGTCTGTGGGACGAGTTCTTTTTTGTAGCCAGCGTTGGCAAAGCGCGTGTCATCGCCCAAGCCAAACTGCGAACGGATCAAAATGCCCAGCCTGCCCTGCCCCTCGGGCGCTTCGATTCGCGGGATGAGGCTGACATTCAGTTCTTCAGTCGATCTGTCAGCGTGTTCGCGCAGGATCGTGAGCTGCAGCAGCCTGCCAGCATAGTCTTTCGCCGCTTCTGACAACAGGCTGGCTGGATCGCCGGAGGCTGGTATGCTGCTGCCAGCGATCTTCGTCACCAAATCACCGGGCAGAAGTCCTGCTTTTGCCGCTGGCGAATCTTCGACCACGCCCAGGATCTGCACATAGCCGGCCCGTTCGGAAAAATCGGGCTTTGTGCGAATCGCATAGCTTTCGCCATCTGCCGCGCGGATCAACGAAAAGTCGATTTGTCCACCCTGGTAAGCCGCCAGCAAATCATGAAATGCCGCAAAGTCGGCAAAGCGCTGGCCGTTGACGCGTTCAATGGCATCGCCGACCTGCACAGGACTGTTTGCAAAAATAGAATTCGGCGGAATGGCGACGACTTGACTCAGACCGCCCACAGGCAGCGACAAGCCGATCAGCGCGACAAGAAAAAAGAGCAGCATGGCTGTCAGGAAGTTGGCAAATGCGCCAGCCGCCATGAAGAAAATGCGCGCCAATGGCGGCGCCTCGCTCACCGACACCATGGCCTGCTCTTCGACGCCGCGCATCCGCAGCATCTCGCGCTCACTAACGATGCGCACGGGCCCCGATCGCCGATGCTCAATGACGACGCGGTCGCGCTTGACCTTGTCTTCGCTGGCTGGTCCGATCATGTCTTCGCCCAGCGGCCGTACGAATCCGCCCAGCGGTATCAGATTCAACGTGAATTCTGTTTCGCGCCAGGTAAAGAGGCGGCGCACGCGCGGTGGAAAGCCAATGCCGAATTCCAGCACATTGATGCCCACCAGCCGAGCAGCCAAGAAGTGCCCCAGCTCGTGAATGATGATGGCGGGGATAAGCACCAGCGCGAAGGCCACGATGGCAAGCAAGATATCATTTGCGGCGGCAGGGTTCACCATCGGCGCATCCTCTGGTTGATCGTCTCATTGCGCTCATTATACGCGCGGCAGGTTATTTTGTGCAAGCAGCCCTGCCTCGTACTACTGGTGGCAGCAGCACTGCGCCGCCGCCAACACCCGAGCGCAGAATGTCGATATCCGGCGACAAATCGGACAGCCGATCCGCCACCGTCTGGGCGTCATCCGCCGCGCAGATGCAATGCACATTGGGTCCTGCATCCAGCGTATAACAGACGCGCAGTCCTTCATCTTCCCGCCAACCGCGCACCGCTTCCATCACCGCCAGCGTAAGCGGCTGCCAATAAAAGAGTGGTGGCCGGCTGGTCATCATCACGGCGTGCATCAAGTTGCTGTCGGCTTCCACGACTTGCGCCAAAAGCTCAAAGTCGCGCTGGGCGATCGACTGTTTGACTTCCTTCAGTCTTGCCGCTGCTGTCTCGACGCGCGCCGACTGAAAGATGCTGCTGCTGGCGCTGGCATGCCCGGCTGTCGAGCCGACTCGTTTGTGCTGGTGGCTGACGATGGCAATGACATCGACCAAATGCCAATGGTCGGCAGGGGCGATAGTCTCTGCGGTTGAGTCTTCGTGCGTATTTGCAAAGCGCCACTCGACGAAGCCGCCAGGAATGGAACGAGCTGCCGAACCTGATCCCAGCCGCGCCAGCGCACTTAGTTCGCGCTCAGAAAGCTGCTGATGCAGAGCTGCCACAGCCGCCATAGTCAGCGCCGCGAATGCCGATGCCGACGAGGCGATGCCCGCGCCCATGGGGAAGTTGTTGCGGGAATCGACCTGCGCCCGCAACGTTGTTCCCAGCCGCCGCCGCAGCATATCCAGATGCGCTTGCACCCGCCGCAGCGCAGCCACGGTGGGGGCTTCGCCGTTGATCGTCAAGCTGTCAACTGCCATATCCGCCAACCAGCGCACAGTCGTTGTGGTATGAAGCGCCGACAGGTTCATGCTGAGCGAGCTGTTGGCTGGCAGCCGCAGCAGATGGTCGCGATTGCCCCAATACTTGATGAACGCTATGTTGGAATAAGCGCGCGCGCTTGCTATATTGTATGTATCTGCCATGTGCATCGGCTCTTGCTTTGCTGTCAGGCGAGGCAGACCAACTGATGCTCAACATTATCGCTCCGCTGCGACCTTTGTCCAGCGCAGAGAATGCAGGATTGGTTGTTCCCATGTTGATCGGCTTGCTGCGAACCATGCGCCCACGGCAATGGACGAAGAACCTCCTCTTTGTCTTCCCGCCGCTGGTCTTCGATTCACAGCTATTTGATCCCGATGCGCTGGCGCGCGTCGTGCTCTGCAGCTGCCTGCTGATTGTGATTTCGGGGAGCGTCTACATCATTAACGACCTGGCAGACCTGGAAGCCGATCGCGCTCATCCGCGAAAGAAGTCGCGCCCTCTGGCGGCCGGCGATGTTTCGGCGCCAGTCGCCTGGATAGCCGCTATCATTTTGCCCACCCTGGCGCTGGCGGCGTCGAACAGCGTTCATCAAAATCTGTTTTGGGTTCTGCTCGTCTATTTTGTGTTGCAGGTCGCCTATTCTTTCGTACTAAAGCACATTGTGCTGCTAGACATTCTGATCGTGGCGGCGGGTTTTGTGCTGCGTGTGCTGGCGGGCGGCGTGGTCATTGATGTCCAGCTTTCGCCTTGGCTTTATACATCGGCGGGCTTGCTGGCGCTTTTTCTGGTCATCGGCAAGCGGCGGCAAGAATTCTCTGCGCTCGGCGCAAATGCCTCGTATGCCCGACCAGTTTATACGCATTACAACCTGGCGCTGCTGGATGACATGCTGCGCATCGTGACCGCATCAACGATGATCACGTATATCCTGTACACTGTCGAAGCGCGAACGATGGTGCGCTATGGCGAAAACCTGGGATTGTTGACCGTGCCCATTGTGATCTACGGCTTGTTCCGTTATCTGTATCTGATCCATGTCCAGAACGAAGGCAGCGCGCCGGACGAAGTTTTGCTGACCGACCGACCGCTGCAAGCGACTATTGCGGTGGCGGCGCTTGCTTATTTTGTCATCATCTATTTGCTCTGAGTGACCATGAACGGCAGCGTCAGCGCGCCCGGCAAAGCCATCCTGCTTGGCGAACATGCCGTTGTCTATGGCAAGCCGGCTATTGCCATTCCGCTGCCACAAGTGCGCGCAGTTGCCGACTTCCGCCTCAATGAGACGGCGCTCACCATCGTTGCGGCTGATTTGCAGCGCCCGCCTTGGCAATGGGACGACAGCGCAACAGTCTCTTCCGACCCGCTGGCAAGCATGGCCGCGCTCACACTGCAGCATCTGGGCATCTGTGCCCCAAAAGGCGAAATCACGATTCGCTCCGCTATTCCCATCGCCAGCGGCCTGGGCAGTGGCGCTGCCGTCTCCGCCGCCCTGGGACGCGCCATCGCCGCGCTTTGTCGTGCTACGCTATCCAACGCAGCGTTGAATGCGCTGGTCTTCGAAGTGGAAAAGCTGCATCACGGCAGTCCAAGCGGCATCGACAATACGACTATCGTCTTTGAGCAACCGGTGTACTTTCAACGCGGACAGCCGAACCATAGAATCAGTCCGACCCGCAGGCTGGATTTTCTGCTGGCAGACAGCGGCGTGCCCGCTCTGACTCGCGAATCTGTCGCTGCCGTTCGTCAGTCAGTGCGCGAAGAGCCAGCCCGTACGAACTGCCTGCTCGACCAAATCGCCTCTGTCGCAGTCGCAGCCCTGGCCAGCCTAGAAGCAGGCGATCGAATGCGATTGGGCGAGTTGATGACCGCAAATCATGGTCATTTGCGCGAATTGGGACTGTCGACTCTTGAGCTGGATACACTGGTGAAGGCGGCAATGCAAGCGGGCGCACTGGGCGCGAAGCTGTCGGGCGGCGGTCGTGGCGGCAATATCATTGCGCTGGTCGAACCAGCTGAGGCATCGGCGGTCAAGAGAGCGTTGCAATTGGCCGGCGCGAAACGCGTACTTGCTGCGAGCGTAGGTGGAGGCTGAGGACCAGATGACCCTATTGATCAAGCTCGGCGGTTCGCTGGTTACAGACAAGCTCGTCGCGAAGTCCTTCCGCCGCGATGTTGTCCGCCAGATTGCTGCCCAGCTGGCGACACTAGTCACGAATGCCGCTGGGCAGCGTGTGGTGCTGGGGCACGGCAGCGGATCTTTTGGGCATGTGGCAGCGCGGAAATACCCGACTGTGCAGGGCATCGCCAGCGCAAAAGAGCGGCTGGGCATGGCACGGGTGGGAGCGGTCGCAGCAGAACTAAGCAGCTTGATTCTGGACGAGTTGCTGGCAGCCGAGTTGCCGGCGCTGCGCTTCCCACCCTCGGCGCTGTTACTGACGCGCGATCGGCGCATCGATTCGCTGGAAACGCGTCCCTTGCAGTTGGCGCTGCGACAAGGCAGCTTGCCGCTGGTTCATGGCGATATCGCCCTGGACAGCAAGATCGGCGGCACGATCGTTTCCACCGAAACCGTCTTTGCCGCGCTGGTACAGCCGCTGGGCGTATCAGAAATCATCTTGCTGGGTGAAGTGGACGGCGTGCTGGATGATAGAGGCATGGTCATCCCACGCATCACACCAGCGACGTTTCCCGCTCTGAAGCCATTGCTGGGCGGCGCAAGCGGCATTGATGTCACTGGCGGCATGCTGCACAAGGTCCAGGCGATGGTGGAACTGGTTGCGCAGCAGCCAAAGCTGACTGTCACGATCGCCGATGGCAGGCGCGAGGGCGTATTGCTCGACTTGCTGCTGCGTCGGCGCGCGATTGGCACGCGCATCACAGCGCTTTCCTAGCTCAATTCAGCTGCATCGCGACATTATGCAGCAAGGGATACAAGCCGTAGGCATCAAAGCGCAAATTCTTCACATTGGCGTGCGTGACGGTCAAACGCAACGGCTCGCGCAGGGGCAGGATAAGCGTCTCGTTCATCAGCAGCGCCTGCAATTCGTAATAGCGCTCTCGGCGCAGTTGTGCGTCGCTTTCTCGCTCGGCTTGCGCAAGCAGTTGGCTGAGGCGAGGCTGCGGCGCGCGCGAGGCTGCATAGGGCGAAGCGTTCGCGAAAATCTGCCCCAAAACCACCGGATCAATGCCAGCCGCATCGATGGGCAGCAAGTCGTATTCGCCAGACAGGACCAGCTCGGTCAGCCGCGATTTGCCTGGCACCGGCTCCAGGCGCAGATCGATCCCGGCCGAGCGCCACGACTTGCGCAGGGATTCCGCAATCTGTGGCAGCTGATCCCCGGGTGGCACGACCATTCGCAACGTCAGCGGGCTGCCAGCGCGCTCGACAATGCTATCGTCATCGCTGTCGGCGAAGCCAGCGGCGGCAATCAATTCTTTTGCGGCGGCGAGATCGTAAGCGAATCTGGCAACATAGCCCGTGTGAGAATAGCCCGTGCTCGCGCTGAGTGGCGCCCAGGCAATTGGAGAATAATTGAACGTGATCTGGTCGCTGATAGCTGCGCGGTCGGTCGCCAGCAGCAAAGCGCGCCGCAAGTTCATGTCATCCAGGGGCGGACGCGCTGTGTTGATGAGCAGAGACGATACCAAGCCCGGGATCTGTACCGGCAATACCTGCACGCGGCTGTTGCCAGCGATATTCTGCGCATCGGCTGGCGAAATGTCGTCGAGGATATCCAGCGAATCGCCCAACTGCGCCAGCACATCGCCTGTCTGCCTGCTATCAAGCGCGATTTGCACACGTTGGATCTCGTCTCCGACCAGCGGCGAATAAATGGACAGATTGACGTGATAATCGGCAAAGCGCCGCAGTGATACTGTCTCGCCAGGCGTGTAGCTTTCCAACACGAAAGGACCCGTACCCACCTGATGAAATTGGTAGCGCAACCTGCCAAACTCATCCAGCGCGCGTGGACTGGCGATCCCCAGCCAGGGTTGTGACAATCCATCCAGCAAAGCCGGGTAGGCAATGGTGAGATGCAGCCGCAACGTGTATTCATCGACTATTTCGTATTGGCTCAATGGACCCAGCAGGTCTCTGGCGCGAGACGACGGCTGCTGGGGATCGTAAATTCGCTCGATATTTCGCGCCACAGCCGCCGCATTGAAGGGTGTGCTGTCATGAAAACGCACATCCCGCCGCAGGAAGAATGTGTAGACCAGGCCATCGCTCGAAATGTCCCAAGCGCTTGCCAAGCCCGGCAGAAATTCATGGCTTGTGCTGTCACGGTAGACCAACGTGTCATAAATCTGTCGGAAGATCGCGCCGGCTTCGGGCAAGGCGGCGATGTGCGGATCCAGCACAGAAAAGTCGGCAGACAAACCATAGCGCAGGCAGCGCGGGTCCGCTTCGCAAGCAATCTCTGTCCTCCGCGCGCCGCAGCCAACAACGATGAGGAATACCAGCAGCCACGCGAATGGTCGATACGCTCGCATCATCTTAACTTTCGGTTGGGATGCCCAGCCAACCAGCCTGCGTTCTTGGATAGCCCACACATCCATTATAATGTGTGTCATGATAGGTTGCTGAAGAGGGGAATGGCTTGCGGGCATCACGGGCTGTCGCGGTCTCGCCTGAAAGCGAATCATTCGCTGTGTTGCCAGTCTGGCGGCGGATAACAGTGCAGCTCGGGATTCTGTCTGTGATTGCGCTGGCAATCGTGCTGGCGCAGGAGCTGATGGCGCTGCAATTTGAGGGCACAATTCGGCGCGTGCTGTCACTGGCGCTGGCGCCTTTGCCGCTGCTGCTGTGGCTGCTGTTTTCGGCGCTGCCCGAGGGTCGCTCTGACCGGCCTCGGCGCAGTCTGGTTGGCGTGGCGGTATTGAGCGGATTGTGCGCATCGGCATTTGGCCTGCCGCTGGTTGATGATTTCTTCCAGCTAGAGCAATGGCTGCCGCTGGCATCGGTGATTCAGCGCATCGTTGGATACACAGTCACAGCGGGCGTTGTTGATGTCGGCATCAAGTTTCTGGTCTTGCGATTCCTGGTGCTGCCCCAGGGCTTGCGCGCGCGCAGCGATGTGGTCGCCTATGCCATGGCGGCGGCAGTCGGCTACAGCTTTACCATCAATCTCGTCAGCGTCTGGCGGCTCGATCCGGTCTGGGAGCTGGCTGCAATCGTGGTGCTTTCCAACACAGTCATACAATTTGCGTCCAGCATGGCGATGACTCTGGGAATCGTCGCCAGTTACTTTGCCAACGCCTTCCCCAGCGTTTTGCCGCTCAGCCTGGTGGTTGCGGCGCTCTCCACTGGACTAATCGCTCCGCAAGTGCCAGGGCTAACCAGCGGACCGCTCGGCACTGCGGGCAATGCGGCGCGACCTCTGTATGGCATCGCTTTTCTGCTGGCTGTGCTGTTGCTTAGCTTGGCTGGCACGTATTTCTTGTACAGCAGTGCAGAAAGGCGACAGCGCGAAACGACGCTTGGGCGAGGCAATAGCAATGGAGCGTGAGGATCGACGTTCGCCAGCTTTGCAGTTGACGCAGCGGCAGCGCTGGTCACTTCCATTGAGCTATTTGGTGATCGCTGTCGGTCTTCTGGCCGGCATAGTTCAGCGCGACAACCTGCTGAACCAGGCCAGTGTCTATATGAATGATGAGGCAGGCATCACGGCGGTTCATCCGGCGCGCTGGCTCTTGGAAGAGTCGGGCGATTTCGTCTTTCGCGTGCGCGACATGTCATACCCCGGCTTCCAAACGCTGATCGAGGTCAGCACGGTCGCGGTCGGCGCGGACAACAGCGCCCGCAGCATTTTCGATCAGCTCAGTCTGGCGCGCGCCCAAGCGCTTGTCGATTACCATATACTCGGTTATGACGAGTATGTCTTGTCTGACGAGAGCATGGCTTCATCAATGGCTTATTCTTTTGTAGCGCGAGATGCAAGCCCCTTCTTGCAAGGGATTTCGACCGTCGTCAGCGGTCTGGATATCCTGTTAGTGCGGCGCGGGCAAGGGGTCATCGTCTCCTTCCGCGCCGACAGCCGTATCTTCGAGCGCGAAGTTTCGACCCTGCGCTGGTTCATAGAGAATCTGGAGTTCTGATTGCTTGCCGCGTCGATGTCGAAGCGCACATTCTGCACCATGCTCTTGTGTATGTTGGCTGCGATAATTGTGCAATCGCAAGCTGCGCGCACAGTCGATCTGGACCGGCTCAAACGGGCGACTGTCTTCTTATTTCAGGCGCGCAGCGTTGACAACGACCTGATCGTACAGTGCATCAGCAGCGGCACGTTGATCAGCGCCGATGGCCTCATCATCACCAATGCGCACAGCGTATTGCCCAGCCGCCAATGCGATGGCGATACCATCATCGTCGCGCTAAATGTCGACTTGGACGAACCGCCTATTCCCAAGTATCGCGCCGAGATCGCCGGCGCAGAAGCTGGCTTGAATATCGCGCTGTTGCGCATCACCCGACAGCTGGACAATCGTCCCATCGCCAGCGACTCGCTGCCCGTGCTGCCTTTTGTAGAGATTGGCGATTCCACGACTACTGCCATAGACGACAACTTGCTGGTCGCGGGCTATCCCGAGCTGGGCGACCAGACGGTCAGTGTGGCGCGAGGCACTGTCACGGCTCTCATCGCCGAGCCACTGGCGGGTGGGCGCTCCTGGTTCAAGACGCGCGCCGAACTGCCCGGAACGATGAGCGGCGGCGGCGCATACGACACAGCGGGGCGTCTCATCGGCATTCCCACCAATGCGCCCTTGGCTGGCAGCGCTGCCAGTTGTCGCTACATCAGCGATACCAATGGCGACAAACTGATCAACAACAACGATCATTGTGTGCCGATTGGCGAATTCATCAGCGCGATCCGTCCCGTTCATCTTGTGCAGAGCGTCATTCGTGGCGCGCGGCTGGGGCTGGATGTCGGGGTGGTCTCCGCAGCTGTCGACCCACCTTTGCCACAGCAAGCGCCCCGCATTTCGCGGCTTTTCTTTGCTCCCTCGGTCGTCGATGGCCTGCCTGCCACTGTGGTTGGCTCGCTGCCTTCGAATACGCGCGCCCTGTACTTGTTTTTTGACTTCGACAAAATGACGCCCGAGACGATTTACGAATTGCGGGTTACGCGCGATGGAATCCCGGACAACATCTTCAGCTTGCCTCCCTTGCGCTGGAGTGGTGGCGAACGCGGATTGTGGCATATCGGCGCGCGCGAACAAGCCTGGGCGAATGGCACCTATGATTTCAACCTGCTGGTCGATGGCGCCAGCGCTGGCAGCCAGCAGATCGTGATTGGCGGCGCTCCAGAAACGCGCGCGCGTTTCAGCAACATCGTCTTCGGCACATTGGATCGTGAAAGCCGGCTGGTTGGCAATGGCTCGATTGTGCCCATCGGCTCCATCGCATCGGCGCGCTTTCTGTATGCCGATATGAGCGCGGGCACGCCCTGGTCGGCGATCTGGTACTATGAAGGCGCAGAAGTAGCCCGTACCAACGACACCTGGGCGGATGACAACTTCGGCTCCAAATCGATCAGCGTCGCGCCGCAAGGCGGATTGCTGCCAGGGCAATATCGGCTCGAGCTCTACATAGACGGCGCGCTCTCGGCGACATCCGACTTTGTTGTGGCCGGTGTTCCAGGCGGACCGCTGCCTTTGATTTTCGAAAACCTGCGCTTTACAGCCGCTGCCGATCCGCTGGCGGCCCGACAGTCCCTTGCCTCGAGCGGATTTCCCGGCGCAGTGCCGTCACTTTACGCCTTGTTCGATTGGCAGCGCATCGCCGCTGGAACGCCCTGGACATTGCGCTGGCTGGTGGATGACCAAGCTTTTTATCAGGTATCCAGTCCCTGGCAGGCGGTCGATTCAGGGTCGGACTTCACCGTCTCGCTGGCTAACCCGCCCGATGGAAAATACACAATCCAGCTGCTGATCAACAACTTGAGACTGGCGGAAGCCGAGGCGACTGTCGGGATCGGACAGCTGCCTCTGGATCGATTTGCCGAATTTTCAGGTACGGTGTTGTCTGGCACGGTCATAGACGCCGCCACACAGCGCGGCATCCCCGGCGTTTCCATCGTGCTCATCAGCGAAGATTATGCCGCCAGCGAATTCGAATGGCGCGAAGACCAGATTGTGGCGCTGGCAACGACCGACCGCAGAGGCAGATTCCAGTTCGCGCGTCCGCTTGCTTTTGAAACGCTCTACAGCGTCGTCATCGAAGCAGATGGCTACATCCCGCACGCTGCAGACGAATTCAAATACGAAGCAGACCAGCCATTTGTCGATATCCGCATTGAAATGGTGCGCGGCAGCTGATGGCGGGCAAATTGCGCCTCGACAAGCTGCTGGTCGAACGGCAGCTGGCACATACACGCAGCAAAGCCGCAGCCATGATCATGGCAGCAGAAGTCAGCGTAGACGGGCGGATGATCGACAAGCCAGGTGCGCAAGTGTCAGCCAGCGCGGCCATCAAGCTCAAAGACAAACCACGCTATGTTGGGCGCGGCGGCTATAAGCTGGAGGCGGCGCTGCGTGCCTTTCCGCTGCTGGTGAAAGGCAAAGTATGCGCGGATGTCGGCGCGAGCACGGGCGGCTTCACCGACTGCCTGCTGCAGCATGGCGCGGCGCGAGTGCACGCCATTGATGTGGGCAGCGGCATCATCGACTATCGGCTGCGCTTGGACGATCGGGTGCGCTTGCTGGAAAAAACCAATGCGCGCTATTTGCAGTCGCTTGGCGAGCTGGTCGGCTTGGCAGTCATCGATGTGTCTTTCATTTCGCTGCGCTTGATCCTGCCGGCTGTGATGCGCTGGCTGCAGGCGGACGCCGATGTCATCGCACTGGTCAAACCGCAATTCGAAGCGGGCAAACACGATGTCGGCAAGGGTGGCATCGTGCGCGATCTGTCCGTGCATCGGCGCGTGCTGAGCGAAGTTGCGTCATTCGCGAGCAACGTTGGATTGACGCCCACCAGCTTGATCCGCTCGCCGATCACCGGCGCAAAAGGCAATGTCGAATACCTGCTCTGGCTGCGGACGGCAGAGGGTCCGTTTTCAGCCGACCTTGAGCAACTCATTCGTATGCTAACCTAGATCGAGATATCTGAAACGATTGCCCTGGGCTTAGCCAACTCTGTGCCCTGGGGCCGCCCTGTGGTACAAAGATGGGAAGACTCCGCGCGAGGCGCAATGGCAATTGACCGCATTCGCAACTTTTGCATCATCGCCCATGTCGACCATGGCAAGAGCACATTGGCCGACCGCCTGCTGGAATTGACGCGCACCGTCAGCGAGCGCGATATGCAAGAACAGCTCTTGGACAGCATGCAGCTGGAACGCGAGCGCGGCGTCACCATCAAGGCATCGGCAGTGCGCATGCAATATGAAGCGCGCGATGGGCTGGGCTATACCGTCAACCTCATCGATACGCCCGGTCATGTCGATTTCACCTACGAAGTAAGCCGCGCCCTGCAAGCTTGTGAAGGCGCTGTGCTGGTGGTAGACGCCAGCCAGGGCATCGAAGCGCAGACTCTGTCCAATGTCTACCTCGCGCTGGAACAAGACCTGGAGATCATCCCGGTCATCAACAAGATCGACTTGCCCGCCGCGCAGCCAGCCGAAATTGCCCGCGAAGTCGAAGAACTGCTGGGCACGCCAGTCGCAGACATGCCGCTGATCTCCGCCAAGAACGGGCTTGGCGTCGCCGATGTCTTGGAAAAAGTCATCGCCGAGGTGCCCCAGCCGCAATGCGATCCTGGCGAGGCTTTGCGCGCGCTGGTATTCGATTCGCATTATGATGCCTACAAAGGCGTGATCGCCTATGTGCGCGTAGTGGATGGCAGCGTGGGCAAGCGCGATCTGCTGCAGCTATATGCCACTGGCGCGCGTTTTGAACCGGTCGAAATCGGCGTATTTGATCCCGTCATGCGTGCGGTGGACGGGCTGGGCGCGGGCGAGGTCGGTTATATCGCCACGGGCTTGAAAACGGTGCAAGAATGCCGCGTCGGCGACACCGTCACACTGGCGAAGGGCGGCACACAAGCTCCCCTGCCCGGCTACAAGCAAGTCAAACCGATGGTCTTCGCGGGCATCTATCCGACCAACAACGAGGACTATGCCGACCTGCGCGATGCCCTGGACAAGCTGCAGCTCAATGATGCCTCGTTGGTCTTCGAGCCCGAGACATCACAAGCGCTTAATTTCGGATTCCGGGTTGGTTTCCTGGGTTTGTTTCACATGGAGATCATCCAAGAGCGCCTGGAACGCGAATATGACCTGGACATCCTGGCCACGGCGCCCAGCGTCGAATACCGCGTGCTGCAGAAGAATGGCGAGATCACGCTGATTGACAGCCCCGCTCTGCTGCCAGACGAGAATGCCATCGAAGAGATTCATGAACCCTGGATGAAGATTCAGATTTATTCGCCGCAGCGCTACATCGGCGCGGTGATGGAATTGGTCATCAAAAAGCGCGGCATCTATGAAACCACGGAATATCTGGACGCCACACGGGTGATTCTGCACTTCGATATCCCGTTGTCCGAAATCATCATCGATTTTTATGACAAGCTAAAGAGCGTTACGCAAGGCTATGCCAGCCTGGATTATCAATTTCACGATTACCGCGTCGGCGACCTAGTCAAAGTCGATGTGCTGGTCAACGAAGAACCGGTGGATGCACTGGCGATGATTTGCCACCGCGATGACGCCTACCACCGCGGGCAACGGTTGGTCAGCCGGCTGAAGGGCTTGATCCCGCGGCAGATGTTTGTTGTGCCCGTGCAGGCGGCTATCGGCAAGCGAGTCATCTCTCGCGCCAATGTCAAAGCGCTGCGCAAAGATGTGCTGGCGAAATGCTATGGCGGCGATGTGACGCGCAAACGCAAGCTGCTGGAACGGCAGAAAAAAGGCAAGAAGCGCATGAAGATGATCGGCTCGGTAGAAGTGCCGCAAGACGCCTTCATGGCTCTGCTCAGTCTGGACGACTAAGACGCCGCCTGCTCTGCATTCAGCTGACGCCACAAGTTTGCCAAGCCCCAACGCGATATCCATTCCCGCGCCAGGCTGCTGCGCGCGCCGAATCCATAGGCACGAAAACGCACCGACTTTTCCGTGGCGACCGCGACTGCGCTGCCCTGTTCCATATCCGGGCTTTCGTCGAGATCGGGCGTGCACAAGACGACGATGCTGGCGGCGGCTTCCATTTGTTGACGGCTACGTTGGGCGATTTCCACTGCCAGTTCCGCCAGGCTCATGCTGCGGGGGTCTTGGGCCAGCGCCGCATAAAGATCGACAGGACTATCAAATTGCTGCAAGTTGAGACGGCTGTTGGCGCTCTTCCACCCCGCGCTGATCACGCCGGGCAATCCCGCCTCAAGCACATGCACCACGCCTTGCCGCTGCGCCAGCTGTCGCCAAACGACTTCTTCCAACGTGTCGTCATCGCTGCCAAAGATGTGCTGACCGATGCGCCTGTGCAGCCTGACTTGCATCGTGTCCAGCAGCTCTTGCGCGGCTTCGCGATCGGCGGCTTTGGCAGTGATGCGCACATCCACACAGCCATGATGCGCTGCCAAGCCCACGCTGGGATTGCGCTCGGAAAGCAGATCCGCGCCGATCTGGTCGTCTAGCGCGCTTTCACCGACGCCAGCGGTGCGCAGGGTGCGCGCCACAATCACACCCAGCTGATACTTCTGCAGCAGCCAAGGCACGACCGATTCGCGCATCAGGTACTTCATCTCGCGCGGGACGCCGGGCAAGCTGATGACCACGCCCCGAGCCGATTCGACAATGAAAGACGGCGCAGTGCCGACCGGGTTTTCTATCAAGAGCGCCGCTTCTGGCAACCAGGCTTGCTGCCGGTTATTGGCGGTCATGGCGCTGCCAAAACCGCGAAAACGGTCGGCGATGACATCATAGAGCGACTGGTGGAAGACCAACGGCACACCAACCGCGTCCGCCACGGCCTGCCGGGTCATATCATCGACCGTGGGACCCAAGCCGCCGGTGGTAATGACGATCTCGGCACGGTCCAATGCGTCAGAAATGGCGGTGGAGATGCGCGTCAGGTTGTCGCCCACGGTCGTCATCAAAAACAGGTTTATGCCGATGTCGCGCAGTTGGCGGGCAAGGTATACTGAGTTCGTGTCGGTGATTTCGCCCAGCAGCAATTCTGTGCCGATGGCGATTAGTTCTGCATTTGTGTTGTCGGGCATGTGAGCCTCTGCGTATAGAGCGAATCGGACGTGAGTTTCCAAATCAAGCAGAATCAATTTGATGAATCTGTTGCATTATCAGAAAAGCACGTTATACTCTCCAGTGTAACTTTACCGCGCTGTCAAGTGTGGCATTTGTGCAGTTTGAACAAGGTTTGGTAATCGGAAAATCAAACGGAGGGTCTTGTGGCTGGAGTCACTTTCAATCATGTGTCGAAGGATTTCGGTGATCTACGCGTCGTATCTGACTTGAACATCGAAGTTCAGGATAAAGAGTTTCTGGTATTTGTCGGTCCATCTGGCTGCGGCAAATCCACCAGCCTGCGCATGCTCGCGGGTCTGGAAGAGATCACCGAGGGCGAGATTGTGATCGGCGACCGCGTCGTCAACAATGTCGCGCCCAAGGATCGTGATGTGGCGATGGTATTCCAAAGCTACGCGCTCTACCCGCATATGACAGTTTATGACAACATGGCGTTTGGCTTGAAGCTGCGCAAGACGCCCAAGAAAGTCATTGACGAGCGCGTTACCGAAGCCGCCAACGAGTTGGGCATCGGGCATTTGCTGGACAGGCGCCCTCGTCAGCTTTCCGGTGGCCAGCGCCAGCGTGTGGCTGTGGGCCGCGCTATCGTGCGCGAACCGGCTGTCTTCTTGATGGACGAGCCGCTTTCCAACCTGGATGCCAAGCTGCGCGTCGAAGCCCGTTCTTTCATCAGCCGCCTGCACCAGCGCCTGGAAACGACCTTCATCTATGTGACGCATGACCAGGTCGAGGCGATGACGATGGGGACGCGGATTTGCGTGCTCAATGAAGGCGAACTGCAGCAGATCGACTCGCCCTTCAACTTGTATCACAACCCGCACAATATCTTCGTGGCTGGCTTCATCGGCAGCCCGTCGATGAACTTCTTTGACGCCTCGCTGACGGAAAACAACGGCAGCATGGTTGTCGATGTGGGCGCGTTTACTCTGGATGTCCCAGAGAGCAAAGCCGACAAGTTCCGCAGCCATGTCGGCATGGATGTCATCTGCGGTATCCGCCCCGAAGATATCCACGATACGAATTACCTGCCCCAGGGCATCATCCCCGCCAACTTGACCACCAGTGTTGAAGTTGTCGAGCAGATGGGCAACGAAGTCATCATCTACCTCGAGAACGGCGGCAAGAATTTCATCGCCCGCACCGACCCGCGCACCGGCGCCAGCGTTGGCAACGAAATGGGCGTGACCTTCAACCTGGACAACATCCACATATTTGATGCGACCACCGAAGAATCCTTGTCCTACGAAGCCAAGCGCAAAGAAACCGCCTAGGCGCAGCGACACATAGCAGAAAAGGAAAGAGCCGCATCTTGTGGCTCTTTTTTCGTGTCTCTGCATGGCGGCTACTTTATAGGCGGTCGGAACTTGTAGCCGTAGACGATCATGCCCTGCTCACCATCGGTGGTCAGCTTGCGCGTAACCATTTCGACAGGATCGCCAATCTGCGCTTCGCCGTCGTAATCGGTCAGTTGCGCGCAGATCAAACTGCCGTCTTCCAACTGAACCAAGGCCATCTGGTACGGTGCTTGCGACTCAAAGCCGCCGGGCGCCTCGCGTACAGTCGTGCAGCTGTATACAATGCCATGCAGGGGCAGCGGCGGCGCCGGCAATGTCATGAGGCGCGCGTCAGCCTGGGCTTGGGAAGTTGAACAGGCTTGGCATCGCTCTGCAGCAGGCGTGGCATCTCGGTCTGTGGCGCGCGTTTTGGCAGCGCTCGCGCCAGTCGATAACGCAACTGCTTGTTTCGCCAGTACATGGCTACTCGCATGAATTCGCTCCTCGCTGGCAAAGCACATTCAATTGCCCACAGTGTATGCAGCGCAGCCTATCAAAAGCTGTCATGAGGGGTTTTGCCACTATCAGAGGCTATCAGTTTGCGACGCTGAGGATGTGCGTGGCGACAGTGCTGCCCAGCCCGCCCATATTTTGGATCATGGCATGACCGACGCCAGCGACTTGGTTGTCGCCCGCTTGTTCACGCAGCTGCAGCGCCGCCTCGACCGCTTGATAGATACCCGTGGCGCCGCTCGGGTTGCCGCGGCTCTTCAAACCGCCAAAAGTGCTTGTCGGCAATTCACCTGTCAGTCCGATGCGCTCGCCGTTCTGCTGCGACCATGCCCAGCCTCGTCCGCGTTGGCTATAGCCCAATGCTTCCAAAGCCAGCGCTGTCATAATGGTGCAGGAATCGTGCAGTTCCAGCAGGTCGATCTGCTGCCGGTCTAGCCCCGCCTGCATCAGCGCGCGTTCAGCGGATAGTCGTGCTGCCGTCAGCTGCAATGGATCGGCGCGGTCTTGCAGCATCAGGCTGTCGCTGGCGATCGAGCTGCCGCTGATATGCACGGATGGCGCATTGAAGTCTCTTGCCGCACGCGAGCTCGTCAGCACGATGGCTGCCGCGCCATCGGCGTCTGGCGCGCTATCGAAGAGACTGATCGGGTCGGCAAGCATAGGCGCTTTGCTGAATGCGCCCGGGCGCAGTTGGTTGCGGTACATCGCCAGCGGATTGAGGGAACCATTGCGATGGGCATTGCTGCTGAAGCCTGCGAAGTCCGCCAGCTCCAAGGCGTTTTCGTGCATGTAACGCCGCATCAAGAGCGCGGCAAGGGCTGTTTGCGTCGCGCCGTTGACCGTCTCGAAGTCAGCGTCAAGGCTGGTATTTCGTGCAGCCAAACGCGCCGCACCCACGATATCGGTTGATTTTTCCACGCCCAGGACCAGAACAGTCTGCACCATGCCCGATGCAACAGCCAGGCAGCCCGCCCGCAGCGCTACGCCGCCAGAGGCGCCGCCAGCTTCACAGCGCCAGGCTTCTGCCCCAGTCAACCCAAGCCGACCAGCGATGAGACTGCCCAACTGGGTCTGCTGATTGAGAGTCGCGCCATAGGCATTGCCGACGAAGACCGCGTCCGCACCGACAAGGCCGGCATCGTCAAGCGCCAGTCGTCCGGCTTCTTCCGCCAGCTCGCCGATGCTGCGCGACCAATGTTCGCCGACCGCCAGCATGCCTGCACCGATGATTGACACACCTGTCATCTGCTTAATCCTTGAGTTTGTCGCGAAAACGCACATAGGTGGCGTAGTCGATAGCTGTGCGGCGAGCAATGTAATCGGCAGTGCGCGGACGCTGGCCAGGCATGCCTTTGATCCGCTCGCTGACGACCATATCAAAGGTGTCTGAGCCTGCGCCGCTGCCATAACTCGCCATCAGGATGCGCGCGCCTGGCTCGGCCATATCGAGGATGGCGGTCAAGCCCAACATGCACGAGCCAGAATAGACATTGCCGATATCGTCAGCCAGCAATCCCTGGCTGATCTGTTCTTTCGTGAAACCCAGCAGCTTTGCCGCGCGCGCCGGAAACTTGACATTGGGTTGGTGAAACACCGCATAGTCATAATCGCTGGCTTGCGTGCCCATCTGCTCCATCAGAGTCGACGCGGCTGCCAACGTATGCGCGAAATAGGCGGGCTCGCCAGTGAAGCGGTCGCCATGGCTGGGGTATACTTGTCCCGCACGCCGCCAAAAGTCGGGTGTATCTGTAACATAGCTGTAACTGCCCTGGTAGATTGCCAGGCTCTCTTCGGCTGGTCCCAGCACAAATGCCGCTCCGCCACAGCCCGCCGTGTATTCCAGCGCATCGCCCGGGCGTCCCTGCGCCGTGTCCATACCAATGCTGAGCGTATAACGCGCCATGCCGCTGCCGACCACGCCGATGGATGCTTGCACCGCTTCTGTGCCGGCTTTGCAGGCGAATTCCCAGTCCGCCGCCTGGATATTCGGAGAAGCGCCGATGCTTTCCGCAACGATGGTACTGGTCGGTTTGACGGCGTAGGGATGACTTTCGCTGCCCACCCACACCGCGCGGATCTGCTGCGGGTCGATCCCGGCGCAATTGACGGCATTGCGCGCCGCTTCGATAGACATGGTGACAACATCTTCGTCTATGCCCGCCACCGCTTTTTCCCGCACGGGCGATCCGCCGCCGCCAGCCCACACACGCGCAATTTCTGTGCCGGGCAGGCGATAACGCGGGATGTAGGCGCCATAACCGACGATGCCCACAGAGCGCTCGGCTTGCATCAAGAGCTTGCCATCCGTTGTCATGGATTGCCTCCCGTAATGATTGCCTTGGCGCGTTCCAGGCGGATATTGCCTTCGTTGATCAACTGCTGGGCCACCTGCAGCACTTGTCCGCCAGCTGCTCCCGCCGCCAGCGCTAATTGCCGAGCGTGCATGCGCATGTGACCGCGCTGAATGCCATCGGTTGCCAATGCTCGCAGCGCCGCGAAGTTCTGCGCCAGACCGACTGCCGCTGCTACTTCCGCCAGTTCGCGCGCCGACTCGATGCCCAGCAACTGCAGCGCGATTTTGGCGGCCGGATGCGCTCGCGTGGCGCCACCGACAATGCCCAAGGCCAGCGGCAGCGCAATCTCGCCATGCAGGTCGCCGACATCGTCCTGCCACCAGCGCGTCAGGCTCGTGTAGCGTCCATCCCGCGCGGCATAGGCATGTGCGCCCGCTTCGACAGCGCGCCAGTCGTTGCCAGTGACCAACAGTAGCGCGTCTATCCCGTTCATGATGCCCTTATTGTGTGTGGCAGCGCGGTACGGGTCGCATTCAGCGAAAACGCCAGCTTCTATGATGCCGCTCACGACTTCCGCGCCAGTCGCGGATTCGGTCCCCAGCGCCTCAGCACGGATCGTGCCGCGGGCAAAAGCCATGCGCCGGTCGCTGAGGTTGCTCAAAATGCGCAAGTTGACGCGTCCGCCGCTGATGCGCTCCACGAGCGGCGCAATATGTTCCAGCGCGCTATTGATGGCGTTTGCGCCCATGGCATCGCGGGTATCAAAGAGCAGATGCAAGACCAACATGTCACCGACTGGCGTGCCAGGAAAATGCCGAAAGTCCAGGCCGATCGCGCCGCCTCCCCGCGCCTGAATGCTGCCCGCCTGAGCATTGGCTTCCGCCAGGATCTCAGCTTGGCGAGCGCGCAGCTTGTCCTCTGCCGCAGACAGATTGTCCAGGTCGAGCAACTGAATCTGGCCGATCATCACCGGTTCGTCGCTGCCAGTCTGGAAGCCGCCGGCCTCGCGGAACAGCTTGGCAGCAAAACTGCAAGCCGCCACGACCGACGGTTCTTCGATGACCATGGGTACCAGATAATCGCGATTGTTGATGGTGAAGTTGGTGGCTACCGCGAATGGCAAGCTGAAACGTCCGATGACATTTTCAATCAGTTGCTCTGCTTGCTCCAAGGACAGCCCGCCCGCGGCCAGCGTTCGCATTTCGGCTTGGTTCAAGCCAGCCCCGTCAGCAACGGTCGCTTGACGCTGGGCAAGCGGCAGCCGATAGAATCCAGACAGAGAGGAGGATTGTTTGTCGCGCATGAAATCAGGCTAGCGGCGGGCAGCTTGCAAAATCTATCAGCGCTCGTGATTGGCCTATCATTAGCTAGCGAACTGCGCGGAGAATCAAAAGAATCCGGCAAGCAGCGGATTCTGCTGTGTTTTCTGGCTGCGGCTTAGTCGGGCAAGATGCGCGTGTCCATAAAGGCATCGAACCAGATAACAAATACGAAGCCGATGGGCACGGCGGTGAACAGGAAATAGATCATGCCATATTCTTCCAGCGACACGCCTTGGGGAACCTGAATCGCGCCGCCGAATATCACCAGCAGCGGCAGCAGGTCAAATCCAATTGTAATAATGCCGTAGCCGACAACCAAGCCCAGCGCCATAGAAACTACCCAAACGATCAGCCTGCGTATCGTCAAACTCGACATGGTATGCTCCGCGTCCTCGCTCTGTGCAACAGCCAAATTGTACTGCATTTCGCATTGCCTGTGCAAGTGGCGCTTTGTGTGATTCGCCAGGATGCGCAAATCTGCATTGTGCTAGCGCGCGCCGGCTGATAGACTGCTGCGAGATGCATTTTGGTCAGCGCTCCAGGGAGATGACCTTGGCAGACCTATTCGACAAGCTATCGGCATTTACCTTGGCAAAAGAGGCGATGGAGATGGGCATCTACCCCTTCTTCCGCGCTCTTAGCAACTCCGAAGGCACAACGGCGACCTTTGAAGACAAAGATGTCGTCATGCTCGGCTCCAACAATTATCTCGGCTTGACCACAGACGAACGCGTGCAAAATGCGGCTATCGAAGCGACGCGGCGCTATGGCACCAGTGTAACGGGCTCGCGCTTTTTGAATGGTACGTTGGAATTGCACCTGGAAGCCGACCGGCGTCTGGCCGAGTTTGTTGGCAAAGAGGCGGCGCTAGTCTTCTCTACTGGCTATCAGACGAACCTGGGCACGGTCTCGGCGCTGCTGGGCAAGAACGATGTAGTGATCCTGGACAAAGACGCCCACGCCAGCCTGGTCGATGGCGTGGCGATGTCGCGTGGACAGATGAAGCGCTTCAAACACAACGATATCGACGACCTGGAACGGGTGCTATGCCGCGTCCCTGACGAAGCGGGCAAGCTGGTGATCGTCGATGGTGTCTACAGCATGGGCGGGGATTTTGCGCGCCTGCCAGAGATCGTAACGATTTGTCATGCGTATGGCGCTCGTCTGCTGGTGGATGACGCGCATGGCATTGGTGTTGCCGGCGGCGGACGCGGCACTTCTGCGCACTTTGGATTGACCGACCAGGTCGACCTGATCATGGGCACATTCAGCAAGAGTTTCGCGTCTATCGGCGGTTTTATCGCTGGCAGCGCCGATGTGATTCATTATGTGCAGCATCATGCCCGCTCGTTGATCTTCTCGGCTGCCTTGCCCGCGCCCAACCTGGCTGCTGTGCTGGCTGCGCTGGATATCATCGAAAGCGAGCCGGAGCATGTCCAACAAGTTTGGAAGAATGCCGATTACATGCGCAAAGGCTTGAAGACTTTGGGCTACGATACATTCAACAGCGAGACGCCGATCATCCCGGTCATAATCGGCGAGAAGTTTCGCACTGGCTTGACCTGGTTGGCGCTGATAGAAGAAGGCGTTTACACCAATCCGGTCGTGCCGCCCGCCACACCGCCAAACCAGGCGTTGCTGCGGACGAGTTATATCGCCACGCACCAGCAGCATCATCTCGATCGCGCCTTGGTCGCTTTTGAGACCGTGGGCCGCAACCTGGATCTTATCCCCGGATAAGCAGCTCGCCCGCACCCGCCACTACTTCGCCCAGCACAAAGGCAGCCTCGCCGCTTTCCAGCAAATCTGCCAGCAGCGCATCGGCGGATTGTGGAGCTGCCGCCATCAGCAAGCCACCCGAAGTCTGCGGATCGTAGAGCAGCGCCTCCTGATAGTCTGCCAGCGAGGACTCCAGCCTGACCCACTGCCGGTAATAGTCGGCATTGCGCTGCATGCCACCAGGGAAGACGCCTTGCCGAGCGTAGTGCTGGGCGCCGGGCAGCGTGCGCAGCTTGTCTATATCAATTGCGAATTCGACTCCGCTTAGACGCGCCATTTCCAGCGCATGCCCCGCCAGTCCAAAGCCGGTTATGTCGGTCATGGCACGGACATTGTGCTGCTGCGCGAGTCGGGCGGCATTGCGATTCAGCCGCGCCATCGACTGTACCGCCTGCGCCAGATGCTCGTCATCGACAAGGCTCTGTTTGTGCGCCGTGGTGATGACGCCCGTGCCCAAAGCCTTGCTCAATATCAGCCGATCGCCGACCTTTGCTCCTGATTTGCGGATGATGCGCTGAGGCGACACCTCGCCCGTCACCGACAAGCCGTACTTCGGCTCGGCATCGGTGATGGAATGACCGCCGGCGATTACCGCGCCTGCCTCTTTGACCTTGTCCGCGCCGCCCCGCAGTATCTCGGCCAATATGCTCTTGTCGAGGTCATCGGGAAAAGCCACCAGGTTGATCGCCAGCAAGGGCAGCCCGCCCATGGCATACACATCGCTCAATGCATTGGCCGCCGCGATCGCGCCAAAATCGTAGGGATCGTCCACCACCGGCGGGAAGAAGTCGGTAGTCGAGATGATGGCGCGCTCTGCATCGAGTTGGTAAACAGCGGCATCATCCGGCTCGCTCAAGCCGACCAGGACCTGCGGGTGGTCATTCTGTTGGAAAATCTGGCTGAGTGGACGCAGAACCTGCGCCAATTCGCTCGGGCTGAGCTTGGAGGCTCAACCAGCGCAGCTTGCCAGAGATGTCAGACGTATGGTTGGCTGCGGCATGGTGACACTCCTCCTCTACCAAAAAGCCCACCAGGCGGCGGGCTTCTATACACCAGTCGGGGTACCCGGATTCGAACCGGGGACCTCTTACACCCCATGCAAGCGCGCTAGCCGGACTGCGCCATACCCCGACACTGCGCCCAGCATAGCACATTCTCGCCGGTCTGCCAAGTGCCAGGCGAGAGGGCGCGCTACTTACTCATCAACAGGCAGCACGCCAAATGTGCAGGACTCATAATCACGACCGATGATGACCAGATAATCGAATGCGCGGTCGGCTTTGGCATCAATCACGACTTGCTCGTCAGACAGATTCAGCGCAGTCAGCATGAGCGGCACGAGGCTGCCTTTCTGCGTGGCAACATGGTCGACAAGCTGGCTGCTTTGCCTGGGTTGCCCGTCGGCGAATGATCCAAGCGCGATTGCATGGAATCCATCCCAGCGCAGGCGCTCGCTGGCGACAATGTCCCAGTTGTCCATGCCCGATGCGTTGTAAACGCCGATGGATGGGCTGGTCAGCGATACCTGGTTGGGCGATGGCGGCGTATAAAAATTCTGCATGAGGCGGTGCACCCTGTCTTGCACGGGCAGCAGCACATGCGCGCCATCGGGCGCTGTCCAGTCGCTTGTGTGAAAGTCGCTGTGGAATGTGAAATGCTCGATGCTATCGATTTCAAGATTGATCAGGTGCGGCAGCAAACGCAGCGTCAAATCAAATGGAATATCGGTCTCAACCAAGCTGGTCAGCTCTGCCCACAGGGCCGGAATGGCCATGAGCAGCCCCTGATGTCGCGCTTCCCGCCACATTGCCCTCAGCAAGATCTGCTGGCGGCGTCCGCGGTCCAAGTCGTTGGTATTACGCCGCGTGCGGGCATACCAAAGTGCATCGAATCCATCGAAGCTGTGATAGCCGACCGGCAACGTGCGCAAGACATAGTCATCAGGATTTGACGATCGGGGATTGTCCATATCGACCGGATAATAGTCGCGGTAGGCGCAGTCCACAGCGATGTCCACACCACCCAGGCGATCGATGACCGCTTCAAATGCGCTGAAATTGATCAACGCGTAATAGTGAACATTGATGCCGAAATTGTAAAATAGAGTCTGACGCAGCAAACCAAAACCCCCGCCCGGTTGCCAATTGCGAAGTTCGCCAATGCCATAAGCCGTGTTCAGCCGCCCCATGTTGCCGTGTGGCATATAGACGAAGAGGTCTCGAGGCAGGCTGAGCATCGCGGCATCGCCAGTGTCCAAGTTCAGCGATACGATGATCATCGTGTCCGTGCGCTCAAATTGGTCTGTCGTGAGTTCGCTGTCGCTGCCCAACAAGGCAATGTTGACCAAGCTGTGTGAGCGGATGATTTTCTGCGCAGGCGGTGGTACCTGCGTGCCGGCCAACACAGGGCTTGACGGCTTGGGCGGCACCAACAGCGCGGGAAGAGAAATCGCATTTGACGTTTCAATTGCTGGTGTCGGCGTCGGCATTTGCATCATGGAGGGCGGCTGCGGCGCGTCTTGCAGCAAGACGAACTGCCAGCTGGGATGCAAACTGCCGGTTTCGTCGGCGGCCGCGTCCATGGCGGTGGCGGTGGCTCGATAAGCAGCCCGCTGCGAGTTGGCGCTCTCATCCACTCGGGTCGCTGTCGCTGCAAGCTCTGCAAGATGTAGCAAGGTCCAGCCCAGCGCCAACAAGAGCGCTGCAAGAAACACCCACAGCAACAATCGAGCGAAGCGGTCGAGCAAAATTGAAAATGCGCGCATCAGCGATCCGTGGTCAGCCTTCCATGACTGGGGCAACTATCGTGAAACAGCGCATCAGGCTGGCGATTATGGCGAAAGGAATACCAGCGGAATCTCGCAGATGCCAGCATTGATCTGTTGGCCTTCCGCATCAAGCACCTCCAGCCGCAAATAGTGCAACCCGGCTCCGAAGATTTCTGTGTTGAGCAAACCCAATACCTCGCCCTGTTTTGCCTGCCCCGACTCGAAGTAGAGCGCAAAGTCATTCGCCCCACCCGGCCTAATCAATAAGCGATAGCTGCCGCCGGGCGGTACATCAGCGCTGCCACTGACAGCGATGATATCTGCCAATTCCGACATGGGCGCTGTACTGACGAAAGCTGCCGAGCGAGTGTTGCAGCCAAGGACGGCAAATTCTTGTTCAGCGGCGGGCAATGGTTCGGGTGGCGCTGGCAAGACCGGCATTCTGGGCAAAAGGATGTGTTCGCCTGGCAACAGGCCGCGCACATAATTGAAGCAATTGCCATCTCGCAGCTCTATCAAGCTGGTTTCAGTTTGCAGTGCGAGCGCGAAGAGCGTGTCGCCAGGTTTCACTTGATAAGGCAGCCAGCCATCGCGAACCCGACAGCCGCCCAACAGCCCTCGCTCAGTCGACCCGCGAAGTGTCGGCGTTGGCAGCAGCACAGCGGCGAGGCGAGGCAATGCCGTTGGCAAGGGCAAATCTGTCGCCGTGAACGTGATGACGATTTGTGGCCGTGTCGGAGTAGCGATGGCGGTTGGCAATTCTTCGACAGGTTGCGTCGGACTGGCAATTCGGAACGCAGTTTCAGTCGGCTCAATAGCCGGGGTTGGTATTGCTAAGTCGTCGGCTTTCGGTGAAGCCATCGTTGTTGGTGTATCAGTTGGTAGTGCGGTTGGCGTACTCAGCTCAGGCGAAATGGCAGCAACGCCTGTCGCTGGCGGCGCGTCATCTGTGGCAGTGATTTGCGCTGGTTCCGTGATCGACACGTCTGTTTCTGCAAGCGCTATGGCGGTCGCCGTCGCCGAACTCTCTGCTGCCGGTGTGAATGTATCGGTGGCAGTTGCATCACTCACTGGCTCGGGCGGCACATCATCTGTTGCCGTTGCTGGCTTAGTTACCGAGACCGACACGTCTGTTTCTGCAAGCGCCAGGGCAGTCGCCGTTGCTGGACTTTCGGCTGTCGGCGTGAATGTCGCGATGGCAGTTTCTTCGCTAATCGGCGCGGACGTGTCATCTGTGGCAGTGATTTGCGCAGTTGCCGAGACCGACGCTTCCGCTGCTGCAAGCGCCAGGGCAGTCGCTGTTGCTGGAATCTCCGCTGCCGGCGTGATTGTCGCGGTGGCAGTTTCTTCGCTAATCGGTGTGGGCACGTCATCTGTGGCAGTGATTTGCGCTGGTTCCGTGATCGACACGTCTGTTTCTGCAAGCGCTATGGCGGTCGCCGTCGCCGAACTCTCTGCTGCCGGTGTGAATGTATCGGTGGCAGTTGCATCGCTCACTGGCTCGGGCGGCACGTCATCTGTGGCAGTGATTTGCGCAGTTGCCGAGGCCGACACGTCTGTTTCTGCAAGCGCCAGGGCAGTCGCCGTTGCTGGATTTTCGGCTGCCGGCGTGAATGTCGCGGTGGCAGTTTCTTCGCTAATCGGTGTGGGCGCGTCATCTGTGGCTGATTCTGACGCTGTTGCCGCGATTGCCTCTACCGCTGCTGCAAGCGCCAGGGCAGTCGCCGTTGCTGGACTTTCAGCTGTCGGTGTGAATGTATCGGTGGCAGTTGCATCGCTCACTGGCTCGGGCGGCACATCATCTGTTGCCGTTGCTGGCTTAGTTACCGAGACCGACACGTCTGTTTCTGCAAGCGCCAGGGCAGTCGCCGTTGCTGGACTTTCAGCTGTCGGCGTGATTGTCGCGATGGCAGTTTCTTCGCTCACTGGCGCGGGCGGCGCGTCATCTGTTGCCGTGGCCTGCGCTGTTGCTGTGATCGACACGTCTGTTTCTGCAAGCGCTATGGCAGTCGCAGTCGCCGAACTCTCTGCTGCCGGTGTGAATGTATCGGTGGCAGTTGCATCGCTAATCGGTGCGGGCACGTCATCGGTGGCAGTAATTTGCGCTGTTGCCGCGATTGACTCTACCGCTGCTGCAAGCGCCAGGGCAGTCGCAGTCGCCGAACTCTCTGCTGCCGGCGTGGTCGTCGCGATGGCAGTTTCTTCGCTAACCGGGGCGGGCGGCACATCATCTGTGGCAGTGATTTGCGCAGTTGCCGCGATTGACTCTACCGCTGCTGCAAGCGCCAGGGCAGTCGCAGTCACCGAACTCTCTGCTGCCGGTGTGAATGTATCGGTGGCAGTTTCTTCGCTCACTGGCGCTGGCGCGTCATCTGTGGCTGTGGCCTGCGCTGTTGCCGAGACCGACACGTCTGTTTCTGCAAGCGCCAGGGCAGTCGCAGTCGCCGAACTCTCTGCTGCCGGTGTGAATGTATCGGTGGCAGTTTCTTCGCTAATCGGTGTGGGCGCGTCATCTGTGGCAGTGATTTGCGCTGTTGCCGAGACCGACGCTTCTGTTTCTGCAAGCGCTATGGCAGTCGCAGTCGCCGTTGCTGGAATCTCGGCTGTCGGCGTGAATGTCGCGGTGGCAGTTTCTTCGCTAATCGGTGCGGGCGGCACATCATCTGTTGCCGTTGCTGGCTTAGTTACCGAGACCGACACGTCTATTTCTGCAAGCGCCAGGGCAGTCGCCGTTGCTGGACTTTCAGCTGTCGGCGTGATTGTCGCGATGGTAGTTTCTTCGCTAATCGGTGCGGGCGCGTCATCTATGGCTGATTCTGACGCTGTTGCCGAGACCGACACTTCCGCTGCTGCAAGCGCCAGGGCAGTCGCCGTTGCTGGAATCTCGGCTGTCGGCGTGGTCGTCGCGATGGCAGTTTCTTCGCTCACTGGCTCGGACGGCACATCATCTGTTGCTGATTCTGACGCTGTTGCCGCGATTGCCTCTACCGCTGCTGCAAGCGCCAGGGCAGTCGCCGTTGCTGGACTTTCGGCTGTCGGCGTGAATGTATCGGTGGCAGTTTCTTCGCTCACTGGCGCTGGCGGCACATCATCTGTGGCAGTGATTTGCGCAGTTGCCGAGACCGACACGTCTGTTTCTGCAAGCGCCAGGGCAGTCGCCGTTGCTGGACTTTCAGCTGTCGGCGTGATTGTCGCGATGGCAGTTTCTTCGCTCACTGGCTCGGACGGCACATCATCTGTTGCTGATTCTGACGCTGTTGCGGAGACCGACACTTCCGCTGCTGCAAGCGCCAGGGCAGTCGCCGTTGCTGGAATCTCGGCTGTCGGCGTAGTCGTCGCGATGGCAGTTTCTTCGCTCACTGGCTCGGACGGCACATCATCTGTTGCTGATTCTGACGCTGTTGCCGCGATTGACTCTACCGCTGCTGCAAGCGCCAGGGCAGTCGCTGTTGCTGGACTTTCAGCTGTCGGCGTGATTGTCGCGGTGGCAGTTTCATCGCTAATCGGTGTGGGCACGTCATCTGTGGCAGTGATTTGCGCTGTTGCCGCGATTGACTCTACCGCTGCTGCAAGCGCCAGGGCAGTCGCCGTTGCTGGAATCTCCGCTGCCGGTGTGAATGTCGCGGTGGCAGTTTCTTCGCTAACCGGGGCAGACGGCGCGTCATCGGTGGCAGTGATTTGCGCAGTTGCCGAGACCGACACTTCCGCTGCTGCAAGCGCCAGGGCAGTCGCCGTTGCTGGACTTTCAACTGTCGGCGTGATTGTCGCGATGGCAGTTTCTTCGCTCACTGGCTCGGGCGGCACATCATCTGTGGCAGCGATTTGCGCTGTTGACGAGACCGACACTTCCGCTGCTGCAAGCGCCAGGGCAGTCGCCGTTGCTGGAATCTCCGCTGATGGCGTGATTGTCGCGATGGCAGTTTCTTCGCTAATCGTTGCGGGCGCGTCATCTGTGGCAGTGACTTGCGCTGTTGACGAGACCGACGCTTCTGTTTCTACAAGCGCCAGGGCAGTCGCAGTCGCTGGACTTTCGGCTGTCGGCGTGATTGTCGCGATGGCAGTTTCTTCGCTAATCGGTGCGGGCGCGTCATCTGTTGCCGTTGCTGGACTTTCGGCTGTCGATGTGATTGTCGCGGTGGCAGTTTCATCGCTAAATGGCGTGGGCGTCAATTGTACGGATGGAGATTCCGCTGGTGTCGAAATACCAGTTGGCGTTTCGCCGGGCAGTGAAATTTCGGCGACAGGCGTTGGGGATGGTTGAGGAGGTGTTCGCGTTACACTGGATAAAAGAAGTGCAAATAGCATCGCAAAGAGCAGCGCAAGCGCCGCCAGCAGAGCGATAACCAGCTCACTGCTTATATTGCGCTGCACAGGCTAGACCTCTGCTGCGGCAGTCGATTGCAGCGGCAAAGCCAAGTGAAAGGTCGATCCCTTGCCTTTTTCGCTAGTCACCCAAATATCGCCTTCGTGCGCGCGCGCAATCGCTCTGGCGACGGTTATGCCGACGCCGTTATCTCCAAATCCAGAAATCGCCGGGTATTCTGCACGATATGTCCGCGCGAATATGCGTGGCAAGTCGCTGTTGGCGATGCCGCCGCCCGCATCATGCACGCGAATTTCCAGCGCGTCAATCGTGCCTGTGCTGTCATTTAGATGAATATCGCCTTTGCTCGCCGAAACAAGCACTTGTGTGCCCGGCGGAGATACGTCACAGGCATTTGCCATCAACAACGTCAGCATATGTTTCACGCCAAGGCAATTGGCGTCCAAAGGCGGCAGATTGTCGTCCAGACTTAGCTCGATCAGCAGGCTTTTGTCAGCAACGCGCGGTGAGGTATCGGCGATAACTTCTTCAATAATGCCTGCGATATCGATGCCACCGCGCTGCTTCCTACGACCCGCATCAGCAGATGCTGCCTGCTGCAGTTCAGCCAATAAATTGGCGATTGTCTCATTCTCTGCCGCTGCAAGCCGCAGCACTTGCAACTGTGCCGCGCCCAAAATGCCGATCGATTCGGCCAGTAGCATGTCGACATAATCGCGCACCGACCCGATAGGCGCCGACAAGTCCTTCAAAAGACTCAACAACGCTGTCGAAGTCTGCGCAGTAGGTGTGGGCGGCTCTGGTGCATGTGCCAACTCCAGTCGGGCGTCGCTCAAGTCCAGCGCCAGGTCTTCTCGCTGTTGGCTCAATCGGTCGACGCTCTCGCGTAGCGCATTCAGTTCGTTTTGCAGTTCTACACTTTGTTCGCGCGCTGAATCATCGTCCAGCAATTCGGCAACTTTGGCTGTCAATTGGTCGCGAATTGTCAGCAGGTTGTCCCGCTCTTCTACCAGCACCTGGATTTGGTCCTGCGTCTCGATCTGGTGGGCTCGTTCTTCTGCCAGGGTCGTTTCCAGCACCTGCTTGTCATTTTCCAGCGCAGATGTGGCAGCTTCGGCCGCCTCTGTTTGTGCCAGGATATTCTCCTGTTCGCGGCGCAGCGCCTCCCGAGATTCCAGCAGCGATTCGTGATCGGCGCTGAGTTGTTTGAGCTGCGCTTCAAGCTCTTGCTTGTCGCCTGCGCCAGCATCCAATAGCGATTGATGCTCCGCCTGCAAAGAGGCGTGGCGCGCATCGGCATCTTTCTGCAGTTTGCCAAAGGCAAGTCGCTCGGCATGCAGATGCACCAAAGCAGGCAACATGGTCGCGTTGATATCGGTTGCGCCCAGTGTTTCCAGACGTTGGGCAATTGATTCTTGCCGTCGTCGCTGCTGGTCTCGCTGCAATGCCAGCTGATCATGCTCGTCCTGCAGTTGCTGCAGAATTGTCGAAAGCGCATCACCTGGAGTCGACCGCCGCAATACCATCAAGTCGCTGATCTGCCTGCGCAGTTTGTCACGACTGTTCAGCCGCCGGTTATATTGCTTGTGCAGGTATTCGTGAATCGATTGCTCGAGCGTGTCGCTGCCATTGAGCAGACGCAACGCCGTCTCGGCATCCAGCAAATCGCTGGCGCTGGTTTCGCAAGCCGACAACAGCGCAGACTGTTCAATAAAGGCGCCGCGCAGCCCAACGGCGGCGCTGGCATCCACATCAGATTCTGCCAGCCTGTCCAGCAAACGCCTTTGCTCGTCGGCCAGCTGCTTTTTCAACCCGCCAATTTGCAGTCGCAGACTAGCGATACGCTCGGCAGAACCAGCCAAGCCAGCGGTCAATTCATGGCGAATGGTCAACATAACATCATGCGCAGGTGCGTCCGTCCTTAGTCGGTCGCTGGAATCGACTGCGGACGAAGCAGCGTCTGGCTGAGGTTTTTCTCCGTCTTCGCCTTGCCCCGCCAGCAAAAATGCGGCCACGGCTGCAATTTCTGCCAGCAGCGCCCGGTCTGCCTCGTTCAAATCCACCTTATCATAAGGCGAGCCAACCAGCAGCACGCCAACCAGCTCGCCACGCGCCAGGACAGGCTGGACAAGCATACTGCTCAAGCCGTCAACGCCGATGCGCTGGAACAAATCATGCAGTTCGTCGGTGTGATGATCGGGCAATAGAGTGGTCATGTCGCCGCGTTTTGCCGCTGCCAGCAGGGTCGGCTGTTCGCCCAGGTCCAGCTTAGCGGCCGCCAGCGATTTTTGTGTTGATGCGTCCCAGCCAGCCACGACATCCGCAGTACTATCATTGGGCAGCCTCAACAGCAAACATACTTCTGCGGCAACCGCGCTTTGTACCGCCTGCACCACGCGATCTGTCGCGTCAGCAGGGCTGTCTCTCTCCAGCATCACGCCAATGGCAGCGAGCAGCCGGGGTGAATCATGCACCGGGCTTGAAAGCGAAAGACCGTCGCGCGGGGAAAATTCTGTGCCATCGGGCGCTTCTGCAGGCACAGCTGCTGCTTGCTGAGAAGCAGCCAGCACGACTTCCACCAGGCTGTTTTCCAATAGCGCGATCGCCAAGCGATGAATGATCACCGGCAGCAAGATCAATCCCGACGCATAGGCCAAGCGCGCCGCTCCTTGATAATTGCCTGCTACCTGCCCTTGGGCGATCTGCCACAATTCCCAGGCGCTGCCCGCAACAAACAACAGGAACAAGAGCGCTTTCAAGGGCGCGTCTACGATGTGCCGCGTGTTCAATGCCGTCAACAGCAGCAGCGCAGCAGCCAGGCAGCCGGTTACAGCAGACCACAAGGGCGCGTATTCGCCGGCGTTGAATGCCAGCCCGGCTCCATATTCCAGCAGCCAACTGCGCGCCGTATTGATGAATAGCAGCGTCAGTAGGAAGACACTGCCAAAGATGAACAGGTTGGAGCGGCTGCGCCAACGAATGAAATCGGCGCTCAAAAATGCCCAGCCCAACAGCAGCAACGTTAGAGCATGCGCCAGTCTTTCCAGAGGTGGCATAAACTGGTTGGCATCCAGCTCTGCATAGAGCGCGACAACCGCCGCACCCATCATCACCAGCCACACCATCACCAGCGCAGCAGTCGCAATGACATAACGCTGTGTCGACTGCTCCAGCGGAAAACGCGAGCGATGCCCAAAAGCGAGGAAGAGCGAGCCCTGGCTGCAGGCGATCACCAATAAGAAAAACAGCATGTCGCCTGGGAATTCAATGAAGAGATTTACTAAATCTATGGGTGCTCGAGACAAGACACACCACCCAGCCTGCCAAGGCGATTTCGTCTCGCCAGTATAGCACAGGCGCACGATCCACAAGCGGCAAAGGGCGCGCATTCTGCCTACAGGTTCGCGTCTGGGCAAGCGCTTGTCAGTTGAATTCTCGTGCACGCTGCTCTACACTCGAGTCGATGCGCGACCAGCCGAAGCAAATTCCGTGAGCCGTCAAATAGCCACTCTCGTGCGCCGCTTTCCGGCTCTTGTGCGACTGCCTTACCTGGTCTACCAGCGGGCTCGTCGGCGTTATTCCTTGGGCGCGGTTGCGGTGCTTGTCAACGAATCCGGGGCTGTGTTGCTGGTCGAGCATGTCTATCATCCGCGCTTCGCCTGGGGATTGCCGGGCGGCTGGATCGATGTCGACGAAGATCCGGCCGCTGGCATCTTGCGTGAACTCCACGAAGAGCTTGCTCTGTCGGCGCGCGTGTGTCGGGTCGTCCATGCCGAAAAGACAGCGTCCAATCACATTGACATCGCCTACCTGTGTGTCGCAGAAAGCTCTATCGGCAAGCTCAGCCACGAACTGCTCGCCTATCGCTGGGTGGCAGCTGATGAAATGCCGCCATTGAAGTCATTCCACGCCCGAGCCATCGAGCTGGCCCGACAGCACTTGCCGAGCGCAGTATGAGCGCGAGCCTAGGCGAACGCCGGCGGCGCACAGGCTTCCCGTGGCTGCTGACTCTGTCATTGCTGCTGTTGATCGCTGCAGCTTCCTTGCTGATCTATGAACTGGTCGGATTCAGCCGCCGCGAACAGCAACTGCCAGCCGGCATCAGCGTCGCCGGCATCAATATCAGCAGGTTGAGCGATCGAGATGCGGTGTCACGCTGGGAGCGTGCTTATGCAGAGCCGATTAACTTGCGATATACCGATGCGAATGGCGCGCAGCTCATTCTGCTCTACCCCGACCAGGTGGGCTGGCGCATCAGCAGCGAACCCATGTTGGCAGCCGCATTGGTATTGGGAGAAGAAGGCGGCGGATTCTGGCGGCGTTTTCTAGACTACCTGCTGGGCATTGAGCAGATCGTCGCCCGCGATATTCCGCTCATGGCCGATTATCAGGAAAATGCGCTGCGAGCCTATCTTGAAGATATCGCCGCGCGCTATGACAACTCACCTGGCAGCGCCACATTTGACTTGCAGACGCTCATGGTTTATCCGGGTGCAAGCGGCAATGCGCTGGATATACCTGAAGCTATGCAACTGGTCGATGCCTCTTTGCGTTCGGCTGTCGAGCGAACAGTCGACTTGCCTATCCTCGACGTCAGCACACAAGGACCCCGTCTGGGCGCGCTTGAAGAACTCATCATTGCCCTCCTTGACGACAAAGGCTTCATCTTTGACGGTGTCAACACGGTCGCTTCAGTATATGTGCTGGACTTGCGCAATGGCGAAGAGATCAGCATTCTGGGCGATGTCGCTTTTTCGGCTGCCAGCACCATCAAAGTACCGATCATGGTCGAATATTTTCGCACCTTGACCGCGCCGCCCAGCCAGGGCGAAGCTTGGCTGCTGGCGAACTCACTGCTGTGCAGCAACAATTCTTCATCCAATTTGATTATGGAGATCATCGGTGGCGGCGATATATTCAAGGGGCTGCGGCGCGTATCGGATACGACTCAAGCACTGGGCATCGGCAACACCTATATCACCGCGCCCTTTTACCTCGGCGTCGAAGGGCAGCAACTCGGCTCCATCCAGGCGCCCGCCACCACGCCAAACCCCGCCTTCGACACAGAAGCAGACCCCTTCAACCAGACGACTGCCGAAGACATGGGCGCGCTCTTCAACCTGATCTACGATTGCGCCCATTACGATTCGGGATTGTCGCTCGCCTTGCCCAACGCGGTGACTCAGCGCGAATGCCAGCAGATGCTCGAACTCGGCAGCGCCAACGATCTGCTGCGTTTGCTGCAGGGCGGCATCCCCAACGGCGTGCGCATATCCCACAAAAATGGCTGGATCGCCGATAGCGTCGGTGATGCTGGCGTGGTGTATTCGCCCAACGGTCGCCACTATGTGATCTCGGTTTTTCTGTGGGAGCAGTCAGAATTCCAGGATTATCAGAAGTTGTGGTCGCTGGTCGAAGAGATATCCCGCGCCGCCTGGAATTTCTTCAATCCGCAAGCGCAACTGCTGCAGCCGCGCGCCGAGATCCCGCTGACCGCGCAAGAATGCGAAGGCAACTACCTGCCGCCCGCGCCGGAATATGTCAATCTGGATGATATCAACGCCTGGCGACGCAATTGAGGCAGCTCACAGTCGCTCCAGCGCTTCCGCCCGACTGTCATAAATCCGAATAAGCTGGTCGAGCGCCGAAGCCGCCAATGCCGCGCGAACAGCATCGGATGGCTGCGCCAGGCAGAGAACGCCTCCATTGCGCCGCGCCAACTTTAACGCCTGCATCAGCGCGAACAATCCTGCCTCGCCAATGTCGTCGATCGCACTCATATCCAGCGCGATTTTTCGCGCGCCAGCTTCCAATTCTTCGCCAATGACTGCTGACAGTCGAAATGACTCGCTGTCGTCCAGCCGCCCGCCGACTTCAACCAGGCTGACAGCGCCGTATCGGGAAAGCTCGAAAGTCAACATGAGTCGCCGCTCTTGGCTGTTCGTACATACTCAGACTGTGAGTATAATGGCAAGCATGGATTGGGGATACACACTGCTCATCACACTGACTGCGGCTGCTTTGCTGCTGATGGTTCAACGCGCCGAGCCGAAACGCCGCAGGCTGGTCGGTTTCTTTGTGTTATTGGGCTTGCTGCTGATCCGTCACAACGCCTTTCTCAAGGGCAACTTGCACGAAGAGACCTTGATCGCCTTTGCAGTGGCGCTCTTGCTGAGCGGCGCATTCTGGTTGCTAATTGGGCGCTACAACCCGGTCGGCAGCAGCGACGAGGTGCGGGTTATCGGCATGGACGACTAGCCGATGATGTTGATGGGGATGACATCCGCGCCTTGCAGCACGGCAACACTGATGCGCGCGGCACAATCTTGGGCCAGCTTGCGAAATGCCCGCCCGGCAGCCGACTCGGGTTCGTGAATCGGCAGCGGTCTCCCGGTATCGCCACCTTTGCGAATGGATGCCGCCAGCGGAATCTGCCCCAGAAAGGCGAAGCCGCGCTCTTGCGCAAATTGCTCGCCACCGCCACTGCCAAAGAACTCGCCCGACATATTCTCCACCACGCCCAGCACAGGCACCTTCAACTGCTCGAACATGGCAGCGGCGCGAATGGCATCGGACACCGCGACAGCTTGGGGCTGCGTCACGATGATGCTGCCAGTGAGCGGGAATGACTGGGCGAGGGACAGCGGCGCATCGCCTGTTCCCGGCGGCAAGTCCACGATCATGTAATCCAGCCCGCCCCAGTCGACATCGGTGAAGAACTGGCGGATGGCGCTGTGCAGCATCGGTCCGCGCATGATCATCGGTTTGTCGGGCGAGGTCAAAAAGCCGCTGCTGATCAGCTTGACTCCATAGACTTCCAGCGGCTGCATCTTCTTGTTGACGACACGCGGTCTGCCGCTGCCCAGGCCGAACATCTGCGGGATATTCGGGTTGAGGATATCGGCATCAATCAGCCCGACCCGCGCGCCGGCATCTGCCAGGCAGACTGCCAGATTGGTGGCGACAGTGCTCTTGCCCACCCCGCCCTTGCCGCTGGCGACCGCAACGATGCTGTTCATGGGCACATCCAGCCGCCCGTGTATGCGCCGGTCGGTCGGCACCTGGGCATCCCAGTTGATGTGCAGCTTCTCGATGCCAGGCACGCGCCCGACCAGAGCGGCATGGCAACGCTCGACAAAGACATGTTTCAATGGGCAGGCAGGTGTCGTCAGCACGATGGTGAAGGCGGCGACGCCATCGGCGACTTGCAGATCGCGCACCATATTGAGCGTGACGATATCACGATTGAGTTCGGGTTCGATGACAGTGCCCAGCGCCGTCATCACCTGCTGATGCAGCGAGTCCATGTCAGCCACCGCTTTTGGCAGCTCGGCGCGCCTTGCGTTCCAAGGCTTTGCGGCGGCGTTCTTCGCGCTTGGCGTCGTCTTCGCTCCAGGGTGTTGCGCCATCTGCGGCGGCGGCCGGGGCGGCGCTCACGGCTGGCTCTGGAGTCGCTTGCGCCTCTTCTTTTTCTGCGGGCGCGGGAGCAGCTTTTGCGGCTGGACGAGGCGCGCTGCTGCGGCTGGCAGATTGACCGCGGCGGGCTTCTTTGGCCGCATCCTTGTGCTCCCAGGTGCCACGCGCCAGCATCTCTTCATAGGCACGGGTCGGGGCGATGCTGCGCCAATACGAATTCGGCTTGGACAAGCGCTCTTTGTCGTGAATATGATGCGTCGTGCGGTCATAACTGGCCAACTCGTAGTCGTGATCCATCTTGATGGCATCGAAGGGACAATACTCTGCGCAGTAACCGCAATTCATGCAGATGTCAATGTCGATGAAGAAAGCTTCTGGCTCGGGCACAGGCCGCCCGGTATCTGGATCGTTGCCGCGCACGATCCAGATGCATTGCGGCGGGCACACTTTTGCGCAGATGCCGCAGCTGGTGCACCAGTCTTTGCCGGCGCGCGTCGGATGGTCTTCGTCTTCGACGATCAGAAATGGCACAAAGCGAAAGCGCTCGGGCACCGCCACTTTTTCGTCTGGATACTGCACCGTGATGACGCCCTTGGTCTGCGTGCCCTGGCGGATTCCAAAATTGTCGACCGAATGGCTGTACTTGCGAAAGCCATAGCGGATGTCGTCTATGTACGAGTCGACGAAATGCCGCAACGTCAGCATCAAGCCCTTTGCCAAGCCAGTTCCGTACATTGCTGCTCCTCGTTATGTTCCGCTAGCGGTCGGTCTCACCCAGCACGATGTCGATGCTGCCCAGAATGCCCACGATATCGGCGACTTTGTAGCCCTGGCTCATGATGCCCATGGGCGTCAGGTTAATGAAGCTGGGCGCGCGCACATGGTAGCGCCAAGGATTGGAGGTGCCGCTCTTGCCGCCCGCCGACACGATGTAATAACCCAGCTCGCCCTTGCCGTTTTCCACACGCCCATAGGCTTCGCCATGCGGGACGCGCGGCGCATAAGCGCCCGGCTTGCCATCCGCCCAGATCGACTGTCCTTTGGTCGCTTCCAGCCGCGGCAAGATCTGCCGCAAAATACGCACACTCTCGCGCAATTCTTTGACACGAACCCGATAACGCGCGTACATGTCGCCAGCGTCTTCCACCGCGACATCAAAGTCCAACTCGTCATAAATGCTGTAGGGATCGGCGCGACGAATATCATAGGGCACGCCACTGCCGCGCAGCAGCGGACCAGCCGCGCTGTAATTGATGGCGTCTTCGGCGCTGAGCACCCCCACGCCCACCGAGCGCTCGATGAGAATCTCGTTTTGCGTCAGCAACTGCTCCAGCTCGTCTATGGTGCGCGGGATGCGCTCGCTGAACATCTCGGTGAGGAATTGCATGGTGTTGTAGTCGCGCACGCGATCGTTGGTCAGGTTGCTGACGCTCTTGATGCGCTCGGGCAGATCGCCGAACAAGCCGCCAAAGCGCATGTAGTTGCACATCATACGGCTGCCAGCCACCGCCTCGAAAAAGTCCAGGATTCGTTCGCGCTCTTGAATGAAATAGAGCACGGGCGTGAAAAACGCGCCGATATCATTCAGCCAAAAGCCGATCGCCCACAGGTGATTGACGATACGGCTTAGCTCGACCATCAGCACGCGCAGCGCCTCGCAGCGGTAAGTCGGCTCGTTGTAGCGCCGCCCCAGGCTGAGCAACTGCTCCACCGCCAACACATAGCCGTGGTTGTTGCCCATGCTGCTGATGTAATCAAGGCGGTCGGTAAAAGGGATGTTGTGCAGGTAGGTGTTGCGCTCGCCGATTTTTTCGTGGTTGCGATGCAAATAGCCCATGACCGGTTCGAGCGATGTCACCGTCTCGCCATCGACCGTCAGCACCATGCGGAAGACGCCGTGCGTGCTGGGATGATGCGGTCCCATATTCACAACCAACTCATTGGTCTCGAAGCCGTCTTTGTCCATCACGCGCTCGACATCGACGCCCAAGCCCAGCGATTGATACACGGCTGACTCCGAGGTATCCATCAGGCGGCTGAGGTCGATTTCGCGGGGATAATTGACATTCTTGCCAAAGACATTTTTCTCTTCGGCGCGATGCACGTGTCCGCCGGGCCAGCGGCTGTCGAAAGGCTTCTGCTCTTCTTCATAATACGCTTCGCGCCAGTCTTTGCGCATCGGATGCCCGTGAAAGCCCTCCCACATCAATATGCGCTTCAGGTTGGGATGACCAGGGAAGTGGATGCCGTAGAGATCCCAAGCTTCGCGCTCCTGGAAATCTGCCCCGCGCCAGACAGAAACCAGCGACGGGATCTCGGCATTATCGCGTTCGGTCTGCGCTTTGAAGACCAATGCGCCGCCGCCACTGCTGCGATAGGCGTGGTAGACCATCTCCATGTGGTCGCCAGCGCCCAGATAATCGACGGCAGTCGCGCTGGACAAGTAGTCGAAACCCAGCTCGTCGCGGATGACCTGGGCGATATCCAGCAACTGCGCGCTGTCAACGATTATGCCCCCATAGCCTTCGCGGTCGTCGGCGCTTACCGCTTCGGGATAAGTGGCTTGCAAATGGTCGATTGCGCCATCTATGCTCGTGCTTGTCAGGGGCGCATCGGGTGCGGCAGTGGGCATAGTTCTTTATTCCTCTTCTGCTGAGGCGCGGCGGGTCGCGCGAACTGCCTTGCGTGCCAAAGCGCGCAGCCGGCGTTTTTCGCGGATGTCTTCGGCTTCTGTCCAAGGAGTGCCACCGATGGGCAAGACAAAAGCCAGCGCGTTGCCATTGACAGGCGCGGTTTCGGCTGGCGCGTCGGCGGTTGTTGCAGCTTTTGCGGCGACCATCTGCATGGCGGCGGGCAGCTCGCGCAGGCCCAGCGCATCCATATCACCCGCGGCCCGTTCAGCCTGGCGGCGGATCATGTCCATCTGGCGCGGGTCGATGATATCCGGACCCAGCACCGGCACCGGCGTCGGCTCGGCAGAACCAACGCCATACCAAGGGACATCGTCGCCGTTGGCGATGCTTTGGCCATCGATTTTGCGCTGCAGAGCGATCATGCCATAGAGTAGCGCCTGCGGAGTCGGCGGACAGCCGGGCACATACACATCCACCGGCAGAAATTTATCCATGCCCGAAACGACATTGTATCCTTCTTTGAAAGGTCCGCCGCCACTGGCGCAGGCGCCCATCGCCAGCACATATTTTGGCTCGGGCATCTGGTTGTAGAGGCGCACGATGGGCACCACCATCTTCTTGGTCACTGTGCCCGAGACAATCATCAAGTCGGCTTGTCGGGGCGTCGCGCGCATCACTTCAAAGCCAAAGCGGGAAAAGTCGAAGCGCGATGATGCGGTGGCGATCATTTCGATAGCGCAGCAAGCCAACCCAAAAAGCATGGGCCACATGGAATTGCGCCTGCCCCAGTTGTACAGCTGGCTGAGGCTGGTGATCGCGATATTGTTCTCCAGCTCGGCTGGCACGGGGAATTCGGTCGCGTTGAGCTCGTGCAAGTTCAATTCCATCTATTCGCCGCTCTCCTCATACCAGTCGCGCAGAATCTGCCTCAGTATAGCATCATTGACTAGCGCCGGATCATCGGCGAAGTCCGGCAACTGCACGATGCGCTCACTCAATTCATGCAATCCGATATTGTCCAGGTCGGCATCGGGATAAGCGCGCATCAAAGCCAGGACGATTTCATAGTCCGCGTCCCAATACAAAGCCGTCCCAGACATAATGCCACCAGTATAGGCAGACTGCGCTTGATTGTCAAGATTTTCACAATCGACCTCGCCCTCATTGCGCGCGCAGGACGACCGCGCCAGTGCAGTCAACGCGGGTGGCTTGGGCAAGGCAGTCCAGGTTTGCGGCTTGATACGCGGTTTGCATGGCATCGGCGACGCGCCGGGCAACTTCATCGCAATCGCACAAGGCGCAGAGAGTCGGACCTGCCCCGCCGATAAATAGCGCGATTGCGCCCTTTCGTTTTGCCAGCGCCCGCATCTCCGCCAGCAGCGGCATCAAGCTAGCGCGCGCCGGTTCAACGACCATGTCGCCTTCCATCGCCGCGCCCAGCGCTTGCAAATCGTTGCGATGCAGCGCATCGATCAACCTGCCGACCATGCCTGTCTGATGAATGAGACGGCTGAGCGACACGCTGTCTGGCAGCAATGCCCGCGCCTGGTTGGTGGGCACAGCCACTGCCGGAGTCGCCAGCGCCAAATGCAGATCGGCTGGAATCGGCAGCGGTTGGATGGCGTCGACCGTGATGCCAGCCACCAGCACGATCCCGCCCAGCAGGCAGGGCGCGACATTGTCGGCGTGATAGCCACTGACCAGCGCCTCGCCTTCCAGACAAAAAGGCAGCAACTGCTCGCGCGTGAAAGGGTTGCCCAGCAGCTTGTTCAATGCGATCACCGTGACGACTGCGCTGGCGGCGCTGCTGCCCAAGCCGCTGGCCAGTGGCAAACCTTTGACGAGCTGAATTTGCAGGCCGCGTTTTTCGCCCAGGTGAGCGAGCATTGCCCGCGCCGATACAGCTGCTACATTCAGTTTGGGGTCCTGCGGCAGCTGCCCGTTGTCGCCATCAATGCGGCTGATGACGATTTCTGGCGCATCTCGCCACGACACAGTCGCTTTGTCGCCCATGCCAGCCAGCGCCATGCCCAGAATATCAAAGCCGACGCCCAGGTTTGCCACCGTAGCCGGGGCGAAGGCTTCTGCACTGGAAAATGCCATGCTCTGCCGCTATCCTTGCTGCCTTGCCGGGCGCGAGGGTCTGCGAATGTCAAGCAGTCTACAATGTATTGATTGTGCGCAACAATACCCAGTTGAACGGGTCATCTATGCTTGTGAAAGCTGCGGCGGCACCCTGGATGTCGCCCACGATTTTACCTCAACCCCAGCAAAAATCACGCGCGCGTTGTTTGACGATCGGTTGGGAGCGCTGGATTCTCCATATAGCAGCGGAGTCTGGCGCTTTAAAGAGCTCGTTTATCCCGATATCGACGACGGGCAAATCGTAACGCGCGGCGAAGGCAATACGAACCTGTATCAGTTGCCACGCATTGCAGCCTATGTCGGTGTCGATGCACTTTTGCTCAAGCACGAGGGCGAAAACCCGACCGGCTCCTTCAAAGACCGCGGCATGACCAGCGGCGTGACTCATGCCCGACGCCTGGGCATGGAACGGGTCGCTTGCGCCTCAACGGGAAATACCTCCGCATCCATGGCATCGTACGCTGCACTGGCAGGCATGCAAGGCATCATATTTTTGCAAAACACGGCGATTGCGCTGGGCAAGCTGGCGCAGGGCATCGCTTATGGCGGCACCTGCCTGCAGATCAACGCCGACTTCGACCGCAATATGACGCTGGTTCGCCAAGTGGCAGAACGGCTGGGCATTTATGTGCTCAACAGCATCAATCCCTTCCGACTCGAGGGACAAAAGACGATCATGTTCGAGGCGCTGCAACAATTGCGCTGGCAAGTCCCGGACTGGATCGTCGTGCCCGGTGGCAATCTGGGCAACAGCTCGGCATTTGGCAAGGCGCTGCTGGAGATGCACCAGATCGGGCTGATCGACCGACTGCCGCGACTCGCGATCGTTCAGGCAGAGGGCGCAAACCCGCTCTACCGTCATTTTGCTGGCGGCTTTCGAGATTTCCAACCTGTCAAGGCCGAGACTATCGCCACCGCAATCAAAATCGGTGATCCCGTCAACCTGCGGAAAGCCATCCGCGCGTTGGAATGGACGGGCGGCGTAGTCGAGCAGGTCAGCGATCAGCTGATCATGGACGCAAAAGCGATTGTCGATAGCGTGGGAATTGGCTGCGAGCCGGCATCAGCCTGTTCGGTGGCGGGCACGCGAAAACTGGTCGAGCGCGGCATCATCAAACGCGGCGACAGCGTTCTGGGCGTGCTGACCGGCCATGTGCTGAAAGACCCGCAAGCCACTATCGGCTATCATGCAGACGACCTGCCGGGCATTGCGCCAAAACTGCGCAACCCTATGCTCAGCGCCGAAGATGACCTTGAGCAAATCGTAGCCTTGCTAGCCTAGCGCGTTTCGATCTAGCTGGCAGGCACCTGACGCAGCGCATCATCCAGATCGGCGATGATATCCTCGGCGTCTTCTATCCCCAGGGCAAAGCGCACCAAATTGTCGCCGATGCCAGCTTCCTGCCGTTCTTGCGGACTGAGGTCGTAGTAGCTCACATAAGCCGGCTGTTCAATCAAGCTCTCGGTACCGCCGAGGCTGGGCGCGATATAAGGGATGCGCAGGCGGTCGATGAAGCCGCTGGTGGCGTGGATGTCGCCCGCCACCTCAAAGCTGACCACGCCACCGAATCCGCTCATTTGGGCACGGGCGATCTCATGGTCGGGATGCGATTGCAAGCCGGGATAGTACACGCGGTCGATCTTGGCGTGCTCTTCCAGGAATCGCGCGACTTGCAGCGCCGCCTCGTTTTGGTGGCGCACACGCACGGCCAGGGTCTTCAGCCCGCGCTCGATCAGGAATGCCTGATGCGGATCGATAACATTGCCAAACATGCCGCGGGCATCTTTTAATGCTTTGATGCGCCCCGCATCGCCTGCGATCGCCCCGCCCAGCACATCGTTGTGCCCGCCGAAATACTTGGTGGCGCTGTGCATGACAAAGTCAATGCCATATTCCAGCGGGCGTAGGTTGACCGGCGTGGCAAAAGTCGTATCCAGCAGGGTCAAGGCGCGATTCGTCCGCGCCAACTCGACCAGACGCGCCAGATCCATCACGCGCAGGTAGGGATTTGTCGGCGTCTCGGTGAAGATGAAGCGCGTCTTTCCAGGGATGATGGCGGCTTCCAGCGCATCATAATTGCACATGGGCACGATGCTGGTTTCGATGCCGAATTTCTTCAACGTGGTCAGGCAGAATTGACGGGTGCGCCGATAACAATCATCGGTCATGATGATATGCGTGCCCGGGCGCAGCGCAGTCAAGAAGAGCGAAGTCACTGCCGACATGCCACTGGGATACATAAGCGCGTCGCCAGCGCCTTCCAGCTGGGCGATGCGCGCCTCAAGCGACCAGCACGACGGATTGCCATAGCGCGCATATTCTTCGCGGTCCAGCTCGCCGCCATAGACCTTGGCATCCAGAAACTCAATTAGCTCGGCAGTATTCTTGAATGTGAAGGTGGCCGTCTGCACGATAGGCGTGGTCATGGCGTGGAAGCCTTTGTCACGCGCCGCGCCGCCGTGCACCGATTTTGTGCTGGCGCCCTGGTATTGACGGTCTGGCTGGTCGTCTGATTTTGGCATTGCAGCCCCTTGGTCTGCGAAACTGCCGAGCATCTGGCAAACGCGCCGGCCTGGCACGGACTGGCTGCTTGTTGAGCGGTTTCTCGCGGACGGCACTGTAGCACAAGGCACAGCCAGCGACAATTGCGCGGCATGCCGTTATCGCATTTTGCCCCTCTGTGCTAAGCTATGCGACAAGAGTCAGGCAACGAAGAGGACGCAGCAGACATGACCGACTCCGCATTTCGCGTGTATGGTGGGCAGCCGCTGCAAGGACAGATCCATGTGCAGCGCGCCAAGAATGCCATTCTGGCGATGATCGCCGCTGCTATTGTGGTCGAAGATGGCGAGACGATCCTGCGCCAGGTGCCCGAAATTGAAGATGTAGATTGCGCCTTTGAACTGCTGCGGGTGGTTGGGGCGAATGTCGACTATGACCGGCAAAGCAAAACAGCCCGCATTGATGCCAGCACAATAAACAACGGAATCTTGCCAGCAGAAATCACCGAGCGCTTTCGTGGTTCCGTGCTCTTTCTTGCGCCGCTGCAGATTCGCCTGGGATATGTGGAATTGCCGGGAAGTGGCGGCTGCGACATTGGCACGCGCAAGATCGACTTTCATCATCGTGGCTTCGCCCGGCTGGGCGCGGATGTGCAACACTTCAATGATGGCAGAACGATCATCGAGCTAGAACGACGGCGCTTCCGCGGCACCCTGCTATACCTCGACTTGCCCAGCCACACCGGCACTGAAAACCTTATGCTGGCGGCGGCGCTGGCAGAGGGACAAACGATCCTGGAAAATGCTTCGGTCGAGCCCGAAATCATCGATTTTGGCAAATTTCTGAATGCTATGGGCGCTGACATCCGCGGATTGGGCACCAGCACGCTCTTCATTCATGGCGTTGAACGTCTACGCGCTACAGACTACAGTCCTATGCCCGACCGTCTGGTGACGGGCACGGTAATGATGGCAGCGGCGATCACTGGCGGCGATGTCACCATTCACGATACCGAGCCGGCCCATCTGCGCATCGTCTGTGCCAAGCTGGAGCAGATGGGCGTGGATATCCGCATCAAAGGCAAGTCGATCCGCGTGCGAGGACGGCAGGAACGGCTGAACCCTATCAACATCCAGACTCACCCTTACCCCGGCTTCCCGACTGACTTGCAGCCCTGCGTCGCAGCGCTGTCTTGCCTGTCCGACGGGACGAGTTATATCCGCGAGCGCGTCTTTGACGACCGCTACGATTATGTCGAATCGCTGCTGCAGATGGGCGCTGACATCCTCATCAGCCAGAGCGGAGTCTGCATCGTCAAGGGTGTCGATCGCTTGAAGCCGGCGCGTCTCACTGCCGACAACATCCGCGCGGGCGCGACGATTCTGCTGGCGGCGCTGGCTGCCGAAGGCGAAAGCACGATCGAAAATGTCTATCAGATCGACCGCGGTTACGAAAGCATGGATGACCTGATGAGCCAACTGGGCGCGGATATCACACGCATCACAGCGCAATCAGAGTTGCAGCCCGTCTGGTAAGTGTCATATAGACACAGATACGGTACCGCCAAGTACACAGAATTTGTTGAGTATAGCGAGAGGAAGGCAAAGTTCTTGCACTGTGCTTTCGTTTTTGCGCCGAAAGAGTCATCCTGGAAATCCGGCGGCGTCTATCTCCGAATCGTCCACGACATCGTTGCAAAAACATAGCCACTTCTTGCCTGTCCATACAGACTTTCAGTGAACTCGTTCAACTTGGTGGATTCGGTGGTCCAGTATGACTGCGCGAATGCCCTGCACCTAGATTCGCGCGAGGACCGCAGCCGCGAAGTCATCGGTAGACACAGGCCTCTCATCGGCCTTGGCGATATCGGCCGTGCGCAAACCATCAGCGAGCGCCGCATCTACAGCCGCCTCTATCGCGCTTGCCTCATCTTCCAGCCGCAAGCTATACCGCAACAGCAGCGCCGCGCTGAGAAACATGCCGATCGGGTTGGCTTTGCCTTGCCCGGCAATATCGGGCGCGGAACCGTGCACCGGCTCATACAAGCCAAAGTTGTCGGCGCGCAGCGACGCAGACGGCAGCATGCCCAAGCTGCCAGCCAGCACCGAGGCTTCGTCGCTCAAAATGTCGCCGAACATATTGCCCGCCACGATGACATCAAAGCTGCCGGGGCGCGTCAGCAAATGCATGGTTGCCGCGTCTACCAGCAAATGCTCCAGCTCGACATCGGCGTATTCTTCGTGCAGCGCCACGACGGTGCGCCGCCACAGACGCATGGAGGCCAGCACATTGGCTTTGTCCACCGAACACAGCTTGCCCCGCCGGCCTTGTGCCGCGCGAAAAGCCACATTCGCTACTTGTTCGACCTGGGCGCTGGTATACGTCATGGTGTCGTAGGAGACATCGCCTTCGCCCTGTTCCTGGCGCTCGCCAAAATAGATGCCGCTGACCAGCTCGCGCACAAAGAGAATATCGACATCTTCCAGCAAATCGGCGCGCAGTGGAGCGTGCGCAGCCAGGGCAGGATACGTTTTGACCGGGCGCAAATTGGCGAAGAGCCCAAAATGCTGCCGCAAGCCCAGCAAGCCGCGCTCGGGCTGGACAGTCGCAGTGGGGTCAGACCACTTTGGTCCGCCGACCGCGCCAAGCAAGATGGCATCGGCATCTTCACAGATGGCGACAGTTTCCGCCGGCAGTGGGTCGCCCGTCTCGTCAATGGCGATGCCGCCGATCAACCCATGCACGAATCGAAACTGGTGACCGCGCTTCTCGGCAATCGCTGCCAGCAGCCTGGTCGCATGTGAAACTACTTCGGGTCCGATGCCATCGCCCGAAAGTACCGCAATTGTCGCCTTCATTTGTTGTCCTTCCACGAATTGATTAGCGCGCCATTTCCACAGACCTTCGTTCGCCTTCCATACTGGCGATCGATAAACCATATTCGACGCTGTCGACCAGCGCCAGCCAGCTCGCGCAGATGATGTCGGTGCCGGCGCCCACCGTGCTCCAGCGCTGTTTGCCATTATACGAGTCGATCAGCACGCGAGTCATCGCGCCGGTGGCCTGCTGGCTGTCTATGATGCGCACTTTGTAATCGACCAGCTGGATATCGCGCAGAGCCGGATACAGCGGCAACAGCGCCTTGCGCAGCGCCAGATCCAGCGCATTGACCGGCCCATTGCCCTCGGCGGCTGTGTGCACGACATCGCCATCGACATCCAGCTTGACCATGGCCTCAGCCAGCTGTCCGCGTCCGCGCCGATCTTCGACGATCACGGTGAAATCGAGCAAGGTGAATAGCGGCACATAATCCGCCGATGCCCGCCGCAAGCGCACCGCCACCGAGGCTTCCGCGCCTTCAAACACGAAGCCGGCATTCTCCAGTTCTTTGATGTCGTTCAAGACTTGCGTTGCTTCGAACCGCGAAATATCCAAGCCAAGTTCTTCCGACTTGCTGAGCAGATTGCCGCGGCCAGACAAGTCCGAAACCAGCACGCGCGTCTTGTTGCCGACCAATTCTGGCTCGATATGCTGATAGCTGTCGACATTGCGCCGCATGGCTGCCACATGGATGCCGCCTTTGTGCGCGAAGGCGCTCTTGCCGACATAAGGCAGATGCGTATCGGGCGCAAGGTTGGCGATCTCGGCGACTGCCCGCGATAGATGCGTCAAAATGGGCAGTTGTCCATCTCGGGCCAGGCAAGGCAGTCCCATCTTGATGATGAGATCGGGGATGATGCTGCACAGGTTGGCGTTGCCGCAGCGCTCGCCATAGCCATTGATCGTCCCTTGCACATGCGCCGCGCCCGCCCGCACCGCCGCCAGTGAATTCGCCACCGCCAGTTCACTGTCGTTGTGTGTGTGTATGCCGAAGACCATTTCAGGAAATAGTTCCCGCGCGCGCATGAAGAACTCCGCGGTTTCCCAGGGCATAGAGCCGCCGTTGGTATCGCAGAGCACGATGACATCCGCGCCGCCAGCCGCCGCAGCCGCCAACGTGTCGAAGCCATATTCCATATCCAGTTTTGCGCCGTCAAAAAAATGTTCGGCGTCGTAGATGACTTCTTTGCCCAGCGATTTCAGAAATGCCAGGCTGTCTTCGATCATACGCAGGTTTTCGTCCGCTGTGGTCTGCAAGACATCGGTTACATGCAGCATAGATGTCTTGCCGACCACCGTCACCACTGGCGTGCCGGCAGCCACCAGCGCGCGAATGTTGGCGTCGTTTTCTGGCGCGATACCTTTGCGCCGCGTCGAGCCGAATGCGGCGATCTTGGCCTGCGCCAGGTCGATTGCGCTCACCTGATCAAAATAGGCCGCGTCTTTGGGGTTAGAGCCAGGCCAGCCGCCTTCAATATAGTCAACGCCCAGCTCGTCCAGCAGGCGCGTGATATGCAGCTTGTCAGCCACGGAGAAAGAGATGCCTTCTCGCTGGCTGCCGTCGCGCAGGGTCGTGTCATAAATTGCGACTTTCTGCATGGACTGCGCCCTTCCCTTTCGCGCTTCAGTCAGTGGTTGTCACACGCTGGGGATTGCCCGCCTCGTATGCCAGCACATCGTCTTCCAGCGCCAGCAGATACCCGAGTTGGTCGACGCCATGCAGCAGACAATACTTCGAGAATCCGTCCAGCGGGAAGTTGACGCGGCGGCCATCGGGCAGTGTCAGCTCCTGCGCTTCGACATCGACGCTGACTGTCGTGCCCGGGTCTTCGTCGGCCAAGCTGAACAACTGCTGCTGGGTATCGCGGTCGACGACGATGGGCAGCAAGCCGTTTTTGAGCGCGTTGTTGCGGAAGATATCGGCGAAATCGGTGCTGATCACCGCGTTGAAGCCCGCGCCCAGCAAAGCCCAGGGCGCATGCTCGCGCGAGCTGCCACAGCCGAAGTTGTTGCCAGCCACCAAAACCGATGCGCCAGCATAAGCAGGCTGATTGAGGATGAAAGCGGGGTTGGGCGTCTCGCCGTCTTCCAGGTAGCGCCAGTCGCAAAAGGCCGCTTTGCCCAAGCCCGCTTTGTCGGTCACTTTCAAAAAGCGCGCCGGGATAATCTGGTCAGTGTCAATGTCGTTGGCGGGCAGGCCTATGATGCTGCCGCTGATATGCCGTATCTTTTCCATCTTTGCCTCCTAATCCGCCAACAGGACACGCGGGTCGGCGACCACGCCCGATACAGCCGATGCCGCAGCGGTGAGTGGGCTTGCCAGGAAGGTGCGTCCGCCCTTGCCCTGGCGTCCCTCGAAGTTGCGGTTGCTGGTGGATACAGCGTATTGCCCAGGTTGCAGCTGGTCGCCGTTCATGGCGATGCACATGGAACAGCCGGCCTCGCGCCATTCTGCGCCCGCCGCCCTGAAGATATCGTCCAGACCTTCGCTTTCCGCCTGCTTTTTGACCTGCTGCGATCCAGGCACGACCATCATGCGTACCGAGTCGGCTACCTTGCGGCCTTCGATGAAACTCGCCGCCTGCCGCAAGTCCGTAATGCGTGAGTTGGTGCAGCTGCCGATGAAGACAACATCGATCGCCTTGCCCAGCAACCGCTGCCCGGGCGACAAGTCCATATAGGCGAGCGCCTTGTCCAGCGCGGTCTTCTTGTTGAAGTCGGGCTCATCGGCCGGGGCGGGCACAGCGCCATCGATAGGCATGCCCATGCCCGGATTGGTGCCATAAGTGATCATGGGGATCAACTCATCGGCGCTTAGCGTGATCTGCTGGTCGAATGCCGCGCCATCGTCCGTTGGCAGCGTTCGCCAATAGGCCATCGCCGCGTCCCAGTCTGCGCCGCTGGGGGCATGCTGCCGCCCGACCATATATTCGAAGGTCGTGTCGTCGGGCGCGACCATGCCGGCCCGCGCGCCGCCTTCAATGGACATATTGCAAACCGTCATGCGCCCTTCCATGCCGAGGCTGCGGATGGCTTCGCCGCGATATTCAAATACCTGCCCGGTGCCGCCGCCGATGCCGATGCGCGCGATGATCGCCAAAATGATGTCTTTGGCAGTCACCCCTTCGCCCAGCCGTCCCTCGACATTGACCGCCATGGTGCGCGGCTTGTTCTGCAACAAGGTCTGCGTCGCCAAAACATGCCCGACCTCGCTGGTGCCAATACCAAATGCCAGCGCGCCAAATGCGCCATGTGTGCTGGTATGGCTATCGCCACAAACGATGGTCATGCCTGGCTGCGTCAAGCCTTTTTCCGGACCAATGACATGCACAATGCCCTGATGCTCATCGCCCAGCGCATACATGGGAATGCCAAAGTCGCTGCAGTTGCGCGAGAAGGTGTCCAGCTGCTTTGCCGCCATGGCGTCTGCTATCGGGATGATGCCCAGCTCATTGCGCGGCGTGGTCGGCGTGCTGTGATCCATCGTGCCAATCGTCTGTTCGGGTCGGCGCACCATCAGCCCGCGTTCGCGCAGCATGGAGAATGCCTGTGGCGAAGTAACCTCGTGCACCAGGTGCAAATCAATGTAGAGCACAGCTGGACTGTCGTCGCTTTGTTCGCGCACCGTGTGGGCATTCCACACTTTCTCAAAGAGCGTGCGCGGTCTTCCATTGTCCGTCATTTGCATCCCTCATCTGTCTGTTCGTCTAGGCTGAAAGTCCGACCATGGCGACATCGCCTTCGGGAGCGACATCGTCGAAGCCCATACTGGCGATCATGCGATTCAGCGCCGCTACATAGGCTTTCACGCTGGATACCACAATATCGCTGTCGGCGCCGTATCCGCCAAATGTGCGGCTGCCGCCTTCGGGCGCGATGCGCACAGTGACCTCGCCCAGCGCGTCGATGCCTTCGGTCACGCTGTGCACATTGAACTCCATCAAGGTACTGGGCGCCTGGATGATCTCGTCGACAGCGCGGTACGACGCATCCACCGGACCCGTCCCCACCGCCGCGACGATGATTTCTTCACCGTGCTGGTTGACCATTTTGACAGTCGCCGTGGGCATGCCCATCGTTCCGCAAACAACCTGGATATCCACCAATCGGAAGTAATCTTCGGGTTTCTGCGCCGCTTCGTCGGCAACCAGCGCTTCCAGATCAGCATCGGTCACCGTCTTTTTCATATCCGCCAAGGTCTTGAATCGGCGGAAGACATCCATCAGCTCGTCGCCATCGACATCGTAACCCAGTTCGCTCAGTCGCACGCGCAGGGCATGGCGGCCGCTGTGTTTGCCCAGCACCAGTTTGCTCTGCGTCAATCCAACCGTTTCGGGCGTCATGATTTCGAAAGTCTCGGCATTTTTGAGCACGCCGTCCTGGTGGATGCCGCTCTCGTGGGCGAAGGCATTCGCGCCGACAATGGCTTTGTTGGGCTGCACGGGCATGCCCATGTAATTGCGCACCATGCGGCTGGTCTTCATGATCTGCGTGGAGTCGATATTGGTGCGCAGGTCATAGAAGCTTTTGCGCGTGTGGATGGCCATGACGACTTCTTCCAGGCTGGTGTTGCCGGCGCGCTCGCCAATGCCGTTTATCGTTACTTCCACCTGGCGCACGCCGCGTTTGAGGCCCGCCAACGTATTGGCAGTCGCCAAACCCAGATCGTTGTGACAATGCACCGACCAGATCACGCCGCTGCCCGGTCCTGCGCCCGGCGTCTCATTGATCAGCATTTCCAAGGTGTCTGCCCATTCCGATGGCATGACATAGCCGACCGTATCGGGAATGTTCAGGGTGGTCGCGCCGCATTCGACCGCCACCGCACAGGCTTGGATCAAGTATTCGGTATCGGTCCTGCCCGCATCCATGGGGCTGAACTCGACATCGTCGCACAAGCCCTTCGCCAAGGTTACAGCATCGCGGATTCGCTGCAAGCCTTCTGCTTTGTCGATGCGCAGCATGCCCAGGTGGCTGGGCGAGGTGCCGAGGAAGGTATGGATGCGCGGTTTGGCAGCATCCTTTACGCCTTCCCAAGCTGTGCGGATATCGCTTTCCAATGCGCGCGCCAACCCCGCCACGCTCGGTCCATCCGGCGTGCCGACTTCGCGGGCGATGCGCTGTACAGCACGCAGATCATCGGGCGAGGCGGCTGGGAAGCCGGCCTCAATGACATCGACACCCAGCGCGGACAGCTGTCGGGCGATTTCCAGCTTCTCGGCGCTGGAGAGCGTTGCGCCTGGGCTTTGCTCGCCATCGCGCAAGGTGGTGTCAAAGATTATGACAGTATTGGGGTCGTATGTTCGCGTTGCCATAGGGAGGCGCTCCTTTCAAATATCGACTGTGGCCAAAAGCGAAACGAGGGCTAAGCCCAGCAAGACCATCTTCCGACATCCGTACACCTCCTTCCTTTCAACTGTATCATTCGAGGCGGTTCGTCATCCGGCATGCGCCTAATCCTGCTGCTTGATATTCTTGGCATCCAGGAAAGGCATCATCTGGCGCAGGTCCGCGCCGACTTTTTCGATGAGCAAGTCGTGCTCGCGCTGACGCCGCGCATTGAAATTGGGACGTCCCTGTCGATTCTCATCAATCCACTTGCGTGCGAATTCTCCGTCCTGGATGCGCTGCAAGACGCCAGCCATTTCTTCCTTCACCGACTCTTCAAACTGGTCGCCGATGACATAGCCGCCGTGCTCAGCGGTATTGCTGACGCTGTACCACATATAGCTCAAGCCGCCTTCGTAGAGCAGGTCGACAATGAGCTTCAGCTCGTGCAAGCATTCAAAGTATGCGATCTCGGGCTGATAACCGGCTTTGACGAGCGTTTCGAAGCTGGCGCGGATGAGGGCGGTTACACCACCGCAGAGGACCACCTGCTCGCCAAAGAGGTCGGTCTCGGTCTCTTCTTTGAACGTGGTTTCGATGACGCCGGCTCGTGTGCAGCCAATCGCTTTCGCATAAGCCAGCCCCAGAGCCAGCGCATTGCCAGTCGCGTCTTGCTCGATTGCGATTAGCCCGGGTGTGCCAGCGCCTTCAGCGAAGACCTCGCGCACACGATGTCCGGGTGCTTTTGGCGCGACCATGGCGACATCGACGCTGGCCGGCGGCACGATTTCTTTGAAGTGAATGTTGAATCCATGCGCGAACATGAGCATTGCGCCGTCTTTGAGATTGGGCGCGATATGCTCGCGATAGACATCGCCCTGGCGCGTATCGGGGATGAGCACCATGATGATATCGGCTTGGGCGCTGGCTTCTGCCACGCTGCACACTGGCAAGCCATCGGCTTCGGCTTTGGCTTTGCTTCGGCTGCCTTCGTGCAAACCAATGACGACTCGCTGTCCGTTGTCGCGCGCGTTCAAGGCATGGGCGTGTCCCTGGCTGCCATAGCCAATGACGGCGATCGTCTTGCCATCCAGCAGCGCCAGGTTCGCGTCGTTGTCGTAGTAGAGTGTTGCCATTTATGCTGGTTCTCCTGAACTGAAAGTGAGCAAATGCTTGCGCAAACAGTGCATAATTCTCAGACGATTCTGCCGTTGCGCGCAGCGGACGCTTGCAATGTGGCGCGCGCCAGACCGCGCCGGGTGACGCTTGTGTCATGTATGCGCGTGCCACGGCCCATCGAGACGACGCCGGTGCGGATCATCTCCACGATGCCGATCGGTCGTACTTCGTCTATGAATTTCTCGACGAACGTTTCGGTGCCGACCATTTCGATAATCGCGACATGCGGTCCTACATCGACGATGCGCGCGGGATAGCGGTCGCAGATCTCGGTGAGGGTATTGCGCGAATGGGCATCGTCGTTGCGCACTTTGATCAGCGCCAGGTCGCGTTCGATGTGCGGCTCGTTGTCGATGACGCGCACATCAATCACATTGACCAACTTCTGCAGGTTGTTGGCGATCTTCCGGGCATATTCGGGTCCCGCATCGACGCGGATGGTCATGCGCGAAATATCTGGCTTGTGCGTGCGCCCAACGGTCAGGCTGTCGATATTGAATGCGCGGCGGCGAAACAAACTGGCAATGCGGTTCAGCACGCCCGGCTCGTTTTCTACCAGCGCCACCACAGTCACTTTGTTGGCGGTTGCTTGCTGCGCCATCATTGTTCTCCTGGCTTGGGTCTGCGCTTCATATCATGCAAGTCGGCGCCAGCCGGCACCATCGGATAAACCATTTCTTCTTTTTCGACGACGAACTCGATCAAGGTCGGTCCGTCTATGCTCCGCGCGAAAGCTACCGCGTCTTCGATTTCGTCTCGCTGGGTAACGCGCCGATTAGGGATGTCGTAGGCATCCGCCAGCTTGCAGAAATCCGGATTGACCATGGGCGTGGCTTGATAGCGCTTCTCAAAGAAGAGTTCTTGCCATTGCCGAACCATGCCGAGGAAGTGATTGTTGATGATAGCGATGTTGACATTGACATTTTCTTGTCGGGCGGTCGCCAGCTCGCACAAAGTCATTTGGAAGCCGCCATCGCCGACAATCGCCCATATTTCTTCATCGGGCATGCCAAACTTCGCGCCGATCGCCGCAGGAAATCCAAAGCCCATCGTGCCCAAGCCGCCGCTGGTCAGCAGAGTAGACGGACGCTGGTGCGGATAATATTGCGCTTCCAGCATTTGATGCTGTCCAACATCGGTGACCGTGATGGCGTCGCCGCCCGTCAGCCGCCAAATGTCGTTAATGACCTGCGCCGTCAGCAATACGCCGGGCGTTTCGTGATTCAAGATATCGCGCTCGCTCGAATCTTCCAGCCAGTCGCGGATTTGATGAATCCAGTCGTGATGCGATTTACTTTCCAGCTTGGGCAACAGCTGATTCAGCACGGTCTTCAAATCGCCAGCGATGCCGACATCGGCGCGAACATTTTTGTTGATCTCCGAGCGGTCGATGTCGATGTGAATCTTGCGCGCATTGACTGCATACGTCTTCAGGTTGCCCGTAACGCGGTCGTCAAAACGCATGCCCAGCGCGATGAGCAAGTCAGCTTCCTGGATAGCCAGGTTGGACGAAGCCTCGCCGTGCATACCCATCATGCCGATGACCAGCGGATGATCTTCGGGCAACGCGCCTTTGCCCAGCAGCGTCAGCGCAACCGGGATCTGCGCCCGCTCTGCCAGCTCGCGCACTTCTTGCATCGCGCCAGACATCATGATGCCATGCCCGGCCAGGATGATGGGACGTTCTGCCCGGTCAATGAGTCGCAAAGCGGCGTCTATCTCATATTTGTCGGCTGAGGCTGGCGGATCATAGCCCGGCAGGATGATAGGACCTTCGGGATAGATGAACTCGGTTACGGCATTCTGGATGTCTTTGGGGACATCGACAAGCACCGGACCGGGACGTCCACTGCGCGCGATATGAAACGCTTCTTTCATCGTGTACGCGAGCTCGTCGACATCGGTAACTAGGTAATTGTGTTTGGTGATGGGCAGCGTAACGCCGGTGACATCCGTCTCTTGAAAAGCGTCCGAGCCGATAGCGGGGATGGGCACTTGCCCGGTAATGGCGACGATGGGCGATGAATCCATCATCGCGGTCGCCAAGCCCGTCACCAGATTTGTTGCGCCCGGCCCGCTGGTGGCGATGCAGACGCCGACCTCGCCAGTCGCCCGCGCATAGCCGTCTGCCATGTGAGAAGCGCCCTGCTCGTGCCGCACCAAAACATGATGCAGGCGGTCGTCGTACTTTGCCATGGCGTCATAGGTGGGCAATATCGCGCCGCCCGGGTAGCCAAACATGACATGCACGCCTTCGCGCAACAGGCATTCCATAATGATTTCTGAACCCGTGAGCCGCATCATCGCCTCCCGTTTCGGTTCCATTGTCTCGTCCGCAACTATCTCAGGATGGACATACATGCGTCAGCCAGCCGTACTCGTCGGGCGCTTCGCCCGAGGTGATAGCGAAGAATCGGCTTTGCACCGCTTTTGTGATGGGTCCACGTCCGCCGCAGCCAATCGGTATGCGATCAACTGACTTGACCGGCGTGACTTCCGCCGCTGTGCCCGTGAAGAATATCTCTTCCGCCATATACAGCATCTCGCGCGCGACTGGCTGAAAGCGCACTTCGACGCCCATATCCGCCAGAATCGTCAAGGCGCTGTCGCGGGTGATGCCCATCAAAATGGACGACCAGGCGCCGGGCGTATACACAACTCCATTCAGCACGACGAAGATATTCTCGCCCGCGCCCTCGCTCACATAGCCATTGATATCCAGCGCGATGCCTTCTTCAAAGCCGTTGTCGTGCGCTTCCATAGAGACGAATTGGCTGTTGACATAATTGCCGCCCGCCTTCACCAGCGCCATGTGTGTGTCGGGCGCCATGCGGCGGAAGCTGCTGATCTGCACATCGACGCCCTGCTCAATTGCTTCGGCGCCCAGATAGCGCCCCCATTCGAACGTGAGAATGACCGTCTCGGTTGCGGTATTATTGCGCCCTTCCAGCCCCAGCGCCCCAGCTCCGCGAAAGATAATGGGGCGAATGTAGCAGGAGTCGTGGCTGTTGCGGCGCACGGTTTCGAGGATAGCGGCATCCAGCGTCTCGGCGGTGTTGTCGTGGTCGATGCGCATGATGCGCGCGCCCTGCATCAACCGCTCGCTGTGTTCGCGCAGGCGGAAAACCGCGGCTCCGGCTGGTGTGCTATAGGCGCGGATGCCTTCAAACACGCTCGAGCCATAATGCAAGGCATGGGCGCTGACATGCACAGTCGCCTCGTCCCATTTCACGAATTCGCCGTTGCGCCAGATCCATTCAGCACTCATGTTTGCTTCCCCGCGGTCCAAGTCCAATTAACAGAAAACGCTTGCTTCAGGCCGCCGATGGGCAGAAAACAAACGTTTACGACAGCGCGCCGCAGCGGGGGCAAAATGCGCCAGTTGCAGTTCGCCTGCATTGCCTGCTCATGTGTCGCGCGCCGGTCCTTTTCATCGCCCTATCGCCTCTGCAAAACAAAAAACCTCCCGTGGCTTGGGAGGCTGTTTTCCGCTGTTTCGCTGCGCTGTGCCCGCCCAAGCCCTTAGAGTCCACTGATAATCACGAGGACGACAAGGAGGACGAGAATGAGGATGCCGCTTGCTCTTTCGCGCATGATTCCCTCTTCTGCGCAACTGCAAAGCATAAACTACCCTATCCCCTGCGCCATGTCAAGGGTTTGCTGGACAAAGGGCCAAAGTTGCTGGCAATCTCCCTGGCTTGTCCTGTCGGGGGAGCGTTGTGGATGGGGCCAAAAGCGGCAAACTACTCGTTCTGCCCGGCCAGCAGCTGCTTTGCGCGAGCGATCTGCTCTCGAACCGCATCGGGCGCGGCGCCGCCGTATGCCCGCCGCTGCGCAACCGACTGCGCAAAGTCGAAAGCATCCGCGACATCGGCAGCAAAGAGCGGACTGATGGCTTGCAATTCTGCCAATGGCATTTCTGATAAATCCAGCGACAGCTCTGCCGCGCGCCGCAGGACCGCCCCCACAGCATGGTGCGCCTGCCGAAAAGGCAAGCCCTTGCGCACCAAATAATCGGCGAGATCGGTGGCCAGCAGGTCTTCGGTCAGCGCTGCCGCCATGGCATCGGCATGAATCTGCAAGCTGCGGATCGTTGCGCTCATGACGGGAAGCAGTCGCGTCATCGTATCCAGCGAATCGAAAAGCGCTTCCTTGTCTTCTTGCAGGTCTTTGTTGTAGCCGCTGGGCAGGCCCTTGAGCGTGGCCAAGAAGCCGCTCAGGTTGCCGATCAGCCGACCAGTCTTGCCGCGCATCAGTTCCATGGGATCGGCATTGCGCTTCTGCGGCATCAAGCTGGAGCCAGTGCTGTAGCGGTCGTCCAGGCTGATGAACGCGAACGCCGGGTTGGAATAGTTGAGGATATCTTCGGCCAGACGGCTCAAATGCGCGGCACAGAGGGCGCATGCATAGAGCAGATCGGCGACAAAATCACGGTCGCTGACAGCGTCCAGACTATTCTCGCTGGGACGCGCGAAGCCCAGGGAATTCGCAAGCGAATGCCGATCGATTGAAAGCGGCGTGCCGGCCAGCGCGCCCGCTCCCAATGGACAGACAGCCATTCTTTCCCGCGCCGATGCCAAGCGGTCGGTATCGCGTTCCAGCATCCAAAAGAAGCTTAGCAACCAATGCGCGGCGGTGATGGGTTGCGCCGGCTGCATATGCGTGTATCCGGGCATGACGCAGTCGATATGCTGCTCTGCCTTTGCCACCAGCGCCCTTTGCAGCTGCCGCAAATCGCCCGCAAGCCGGTCAACAGCGCTCATCGACCACAGGCGGAAGTCAGTCGCGACCTGGTCATTGCGGCTGCGTCCGGTGTGCAGCTTGCCACCGACATCGCCCACCAACTCAATCAAACGCCGTTCGACAGCGGTGTGAATGTCTTCATCGGCGGGCATCCGCGTGAATGTGTCCTTGTCGAACTCCGCAAGCACCTGTTTCAGACCGGCGACGATCGCGCTCGCTTCATCAGTCGCAAGCACGCCGGCTGCTGCCAGCGCCTTGGCATAGGCAATGCTGCCGGCAATGTCTTCGGCAACCAGCGCGCGGTCAAAGCCGATGCTGTCGTTCAGCCGCCGCAGATCTTCATCGCTTGGCTCGGCGAAGCGCCCGCCCCACAGACTCATCGCTGCCAGCCCCTAATCGCGTTTGAAGCGGCTGTAGTCGGGGCGGCGGTAGTCGGTCTTGGCGCCGCCTTCCACCTCCAGCATGGCCTCGACCTTGATGGGCAAGCCGAAGAGCTGAATGAAGCCGTGGGCGTCTTGTTGGTTGTAGACATCTTCTTCGCCAAACGAAGCATAATCTTCGCGATACAGACTGTAGGGGCTTTGTCGTCCCGCCACGATGATATTGCCTTTGTACAGCTTCAGCCGCACGTTGCCCGTGACTGTCGCTTGCGTCACCGCCACAAAGCCATCCAGCGCCTCGCGCAGCGTGCTGTACCACATACCGTTATAGACGAGTTCGGCATATTTGGTGGCGATGATATCCTTGTATTGCATGGTGTATTTGTCCAGGCAGATGCTTTCCAGCAATTGATGCCCGCGGTGGATGATGGTGCCGGCAGGCGTCTCGTACACGCCGCGGCTCTTCATGCCCACCAGCCGATTTTCCACCAGGTCAATGCGCCCGATAGCATGTTCGCCGCCCAGTTTGTTCAGAGTCTGGAAAAGCTCGACCGCGCCCATTGCTTCGCCATTGAGGCTGACAGGCCTGCCCTGCTCAAAGCCGATTTCGACATAAACCGCTTCGTCCGGCGCAGATTGCGGATCGCGCGTCAGTTGAAACATGCCCTCTTCGGGTTCATTCCAGGGATTTTCCAGCATGCCGCCTTCGTGCGACAGGTGGAAGATGTTGCGGTCGCGGCTGTAGATGTCTTTTTCCGTATGCGATACCGGCACGCGGAATTCTTCGGCATAAGCCAGCGCGTCTTCGCGGCTGCGGATATCCCATTCGCGCCAGGGCGCAATCGTCTTGAGCTTGGGATTCAACGCCATGGTCGAAACTTCAAAACGCACCTGGTCATTGCCTTTGCCCGTGCAGCCATGCGCGACAGCATCGGCTTTTTCCAACTCTGCGATTTCTACCATGTGTTTGGCGATCAGGGGCCGCGCAAAGGAAGTGCCCAACAGGTATTCTCGTTCATAGACTGCGCCGGCGCGCAAGGTCGGAAAGACGAAATCGGTCAGAAACTCCTCGCGCAGATCGCGGATGTAGAGCTTTGACGCGCCCGAAGCCAGCGCCTTGTCTTCCAATCCGTCCAGTTCTTCTTCCTGCCCCAGGTCGGCGCAAAAGCAGACGACTTCGCAGCCATAGTTGTTCTTCAGCCAGGGCACGATCACCGAAGTATCCAGCCCGCCGCTGTATGCCAGGACCACTTTCTTCACACCAGACACCGCCATCGTCACGCTCCGCCATGCTGTTTGGACAAGCGGCTAGTCTAGCGGAAACCGCGCGACAAATACAGGGGGGCGCTTGCCCCCGACTTTTCGGGAGTGTCGAACTTGCTGGATTAAGACCCCCCTCAGTCCCCCCGAAAAGTCGGGGGGAGGCAACGGCGCGCGCGAATTTCTACGACAGATTGGAGGATGGGGAAAGTCCCCACATACACGAAAATAGACACTCCCCTTCATCCAAATGCTTGACAATCCAGGAAATGGCATTACCATAGAAAATCATGCGATAAGACAGGTATTTTATCTATGCGTTCCAGAACAAGCGCTTGTCCACATGACATCGCCCAGGCGAGAATGGAGTATCTAAAAATGAACGCTGGCAAGCGCAATATCGCCCCCCCGTAATATCGCGTAATAATAGTAAGTTACTTGATTTACACTCCGCATTCGCGTTCAAGTTCCTATTCGCCGCGCTGGTCTTGTTTTTGCTGCCGGCCGGGCAAGCCTTCGCCGCTACTTTCAATGTCGCTAACAACAACCAACTGAGCGCCGCCTGGAGCGCCATCAACAGCAACGGCGAAGCCGATATTATCAACATCACGGCTAGCTTCAACGTCTCTACCGATCTGGAATTCTATGACTCCGCTCCAAGTACGCTGACCATCAACGGCAACGGCCACACGCTCACACTCTCCAACAGTTATGAGCCTTTTACGCCCTACTCCGATCGAACGCTGTATCTGAATAACATCACCCTAACTGATAACGTCACCGTGGCCGCCGGCGGCGCACGCGGCATCTATGTCGAAGGGACGGCCATCATCGACCGTCTCACAACGCTCAGCCTGCGTGAAGGAATTAGGGTCGCCCTAGGTGGCAAAGTCATTGTCTCCAACAGCTTATTTCGCGATAACGTCGCCGGCGGCATACGAGTGCAAGGCGCCTCTCTGGAAGTCCGTAACAGCCGATTCATCAACAATACGGCTTCGCACGGCAGCGCCATTTATGCAAACACCATTTGGAATCCCAACATACAACCTTCCCTCCGCCACGCCGACATCAAGCTCTACAACAATACTTTCACGGGAAATACGGCTAAATACGCAGGCGGCGGCTGCCACGATGCCGGAGGAGGGGTTTGTGAGCCCTACACCCGTAGTGATTTCTTCGACGCGCAGGGCGCATTTGTTCTCACTGGAGGTCTACGCAATGTCGAAAACGAAGTTTGGAAACGAATTGATATCCCCGGCGGCTTCCTGGACATGCGCGGCAATACCATCACCGGCAACAACTTCGATTGCTTTGTCTCGGACTTCGTGACCATCAACCCGGCCTCATTCAATAGCAATAATATCATCGGCCCCAACAGCAACCCCACCTGCCTGACCTTGCACGGCGCACGCCCCGCGCCAAGCAAAAAGGGCGCGGCCAGCGAAGGCGACAGCGGCGCAATCTACATCCCGCCCACAGCAACGCCCAGCGCCACAGCCACGCCAGGACTATCGACCTGCCTGACCCTGCCCGGCATCGTCACCTACAACATTACGGAAAGTACGCAATGCCAGCGCCTCAACGCCGAGGGCATCGGCAACGCGGAGATTGCTGCAAGCGGCTTCGCAGACGCCGTGAACGTCTGGAGCTGGGTCCTGCCTGGCACAAAAATCTGCTTTGAAGCGGAAGGCAGCGCTTTCAAGTTCATCGACACCGCGCCCATCCCCCGCGTCGTCTATGATGTGCCAGCCACCAACGAAAATGGCTTGACCTGTGCTACCATCGACCGGGCAGGCAATTTGATCCTGCTGCCCGGCGCCCGTCCGCCCGCTGCGCAAATGCAACCGACAGCCCTGCAAGAGACAACCCTGAGCGGCTGCATGGCGCGGACTACCCATATTCTGAACTTCCGCGCCAGTCCCGGCGGCGATGTCATCCGTGCCGTCCCCTACAACGCGACATTGACGGCGGTCGCGCGCACGGCAGATTGGTTCAAGGTCGATTTTCACGGCGTCAAGGGCTGGATCAGCGCCGCCTTCGTCGAGCAGATTGGGACTTGCGGCTGAGGCGGGGGGTTGTGCCTCCCCCGACTTTTCGGGGGGACCGAGGGGGTTGTGCTTCCCCTTGCATTACTCGGGGAAACGAAAACGCTTGCATTTCGCGCCCAGCGCCGCTATTGTTGCGCCAATGCGCCAGCCGCACGCGAGGACAAGGCATGTCGACAGTCGATGATCTCAAGCGCAAACGGGACGCCAAAGCAGTCCCGCACCTGGAACAATACGCGCCCGTCTGGATCTTGCAAGAAGACCTCTTCGCCGAAGACGAGTCCATCCAGTTCCATGTGCTCTTCCAGCACAACCTGCATGGCTGGGTCAATCGGCGCTATCGTTACGATGGTTTCAACGACACGCTTTATCACAAGGGTCAGACGCTGGTGGCAGAAGACGCTGCGCTGGAACACATGTTGGCAAGCCCGTATATCGCGGCGCGCGTGGCCGATATCCCCAATTCCTATGGCGGTTAGGGCTGTCTGCGACCCTGCCCCGAGACATGTTCAAAGACTTGCAGCAGCCGTTGGGCGATGCGCGTCCAGGCATAATCTTGCGCGATGCGGGCGGCGCTTTCGCCCATCAATTCGGCGCGCGCAGAATCGCTCAGCAGCTCGATGATGCAATCCGCCAGCGAGATCGGTTCGCGCGTCGGGATGTGATAGCCCGTTTCTCGGTCGCGCACCAGGAACTGCAAGCCACCCACCTGCGAGGCGATGACCGGCGTGCCCGATGACATGGCTTCCAGCGCCACCATGCCAAAAGACTCATAATCCGATGGCATGATTACGGCGGTGGCCGCGCTGTAATATCGCGGCAGCTGCGATTGCTCTTTTGCGCCGACAAAACTTACCAGCTGGTCGATGCCAAGCTTGACGCTGAGGGCTTGCAAGCGGGTCATCTCGCGGTTGGATCGGTCGCGCAGATCGCCACCGACGATCATGAAATGCAAGCGGCGCAGCAGATCCGGCGCGCGCTTTCGCAAGGCATGCAGGGCTTCCAGGATGGTATCGACTGCTTTCAGCGGCTCGATGCGACCCACAAAAAGCAGCAACTCGGTGTCCGGTTTCAGGCACAAGGCAGTGCGCGCGGCAGAACGCGAATCGCCCTGCTGGAATCGGCCAGGATCCACGCCAGGCGGTATCACAATGATCTGCCTGCGGGGCGCGCGGTACAGCCAACGCAACTGCGCTTGTTCGGCGGGCGTCGCCGCGATGATGCGATCGGCTGCTTGCTGCACTTGCATCTCGGTGAGCACGCGCTGGTCGGGTTGAGTCAGGGCGTTTTCTTCAATGCGCTGCTTCATCAAGCCCAACGTGTGATACATGTGCACGAACCGCATGCCCCAGGCTTCTTTCAGCTTGGCTGCCACCCAGCCGCTGAGCCAGTAGTGGCTGTAGACGATGTCGTAGCGCAGGCTGTGCAGCGTGGCGAAAGCGATCAGGCTGGCGGTGAATTCCGACAGATGTGGATAATGTTCGTCTGGCGAAAGCGGCTGGACAGGGCCGGCTTTCAGGTAGACGACGCGCGTATTTTCGCCCAGCGCATAGTCGATTTCCGGCTCGAATGGCGAGCTGCGACGGGTGAAGATATCGGCTTGAACGCCCAGCCGTCCCAGTTCGCGCGCCAACTCGCTGATGTAAACATTCATGCCGCCAGTCTTCGCGCCACCCATCGGCGCAAGCGGGCTGGTGTGCACGCTGATGAAGGCGATGCGCTCGAGCGGCACGGTTTCGCCTATTCCGCGCGGATGTTCATCACGGATGTATCGCGCCCGCCCATGCGATACTTATACGCCTCGTCGCCGCGCAAAAAGTCGTAATACTGATAACCCTGCTCGATGGCATGGCGGATATTGTAGGCCAGAAGCACGATGCCCGGGCTGAGGTCGCCATAGGTGTGATGGGCGTGCCCGGAGTTGTAGACCATGACGCGGTCGCCGTATAAGAAGTTGATGTAACTGGCAGCGGGGGCTTCGTCCACAGTCAGAAAGTTCAACTGCAGCCAGCCCCGCTCTTGCATCTGTGGCACGATAGCGCGGAAAAAGCGCTGGTTGCCCGCGTCGTTCAAAAAGCGCGCTTTTTCCGGGTCGCTGGCCGCCATCAATTGTACAAATGTATCGATCTCGCCTGACAAGTCCTGCTGTCCGTTGACAATATACCAGTCGACTTCGCGTTCGCTGCCCTGGATGCGGCGGATCTTGCGGCGGACTTCGTGCCGTTGCTTCTTGTCCAGCGACGCCAGATAACTGCGCCAATCGCCCGGCAGGCTGATGACTGGACAGACTTCCTGCTGCTCGACTTCGACAGCGAAGCCACGCTCCGCCAGCAGCCCCGGTAAGATTTGGCGAGTAGGCGACTCATAAGGGATATTGCAAAGGTCAAGCACACCGATGTTGGCGCGCTGGGCTTGCAGATAATCGGCAAAGGCAGCCAGCGTGGCTTGCAAATGATCGCGATCAACGATGAAATCCAAATAATCTGTCACATCGACACAGCCGATGATTTGCGTCGATTTGCCCCGCGCCGACTCAGTGACGAAGAGCGGCGCAATGCCCACGAGCTGGTTGTTGTTGTGGCAAGCCAGAATCAGCAATTCGCCCGGCTGATAGGCATTCCACCAAGTCTTCTGCCACTCCCAGGTGTAGAAGACGCAGTCGATCGGCGCGCGCGCCAGCAGCGCATTCCAGTCATCCACAAGCTCGTCAAATGCGGCGGCATCCTTGTAAGCAGTGATCTCCACTGCGGCTCCTTTCGCTGGCATGACTCACAATTGTTTGACACAACAGCGCGCCTGTGTCTTACATGAGTATTTTAGCGAAGCAATCAGAAAACCATGTCGCGATGATTTTCCAGCACTGCGCCACCCGACTAGCGCGCCTTGGGCGTGGAATCGTCAGCGCCCCATTCTTTCCATGAGCCATCATAATTGCGCAGATTCTTCGCGCCCGCCACCTCCATCGCCAGCATGCCATAAGTCGCCGAGACCCCGGAATTGCAGTAGAGCACTGTGTCCGCAGCCTCCAGGTCGATGTTGAGATCGGTGAAAAGGCGGCGCAGCTCGTCCGCGGATTTTAGCGTCAAGTCCTCAGCGACCATGGTGGATCGCGGCAAGTTGATGGCGGTCGGGATGTGCCCGCCGTGCTTTGCGCGAGATTCAGAGCCGTTGAACTCAGCAGGTGAACGCACATCAATCAGCTGCATGCCACCTGTTTCGATCTTCTGCAGAATGTCTTCGGCTGTGGCCTTGAGGCTGGGGACAGGTCGTGCCTGAAAATCACCACGCGGGTATTGCGGAATCTCGTCGTTGGTCGGTCGTCCCTCCGTTTGCCACTTCGTCCAGCCGCCATCCAGAATCTGCACAGCCTCGTGCCCGTAATAGCGCAGCGCCCAGCGCAGTCGAGTCGCGAATACGCTGGCGGCGTCATCGGCGACCACCACGCGCGTATTGCTGCTGATGCCCAGCGACTGCATCAATGTTGTAAAACGCGCCGGCGATGCAATGTCGTAGGACGGCGAGCCGGGTTCCACGATATCGACATGCCAATCGACATAAACCGCGCCCGGGATATGGGCGGCTTCGTATCCAGCGCGGTCGGATAGGTAATGCGGCGGCGGCTGGGTCGGCGGCAGCACCGTGCCACGAATCTCGACGATGCGCAGGTCAGCGTCATCCAGATGTTCATGCAGCCAGTCGGTCCCTACAAGAGGCGTTGTCATGCGCCTGCTCCTTCGCATTCGTGGTCATTGTTTCCATTCTAACGAATCCTGGCGCTATTCCCCCACCCCCTCCCCAAAAAATTGAAGGGAGGGCTATCATTCTCCGGAATCGCTGGGCAGGATCGTCCCTTCCCTCGTTCTGGGTGCAAGGGGCGGGGGATGGGGGCTTTTTGTTGTATGCAGTATAATCGTGCTGGAATGCCAGCGAGGGATTGATGAAAAAGCGAATTCGCGGCTTGAAGCGCGCTGTCATGCAGCTGGACTTTGACTTGTATCGCGTGAAAGTGCCGATACCCGATCAGCCCGGCTCACATCTCAGCGTCATCGACTTGCATCCGCAGGGCGTGGACAAGACCATCGTCTTCCAGCATGGGTTCGCGGGCGTTGCAGAATCGTGGGAATATCAACTGACGCATTTTGCCAGCCAATATCGAGTCATTGCGCCGGAATTGCGCGGGCATGGACAGAGCGACGCGCCACACAGCGACTATTCTATGGCCGATCTGGTGCGGGATTTGCATGAGGTCGTCATTGCGCTGGATGTGCCGCAGCAATTTGTGCTGGTCGGGCATTCCTTCGGCGGCTCCGTCTGCATTGAATATGCGCTGGCGCATCCCGAGCGCCTCTCCAAGCTGGTGCTGGTGGCCACGGCCGGCGAGTATCCCCTGCCCCGCGCGGCGTCGGCGCTGTTTCGCATTCCTGTGCATTTTGCGCTGCCTTTCTGGCGCTACCGGCGCAGGTGGGATGCCGAATACCATGCGCTCAAGTCGATGTTTCACAATGCGCTGCATGGCTGGAAAGCCTGGCCACTGCTGCCTGGCATAAGCAGCGAAAGCTTGGTCATCACGGGCGAACGCGACAATTACTTCCCGCGCTATGTTTATGATGATGTCGCCAAACTGATCCCGGGCGCAGAAGTCCATGATGTCGGGTATTCCAAGCACAAAGTCCAACTGGAACGTCACGATGCTGTCAATCGGGAGATTGAGCGCTTCATTGAGGCTTCCAGAAGAAGCAGCTGGCGGGCGCTTTCGGCAAATGACCGGCTGGCGCGCGGACGTCCCTGGCTGGCGCATTATGACAAAGATATCCCACACAGCATCCCTGTCCCGCAACAACCACTATTCCGCTTCCTGGAAAGCGCCGCCGACTGGCTGCCCAAGCAAACGGCGACTGTCTTCTATGGCAAGACCTTGAGCTACCGCGAGCTGGAAGCCAGGACGAACCGATTCGCGCGTGGCTTGCAAGAATTGGGCGTGAATCGCGGCGATCGCGTACAAATTGTCCTGCCCAATACGCCACAGTTCATCATCGCCTATTACGCTGTGCTCAAGCTGGGCGCCGTGGTCGTTTTGTCCAACCCAGAAGCCAATGCTCAGCAGATCGTCAGCCATGCGCGAGAAACCGAAGCCAAAGTGCTGATCACACTCAGCGCCTTCAGCCAGCTGGCGCAGCTGTTGCAAAGCGAATCAGCGGAAAAGACGCTGATTTTCACTGGCATCGGCAAACATGTGACGACTGGCAGCCCATCCGCGTTTGGGCGACACCGACAACCCACCAACGACGACGAAGAACTGGCGCGCGAGATCGGCACTTTCATGTCTGCGGTCATGGCCGACCACGACAACAGGCCTTTGGGCATCGAAGTCGCGCCGGGGGATTTGGCGGTTATCTCCTACACCAGTGGCACGACCGGCTCACCGCGCGGCGTCTGTTTGACACATCACAACCTGGTGGCAAATGCGTTGCAAACCCGCCATTGGATTCCAGAAATCAAGTATGGCGAAGAAGTGGTGATGGCGGTGGTGCCATTTGAACATAGTTATGGCATGACAGCCGCCATGAACCTGCCCATATTCATCGCCGCCAAGATCGTGATCTTGTCCGTTTTTGAACTGCGGCAGGTGCTAGAGCAGATCCGCCGCTACAAGCCAAGCATCTTCCCCGGCGTGCCAGCCATGTTCACCGCGCTAAACCAGGCGAGAAATGTGCGCAGCTTTGGCTTGTCGTCCATAAAAGCCTGCATCAGCGGCGCTGGGCCCCTGCCTATCGAGGTACAAGAGGCTTTTGAAAAACTGACGCGCGGCCGACTTGTCGAAGGCTATGGCTTGACAGAAGCCAGCCCGGTTACCCATTCCAACCCGCTCAACGGGCAGCGCAAGGTCGGCTCGATAGGCATTCCCTTGCCCAACACCGATGCCAAAATTGTCGACCAAGCCAACGGCGAAGACTTGCCCAGCGGACAGATCGGCGAATTGACTGTGCGCGGACCGCAGGTAATGCAGGGGTATTGGCGGGATGACGAGGAAGAAGATTCGGTCCTGCGCGATGGCTGGCTGTATACAGGCGATGTCGCGGTGATGGACGATGAAGGCTACTTCAAGATCATCAGCCGCAAGCGTGATACGATCTTCACTGGCGATTACAGCGTCTACCCGCGCGATGTCGAAGAAGTGCTCTACGAACACAGCAAAGTGCTGGAAGCGGTGGTGATCGGCGTGGAAAGCGAGTCGGACGGGCAGCGGGTCAAGGCATTTGTCGTGCCACGCCCCGAAACCAGCTTGTCAAAAAATGAACTGCTGGAATTGTGCAAGCGCCGCCTGGTCGAGCATGCCGTACCTTGGGAAATCGAGTTTCGGCAAGCGCTGCCGCGGTCATTTATTGGCAAAGTGCTGCGCCGAGTCCTGCACGAAGAAGAACGCAATCGCCCGAAAGAGAACTGACCGAACCCTACATGGCAAAGCTGGCGCTCTTCCCGCTCAATACCGTGCTCTTCCCGGGCATGCAGATCCGCTTGCACATCTTTGAAGATCGCTACAAGCTCATGATCAATCGCTGCATCGAGACGGGCGAGGCATTTGGCGTGGTGCTCATCCGCAAAGGCAGCGAGACGATGGGGCAGCTGGCGGAGCCCTTCATGGTCGGCTGCACAGCCAAAATCAGCGAGGCGCAGCGCTTGCCCATGCAACGGTTCAATATCGTCACTGTCGGGCAGCGCCGCTTCCGCATCCGCGAGTTGAATCATAGCGAGCCCTATCTGGTCGGCGAAGTCGAGTACTTCATGCCAGCCGATGATGATCCGCCACTGGTCAGGCAATGCGGGCGCATCCTGCGTCCCTTGCTCGTGCATTATCTGGATACCTTGCACGCCGACAAAAGCAGCCGATTTGATGCCGAGCAGTTGCCGGATTCGCCGCGGGCTGTCGCGCAGATCGCTTCGATTTTGCTGCACAGCGACAACTATCAGAAGCAACAACTGCTGGAGATGGACAGCTTGAGCAAATTGCTGGAAACGCTCATTGAGATCTATCGTATAGAGACGATGCTGCTGGATGTTCGTTTGTCGCCACCCGGCAAGTACTTTGATATTGGTCCATTCTCTAGCAATTGAGCAGTCCGCGCCGCCCGCAAATGAAGAGCGTCATGAAAACACCCATCGGTAATTTTGCGCGCTATGCCGTCATTGCGTTGCTCACGCTGCTGCTGCTAGAAGCCGCGTTGCAATTCGCATTCTTGCAGTTGCCCCAGTCTCTCATCACGCGCATGCCGCAGTATCGACAGCGGGCCGGCTTCAACTTGCATGCCGAACATGGCGCGCGTGAATACCCCGCCGGCCAGCAGATCGACTTTGAAATAACTTCTCACAGCGGCGATCTATTCAGTTTGACCTGCCTTTCGCCAGCCGATGCTCCGCCGTTTGAGCCGTATCGCGTCCAATACACGCGCGATAAGCATGGTTTCCGCAACGATAAGCCCTGGAGCGAAGCGCCTGACCTGGCAGTCATTGGCGACTCGTTTACGGCCGCGGAGTCTGTTGCCCGTCCATTTTGGCAAGGCATCGCCGAATCCACGCTGTCGCTGGGCTTGCCTGGCAGCGGCACACTGGAACAGCAGCGTCTGTTTGAAGCCTTTGCCCTGCCACTTCGGCCCGCGACCGTGATCTTGACTTACTTTGGCGGCAACGACCTCGCTGACAGCCTGCGCTATATTGAAATGCAGCGATCGGGGCAGACATTCGCCCAGCTGGATCATCAGAGCAAACAGCTATGGGACTATTCGGTCTTGTTTCATCTCGTGCTAGCCCTGCGAGACTCAGTTGCACGTTCTCAGAATGGCGACTGCCTCTATCCGCTGTTCGCCGAGACAAACCCGCCAACGCCACTTGCCTTTTACGCCGACTTTTTGCCCGTGCTGGCGCAGGATAGACAGACTCTGCGAGCAGGCGAGGCATTTCAACAGACGCGCAAAAGCATCATGGAGATGGCGCAGGCCGCGCAGGACATGGGCAGCCGTTTTGCTCTGATCTACATCCCCCAGAAAGCCGAGTTGTATTGGCAGCGCCTCAGCGCAACAGACAAAAGCAAACTGGCTGCGCTGGCATCAGAAGCGGGCAAGGCTGTTACCGCCGACCAGATCGACACAAATCAGACCGCGCAGCGAGACCTCATACGTGGATTGGCGCATGAGCTAGACATCGGCTTCATTGATGCCAGCTTGCCGCTCGCGCAGGCAATCAAGCGCGGAGAAGCGCCCTACTTCTTCGCCGACACGCACTGGAATCAATTGGGGCACGATACAGCCCGAATCGCCTTGCTAGACTATGCAAATCAGACTACCCTAGAGACGTCATCGTAAGCCTAGCGCCAGCCTGTCTTGGCATGGTTGGGTGCGCATTGGATCAGCACTTTGAAGACAGTATGGGCTATTGCTTGGCGGCGGTTTAACGAGAACTCTGCCATTGTCGCCGAGATCAACGGGCGCTTCATCGCCACGCTTTTCTATTGCACGATCCTCGTTCCATTTGGGATGCTGTCGGCTCTTTTCATGGACCCGCTGCGCATCAAAGGCAAGGCTGCGAATTGGCTGCAGCGCGAGCCAGTGCCCTCCGACATCGAGTCGGCGCGGCAGCAAGGCTAGCCATGTACATCCTCGGCATCTCTGCCTTTTATCACGATTCGGCGGCCGCCCTGATTAAAGATGGCGCGCTGGTAGCCGCAGCGATGGAAGAGCGCTTTTCTCGCAAAAAACACGACAGCGACTTTCCCAAGCTGGCTGCGCAATTTTGCCTTGAGCAGGCTGGCATCAGCACGCACGATCTCGAATATGTCGTATTTTATGAAAAGCCGCTGCTGAAGTTCGAGCGCATCTTGCAAACTTCGCTGAACGCCTTCCCGCGATCGCTGGGATTTTGGCGCGAATCCATGATGACCTGGCTGGGCGATAAGCTGTGGGTGCGCAGTCATGTGGCGCGTGGCATTGGCGTGCCCTACAACAAGGTGCTCTTTTGCGATCATCACATGAGCCACGCCGCCAGCGCCTACTTCGCCTGCCCTTTCAAAGACGCGGCAATCTTGACCGTGGACGGCGTCGGCGAATGGACGACGACTACGCTGGGCACGGGCAAGAGCAGCCTCGGTGATGAGGACGATGCGCCGCCAACCATGGAACTCTTTGAAGAACAGCGCTTCCCGCATTCCCTGGGTTTGCTGTATTCGACATTCACCGCCTGGCTGGGCTTCCGCGTCAACAATGGCGAATACAAGGTGATGGGCATGAGCCCCTATGGCGAGCCGCGCTACATGGACAAGCTCGCCAAGCTGGTCCAGGTCGACCCGTCCAGCGGCGCATTCCAGCTGAATATGGACTATTTCGATTTCCACCGCTCGCCGACGCGCAGCTATAGCCGGGAGTTCCTGGAGCTCTTTGGCGATCAGCGCGATGCCGAAGCCGACTTCTTCACTGCGCGCACCAACCCGGAACGACGCTCCGAGCGCAAGACAATGGAATCCAACCAGTATTATGCCGATGTCGCCGCCAGCATCCAGCGCTTCACAGAAGACACGCTCATCCAGACCGCGACCTATCTGCAGCGGAAGACGGGCCTGGACAAGCTGGTTATGGCGGGTGGCGTGGCGCTCAATACCAAAGCCAACTGGCGCATTCTCAATGAGACGCCCTTCAAAGAGTTGTGGATCCAACCGGCGGCTGGCGATGATGGCGGCGCCTTGGGCGCGGCGCTTTGGGCATGGCATGTGCTGCTGGGCAAGCCTCGCAAGTGGGTGCAGGAACATGCCTACTATGGGCGCAGCTACAGCGATGCCGAGTGCCGCGCCTTCCTGGACGAAGCGCAGCTGCCTTACGAGAGCTTCACAGACGAAACCAGGCTCACCGAGCGCATTGTCGACGCGCTGACGAATCAGCAAGTCATTGGCTTTCATCAAGGGCGCTTTGAATGGGGACCGCGCGCGCTGGGCAACCGCAGCATCTTGGCAGATCCACGCGGGGCAGACATGAAAGAAATCGTCAATACCAAGATCAAATTCCGCGAGCCTTTCCGCCCTTTTGCGCCAGTCGTTTTGCGAGAACGCGCCCCGGAATATTTCGATTATCCCCAGGTGGCAGAGCACGATTCTCCGCGTTATATGCTGATGGTCGCGCCGATCAAAGATGATAAGCAAGACGAAATTCATGCTGTCAATCACGAAGGCACAGGCCGCCTGCAATCCATCGACCGGGATACCAACGCCCGCTATTACGACATTGTCAAGACATTCGGCGAGGCAACTGGCGTGCCAGTCGTGCTGAATACTTCGTTCAATCTGCGTGGCGAGCCCATAGTCAACACCCCGCGCGAAGCCTACAATACCTTCCGCAACAGCGATATCGACATGCTGGTGCTGGGCTCGCACATCGTGTGCAAACCCGACTGAGAACAGGAAGCCAGAAGGAGAATTCATGGCGACAGAATCCAAACGACGCGACGATTCGCCCAGCGCAATGCAAGACTTCTTCATGCGCCTCGGCGTCTTGGGCGAGTTGCTGTCGTTCTTGTGGAAGCGCAAGCTCTATTGGATGCTGCCGATGGTCATCGTGCTGGTGGTGTTCGCCCTGTTGATCGTGGCTGGCTCTGCGACACCGGCCGGCGCATTCATCTACACGCTCTTCTAGGGCGGCGCGGCGGATGATGATGGAATCGGAAAAAGCGGTCGCCTTGGCTGCGCTGGTCTTGATTGCGCTGCGGCTGGGCTGGCTGGTGCATGGACGGTCGGTCGCGCGTCAAGCAATCCACGGCGGCCTGCTGTCGCTAAGTTTCAATTATCTGTCCAGCGCTTGCTTCGTGGCGATTTTGCCCACCGTGCTCATGACTGTGCTGGTCTTGCATCCACGGCCTGTCGAGTTGGCTGGCATCGCCTGGAGTCCGCTGCTATTGGCAATTGTGGCGCTGGGGCTGGGCAGCCTGCTCTTCGCGATTCTGCATGCCCTGGCGGAACGGGGTCCTTTGCAACGCGCCGAAGAAACGTTGGCAAGCCTCGAATCGCGTGGCTGGACGGAGCAAGACGCTCGAACTTCGGGTTTGTAATAGCGCCTAGATATCGAGGTTTCGCACTTGCCTGGCGTGCGTCTGGATAAAGCGACGGCGCGGCGGCACATCCCAACCCATCAACGTGGCGAATGTCTTGTCCGCTTCGGCGCCGTCTTCAATGCGCACTTGCAACAACGTGCGCTTTTCAGGATCCATTGTCGTTTCCCACAACTGGTCGGGGTTCATCTCGCCCAAGCCCTTGTAGCGCTGCACAGTGACCTTGTCGGGATTCTTGAAACGTCCCAGCGACTGGCGCAGCAATTCGTCATCGGCGATGCCCGCGCTGGGGTAAATATACTTGCGATTCTTGCCATTCTTCAGTTGAAAGATCGGTGGCTGCGCAATATACAAATGCCCCTGCTCGACAATCTGCGGCATGTGGCGGAAGAAGAATGTCAGCAGCAGGGTGCGGATGTGGCTGCCATCGACATCGGCGTCCGTCATGATGATCACGCGCCCATAACGCAGGCGGTCCATAGTCAGCTCGTCGTGGAAGCCCGCGCCCAATGCCGAGATCAGCGCCTTGATTTCGTTGTTGTCCAGGATTTTGTCGATGCGCGCGCGCTCTGTGTTGAGGATTTTGCCGCGCAAGGGCAAGATTGCTTGGAAGTGACGGTCGCGTCCCTGTTTGGCGCTGCCACCGGCCGAATCGCCCTCGACGATATAAATCTCCGCATTTTCGCCGCGCTGCGAGCAATCTGCCAATTTGCCCGGCAAGGTGCTGCTTTCCAACAGGCTCGGACCGCTGCGCACCAAATCGCGGGCTTTGCGGGCGGCTTCGCGGGCGCGCTTGCTGGTCATGCACTTGTCGATGATGCGCCGCGCTTCTCGCTGATTCAATTCCAGGAATTCGTTGAACGCCTCGGTAACCACTTGAGAAACCGCGCCCATCACCTCTGGATTGAGCTGCTTGACCTTGGTCTGACTTTCGAATTGCGGGTCGGGGTGCTTGACACTGACCACAGCGGTCAGACCCTCCAACGTGTCCGTGCCCGAGAAATTGCTGTCGCGTTCTTTCAGCAGGCCGTTTTTCTTGGCATAGCGGTTGATGACGCCGGTGATCGCCGAGCGCATGCCAGTGATATGCGTGCCGCCATCGGGCGTGTTGATGGTGTTGGTAAAAGCCATCTCGGTCGTCGTGGCGACATCAGCGTATTGCAGCGCCACTTCCACACCGATCATGAAGGTCCCGCCTTGTCGATCGGTATGCTCAACTTCGCGGTCGATGTGGATGATGCTGTGAATAGCTTTGCGACTGCGGTTGAGATAGCGAACAAAGGAGCGCAGCCCGCCATCAAAATAAAAGGTCATTTCACGTGGGATGGGCAAGACCCGTTCGTCGCGCAGCTTGATCGTGACGCGGCGCGTGACAAATGCCATCTCTCGAAAGCGCGTCATCAACGTGCCAAAGCTGAACTCATTCTCGTCCATGACGGAAAAATCCGGCGTGAAACGAATTAACGTGCCTGTTTCTTCATCGGGCTGCAGCGCGCGCAGTTTCTCGACAGGCCCAGCCGACAAGCCAGCCTGATACGACTGCTGCCAAACATTGCCATCACGGAAAATAGTCGCGGTCAGCTCAGCCGAAAGCGCATTCACTGCCGACACGCCAACGCCGTGCAAACCGCCGCTGACTTTATAGACATCGTTGTCAAACTTGCCGCCCGAGCCAACCTCGGTCATGACAACTTCCAGCGCAGAGACGCCACTCTCGTGCAGGTCGACCGGGATGCCGACGCCATTATCACGAATGGACGCTGAACCATCGGCATACAGGGTCACTTCAACGCGGTCACATCGCCCTGCCAGCGCCTCGTCTATGGAGTTGTCGACCACTTCATAGATGAGATGATGCAAGGCGCGCGAATCGGTGCCACCGACATACATGCCCGGGCGCAAACGAATGTGCTCACGCGGGGGCAACTTGACGATATGACTCGCGTTGTAATCCTGCTCCTGCTGTGATGCCAAGTCCCGGTCCATAGGCGACACTCTCGTCGGTGGATTGACGCGCAAAAAACGGCGCAGCACGCACCGTTGTCCGTGTGTGGTACTATGCTCTGATTGTAGCACAGACGCGGCATTCAAGCAATTGCCATCCCTTACAAAATAGGGCTTTGCGCAATTGACAAGGGCGGCTCGCCAGCCCTAGAATCGTGTCGACTGCCTCTGTAGCTCAGCGGACAGAGCACCGGTCTTCTAAACCGATGGTCGCAGGTTCGAGTCCTGCCAGGGGCGCCTTATTCCATCTCTGAATCCAACTGCGCCAGCTCGCGCCGCAAGGTCTTGCCGACCGCTGTCTTGGGCAGCTCGTCGATGAAGGCGATGCGTCGCGGAATTTCGTAGGGCGCAAGTTTGTCACCCAGAAAGTTGATGATCTGCTCGGATGTGAGCTGCGCGCCGGGTTTGCGCACGATCCAGGCTTTCAGCGCTTCTTGCCCGTCTCGCTCGGGATGCGGGATGGCTGCCACGCCGACCTCCAGCACAGACTCGTGCGCCGAGATGGCTTTTTCGACAGAAGCCGGATACACATTGAAGCCGCCGATCAGCGCCATGTCTTTTTTGCGGTCGACGATATAAAAGTAGCCGTCTTCGTCCATTCGTGCGATATCGCCCGTATACAGCCAGCGCTTGCCAGCGCGCTCGCGCAGCACATTCTGCGTCTCTTCCAGCATGCCATGATAACCGACCATGACATTCGGTCCCGCCATCAATAGCTCGCCGATATCGCCGACAGGCACATCTTCTTCATCATCTTCCAGGCTGACGATGCGCATATCCATCTCGGGCAGCGGCAAGCCGATTGAAGCCGGGCGATTGTCTCGAAAGATAGGATTCACATGGGTGGCGGTTGGCGCTTCGCTCATGCCGAATCCTTCACGCAGGGTCGCGCCAGACAGCCGCTCGAATTCGATCTTGGTCGATTCGGGCAATGGAGCAGAGCCACTGATGCACAAGGTGAGCGAGCTGAGGTCTATATCGCCGCTTTGCACGCGCGGATGGTTGTTAATGGCGTTGTAGAGCGCTGGCACGCCAGGAAAGAGCGTTGTGCGGAATGTCTCGATATTGCCCAGCACATCATCAATGTCGCGTGGGTTGGGCGCCAGCACGATCTTGCAGCCGCGGTAGACGCTGGTACTGACCACGATGACCAAGCCATAGACATGAAAGAAAGGAATCGCGCCCAGGAAGACCTCTTCTTCGGGTGGCGTATCGAGCAGGTCGAGTATACCTTCGGTCATCAGCATGTTGGCGACCAGTCCACGATGCCGCGACATGGCGGCTTTTGCCATGCCGGTTGTCCCGCCTGTATACTGGAAGAGTGCCAGGTCATCGGCGCTGACAGTCACATTTGATTGTTTGCCATCATACTTTGCCAGCAGATCTTGGAACCAGTGATCCCCATCCGCGAGCTGCGCTACGAAGTGCCCATCTTTCTTTTCACGGGCGATGGTGAAGAGCAGTTTGGCGAGCGGCGGCAAGTATTCCTTGATGTTGGCTACGATGATCGTTTTGACTTTGGTGCGCGGCTGTATTTCTTTTACGAGTCCATAAAACAACGTCATGGTAAGCACAAATTCGGCATCGCAATCGTTGATTTGATGCGCCATTTTCTCGGCTGGATAGGTCGGGTTGGTGGCTGCCACGACGCCGCCGGCTTTCAAAATGGCATAGAAGCTGATGACAAAAGCGACCGAATTGGGCATAACGATGGCGACGCGATCGCTCTTCTTCAATCCCATATCCAGCAGCGCCGCCGCCAGTGCATCCGACGCGCGGTCCAACTCTTCATACGTGACGGACTTGCTGATGCGCCCGATGACTGGCAGGTTGGCTGGCGTGACCAGCGCGGTGTGGTGCGGGATGCGCGCCCGTGTATTCTTGAGCAACTGATGCAATGGGATATCCGGCACATCCAAAGAGGTCGGCATGCCAATATCATAACTTTGCTGCCAGGGTCTTTCGGCATAACTAACCATTTTGCAGCGCTCCCGCAGTCGCTAGTCCACAAATACGCCAACAGCATACCACATCTTGTCGACGCTCGCGCATCATTCGCGCAGCCAGGCCTGCCAATCTGACGGGATCCTGGCGATTTTCCCAGCCCGATTCAGGCAGTGCAGCTTCAGATTGGCGCTGAATAAGCAATCTCTCGATTCGCTGTCTAAGACTTCGCAGGCGAATGCAAGCTGGCGCGATTTGACTTGGGCAAGCCAGACGCGCACCGTCACGAGTTGGTCATAGCGAGCGGCTTTGAGGTATCTTGCGCGCAGATCGCTGGCGACCAGAAAATACCCTGAACGTTCGATCTCCGCGTAACTCCAGCCCTGCTCGCGGATGAAAGCGCTGCGTCCTTCTTCAAACCAGACCAGGTAGACAGCGTGATGCACGAAGCCCATGGCGTCCGTTTCGGCATAGCGCACATGAAAGCTGGTCTCGCTTATGTGAGGATCGGCTTTGGACATTGCCATCTCGCGCCGGGCTGGCTGGGCAGGCATCTGCGGAGTCTACTGTGAGTCGGACGGCGCATACAAGCATTGAAATCGCAGGCTTCTGTGCGACAATGCGCCAAGCCAACTGTAAAGAGGTTTCATCATGATTACCAAGTACCGAGCCGCGCTTGTGCTGTTTTTACTTTGCCTTGCCAGTGCATCTACGCTGGCGCAAAGCACCGATCCTTACGCAGACATCGCCAAGACGCGCAGCCCCGATGGCGGCTTTGTGCTGGGTGATGCCAATGCCGCCGTCAAATTGATCGAGTTTTCCGACTTTTTGTGTGGCAGCTGCCAGCGCTATGAGCCAAGCATCGCCGGCTTCATCCGCGATTATGTTCTGACGGGCCAGGCACAATTCGAGTATCGCATCTTTCCAGTCATCGATCCGCAGCTGTCTGTACAGAGCGCCAGCCTGGTGGAGTGCGCCGATAGTTTGCAGCCGGGCTACTTCTGGCACGCGCATGACACGATGTTCCAGCTGACGACCGAGCATGGCTTCACCGCCGAATCGACAATTGCCTTTGCCGAATTGCTGGATATGGATGCCGAGGCGCTGGGCAGTTGCGCCACGACTGCCAGTCAGCACGCGGTCGATGCGCAATACGGCTTCGAGCTGGGCGTATCGGGTACGCCGTCTCTCTTTGTGCAATATGGCTCAGACGACCCGCTGGCCATCCCGCTGGCGATGCCCGAGCAGCTGGACGCCCTTGTCAATGCCATTCGCCCACAGTCCGAAGAGCCAGTCCTTATCGAGCATGGACGTTATGCTGGCATTCCCGCCTTCCGCCGCGCCGATGGTGGTTTTGTTTTGGGTGATCCCGCCGCGCCGCTGACCATTGTGGCATTCGAGGACTTCCTCTGCCCGCATTGCCAAGTCTATCAAGACACGTTGCATCTCTTTGTCGAGACGCATATTGCGCAGGGATTGGCGCAGTTCGAATATCGTTTCTTCCCGGTCGTGAATCCCGACTTGTCCGTGGCCAGCGCGGCACTTGCAGAATGCGTTGCTGTGCAGGATCTGGGCAAGTTTTGGGACGCGCACGACCTGCTATTTGAATTCGCCAGCGCCGGCAGCCTCGACAACATGAGCGATTCCCTGGCAAATCTTCTGCAGCTGGATGCCGCTGCGCTGGAGGCCTGTTCCTCGCGCGCCGCGCAGTATCTGTTCGACACCCATCTGGCGCAATCAACGGGAGTCACCGGCACGCCGGCCACGCGCGCCCGCGTCGATGGCGGCGAATTGGAGATCGTCTATGCCGGCGGACAACCAGTCGACCGCGGCGGACTGCCCTACGAGATGCTGAGCGCGCTGGCAGATGGCGTTGGGGAGATATCCGTCGGCGCTCCCGAGGCAACCTTGCTGAACGAGAGCTACCTGATGGACGACAGCCTGCTGACTGGCGAGCCTTGCGCAGCGCCCTGCTGGCATGGCATTCGGCCCGGCGAAACGTCATTGGCTGACGCCTTGGACATTGTGGGGCGGCTAGACGGCATGACGGTTGTCAACAGCAGCGATACCACTTTTGTCTTCGCCAGCGCTAGCGGCGCGCCCTGCTGCCAGATCTCCAGCCAAGGCGGCGAGCATATCGCGACCATGCTCTTCCAGCTTGCGCCGCATTTCACCGTTGGCGACTTGATCGCCGCGCATGGTGAGCCGAGCTTCGTGACCGGGCAGCCTTTTAGCGCGAGCGAAAGCGTGCTGATGCTCTATTATCCAGAGACGCCCATGCTGCTCTATGCCGTAGTCGCCGGCATGGACGGGCAATTAAACGAGTCGTCGCCAATCGTTTCGGCGATTTATGCGGCCGAAGATGTCTTCGCAGGCGCATTCGCGACAACGCCGTTTGACAACTGGAAAGGCTATCTGACCTACAACGAGTACATGGACGGGCAATTCGACCACATGCCCTAGCTCATTCGGGCGGCTGATGACGTTGCCGCAACCGCGCGCGCACATCGTCCAGACCGATATCCAGCGCTCGCATCAAAACCATAGCGTGATAAAACAGGTCGGCGAATTCGTCGATCTGTTCGTTTTTGCCTTGTGCCAGCGCGGCGATCACCACTTCGACTGCTTCTTCGCCCACCTTTTGCGCGATGGCTGGTTTGCCGCTTTCCAGGAGTCGATTGGTATAACTGCCCTCGAGCGGGTTGCGCTGCCGGTCGCTTATGATGGCTTCCAGCCGATCGAGCATGTCATCCATTGGCAGCCTCCCCTAGAGTCGCTGTGGCGCGGCGGCAAAGTCGTCCAGGCTGCGGAAGAAGCAGGTTTCTGCATTGGTGTGACACGCGGGACCGGCTGGCTCTACAAGCAGCAGCAGGGTATCGGCATCGCAGTCTATGCGAATTTCAATGACGCGCTGGGTATTGCCAGAGGTCGCGCCTTTCCGCCATAGTTCTTGTCGCCGTCTGCTCCAAAACACGGCCTGGCCTGTTTCCAACGTGCGCTGCAGCGATTGCGCATTCATGTAAGCCATCATCAGCACGTTGCCGGTGTTGGCATCTTGGGCGATGGCTGGCATCAGCCCGTCCACGTCCCAGCGCATGGCCGCCAGCGTCATCTCATCCAGCATCGCCCAGCGCCTCCCAACCTGTCAGCCGCACGGGCAGTCCCCGTTCGTGCAAGTACCGTTTCAGCGCGCCTAGCTGCAATTCATTGAAGTGGAATAAACTGGCTGCCAGCGCTGCATCCGCCCCGCCCTCTTGCAGCGCCTCGCGGAAGTGTTCTTCGCAGCCAGCGCCGCCAGAGGCGATCACCGGGATGGAAACAGCCTCGGCGACCGCCGCTGTCATTTCAATATCATAGCCGGATTTCGTGCCGTCTTTGTCCATGCTGGTCAGCAGAATCTCACCCGCGCCTCGCGCTTCGACTTCTCGCGCCCAGTCCACGGCTTCTTTGTCGGTAGGGATGCGCCCGCCGTTTATATGCACCACCCAGCGCCCGTCAATGCGCCGCGGGTCGATAGCGACTACGATGCACTGGCTGCCGAATCCCCATGCGCCCGCAGAAATAAGTTCGGGATCGCGCACAGCCGCGCTGTTGATCGCTACCTTGTCTGCGCCAGCCAGCAAGGTATCGCGGATATCGTCGATTGTGCGGATGCCGCCACCCACACAAAAGGGGATGAAGAGGCTGTTTGCCACCTGACGCACCATTTCCAGTCGCGTGGCTCGCGCTTCATGCGACGCCATAATATCCAGGAAAACCAACTCGTCCGCGCCTTCGCGATCATAAATCATGGCTTGCTCGACCGGGTCGCCGGCATCGCGCAGGTCGAGGAAATTGACGCCTTTGACGACCCGCCCATCCTTGACATCAAGACAGGGAATAATCCGTTTCGCTAACACAATCAGCCGCCTTTCGCCGCCGCCAGCGCATCCGCCAGCAGGAATTCGCCTCGATAAAGCGCCATGCCAATGACCGCGCCAGCCACTTTGCCGCTTTCCGCCAGCAGCCGGATGTCTTCCAGCCGACTCACGCCGCCCGACGCGATCACCTGCAAGCCGGTTTGCTGCGCGAGGGCAATCGTATCAGCGGTATTGACGCCCCGTAAACCGCCATCCCTCGCCACATCGGTATAGAGCGCATGCCGCGCCCCCCGTTCCTGCAGCCATTTGCCCAGCTCAAGTGGGCTTTGCTGCGAGATCTCTGTCCAGCCGTGCGTGGCGACCTTGCCATCGCGGGCATCCAGCGCCATGCAAATGGCCTCCGCGCCGAATTCTTGCACTGCCGCCACCGCCGAGAGAGGATCGCGCACCGTCATCGTTCCGATAACCAGCCGATCTGCGCCCGCATCTCGCGCTTGTCGCAGCGCCGCCAGATCGCGCAGGCCCCCGCCAAATTGTACGCGGGCTTCCAGCCGGGCAATGGTTTCCAATATGCGCAGATTTTCGTTGGCTTGGTCAAATGCGCCATCCAGATTGACCAGGTGCAGCCAACTAGCGCCTTGATCGAGCCAACGTTGGGCTGTCGACAGCGGGTTGTCGCTGAAGGTCTGCTGCCGCGCCGGATCGCCCTCGCGGAGCCGCACGACTTTTCCGCCGCGCAAGTCGATGGCCGGGTAAATGATCATCCGCCTCTCCTAGATACGCAGAAAGTTCGTCAGAATGCGCAAGCCTGTTTGCTGGGACTTTTCGGGATGGAATTGCACGCCAAAGATCGTATCGCTGTGGATCGCAGCCGCGAATTCCACGCCATAATCGACCGATGCGGCGATCGTCCCGCGATCAGTCGGCGCGCAGTAATAGCTGTGCACGAAATAGGAATAGCTTGACGCATCCAGCCCGTCCAGCAACGCGCATTGCTTCTTGACCTTCAGCTGATTCCAGCCCATGTGCGGCACTTTGAGCGCGTCAAAGCGCGGGAAGCGAATCACGCGTCCGCCCAGCACGCCCAAACCAGCATGCTCGCCCATCTCTTCGCCGACTTCGTAGAGGATCTGCATGCCCACGCAAATGCCCAGGTAGGGGATTCCGGCCGCCAGCGCCTGCTTCAGTGGATCAACCAGCCCCTGCTGTTGCAGCTGCGCCATGCCAGCGCCAAACGCGCCCACGCCGGGCAGGATAATCTTGCTCGCGCCCTGCAATTCCTGTGGTTCGCGCGCCAGGCGCATGTCAGTGACGCCGAGGTGAGTCAATGCATGCAAGACGCTGCGCAGATTTCCCGCGCCATAATCGATGACTGCTAGCATGTTTCGTCCCTCTCACAAATAAAAAAACCCCGCATTATGAGCGAGGCATCTGGTGCTGGGGCGGCGCAAATCGTCACACGCCAGGCTACGCTCTGACAAGTCGGCAAAGATGCTGATGATGATAGGCTCTGGTCATCAACTGTTCTGCTCCTACCTCGTTCTTGGCAGTCTAGTTGAATGCGACGGCGCTGTCAATACGCTGATTGGCTGGGGAGTGGTGAAGGTGTTGATGTGTTCCTCATTCCCCCCTCCCTAAATCCCTCTCCAACCTGTGGACAGAATCCGCGCGCGTGCTTTGCCTCCCCCCCGACTTTTCGGGGGGACCGAGGGGGGTAGAAAAAAAGTGTCCGTTCAGGGTTGCGCTGTCCATGATTCACCACTCCCGATTAGCTGCGGCGGACGAATTGAATCGGCGGCGGCAAACTGCTACAATGGAATTGTCGTCCGCGAAAGTCTGTGGGCGCGCTGTCAGGAGCAGACACGATGGACATCAACCAACTTGCCAGCATGATCGAGTGGCTCGATGAACAGCGCCGCCATGACAAAGCGCTCATCAACACCCTGGAACAGCGCCTCGAACAGCAGACAGAAGATGTCGGCGTGGTACAGCGGCGAGTTAATTCGGTTGAATCGGATCAAGCAAAAATCCGCCAGGAAGCCCTGCCGGCGCAGCGCGAACACGACATCATCGAACAACTGCGCGACGATATGGAGCAGATGCTTTCGCAAGCCGAAGCGCGCCGACTCACCGCCGAACGCGAAACGGAACGACGGCTGGAGCTGCAGCGCGAAAACTTCCAACGGGCTGTCCGCGAACTATCGGGAAAAGCCGAGCGCATCGAACGCCAGCTGGGCAATATCAGCGACCTGCAATCCGAAGGCGACCGCCTGCAGAATGCCATGCGCATCCTCAATCAGGAAATGGAAGACCTGACCAAGCAGCTGGAGGGACCAGACCGACGCCTGGCTTTCTTGGAAGAACAACGCCGCTCTGATGCTCGCCGGCTGGCAGAGCTCGAAACCGATCTGCCCGAATTCAAGAAATCGGTCGATGGCATCTCGCCGAAACTGGGGCTGATTGAAGACTTGACAAGGCGCAATGAACGGCGATTGCAAGATATCGGCAACACGGAACGCGAACGGCGCGAACAAATCCAGCAATTTGTTGACCAGCAACAATTATTATCCCAGCAGCGCGACCAACAAATGGCAGAGCTGCAGAATCGCTTTGGCAGCCAGGACGACGACTTGCAGCGCTATATCGAGCGTTTTGAAGTGTGGGCGGGCGCCTATCGTGAAATGAAACGCATCATCGACGATTTCAATCGCATCGGCGACCGGTTGGAACGACGCATGGGCGAAGGCGCAGAGATGCAGCGTCTCAGCGAAGAACGTTTCCGGCAAGAGTGGAACGACTGGCGCGATGACGATCTGAAGCGCTGGAAGCAATTGACACTCTCCAGCGACGAAGTCTGGCGCAACCACGACCGCGAATTCGCCTCTTTCATCAAACGTATCGACCGGCTGGAAGCGTCTCTGCCGAGCCTGCGCAGCGATATCGAACGGCTGTGGCAGCTGGAACGCGCCCGCGCCGAGCTCTACCGCGAACGATACCAAGCCATGCTGCTGCAATATGATGCGCGTCAGGCGAGTGACAGCGCCGAAAATCATCGCGCCAGCCTGAACCGTCCGAGTGGATAGCCCATGCGCGTCATCGGCACGGCCGGACATGTCGATCACGGCAAATCGAGCCTGGTCGAGAAACTGAGCGGCATCAATCCCGACCGCCTCGCCGAAGAACAAAGCCGCGGCTTGACTATCGACCTCGGTTTCGCCTGGGTCGAGCTTCCCAACGGCGAGACTTTGGGCATCGTCGATGTGCCCGGGCACCAGGACTTCATAGAGAATATGCTGGCGGGCCTCCCCGGCATTGATGCTGCGCTGCTGGTCATCGCCGCCGACGAAGGCATCATGCCCCAGACGCGTGAGCATTTGTCCATCCTGCGCTTGCTGGATATCCGCAGCCTCATCGTCGTCATCAGCAAGATCGACCTGATTGACGACGAAGAATGGCTGGAGCTCGTGCAGATGGAGATTGAAGACCTGCTGGCCGAGTCTGGCATCAACGACGCGCCTATCGTGCAAGTCAGCGCGCAGACAGGCGCCGGCATCGAGCGACTGCTGGACGAATTGAGTACGTTGCTGGCGGGCCTGCCAGAACGCGCCAACAGTGGACAGCCTCGCCTGCCTATCGACCGCGTCTTTGTCGTCAGTGGCTTTGGCACAGTCGTAACTGGCACGTTGACGGGCGGTTCGCTTTCGGTCGGGGATACACTGCTCGTGCAGCCGGGCGACCACAGCGGGCGCGTCCGCGGCTTGCAGAGCTATAAACGCGATGTGCAGACGGCGCTGCCTGGCAATCGCGTGGCTGTCAACATCGCCGGCATCAACAATGCCGAAATCAAACGCGGTGATGTGCTGGCTCGACCGGGGCGATTGCAGCCTACCTTGCTGGCTGACGCGCATTTCATCATGCTCGACGATATCGAGCATCCGCTGGCGCACAATGCCGAAGTCAAGTTCTTCTGTGGGGCGGCCGAGTCGCTGGCACGGCTGCGGCTGCTGGATGCGGATTCACTGGCAGCGGGCGAAAGCGGCTGGCTGCAGATCCGCCTGCGCGAAGCCCTGCCACTGACGCGCGGCGACCGCTTTATCCTGCGCGTGCCGTCGCCGGCCCAGACTGTTGGGGGCGGAGTCATCGTCAATGCGCAGCCCGGTCGGCGCTATAAACGCATGCAACCGCAGGTGATCGACGAGCTGGAAACGCGTTTGCACGGCTCAGTTGGCGAACAACTGGCGATAGCAGCCCGCTCTCGCGCTCCGCAAGCGCTCGCCGACTTGGAGGCGCAGCTAGGTCTTGGCGAACCGGCAATGAAAGCTGCGCTGGCTGAGGCGCTGGCGGCAGGACTCGTGCGCGATCTGCCCGGCTTGGGCATCTGGTCCTGCGATTCCTGGCGGCGTCTGGTCCAAGGCATCCTCGCCGAATTGCAGCGATTCCACAGCGCGAACCCGCTGCGGCTGGGCATGTCGCGCGCCGAACTGGGCAGTCGGTTGCGCATCAAGCTGCATCTGCTGGATTCTGTCATTGACGTTGAAGAAGGTCTGATGATTGATGGCGCTTTTATCCGCTTGAAGTCGCATGTCATCTGCTTTAGCAGCGAGCAAGAAGCGCGCATCGACAGCCTTATGACTGCGCTGGCAGCCGCGCCGTTTTCCCCGCCGACGATCGCCGAAATGAACGACCTGGCTGGCGAAACAGTGGTGCGCGCCTTGTTGGACTTGCGGCGTCTGGTGCAGGTCAGCGACAGCATCGCCTTTGCCGCGCCGGACTACGCAGGGCTGGTGGCAGGCATCCGCGCGCATATTGAGACGTATGGCGAAATCGACGCCAAGACCCTGCGCGATCAATTCGGCAGCTCCCGAAAATATGCCATCCCCGTGCTGGAACGTCTGGATGCGCAAGGCATCACGCGGCGAATCGGCGATGTACGGGTGCCGGGCGCGAAATTCTGACGAGCCAATTACCCAGCCAGCGCCGTCATGAAGCCGCCCACAAACGCATCGCCCAAGCCGATGGTCGTGGCATTGCCTGGCTCGGCTGCCGCAACCGGCACACAGCAGGCATCCGAGCGACTGGCATTGACGGCATCGGCAAAGCGCGCGCTGGCGGGTATCGGCAGGCGCTCTTGCATAGCGCGGTAATCCGCCCGTTTCCAGCCGTCGCCGTGGCAAAAACGCGTTGTCGCCAAGGTTACACCAGCGCGCAAAGCCGCAGCATACTGTTGCACGCCGCCACCGTGCGCCAGCGCCCATTGCCCCGTATGCACGACCAGAGTCTTGGCGGGAATTCGCCCGTGCAGCCAGCCCAGCGCCGCCAGAATCGACCGCGCATCGTCCAACGCAATCCGCGCGCCGACCTGCTCTTGCAGTTCGTCCTCGTTCATGCTGTAGATATCAATTCTGGGTCCAAGCGTCTCCTGCAAACGCCCGCGAAATCTGGCATCGTAGTAGCCGCCGTCTTCACAGAAAACGACCGCATCGGCAGGCAGCTTATCCAGCATATCGGACAGGGACTCCAGGCGCGCAATCAGCAGCCTTTCGCATTGCATGGCATTGAAGCCAGAAACCAGCAAAGCCCGCGCATTGGTCAGCAGGTCTGCAAAGTTCACATGCAAGCGCATGGCGATATTGTCGGCGTTGCAATGATAGATCAGTCGGTTGGCGGCTGGCGCAAGGATGTTGATGTCATTGGCTCGTACTGAAGCGCCGCTGTGATATTGCACGATAAGATGCGGATAGTGGCTGTCGCGAGGATTGCTGCAAACCCAGGGGCAACCCGGCGGCAACAGCTGACGCACTTCGTCATTCATAGAAACCAGATGCAGGGCGGCAGCATGTCCGAGCTTGCTCATGGCGATAGCTGCGCGCACCGGCGTGCCACCCAGCGTGATTTTCTTTTGGAAGCGGCTGGCGAAGCGCTCAATCAAAGCGCTGTCCGCGACAAATCGTTCGCCGCCCCGCCCCGCCTTGACAAAGCTCAAAATTGAGACGACCAATTCGCGTTCGCTCTTTATGACCGTGCGGCAATCCAGCTCGGCATCGCAAATACCATACCTGGCGATGAGTTTGTTGAACGTCTCGGCATTCCAGACGATTTCATAATCGATATTGTTGCCGAAGCCCAGAGCGATACGCTGGCTCAATACAGGGCTGCTTTGCCAGTCGTGCTGAAGAGGTCGAACTTCTGGCGACAGACGACTTTCATAGCATCAATACAAGCCGGATAGATGCTGCTCGGCTCGCGTAGGATGGGGTCGGTCAAGACTTCGCGCGCTTTGCGATAAAAGGCGCTCTTCATATCAGCCGAGATGTTGATCTTGTTGATGCCCAGCGCAACCGCCTGGGCGATCTCTGCGTCCGGGTTGCCCGAGCCGCCATGCAGCACCAGAGGCGTATCCACTTTGGCGCGGATGTCTCGCAGCAGATCCAGGCGGATTTCCGGCTTCATGTCTTTGGGATACAAGCCATGCGAAGTGCCGATCGCGACCGCCAAGGTATCGACATGGGTGGCATCGACAAATTGCTTCACTTCGTCGGGATTGACAAAGATGACTTCGTCCGCGCCCGCTTCGGCCTCTTCGTCCAGCTCGCCGATTGTGCCAAGCTCGCCTTCGACCGAGACATTCACAGCGTGCGCCAGGTTCGTAACTTCGCGGCAGGCGGCGATATTCTGCGGCAGCGGCAATTCCGATGCGTCTATCATCACCGAGGTGAATCCCGCGCGGATGGCAGTCATGATTTGTTCCATTGACGAGCCGTGATCCAGGTGGATCACCACGGGCACCGTGGCATCAGCCGCTTCGGCCAGCGCCATCTTGACGAAGGCAGTGCCGACAAAAGCCAATTCATCGGGATGAATGGCGACGATGACGGGCGCTGCTGCTTCTTCTGCTGCTTCGATCGCGCCTTTTAGCAACATGCTGCTGCTGATGTTGAAGGCGGGCACAGCGAAATCATGGGCGCGGGCAACGGCGAGCAATTCTTTCATATTGAGTAGCATGGCAGGGTTTTTTCTCCAGCGGTGGTCAAATGGCAACTCAGCCTTTGATGGAACCAGCCGACATGCCGGCGATGAAATAGCGCTGGAAGAGCAAAAACAAGATCAGTACGGGCAGTGATCCCAGCACGCTCAGCGCCATCATTTGATTCCATTCAAAAGAATGCTGTCCCATCAGCAAGTGTATGCCAATCGGCACAGTTCGCATATCGTTGGTGCGAGTCAAGGTCAGCGCAAACAAGAATTCGTTCCAGGCCAGCATAAATGTATAGACGCCCACCGAGACGATGCCTGGCAAGGATATCGGCGCCAAGATGCGCCAGAGCGTAACAAAACTGCCACCGCCGTCGATCATCACCGCCTCGTCCAGATCGCGTGGCAGGGTATTGAAATAGCCGGTCATCATGATGATGGCATAGGACAGCGTGAAGACCATATAGGTCAGCACCAGCGCCGTGTATGAATTGTACAAACCCAGCCAGACAATCAGCCCGAAGTAGGGAATCATCAACGTGATAGGCGGCACAGATTGCACGCCGATGATGACCAGGGTCAGGAAGCGCTTGAAACGGAAGTCGTAGCGGCTGAAGCTGTAGCCCGCCAGGATGCTCGTCACGACAGTGCAGATGGTGACCATGATCGCCACCAGGTAGCTGTTGAAGAAAAAGCGCAATTGTCCTGGATCGCCCAGCACAGCCAGATAGGCTTTGAATGAAAACGAGTGGTCTATCAAGGCCGGGGGATAGGCGAAAATCTCCAGATTGGATTTGAATGACGAAGCGATCATCCACAGCACCGGCAAGCCAGCGAAACAAGCGCCGATGATCAGCGCGATCCAGGTCAGGATCTTGGCTCGGCGTATCTGCGCGCGACTAGCAACCATATTATTCGTCCGTCATGCGCTGATTGCGCACATAAAAGATGCCGACAAAGGTGCAAATCGCCAGGATGATCATCGCCAGCGTCGAGGCGATCGAATACTCGTGGGAACTGAATGCCGCTTTGTAGGTGTAGGTGCTCAGTACTTCCGTAGAGCGCATAGGACCGCCGCCGGTGGTCATCCAGATCAAGGTGAATTGGTGTATCGTCCAAATGAAATCCAGCAGCGCCAGGCTGACGATAATCGGCTTCAGCTGCGGCAAGGTGATGAATCGGAATAGCTGCCAGCTGTTGCCTCCATCGACTCGGCCCGCTTCGTACAAATCGTCGGGGATGCCCTGCAAGCCCGCCAGGAAGCTAACCATGTAGAAGGGATAACCCGCCCAGATATTGATGAAAGTGACCGCATTCAGCGCCAGATCACGATCCGACAGCCACTCCAATTTCTCTTGGACGAAGCCTAGCTCGAGCAGCACAAAGTTGATGACGCCATGCGGATTCAGCAGCAGCCGCCACAAGATAGCGATGATCGATGCCGTGAAAACCCAGGGCAGGATGTAAATGACGCGGAAGAGCGCTTTGGTCTTGTTGCCGATCAAGCGCGTATTCAGCAGCAGCGCGAAAGACAAGCCGATGATGAAGTGCACGATCACACTGACAATCGCGAAGTATAAGGTATTGCTGAGCGCGCCGCGGAACTTGCGGTTGGTCAGCACTTCTTCGTAATTCTCCAAGCCAACAAAAACCGGCGGATTTTGATTGATGATGACATTGTCGACCAGGGAATAGAGGAAGACAGTCACGATGGGCACGATGGTCAATGCCGCGAGCAAAGCCAGGGTCGGCGAAAGGTAGGCATAGGGCAGGAACTTGCGCTTTCGCTGCTCCCACCCGATATTCGCGATTTCAGAAATTGCCTGTGCTTTTGCCATATCTATGCCTGCCCCCATCCCCTAGCCCCTCCCCCACAAAGGAGGGAAGGGGAATCACTAGACGACCAAGTCCCTCCCTAGATTGTGGGAGAGACCTTGGGTGGGGTGGGAACTCCTACTCGAATATAGCTTCCCACTCTTCTTGTGCGATTTCCAGGAATTCATCAAGGTCGATATCGCCTTCCAGATAGAATTGGAAGGGCTCGTCGAATTGACGCATCAACTCTTCCGCGGCCGGCAGCCCGGTGAACTCATTCGCCAGATAGCCTTCCTGGAAGATGGCGAAGGCTGTCTCGAAGAGCGGATCGGTGGTGATGAAGTCTGGCGTCGCGTTGACATTGCCGGGGAAGGCATTTGCGATCGAGGTCAATTTGGAGTTGCCTTCAACGCTGACTAGGTATTCGATCAGCTTCCAGGCTTCGGCAGTGTGCTCGGTGTTGGCGCCGATGCCGATGCCCCAAGAGGCATAGGGCAGGCCGCGCGGTCCATCGTAGCCCTCGGCAGCCGGCAGCGCGGTGATGTCGAAGTTCAGGTCTGGGTTGCGCTCGCGGATCAGCGTGAAGTGAGCAAGCGTGTTGATGATCATGGCGACGCGTTCGTTGACGAACTCTTCGACCTTCTCATTCTCCTTCATCGAGAAGGCGCCAGGCGCGACAACGCCGGCGTCGTGCAAGCTCTTGATGAACTCCATCGTCTCAGCCAGCGCTTCGTTGCCAACCAGGTTGGGCTGACCCATGTCATCGAGCATGCTGCCGCCGCTCGCCCAAAGCCAGGACATCGTGTCATTCTGGATGCCGTTGGGCTGTTCCAGCGAAAGCGGCTGCGCCCAGCCAGAGACATTGTTGTCTGGATCGGTCAAGGCGGCTGCTGCCGCGGCGAATTCTGCGCGCGTCGACGGCGGATCAATGCCGGCTGCTGCCAACATGTCCAAATTGACGAAGACCGGGTAGATGAAGTTGGCGATGGGGATCATGTAGGTCTCCCCGGCGAGCTGAATCTGCGCCGCCAACTCGCTGTCATCAAAGCCAGCTTCCATCATGACCGCAGACAGACTTGCTAGCGCGCCCTGCTTCCACAAGACGTTGACCCAGGCGCCATCCAAGCCGACGACATCAGCCATCGTGCCCGTCGCTGCGCTGGCGATGATCTGGTCTTTCGTGGTCAAGTAAGGTCCGCTGATCGTTACTACTTTGATGCCCGGGTTGGCAGCTTCAAAATCGTCCAAAATGGCGCGGAATGCGCCTTCCGGCAATTCCGGCTCCCACCATTGCTGGAATTCTAGCGTGACATCTTGGGCGGATGCCGCGCCCCCTGCTACCAGCAGCAAGATCATCAATACAGCAAGCAGATAGCGTTTCATTTTGCGATTCTCCTCAATATTCATGTGCGTCACTGTCTGATTGATGCGCAAGGCAAGGCTCGCCCCGCATGTTGCAGCGAGAGTCAAGACATAGGCTGTCCTTTCGGCATGAGGCAAATGCAGCAGCGCCCAACACAGTCAAGCGACTGCGAGAATCGGAGCGGCACAGCGCCAGGCGTATGGCATACTCGGGAAAGAAGCGGAAAGTTCTGCAAAAGCTATTTCCATAATTGAACTTTCTACAACTGGATTGGAACACAGCCGCGCGGGCTTGTCAAACGATTCGCCCAATTCAGCGCAATCGGCGAATCGCATTCCACATTCCACAATTCATATTACAATGGAGGTTGTAAAGGAGTGCCGATGCCGTCCATTCGCCAAACGCTGGAAGCCAAGCAACAATCGGCGCTCGCGCCATCTGCCCCGCTGTCAAGACAAGCGCGGGGACGCGACCATGCCGGGCCGCCAGCGCGTGCCCGCAGCGCCCTGCAACTGGTTCATCCGCTTGCGCCGCGGTCTGCAGAGCACAGGAGGTGACAAGGATGCCCGGCGAAACATTGCTGAACCAACGTTATGAATTGGTCGCCCAGCAAGGCTCTGGCGGCATGTCGGTGATCTATCGCGCGCTTGATCGTTCGCTGGGACGCATCGTTGCCATCAAGATCCTGCGCCCCAACCTGACCAAAGATCCGGCTTTTCTGGCCAAGTTTCAACAAGAAGCCCGCAGCATCGCCAAGATGGCGCATCCCAATATTGTGACTGTGCACGATGTCGGCAGCGATGGCGCGACGTATTACATCGTCATGGAAATGATCACGGGGAGCGACCTCAAAAAACTCATTAAGCAGCGCGGCGCCCTGCCACTCGACCGAGCGCTGGACTACGCCATTCAACTTTGCGCCGGGCTGGGTTTCGCCCATCGCTCGCAGTTGGTGCACGCCGATGTCAAACCGCAGAATATCCTCATCAATCGCGAAGGCGTGGTCAAGGTGACCGACTTTGGAATCGCGCAGGCGTATACAGATACCATGCCGCAGACGCGCAGCAAGGTGGTCTGGGGCAGTCCGCATTACTTCGCGCCCGAGCAAGCGCGCGGCGAAAAACCCTCGCCAGCCTCGGATGTCTATTCCATCGGCATCGTCTTGTTCGAGATGTTCACAGGCCGCCTGCCCTATATCGGCACTTCGCAACGCGAGTTGGCGCTGGCGCATTTGAAAGCGGATGTGCCTCGCGCCAGCGACATCAATCCCGACCTGCCCGCCGAGCTAAGCCGTGTCATCTTCAAAGTGATGAGCAAGCGTCCCAACGATCGCTATCAGCATGCCGACCAACTGGGGCAGATCCTCAGCCAGATCCGCGACCGCAGCCGAGCCGGCATGCTGCAGCGCACCGCCGCCCTGCAGCCAGCAGCCAGCAGCCCCGCACCTGCCCCGGCGCTCACACCGCCTGCGCCGACCATTCCCAGCCCGCCAGCGCCCTTTTTCCAGACGGATGGCAGCATCAATGTGGAAGCCACTGGGGGGTATACGGGACCCTTCGTGCCACAACGCCAGGCGCGCGAGGATGGCGCGGATATCGTTACGATCGCGCTGGTTGTGCTGGCCTTCCTGGCGGTGGCCAGCTTGCTGCCGCTCTACATCTTGTGGGTGCTGCCGCTGCTCTAGCTGTCAGGCGCGGCGGAATTCAGCAGATAGCTGCTCGCTGGTGATATGCACCAGGGTCTTGTTGCCGCTGGGAGCGCTGTGCGGCTCTGGGCAACGTTCCAATTTGGCAATCAGCGCGCGCATTTCTTCTGTTTGCAAAATCTGCCCGCGTTTGATGGCCGCCGCCGCCGCCAGGGCAAGCGCAGCGCATTGAACATTGCGGTCGCTGGTACGCAGGCTGTTTACGATATGCGCGATGACATCGCCAGCCGCTCGACCGCAGAGCATGGCCGGCAGAGAACGCGCCAGAAACGTATTGGGTCCAAAGATTTCCAGCTCAAAGCCCAGCTGGGTGAAAATCTGCGCTGTGTCTGCAAGCAGCGCCGCGTCTTCTGGCGCCAGCACGAAGCTTGGGCTCTCGGCAGCTGCTTGGCTGGGCACGCCGCCATTGCCCAGGTCCTGCTGCAGTTGCTGATAGAGCAGGCGTTCATGCGCGGCATTTTGATCGACCAGGTACAAGCCAGCCGGTCCTTCGGCAATGATGTAGGCTGCGCCAGCTTGTCCCAATACACGCAGGGGCGGCAAAGTGCGCGGCTGTTGCGGCGCTTCGGCTCGCTCGGGGATGCTTTCCTGTGGATAGCTGTCAAATGGGTCCTCGGCCAGCGCATGCCGCCAGCTGGCATCGAGGCCTGTGACATCCTTGACTGTGCTGTTGACACTCGCTGCAGCCCAGCTTTCAACATCTGGCGCCTTTTCTGCCGCGTCTTGCAATGCCGTCCGCACAGCACGTTGCACAGCAGAAAACACCGCCTGTTGGTCGCGGAAGCGCACTTCGGCTTTGGTCGGATGCACATTGACATCCACGAAGTCGGGGGACACGTTCAGCATCAGCGCCGCCAGCGGAAAAGCCCCCGGCCCCAACAAGCCATCGTAAGCCTGCGTCACAGCGTGCGTCAGTGTGCTGTCCTGCACGGCGCGTCCGTTGACGAAGAAGATGATGCGGTCGCGGCTGGCGCGGTGAAGCTGGGGCAGCGACGCATAGCCGCAGACACCGACTGCCACGCGACCCATGCGGGGGATCTCGGCGGCTTGCACAGGCAGCATGTGCTTGAATTCCTTGAGGCCAAAGACGCGCGCCACAACATCTGCCAGCTGCCCGCTGCCCGATGAGCGAAATCGTTCGCGCCCGTCATTCAGCAGCGCAAATGCGATCTGCGGATACGCCAGGGCATAACGGGCAACGACCCAGTACATGTGGCGCTTTTCGGTGTTGTCGGTTTTCAAGAACTTCAAGCGGGCTGGCGTATTGAAAAACAGATTCTCAATCGTGATGACGCTGCCAGCTGGCGCGCCCACCGGTTGCTGCCGGCCCAGGACACCAGCATCCAACTGCATTCGCAAGCCCATTTTCTCATCGCGATGACGGGTGACGATTGTGGTCTGGCTGACCGCGGCGATGCTGGCCAGCGCCTCGCCACGAAAGCCCAGCGTGCGGATGGCTGTCAACTCGTCGGTGTGGCGCAATTTGCTGGTGGCGTGTCGTTTGAAAGCCAGCTCAATTTCGTGGCGGCGGATGCCTGTGCCGTTGTCGCTGACTCGAAGCAGCTTGCGGCCACCAGACTCCGTTTCGATATGGACTGCTGTCGCAGCGGCGTCAATGGCGTTTTCGATCAACTCCTTGACCGCCGAAGCTGGACGTTCTACTGCTTCGCCAGCGGCGATACGATCGACTACGTCATCGGCGAGTATGGCTATGGGCATGGGCAAGCAGTCGCCTCAACCTATTGAAGCACGTGCATAGTATAGCGCATTGACAGGCTCGTTGGCATGCCACAACCGTGAGAGGAGCGCGCTTGCGCCGCCACTTCGGTCTTGATTGTCGCAGCGGGATTTGCTAGCGTTGTGGGCAAGCGCCACCCTAGCTCAATTGGCAGAGCGATCGCTTCGTAAGCGATAGGTTATGGGTTCAAGTCCCATGGGTGGCTTGGAACGTACAATTGAATAGCCAAAGATGATGATCGGGAAGAGTAGGCAAGAGCCGGCGCGACAGAGAGGCGGATCATTGGCTGAGAGCCCGCTGGCGCAGGGATGCCGAAAGTCGCCCGGGAGTCGCCCGAAAGAACGCGCAAGCCAGTAGACTCGGGCCGGTTCGCGCCCGTCATGGCGCGTCGAGCGCAGGGGACTGTTGTCCTCTGAAGCAAGGTGGTACCGCGGAAGCACGCCTTTCGTCCTTGGTTTGGGATGGAAGGCGTTTTGTTTTGGCGCTGGAGGGGAAAGGGACAGCCAGATGAAAGCGAAAGCAGAGACCGGCATGCCGCGCAATTTCGACTTTGCCGAAGCCGAGGCGCGCATCTATGCCCATTGGGAAGCCAGCGGCTACTTCCAGCCCGAAGTCGCCGGGGACGATGCCGAGCCTTTTGTCATCAGCATGCCGCCGCCCAATGTCACCGGCAGCCTGCATATCGGGCACGCGCTTTTCACGGCGCTGGAAGATCTGATGATCCGCTATGAACGGATGCGCGGCAAAGCGGCATTGTGGCTGCCCGGCGCCGATCACGCCGGTATCGCCACTCAATTGCAAGTAGAGAAGCTGCTGCGCGACGAAGGTCGCAGCCGTGAAGAAGTCGGCTATGAAGAATTCTTGGCGCGCACCTGGCAATACAAAGAAGAACAAGGGGGCGCAATCACCAGTCAGTTGCGGCGGCTGGGCGCAAGTTGCGATTGGAGCCGCGAGCGCTTCACCCTGGACGACGGTTTGTCGACAGCCGTGCGGCAAGCCTTCATCACACTCTGGGAACAAGGGCTGATTTATCGCGGACCGCGCCTGGTCAACTGGAGCCCGGGCTTGCAAACCGCCGTCAGCGACCTGGAAGTCGAGATGAGCGAAGAAGAAGTCACACTGTACACATTCAGGTATCCGTTGGAAAACGGCGCGCATCTGCCAGTGGCCACCACGCGCCCAGAGACCATCCTGGGCGATACAGCCGTCGCCGTACACCCGGACGACGAGCGCTATCAAGATCTGATCGGGACGCATGCGCTGGTGCCCATGCTGGGACGGCGCATTCCTGTTATCGCCGATGACTATGTCGACCGCGATTTCGGCGGCGGCGCGCTGAAAGTGACGCCCGCCCACGATTTCAACGATTATGAACTGGCGCAAAAGCACAAGCTGGCGCTGGTCAATGTGCTCAACAAAGACGCCAGCATGAACAGCCAGGCCGGCGCCTACGCAGGCTTGGATCGCTACGAATGTCGCCAGCGGCTGTGGAGCGATATGCAGGCGGCTGGCTTGACCGTCAAAACCGAAGCGTATCTGACGCGCATCCCCCGCAGCCAACGCGGTGGCGAAGTGGTCGAACCCATGATCAGCGAGCAGTGGTTTGTGCGCATCCAGCCGCTGGCAGAAAAAGCGCTGGCCGCTGTGCGCGATGGACGCATCAAGATCGTGCCCGAGCGCTTTGAAAAAGTCTATTTCCACTGGTTGGAAAATATCCAGGACTGGTGCATCAGCCGGCAGTTGTGGTGGGGGCATCGCATCCCCGCTTGGTATCGCGAAAGAGACGGCGATCCGCATGGCGAAATCTATGTCGGGCGGGATGCGCCGCGCGGCGCTGGCTGGGTGATGGAGCGCGATGTGCTCGATACCTGGTTCAGCAGCGGCTTGTGGCCCTTCAGCACCTTGGGCTGGCCCCAGCAAACAGCCGATCTGGCCCGCTTTTATCCGACGCAAGTTATGGAAACCGGGCACGACATCCTCTTCTTTTGGGTGGCGCGCATGATCATGATGGGCTTGTGGTTCACCGATACACCGCCCTTCCACACCGTCTACCTGCACGGGTTGGTGCGCGCAGAAGGCGGCAAGAAATTCAGCAAGACCCTGGGCAATGCGATCGACCCGTTGACTGTGGTCGACCAGCATGGCGCTGATCCGCTACGTTTCACGCTCATCACCAGCGGCACGCCCGGCAACGACTGTCACCTGGATCCCACGCGCCTCGATCACAGCTTCCGCTTCGTGAACAAAGTCTGGCAGATGACCAGCTTCATCAATAGGAACCTGGATGGCGGGCTGGAGCTGGGTCTGCCGCCGCGCGCAGAGCTAGACCTGCCCTCTCGCTGGATCGTCAGCCGCTTGCAGCGCCTCGTCGCCAATGTCCAGTACCTCTTTGATATCTACCAGTATGGCGAGGCTGGCAGCCAGATCCTGGCTTTCATGTGGGATGAATGCGCGCCCTTCTATCTCGAAATCAGCAAGCAAGCGCTGTATCACGGGACAAAAGGCGAACAAGAGGCGACTCGCCGTGTGCTGGTTGCCGTCCAAGACGCCTGCCTGCGCCTGTTGCACCCTTTCATGCCCTTCATGACAGAAGAAGCCTGGCGCTATATCCCGCACGATGGCGATGCGCTGATCATGGCGCAATGGCCAAGAGCCGACGAAGCGCTGATTGACGATGAGGCCGAGGCGCAGATGCACTTGTATCTCGAGCTGGTGCGCGAGATCCGCAATGCGCGTGGCGAATACAAGGTCGACCCCGGCAAACGGATAACGGCGCTGGCAAAGCAAGACGAATCGACGCTGGCATTGGCGGAGAATGCGCATATCTTGTCACGCCTGTGCAATGTGTCGGATTTGTCGCTGCTGCCTGCCGATGCCGGCGACCCAGCAAATTGCGCCGGCATCGTAGCGGGCGAATTGAGCATTTTCCTGCCGCTGGAGGGCTTGCTGGACCTCGAAGCCGAGTGCCAGCGCCTTCAAGACGAACGCGGCAAACTCAGCGTCCAGCTCGAGCGAACTCAGAAAATGCTGGCCAACGAGAACTTTGTGGCGCGCGCCCGCCCCGATGTCGTCCAGCGCGAACGCGACCGCCTGCGCGATCAGCTGGCGGCGCTGGCCCAGCTCGACGAACGTCTGGCCTCGCTCGGGGAGTGCTAAAATCTGTGCACATCAAGTCCTTGGCAAGGCCGACTCTGTGAGTCGCCCGCAGCAGTAAATACTTGAATTTGGGCGACTGGCAAAGTCGCCCCGACATGGCTATTTGATGTCGCACATCCACAGGAATCACCACGCCCCTTGCTCTGCGCGTGAGCGAGCGGCGTCGCCATTCAGTATACTTGTGGCGGGAGCACTTGGTTTGATGAGGAAGCGGCTTGAGCCAAGCTAACAAAGTCTGCCCGATCTGCCAGGCGCGCAATCAACGCGGCGCGGCAGCTTGCGTCAATTGTGGCGCCGGCATCGAACACATCGCGCCCAGCATCGATGCCATCGCCGATCGGGAACAGCAGACGCAATACGACTTCCGGCGCGGCGAAACTGATCTGGCAGAAGCCTCCCTGCGGCGGCGCGGTCAGCTGCTCAGCGCCTGGTTGATCGTGCTTTTGGTCGCGTGCCTGGCTTCGGCAGCGGGCGCTCTGCTGCTGGCGCGCCAGACCGAGGATTCACGCCATGCGCCGCCGGTTGCGATTGTTGAAACGCCAACACGCATGGGCGGTCCCACAGTCACGCCGGGACCACCCACTGCCAGCCATACACCCAGCCCAGCGCCTACACGAATCCCCAGTGATACGCCGACACCCGCGCCCTGCCTGCGCGAAGTGGCAGCCGGCGACTCGCTTATCGGCATCATTTTGGCTTGCGGACACCAGAACCTAGAAATCATGCCGACTGTCATGGCGCTGAATGGCATCGCCGACGAAGCATTCATCCGCGCTGGGCAGTTGATACGCGTGCCTCCTCCAACGCCGACTATCGACCCGCTGGCCACCGCAGCGCCAAGCGCCACCCCCGCCGCAGACAGCGCCGCAGCAGAAAGCGCCCTGGCACTGCTGGCATTTGACCCCTTCGCGCCCACTGTCACGCCAACATTGCTGCCCGGCTTGATGTGGCACATTGTGCGCAGGGGCGATTCGATGATTTCCATTGCCATACGATATGACACAAATGCCAAGGGCTTATCCGACTTGAATCCCGAACTCAAATTCTCGCTCTGCGACTTCAGCGCAGCTTTTGGTGGACCAGAATGCACCGTGCAACTCAGTGAAAATCAGCGCGTCCGCGTGCCAGCGCCAACGCCAACCCAAACAGCCATTCCCACGGCGACTGGCAGCGAGACGCCCACGCCGACAGCCACCGCCACCTTCAACGCGCCGCTCTTGCAAGATCCCCCAGAGCAAACCTTCTTCGCGGCAGACGAGCAAGTGACCCTGCGCTGGGTGGGCACGGGCAGACTGAATGAAAACGATAGCTATCGCGTCACGGTCACCTCGGTTGACAAAAGCGTCACCTACAGCGCCGATACGCGCGAACTTTTCTTCATCATCCCCAGCCGGTGGGCTGCGACCGACGATGCTCGCCACACGTATATCTGGCAGGTCAGCGTCGTCGATACGCAGAGCGGCGCTGTCAAGCATGCGTCGGGAGAACGCAGCTTTGTCTGGCCAGGCACAGGAACCAGCTCGTGACGCGCCTTCGACTCTTGGCTGTGCTGACGTTGGCAAGCTTGTTGATGGCTGGCTGCAACCTGCGACCTGTCCAGCTGCCGACCACGACGCCGAGTCCAGTCGCAAGCGCCACCCAGACGCCCAGTCCACGCCCGACTGTTGCGCCATTGCCCACGCGCCAGCTCGACAGTCCGACAGCGACTGTGCATGCCGCGCCTGACACCGATACGCCGTCGCCGACCGTGCCGCCTTCGCCAAGTCCTAGTCCAGCCTATTTTGAATACGAAGTGCAGGCGGACGACACGCTCATGGGCATCATTCAGGTCTTCGGCTATGGCTACCAATTGGAAGTCGCGCAAGAAGTCGTGCGGCTGAATGACAGCGTATTCAGCATCGACTTCGTTCCGGTCGGACAGACCATCCGCATTCCCCGCCCCACCGCCACCGCAACCCCAGCCGGCGCAGATGCCACTGTCGAGCTCCTGGCAACTATCGGCATCGACAGCAGGACAGGCCTGGAAACAGGCTCGTCACTGGGCTGCCACACGGTGATCGCCAACGACACCATGGTCTCGATCGCCGAGCGCTACAACACAACACTAGAGATTCTGAGCGATCTCAACAGCGATTTGAACTGGTCGGGCTGCAATTTCACATTGCTGGCGGGGGGCGAAGATTGTGTGCCCATATTGAACATCGGCGCGTGCATCCAGGTGCCGCAGCCGACACCTTCGCCAACGCGCTTTCCCACGCCAACGGGCTTGGAGACGCCAACGCCAACCGCCACCAAACACGCGCCGCGCCTGCTTTATCCTGCTGAGGGCGAGCGCATCAATTCGCGCGAACTGGTCTTGCAATGGGTGGGGGTCAGCGGGCTGAGCGAGGATGATGTCTACCTGGTCGAGCTGCGCAACCAGACCAACGCGAGCGATCATCGCCAGCGCACAAGAGCCAACAGCTATCGCGTGCCAGTCGCCTTTGCGCCCCACGATGGCGAGATTCACAGCCTGCAATGGCGTGCCAGTGTGGCGCGGCAGAATCAAGCGGGCGTCTATTACTTTGTCGGCGAGCAAGGCAGCTGGAGGCGCTTCGACTGGAGCAACAGCTAGGACTTACTGCGGACTGGCGGCTTTTGGCGCCGCTTCATAGGCAGCGAAGACCGGACGGCGCGCGCCTTCCGCATCCACCAGGCTGAAGAAACAAGCTTCTACATCGCCGACAGCGCAGCCATTCAAGTTGTAGAGGAACATCGCCGACAGCGCATCCATCTCTTGCGCCAAGTGATATGCCTGCCGCACATACAGCGCCTGTTCCGCTTGGCTGGTGTAGTTAAGCCACTCGAAGCCGGTCGCCGGCACCGCCAGGTTTGCGCCGTCCGCCGTGCCCCAGCCCACTTGCGTGAGCAGCAGCGGGAGCTCGACCTCATGCTTGTCCAGCGCCGCGGCATAATGCGCCATCAACCCGTCATAATTCTGGATGAAGGACTCATAATGCGATTCCACGCCCGGCGGCTGCCCACAGCATGGCAAAGTCGGCGGCACAGCAGACGCGCTGAATATCGCGCCGATGCCATCCGCATAATCTGCCGCGCCCGCAGCCAGCAGTTCGTCGAGATAAACATCCGTGGCGATGGAATTATAATTGTCCGTGAAGCCCACCGGCGCCAAACCAGCGCTGATCACCTGCGCATCGACGTCATGCGTCTTGACCGTGTCATAGGCCAGCTCCAGCATTGCGGCATAATGGGCCGAGCCTAAGGCAATCGCATCGGGCAAACCATAATCGCCCTCCGCGGTTTCTTCCGGAGGCTGCTCATAGACGGGCACATTCCAGTATTTCAGCAGGTTAGGCGCTTTCCAGATTTCGTAAGCATCCACGATATCCGCATAACGCGCCACGGTCTGCGCGAGAAATGCAGCGAAGTCATTGAGATCGGCCGGCGGTCCGCCATAGGCCAGCAGCGCGCTGTTCATATTCTCACGGTAGCTGGCGCGGCTCCAGTTGGGCGCGTCGAAGATAGTCAGCAGCAGCTTGAGGCCCGCCGCATCCAGCGCTTTGACGAAGGCATCCAGGTCAGCGTAGTCTGCGCTGCCTTGTTCGGCTTCAATCTGCGACCAGGCTACATCAATTTTTGCCCAGTTGACGCCCAGCTGCTTTGCCTGCTCTGCCAGCTCGTCCGCAGCGCCGCTTTCGACAAAAATATGAATCCCAAAGCCAAATCCTGGCTTGGGCGGGATTGTTGGCGCGTGTGGAACCAGGATGCTCTGCCCGGCGCGCAGCGACTCGGCAGCGACGCCATTCAGGCGAATCAGTTCGGCTTGCGATGTGCCGAAGAGCCGCGCCAGCGTATACAACGTATCGCCCGATTTAATCTCGTACTGGAAAAAGCGCGAACCATCCAGAGGCGGCACGAGTAGCACCTCGCCCACCCCGAGCACGGCGCCTTCGCGCAGTTCGTTCAGGCTGAACAAGTCATCGACAGAGACCGCATATCGCTTGGCAATACCGTAGAGCGTGTCGCCATATTGCACCGTATAGTTTATCAACTCCCTGGGCGCAGCGGGTTCGGCATCTTGCGCACCAGCAACCGCCGGGAATAGCCATACAAACAACAAGATCCACAGAATGAAGGCGCGGCTCACTTGCATTCTCCTGCCAGAATCTGGCTTATTTACGCCAGCAGTCTACTTGTGAGAGGCGATTCGCGCCAACTGATTCGCCCTTTATTCAGTCGCCGTGCTGGAATCTCAGCAGCGTATGGATATCCGCGCCTTGTTCGGTTTGCAGTCGTCTGCCGGTTGCTTCGTCATACCAGCCGAGGTGGATTTCGTAATTGCCAGCCGCCAGGCCATCCGCCGGCAGATAGACCACATCGCGGAAGGGACTTTGTAGATTCCACTCGCGTGAATCCAACCCCCCTGCCTGTGGAACCTGGTCGGCTTGCGTGGTCAGCCCGTCAAGTCCTGTTTCGCCGACTGCATAAACATGCACGAAAGTCTTCAAGGCGCGCGCGCTGTGTGCCCGCGGCTGCCAATCCAGCCACAGAAGCCATTCGCCGCTGGGCAGTGGTTTAGGATGAAATTCATATCGCAGCAAGGAGACAAGTCCAGCAAAATTCACCAGTGGCGCGTCGCTCGCTTCCACCTGCCGCGATCGATACTGCCGGACAGGCATGCCGTCCGCATGGCTGCGCAGGACTTCTTGCCACTGTTCGCCAAGCCAGGCATCGACCGCGCCGGCATTGCTCCAGCCAGCTTGTTCACGCGCGGCGACATATACACTTTCGTAGTCGCCAACCAGGTCCTGCAAACTTGCTTGAATATCCGCGATCGATTGGTCGCCGTTCACAGGCAAACCGATATCGGGCGCTGCGCCACGATAGTAGTAGCCAAATGCCGCATCGCCCGCCAGCTGGATGACGAGGTCGCGCTCGGATACCCGTTCGTTGAGGAATGCGCCCAGCGCGTCCCAGGCCGGCGCCTTGCGAAAAACCGCATTGTTATAGTGCGCGTCCAGGGTCTGCGCCGCCAGAGCAACCCAGGGTGAAAGCAGCAGCAGCGCCAATACGCTAGAGTCCAGACGAAACCAACCTTGCAGCCAGTCCGCCAGGCCGAAACTGCCTATCACCAGCAGCAGCACGATGGCCGGCGCGACCGACAACACATAACGCGGATGAAAAAGATCCCAGAATTGCGAAGCCAGGCCCAACCCAAGCAAAGGCAGCACAGCCGCCAGCACAAGTAAATGGAAGGCTCTTCGCCGATACCTGCGCACGATTGCAGCAGCCGCGACCAGCCAAAGCGAAATCGCCATGCCCAGCGCAGCCTGGTCCAGCGGGATGCTGCTGCCCAGCGTCAAGGTTGGCACGAAGACAGTCACATAATCCGGCAGCGAGAAGGCCGGCTGCAATCCCGGATAGGTCTGGGCATATCCCGAGCGCACTTGCAGCAGCGCGAAGCCGATGACCAGCAGCGCAGCGAACAGCGTCTGCAAGGCCAGCAGTCGCCGCAGAAAACGTCCATCCTTGCGCCGATGCAGGAAAGCATAGCCCGCAACCGCCAACGTGGTAAATGGTTCGGTGTAGATCGTCAGCGCACAGAAGCCGCCAATCAGCGCATAGGCCAGCCAGTCGGCGCGCGTATCTCGCTCGACCAGTCGCGCGCCCAGCCACAGCGATGTCACGCTCAAGCCCGCCCAATAGCCATAATTGCGAAATTCCTGGCTGTGCCAAATCTCATAGGGATGCAGCGCCCAGAGCAGCGCCGCTACCAGGCCGATGCGCCTTTCGCCAGTCAAACGCCAGCCCAGCGCCCAGATGCCCGCCGCGCCGATGATATTGCCCAGCGCCGCTAGGTATCGCAGCGCAAACACCGAGTCCACTCCGCCAATAATCATGCGCCAGGCTCGCGCCACAGCATAGACCAGCGGAGTATGCGGTTCGCCCTGCGCGATCTCGCCGAGGGATATTGCCAGTGGCGTATCCGCCCAATACTGCACGCTAAAGGCTTCATCGCCCCGCAGCGGCACATCATCTAACATGTGCAGGCGCAGCGAAAAACCCAGCAGACAGATCAGGATGAGCGGCAGGTGGCGCATGCGCTCAAGTGGTGGCGGATTCGAAGGTTTCGATCTGTTCGTCGGTCAGCGGCATCAGGCTGGCATTGCGGGCTTTGGCATCGCCTGCGCGCTGGTCCAGCTCGCGCTTTTTGTCGCGCATAAAATCTTTGAGGTTCGGGCTTTTCTTGGTATCGGCGTAGAGGACGGGCAAAGGCGGTTCGTCTTCGAATTCGATTTCCGCGGATGGATCGATAAAAACCACCAGCGGCTGCACAGTGACATCATCGGCGACAGCGTCGATGGCGCGCTGCACGCGGGCACAGGCGAATTCGGCATCGCGCAGCGGCTTGCCCACGCCATCAAAGCGGATTGCCGAAAAGAACTTGCTGAGGATGTTCTTGTGGCTGCGAAACTTGCCGTTGCGGTAGGTAAAGCTCTGGTCGTGCCAGCGCGTGGTGATGGCGAAGACGCCCTGTGGGCAGATAAGCACATGCCGCGCAGGGAAGTGATAATAATTGTAGAGCACGCTCTTGTTGCTCAAGCCTTTTAGTCCGCCTTCGATGGCATCTTCCGGGCGGGGGCGGCGCGCCCACAAGTTGGTCATGCGTACCGAAACGACCGTCAGCACAAAAGCCACTGGCAGAATGGCCGACTGCGCGATCAAGGTCAACGTGTCGGGCACATCGGTGGTGAAGAGCGGGGCGTTTATGATGATGAAACCCAAAATCAACGCGGCGAAGGTGCCGAAGAAAAGATAGTTGGTGATCTGACGGTTGCGCCGCGCCAGTCGTTTGTTCGTCTTGAGTCGCATCGGATCTATTCTTTGTCCAATCTCGCAGGGGATCGGCGCTCCCGATTCTCTGCCCCCCAACTTTCGGAATAGCGCTCTTCGGTCCCTGCCCAGAGGCGAACCCCTGCTAGCAATTTACGCCGCCTCGCGGATTATCCGCCGCTCGCAACTTGATCCCAGATGGCGTCGCACCCGTCTTGTCCGATTGCGAATCGTCCAGGCAAGTTTGCCAGGCAGTTGCAATAAGCATCCTTGTTGCCTATAGCACTCGGATCGCTACTAGCCGCCCTGAGTTCACAAGCGCCCAGGCCCTCGCCAATCTGTTCGAAGTCCAGCTCGCCCCGCACATTCCAGTATTCGATGTAATCACTTGTGCTGGTTCGAGTGTCATAGTAGTGCGCGTCCAGGCAGCTGTTGTAGCCGTACAAGCCAAAGCCGAATCCGTCCGGGTCCAGCGGCTGCTTCACCGCATAGCCGTAGGTCTCCAAGTTGATATTGTGTCCTGGAGATTTGCCCTGCCCGATGCGTGGATGGTAATGATCAATATCGCAAATCGGCGGGTAATGCGGATCTGAACCTTCGTCAGGTTCTTTGTCAAAGCACTGATAGGTCGAATGCAGCGGCGCGAAGATGTATTCCGTGAACCAGATGTTGTCAGATTCACTGGTCTCTTCGACCTGAGAGTTGCTGTCAATGCGGATTTGCAAGCGATAGCGATCACCAATCCTTGTGCCGTCGCGAAGCTGTTCATCTTCATTTAAAAACTCGATGGGAACGCCACGCCGGTCGCCTGGTTTGAAATACCAGGCCGGCACGATGATATCCTTAACTGGATCCAAGAAACCCGATTCCAGGTGGACATTCTCCACGCTGATCCGGATGTTGCCATCGTTGGTGAAGAATTCTTCGCGGCCGGTATTGACGACAGCAGCCGTAATCTTGAGCGGCAAGCCACAGATGACAGGATGCGGGGAAACCTTCGACCAGCCGATGACCAGGTTGACATTCTGCACGGCGTCGGGGCTGCGCGGCAAGAAGTAGGACACATAATTGGCGAAGCTGATGTCGGCGCAGACCATATCGTCATAGCGCACCGAGGGCAGAATATACCAACGCTCTGGGATATCGCGCGCCTCGCCAATCACCGCCGTTTCTCGATGCGCTTCTGGCACGCGGATGCAGTGCATAATCGGCTCGGGCAGCACGTTAAGACTCTCCGCTACGACTTTGTAGAGCATGCCTTCGCGCTGGACATCAATGAAGCCATCCGGCGCATCTTGAATGACCACCGGCGTCTCGACTGGCGAACCGACGAAGCAGGTCACGCGGAGCGGGGAACTGGCTGGATCCCACAAAAAGTCTGGGCAATTGTGATGTTCTTTGAAATTGGAGACGTCCACCTCGGCTGTTTCTGCCACTTGCTGCCCAAGCGGGGCGAGACGCGCCAATTCCAAGCCCGTGGCTTGCCGCAACTCAATGCCGATGCGCGCAATTCCATCCATCTGGATGTTGACTGGCGCGCTGCCATCGCCAGGACCCAGCACCACAGCGCGCGCTGGCGAAGTGAGGTCGAAGGAACCGCCCGGCGTCCACGCCCAGTATGTGAATGAAGACGCGCCGGAAGTATCGCCATAAAAGCGGAAGCCCACCGGCAGATAAAAACCGACCCAAGCCACCGTCTCGTTGACGAAGGCAGGCTTGGCCAGGGCGATGCGCACATTGCCAGCTTCGCTTATAGAAATGACTTCACGATAGGCAAGCGTGGCATCGTGCGGGGAACCGCCAGTCGCATCTTCATATACCACAACGACAACGCGCCCGCCCGGCACCGGTGTTTCTACCGACAGGGTTACTGCATCCAGGGCCACGGGCAGGTTATCAGCAAAGGCGGACAGGTCAAAGCCATTCATGACCAGCGATGGCTCGCCTTCAATCCAGAAGACTTCGTTTTCTTCGCCGCTGTTTAGGCTCAGGGCGACATCGCCAGCGCCAGTAGGGGCGGTCGCCAGCACAAGCAACAGGATCAGGGCGATGCTTCCCGCAATTGCTTTGGTTTTTGCGCTGCGCATGGTCATGTCCACTTCACTCGCTGGCGACAAGTTGGATTGCTATTGTAAAGACTTCTAATTACATAGTCAAGCAGACGATGCGGTCTGGCTATGCCCTGCATTCACCACTATACTACAGGCGTTTTGCGATTAACTATGCACAAAGGCAGCCATGCCAGAATTCGTGCTCGTCTTCGCGGTGCTTTCGCTGGCGCTGGGCGGCTATTGGGCGATGGTCATCTTCCCCAAGCAGCGCGCCTTTCAGCACAAGCAGAAAATCGTGCGCGCCTTGCATGTGGGTGACGAAGTTGTTACCTATGGCGGCATCGTCGGCAAGATCATCGATATTGATGTGGCGGCTGGCCTCTCGATTATCGAGATCGCCGATGGCGTGCGCATCAAGCTGCTGACAGCCGCCCTGCAGCAAGTCTACGATCCGCAGGCTATCGCCGAAAGCGCCGCCCGTGGCAGCGGCAGCAGCCGCGATCAAACGTCATCCAGCGAGGAAGGCGAAAAAATATGAGCAGACACAGCCGCTGGCTCATTTTCATATCCGTTCTCTGCGCTTTCTGCATCTGGGTAGCGACTCCGCCCGAGAGCAAAGGCGTGGATGCCGCTGCCTGCGCCGCCGCCGACGATGCTGCGCTCGCCAAGCTAAAATGCAATGAAAACTTGGAGTTTGACGCCGATGGCAATGGCACACCCGAATTCGTGCTCAATATCACACAGAGCCTGGGCTTGGATCTGGTTGGCGGTTTGCGCGTCTTGCTGCAAGCCGATATCGCCGCGGATAGCTTCTCTGCCGAAGACCTGGGCGAAACAGCCAACAATGTCTCGCGGCGTGTCAATGCGCTGGGCTTGACCGAAGCGACCGTGCAAGTGCAGGGGCGCGACCGCATCCTGGTCGAGTTGCCCGGCGTGCGCGACCCACAGCAAGCCATCGCCACCATCCAGCAGACCGCCTTGCTGGAATTCGTGGATTTCGGCGGACTCAGCGCCCAAGCCTATGACTTGGTGGGCAGCGAGATCGTTACCAGCGAACAAGTCGACATGCGCCGCAATGCGACTGTGGCCGAAGGCGAGGACGATCCGCTGGCATCGCGCCGCGCGCATCCAGTGACTGGTTTGCCCTTCCGCACCGTCATGACGGGTGCTGGTCTGCAGGCTGCCAGCGCCGTGCTCGCCCCGCCCCAAGGCACGGGCAGTGCCGAATGGATGATCAATTTCGAGATCAAAGAAGAGTTCCAGTCTGTTTTTGGTGGATTCACTGCCGAACGCATCGGCCAGCCCATGGCGATCGTGCTGGATGGCGAAGTGCTGTCTGCGCCGGTCATCCAGGCACAACTGAGCAGCGGCGGCGTCATCAGCGGCCAATTCACAGAAGACGAAGCCAACACCCTGGCACTGCAGCTGCGTTCGGGCGCGCTGCCCATCCCATTGCGCATCGAAAGCACACAAGAGGTCGGTGCGACGCTGGGGCAAGAGTCGGTGCGGCTGAGCGTGCAGGCCGGCGTAATCGGCGTGCTGGTCGTGTTGGCATTCATGCTCATCTATTATCGGCTGCCGGGCCTGGCTGCCGATCTGGCGCTGGTCGTCTTCATCTTCTTGAATATCGCTGTGTTCAAGCTGCTGCCGGTTACGTTGACCTTGCCAGCTATCACTGGCTTTCTCATATCAATTGGCACGGCGGTGGATGGCAATATTCTGATCTTCGAGCGAATCAAGGAAGAGCTGCGGGCAGGCCTGGGGCTAGAGGCGGCGCTGAAAGCCGGCTTCGACCGCGCCTGGACATCCATTCGCGACAGCAACCTGTCTACCATTATCATCTGCGGGATTCTCTTCATGTTCGGGCAGACGCCTGGCGCAAGCATTGTGGCTGGTTTTGCGGTGACGCTGGCGATCGGGCTGATGCTCAACTTGTTCACCGCCGTCATCGTAACGCGCACCTTCTTGTACATCCTCGTTGGGGTTTTCCGCAGCCGCATCGAGAGCAACCGCGCGCTGCTGGGCGCTTGAGGGGGCTGCCGACATGTTCAATATCGTTCAAAAGCGCCGCTGGTTTTTTGTTCTGTCTGCTCTGGTGATCGTGCCTGGTCTGGCGATCATGCTCTATTCGACAATGACGACTGGCGCGCCCTTCCGCCTGAGCATCGACTTTCTGGGCGGCAGCATCTACGAGTTGAAATTTGAAGAGGCTGGCGCGAGCGAAGATGGCATCCGCCGCGTCTTCACCAGCTTTGGCGATGACAATGTCATCATCCAGCAAATCGGCGGCGCAGACGACTTCCGCTGGTCGGTGCGGGCGGGTTTTCATGAAGTAGCCGTGACGAACGACATTCTGGCCAGCCTGGGCGAACTCGCGCCTATCGACCGCGACAGCTTCGGCATAGAAACGGTTTCGGCGACTATCGGCGGCGAAGTGACTCGCTCGGCATTGGCGGCTGTGGCAGTGGGCGCGCTGGTGATCACCGGCTTCATCGTCATCGCCTTCCGCCAGGTGCCCAACGCCATTCGTTACGGCGTCTGCGCTATCGCCGCAATGATCCACGACATGCTGGTTGTGATGGGCGTGATGTCGCTCTTTGGCTTGCTATTGGGCTGGGAGATTGATGCGCTCTTCCTGACGGCTGTGCTGACGGTGGTGGGCTTTTCTGTGCAAGATTCCATCGTCGTCTTCGACCGCATCCGCGAAAATATCCCCAAGCACCTGGGCGAACCCTACGAGACTATCGTCAATCGCAGCATCTGGGAGACCATCCATCGCTCGCTAGCCACGCAGTTGAACGCCTTTTTCATCATGATCGCCATCCTGCTCTTCGGTGGCGAGACGGTCAAGCAATTCATCGCTATCTTGTTCATCGGTTTGCTTAGCGGCACGTATTCGTCGATCTTCACCGCTGTGCCGCTGCTGGTGGCTTGGGAACAGGGCGAGTTGCCTGTCCTCGGCGGTCGCGTGGATGAAGCTGCTGTCGAAGCCGTCTGAGATCAATGGCGGAAGTGGCGCGTCCTGGTGAACACCATCGCCATGTCATAGCGGTCCGCCGCTTCGATGACTTGCGCGTCGCGGATGGAGCCGCCCGGCTGGATAATGCAGCGAATGCCAGCCTGCGCCGCCCGCTCTATGCTGTCTGGGAAGGGGAAGAAGGCGTCCGATGCCAGCGCCGCGTCTTGCGCTTCTGCGCCCGCCTTGCCGATCGCCAGCTCTGCCGCATCAACGCGACTGGGCAATCCGCCGCCTATGCCGACAGTATGACTGGATCGCGCCAGCACGATGGCATTCGACTTGACATGCTGCGCGGCTCGCCAGGCGAATTGCAATGAAGCCAGCTCGGCATCTGTCGGAGCCCGCCGCGTCACTGTCGTCAGCTGCGTCTCGGTTGGATCGCCAGTGTCATACCGTTGAAGAAGCAAGCCGCCCATGACGCTGCGCAGCTCGTAGCCAGCGTCATCAAATGAGCGCGGCATCTGCAAGAGGCGACAATTCACCCGCCTTTTGCGCAGTTGTTCAATCGCTTCGTCGGTGAAGCCCGGCGCAATCAAACCCTCGATAAAGAGCGCCCCCAGCGCGCGCGCCAGCTCGGCATCGGCTTCGCGATTCAGGGCGATGATGCCGCCAAAAGCCGAGAGCGGATCCGATGCCAGCGCCAATGGGAAGGCAGCCGCCAACGATTGGCCACTGGCGATCCCGGTCGGGTTTAGATGTTTGACAATGACAGCTGTTGGCGCGTCAAAGCTGCTGACTGCCCGCCAAGCCGCATCTACATCCAGGATGTTGTTGTAAGAAAGCTGCTTGCCGCCCAGCTGGCGCGCGCCCAGTGGCGTCTGGTTTTCGTCGCGCGAATAATAGGCGGCAGCTTGATGCGGGTTCTCTCCATAACGCAATTCATGGCTGCGCCGCAGACCGATAAAGATGTTGTCAGGCACAGTTTCGTCTGCCGCTGGCGTCACATCGGAGTCGGCAAGCCATGTATGAATAGCCGTATCATAATCACGGCAATGGGCGAAAGCTTTTACCGCCAATTCGCGCCGCAGTTGGCTGTTGCTTGCGCCGTCGTATTTTAGCGCCGAGATCACCGCGTCATAATCGCCAGGATCGCACAGCGCCGTCACCCGCGCAAAGTTCTTCGCCGCAGCCCGCAGCAGCGTGACGCCGCCGATGTCGATCTGTTCGATGGCATCATCCAGAGCGACATCGTCCGCTGCGATCGTCTCGCTGAAGGGATACAGATTGCAGACCACCAGACTGATAGGCGCGTAGCCATGCTGCGCCAGTTCGCTGAAATCCGAATCGCTGTCGCGCGCCAGAATGCCGCTGTGTATGGCCGGGTGCAAGGTCTTGACGCGCCCGCCCAGCAGTTCGGCTTGCCCCGTCAGACTTTCGACGCTGGTGACTGGAATGCCGCCTGCCATCAACGTGGCGCTTGTACCGCCGCTCGCCACCAGCTCCCAGCCCAGGGCGTGGAGTTCTCTGGAGAAATGGATGATGCCTGTTTTGTCGGAAACGCTGATCAAGGCTCGCGGCATGGCTTGGTCCTTACATCTGTGTTTGCGGCTTGAGATCGGATTATAAATGCCCGCGCGCAAACGGCACAGGCAAGGTCTACTCGTCCAGCGCCAGCACTGCCTCCAACGCCACGAACACGCGCACAGGTTTGCCGATCTGCGTAGGCAATTCGCTTGTCGAGCATGACAAATGCAGATCTCCGTCCAGCCGCAGGCGAATGTCCCAAGCCTCGCCGCGGAAGACAGCTGCAAGGAGCGTGGCCTCAAATTCGGCAGCCGGCGCAGATGCCAGGCCATCCAGGCTGATTCCGCGCGGATGAATCAAAATGTACTGCGTAGCGTTGCGCAGCGCCCGGGCCTGCTCTGCCAGCTGCAATGCACGGGCGTTTTCTGCGCGCGCATAAAGATTGCGCAATCCCAGAAAGCGCGCGACATGCGCATTGGCAGGCTTGTGATAGAGCTGACGCGGACTGTCGCATTGCTGGATGCTGCCCGCGTCCATCACAGCGATGCGGTCGGCAACGGCATAGGCTTCGCGGCGATCGTGCGTCACATATATCGCGCCGATTCCGGTCTCTTTGAGCAGTTTTCGCAATTCCAGCGCCAGTTGATCGCGCAACTGAGCATCCAGCGAACCCAGTGGCTCGTCCAGCATCAGCAGACGCGGGTTGGGCGCCAGGCTGCGCGCCAAAGCCACTCGCTGCTTTTGCCCGCCCGAAAGCGCCGCCACATCTCGCGGGCCCAAACCAGCCAGCCCGACCCGCTCCAGCAAGGCATCCACCTGGCGCTTGATGTCCCGCCGCCTGTCACCGCGCCGCTTCAATCCATAGGCGATATTTTCCCGCACAGACATATGCGGGAAGAGCGCATAATCCTGAAACATCAAGCCGAAGCCGCGTTGATGCACAGGCACAGGGCGGATGTCTGCCCCGTCCAGCCTGATTTCGCCGCTGTAGTCGCCTTCCAGCCCGGCGATGATTCGCAGCAACGTCGTCTTGCCACAGCCGCTGGGACCCAGCAAGCAAAGGATCTCGCCCGGCGACAAGTCCAGCGACAGGCCACGAAGCGAGACCACATCGCCATAAGCATGCGCCACATTTGCCAGCCGCAGCATCAGAATTCGCCCAGTCCAGCGGCGCGCAGCCTCTCGATGAGCATAAATCCGCCCGCGCAGACCAGCATCAGCAAGACGCTCATCGCCAGCGATTGCCGATACGAGGCCAGGCCCGGATCGCCCAGCAGCCGATAGATAACCACCGGCATCGTGACAGACTCGCGCTGCGCCACAAAAAGCGACGCGCCAAACTCGCCCATGCTCACAGTGAAAGCAAATGTCGCGCCGACAGCAATGCTCCTGCCCAGCAGCGGCGCATCAATGGACAGCAGCTTCTGATGTGGCTTTGCGCCCAGCACGCGCCCGGCTTCTCCCAGCGAAGGCGGAATGGCGCGCATGGCCGGCAGCACACTGCGGATCACGAAAGGCAGCGCGACCAGGGTATGCGAAACGGGTATGATCAACCAACTGGCGCGCAGATTAAGCGGCGGCTCGTCCAGCGCCACGATGAAACCGAAGCCCAGCGTTACCGCGCTGGTCGCCAAGGGCAGCATAAAGAGTGGATCCCAAAAGCGCGCCAGGCGTCCGCGCCGGTGGATCATGCTTGCGGCGATGACCCCCAATAGCAAAGCAGCCGTCATCGCCAGCAAGGCGAATCGCAACGAATTGACGATGGCTTCCAACGGCGCGATGAAGAGCAGCGAACCGCGGGATTTTTCTGCCAGCGCCAAAAAATTGGACAAATCGACTTGGCCTCCCAGCAATACTGCCCGCGCCAGCAAAGCCAACAGCGGCGACAAAAGCAGCAGCGAGATCAAAGCGACGCAGCTGGCAACTGCGACTTTCTCGGCGGCAGTGCGAGGCGCTCTGGCGATTGTGGCGCTGCTGGCGAGTCGCAGCTGCAAGTTCCTCTGTTGGCGCGTGTATATCGTCATCAGCGCGAGCATGGACAAGATCTGCACGATAGACAGCGCGGCAGCCAGCGGCAAATTGAATATATTGACAGCCTGATAATAAATCTGCACTTCCAGCGTGGCGAAACGAATACCGCCCAAAATCAGCACCACGCCGAAGCTGGTGAAGCAGAAGATGAATACCAGGATACCCGCCGAAAGCAGCGCCGGACGGATCAGAGGCAGGCGGATATCACGCCAAACCGACCAGGCATCTGCCCCCAGACAGCGCGCCGCTTCTTCAGTCTCGAAGCCCACCGACGCCCAATAGCCCGTCATGATGCGCAGGGCGATGGCGAAATTGTAAAAGACATGCGCGATGATGATGATAGCCAACGTGCGTTCCAGTTGGATAGGCGTGTAGTCCAGCGAGAAAAGCGCGCGCAGCAGACTATTGAGGATGCCGCTTTTGCCTGTCAGGGAGGCAAATGCCAGCGCGACCACGACTGTCGGCAGCACAAAAGGCAGCGTGGCCAGGGAAAGCAGCAGCGACTTGCCGGCAAATCGGTAGCGGGCGAAGACAAATGCGCAGGGCGTAGCCAAGAGCAGCGTAAGGGCGGTGGACAAGGCAGCTTGCCAGCAGGTGAAAAGCAAGACCTCGATGTAATAGTCGCTGGCGACCAGCCGACCAAAGGCAGACAAATCCAGCGCGCCATCGGGACGCAGGCTGATATCGAATATAGCCAGCAGCGGATAGAGGAAGAAAATGCCCAGGAAAAGCAGTGGCAGCAAATACAGCGCATAGCCGCTCCTGGACAGCCAAGTTCTCACCGCAGCATCACCTCTGCCCAGGCTTGTATCCAGGCTTCGCGATTGGCTTCGATATCCGCGGGATCAACGACAGCCGGCTGCAAGGGAATCTGAGCGTAGGCAAGGAATGCTTCTGGCAAATCGATCGCTTCCACCACCGGGAAGACGAACATGTTCAGCGGCATATCGGCTTGAAACTCGGCGCTGAGCATGAAGTCGATGAACAGCTGCGCGCCAGCTTCGTTGGCAGCCCCGTCCAGCAGGCCGACATACTCAACCTGGCGGAAGCACATGCCCTCGTCGGTGAGCGCGCCGGTTATCGCGCCGGCTTCTGGATCTTCGCCATAGATGACCTCGGCGGGTGGGCTGCTGGCATAGCTGACCACCAGCGGCCGTGATCCTGCGCCGCGGCTGCCGACTGTGAATTCCCCGTAGTAGGCGTCTGTCCAGCCATCCGCGACCAGCACATCATTGGCGCGCAATGCCGCCCAGTAGTCCAGGTAGCCACCCTCGCTATCGTCGCCGAAGTGCGCGATAGTTGCCAGCAAGAATGCCAGACCCGGCGAGGATGTAGCAGGGTTTTCGACCACCAGCAAGCCAGCGTAGATGCCGTCAGCCAGCTCATCCAACGTTTTTGGCAGCGCTAGCTCGTTCTCGGCGAACCAGGCGATATCGTAATTTAGGCAGACATCGCCGAAGTCGACAGGCGTAACGCGGAAGTCATCGTCCCTGAGGAAATCTGCAGCGACCGTATCCAGCGCTGGCGATTGATATGGCGCAAAGATCTCGGCATCCAGCGCGCGGCTCAAAAATGTGTTGTCGACGCCATACAGGACATCGCCCAGCGGGTTGTTCTTGCTGAGGATGGCTTGGTTGACCATCTGTCCGGCGTCGCCAGCCCGCAGTACCTCGACGGCGATGCCCGTTTGCGATTCAAAACTTTCCAGCACCGATTCGGATATGGCAAAGCTGTCATGCGTTACCAGCACGACCATGTCCTCCTCCTGCGCCTGCGCGCTCAGCGCGGCGACCAGCAAAACGATAATCAGCGAAATGCGCAACTTCATTGCGTGCTCCCTTCATCTGGCACGGACCGACCGCGCGGGATACGCGGCGTACTGCTGATGAGACTGAAGCGGAGCCTGCGTAGAAATCAAGAACGCGCCGCGGCAAATTTCCGGCGCGTTTCACGGTGGGCTGTGGTTGACATCCCTACGCCAGCATTACCTGGATCAGGTTGATGGGTCGGTGTGCACACACACCCTCTCAGCCTACTCACGCAAGCTCCCCAAGTCTCGAAATATGTTGCTGTCTTGCAGTATAACCGAGCCGTCCGCCGAGCGCAAGCGAATGTTTCTTGCCAGGTTCTGCGCGCAGTCAGCTCTGCAAGAAGCTGCGCAGGAAGGCCTGGAAGTTGCCTGCATTGCAAGCATCGGTATATTGCAAGATCGCAGCGCCATCCAGCGGATAGAGCGGATAACAGCTCGTCGGCGCGGCGCCTCCCGGCAGCTCGACGATCATGGTGCAGCCCGGGTAGGGAATGATGACGCCGTCTGTCCTGCGTTCCAGCTTGTCCACAATGCGCTCCACTGTGGCGATGACTGTGTCTGCCAGGTAGACCAGCTCCAGGTCGATGCCCATATTGTTGTTGATGAGCACATTGCCTTGACGGTCGGCAGCCAGCCCATGCAGCACGGCGACATCGCAGGGAATGGCTGGAAAGGCGATCAACTCGTCGCCGCTGTAAGGATCGTTCACCTTGCGTACATCAGGGCGCAGCGCAGGCAGATCTGTGCCCAGCCAGGCACGCGATGGCATGAATCCGACGCCGCTGATCTGCGCGCGCATGCCCATGACGATGCTCGCTTCGGTCTCTTCAATGACGCGAATCTGTTGTGACTGCGCGAATTGTGTGAACATCGGCGCAAAACCAAAAGACTCCAGCCCAAAGTAGGCAGAACGCACAGCCGCCACGCAGCCCGCCCCAACCAGCAGATCGGATTCAATGCCGCCGGTGAAACTGAGCAGGGTCAAATCGCGGGGTAGCTCAGCACGCTGCAGCAGCGCTCGCACAAAGCCGACCGGCCTGCGGTATAGCGTCATGCCGCCCAGCGCCAGGTTGCAACTGTCCTGTACGAACGCGGCAGCTTCATCAATGGTGACCTGCGTATGGACCATCGCTGAGCCCGTCTTTCAGATTCGCGGGATCTGCCCTGCGCCTGAGAAACGCAAAGCCACGATAGCTTATACTACAGGCAGGACAAAAGGTCTAGTTGACCAGGGAGAGGCGATGACATCCATCCGCGCGCCGCACAGCGCCCGATCGATATGGCTCATCCTGCTGGCCTTCGCGCTGGGCCTTGCCGCTGGCAGCCTGCTCCCATCCAGCCATGCCGAAAGCGATCCGCTCTTCCAGCCATTTTGGGAAGCCTGGGATCTCATTCAGTCGCGCTATATCGACGAGGTGGATTCCGAGCAACTGGTCGAAGGCGCGCTGACCGGCTTGGTCGACTCGCTGGGAGACGAATTCAGCTATTACATTCGTCCCGAGGTGTATGCGCGCGATTATGACTATTCCGGCGAATTCACTGGCATCGGCGTGATGGTCAAGACCAACGATCAAGGCGGCATTGAAGTGATGGAAGTGGCGCCAGACTCTCCAGCAGCCGAAGTCGGCGTCTTGAGAGGCGATATCTTTTTTGCTGTCGATGGCGAGTCGGTAGCGGGATTGACACAGGACGATCTCAGCGCATTGGTGCCCGGTCCTCGCGGCACGAGCGTCCGAGTCACATTCAGGCGCGGCGATGAGCTGCTCACCTTTGATATCGTGCGCGATGTCTTCGTCGTGCCCAATGTGGATTACGAGGTCCATGGCGATATCGCCTACATTTCTATGAATGAATTTCATAACTTGGCGCGCGGGCAGCTGGAAGAGGCGCTGGCGGCGGTGGACATGCCTGCGCGCAGCGGGCTGATCGTTGATGTGCGTGGCAATCCCGGCGGCACGATCGAAAGCGCCATAGACGTCGCCAGCCTCTTCTTAGACGACGACATCGTCTTGCAGCAAGTTGACCGCGACGGGCAAATCCGCATGACACAGGGCAACGGCAGCAGCGTCAGCATCCATGTGCCCATCGTCCTGCTGGTTGACAGCGAAAGCGCCAGCGCGTCCGAGTTGCTGGCCGGCGCATTGCAAGATCATGAGCGAGCCACCATCATCGGCGAGAAGACCTTTGGCAAAGGCACGGTGCAAACCATCCAGGAGATCGTCAATGGCGGCGCGGTCCGCTTGACTGTGCGGCGCTATCTAACGCCATTGGGGCGCGTAATCGACAAAACCAGCGTCGTGCCAGATATCATTATTGAAGAGGATGACGCCAGCGACAACGACAATCAGCTGGCTGCCGCTATCGCCTTTCTGGAATCCCTGCGCGGCTGAATCGGGCTAGCCAGAAACTGCGCGCTGTGCTAGACTGCGGGCATTACGCGCTTGAATAGCGATTGGGAGTTGCGCCATGGCGATTGTGCTGCAAGTAGCGGCAATCATCATTTCCATTACGTTGATCATCTTGATTTTGCTGCAGGTCAAGGGTGGCGCGCTGGGCAGTCTGCTGGGCGGTGATGCAGGCGGTGGCATTGCTCGCACGCGGCGGGGCTTAGAAAAGACGCTTTTCCGCATCACCATCTTCTTGTCGATTGCCTTCCTGGGCATCGCCTTGTTCGCTGTAGCAACGGTCGGCTGATTCTTTCCCGCAGATATTCGTTAATCCTGTTGGCGAGGTGAGGCGTGTTTCGCGGCTTTCGCTGGCAGTTGGCATTGCTCCTCCTGACCAGCGCGCTCTTTGCGGGCAGCGCCTATTTTCGCCAGACCAGAGACGTCGAAAGCATCGCGACTCCGCAGCCACGGGCAGCCACCCCGCAGCCCACAAACACCGCCCCAGCAACCGCTGTTCATCCAAGAACATCCGTCCCCACCGCGATGCCGGTCACCATCTCGTCGACAAGTTATCGCGAAGGCATGGTCGGCAACGTGCTGCGCTTGAACCCGCTCTTTGCCCACTTGAATCCGGTCGACCGCGACATCACCAGCCTGATCTTCGAGAGCCTCTTCGTCATCAACGACTATGGCGAAGCAGTCCCGCATTTGGCGAGCGAACTGGTGATTTCGAGCGATGGCCTGGATTATGCGATTCGCCTGCGAGACGATGTGTTCTGGCAAGACGGACTGCCTTTGACCGCGGACGATGTGCTCTTCACCACCGCGTTGATGAGCGACGCGGACTATGCAACGGTGTCGGCAGCAGCTGCATTTTGGCGCACGGTCGAAGTGCAGCTGCTGGGCGATCATTTGCTTCGCATGCGCCTGGCACAGCCCTTGAGCAGCTTTCCGCATCTGCTGACATTCGGCATCTTGCCCGAACACGCCTTGCGCGGTCTTTCGCTTGACGAGTTGGCGCAGCATCCGTTCAACCTGTCGCCAATCGGCAGCGGCGCATATCAGCTGGGGCATCTACATGTCACAGCCGAGGGGCAGATTGACACCGTATTGCTCGCGCTTTCGCCGATCTTTCAGCGACGCTCCCAAGCGCAGTCTGGTTATCACTTCAAAGAACTGATATTTCGCATGGTTCCCGACTCCGCCGCCGCCATCGCCGCATACATCGCCAAGGAAATAGACGCGCTGGCAACTATCGTGCCGCGTGAGCAATTGTTGACGCTGCCAGAGGCAAACGTATACACCCAAGTCGAGTCGGCTGTGACGATGCTGATCTTCAACTGGCAAGAGAGTCCATTTGCCGAACGCCGCATGCGCGAGGCGCTTTCCCTCAGTCTGGATGTGCCAACGTTGATCGCACAGACGCTCGGTTCAGATGCCACCTATGCCGACAGCCCCTACCCGCCCGGTTTCTCGGCTTATCTGCCTCACCCCGACTGGACACGCTACGACCTTGCGCAGGCACAAGCAGCACAAGCGGCTGCCCAAGCCGACGCATCCGCAGCGACCGCGCAGCCCTTCATATTGCTAGTGCAAGACCGTCCCGAACACATCAGTCTGGCGCAAGCCATCAGCGTGCAGTGGGCGCAATTGGGATTCCGTTTCGAGATTGTGGCGGTCGATGCGCAGCAAGTTCAAGAGCGGCTGACAGCGGGACAATTTGCTGCGGCGATTGTCGAGCAGCGATTCGGCGACAATCCCGATTTGTTTCGCTTTTGGCATACGGCGCAACAGGGCGACGGCGGCAACTATGGCGGTGTCAGCGAGCATGCGCTGGACGAATTGCTGGAATCTGCCCGCAGCGAGATCTTTGGCATGCGCCGAGCGGAACAGCTGCGGGCATTCCAAGCCGCCTTTGCCGAGCAGACGATCGCCATTCCACTCTATTATCCGCTTTACACGTTTGTCGCGCGCGATAGCATTGAGGGTATGCAATTGGGTTATCTGAGCAGCCCAGCCGACCGATTCCGCGGCATTCAGAGTTGGACTGTGGCGGCGCTGACTTCGTAATTTTCGCGTTCCTGGCACAATATTTCTCGCAGCAGGGCTTTGCGCGCGCTGCCAGCCAGGGTCTCCAATTTGCGCGTGCCCAGCGGGTCGATCTCTTCGCGCAGCAAGCGCAGATCTTCAGCCTCGGGCGGCGGAGTTTCGCGCAGGTCGGCCGCGACAGCCAGCTCAAAGCCGGTCTTGCGCTGCACGCGTCGCAGCTCCACGCCAGGATGCAAACTGGTCAGGCGCATCTCTCCGTCGTTCCAGTCGAATTGGCCCAGGTCGCTAATCAGGTAACGCGGTCCGCCGCCCGTTCTACGCCAAGGCACATGTCCCAGCCCACTGACAACGTCACATTTCTCCACAAAGGTAATGCGCGAATGGCGCGGCACATACAGGTAGCTGTGGTCGTAGCAGGGCGTCACATCGGGGATGCCGCCGCTGCCTGGCAGGCGCATGCGAGGCTTGTGAACATCCGCGCCAAAAGCGATGTTGTTGGTGTTGCCCCGCGCGTCGAGTTGCGCCGGGCGAAAGAACTCTTTCGGTTGGAAGCTGGGCAGAATCTCCGCTGCGCCAGTCGCAAAACCCAAATGCACCAGTCCCTTGCCCACCCATAGCTCTTCGATGTGGCTGATGCCCAGCGCGCCCCAGTCTTGCAGCAGCGCCTGCCCGATAGCCGAGGTGAAGCGAGCGCCCGGCGCATAACGCAGCTTGCCCAGGATCAAGCCAGCCGAAACCAGCGGCGTATTGATGCCCTGCGCCCAGACATCGCCATCGCGCACCTGCCGCGAGATGCAGACGCTGATGAGTTCATCAATCGTGTAGTTAGCTGCGGTCGCCATCAGCGCGCACCAAACGCACAAACTGGCGCTTGCCCACTTGCAGCACGGCCGGCAGCATGTCCAGCGTGATGGTCGTCTGCGGACTGGCGACTTTCTGCTCGTTCAGGCGCACGCCGTTCTGCTGGATGAGCCTTTTGGCTTCGCCGCGACTGCTTACCATCTTCAGGCGCAGCAGCACATCGCGTATTTCGGCATCGGCGGACAAACTCGATTCGGCGATGTCATCGGGCAGGCCGCCTCCACTACGAAAGACTTCGTCCCAGCGCGATTGAGCAGCCTGCGCAGCCGCCGGGCTGTGAAAAATGCCCACGATTTCCCGCGACAGGCGCATCTTCACATCGTTGGGATGCGATTCGCCGCTATGCAACTGCTCTTCCAGACGCGCAACCTTTGCCGGCGTCCAACCCAGAATCAGCTTGTGAAAGATGCCCATGGCTTTGTCGGGCAAGCTCATCACCTTGCCGAACATATCCCATGGCTCGCTGAGCAGCGGGATGTGATTGCCCAGGCTCTTGGACATTTTGATTTCGCCATCGGTGCCGGGCAGGCTTTCGCCCATGATGATGGCGATCTGCGGCTTTTGTCCCAAGCCCGTCTGCAGCTTGCGACCGGCCACCAGAATGTTGAAAAGTTGGTCTTGTCCGCCGACCTGTACATCCGCTTCCTGAGCGACAGCGTCATAGGCTTGCATCAGCGCATAAAAGAATTCGTGCAGATAAATGGCTTTGCCGTCTTCGATTCGCCTGGAGAAGTTCTCGCGGGCCATGAATTGCTGCACGGTGAAGTGGCTCGCCAGGCGGATGATATCGGCGAAGTCCAGGGGCGCCAGCCATTCGTCATTGCGGCGAACCCGCGTTTTTTCTCTATCAAGAATCTTGAAAGCCTGCTCGGCATAGGTTTGGGCGTTGTCTTCGACATTGCGCATGGTCAGTTGATCGCGGGCGCTGTCCTTGTCCGATGGATCGCCGATGAGGCTGGTGAATGTGCCGACCAGAAAAGTTACATCGTGGCCAAAATCCTGGAACTGACGCAGCTTGCGCATCGTGATGGTATGCCCCAGGTGCAGGTCGGATGTGCGCGGGTCATAACCGCAATAGACGCGCAGGGGCCGCCCTTCCTGCTCGCATTCCAGCAGGCGCGCATGCAGGTCGCGGCGCATATTCTCGCGCGTATCGGGGTCGCCATAGGCCGTGCCCGACATCAAGACTTCAATTTGCTCTTCAATCGTCGTCATGTCTGTCAACTTTCGTTCCCCGCAGGTCGTCGCAAGGCCAGTATAGCACAGCGATGCGCCCTTGTTGATGCTGGGCAGCGCCCTCTATAATCGCCCTCGCAACACAGCGCGCAATCTTGGGGATGCAGCCATGAAACGCATGAGCAGCGCCGAAGTCCGGCAAGCCTTTCTCGACTTCTTCGAGGAGATGAAGCACCGCCCGGTCGCATCGTCCTCGCTGGTGCCTGCGGATGACCCCACGCTGCTCTTCGTCAATGCGGGCATGGTGCAATTCAAAGATGTCTTTCTGGGGCTGGACAAGCGCAGTTATCGCCGCGCCGCCACCTCGCAGAAGTGCATGCGCGTCAGTGGCAAGCACAACGACCTGGAAAATGTCGGTCCATCGCTGCGCCACCACACATTCTTCGAGATGCTGGGCAATTTCAGCTTTGGCGATTATTTCAAGCGCGACGCGATCCGCTATGCCTATACCTTGCTGACCAAGGTGTTTGATTTGCCGCCCGAGCGACTGGTCTATACCGTCTATGAGAATGACGACGAAGCCTACAGCGCCTGGGTGGACGACCTGGGCATTGATCCCAAACGGGTCGCCCGCATGGGTCCCGATACCAACTTCTGGCAAATGGCCGATACCGGTCCCTGCGGTCCCACAACCGAGATTCACTGGGACAAGCAGCCACAGCTTGGCGAAGACGAGATCATCCCCAAGCTGCAAGCCGAAGACGAGCGTTTTCTGGAAATCTGGAATCTGGTCTTTATGCAGTTTAATCGCCAGCAAGCAGACCCACAGCACAGCGGCTTGTACGATGTGCCGCTGCCAGCGCCGGGCGTGGATACGGGCATGGGCTTGGAGCGAATCGTCTCGGTATTGCAGGGCGTGGAAGCCACCTACGAAACCGATCTGTTCATGCCCATCATCCGGCGCGCGCAAGAGCTGACCGGGCACAACGATGCCCAGCGCGATGCCAATATCGTGCCCTACCGAGTCATTGCCGATCATGCCCGCGCGGCTGTATTCCTCATCTGCGACGGCGTCTTGCCGGGCGCAAAGGGACGCGCTGCCATTCCACGCATCGTCATTCGGCGGGCGGCTCGCTTTGGCAGCAAGCTGGGATTTGACCGCCCCTTCCTGGCGGAAATCGCGCAAGCCGTCATCGACAACATGGGCGAGCATTACTGCGAGTTGGTCGAGCAAGCCGACAGCATCAAAGACATCATCACGCTGGAAGAAGAGCGCTTCCACCACACCATGCAGCGCGGTTTGAACGAGCTCGATAGCATGCTGGAGCAGCTGGATGACGGCGGCGAGCTGTCTGGAGAACGGGCATTTTATCTGAAAGCGACACTGGGCTTGCCCTTCCAGGTAATCCGCGATGTCGTCGAAGAGCGCGGCTTCACGGTCGACGAAGCCGGCTTCACAGACGCAGAAGCGGAACACGCGCGCATCAGTGGCGGCGGACAAGCCATGGGCGAAATCGAGTCGGCCGAGACCTATGCCGCGTTGCTGGCGCAGTTGCAAGCGGAGGACCGGCTGCCAGACAAAGGCGTGGCTTACGATCCCTACAGCGATGCGCCCACCGAGACGACGCTGCTGGCGCTGCTGCAGAATGGACGCGCTGTCGACAACCTCATCACAGGCGAGCGCGCAGAAATCGTTTTGGCTGCAACAGGCTTTTATGTCGAATCGGGTGGACAAGTCAGCGACACAGGCAGCATTCGCGGCGACAACTGGGAAATTGAAGTCGATGCCATGAAGCAGCCAGTGACAGGCATGATCGTACATGTCGGCGAAGTCGTCGAAGGCACTCCGTCTGTTGACGACCGCGTGACTGCCAGCATCGACCGCCAGCGCCGCAGCGGCATCATCCGCAATCACACAGCCACGCATTTGCTGCATGCCGCGCTGCGCAATCAACTGGGCACGCATGTGCAACAAAAAGGCTCGCTGGTCGCGCCAGAGCGGCTGCGCTTTGATTTCTCGCATCACGAAAAAGTCGACTTCGCCCAGCTAGCTGCCATCTCCGCCGAGATCAATAGCGTCATCGTAGACAACTACGGCGTGCGCGCGCAGGTCAAAGCGCTGGAGCAGGCCCGGCGAGAAGGCGCAATGGCGCTCTTTGGCGAGAAATATGGAGATGAGGTTCGCACCGTCGTAATCCAGTCGCCCGCCAGACCCTACAGCTACGAATTGTGCGGTGGCGTGCATGTCGCGCACACAGCCGAAATCGGCAGCTTCGTTTTTACCAGCGAGGGCAGCGTCAGCGCAGGCATCCGCCGTGTCGAAGCCCTGACCGGTCACGCCGCCGTCCAATTCCTCAATGACAAGCTGGGCGCGCTGCAGACAATTGTCGAGCAGCTTGGCGCAGTGCCCGAACAAGCGCTGGAGCGGGTCGTCGCCTTGCAAGGTGAGTTGTCTTCCGAGCGCCGTGATAACGAGAGGCTGCGGCGCAAGTTGGCGAAGAGCGACTTTGATGACTTGTTGATGAGCGGATTAGAGACACTGAACGGCGTGCAAGCCTTGCTGGCACAGCTGGACAGCATGCCCATGGATGCCATGCGCGATATGGCCGACTGGTTCCGCAACCGCGTCGACCGTGGCGTGCTGGTGCTGGCGAGCGACAATGGCGGCAAGCCCCAGATCATTGTAGCTGTTTCCGATGCGCTGGTGAAAGAAGGCACGCGCGCTGGCGACTTGATCAAACCGATCGCCCGCATGGTCGGCGGCGGCGGCGGCGGACGCCCGCAGATGGCGCAGGCTGGCGGACGCGACAGCAGCAAAATACCCGAGGCGCTGCAAAAAGCCCGTGAATTGATCAACAGCAGCTAAGTATTTGCGCAGGCCTGCGTAATGTCCTCCACAATTGAGCAGTTGCATCTCGCGCCAAACGATACGATCACCAGCCTACGCGCCAGATTGTCGCAACTACGTGGACAGCGCGTCGTGCTAGTTTGGACGCCCGACTGCGACAACCTCAAACGGCGGCTCGACCTGGTGCTGATCCAGCGAGAAGCCGACCGAAATGTCATCCAACTGGCAATCGTCTCGCAGGACCCCGGTCTGCAAGCGCATGCCGCCGAGTTGAACCTCAGCTGTTTTGAGAGCATCGAAGCCAGCCAAAACCAGCGCTGGAAACGCAGCCGCAACAAGGTCTTCCTGCCCCGTTATCATCGTCCGCGCGCCGAATTGCAGCCCAGCGACCTGGCATGGATCGCCAACAGGTTGGCAAGACCCCGCGAAAGAAACAAATGGCGAATCTTGTTTTTGCGCGCCGCTATCATCCTGCTCTTGTGCGCGGTCGTCGGCGCGCTGGTGTATGTCATTGCGCCCGGCGCGGTGCTTCGCGTTCGGCTGCGCAGCGAGCGAGTGGGGATCGAGGTCGAAATCACTGCCGACCGCAAAGCCGAAGCTGTCGATCTGCAACGCGCGCTGATCCCGGCAATCCCGCTGCGCGAAACAATCGAAACCAGCGCGAGCATCCCCAGCAGCGGGACGCAATGGCTTGACGGAGTCCCTGCAGCAGGCGCGGTGACATTCTCCAACCTCACCGACCAGCCCGTTGACATCCCAGCTGGATCGACCATAGGCGCCAGCACGGCTGAACCCATTCTGTTTGAGACAATCGCCAGTGTAGTCGTGCCCGGTGGCATCGGCAGCAGCATCGATGCAGCGATAGTGGCTGCTGAAGGCTATCGCGGCAGCATCGGCAATGTCGATGCGGGCATGATCAATAGGGTCTTCGGTCCCCTGGACCAAAGCGTGACAATCAGCAATCCTGCGCCTGCGGCCGGCGGGAGCGATCGCAGCGTCAAGGTCGTTGCAGCTGCCGACAAAACGCGCCTGCTGGATATCGCGCGGCTTCAATTGCAATCGCTGGCTTACGACCGCATGCGCGCCGGTTTGTCGGAGAGCCAGGTCATCATCATCGAGTCTTTGCAAATCGCCGAAGAAAACAAAGACTGGCTGGACTATTCCGCTGTCGTCGGCGCGATATCCAGCCAATTGTCGCTGACCATGCGCGCTGTGGTCACGGCCCTGGCTGTGGACGAGAAACTGGCGCAGCAAATTGTGCTGGCAGAGTTGGAGGCGTCTGTGCCCCCCGACATGACTCTCAAGACCGATTCGCTGGTCTACGAGCGCGGCGCATTCAATCTGTCGCGCGCCAAAGAGCAGATTCGCTTCACAGCACGTGGCAGAGGCATTGCGCTGGCATCTCTGGACGCCGATTCCCTGCGTGAGCAGCTTGCTGGGGCAGACCTTGACGAAGCGCAAAGCATCTTGCGCGACAACAAGGGTTTTGTGCAGCAGCCCCCGCCCCGCCTCAGCTTGCACCCGCGTGGTTTCGGGCATATGCCGCTCTTGCCCATACGCATTCATATCGAAGTCCAGGAAGCCCCATGAGCGGACGCCTGCTGGGAGTCGACTTCGGAGAAAAGCGCATCGGTCTGGCGATTAGCGACGCCTTGGGAATCAGCGCGCGTGAACTGGCTATATTGCAAAGCCGCGGAGCCAGCCAAGACTTTGCCGCCATCATCGAGATCGCCATGCGGGAGAGGGCTGTGGCTCTTGTGGTCGGCGTGCCAGTCAATCCCAATGCCCCAGCCGGCATCGCCACGCAGGCGGACACCGTGCGCGACTGGATCACAGATTTGCGGAATGCGACTGATCTGCCTGTGCACGAGATCAGCGAATACCTGACCAGCGAAGAAGCGCGGAATATGGCGCGGATGCTGAGGCGGGGCGCTCACGAGCCGATCGACGACCTGGCAGCCTGCGTTATTCTGCAATCATTCTTGGACGCGCGCAGCCGCCTCTAGCTCGCCGCCGCTGGATTATCGCCGCTACTATGCTATATTGACGGTATGGCAAAGCAGCGAGCCAGCAACTGTGCGCAGCCTGCATGATACCCAGCCCAGCCCCCGAAGCATCTTGCGCCGTGACGAGGGGTTGCGCGCGCCGCCTCGCTGGCTGTTTTGGGGCATCATCCTGGCTTTCCTCGCCTTTGTGTTGGGGGCTGCCTTCGCCGTGTATGGCTTTCGCGAAATATTGAAGCCGGCGCAGCAGCAGCGCGTCATCGACCAATTGCCGTTTATGAGGGTCTTGCGCAGACCGACTCCAGCCGGTGGCGTTTTCCCGACAATCGCCGCACCCGCCGCTGAGAGCGAGGCGCTGTCGCTGTTGGATCTGCCGCTGGACTTGCCTTCGCCAACCGTGACAGCAGCCCCGATTGCCATAGCAGCGACGGCTTCTCCAAGTCCGATTCCCGCCACTGCTGCGCCCTCCGCCACCTTCATAAGTCCGCCCACAGCGACCATTCCGCAACCCACCTTGCTGCCGTCCCTTGCACCGCCAGTTGATTTTTTGCCTGCCAGCGCGCGCATAGACGGCGTCTTGCACCAGCAGCAGACCTGGAACAATTGTGGTCCCGCGACCATCACCATGGCGCTCAGTTTTCATGGCTGGCGACAGCCCCAAGCCTATGCCGGCGACATACTGAAGCCGAATCGTGAAGACAAGAATGTCAGCCCGCATGAGCTGGCGAATTTTGTGCGCCAGGAGAGTTTTGTCGAAGCGATCGTGCGCGTCGGCGGTTCGCTAGATTTGCTGAAGCGGCTCGTGGCGAATGGCTTCCCGACCGTGATCGAAACCGCCGCAATGTTCGAGGGCTACGACTGGATCGGTCATTATCGAGTGGTCGTCGGCTATGACGATGCCGTCCAGCTTTTCTATTTTTATGACAGCTTTTTGGGCGTTGGTCCCGATGCCAATGGCATAACCGAAAGCTATGCCCGCGTCGACAACGATTGGCGCGCCTTCAACCGCACCTTCATCGTCGTTTATCATCCCGAGCGCGAGTCATTGCTGCGCAACATGTTGGCGGAGCACTGGAACGAGACAGACGCAGCGAAAATCGCTTTCGAGACTGCGCAAAGCGAGGCGCGGAGCAATCCACAAGATGTCTTCGCCTGGTTCAATATGGGCAGTTCGCTGGTGGCGCTGGGGCGGCATCAGGAAGCAGCGGCGGCCTTCGACCAGGCGACAAGCACCGGCAGGCTTCCCTGGCGCATGATGTGGTATCAGCATGGCGCATTTGCAGCTTACTTCGCCGTCGGTCGCTATCAAGATGTATTGACCCTGTCCGCTCACAACCAAAATACAGCCCCCGAGCTGGAAGAAACCTATTATTGGCGCGGTCGCGTCTATGAAGCGCAGGGCCAGACCCAGCGGGCAGCTTCGGCATATCGGCGCGCTTTGGGCTACAACCGCAATTACGAAGCGGCGCGGCAAGCGCTGGACAGCCTAAGCCAGTGACCAGCATAGCGGACAGCTCGAAAACCCTGGGGCGAAATCGGCGCATCGCCCGTTCGACCGTGACAGTCATGTTGGCTTTCGCCGCAGCCAAGCTCATCAGCCTGGTGCAGACGCTAATCATCGCCCAGGCATTTGGGGTGGGCAGCGAACTGGACGCCTATGTCGCCGCCAACCGCATCCCCGAATTGATCGTCATCCTGATCTCTGGCGGCGCGCTGACTCATGCCTTCATTCCCGTTTTCAGCGGCATGCTCGCCAAGGGACAGCGCGAAGCGGCCTGGCGTTTGTCCAGCAACCTGATCAACACCATCTTCATGTTGGCGCTGCTGATCAGCGCGGCCGTATTTTTGCTAGCGCCCTGGCTGGTGCGCAACCTGGTCGCGCCGGGCTTTGATGCGCCGACCACGCAAAACACCATCGACATGATGCGCATCTTGCTGCTGAGCACGATCGTTTTTTCCGTCAGCGGCACATTTAGCGGCATCCTCAATTCGCATCAGCATTTTCTGCTGCCGGCCTTGGCGCCCATCATGTTCGATCTGGGCATTCTCTTCGGCGTGCTCTTCCTGCTGCCGGGTTTCGGCGTGCATGGCATTGCCTGGGGCGCAGTCATCGGCGCGGCATTGCATTTTGGCGTCCAGCTGCCGGGTTTGGCACGCTACAACATGCGCTGGCGGCTCGAGCTGGGCTTCGGCAATCGGCAGTTGTGGCGGGTAATCTGGCTGATGCTGCCGCGCATCGGCGGGCTGGGCGTGTTCAGTCTCAATTTCCTGGTGATGAATAATATCGCCTCGCGACTGGGCAGTGGCTCCGTCAGCGCGCTGGATTGGGGCTGGCGCTTGATGCAGATCCCGCAGACACTGATCGGCACAGCCATGGGCATCGTCATCTTTCCGACCTTGGCTGCGCTGAGCGAGATAGACGACCTGGCGGGCAAGCGCGGCGCAATGTCTGGGGCCTTGCGATTCATCCTGGCCTGCAGCATACCGTCCGCTGTCGCCTTGATTGTGCTGGGCAGACCGCTGATCAGCCTGCTGGAGCGCGGCGCATTTGACTCATCTGCTTCGGCGCTGGTCTACAGCACGTTGAGCATGTTCACGTTGGGCTTGATCGTGCATGCTGTTCTGGAAGTGATCGCGCGCAGCTTTTATGCCGATAAAGACACGTTGACGCCGCTCTTCGCTGCCGCTGGTGGCGCGCTGATCAACTTTGCAGGCGCCCTGGTCTTGAGTGAAGTGGAGCTTGTTGATGCAGCCAGCTTTGGCAATGCTGTGGCGCGCTCGCTGCCCTGGTTGGGCTTGCGACCCGAGATCGGCAATGTGAGCGGGCTGGCGCTGGCAAATTCGCTGGGCGTCATGTTTGAGGTGCTGTCGCTGCTGGTCATATTGCGGCGGCGCTGGCAGGGCGCGCAGGAAAATGAATTGACGCGCACGTTGATGAAAACGTTGGTCGCTTCGCTGATTATGGCGGCTGTCATCATAGCCGCAGATACGCTATGGACGACTGCCCTGCCCGAGCGCAGCTTGACCATGACCCTCGCGCGGTTGGCTTGCGAAGGCTTGCTGGGGCTGGTGGCTTTCGCGCTGGCAGCTGTCGCGCTGAAGATGCAGGAGGTAGCGGAACTGCGCGCCATGCTGCGGAGCTCGCTATAAGAAAGGAAACGCATGTCAATCGCTATCAAGTCGCTGACGCTGGGCGCATTTGCCACCAACGCCTATCTGGTGGCGGATACCGCGACAAAGAACGCCCTGCTTATCGATCCAGTCGACAGCCCCGATCTCATTTTGGCTGCCGCTGCCGAAGAAGGCTGGAGCATAAAGATGATGGTAGCCACGCACGCCCACCTCGATCATGTGCTGGCGGCCGCCGCGCTCAAGGAACAATGGCAAATTCCATTTGTCGCACACAAAGAGGCAGCTCCCCTGCTGCAAGAAGTGCCCCTGCAAGGGCTTTACTTTGGCTTGGGCAAGCTGCCCGCGCCGCCAGAATCCGACAAGAGATTGGAAGATGAAGAAACGATCATTTTGGACAGCATTGAATTGAAGTGCCTGTATACGCCCGGACACGCGCCCGGTCATATCAGCTTGCTCATGGAAAAAGAAGGGATACTCTTCAGCGGCGATACGCTCTTTGCTGGCAGCATAGGCCGCACCGACTTGCCCGGCGGCGATCACGCGCTGTTGATGCGCTCGATCCTGGATAGGCTGATGCCATTGGACGATGCCGTGACTGTGCTGCCCGGGCACATGGGTGAAACGACCATCGGGCATGAGCGCAGGACCAACCCATTCCTGCTCGCCCACCGCTAGCCACCGATGCGCATTTTGACACTTTTTCTGGATGGCATTGGTTTGGGCGCGGACGATCTGCTGCACAACCCCTTCGCTGTCGCCAAAACGCCAACTATGCACAGCTTGAGCAATGGACTGCGCTGGCTGGCGCAGACCGGCATCCAGCAGAGCGAACGCGCCATCTTCATCCCCACCGATGCGCGGATGGGCGTGGCTGGGCGACCCCAAAGCGGCACCGGGCAAGCGGCGCTGCTGACAGGCTTGAATGTGCCGAAAATGCTGGGACGACACTATGGACCGAAACCGGACGCCAGGACTCGTTCCATCATCAGCGAGCACAGCCTTTTCCTGCAGCTGCGGGGTGGCGGCAGATCGGCAAGGCTCTTGACTGCCTATCCTTCTCGCTTGCAGAGAGACTGGCAGCGCGGCAAGACGCTGCGTTCCAGCATTCAACTGGCGGATTTCGTAGCGAATGGCGCGCAATTTGGCATCGACGATATCAGGCATCGGCGCGCAATGACGGCGGAATGGACGACCGAGGGCTGGCGGCGTCACCTCAATATGGGCGACCTGCCCGACTATAGCCCCGAAGAGGCCGGACGATTGCTGGCAAAGCTGTCTAGCAGCTACGACTTCGCTTTCCACTCTCACTGGATGACTGACCGCATCGGGCATCGCGGCACGCTGCCGCTGGGTGTGGAATTGCTGGAGCGTTTTGATGCTGTGCTGGGCGGCTTGCTCGAGGAATGGGATGACGACGCCGGCTTGATCGTTATCACAAGCGATCACGGCAATATGGAAGATTTGAGCACGCGCCGGCACACGTTGAATGCCGTGCCAACCGTCATTGTCGGTTCGCGCGCAGCCGACTTCGCCCGTGGCTACCGAGGATTGACCGACTTCGCGCCCGCCTGCGACAGGACGCTGCAGCATGTCTCGTAAACCAGCGCTAGCAGAACGTCAATTTGACAGCGGCGTCATCCGCTCGATCCTCGCCATCGTTTTTGCGCGTCTGGTCATCAATGTCAGCAAACGATTCGCCTATCCTTTTGTATCGGCGATTGGCGGCGCATTCAGCGTTTCCGCCGTCAGCGTACAGAATGTCATCGCCTTGACCAACGGCGCAGGCTTGTTCAGCCCCTTGCTTGGCACGATCTCCGAGCATTTCGGGCGCAAAACAGTCATGGTTGGCTCGCTGCTGATGATGACTGTCATGAGTCTGCTGGGCGCGTTCTTTGCCGAATGGGGACTGTTCGTACTGGTGATGTTTTCCTTGGGCGTGGGCAAGATCATCTACGACCCGACCTTCCAAGCCTATCTTGGCGATGTCATTCCATTCAGCCGCCGCGCGCGCGTGATGGGATTCGCCGAATTAAGCTGGGCGCTTTCGCTGGTCATTGCCGCGCCTGTCACCGGTTACTTGCTGGAAGCCAGCAGCCTGCAAGCCGTATTCCTGTTCGTCGCTGGCCTGTTGGGTTTGGGCACGTTGGCTGTGTGGCTGATGGTCGAAGCCGATCAGGATCCGCAACAGCGCCACGATCGCATCACTGTCATCAATCCATTGACCGCCATGCGCCGTGTCAGCAGTCACCCGCCGGCCCTATTTGCGCTGCTGTATTCGATTTGCATGACCATCGCGCACGAGACATTCTTCATCAATTATGGCTTGTGGATGGAAGACTCATTCGACTTGTTGCTGACAGCGCTGGGCACGTTGACCATCCTCATCGCCATCGCCGAGATCCTGGGCGAGTTCATCGTCATCGCGCTGGCCGACCGGCTGGGCACGAAACGCACCGCTACGACCGGCATGTTGATCGCCGCAGTCTGCTTTTTCATTATCCCTGGCTTGTCGTTCAGCTTGCCCCTGGCCATGCTGGGCATTTTTGTTCTGTTCGTCAGCATCGAGACATCTATCGTGTCGGCGCTGCCCTTGTTCACCGAAGTCCTGCCCGATGCGCGCGCGGTAATGATGTCGGCCAACCAGGGTGCGCACTCGCTGGGCAGGGTTGTCGGCGCTGCGCTGGGCGCAACGATCTACAAAGTCAGCGGCGGCAACTTCGTCATCATCGGCACAATGGCGGGTCTGTTGGGATTGTTGGCGGCGCTGTCGATGCTGCGCGGCGTGCGTATAGCCAAAGCCCTGCCTTGACAGTTGCCGAGCCAGCCTGTAGACTGCCATGTCGCAATTCGACGAGCGAGGCCTATGTTTGATTCTCTAAGCCAAAGACTGGATACCGCCTTTGAGAGTTTGCGCAAGGGCGGCACCGTCAAAGAGGCCGATGTCAAAGCCGTCATGCGCGAGGTGCGGATGGCGCTGCTCGAGGCGGATGTCGCGCTGCCCATCGTCAAGGATTTCATCAAGCAAGTCCGCCAACGGGCCCTGGGCGAAGAAGTGCACAATGCGCTGAAGCCCAGCGAGCAGGTCGTCAAGATCATCCACGAAGAAATGGTGGATATGCTTGGCGAAGCGGGCCGACTCAGTTTCAGCGGCAGTTCCACGCCGCATGTCATCATGATGGTGGGCTTGCAAGGCGCTGGCAAAACGACCAACACCGCCAAGCTCGCCCTGCACCTGCGCTCCAATGGCCGCAAGCCCATGATGCTGGCTGCCGATACCTATCGCCCCGCCGCGGTCGACCAGTTGGTAACGCTGGCCAGGCAGATCGGCGTGCCCTATTACGAAGAAGGCGCCAGCGATACGCCGCCCAATATCGTCAGGCGCGGACTGAAACAGGCGCGCGAAAACAATGCCGATGTCGTCTTGATAGACACGGCGGGCCGCCTGCAAATCGATGACACAAAGATGGAAGAATTGGAGGAGATCAAACGCATCTCTTCGCCAGCCGAGATCTTGCTCGTCGCCGATGCCATGACCGGGCAGGAAGCAGTCAATATCGCGCGTGGCTTCAACGAAAGCCTGGGCATCACTGGCTTGATCCTTACGCGCGTGGATGGCGATGCGCGCGGCGGAGCGGCTCTTTCCATGCGCGCGGTGACGGGCGTGCCCATCAAATACATGGGCACCGGCGAGAAGGTCAGCGCCGACACGCTGGAGCTGTTCCACCCCGATCGCATCGCCCAACGCATCCTCGGCATGGGCGATATCATGTCGCTGATTGAAAAGACCGAGACGCTTTACGAAGAAGAAGAAGCGCTGCGCCTGCAAAGCAAAATAATGAAGAATGAGTTTTCTTTGCAAGACTTCCTCGAGCAACTGCAGAAGATCCGCCGCATGGGACCACTGGGCAAGGTCATGGGCATGATTCCCGGCATGTCCAAACTGCAGACACAAGCCGAAATCAACAGCGATGATATGGAAAAGCGCGTCCGCAAGGTCGAGGCGATCATCAATTCCATGACGCCACAGGAACGCCGCCACCCGCGCATATTAAAAGCCAGCCGCAAGAAACGAATCGCCGCCGGCAGTGGTGTGGAAGTGCGCGATGTCAACGATCTGCTCAAGCAATTCCGCCAGATGAGCCGTCTCATGAATCAAATCAGCCGCGGGAAGATGCCAAAGATCCCCGGCTTGACCGCCTAAACTAGCAGGAGAAAACACATGGTTCGCATTCGTCTACGCCGTCAGGGCCTCAAGCGCCAGCCCAGCTACCGCATCGTCGTCATCGACCAGCGCAAGGCTCGCAACGGCAGCTACCTGGAAAATATCGGGCATTACAACCCGCGCACCCGGCCCGCCACAGAAATCATTGAAGAAGACCGCGCCTTGTATTGGCTCTCGGTCGGCGCGCAGCCCAGCGATGCCGTCCGCCGGCTGTTGACGCACACGGGCACCTGGGCGCGATATGAACGGCTGCGGGCTGGCGAAAGCATGGAAGACTTGCTGCGCGAAGCCGAAGAGACGCGTCCGCCGCTGCCCAGCCCAAAGACCAACTATCCAGCCCCCGGCGACGGCGAAAGCAAGATCAAGGCGCGCGAGGCGGCTCGCATGGCTGCCGAAGCCGAGAGCTAGGACGAAAGGCAGCGCTGCTTATGGAAGAGCAACTGGTTCAATACATCGCCGAAAACTTGGTCAGCCACCCCGACCAGGTGCGGGTAAGCCGCAAAGACAACAGCCGCAATGTCGTGCTGGAGTTGTCGGTCGCTTCTGGCGATATGGGGCGCGTCATCGGGCGCAACGGCCGCGTGGCCAATTCCATCCGCGCGCTGCTGCGTGCCATGCCCGAACAGAACGAACGCGGACGCGACCGGCGGCGACGCGTTATCCTGGAAATCGAATAGCCAATCGTGACAAACAGTCAAAAGCCGCGACAACTGGTCATCGGCGAGATTTTGCGTCCGCATGGCGTGCGTGGCGAACTGCGCATGCGCGTGCTCTGCCACGACCCCCAAGCGCTCAGGCAGCTGGAGTACATCTACCTGGCCGACAGCGATACCAGCCAAGAACGCGCACGAGTCGATGTCTTGCGAATTCGCTTCAACAAAGCCTATGCCCTGCTCTCGCTGGACGGCTGCGATCGCCGCGAACATGCCGATAAAATGCGCGGCAAGCTCGTATACTGCGATATTGAGCAGTTGCCGCCGCTGAACGAAGGCGAATACTTCCTGTTTCAGTTGACCGGCCTGCTGGTTGTCGCCGATGGCAACGAGGTCGGTCGCATCCGCGAGGTGCTGGAAACCGGCGCCAACGATGTCTACATAGTCGAAAGCGCAGACGGTGGCGAGTTGCTTATCCCCGCGCACGACGAGACGATAGACCACATTGATTTTGAAAGCGGCGTCATCAGCATGACCTTGCCCGAGGGGCTGCTCCCCCCAACAAGAAACCAGCGCCCGCCTTGACAGCAATTTGCCCACGCTGATATGCTTTTGACGACTTCACCACAAAGATGAAACTGCATGCGCGATAATCCGCAGCACCGCTATTGGCTGGGCTTGCACTTGTTGCCCGACTTCGGAATCGTCAAGCTGTCGAGGCTGTTGGCGCATTTCGAGTCGCCAGAAGCGCTCTGGTTGGAGACAGACGCCGCTATGATGCGACTGCCCCTGCCGAAGAAGATGCTGGGCAGCTTTTGCGCAGCGCGCCAGAAAATCGACCTGCAGCGCGAGTTGGGCAAGGTTGCGGCGGCTGGAGCGAGCTTGGTAACCCAAGACGATGCCGCCTACCCTGCCTTGCTGCGTCAGCTAGACGATCGCCCGCTGCTGCTCTATGTGCGCGGACAGCTCAGTGCAGATGACGAAAAGTGCCTGGGCCTTGTCGGCACGCGCAAAGCCAGCAAACGTGGCTGGGATGCGGCGAACGAGCTCGCGCAAGAGCTTGCGCAGCATGGCATCACGATTGTCTCTGGCTTGGCGCATGGCATCGACGCGGCGGCGCATCGTGGCGCGTTGGCAGCGGGCGGACGCACCATCGCCGTCATGGGCGCAGGCATCGACATCATCTATCCACGCGAAAACATCAATATTGCCGAAGAGATCATGCAAAACGGCGCGATTATCAGCGAGCTGCCGGTTGGCTCGCCACCCTTGCGCACGAACTTCACGCAGCGCAACCGCATCATCAGCGGGCTCTCGCATGGCCTGCTCGTGGCAGAAGCGCCAGAACGCAGCGGCGCGCTGAATACCGCCGACCACGCCCTTGCGCAGGGGCGGGATGTCTTCGCCGTGCCACACAGCTATCACAGCATCAGCGGGCGCGGCTGCAACCGGCTGATCCAGGACGGCGCGAGGCTGGTCTTGGATGTCAGCGATATTCTGGATGCCTTGAATATGACGCATCTGGCGGCGCAAACGCAGCGGCAGGCAGAGCGTATCCAGCCGGCCAACGAGACAGAAAGCGCCATCCTGGCATTGCTTGACGCCGACCCTAGCCATGTGGATGAAGTCGTCCGCGAGACAAAACTACCCGCCGCCACCGTCTCTGCCACGCTGGCGCTGCTGGAATTAAAGGGACTTGTCGAGAGCGCTGGCGCTATGCAATACTGCCTCGCGCGCAATCCCAACCCGCAAAGGTCGAGGCGATGAAAAGCTATTATGCGTTGATAGCCGCCGGTGGCAGAGGCACGCGCCTGTGGCCCCTCAGCCGCGCCGACATGCCCAAGCAACTGCTGCCGCTCATTGACGATCACAGCATGTTTCGCACCAGCATCGAGCGCATTCAACCGCTCTTCGCCCCAGAAGACATCTTTGTCGTCACTGGCAAGCAATACGCCGAACAACTGCAGGCCGAAGCGCCGGACATTCCCCGCGATAACTTCGTCATTGAACCCTATGCAAAAAATACCGCACCGGCTCTGGCGCTGGCATTAAGCGTCATCCAGCAACGTGATCCAGACGCGACCGTTGCCATTTTGACCGCCGACCATCACATCAGCCAAGTCGACATATTCTGCGATGTGCTGGGCGCGGCCTGGCAGCTGGCGCAGGATGGCAGAATTGTGACTTTGGGCATGGCGCCTTCGTATCCGTCAACTGGCTTTGGCTATATCCAGCAGGGGCAGCCGCTGGGCGATTGTCGCGGATTCCCGGTGTACATGAGCCGACGCTTCACCGAAAAACCGGATATCGTGCGGGCGACGCATTTCCTGGCGGCGGGAGAATACAGCTGGAATTCGGGCATGTTCATTTGGCGCGTCGACCGGGCTATGCAAGACCTCGAACGTTACCAGCCGGGCATGTATGCCATGTGCGCTTATTTGCAATCGGTCAGCCAGGCGCCCGATTATCAGACGAAATTGCGCGATATCTGGGAGACGATGCCGACTTTATCGATTGATTTCGCCATCATGGAGAAGGCGGATAATATCGCCGTCATTCCCATTGATATCGGCTGGAGCGATGTCGGCACCTGGGCATCCCTATATGACATTTTGCCGCAAGACAATTTTGGCAACTGTATCAAGGGCCAAGCGCGCGAAAACCGCGTCATCCTGGATACGCGCGACACGCTGGTCTTCAGCGATCGGCTGGCGGTGACCATCGGCGTAGAAGATGTCGTGGTGGTCGACTCGGGCGATGTGCTGCTGGTTTGTCACAAAGACCGCACCGAAGATGTCAAACAGGTAGTGGATTACCTGCGCGAAAATGGCAGCAATGAGTATCTCTAACAGCACCCACACACCGACCAGGACGGGATATGGCTGACCAAGAAAAACAAGCGATTGAAGTACATTGCCTGACTTGCAAAACCAAACGTATCATGCAGAACCCCAAGGCAGTCTATTCTGAAGCTGGTGTAGCTGGCACGCGCGGACAATGCGCCGAATGCGGCAAGGGCCTCTACCGCAGGGGCACTACACCAGCTCACGACGGCATCCCCAAACCGCAAGTAGTGGCAAAGCCCAAGCGCAAAAAAGCCCCGAAAAAGTCGCGAAGCAAATCTCGCGCCGTTTCCAAATCCAGGTCCAATGGCAAGCGCGCCGCCAAAGCCAAACATGTCGGCAAGCTCGTTATCGTTGAATCGCCCGCCAAAGCGCGCACCATAGGCGGCTTCCTGGGCAAGGGCTACACCGTGCTGTCATCCGTGGGGCATGTGCGCGACTTGCTCAAGAGTCGGCTTTCGGTGGATATTGAAAACGACTTTGAACCCGAATATCGCGTGCCCAACGAAAAGCGCGCCACCGTCAAGGAACTCAAAGCGGCGGTAGCGGGCGCAGAAGAAATCTACCTGGCGACAGACCCCGACCGCGAGGGCGAAGCGATCGCCTGGCACCTGGTGGCCGCGGCGGAAATGCCCGAAGCCAAAGTAAAACGGGTCGTCTTTCATGAAATCACCGACAGCGCCGTAGCAGCTGCGTTCTCCAACCCTCGCGACATCAATATGGATCTGGTCGATGCCCAGCAGGCGCGGCGCATCCTAGACCGACTGGTTGGTTATCAGGTGTCGCCGCTGTTGTGGAAGAAAGTCCGCAGCGGGCTATCGGCCGGGCGGGTGCAGAGCATCGCCTTGCGTCTGGTTGTCGAGCGCGAAAATGCCATCAAGAGCTTCGTTCCAGTCGAACATTGGACGATAGACGCGCTGCTTGCAAAAGGACAAGACCAAGCCAACGCGCCATTCAAAGCCCGCCTGACAAAGATCGGCGATTCCAGTGTGAGCTTTGATGCCAAGAGCGGCGATCCACCTGCGCTGGATACAGAAGCGACTGTGCTGCCCCATGTCGACATGCTGCGCAATAGCCTGTTCCAGGTGGCTGCCGTCAAACGCGGCACGCGCCAGTCCAGACCAGCTGCGCCTTTCACCACCAGCACGCTCCAGCAAGCAGCGTCATCGCGCCGCAGCATGAGCGCCAGCCGCACCATGCGCCTTGCCCAGCAACTGTATGAAGGCATCGACATCGGCACGGGCAAAACGATCGGCTTGATCACCTATATGCGTACCGACAGCGTGCAAGTTTCGCAAGACTCCCAGCACGAGGCGCGCAGGTACATCGCAGACAAATTCGGCAGTTCCTTCGTGCCCAAGTCGCCGCCAAAATACAAAACCCGTGCCAAGGGCGCCCAGGAAGCTCACGAAGCCATCCGCCCCACCAGCGTCAAACGGACGCCCGAGTCGCTCTCGGGGCATCTGGACAAGGCGCAACTTGCCATCTACAGGCTGATTTGGCAGCGATTTGTGGCCAGCCAGATGGCGCCGGCTGTCTATGACACATTGCGCATCGAAATCGCCGCCGGCTTGACTCCCGAAGACATGCCCTACCTGCTGCGCGCATCGGGCAGCAAGCTAAAATTCAGCGGGCACCTGGCCGTTTCTGGCGCTGTGAAAGCGAGCGCAGAACCAGAGCAAGACTTCCCGGACCTGCAAACGGGCGAAATGCTCGAGCGCAGGCAGATCTTGCCCGAGCAGCATTTTACGCAGCCGCCGCCGCGTTATACCGAAGCCACGCTCATCCGCCAACTGGAAGACAAAGGCATCGGCCGTCCCAGCACCTATGCCCCGACAGTCAGCGTCATCCAGGCCCGCGATTATGTGACGCAAGAACAGCGCCGCTTGAAGCCAACCAAGACGGGATTCGTCGTCTGCGAACTGCTGTCGGAATTCTTCGCCGCAGAGATGGACTACACCTTCACTGCGCGCATGGAAGACCAGCTGGATGCGGTGTCGAACGGCAAGCTGCCCTGGAGGCCGATGCTGGGCGAATTCTACGCTCCATTTGAGCAGCGGCTGCAGTATGCAGAGCAGAATATGCCGCAACGTGATGTCGCAGAGAAGGTCGGCCGCGGTTGCCCCAGCTGCGAAGAGGGCGATCTGCTGGTGAAACATTCGCGTTATGGCAAATTCATCGGCTGTTCGCGCTATCCTGAATGCAAACACACGGAGCGATACCTCGATCGTACTGGGCATCTGTGCCCGACTTGCGGGGATGAACAACGAGGCGAGGTCGTCCGCAAACGCACGCGCAAGGGTCGTACCTTTTATGGCTGCAGCCGCTATCCGGACTGCGACTACACGACCTGGCGTCTGCCGCGCAATCTCAACACAGTCGAAGTGGCGGAGCCCCTCACAGACTAGGCGCAGCGCCGCCACAGACACGAGCAAAATGCAAACAAATTGCCGCGCATGGCATTTGTTGCCATTTCACAACCAGCCTATAATGCTGCCCAGCTATATTATTGCAACCTCGAAAGGTTGACCCGCATGAGTCTTCAGGCTGGCAATTCTCCGCATTCACAGCCCCCCATGCCCGCTGCACCTGCCGATCAAAATGCCAGCGGGCTGAGCTTGTCCTCTCCGCGCATCCAAAGCCTCATCGATTCAGCGCCCCAGCGGGGCACAATCGCTCTGCTCTTGGCCGGCATGATTATTGGGCTGGTTGTCGCCTATGTCATCATCCCCACCGAGTTTACCGGCGCTTCGCCACGCCACATGAGCCAGCAAGCCATTGAGCAATGGGTGCGCATGGTGGCGGTCGGCCACTCACAGACGATCAGCTATGACGACAGCAACGCCCTGCTGGTTTTGCAGCAGATACCCGAACCACAAGCGACCGTCCGCAGCCTGGCCGCCAATTTGCAGATCCCATTGGCAGAACGACAAGCCTTGGATGCCATTACGCGCATTCCCGGCTTCAACGAGCTGGATGGCGCAAACGCTCCCGAAGATCCGGGCATGGTCTTCAGCAGCCTGCAGATGATCGCCTCTCTGTTCATCGTGGCGCTGTGCGCTGCAATCGCGACCATAATCGGACGCGGTCTGCTCGGCATGAGCGGAGGCGCCGCCATGCCAGACGATGCGTCGCACTTTCCAGAGACAACAGCCGCTGCCGCCCCACAGGCTGGTCCCCAGGCTACTAGCGGCTTTGCCAATCCCTCGTCAGCGCCGCAATGGAAAGATCCCGCTACCCCTCCCAGCGGCACGATGCATCCGCAATTTGGCGCGCCAGTCTTGCATACCATGTCGGCTTTTGTCAAAGGCAGCAATTATGACGATTCATTCGCAATCGAACTGAGCCATGCGCAGGGCAGCGATTTCCTGGGCGAATGTGGTATTTCCGCGGCGTCACAAGTCTCGGGCGAGCTGCAATCGGTTGAATTTTGGGGCTTCGACATCCAGACCCAAGAGACGCTGTCGAAGTTCTTCGCTGCGCCAGCGGCTATGGGAGATCCGGCCATGGTAGCCAATATCGGCGAGCGTGTAAGCGATCTTGCCAACGACATCGTAGCGGCTGAAGCTGGTGCCGTGCAGGTCGTAGAGAGCAGCGCCTTGATCATCCAGGCAGAGATTAAAGCGGTGGTCTGCAATTATGGCGGCGGCTTGCCCAACAGCGGCATCGAATCGCTGCAGATCGAGTTGATGGCTTGGTATAAAGGCGCGGGGCAAGCAGCGGTTCCTGCAGACGTGTATCCCGGCGCGATAGCATCGCCTTTCAGCGAATATGCCGAAGTGCCCGTCGCCCCACCATCACAGAGCGCCTCGCCACCACCCCCACCAGCCGCCAGCAAGACTCCGCAAAGTCCCAAGAAGCGCCCGGAAGACGAAGAAAGCGATCCTTTTGGCGGCACTGGCAACTTCATGCCCTATTCGTGATCTCGGCCAGCGCTCCCTCTACGTCTCACCCGTCAAGATGGGGGCGTAAATCCTAGATCTTCCACTAACGCACGGCGACAATCTTGAACCTGACGACGCCGTCGGGTGTCTGTACTTTGATTTTCTTGCCTTGGTTCTTGCCCAGCAGCGCAGCGCCGATGGGACTTTCCAGTGATATCTTGCGCTGGCGCGGGTTGGCTTCTGCACTGCCCACGATCTGATATTCTTCCGATTCGTCTTCGCCATCTTCCAGAATAATCACGGTCGAGCCGACACGCACTTCGTCGTTGCCTTCGCCCGCTTCGACCACAACCGCATCGCGCAGAATGCCTTCCAACTGGCGAACACGACCCTCGATGAAGCCCAACTGCTCTTTTGCATCGTGATAATCGGCATTCTCTTTGAGGTCGCCCTGCGCTACGGCAACTTTTAGCTTCTGCGCCAACTCCGGACGCCGAACCGTAATCAGATGTTGCAGCTCGCTGCGCAATTCTGCTTCGCCGGCGCTGGTCAAGTAAGTTGCTTTTGCATCCATAGATTGCTTCCTTCGACTCGTCGATTGTGCCGCGCGGGGGTTTCCGCCAGCAGCTCGTTCACAAGCGACTGTATATTCTGACGATGCAGTTGCTCGATAATGCCCTGCAGCTGATCAAAACTCTTGCCGCAATCCGACAGACTGAGGCGCTCTTCAATGTCTTCGTCTCCCCGCTGCAATCCGCTTCGCACGCCCTCATGCAAGCGCTGCAAGTAATCCAGATCGCTGGAGATCTTCGCAGGCGCTTCGCCACGCAAGATGACTTCGCCATGCCCTTGCACCAGATGCTCGTATTCCTCTGCCACCAGCGCCCGCAGCGAATCGGCCAATTGCTCCAGATTGCCATCGACAAAATAGGGTACGGGCATCAGTGTGTCGGCCGCGAAGAGCGTATCGTCATCCACGCAGCAAGTGATGGAATCTGGACTGTGCCCAGGACTATGCCGCAACTCAAACCGACAGCCCCCCAACTCCAGCAGCATGGTGTCTTCGAATGTGCGCGTTGGCAGGACAACATGTACCGCGTCAAAGTCGCCGCCAGTCGCTTGCATGCGCCGCAAGCTCTCGTGTCCGCGCTCCTTCAGCAGCTGACGACAGCGCTGGTGAGCGACCACCTCTGCCTCGGGGAAGAAGCAGCTGCCAGTGCTGTGATCGGCATGATAATGCGTGTTGATGACAAAGCGGACCCGCGACTTCAAGCCTTGTTCTATGTAGCGGCGGATGCGCAAGGTCTCTTCTGGATAGAGCAAGGTGTCGATCAGCACAGCGCCGTCAGCGGTGAGCACGAGGCCAGCTGTGACTTGCGCATACAAGTCGCTGCGGAAGACGAAAATGTGATCCGTGATACGCTCGCGCTGCATCTGGCGACCATGCTGAATGGATAGTGCAAGGCGAAAGTCCAAACAAGCAGTATAGCCTTTGGAGCGGTGAACTTCAAGATGCGCCAGCCGAGGGAGTGTCTATTTTCGTGTATGTGGGGGCTTTCCCCATCCCCCGACATGCGTAGAAATCCGCGCGCGCCGTTGCCTCCCCCCGACTTTTCGGGGGGACTGAGGGGGGTGTCTTTAACCAGAGAATTCGACACTCCCCAGGCGATCCCGCTGGATCAAGCGCTCTACAAAACATTCGGAGTTGTAACCAGCGAAGGGCGCCGCGGCCTGCTGTACTTCCATGAGCTGTCGCCGGAGGGCTGGGCGAGAATTCGCAATCGCATCTATCGCTGATCCAGCGCGATCGTGACGAAAGTCGTGCGCAGCGGAGCAACCGTCATCATTTCGCGGTAGGCAATGCCACCTGTGTCGCTCAGGACGACCAGTTGATATTCGCCGGCCGGCAAATCGCTGATGCTGAAGTTCTCGCCCCAGAAGGTGTCGGGGTTCACGCGCTGGCTGGCATAGGTGTAGACCTCGCGCCTTAGCTTGTGATTGCGAAGAACCAGCCGCTTGCCGTAAATGAACTCGCCCTCCGCGTCATGGACAGCCCCAATCAACAAGCCGCGTCCGCCGTAGTGCTGCAGCCACAGCGCCGGATTGCGAGTGGCGCGGTAGTTGAATGGATCGTCGGCGCGAATTTCGTAATGCAGATGCGCGCCAATGGCAACGCCGCTGGAGCCTATGCTTCCGATCAGCTCCAGGTCATCAACTTGTTGCCCAGACTCGACTGCGATAGTTTCCAGATGCCCATAGAGCGTAAATATCTGTTCACCTGCCAGCGACTCGACATCGTGGGCGATGATGACTGCCTTGCCATAATAATCCTGTTGCGGACCCAACTGCGTCTTGTCATCCTGCCCGGCAAAGATGACCTTGCCCGCCAGACTGGTAAAAACCTCTGTGCCGCGCCGATTGACAAATTCCACGCCCAGGTGCACTTCACGCTTGCCGCCCTGCGTGCTGCCATAGGGATAGCTGCGATCTGCCCAATGCACCGGATTATCGTCATGTTGGATGGGGCGAAACAGGATATTGTGTTCGACAGGCGTGATCGGCGTAGCAGTGGGCAGAACAGTCGGCGTCGGTGGTTGCGCCAGGACAGCGAGCGACGCAATGTCAAACGTAATCACAAGCACAAAGAGAAGCGGCAGATGCCTGGTTCGTCTGTTCATTGCGCGGTGATAGAGAAGGGGACGCTGCCAGCCAGCACGTCATCAACATACAGCAGCGCTGTGTAACTGCCAGGCAGGAAGGCAAAATCGGCTGGCGTGGCATAAAACCAGATGCACCAGAAGGCTCGTGATCGCTCGGCTCGCCAAGAATGACTATAGACATCTTGCCCGTCGTAACGCCAAAGCGCGGAGAATTGTGTGCCGGCGCTGAGGTTGCTTACCTGCGCGGTGAGATAGATGCGCTCGGCGGCGGGCGTGAAGCTGCGCACAATCGTTTCCGCGCAGCCGCTATTGAAGTCGGTGTCGGCAGCCATTGCCAGCGAAGAAACCGAAATCTCTGGCGGCGTGTCGATGCCAGGCGCATCGTCCATCATGCCGCCTTCTAGCGAGCTGCCCATATCAGCGGCGCTGACCTCGACAGCCCGCAAGGCAGGCGTCTCCGTATAGCTGGTGCGTAGAGTAGCGGCCAATGCCGCATTCACATCGGACAACTGCGCCACTCGCGTGCCTGCCGCAACGACAGTCGCCACAGCCATATCGCGGTCGGCTGTGGCAGCTGCGCGGATATTTTCGCGTTCGACAGCCAAGGCGGTCATGTCAGTGTCAATGGTGGCCAGCGCATCGCTGCCCGTGAATGCCTGGCAGCCTGCCGCCAACAGAAGCAGAAGCAGCCAAACTGCCTTGAATATCGCGCCGCTGTCTGTTAGTGTAGACATAGATTGCCCCCGTAGCTCAGGGGATAGAGCGCTGGTTTCCGGAACCAGGCGCACAGGTTCGAATCCTGTCGGGGGTGCAAGCAGTCTTTTCTCGCCATCATGCTGGCATTAGGTGGCTGCGCGGCTGGTCAACTGCTCCAGTCGCTGGCGAAACTCCGGCATATAAATCACCGACTTGTCTTTGCGCGACTCTTCGGCTGCGAATGCCAGCAAGTGGCTTTCCAGCGACTCGCGAGCGGTGGTGATGCTGTCGTCTGGCCTGCCACGCAAGGCGTTGACGAAGCTGCGCATGATGCCCTGGTCTCCGCCGCCGTGTCCGCCGCCTGCGTTGCTGATCTCGGGAACATGCTCCACCGCGCCAGTCAGATGATCGTGCACGGTCATTTCGTTGCCTCGTTCGGTGAACTTGCCGATCAGGGTAGCTTTGCTGCCATCCCAACGCATAGTGCGGCCTTCAATATCGCTCTGGCCGTTCATCACCAGCGTAACAATCGTGCCATCGTCCATCTCCATATTGACAGACTGATGATCGACCACATCGTTATCACAGAAATAGACGCACCGGCCATACCAGCCCGTTTTTAGTTCTTGCAGGCGGGCATCTTTGCTGGGTACCCAGGTAACGGCATTTTGGGGCCAGCCCGCGCCATCATGCACATAACGTTTGGTCGCCTCGTACTTGCAGGTATCGGCAACCGAACAGCCATCGGTGCAGCGCATGGTTGCGCCTTCTGGCGCGTTTTCGGGGCGGAAGTGCGTCAGGCTGCCAAAAGAATTAAGGTAGACCACTTGCCGGCCCAATATCCACAGCAGGATGTCAAAGTCGTGGCAGCATTTGGACAAAATCATCGGTCCAGAAGTGGCTTCGTTGCGCCAGTTGCCGCGCACAAAACTGTGCGCCATGTGATGATAAGCCAGGTTCTCGCGGTGGGTGACGCTAATAATGCGCCCCAGCCGGCCCGATTGCACAACCTGCCGCAGCGCCTGCCAAAAACGGGTATAGCGCAAGACATGGCAAACTTGCAGCAAGCGACCGCTGGACTCGGCCTTTTGCACCAGCCGCACATTTTCTGCCAGCACAGGCGTCATCGGTTTTTCCAGCAGCACATCATAACCGGCCTCCAGCATCTGCAGAGTCGATTCGTAATGCACGCGGTCCATGGTCGTGTTAATGATAGTCGGCGCAAGGCGTTCCCCCGAAGCCAGCAGCGACTGCCAATCTTCAAAAACCAAATTGGGCGCGATATCGTGCAAGCGCACAAATCGTTCGCGGCGGATGGGGTCTGGTTCTGCCACGCCAACGACGCTGACTTCTTGCGGATGCTCCAGCGCAAAATGTCCATAGGCATTTCCTCGCCCTCCAGCGCCCACCACGATCGTCTCGATTGCTGCCATGTTCGCTTCTCCTGTGAACCTTGCTGGTTAATGTGAAGCCGACAGTTTGCAGGCTGATCGTCGATCCGTTGACTGCTCTGCCCACATTTACAGCATTTTGCGGCTATGATAACAAATCTGACAATCATTTGTCAAATAACTTGACAAAAAAGAAATTGGCAGTATAGTGCAAGTAGTCTGGCATTTTTCTAGGGACCGCATGTTGCCAAAGCGCCCGGCAGTTAATCACCAGGTCATGCACCAGATCAATCGCGCTGTGCTGCTGGATATTGTCCGCAAGCAACCAGCGACAACGCGCGCCAAGCTCTCCGATCTCACTGGTCTCACCCGCAGCGCCATCAGCAATCTTGTCGAAGAATTGATGCGCTCCGACATGATTCGCGAGGTGGGCCAAGAAGAGTCGACCGTCGGGCGGCGCGGCATCTTGCTAGCATTGAATCCGGATGGCGGTTCTGTCATCGCCGTCAAGTTCAATGCGTCGTCGGTGCAGTGCGCGCTGGTGAACCTGGCCGGTGGCATCTTGTGGCACGATCTAGTGCCCCTGTCAGATACCGACCAGGCGCATGTCTTGGGTATCTGCCGGCAGCTTATCGAAAGAGCCATGCTGCAGAATGACGGCGCTCGGTCTTTGCTGGGCATTGGCGTTGCCGCGCCTGGTCTCATCAACAATAACGGCGATATGATCTATTCCGAGTTCATGAATTGGCGCGATGTCAGCTTCCGGGTCGCCTGGCAAGCGGAATACGGCGTGCCCGTCAGCGTGGACAATTTGTGCAGCCTGGCGGCGCTGGGCGAGAGCCGCTTTGGCAGCGCAATCGCCGATAGCCACTTCGTTTACATTGAAATCGGCTATGGCGCGGGCGCGGGCATCGTCATCAATCATCAGATTTATCAAGGCAAAAACGGCATGGCTGGAGAAGTCGGCTATTTGCAGACCTATGTCGATGATGTGAGCAGCGCGCCAACGGACTGGCAAGAGTTGGTCAACATACCCAACTTCTTGCGCATAGCCAGACGATTGATCGACTCGGGCTGCCAAACCGACCTCAAGGGCGCAGACCTGTCTTTTGGCGCGCTGATACGTGCATTGCGCATGAGCGACCCAGCCGCTTGCTCTGCGCTGAGCGAGCTTTGTCGGCATCTAGGCATGGGCTTGGCCAGTCTGTACAATGCCTTTGATATTCCGGTCTTTATTTTGGGTGGCGAACTTGGGAGAGAATACGCAGCTTGCCTGCAACAACTGGTACGCGATACCGAACGATTTCTGGTCGCGCAGCCGCCGGGCGGACTCGATCTGCGCATCTCGCGAATGCAGCCCGATGCCTCTCTGATGGGCGCGGCCGCCCGTGTCTTTGATACAGTGCTGATTGAGCCATCGCTGCCCGTCAACATCTAGTCAGCTCGTTGCCAATTCGTGGCAAATCGTGTGCAAAATTAACCTGAGGAGCAATGTATTGACAGCTAACCAGCCTTACCGATTGTACCGAAACGATCGATCAATCTATGGAGGTAGAACTCATGTTTAGACGAATCCTGCTCTTGTCGGCTTTGCTCTGCGCTTTGGGAATGCTGGCATTTGCGCCGGTGCAGGCGCAAGGCGACACGCTTAGCGTGGCCTGGCCCTACCAGGTGCCGCCGACCGGCCACTTCAACACCTTCGCTTCGGGCGGCATCGTGCTGGGGCAATACCAGGACTTGCACGAACCGCCGCTGGCTGTCCTGATGTGGGCTACCGGCGAATATGCGGGCATGGTTGCCGAGGAATTTGGCTGGGACGCGGATGGCAACTATGTCATCAAGATCGCGGAAGGGAACAGCTGGAGCGATGGCAGCCCCATGACCGCTGATGATGCGATGGCGACGTTCAACATCTTCCGCCTGCGCGGCGATGCTGTTTGGGCGAATATGACTGGCATCGAGAAAGTGGATGACTCCACGGTCAAATTCGTCATGAGCGCGCCGTCCAGCCTGACTGAACGGATCATTTTGACGACCAACCTGCGGCCTGCCAGCGTGTTTGGCGATATTGCCGACCGCGCCGCCATGATGAGCCCCGATGACGACGGCTGGAACGGCCTGCTGCAAGAGCTGACCGAGTTCCGTCCCGAATCGCCGGTCTCTGGCGGTCCCTACACCATCCTGCCCGACACCATCACCGAAGCCAGACTGATGCTCGAGCTGAATCCCGGTGGTTTCGCCGGCGATATTCAGAACTTCGACATGGTGCAAATGTGGAATGGCGAGACCGAAGTGGTTACGCCGCTGGTGGCCAATGCCGAACTGCATTACATCACGCATGGCATCCCGCCCACAACCGAAGAAGACTTCGCCAACCGTGGCATCGACATCGTGCGTTCGGGCATGAACAATGGCCCCGGCCTGTATGTCAACCACGCTGTCTATCCGCTGAACTTGGTCGAGGTGCGGCAGGCGATCGCCTATGCAATTGACCGCGTGCAAAACGGCTTCGTCAGCCTGGGCGAATCGGGCGTGGCGGTCGAATTCATGACGGGCATGAGCGACGGCTTGTCCGAAGCCTGGCTGGGCGACGACATGCTGGACGCGCTCAACACCTACGACCACGACATGATGAAAGCCGAAGAACTGCTGATGAGCGTTGGCTTCAGCCGCGACGATTCGGGCAATTGGGTCGACGACAACGGCGATGCGCTGGCATTCGAGCTGACTTTCCCGCAAGAATTCGCAGACTGGTCGGCAGCCGCAGAAAACGCCACGGCGCAGCTGAACGACTTCGGCTTTGACATCACGGCGCGCGGCGTGCAGTTCCAGCAGCACCCGCAGGATATCTATGCGAGCAACTTCGAAATGGCTATCCGCAACTGGGGCCTGGGCGATCCTATCCCCGGGCGCAGCTACCTGCAAGCCTACAACCGCTACAATGGTCAAGGCGAACTGGCAGGTGAAGGCGGCGGCGCTGGCATGAACTTCGACAACAACATCAGCTTCAGTGGCGGCATGATCAATGTATTTGATGTCTCCAACGCCAGCTCGCAGGGTACGGACGCTTCTGCGCAAGCCGAACTGGTTTCGCAGCTTGCCATTTCCTACAACGAGCTGCTGCCGGCTATCCCGCTGTGGGAGCGCTACACCAACAATGCGCTGAACCGCAACTTCATCAGCGTGCCCGATTCCAGCGACTCCGTCTTCGCCAACTTCGGCGGCGGCGCAGACAACTGGATGACCTACCTGATCTTGACTGGCGTTACCGCGCCGGCGGACATGTAGCTCGACTGCAAGCTGGTTTCCAGCCTGCAAAGCACTGGGGGTGGGCAAACCGCCTGCCCCCAACCTTTTGCGGAGACTACTAACCATGTTGCACGATCAGCAGCCTTTGGCGACCGACCAGCAGCCGCCAGCGCCCAACCTGTCTTTGATGACGGCCAGGCTCTACGACCCCCTGCTGAAGGTCTACCGGAATTACACGGCGCGCGTGTTTTTGCAAGCTATCATCACCATTTGGGTGGTGATGACCCTGACCTTTGTGCTGGTGCGTTTGATGCCGGGCAACCCGGTCGATGTGCTGGTCGAGCAGATCTTGACTGCCGAGGGCATCTCATATCAAGAAGCCTATGACCGCATAGCCGCCAGCTTCAATATCGACAAAGACGCCACGCCGCTGGACCAGTATTTGCAATGGCTGGGCGACCTGTTGCGACTGGATCTGGGCACATCCATCACATCGCCGGGCACCAAGGTCATCGACGAGATCGCCCGATTTTTGCCCTGGACGGTCTTCGCCGTCGGCACAGGCTTGCTCATCAGCTTTGTGCTGGGCATCTTCGCCGGCATGCCCATGGCCTACTATCGCGGTTCAAAGCTAGATCATATCCTTTCCTTCTTCAGTTCTTTTTCGACTGGCGTGCCCAACTACATTTGGGGCTTGCTGATCATCATCGGGCCCGGCATCTCCTGGCGCTGGTTTGATATCGGCGCGCTGCGCGGCACCTACGACGTCGGTCTGACGCCGGGCGTGAATGCGGAGTTCATCCTCAGCGCGCTGGAACATGCCGCTTTGCCCGTATTCACTTATATCATCGCCATCCTGGGCACCTGGATGCTCAGCATGAAGAGCAGCACGACTGGCGTGCTCAATGAAGATTATGTCAATGTCGCCGAAGCGCGCGGGCTGAAAGAGCGCACTGTCATCAGTTCCTATGTCGGGCGCAACGCCGCGCTGCCCTTGTTCACGCAACTGACGATCAGCATCGGCTTTGTGCTGTCCAGCGGCGTCGTGGTAGAAGAGATCTTCGTGTATTGGGGCATCGGTCACCTTTTGTTCCAGTCGATCACAGTGCGCGACTACACTACTCTGCAAGGCGTCGTGCTGCTGCTGACGGCGGTTATCGTCTTTTCCAACCTCTTCGCCGACTTGACCTATGGTTTGCTGGATCCACGCGTGCGCGTTTCGGGGGAGAAGTAATCATGGCGGGCTCGCCAATGCTGAAATTGCTCGTGTCGCTGCCGCTAGACTTGCTGCGCGGGCTTTATCGTTTCGTGCATCGTTTGAGCACGAATAAGCCGGGCTTTGTCGGCTTCTTGGGCCTGCTGCTCTATTTTTTCGTCACCTTCATCATGCCCGACTTTGTGGAATTCGATAATGAGCCGAAGCTGGATCAGATTGCCGGGCCAATCGGTTCGCGCATACAGTTGGCTGTTCACCGCGACAACCCGCAATGGGACAGCCTCGAGGCGCTGGCGGGCAAGACTGTCGGCGTTGTCGACCAAACTGGCGGTCCCAGCTTCATCGAGCCCTGGCGAGACACGCTGGCTATCGAGAAGTATCGCTGGACGAGCCGACGCCAAGGACCAGGCATTCCTGCTGCGTTGACCGACCTCGCCAACAAAGAAATCGACGGCTTGCTGATTTTCTCCAAAACTGTCAACCAAGTCATCGTCGAGCAAGAAGACGCAGAGTTGCGCCAGCTATTCCAGGACAATGTCATCATCTCCAACTCGACCTTGGGTCCGCCACATCTCTTGGGCACAGACACGCAGGGCCGCGATATCGCCTCGCATATGGTGCATGGCGGCCAGATTCTCATCCTGACTGCGCTGATTGGCGGTGTCATCGCCACAATGATCGCGCTCTTCTTTGGATCGCTGTCGGCGCTGGCGGGGGGATTTATCGACAAATTCTTCACGGCGCTCGCGAACCTGTTCCTGGCCATTCCCCAGTTCATCTTGTTGGTGGTGCTGGCGGGCATAATTCGCTTCGACAGCACGCTCTACCTTGGCGTGATCATCGGCTTGCTGATCTGGCCCGCCCTGCTGCGTGCCATCCGCGCCCAGGTGCTCAGCCTGCGAGAGCGCGATTTTGTAGAGGCGGCGCGCTCCCTCGGCTTGAGCATGAATCACATTATCTTCCGCGAGATTCTGCCCAACATGAGCAGCTATGTGCTCATTAATCTCATCTTTTCCATCACCATCGCCATGTACTTTCAGATCGGTCTGGTCGTGCTGGGCTTGGCGCCGATCAGCGACTACACCTGGGGCGTGATGATCTATTTCGGGCGGTCTCGTGGCACATTGTATAATCCCGACGGCGCGAGCATGGCGCTTTCGCCTGTGCTGGCGATTGCCCTGTTTCAGGTGTGTCTGGTGCTGTTTGCGCGCGCTGTCGAAGAAGTCTTTGACCCGCGTCTGCGCAGCGCAGGGTAGGGAGAACGCCCATGTCCGCCATGTCGCCCGAAACTATCTTGCGTGTTGACGAACTTTCCATCGTCTATCGCACCGACCGTGGCGATGTGCGAGCGACCAACGATATTTCGTTTGATCTGAAGCGCGGCGAGGCTATGGCACTGATCGGCGAGAGCGGCAGCGGCAAAACGACAATCAGCCTGGCGCTCATCCGCAAGTTGCCCAAAAACGCCGTCGTCACCAGCGGGCAGATCCTCTACCAGCACGATAGCAATGTCCAGGATGTGCTGGGGCTCAGCCGCCGGCAGCTGCGTTCCTTTCGCTGGAATGACTGCGCGATGGTCTTTCAAGGCGCGCAGAATGCTTTCAATCCCGTTTTGAAAATTCGCAAGCAATTTGAAGACACCGCTCGCGCTCATGGCTGGGCAGACAAAACGGCCATCCGCAAACGCGCGCTTTCGCTGCTGGAGCTGGTGCGGCTCGACCCCGAGCGAGTCTATGACTCCTTCCCACACGAGCTAAGCGGCGGCATGAAACAGCGCACCTTGCTGGCTCTGGGCGTGCTGCTCAGTCCGCAAGTTGTCATCCTGGACGAGCCGACAACTGCGCTGGATATCTTGACGCAGCGCGCCATCATCGATGTGCTCAACGATATGCAACGGAAATTGCAATTCAGCATCATTTTCATCAGCCACGACTTGTCACTGGCGGCGGAAATGGCCGATACAGTCGCCACTGTCTACGCCGGCGAAATCGTCGAAATCGGCGGAGTGGACGAAATCTTCTACCGCTCGCTGCATCCCTATACGTATGGATTGCTGACATCCGTGCCGACCCTGGAACATGCGCAGGATGTCTTGCAGAGCATCCCTGGCTCGCCACCTAATTTGATCGCGCCGCCCAGTGGCTGCAAGTTTCACCCGCGCTGCAGCTTTGCCAGCGACCAATGCCAAGTGGACAGCCCGCCCTTGCAGTTGGATATTGGATCGCATCTGGCAGCGTGTTGGCACAAAGATCGGCTGCTCGCCAGTCGCAAGGAAGACGCCTGATGCCCGAATCGATCATCGAATTGCAAGGCGTCTATCGCAGCTTCAAGACCGGGCGCACGGTCGTGCCCGTGCTGCAAGACATCAACTTTGGCGTCAACAAGCTGGAATTTTTGTGTCTGGTGGGCGAAAGCGGCTGTGGCAAGACCACCACTGGCAAGATCATCTGCGGCTTGCTGCCACCCAGCAGCGGTCAGATTCTTTTTGAAGGACAAGACATCGCCAGCTTGCGCGGCGCAGAACGGCGGAGGCATCGGCGCAGCGTGCAGATCATCCATCAAGATCCCTACGCCTCGCTCAACCCGACCCAGACTGTCAAGGAAATGCTGAGCTATCCTTTGCTGGCGCATCGTCTGGTCAATGGTCGGCGCGGCGCAGAGAATCGGGTAAACGAGCTGCTCGACCTGGTCGATCTGACGCCGGTGGAAGACTTCGTCGACAAATATCCGCATCAGCTAAGCGGCGGCCAGCGCCAGCGAGTCAGCATTGCCCGCGCATTGACCACCGAGCCGTCCGTGATTGTCGCCGACGAATCGGTGAGCATGGTCGATGTCTCGATCCGCATCGGCTTGCTGCAGATGATGATGGACTTGCGCGACCGTCTGGATGTGACCATCGTCTTCATCACGCACGATCTCGCCTTGGCAAAATACTTCGCCTGGGACGGGCGCATCGGCGTGATGTACCTGGGCAGGTTGGTGGAGATCGGCGCGACTCAGCAGATCATCGCTGCCCCACAGCATCCCTATACCAAAGTGCTGCTTTCCGCCATTCCCGAGCCCGACCCGCACAAGACGCGCAGCAAGCAGCATATCCAGTTGCGCAGCGAAGATATCCCGCGCTTGACCGAGCTGCCGCCGGGTTGTTCTTTCCATCCGCGCTGCCCCTGGTATGTGCCGGGCGCTTGCGATGTCACCGTGCCCCAACTGGCGCTGCCGCCCCAGGCAGTAGTCGATTCTGAAGTCGCTTGCATCCCGCTGGAACGCGGAGACGAGCTGGTCTTGCATGACGCCTGAGGTGCTCAAAGCTTTTTATCGCATGGCCGTGTTTGTGCTGGGCGCGTCTATCTTGCTTTACTTTCTTGTCGAGCCAGACAGCGCCGAACACGCCATTACGATACTATCAGCTGGAATCGGCGCTGTGCTGCTGCTGCTGGTCGCGCTAGCAAGCTGGATCATGAATCGCTGAGGCGCAGGAAAATCCCCTTATGCCAGAAGAACTCGCTATCGGGCTGGATATCGGCGGCACAAAAATGGCATTCGTCATTGCCGACCGCCAGGGACGCATCCACGAAAACATAACCGTGCCAACCAACAGCGACGCAGCGGTCGAAGAATTTTTCGATCGAATTGGCAATCAGCTCAATCGGTATATTGATCGCAGCGCAGCGATCTGTGGCATTGGCATTGGCGTGCCGGGGCCAGTCGCGTCACAGCGCGGGCTCGCCTTGCATGCAGCCAATCTCGGCTGGAAGAATGTCCCGGTGCGCGATGCGGTGGCTGCGCGGCTGTCGCGTCAGTTGCCCATCTTTGTCGATAATGATGTGAATTGTGGCGCAATCGGCGAGCAGCAATTTGGTGTCGTGGCGGGTGTAGCGGATTTCGTCTATCTGACGGCTGGCACGGGTTTTGGCGGCGCTGCCATGATCAACAACCGGCTGCTGCGCGGCGCATCGCATTCAGAAATGGAAATCGGGCATGTATCGCTGGATCCCGTCAACGGACTGCCATGCACCTGCGGGATGCGCGGCTGCCTGGAAATGACGATTTCTGGCAAGGGCATCGTCGCCCATGCCCGGCAGCATCTCGCCGATTATCCCGATTCGCTCCTGCAGCAGGGCGGAATCACAGCGCGCGAAATCGTGAAAGCAGCAGAAGCGGAGGACTCGCTGGCAAGACATGTCATGTGCGAAGCTGGCAGCGCCCTGGGCATCGCCTGCGCCTGGTGCGTGAACCTCTTCAATCCGCCGTTGATTGTCTTGTCTGGGGGCCTGATTTTGGCAGCCTATCACCTGTTGAAAGCGCCAATGCAGCGAGAAATACGCGCCCGCAGCCTGCCTATCAACAGCGCGGCAGTTCATATCAAGCTGGCGAAACTGCGGAATGCGGCGCTGGGAGCATCGGCGCTGGTATGGCACCACCAACATCGAGAGGAAATAGCATGAAAATCGCTATCGGCGGCATCGCCACAGAAAGCTGCACATTCTCGCCCTTGCCGACGCAGCTGGAAGACTTTCGCATCCTGCGACAAAGTGATGCGCAATTTGACTCGCTCTACCCCTTCCTGGCCGATCACCCGCAGGTCGACTTTCATGGCACAATCACAGCCAAGGCTTTGCCCGGCGGCCCTGTCGAAGCGAGCGCCTACGCTACGCTCAAAAACGACATGCTCAATGGGCTGCGCAGCCTGCTGCCACTGGACGGCGTCTACCTGGACATGCACGGCGCGATGAATGTGCAGGGCATGGACGATGCCGAAGGTGATTTGATTAGCGCGGTCCGCGATCTGGTCGGGCGCGACTGTCCGATTGCCGCCAGCTATGATCTGCATGGCAATGTCAGCCAGCGAATCATGACCCAGCTGGATATCATCAGCGGCTATCGCACCGCGCCTCATATCGACACGATTGAAACCCGCGCGCGGACGATGTCGCTGCTGCTGCGCTGCCTGCAAGCGCAGACCCGCCCACACAAAGCCTTTGTGCAAATCCCGGTTGGCTTGCCCGGCGAGAAAACCAGCACTGAATGGCAGCCGGGCAACGGAATCTATGCCGCGATCCCCGGCGAAATTGATGGCGAACATGTCTGGGACGCCACCATCCAGGTCGGCTATGTTTGGGCAGACGAACCGCGCATGACCGCCTGCGCCATCGCAATCGGCAGCGACGAGAGCAAAATCATCCGGGCGGCCAATCGACTGGCGCAACGCTTTTGGGACAGACGGGCCGAATTTCAGTTTGGCGTGGAAGCGCTTTCTATTGACGGGTGCATCCGCCGGGCGCTGGCTGTGGACGCAGGCACAGTGCTCATCAGCGATTCGGGCGACAACTTGACAGCGGGGGGACCGGGCGATGTAACAGCCTTCCTGGAGCGCGCGCTGGAGCATCAGCCCGCCGATATGGTCTACGCCGGCATCACCGACGAAGCCGCTGTACGCGCCTGTCTGGAGGCTGGCACAGGCGGCGAAGTTGCGCTGGCGCTGGGTGGCAAGCTGGACGACCGCAACTCGCAGCCCCTGCCCGTGCGCGGCGAAGTCGAATTCATCAAAGCAGACGCCGATAATCCGCAGGTTGTTCTGCGTCTGGGTGGCATTCGCGTTTTGCTTTCGGCGCGGCGCACATCCTTCCAGCGGCGGCAGCAATTCCTCGATCTGGGCATTCTGCCCGAGCAGCAGTCCATCATCGTCGTCAAGATCGGCTATCTGGTGCCCGAATTGAAAGCCATGGCGACAGGCGGCTCGTTTTTGGCGCTTTCTCCCGGCGCTGTCAACCAAGACATCACTGCCCTGCCCTTCCGGCGCATACAACGACCCTGCTATCCCTTCGACGCCGACATGCGCTGGACGCCAAACGCGCAACTCTATTCGCGCTGTGCTGGAAAAACGGAGTAGATTGCTGCTATACTGGCAGAGTCGAACAATACACATCGGCAATCGTAGGCAACCCAATCTTCAGGAGAACAACATGTACAAACTTAGCCGTGTCCTGCTGCTGCTGGCGCTCACATCGCTGCTTGTCGTCGGAGCAAGCGCGCAAGAAGGCGGCATCCTTATTGGTACGAACTTCGGTGGCGATCCCACCACCATCAACCCCCTGCTCACCAACAATACGGTCGATCTGTCGCTGACCGAATTCCTCTTCCCAAACATCTACAACATCGACCCCGTGACTCGCGCGCCGATGGGGGGGGGGCGCAACGACCAGGACAATGGTCTGGCGCTGGATTGGACGCTCTCTGACGATGGCATGGTCTACACCTTCACATTGCGGGACGATGTCACCTGGAACGATGGCAGTCCTGTCACCGCCCATGACTACGCGTTCACCTTTGAGGCACTGGCCAGTGGCGAAACCTCCTCGCCCCGTGGCAGCGTGCTGCAGAGCGTGGAAAGCGTCGAGGCCGTTGATGACACGACTCTGGTCGTTAACTTGAAGCTGGCGTCTTGCCGCGCGCTGGACGAGCTGAATGACTTCGGCATTCTGCCCAAACACCATATCGAACCGCTCATCGGGGGCGACTTCGCAGAAATTGACAATCTCGAGTTTAACAAACATCCAGATGTCACTTCCGGCGTCTTCAACTTTGGCGCGCTGGTCGCCGATGAACAGACCAGCATGATCCGCAATGACAATCACTGGATGCCGGTCTCGCCCGAAGGCTATATCCTTCGCAATGTGCCCGACCAATTGGTTGGAATCGAGCAATTCCTGGCGGGCGAGGTCAATTCTGTCGGCACCGCTGGCTCCGCTTCCGTTCCCGCCGTCCGCATGCAAGAGTTCCGCGAACGCGCCGAAGCCGGCGAGTTCCAGATCTACGAATACGTCGATGACGGCTTGACCTTCGTTGGCTTCAACCTGGCCGACCGCAGCAACCCGCTTGACGGCTTGGACGAGGACGGCAATCCCGTCGATCAGGGCAAGCACCAGTTCTTCGGCGATATCCGCGTGCGCCAGGCTCTCGCCCAAGCGGTGAGTTATGTCGACATAATCGAAGGCGCCGCCGAGGGCGAAGCCGTCCAGGTCAACAGCTTTGGCACGCCCGCGCTCTGGGGCTACGACCCCGATATCGAGCCTTGGGAATACAACCCCGATGCGGCGCTGGCGCTGCTGGCGGAAGCCGGCTTCGTCGACCATGACGATGACTCAAGCACGCCGCTCGTCGCCACCGAAGACGCGCTCTATGCTGAACCCGGCACAGAGTTCGCTTTTGAACTGCTGACGAATTCGGGCAATCTTGTGCGTGAAGCGGCCGGCACGGTCATTCAGGATCAGCTGGGGCAAATCGGCATCGCCGTCGATTTCCAGACTATCGAATTCGGTCCCCTGGTAACCTTCCTGCTGGGCCAAGACTTTGACGCCATCATGATCGGCTTCACGAACCTCGCTCAAGATACCGATGCGCGCAATGTCTTCACGCCGGTTGGCGATACCGTCGGCGGCGGATTCAATTTTGTCTCGTATCGCAATGACCGCGTGACCGAGCTCTACAACGAGGCGCTATCGCTGCCCGGCTGCGACTTGTCCGAACGGCAGGCGCTCTATCATGAAATCAGCCAGATCCTGCATGACGACGTACCCTGGTGGTGGCTCTTCGCCCCCTTCTCCATGTATGCAGAATCGAATGCCGTACAAAACTGGATGCCCTATGCCGAGACGCGCTATGCCAACATGGCGAATCTCGCTATCAATCCTTAGCATCCCGCACTGAGTAGTAGATGGGGCGCGCCGGTTTCGGCTGGCGCGTTCTATTCTGTTTATCTAGCGCGCAGGACGTCGGTTTCCAACATGATCAAATATATCGCTCGCCGCTTGATACAAGCTATTCCAACATTTTTTGGCATCACCTTGCTCACTTACCTGTTGCTCTGGCTGGCGCCCGGCAGCGTTGTCGAACGGCTGTATCTGGCGCCGAACATCAAAGCCGAAACCCGCGCGCGCCTGGCAGCCCAATTGGGCATAGACGATCCTTTCCACATCCAGTACTTGCGCTGGCTGGCGGGCGACGATTGGCTGCGCTGGGATTCGGATGGCGATGGCATCGCCGATCAAGCCTTTACGCCGCTCGTGCCGCTGGATGAAGATGGCGATGGCGAACCCGAGCCGCCGGGCGACAATTATGGCATCTTGCGCGGCGACTTCGGCCGGTCCTTCGTGAAGAAACAGCCGGTGATGGATGTCATACTTACCAACCTGCCAGCCACGCTCGAGCTGGGCATCGCCGCCGTCGTGACTTCACTGGTGATTGGCATTCCTGTCGGCGTTCTCTCGGCTGTAACCAGAGGGCGCTCCTTCGATAACAACTCGCGCGTCTTGGCAGTGATCTTTGACGCTATGCCCAATTTCTGGCTGGGTTACATCCTCTTGTATGTATTTGGCAGGCTGCTGGATATCGTGCCAATCGGTGGACGATGCACGGCCAATCTATTTGGTGAGTGCCCAATTCTCTTTGAACGAATCAATTACTTAATTCTGCCGACGGTCGTCTTTGCCGCCGGTTTCGTGGCGCTCTTTTCGCGCTATGTGCGCACATCCACCCTGGAAGTGCTGAGCCAGGATTACATCCGCACCGCCCGCGCCAAAGGCTTATCGCCGCAGGTCGTCAATTTCCGCCACGCCATGCGCAACGCCATGATTCCCGTCGCCACCCTGCTTGGTCCCATCATCACCAATGTTTGGGCGGGCGCCATCATCATCGAATCCGTTTTCTCTTGGCCCGGCGTCGGCCGCATCGCCTTCACATCGGCCATTCAACAAGATTTTCCAGTTGTAATGGGCATTGTCATCTTCGCCTCTTTGGGCACGATCTTGGGTTTCCTGCTTTCGGACATCCTTTATGTGCTCATTGATCCGCGCATCCGTATCGACTAGGAGCCGCCGATGCAGGCTTATAAACGCAAAGTAAAGCTCGATGCCGAAGCGACCCTGCGCAGTCGTTCGCTCACCGACCAGGCGCTCCGGCGACTGTGGCGCGACCGCCTGTCGATGGCATCAATCGCCGTGCTGCTGCTCTTGACGGCCGCAGCAGTCGCAGCCCCGCTCATCACCGGCATCCTCGACGTCAACCCCAATACCACCGATGCCTCGGAATCGAAATACCTGCCGGTCTTCAGTGAAGGGCACTTGCTCGGAACGGACAACCTGGGGCGAGACCACCTTGCGCGCCTGCTATACGCTGGGCAGGTTTCGTTGTTTATCGGATTCATGTCTGCTTTTCTCGCGCTGGTGATTGGCGTGACCCTCGGCATCCTCACTGGTTATTATGGTGGGCTCATTGATGACTTGGTCAACTGGGTTATCACCACGCTCAATGCCATACCCGGGCTGGTGTTATTAATTGTGATCTCTGCCGTTTTCAGGCCAGACGCGAATTCGCTGATTCTGGTCATCGTTTTTCTGACTTGGACGGCAACAACCCGTCTTGTCCGCGGCGAAACCCTGGCCATCCGCGCGCGCGAATACATCATCAGCGCGAAGGCTGTCGGCGCGTCGGACTTTCGTGTCATGCGGGTCCACATCCTGCCCAATGTTTTCTCGCTGACCATCGTTACCCTCGCGCGCAACATCGGCATCGTCATGCTGATCGAGGCGTCATTGAGTTTTCTCGGGCTTGGCGTCCAGCCACCGACCGCCACCTGGGGCAATATGCTCAGCAAATCGCGCGAATTCATCACCAAAGCGCCCTATTTGATGATTCTGCCTGGCTTGCTGATTACGGCGGTTGTGCTCTGCCTCTACATCATCGGCGATGGCTTGCGCGATGCCTTCGACCCCACCGCGCAATATTGATCACATCCCTCAGTCGGTCGAAAACTTGTACATCGTGGTCGACCGAAAGCGCTCGCCCGGACGCAACACAGTCGAGGGAAAATGCGGCTGGTTGGGCGAATCGGGAAAATGCTGCGTTTCCAGCGCCAGCCCATCGCTTTGCCGATACAGCCGCCCGCTGCTGCCCAGCAATGTGGTATCCAACACATTGCCCGCGTAGAACTGGATGCCTGGCTCGGTCGTCCAGACTTCCATGATCCGCCCGCTGACCGGCTCATAAACGCGCGCTGCAAAACCTGCTTCGCCCGCAGACAAGCCGTCGCGGCGCAGCACAAAATTGTGGTCGTAGCCTTTTGCTCCCAGGATCTGTGGGTGCGCCGAGCGCTGCCCGGGACCGATGGCTTTGGGCACGCGGAAATCGAAGGGCGTGCCATCGACAGGCGTGATCTCGCCGCTAGGGATCTGCGTGGCGTCCGTGGGCGTATATTGATCGGCATTGAGGGTCAAAATATGCTCATAGATGGTGCCTTCGCCTTCGCCCAGCAAGTTGAAATAGCTGTGATTCGTCAGATTTAGCACGGTCGGCGCGTCAGTTTCGGCAGTGTAATCAATGCGCAGCGCATTGTCGTCGTCCAGCCTGTAGCCAACGGCAACATCCAGCGCCCCTGGATAGCCTTCTTCCTCGTCTGGGCTGTGATAGCGCAATTCCACCGCGCCATCCCGCTCATGCGCCTGCCAAACTCGCTTGTCAAAACCGACCGCGCCGCCATGCAAGCTATTGGTTCCGTCATTTTTCGCCAAATCATAGGCAGCCCCGTCCAGGGTGAAGCGCCCACCCGCGATGCGATTGGCATAACGCCCGGTTATTGCGCCGAAGTAGGGATGCTCGCCTGCGTATTGCGTCAGGTTGTCAAAGCCCAGCGCCACATTTGCCAGTCGTCCCTGCCGGTCGGGCACGCGAATCGAGGTGATGATGCCGCCATAGGTGATGAACTTGACTTGCATGCCGCGCGTATTCTGCAACGTGTATTCAACAATCTCCTGGCCATCTGCCAATCTGCCATAGGGCCGCATATTGTCTCCTGCCTTGTCTGGATGTGGCTGTTTCATTCCGCCATTGTACGATGTTCATGCCAGCAGCGCCCTGTGCCAAAAGCTGATTTCGTGGGTAGAATGGTCGTAGACAACCCAAGAAGGGAGAACAAGATGGATTATCGCTCGCTCGGACGGACGGGTGTGATGGTCAGCGAGCTGTGCCTCGGCTGCATGAACTTCGGCGGACCCACGCCAGAAGATGAAAGCTTCGACATGATAGACCGCGCTATTGAGGCCGGCATCAACTTCTTTGATACGGCAAATGTCTATTGGCGGGGCGGCAGCGAGAATGTCGTGGGCAAGGGATTGCGGCGCAATGGCAAGCGCGAGCGCATCGTGCTGGCCACCAAAGTGCACGGGAGCATGGACGACGATGACATCCTGGCCGCAGGCAACAATCGTCGGCACATCATCCAACAATGCGAGGCTTCGCTTAAACGACTGCAAACCGACTACATCGACTTGTATCAGTTGCACCGTGCCAACCCCGATATCCCGATTGACGAGACCTTGCGCGCGCTGGACGACCTCATCACCGCCGGCAAAGTGCGCTATATCGGCAGCAGTTCATTCCCGTCCTGGCGCGTCATGGAATCGCTGTGGGTGGCGAAGGAACTGGGGTTGAACCGTTTCGTGAGCGAGCAGCCGCCGTATCACTTGCTCGACCGCAGCATCGAGCGAGAAATGATTCCCATGGCGCAGTCTTATGGCATAGCCATCATCCCCTGGTCGCCGCTGGCACGCGGTTTCCTGAGTGGCAAATACAAACGCGGCGAACCTATCCCTGGCAACAGCCGCTTCGGCAGCGACTCCGGGCGCGGCGCGGCTTTCCGACGGCGGCGTGACCAGCACTTCACCGACCTCGGCTTCGATGTGCTGGAGGCAGTGCAAGAAATCGCCGCCGAGAAAGGCAGAAGCTCCAGCCAGATCGCCTTGGCTTGGGTCAACAGCAAGCCGGGCATCACCGCCCCCATCATCGGGCCGCGCACCATGGCGCATTTGAATGACAATATCGCCGCGCTGGAAGTTGAATTGAGCGAGGCTGATCATGCGCGGCTGGATGCTGTCGCCGAACCAGAACGCGCCACCGTGCCCTACTATCACGGCAGCATGGTCAACTTCAAGCCAAACGAACACACCTGGCTCTAGGCTGCCCCCTCCCCGAAAAGTCGTGGGGGCAGAGCACGAGCGGATTCTGTTGGCAAGTCGGGGGGCGACGTCTACATGGAATACCACTCCCCCCTTCAGCGCGGCGCTGCTTCTTTTTTAATCTTCAGCAGCCGTTTGTATTCGTCGCTGGCTTTGTAATGATCGTCCAACGGATAACAGCCAGAAACCATGCCATTGCGCGGGGCGGTCGTACAATCGCTGAATGTGCGGCAGATTCGCTTGCGCTGCAACGGTCGCCCAGCCAGCAAGTCCGCGGGCAGTTGCGGATAGCTCAATGCCATGCGTCCCAAGCCCACAAAGTCGGTCAAGCCTTGGCGCGTTGCCGCCTGGGCCACATTGGGCAGCCAATCCTGCAAGTAGGAATAGCCCGAGCCGACAAGGGTCAAATCGGGGAACGCTTTTTTTAGCTCCGCCGTTACCTGTATCTGCCGCGCCACGCCCACCAAGGGATCCTCTGGCAGCAGGTAGCCATCCGATGGCGGAAAAATCGCCGGTCTCTGGATGTGAAAATTGTAATAGGGGCTGCCAGCCGTGATGCAAACCAGCTGGATATCCAGACTCTGCAGCAAGTCCAGGAAGCGCCGCGGTTCACTGAGGTCATAGCCTGTGCCCGTTCCATCGCCGCCAAATGCGTAGGGATAGCGCCGGGACAAAAATGGCACTGGCTCGCCGATGCTGTCACTGCCTGGCTGAAAAGGAATCCAGTCGATGGCGCTCAGACGCACGCCGATGTCCAACCCGGGCGCGCGGGAGCGGATCAACTCGACTGTTTCGCGCAGAAAGCGCGTGCGATTGTCGAAGCCGCCGCCATATTTGCCGTCGCGGTCAACTGCGCTGAGGAATTCGTGCCCCAGATAGCCGTGGCAATGTTTGATATCGACAAAGTCATAACCGGCCTGCTGGGCAAGTACAGCGGCCTGCCCGAAGTCTTCAATCAGCTGCTCGATATCGGCATCGCTCATCACGCAAGAGTCGTCTTCGACCTGGAATTTGGCGTCGAGAACTGGGTGTCGATACAGCACAAGCGGCTCGAGCTGAGCGCTGTTGGGACGGCAAAAGCGTCCGGAGTGCGTCAATTGCAAGCCGATCAGCAAGTCCTGTGCGCCCTCAAAGTCCTGGGCATGCGCGTCCAGCAGGTCGTCCCGCAATCCAGCAATGCCAGCCAGGTTGGCGTCGTTGATGACCAGTTGGCGGGCATTGGCTCGTCCATCGTGGCGCACCGCGACAGCCTCGCCGCCCCAAATCAACTTTGCGCCGCTCTGCCCAAATCGCCGCCAGCGCCGCCGCGTCAACTCGGAGGGCATTCCATCTGCCCTACCATCCCAGCCTTCCATCGGCAAAATGCAAAAACGATTGGCCAGCCTCCGCCCACGATACGCGTAGGAACGCGCCAGGGGCGATGTTTTGCCGCGCACAAGCTGCTCGTCTATCGGCAAGTTGGCGCCGACCGACTGGCAGTAGCTGCTAAATTGTTCAAATGACCGCAACTGGGCAACGCGTCTGATCGCCATGGGCTAGCTTTCGTCCAGGACGTCAAGCCGCCGGGCAATGTCGCGCAGGATGGAGATGTCGCTTTGCGGACGGCTTGGCGAGTCGGCATGGGTTTCATTCGATTCGATCCAGCCACGAAGTTTTAGGAATTGGGCAGCCGAATGTTTGTATGCCGGCACCGGCGGACGAAATGCCAAGAAGCCCAGATATTGCAGCAGGTCGTTCAGCTCATAGAAGCCCGCATCGCCATTCAACCACATGTGGTCGCGCTGGGCAAACAGATCGGGCGCAAAGGTGCTCAAGCCCAGAAGGTAATCGCTGCCATACATAACCATGTCAATCGCCAGATCGTTGCCGGTATACACTTTGAAATCGGCACGTACATCATCGCGCAGGCGGATGCGCTGCCATTCCAGCTGGCGGCTTAGCGACGAATGCTTCGCGCCCAGGCATTTATTCACAGCCAGCAAGCCGCGGTAGGTATCGAGGCTGTAGATCGCGCCAAAGGGAGCGAACATCTTGCCCAGCTCGAAGGCGATGAAACCATCGGTCTTCGCGCCGATCGCTTCATACGCGCGCAGGATCTCCTCATCGCTCTGCCCTGTCAATCCAAAGGACTGGAAGACGATGGGCAGCCCGCCCTGTCTCTGGATGCCCTCCACCTGGCTGTAGTAGGCGTCTGCGTCAAAGACAGCGCCCGGCTTGTCACCCACAAAGGCGCCGGCCACAAATGCGCCACCATCCAGCGTCGAGCGCGTGGCCCGCAAGACTTTCTGGCGCTCGTCTTCGGATATCAGGTTGGCAAAGCCGGTATCCATGTTGACCGCAGGCGTTAACCCGGCCTCTGCCGTGCGCCGTATATGATTGGTCAAACCCGTCCAGTCTATCTCGCCATTCGCGTGGAAGGGCAGCAATATCGCCGAGATGCCTTCGACTTTGCGACTGGGACGGATGAGATCTTGCGGCTCTTGCTGCATAGCGCAATCCTTGTTTACTTGTCTCGATAATCATTCCATATTCGGCGAAATATCGGCGACTGGCCGCACATGGAAGGGCGGATTGTCTTTTAGCAAGCCGATTTCGACGCCATTCTTGCTGGCCCGCACATCATCACGGTGGTATTGCACAGCATAACCCAGACGCGGTTGGTCGGTGCTGTTTGCGCCAGAGCCATGCAGAGTCAGCCTTGTGAAGGCCACGGCATCGCCCGGCATCATGCGCAGCGGCAAAAAAGACTGCGGCTCGACTGCGACTGTGCGGTGTCCATCGCGGTCTTCGCTTTCTATAGACTCGATCGTGCCAGCCAGGTGCGTCGCCGGCGCGATTTGCAAGCAGCCATTCTGCGGGCTCATTTCCATCAACGCGAACCAGATGTTGATGCCTGGACCGTCAAAGCGCGTGTATTGATTGTCCTGGTGAAAATGAAATCTGCCACCGCCGCCACCACTCTTGACAGCTGTGAAAGGCAGGTAGACAGTCGATGGTCCGCCCATCAGACGCGCAGCAATCGCCTTCAAAGCCTCGCTGTGCACCAGGCGCGCCAAGCCCGAACCAGCCCAGATACTGGCGGCTTTGACGCAGCTTGTCTTTGGATGTGCTGGCGCGGTGCAGGGCTTCGAGGCTGATGCCCAAGCCCGCCATGATGTGCAACACGTCACCAGCCAGGTCTTCCGCCGCCTCGCGACTGAGCAAGCCGGGCAGCGACAGGTAGCCGTACTTGTCATAGAAATTGACTTCGTTGTCGGTCAGTTCGCTGTAACGCAGCATTTCGGCAGTCATGCCCTTGTCCTCGCGGCTTTTGGCAATTATGCCATAGTCGGCAAGCGATCGCGCTGGATCTCAAAACGCAATTCGCCGCTTCTCAGGTAAGAAATCAGTTCATCCAGCATGCACTCGCCCAGGCGCACTGTGTCATTCACACCGATAGCGCCGGCCGTGTGCGGAGTCAATAGCACATTGGGCAGGTCATACAGCAGCGACTCGGGCAGGGGCGGCTCGGGATGCGTGACATCCAGCAGCGCGTAAACATCCGGTCGCAGGCGCAGCACATCAATGAGATCGTCTTCGTTGACCAGCGCGCCGCGCGAACTATTGATAAAAGTGCTCCAGGGCGGCATCCGTTCCAGCAATTGCCGATTGACCATGCCTTCGGTCTCTGGCAGCCAGGGCGCATGCAGCGAGGTTACCGCCGATGCGGCAAACAAGTCGTCCAGGCTGACCAGTTTGACACCCAGTTCACACTCGTCAGCAGCGCTCGCAAAGGGGTCGTAAGCGAGAATCTGCATGCGATAAGGCGACAGCAAGCGAATGACCTGTCTGCCCACCATGCTCAAGCCGATGATGCCAACAGTCGCGTCGCGCACGCCCAGATAGTTGCGGTTCTTGCTGGATTTGTCAAAACTGCGCTCTTGCCGCACGCGCTCGACTTCGCTCCACATGCCTTTCAATGAGAGTACGATCTGCGCGACCACGACTTCTGCTACACAGATGGCATTGGCAGGAGCGGCATGCGTGATGCGGATTCCCCTCGCCCACATGGCATCGCTGACTATGCGCTTGACCGTGCCAGCGCCATAGAAGACGGCTTTTAGCTGTGGCGCTTGGGCGAGAAAGGCGGCATCCAGGCGCGGACATCGCCAGGACGATATGAGTATCTCCATTTCTTGCAGCAGTGACGGATTGGCAGTTATCTGCGCTTTGGTCTGGGGCGGCGCGATGAACTCAACATGCTCGGCAAATTCCTCGATCAGATTGTCAGGATAAACGCGCTGACGAATGTTGTCTTCCAGTATAAAAAGCGCTTTGGGCATGGGGATCTCCTTGCAGGGCGGTCTGCCAGCCTATATTATCACTTGAGTGCAATCGCGCACAGGAATCCCGCGCGAAGTCGCAAAGGACGGCAGATGCTCATTACCGAGATGAACTGGATGCAGGTGGAAGATTTTCTGCGGCGAGACGATCGTTGCATCCTGCCCACCGGCAGCACCGAACAGCACGCCTACCTCAGCCTCAGCGTGGATACCATCCTGGCGTCGCGACTCGCTGCAGAAGTGGGCGAGCTGGCAGCTGTGCCGGTCTACCCCGCCCTGCCATATGGATTGGCGACCCAATGGACGGCTTTTCCAGGCACGGTCACGCTGCGCATCAATACTTATCTGGCGCTGATTCGTGATGTGTTGGACAGCATCAGGCGTGCAGGCTTTCGGCGCATCCTGCTGATCAACGGGCATGGAGGCAATGCGCCGGCCCAAGGTATGCTGCGCGAATGGATGATGGACAATCCCGATTCATGCGTCAAATGGCACAACTGGTATAACGCGCCAAAAACCTGGGCGAAAGTGCTGCAAACCGATCCGGTCTGTTCGCACGCTTCCTGGATGGAAAACTATCCTTGGACGCGACTGGCTGGGCTCGCGCTGCCCGAGGGCGCAAAACCGCTGACCGATTTGGATAAGCTGACGCGGCTAAACCCGCAGCAAACTCGCGAGCTGCTGGGCGATGGCAATATGGGCGGCCTGTATCAGCGCAGCGATGAAGAGATGTTGGCGATTTGGCAAGTGGCGGTCGCAGAAACATGCGCGCTGCTAGAAAAGGATTGGGACTAAATGAAAATGCTGATTTGGGGCGCAGGCGCGATCGGCGGCACAATCGGCGCATTCCTGCATCGCGCCGGGCACGATATCGCATTCGTGGATGTCGTGCCAGAACATGTGGCTGCCATCAACGACAATGGGCTGCGAATCAGCGGACCCCTTGACGAATTTACTGTCTCGGCGCAGGCTGCCACAGCACAGCAGCTTGAGGGGCGTCATCAGACCATCTTGCTCTGCACAAAGTCGCAGCATACGCGCGCGGCTGCCGAGTCTCTTGCGCCATTTCTGGCCGATGATGGCTGCGTCGTTTCGCTGCAGAATGGCTTGAACGAATTGACCATCGCCGAGATTGTCGGTCGCGAGCGCACAGTCGGCGCATTCGTCAACTTCAGCGCCGATTATCATGCGCCGGGTGAGATTCTATTTGGCGGACGTGGCGCGGTCGTCATTGGCGAGCTGGACGGCGCAGATAGTCAGCGCGCGCGGCAGCTGGTCAAGACGCTGCAAGACTTCGACCCAGACGCGCAATTCACCGACAACATATTTGGCTATTTGTGGGGCAAAGAAGCCTATGGCGCCATGTTATTCGTCTCGGCTCTGACGCAGGAATCTATCGCCGATGCTTTGTCCGACCCGCATTTTCGTCCGCTCTACATCCGCGCCGCGCAAGAAATCGTCTGGCTGGCGGATAAGCTGGGCATCACGCCGCTGGGCTTCAATGGCTTTGAACCGGCGCTTTTTCAGGCCGACGATCAGGCCGGCATAGCCCGATCTCTCGATGCGCTGGTGGCTTTCAACAAGCTGTCGGCAAAGACGCACAGCGGCATTTGGCGCGATCTGGCTGTTCGCAAACGCGCGACAGAAGTTTCCATGTACGTGCCGCTGCTGGCTCAAGCCGAAGCAACTGACATGGACATGCCTTTGACGCGTCGCTGGATAGCCATGATCGGCGAGATTGAAAATGGCCTGCGCGAGCAGTCCCTCAAAAACCTGGAAGACTTGCAGACGGAGTTCTCATGAACATCAATTTTGCTGGCAAAACCGCCATCGTAACCGGGGCGGCGCACGGATTTGGACGCGCGATCAGCCTGGCATTGGCTAGACGGGGCGCATCCGTGTGGAGCTGCGATGTGCTGGCGGACGAACTGGCAGAAACGGCGGCAATATGCCAGGCAGAGGGCGGCAAGTGTCAGGCGCGCGGCGTCGATGTGCGCGAGCGGGACGCAGTTTTTGGGCTGGTGGACGAGGTGATTGCGACCGATGGTCCTGTGCACATCCTGGTCAACAATGCCGGCGGCGTTTTGGGGCAAGTCGGTCGTCCGCTGGAAGAGATCAGCGAGGAAGACTGGAACAGCATCTTCGAGGTCAATGCGCGCGGCGCCTTTTATTTCACCCAGGCTGTCGCGCCGTCCATGAAAGCTGCGCGCTTTGGCCGTATCATCAACATCTCCAGCGGCGCCGGCTTGGGCGTCAGTCTGACTGGCATCCAGGCCTATGCTTCGGCGAAGGCAGCGCAGATCGGCTTGACCCGTCAACTGGCGCACGAGTTGGGCGAGTGGCAGATCACGGTAAACAACATCGCGCCGGGCTTTGTTCTCTCCAATCCCAATTCCATCCGCCAATTCGAATCCTACGGCAAAGACGGTCAGCGCGCGCTGGTCAATCGCTTCGCCTTGAAGCGGCTGGGCAGCGCCGAAGATATCGCCAACGGCGTCGTTTTCTTCGCATCCGATTACGCCAGTTGGATCACCGGGCAGGTGCTAGCAATTGACGGCGGCAAGCTGAGTTAAAGTCCCTGCCTCGCTAGGAGATAATAAAAGCCCACGGTTTGTGGGCTTCGCTGTACTTCCTAGTAATGACTTAGCGCTCAGACAGCGCCTCTAGGACGCGCGGACCGGTCATCGGCGTCTGGGTCATGCGTACGCCAGTTGCATGCGCAACAGCATTGGCGATCGCGGCCACGGTGGGGATAACGGGCGGCTCGCCCACGCCACGCGCGCCAAAGGGACCGCTCCGCGAGGGCACCTCGACGATCTGCGTGTGAATTGGCGCGGCTTGCACAGCATCGGGCATGGCATAATCCATCCACGAGCCAGACAGCAGTTGCCCGTCATCGTCATAGCGCATCTCTTCGAAGAGCGCCCAGCCGACGCCCTGCACAGCGCCACCTTGCATCTGCCCTTGCACCGCCAGCGGATTGATGGCGCGTCCAACTTCTTGCACAACTGCCAGGTTCAGCAGGTTGACATCGCCGGTCTCTTCGTCCACCTCGACCTCGGCGATCTGCGCGCAGAACGATGGCGCGCGGTCGGTTATGGCTTGGCTGCCACTGCCGTGCACCGGCTCGTAACGGCCGCCGAAGGTCATGGCTTTGCCAGCAATCTCGCCCAGGCTGATTGACCGATCGGGGAAGCCACGCACCTGCACCCGGCCATCCACGATTTCCAGGTCTTCGGCAGAAACTTCAAACTCTTCCGCGGCGATGGCGAACGTTTGACGGCGGGCATCTTCGGCCGCGCGGATGACGGCGTTGCCCAGCGTATAGGTAGTCTTGCTGCCGCCGACGCCACCGCCATACGGAGCGCTGTCGGTATCGCTGTAGACGAAGCGCACTTTGTCGGGCGCAACGCCATAGGCTTCGGCTGCCAGCATCGCAAATGTGGTCGGCGTCCCGCTGAGATCGGCTGTGCCAATCTGCACTTGCAGCACGCCATCGCGGTTGAGCTTGCAGACAGCCGCGCCGGGCTCCAGGCCGCCCATCCAGCCACCGATCGCCACGCCGACGCCTCGCCCTTGTTTGCGTGCCGACTCGCGGTTTTGCCACAAGGGATGCTGTTTGGCGGCTTCCAAAGTCTCGACCATGCCGATAGGCGCAAATTCGCTGCCATCGGGCGCAGGATCGCCGGTGCGGGCTGCATTTTTCAGGCGCAACTCCACCGGATCCATGCCCAGCTCTGCGGCGGCTTCATCAAATAGCGTTTCGACCGCCATAAACGCAGTTGGCGAAGTCGGCGCGCGGTAAGCGCCTACCGACTGCTTGTTGGTGACCACATTGGTTGATTCCAGCAGCAGATTCTCGCAGGGATAAAAACTGGCGAATTGCATCGCCGCGAAGCCGCCCAGGCCGCTGGGATAAACGCCTGTATCGGCTGTCACATCCGATTGCATGGCCAGCAACGTGCCGTCTTTGGCGAAGCCCAACTTGCCATGCAGACGCAGCGCCGGCGCGGGATTGGTCGTCAGCAGCTCTTCACTGCGCGTCAGGATGAGGCTGACGGGCTTGCCCACCTTCGCGGCAACCAGCGCGATAAGCGGCTCGTACAAACCAAACTTCGCCCCAAATGCGCCGCCCACCGGCATGCCATACACCGTAACATCCGACTCGGGCACGCCCAGCACATCGGCAACATCCTGGCGCGCGCCAAAAGGCGACTGCAAGCTGCCCCACATGGTTGCGCCACCGGTAACCGGGTTGGGCTGCACGACCCAGCCCTGCGTTTCGATAGAACTTTGATGCACCATGGGCGTTTCGAAAACCCGCTCGACAACGACAGCCGCTTTGTCAAAAGCAGCCGCGATATCGCCCGTCTGCATGTGCGTCTTGCCGGCAATGTTGGATGCTTCTGCCTCTTCCGTTTCGGATTCACCGCCTGTATCCGCGCCATGAGCTGCTTCGTCTTCCGCGCCGGTGGGGATGCCTTGCGGCCAGATGACGGGCGCGCCTTCTGCCACAGCCGCATCCATAGACGTTACCGCCGTCAGCGGTTCATAGTCGATCTCCACCAATTCTGCGCCATCAGCCGCGGCGGCCGGCGTTTCGGCCAGCACGATAGCGACCGGCTGCCCGACGAAGATGACGCGGTCGCGCGCCAACATCAGTTTTGCTCGTGACGACGGTACGACATTGGGCAAGTCATCGGCCGTCAAAACTGATCTCACACCGAGCGCTGCCAAAGCCGCGCTGCTGTCAATGCCATTGATGGTGGCGTGCGCATACGTGCTCAAAACGAAGCGAGCATGCAGCATGCCTGTCAGCTTGAGGTCGCCCGTATATTTCAGGTTGCCCGTGATCTTGGCGGGTCCATCGATCATGGGGGTGGGTTTGCCTACAAATGAGAAATCCGACATCGAGTATCGCTCCTCTCTGCGATTTGGGATTGATTCCAATGAGTCTAGCTGGCGGACGTCATATCCACCACTGGATAGCCTTCCGTTTGCGTACGCCTGCGAAACAGCTTGCTCAGGACTTGCGTCATCTCGCCGGTTTTGCCACGGCCGATCTGTCTGCCATCCAGCTCGACCACGGGCGCAAGCTCGCCCATCGTGCCCGTGCAGAACATCTCGTCAGCGCGATAGACCTCGCTAAGCGACAAGTTTTTCACCTGGCAGGCGATATCGGCGGCGGCGCAGATCTCCAGCACAGCCGAGCGCGTGATGCCTTCCGGGCAGTTGCCGGTATCCGATGTTTGCACGACGCCATCGCGCACGATGAATACATGGGTGGCGTTCGTTTCCGCGACATAGCCTTGATAATCCAGCATCAAGGCATCGTCCATGCCTGCCGCATTCGCCTCGATCTTCGCCAAAATTGAGTTGATCAGGTTGCAACTGTGGATATTTTGGTCGACGCAGTCGGGCGGGATACGCCGGATGCCCGATGTAATGAGGCGGATGCCGCTCTTGTCATAAACGGGCGATTTGTGCTCGGCCAGCACGATGAGCGTCGGCCCGCTGGTATTCAGGCGCGTATCCATGCCGCTAGTATATTTGACACCGCGGCTCAACGTCAAACGAATGTGCACGCCGTCGGTCATCTCGTTGGCGGCCAATGTCTTGCGGATTTCGGCGATGATGGCGTCATGGCTGGGGATCTCGGCGAAAGCCATGGCTTTGGCAGAATCGCGCAGACGGTCCAGATGCGGGATCAGCTTGAAGATGCGCCCCTGATAAAGCCTTAGCCCTTCCCACACGGCATCGCCGCCCTGCACTGCCGAATCGAAAGGGCTGATGCCAGCGACATCTCGATGAATCAGGTCGCCATTGATATTGACGAGCAGATCGCGGTTCTTGGGGTTATAGGCTTGTTTCATCATTCACCTGGACAGATGCGGTGATGCGCCAGTTTGTCATAGAGCGGCTGACAGGCCTCCAGCAATCCGCGCAGCTGGTCGGGCAGGGGACTGTCGTCCTCTTGGTAAGGAGCGAAGCCAGTCGAACGTTCGACTGCGCCGTACCAATGCTTCGCCCAAATTCCATCTGTATCGCGCTTGCCCGCCGCCCAGCCAAGCATGCAGTCGTCATAGGGCAGATCCAGCGCGCAACACAAGCGACGCAGCATAACACCTGGCTGCAACAAGACATCGCGCGCGTCGATCACCGGCGGGACCATCCCAGACATCTCGCAGACAGACTCAAAGAGCTCCACCTGCTGGGGCAAGCCGGTCTGCTCCAGGCGCGGCTCAGGAATCACTTTCACCAGCGAAAGCAGCATCCGCCGCGGTTCTCGGATGAGGAAGCTGTTTGATACCTTGCCCAGCCAATTTCTTTCAATATGCGGCAGCATGTGATGCGTCATATGCTTGTGATACGCAATTGCAGAATCCCCCCGCCTGCACAGCAACTGGTCGATAATGACGCGCCAATCGGTGGAGTAGCTGCGGATGATCTCGTCAGCGCCAGGATGCTCGTAACCGGTAGACAGCAAGTAATGGGCATAAAAGGGCTCGTCCACCACGCGCGTGTCGCTGCGGCTGCTCCACGAGCGCATCAGCGCTGTCGAGATATTGCGCGGACCCGACCACATCGCTATGATTCGCTGCGGCATGCCATCCTTTCCTGTTTCTGTATTCGCCGTGCCAACATCAGCATTTTACCCGAAAGCCGCTGCCTTGTCACATCGCTTGTCCCGCAAGAAACGCAGGCATTTGTCCAGGTTGCTGGCGATTATCCTGCTGGCTGGCTTGGGCTGGCTTGCGCTGGGCAGGGCAGGGACCACGCCACCGCAGGAACAGCCGCTCGTCCTTTCCCAGCATTTCGTGCAAACGCAAAAGCCGCAGGTCTGCGTGCATACGCTGCTGGAAAACGAAGTCGAAACTGCGAAGATCTTGCGTTCGCTGGAAATGACGCGACAGCTGGGCGCAGCCAGCATCGTGCAGTTTTTTCCATGGGCCTATGTCGAGTCACAGGAAGGCAAGTACGACTGGGCGCAAAGCGACCACATCGTGCGTCTGGCGCGGCTGCAAGGTCTGCGCATTATCGCGCGGCTGGGTTTGGCGCCAGACTGGGCGCGTCCCGTTGGCACACCATTGACGAGACTGCCCGACGCCGCATTCAAGGAATTCGCCGAATATGCCGCCGCATTCGCCGCTCGCTATGCCGCAGACATCCAGCACATCATCATTTGGAACGAACCAAATCTCAGCGTCGAATGGGGTTTCCAGCCTGCCGACCCGACCCGCTATGCCGACTTGCTGACAGAGACCTATTCGCGCGTCAAGCAAGCCCATCCTGCCGTCGTTGTGCTGGCCGGAGCACTTGCGCCGACGCTGGAAAATTCCAGGAGCGGAGTCGGGCTCAATGAACTCGACTTTTTGACCGCCTTGTATCGACTTGGCGCGCAGGCACATTTTGATGCGCTGGCCGTGCACACCTACGGCTTCCGCGATGCCCCGGACGCCCCACCACATCCAGGCCGCCTCAACTTTCGGCGAGTCGAGCTGTTGCGCCAGATCATGATCGACCAAGGCGACAGCGACAAGCCAATCTATATCACCGAAAGCGGCTGGAACGATCATGCGCGCTGGCTGCATGCCGTCCGTCCGTCCCAACGCGCTGCGTATACCATACGCGCTTATCAATACGCCGAAGAGCACTGGGATTGGCTGGAGGCGCTGTGTATCTGGGCGCTGCGCTACCCGGCCGATCTGCGCGGCTATCCCGATGGCTACACGTTGATCAACCCGGAGTTCTTGCCCAAACCCGTCTTTTTCGAATTGCAAACCTATGCTCGCGGCTGGGCTGCGAAGGAATCGCTTTGGCTGCCACCGCCGGGGGACATCTGATGCAGCGGCGCGCATTCAGCTTGTTAGTTATCACAGCGCTGGCAGTCGCGCTTTTCTTGGCGACAGTCTTGCATAGTATAAGGCCCGACCGCAAGCGAGCCTTCCCGACTGGCGCGATCCGCATCGGCGTGGATGCCAGCTATCCGCCCTTTGCCCTGGACGATGGCGGCAGCTTGCGCGGATTGGATATCGACATGGCTGCTGCAATCGCGCGGGAAATCGGCTTGCCAGCGCAGTATCGCAACATCGGCTTTTACAGCCTGTACGACGCGCTCATCAGCGGCGAAGTCGATGCGCTGGTATCGTCCCTGCCCATCGATGCAGCGCGGACAGACGATGTGCGTTATTCCAGCGCCTATTTCAACAATGGACTGGTTTTGGTATCTGCTGCCGATTCGTCCCCGTTGGCTATCGAGAATCTGATAGGCAAGCGCATCGCCATTGAATATGCCAGCAGCGCCGACAGCATTTTGCACGGTTGGTCTGCCGACGGGGTGGCGGTTCAGCGCCTGCCTTACGAATTGTCAGAGTACGCGCTGGATGCCCTGCGCCTGGGTCATGCCGATGCCGCTCTGATCGACAATCTGACCTATCGACTCTACCAACGGGGGCACAGCCAATGGTCGTCCGCCAGCCAATTCATCACGTACGATCTCTACGCCATCGCCGTGCGCCGCGACAATCACGATGCCTGGCAGTTGATAGAAGCAGCGCTCGAGCAGTTGCGTAACGAGGGTGAACTGGCTAGACTCATCGCGCAATGGGTATAGATTTTCGTGCAGGCAGGCTAAACAAGGGGGGCGGACATGGGCGAATCAGTGCGCTGGGGCATATTGAGCACAGCCAATATCGGCCGGCGAGTCATCCCGGCCATCCATGCCTCGCATAATGGCGTAGTCGCGGCCGTGGGCAGTCGGTCGCTGGCCAGCGCCCAAGCTTTCGCAGCCGAACAGAATATCCCGCGCGCTCACGGCAGTTACGAAGACTTGCTGGCCGATGCAGAACTTGACGCCATTTACATTCCGCTGCCCAACAGCCTGCACGCCGAGTGGAGCATCAAATGCGCAGAAGCCGGCATCCCCACACTTTGTGAAAAGCCTTTCGCCAGTGACGCTGCCGAAGCGCAATCGATCGTCGATGCCTTTGCCGAGCGAGATGTCTTGCTGGCAGAAGCATTCATGTATCGTTTTCATCCGCAGCATGCAGAAGTCAAGCAGATCATTGCCGAAGGCGGCATTGGCGACATGCGGCTTGTCAGCAGCGCCTTCACCTTCCCCATCAGCGATGCCGCCAACATCCGCTTGAGCAAGCCGCTGGCAGGTGGCGCGCTGATGGATGTGGGCTGCTACTGCGTCAATTTGATGCGCTTCATGACCGGCGAAGAACCCAGCCAGGCAACAGCCAGCAAAGAAATCGGCGCGGCGACCGGCGTGGACGAGGCGCTTGCGGGCGCGTTGCATTTTCCTTCGGGCATCATCGGCAGTTTCCACTGCGGTCTGCGCGCCTATCGTGAACACAGTTATACGATCAAAGGCACAGCAGGCATGATCCGCGTGCCGGCCAGCTTCGTGCCCGACAAGAACGCCGAAACCACCGTCCAGCATTGGCGCGGCGACGACTACAGCGAACATCGCATCCCGGCTGTCGATCATTATCAGCTGATGGTCGAGGACTTCGCCGATGCGCTGCAGCGGGGACGAGCGCCGCGCTTCTCGCCCAATGACGCTGTCGCCAATATGCTGGTGATTGACAAGCTGCTGGAGAGGGGCGGCTAAATTAGATGCTCGGCAGCCAATACCCGTTCGCCCGTCTGCACGCGCCACAGCGAGGCGTACAAGCCATCATGCAGCACCAGGTCATCATGATGACCGCTTTCTAGCAGCGCCCCATTTTGCAGCACATAGATCATGTCGGCATTGCGCACGGTCGACAGGCGATGCGCGATGACGATGGTGGTGCGCCCGATGACAATGCGCTCCAGCGAACGTTGAATGGCGGCTTCGGTTTCGTTGTCGACTGACGATGTGGCTTCGTCCAGGATCAGAATCGGCGGATCTTTCAAGACAGCGCGCGCAATAGACAGCCGCTGACGTTGGCCGCCCGAGAGCTTTTGTCCGCGCTCGCCAACAACGGTGTCATAACCCTGCGGCAGTTCCATGATGAACTCATGCGCTTCGGCGATCCTGGCGGCTTCGATGATAAGCTGCTCGGGCACATCCTGGCTGCCATAGGTGATATTCTCGCGCACGCTGCCATGAAACAGGAAGACATCCTGGCTGACCAAGCCGATGGCATTGCGAATATCTTCTTGCTTCAGCTCGCGCAGGTCATAACCATCCAGCAGCACGCGCCCACTCGTTACATCATAATAGCGCAGCAGCAGCTTGATGACCGTGCTCTTGCCAGCGCCAGTCGCGCCGACGATGGCCACCGTATCGCCAGCTGGCGCCTCAAAACTCAACTCGCGGATGACCTCGCGACCGTCGCTATAGGCGAAATCCACATCATCCAGCCACATATGCCCGCGCACATCCCGCTTCTTCAGGCGATACGGACCATCGACGATGCTGGATTTGATGCTCAGCAGATCGAGAATGCGGATGGTCGAAGCCATGGCGCGCTGGTATTGGTCGAATGTCTCGCCCAGTTTGGTCAGGGGCCAGAGCAAGCGCTGCGTCATGAAAATCAGCACGCTGTAGGCGCCGATATCCAGCGCGCCGTCCAGGGTCAGCTGCCCGCCCGCCACCGTGATCGCGATGAAACCCGACACAATCGCCATGCGGATCAAAGGCGTAAAAGCCGAACTGAGGCGGATAGCGCGGCGATTGCGTTCCAGGTACTCGCCGCTTTCCACCCGCAGGCGCTGGGCTTCGTAGTCTTCAGCCGTGAAACTCTTGATGGTGGCGATGCCGCTCAAGCTGTTGGCCAGTTGATGATTGATCATGCCGACTTGCTCACGAACCGCGCTGTAGAGCGGCGCGAGCAACTTTTGGAAGCGCAGCGATCCCCAGATGATGATGGGCACAGGCACAGCTGCCATCCAGGCAACGCTGGGGGCGATGACCACGAAGATGCCGCCGATGACGATCACGGTCGTCAAAATCTGCACAACATCGCTTGCGCCGATATCCAAGAAGCGCTCGAGTTGGTTGATGTCGTCGTTGAGCACCGACATGAGTCCGCCCGTGCTCTGGTCTTCAAAGTAAGCCATCTCCAGGTGCTGCACATGGTTGTACGCTTCGGCGCGCAGGTCGTGCTGCATCGACTGCGCCAGATTGCGCCAATACACGCGCTGTATGTATTCAAATGCCGATTCCAGTATCCAGATCAGCAGCGTAAGCCCACCCAGTATCAGCAGTTGTACAGACAGATCGCTGACGCCCAGCCGCCCCAAAAGCGAGGCTTCTCGCAGCACCACGATATCCACCGCCATGCCGATCAGCACTGGCGGCATGATGTCAAAAATCTTGCCCAAGACAGAATAAAAGGTCGCCAGCGCCACCCGCCGTTTGTAGACAGTCGCATAATTCAACAGGCGGACAAAAGGGTGTCCGGTTGGGGCTTCAGCTTTGGTCATGAGATCGGTGGCAGTCGGGCGCATAAGTCGCGCAGTATAGACGAGGCTGCTTTGACTTGCCAGATGCGGCTGTGCATCATTAGCGGATCAAACCGCCGCCAACCGCGCCAGCTGCCAGGGCTGCCACCGCCTCACGGTCGACCAGGGGCAAGTCGCCGGGGATGGTGTATTTCATCGCCGACATAGCAGCGCCCCATTTCAATGCCAGCGCGACATCAGCGTGCCGCAGCCAGGCATACAAAAAGCCCGCCGCAAAGGCATCGCCGCCGCCGATCCGCCCAACCTCGCCCGCCAGAATCGCCGGCTGCCGAAAAATTTCGCCCCTCGGCGTTTTGGCGATAGCCCCGTCCTTGCCCAGCGTCATCACGATCAACGTATCGGGGAAGCGCTCAGCCAATCCCGAAAGCGCGTCATCGGCACTGGCATCGCCATACAGATTGCCATAGTCGTCCAGCGGACAGAAGATCACATCCGCCATCTGCATCGCCTGCTGGCAGCCCTTTGCCGCTTCTGCGCCACTCCATAATTTGCTGCGATAATTGGTATCGAAACTGATGCGCCAGCCGGCCGTCTGGGCTTGCCGCATTGCCGCGTGCACAGTTGCCCGGGCAGCGCTGCCGATCGCCAGTGTGATGCCAGTTGCATGCAACAGGTCTGCCACGCCCACTTGAAACAGCTCGTCTGGCAAGTCGCTGGGCTGCATGCGACTCATGGCCGAGCCGCGGCGGTCATAGATGATTTCGCTGGCGCGCGGATCGATGGCTTTTTCGTGAAAATAGATGCCCAAGCGCTCGTCTCGCGCCCAGACCACCTGGCTCACATCGACGCCATATTGGGCGATGCGGTTGCGGATATAGCGACCCAGTGGCGAATCGGGCAGGCGCGACAGCCAGGCCACATCCATACCCAGCCGCGCCAATCCGACCGCCGTGTTGGATTCAGTGCCTCCAACCCAGATATCAAAGCTGACTGTCTGCTCGATGCGCAGGTAGCCGGGCGGCGTCAATCGCAGCATCGATTCGCCCAGGGTGACCACATCGAATCTTTGCATTTCGCCCTCCTTGCCCGGCAGCTTTCGCTAGCGCAGGACTGATGATACCGCTACAATGCGGCAATGGCACATATCGGAATCGACGCGCGGCTGACCTATTATCGCGTCGGCGGCATCAGCCGATATATCACGGCGCTAATCGCTGCCTACGAACTGCATTCCCCGCCGCACAAACTGACTATATTGCAGAGTCGCAAGGCAGAAAAACCCCTTTCGGTTCGTTTCTCCAGCGCCAGTTTGTGGACGCCGCCGCATCATCGGCTGGAACGCAGCGCGCTTTCCATCGAATTGTGGCGACATCGACTCGACCTGCTGCACAGCCCCGATTTCATTGCGCCCCACCGTGGCGCAAAGCGGCATATCATCACCGTGCATGATCTCAACTTCATCCATTTCCCTGAATACCTGACCGCCGAAAGCCGCCATTACTACAATGGTCAGATCGAAGCTTCGGTTGCGCGCGCCGATCATATCCTGGCAAACAGTCAGACGACCAAAGACGACCTTGTCGCCATATTGGATGTGCCAGCGGACAATATCACCGTGCATCTGCTGGCCGCCGAAGAGCGCTTTCGCCCCTTGTCCACCGCCCAAACCGTTGATGCGCTGCGAGCCTTGGAGCTGCCCGACGAATACCTTCTTTTTGTGGGCACGTTGGAACCGCGCAAAAACCTGGCGGGCCTGGCGAAAGCCTATCGTGACTTGAAGCTGGAATTGCCCGATGCGCCCAAGCTGGTGGTGGTGGGGCGGCTGGGCTGGCATTATAAGCAGGTGCTGGCGGATGTTGGCGCCCTGGGCATGGACGAGCACATTCTTCTGCGCCACGCCGTCAGCGATGAGCAACTGCCGGCCGTCTACAATCGCGCCTGCGCAGTTGTCCTGCCGTCTTTTCACGAAGGCTTCGGCTTGACCGCGCTGGAGGCGATGGCCTGCGGCGCTGTGCCTATCGTCAGCCAGGTCGGCGCCTTGCACGAGATCGTCGGCGATGTCGGCGCGCTGATCGACCCGCAGGATCACAGCACAATCGCAACCGCTATAAAACGGGCATTGACCGACAGCGACTGGCTGGCGATCCAAACGAGGCGGGCACTGCAACGAGCGGCGCAATTCAGCTGGCGGAAGTCGGCGCGCATCGTGCTCGACTGTTACGATAGCCTCTTGAGCTAGGCAACGCATGAAGATTCTGCTTTTGACGCCCGACCTGCCCTATCCCTGCGAGTCTGGCGTTGCCCTGCGCAGCTTCGGCATGCTGCGTGGTCTGCGCGAGGCCGGGCACGAGATCGCGCTATTGAGCTTCGCCAGCGCCATGCCGTCCGCAGAAAGCAACCCGCTTTATGAGCTATGCACGACTGTGCAGGTTGTGCCGCTGCCCACCCACAGCCGCCGCAAACGTCTGCAGAAGATGCTGACCAGCGGGCAAGCTGATATGCAGCATCGGCTGGCCAGCGCGACATTCGAGCAGTCCATAAAAGCGCTGCTGCACGGCGAGACTTTCGATTTGATTCAGTTCTTTGGCATTGAGTTCGGGCGCTTTCTGCCGCTGATACAAGCGCATGGCCAGGGCGCGAAACTGGTCTACGATGCCCAAAATGCCGAAGCGGATTTGCAACGTGCCATCGCGCAAATCGACCGACAGCAGCCGCGACGCTGGCTATCCGCGCTTTATTCACGTGTGCAAGCCCGCCGTTTGCTGCGATTCGAAGGCGAGATTTGCCGTGCGGTCGACCTGGTCGTGGCTGTCAGCGGCGAAGACGAACAACTGTTGTTGCAACATGCCGGCGCGCCCATCTATGTACTGTCCAATGGCATCACCGTTGACGATTATCGTCCGCCCGACTCCAGTCTCCGCGAGCGCTGGCAACTGGTTTTCAGCGGCAAGATGGACTATCGCCCCAATGTTGATGCTATCGAGTGGTTCTGCGCCGAGATCATGCCGCGCGTCCGCGAAAACCTGCCACAGACGCGTCTATGCATCGTTGGGCGCAACCCGCATGCCCGCATCCTGGCGCTGGCCGACGAAAATACGCGAGTTACGGGCTGGGTCGAATCGGTGCAGCCCTATCTGCACGCGGCGGCGCTATACATCGTGCCCTTGCGCATGGGCAGCGGCACCCGACTCAAGATTCTGCAGGCGCTGGCGAGTGGCTGCACGGTCGTCTCGACTTCCATTGGCGCAGCTGGCTTGCACGACGAGGCGCTGGCGACCCTGCAACTTGCCGACACAGCCGAAGATTTTGCCGAGGCGATCGTGGCGCTGCTGAAGGACGATGCGGCGCGCGCAGAAACAGGTGCTTCGGCACAGGCAAGCGTGCGCAAGCACTACGATTGGTCGGCGCTGCTGCCGCGGCTCTTGGACGGCTATCGGAGCATCGGGCTTGGATAAGCAGTCACTCGCAGAGCGCAACCGCCACTTGGCAATCGCCCGACACCGACCGTCGCGCAAACATCAACTGCGCAACAAGCTGCTCAAAGCCGTGGCGCTGTTTCCTGTCCCAATGCAGCGCGGCAATGGCAAGCGCCTGCTGATCATTCGTCCCGACCACCTAGGCGACGCACTGTTGTCAACGGCTGCCATCGGGCTGCTGAAGCGAGCGCGCCCCGACCTGCAAATTCATGTGCTTTGCGGTCCTTGGTCGGCAGAATTGCTTTCGCGCTATGCAGCAATCGACCAGGTACATACGCTGCCGTTCCCCGCTTTTGCTCGCGGTCAAAGCGCAGGCAATGCTTATCTGCTGGCGCTGCGCTGGGCGCGGACTTTGCGACAGACGGGCGGCTATGATTGCGCCATCGTCATGCGACCCGACCACTGGTGGGGCGCGCTGCTGGCATACCTGGCTGGCATCCCGCGGCGCATCGGCTACAGCCAGGCCAATGTCGCGCCCTTCCTGACCGAAGCCCAGGAATTGCGGCACGAGCATGCCGTCCAGCAGAGTTTGCGACTGGTGACCCCCTGGACAGGGACCGTTCTTCGCGCCGACATTCGCCTCGGTTTTCCACTGGATGATGCCGACCGCGTGGGTCTTGAAGGGCGGCTTGCAGATCTGTGCATAGCCAGGGGACGCCAGCTGGTCTGCATCCACCCCGGTTCAGGCGCTGCCAGCAAGCTGTGGCGCAGCGACAAGTGGGCGGCGGTGGCGGATGCCTTGCACAGCGCCATGGATTGCTCAATTCTATTCACAGGCACTGCCAGCGAATCCAACTTGATCGCCGAGATCCGCGCGCAGATGTCGCAGGCCGGGCACAACATTGTCGGGACAAGCATCGGGCAGTTGGCGGCTCTGTACGACAGGTCGAGCCTCGTCTTGGGTCCAGATAGTGGCGCGCTGCATGTGGCGGCGGCGCTGGGTACGCCGACCATTGCGCTATTTGGCCCAGCCGATCCAGTCGAATTTGCGCCTTGGGGAGATCCAACTCGACACATCGCGCTCACAGCAGATCTGGCTTGCGCGCCCTGTCGCATCCTGGATTGGCGCGGCGATGATCTGGCTTATCATCCTTGCGTGCGCGATATTGAAGTGAAACAAGTTCTCGATGCCGCCAGCCACATCTTGTCCGACGATGCCGATTCCTAAGCCAAAATGTTTTCGTCCTGCGGCTGCACCCACAGCGATTTCTCGTTGCGATAAGTAACCATGCCGGGTCCAGCGGCTTTGATGGCGCGCACATACTTGACGCGCGTATAGTCAACCTGGACCTTGCTGTCGTCTCGGCGTTGACTGTAATGCGCGGCCACAGCGGCGGCTTCCATCAGCAGTTCTTCTTTGATGCGCCGGCCGTCATCGCGGATGACGACATGCGCGCCGGGCACATCGCGCGCGTGCAGCCAAATGTCCTGCGGGTTGGCGCGTTTGAAAGTCAGCTGGGCATTTTGGCGGCTGTTGCGCCCCACCCAAAGCACATAGCCGTCACGGCTGACGATGCGCAGCGGTCCTTGCCTGCCGCCTCCGCCCAGTCGTTTTAGGCGAGCGCCACCCCAATGTCCGCGCGCTTGCAGCGACTGGATGACATCGTCAATCTCCAGCCAATTGGCTGCGTTGGCGAGGTCGGCTTGCAGCTGCTCGATATAGGCCAGTTCCAGTTCGGTTTCGGCGATCAAAGCCGGCACAGCCTGGGCAGCGGCTTTGGCTTTATCGTAGCGACGGAAATAAGTCTGCGCATTCTCGAGCGGACTGCGGCGCGCATCGAGGCCGATGACCAGCTCGGGCGAGTCGAAGTCGTATTGCGCGCGCAATTCGCTCTGCCCTTCGGAAATGGCATATTGATAGGCAAGGATGAGTTCGCCAGATTGCCGCAGTCGCTCGCGTTCGCTTTCATCGCGAAGTCCCTGCCGCAGCGACTCCAGCTTGCCAGACAATTTGGCTTTGGCATCGACCAGCGCAGCTTGCACGGGTTTGCGCGCTTCGTCATAGGCTTGGCTGCCGGTGATCTCGCCATACACCGCGGCCATCGCCTCGCTGATCGAGCTGCGGGGCTGCCAATCGAGGTGAGTCAATGGACAGGCGGCAAAGGCAGTGGCAAGCCCCGATTCGCGCCCGACGCCTGGCTGCCAATTTCGAATGAGCAGTGGCTGCATCACCTCGTCAAATGCGGAATACAGCCTCGCGCCGTCCATGTCGCTTGCCCGCGCCGAACTATCGCTTGCCGCGCGAAAAACGATCTCTTTGGCCAGCAATGGACTCATGCTCAGGATGCGCCCGGGCAGCAGACGCCGGATTTGCCGCGTTGGCTTGTCGGCGCTATCCAGGATGCGCTGCAGATCGGCGGCGGAAATCGTGGCGGGATCAAGCTGATTTTGGATGGGCGGCGGCGGCACATAATCGTGGTTGGGCAGGCTGAGGCGGTAGCGGTTGTCGTCTGGACCCACGCGCTTCAGGCAATCCAGGATGATGCCTTCACGCAGCAGCAGCAGGTTGGCTCGGCGTGGCATCAATTCCGCGACGATGCGTACGCGTCCTTCTTCCCCTTCGACATCGATTTCCAGCAGGCGCTCCCAGGCCGGCTGGCCAATGCTTGCGATGCGTCCGCCTTCGACATACCGCCGAAACAGCAAGCCCAGCTGAGTCGGCTTTTGTGTGCCGCGGCGCAGCTTTGACACGACCAGATGCACGCGCGGCTGTTGCGAATCGGCGCAGAAGAGCAAGTAATGTCGTTTGCCCTGCGCGTACACTTCCAGCCCCAGCGACATGGGCGCGACATCGACGACATCCTGGATGCGTCCGCCAGGCAGCAGATCGCGCAGTTCATCGACAAGCGCCGCAATGGCGAAACTGTCGGGGCTCATGGCTCAGCGCGAAATGTTTTTAAGTAGGCGATGAGATGACCAATCTCTGGCAGCGACAAGCGGTCGCCGTAATTGTTGGGCATGGCATCGGTGTAGCCATCGACCAGGTACGCGCCGGGATAGACAATGGCTTCGTATAGATACTGCTCGGCATCCAGTTGCTCGCGGCGTGTCTCGGCTGCATCCGCCAGCCCGGTATAGAGCGGCGCTGTGCTGCCGTCGCCCACCATGTGGCAGGCATTGCATTCGTACTGCGCCGACAATTTCTCGCCAATGATCCAGTCTTGGTCTACGAGCGCTGTAGCGAGCTCGGCGCGATAGGCATCGCTGCTGGCGGCTTGTCCACCCGCGCCAGAACTGAGCAATACGGCGATCACCAAGACGAATGCCGCGAAGCAAGCCAAAGCGGCAACAAAAACGACTCGCTTAGTCCGCGCCCTGCTGCTGTCTTCTTGATTTGTCATTGTGATTTGGATGAATTGTCGTTCAGGAAGCGGATTCCTGGCGGACGGCGGCGACGCCATGGTTGAGCAGCCAGAAGACGATCATGAGGGTCAGGCCCGCGCCCAGGACATTGAAAATGATGAAGCCAGTTACCAGCAAGAATGCAACAGCCTGGTCGGGCGTGGCCGTGAGAAAATCGCCGCTGGGGTCGGTCGTCTGCTGGATGGCCAGATCGGACGACAACAGGTTGGAGGTGATTGCGCCCCCAGCCAGCAAGACGATGAGAATGACTGCGACTGCGCCCAAAGCTTTCATGGTTCTGCTCTCCAAGCTTTCTCATCTGCTGCAATTGTAGCTGCGCGCAGCCACAGGCGCAAGGCAGCAATCGCGCTCATCGCTGCACCAACTGGTCGCGTTCGGGGCCTACGCTGATCATGTTGATGGGCACGCCGCAAAGCGCAGATACGCGCTGGACATAATGCTGCGCTGCAGTTGGCAATTGCGCGAAAGTCCGACAGCCGCTGATGTCCTCTGTCCAGCCGGGCAGTGTTTCATACAAGGCTGTTGCCCGTTCCAGCTGCTCATTGGTCACAGGTGGATGGTCACTGCGCAGGCCGTCAATCTCGTAGGCTGTCGCCAGTTTTAGTTCGTCAAATCCAGACAAGATGTCCATCTTTGTCAACATCAACTCGCTGAAACCGTTGACCATGGTGGCATAGCGCAGCATCACGCCATCCAGCCAGCCACAGCGGCGGGGACGTCCGGTTGTCGTGCCGAATTCGTCCCAGAAATTTTCGCCGCTGCCGCGCAGTCGCTTTGCCACCTCGCCTTCAAGTTCGGTTGGCATGGGACCGCCACCAACGCGCGTGCTAAAGGCTTTTGCCACGCCCAGCACACGATCGACTCTCAGTGGCCCGACACCCAAACCAGTCAGTGCGCCGCCAGCTGTGGGCGACGAACTGGTCACAAAAGGATAGCTGCCGTGGTCGATATCCAACAACGTGCCCTGCGCGCCTTCACAGACGACACGTGCGCCATCGGTCAGCGCCTCGTGCAGGTATATTGAAGCATCTTGAATGAAGCCTCGCAAGAAATCAACCGCTTCCAGATAACTCATGGCCGCCGCGCGCGCATCCAGCGCCTCCATGCCCTGCTGCCGCAAACTGTCTTGGGTCGCTTCGATGGCGCTAATCAGCCTTTCGGCGAAGACCTCTACATCCAGCAGCATATCACCAGTGCGAATGCCTGCGCGTCCGCTTTTATCGAGGTAGGCGGGTCCGATGCCGCGCAGGGTCGTGCCAATTTTCGCGTCGCCCAAGGCGGATTCCGTCGCCGCGTCCAGCGCGATATGCGCCGGTGTGATGATGTGCGCGCGTGAACTAATGATCAGGTTCTGCGGCGTGATTTCGATGCCCATGGCTCGTAGCGCTTTGATCTCGCGCACCAGGTTGACTGGATTGATGACCATGCCATTGCCCATGACCGAAATGACCTGGTCATGCAATACGCCAGAGGGCAGCAAATGCAGCTTGTAGACCTCGCCCTCCAGCGCGACGGTGTGTCCGGCGTTGTCGCCACCTGCATAGCGCGCGACGATATCCGCCGAAGACGCCAGCCAATCGACCACGCGGCCTTTGCCTTCATCGCCCCATTGTGCGCCAATGATTATTGAAATCGGCATTTTCAGCCTGCCTCTGCGCGAGCCGATTCTTGCGGCTGCAACGCGCCTAATCGGATCGTAACATCGCGATTGCCCCAGGTTTCCAGCTGTCCGCCCGGCCCCAGCGCCAAAGCCGACCCGCGCGCCAAGCCGATCACTGCCACTTCTGGCAGCGCGCCTTGCACCAGCCGCGCCGCATAGTCGCTGGAGTCTGCGTCGGCTGGCAAGATAACCGCGCCTTGCACGAAGTTCAAGCCACGCATCAATCCGTCTTCAGCCGACAAGCGATGCGCGCCAAACAAACCGGCCGCCGCGCCTTCGCAAAGGATCAATGTTCCACCCGACAACGCCTGCTTCAAGGCATGCACGGCGGTCTGGCTGAGCGCGAGCCGCAAGGAATCGGCACAGTGCGCCTCAATGACGATCATGCCAGCGCTGGTGATGCGCTCGTAGATTTGGTTGTTATCGTGTTCTGCCAGGTCGATGTGGTAGCCAGTTGGCGCGCCTAGCTCAGCCAGGTCGTCCATGAGCGCGTCGCCCATCGCGTCCGCCTGCGATATACAAGCGATATCTGCGCCCGGATTGCAGCGACTCAACGCCATGGCGCGGATTTCGCTCAGGTAGTGCGCACCACCCGACAATATCAGCCAGCCCTCAGCTTGCCGCCAGCCGAAAGGCACTTGCCCAGTCATTTTAGGAATCCGCCCCGAGATAATCGGCGATAGCCGCCGACATCAAGCCGACGCTCAGCGGCAGCACATCCTCGTCAAAGTCGAAACGGGGATGATGATGCGGAAAGTCGAGCGACCGCGCGCGATTCGCCGACCCAACCAGCAGATAGGCGCTTGGATTGCGCGCCATCAGCAAGCCGACATCTTCTGATGCCATCCAGGGCTGCGAGACGACCGCCACATCGTCCGCGTATCTGGCGAAGACATCTCGCGCTCGTTGGGCCACTTCGGCATCGTTGATTACCGGACCGATGCCCATGCCCAAATCGACCTCGGCGCGGCAGCCCATAGCCTTCGTTACACCCTCAGCGATCTCGCGGATTCGCGTCTTGATCAATTCGCGCGTCTCTTCGCGGAAGAGGCGGTACGAGCCGCTGAACGTTACCGAGGGCGGGATGATGTTGCGCGCGCTGCCAGCCTGGATGGTACCGATGGTCAGCACGACCATATCCAGGGGGTCAACATTGCGACTGACAAGCGTTTGCAGCGCCACAATAAGCTGCGCGGCGCAGACGATCGGGTCGGCTGTTTGATGCGGCATTGCGCCATGCCCACCCTTGCCATGCACCGTGATTTCAAACATGCCAGCGCCGGACATGGCAGGCCCCGGCACAACGCTCACCTGCCCGACTTCCAGGTCGTTCCACAGATGGATGCCCAGCGAGATATCTGGCGCTGGCGATTCCAGCGCGCCATCGGCGATCATGGCTGCGGCGCCACCACCGACTTCTTCGGCCGGCTGAAAGACGAACTTGACGCGGCCGCCCAGGTCATCGCGATGCCCAGACAGCAGTTTGGCAATGCCCAGCGCAATCGCTGTATGTCCGTCGTGCCCGCAAGCATGCATCACGCCATCCGCCAGCGAACCATAGTCGGCGCTGTTTTCTTCGTGAATAGGCAGCGCATCCATGTCGGCGCGATAGAGCACAGTGGGACCGTCCTCTGCGCCCTCCAAGATGCCGATGACGCCGGTTTTGCCAACGCCGGTCTGCACTTCCAAGCCCAGGCTATTCAATTCTTCAGCGACGATGCCAGCTGTGCGCCGCTCTTGGAATGCCAATTCTGGATGTCGATGAAAGTCGCGGCGGCGGGCAACCAGTTCGTCGCGCAGCGCCTGCGCTTCGTGCATGAATTCAATTGTCATTTGCGCTTTACCTCATGTTAATGACGCGGAAACGCTCGATGCGGCGGGGATATTCGGCTGGCGCACTGGGGTCCAGCGATCGTTCGCGGATCCGTTCTGCCATTTTGTCCATGTCGGATATCTGGCTCTTGTGCGCGCGCAGCGACTCGATTTGCGCTTCGACCGATTCGGTGACATCGATGCTGATCGTCGGCTCCAGCGCGCCGGCAATATACACCGCCGATACTTTGTGCGTTTCCAGCCCTTCGTCGCGCTCGTGCTCAATGAAGTTCAATCGGTCGCGAGCAGTCGGGAAGACGGCAGCCAGGGTGGCATCGCCGATTGCGCGGTGGTCGGGGTGATTGATGCCGCCTGTGCCGCGCCAGTACAAGGTCGGGTCGAGCGTGACCACGATGTCCGGCTTCTTCAGGCGGATCATGCGGGTGATATCTCGGCGCAGCGCCAATGTCGGGTAGAGTTCACCATCTTTGTAACGAAGAAACACGACTTCCTTCACGCCTAGCGCCGCCGCCGCCGCTCGTTCTTCGTCTTCGCGGATAGCAGCCAGCCGTTCGTGCGTCATATCGGGGACGCTGCTGCCTTTGTCGCCGCTGGTGGCCACCACAAAGGTGATGTCCGCGCCATCAGCCGCCCACTTGGCAAAGGTCGCGCCGGCAAAAAACTCGGGGTCATCAGGATGCGCGAACACACCCAGCACAGTCAGCGGAGCATCGCTGACATTCGCCTGGTCTTTGCTCATTCTGTATTCTTGCCTCCGTCGCTGGGCTGGCTGTTGCTCTTTTTGCCACGTCGGCCGCCACGCCGCCGTCTGCGCCGCCGACTGGATCGTGGAGCGCCATCACGCGGCTTGCCTCGACCGCGCCGTGATCGTTCACCCCCGCTTTTCGGTTCTTCTTTGGATTCGACTGGTTTCTCAGCTGGTGGAATATCAACACGGGCATTGACCTGGTCGGCAACTCGCTGGCCGGCCGGCAATCCACATTCGCAGCTGCCATCACCGTGCCGGTCGCAAGGAGCTTGGGCTTTCTCCGCCAATTTGCGAAACTCTTCCAGCGGGATGATATCGGCGCGCAGCACAGTCTTGCGCACGCCTTCGCCATAATCCACCCGTACCGCATCCAAAAGCGGCAACTGGTCGATGACTCGGCCTTCGCCATGTGGTGTGCCGATGCGCTTGTTGCGGCGCGGCAGTTGCTTGCGCGCTTCTACATATTGTTCGTATTCATAGACCAAACAACAGCGCAACCGTCCGCACATGCCAGTGATTTCCGATGGGTTCAGCGAGATGCCTTGCGCCTTCGCCATCTTGATCGAGATCGGGCTGAAGTCGGTCAGGAATGTGCTGCAGCAGCGCTCAATGCCACAAGCGCCAAAGCCACCCAGCAGCTTCGCCACATCACGCGGGCCGATCTGCCGCATTTCGACGCGCGCATCGAAGCGGCGCTGCAATCGCTTTTGTAGCACCGTCGTGTCAATCTTTTGTTCGGCATTGAACAAAAAAGTAATCACGCTGCCATCGTAATTGTATTGCGCGGCCACAAACTTGGCATCGGACATGCGCCGCAAGCCAGCCGCCGCATTCTGGCAAATCAAAAGCGCTTCGTCTTGCTGGGATTCCCAATGCTGGCGCAGCACCATATCGCGCGGGGTGGCCGGACGCAGAATCTTGCGCACATTGCGGTCGGCGTCAGGCACGGTAAAGCCCATCACCTGCCCCATTTGTCGGCCCCGGCGCGTGTTTACGATGACATAATCGCCCTGCTTCAGACTGGGATGTTCTGCATAATCAAAATGATAGAGCTTGCCCACCTTTTGAAAGCGTACGCCTGCCACTTGCTCGCGCTCTTTCAACACTGCGCCTGCCATAGCTGCTTTGCCTTTTTGCGGACGCGTGCAATTCTCGACGCCCGATAATTGTCCCTCTATCCGCCATGACTCTACTCGACAACAGCCGCATGCGCAACATGCACACGCGCCCCCTACCGCCAGCCGCTTGTATCATGCACGCCAAACTTGCTATAGAATTGGTTTATGGTTGGCGGCTGATTGAGCGGCAGATGACAATGCGCAGTCTGGTGATGAAATTCGGTGGCAATGCCCTGGGCACGGTCAATGCGCTGAGCCAGTTGCTGGGCATTGTAACGCGCGAAACACAGCACTGGGATCGCGTTGTCGTGGTGGTATCGGCGCTGGATGGCGTAACCGATATGCTGCTGGAAGCCGCGCAACTGGCACAGATTGACAACCTGCGCGGATATCGACGCATTGCCGCCAATTTGCGAGCGCGCCACTTTGCGCTGGTGGACGAGCTGCCGCTGGCCCCGCCCTCCCGCACTGCACTCGGCGCAGATATCGACCAGCTGCTTTCGCAAATGCTGGATGCCTGCCGGACCATCGCCAAGAACTTGAGCGACGAACTGCTATCCAGCGCCAGCGATGAAGTAGTCGCGGTGGGCGAACAGCTCTCGGCACGGATTATCGCGGCTCTACTGCGTCAACATGGCATGCGCGGCGCAGCGGTCGATAGCCGGGGACTCATCATCACCGATGCCGTGCACGGCAATGCCAACCCCAACTTTGAGCAGACCGCCCAGCGCATGCAAGAACGTCTGCTGCCCATGTTGCAGCGCGATATCGTGCCCGTTGTAACCGGCTATATCGGCGCCACCATCGACGGCGAAACCACCACCTTGGGTCGCGGCGGCACCGATTTCACAGCCTCGGTCATCAGCGCCTTGCTGCCCGCCGATGCCTTGTGGATCTGGGCGAATGTCGCTGGCATGATGTCCGCCGACCCACGCGAGCTGCACGACGCCCGTGTCATCGCCAGGCTAAGTTATGATGAGGCCGCCGACCTGGCTTACTTTGGCGCAAAACTGCTTCACGCCCGTATGATTGCGCCGCTGGCAGAGCGACAGGTGCCGCTGCGCATCAAGAGCATCTTCGCGCCCGATGCCGACGGCACGTTGGTGGCTGGCCCGCCAAAATCGGCCGAACCGCAGCTAAAAGCGGTAACCAATGTGCTGGGATTGTCGTTGAGGCGACGCACTAGCGGCTCCCTGGCAGGCGTTAATCGGCTGGTCGGCAATACGCTCTTCAAGACCCTGGGCATGCGCTCGGAAGTGATGATCGCCTCGCAATCCAGCGGCGGCAGCTTCTTGTGCCTGGTTATCCCCACCAGCATCGGCATAGACGGCGTCGACCGTCTGCAGCGCGCTTTGCAAGCCAAAATGGGCGAATATCCCGAGAAAATGCCTTGGCATATCGAAACGGTATCGCTGGTAACCGCCATCGGCAGCCGTCTGGACAGCGCGCCTGAATTGGTCGGGCAGGTGCTGCAAGCGCTGGCGGGAATTGAGATTCTGGCGCTGTCTTTGGGCGCGTCGCATTGCAGTGTCAGCGCGGTGGTTCGCCAGGCTGACGCGCGTCAGGCTGTCCGCCAGATTCACTCGCTGGTGCTCAAAAGCGGCTCAAATAGCGGCTGAGTTCCCACTCGGTGACCTGGCTATTATATTCGGCGCATTCCTGGCGCTTGGCGGCGATATAGCGGTCGCTGACATAGGGACCGAGCGCGGACAGAATCACATCATCGTGGCTGAGGGCATCCAGCGCCTCGTCCAGTGACTGCGGCAATACAGCGATCTGCCTCATGCGTCCCGGCGCGCCTTGCATGAGCGTCTCTTCCATCGGGTCGGGCAGGGGCATCTTGTGGCGTATGCCATCCAAGCCAGCTTGCAGCATGACCGCCATGGCCAGATAGGGGTTGGCGGTCGGGTCGGGACAACGCAGCTCCAGCCGCGAGTGATATTCTTTGCCCGGCGCGGTGCTGGGCACGCGGATGAGCGCGCTGCGGTTGACATGCGCCCAGGTTACATTGATAGGCGCTTCGAAGCTGGTGCCCAAGCGCTTGTAGGAATTGACCAGGGGCGCAAGGACAGCGCACATGGCGCGCGCATGTTCTAGCTGTCCAGCCAGAAACCAGGTCGCCGTTTCTGACAAGCCATACTCGCTGCTGCTGTCGGCGAAGAGATTCGCGCCGGTTTCTGCATCGTGCAAGCTTTGATGCGTGTGCATGCCCGAACCCGGCATATTCGCATGCGGACGCGGCATGAATGTGCAGTAATAATTGAACCTGCTGGCGACAGATTTCATAGCGATGCGCGCCGTCAAGATATTGTCGGCCGAGCGCAAGGCGTCATCGTACTGAAAGTCGATTTCGTGCTGCCCGCTGCCCGTCTCGGAGTGCGTCGAATCGACGCGAATGCCCAGCCCATCCAGAGCCAAGAGCATTTGCCGCCGCATGGAAAGGATGGGATCGTCAGGAATGTCGAAGTAGCCAGCAATGTCGACTTGCGCTCCGACCTGTGGCTGACCATTGGCATCCAGCGGAAACAGGAAAAATTCCAGCTCCATGCCCGTTTTGAAGAGCAGGTTCATTTCCCGCGCTTGCTGCAGCGCTCGGTCGAGCACATTGCGCGGGTCGCCTATGAAGGGTTCGCCATTTTGCGTGCGGATGGCGCAGATGAGGCGGGCGGTCTTTTCTTCGTCCTTTGTCCAGGGCAAGATGACAAAGCTGCTGGGATCGGGCAACAAAACCATGTCGCTCTCGGCGACGCGGGCGAATCCTTCGATTGCCGAGCCATCAAAATGCGAGCCATTGACAAAGACATTCTCCAGCTCGCGCGCCGGGATCGTGACGCTTTTGACCAAACCCGTAATATCGGTGAACCACAAGGCGACGAATCGCAGGCCTTGTTGGTCAACTGCCGCCAGGATGTCGCTGGATGATATCATGTTTCGTCCCTGGTTATGCCGACAAGGTCATGTTGCCGCCGCAGCCGGCTCGTCCAGCATGCCCCAGCGCCGCAGCAAGGCATCGACGGCCAGAATATAGCCCTGCCAGCCGAAGCCCGCGATCTGTCCCAAGCAAACGCCCGCCAGCAGCGACTGGTGCCGAAAGGCTTCTCGCCCATGCACATTGGACAGATGCACCTCGATGACCGGCAGTTCTATGGCGACAATCGCATCGCGCAGAGCCAGCGAGGTATGTGTATAGGCGCCGGGATTGAATACGACGCCATCCGCCCAGTTGCGCGCTTCGTGCAGGCTGTCGACCAGCGCGCCTTCATGATTGGATTGTGCAGCCCGCAACTCAATATCGAATGGCGAGACATGCCGCTTCACCGCCGCGTCTATGTCCGCCAGCCGCGTGCTGCCATAAACTTCAGGCTGACGCGTGCCCAGCAGGTTCAGGTTAGGCCCATGCAGCAGCAGGATGCCTTTTGTCATTTGCCATTATCCTAACTCAAAGCACAGCCATGATGTCGTCTTTGGATAAACCACGCAGCACCGCCGCCTCGCCAATTCGCTTCAGCACAATCAGCCGCGATTGGCCCGCCTGCCACTTCTTGTCGGTCGCCATCGCCGCATACCAGCGCTCGCGGTCGACAGCGATATCGGTGGGCAAGCCGATCTGCCAGAAGATTTTCTGAATCCGAGCAAGCACTTCATCATGGATGAAGCCAAGATTACGCGACAATTTCGCCGCGCACACGATGCCGATAGCTACGGCTTCTCCATGCGGCACAGCGTATCCCGTTACCTTTTCGATGGCATGCCCGAACGTATGCCCCAGGTTGAGATGGGCGCGGATGCCCTGCTCGTATGGATCGACCTCGACAACATCAATTTTGACTTGCACCGCCTGACGCACCAGTTGGTCTGCTCGCTCGGGCTGCCACAGATCGGCTTCCAGCAAGCCGGGCAGCGCAAGCAAACCATGTTTGATGACTTCGGCCATGCCACAGCGCCATTGCAGCGGGGGCAGTGTTGCCAGGACATCGGTGTCGATGAGGACAGCGCGCGGCTGTTTGAATGCGCCGATCAAGTTTTTGCCCTGTGGCAGATCGACGCCCACCTTGCCGCCAACGCTGGAATCGACCATGGACAGCAATGTCGTAGGGATTTGCAGCAGCGGGATGCCGCGCATATATGTCGCCGCCACATAGCCAGCCGTATCGCCAATTACGCCGCCGCCCAGCGCGATGATGACCGTGTTGCGGTCTGCGCCCATATCCAGCAGCGAGTCGTAAATCTGCGTTACAGTAGCGAGGTTCTTGTGCGCTTCGCCATCTGGCAAGACGATCATCTGCGCCTTTGGCAGCTGCTGAGTCAATGCCTCGCCATAGAGCGGCGCGATGGTCTCGTTGGTAACCACCGCGACATGCCCGTCCAGTCCCAGCGACAGGGCTTCGTCACCGATTCGCGACAAGATGCCCGGTTCGATGCGAATGGGATAGCCGCCGGACGGCGTTTTCACATAGAGCGCGCCCTGCTCCAGCGCTGCGATCTCGCCAGCGATCATGTCGGCTGTTTTGCCAGCGGTCACGATCTGCTGCGGGATGCGGGCATAGATCGGCTTGCGCGCGTCATAGAGCCGATCCCATTCTGCCGCCAGCGGGCGCTCCAGGCTGCTCGCCAGACGCGCGCTCAGCTCGGCTTTGCTGGCATCGAGGCAATAAACATTGCACTGCTGCATCAGCATCTCGCGAACATCGTCGGCAATCAATGCGCCGCCGCCAGTCGCCACCACCAGTCCACGCCGAAGCGCCAGTTCCAGAGCCAGGGATCGTTCCATTTCGCGGAAGCTCGATTCGCCTTGCTGCGCGAAGATCTGGCGGATGGGCAGTCCCGCCCGCGCCTCGATGACCTTGTCCATATCGACGAATTCTCGCCCCAGACGCCCCGCCACGATCTCGGCAACGGTGGTCTTGCCGCTGCCCATAAAACCGGTGATGACGATATTGCGCAGGCTGCTCATAATTCGTATCCAAAGCGCCAGGACACATTGTCCATGGGCAGGTCAGCCAATTGATTGCGCCGCAGCGCAGCAAATCGCGGCAGCATTTCTTCCAGGCTGTCGCCGCCCAATTTCTCCACCAGCGCATCGGCCAGCACGATCGCCATCATGGCTTCGCCGACCGGGACAGCCCGCGGCAGAGCGCAGAAATCGCTGCGTTCATAGACGGTGGGCTTGGGCTTGCCAGTCGCCAGATCGACCGATTCCGCGCCGCGCAGCATGGTCGAAATCGGCTTCATAGCGACGCGCAGCACAATCGGCTCTCCTGTGCTGATGCCGCCTTCCAGCCCACCCGCGCGATTGCTGCTGCGCGACAAATTGCCGGCGGCATCTACAACAATCTCGTCGTGGACTTGCGAGCCGCGCTTGCCAGCATTGTCAAAGCCGCTGCCGATCTCCGCGCCTTTCATGGCTTGGATGCTGACCATAGCGCCGACCAACCGGGCATCCAGCTTGCGGTCGTAATGCACATGCGAACCCAAACCCGGTGGCACACCCCGCGCGACCACTTCAAAGACGCCGCCCAACGTGTCTTTGTCAATTTTGATTTGTCGTATCAATTCGCGCATGTGCAGCGCCGCGTCGGCATCCGGGCAGCGCAAGTCGTTGTCTTCGTTATGTTTGATGCGCTCGTCCAGCGGCATATCAGCCAGGTCGGCCACGATATCGCCGATCTGCGACACATAGCCATCAATGCGCAAGCCAAATTGACGCAGATAAGTCTTGCATATCGCGCCGACCGCCACGCGCATGGTGGTTTCGCGCGCGCTGGCACGTTCCAGCGATAAACGCAGCTCGCGGTAGCCATATTTGACCGCGCCCGTAAGATCAGCGTGGCCCGGCCGTGGCGTGGTGATGGGTGCGATATCGCGGTCTTTCCAGCTGCGGAAGTCGCGGTTTTGCACTTGCAGGGCAATAGGCGCGCCCGTCGTCATGCCATTCATGACGCCGGCCGTCATGATGATGCCATCTCTTTCGATCTGCATGCGTCCGCCACTGCCATAGCCCTTTTGGCGGCGGCGCAGGTCGCGGTTGATGTCCTCGGCGGTCAGAGGCAGACCAGCCGGCAACCCTTCCAAGATGGCGGTCAAGCCTGGTCCATGGCTTTCGCCAGCGGTGAAGAATCGGATTGGCATCGTCTATTTAGCCCTCGCCCTTAGCTTCGCCCTTATTTTCCAGCACCGAACGCAGCGCATCCATCATCACCGCTATCGGCGGCTCAAGTCCCGTCCAGAGTTCAAAAGCGATCGCGCCTTGCCGCGCCAGCATACCCAGCCCGCCGATAGCTCGTCCGCCATGCGCCACGCATTGCTGCATCAGCGCGGTATTGGCGGGACGATACACCATATCGTACACGGTCACCTCCGTAGGGAATGGCAGTCCGACTATCCACGGCGACTGTGTGATATGCGGGTGCAAGCCCACCGATGTGCAATTGACGATCAGGGACATGCCCCAACTGGCGGCTTCATCCAACGTCATCACTTGCAGTCCGCGAATGCCTGCTGTGTCTTGCAGCTGTTTGACCAGCCTGCGCGCGCGCTTCATCGTGCGGTTGACGATAGCCACAGTCGCCCCTGCCCGCGCCAAGCCATAGACAGCCGCCCGCGCCGCGCCACCCGCCCCCAACACAAGAACGCGCGCATCGGCTATCTCGACGCCATTGGCAGCCAAGTCTTTCAGCAAGCCATCGGCGTCCGTGTTGGCGCCGATGCCCGTGCGAAAGTCGATCGTGTTGACCGCGCCTATGGCTTTCGCCGTGTCATCCGGACGCACGAATTGCATAATGGCTTCTTTGTGCGGCACCGTGACATTGATGCCGACATAACCGTGCTGCATGGGCTCGCGCAAGCCCAGCCGCAAGATATCGGGCGGGATCGACATGGCGTCGTAGAGCCAGTCGCGCAGGCCCAGCGCCGCGAATGCCGCGTTGTGCATGATGGGGCTGAGGCTGTGCTCGACCGGGAAGCCGATGACGCCGACGCGCTTCTCTGCCATTATGTCGCCACCAAGCGCGCGCCCAGCCTTTGCAGAGTCTCGGCAAAGCCAGGAAAACTGTCGCCCGCGCAAGCCGCATCGGTTATCGTCGCGCCTTCTGCCGACGACAGGCCCGCGACGGTCAAACTCATTGCGATGCGATGATCGTCGTGCCCATCGACCTGCCCGCCTGACAATGATTGTGGGCCGGCAATGCGGAAACCATCTTCGCGCTCTTCGATGACAGCGCCCAGTTTGCGAAGTTCTTGCGCCATGACGGCGATGCGGTCGGTCTCTTTGACGCGCAGCTCGCGGGCGTCGCGCACGATTGTTTCGCCCTCGGCATGCAGCGCCGCGACCATCAGAACCGGAAATTCGTCGATCATGCGCACGACCGTCTCGCCAGCGATCTCGACGCCTTGCAGCGCGCTGTGCCGCAGCAGAATGTCGCCGACTGGTTCGCCAGCTTGTTCGCCCAGATTCGTCAGGCTGGTCTCAGCGCCCATCTCGTCAAGCACATCCAGCAGCCCAGTGCGCGTGGGATTCAGGTTCACGCCGCGTATCGTCAGTTCGCTGCCCGGCGCGAGCAAGCCAGCCACCAGCAGAAATGCGGCGGATGACACATCGCCGGGCACATGGATATCCAGGGGCGCAAGCTCGGCGCAGGGATGAATGGTCACAGTATCGCCGTCTTCGTCCAGGCGCGCGCCCATCGACCGCAGCATGCGTTCGCTGTGATCGCGAGCTGGTCCGGGCTGCAAGACAGTCGTAGGCGCATCGGCATTCAAGCCAGCCAGCAGGACCGCGCTCTTGACTTGCGCGCTGGCGATCGGCATATCGTATGTAATGCCCTGCAATCGCCCGGGCGTGATCTGCAGCGGGCAACAGCCGTCTGTCGATTCGATAGAAGCGCCCATCAGTTGCAGGGGCGCGGTGATCCGTTTCATGGGGCGTCGGCGCAATTGGGCGCTGCCATCCAGCACGCAGGGGAAGGGCTGGCCAGCCAGCAAGCCAGCCAAGAGACGAATGCCCGTGCCGGCGTTTTTCAGGTCTAGCGGTCTGGGCGGCTCTTGCAGAGCGCCGCCATCGATCAGCAGGGTGTTGGCGTCAATCCGTTCAATTCGCGCGCCCAGGTCTTGCATCGCGCCCAGGGTCGCTTCGGTATCGCCCGCCGCCAGCCAGCCACGGATCTGCGATTTTCCATGAGCCACCGCCGCCAGCATGACAGCGCGATGCGAGATGGACTTGTCGCCGGGCACACGCGCTTCGCCGCGCAGGCTGCCACCCGAACGTAGCCAGAATTGACTTTGTCTAGCGGCCGTTTTCATACTTCTGCGCCCATTCTTTCCGCGCCGCCTGGATAGGCAGCAGCATTTCGCCAAGCCGCTCTTGGTCGCCGGCGATCAACATCGTTTCCAGCATGGCCAGCTGCATGCGAAATTGCGCCAGCAAGGTGGCGACCGCTTGCGTATTGGTGCTCAATATATCGCCCATCATGGTTACATCGCTGGCTGCCAAGCGGCTGGTATCGCGGAATCCGCCTGCCGCCAATGCCCAGAAGGTACTGTCATCCTGGGCCCGATTGGAGATAGTCGCCACCAGCGTCGCGCTAAGCAGGTAGGGCAGATGGCTGATGCCAGCTACGATGTGGTCGTGGCGCTCGGCGTCCATTTCGATAGGCAGCGCGCCCAGCGATTCCACAAATGCCTGGGCGCGCAATCGGGCAGCTGGCGTGGTGCGCCGCGAGGGACACAGCACAAAGGGGCGATTGCGATAGAGCGCCCCGTCCGCTTCGTCTATGCCGCCATTTTCTTTGCCAGTCATGGGATGCCCGCCCACCGCATTCACGCCGATGGGCAGCGCCGCCATGGCATCGACAATATCTTGCTTGGTGCTGCCGGTATCAACGATCAAGGTGTTGGAGCGAAGATAACTGCCCAATTGCATCCGCAGCAGCTCGACGATGACTCGCACTGGCGTCGCCAATATCACGACATCAGCGCGATTGACGCCGGCATACAAGTCGTCTGTGGCGCTATCGACCAGGCCGCGCTCCAGCGCAATCTGTCGCGCCCGTTCGTCGCTGTCGATGCCAGTGATATGGTCGGCCTGCGCACGAATCGCCAGCGCCAGCGACCCGCCCATCAAGCCCATGCCAACGATGGCAAGTTTGCGCGCATGGAAGCCCCCGGTCACGACGCATCCTCCGTCAAGTCGGGGCGCAGCGCAACCGCCTCACCCAAAAATACATGACAGATCGTATCCAGCGGCACATCGGTGTTCCAGTGCACCAGAGCGCGGATGCAGTTGGCAAGCCCGCCCTCGACATCAGCTTCCTGAAAGCACAAAAGAGCCGTGCGCGTCCAGCCCAGCATGCGCGCGGCTTTGGCGGGATAAGCCGCATCCAAGCCAGGCGTGGAAGTGAATAAAATGCTGGCGACATCATCCTCGCTGATGCCGTTGCGATCAATCATCGCCCGCAACAATTCGGAAGTCGCTTCGATAATCGCGTTTTCAGAATTGGAGTCGACTGTAATCGCGCCGCGTACGCCTCGTATCATGGATGCTTCTCCAATCAATTTGCACAAAAAAAGCGCCGGGTCTGCCACCCCGCGCTTTCATCACACTGTATATCGTGCGAATGTCAGTTGCCAGCGAGCAGCGCCCCAGACCGGATTATGTAGTTTGGATAGGGATAATAGCCGAAGCTGGCGGCTGTGTGTAGGCTGTGCTCTGTCATGCCTGTTCCGCGTAACCTGTTGCGTCGAGGCTACTGTAGCACAAACCATGCGCTGGTGGCAAGGGTATTCGCGCTGCGGTTCAGGCAATCGCATCAATTCGCTTTTTACCGCCGAGTACACCGAGTTTAGAGAGTGCACCGAGAGTCAATTGTTGGAACTGCCGAGGAGTTACAATATCACTGTACTTGGTGCTTTCTCCATCCTCCAATCTGTCGGCACAATCTGCTTTTCGGGGGGGGGGGGGGGGGAGGGGGGGGGGGCGTGTGGGGGGGTTCCTTTGGGGCGAATCACGCCTGGATCGCCGCGACCATCGACGCCGCCAGTTCCTGCACCGCCTCGACGCCTTCGCCACCCGCCCGCACCAAAGCCGAGCCGACGATGAAGCCATCGGTCAGTTGGCTGACTTGCGCGGCATGTTCGGGACTGCTGATGCCAAAACCCAGCACCAGCGGCATATCGGTCCGCGCGCGCAGGCGAGCGATGAAGTCGTGCAGATCGGCCGGCAGATCGGCTCGTGCGCCGGTGATGCCCGTCAGCGACACGACATAGATAAAGCCGCTGGACTTTTCGGCGACCAGGTCGATGCGAGTGTCGTTGCTGGTGGGCGCCAGCATGAATACCAGCGCCAGCCCTTCTCGCGCGCAGCTTTCGGCGAAGTAGTGAGCTTCTTCTGGCGGCAGATCGGGCACGATCAAGCCATCCGCGCCGGCCGCGTAGGCATCGCGCACAAAGCGATCCGTGCCGTAGGCGACAAGCGGGTTGGCGTAACCCATCAGCAGCATGGGCTGGTTGATGCCTCGCCCGCGCAAGGCCCGCACCGCATCCAGGCAAGTGCGCACGGTACTGCCGGTTTCCAGGGCGACTTGTGTGGCTGCCTGGATGGTCGGGCCATCAGCGATGGGATCACTGAAGGGGATGCCAATTTCGAATCCGTCCGCGCCAGCCGCCGCCATCGCTGCGATAGCCGTCAGCGATTCGTCATGAGTCGGGTATCCGACTGGAAAATACGGCAAGAAAGCCGCGCGATTTTCTGCCTGCGCCCGAGCGAACATGGCATCTAGGGCGGCCCTGCCTTGCAATTTGCGCGTCATATCAGCCTCCCAGAATGCCGATGACGGTATCGAGGTCTTTGTCGCCGCGTCCGCTCAGGTTGACCAGCAATACCGAATCGCGTGGCATGGTTGGCGCGCGTTTGATGGCTTCGGCGACCGCATGCGCGCTTTCCAGCGCCGGGATGATGCCCTCGAGCTTGCTGAGCATCTGGAAAGCCTCCAGCGCTTCGTCATCGGTTGCCAAGGTGTAATAGGCTCGTTCCAGCTGGCGCAGGTGGGCGTGTTCCGGGCCAACCGAGGGATAATCCAGGCCAGCCGAGACACTATGCGTTTCCATGATTTGCCCGTCCGCGTCTTGCATGACATAGGAGCGCGTGCCATGCAGAATGCCCGGGCGGCTGATAGCCAGATCGGCAAAGCGCGCCGCGTGCTGCTGGCTGGCGATGCCGTGACCACCCGCCTCCACGCCGATGAGCTCTGTGCCTTCATCGTGTCGGAAAGCGTGAAACATGCCGATGGCGTTGCTGCCGCCGCCCACGCAAGCCACACAGACATCGGGAAGTTGCCCGGCCAGTTGCTGGATTTGCTGGCGCGCTTCGATGCCGATAATGCTCTGGAAGTCGCGCACCATCATGGGATAGGGATGCGGTCCCAACGCCGAACCCAGCAGGTAAAAGGTATTGCGCACATTGGTGACCCAGTCGCGCATGGCTTCGTTGATGGCATCTTTGAGCGTGCGGCTGCCACTTTCGACCGGGATGACCTGCGCGCCAAGCAGACGCATGCGGAAGACATTGGGCTGCTGGCGTTTGATATCGACCGTGCCCATATACACATGGCATTCCAAGCCCAGCAGCGCCATGGCCGTAGCTGTGCCGACGCCATGCTGCCCGGCGCCCGTCTCGGCGATGATGCGGCGCTTGCCCATGCGCTTGGCCAGCAAGCCTTGCCCCAGCGCGTTGTTGATCTTGTGCGCGCCGGTGTGCGCCAGGTCTTCGCGCTTCAGGTAGATCTGCGCGCCACCCAACGTCTCGCTCAATCGCCTCGCATGGCTGACAGGCGTGGGGCGTCCCGTGTAGGTGCGCTGCAAATGCCGCAGCTCGGCATGAAACTCCGGGTCGTCAATAGCAGCGGCATAGGCAGCTTCGAGTTCATCCAAAGCGGGCATGATGGTCTCTGGCACGAAGCGTCCGCCAAACTCGCCAAAATAGCCGCGCGCATCGGGCAGGTCGCTGATATCGGTGCGGATGTAGGCTTCGGTCATATTTTGCCCTCGTATATTAGATATGCAGCAGAGTCTCGCCGTGAAAGTAGCGCTTCGCCAAGAGCAGCGCTTTGAATACATAGTTGTCAATGCTTTTAATAAAATCGGCGCGCGTCAACGTGATTTTGTCCGCGCCCAATCCAAGCGCCGCTGCCGTCACGCAATCGACTTCGCCAGCCATAAGACGCAAGCCATCTGCCAAGCGCAGCTTCAGCAAGCCATCGATTTCGGCTTCTGCATACTGATAGGCTGCCAGCGGCTGGTCACATCGGTGCAGAAAGACATGGCAGATTTGGCGATCAATGATGCCATCGCCGCGAGCAATGCCGACCCGTCTGCCCAGCGAGAGCAGCTCGCTGAAGTTGGCGCGCAAACCCAGTTCTTCGTGGAGTTCCCGCACACCATCTTCCACGGTTTCGCCCGCCACCAGATGCCCGGCCGCGCTGATATCGACCTTGCCCGGGTAGGCGTCTTGGGCGGGTCCGCGCTTCTGCAAGATGACAAATTCGCCTTCTGCGTCGCGCCCGACCACCCAGCAATGAAACACCTGATGCCAGTCGCCATCGCGGTGTACAGCTGCGCGCGCCTTGATGCCGATGTGCTTCAATGCCTCGTCATAAATGTCGAATCGTTCGCTCATGACGCCGACCGAACCGCTCGAATGAATGCGCGCAGCTTCTGCCCGTCCTTGATGCCAGGAATGCCCGACTCGACGCCGCTGGCCACATCCACACCCCAGGGTCGGATAGCTCGCACGCGCTCGGCGACATTGTCCGCAGCCAGCCCGCCAGCCAGCATCAGGCGCGGCGCCCTTCGCTGTATTTCCTCCGCGACAGCCAGGCTGGCAGTCTCGCCGCTGCCGCCATAGAGCTTCGGATTGTAGGCATCCACCAGGATACTTGGCGCTCGATCGTCCGCCGGAAAGCTCGCTGCGTATTCAACAACTGCGTTGGCGGCATCGTCATTTACGCGCGGACGAATCGCCTTGAAAGCCCGGCCGCCCATGCCAGCAAGGATCTCTGGCGGTTCGTCGCCGCTAAGCTGAGCAAAATCCAGTCCCACCGCGGCCATGATTGCGCGCATTTCTTTGGCGGATTCGTTGACAAAGACGCCAACCAGTGTCGGACAATCCGCACCCAGCGCCAGCCGCAATCCATGGGCGATCTCGCCCGCCGTTTCCAGCTCGAGGCTGCGCGGCGAAGGCGGATAAAAGTTCAGCCCGATCAAGTCTGCCCCGGCTCTTGCCACCATCAGCGCATTTTCCAGGGTGCGAAGGCCACAGATTTTGACTTTAGTCATGGCACAGCCGCTCCACACTGCTCAATTCTCGCGCCAGGGAGACCAGGTCGGACGCAGTAATCAGCGACTCGCCGACCAAGATCGCATCCGCTCCAGCCTCTGCCATTGCCCGCACATGACAACGGTTGAAAATGCCGCTTTCCGCCACCAGCAGCGCGTCCTTGCCGACCAGCTTTGCCAGCCGCGCAGTGCTGTGCAGGTCGACATGAAATGTCTTCAGATCGCGGTTGTTGATGCCGACCAGCGTCGCGCCCAGATGCAGCGCCCGCTCCATTTCGAGTTCGTTGTGCACTTCGACCAGCGCCGCCATATCCAGCGCCCGTGTCAGCGCGTGCAAATCCCGCAGCTGGGCATCGTCCAGCGCCGCCACAATCAGCAGAATCGCATCGGCGCCGGCTGCTCGCCCTTCATAGACCTGGTACGGATCGATAATGAAGTCCTTGCGCAAGATGGGGGGCGCGACTGCAGCTCGGATCGCGTTCAGGTAGTGCAGACTCCCACGAAAGAAGTCTTCATCCGTCAGCACCGAGATTGCCGAAGCGCCATTATACGCGTATGCGCCTGCCAGCAGTACGGGCGCAAAGTCACTGGTCAGCAAGCCCTTGCTGGGCGATGCCCGTTTGACCTCGGCGATCAGCGCGATACAGTCGCCCCGCAAGGCCGCGGCGAAATCCCGCGCCGGGTAGTCGCTGGCTTCTGCCCGCCGTCGCATCTCTGGCAGAGGCACTTGCGCGCGCCGCTCTGCCAATTCTTCCAGCTTGCGCTCGAGGATGCGGTCGAGAATGGCGCCGGTGCTTACGAAAGACATCAGGCGACGCTTTGGCTGAACTCGATGAGAGAATCCAGCTTCTGCAGAGCCGCGCGGCTGTCGATCGTATCACGCGCCATGCGCACGCCGTCGGCGATTGAATGCACTGCGTCGGCCGCCATCAAAGCTGCGCCCGCATTCAGCAGCACAACATCGCGCTTGGCTCCGCGCTCGCTGCCATCCAGCACGCCGCGCAAGATCGCCGCGTTGGTCGGAGCGTCATCGCCACGCAAGTCAACGATGCTGGCGCGATGAAAGCCCAGGCTGGTCGGGTCGAGATCAAGGTGGCTTACTTTGCCATCTTCTTGCAGGTAGCTGATGCGATTGGGACCCGTCGTGGTCAGCTCGTCCAGGCCGCCGTAGCCATTAACGACCATAGCCGACTTCGTGCCCAAAGCTGCCAGCACATGCGCCAGCAAGTCGGTCAGCTCGGCCGCGAAAACGCCCATCAACTGCCTCTGCGCGCCAGCCGGATTGGTCAAGGGACCCAGGATATTGAATATGGTGCGGATGCCCAGCTGCCGCCGCGGAGCTATGGCGTGGCGCATGGCTGGATGCAGCTTGACCGCGAACAGGAAACCAATGCCCACATCGTCTATGCACTGCCCGACCTGCTGCGGACTGAGATCCAGGTTGACGCCCAGCTCTGCCAGCACATCGGCGCTGCCACATTTGCTGGATGCGGCGCGGTTGCCATGCTTTGCCACCGGGATGCCCGCCCCGGCCGCCACAAAAGCGACCGTCGTGCTGATGTTGAAGCTGCCCGATTTGTCGCCGCCAGTGCCACAGGTGTCCAGCAGGTCGCGCGGAACAGTGGTTGCTACTGTGCTGGCGGCCTCGCGCATGGCTCGTGCGCTGCCGGTGATTTCGTCGGTGGTTTCGCCCTTCATGCGCAGCGCCATCAGATAGGCGCCTATCTGCGCTTCGCTTGCGCCACCCGTCATGATCTGGCGCATTACCGACTCGGCTTCGTCGGCGCTCAGATGCCCATAGCGGCTCAAACCATCAATCGCTTGCTGGATGTCCATTGTCTGTTCCTTTTTTTACTGGCTGCCAGGATGTTCATATTCCAGGAAGTTGCCGAGGATCTGCATGCCATAACGCGTGAGGATGCTTTCGGGATGAAACTGCAGTCCGATGACCGGATGCGTCTTGTGCCGCAATCCCATGATCTCGCCACTAGCCGTTCGCGCGGTGACCTGCAGGCAATCGGGCAAGCTCGCTTCGTCAACGATCAGGCTGTGATAGCGCGTGGCTTCGAAAGGATCGGGAATGTCGTGCAAGATGGTATCGCCGCCGTGCTCGATCATGCTGGTCTTGCCGTGCATCAATTCCGGCGCATGCACGACCAGCCCGCCATAGGCCTCGCCGATAGCTTGATGCCCCAGGCAGATGCCCAAGAGTGGAATCTCCGCGCCCAGTTGGCGGATGACATCCAGCGAGACGCCAGCATCGACTGGAAAGCCAGGCCCCGGCGATATGACGATGCGCTCGGGCTGCAATGCGCGAATCTCGTCCACCGTGATCTTGTCATTGCGATGCACCAGCAACTCTGCGCCCAGCTCGCCCAACTCTTGCACGATGTTGTAGGTGAAGCTGTCGTAATTGTCGATAACCAGGATCATCCCTCGCCTCCCCTGCCGCTCACATCAAGCCGCGTTCAGCATATTTGACCGCTTCGAAGACAGCTTGGGCTTTGTTGATCGTCTCATAATATTCAGCGCCTGGGTCGCTGTCGGCCACGATGCCGCCACCTGCCTGCACACTGATGCGCTTGCCCTGCATCAACAACGTGCGGATGGTGATGCACATATCCATCGAGCCGTCAAAACTGAAATAGCCGACCGCCCCGCCATAGGGTCCGCGCCGCGTCTGTTCCAGTTCTTCAATGATCTCCATAGCCCGCACTTTTGGCGCGCCGCTGAGCGTCCCGGCCGGGAAGGTCGCGCGCACCAGGTCAAAAGCGTCCATGCCCTTGCGCAGCAGACCTTCAATCTGGCTCACGATGTGCATGACATGCGAATAGCGTTCGATGTACATCATGCGCTTGACCTGCACCGTGCCATAATCGCAGACGCGCCCCAGGTCGTTGCGCCCGAGGTCGACCAGCATGATATGCTCGGCGCGTTCTTTGGGGTCGTTCAGCAGCTCATTTTCCAACGCCAGGTCTTCCTGTTCGTCTTTGCCACGCCGGCGAGTGCCTGCCAAAGGACGGTTGTAGGCGATGCCATCTTCCAGGCGCACCAACATCTCTGGCGACGCGCCCACCAGGGTCAGATCGGCGTTGAATTCCAGCAAGAACATATAGGGCGATGGATTGGTCGCCCGCAAGGCGCGATAAATCTGCAGGGGGCTGGCTTCGGTATCGCGGCTGAAACGTTGTGCCAGCACGATCTGGAATGCATCGCCATCGCGGATGTACTCTTTGGCAACACGAACGCGATCTTCATGCACCTGCTGCGGGACATTGGAGACGGGGTCGCCGCGTTCGCCGCTCACGGGCAGGTCATAGCCAGTATGCGCCAGCGGCTTGGAAAGCTCATCGACGATGGCATCAATGCTGCCTATCGCCTCGTCATACGCGCCATCGGGGTCGTCACCGGTGTTGTGCGCATTCGCCAGCACGATCAGCTGATGCATGGCGTGGTCGAAGATGACCAGCGTATCGGGCAGCATGAAGGCGACAGTCGGCACATCCAGGTCGTCGCTGGCTGTGGCCGGCAGATCTTCAAAATAGCGCACGATATCGTAAGACATATAGCCAACTGCGCCGCCAACCAGTCGCGGCAAGCCGTCCAGCGCGACGGGATTGACAGTCTGAAAGTGACGCTTGATGACATGCAGCGGGTCTTGGCCTTCGGGGATGGCAAACTTGGTCTGCTCGCCATTGCGCGCGAAAGTGGCGATATTGTCCTTGACGCTGAGCACGCCTTTGGGATTGACGCCAATGAACGAGTAGCGCCCGACTTGCTCGCCACCTTCCACACTTTCCAGCAAGAAAGCTGGCTGTTCTGCCTGCTTCAGCTTCATGTATACCGAAACCGGCGTTTCCAGGTCTGCCAGCAACGTGCGATAGACAGGCACATGATCGCCCTGCGCAAAATACTCATGAATCTGCGCGCGCGTGGGTTGGATATCGCTGCGCTGCGCCTGTTCTCTCGTCTGCATCGCCTGTACCCCCCATAAACACAAAAGAACCCAAATCATCCAGCCAAGGACGAGAAGGGTTCCCGCGGTGCCACCTTGATTACCCGCGCAGGCGGGTCGCTCAACGGGTACAGACGGCTTGTCGATACCCTGCGCTGTTAACGGTGCGCGCGCCGTCGCAAGCTAGTCGGTTTCCCTTTCACCTGCGCAACTCCCCAGCCCATTCCACATCCCTGCGTGTCTCGCATTCTCAGCCGCTAGCGATTCTCTGAACTGCACGGCGATGTGTACTACTCTGGTTCACAGTCTTTGCTGTAGTCACTTGCGCAAATGCTACTGTGGCTGGGGATGGCTGTCAAGCGGTATTCCAGGCAAGGCGGGAATTTGGTATAAATGGACGATGCTGTCCGCGGCAAAGGAGAACTTCCGTGAGCCTGAGCAACCGTGATATGGCCGATATCTTTGAGCGCTGCGCCGATATGCTGCAGATCCGCGGCGACAATATTCACCGCGTCTTGTCTTACCGGCGGGCGGCAGAAACCATCCGCGCCCTGCCCAGAGACCTGCGCGTCATCGCCAGCGAAGGCGGGCTGACCGAGCTCAAATACATCGGCAAGACCATCGCCGCCAAAATCGATGAAATGCTGGAGACCGGCGAGCTGGATTTCTACCAGCGCCTGCGTGCCGAAGTGCCCGAAGGCTTGGTTGATATCATGCACATCAATGGCGTGGGACCGAAAAAAGCCAAGCTGTTTTGGAAGCAGTTGAATATCACCACGGTCGCGCAATTGCAGGCGGCGGCGCAGGCGGGCGAGCTGGCCGCTTTGTCTGGCATGGGGACGAAGAGCCAACAGAAGATCCTCGCTGGCATCGAGGCGCTGTCACGGCAAACCGGGCGCGCATCCATCGGCGATGCCTTGCCCGCAGCCAAGGCCATCCTCGCGCAATTGATGCAATTGCCAGAAGCGCAGCAAGGCGAGCTGGCTGGCAGCATCCGCCGCGGCCGCGAAACCATCGGCGATGTCGATATTCTGATTGCCAGCGATAAGGCAGCGCCCATCATGCAGCGCTTCGTGACGATGGAAAATGTCGCGCGCGTGCTGGGGCATGGACCAAGCAAAAGCTCGGTTGAGCTGTTGTCTGGCTTGCAAGTCGACTTGCGCGTGCTGGAAAAGGCGCGCTGGGGCACGGCGCTCAATTACTTCACCGGCAGCCTGGCGCACAATGTGAAGATGCGGCAAATCGCGCTGGAGCATGGTTACAGCCTCAACGAGCACGCCCTAAGCCCAGTCGATGCGACCAAGGCGATCATTGAAGACGCCGAGAAGGCCTTGTGCGACAGCGAAGAGAAAGTCTATGCCGCGCTGGGCATGCAATATGTGCCGCCCGAACTGCGCGAAGACAGCGGCGAGATCGAAGCGGCGCGGGCGCACGAGTTGCCACAGCTGATTACACGCGCAGATATCGTCTCCGACCTGCACATGCACACCACCTGGAGCGATGGCAAGCAGAGCATCCGCGAGATGGCAGAAGCCTGCATCCAGCGCGGGCATCACACCATAGCCATCACCGATCATTCACGCAGCCTGGGCATCGCCAACGGCTTGAGCATAGAGCGGTTGCTGGCGCAAGCAGACGAGGTGCGGCAGGTCAATGCCGAAATGGGCGATCGGATCGAGTTGCTGGCTGGCACAGAGATGGACATCAAAGCCGATGGCAGCCTCGATTATCCAGACGAAGTGCTGGCGCAACTGGACTTTGTCATCGCCTCGCTGCACTCGGGCCTGGGGCAAGGACGCGAGCAAATCACCCAGCGCCTGCTCAATGCCATCCGCAATCCCTATGTGCGTATGATCGGCCATCCCTCGGCGCGGCAGTATCCCAACCGCGAAGAAGTCGATGCTGATTGGGATGCCGTGATCACAGCCGCGCAGGAACACGAGACCGTCCTCGAGATCAACGCCAATCCACTGCGCCTGGATCTCAAGCCAGAGCTGGCCCGCCTGGCAAAGGACAGCGGCGTGCTGTTGGCGATCAATACCGACGCCCACCGCATCGAACAGCTGGATCTGCTGGACTTCGGCGTGAGCAACGCTCGGCGCGGCTGGGTAGAAACGCGGCATGTCGTCAATACCTGGAGCAGCGAGCAACTGCGGCAATGGCTATCGAACCGCCCCTAGCCCAGCGCCCGACACGCGAGCAGTTGAAGGCGCGCCGCGTTTACCGCCGTGCCCTGCGCCGCGCGCGCAATCCCCTGCGCTTTTCCTTGCGATCGCTAGCGCTGGTGCTGGTGTTGGCGCTGCTGACTGCGCTGGCTGTGGCGGGGCTGGCGCTCTCTCTGCGCAGCGAATCATCTATGCCGGCAGCCGAGCCGATCATCGTCATATCTGCCGTGCCGGATTCCAGTTTGGATGCGCCACCGACAGAAAAGGCTGCGCTGGGCACGCAGGTCATCCTGGCGCCGCAGACACCCGCCAGTTTGCTTTTGACTGGTCCGCCCGTGCCCACCATCATCCTCACCGATACGCCCATGCCTCTGGCGGTCGGCTTGCTGGCGCAGGTTGTCGGCGTCGGCAATGACGAACTGAATGTGCGCAATTTGCCCAACCGCAACAGCAGCGCGATATTGTTTCGAGCGGCGGGTGGCACGAAGCTGCAACTCATTGGCGGACCGCTGGAAGCAGATGGCTTTATCTGGTGGCGCGTGCGCGACCCGCAATTCGAGGTCGAAGGCTGGGCGGCAGGCAGATACTTGCAGACAATCACAACACAGACAGGAGTCTGAATCGTGGACAGGGACATAGCGACGCGCATCGCCGAGCTAAGCCAGCAACTGCACCTGCACATTTACCAATATCATGTGCGCAGCGAGCCGCTGATCACCGATGCGGAATACGACCGCCTTATACAGGAATTGCTAGCGCTGGAAGCCGAGCATCCGCAGTATCTCCGCGACGATTCGCCGACACAGCGCGTAGGCTCGGACTTGTCGGGCGACTTCTCAAAACTGCGTCACCCCGCTCCGATATTGAGCCTGGCGAATGCCTTTGACGAAGCCGACCTGCTGGCTTGGGAAGAGCGCAATCTGCGTCTGCTGCCGGCTGGCACACAGCTGTCCTATATCTTGCAGCCCAAGCTGGACGGCTTGTCCATCGTCATTACCTACGAGAATGGCAGCCTGGCGCGGGCGGCGACGCGCGGCAATGGCGAGACAGGCGATGATGTTACCGCCAATGTCAAGACGATTCGCTCCCTGCCTTTGCGCATCCCGGTCGACTCGTCCAGCGGAGACGCGCCAGACTGGCTGGTGGTGCGCGGCGAGATTCTCTTTCACAAGTCCGACTTTCTCGCGCTAAACGAAGAGCAAGAGGCACAAGGCTTGCCCGCCTATATCAATGCGCGCAACACAGCGTCGGGCTCGCTCAAACAGAAAGACAGCCGCGAGACAGCCAAGCGCAAGCTCACCGCTTACATTTATGCCATTGTCGACAGCGATGGCGCGCAAATCGCCAGCGAATGGGAAACCGTAAAAACCTTGCGGCGACTGGGCTTCAATGTCATCAGCGACGCCGCACGCTACGAGAATCTGGACGCAGCGCGCAAGGTGCTGCCTGACTGGGAAGCGCGACGCGATACCCTGCCCTTTGAAATCGACGGCTTGGTGCTGAAGGTCGATGATTTGGCGCTGGCGCGTGAATTGGGCGTGGTCGGCAAAGACCCGCGCGGCGCGATCGCCTACAAGTTCCCCGCCGAAGAAGCCACCACCACGTTGCTGGATGTGACCATAGGCGTGGGGCGCACTGGCAAATTGACACCCACCGCCCAGCTCGAGCCAGTCTTCATCAGTGGCGTGACCGTGTCCAGCGCCAGCCTGCACAATTACGACCAGGTCAAAGCGCTGGATATCCGTCTTGGCGACCGAATCATCGTAAAGCGCTCTGGCGATGTGATTCCTTATGTCATCGGTCCCGTGGCTGCGGCTCGGGATGGCAGCGAAAGGCCTATCACCCCGCCTGACCGCTGTCCATTTTGCGAAAGTCAACTTCTTCAGCCAAAGGGCGCTGTCGACTGGTTCTGCGGCAATGCCAGCTGCCCAGAACGTGTCGGACGCGCGCTGGAGTTCTTCGTTTCTCGCGGCGCAATGGATATCGAAGGCATGGGCCCGCAGACGATCAACGCGCTGATTGAAGCGGGGCTGATTGACGACATCGCCGATATTTTTACGCTGAAAGCCGAGCCGCTGCTGGCGCTGGAAGGCTTCGCGGAAAAGAAGGTCGATAACCTGCTGAGGTCAATCACCATGGCGAAAGAGCGCTCTTTCGCGCAAGTATTGACCTCGCTGGGCATCGACGGCGTCGGCTCGACAGTCGCAACGCTGTTGACCGACAACTTCGCTTCCATGCAAGAACTTCTCGAAGCGGCGGAGGCTATCCGAGCGGCGGAAGCTGAGTTCGCCCGGGTTGTCGAACCGATAGTAGCAGCGGCAGACAGCGACAACCCCGAATCAGACCGTCAGATCGCGCGGCTACAACAGCCCACGACCGATCTTGTGCCGCAATACCTTGATGCCGCCGACCTGAATCAGCGGATGACACGCCGTTTGAAACCGCTGCAGTTGTCTGCCGATGAAATCGCGGGCATCAGTCAGTCATTGGCAAGTCTCATCGCGGTTTCGCGCCGTTTGCATACAATTGAAGGCTTGGGGCCGGTGTTGGTGGAGAATATCGTCGACTTTTTCAGCGATGCGCATAATCGTTCCGTCCTGGCCAAGATGCTGGCGACAGGCGTCAATATGCGTGCCGAAGAAAAGGCACAGGCGGGCGATGTGCTGGCGGGCAAGACCTTTGTCCTGACTGGCACGATGAGTCAGCCGCGCGGCGCGTTAAAAACGCTTATCGAAGCCAATGGCGGCAAGGTTACCGGCAATGTCAGCAAGCGCAGCAATTATGTGGTGGCCGGCGAATCGCCAGGCAGCAAGGTGGAGAAAGCCGCCAAGTTGGGAGTGCCCATCATTGACGAAGACGCGCTGCGGATGCTGCTCAATGACTGAGGGCAAAGTCTGGGTGCGAGCGGGCCGCGACAAACCACTGCGTCAAGGGCATCCCTGGCTCTTCTCTGGCGCTATCGCCCATGCCGAAGCCGCGCAAGATGGCGAGCTGGTCGCCGTATACGACAGCCGCGACCGCTTCCTGGCGCGCGGTTATTGGAATTCCAAATCGCAAATTCAAGTGCGCATCTTGAGCTGGCGCGACGAAGCAATCGACTATGCCTGGTGGCGGCGTATGCTGAGCCATGCCATCACGCGGCGCACCTTAGGCGCCGGAGATACTGCCTGCCGCCTCGTCAATGCCGAAAATGACTACTTGCCCGGTTTGATCGTCGACCGGTATGGCGACTGGCTGGTTCTGCAAGCCCTGACGCGTGCAATCGACGCCCGCAAACAAGAATTCGCTGATGCCCTGCTGGAGCTCACGGGCATTGTCAATGTCTATGAACGCAGCGATGTCGAGGTGCGACAGCGCGAAGGATTGGGCGAGTCGGCAGGTGTGCTGCGCGGGCAAGAGCCTCCCGCCACGATAGAGATCAAACAGGCCGGAATCCGCTATCTGGTCGATATCCGGCATGGGCATAAAACAGGTTTTTACCTCGATCAGCGTGACAATCGGCGTCTGTTGCGGGAGTTGGCGGCGGACTGCGGAACGGGGGCGCGGCTGCTCAATCTCTTCAGCTACACAGGTGGATTCGCGGTTGCGGCGGGCGGCGTCAAACACGCCATCAATGTGGATTCTGCCTACTCGGCGCTGGAATTGGCAGAAGCCAACACAGCGTTGAACAAGATCCCGGCCGCCAGCGCGGAGTTTATACAGGCGGACGCTTTTGATTATTTGCGGCATTGTGTCAGCGAAGGCGAGCGCTACGACATGGTTGTGCTCGACCCGCCCAAGTTCGCGGCGCACAGACGGCAGGTACAGCGAGCAGCCCGCGGGTATAAAGACCTGAACCTGAATGCGTTTCGGCTCGTCAAACCGGGCGGCTGGCTGATGACTTTCTCATGTTCAGGCGCGATAAGCCGAGATTTCTTCCAAAAGATCGTTTTTGGCGCGCTGGTGGATTCGCGGCGGCAAGCGCAGGTGATCCGCCAGCTGGGCGCGGCCAGCGATCATCCTGTGGCGCTGACTTTCCCCGAAGGCGAGTATTTGAAAGGGTTGCTGCTGCGGGTCAACTAGGCTGCGTTCAGCGCTTTGCCGTGTATTCGGGATTTCCAAAGCGCTCGGTTTGCCATGTCGCCGCCCGTGCTCGCTCTGCATCGGATAACGTGCTTTCAGCCAGCGCCAGATCAAATGCCTGAGCGAATCCCTGCGTGAGCGCCGCCGCCGCCTCGTCCCAGCCGACATCTCTGCCCAGCGACTCGGACAAAGTAGTCGCGCGCTGACGAACCAACAGGCGTTCTCTTTCGCGAGCGCTGCCACTATCGAAAACAAGCGCATCGCATATGCGCCCGATATCGCCACGCAGGGGAAGCGTGCCATGCTGCAGCAATGCGCCGCCTCGCCGCAATTGGGCGCTGCCCATCAACTTGCGTCCGCCCGCGGCAATCTCGTAGTGCGAGGGCAACACAAAGCAAACCGGACCAGCCGATGATCTAGTGGGTTCGGCATCCTTTGGTTCTGCTTGCGCCGGCATGCCCAGCACTTGCAGCGCCGCCAGCAATCCCGCGCTGATGCGTCGATAACTTTCGATGACATCGCCACGAGCCAAGTCATGCCCCAGCGGCAGACACAGGCTGTAGGTGAGTTCGTCGCCATGCAAAATGGCTTTCCCGCCCGATGGTCTGCGCACAAGGTCCCAGCCATGCGCGATCAGGACCTCAACATCGACCTCGGCCATGCGCTGGCCGTACCCTAGCGACAGACAAAAAGGCTGCCAGCCATACAGCCGCAATGTGGGCAGCTGCGAAGCGCTCCCGACCGCCTCAGCGATGGCGCAATCGACCGCCATATTTCGCGCGCCGCAGCTGAAGTTTGATTCTGCTAGCAAGCGCATTTGCCGCATTTGCTGTCCTTGTCTATACTGGCGCTTGTTTTGCTTGGCCAAGCTACCATAAATGGGAGCGCATGACCCATCGTACAGACGACCGCGCGAGCCGTCAGGTATCTGCTGCCAAGTCGCGCAAGTCCACCAAGCCATCGGCAAACCCGCCTGTTGCGCCCGTGTATAGTACGGCGCAATATACGCGCAATCAAGCGAATACTCCGTTGCCAGCCAACCGTGCGCCAATGCGACTGCGTCCGCGCGGATATCAGAAACGCCGCCGCAAAGATTGGCTGTGGGCGACCTTGGCCGGTGGCATGATCGCTGTCTTTGGCCTGTTGACTGTAGCGATGTTCGTGGTCATACGCGCCCCACAATCTGCGCAGGTGGCGATCCCGACAGCATTTCCAACATCAAGCCTGCCCACGCCAGTCGATGCTCGCAGCCAGTTCATCGCCGATGGCAGACGAGTTGGCAGCGATGTTGTTCTGGCGGTTGATGGCAGGCCCATTGATTTGCGCGCCTGGGATGGCGAATCCCGATATACCATTGTAATCGGTGGACTCGACAGACGCCCCGACCAGAGCGACCGCGCCGCGCTGGTTGATTCCCTGATGCTGCTGAGCATCGACCCGAAGACCGACAGCGTTGGCTTGCTGAGCATCCCCCGCGACTTGTATGTCACGGTGCCCGGCGAGGACGAGCGACAGCGCATCAATCGCGCGCATCTGCTGGGCGAGTGGCGCAGTCCCAATGGCGGCGGCGCATTGCTGCTGCAGCAGACACTCTTTCAGAATTTCGGCATGCGCATTCACAATTATATGCTGATGGATTTCACCGCGGTGATCCAAGGCGTAGATCAGTTGGGCGGTATCGAGATAACGATTGATTATGACATTGCTGACGAGCGCTATCCGGATATGAACTTCGGCTACGATCCCTTCTATCTGTCGGCGGGCACGCACTTGCTGGATGGCTACGATACCCTGCGCTTTGCCCGGACGCGTCATGGCAACAACGATGTGCGGCGAGCGGAACGACAACAGCAGATCATCTACGCCATCCGTGACCGCGCCCGCAGCCTCAACTTCCTCGATCTGCTGGGACGGCTGCCAGGGTTGCTAGCTACGTTGAGCAATCATGTGTACACCGGCTTGAGTCTGGACGAGATTATCCAGCTGGCGGTCTTCGCGCGGGATATTGAGCTGGACGACATCAACATGCGGGTGATGAACTTCCAGTATGTACAGGAGCATCTCACCGACGAAGAGTTCGCTCAGCAAGTGCTGGTGCCAATAGAAGAGCGGCTGCCGAGCCTGCTCAGTGAAACGTTTGGCGTCGACTATGCCGGTTTTTGAAGGCAAAAAGAAAACAGCGCACGATGAAAGCGCGCTGTTGTTGTTGACGAGCCCACCGTACCGTGTAGCCATAGTGTCTCGAACCCGTAGGATTACAGGCTAGGAGTAGACTCCCATTTAGAAACTGTTGGCTCGGCACATATAGTTCTATCACGCATACAGCAGGCAAAGGGTTTATAGCAAAGGGTGGGAAACTTGTCAACTGGATAGGGGAAGCGGTGAGTGTCGAATTATGGATATATCGCTATTTCCCCCACCCCAAGCCCCTCCCCAAAAATGAGTGAGGGGCTTCAAATCCTACAGAATTGCAGGAAAGACACCTCTTCCCTCGTTCTGGGGGCTTGATAAGCCTATCCACACAATTCACCACTCCCGGAAAGTACACCAGAGTTGGCAAACTGCCAGGGCACAGCCTATACTAGTTGCGCCGAAGTGGACGATAGACCGATGAAATGTTGGGGAGAACTGCGATGGATGACAAGATATTGCGAGAAAGCCTGGCGGAGCTAATCGGCACATTCGTGCTGGTATTTGTAGGTTCGGCGGCGGTGCTGGTCGCGCCGGTGTTTAGCGTCGTTGTACCGGCTTTCGCCCATGGTTTGATCCTGTGCGGCTTGATCTATACCTACGGTCACATCTCGGGCGCGCAATTCAATCCGGCTGTGTCTGTGGCGCTGCTTGTCGGCGGCAAGCAAGACGCGCGCAAGACGGCGATCTTCATCGTGGCGCAATTCATCGGCGGCATCATCGCGGCGCTGGTGCTGGTTTCGGTGTTTCCACAAGACAACGTTGCTGTGGCGGGCTTCCTGGGCGAGCATGCCTACAACTTTGGCCAGACCAAAGGCTTTTTGACCGATGATGCGGTGTGGACAGCGGCGGCATACGAAGGCATTTTGACATTCTTCCTGGCGAGCGCAGTCATGCAGGCGGCGGCATTTGGGCGCGCGGGAGCGCTGGCTGGCGTCGCTATCGGTTTGACATTGGCAGCCAGCATCTTTGCCGGCGGTCCTGCGACCGGCGCATCGCTCAACCCGGCCCGCACTTTGGGTCCAGCGCTGGTGGCAGGAGAAAGCGCTTACCTGCTGCCCTACATGGTCGGCATCTTCGGTGGCGGCATCGTCGGCGGGTTGGTGCACGGTTATGTGCTGAATCCCGACTAGATCGGCAAACTGCCTGCGTATTTTCTACTCTTCGGGCAGATCAAGCTGAATATGCAGTTCGCTTAGCTGCTCGGGCTCGGCAAATGAGGGCGCCTGCGCCATGGCATCGGTGCCACCCTGCGTCTTGGGGAAGGCGATCACCTCGCGGATATTGGGCGCGCCAGCCAGCAGCATCACCAACCGGTCTATGCCCCAAGCCATGCCTCCGTGCGGTGGAGCGCCATATTCAAAAGCCTCCAGCATGTGCCCGAATTCTTGCATGGCGTGTTGCATTGTTTGTCCAATCAGCGGGAAGATCTTCTCTTGTATGGCGCGGTCGTGAATGCGGATGCTGCCGCCGCCAACCTCGTAGCCATTGCAGACCAGGTCGTATTGAGAGCCGCGAGCGCGACCCGGATCGCTGTCCAGCAGGTGCAAGTCTTCCGGCAGCGGCATGGTGAACATGTGCTGCGATGGATCCCAGCGCTGGTTCTCCGCGTCCCAGATGAACTCGGGAAAGTCGTAGATCCAGCAAAATGCCAGCAAGTCATCATCGAGATCGAGCTCGGCTTTGAAGTGATTGCGCAGCGCGTCCGTTACCGCATGAACAATCTGCGCTTCGTCCGACATGAAGAGCAGCAAATCACCGCCCTGCGCGTCCATCGCATCCAGCAGCTCCAGCTTTAGCTCCACGCTGAAGAATTTGCCGATAGGACCTTTTAGCTCGCCGGACGGGTCGGTCGGGATGGTGATGTAGGCCAGGCCTTTTGCGCCCGCTCGCCTCGCCATAGTCTCCAAATCACGCGCCACCTTGCGCAGCTGTGTGCCGCTGAGCTTGCCAGCCACTCCGGGCACGCGCATGCACTTGACTTGCTTGCCCGCTTTGACATTGGCCACGAAGACAGGAAATGCGCAGCGCCCGGCGATGTGGCTGATGTCTATAGCGCGCAAGTCGAAGCGGATGTCGGGGCGGTCTGTGCCGTATTGTTCAAGCGCATCGCTGTACCTGATGCGCGGGAAAGGCTGGGCGATCAAGCGCTTCTGTGGCGTGACCTGCTGCACAATGGCGGTGGCCAGCTGCTCCATCAGCCGCATGACATCCTCGCGCTCGACAAAACTCATTTCCAGGTCGAGCTGCGTGAACTCTGGCTGACGATCGCCGCGCAAATCTTCATCGCGGAAGCAGCGCGCAATCTGAAAATAGCGCTCGAAGCCGCCGACCATCAGCAACTGCTTGAGTTGTTGTGGCGATTGAGGCAGCGCGTAAAACATGCCGGGCTGCAAGCGGCTGGGCACGAGGAAGTCGCGCGCGCCTTCGGGAGTCGTCTTGAAGAGGATGGGCGTTTCGATTTCGATGAAGTCCTCGGCGTCCAGAAAGTCGCGAATGAACTTGACGGTCTGATGACGCAGCAGGATGTTTTCCTGCATTTTCTCGCGGCGCAGGTCCAGGTAGCGATGCCGCATGCGCAGCGCCTCGTCCAGCGCGCCTTCGTCCTTGTTGATGTAGAAAGGCGGCGTATGCGAGCGATTCAAGATCTCGATTTCGTCGGCAACGATGTCAATATCGCCAGTGGCCAGATCGGGATTGGCTGTGCCTTCTGGCCGGATTCGCACCGTGCCATGCACGCGCAGCACATACTCGTTGCGAACGCTGTCGGCGATGGCATGGGCAGCCGGAGCGGCTTCCAAATCGACAACGACCTGGGTGATGCCCCAGCGGTCGCGCAGATCGATAAAGATCAGACCGCCCTGGTCGCGCCGCCGATTGACCCAGCCCGCCAGCTGGACAATTATGCCAGCGTCTTTCTCGCGCAATTCGCCACAGGTATGCGTTTTCATCATCGTGCTATCGCTCCTCGCTCACAGGCAGGCTGTCTCGGCGCATCAGCGGGCGAGCATAGCACGGCGAAGGCGGCATATGTATGGTCATTCTGTGCTGGCAGCGCTTTACAGCCCCCGCCGCCGAGTCTATACTGCGCGCCATGAATGCGGACGACACAGGTATCAGCAAACAGCAGCTGGGCATGATCCTGCTGGTGGGTGGCATAGTTGGGTTCTGTGCCATTCTTTCAGTTGATATCATGGATGTCGGGCGCGAAGGCGGCATCGGTCCAGCTCAGACGCTGGCGCTGATCGCTATGGCGCTGGTGGTAGTGGTGGGGCTCACGCTGCTGCCCTTGGGCGATGCTCCAGCATGAGGAATCCCGGTCTGCCTTTGCACAGAGCGCTGATGCTGTGCGCAACGATCGCGCTGCTCTTTGCCTGCCTCGTCTACACGCTCTATGCCGCCAACCTCATCGCCTTTCCCTACGATTATGACCAGGGCGAAGGCTTTGAAGTACAGGACAGTGCGCTGCTCAGCCAGTTCACACTGCCCTATCTGGATACCGAAACCTATCCGTTCTATTCCAGCAATTATCCGCCGCTTTTTCATGTGATGGCCGCGCCCTTCGTCTGGTTTTTCGGTCCCGCCTACTGGTATGGACGGCTGCTGGGATTCGCCGCGTCGTTGCTGATTGCCGCTGCCATCGCCCATGCCGTTTACCGCGATGGGCATCAGAATCGCTGGATCGCGCTGCTGGCAGGTCTGGCATTTATTAGTTCTAACTTCGTCTATCACATCGGTCCGCTATTCCGTCAGACCATCATGATGGTGGCATTCGAGACGCTGGCGGTTGTTGTGCTGGCAAGGGCGTTTCCTCGCGGCGACAAACGCGGCATAACGCTGGCGCTCTTCTTCTTGCTCTGCGCAGGCTATACCAAGCAGCTGGCAGCCATCACGGCGCTGGCAGTCATACTCTGGATGTTCCTGCGCGGTCCACGGCGCGCGCTGATCTGCACATTGGGCTTTGGGCTGGCGGGCGGGCTGGTTTTCCTGTGGCTGAACCTGGCATCGGGTGGGCAATGGTGGACGCAAGCCATCGTTGCCAATGTCAATGACTTTTTCTATGACCAGGCTGTTGGTTTGTTCCGCTTGTGGTTCGGTCTGCACGGATTCCTGCTCGTGCCGGCGGCGCTGCTGGTGGTGGTGGAATTGTATGCCGATCGACTGTCCATCTACAGCATCTGGTTCCTGGCGACAGCGGCGCTGGGCGGGATTTCCGCGGGCACTTGGGGCGCGGGCGACAGTTACCTGGTTACTTCCATCGCGGCAGCCTGCATGTTGAGCGGCATCTTTTTCTCGCGAATGCTTGCCAATGCCTGGCGACCATCTCGCATCTTGCAGGTCTTGCCATTGGCGCGCATTGCCAGCGTTAGCCTGCTGCTGGCGCCGATCTTGTATCTGGGATATGCGCGCGCAACCCTGAAAATGCCCACCACCGGCGAATTTGCTCCCCTAGCCGATTTGCTCGGCATTGAAAGGAATGTCTCGTTCCATACCAGGCAGGATGAACCTGGCTTTTATGATTCGGCTTCCTGGATAGCGGGCGGCTATGCGCGCATCGGCTATTTCTTGACCGAAGCCGACCATGCAGCAGGCGCGCAGATCGTGGCGCAGATCCAGCAGACCGACAAGCCCGTGCTGAGCGAAGACGCCGGTTTCGCGATTGCCGCCGGTCGCGATGTCGTCACCAACCCCACGCAACTGCGCAATCTGTATCTGGCCGGTCAATTTGCGGGTGATGAACTGGCGCGCATGATTGAATACCAGGAATTCGGCTTGATCATTCTGCGCGCGCAATTCTTCCCGCCGCATATTCTGGAAGCCATGGGGCAAGCTTATGTCCACAACGAGACGGTATTCATGAACGGCTTTGATTATCTGCTGCTCTTCCCCCGCCCCGGTTATGAGCCACGAGCCGCGTCATGACCACCGCCTACCTGACTCACCGCCAATTCACTGCCCATGACTTGCCGCGGCATCCCGAACACGCCGGGCGAATCCAAGCAATTTGGCGGCAACTGGAGGCGCAGGGATTAACTACGCAACTGCTGCCTATCACGCCGGCGCCAGCCAGCAATGCGCAGATCCGCGCGGTGCATTCAGCCGCCCATCTCAGCAGACTGGTCGATATCGCCATGCAAGAGCGCAGGGTGTTCATAGACCAGGATACCTATGCCCTGCCCGTCTCGCTGGAAACGGCGCGTCTGGCGGCTGGCGCTGTCATCGGCGCGGTGGATGCAGTAATCAGCGGGCGGACGCAGAATGCCCTGGCAGTTGTGCGTCCACCCGGGCATCACGCTACAGCCGGGCGGCAGATGGGCTTTTGCCTGCTCAACAACATTGCCATTGCAGCCAGGCAGGCCCAGACCAAGCACGGCTTGCGGAAAGTGCTAGTATTTGATTACGATGTCCATCATGGCAACGGCACGCAAGACATCTTCTACAGCGATCCGTCAGTTCTGTTCATCTCGATTCACCAAAGCCCGTTCTATCCAGGCAGCGGCGCATTGAAGGAAACGGGCGCTGGACCCGGGCGCGGCGCTACCTTGAACTTGCCCATCACTGGCGGGCATGGCGATGAGGCCTATCGCCGTCTTTTTGAAGAGGTCGTTACGCCGTGCATCGAACGATTCGCGCCTGACTTGATGCTGGTTTCTGCTGGCTTCGACGCACATTTCATTGACCCGCTGGCCAGCATGCGGCTGAGCCTGGCCGGATACGACTGGCTGGCGCGCGCCTGCATTGCCTTGGCAGAGAAGGTCTGTGACGGCAAGATCGTCTTCGTGATGGAAGGCGGCTACGACCTGGATGCATTAGCGCAGGGCTGGTGCAATATCGCTCGCGCCTTGCTGGGCATGGATGGCATCAGCGACCCCTATGGACCTGCACAGGACCAGGCGCCTGCCCACCAAGTCGGCAGCCTTATCACAGAAGCGCGCAGCATTCATCGGCTCTAGCTCAGAGCCAGGTCGGCTGCGATGCCGTGTTCGCGCAGCAATGTGCCGCGCAAATCAAAGACCTGATCTCGCAGCGCCGCGGCTTTCTCGAATTCCAGCGCCTGGGCGGCTTTCTTCATTTCATTTTCCAACTCGTCAATCATATCTTGCAGCTCTGCGGGCGGTAAGCCTTGCAAGCCCATGTCAATTGCCGGCTCTTCATCGGCTTCCTGCTGGATGGCGCGCAAACGGTCGGTGAGATCCTCGATTTCTTTGACGATCTGCTGCGGTTCGATACCATGCTCCAGGTTATAGGCTTCTTGTTTGGCGCGGCGGCGGTCGGTTTCGCTGATGGCGCCCGACATGGCTGGCGTCAGCTTGTCGGCGTACATGATGACCGAGCCTTCGATATGGCGCGCTGCTCTGCCAACGGTTTGTATCAGCGCAGGTTCTGAGCGCAGGAAGCCAGCTTTGTCTGCGTCCAGCACCGCCACCAGCGACACTTCTGGCAAGTCCAACCCTTCGCGCAGCAGGTTGATGCCCACCACCACATCATAAACGCCCGAGCGCAAGTCGCGCAGGATTTCCACCCGTTCCAACGTGTCGACCTCGGCATGCAGGTATTGCCCGCGGATGCCCAGCTCGTTCAGGTAACCGGCCAATTCTTCCGACATGCGCTGCGTCAAGGTAGTGACAAGCACGCGCTGACGGCGGCGCACACGCAAGGCGATCTCTTGCAGCAGATCGTCGATTTGCCCCTCGATCGGGCGCACATCAATCTGCGGATCGACGATGCCGGTGGGGCGGATGATCTGCTCGACAACCTGCTCTGCCTGCTCGTGTTCGAATGGACCAGGCGTGGCGCTGGTATAGATCGCCTGGCCGACCCGCCCCCAAAACTCATCAAAGGTCAGCGGGCGGTTGTCCAGGGCGCTGGGCAGGCGGAAACCAAAGTCGACCAGCACTTGCTTGCGAGCGCGGTCGCCATTGTACATGCCGCGGATCTGCGGGATGGTCATGTGGCTCTCGTCGATGACCAGCAGGTGATCTTCGGGCAGGTAGTCAATCAACGTGTAGGGCGCGCTGCCGGGCGGACGGCGGTCGAAGTGCCGCGAGTAATTCTCGATGCCGGTGGTAAAGCCGACTTCGCGCAGCATTTCGATATCGTAACGGGTGCGCTGCTCGATGCGTTGCGCCTCGATGAGCTTGTCCTCGCGCTTGAAGCGCAGGATCTGCTCATCCAGTTCCTGTTCAATTTCGTGCAGCGCCTCGCGGATGTGCTCGTCGTCCGTGATATATTCGCGGGCCGGGAAGATAGTAACTTGCTGGTGGATGTGCGTGACTTCACCGGTCAGCGGATGAAATTCGACGATCTTTTCGATTTCGTCTCCCCACAAGTAGATGCGGAAGGCGGTCTCGGAATAGCCCGGCACAATCTCTAACGTATCGCCGCGCGCCCGAAACGTGCCACGCCGCAATTCCAGATCGTTGCGACTGTACTGGATGCGCACCAAGTCGCGCAATACACGCTGGCGGCGCACTTCTTCGCCAACCCGCAACTCGACAGACATCTTCTGCCAGTTGACCGGATCGCCGATGCCATAGATGCAGGAAACCGACGCCACGATGAGCACATCGCGCCGCGTAAACAGCGATGCCGTCGCCGACAAGCGCAGCCGTTCGATCTGCTCGTTGATATCGGTAGACTTTTCGATATACAGATCGTGGCGCGGCACATAGGCTTCGGGCTGATAATAGTCGTAATAGCTGACGAAGTATTCGATGGCGTTGTTGGGGAAAAGGCGTCTAAATTCGGCATATAGCTGGGCGGCCAAGGTCTTGTTGTGCGCCATGACGAGCGTAGGACGCTGGGTCGCCTGCACGATATTGGCGATGGTGAAGGTCTTGCCCGTGCCGGTCGCGCCCAGCAGAGTCTGATGACGATGCCCGCTGCCAAGCCCGGCCAGCAAACCGTCGATGGCGGTGGGCTGATCGCCAGTAGGGACAAAAGGGGCGTCCAGTTCAAATTCGGGCATAGTAACTTGGCATATCCATCCTTGACTGGCTTCAATCTAGCTGATAGACTGCAATTGTGCAACGAATAGTTGCTTTGATGCGGGGTGGAGCAGTGGTAGCTCGTCGGGCTCATAACCCGAAGGTCGTTGGTTCGAATCCAGCCCCCGCTATCGAGCTGATGTAGCTCAGTTGGTTAGAGCGCGCGACTCATAATCGCGAGGTCGGAAGTTCAAGTCTTCCCATCAGCACACCAGGGACCCGTCAGCGGGTCTTTTTTGTTTTGCAACGGGTGTGCGCATTAGTTGACACGCTGATACATCTGTGCTAGAGTGGATGTATTGGACAGCATTTTCTGCGTGGTCGTTTAGTTCGCTTCGGGAGAGCAAACATGAAACGGACCGACTTGCTATTGAAGATCATCGCTGCCGCCAACGGAGAGCCATTAACGCCGGCACAATTGCAGAAAGTAGCATTCATTTTGGGAATGGAACGCCCGAATCACATTCCGGACGATTACTACAAGTTTATCAAGTATGACTATGGACCGTTTTCCGCCCAAGTCTATCGTGACGCCGAACAACTCGAGCGCGAAGGCAAAGTCATCATATCTATACATCCACGCGGTGGATGGAGACAATACTCTGCCACTATAGCTGGGATACAATCTGAAGCGCAGGAAATTTCGGACGAAGTCTCTACGTACATTAAAGATAAAGTGCGGTGGGCAAGAGAATTGAGTTTTCAGGAGTTGGTGCGCGCAGTCTACCGGAAGTACCCGAGTTTCCGAGAAAATAGCGTATTTCAAGGTTAAGTCAGCGATGACGCTTATCATTGGGGCTTGGTGCCGAGATGGGATAGTAATTGGCGCAGATACAATTGCCACATATGGTACACCGTTCGGAACGGACACCATTGAACAAGAAGTCAAGAGCAAGATAACGGTCGAAAGTGAGAATGTAATTCTAGCCACTTCTGGCTCGGTTGGCTTGAGTCAGTTGATGATGGACGCTCTCGCTGATCATTGGAGTCAGATAAAGGAATTTCCGGTAAGTCGGGCAAGAATGGCGATCACGCAAGTGTTGTGGTCACAGATTGAGCCGGCTATTCAAAGAGCACGGATCGCGCAGCAGTTAATTGGAGATAGTGCACTTTCCAGTGCAATATGCACGAGTTTAGTAGCGTTGCCCGTCGACGACAGTCACGTACTGCTCCACTTCGATACACAAGCGGCCTCAGAGGCATGCACCCCCGATTTGCCGATGGTAGCAATTGGGAGTGGCCAATAGCAAGCGGACCCTTTTTTGGCCTTTGTCAAACGTGTGATTTGGAAGAACGAAGCACCTGCGACGACGGCAGAAGGTATCTTAGGTGTTCTGTGGACTCTTAAGCACGTAATCAAAGTGAACGCAGGCTTCGGCGTTGGCGGCCGGCCAACGATCGCTGTGTTGGAGAAACACAACGGCAGATGGAAAGGAGAAGAACTGGATCCTGACCGGCTGGGAGAGCATGAAGAGGCAGTTGAAGGCGCAGAAACCTTACTACAGTTATTTGCAGAAGGTCTAACAACGTCCAGATTTTCGTAACATCCATATCAATTGCAATAACAACTAAGCAGCACGAAGTCCGAGCCAACTGTCAAGATGCACGTCGAAGCATGTCATCCGTCATCCCAGCTATCCCGCGCGCGACTGACCCGCCACGCCTCGCCATTCTCATCCACCACCACTTCCGCCGGCAGGGGACGCGCGTTGTAAGTGTTCGCCATCGCCATGCCATAAGCGCCTGTCGTCATCAAAGCGACTCGGTCACCCACTTGCAGCCGCGGCAGCAGACGATCCCGCGCCAGCACATCGGTGGACTCGCAAACGGGTCCCACCAGTTGCGCTACTTCTCCCACAGCCGATGTTTTGCACAGCGGCAGAACTTCGTGATGCGCGTCATATAGCGCTGGGCGCAGCAGATCGGTCATGCCCGCGTCTACGATGTAAAAGATCTGCCCTGCCTGCCGTTTGACATAAAGCACTTCCGTGAGCAGCAGGCCGGCATCGGCGACAATGGCGCGCCCGGGCTCGAGCAATACATGGTATCCACACAAGCGACTGGCCAAGGCAGAGACAAGACCGTCCAGGGGCGGCAGCGTGTCATCAAATCGGTAGGCGGCAGGCAAACCACCACCCAGGTTGATCGTGCGAATCTGCCGGTATGGGCCCGCAAGGTCCAGCGCTTTTTCCAACGCATCAAGGGTCGCCTGGCTATCGCCCAGCTGGCTGCCGATGTGGATGTGTATGCCGGCGAAATGGATGCGCGGATAGATGCCTCGTTTCGCCAGCAAATCGTGGATGACCTCGGCGGTCATGCCAAACTTTGCGCCGCCGTGCCCCGTGGCGATCTTGGGATGCGTGTTTGCCGTGACCTGGGGGTTCAGCCGCAGCGCGACCCGCACCGTCTCTGCACCTGCGCGCTCTGCCGCTGCCTGGATATAGTCCAACTCCAGCGCATTTTCAACATTCAGCCAGCCGACTCCGCGTTCAACTGCATAATCGATTTCGGCGCGCGTTTTGCCGACGCCTGCGAAGACAATCTGCCGCGCAGCGCCGCCTGCCGCAAGCACACGCTGGATTTCTCCGCCGCTGACACAATCGAAACTGCTGCCCTGCTCGACCAACGCACCCAATATCGCCGCGTTGCCATTGGCTTTGACGCTGTAATGCAGCTGGGCGGAAACAGGCGCAAAAGTCTGCCGCAAGCGCCGATAGTTGTCCAGCACGCGCCTGAGGCTGTAGACATAGACGGGCGTGCCGACCTCGCCAGCGATGGCGCCCAGAGCGAAGTCGTCGACCCAGAGCGAGCCATCGACATAGCGGAATGAAGCATTGAGCACCATGCGCCACCTGCACAAACAAAAAGGAGGCACGCGTTGGCGCCTCCAATTGGCGGGAGCGACGGGATTTGAACCCGCGATCTCCGGCTTGACAGGCCGGCATGTTAACCGCTACACCACGCCCCCTATTGACCACCGAGCCTAGCAGCCGCGCCTGGCTATGTCAAGTAGCAAACGAATATCGCTGTTATGTGGGGACTTACAGCTGACCAAAACCACCGATCGCGCTGGACTTGCCGGACAAGAAGCGCGCAGTCAACACCAAGATGAGTATGGACGGCGCGACAAAGACCAGGGACATCGCGGCTATCAGCGGGTTGTTGCTGCCCGAGGCGGTCGAAAACAGCAGCACCGGCATGGTGATCACTTGTCCCGCGCCGATGAGAAAAGTCAGGATATATTGGCTCCACGAGATCAGGTAGGCGAACAGACTCGCCACCACGATGCCCGGGAAGACGGCCGGCAGAGTCACATGCCAGAAAGTGCGCAACGTCCCCGCCCCCAGCGAACGAGCCTGTTGTTCAAAGTCGGGATCATAATTGGCGAAGACTCCCGCCAGAGTCAGCACCACATAGGGCATGACTGGCACCAGATGCACCAAGCCGACGCCCAGCAGATTGCCGGCCAATCCCCAGCGAATGAAGTTGATATTCAGCCCCATCGCCACCGCAATGCCTGGCACGATGGTCGGCGAGATGATCAGAAATTCGATGACGCGCTTGCCGCGAAACGTGTACAAACCCAGCGCCCGCGCGGCTGGCATGCCAATCACCACCGAGCTGAATGTAACGGCAACCGCCAAGATCGTGCTGTTCAGCAAAGCCTCGGGCACTTTTGAGTTGGCGGCGACGATGCTCTCCCAGGCGCGCAGACTGAGCTCGGTCGGGAAAAGCTGTGGATAGAACCAGCGGAAAGAAAAGGCGTTGAACAGAAAAGCGATCAGCGGCGTCAGCAGCAAGAAGACCAGCAAGACGACAGCGGCATAATGCAAAGCGCGCGCCAACCGTTTGCGGGCTGATTGGTCGTAGGTTGCCGTATGCGCCGCCATCTCTCAGTCTCCCCGCACTGTCCGCCGGCTCAGCCACATGTAGCCGAGCACGAGGAAGAATACGATGATGGAGATGATGATGCTGATAGCCATGCCTTCGGTGCGCGCATTCAAATCCGGATTGCGGAAGAAGCGCACAGCCGTAACCGTCAACGTCCGTGGGAAGCGCACGCCCAATATAGCTGGCACTTCGTAAGAACCGAATGTGAATGCGAAAACGAGGATCGAGCCCGAAAGCAAGCCCGGCATCACCAGCGGCAAGATGACATAGAGAAAGCGCTGCCAGCGATTGGCGCCCAGGCTGCGCGCCAGGTCTTCATAATCCACGCCCAGCGATTGCAATACCGCCAGCACGATGACACCTACAAACGGCACTTCTTTCCACACAAAGGACAAAATCATGCCGATGCCTAACTTGTCTTTGACCACGACAGGAAAGTCGCGCGGAAAGTCGAACAACCCCAGTTGCGCGCCCGTGCGAGACAACAAGCCGCTTTGCGAAAACAAAAACAAGATGCCGATGGCTGCCACGACATGCGGCACAGGCAGATTCAACTGATACAGAAATGTCGCCAGCCGCTTGCCAAAGAAACTGCGCCGCAGCAGCAATGCCGTGGCCAGCGCCAACATGGCCGAGATGACCGTGCTGCCCACACTGACCCAGATGGTCAGCGCCAGCCCCTGCCAAAACACCTCTGCATATTGCTCGGAGAACATGATGTTGTGGTAGGCGCGCAGCGAAATCTCCGTGCGCCCGATGATGGGCTGCCAGCCGAGGCTCACCAAGGCGCCATAAGCCAGCCCGCCCAGGAAAAGGAAGACGATGACAGCCAGGGTCGGCGCCAGCATGATGGGAATGCGCCAGCGATCCCAAAATGTCAAAATTGCTTCCGTCCTTGCGTGATCAAGCCCCTGCGATAGTAACCCAGCCAGCCAGCTTGGGCAATGCCGCGGCTTTGCGTGGTTGATTGTGGTGTTCATTGCTTTACAATGTGCCAATTGTCCGCCGCAGGAGACGCGATCGCCGTGAGCCAGCGCAGAGTACTGGTCTTTTGGCTGCCACTGGCTTTGGCATGGTGGCTGATGACAATCGAAAGTCCCATCATCCAGGGAGTCATCAGCCGCAAACCCGATTCCGAGACGCAGCTGGCGGCCTTTGGCTTGCTTTTCACGCTGCAAATCCTCATCGAAACGCCCATCATCATGCTGCTGGCGACCAGCAATGCCCTTTCGCGCGATCGCCAATCATTCCGCTTGTTGTGGCGCTTCATGATGTGCCTCAACCTGCTCATCACGCTCGTCGCCCTGCTGATGGCCTTCACGCCGCTGTTGGATTTGTATCTGGGCAGCCTGCTGCAAATCCCTATGCCGATCATCGAAGCGACCCGGCCCGGCATGCAGATCATGGTGCTTTGGGGCGCATTCATCGGCTTCCGACGATTTCATCAGGGCGTCATCATCCGCTTTGGCAATACCCGTCATGTCGGCTTTGGCACAGTCTTGCGCGTACTGGTTTCGGGCAGCACGGCGCTGGCTTTGGGCGCAGTCACCAATATGGCTGGCGCGGCCATCGGAGGCGCGGCGCTGATGCTGGCGGTGATCGCCGAAGCCCTTTATATCTGGCGAGTCGCGCGTCCGGATGTGGCGAGCCTGTTGGCGACACCCCCGCGAGCCGGGCAGCGCGCCTTGACCTATGCCAAGGCCATCCAGTTTCATCTGCCGCTGGCCATCACCAGCCTGCTGACCATGCTTGTGCATCCAGCTATCGAGCGCGGACTGGCCAGCACTGCCGATGCCGAGCAAAACCTGGCTGCCTGGCCCGTCGTCTTTTCCATCTTGCTGACGATGCGCTCGGGCGGCATGGCGTATCAGGAAGTTGTGCTCTCGCTGAATGAGAGCGAAAGCCACCACCGCACACTGCGTAATTTCACCATGCGCCTGGGCGGTTCGCTGAGTCTGTTCATGCTGGTATTTTCGTTTACGCCGCTGATCCATGTATATCTGACATCCATTCTGGATGTGCCGGCGCATCTGCATACGCTCGTCATCATTGGCGCGCAGGTTGGCGTGCTGCTGCCGCTGCTGACCACGCTGCACAGCTACTTTCGCGCGCTGCTCATGCTCAGTTATCGGACATCCGCCATTTATCAGGCGATCGTGCTGGGATTCGTGCTGACGGCGCTGGTGGTTTGGGGCAGCATCGCCCTGGGCATGGAGGGCATCCTGGCGGCGGCGCTGGGCTTGACCCTGGGGCATCTGGTAGAGTTGGTTTATCTCTACTTCTCATATCGGCGCGGGCACAGCGCGCTGCAGTTGCATTGGCAGTCGGTTGTGGCGGCTGCGTGAACTCGTAAAACGAAGGAGCAAGGCTATGTCATGGATGGGTGAGATCCTGCCCCTGCGAGCGCAAGCAACTGTCCAGGACGACTGGCTGAAAATGCGCCTGGATCAGCTGCTACCCGAGCTGCTGAAGCGCGAGAATATTGATATGTGGCTGGTCGTCTGCCGCGAATATAACGAAGACCCGGTGGTCATGTCGCTGCTGCCCGCCACCTCCATGTCCGCACGCCGCCGCACCATCCTGCTCTTCGCGCGAGACGACGCGGGGGATGTCGAACGACTTACCTTGTCGCGCTACGGTTATGAAGGTTTCTATGAGGCGGCTTGGGACCCCGATGTCGAGACGCAGTACGGTTGTCTGGCGCGCATCATCCGCGAACGCGACCCACAGCGAATCGGCATCAATATGTCGCGGCTCTTCGCATTTGGCGATGGCATTTCGCAGAATGAATATACATTGCTCTGTGATGCGCTGGACGAGACATTCCACTCGCGGCTGGTGAGCGCCGAGCGCCTGTGCGTGGGCTGGCTGGAGCGGCGGCTTCCCGAAGAGATCACGGCCTATGCTCAACTGGTAGAGATCGGACACCAGATCATCGCGCGCGCGTTCTCGACAGCTGTCATTCATCCTGGGATCACCACGACGGACGATGTCGTCTGGTGGATGCGCCAGACCATGCGCGATGGTGGCCTGCAAGCCTGGTTTCAGCCCACCATCGACATCCAGGCGCCGGGATTATCTTTTGCTTTCCTGAGCAACGAAGACGCGCGCAATATCATCCAGCCCGGCGACCTGCTGCACTGTGATATGGGCTTCCATTATCTGGGACTGGCCACCGACCAGCAGCAGCATGCCTATGTCTTGCGACTCGGCGAAAGCGACGCGCCGTCCGGATTGCGAAAGGCGCTGGCAGCTGGCAACCGCCTGCAAGACATCCACATGGCAGAAATGCAAGCCGGGCGCAGCGGCAATGAAGTGCTGTATGCGGCCTTGGAGAAAGCCAAAGCAGAAGGCATCCGCCCGCAGATTTACAGTCATCCGCTGGGTCTTCATGGGCATGCGGCGGGCCCGCTGGTCGGCTTGTGGGATCAGCAAGACGGCGTGCCTGGCATCGGCGATTACCCATTATACGATGACACCGTCTATTCCATTGAGCTGAATATCGCGCATAGCGTGCCAGAATGGGACGGGCAAGATGTGCGCATCATGCTGGAAGAAGACGCTGCGCTGACGAACGGCGCGATGCACTGGCTGCATGGGCGGCAAGAAGCGCTGCACCTGGTGGGCTAGCCGCGGCCTTCGTGCTAATTCAACATCTTGTGCCCCCAGTCAGCGCAGGGCAATCTCGCAAACACTGGATCCACCGAATTCGGGCGAGTCAGCGCCTCGCCCCTACAATATCCACTCGCTAGACTTCCTTGGTTCTACTTCTGCGCCTCTTTGGCCGAATTGCCTTCGAATCCTTTGTGCTCTTTGTGTCTTTGTGGTTAAGATTTGCAAGGCTTATCCCTTACTGAGGTGAACCGCATGGTCACGATCGACTATCGGCAAGAGCGGCAGACATTCGCCGATGGCGCATGGTCGATGGTGCATACCGCCACGATCTCCGCCGACCGCCTCAAGTTTGAAGACCTGCACCCCATGAGCAGCTATGTACGCCAGCAAGATATCGCGCGCATGCAATTCGCTCGCGCCCGCGCACGCGGCGAAGCCAGCCCGCACATTTTGACCTGGACCGCCATGCAGACCGACCGCCGCGCCAGCCAGGTCTTCCCCGATGTCGGCTATGCCACGCGAGACCGCGAGCAGATCATCAGCGCCAATTCCTTCATCACGTATGTGCTGCGCCACATGCTGACGGAAGGCTGGCTGCAGCTGCACGAATATATCGGCGACACGTATGAATGGCAGGCGACGATCCCGCGCGGGCAAAGCGAATGGTCGGCGCGAGCGAAGGCCGTGTTGCGCTGGCTGGAAGACGAAATCCAGCTCGACCTCTATCCCAATATTGAACGAGGGACATACAAGCCGCGCATCTTCTTTCCATTTGATGTGCGCCACAACTTTGCGCGCATCGGCCGCTGCGACTTTGTGCGCCATTTCGTGCAAAACCACGCGCGGGCTGCTGTCTTCAACACATCCCATTTCTTGCACGAGCACGACGATCTCATCAGCCACCACTCCGGCTATGGCGATGCGATCGGGCTGATGGTCGCGGAGGGAACGATATTGCGGCCGCCAATCTATCGGCGCGGCGCACTGCTCTATGATGGCGAGCGCTGGCGCATCGACACCATCGGACTGGACGATATCGCACTGATCTTGCCGGGCGAAATTGAGTTGCGCATTGGCGAAGAGGCAGAACTGAATCCCGCCCAGCCACAGTCCATTGCCATTTATACGCGGGCGGGCAGCATAACAAGTGGCAGTCCTATGCAGCGCAGCCCAAGCGCGACCGACCACAGCGAGTTCGTCATCGTCAATCGGCAAGTGGTCAGTTGGAAGCGCGGCGGCGGGTTGCCTATCCCGCAGAATGGCTTCGTCTTGTCGGTTCGTGATGGCGCACTGACCAAACGCGCAGTTGAAGACATTGTCGCTGATGCCTGGGTCGAGTACAGTTTCGCTGCGCCACACAGCCGCATCCAGTCGGCGATACAAGCCGGTCCGATTCTGCTGCGAAATGGGCAACGTGTCGACTCGCGAGAAGAGTTCCATGCCAGCCGCGACAGCAGCATCGGCATCACACCTGTGCGCATGAACCCGGATGGCGATGATACCCGCAAGGCGCGCACTGCACTTGCTATCAAAGCAAATGGCGATCTGACGCTGGTGGTTGTCGATGGTTGTGAGCCCACCAGCCGCACAGACCTGGACAGCGCCGGCGCAAGCCTGGACGAAGTCCGACAGTTGCTTGTGAACAGGGGCGCGCTGGATGCGCTCAACCTGAGCGGGGAAGGCTCGAGCCATCTGTTTGTGGAAGGCGGGCTGGCAAACAGTCCATCCGACCGCCGCGGGCAGCCTGGCGTCATCTACGAGCGCATGCTGCCCTCAATCGGCATCGTCAGCTAATCCAGCGACTTGGCGCAGTTCGCCCCATACTTTGGCGTCAATCTCAATCTCGCCAGCTGCATGAACAGACCTGTAGAAGCGGTCGCCACGCTCGCCAGGTACGAGGATTTCGTTCACGCCGGGCAGCCGTTTCAGCTGTTTGACGCGCGTAACCAGGTCGGAGACGCCCGCCTGGAAGCCCTCAAGATCGTCCGCCAACAGCTCGGGGTCAATCGCGAAGACCAGGTTGCCCCAATCGCGCTTTGTGCCGTCTGGGTTGCGGGTTGTGCCCAGCAGCGGACGCGTCAATACCTCGACAACCATCGCCAGCGCCGCGCCTTTATAGCCCCCGAAGGCTTTTATCGCGCCAGCCAGCGCCGCGGTCGGATCGGTCGTGAATTCTCCGTCCGCGTCATAGGCCACGCCGTCGGGGATGCTTTCGCCTTCCGCCGCAGCCAGGTGAATGCCATACCAGGCGATAGCGGCGGTCGCCATATCCAGCACGATCGGCTGATGCGCGGTGGGGATGCCGATTGCCAGCGGATTCGTGCCGAAGAAGGCTTCATAGGAGCCATGCATCGCCATCAGTTCGGGCGAGCCAGAGAAAACGAATGCGAGCAAACCCGCGTCTGCCAGCCGCCGCGCATAAAAGCCGATGGCGCCGGTGGCCGAATTGCTGCGCCGCGAGCCAACAATGCCGAATCCATGTGCCTGCGCCTTGCCCATGGCGATCTCGGTTGCGCGTGACAAGACCACCATGCCTTGATTCCACGCGCCATCCAGCAGAGCCGACAGCTTGGTCTCTTTGCTAATGGCGATCTCGCCTGCCGCGGGATTAGCCGGCATGCCAGCGCCCAGCAGCTTGATGACATTCTGGTTGTTGCCGCGCAGCTGGGCGTAGAGGATGATCTCGAGCATGATCTCGGTATCGGCGGCGGAATATCCCTGTGCCGCGATGGCGCTGCGTGTAACTGCTCGCAGCTGGTCGATGGCGACTTTCATGCTGGATTCGCCTTACTGCTTGCGGCGCGCCAAGCCATTTTGTACGAGATAATCGCAGCTTTCGCGCACAGCTTGCAGCATATCCGTTGCGCAGCGGTCCAGCTCGACAATATGCCAGTCGGCGCTTTGGGCTGCCGTAACGATGCCCGGCACATCCATCTTGCCCTGCCCCAGCGCGGTCATGTCGTCGTCTTTGTCCAGCGAGCCATCTTTGAGATGAATCAACGGCGCGCGCGAGCCAACCTGCCGCAGCACATCCGCCGCATCCAGGCCGCCGACTTGTACCCAGTAGGTGTCGATCTGCAAAAAAACCTGGTCGTCCAGCTCCGACAGCATCAAGTCCAAGGTGGCGGCGCCGTCCAGCTCTTTGTATTCCCACCAGTGATTGTGATAACCGAGCTCGAGGCCATTTTCACGCGCAAACTCGCCGGCGCGATTCAACTGCTGGCAGGTGCGCTTGATGTCGTCCAGCGTCTCGAATTGCGAAGGCGGCATGAAAGCGATGCAGACACGGTCCAGCCCAAAGGCTTCGGCGATCTCCAGCACAGCCTCTTGGTTGGCGTCATCGGGATAGGGGATGTGGCTGCCCAAGACTTCCAGCTCCAACTCGCGGAAGAGGCTGGCAGCGTCATTCAATTCGCTGGTCATGCCGCCAAAGGGTTCGACGCCGACATAACCGATATCAGCGACAGCGCGGACGGCGCCCTCAAAGTCGGCAGAAAGCGCCTCACGCAAGGAATACAATTGCAAGCCAACGGGCTTTAGGTCGGACATCATGCTATCTCCGGCTCATCGTTTCGGTTTGGCTTATTGTCGCGGTTCTGCGCGGGAATGCCAGTCTCAACTAGGCTGTGCGAATGACCTGAATTGCCGGGCTATATGCGGCGACTGCGCATAGCGCAACAGTGCCGAGTCAAGTAGACTGATTGCTTGTGCCGCCAGCCGGGAGACGCGCCTTGGCAACTGCCACGACAAACGCAAGCCTCAATAATTCAAGGAAACAGTCCTATTCTGCCCTGCGCATTTGGGCGCGGCTGATGACTTACCTCTTGCGCTATCGGCTGTGGGTGATGGTCGCGTTCGCTGGCATCATTGGCACAAACATCCTGGCCATCGCCGTACCCTATATCTTGCGCGATGTCGTCGATATTGGCTTGGAAGCGCAGGATAGCAGCTACATGCTCAACGCTGGTTTGCTGGTGGTGGGATTAGGCGTGCTGCGCGGAGCGACAGCCTTCATGGGCAGGTTCTTCGGCGAGCGGCTTTCGCATGTGCTGTCCTACGACATACGCAATCAGATCTACGACAAAGTGCAACAGCAGTCGTTCAGTTATCACGACAGCGCCCAGGTGGGCACGATCATCACGCGCGCCATCAGCGATGTCAACGAAATCCAACGTTACTTCGCATTTGGCTTGATGGACGGGCTGAATGTTATCTTGTTGCTGACTGGCGTGGTATCGATGATGATGCTGACCAGCCCGCCACTGGCGATATTCGCGCTGCTGCCGCTGGCGCCGCTGGCGCTGTATTCGCGGGGATTCGTGCTGCGTGTGCATCCGCGCTGGAAAAAGGTCATGGAACGCATGCAGGCGCTGAGCAACCACATCCAAGAGAATGCGCTGGGGGCAGAAGTTGTGCGCGTCTTTGCGCGCGAGCAGTACGAAATCGAGACTTTCTACGACCAAAATAAAAAGCTCTATGACGAACAGCTCGACTTCATCACGCAGTGGATCACCTTCTTGCCAGCCAGCGCGTTGCTCGCGGCCATGTCGACTGCGCTGGTGCTGCTGGCGGGCGGCATCCTCGAGGCGCAGGGCATCGGCAATATCACCGTCGGCTTGATCGTCACCTTCAATGCCTATGTGCTGCTGTTGGTGCAGCCGCTGCGCTTCGTCGGTTTCATCATCTTGCTGACAACCCAGGCTGTAGCCAGTGGCGAGCGCGTCTTTCAGGTATTGGACGAAAGCGAGCGCATCGTCAACAAGCCGGGCGCGAAAGCCATAGAAATAGACGGGCATGTGCGCTTTGAACATGTCAGCTCGCGCTACGATTCATCCACAGGCGATGTGCTGCATGATATCAGCCTGGAAGCGCGACCGGGCGAATTGGTGGCGATCATCGGTTTGACGGGCGCCGGCAAAACGACCATCGCTAATCTCATCCCGCGTTTTTACGATGTGAGCGGCGGACGCGTGACGATTGACGGAATGGATGTCCGCGACATTGAGCTGCATAGCCTGCGCAGCCAGATCGGCGTCGTCATGCAACAGTCGCTACTTTTTTCGGCGACTATCGAAGAAAATATCGCCTATGGCAAGACCGACGCCAGCCAACAGCAGATCATCGACGCGGCGACGGCAGCCGACGCGCACGGCTTCATCAGCGAATTTCCTGATGGATATCAGACCGTGGTGGGCGAGCGCGGCGTAACCCTGTCGGGCGGGCAGAAGCAGCGCATTGCCATTGCCCGCGCCCTGCTGATTAACCCGCGAATCCTCATCCTGGACGACTCGACCAGCAGCGTCGATACGCAAACCGAGCACAAAATCCAGCGCGCATTGGAACGTGTCATGCAAGGGCGCACGACTTTTGTGATCGCCCAGCGCATGAGCTCGATTCTCAATGCCGATCAGATCCTCGTCCTGCGCGATGGCGGAATTGTACAGCGTGGCACGCATGATTCCCTGCTGGCCGATGGCGGCCTCTACGAAGAGATCTATCGTTTGCAGCTGCAAGAACAAGAGCGCGTCCGCCGCGAAGCTATCATTTCCGGTGTCATCAAGGTGCCGCTGGAATACCGGCGCTCCACTGCAAAATTTCGCAAGCTGATTGACCGACTGGCTGGCAAATACGTCCCCTAAATCGCAAGGCAGGAACAGGAGTTTATGGCTGCCACCCAAGCACGAGAAACCAAACGATCGACCGCAAAGTCCGCAGCGGACAACAAGTCGATTTTGGAGATTGATGACGATCACAAGCCCGGCTTCGACCGTGCCGTAACCGCCCGGCTCTTCGCCTATCTAAAGCCGCACCGCAGCGAGCTGCTGGTGGCGATCGTGGCGATGTTTTTCACCGTCTTCGCCAATGTCGCCAGTCCACCGCTGATAGGCTGGGCGATTGACGAAGGCATCCGCCGCCGCGATATGTCGGTGCTGCTGGCGGGCGTGCTCATCTTCATCGTCTTGCAGCTGCTGGGATTCCTGGGCTTTCGTATCCAGCTGAGCAAAATGGCTGTGATCGGCCAGACCATCATCAGGCAACTGCGCGACCAGCTTTTTGACCATGTGCAATATCTGTCTATCGGGTTCTTCGCCGAATACGAGGTCGGGCGGCTGATTGCCCGCATCATCAGCGATGTTAATGTCGTGCGCGAGGCGGTTACTTTCGCGGCTGTCGGCAGCATCCGCGAAGTTTTGATGCTATTCGGCATCATCATTTCCATGCTGCTGATCAACATTCCGTTGACGGCAGTCGCTTTCACAGTCCTGGTGGCGCTGTTGTTAATCGCCAATTTCTGGCGCATCCATGCTCGGGCGGCTTATCTGCGCGTCTCCGACAGCAATGCCAAGGTCTATGCCGAGCTGTCAGAATCCTTCAATGGCGTGCGCGTAACGCAGGCTTTCGCTCGTCAGCAGCAAAATTACGACCGATTCGCTGGTGACATCAATATGGCCAGTCGGCGAGCCAATGTGCGGGCCGCGTTGATTTCCGGCACGTTTTATCCGAGCGTCGAGCTGATCGGCGGCGTGGCGACCGGCGCGCTGATCTTCGTAGGCGGCACGTTGGCGCTGGACGAACGCATCACGGTCGGCGTGTTGCTGGCTTTTATTCTTTACATCCAGCAATTCTTCTTCCCGATTCGTTTGCTTGCGCAGCGCTACAACCTGCTGCAGAATGTCATCGCCTCGGGCTATCGCATCTTCAAGCTGATGGACTTCCCGGTCGATATCGGCGACTCGGTTGATGCCGACGAACTGCCGCCGATCGAGGGACGGGTGCGCTTCGAAGATGTGTCGTTTCGCTATGTCCGCGATGGCGAGTTGGTCCTCAAGAATATCAACCTGGATGTGCCGCCCGGCGCGACTGTCGCTTTCGTGGGACACACTGGCGCAGGCAAGACGACGCTCGTCAAGCTGATCATGCGCTTCTATGATGCCACTAGCGGGCGCGTTACGGTCGACGGACAGGACCTGCGCGCGGTTACGCAGAACAGCCTGCGCCGCCAGATCAGCGTTGTGCCGCAGGATACGCACCTTTTTTCTGGCAGTGTTATGGACAACATCCGCTATGGCCGCCTGGATGCCAGCGATGACGAGGTTGTCGCGGCGGCCAAAGCGGTAGGCGCGCACAGCTTCATCAGCCAGATGCCCGATAGCTACCAGAGCGATATCAAAGAAGGCGGCGCACTGCTTTCGACCGGGCAGCGGCAGTTGATCGCCTTTGCGCGCGCTTTGTTAGCCGATCCGCGTGTGCTTATCCTGGACGAAGCCACCAGCAATATCGACACGCAGACCGAGCGACAAATCCAGACTGCGCTGGAGCATCTGCTGCTGGGGCGGACAAGCTTTGTCATCGCGCATCGGCTGAGCACGATCACTTCTGCCGACCTCATCGTGGTGATGGATCACGGGCGCATTATAGAAATGGGCAGCCACCAGGAATTGCTCGACCTGGAAGGCGTCTACCACCAGTTGTTCACGCTGGCTTAGCGGCGGTTGTCGTCATTGGGCTGGTAGTCCAGGTCGCTGGCGCGGCGGATGGTCGTTTCGCCATATTTGTCGCGCAAATGGTCGAGCGCAGACTGGAATTCGCTGCGTTGCGCCGGGTGCTCGTCACTGCCCCACAGGTCCAGTTGTCGGCTCGGCTCGGCGAATCCACTCAGCCCAATGCCGATCAGCCGCAGGGGAGAGCCATCTGTCCAGCTCTGCAAAAATAAGCGCTCGGCGCAATCGTAGATGGCGCTGTCGTTGTCGATGGCGTAATCCAGTGTGGTCTGCCGGCTGTGCGTTGAGAAGTTGCCATAGCGAAGTTTGATTTTGATGGTCGTGCCAGCCAAGCCAGCCTTGCGCGCCGCCCGCCCTACCCCATCCGCCAGCCGCCGCAGCGTCAGCAAAAGCTTGGCATCATCCGCAATATCCACAGCGAAGGTAACTTCTTTGCTGATGGACTTGGCAGCGCCGCCAGCTCGCACCGGTCGCGTGTCGATGCCTTGCGCGCGCCGCCAAATATCGCTACCCAGCTTGCCCAGCCGCGCCACCAGCGCCGCCTCGCTCCACTGCGCAACCTGGCCGATGGTGGTTAATCCCAGCGCGGCCAAGGTCTCGGCATTTTTTGGGCCCACGCCCCACAGTCCGCCTATGGGCAGAGGCGCCAGGAACTGCGCTTCACCACCAGGTGCGACCATGGTGATGGCATTGGGTGGCGCGTCCGTCGGTTTGCTGGCTTTACCGAAGGTGTTGGCAGTCTTGGCGACCAGCTTGTTGGTTGCGCCGCCCAGCGAACAGGGCAAATACAGCTCGCGGTTAATGCGCTGCTGCAGATTGCGCGCAGTCTCTTCGATTGGCTCGGGCAGGATTGTCACATCCAGGAAGGCTTCGTCAATAGAAAGCGCCTCGACATCGGGCGCAGTTTCGCGGAGTATCGCCATGACCTTGCGCGATCGGTCGCTGTATGCGCCGCGCGTCCCACTGACCAAAATCAGATGCGGGCACAATCGCAGCGCTTGCGCCATGGGCATGGCCGAACGAACGCCGTATGCGCGCGCCGGATACGACGCCGATGAAACGACTCCGCGCTGGTCGGCCTGGCCGCCCACAGCAATCGCCTTGCCACGCAGTTCGGGATTCAACTGCTCCTCGACCGCGCAGAAAAAGGCATCCAGATCCAGATGCAGGATTTTGCGTGCCTTCGCCATCCTTTTCTTCCAGCTAAGCAGGACGGGCATCTGACGCGGCAGACAGTCGCGCCCGTGCCACATTCAGCCTGAGCATACATCCATCGGCCTCGCAACGCTATAATGTCCGCGTAGACCAACTGGGGGTTCGGCAAAAATTGTGACGCACTCGATCCATCCCGATGCCCTGAACGCGCTGATTGATGGCGAGATCGGCGCGCCAGCGCTTCTCTTGGGCAGGCAACGCAGCGCCGACCGCGTAACCATCCGCACCTTCCGCCCCTGGGCAGAGCAGATCGTTCTTGTTTGCAGCGAAACAGGCGAGCGGGTCGTCATGCAAAGGCTGCACGAAGCGGGCTTGTTCGCTGTCGAGCTGGACGAAGACTGGTCGGAGCGGCCGTACCACTACGAAATTGTCACAAGGGATAACCAGCGCGAAAGCTATAGCGATCCCTATATCTATCCGCCTTTGCTTTCGGATTATGACATTCACTTGTTTGGGCAGGGCGCGCACCGCCAGATTTATGAGAAGCTCGGCGCGCACTTGCGGACTGTCAATGGCGTTGCTGGCGTGAATTTCGCTGTTTGGGCGCCAAATTGCTACAAAGTCGCGGTGATCGGCGATTTCAACCGCTGGGATCCACGCACGCACATCCTGCAGGAGAACGGCGCTTCGGGACTGTGGGAGCTCTTTGTGCCGGGCATCGGCGCTGGTGAACGGTACAAGTTTGAAGTTCGCTCGCACAATCGCGGTTATCAAGCCCAGAAAGCCGACCCCTTCGCTTTTCGAGCCGAGCTGCGCCCAAAGACCGCCAGTATCGTCTGCGCTATCGACGAGTATGCCTGGGGCGATGAGGACTGGCTGGAGGCGCGCGCAAAAGCCGACCCGCTGCGGCAGCCGCTGAACATCTACGAAGTCCATTTGGGCTCGTGGCGGCGGGGGGATGGCGACAAATTCCTCAGCTATCGAGAATTGGCGCAGCAGTTGGTGCCCTACCTGGTCGACATGGGCTACACACATCTGGAACTGCTGCCGGTCGCCGAACATCCGCTGGACAAATCCTGGGGCTACCAAGTTACTGGTTATTTTGCGCCTACCAGCCGCTTTGGCGCGCCCAGCGACTTCATGCACCTGATCGATTGCTGCCACCAGCATGGCATTGGCGTGATCCTGGATTGGGTGCCGGCGCACTTCCCCAAAGACGGGCACGGCTTGAACTACTTTGATGGCACGCACCTGTATAGTCATGAAGACCCGCGCCAGGGCGAACATCCCGACTGGGGCACGATGATCTTCAATTATGCGCGTGACGAAGTGCGCAACTTCCTGACCGCCAATGCGCTCTTCTGGCTGAAGAAATATCACATTGACGGCTTGCGTGTCGATGCGGTTTCGTCGATGATTTACCTGAGTTTTTCCCGCGAAGACGGCGAATGGCTGCCCAACGAATATGGCAGTCACGAGAATCTGGGCGCGCTGGCATTCCTGCGCGACTTCAACGAGGCTGTCCATGCCGAAGCGCCCGGCGCAATCACCATCGCCGAAGAAGCCACCAGTTGGTCGATGGTTTCGCGCCCGACCTATATCGGTGGGCTGGGCTTCACATTCAAGTGGAATATGGGCTGGATGCACGACACATTGGAGTATATGTCGCGAGACCCTGTGCATCGCCGGCATCATCACCACCAAATCACTTTCGCCCTGCTCTATGCCTTCAGTGAAAATTTTGTGCTGCCACTTTCGCATGACGAAGTCGTGCATTTGAAGGGTTCGCTGATCAACAAGTTGCCCGGCGATCACTGGCAGAAATTCGCTGGCTTGCGGCTGCTCTTCGGCTACCAATACACACAGGTTGGCAAGATCCTGAATTTTATGGGTGGCGAATTCGCCCAATTTGCGGAGTGGGACGAGGCGCGCAGCCTGGATTGGCATCTGCTGGATTATGAACAGCACGGCCAAATGCAAGCCTGGGTGCGCGATTTGAATCATGTATACCGCGCAGAAGCAGCCTTGTGGCAGCGCGACTGCGACGCCGGCGGTTTCCGCTGGATCGATGCCGACGACGCCGACTACAGCGTCTACAGCTATATGCGCTTCGCCGAGGACGCGGACGACTTTCTGGTTATCGTTCTGAATTGCACGCCGGTAGTGCGCGAAGACTATCGCATCGGCGTGCCCAGCAGCGGCTATTATGCCGAGTTGCTCAACAGCGACGCCCAACAATACGGCGGCAGCAATGTCGGCAACCTGGGCGGCGTTCACAGCGACAGCATCCCCAGCCATGGCTTGTCCCACAGCATCAGCCTGCGTTTGCCGCCACTAGGAATTCTCATCTTGAAAAAGACCGAAAGCGGCCAGCCTTCGTGATAGAATAGGCTTGAATCCGCTAGATTTCGGCTGAAGGGTTGTGCCGCGATGAGTATCCCCTCCGACCTGAGCATCGCGCAGAGCGCCAGGCTGCTGCATATCGACAAAATCGCCGAGCAAATGGGGCTCGAGCCCGACCGCGACCTGGAGCACTATGGTCCGCATGTCGCCAAGGTCAAGCTGGAGGCGCTGGAAGGGCTGCATGCGCGGCCGGACGCCAAGTATGTGGATGTAACCGCTATCACGCCGACACCACTGGGCGAAGGCAAGTCGACCACGACGGTCGGCATTGGCCAAGCAATGAAGCATATCGGCAAGCGCGCCATCATCACTGTGCGACAGCCCTCGCAGGGACCGACATTTGGCATCAAAGGCGGCGCTGCCGGCGGCGGCTATAGCCAGATCGTGCCGATGGAGAACTTCAACCTGCACCTGACTGGCGACATTCATGCCATCAGCGCGGCGCACAATCTCATCGCCGCCATGCTGGATGCACATATGTATCATGGCAACGAGCGCGACATCGACATTCACAATATCCCCTGGCGGCGCGTGGTTGACCTCAACGATCGGGCGCTGCGCAATGTCATCGTCGGGCTGGGCAAGCGCTTTGACGGCGTCCCGCGACAGAGTGGCTATGACATCACAGTCGCATCGGAATTGATGGCGATTTTGGCGCTGACGACTTCGCTGCAGGATATGCGCGCACGCATCGGCAAGATGGTGCTGGCATACGATCGAGCCAAACAGCCAGTCACTGCCGAGGACATTCGCGCGGCCGGCGCTGCCACTGTGCTGATGAAGGATGCCATCAAGCCCAATTTGATGCAGACCCTGGAAGGCAGTCCGGCGCTGGTGCATGCTGGTCCCTTCGCCAATATCGCCCACGGCAATTCTTCCATCATCGCCGATTTGATCGCCATGAAGTGCGGCGAATATGTCGTGACCGAGTCGGGCTTTGGGGCGGATATCGGCGCGGAGAAATTCTTCAACATCAAAGCGCGGATCGCCGGATTGCGGCCGAACGCCGTTGTGCTGGTCGCCACCATCCGCGCGTTAAAAGCGCATACGGGCAAGTATCGTATCATCCCCGGCAAGCCGATTGATGCAGCCCTGCGCGAAGAGAATGTCGCTGATGTCGAAGCTGGAGCGGTTAACATGGTGCGCCACCTGGAAAATCTGCGCAAGTTCGGCGTCAACCCCGTGGTCGCCATCAATGTATTCGCCGATGACAGTCCGCGCGAGATCGATGCTGTGCGCGAGATCGCCCTGGCGAGCGGCGCTGTTGGCGCAAGCGTGGCGAGGCACTGGGCGCAAGGTGGGGCTGGCGCTGCAGAACTCGCCGAAATGATTGTCTCTGCCTGCGATAGTCCCAACGACTTCCGCCTGCTCTACCCCGATGACATGGCGATAACCGACAAGATTGAGACCATTGCCCGCGAGATCTACCGCGCAGACGGCGTCGATTATGCGCCTGTCGCCAGCCGCAAGATCCGCCAATATGAAGCGCAGGGCTTGCGAAACTTGCCTATCTGCATGGCGAAGACGCACCTCAGCCTCAGCGATGACCCCAAGCTGAAAGGCGCGCCAGATGGCTTCCGCATCACCATCACCGATGTGCGGGCGTCGGCGGGCGCGGGTTTCATTTATCCGCTGTGTGGCGATGTGCGCACCATGCCGGGTTTGGGTAGAATGCCGGCGGCAAGGCATGTCGATATCGACGAAGACGGCAAAGTTGTCGGCTTGTTCTGAGCGCGGGAGGCGAGATTGAGCAATCCAGTGGGCGAATTGTCCATTAGCCAGCACGCATTGACCTATCAGCCGCCCCCCATAGACGGCGATTTTTTGGGCAAGCACATCATTTCGGTCGACCAGTTTCAGCGCCGCGACCTGGATATTCTGTTTCAAGCAGCCACATCCATCCGCAAGCGCATCCGCACGCAAGACCGTGGATTGACCGAGCTTTGCGCCGGCAAAGTGATGGCGTCGCTCTTCTTTGAAGCCAGCACGCGCACCGATATGTCCTTTCAGGCAGCCATGCGGCGGCTGGGCGGCGATGTCATCGCGGTCAGCAATGGCGTGCGCTTCTCGTCCATGTACAAGGGCGAAAACCTGTCCGATACCATCCGCGCGACCGGCTGCTATGCCGATGTCATTGTGCTGCGGCATCCAGAGATCGGCTCGTCCTACGAAGCCGGTTATTACTTGGATCTGCTCAATGGGCGCATTGACAATCCGACGGTGGCGATCAGCGGTGGCGATGGCATTGGCGAGCACCCTACCCAGGCGCTGCTGGATATATTCACGATTTTTGACCAGAAGAAATCGCTGGACGGGCTGACGATCGCGCTGGTCGGCGACTTGAAGCACGGACGCACAGTGCATTCCCTGGCCAAGCTGCTCGCCAATTATGACGCCGACGATGTGCGCTTGTGCCTGGTCGCGCCCCAGTCGCTGGCCATGCCTGCCGATATCAGCGAGCTGGTGGCGAAGCGCGGCATCACTGTGCAGCAGACCGACGACCTGCGAGAACTCATTGCGCAGACCGATGTCATCTATTGGACGCGCATCCAAGAAGAGCGCTTTGCTGATTCAACCGCCTACCAAAGCATCAAAGACCGTTTCATCATGACGCCGAGCTTGCTGGCGCAAGCGCCCGAAGACGCTATATTGATGCACCCGTTGCCTCGCAAACACGAAATGGGCACGCGCGCCGACCATGATGTGCTCGATGCCGACCGGCGCTCCATCTATTTTGAACAGATGGAAAACGGCATGTTCGTGCGCATGGCTTTGCTCGTGAAGGTTTTGCGCGGGGTGTATGTCTGATGCCGATCATCCGCATCCCCGGCATGATCGACCCGCACACACACCTGCGCGACCTGGACTGGGCGCACAAAGCCACTTTCGAGAGCGAAACAATCGCCGCCATCGCCGGCGGGTATACAGCGGTCTTTGATATGCCCAACACTGCCCCATCAACAACCAGCGAAAAGCTGCTGGATGAAAAGCTGGCCCGCATTGACCAGTCGGCCCACTGTGACTGGGGTCTATACTTCGGCGCATCCCAAGCCGACAACACCAGCGAATATGCAGGCATCGCCGCGCGGGTCTGCGGCTTAAAAATCTATAATAACGCAACCACTGGCGATCTTTTTATAGACACCAGCATCATGCGCGAACGACATTATCGCGCCTGGAAGACCAATCGGCTCATCGCCGTGCACGCCGAGGGCGAAACAGTCGCCAATATCCTGGAGCTGGTGCGCAAGTATCGCCAGCCCACCCACTTCCTGCACATCAGCAGCCAGCGCGAAATCAGCTTGCTCACAGCCGCCAAAGATGAAGGCTTGCCCGTAACCATTGGCGTCTGCCCGCATCATCTCTTCCTCAGCCAAGACGACCTGCCCAGCATCGGCAGTTTCGGACTCATGAAGCCGGAGCTGAAGACCAAAGCTGACCAGCGCGCCTTGTGGCGAGCAATACGACAAGGCCTGGTGGACATCATCGAGTCGGACCACGCGCCGCATACGATCGCCGAGAAAGAATCGGAGTCGCCAGCCTATGGGGTGCCGGGCTTGGAAACAACCTTGCCCCTGATGATGCAGGCGGTCAAAGACGGCCGGCTGCCCCTGCAGCGCGCCTGCGACATGCTTTCGCTGAATGTGCAGCGCATCTGGCGCATCACGCCGCTGCCCAAGACCTATACGGTCATCGATACCGATGCCAGCTTCGTCATCGAGCGGCGAAATCTGCATACAAAGTGTGGCTGGTCGCCCTTTGAGGGCATGCGCGTTTGCGGACGCGTGCGCGAAGTTTGGATCCGCGGGCACAAAGTCTATGACGGCGAGCGTGTGCTCAGCCCGCCCGGCTTTGGGCGCAATCTATTTGGATTCGTGGCATGAACGCCCGCCGACGCTTGCTGCGCATCGTCGACATGGCCTATGGGCTGTTCTGTCGCCTGCTGCTGTTTCGGGTTTCGGCACAGCGCGCCCACAAACTTGCCATCGGGCAGCTGGGCTGGTTGGAGCGCTGGCAGCTGCCAACTGCTATGGCAAAGCGCCTGCGAGCCTGGCTCATGCCCGTACAGACGCAGGAAGTCGGCGGCGCGAAATTGTCGGCGCGGCTCATCCTGGCAGCGGGACTTGTCAAAGGGCGCGGCTTTACCAGCGAAGACGAGGCGCTGCGTGCTGTCGTGCATCGGCGCGAGAATATTATGCCGGGCTGGCGGATGATGCCGGCGCTGGTCGGTCCCATCGAGTTTGGCAGCTTCACGCGGCATCCCCGCATGGGCAACGCAGGCACAACCCTGTGGCGGGAGCGGGATACGCAATCAACCCAGAATCGCATCGGCTTGCGCAATCCCGGCGCGCGGGCGGCGGCGGCTTTTCTGGGCGCGCGCATTGAACAGTTGCCTGGGGAATTTGGCATAAATATCGCAGTCTCGCCCGGCGTCAGCGATCTTGCCCAGCAGCAGGGAGAAACGCTCGAGGCGCTGATTTTTTTCCTGGATGCGGGCCTGCGACCCAGCTGGTTCACGCTCAACATCAGCTGCCCGAACACCGAAGACGATCCGAGCGGACATCAGCTCGAGGCTGGCGCGCGAAGTCTCTGCGCTGCATTTGTCGCCGAGCTGCGGAAACGGAATCTGGAGATTCCGTTGTGGGTCAAGGTGAGTCCGGGATTGGCAGCCGCCCAATATCACATGTTGATGCGCATCTTCGCAGAGGTGGGCGTGCGCGCAGTGATCGCCACCAACACGTTGGCAAAGCCCAGCCCGGTGGATTCGGCAGTGAACGCGGGCATAGGCGGAGGCGCATTGCGTGATAGCGCGCTGCTGGCCGTGGAAGAACTGCAAATTGCAAAAGACCGGCTCGGCTGCGCAATGGATATCATCGGCTGTGGCGGGGTCATGGATGGCGAGAGCTTTTATCAGTATAGTCAATGTGGCGCTGTGGCGGCGCAATACTGGTCGGCGCTGGTCTTTCGCGGTCCTTTTGCCGCTGCCTTAATCGAAAACGAGCTTGCCAACCATGAACACCGCTACGAAGCGATCCATCGCGAGCGCCTTGCTTGATATTGGCGCGGTGGGCTTTTTGCCCGAATCGCCTATCACATTCAAGTCGGGCATACGCTCGCCGGTATATGTTGACAACCGCCGGCTATCTTTTCATCCACCGGCCTGGCGCCTGGTGATCGAGGGCTTCGTGTCAACGATCGATTCGCGCGCATTGGAATATGATGTGCTGGCCGGCGTGGCTCTGGGTGGAGTCGCCCATTGTGCTGCGATTGCATATCAGATGGGCAAGCCGGCTGTGTTCGTGCGCAAAGAAACCAAGACGCATGGCACTGGCAAGCGAATCGAAGGCGGCGATGTCAATGGGCTGCGCGTGCTGTTGGTCGAAGATTTGGTGACGACAGGCAGCAGCAGTTTGTCTGGCGTGGCTGCGCTGCGAGAGGCCGGCGCAACGGTCGCAGATGCCTGTGCCATCGTCAGTTATGGCTTCACAGAAGCGGAAAGATCTTTTGCGCGGGCCGGTCTGCGCCTGCATACCCTGACGAATTTCGAGACAATCGTTCAAGAAACACAAATGCGCGGCAGCCTGGACGCGGCGCAGCTGGCAATCGTACGCAGCTGGTTTGCCGATCCACACAAGTGGGGGCGCGACAAATGATGAAAGCCGCAGCCAAATATGATGCCCGCGCCAAAGCCGCAAATTCACTGCTGTGCGTCGGGCTGGACAGCGACCTGGCAAAACTGCCGCAGTCGTTTTTGCAGAACAATCGGCCACAGCTGGCATTCAACCGCCACATTATCGACGCGACCGCTCACTATGCCGCGGCTTTTAAGCTCAACATCGCCTTCTACGAAGCGCAGGGCGCGACGGGCTGGCAGCAGCTGGCGGAGACGGTCGACTATCTGCGGGCGCGCCACCCCGATATTTTTGCGATCTGCGATGCCAAGCGCGCGGATATCGGCAATACCAGCGCCGCTTATGCCAGCGCCATCTTCGACCAGCTGGGATTTGACGCCGTCACGCTCAATCCCTATCTGGGCTGGGACGCGCTCGCGCCCTTCCTCAGCTATCGCGACAAAGCCAGCATTGTGCTGTGCCGCACTTCCAATCCCGGTTGCGCCGATCTGCAAAATCTTCTGGTGGATGGGATACCCCTGTGGCAGGTGGTGGCGCAGCAAGCGGCGGGGCGCGAGGAACATGACAGAATCATGCTGGTGGCGGGCGCAACCTATCCGACGGAGCTGGCGCAGATTCGCGCAATAGTCGGCGATATGACGCTGCTGGCGCCGGGTGTTGGCGCGCAAGGTGGTGATGTTGCGCAAGTGCTGGGCGCGGGACTAAACAGCTTCGGGCGCGGCTTGATCATCAGCTCGTCCCGCGGAATCGTCTTCGCCGATGATCCAGCCCATGCCGCCGCCGCACTGCGAGACAAGATCAATGCCGAGCGTGGACATGCCCGCTAGCCAAGGAACGGTCTATGCCAAGACCAGTCGCTTCAATGCCAGTCTGGACGAGCTGCTCCGCTTTCATCAAGATCCGCGCGCCCTGGCTACATTGACGCCGCCACCAATTTTCGCGCAATTGCTGCGGGACGACCGCCGGTCTATCACCGAAGGCGAAGTCGAGTTCAGGCTGTGGTTTGGCCCGCTGCCCCTGCGTTGGATTGCCCGACACGAGCCCGGACCCACGCCCGATTCATTCGCTGACGTGCAAATGCGTGGTCCGATGGCAACCTGGCGGCACGAGCATATTTTTCGTGAGGTGACTGGCGGCGTCGAGCTGACAGACCGCGTAACACTGGCGCACAAGCCGGGAATATGGGGCCTTTTCACGCGGCTGGCATTTGATGGGCTGCCGCTGCGGATTCTCTTTGCCTTTCGACATTGGCGCACAAGACGCGCGCTTGCCTAATCTGCCTCGTCCGTCGGCTGTGACATCATCAGCAGCGAGAGCGTGCCTCGCTGGGCAATTGAGCCGTTCTGTTTGACGACGCGCATTTCCAGGACGACCACGCCACCGCCCAAGCGCCGCGCGGCACGAGTCTCGGCGACCTTCAGCTCGGCGTGGATGGTATCGCCAATGAAGACAGGCGTGCTGAACTTCATTTCCAGGCCCCGAAAGCCCAGCACGGTCCGTTCCAATATGCCCAGTTGATAAGCCTGTCCCACCGCGTAACTCAACGTCAGCAAGCCATGCGCCACCCGCTCGCCCATGAACGAGCCTTCGCAATATTCGGCGTCGGTGTGCATGGGGTTGTAATCGCCGGTCAAGCCAGCGAATGCCACCAGGTCGGACTCGGTGATGGTGCGTCCCCGCGTGCGCATGGTATGGCCGACTACGAATTCTTCAAAGTACAGGCCGCGCGGGCTGTCTGCCAAGCTGCTCACGATTCGTCCTTTGCCCCACGACTAGCCAGGGAAGGCGCTGCCAATCAAGGGCGCGATCACCAGCGAAACGATGGCCAGCAGCTTCAGCAGGATATTCAAAGAAGGACCGGAGGTATCTTTGAAAGGGTCGCCCACGGTGTCGCCAACAACCGCCGCTTTGTGCGCATCCGAGCCTTTGCCGCCCAGGTTGCCCGCTTCGATATACTTCTTGGCGTTGTCCCAGGCGCCGCCCGCATTCGCCATCATCACCGCCAGCATGAAAGCGCATACCAGCGAACCAAGCAGCACGCCCACCAGCGAAATCGGCGCGATGAACTCGCCCAACGTGTTGTCCTTGCCCAGCACCGCCAGCAGCGCCATGCCCACTGGCACGCCCACCGCGATTATGCCCGGCAACAGCATCTGGCGGATGGCGCTATCGGTACTGATGGCAACGCAGCGCTCATAATCGGGTTTTCCCTTGCCTTCCATGATGCCCAATTCGCGGAATTGACGCCGCACTTCTTCGACGATCTGTTGAGCCGCATCGCCCACCGCCACCATGGTCAACGCGCTGAAGACGAAAGGCAGCAAGCCGCCGATGAACAAACCGGTGACAAATTGCGGACTCAGCAGCAGGTCGGCCGGGTTAGCTGCCGCGCCCAGCGCCGTGCTGCCACCCGCTGTCAGCGCTGTGATGAATGCCGCGGTCAATGCCAGCGCCGTCATGGCTGCCGATCCGATTGCGAAGCCTTTGCCAGTCGCGGCAGTCGTGTTGCCCAGGCTGTCCAGCGCGTCGGTGCGTTCGCGCACACTCTCTGGCAGTTCGGACATTTCGGCGATGCCACCCGCGTTGTCTGCCACCGGGCCATAGGCATCGGTCGCCAATGTGATGCCCAGAGTCGACAGCATGCCGACAGCCGCCACCGCCACGCCGTACAAGCCCGCCTGCGATGTCGCCAGCAACGTTACCACGACGACGATGATGACAGGCGCCAATGTGCTCATCATGCCCAGCGCCAGCCCGCGTATCACCACAATGCCCGCGCCGCCCTCCGCCGATGCACTCAGCGCCTGGGTCGGCCCGTAGGTATCGGCTGTGAAGTATTCAGTGAAATAGCCGATCAGCACGCCGCCAAGCAAGCCGCTGAGCGTGGCGATGATGACGCCGCCGGCTTTGTCTCCGAAGGGCAAGCTGCTGCCCAGCGCGACCACGACGATGCCGATCAGCACCGACGCGCTATAGATGCCTTTGCGGATGCTGCCCAGCAGCTGTTCTTGATCCGCGCCTTCTTCGGTGCGCACCAGAAAACTGGCGAGGATGCTGATGATTAACCCGGCCGCCGCAACCAGCAGTGGGAAGATTTGCGCTGCAAGCATATCTTCTTCACCTAAAAAGATCCCCGCTGTTGTTGCCAGCGAGATGGCCGCGATGATGGAACTGGCGTAACTTTCAAACAAGTCGGAGCCCATGCCAGCTACATCGCCGACATTGTCGCCGACATTATCTGCGATGGTGGCGGGATTGCGCGGGTCGTCTTCGGGGATGCCCGCTTCGGTCTTGCCCACCAGGTCTGCGCCGACATCGGCCGCTTTTGTATAGATGCCACCACCAACGCGCGCGAAAATCGCTATGGAAGTGCCGCCGAAGCCAAAGCCAGCCAAAGCCGAAGCCGCCTGCGCCGCATCGCCCAACTGATTGACGAAGAAAATGAAGAGCAGACTGATGCCCAGCAGCGCCAGCGATACCACCATGGTGCTCATGACCGTGCCACTGGCGAAAGCCACGCGCAGCCCCATGTTCAGGCTCTTCGAGGCTGCGTGCGCCGTCCGCACATTGGCGCGCACCGCAATATACATGCCGATATAGCCCGACAAGCCACTGGCCAGCGCGCCGATGACAAATGCCACCGCTGTCAATATCGACATGCCCGAACCAGGCACTGAGCTGAGCACAACCAGCGCAACGGTCACTATCGCCACCAGGATCGCCACAGCACGGTATTCACGTTGCAAGAATGCGCCAGCGCCGCGTTCGATTGCCCCGGCGATTTCTTGCATCCGCTGTGTGCCCGCGTCTTGCGCCAGCACATAACTCCGCTGCCGTAGCGCGAAGATCAAGCCAATGATGCTGGCCGCCACGCCCAGCGCGACCGCTGTTGTCATATCCATCATGAATTCGGACTCCCTTGTCGTTTTGCAACCCTTCAAGCCGCCGATGCTAGCGGAAAACACAGGCTTTTCAATATGCTATGCGCCAAAGATCGTAATGCAGCCGACCGGTCGCTGCGCAGGCTGTGCTACACTTGCCAGAGAGATTTGGGTGGCGGGAAGTGCATCAGACAAAACAAATTGGCAATCGCGGCGAAGATCTGGCGCGAGCCTACCTGCGGCGGCAAGGCTATGCGATTGTGCACAGCAACTGGTCGTGCATGGATGGCGAGCTGGACATTGTGGCGCGGCGGCGAGGCATCTTGGTTTTCGTCGAGGTCAAGACACGGCGCGATGCCAGCACCGAAGCGGCTTTGGCCAGCATCACGCCCAAGAAACGCCAGCGCTTGCTCAATACCGCCTATCGCTATCTGCACGAAAATGACATCGACCCCGACAAACCCTGGCGTGTTGATGTCATTGCCATCGCGCTGGAGCCGAATGGATCGACGACCATCGCCCATGTGGAGGACGCATTTGATTGGTAAGGCGTCGTTGCTGATCGTCCTGGGCGCGACGGGCGTCGGCAAAACGCAACTGGCCATCCAACTGGCGCGGCGGCTGCATGGCGAAATCATCGGCGCGGACAGTCGGCAGATTTACCGCTACATGGATATCGGCACTGCCAAGCCCACACCCGCCCAGCAAGCGCTCGTCCCGCACCATCTCATTGACCTGGTCGCGCCCGACCACAATCTGAGCCTGGCGGAATATCAGGACGCAGCGAATCGCGCAATCGCCGATTGTCATGCCCGCGGGATATTGCCCATGCTGGTCGGCGGCAGCGGGCAATACATCAGCGCGGTCGAAGAAGGCTGGTCGATCCCGCGCGTCCCGCCCGATGCACAACTGCGCGCCGAGCTGGAAGACTATGCCGACCGCAATTCGCCCGCCGCCCTGCATCAACGCCTGCGCCAGGTCGATCCAGCAGCTGCCGATTCTATTCACCCCAACAACATGCGCCGCGTCATCCGCGCGCTGGAAGTGCAGATGCTGACGGGTCTGCCAATCAGCCAGTTGCAAGCCAAGCGAGCGCCGTCATGGCGCATCTTGAGGCTGGGCTTGCGCTTGCCGCGAGAGATCTTGTATCCGCGCGTTGATGCCCGCGTTGATGCCATGATCGCCGCTGGCTTTGGCGCAGAAGTCGCGCGCCTGCTCGAGATGGGATACGACCGGCGGCTGCCCTCCATGAGTGGCTTGGGCTATCGCGAGATGGCAGCGCATCTGCTGGATGGCATAAAATTGGATGAAGCCATTGAACGCACGAAGTTCAGCACGCACGACTTCATCCGCCAGCAGGATGTCTGGTTCAGAGGACACAACAACGGCATAGTGTGGCATAATGCGGCGCAGATTGACGTTGGTGAGCTGGCAGCGCAGATCGCCGAATTCTTCGCCCAGACGGTGGACACAGATGACAGAAAGCCAATTGACGCACCTGACTGAAGATGGCAGCGCGCAGATGGTCGATGTCAGCGCGAAAGTCCAGACACGGCGCGTGGCTGTCGCCGCGGGCAGAGTCGGCATGCAGCCGCAGACGCTACGTCTCATCCGCGCTGGCGAACTCAAAAAAGGCGATGTTCTGGGCGTCGCGCGCATCGCAGGCATCATGGCGGCAAAACGCACCAGCGAACTTGTGCCGCTGTGTCATCCGCTGCCCATCGAGCAGATCGCCCTGCAACTCTGCCTTAACGAAGAGACGAACGCTATTGATATCCGCGCAACCGTGCAGACGACGGGCAAAACCGGCGTAGAAATGGAAGCGCTGACGGCTGTTTCGGTGGCGGCGCTGACGATTTATGACATGGCAAAGGCAGTCGACCGCGGCATGCGCATCGGCGATATCCGCCTGCTGGAAAAACGCGGCGGTTCGCGCGGCGACTACCTTGCCGAGGACTAAACGGACTCATGCAGATTACGGTGCTGTTTTTTGCTACATTGCGTGACCGAATCGGCGCGCGCCGGCTGGATGTCGCCTTGGACGAAGGCGTGCAGAACATCGCTGGGCTGCGCAGCGCATTGATGCGCCGACACCCCTCCGCCAGCCAGAATCTGCAAGTGGCGCTGGCTGCCATCAACGAAGAGTTCGCTTTTGACGGCGATGCTATCCAGGACGGCGACGAAGTGGCATTTTTCCCGCCAGTCAGTGGTGGCTCTGGTAACGCAGGCCCAGAGATTTTTCGGCTGCCGACTGCTCCCTTTGACCACAACGAGATCATCGCCGCCATCACAACATCTCGCTGTGGCGCTGTCTGCCTGTTCACGGGCATCGTGCGCGGCGAAACCGACAAATCCGGACACCTGCCGCAGACCGAATGGCTGGAATACGAAGCCTACCAGGCAATGGCGCTGACGAAGATGAAACAGGTTGCAGCGGAGATCCGCGCGCGTTGGGACAAGGTCGAAGGCATCGCCATCATCCAGCGACTAGGCAAGCTGCAAGTGGGCGAAAGCACAGTGCTTTGCGCTTGTTCTGCGCCACATCGTGATGACGGCTGTTTTGAAGCGGCGCGTTATGGTATCGACCGCCTCAAAGAGATCGTGCCAGTGTGGAAGAAAGAAGTCGGCGCGGACGGCACAAGCTGGATCGAGGGCGAATATCAGCCCTCAGCCGTCGACAAACAGTCCGCAACGCCGTGAAAGCGCCAATCCCCGCGCAATCCGAGTTTGAAAAGCTGCTCGGCATACAATTTCGCCAGCCCCAGCTGTTGACTATCGCGCTGACGCACAGCTCCTTTGTCAATGAATATGAAGGGGCGGACGAAGCGCGCGACAACGAACGGCTGGAATTCCTGGGCGATGCCGTGCTTGGCCTGGTCGCTGCCAATTTGCTTTTTCAGCGCTATCCTCACCTGGCGGAGGGCAGTCTGACTCAGCTGCGCTCGGCGCTGGTAAAACAAGAATCGCTGGCGAACTTTGCGGATCGCTTTCAGCTGGGGAGGTTCTTGCGTTTTGGCGTAGGCGAAGAACGCAGTGGCGGTCGCGAACGGCGCAGTACACTGGGCGGCGCCTTTGAAGCTGTCATCGGGGCGATCTACCTGGACCGAGGCATGGCGGTTGTGGAGAAATTCCTGACGCCGCTGCTGCTGGAACTGCTGGACGAAGTGCTGGACAAGAGCCTGCACCTGGATGCCCGCAGCGAATTGCAAGAGCGCCTGCAAGCCCGGCAGCAGCCTTCGCCAACATATCGACTGCAGGGAACGAGCGGACCCGAGCACGACAAGCGCTTCAGCATAGAGGTCGGCATCGGCGATACTGTGCTCGGCAGTGGCGTGGGCAAAAGCAAACGAGCAGCCGCACAAGCAGCTGCCAGAAACGCCCTGCTGCAGATAGACAGCTAGGCCGCGCGATTCCGCCGCCGCTTGAAGCAGACTTCGCAGATGCGATAGCGATGCCGCGATGGCAGGCGCGCCCGGCAAGTCCGACAGCGCCGCGCCGTATTGAGATTCAGCAGCAGCGCCTGGTCTATCGAAAGCGACCACTCGCGCCGCTCTTCACGCACCTGGTAATGCGAATCGCCGCAGTCGGCAAATTCCTTGCGCTGCGAAAGCCACAAATAGACATCTGCACAGGCGATGCAGGCTTCGGTCGCGTCCAGATCGCCGCCATCTTTGATGGGCACGGGCGCAGCGGGCGGCAAGGGCATCTGGTGGCCCTCGATGATCATGTAGGCGCAATCCAGCCAATAGGCGCGGGTCGACTTGCGGGTCGGCGCGTTGACCAGCTGCAGCGCTCGCTCCAGCCCCAGCCGCTTGATTTCGTCATCGGTCAGCATCTTTGCCAATTCGATGCGTTCGTCCATGTCGGCTGTGGTGATAATTGCGCGCAATTCCTCGGGTATCGACTTTAGTTCTGCCCAGCGCGTCAGCTGCTCGGCCAGGCTGCCGGGAATGAGTGTCAGGTCATCGACTGTGGGTGCAACGCGCGCATGGCTTAGCTCAGGCGGCTGCTGCGCATAAAGCTCGCGGATAATGTCGATATCGTCTTTGGTGGTAGCGGCGATCAGCCCAGTCTCGCGGATGCCATATCTGCCCGCGCGTCCGCCGATCTGATGCACCTCGGCAGGATACAACCGGCGGTCACTTTTGCCATCATACTTCTCTGTCTCATAAAAGCAGACGACATCGGCAGGCAAGTTCAAGCCCATGCCCACAGCATCGGTGGCGATGCAGATCTCGGTTTCGCCCTCGGCAAAGCGGTCGGCCTGGCGGCGGCGCACTTCGGGCGGCAAGCTGCCATATACGACCGAGACCGCCCTGCCCATGCGCTCGAGGGTCATCTTCAAGTCCAGCACATTGCGCCGTGAAAAAGCCACCAAGATCGTCAATGGCGGCAAGGTCTCCAGCGTGAAGTGATGCTCGGCAACAGCGATAGGCGCGAGTCGCTCGTGCTCGATCAACTCACAAGGCAGCTCGGCGGCGGCAGCCAGCACTTCGATCAGCTTGCGGGCGGTGGGCGGACCGATGATGTGCATCTCTGGCGAGGCGCACTCCATCAACGCGCGCGTCCAAGCCCAGCCGCGGTCGGCATCCGCCAGCATCTGCGCTTCGTCGATGATGACGCATTCGCCGCTGTCATGCGCATTGAACATCTCGATGGTCGCCGCTGTGATCGTTGCGCCTTCCACCGGGATCACCTCTTCGCCCGTCAGCAAATTGCAAGCCACGCCCTCGGCGTTGAGCCGGTCGAAGATTTCGTAAGCCAGCAGCCGCAATGGAGCGAGATACCAGCCCGATCCAGCCGACTTCAGCGCTTGCAAGGCATCGTGCGTTTTGCCGCTGTTGGGCTCGCCGATGTGCAGGTATAGCTGCTGTTGGCCCCGCCAGTCATTGCGCCAATTGGGGAAGGCATCGATCAAGCGGCTGCGCAATTTGCTGCGAGCTTGGCGCTGACGGCGTTTGCGGTGGCGTCCGCCACGGCGACTTTTGGCCTTGCCGTTGCTCGCGCTGGGCTGTTCCCCGCTGCGCAGCTGGTTGAATTCTGCGAAAGTATGCGGCAGATCCCACAATCCGCGAACATCGCGCCACACGATGCGCTTGGGCGAGAGACCGGCTTGGCGAATGCTGCTGTTGAGCGTGCGCAGGTCGACCCCCAAAACACCGCGCAAATCGGCTGGACGCAGTCGCACATAACCAGCGATCATCTCGCGCAGGTCGGGGTCGGCAGCGGTAGGCCGGAATGTGCGCACCGGGAAGCGCAGCTTGCCTCGCGGGTCGAGGAAGCTGTCCAGCGCCAATTCTTGCGTGGCTGTACGCAAGGTCTGCCCATCGACGCCCACCAATTTGGCAGCCTGCTTGGTTGTGTAGCTGCGGGCTGCTACCTGTTGTTCCAGCGCTTTCTTGTTTTTGGGGGGTCGTATGCCTTCGCGGATTTCATCGCCGCAAAGTTCAAGTACACTCTGCCAGGCTTCGGCGTCAACGGACGCGTCCAACTGGAGATTTGCTTTGTTTTTATCGAATGCAGATGCCAAATCGTTGCTCCGGCTATGTTTGTCTATCGGCGCCTAGTCTTCCCAGCGGTATTGCGGCGGGTATTCGGCGTCGCTATCCTGCTCTGACTCTCGCATTCCCGTGTCAGTGGCCGCGGAAAACAATGGCAACTGTCGGGACGCCTCGACCCGATAGTGCGCCAAAACGCGCGCGACCAGATCGGTGCGGACGCCCGTCTCGCTAAAGATCTCCACAGCAAAGCGCGCTGGATGTTTCTGAGACTTGCGTCGATTGCAATCCGGACAGGCAACCACCAAGTTCACTGGTGTATTGCCCCCGCCCTGCGCCAGGCTGACCACATGATCCAACTCTATCTCTGCGCCCACCAGGTTGCGGCCGCACCATTCGCAACGACCGCCAGACTCCAGGATACGGTCGCGCAGCATGGTCGCGGACACTTCGCCGGCTGCGCCAGCCAACGTAGCGCGCTCCTTCAAGGCGCTAGCATACTGGCGAAGCGCAGCAAAATCAAGATGATCCTTGTAAATCATCAGCGCAATCTCGCTGATCGGTCGCGCTAGTATCAGCATACAGCAAGTTTTTCGCGCGGATTGCCGAGTTTCGGCGTGGGCGTTATACTATTGCGCTGGCATCCACCGACAAACAGGAGCAGCCAGTTGGGTATTTTTCGCCGCGGATTGTCAAAAACGCGCCAGTCATTCTTCGGGCGCATTTCGCAGCTCTTGGGCAACACCGAAATCGACGAGGACACCTGGGACGATATCGAGACCTTGCTGATCCAGGCGGATCTCGGATTCAACACCACGCTGCAGGTGGTCGACGCCCTCCAAGACCGCGTGCGCGCCGAGGGCATCACCAAGACCGACCAGCTGCGCGATGCCTTAAAAGCAGAGCTGGCTGCGCTGCTGTCTTTTCCGCCGGCGCTGGATATTTCTGGGCGCGAATTGTCGATCATCTTGGTGGTCGGCGTCAATGGTTCGGGCAAAACCACATCCATCGCCAAGCTGGCGCATCGGCTGAAGAACTTGTCGGGGCGCAAGGTGATGATCGCCGCTGGAGACACCTTTCGCGCAGCCGCCATCAAGCAGCTGCAAACCTGGGGCGAGCGCATTGATGTGCCTGTCGTCGCCAATCGCCCTGGCTCTGATCCTGGCGCGGTCGTCTACGATGCGACCAAAGCCGCCAAAGCGCGTGGCTATGAAATCCTCATCATCGACACGGCGGGCCGGCTGCAAAACAACTACAACCTCATGCGCGAGCTGACCAAAATCAGCGAAGTGTCGGGAAAAGTGGCGCCAGATGCCCCGCACGAGGTGCTGCTGGTGCTGGATGGCACGACCGGGCAGAATGCAATCGAGCAAGCCAAGAGCTTTCAGGAAGCCTCGGGCGTCAGCGGCGTCATCGTCACCAAGCTGGACAGCACAGCCAAAGGCGGCATGGTCTTTTCTATCTTTCATGATTTGCATCTGCCGGTGCACTATCTGGGCTTGGGCGAAACCATAGACGACCTGGTGCTTTTCACGCCCGAGTTCTTCGTCGACAGCCTGTTTGATGACGACGACCCAGTGAATTGACAGCCATTGTGCAAATCACCAGCGCGCAAAATAGCAAGCTGAAGCTGGTCAATCGGCTGCGTAGCAAGCGCGGGCGCGAGGCAGAAGCGCGTTTTGTCATCGACTATGAGCGAGACTTGCGGCGCGCGCTGGCACTTGGTTACAGGGCAGATTTCCTGCTGCATTGCCCAGATCTGGGCGGCGATGCCAGAGACATTGATTGCGAAATGGCGGAGGTCACAGCCCAGCTGCTGCGGCGTATTAGCTACCGAGACAACCCAGACGGCTTGTTGGCCGTCATGCATAGCATGCAGCCCAAGGGTCGAGCCTGGCTGAAAGGCGCATCTGTACGCAGCGCCCTGGTGCTGGTAGACTTGCGCGTGCCAGGCAATATTGGCGCATTGATGCGCAGCGCCGACGCCAGTGGCTGCGAGGCAATCATTCTGGTCGATTGCGCGCTGGACATCTACAATCCCAATATCATCCGCAGCAGCACTGGCGCTTGCTTCCTGGACAATATCGTAGCGTTTACCACTGACGAGGCGCTGGAGTATCTAGGCAGCGCAGACCTGGAGATTGTGGCGGCGGATGTGGGCGGCAGCAGCCTGTACGAACAAGACTTTGCCGCCAAGACAGCCATCGTGCTGGGCGCGGAAGACCGGGGGCTGAGCGCTTCTTGGCTGTCCAGTGCCGATCGCCGCATACGCATCCCCATGGCGGGCCGGGCAGCCGACTCGCTGAATGTATCTGTTAGCGGCGCCATCCTGATGTTTGAGTTGCAGCGCCAGCGCCATCACGGCAGATAGGCAAACCAGCAACCATGGACAACATCATCAGCCAACTGCGAGACTTTCAAGAGCAGATCGATGAACTCATGACGCGCATCGGCATCGCCGACAAAGCCGAAAGCGCCAGCCGCCTGGAATCTGCTGCCAGCCAAAGCGACTTTTGGAACGATCCCGAATCCGCCCAGCAAACCATGCAGCAGCTCGCCCGGCTGAATGCGCTAGTCGGTAAATGGCGCGGATTGGCCGCTCGCGTGTCAGACGCTATCGAGCTGGTCGAGATCGCCGATGGCGATATGCAAGCCGAGCTGGAAGCCGAGACCGAGGCTTTGCGCAAAATCGTCGCCGCTATGTCGCGCGAAGCCATGCTGTCGGGCGATTATGACAGCGAAAATGCCATCTTCGCCATTCACGCGGGCGCTGGCGGCGTCGATGCCCAAGATTGGACCGAAATGCTGGAGCGCATGTACCTGCGTTGGATAGAGCAGAATGGCTACAAAGCCGAAGTCCTTGACCGCAGCGGCGGGGAAGAAGCCGGCTTGAAGAGCGTCACCATCAGTGTCAAGGGAGACTACGCTTTTGGCAACTTGCAGAGCGAAGAAGGTGTGCATCGCCTGGTGCGCCTGAGCCCATTTGACAGCGCCAGACGCCGCCACACCGCTTTCGCGAAAGTGGAGCTCTGGCCCGATATCCAGCGCGACATCGAGATTACGTTGGCAGAGCGCGACATCCGCATCGATACCTATCGTGCCAGCGGCGCGGGCGGACAGCATGTGCAAAAGAATGACACCGCCGTGCGCATCACGCATCTGCCCACGGGGCTCGTCGTGCAGTGTCAAAATCAGCGCAGCCAGGCGCAAAACCGCGACCGCGCCATGCAAATCCTCAAAGCGCGCCTCTTCGAGATGGAACGGGCCAAACAAGAAGCGCAGATGGCCGAACTCAAAGGCGAAAATGTCGATGCTGGCTGGGGCAACCAGATTCGCTCTTATGTCTTGCATCCCTACCAGATGGTGAAAGATCATCGCACCAGCGTAGAGATCGGCAATGCGGCAGCTGTGCTCGACGGACGGCTGGGCGAATTCATTGATGCGTACCTGCGGCACAAGATCAATGGCTGATAGCGCGCCAGCATGCGCCGAAGAACCAGCGCGAATTGGCGTCAGCCGTGGCAAGATGTGGTAAATTAGGCGCAGGCACATCGTATATGGTGGCTGCATGATGGTGAGCGCCAGCAACTTGTACTCCCGCGATCTAGCATCACTGCTTGCTGCCCTGCCAAAGAGCAAGCCCAATGAGATCGACCTGATCGCCGCTGCTTATCAACGGGCCGAATGCGCGCACAGCGGGCAAAAGCGCAAATCGGGCGAGCCCTACTTCACACACTGCGTCGCCGTCGCCAGCATCTTGGCAGAGATGAAAATGGATGCCGAGACCATCGCGGCCGGCTTGTTGCACGATGTCGTCGAAGACACCGACCTCACAATCGCGGATCTGCACCGCGAATTTGGCACGACAATCGCCAAATTGGTCGATGGCGTCACCAAGCTGAAAAACCTGCCGCTGAAGAATGTCTCGCCCAAAAGCGACGCTCGCCGCTCCAGCGCTGTCAATCGCGAAATGGAATACATCCGCAAGATGCTGCTGACCATGGGCGATGATGTGCGAGTCGTGCTGGTCAAACTGGCTGATCGCCTGCACAACATGCGCACGCTGGGTTATATGCCGCGCGAAAAACAGCGCACCGTGTCCGTGGAAACGCGCGATATCTTTGCGCCTTTGGCAAACCGCCTCGGCATCTGGCAGATGAAATGGGAGCTGGAAGACCTGAGCTTCCGCTATTTGAATCCCGAAGCCTATCGCGCGATCGCCAAAGCCCTGGACGAACGGCGCGATGAGCGGGAGACGTATGTCCGCCAGATCAAAGAACGGCTCATCAAAGAACTGCGCGTCGCCAGCATCAATCAAGTCACCATCACCACCCGCCCCAAGCATATCTACAGCATCTATAGCAAGATGACGCGCAAAGACCTGCCGCTCGAGCAGATTTACGATATTCGTGGCATGCGCGTGCTGGTAGACAGCTTGCCAGAGTGCTACCTGGCGCTAGGCATCGTGCACAATCTGTGGCGTCCCATCCCCGGCGAATTCGATGACTACATCGCCAATCCCAAAGACAATTTTTATCGTAGCTTGCACACAGCCGTGCACGATGATGCTGGCAAAACAGTCGAAGTGCAGATCCGCACCTGGGAGATGCACGAGGATGCCGAATATGGCATCGCGGCGCATTGGCGCTATAAAGAAGGCGAAAACGGGCACGACCAGGCATTTGAACAGCGCCTGGCCTATCTGCGCCGCCTGATGGAATTCGGTCCAGAGGTCAACGACGCCTCGCAATTTGTCGACACCGTCAAGTCGGAAGTCTTCCAGGACCGCGTCTACAGCGTGACGCCCAACGGCGACATCATCGACTTGCCGGTCGGCGCAACGCCCATCGACTTTGCTTATCACATCCACACCGATATCGGTAATCGCTGCCGCGGCGCAAAGGTCAATGGTCGTCTTGTGCCGCTGAATACCAAGTTAAAAATGGGCGACCAGGTCGAGATATTGACAGCCAAACGCGGCGGACCCAGCATGGACTGGCTCAACCCCGATCTCGACTACGCCGTTACCAGCCGCGCGCGCAGCAAGATCCGCCAATGGCTGCGCAAGCAAAATCGTGACAAACACATCGCCACGGGCAGAGATGCCTTGGACCGCGAGCTGAAGCGGCTGGGCGTGCAAGAAAAGATGTCCTACGATTCGGTCGCGCGCCTGGTCGGCTTTGACAAGCTAGATGATTTTCTGGCCGCCATCGGCGCGGGCGATGTCACGGGTCCACAAATCACCAACCGTGTGCTGGAAGAAGAACGGCGCAAAACAGCCGAGAGCCAGACCGATGCCGACCTGCTCAAGCCGCGCAGCAAACGCGCCGGCAGCAACTCGACCAAGGGTGTCAGCATCATGGGCGCTGGCGGTCTGTTGGTCAATCTGGCTGGCTGCTGCGCGCCGATGCCAGCCGACGACATTATCGGCTATATAACACGCGGCCGTGGCGTCACCGTGCACCGCTCCGATTGCCCCAATATCAATGCCCTGCGCGAAACCGAACGCCTGATCGAAGTTTCCTGGGGCGCTTCGGAAGATGAGCAGCATTACCTGGTGCCGGTCGAAGTGATCGCCTATGACCGCGAAGGTCTGCTGCGCGAAATTACCACCATCATCGCCGACCAGCGCGTCAATATCGCATCTGTCGATGTAACGACCAGCCAGCACTATGCCCGGCTGAAGCTACAGCTCGAGATCGCCAACAACCAGCAGCTTACGCGCATATTGACCAAGCTGGATATGCTGCACGATGTGCTGGAAGCCCGGCGGCGATACTCGAACTGAGCGCGGCGATTCATGCACATTGCCCTGCTGGAAAGTTATTATGGCGGCAGCCACAAAGCCTGGGCAGACGGCTACCAGCGGCATTCTCGCCACGACATCGAGTTAATTGCGTTGCCCGCTCAATTCTGGAAGTGGCGCATGCAAGGCGCTGCCATCAGCTTTGCGCGCCTGCTGCAATCCCGGCCCGATCTGATCCTCGCTTCCAGCATGATTGACTTGTCGATCCTCCGCGCGTTGACCTTTCGGCGTCTGGGCGATGTGCCGCTGGCGCTCTACCTGCATGAAAACCAGCTCTCATACCCGCAAAACCAGCGACAAGGGCATGGCTGGCGTTATGGATTCATCAATTACATCAGCGCGCTGACCGCCGATGCCGTCTACTTCAACAGCGAATATCACCAAATGGACTTCATGGCACAGCTGCCGCGCATGCTCAAGCACTTCGCCGATTACAACGAGCTGGAGAGCATAGAGACGATCCGCCACAAGTCGGATGTGCTACCACTGGGCATCGACCTGCGCCGTTTCGATGCGCACCGCGCCGAAAAGTCAGCCGGGGCGCCGCCTCTCATCTTGTGGAATCATCGCTGGGAAGCTGACAAGAATCCCGATGCCTTCGCGCACAGCCTGATTCAGTTGGCAGAGAGCAACGTTGATTTCCAGGCGCTTATCTTGGGAGAGCAATTTGGCGAGATGCCAGCGGCTTTTCGCGCTGCGCGGGAACAGCTTGGCGGACGAATCATCCAGCTGGGCTATGCGCAGTCATTCGCCGAATATGCGCGCTGGCTGTGGCAGTCCGATTATGTCGTCAGCAGCGCCTGGCAAGAGTTCTTTGGCGCAGCTGTCTGCGAGGCAATGTATTGTCGCTGCATCCCTATCTTGCCCGACCGACTCAATTATCCATATCTGCTGCCCGACGAGCTCAAACAAAGCTGTCTATACGCGCGGGACAAGCTGAGGGCGCAACTGGCCTATCATCTGGCTGGCGGCGCTTTCGTGGACAGGGGCAGGCTGCGGGCAGAGGCTGCGCGCTATGACTGGTCGCGGATAGCTCCGCACTATGACAAGGAATTGGCGGCGCTGGCTAGTCGTCAAGCGCCAGGCTAGCATCGGCTCCATTCGAGCTGGAAGCGCCGTGTCCCGGCACAGTCTCGGTCTCGTGCAAGGTCGATTCCAACTGCTGCGATTCGGGCATATCGGCGCGAATGTGAATGCGATGGTTGTAGCGAGCGACGCCGACCACCGTTTCTTTGTCGCGCAGGGCGATCACTTCATTGCCACCGGCGCTGCCCCGCTTCAAGGTCTTCGCCAGCCCCAGCGACATATATTTGGCTTTGCGCTTGTTGGTCAGCGCCAGCGCCGTGTCATCCAGACGACCGATAGTCGCAGCTGCGATTTGATTGCTGCCCAATGGCAAGCGCATGGAAAGCACGCCGCTGCCGCCGCGACCTTGCGTCTTGTATTCGTACATCGGCGTGGTCTTGGCGATGCCCTGCTCGGTGATATTCCAAACGTAGAGCTTGTCATCGGCGATGAAAGCAGATACGACACGATCACCCTGCGCCGCCAGTTTGATGCCGCGCACGCCACCAGCCGTCAGACTTGTCGAACGTACATCCTGCTCGCTGAATCGGATAGCATAACCGCGCGCTGTCGTCAGCAACAACTCGTCATCGCCACGGCTGTACAAAGCGGCAACCAGCTTGTCCTTGCGCGCCATTTTCATCACGCTGAATGCCGACGACATCACGCCGGGCAATTCACCCACATGCAGACGTTTGACCTGTCCGCCAGCCGTGACCAGGCAGACGAATCCAACCTGGAGCGAGGCAGGCAGGCACAAGAAGGAGACGAGACGCTGGGCGGGCTGCAAGGCGCACAAATCGCTGAACGGCATGCCCTGGCCGGCGCTTTCCACCTGCGGGACTTGCTGGACGGGCACGGTGGCGCAATCGCCATCGTCTGCGAAAATATACATGATCTGGCCCGTTGTGCTGTGCTGCAGCCAACGCGGAGGATTCTTGGTGGCGACTGTCACGCGCGGTGGCTCGCCCTGTGGCGTTCGTCCCAGATGCCCGCCTGTGCTTAGCAAAACGACAGTCTCTTCTTCTGGCACCAGGAAGTCGGCTTGCGAAAGATCGCTGGCCTCGCCATCGGCAATAATGGTCCGCCGTGGATCGCCATACTGCTCCTGCACCGACGCCAATGTCTCGGCAATATGCGCGCGCTGCCGCTGCGGATCGGCCAGCAGCGCTTCCAGCTCCTTGATTTGCTGGCGCGTTGCCTTGTATTCACTGCGGATCTTGCGGCGTTCCAACGAAGCCAGGCGGCGCAGAGCCATATCCAGGATGGCGCTGGCTTGAGTCTCGCTCACTTTGAATTGCTTGACCAGGTTGCGGCGGGCAGTTTCGCTGCTGCGCGATTTGCGGATGGTCTGAATGACAGCGTCCAGCTTGTCCAGTGCGATCAGCAAACCCTCCAGCACATGCGCTCGTTCTGTCGCACGCGCCAGGTCATAGCGGCTGCTGCGCTGCAATACTTCCAGTCGATGCACCAGGTACACGCGCAGCGCCTGTTTCAATGTCAGCAGGCGCGGCTGCCCATCGACCAGCGCCAGCATGATGATGCCGAAAGTGCTCTGCAGAGGCGTGAGCTTGAACAGACGAGCCAGCACAGCCGTAACATCCACATTGCGCTGCAACTCAATGACCAGGCGGACCGCATTTTGGCGATCGGATTCATCGCGCAAATCTGCCAAGCCCTTCAGCCTGCCCGCGTTGACCAGCATGGCGATGCGCTCGATCAGAGTCGTCTTGTTGGTCTGATAGGGCAGCTCGCTGATGATAATGCGCGACTTGCCGCCGCCCATATCTTCGACATGCACCTTGGCGCGCAGGGTGATCTTGCCGCGTCCGGTCGCCAGCGCTTGCCGCAGCATATCGTCCTTGCCGCGCCGGCCATAAATGACGCCGCCGGTGGGAAAGTCGGGCCCCTTGACAAAACGCATCAGCTCATCGACATCAATGTCGTCCAGCCGATGCCACTGGTCGAGCAGGTAGCGCAGCGCAGCGCAGACTTCGCCCAGGTTGTGCGGCGGGATATTGGTGGACATGCCAACCGCGATGCCAGACGCGCCATTGATCAACAAGTTAGGCAGCATGGCAGGCAGCACAGTGGGTTCGTTGAGCGTGCCATCAAAGTTGTCGGCAAAATCGACCGTGTCTTTGTTGATATCAACCAGCAATTCGCCGCCGATGCTCGCCATACGCGCTTCCGTATAGCGCATGGCTGCCGCGCCATCGCCATCAATGCTGCCGAAATTGCCCTGCCCGTCGATGAGCATATAACGCATGGAAAAATCTTGCGCCATCCGCACCATGGTGTCATAGACAGCTGCATCGCCGTGGGGATGATACTTGCCCATCACCTCGCCAACGATGCGAGCGCTCTTTTTGTGCGAGCTGCCCGCGCCGACGCCCATATCGTGCATGGCATACAAGATGCGGCGGTGCACAGGTTTCAAGCCATCCCGCGCGTCTGGCAGCGCCCGCGACACAATCACGCTCATGGCGTAGCTTAAGTAGGCATCGCGCATTTCGCTTTCAATTGCGACTTGATGAACCGAACGATCTGGCATCGAGCGACCTCAGCGATTATCGAGGAGCAGACAAACGGGCGCCGCGCGGAAGGGCAGGCGCAGCGGCTACATTGTAGACGGCAAATAGAAAATCTGTCAAACGCGCCGACAGCGGGGAATGTCTATATTCCTGAATACAACTTTTTCGTCATGCTTGACACAAGATCAATTCACCACAGAGACGCAGAGAGCACAGAGAATCTCTTGTGTCCCAAATCCACGCTAATCGCCCCGGGAGTGGCGAATTCCGTGTATATGGCGTTTCCCCATCCCCGACCTGCCGACAGAATCCGCGCCTTCGGCAAAGCTAGCGGCAAAACACCCCAGTGGTGGTGGCTGGCGGGGGGGGGGTGCCGCACAATGTGTCATGCCTTGCCCGTTAGCGCTGTGGTCTGGCATTCTCATCAATGCGCAAGGGGCGATGATCACTGCCTTTATAGCCTCGCCGTAGCAGTTCAGGCTTTGCGATTGGCACGCGATGACCAGCGGCAGTGTCGGTGTCGTTGCGCGTCAATATCCCAACCCTGCCAGGACTGATTCGATAAACTCCGGCGCAACTAATACACCTACGATTATTGGCAATGCTATGAGTGCAAGGATGGTGAAAAGGATAAGCAACGTTTGCGTATGCGCAGGAAGTCGTCCGAACATACTAGGCTCTTGGTAAGAGCGTTTGTGTTTCTGCTTCATGTCTCCGCCCCCTGCCCGCTCACCATTCCAGCGAATAGCGCTGCTGCCAATACTGTTGTTATTGCCAGTTTTACTTCTTCTCTCCTTTGCTCACTCATCAAGTATATCACCTAATCAAGCCATGTGTGCTTTGCCTCCCTCTGACCTGTCGGGGGGGAGGGGGGGACCGAGGGGGTGCCTGTATCCAGCAAATTCGCCACTCCCGACAGCGGGGGATGCAGCGAATCGGCACAAAAAAAGCGCGGGAGGCAATAAAACGACACTCCCGCGCTTGTATGGTGACTGCGTCGCGGCTAGATCTCGCTGAGAATCAGCCGTTCAAAGTCGTCGAAATCGAGGGCTGGCTCGGGCTCGAGCGCGCCCTGCTCTTCCAGCGTGGCGATCGGCGCGACAGCCTCGCGGTCTTGATAGGCGTGGAAACCAGTGCCGGCCGGGATGAGCTTGCCAATGATGACATTCTCTTTCAAGCCGTGCAGCGGGTCGACCTGTCCTTGGATGGCTGCGCCCGCCAAGACCTTGATGGTGTGCTGGAAGCTGGCGGCGGAAAGGTAGCTGTCGGTTTCCAGCGCGGCTTTGGTGATGCCCAACAGAACAGGCGAAGCTTTGCAGATTTCCTTGCCTTCTGCGCGTAGGCTTTCGTTGATCTCGCGCAGCTTGCGTTCGTCGATCAGGTCGCCAGGCAAGAGGTCGCTGTCGCCAGTCTTGGTGACTTGCACTTTGCACATCATTTTGCGGATGACGGTTTCAAAGTGCTTGTCGGCGATATTGACGCCCTGGCTGCGATAGACTTCCTGGATTTCGCTGAGCAAGTAAATCTGCGTGGCTTCTGTGCCCTGCACCTCCAAAACGCGATGCGGGCTTTTAGAGCCTTCCGTAAGCTGTTCGCCCGGCGCAATCGTCATCCCGTCATAGATTTCTTTGCGCAGGCGCGCATTGGCGGGAATCTCGTAGTCGTTCTCGTCGCGGACTTCCTTACGGATGAAAATGGTGTCTTCTTCCAGGTGAATGACACCGCTCATCGCAGCCGTCAGCTTTTCTTTGCCGTTGGTGGCCAGCCCCGCGCGCACTTTGACTTCTTGCCCGTCTTTGACCAAAATTTCCCAGCCCTCGGGCAGGACATGCACTTCGCTTTCCATCGTCTCGTTGATGACCGTGGCGATTCGCGCCTTGTCTTCTCGCTCGGACAGCCGCAGGATGCCACCGTGCTCTGTCATCACCGACTCGCCTTTGGGCTTGCGGCGAGCTTCAAACAACTCTTCGACGCGAGGCAAGCCGCTGGTGATATCGCCCTGGGCATAGACCGCGCCAGCCGCATGGAAGGTACGCAGGGTCAGCTGGGTGCCGGGCTCGCCGATGGACTGCGCCGCAATGATGCCAACCGCCGCGCCGATATTGACCATCTCGCCCGTGCCCAGATCGCGTCCATAACACAAGGCGCAGCAGCCGTGAATTAGGTCGCAGGTCAGCGGGCTGCGCACAGCGATTTTTTCCATGCTGGATTGCTGCAGTCGGTCGGCGATTTCTTCGTCGATCATCTCGTTGCGGCTGACGATCAAATCGCCCGTGTCGGGATCACGCAGATCGACTGCGGCACAACGCCCGACAATGCGCTCGCTGATGGATTGCCCGCCGATGTCATCGCTGCGCCGGATTTCCAGCGCATTAATGGTGTTGCAGTCGATGCGATTGACGATCATATCCTGCGCGACATCCACCAGACGCCGCGTCAGGTAGCCGGCATCAGCTGTGCGCAATGCCGTATCCGCCAAGCCTTTGCGAGCGCCGTTTGAAGACATGAAGTATTCCAGCGTGTTCAAGCCCTGACGGAAGTTGCTGCGGATGGGCAGCTCGATGATGCGACCCGCGGCGTCTGCCATCAGGCCACGCATGCCAGCCAGCTGTGTGATCGGTCCATAGCCACCCTTGGTCGCGCCAGAACGCGCCATGATGGCGATGGGTCCATAGGGGTCGAGCGCGACTTCAATTTGATCTTGCAGGTCGTCTTTGGCGCGCGTCCACTCGTCGACGGTGATTTGGTAGCGCTCTTCCTGCGTCATCAGCCCGCGCCGGTAATCGCGCTCGGCACGTTGCACGACAAAGTCCGCCTGCTGCATGATATCTTGACGTTCATCTGGCGTGGCCAAGTCACTGACAGCGATTGTCGTGCCAGAGATTGTCGCATAATGAAAGCCAAAATTCTTCACAGCATCGACCACTTCGGTCGTCCGATCTGCGCCGATGACCTGATAGCAACGCGCGACCAGCTGCTGCAAGCCCTTCTTGCCCATCGTCTCTTGCACGAAGCGCATTTCATCGGGCAGGATGCGATTGAAAATCGCTCTGCCGACGGTGCAGATTGCTGGCTCTTCTTGCGGAGAGCGGTCGTCAAATACATTGCCCAACAAGATAGGACTGTGCAAGTCGACCAAGCCGATACGATACAGGTATTCCACTTCGTCCATATCGACCACCACGCGCCGCTCGTGCAGGTTGGTGATCTCCAACTGGTCTTCCAGCTTGCGCTCTCGCAGGTATTTGCGCATCTCGTAAGCATTCGCCAACAAACAATCGACTTCGCCAGCCAGCACGGCATCGACCGTGCGATCGATTGCCGATTTGATGACGCGATGGCGACCGTTGGAGTCGGTGGTCGCTTCATCCGCGAAAAGCTGCGTCTGCGGCATTTGGCGGAACCGCGCGTAGTAATAGCCGTTGGAACGTTCGGCAATGCCGACGGTATACTTGCCAGAATAGAGTGCCTGCTCGCTGCGGAACTCGTCTGCGCGCGACCGCAATGCCACGACTTCGACTGTTGGGTCCATGGTCAGGTAGTAGTTGCCCAGCACCATGTCTTTGGCAGGACCAACAATGGGCGCGCCATCGGAGGGCTTCAGCAGGTTGCGCGTACTCAGCATCAATTCACGAGCTTCTTTCACGGCTGGCTCGCTCAATGGCACATGCACAGCCATCTGGTCGCCATCAAAGTCGGCGTTGAATGCCGAACAAACCAGGGGGTGAATCTGGATAGCTTTGCCCTCGACCAGCAGCGGCTCAAATGCCTGGATGCCCAGTCGGTGCAAGGTCGGCGCGCGATTCAACAGCACAGGACGATCCTGGATGACTTCTTCCAGCACCTCCCACACTTCGGGCTGTTCACGTTCAATGATGCGTTTTGCGCCTTTGACATTGCTGGCGTAGTTGTATTCCACCAGCTTGCTGATGACGAAGGGACGATACAGCTCTAGCGCCATCGTTTTGGGCAGACCGCACTGATGCAGCTTGAGTTTGGGACCGATGACGATGACCGAGCGCCCGGAATAATCGACGCGCTTGCCCAGCAGGTTGCGGCGGAAGCGCCCCTTCTTGCCTTTGAGCATGTCACTCAGTGATTTCAACTCGCGACGACCGCGCCGGCTCAAGGCTTTGCCGCGCTGGCTGTTGTCAATCAGGCTGTCGACCGCTTCTTGCAGCATGCGTTTTTCGTTGCGCACAATGACATCGGGCGCGCCCAGATCGAGCAGGTGCTTGAGTCGGTTGTTGCGATTGATGACGCGGCGATACAGGTCGTTCAAATCGCTGGTGGCAAATCGACCGCCATCCAACTGCACCATCGGGCGCAGGTCGGGCGGGATGACCGGCAGCACGGTCAGGATCATCCATTGCGGACGGTTGCCATCCGGTTCGTTGCCTTTCTTGTCGCGGTCGCTGTCGACCACAGTTTCGCGGCTCTTTGCCAGGCGTTCGACCACGCCCAGACGTTTGGTGGCTTTGCGGGCGCGCTGCTTCGATCGCGTCGTGCGCACCTCGTGCCACAGATCCTCTTCCATCTTTTTCAGGTTGAGGTTCTTGAGGATTTCATGGAAGGCTTCTGCGCCCATATCCGCCTGGAAGACATTGCCGAACTTGCCTTTCAGGTCGCGGTAACGACTTTCCGACAAGAATTGCAGGGCTTGCAATTCCGTGAGTTCAGTCAGCTGCGTTTCGGCATTCGTGCGCAGCTCATTCATTTTGTCTTCCAGCCCAGCCAGGTGTTCGCCCATGGCGCTTTCGACATTTGCGTTGGCTTGGTCGATATCGCCACTGATCTTTTGGATCTCATCGGTCTTCAGCGCCGCCATTTCGGTTTCCAGCGCGCTGAGGTATTCGGCGACCATCTCTTGCATGCGGCTGACATGGTCGCTGGTGATGGTTTCACCGCGCTCTACGACCACTTTGCCGGCAGATTCCAGGCGGATCTGGCTGGAAGAGACTTGACCAAGCAAGTTTGAAATGCTGTCTTCGACAGTGCGTCCTTCGCTGACAGCCGCGTCACTCAAGCGATCGCGCTCTTTTTCGAAGTGCTGGTCGATTTCGCTGACCAACCTGTCGAATTCTTCGGCGGCACGATCGCGCTTGCTCCGCAGCTCGGCCATCTGCTCGTCAATTCCGTCTTTGAGCTCGACTTCCTTGTTTTCCAGCTCCTGATGAATGCGCGAGATTGCTCGTTTGCGGGCGTCTTCATCAACAGAGGTGATGACATATTGGGCGAAGTAGAGCACGCGGTCGAGGTTGCGCCGGCTGACATCCAGCAGCAAACCGAGATAGCTTGGCACGCGCCGCGTGTACCAGACATGGGCGACCGGCGCCGCCAACTCGATATGCCCCATCCGCTCGCGGCGAACGGACGAGCGCGTTACCTCGACGCCGCATTTGTCGCAGACGATGCCCCGATAGCGGATATTCTTGTATTTGCCGCAATAGCACTGCCAGTCGCGTGTAGGACCGAAAGTGCGCTCGCAGAACAGCCCGTCCATCTCGGGACGCAGCCGCCGATAATTGATCGTCTCCGGCTTGGTTACCTCACCGTAGGACCAAGAACGAATCTGCTCTGGCGAAGCCAAACTGATGCGCAATGCGCTAAAGTCTCTAGCCTCCAAGGACCAACCTCCTCTGCGCTGTGATGCTATGAATGAAAAGTCGCTGAACTGATGCCGTGCCGACGCACGAATTCCAATACCAACAAGGCAACAGAGAGCACAGTCCCTGAGCCCCTAAGACAAGGTCAAATTGTGGTTTTTTCGCATCTTGCGTCCATTGTAGCGCGATTTGCGACGCTGTCAAGGCAAAAGGCGATAGCTTGCTACGAAACCGCATGCTGAGTTTTTGGCGAACGAACGCTGGGATGCAGAATGTATGCTATAATGCCCGCGCAAATTCGCAGCTGGAGCGCAGAACCATGCCGTTATTGCTCAATGTCGACAAAGCGCTGGCGCAGATCCTGGATGATATGCAGCCGCTGGACAGCGAGAGCGTCGCGCTGGCAGAATCGCTGGATCGCATCATCGCCAATGGCATCGCAGCGCCGCTGGACTTGCCGCCATTTGACAATTCGGCCATGGACGGTTACGCCATCCGCCACGAAGACAGCGTCGACGCCAGCCCACAGCATCCAGCAACCTTTCGCGTCACGCAAGATATATCGGCGGGAGCTGCGCCGACAGGCAGCTTGCAGCCTGGGCAAGCCGCCCGCATCATGACCGGCGCGCCCGTTCCGACTGGCTGCAGCGCGGTGGCGCCTGTCGAAGACAGCGATGACAACTGGCGAAAAGGCAGCAACCCGGCCCCGCCTCAACAAGTGCAGATCTACAGCAGCTATGCCTTTGGCGCGAATATCCGACGCAAAGGCGAGAATATAGAGTGCGGCGCAACAATCATGCGAGCGGGCACAATTATCCAACCAGCGGAAATCGGCATGCTGGCGGCGATCGGCTGCGCGCGCTTCGAGGTGCTGCGCAAGCCCAAGGTCGTCATTTTGGGCAGCGGCGACGAATTGGTCGACGTGCATGAACCGCTAGGCGCTGGCAAGATCCGCGATACAAACAGCTATACGCTGGCAGGCTTGATTCGGCAGGCTGGCGGCATCCCGATCCGTTTGCCCATTGCACGCGACAATTTGTCAGAAATCCGCGCTTTGTATCGCCGCGCCCTGGGCATCAACCCCGACATGATCATCAGCAGCGCGGGCGTGTCGGTCGGAGCAGCCGATCTGGTGCGTGAAGTCATGGACGAGCTGGGTGACATCGACTTTTGGCGCATCAATATGAGGCCAGGCAAGCCGCTGGCCTATGGCGCTCTGCGAGGCATTCCTTTTTTCGGTTTGCCCGGCAACCCCGTTTCCACGATGGTGACATTCGAGGTGTTGGTACGTCCGGCACTGGCGAAGTTGGCCGGGCGCGCTCTGCACAGAAAGACGATAAGGGCGACCGTCGCCGAAGATATGCGCTCGGATGGGCGACGCAGTTACGACCGCGTGCGGCTTTCACGCGAAGGCAGTGGCATTGTGGCGCATTCCACCGGCAGCCAAAGTTCCGGCGCGCTGATGTCCATGCTGCTGGCGGATGGGCTGGTCATCATCCCTGAAGGTCAGCGCCTTGTGCCAGCTGGCAGCGAACTGCCAGTGCTGCTGCTGCGAGCGTTCGAGTAGACACCGAGGTTGATTGCCATGCGCGCTATACGCCGAATTCAGATGCTGCTGGTCGTGGTCGGACTGGTGGTCGCGTCGTATCTGAGCTACTTGAAATTGACCGATGTGCCGGCTGTCTGCGTAGAAGCTGGCGCATTCGACTGTAATGTTGTGCTCAACAGCCGCTATTCAGAGCTGGTGGGCGTGCCGATCGCCTATCTGGGGCTAGCGGTGTATGCCATCATCGGCGCGCTGCTGCTGCTGGAAACGCGCGTGGAATTTCTGCGCGAATATGGCAGCCTGCTCATCTTCGGGATCGGTCTCTTCGCCTGGCTATTTTCGATGTGGCTGGTGTATGTCCAGGTGGGCTTGCTGCAGGCGCTTTGTCCCTGGTGCCTGACGCACGAACTGAACTTTACAATCCTCTTCGGGACGATTGTCTACCGCGTATATCGCAGCTTATAAGAGTGGATTAGCGAGGCGCGCCACGCAGGGTTCGCGCCAGGATGTCTTCCTGCTGGCTGCGGTGATTGCGGCGGTTGTTCTGACGTCCGCCTTGTCCTGCGTCAGGGCTGCCATCGCTCTGCATCGCGCGGCGGAATGCTTCTGCCATAGAGGTAGGCAGGGCATCGTCTTCGTCTTCTTCAATTACAGCGAATTCTTCAGCCTGCTTCATAGTCAGGTCGATCTTGCGTGGGCGGCCGCTCTTTTTGATGACTCGCACCTCGACAGCTTGTCCCACGGCGGCGACATCGCTGGGTGAGCGGACATAGCCATCGGCCATTTCTGACACATGCACCATGCCGGGTCGCTCCGCGCCAAAATCGACGAAGACGCCAAAATCTTCTACGCGGATGACTTCACCGGTGTAGGTATTGCCCTGTTTGATGGTCGCCCATGGCACAGCAGGCGGCTTTTCAAAGGTCAAGGCGACATGTCCATCGCGCCGCGTCTTATACACAAACGCGGTGATTTCTGCACCTGGCTGCATGCTGGTGTCGTTCTCGTCGGCGCTTAGCTGCGATACATGCAGCAAGGCATCTTGCCCCGTGCCGATATCCACCAGAGCGCCATAAATCCCCAAATGCCGCACTTTGCCTTGTACTTGCGCGCCGATCATCGGCGCCCCCGCTTCAACTGACATACTTTCCTTGCTCCTCAAACTGGTGTTATCGTGTCGGGCTTAGTTTGTCGGGCAGGCTGCTTCATCGCCAACGCCCTCGCCAACATAATCATAATTTTCGCCGCTGTACGCTGCGAATGATGTAAAGCCCGCCCAGTCGAACAGGCTGGTGCATTCCAGCAATTGCCGCTGTTCCGATTCTCCCAGATACAGCACGCCGATGATCTGGCTGCCAGTCGAAAGCGAACCTTCTGCGGGATTGGCAACGAAGGCATAGATCACCAAGGAGCGGTCGGTGTACATCAGCGCGACATAGCCTTGCTCACCGTTGACCTGCTCGCCAATTGCGTAGGTTGGTTCGCCATATAGATCAAAAATGGGGCCGAATGTCATGACCGGCGCCGTCTGCAGCAAGAACGACGACACAATTTCGCCGTCGCGGCTCACCAATTGACAGCAGCCAGGATTATCGCCCTCGGCAAAGGTGAAGCTGCGCGCCGGGTTGCCCTCTTGTGGATCGGGCTCTTCGACAATCTTGAAGCGGGTATCACTTTCGATGATCAATTTGGAATCGCGATAGGATGTTTCACCGGGGACGATGCCATGCCAGCAGGGCGCTTCGCAGGGCTCGCCTGTCATCAGGCTGATATCGCGCAATTTGGTTTCGTCCAGCAAGTTGACTTCGCCACCACAGGCGGAAAGCAGCAGCGCAGCCATTAACAGACACAGGGGCAGAAGTCGGTTCATCTGGCTTCGCTTTCGCAACCTAGCGGATGTGGCAATGCGACCATCATATCAGAGTCCGCCAGCATAGTGCAATAGCGCGGCAAGTCGAATTTCATCCTGCGCTCAGCCTTCATTCACCGTCAGCGTGAGCGAATAGACGCCGATCGTTCCGCCATACTGGTTGCCATAGCGCGTGGCGATGATCGCGTAAGGCCCGTTGTCCGGCAAGACAAATTCGCTGATCAGCGAATCGGTGCTGCGTCCGGTTGCGTCCAGCAGACTGGGGTCTGCATCGTCATTGGCAGCCAGTTCGCGGTCGCCCGGGCTGATCAAATACAAGTTGGTATCGAGGGTCTGCGATGCCATGCTGATGCTCACCGAATTGCCAGCAGCGCCATTGAAGCCATAGACATCGAAAGTATTGTCGCTGGAGATTATCCCAGAAACAGGCTGCCCAACCTGGATGGCGGGCGGGTCAAAGGCTTCGCTCTGATAAGCCAGCGTGCGGCTGCCAGCGTCAATGAAGCCCGCTTCGCCTGCGCTCGCCGTGCCAGATGGGTCGACACTGAAATTGGTCAGATAGCGCTGACCGGGCAAGGGAAATTGGATCTGGTTGACCAAGGGGACTCCACCGACCTCGATAATCAGCGCGAAATCGACCGGTGGCGGCTGATCGGAACAGGTGTTTTGATACCAGACTTCCACTTCGTAGGTGCCAGGACGCAGGCGGCCGGGGGGCCAATAAATATGCGAGACAGGCGCGCCCGTCTCGGCAGGGACGCAGTTGACATTGCCGTCTTCTGCCAGAATGCCGCCACTGGTCACGATGGGATTGTCGTCATATACCGACTCGCCGACCGGGTCGCGCACCAGCAGCTGCAAGTCCGCGCCGGTGCTCCAGTAGAGGCTGACTTCAATATCGCCTTGCGGCAGGTTCAGGGCGCTGGTCGGGGCGGGGATATCGGCTGTCGCGCCGGTCAACGTGAGCTCAAATTGCCCGACAGTGCCGCCGAGCTCTTTGCCATAGCGCGTGGCGACAATGGTATACAAACCGCTGCTCAACAGGCGCGCATTGGCGATGCTGGAATTGGTCGTGCCGCCGGCATCATCGTTGATATCGACGACGGTTCCGGCTGGATCGACCAGCTGCAGGAGCGTGTCCAGGTTTGGACCGACAGCCTGCATGTTGATCGATACGATTTCGTCTGCCGCGCCGGGGAAGCGATAAGCCACAACAGGCTGAGCATTGGTGATTGCGCCCGTTACAGATGTGCCACGCGTGATTGGCTGGGCGACAGAAGCTGCGGCGGCATATCCGCTGGGCAGAACACTCAGGCTGGTGCTGGGATAAGCGCCACCCCGGCTGACCACGGCGCTGCCATCAGCGACGATTTCAAAACGGCCGACAAATACGCTGGATTGCCCAGGCGCAGGTGGTGATAACGTGCCGGATGCCTGCCCACTCAAAGCGCCATCGACGCTGACATCGGCGAAGAATTGCACGCTGCCAGTCTGGGCATCGCAGGCGGATTCATAATAGACGATGATTTCGTAGCTGCCTGTCGGCAAGTAGCCGGGCTGCCAGGTGGCGGTCTCGACCGAATTGTCGCTGACGACTTCGCAAAGGCCGTTGGCGTCAAAGCCAAAGACACCACCGCTGCTGGTCGTGCGAGAATCCCAGTACAGCGATTCGCCCGTGGGGTCGCGGACTTCCAGGTTGAGGTCGGCAGCGCCGCTCCAGCTCAGGCGCACATCAATGCCAGCATTCAGCAATACAAGCGAGGGCTCGACAGCCGCTGCGCCCGCATCGACAGGCACAGCAGCCGGGGCAGCAATCGCTAGTGAAATCTCGTAACTGGCATCATTTGCTGCGCCGCCAGGGGCGAAGTAGACAAAAGCATGGTAGCGTCCGCCGGCGGAAAGTGTCACATCCGCCAGGCCGATCGCGCCAGCCGCGGCACTATCGGCTGCCTGTGCGATGGCGTTGCCGCTGCTGTCACTCAGCAAAAGCGCCAAGGGACTGCCCTGCCCTGACAGAGACAGCGTTGCAGTTGTGCCAGGAGCGGCATCAAAGACGAAGGCAGACGCGCTGGCATCGGCAGTTAATGCGCCCGACACCGCGACATCTGGCAGCAACACATTCCCACTATCCTGCGCCGCCACCGACAGCCAGCAAGCCAGCAGAATCGTAAGTACAAGTCCCAGGGACCCCGCAGAGCCCTTGCGCAGAACCATTTTGAAGCCAGGCATGCTTTGAACCCTCCACCCGTGCAACACGGAATCTCGCTGTGCGGGGAAGTGTAGCCGATTATGTTGCAGCTTGCCAGATGCGCCCTCGTTGCCGCGTCTAGCCCGCCCGAGCGCCATCCAGCCCCAGTTCGGCGGCGTGGTCTTGCATGGCGCGCAACACCAACGGCACATGGAAGCCCCAGACATCCACGCCCAGCACTGCGCAGCCATCGATCACATCCTGGCGGTTGACGCCCGCCGCGAAAGCCTTGTCCTTCCACTTCTTGCGAATGCTTCTAATTTTGACATCACGGATATCTCTGCTGGGGCGGACGAGGGCAACAGCCGTGATCAAGCCAGTCAATTCGTCAACAGCGTAGAGCGCCTGGTCGCGCAGGGTAACGCGGTCATCGGCAGCCAGCGGACCATGACTGAGGATGGTGCGAATGTCTTCTTCGCTCAAGCCCCGCTCGCGCAAGATGGGCGCGCCGTGCATGGGATGCTGCTCCAGCGAGGGATGAATCTCCCAGTCGAAGTCGTGCAGCAAGCCGACCAGCCCCCAGGCATCCGGGTCTTCGTCATAATGCTCGGCATAGGCGCGCATGGCGAATTCGACCGCCAGCATGTGCTTGCGCAAAGAGTCGGACTGCACGAATTCACAGACGATTGTATAGGCATCAGAACGATTCACGAGAAGATTTCCTCAAATACAGCCGGGATAATGGCATCAAGCGCCGAGTCTAGGTCGCCATGGCAAGGAGCGCAAGGGACATCCAGATAGCGGAAGACAGTGAACATGCGCGCAAAACCTTCGTCTTCGCCCAAGGCGACCCAGTGATGTCCGCGGTTGGTGAGCTGGCTCTTGTTGCGCTCGGACAGGGTGTGGGCGATGAAGATGTTGGAGCGGCGGGCGATGGTGCTGTCGGCGCTTTCCGGATTGCCCTTGCCCATCAGCTTGACCTCGCAGAAGAATTGGTCGCCAGCGCGGTTGATGAAGTGAAAGTCGACCTCGCGGGATTCGCCAGTGAGTCCCTTGCCGCTGTAATGGCTGGGCGGGACTTGGAAGAGCTTCGCCAGCGTGAGCATGAGCGGCAGCTCGAGGCGCTTGCCCAGCCCGCTCCAGGCGCCGCCGCGTATCTCGGCGTGTTTGGTGGCGAGCGTGTTGACGACGATGAGGGATTCACGAAAGCTCAAGTCAACGACGCAATCGTTGTAGCGTATGTTCATCCCCACCCGGATATCGGGGAAGTCTTTGCTTATCAGCGACTGCACCCGTTCCATCATGTCGTCATAATATTCGGGCGCGACTTTGAAGACGACTTTACGCGCGGCGCTGCCATAGATGTTGACGATAGTTTTGTTGTTCAATCCCGCATAAATGGCGGTGGCGTCCTTGGAAAATCGGCCTGTCAAGAAGTATCGCTTGTACCAGTCTTCATCAATGCCCATGCCGTCAATCTTGGCGTAGGCGATGTCCTTGAAAAAGCCGACGGTGAAGCGCATAAAGTCGCTGCTTATCTCGTCGACCACGACCTTTCTGTAATGTTCGCCCTTGAGAATCATACGCAGCACTTGTGGCAGAGCTTCTTGACTCAAGGGCATCAGTTGGGCCTCTCAATCATGGTCGCTAGTTCGTCCAAAGACGTGAATCGCGGCGGATTCGCTTGAAATACATCCGCTGTCAGAGTCTCTTTCATACGCTCGACATAGCGTGGCTCGACTTCCGTAAGGAAAAACTTGCGATTTAGCTCCATTGCCACCCGCCCCAAGGTGCCGCGCCCAGCAAAGGGATCGAACACCAGGTCGCCAATGTACGAATAGTATCTAATGATGCGCTCACACAATTCGTCGGGAAACACCGCGCTGTGCACTTTGTCGCTGGACGGATCAATATGCCACAGGTTGCTTGTCTCAAAGCCGTCAGCGACTTTGCTGGCTTCAATGACTTCGTCCGGATATTGGCGCATATTCCAGTCCAGCAGGCGCGGCGAACTCTTGCGATAAACCATGACATATTCGGTTGTGGTGTTTGGCTTGTATCCAAGTGGCTTGCGATGCTGCTGGAATCCGCCGTTGCGATTTCGCACTGCTGCCTCAGGTTTCGCCCACACAATGTCGTCAATGAAGTCCCAGCCCATCTGTGTGACGATGCTGTTGATGTCGAAGGGAATGGGATAGCGCCGGCTGGAATGCTTGCGGCTCAAGCGCGGCACAATTACCGGCGAAGTGTTGATGATGAGAAAGCGCCCTTCCTTTGTAACGCGATGCACCTCGCGGAAGACTTCTTCAAGAAAGTCGAGATACTGCTGGTAACTGGCGTAAATGGAATAGTCGCGGGCGTTGTAATAGGGCGGCGATGTAAAGGTCAAATGCAGGCAGCCATCGGGCAGCAAGCGCATGATATCGCGCGTGTCGCCTTCGGCAACGAGGTTCTTAATGCAGTCGGGCGAATCAGGGTGCTTGCCGTAGTCGGTAATACACGGCTTTGGATCAAATTCAAATTGAAGCAAGTATTGAATCTGCTCGTTAGGATGATTCTCAAGAGCCTGCAAACATTCCCGGACTCGGCTATGCGTTTTGAAAGCCAATAGCCCCCTAATTGCCTGCAACACAACATTTGGATCATCGTCTCGCAAGAATCGCACCAAGGTAGGAATCGCGCGACTATTCCGCATCCGACCAATTGCAGATACCGCTTCCCGCCTGACAATCGAGCTTCGATCATCTAATGCTACTTCGCTTAATATGTGAAGAAATTGAACGTCCTCGAGCTTACCGAGATTCTTAACAGCCCAGTACCTCGTATCATGTATTTGATCATAGAGGTATGGCAACAGAACGTCGCCGTCGAAATCCGTGGGCAATTTTCCCAGATTTTCCAATATCACTCTTGCTTTGGGCGATGATGTACAAGATCGCAAATGCTCATACAGAGCATCAAGGTCGTTTTGCTTATAGTCATGCAATTGAGTCTTGGTAATCATTTGACATATCTTCGCTGGCTATTGTTGCCTATCCAACTTTTCCGCAGCTAGATGGAGGTTTTATGCCAATTGCACGCAATCACAGATTCGGGATGGGGACACAACACTTGTTATAGAACTAGCTCAGCACCGCGTTCGCAATTGCTTGTTATTCATCTGATCCTTCCAGACCTAACAGGGCAAGGACAGGCAAATGCCGCAATTCCATCCAGCGATCAACACTGAAATACAGTGTCAATTTCTTGCCATCGCTGCATCTAGACGTCGCTGCAATACGATAGTCCTTATCATGTTCTGATGCCTTCAATGGCAGTATCCATTGCTTAATATATTGGGTTACGGCAGACCTGCGTCTGTAGCTCTTCACCTGTGCGAAACGAGAATAATCGTCGTTGCCTGTGAAGACTTTGTTTTGGATGACATAGGTGACTGTTGACATCACGACGGAATCCCTTCTATACCTTCTATTCTCTAGCGCCGATTCTGTAGGAAGAAACGGCTCAATTCTCCTGCCGATATTGTAACATGCCTGCTGTACTCGGCAACTTGCTACCATAAGGAATCTACCCTGCGCTTTCTCACCCCCTAATCCCGCCCTCCGTCATCATCAGCACATCCAGCGCGGCATCCAGCTCATCCGCGTCCATCAGCCCCAGTTCCAGCACGACTTCGCGCACGCTCTTCCCCTCCGCCAGCGCTTTTTTCGCCACTTTCGCGCCGTTGTTATAGCCGATGATCGGGTTCAGCGCCGTCACTAAAATCGGATTGCGCGCCAGCCAGCTCGCCGTCCGTTCGCGATTGACCTCCAGCCCGACCAGCAGCTTCTCGGTGAATGCGCCCACCGCGCCGATCATCACCTGCATGGTTTCGTTGAGGTTGTGGGCGATGACGGGCATCATGACATTCAACTCGAATTGCCCCGCCGCCCCGCAGAGATTAACCGTCGTGTCGTTGCCCATGCAGTGATACATCGCCTGGTTGAGCATCTCGGCCAGCACGGGATTCACCTTGCCGGGCATGATAGACGAACCCGGCTGCACGGGCGGACAGACCAGTTCGGCGATGCCCGTGGTTGGTCCCGCCGAAAGCAGGCGCACATCGTTGGCGATGCGCGTGAAATCCATGGCCAGGTTGCGCAGCGCCGCCGAGAAAAAGACCGTGTCTTGCATGGACTGCATGGATTCGAAGAGGTCATCGCTTTCGTAGAGCGCCAGGCCAGAAAGCGCCGACAGCTTGGCGACCATGCGCGCGTGATAATCGGGATGCGCGTTCAAGCCCGTGCCAGCCGCCGTGCCGCCGATGCCCAGCCGCCGCAGACCCTCCGCCGCGAAGCGCACTTTGTCCATCTGTCGCTCGATGGCGCTCGCCCATGCGCCGACTTCTTGCCCCCGCGTCTTGCAGGTGCGTGCGCCCGGTTTTGACGACATCGTCCCATGCGGCTGCTTTGCCGCGCGCCACCTCGACGAAGCGCCCGAGCGCCGCCAGCAGTTCATCCAGCCGCCAAAGCGCCCCCAGCCGTATCGCCGTGGGGATGGTGTCATTGGTCGATTGCGCCATATTGACATGGTCGTTGGGATGCACGGGCTTGCCTTGCGCATCGACTGCATAGCCCAAAATCTGATTGGCGCGGTTCGCCAGCACTTCGTTGGTATTCATGTTGTGGCTGGTGCCGGCGCCGGCTTGAAATGGATCGACCACAAAATGCTGGTGATGCTGCCCGGCCAGCACTTCATCGCCCGCTTGCATGATGGCATTGGCTAGCGATTCGTCCAACAGCCCAAGCTCCAGGTTCACTTCCGCCGCCGCCCGTTTGATGAGCGCCATGCTCCAGATGAAGGCGGGCAGGGGCTTCATGCCGGTGATAGGGAAGTTTTGCAGGGCGCGCTGGGTCTGCGCGGCATAGAGCGCGTCCGCTGGCACTCGCACTTCGCCCAGCGAATCCATTTCCACACGATAGTCGACCATCGGTTATCTCCTGTGCGCAAAACAAAGAGGACGCCAGCATTCTAGCGTCCTACGAGCGTGTTGAGAATGTAGAGCCAAGCCCTACCCGACTCGTCGGAGAGGGGCGGGGGCGGGGCTTACATGGCGTAAAGCTCGCTCACCTTGTCCCAATTGATGACATTGAAAAAGGCGGCGATGTAGTCCGGGCGGCGATTCTGGTAATGCAGGTAGTAGGCGTGTTCCCAGACATCAATGCCCAGGATCGGCGTCTTGCCATCCATCAATGGACTGTCTTGGTTGGGAGTCGATGTGATGCGCAGCCCGCCATCCTCAACGCAAAGCCAGGCCCAGCCGCTGCCAAAACGCGTGGCTGCCGCCGCGGAAAAAGCCGACTTGAATTCGTCGAAGCTGCCGAATGCGCTGTTGATGGCATCCGCCAGCGCGCCACTCGGTTCGCCGCCGCCATCGGGACTCATGATCTGCCAGAACAAGCTGTGATTGGCGAATCCACCGCCATTGTTGCGCACGGCGGTGCGAATATCTTCTGGCACAGCATCCAGGTCGCCGAGAATGTCCTCTATGCTCTTGCCGACCAGGTCTGTGCCTTCGATAGCCGCGTTGAGCTTGTTGGTATAGCCGGCGTGATGTTTGCCGTGATGGATGCGCATGGTGCGCTCGTCGATGTGCGGTTCCAGCGCGGCATAATCGTAGGGCAGTGGCGGCAGGACAAAGTCTGCTGCATCCTGCGCCATGGTAATTGCCGGGACGAACTGCCCAGCCAGAGAAGCGGCTCCTCCCGCGACAGCGCCTTTTAACACATCCCGTCGGCTAATCATCAGCTTGCCGCTGCGTAAAGCTCACCCACCTTGTCCCAATTGACAACATGGAAGAAGGCGGCGATGTAGTCTGGCCGGCGATTTTGGTAGTTCAGGTAGTAGGCGTGTTCCCACACATCAATGCCCAGCAAGGGGGTATTGCCCGACATCAGCGGCGTATCCTGATTGGGCGTCGAGCAAACATGCAGCGCGCCATCCTCAACGCAAAGCCATGCCCAGCCGCTGCCAAAACGTGTGGCTGCCGCCGCAGAAAAAGCCGACTTGAATTCGTCGAAGCTGCCGAAAGCGCTGTTGATGGCATCCGCCAGCGCTCCACTCGGTTCGCCGCCGCCATCGGGGCTCATGATCTCCCAGAACAAGCTGTGATTGGCATAGCCGCCGCCATTGTTGCGTACAGCGGTGCGAATGCCCTCGGGCACGGCATCCAGGTCGCCCAGGATCGCTTCAATGCTCTTGCCTTCAAGCGCGGTGCCAGCGATGGCTGCGTTGAGATTGCCGGTATAACCTGCGTGGTGCTTGCCGTGGTGGATACCCATGGTCCGCGCATCAATGTGCGGCTCCAGCGCATCTTCGGCATAGGGAAGTGCTGGTAATTCGAAAGCCATGATTCTGCTGCTCCTTATGGACTCGTCTCGTCGTTTTGTCCCAGTAGCCTAGGAACTGCACATAGTATAGCCGCGTCAACAGCAATTGTCCAATCGGCGAAAAAGGGGGGGAGTGTCGAATTCTCTGGTTAAAGACACCCCCCTCAGTCCCCCCGAAAAGTCGGGGGGAGGCAACGGCACGCGCGGATTTCTACGCATGTCGGGGGATGGGGAAATCCCCCACATACACGAAAATAGACACTCCCAAAGGGGTATCGTCTCTACTTCACAGCTGTCAGGCGACGCCTGCCGCCGATTCTGGCTTGCATTTTCTGCCTTTCGCGCCAAGACTCAACTGCAGCGCGCAGGAGGGGACCGTGTGAAATCCGAAGGCAGATCCAGCTACAGCACACCCTTGCGCGCGTATGCCGTTATCGTGCTGGCGATCATCGCCACATCCTCCGCCGCCATCCTCATCCGCTTTGCACTCGCCGAAGACATGCCGCCGCTGCTGATCGCTGGCTCGCGTCTGGCGGTGGCGACGCTGGCGCTGACCCCCCTGGCGCTGGGACGGCATCGAGGCCGGATTGCCAGCCTGTCTCGCCGGGAAGCCACCTTGATTATCATCTCCGGGCTTTGCCTGGCTGCGCACTTCACCGCCTGGGTTTCGTCCTTGCAATACACGACCGTGCTGGTCAGCGTGGTCATCGTGTCCACGGGTCCGATCTGGGTTGCCATCATGGAGGTGGTCTTCCTGCACATTCGCTTGTCGCGGCTGGTGGTGGCTGGCTTGCTGGTGGCGCTGGCTGGCGGCGCATTGATTGGCATTCCCCTGGATGGTGGCGCGGCTCTGGCCGAAGCTGAGCGCTACGCAACAATCACAGGCGCTGCCTTGGCCTGGCTGGGCGCGCTGAGCGTATCCGTGTATATGTTGATCGGCAGGATGCTGCGCGCAGAGCTGCCCGTCATCCCTTATGTGTGGTTGGTCTACGGCACAGCCAGCATCGCGGCGGCGATTGTCATGCTGTTTAGCGGAACGCCCCTGCTGGGTTTTCGCGCCGAAGGCTATCTGATTCTGCTGACGATGGGCTTAGTGCCGCAGCTGCTGGGGCATTCGTCCTTGAATTACTTGCTGGAGTATTTCCCGGCCGCGCTGGTCAGCATGTTCTCGCAGCTAGAGCCGATCGGCAGCGCTGTGCTGGCGCTCTTTCTATTCCGCGAGTTGCCGCCACAGCAGCAGATAGTCGGCAGCCTGCTAATCCTGGTGGGCGTCGTCTTGGCGAGTCGCGGAGAAATCCGCCAGGTCGCGAAATCTGGCTAGGATGCTGCCAAGTTTAAACCGATAAACTGGCTGGAACCGGGTGTAATGCCGAAATCTGGCAGGTCTTCTCCCAGCAGCAGCCCCCCTGTCATACGCGCCAGGCTGCCATCCAGAATCATCTCTTGCAACGTGTAGTTCACCAATTGGCGGAAGTCCGGGTCCTTATAAGGCAGGGCGAAGGCATAATAGTCGCGGCTGTACCAGCGGTCGGTAAGTTTCAATGTGTCAGGATTCGCATTCAGGTGACTCACCAGCTCCAGGCTGTTGGCATAAACAGCGTTGGCGTTGTTGAAGTCGAGCAAGGTTCGTGCCGCGCCCCGCTGCGTCGTATCGAACCGACGAATCGTCATGTTGATGCTGTCCGCCCAGGCCTCCGCCCGCTGCCAGGCGCTGTCATCGCCCATCATCACCGCCACGATCCGATTGCGCAAGTCATAGAAGCCGGCTACCTGCGAGCGCGCCGGCGCCATGAGTCGGTCGCCTTGCAGCAGATAAGGCATGGAGAAATCGATGCCGCTCGCCTTTGTCCAGTCCAGCCTGAGACCAGCCACCATGTCGACTGCGCCCTGACGCAGCAACTGCAAGCCTTCGTCTGTATTGGCTGGCGTATCCGCTACCGTCACGCCCCAGCGCCTGGCCAGCTCGGCAACCAGCGCGCGATTCAGCGTTGTAAGCTGGACCACTCCCGCTTCCAAGCCGGCAACGCGCAACGTCCCGGCAGACAACACATTTGCCAGAGCAGACTGCGCCGGAATGCCTATCTCGGGCGAGAATTGTGCCGGCGATACTTCTTCACCGACTTGCTGCCAGACCACGATAGAGCCTTCGCCCCGCGGCAGATCCGGGAAGTATTCGCGCTGCATCAGCTCGATTTGCTGCGTTTCTGCCAAGTGTTGGATGGACCGATCCAACAGCTGGCGCAGTGGCGCGTCGTTGCGGCGGACGGCGAAGGCATGTGGCTCGCGCAGCAGTGGATCGTCCAATAGGCGCGCCAACCGGATATCTTCTCCCGCAACGCGCAAAAGCGACTGTTCTTCGCCGACGAGCGCGTCTATCTCTCCCAGCATGAGCGCGGCAAAGGCACGGTCCAGCGTGAGAAACTGGCGCTTGTCCGGGTTGATTGCCCTGCGTTCGCGCCACAAGGCAAGCGCCGTTTCTGCGCGCGTGCCGATAACAAAGCCCGTATTGACGTCTGCAAGATCGTCCGGCGCTCGCAGTTGACTTTCCGCCCGCACCATGACCGCCTGATGCCCGACCAGGTAGCGCTGCGTGAATTCGAGGTCGTTTTCATAGCCGCGGTAGTGCAGCAAGGCAGAGGCCAGCGCATGCACTTCGCCCATCTTGAGCGCGTCGATCGCATTCAACCGCGTGACCTGCACAAAGGCGGTCTCCACTCCCCAGACTTCGGCGACAGCCCGCAGCAGCTCAATATCAAAGCCGGCCAGCTCGCCTTGCCATGTGAGTTCGCTGTAAGGAGGGTCGTTATACAGTATGCCCACGCGGAATACTTGCTCGGCGATGATGTCGGCAACGGCGGATTGGCCTGATGGATCGTCCGCTACTGGATTGACAGCGACTGGCAGCGGCGTCGGCACAGCGAGCGTGGGCACTGGCGTGGCATCCTGAGCCTGCAGGGCTGCAGCCAGGCAAAGGACGAATAGGCAAGCGAGCCAGCGATTCATTGATACAAATTGTGCGCGCGGATGTAGTCGAGCACAGCATCGGGCACCAGATAGCGCACGCTATGCCCGGCGCGCAGGCGGCTGACTACATGCGTGGACGAGAGCCAGACACTCAGCAGCGGCACATCGATCATATCGACCTGTTGCGACAAACCCAGCAGCACATCATCGTGCATATCGGGCGCGATATCTTCGTCAGCGCGGCGCATCACCGCCAGCCGGCAGCAGCGCGCCAATTCCTGCGGGCGCTCCCACGTGGGCAGGTCGCGCAGGTTGTCGCCACCCATCACAAAATAGAGTTGCGCCTCTGGCTGTTGAGCGCGGATAATCTTGACTGTGTCGGCGGAATAGTGCGGTCCTTCCCGGTCGATATCCACCCGCGAAATGCTGAAGTGCCGATTGCCCGCAATCGCCAATTCCAGCATCGCCAGGCGGTGCCGCAAGGGCAAGCGCAGATCGCCCTGCTTGACGGGATGATCGCCGACCGGCACAAACAGAATGCAGTCCAAGCCCAGCGTTTCGCGGCTGTATTCAGCCAAAATCAGATGCCCCAACTGTGGCGGGTCGAAGCTGCCACCCAAAATGCCGATTCGCGCCTGGCTCACTCCGACCACTCCAACTCAAAGTCGCCAATGAAGACCGTGTCGCCACTTTGCACACCCGCCTTTTCCAAAGCGCTGACCACGCCCAGCGCCGCCAGGGTCTTTTGAAAGCGTGAAACAGCCTCGTCATAATCCCAATAGGTCATGGCAGCCGCCCGTTCTATCCGTTCGCCGGTGATGTAATAAACGCCTTCGTCAATTCGCAGCTCAAATGGCAAGCCCTCGTCAGCCAGTTCATAGACTGGCGGTTCTTCTGGCAAGGCAGAGGCGCGGGCTGGCAGGCGACTGGCAAGCTCAAACACGCGCTGGACTAGCTCCCGCACATTCTCGCGGGTCAATGCCGAAACCGCCATGACATCGTCCAAGCCGCGTTCGCGCAGGCTTTCACGCAGCAGGTCGAGGTATTCGCGCGCTTCGGGCAGGTCCTGCTTGTTGATAATCACAATCTCAGGGCGTTGTGCCAGGTCGGCGTCATATAGCGCCAGCTCGGCGCGAATCTGGTTGTAGTCGGCGATTGGATCGTCTGCCGCGCCATCCAGGATGTGCAAGAGAATCCGCGTGCGCTGAACATGGCGCAGGAAGGCATGCCCCAGACCGACCCCGGCATGCGCGCCTTCGATCAGCCCGGGTATGTCTGCGAAGACCAGGTCGCGGTTGTCATAAATGACTGTGCCCAGGTTGGGCTGCAAGGTCGTAAAAGGATAATCAGCGATCTTCGGCTTGGCATTGCTCACCACCGAAAGCAGCGTCGATTTGCCGGCGTTGGGCAAGCCGACCAAGCCAATATCGGCGATCAGCTTCAGTTCCAGCGTCAGCCAGCGTTCGATGCCCGGCTCGCCTTTTTCTGCCAGGCGCGGCGCCTGGTTTGCCGATGTCTTGAAGTGGGCGTTGCCTTTGCCGCCGCGTCCGCCACGCGCCACCACTGTTTCCGATTCTGGCAAGACCAGGTCGGCGATCAGCCCGCCCGTTTCTGCATCGCGAATGATGGTGCCTGGTGGAACGCGCACGATTGTCGGCTGGGCATCAGCGCCAGTCTTGTTGCTCGAGCCGCCTTTGACGCCGTTCTTGGCTATGAAGTGCACGCGCTTGCGGAAGAAGAAGAGCGTATTCAGGCTGGCGTCTGCGCGCAGCACAACATCCCCGCCGCGTCCGCCATCGCCGCCCGAGGGTCCGCCGCGCGGCACATATTTTTCTCGGCGGAACGAGACCATGCCGTCGCCGCCTTTGCCGCTCGCTACGAAAATCTTGGCTTCATCAACCAGCATTGCTCATGCACCGCCTCGTTTGGCGCAACTCTCTGCCTGCAAAGCATACCCAAGATTGCGCGGGGCGTGTAGGCAGAAGCCGCTGTGCTACACTCTGGGCTGCGTGCAAAGCAATGTGCCGGGTACAAAGACAATCGTGCTGGACAGAATCAAGTGGCAAGGTGGCGGCAGCTTTCGCATTGATGGCGAGCCGACAATCCAGATCGCTCCCTGGCGAGTAGTCAGGCAAGCATCGCCGCCCGATATCATCCTGATCGGGCACGATCGCTTCGATCATTGCTCGCCCGCCGATGTCGCCAAATTGCGCGGCATCCAGACCAAGGTTATCGGCAGCCGGCGCGTGGCTGAAATCATTGAAGACACGATCGTGCTGCGCGCATGGCAGAGCATCCGCCTGAGCAATGCGACTATCCGCGCTGTGCCCGCCATCTCGCGGCGCGCCGACCAAAGTGCCAGCTCAATCGGCAGTTTGGGCTTTGTCGTTTCTATCGATTATTACGACATCTATTATGTGGGCGATTCAAAATTGGCGCCGGGCATGGAAGTGCTGCAGCCGGATATTGCACTGCTGCCGATTGATGTCAATGGGCGGCTGTCGCTGGATGAAGCGCTCGAACTGGTGGCCTTGCTGCAGCCGCGCTGGGCTATACCGTACAATTGGGGCGGCACAGGTTCGCAAGCGACTGAAATGGATGCGCGCAGCTTCCAGAGTCGCGTTGGCGAGGGCACAGAAGTACGATTGCTGCAGCCCACGAGTTGAGCGCCGCTATTTAGGCCGCAGGGCTGATGGCTTCTGCCAAGCTGATGACTGCGCCGTCTCGCGTGACAATGTGTGGCTTGTCTTCGCCGCGGATGACCGCTGCGTTGACGACAACTTGGCTGATGTCTTCGCGGCTGGGCACTTCGAACATGACATCCAGCAGCGAATTCTCGATGATCGAGCGCAAACCGCGCGCGCCGCTTTCTCGTTCGATCGCCAGTTCGGCTGCCGACTGCAATGCGCCGGGCTCAAAGACCAGATCGACATTGTCCAGCGACAGCAAATGCTCGTATTGACGGATGAGCGCGTTTTTCGGCTCGGTCAAGATACGCACCAGGTCATCCAACTCAAGTGGCGTCAAGCGCACCAACACGGGCAGACGCCCTACCATTTCTGGGATCATGCCGTGCTGCACCAGATCTTCTGGCGAAAGCTCGGCCAGCAGATCGTCGACATCCTTGGCTTCTCTCTCGCGCTGAGCGCCAAAGCCGAGCTTGCTCTGCATGCCCACGCGCCGCCGAATGACATCATCCAGCCCCGCAAAGGTGCCGCCGACAATGAATAGGATGTTGCGGGTATTGATCTGCAAGAACTCCTGGTGCGGGTGTTTGCGGCCGCCCTGTGGTGGCACATTGGCGACTGTGCCTTCCAGGATTTTGAGCAGCGCTTGCTGGACGCCCTCGCCCGATACATCGCGCGTGATGGATGGATTGCTGTTGGACATGCGCGAGATTTTGTCGATCTCGTCAATATAGATGATGCCATGTTCGGCGCGCGCGATATTGCCATCTGCCGCCTGGATCAAACGCAGCAGGATATTTTCTACATCTTCGCCCACATAGCCAGCTTCGGTCAGCGCGGTGGCATCGGTGATGCACAGCGGCACATCGAGGATGCGCGCCAGAGTCTGCGCCAGCAGAGTCTTGCCACAGCCAGTCGGACCGACTAGCAGGATATTGCTCTTTTCCAGCTCGACATCCTGCGGTTCGTCAGCTGCCTGGATGCGCTTGTAGTGGTTATAGACCGCCACGCTGAGGACGCGCTTGGCATCGCGCTGGCCGATGACATATTCATCCAGCCGTTCCATGATCTGGCGCGGCGACAAGTCCAGCTCGTAGCCTGGTTCTTCGGGCGCGTCGGCTTCGGCAGCCGCTTCTTCGGTCAGCAGTTTGTTGCAAACTTCCACGCAGAAATTGCAGATGAAGATCGGCTCGGGGCCGGCGATGAGCCGTTCGACCTCTTCGGCAGGTCTGGCGCAGAAGCTGCAATGGTGTCGCACTTGCGAAAAGCTCACTTCAGCCCCCGTCGGTCAGGCGTTCATTATCGAGCAGCACTTCGTCGACCAAACCAAATTCGGCGGCTTCCTGAGCGGTCATATAGACATCGCGGTCGGTAACCCGTTCGACTTCTTCGGCTGTCTTGCCCGTATGCTGGACGAATATATCAATGATGCGCTTCTTCAGTCGTACGATCTCTTCTGCCTGGATGACGATGTCGGAAGCTTGTCCCTGCGCCCCACCCAGAGGCTGATGCATGTGTATAGTCGCGTTGGGAAGCGCCACGCGCAAGCCCGGTTCGCCCGCAGTCAGGATGACTGTGCCAAAGCTGGCGGTGATGCCAACAGCCACCGTGCCGACAGGTGAGGTAATCTGCTGCATGGTGTCATAGATTGCCAAGCCAGAATAGACGACGCCACCCGGCGAATTGATGTAGATCTGGATGCGGCGCTTTGGTCCTTCGCGCTCCAAGAAGAGCAACTGCGCCACGATGAGATTGGCGATATGGTCGTTGATACCCGACCCCAGCATGATGATGCGTTCTTTCAGCAGCAGAGAGAAAATGTCGTAGGCGCGCTCGCCGCGGCTGCCCTGCTCGATCACCATGGGAATGACATTGTGAAACTTGTTCATAGTCTCCCGCATACCTTTCCGTGTTCTGTGGCTGGTCGTTTATGACTCGCTTGCTTCTACAGCGCCTGCCGCCGCGCCAGATTCTAGGTCCTCGGCATCGGCCTGCTCGGCGTCAAGACTCGCGCGATTGCGTTCGCGTTCCTGCAGGGCTCGTTGCAGGTCGGCCGCCGCTTCTGCGCGTTTTGCTTCGACAGCCGCCGACATATCTTCACCGCGCCCCAGCGCCACCAACTTCGCAGAAAGGTGCGACATGTCCACCTGATCGCGAATGTAATTGCGCATGACTTGGTTTTGGTCATTGTCGGTGTTTTCACTGGCAAAGGGGGCGGCGAAAGCCTCGAGGCGAACCTCAATATCTTCGTCCTCAACATCCGTGCCCAGCTCTTCCCGCAGCTTGCTCATCGCCAGGCTGTGTTCGACTCGCGTCATTGCCTCATCGCGGAATCGTTCGCGCAATTCGGCTTCGTTATTGCCCGTGAAGCGCATGAAATCATCGAAAGACAATCCCTGCTGCTCAATTCTTCCTTTGAATTCGCTCAACTGGCGATTGATTTGATACTCCAGCGCCACTTCGGGATAATGAATGTCGGCGCCTTCGACAATTTTGGTCATGACCTGCTCGGCATATTCGTTTTCGCTGCGCTGCCTCGCTTCTCGATCCAGTTCTTCTCGAAGCGCCTCTCGCAGAGTCGCCAGGCTGCTCGCGTCTTCAGGGCGAATCTTGTTCACCTCTATCAGAAAATCATCATCCAATTCGGGGATATCGATGGCTTCAATGCGTTTGATGGTGACAACAAACTCGACGAGCCGTCCTGCGATTGTTGGATCGGCATCATCGTCGGGGATAGTCAGCTCAAACACGACATCGTCGCCCTGCTGACTGTCGAGAAGATTCTCGACAAAACCATCCATAAACGGGTCTTCGTTGGGATCGAGGATGACGGGCGTATCTTTTTCGGAGACAAAGACCTCGCCTTTCTTGGGCGCTGCCGGCGCGACCGCCGCTTCATCGGTGTCGGCTGGTTCCGCGTCTTCGTCAACTGCACTGTCTTCGTCTTCAGGCTCTTCGCCATCCAAGAACGCACTGTCGACGTCGATGGTGACACGATGCCCCAACTGCGCCGTTTCGACCTCGTCATCAAGCACTTTCATAAACTGCAGTTGATATTGGCGCAGGCGCGCGTCGACATCGGATTCGTCTATCGTGGGCGCTTCGTAGTCAACGCGAACATCCTGATAGCTATTCAAGTCCACCACTGGTTTCATTGGCAGGGTATAGATGAATGTGGGCGGGTCCAGCTTGACATCTTCCAGATCGCCTGGGCCATAGGGCTCCACTTTGGAATTTTCCAGCGCCTGGCGATAGATATCTTGGGTCAGGTCGTCGACAGCTTCTTCGATGATGGTGGCTTCGCCCACGGTTTGCGCCACTCGCGAATAGGGGGCTTTGCCTTTGCGGAAGCCGCGAATAGTCACTTGCCGCGAGATTTTGCGGGCGGCTTTGCGCTTGGCGCTTTCAAATAGCGCTGGCTCTATCTCGACCGTCAGGCGAGCTTTGTGATTTTCCATGCGTTCGGTTTGCAGGTTCAATAGTCGTTCCTCAGGCTGGCGGCGCCGATTGTATCAGCGCCATGGTGGGCAGCGCATAAACAATTGATTAGAGAATGAATAGCTTAGATTCTGCGCCGGTCAAACCCGGTCAAGTGAGGAAGGAGGGACTCGAACCCTCACCTCAAAGAGACATGATCCTAAGTCATGCGCGTCTGCCAATTCCGCCACTTCCTCACGGGCGCAGCAAGCTGGCACAGCATAACGCGGCGGCGGCGCTCATTCAAGGGTAGACGGCTTGAGCAATTCGACGCTGGATACATCGGTCAGGTCGCTGCTGCGCACCTGGTTCAAGATGCTGTTGACGATCAACGATGCAAAGCGAAACAGCGCCTGCATCTGGGCGATGCGGTCGAGATACAGTCGTGCCAGGATCTGTTGGTCGGCGGGAAAATCGGATATGGAATTGGAGATGCGCTGACGGTTTTCTTCCATGACCGAAAGGGCGCGTTCCATATCGCGCATTTCTCGTCCGCTCATGATCGTGGTGAAAATCTGCCAAAAGTCGGTTTCGGCCTGGTAATACTTGCGCCGTCCGCTGCCACCGCGCACCCATACCTGCCGCACCATGCCCATGTGCTCGAGCGAGCGCATGTTTGTGCTGACGCTGGCTTTTGAGATGTCCAGCCGCGACATCATGTCGTCCAGCGAAAGCGGCTCAGCGCTCAACAGCAACGTGCCATAGAGCTGCCCCAAAACCTTGTTGAAGCCGAAGTAATCTGCCAACTGCCCCAAGCCATCCAGCATGCTGTCGTGCACGATCTGCAATTCGCCAGCCAACTGCCGATTCGCGCCGTGACGATTTTCCTTGTTTTCGGGGCTTGGCGTCATGGCAAGATTCACGCTGTTCGGCTCGGTCTTCCGCCACCAGTCTAGCACTGTGCGCGTCCGCCTTCAAGTCGGCTGCGCTAGCGAAGCTTGGCTGGCAATGGTAAACTTGGCTTTGCGGCAGGTTTTACAAACGTTGCGGGATTGGTTTTCTCATGTCGAGCAAGTTTTCGGACGACATACCGGATATCGTCATCGGTCGACTGCCCTTGTATCTGCGTGCCCTGCGGCGATTGCAAAACGACATGCAAATGGTGACCTCATCGCACGAACTGGGTGAACGACTGGAAATCAGTTCTGCGCAGATTCGCAAAGATTTGTCGCATTTTGGCGGTTTTGGCAAGCAAGGCACAGGCTACCAGGTCGGATTCTTGATTGATCGGCTGGAAGCAGTCTTGCATGTGAACAGAGAATGGCTGGTGGCTGTGGTCGGCGCGGGAAACCTGGGCAGCGCAATTTCCCATTATCGCGGTTTCCAGGATCGGGGTTTTCGCATCGCGCATTTGTTTGACATCAGCCCGGCAAAAATAGGCAAGCGGCTGGGCGACTTTGATGTGCGTTCCATCGAATGCTTGGAAGCGACAATACGCAGCGAGGGCATCAGAATCGCCATGCTGGCTGTGCCTGCAGAGAATGCGCAGACCGTAGCCGATCAGCTCGTGGCAGCCGGCATCAAAGCCATCCTAAATTATGCGCCTATCAATATCAATGTGCCCGACCATGTGCAGATCCAATACATCGACCCGGTTACGCACTTGCAGCACATGACCTATTACCTGGACGATTGAAGAGACTACTGCCTATTGAGCCTCAAAATGGATTGGTTTGTTCCAGCCGCCGCATGATGGCCGGGTCTTCCAGCGCCCGACCACAGCCCACCACCACATTCAGTTGCGGATTGTCGGCTTGATAGACAGGCACGCCGGTCGACTTCGTGAGGTAGCTGTCGATGCCGCGCAGCAATGCGCCGCCGCCACTGAGCACGATGCCGCGATCGATAATATCCGATGACAACTCTGGGGGCGTCATGGCCAGCACCGCTTTGACGACTCCCGCGATCTGGCTGAGCGGTTCGGCGAGCGCCTCGACAACTTCGCCCGTCGTGACGCGGACCGTGCGGGGCAAGCCCGATACATTGTCGCGACCCTGGATCTCCATGCTCAATTCTTCGGGCTGGTCGACCGCCGCGCCGATTTGAATCTTGATCGACTCGGCTGTGGGCTGCCCGATAGTCAAGCCATATTTGCGGCGCACATAATTGATGATGCCTTCATCGAGCCGCAGACCGCCGACCCGCCCGCTCTCGGCGCGCACGATGTTGTTCATCGTCAGCACAGCCGCTTCTGTGATGCCGCCGCCAATGTTGATGACCATGCCACCGGCCGGCGTGCCTACGGGCAAACCCGCGCCCAAAGCCGATGCCAGCGGCTCCCACATTAGCTGCACTTCACGCGCGCCCGCCTGCAATATTGCTTCTCGCACCGCCCTTTTTTCTACGCTGGTCGCGCCAAAAGGCACAGAAACGATGACCGTCGGTCGGAAGAGGCGGATGCGACCGGCGATTCGCCCGAAGAAGTATTCGAGCATGGCTTCGGTCACTTCATAATCGGCGATGACGCCATTTTGCAGCGGACGCATGACCTGGATATCTTCGTCATCGACGCGCCCCAGCATTTCGCGCGCCGGATGCCCGAAGTCGACAATGCGCTCTTCTTCTGCCAAGAGCGCCACCAGCGAAGGCTCTTGCAAGACGATGCGCCCATTGTCGTAGATGAGCACATTGACCGTGCCCAAATCCACGCCGAGCCGCTTACCTAAGAGGACCATGTGTCTGCTCAAACATGGTGATCATTTCAGCATTAATTGTAACGCAAAAAGAAACGCTCGGACAGTACTGGGCGGTTCCGAGCGCGGCGATTGAGATTTTGCGCGTGCAGCGGGTCGGCACGCCTAGGCTTCGTTGGCGTCTTCGTCAAGGATTCGCAGCATAGAACCGCGGCTGCGGATTTTTTGGCTGATGCGCACAGCCAGGTGGGCGCGACGCAATGCCAACTCCGCTTGGCGATAGTCTGCGCCAGGCGGTCCTTCGACCAGCAGCTGCTGGGCGCGTTCGCGTGCGGCCTGCGCTTCTTGCATGTCCAGCGCGAAAGACGATTCTGCCAAATCGGCCAAGACAACAACCTTGTCCGGGCGCACATCGACCACACCGCCATAGATGGCAAAGCGCTCTTCTGCAGACCCCTTGCGGACGACCAATTCGCCATAGCCCATGGTTGTCAAGACTGGCGCGTGATTGGGCAACACGCCCATTTCGCCCTCGACAGCCGGCACCATGACGATATCGGCTTCGGGCTCGTCGAAGATTTTTTCGGCTTGCGTTACCAACTCGACATGGATAGGCATGCGCGCCTCCTAGTCTGCCTCGCGATTGCCAAAGCGCTCCAGCACATCCTCAATCGGCCCAGACATATAGAAGTCTTGCTCGGGGATATGGTCGACTTCGCCATCGAGGATCATGCGGAAGCCGCGCACCGTATCGCGGATGGGCACATAGCGCCCGGCTTGGCCTGTGAACTGCTCGGCCACGAACATGGGCTGGCTGAGGAAGTTTTCCATTTTACGAGCGCGCGCCACCAGCACTTTGTCATCGTCCGAAAGCTCTTCGACGCCCAGGATGGCGATGATGTCTTGCAAGTCTTTGTAGCGCTGCAGAACCTGCTGCACTTCGCGAGCAGTGCCATAGTGATCTTCGCCAACGACTTCGGGCTGCAAGATATTGCTGGTGCTGGAGAGGGGATCCACCGCCGGGAACAATCCACGCGCCGCAATTGACCGCTCTAACGCGATCGTGCTGTCCAGATGCGTGAACACCGCGACTGGGGCCGGGTCGGAATAATCGTCCGCGGGCACATACACCGCTTGCATCGAAGTGATGGAGCCGTTCTTGGTCGAAGTGATGCGCTCTTGCAGCATGCCCATCTCTTCGCCGAGGTTGGGCTGGTAGCCGACCGCCGAGGGCATGCGACCCAGCAGCGCCGATACCTCTGCCCCCGCCAAGGAATAGCGGAAAATGTTGTCGATGAAGATGAGCACATCGCGCCCTTGGTCGCGGAAATACTCAGCCATGGTCAAGCCGCTCAAACCCACACGCAGACGCACGCCAGGCGGCTCGTTCATTTGTCCGAAGACCATCGCCAGCTTGTCCAGCACATTGGCTTCTTTCATCTCGTGATACAGGTCGGTGCCTTCGCGGGTGCGCTCGCCCACGCCGGCAAAAACCGACAAGCCATCGTGCTGGGTGGCGATGGAGTTGATGAGCTCCTGGATCGTGACTGTCTTGCCGACTCCCGCGCCGCCAAAGATGCCTGTCTTGCCGCCTTTGGTCATCGGGGCAACCAGATCGATGACTTTCATGCCTGTCTCAAAGACTTCGATGGTCGGCGATTGGTCTTCAAACGAAGGCGCGTCGGCATGGATGGGGCGGCGTTCGGCTTCTTCGGGCACGGCCTCGCCCATATCGACCGGACGCCCCAGCACATTGAAGATGCGTCCCAGCGTCGGTTCGCCGACTGGCACTGCGATAGGCTGCCCGGTCGCATAGGCGCTGGCGCCGCGTGCCAAGCCATCGGTGGAATCCATGGCGACGGTCCGCACAGCGCTGTCGCCCAAATGCAGCTCGACTTCCAGCACCAGGTCGTCTTCGCCTTCGCGCGGGACTTCTACCGCGTCAAAGATATCGGGCAGCTGGCCCGCGGGGAATTCCACATCCACCACATTGCCAAGCACCTGCGTAACCGTCCCTTGCAATTGCGCCATCTCAGTTGCTCCTCATCTGTATAGCTGTAGAACCGCGCCCGTTGACGCCGTTCAACGATTGTGGTCTGTCGTCGCTCGCGTCCAGGATAACTTGGGCGGAATTGTCGATCGCCTGCTGCAGCGCGTTTGCGCCACCGACGATATCCAGGATCTCGGCTGTGATAGCCGCCTGACGCGCCTTGTTGTATTGCAACGTGAGGTCGCCAGTTAGCTGCGTGGCATTGTCAGTCGCGTTGCGCATGGCAGCCATCCGCGCGGCGTGCTCGCTGGCTTGCGCTTCCAGCAACGCCTGATACAACTGCAATTCGGTGAAGCGCGGCACGATCTCGTCGACCACCGCTTCGGCATTGGGTTCGTAGTCATAATTCTGGATGCCACCGCTGACCGCCGCCACATCTTTGACATAGTCCGCCGCCACCTGTTTGGCGATGGTATGCGTGGTCAATGGCAGCCAGCCAAGCACGGCCGGGCGCTGCGCCAGCATGTTGATGAAATCGGTATAGGCGATCAATACCTCGTCGACCTCGCCATCCAGGTAGGCATCCATGGCGATGCGCGCGATAGGCCTGATGTCGCTCAGCGTCGGTTCGGCGGGCATATCGGTGAACGAGGCGACGATATTCGCGCCCAGCCTGACCAGGGAATCGCGCCCCTTGCGCCCGACCGCGACATAATCGACCGGCTTGCCCAGGCGCGTTTCAAAGCCCTGCGCCACGCGCAGAATGTTGGCATTGTATGCGCCGGCCAAACCGCGGTCGGATGTGATCACCACAACCATCACCCGGTTGACTTCGTCCCGCTCGGTAAGCAGCGGATGCAGCGGCAGATTCTTGCTGGCCGCCTGGATGTTGATCAAGATCTCCCAGGCTTTTTCGGCATAGGCGCGGCTGGCAAAGACGCGCGCTTGCGCCCGCCGCACACGCGATGCCGATACCGCCTCCAGCGCCCGCGTGATCTGGGCGATATTGCGCACGCTGCGGATGCGGTTCTTTACTTCTCGGAGCGTCGGCATTTAGTGTCTCCTCACGCCGATTCTGCTGCAATGCGCCATTTTTCCGGCGCGCGCTGTCTCACTGTACATAACATATACTCCACGCTCGCCAGCCCGGACTGCCGCCCTAGCCCCAAGCCTCGTTGAAGGTCTTGATGGCGGCCTCCAGCTGTTCTTGGATCTGGTCCTTGGAGCGGGCGTTGCGGTTGTCGCGAATGAATGCGGCACTGTCGGCGAACTGGGTGCGCCAGCTGCGCAGAAATTCTTCTTTCCAGGCCAGCATGCGTTCGACCGGCACCTCGTCTGCCAGGCCGCTGGTGCCCGCGTAGGTCAAGGCAACCTGCTCGTCCAGCGAAAGCGTTTGGTACTGCACTTGCTTGAATAGCTCTGTCAAACGCAAGCCACGGTCGAGCTGCTGCTGCGTGGCGCGGTCGAGGTTGGAGCCAAACTGCGCGAATGCGGCCAGATCGCGGAATTGCGCCATCTGCAGCTTCAGACCGCCCGCCACATCTTTCATGGCGCGCGTTTGTGCGGCAGAGCCAACGCGACTGACGCTGATGCCCGTATTCAAAGCGGGGCGCAACCCGGCGTTAAACAGCTCGGACTCCAGGTAAATTTGCCCATCGGTGATGGAGATGACATTGGTGGGAATGAAAGCCGATACATCGCCGAGCAATGTTTCGATAACGGGCAGCGCGGTAAGACTGCCACCGCCGCGTTCGTCGCTCAATTGGGCGGCCCGCTCCAGCAGACGGCTGTGCAAATAGAAGACATCGCCGGGGAAAGCTTCGCGTCCGGGCGGGCGGCGCATCAACAGCGAGACCTGGCGATAGGCGTTGGCGTGCTTGGATAGATCATCATAAATGACCAGCGCGTCTTTGCCATTTTCCATGAACCACTCGCCGATCGCGCAGCCAGCATAAGGCGAAAGGTATTGCAGCGCCGCCGCGTCCGATGCCGAAGCGACCACGATGGTGGTGTATTCCATCGCGCCTTCTCGTTCCAGCGTCTCGCGGATGCGCGCCACCTCGCCACGCCGCTTGCCGATAGCCACATAGATGCAAAACATGTCTTCGCCGCGCTGATTGACGATTGTGTCCAGGGCAACGGCGGTTTTGCCCGTCTGGCGGTCGCCAATGATCAACTCGCGCTGTCCGCGTCCGATCGGGATCATGGTGTCGATAGCGAGGATGCCCGTCTGCACCGGTCTGTCCACGCTGCGACGCTCCATCACACCAGGGGCGATGCGCTCAATATTGTAATATTCGTCGAATTGGATGGGTCCGCGCCCGTCGATCGGCTCGCCAAGCGCATCGACGACGCGACCAACCATGCCCATGCCCACTGGCACAGACGAGATTCGGTTGAGCGCGCTGACGCTGTCGCCTTCCTGGATGTCATCGTAAGCGCCCATGATGATGACGCCGACATTGTCTTTCTCCAGGTTGAAAGCGATGCCAGCCACGCCATTCTGGAATTCGACCAGCTCGTTGTAGCGCACATTCGCCAAACCAGAAACCCGCGCAATGCCATCGCCGACCTCTTGAACATAGCCGACTTCGACAGATTCGAGGGCGTCCAGCTCAATATCGCTGATTTGCTCGAGGATCGATTCGTAGATATTGTCTGCCATTCGGCGGCTCCTTGCCTCAATTTCCTGTCGTTATTGACGAAACTCCTGCCATTGTAGCGCAGGGATTCCCGCTTGTCTATATTTTCACAAACGAATCTGGCTTACTCCTCAGCATTGCCCAGCGCCTGCGAACGCCGATAAGCCGCCCACACGCCCTCGGAAAGCACCGTGCGCAATCCGCCTTTTTCCATCTCGTGCAGCGCCGCCGCGGTTGTGCCGCCCGGGCTGGTGACCTGGTTGCGCAGCTGGGCAGAATGCAAGCCCGATTGCCGCGCATAGAGCACCGAGCCGAGCAGAGTCTGTGTCACCAGCGCCTCGGCATCGCGCCGCGCAAAACCCATGTGCACGCCCACATCGATCAGCGCTTCCATGAACATGAAGACATAGGCAGGTCCTGACCCGCTCAGGGCTGTCGCCATATCCAGGAAGCCTTCGTCGGTCGCATAAATCTGCTCACCCAGCGCGCCCAGCAGTTTTTCGGCTTGCTTTCGCTGCTCAGCCTCGACCTCACTGGCAGCCGTCCAGACTGTGATTCCCTGCCCGATCTGACCCGGCGTATTGGGCATGGAACGCACGACGCGCGGGTTGTCCAGGCTCTTGGCGATGGTCGACAGCGGCACGCCCGCCACGATGCTGACGATCAGCCGAACCGCGCCGACTTGGCCGCTCAGTTCTGGCAGCACAACATCCATGCCCTGCGGCTTGACGGCCAGCACAAGCACATCGGCCTTTTCCGCCGCCTGGACATTGTTGGTCGTCGTGAAAATGCCATACTTGGCGCGCAAGCCGTCCAAATGCTCGGCTCGGGGGTCAGACGCGATAATCTGCCGCGCTTCCAGCAACTTTTGATGCAGCAAACCGGCGATGATCGCCTCGCCCATCACCCCTGCGCCAATGAAAGCGATAGTTTCGCCATTGAATGCCATGCTCGCGCCTCAATTCTTGCGATAAGATTCGTCAAAGTGGTGGCTCAACAAATAAAAGCTGCGCCGCCGCCCTTCGAAGAAATCGCTGACAAAGTCGGTAATGATATAACCCGCGGCGAAAATCTGCGTGAAAACCTCGCGGATGTGCCTGCGCCAATCGTCCGCCAGCGCGCGGTCAGCCGCCTCCAACTCGATGAAGTCGCTGGGGATCTCCACTAGCGCGAATGTCGAGCCAGGCACGGTTGTCATGGCGCGCGGTTTCAGCCACTCGCCCGATTCTTTTGCGCGGTTGACAATAGGCGCGCGCACATCCAGATAGTGCTTCAGGTTCAACTGGCTGCCCTCGCCGCGCACACGGGTTTTGACACGGCGCTGCGTCACCCACCACTCTACCACCAGTCGGTCGGAACGCAGCTGGTCGCCTTCCGCCAGCCCAAAATAATTGGCGGAAAATCGCTGCGCCACCGCCCCAAGCTTGCGGATATTTAGGTGAGCGTTTGCGGCAAGCAGCGGGTCGAATGTCCAGGTTATCAGACGAATGGCTTGCTTCATGGCGATCTCGCGCTGCGCCAGCTTCAAACGATAGCCGATATTGCGTCCGCGATAGCCCTGCAGCACGACCATGCGCTTGGACATGATGAGCAGGTTGGCCATGGCTGGTCGCGCGTCGCGGTCGTCCATGTCGATATCTGTGCCGATGAATCCCATCACAAAGCCGACCAGCCGTTCATCAGCATACGCGCCCAAAACATGCCCGCCGTGCAGCGCCAGGGAATAGAGCATGTGGCGTGGCACGAGGTTGCCGGCATCGTGCCCCCAATATGTCTTCTGCAGCTCGACCACTTCGTCCAGTTGCGGTGCGCGCAGCAATCGTTGGATGCGAATATCGTTCATGGTTGCGCGCCTACGAAGCGATGCGCGGACGGCGGCGAAAACTGACGCGCAGGGCAGAGCGAAGATGTCGCCGCTGTGGCAGGTATTCCAGCAGGGTCTCTTCAAATCGGCGCGGCAAAAAACCGAAATAGTCAAACGCCCCGCTCAATGGCGCGGTCCGGTTCGCAGCCAGGATATCCAGCCACTGGCTCGTCATCAGCGCGCGCGGCAGCAGCGTACCATAGGCGCCAGCAATCGCGCGCAGCAGATATGGCGGCAAAGGCACAATCATGCGTTGCATGCCAGTAACGCGCATCACAGTTCGAATCAGGTCAAGCAGCGACATATACTCCGCGCCACCTATCTCTACTGTCGCGTCAACCAGCCGCACGCGACTCAGACTACGATATATGGCTTCGACCAGGTCGTCAATATAGATGGGATGCAGGACAACTTCGCCGCGCCCGGGCATGAAGAAGAAGAGCGGATTGAGCCGAAGCATGCCCGCGATGTGATTCACAAATGCGTCCTCGGGACCATAGACGATGCCGCTGCGGATGATGGTGTAGGCAAGCCCGCTGTTGCGCAGCAGGTCTTCCACTTGGCCCTTGACGCGGTGCAACGTATAAGCCGATGACGGCGAAGCGCCAAGCTGACTCAACGTGATGATGCGCCCGACGCGGGACGCTCGCGCGGCAGCCGTCAGGTTGGATGTCCCCTCTCGCTCGAGCCGCTCCAGGTCGCGCTGTCCGCCCCACCACAGGGCATTGGAAAGGTGGATGACCGCATGGCAGCCGCTGACCGCGCGGAAGACGGCTTCCTCATCCAGCAAGCTGCCAACGACAATGTCTGGCGCATGGGCAGATGCCGTGTCCCAGGGCAATTGACGCAACTGACGCTCGGTCAGCAGACAACGTGTGGGCGCAGCCGCGCGTATCAGCCGCCGCAAAAGATGCCGTCCGACCAAGCCCGTCGCGCCAGTTACCAGGATCATTAGGTGGCTCGCTTGTGAAGCCCACTGTTGCAGGCCCGCATTCATGACAATTGCACGGGGCAGCAAAGCGCGTATTATAGGGCAATGCTGCGCCGCCCGCCATGCAACGCCAGCGCGCCGGGCGTGTTATCATTGATGAATGGCGCAGAGCAAGGAGAGGCGCAGTTGGACAAAAAGCGTATCGTGATCACCGGCTTGGGCATCGTCTGTCCGACCGGCAATAGCCTGGAAGAAGCCTGGGCAAATACAGCCGCTGGCGTCAACGGCATTGATTTCATCACTCGCTATGACCGCTCGCTGACCCAAAATCAGCTGGCGGGCGAAGTCAAGGGTTTCGACCCCGACAAGCTCTTTGGGCGCAAGGAAGCGCGCCGGCTGGACCGCGTCGCCCAGTTCGCGCTGGAAGCCAGCCGCCAGGCTATGGAAGACAGCCAACTGCCCGTCACGGCGGAGAACCGCTACGAGATCGGCTGCATAATCGGTTCGGGCGTGGGCGGCATCAACTCTTTTGTCGAGGCGCAGCAAGGCATTGATTCGCGCGGGCATCGTGGCATCAAGCCCATGGCCATCCCCAAGATACTCAGCGACTCTTGCTCTGGCGCGATTTCGCTGCGGTTTGGGCTGCGCGGGCCGAATCATTGCATCGTCACCGCCTGTGCATCGGGCAACAATGCCATCGGCGAAGCCATGCATATCATCCGGCGCGGCGATGCCAAAGCCATGCTTGCCGGCGCATCAGAAGCAGCCATCGTGCCGCTGTGCGTGGCGGGCTTCAACAATATGACTGCGCTGAGCCGCAACAACGACCGCGATACCGCCTCACGCCCATTTGACCTGAAGCGCGATGGCTTTGTGCCAGGCGAAGGCGCAGGCGTGCTGGTCCTGGAAGAATTGGCATACGCGCGTGACCGGGGCGCGAAGATCTATGCCGAGCTGCTGGGATATGGCCACACCTCGGACGCGCATCACATAACAGCGCCCATGGAAAGTGGTGAAGGCGCGGCCAAGGCAGTCGCGTTTGCCATGCGAGATGCTGGAATAAGCGCGGACGACATCGACTACATCAACGCCCATGGCACCAGCACGCCCCTGAATGATACTGCCGAAACGAACGCCCTAAAACGCGCCCTGGGAGAACGCGTCTACGAAATCCCCGTCAGCTCGACCAAGTCCATGACCGGGCATTTGCTGGGCGGCGGCTCGGCGATCGAAGCCGTTTTTTCTATTATGGCCATTCGCGAGAATTTCATTCCACCGACCATTCATTTGCACACAGCCGACCCCAACTGCGATCTCAATTATGTGCCCCATACCGGCATAAAGCACGAGGTGCGCCTCGTGATGTCCAACGCCTTCGGCTTTGGCGGGCACAATGCGGTGCTAATCTTCGGCGAACACGCTCACAATGGCGCAGTCTAGTTCGCCCGGCGCAGAGGCGACGGCAGCAGCGCGCTTTGCCCATGTCATCGGCTGGGGCAAGGCGGTGCCCGAGAAGGTCATGACCAATGACGATATTGCCGCTTTCGTAGAAACCAACGACGACTGGATATTCACCCGCACCGGCATCCGCCAGCGGTATATCGCGCATGAAGCCGAATCAACGGCGACCCTGGCTTATAATGCGGCGCGGCAGGCTCTGGAAGTCGCAGATATCCTGCCCACCGATCTTGACTTGATCATTGTCGCTACGTCTACAGCCGAGAACATCTTTCCCAGCACAGCCAGCCAGGTGCAAGATTGGCTGAATGCGAGCGAGGCTGGCGCATTTGATTTGAGCGCGGCCTGCTCGGGCTTTGTGTATGGTCTTCAGCTTGCGGCCGATTCGATTCGCGCTGGCTCGATCAACGCGGCATTGGTGATCGGCGCAGAAACCATGAGCCGCATAATAGACTGGACCGACCGCAGCACCTGCATACTCTTTGGCGATGGTGCAGGGGCAGTCATCTTGCGCGCCAGTGATGCGCCGGGCGGTGTGCTTTCCAGCGTTCTCCGCTCTGATGGCGCTGGAGCAGATCTGCTGGCCATCCCCAGCGTGGGCAGCATCGATGCCAAGGACTCGCCGGCCGGCGCCAACGGCAATCAATTCTACAAGATCAGCATGGCAGGCGGTGAGGTGTTCAAGTTTGCCACGCGCGTCGTCAGCGAGAGCATCGAACAAGCCTGTCGGTTGGCGCAAGTCAAAGTCGAGGATATCGACCTGGTTATCCCACACCAGGCCAATCGGCGCATATTGCAGGCGGCGGCTCGCAAGCTGGGCATCGACATCACCAAGTTCATGAGCAATGTCGAGCATTATGGCAATACATCAGCAGCCTCGATCCCAATCGCCCTGTGCGAAGCCATCGAACAGCGGCGCATAAACAACCGCGATCATATTGCGCTGGTCGGCTTTGGCGGCGGCTTGGCCTGGGCGTCCATGATCATCCGCTGGGGCGTGCCCAAACCCAGCGAACAGCACGGATCGCTGATCAAACGTCAACAGCGGCATGTGCAATATCGCATAGCGCGGCTGCGGCGCTTGCGGCGACGGGTGGCGCGGCGTTTGCAGTCGAGCAGCTTTTAGCTCGCCGGCGTGTTGGTCGGCAGTGGCTCGCTGATGTAGATGTGCACCAGACAGTGCGCTTTCAAGGTGTTGGTGATATCAAAGACCATCAGACGAAACTGGTATTCGCCCGGTTCATAACCGGCCGGCACAAATTGGCTGAACTCCGCGCGCTCCCGCACTTCCACAGCCTGATCGGCAATCACTTGAAAAGCCCCCAAAGTGCTCGCTCCGCTGATTTCCAACGTGGCATAAGAAAACTGATCGGCATAGAGCGTGCCAACCACGGGAATCGGTTGAAAGACGCGCATGCCATTGCCCGGCACTTGCAGCTGGGCTTGCGGAGAGTCGCAGCCGATGGGCAGGTCGGCCGGGATAATCGTGCCGACTGGCGTGGGCGTGGGCAAGGGTGTGGCGCGAATTTGAGAAGCCAGGTCGGCCGAGCGCGGCAGCGGGACAGGTTCTATGCCCAGATTCGCGGCGGGCTGGTCGGGCACAGGCGTCTCGAATGTGTCGTCATTGGCGGCAACCTCGGCAGCCAGCGCATCGATTTGCTGGTCGCGCAGCAGCTCGGGCACAATCACCGCTTGCACGCCAGCCACGATGATGGCGAGTTCCAGCAGCAGGATGGCTGCGGTGAGCGCATTTTGTCGGCGGTATCGCGCCAGATCTCGCTCCAACTCGAAATACGACGAACGCAGTTCTTCGCCATGCATGAGGACGCGGCGCAGCGCAAACAAGATCCCAGCCGCCAACAGAAAATAGATGCCGATGGCGACTTGATCAATCAGCGCAATGAAGCCAATCATGTTGGAAAGTCGTTCAGCACGCCCTTTAGTACGGTGGTCAGTCGCGGCACGATGATCTCGCCCGATTCCAGCACTTCTTCGTGATTGGTTTCCAAATCAGTATCGACCTGATCAATGGCGCAATTGGTGATGCCCGAGAATGCCAGCACACGCATGCCAGCGTGCCGCGCTACCAAAACCTCATGCGTGGTCGACATGCCCACTGCGTCTGCGCCCCAAGCCCGCAGCATGCGGATCTCGGCGGGCGTCTCGAATGCGGGCCCCGAAAGTGAGCAATACACGCCGCTGTGCAAGGGGATGTCGTGCTGGGCAGCCACCTGCAGGGCTTGCTCCCGCAATGGGCGGTCGTAGGCCTGCGCCAAGCCAAGAAAACGCAAGCCCAGGGACTCATCATTGGCGCCCATCAGCGGGTTCGCTCCGACCATGCCCGGCAGGTTGATGTGGTCTTCCAGCAGCATCAAGTCGCCAACAGCGTAGTCCTTGTTGATGCCGCCAGCCGCGTTGGTCAGGATGACCGTGTGCATGCCCATCGCCTTCATCACGCGGATCGGGAATGTCACCTGCTGCATGCTGTAGCCTTCGTAGAAATGGGCGCGTCCTTGCATGACAGCGACGACCTGCTCTTCCAGTTCGCCGATGACCAGATTGCCCTGGTGCCCATGTACGGTCGAAGCCGACCAGCCGGGAATCTCTGCATAAGGGATGATAGTGCGCGCAGAGAGCTCGTCAGCCAGTTTGCCCAGCCCCGAGCCTAGCACCATGCCGATCTGCGGCTGCAGCGTCAGGCGGTCGAGGATGGTATTGGCTGCGCGCTGAAAATCGTCCTTTGTGTACATCGCCGCCCCGCCTGGCTCGTCCCCTGGCACAGCGCCATGATAGCACAAGCTGCTGGTTCTCGGTATACTTGGGGCAGCGGCATTTGGGAACTATGCGCGCTGCGGAATAGATTCCGCCGAGCGACCACTTGCTGCGCATGCCGTGCCCTGATTTGCCCAGACAGGATGGGATTGACGTTTGAACGACATCCGCAGGCAATTCCGTGCAGCCGCCATTCTGATTCTCATCGTCATACCTGTTGGCATAATCGGCTATGTGCTGATCGAGGGCAAGCCCTGGTTCGAGGCTATTTACCTGACGATCATCACGCTGACGACAATCGGCTTCGGCGATATCGTGCCCATCACGCCACTGGGTCGGCTGTTCACCTTGGCGCTTATATTTACTGGTCTGGGCGCGCTGGCCTTCTTTCTGTCATCGTCATTCGCCCTGCTCTTCAGCGCCGAAGCCATGGCGCGCCGCCGACAAATGCGCAACAAACGCAAAATCGGCAAGCTGAGCAAGCATTATGTCATTTGCGGAAGCGGCGAAATGGTCGACAAGACAATCGGCTATGTCTTGAATGGCGCTCGCATCCGCCTGAAGCAATATCAGGACATCCGCTTCCAGCCCATTGAATCCTGGCTAGAGCGCATTCCTGGCGGCGCGCAGGGACTGAAGAGCCTGGTGCGCAAGGTATTTTCGTTGTATTTGAATCTCTTTCATGACCATACCACCCTGCTCGATCTCATCGTGGTGGTTACCGAAGACAGCGACTATGCTGAACACCTGCGCAGCGCCGGCATCCTGGTCATCGATGGCGATCCATCGGACGACAACACGTTGCAGGCAGCTGGCGTCGCTCGCGCCCGGGCCATCATGGTCATGCTCAGTCAAGACGCAGAGAATTTGCTCACCGTACTGAGCGCGCGCAATTTGAACTCCCGCCTCTATATCACCGCCGCCGTGGTAGAAGAGGTGCTGAAGCAGAAGATGATCAAAGCCGGCGCCAATGTTGTGCTTGCGCCTTACGAAGTCGCATCGCAGTTTCTCAACAGCGCCACGTTGCGCCCGGCTGTCAACGATTTCTTCAACAGCATACTCTTCGATCAAGAGACGCAACATCAGATCACGCAGTTGGAAATAGAAGCCAACTCGCCCTGGATCGGCAGGCGCATCAGCGATTTGCAACTGGCTGAGAAATACGATGCGGGTGTCATTGGCATACGACTGGAGACGGCAGACTTTTTGCATTCCCCGGCCAGCAGCCGTGTCTTGCAAGAAGATGAAATCTTGCTGTGCGTGGCGCCTGGCCCCATGATCCCGATTCTGCAAGGCAAATGCCAGCCACAGGGCAGAAACGAAATGCGCTTCGCCACTTTCCAGCGATTGGTGCATTCACGCGAGTCGAAGCAACTCAATCAGACGCTCAGTTTGTCCGAGAGCGAAAGAGCCGTCCAGGACATGACAAAGCACTTCGTCATCTGCGGCGATGATCACATCATCGTGAGCGCAGTCCGCTTTCTGGATCCAGCGCGCCCTTTCGTCTTGCTGACCAACGACGCGGCGCTGGCGGAAGGCTGGCGAGCGCGCGGCTTCCGCGTCATTTTGGGCGATTCCACCCGCGACCATGTCCTGCGCAAAGCCGGTGTCGAACGCGCCCAAGCCATTATGATCTCTATGGGCGACCGGGCTGCGGCCGTCTTGACCGTGCTGTCTTCGCGCAGCATCAGCAAGTCGCTGCTGGTTTCGGTGACAGCCACAACCGATGACATGGTCGAGAAACTGCGGCGGTCGGGCGCGGACCGCGTCGTCAGTCCCTTCCATGTCGCCGCCCAGTTTGTGCTGCTGTCTACGACCCGTCCAGAGGTCGCCGAATTCTTGCAGCATGTGCTCTACAACGAGCAGACGCAACTGGAAACGGCGGAGTTTTATATGGAAGACGATTCGCCCTGGATCGGCAAGACGTTGCAGCAGCTCTCGTTAGCCAATCGCTACCGTGCTGGCGTGATCGGCATACGCAAAGCCAAGAGCGCGCGCTATGTCTATGCGCCGCCGCCCGATCATAAGTTGCTGCCCTACGAAGTGCTGATCGTGATTACGCCCATGCGCTTCTTTGATGAAATGCGCGAAGAAGCCAGCGGACATATCAATCGCAGACCAGCCACGTTGCGCCTGCAACTTGACACCAAAGCCAGCAGCAACTGGTCCCGCGATATGCTTCGTGAATTATTGGAGCAGCAAGACAGCTAGCGACTCTGCAACCACAGCAGACCTTCGCCAGATGCATGGTCCTCGACATTGGGCGCAGCAAACCCGGTCTGCTGGTCGAGCACGGCGATGCAGTCATGGAAATGCTGGAGGATCGCGCCAAGGCTGGATCCTCGGGGCAGCGCCGTGATATCTGCCCAGTGTCGCCGTCCGACGACTGCCGAACCGCTTTCACCCTGACCAGCACCTACCGTGATAAACTCGCCATCGCCACGCGCATAGGCTGTCAGCAGTTGATAGACGCGCTTTGGCGTCAGGCAATTGCCATGGGCAGGCACGACCAGCGCCGCAGCGACATGGGCTGGCAACGCGCGAAATCCGGCTTCCAGGGCAGTGACCGCGCCGCCTCGGCGATAAGTCCTGTCGTGAATTGTCGTTGCTCCCAGCGGCTTCAGAGCAGCGCGGACTTTGGCAGCGTCAGCGCCGGTAAGGACCCGGATGTGGTCTATGCGCGAGCGCATCAGCTGTTCGGTTGTCTGCGCAACGCTCCTGGCATCGCTCTCCGCCAGCACGACCGCGCCAACAGCCCGCTGCAGCTCGCCGACCGGTTCAAGTCCGCGCACCGAGCCCATCGCCACACCATGCACGCGCGGACTTTGCAAACACAATCGCGCGATCATCCTGGCGCGTCCGCGAGCATATCCACGCGCTGGCGCCTGGTTCAAATACACCAGGACTCGCGCCGATTTGGGCACGCCTCGCAAGCCCAATGTTTCGTCACGCAGCACCTGCGCCAGCCAAGCCGACTTCACCGGCGAATTCCGCGCGAAGCCATAGCGATTGATCATCGCTGCTGGGTTGTAGACATGCGCTTCATCCAGCGGCGCTCCCAACGCGCTCAAAGACGCCACCAGCACCACCAGCGAGGTTTCCAGCGGGATTTGCGGCTCGTCGGCGCGGGGAGCTTTGAAAGGCAAGCCGGCCGCATGATCGGCTTCGACCAGCACAATATCGGAATCTACGCGGTCCAGCAGGTCGCGCGTCCATGACAGCGGCGGACCATAGACTGTGCCAGCGCGGATGTCGTCATGCAACAGCACAAACTGATCATCGGTCAGCGCCTGAGAGATGGCGCGCGCATCGACGCGGCTGGACATGACGCGCGGGAAGAGCGAAAGCTGATCGGTCGCCAGCTGCGAGGTCGTGGTCGCGAGCACGCGCCAGCCAGCCTCTGCCAATTCATAGCCCAAGCCGACCAGCAGCGACGACTTGCCGCCCGCGCCGATAAAGGCGACGACATCGCCCGGGACAACATGAAATGCTTTTTGCAGCTGCATGTGCCGCCTTGCCGCCCGCTGCAGATGCTCCGCAGCAAGCCCATCCTAGACAGTCGCAATGATAACACGAAATGCGCTGGCGGGCGCGTTTAGACCTCGCCGATCCCGGCCGCTCGCAAGGCTTTGACAACCTTCTGGGCAATAAATGGCTGCGAGTCGACCCAGACGCCAGTCGCATCATATATCGCCGCGGCGATAGCGGGCGCCAGAGGCAAGAAAGGCATTTCTGCCATGCCACGCGCGCCCCATGGTCCGATCGGGTCGGGATATTCCAGCAAGACCGACTTGACCCGTGGCGGCACATCCAGCGATGTCGGGATCAAATAAGTCGACAAATAGGGATTCAGGATGCGCCCGTCGCGAGAGACGAGGTATTCCATCAGCGCGTAGCCTTGCGCTTGTACGACCGCGCCTTCAATTTGCCCCTCGAGCTGCTGCCGGTTGATGATCTTGCCCACATCGTTGGCGCAGACGACCTCCAGCAACTGCACCTGCCCCGTTTCGATATCGACCTCTACCTCGACCGCCTCGGCGACATAGCCATAAGCGAAGTTGGGCCTGGCATAGCCGGTCTGCGCGTCGAAAGATGTCGTCCCCGGCGGATGATACATGAACTCGGCTTTGGCGGGACGTTCTTCATCTTGCCATTTGCGCAGGGCGAGCTCAGCCGCGCCGCGTATGGCATTGCCCGACATGAACGACAGGCGCGATGCCGAAGCGCTGCCCGATGAGCCGGATGTTGCCGTATCGGATGCGACCAGCTGCACGCGCTCGAAAGGCAGGCCCACCGCGTCAGCCGCCATCTGCATCAATGCCGTGTGCGCGCCCTGCCCCACATCAGCGCCGGCATGGTACAAAATGACGCGCTCAATCTCGGCGCTGCCCTGCAGCTCTATGCCCGCCCAGCAATGCTCAGGGAAGCCAAAGCCGAAGCCAATATTTTTGAAGCCGCCCGCCAGGCCGCGCCCACGCACTTTGCTGCTGTCGGACGGTTGTGAGGGCGATTGCAGCTGCCAGCCCGCTTTTCCCTGGCGCCACCATGATTCTGTTCCGCAGGCTTCAAACACGTGCGGCATGCTGACGCCGGGCGGGAATGGCGTGCCCACCGAGCCCATGCTGCCCTCGCGGATGCTGTTCTTGAGGCGGATCTCCAGCGGATCCATGTTCAGCGCCGCCGCCAGCCGATTCATTTGCCCTTCCGCCGCCAGCAGTCCTTGAGGAGCGCCAAAACCACGAAATGCGCCAGAAGGGATGTTGTTGGTATAGACGGCGCAAGTGTCGATGTGAATGTTGTCGACTTCGTAGGGTCCGCTAACTGTCAGATGCGCGTTGCCCAGCACCTTGTTGGAAGTGTAATTGTAGGCGCCGGCATCGCCGATGACTTGAGACTCGATGACGGTGAGCATGCCATCGCGGGTCGCGCCCCACTTCGCGCGCACTTTGATTGGGTGCCGCTTGTGGTGGTAGAGGATGGATTCTTCGCGATTCCACTGGATTTTGACCGGACGCCGCAATTTCCAGGCGGCCAGCGCCAGCACGATTTGCACGGACATATCTTCGCGCCCGCCGAATGCTCCGCCAATCGCCGGGTACATGACGCGCACCTGCTCGGGCGGCAGGTCCAGCGCATGATAGATCTGCTCCTGGTCTTCGTGCGTCCATTGCCCGGCCACCACGACAGTCACGCGATCTTCTTCATCGATGTACGCCAAGCCGGCTTCGGGCTGCAGGTAGGCATGCTCTTGCCAGGTTGTTTCGTAAGTGCCTTCGACAACGACATCCGCCGCCCGCCAGCCAGCCGCCATATCCCCCCTGCGGATACGGTAACGCGCCACCAGGTTGTCTGGGCAGTCGGCGTGCAGCTGCGCCGCAGATGCAGTCATGGCCTCTTCGGCATCAAACACGGCGGGCAAGTCTTCGTAATGTACCTGGATTAACGCAAGGGCTTCGCTCGCGATCGCATCGGTCTCGGCCACGGCAAACGCCACCATATCCATATAGCAGCGGACGACATCAGCGCCGGCTTTGTCGCCACCTGGACCACAGAGCACGGGCTGATCTTTGATGACCAAGCCATATTCATTCACCGGCACATCATGGCTCGTGAAGACGCGCAGGACGCCCGGCAGCGCTTCGGCGGCGGCCACATCGACACCGATCACGCGGGCATGAGCGCGCTCGCTGAACTTGATGCGCATCCACAGCTGCCCCTCGATATCAATATCGCCGGGATAACGCGTTTCGCCAGTTACTTTGCCTCGCGCGTCGATGCGCTTGATCGATTCGCCGATGACAGAGCCTGTTTGAGCTGGCACAAGACTTGCCCTTTCGTGATAATCAGAAGCCCGGCAGCGCCACAAAGCGCGTCTGGCCGACCTGCTCAGTTTCATTGTCAAAGATGCGCCGCAAAATGGCGATGGCTGCGGCATAAGTCGGCTCGACGCCGCCATAGCTCAAGCTGCCCGCGCCGAGATTCTGGCCCGGTTTCATGGGTTTGTCCGATGCGTAATGCAAGAAGCCAATATCGAATTCGACCGAATGCAAATTGACGATCTCGTTCATAGGGTGGCGCTGCGGACGGAAAGCTTCATACGTCGCCGACAGATAAGGACCGCTTTCCATATCAATATCCGTATAACCCTCGCGGTAGAAGACATCCATATAATTGGGATTTTGCAAGAAAGTGCCGCGCACAGTGACGGCCTTTTGGTTGTCCAGGACATTGCCGTGGCGCATGTTGGCGCGGACATGCCGGGCGGTAAAACAATTGCGAAACAGGTAGGTATTCTGCGAATGTTCATCGTGGATCACATTGGGGATCATCATATCGCCGATGCGCCCGTTCAATGTCGCGGCTTTGCCCATCACATAGACCCCAGCCAGCCTGCCCACGCCTTGCGTAATCCGGCTGAGCAATTCGTAGGCCGACATGCCCAGCGGATAGTCGATATTGATAATGAGCGCATTGCTGTGCCGCAGCCGCTGCAAGTCGCCGGCATCGCCCAGACGCGGATCGAACCACTGCGCCTCCAGCTTGCCCAGCTCGATGATCTGTGTTTCCATTTCGAAACCATGTCGGCTAGGCATACGGTGCATGCCTAGGCGATGTTCTTCTCGCGCGAAGTCATTCCGCGTCCCGCTGCCGGTGTCGGAAAGATACTGACGCAACACAAAATACAGAAAATTGTCGGTGCTCTTGTGATAGCTTTCTTTGATGTCTTCGTACTCAGTCAACAGCGATCTTTTTTCAAATTGCTCAATATACTGCACCAGACTTTCTTCATAGCGCCGCGCAAAACCAGCCAGCAGGTTGATGAGGGAATGTGTGTTGCTGGAGACGAAGTAGACGGGTCGTTCGCCAGGATCGATGCCCGCCTGATCCAGTTCGTCACAAAGTTCGTTCCACCAGGAGGCGGTGGCGCGCCGATAGTCTGCCAGCGATCCGGCGATCAATCGCAAGGTCATGCTCTTGCGCTGGCGGCTGATGCGCAGCAGGTTGGCTACGAAGTCGCTTTGCCAGAGAAGTTGCAGCCTGCGCAGATCGCTGACCGCCATCGTCAAGCCCTTTGCCAGCACAGCGAAGTCTTCGTCAGGCAAGTCGCTGCATTCGGCATGCCGCAGCAGCAAATCGCATAAATCCTGGTTTTGCAAGCGCGCATGCAGCTTGTTCCACTCGATTTGATACGCGGTGAGCATGGGGGTGAGATCGTCGATATCCGAGCGGCTGACGATATAAACAGCCAGAGCGCTGCTGCCATCAAAGTGCGTGCGGCGGCGTCTGCCCGTGGAAAATACGCGCTGCCAGCTGGCGATATCGTGATAACCAGCGGCCACAAATCCCCGCTCCAACTGCCCTACCAGCACATCCGTAACATCAATGATGCAGGGCGGCAAGCGCAGCGCGCTGTACATCAGCGCCGAGGCATCGATCTCGAGGGAGCCGGCGCCTTCGTGCAGCGACGAGTTCATCGCCACATGGCTCTCTACCAGCGTATCAATTTCAATAGCATCGCTGGAGCGCAGCAGCGAATAATAAGTGCGCATATACAGCTCAATGTTATCGTTGCCAGACTTGGGCACTGTACGGTCCATGATTCAGCCTTGTTCTGCTTGCAGTTTGCGCGCGCTGGCTTGGTGGAATGCTTCGAGGATCTTGTAATACCCCGTGCAACGACACAAGTTGCCGCTGATGCCATAGTTGATCTGTTCGGTATTGGGCTGGGGGAACTCGTCCAAGAGCTTGGCTCCGGCCATCAAGAGGCCCGGCGTGCAATATCCACATTGCACAGCCGCTGCGTCGATGAATGCCTGCTGGATTGGGTGCAGGGCATCGCCATTTTGCAAGCCTTCTATGGTTAGGACATCTGCCCCGTGCGCGCGGGGAGCGTGGACCATGCAAGCCATCACCGCCACATCGTCCAGGAAGACAGTGCAAGCGCCGCATTCGCCTTCTGCGCAGCCTTCTTTCGTGCCCGGCAGCTTGACATCATCGCGCAGCCAATGCAGCAGCGATTTGTGCTGACCGCTCGCGATGCGCACATCGATTCCGTTGACGCGACTCTCGATTGGACTGTCAGGCCGGTGCACAATTGGCTCGGGCAGCCCACAACCAACCCGGCCACCATTCGCTCCCCAGAGCATAGGTGGATGCGCGGGCAAACCAGAATCGAGCTCGTCCGCCGCCAGCCGCCGCAGCGCCTTCGCCACCAGCACTTTGATCATTTCGCTGCGGTATTCGGCGCTGCCACGCACATCGTCGATTGGCGCGGGGTAATTGCCGGCGATGCGCGCAGCCTCGGCGATCACCTTGGGCGCCAGCTTGTTGCCTCGCAAGAAATCTTCGGCAGGCGGCACGCGGACGACGGTGGGCGCAACGCTGCCCAAAGCGATGCGCGCGTCCCACACAATTCCATCGACATGGCGTTTGATCACGACCGCCGCATCAACCACCGAGATGGCTTGTGCCCGCCTCAATCCCAGCTTGAGGAAGATGCCACGTTCGCCCTCGCTCAGCGCGGGAATATGAATGGCCCGCAGCAACTCGTCGGGTTGCAGAATGGTCTGTCGGAAGCCGCTGTAGAAGTCTTCGAGCCGAAGCCGGCGCTGGCCCCGCTTGGATGCCAAAGTAAGTTCTGCGCCCAGAGCAATGAGCGGCGTGATGGTGTCGTTGGCTGGAGAAGCCGTGATGAGGTTGCCGGCGATGGTGGCGCGATTGCGTATTTGTGGCGCGCCGACTTCCCACGATGCCTGCGCCAGGGGAGTGGCTTGGTCGCGGATGAGCTGGCTGCCCACGACATGATTGTGCGTGACCAGCGGTCCCAGCGTTATAGACCCGTTTTCCAACGTGATATCGTCCAGGCCCGGCACGCGCGTCATATCAACGATGATTTGCAGCTGGGGATGCTGGCCGCGCTCCATTTCGATGATCAGGTCGGTGCCGCCCGCGACGATGCGCGCCGCCCGCCCATGTTCATCCAGCAGAGCCAGCGCTTCGTCAATGCTGCTTATACTATGATAGGCTTGCCACATGCCTTGTCCGCCTCCTGCTGGCCTTGCGCCTAGAGTGGGTTCAATTCCAGCACGGTGAATGGATTTATATTGATGACACAGGTGGACTTGTATTGTGTGCGAACTGTCTTGCGCCGGTCCCAAGTATGCACATGCCCGTGCAGCATATAACGCGGACGAAACCAGCGCATGAAGTTGCGAAAGCTGACGAAACCACGATGCGCGAAATCTTTGCCATCGTGAATATCGCGGGCCGGCGAATGCGTAACGAAGAGATCAATGCCGCGCCGGCGCAGCCATCGATTCGCTAGAATTTTCGGCGCCAATCCCATGACCATGCGATGCATCTGCGCCTGGCTGTATTGTATTTCACCGTTGTTATAACGGATGCAGCCCTCCAGTCCTGTCATGGTCAGTCCGCGATACTGCACGACTTGCTGGTGCAGGTCAATGCCACCCGGCGGTTCTTCGTGATAGCGCTCGTCGTGATTTCCCCGCACATAATAGAGTGGAACTTGCAAGATGCTGGTGATGTATTCCAGGTAGGCGGGCGGCATATCTCCGCAACTGATGACCATGTCAATGTCTTTGTATTGACGGCGCAAGTTGACCGCGCTGTGCAACTGCGGCATTTCGGTATCGCTGACGCAGAGGATCTTCACGAACCGTTCTCCGCGCTCTACTCGGAAAATCCCCCGGCAAAGGTGTCGATCATCAAACGTACATCGTCTCCCAGGGGGTAGAGGATGGGGCAAGTCGCGCCGGCTCGCATATATTCGCGCACCTTGGCTTTGCATTCGGCTGGCGTGCCACTGGCTGTGATCATCTGCACGACATCGTCGGGCACGAGTTTCATCGCTTGCATGATCTGCGCTTCACTGGCGGGCCAAGTCAACACTTGGCCGATTTCGTCCAGCAAATCCTGGCTGACGCCGCTGGCTTTCATGATGTGCGGCTGCTGCCCAAGATACTGCGTCACCAGCTTGCGCGCGGCATCCAGCGCTTTGCCCCGGTCATGATCCACCGAGCAGACGACCAGCTGGGGGCGGTCGACATCAAATACCGTTTTGCCCGCGCGTTTTGCGCCGATCTCCAGTTGCGCCATGGCCGATTCGTTGTATTTGGGCGAAACCAGGTAGTTCAGCACGACGCCATCGGCGATCTCGCCTGTCAGCGCCATCATTTTGGGACCGGTCGCTCCGATATAAATGGGCACATTGCGCGGCTCTTTGCGCCCGTGAACGACATCCAGCTCGACATCGGTGAGCTGCACGAATTCGCCAGCAAAAGTAACCCGCTCGCGGTTGAGCAGGCGGCGCACAGTGGTAACCACCTCGCGCATGGCGAGCAAGTTCCTGCTGCGTGTGATGCCAACTTTTGCCGCCAGCGGGTCCCACCATGCGCCAATGCCGCAATAGATGCGGTCGGCTGCCAAGTCATCCAGGGTCAGGAAGGTTGCCGCGATGACGGCAGCATTGCGCGTCCAGTTGTTGATAACGCCCGAGCCGATTTTGATGCGCGAGGTGGTCGCAGCAAAGGCCGCCATGGGCACAATGGCATCGCGCACCAAGCGGCTTTCGGCTTGCCAGACGGCTTCGAAGCCGCGTTCTTCGGCATATTGCACATAGGCGATTGCATCATTCAGCGGATGCGCGTCTTGCAGATACAGCGCTACTCGATCAGCCATGGGCTTACTCCAAAGATTTTTGCTATGTCTGCCACGCGCCTATTATCGCGCAGAATCGGCGCAATAGGCAAATGCCAGGCTCAGTTTTCGTCCTGAGCGGGTGCAAGAGAGGGCAAGTGGCTGTGTTGTCCCTTTGCAATGATGCGCTGGTACATGTGCAAGTCGGCAGGCACATCAATATCCAGGCTGGTACGTGGCGACTCGTAGCGCTGCACAGCGATGCCCTTCTGTTCTGCCTCTTTGATATGCCGCGCATAGCTGCCAGCGCCATAGGTATATTCAATCGCGCCAGGCGGACGCACCAGCAGCGCATTCGTGCCGTCCTGTTCGCTGTCGGTGGCGATCACAATAGAGCGCTCTTTGGACAAGCTGACCAGTTGGACGATGTCGTCGCCATTGATAAAGGGCAAGTCGGCGGGCAATACCAATACGGCATCGGCGCGCCATGCTCTGAGCACCATCGTCGCCCGCAGCAGCGCCGGATTTAAGTTGGACTCGGCGCTTTCTTGCAGAGTCTTTGCCCCCAGTTCCCGCGCGATGGCCAGAGCCTTCGTATCCCGCGAGATGACCAGCGCGCCTGTGACAGACCCGGCTTGCATCACCACCGACAGCACATGACGAAACATGGCTTGCGCCAGTAGGAAACGTTGTTCGGGCTCCAGCACTGTCGACAGACGGCTCTTGGCGTATTGCAGCGGCTTGACCGGGATGATCGTCCACAGGCTCATGTCTACCAGCCTCGCACCCAGTCTAGTGTATTTCGCGCCAATGCCACTTTGCGCGGCAGATCCGTCATCAGCGTATCCAGCCGCGTCGTCCGCAGCCCGGCGAAATGAAACGGAGGATTGCGCAGATCGTCGACGAATCCGTCGATGATACCTTCATAATAGCACGCGACCGTGCGCGCCGATACGGCCAGGCCCAGTTCGCGCATGATCTTGGCAGTGGGACCCTTGACCGCGTCGCCACCGATAACCGGTGTAATCGCAACTTTGGGGGCAGGCAGCGCTGCCAGCAACTCGCGCAAGCCCGGCACCGCCAGGATAGGCGCAATCGACAGCCAGGGATTGGACGGCGCAATCATGACCATGTCGGCGCTGGTCAAGGCATCGTCTACCCGGGCTGGCAGGCTCGCGCCTTGGCCAGAATCATACTGGATCTGCTGGATAGCCGGCTGCCAGCGCTGTCTGACGAAGTATTCCTGGAAACTCATCTCGCCGCTTTCGCGACTGCGAATCAGGGTGGGCATTTCGACATCGCTCATAGGCAGGATAGTCGATTCAATGCCCATCCGCCGGGCGATCCTGCTGGTGAAATCTGTCAGGCTGACCTGGTCGCGCATGGCCGCTGTCCGCAGCAGGTGCAGCGCCAGGTCCTGGTCGCCCAACTTGAACCAAGCATCCCAGGCATAGCGCCGTATGAGGCTGTCTAGGACATGGGTACTGTCATCCGCGACTCCCCAGCCCAGCTGCGGGTTGACCCTGCCAGCCAACGTATACATCAACGTGTCGATGTCGGGGCAGATTTTCAGCCCCAGGTGCCAAAAGTCATCGCCCGTGTTGACGATGAAGGTCAACTGCGGTGTCGGCTGCAAGTTCGCCAGGCCCAAAGCCAGCTTTGCACCGCCAACGCCGCCTATAAGCACGGCGATTTTTTGCCTCAACGCCATACTGTTCTCGATTCCCAGCCTTCGCGTCCACGTTGACGCTGCTGAGCTGGGTAGCCCAAGGTGATCATACCCTGCGGCTGCCAATCTGGCGGCAGGTCGAGCGTCTGCGCCACCAGCTCGCCACAGAACAAGGGCGCGCACATCCAGCAGGCGCCCAAGCCCAGTCCCTCCGCCATCAGCAAGATATTTTGCCCGGCCATAGCCACGCTCTGCTGCGCCATGCTGCGTTCGTGCTGGTTTCTTGGTGCATCGCGATAAACATCCATATCCCGCAAGCTCATGCACAGCAGGATCAACAGCGGCGCCTCGGTGATGCGCTCATAAGAACGCCGGGCATCCGCCTCGATCAGGTCGTCGGGCAGGCCATCCGCCTTCAAGTCTTGCCGCAGCCTCGCGCCCATAGCCGCCGCCAGACCTTGCTTGCTCGCGTCGTCTGGCATGACGACGAAGCGCCAGGGCTGGCGATTGTGTGCCGATGGCGCCCAGATTGCCGCTTCCAAGAGCTGGGCGATCTTCTCATGTGGCACGGGCTGGGCGCGATAACGCCGCAGCGAGCGCCGTCCGCGCATCTGTCGCAGCAAGTCCGCGGCTGTCATGGCTTAGCGGTAGAGGTCATGTTCGGGAGCGCGGATGAGATCGGCCGCGCAGCCATGCTTTCCGCCCACATCCAAGCCGCGCAGCAGGACCGCCGGCAAGCCTTCGTCTGCCTCGCCACACAGCAGATGCGCGGCAGAAGCCACCAGATCGGCATAAGCGACTTGGGTGATCTCCAGTGTGCGCCCATATAGATCGCGGCTGCCCCGCAAATCTTGGATGGTGGGCAAGCCGGCCGCGCCGATCGCCACACCGATATTGCCGACGCGGAAAGGACGCCCGTGCGTGTCGCTGATGATGACGCCAACAACGATGCCCAGCCGCGCCTGGATCTGTTCGCGGATGGAGCTTGCAGCCTGGTCGGGATCGATCGGCAGCAGCAAAGCCCGGTCGTCGCCGCCTTCAATATTGCTCTGGTCGATGCCGGCGTTGGCTGACACAAATCCCAGTCGATGCTTGGTTACCAGCACGCCGCGGCGTTTTCGCGAAACATGGTCGGACTCGCTGAGAATCAACTCGACCAGGCGCGGATCTTTGTCCGTTTCGGCAGCCAGCTCGACAGCCGCCTGCGAAGCGCGCACATCTGCCAGGCAAATCAACCTGCCCGCCGCCTTTGACACGATCTTCGAAGACAGCACCAAAACATCGCCAACTTGCAGCTCAATGCCAGCTGCCTGCGCCTTGACCAGCATGATGTCGATAATGTCGTCGCCGGCTTGAATCAGCGGGATATCGGGGATGGCATAGGCGGAGAGTTGAGGCGCTCTGCGCATGGTCAAAGGTCCAAGCCCGTGATGCGGATGCCGGCGCCCTTGACTCGATACGCGCGGTTGATGTGCAGCAGCAGCGGCGTCAGCGACTCGGCAGCAACGGCGTTCTTCAACGAACCCGCATCGATGCCGCGCATACCGGCTGCCGCCGTCAGCTCGATGATTTGCGCCTTAGCAGCGGCATCATCGGCGCAGACCAGCACATCGCAATCGACCAGTTGATCAAGCTGGCGCAGTTTGACCGCGCTTACATTTTGGAATGCCGCCACCACAGCCACCGAATCGCCCAGCAGCGCCTGCGCTTCCAAAGCCGCGGCTTGCCCGGCCGGCAAGTTCACCGTCATGATCTGCGGTGGCTGCAGCGGCACAGTCAAGTCGACCAAGATCTTGCCCGCGCAGGCTTCGCGCACACTCTCCAACGTGGCTTTGTGCGCGCTATACGGCACGCTCAATACCACGATATCGGCAGCCGCAGCCGCCTCGGCATTGCCCATGCCGCTTAGCTGACTACCCGGCACTTCTGCCAACATTTCGGCGGCCCGCATTTTTGCGCGTTGGGCCGAGCGCGAGCCGATAATGATCCTGTAACCATGCCGCGCCCAGCGCAGCGCCAAGCCCGCGCCTTCTTTGCCGGTGCCGCCGAGTATCGCCAGTGTTTTCATCGTTTCGTCATTCCGTTTTGATTTCCAGTTGGTCCATCATGCAAGACTGGCATTCGCGTGATGCGCATACCGTTCCCAAACGCCCGGCGCCAAGTCCAGCGCGGCTGCTGCGATCGCGTTTTCATCCAGGGTTTGCAGCTGCCGATCGCGCATCAAGACCTTGCCGGCGCAAATGGTCGTGGTGACCATGGAGGCTTCGAAGCCGAAGAGCAGATGCCAAGGCAGGTTGCCGGCTGTCAGCGGCGTGAAGGGCTGATAATCCACCATGATCAAGTCGGCTGCCGCGCTGGGGATGATCTCGCCGATGGGCATTTCGGGGAAGAAACGGCGCAGCAAACCGGCATTGTTGTCCCATGCCATGCGCGCAATCTGGTCGCCGGGGGCCCGGCGCGGGTCGCGATTGGCAAGCTTGTGCAGCAGATAAGCCGCTTTCCATTCCGCCCACATATTGTTGCTGAAACCATCATTGCCCAGGCAAAGCCGCAGGCCAGCGCCCAACATGCCGTCCATATCGGCCGCGCCCACGCCGTTGTTCATGTTGGAGCGGGGCTGATGACTGACCCAAACGCCGCGCTGCGCCAGCAAATCCCGTTCTGCCTCGTCTATGTGCACACAATGAGCGGCGATGGTGTTGTCGCGCCAGATGCCGAAGCGATCCAGCCGCTGGACTACGCGCAAATCACTGCGGCGCAGGCTGTCGGTCTGGTCGGCTTCGTGCTCGGCGACATGGATGTGAAAGCCTGCCGCGGCCGGCGCTGCATCGACACAGGCGCGCAAGCTGGCGTCCGACAAGCTCAAGCTGGCGTGCAAGCCAAAACTGCCGCGCAAGCGACTGTGATCGGCAGTCCTGACCATGAAGCGCAGGTTTTCGGCGATGCCCGCGCGCATTTTGTCGGGGCCATCGCGGTCGCTGACTTCGTAACAGAGCACAGCGCGCAAGCCAGCTTGGTCGACGGCTTCGCCAATGACATCCAGGCTGCCTTCGATACAAGCGGGGCTGGCGTGATGGTCGATCAGGCTGGTCGTGCCATGCTTAATGGCATCCACCAGACAGACCAGTGCGCTGGCGCGAACGCTGTCGGCATCCAGAGCCTTGTCCAGCGGCCACCACAAGCGTTGCAAGATCTGTGGAAAGTCGCGCGGCGCGGCGCCCGGGATCGCCATGCCTCGGGCATAGGCGCCATAAAAATGCGTATGCGCGCAGATGCCACCGGGCAGTACAATCTGTCCGCGCGCATCGAGGATCTCGGCTTGTGGATAGCGCGCCTTCAACTCGTCTGTTTTGCCCACCGCGCCAATCGTGTCGCCGTCAATAAGCAGCGCATGATTGGGCAACATGTCGGGCTGCGCGCCCAACGTGATGATCCTGGCATTGGTAATCAGCATAGACAACTGCTCCTCCCGTTCAGCCGCGCAGCGCATAATAGACTCGGTCGACATAAAAATCGGCGACGCTGTAGAGATCGCTGATGGTCTCGGCGCTGACGAAGCGATCCCAAGTCGTGCGGATGAAACTGATGGAACGAGCGGGGAAGTTTTCGATAGGCGGGTCTTTTTCGATCAGGTCTCGGAATTGCACTTTGTAATACAGATCATCGGCGCGTTGCGATTCATTGGGCAGCAGGTCGCGTCGCCGCGCCAGCTCGAGGCCCGTGATGCGCGCGAAATAGGCGATGCTGCCGCCACGCTCGCCAAAGACCTTGCGGCTCATAAAGAAGGCGACATATTCGGCATTCAAGCCGCGCCGCATTTTTACCTGGGGGATGCGATACCAGCGCTTTTGCATGGCGATATCAAAGTCGCGCTTACGATTCATCACAGCCACCAAGACCCGATCATCCGCGTACACTGCCGTCCCCCGTTCCGCCTAACGACTGCCGCGCTGCGCCAGCAAACGCCGGTCGATTTCGGCCACGGCGACCTGATGCGCGCGCCACCAGCCCGGATCGCGCTGCGCGTCCAGATCGGCGACAGTCTTGCCCTGCTGCTCGACCCAGGTGTAATACTTCAGGTTGTGCCACCGTTCACGAGTCGCCCGCGTGCCTTCCATGATCCAGTCCCTGCCCGCCCGCCAAAAGACGCCATCGGCGATTGCCAGCGCTGCGGCTTCGTCCAACGCGCCATGCCGCTCGCGCAGCGCCGCCATCACCGAGTCATATCGTTCCATGCCATCGGTGGCGACTGTCACCACGACATCATCGCTGCCGAGTTCATAAAACTTGGCGGTTTTGATGGCGCCGATGATATTGCAAATGCCGCTGATGCCCAGCAGCTGCGCCAAGCGCTCCACGAGGACGGCATCCATGCCCAAGCGCTCGACCAGAAGGCGGCGGCCCGCCGCTTCCGCGAGCAGGCGCAAGCCATTCAGCGCGTCCCTATCATCGATGGCCATCAGCGCATCCATGTTGAAAACATTGTGAATCCAGGTCACATGCTTGTCGCCAATGCCCTGGATCTCGTGCGCTCCATAGCCATTGTTGAACAGGGTTGGGCACTGAATCGGCTCCAAGCCGACGATGCGATGGTCTTGCCAGACCTGCTTGAGCCGGTCTCCCGCTGCAATCGTGCCAGCGCTGCCCATTGCCGAGACAAAGGCCGATATCTTGCCCGCGCCGATGCCCGCGCCTCGCAGGTCCTCCGCCAGCTCGACCAGGGTGTTGCCGGTCACATGATAATGAAAGCGATAATTGCCCATCACCTCAAACTGGTTGAGGATGCGGATTTTGGGATCGCTGCCGCGCAGACGGTTCACCTCATCATAGATTTCTTTGACATTGCTTTCGCTGCCGGCCGTGCGGATGATGCGCGCGCCGTACTGTTCGATGCGCTCGAAACGTTCCTGGCTCATTTCTTCGGGCAGCACGACGATGCTGTCATATTCCATGCGGCAGCCGATGAAAGCGCCGCCGATGCCATAATTGCCAGTCGAGGGCCAGACGAGCGTGTGCTGGTCGGGATCGACTTCGCCCAGCAGTTGTTTTTCTAGCAGCACCGAATAGGCCGCGCCCACCTTGTGGCTGCCCGAGGGGAAACGCCCGCCGTACAAGAGCACGATAGGGGCATCGACGCCGGTCAGCTCGCGCGGGAGCACCAGGTGAAGCACCTGATTTTGCGCGTCCCGCCAGGTGATATTGTAGAGATTGAGCGGATTGAGCGGGTCGGCATCCAGCGCATCAAGCGCGCCTGCGCGCACTTGCGAGTCGATGGTCTGCGGATGCAGCATTTCTTCAAAGGTCGGACCCGTAATCATCGAGCGCTCCTGTTGTCTTCGCCTTCAGTTTGCCTTGGACTGTGCGCTTTGGCAAGCGCGGTCGCTTCGTCTGCTCCGCCAGGGGCGGGCAACCGTTGATTCGACGCGCGCGCCTGCCCCAAGCCAGCTGTGGACGCCACGACATAGAGTGGACGGTCGCGCGCTTCGTCATAACTGCGGGCGACATATTGACCGATGACGAAGAGAAAAAAGAGTTGAAAGGAGCTTAGCAGCAACAACAACATGATAGTGGTGGCTTGTCCGCCAAAAAATTCTTCGCCTTGTGTCAGGCGCAGGATCGTGATCGCCAATCCCAACAACAGCGATGCCACGCCCAGGAACAGACTGATAACAATCATAATTTGCAGCGGAAAAAACGAAAAGCTGGTTACGGCGTCCAGCGCGAAGGCGATCATCTTGCGCAGCGGATACTTCGTTTCGCCCCAAGTGCGCTCGTCGCGTACATATTCGATGCCTGTTTGGCGAAATCCGACCCAGCTAGTCATGCCGCGCACAAAGCGCCGGTGTTCGCGCATTTGCCGCAGCACCGCCGCCACCCGCGCGTCCATAAGACGGAAATCGCCAGTGTCGACCGGGATGTTGATGTCGGTGATGCGGTGAATCATGCGGTAGAAGAGCTTGGCGCTCAACCGCTTCAGCCAGCTTTCGCCCTTGCGGACGGCGCGCACGGCATAGACCACATCGTAGCCTTCCTGCCATTTCTCGATCAAACGCGGGATGACCGCCGGGGGATCTTGCAGATCGGCGTCTATCAGCACCACCGCCCGTCCGCTGGCATAATCAACCCCAGCCGTCACAGCGATCTGGTGGCCAAAATTGCGCGCGAAGCTGATGACGCGCAATCGCGAGTCCTCGGCCGCCAGCTCCAGCATCAAATCCCGCGAACCATCGCTGCTGCCATCATCAACCAGCAGCAATTCCCAGGGTTCGCCCAAGCCGTCCATAGCGGCACGGACCTGCGCGGTGAAAGGCCGCAGGTTGCCGACTTCGTTATAGACCGGCGCGACAATGGAATAGGTCGGGACTTGGCTCACAGCAGTCCGATTTCCTCGAGTCGCGCGCGCAGCACATCGACATCGGCTGGTATCGGCAACGCGCCAGCGACGCTCTCGCGGACTCTGTCGATATCTTTCAGCCCGTTGCCGGTGCTGACGAGGCAAATTTCGTCGTTGCTGTCGATGATGCCCTCTTGCAGCGCTTGCTCGACTCCGGCTGCAACCGCCGCGGCCGCTGGCTCGGCAAAGACGCCACAAAGCCTGCCCAGCAGCGGTATGCTTTCCAACATATGTTTGTCGCTGACAGTGACGAAGGCGCCATGGGACTCTCGCACAGCGCGCAGGGCTTTGCTGCGGTCACGGGGCAGCTCGGCGGCGATGCTGTCGGCGATGGTGCGGACGGCTCGGCGCTTGATGGCTGCCGGCGACAAACCCGCCCGCCAGGCATTGGCGAGCACGGCGCTGCCTTCGGCTTGCACGCCCAGCAAACGCGGTAGCTTCTCGATCCAGCCCAACTGCAGCAGATCCCAAAAGCCCTTATAGATGCCGCTGATGATGCTGCCATCGCCCACGCTGACCGCCACCACATCCGGCGCGCGCCAGCCCAGCTGCTCGGCGATTTCCAGCGCGACTGTCTTTTTTCCTTCGGTCGTGAAGGGATTGACGCCGGTATTGCGCGAATACCAGCCAAATTCTGCGCAGGCTCGCGTGCACAATTCGTAGGCATCGTCATAGCTGCCATCGACCAGAAACACGTGCGCGCCATACGCGAGAGGCTGGGCGATTTTTGCGGGAGGCGCATCGTGAGGCACAAATAGGACGATTTCAATTTGCTCCAGCCCCGCGCCCAAGCCCGCCAAAGCCGCCGCCGCATTGCCCGTGCTGGCAGTAGCGACCACCTCAATGCCCGCTTGCAGCGCCCGCGCCACGACCAATGAGCTGGCACGGTCTTTCAGCGAGCCAGTCGGATTGACGCCTTCGTCTTTGATCCAAATCTGCTTCATGCCCAATTTTTCTGCCAGCCGCGGCGCACAATAGAGTGGCGTCCAGCCAACCGACAAAGATGGCAGTTGGCTGTCTGGCGCCAGTGGCAGCAGAGGCAAATAACGCCAGTGATTGGCGATCTGGCCCCCGCTGATGGCATCGCGGTCCAAGCTCGCGCGCAAAGACTCATAGTCATAAACAATATCCAACGTACCCAGTTCGCCGTGCTGTGGGCAGGTATAGTCGAGCTCGCCTGGTGCAAAGCAACAGTCGCCTAGGACACAGCGGAATTCTTGGAAAGCCGTCACTTTTGCCAATCCTCTGACTTAGCCGCTGCCGCCCGGCACGATGCGCGTGCCCGTCTCGTAATGCAAGGCGCGCGTGATATTGGGCGGGTCGGTGATGATGGCGCGCGGACCGCCATTGTGCACAAAGTCGATAGCCGCTTCGATCTTGGGGTACATGCTGCCATCTGGGAATTGTCCCTCGGCCAGATAGGTCCGAGCCTGCAAGAGCGTCAGTTCGTCCAATGGCTGCTGCTGCGGCGTATTGAAATTGAGGCAGACTTTCTCGACGCCGGTAGAGATCAGCAGCAAGTCGGCGCGCAAGGTCTGCGCCAAGAGGCTGCTGGCGCGGTCTTTGTCGATTACAGCGCTAACACCGCGCAGGCTGCCCACTTCGTCGCGCACAACCGGCACGCCACCGCCGCCGCAGACGATGACGATGTAGCCTGCCAGCACCAAAGCCTGGATGGCATTGATCTCGTTGATCACAACGGGCTTGGGCGAAGCCACCACCCGTCGCCAACCGCGGCCGGTTTCTTTTTTCACTCGCCAGCCCTCCAGCCGCCCCGCCAGCGCCGCCGCCTCAGTCAAATAGCCGCCCACAGGCTTGTCTGGGTTGGCGAAGGCCGGGTCATCGGGATCAACACGAATCTGGGTGATGATGGTGGCGACGGTGTGATTCATGCCGACGCGCCGCAGCGAATTCGCCAGCGCCTGCTGCAGCATATAGCCGATGCTGCCTTGTGTATCGGCCACCGCCAGATCCAGCGGCACGCCATGCAAATTGGAAACTCGCGTGGCGATCTCGGCGCGATTCATGATGTAGCCCACCTGCGGGCCATTGCCATGCGTGATCACCACCTGCCAGCCAGCGTGAATCATGTCGGCGATGTGGCGGCAAGTTTCGCGCACCGCTCCCCATTGGCTTTCGGTATCGGGTTTGGCTGGATCAGGAATCAGCGAGTTGCCGCCGATCGCTACCACCACCAATTTGTCGATCATGCCGCGCGCCCTTTACTACAGCCCAGCCGAAATTATCGCATCGTCAGCGCCATAGCTGCTTTTTGTACATGCAGGCGATTTTCGGCTTCGTCATAGACCACGCTTTGCGGTCCGTCGATGACGCTGTCGCTTACTTCGATATTGCGGTCGGCGGGCAGGCAGTGCATATAGATGGCATGGTCCTTCGCCAGCGCCATGCGCCGGTCGTCGGTGATCCAGTCGCTGTATTTCGCGCCGATCTCTGCCGAAGCCGCTTCGTCTTCGGTGGTCAACCAACTGCCCCAGCTCTTGGGATAGAGGATATCTGCGCCACGAAAGCCGGCATCAAAGTCTTCAAGTATCTCGAAAGAGCCGCCATGCCGCTGCGTATTGTCGCGCGCTTGCTCGACGATATCGGGCATCAGCTTGTATTCCGGCGGGCGAGTCAAGCGCAGGTTCATACCAAAACGCGACATCAACAGCACCAGACTCTGCGGCACCGATATTGGCTTCTGATAGCTGGAGGCATAGGCCCAACTGATATTGATGGTCTTGCCGCGCAGATCGCGTCCAAACTTCTCCATGATCGTCATCAGGTCGGCGAGGATTTGAAATGGGTGATAGACATCGCACTGCATATTGAGCACGGGCACGCGGCTGGCTTCGGCCACATCGTTGATGTATTGGTTGCCGAAAGCCCAGTCGCACTGGCGAATGGCGATGCCGTCTGTGTAGCGCCCGACAATTTCGCCGATTTCTTTGGCTGTGTCGCCATGACTGATTTGCGTGGTCGTATGGTCGATAAACTGCGCATGCCCGCCCAACTGCGCCATGCCCGCCTCGAAGCTGATGCGTGTGCGCGTGCTGGTGAAAAAGAAGAGCATGGCCAGCACCTTGTCGCGAAGCAGCGCATGCGGCTCGCCCAGCGCTCGTTTGCGTTTGAGATCCCAGGCGACATCCAGCAACGTTTCTATCTCTTCGCGCGTCCAATCTTGTGTGCTGATGAGGTCGCGCCCTCGCAAATCGGTTTGCATGGCAGGCTCCTGTTGATGATGATTGTCTATTGCGCGCCATTCAAGGTCTGGCGCAAAATGGCGGGGAAAAGCGCGTACCACTCGGTCGAGCGCACGACATCGTCCAGCGGCACCTGGTCGAGCACCGTATGGGCGTGGATCTCGTTGCCCGGCGCGAAGCCGATGCTGGGTATGCCCGCCTTGCCAGCCCAGTAGATGCCATTGGTAGAAAAGTCCCATTTGCCGGTATCGACCGGTCCATAGAGCACTTCGGCGGCGGCGCAACCAGCCTGCACGATCGGCTCGTCTTCTTCGTATGCCCAGGCGGGATAGATCTTGTCCAGCGGGAAGACGAAGCCGGTATAACTCGGCTCGTCATAGACCAGGATTTCCGCCTGGATGTCATCGCGGTGTCCGATGATCTCGCGCAGGCGTTGCAGTTCGGTTTCCGGGTCTTCGCCAAAGGTGATGCGGCGGTCGACATAAATGATGGCTTCGTCGGGCACGGCGTTGATGCTGGGCGTCTTCACAGCCATATCGGTCACGGTGATGCGCCCCTGCCCCAGAAAGTCGTGGTCGCCCAGCTCTGGCTCGATATGGCTGATGCGCTCAATGATCGGCAGCAGTTTGTAGATGGCGTTGTCGCCCAGGTAATTGCTGGCGGCATGGGCGCTCTTGCCCTTGGCCACGATTTTGAATTCCACGCGCCCTTTGTGCCCGCGATAAATCTGCATCATGGTCGGCTCGCCAATCACCACAAAGTCGGGTTTGATGCCTTCAGTCTGCACAAAAGCATGCGGCGCTTGCCCGTCGTTCCATTCTTCCATATTGCCGAAATAATAGGCGGTGAAGCCCTCCAGCAAGCCCAGCTGCCTCGCCAGCGCCAAGCCATAAACCATGCCCGGAGTGCTGCCTTTTTCATCGCAGGCGCCGCGCGCAAACAAGACACCGTCTTCAATTTTACCGGTGAACGGGTCCCATTCCCATTCGTCAGGATCGCCTATGCCCACGGTATCAATGTGGCTGTCATAGAGCAGGATGCGGCTGCCATTGCCGATGCGACCGACGATATTGCCCATTTTGTCCCAGAAGATCTCGTCATATCCCAGCGCTTCCATCTCCGCGGCGATTCGCTCGCCACAAGCGCGTATCTGGCTGTCCATGCTGGGGATGGCGCAGATTTCGCGCAAGAAGCCGATGATGTCTTCGCGTTTGCTTTCTACTTCGCGGCGCAATGTCTGCAATGTTGTGTGTTGAACCATGTTTTTCCCCGCCTAAGAAACTCTTTCAATAGCCCGCTATTCTAGCCAGAAACCAGCATTTTCAAAAGCGCTGTTTGCGAGATGCGCGCACAGCCATTAAGCGACAAACAAATCGACGACCTGGAAGCGTTCGACATCGACCAATCCATGATCGGTCAACTTCAGCCTTGGGATGACCTCCAAGCCCATGAAGCTCATCACCATGAAGGGGTCGGGCATGGGGCTGCCCAGAGACTGCGCTGCGGCGATCATCGCGTCATAGTCGGCGCGCACTTGTTCAATCGGGTCTTCACTGAGCAATCCCGCCACTGGCAGCGGCAGACTCGCCAGGATGCGCTCGCCTTCCACCGCGACCAAGCCGCCGCCCATCTGCGCCAAAGCCAAGGCCGCTGCGCGCATGCTGCTGTCGTCGACGCCGATGACGGCCAGATTGTGATGGTCGTGCGCGACTGTCCCGGCAATGGCTCCGCGCTGCAAGCCAATTCCTTTGATGAAGCCCAAGCCGATTTTGCCGCTGGCGCGATGACGGTCGATCATGGCGAACTTCAATATATCGCGTTCAACATCGCTGACTGCGCAGCCAGCTACGATCTTGGCGCTTTCGACCAGATGCTGCGTAACCACCTGATCCAGCACCTTGCCGATGACGCGGATTTTCTCGCCGCGCGCCGGAATCGTGAAATTGAGCGAATCGCGGGCGATATTGACGCTGGCTGGCAGGTCAATAACTCGCGCCTGCCTCCGCTCGCTGATCATGACGCCGTTTTCTGCCACCAGTTCGCCGCCGCGATACACCTGTTGCGCATGGAAGTTCTGCAGATCGGGCACGACCAGCAGATCGGCATAACGCCCGGGCGTCACCGCGCCATATTTGCGCAAGCCAAAGTGCCGCGCTGTGTTGTAGCTGCCCATGCGGATGGCCATAACGGGGTCGATACCGGCGGCAATTGCCTGGCGCAGCATGAAGTCGATGGAGCCTTCGTCGATGAGGTCGGCGGGGACGCGGTCGTCGGTGCAGAAGCAGATTGCGCTGTGATTTTCGGGCGTGATGAGCGGCAGCAGCGGCAGCAGGTTGCGCGTGGTCGTGCCTTCGCGGATGAAAATAGTCAAGCCCAGACGCAGTTTCTCGCGCGCTTCCGCCAGCGTCGTGCATTCGTGCTCGCTCTGTACGCCAGCCGCCACATAGGCATTCAGCATCTTGCCCGTCATAGCCGGCGCGTGCCCGTCCAATACACGCTCTTTGAAGAGGGTTATTTTGTCCAGCATGCCTTCATCGCCCAGCGCCACGCCCGGATAATTCATCAACTCCGCCATGCCCGGCACCCAAGCATGGTCCAGCAGCGGCGCGAGGTCTTCGGCTTCCAGCTGCGCGCCAGATGTTTCCATGTGGGTGGCTGGCACACAGCTTGAGGCCATAACAAACATATTTAGCGATCCGTGCTTGGCTCGTTCCAGCATATAGCGGATGCCGGCGATGCCCAGCACATTGGCGATCTCGTGCGGGTCGGTTATTACGCTGGTGACGCCGTGCGGCAAGACAGCCCGCGCGAATTCCGGTGGCGTAACCAGGCTGCTCTCGATATGCACATGGGCGTCGATCAAGCCCGGCGTGACATAGCTGCCGTCCAGATCAACATCACGAGCGCCGCGATAGCCTTCGCCAAGCGCCACGACATGTCGGTCGTGCACAGCGATATCGCTGGGATAAATCTCGCCGCTGAAGACATTGACCAGGCGGGCATTGCGCAGGACGAGGTCGCACTCCCGTTCTCCGCGCGCCGCCGCCAAACGATCGACAATGGACATGGGGCTGCCTCCGATATTAGCTCTCGCCACGAATCAACTGCCTAGACAGCTTGTTGTGCGCTTCCACCACGCTCGGCACATCGACCGTCAGCAGCTGCCCATCTTCGACGACAATGCGCCCGTTGATGATGGACAGGTCGACGCGCTGGGGCTGACAAAATACCAGCGCAGCCAGCGGGTCGCTCAGCGCGCCAGCCAAGGCGATATCGTCCAGCCGATACGCGATGATATCCGCCGACATGCCCGGCGCAAGGCTGCCAATATCATCCCGTCCCAACACGCGCGCTCCGCCCAAGATCGCCACTTCCAGCGCCTCGCGAGCCGACAAGCCGGCTGGATCGCCCAGCGCCCGCTGCAGCAGCATGGCCTGCCGCGCCTCGCCCAGCAGATGACCGCTGTCATTGGAAGCCGAGCCATCAACACCCAGGGCGACTGTCACGCCGCGATCCAGCATCGCCCGCACTGGCGCAATGCCCGAAGCCAGGCGCATATTGGACGACGGGCAATGGCAGACGCCGGTGCCGGTGCGCGCAAACAGGTCGATAGCGGCGCCGTCCAGCTTGACGCAGTGCGCATGCCAGACATCATCGCCCACCCAGCCAACATCTTCTGCATAGTCGCCGGGTCGCATGCCAAAACGCTCTATGCTGTAGGCGACATCGGCATCGGTCTCGGCCAGATGCGTGTGCATCTGCACGCCATACGCTCGCGCCAGCGCTGCCGACTCGCGCATGAGGTCGACGGTCACGCTGAAAGGCGAGCAGGGCGCGGCCACGATTTGCAGCATGGATTGGGGCGCGGGGTCGTGCCAGGTTTCGATCAGTCGCCGCGTATCGCGCAAGATGTCGTCTTCTTGTTCCACCAGGTGGTCGGGCGGCAAGCCGCCATGCCCTTCGCCGACGCTCATGCTGCCCCGAGCCGCGTGAAAGCGAATGCCCAGCTCTTGCGCCGCGCGTATCTCGTCCTCCAGCTGCACATCCTTGGGGAAAACATAGTGGTGGTCGCTGGTGGTTGTGCAGCCAGAAAGCAGCAGTTCCGCCATAGCCAGCCTGGCCGCCGTATACACATGCTCGGCGCGCAGCCGTCCCCAGATGGGATAACAAGCGCGCAGCCAGTCGAAGAGATCGCCCTGCTGGGCAAAGACGCGCGTCAGGCACTGGAACATATGATGGTGCGTGTTGATCAAGCCGGGCAGAGCCACATGTTGCGACAAGTCGATGACGCGGTCGGCATCGGCAGGCGCTTCGCCAGTGCCCAGCGCTGTGATAATCTTGTCGCGCATGAGAAGCCAGGCGTCGGACAGTTCGCGCCGCTCGGCATCCATGGTGGCCAGCCGCTGGATATTCTTCAGCAGCAGGGTCGTCATGCTTGTGCCGCTTTCAGGGTATTCGCCAGCAGCATGGTGATCGTCATGGGACCGACGCCGCCCGGCACCTTGGTCAGCCAACCGGCGACTTCTCGCGCCTGCTCAAAGTCGACATCGCCGACATATCGATAGCCCTTGTCGCTTTCCGAGTCGGGCACCGCATTCGAGCCAACATCAATCACGACTGCGCCGGGCTTCAGCCAATCCGCCTTGACCATCTCGGGCTGACCGACGGCGGCCACCACAATATCGGCGCGCCGCGTTACCGCCGCCAAGTCGATCGTGCGACTGTGACAGCGCGTCACGGTGGCATCGGCATTGGTGAGCATCAGCGCGATAGGCAAGCCGACGATATTGCTGCGCCCGATGACGACAGCTTCTTTTCCAGAGAGGTCGATGCCCGATTCGGCGATCAGATGCATGACCCCGGTAGGCGTGGCTGGCGTGAAGGTCGGCTCGCGTCCGCGCATGCCCAGGAAGCCAAGATTAACCGGGTGGATGCCGTCCACATCTTTTATTAGGCTGATTTCATTCAACACCGCTTCTTCATTGATAGAGGAAGGCAGCGGCAATTGCACCAGAATACCATCGATGGCGATGTCTTCGTTGAACGCGCGTACGGCGTCTTCCACCTCTGCTTGGGTGGCGCTGGCTGGCAGGATGCTCGCGGCCGACTGGATGCCCACTCGTTCACAGGCGCGCTGTTTCATGCGCACATACATGGCCGAGGCGGGGTCATCCCCGACCAGCACGACGCCCAAGCCAGGCACCCTGCCCAAACGAGACGCAACTTCGGCCGCGCCAGTCCCGATTTCGGACTGCATACGCCTGGCGACTGCCCTGCCATCTATGATCGCCGCTGTCATTTCTGCACTCCCAAATCGGACTTGCCGCTTGTACACGCTGGCTATGGAGAATGCGCCTCGCCCTTGCTACACTGGGCGCGTGTACTGACGTTAAGGATAACACAGAGTGAGCGCATCGGAGAGCCTGCCAGGCGTCATTTTCGTGATGATCGGACCGGGCGGCGCGGGCAAAAATGCCATCATGCGCGCCATTATTGCCGGCTCGCGCAGCATTCGTCAGCTGCCCACGGCGACCACCCGTCCCATGCGTCCGGACGAGAAACAGGGGCGCGAGCATCACTTCGTGAGCAGAGTGATTTTCCGACATATGCTGAGAGACGGGCAGCTGCTGGAACACCAGGAAGTAACGCCCGGGAAATATTATGGCATTCCCCGGCAGCTGGTTATTGATTGCCTGCAGGCGGGCAAAGCGCGGATCGCCGATATCGAAGTCTTGGGCGCGCAGAAGCTGGCGACAGCATTCCCGCAAAATGTCGTGCAAATCTTCGTCACTGTGCCCGGCGCGAAAATTGATGCCCAGCTGAACGTGCTGGAAGAGCGGATGCGCCTGCGCGCCGATACCATAACCGATATCGACAGCCGGCTGCAACGCGCCAAAGAAATTGAGCTGCCCTACCAAAGCCGCTGCGACCATATCGTGGTCAATGACCGCTTGTCCAGCGCAATCGAGGCAACCCGGCAGATCATCGAAGCAGAAATGGCGGCGCGCCGTCTGCAGGAGGCAGCATCATGACAGCCCTTTCGCAGTGGCACCTGTCGCTGGGCGCGCGCCTGGCAGATGATGGTATCCCGCTGGATTATGGCGACCAGACCGCCGAGCTGGCAGCGGCAAAGAGCGGCGCTATCTTCTTGGATCGCTCGCACGAAGGGCGCATCTTGCTGCGCGGACGCGACTGCCTGGCCTTGCCCAACCGCATGTCGACCAATGACTTGATGTGCTTGTCCCTTGGACAAGGCTCGCCGACCATTTTCGCCAATGCCAATGCGCGGATTCTGTTTCGGGCGCTGTGTCTGCGAACTGACGATGGACTGTTGCTGATCAGCGAGGCGGGGGATGGCGCGGCCCTGGCAGCTTATCTGCGACGCAGCATCTTCTTCGGCGATCAGGTGACAGTCGCAGACCAGAGCGCGGAAACAGCGCAATTTGCGTTGCACGGGCGCGCTGCCGACCGAGTCGTGGCGGCGCTGTCTGCCGAATTGACCGCGCTGCCTGTGTATGCCAGCGTACAGATCGACAGCGACTTTGGCCCCCTCAGGCTAGCCAGGCGCAAGCCCATCTGTGGCGATCACTGGCTGATCATCTGTCCGGCGAAAAAGGCTGCCGAATTGCACAGACGGCTGCTGCAGCTGGGCGAGGCGCAAAAACTGCTGCCCGCTGGATCGCTGACCTACAACAGCCTGCGCATCCGCAGCGGACGACCGGCGGGCTTGGAATTGTCGGCAGACTACATTCCGTTGGAAGTCGGATTGTGGGACGAAGTCAGCTTCACCAAAGGCTGCTACACAGGGCAGGAGATCATCGCGCGCATGGAAAGCCGCCAACGGCTCGCCAAGACTTTGGTTCGCGTGGCGCTTTCGTCTTATGTGCCTGCGCCGGCAACAATGCTTGCAAATGGCAGCGTGGTCGGCAAGCTGACCAGCAGCGCGCAAGCGGCGAATGGTGAAGTAGTTGCGCTGGCTGTGCTGAGAGTGGCATTCGCTGCTCCGGGCAGCGCATTGGAAGTCGGCGAAAATCGGGTGTCGGCGCGGGTAATCGACTATGCGGGCGCACAGCCATCATTCATTACGGAAGCAGCAACCGACACTGCCTAGCTCCTGTCGGGCGGCGGCGAGTCGAAGAAGAGCGCCCACCACAATTGCCAGTTTTTGGGCTTTGGCGCGGTCGTCTCAAAGGCCACCAGGCTGGTTGTGGCGGTTTGCGCGCTGAGATCGCTGGCGATGCTCTTGGGCATGATCAAGACTTCACCTTCGCGGATCATTTTGCCATCATCGCGGGCCCAGATTTCGACATAGGCATCGCTCTTGACATAGTCCAGCTGGAGGCGCAAGCGCTGCTGTTCGCTTTGCAGGTCGGCGATTTCTGCCTCGAATTGCGCGTGGATGCGCCCGAGGTCGCGGTCCAGACTGATGCGGCCGCTGAAGTTGAGGATGAGCACCAAGCCCAGCGCCAGCGCAACCGCCAGCATCACCTGAACGCTGGTCAGGCGCTTCCAGCCGGCTCTTGGCTGTACAGGCAATTCATCGCTGCCCGCCTCGGCGATCCCCGCATCAAACATATCGGTTTCGCTCATGCCTAGTATCATATTGCAGGCGCAGAAACCTGCCAGCGCAATCGCCCACAATTGGTCGCCGAGTCGGGCTGCCAAAACGAAGACCCGGCGCATAGACCGGGTCTATAGAAGTGCCGAAGGTGGGAGTCGAACCCACACTCCCCGAAGAGAACTACGCCCTGAACGTAGCGCGTCTGCCAATTCCGCCACTTCGGCTTGAGCTTGACAAGGAGTATAAAAATCGAATGCGGTCCTGTCAAGTCGTGGCAGCTGGCAATCGGGGCGAGATTTTCCGCGGCGGCATCTGTGATACAATGCGCGACCGTCGGGGCATGTTGATTGGAAGAAGACGCTGCAACGAACGTTCGCTATTCTGAAAACCATTGCGCGCTGGTTCCTTGGCAGTTTGATTCTGTGCACGGGCTTGACATGGGCGCAGCCTGCCGATACAGGCCTGCGGGCAGAAGCTCTGGGCAGCGCCAATCTGCGTGCAGCCGCCACAATAGAATCGCCCATCGTCGGCGAAATCCACGCGGGCAGCAGGTATCCCGTCATCGGACGCAGCGAATTCTATCCCTGGCTGCTGCTTGGCGAGCCAGATTCACAGTTGCCCAAAGGCTGGGTGTACGAATCGTTGGTGTCCGTATCTGGCAGCCTCCAGCGCGTACCACTAAGCCTGTTGGTCGTGGATGAGTCGGCGCCAACAGCTTTGCCAGCGCCGAACATTGCGCAGCCAAGCGCCTCGGCAACTCCTGCGCCGACTGCCAGCCCCTGGACAGTTTTCGGCGTCGTGCGCGGCGAGGTCAATATCCGCCATGGCCCGGGCGTCGATTATCCGCGAGCAGGTGTGGCAACTGCTGGCGACCGCTTTGAGATCACCGGCTATCACACGCAGTTTCCCTGGCTGCGCATCGTCTATACTGCCAGCGTCAACGGCCATGCCTGGATCGCGCGCGACCTGCTCGAAGTCAGCGGCGACATTTTCTCCACCGCCCCCGTGTCTCAGGCTCGCTTTGAGCCGCCGCCAGCCACAGCCACTCCACAAGTTGTGCGCGCCGCGGGCATCGATGGTGGCACACCCGCCCCGCTGGAGCCTGCCTTCGCCGCCTTGGGTGAAGAATTGTGGATGCTGCTGCTGGAAAATGGATTTGACCCGCAGACCAGCCGTTTTGGCTCGCTCTTTGTGCTGGATTTGCAGACGCGCCAGGCTTTCACTTTTGGCAGCAACTTTGCTTTCAGCGGCACCAGCCTGAACAAGATCGCCATCTTGGCCCGCCTGTACGAATCGCTCAGTGCGCCGCCCACGCTGGAGATGGCTACGGATATGTTGAATACAATGATCTGCAGCGAAAACACCGCCACCAACCGCTTGCTGAGCGCCGTAGGCAATGGCAATGTCTGGCTGGGCGCGCAGTCGGTCAGCGACTTCCTGGACCGGCATGGCTGGACGCGCTCCTTCTTGACCGCGCCTTTCACCACCATTGGCACACCCGAGCCACCGCCCTTCCCCATAACCGCGCCACAAACCAGCGCCGACCAGGTCAAAGCGCAGCCCGACTTCTCCAATCAGCTGGTTGCCGCAGAGACCGGCGCGCTGCTGGCCGCGGTCTACGATTGCGCATACGGCAGCAGTCATCCGCTGGGCGCGGACCTGGAAGGCCGCGAATGCCGCCAGATGCTGCATGTTATGAGCAACAATACGGTCGATGCGCTGCTGAAATCGGGCGTGCCAGCCAATACGCGCGTCGCCCACAAACACGGCTGGATCCCCGACACGCATGGCAACAGCGCTCTGTTCTTCACGCCTGGCGGAGATTATGTCATTGCTATGCTGCTCTTCCAGCCCGACTGGTTGGATTTTCAGGAGTCGTTGCCGCTCTTCGCCGAAGTCTCGCGCCGCGTCTACAACTACTTCAATCCGCAGCAGCCTTTCCTCGACGAGCGCGAATGGACCATTCCCGATGTAAACAGCTGCAACTATTTCGGAGACGAACTGGTGGTCGATTTGCTGCAGTGGCAGTGGGACAGTTGAGCAGCTAGCGCAGCTTGTAGTGCGTTTCCGCCAAGCCTCGCAGCCGCAGCGCCGCTGATTCGGCAGTGATATCGCGCTGAGCTTCCGCCAACATTTCGTAGCCGACCATGAACTTGCGCACTGAGGCCGAACGCAGCAGTGGCGGATAAAAGTGCGCGTGCAACTGCCAGTGCCGCGAGTCGCCTGCTCTGAATGGCGCGCCATGCCAGCCCATGGAATAAGGAAAAGATGTCTCAAAGAGGTTGTCGTATTTGACCAGCAGCCGCTTCAGCATATCCGCCAGATCGCCGCGTTGCCGCTCGTCCAGGTCGGGCAGGCGCAGAGCAGGCGCTTTGGGAAGCAGCAAGGTCTCGAATGGCCAGACCGCCCAGTAGGGAACGACAGCCAGCCAGCTATCGTTTTCGATGACGGTCCGATGGCCGCGCTCGCTCTCTAGCCGCGCATAATCCAGCAGTAGAGGGGCGCCATGACGATCTCGATAGGCGCGCTGTTGGGCGTCTTCGCGCTGGACGATGCTGCCCAGGCTGTCTGTCGCCCAGATCTGGCCGTGAGGATGCGGGTTGGACGCGCCCATCATGTCACCGCGATTTTCGAAAACCTGCACCCAGCCGAAGCGCTCGCCAAGCTCGGCTGTTTGCGCTGCCCACAAATCGACCACCAGCCGAATTTCGTCCCGCGACATCTCCGCCAGGGTCAAATCGTGGCGTGGCGAAAAGCAGATGACCCTCGCCTCGCCTCGCAGCGACCTGGCCTGCAACAGCGGACTATCTGCGGTTTCCGTCAGCGGCACATCGGGCAAGACTGCAGCGAAGTCATTGACAAAGACGAAGGTGCTGGCGTAGTCGGGGTTGCGCTCGCCATTGGCGCGCCTGTTGCCGGGGCACAGATAACAGGCTGGATCGTAGGGAGGACGGCTGTCGGCGCGGCTTGCTTCGGCTTGTCCCTGCCAGGGTCGTTTGGTGCGATGCGGCGAAACCAGGATCCACTCGTCCAGCAGCGGGTTGTAGCGGCGGTGTGGCTGTTCTTGCAATTCCATCGTCATGCTTTACTCCACCAGCCGCGCCACCGCATGGCTCAGCACGACTGCAGCGCGTTCTTTGCTGCGCGTCTGAAAGCGGATTTCGCCAGCGGGAAGCGACCATATCTCGGTAATCAATGTCTCGCCGGGGAAGACATGTTGGCGAAAACGCGCCCGAATCGAGCGCAGGCGCGAGGCGTCGTTTGCACAGCAATGGTTGATGAGGGCGCGAGCAGCGAATCCAAACGTGCAAAGCCCGTGCAGAATTGGGGCGTGGTAGCCGCCGCGAGCAGCCATAGCCGGGTCGGCGTGCAGTGGATTGGCATCGCCAGTCAAGCGATAGAGCAGCGCCTGACTTGGCCGCGTCGCTTCTTCGTGCACGATATCCGGCGGACGAGCTGGCGGCGGCAGCTTCACAGTTTCGCCGCGCTGACCGCCGAAACCGCCGATGCCGCGAATGAAGACCGATATGCGCGCGGATGCCAGTTTTTGGCCCGCTTCTGTCGCGCTCTCCACCGCGAAAATGATCAGCGCGCCACTGCCTTTGTCGTAAATCTCGGCGATGCGCAGGCGGGAAATGACCGATGCGCTGGGCGGCAGGGGGCGATGCAAGTCCAATTCTTGCTCGCCATGCAGCAGCATCATCGGCTCGTATTGGATGCCCGCAATGCAGCCGCTCATCAACTGGCTGATCAAGTCTTTGCTGAAGAGAACGGCAAAGGTCGGGAAAACCTGAAAATCGGGGCTTAGCTCGTAGACCGATCGCAACTCGTCAGCGTCCAGCGGATCGGAAGGCGCGCCAATGCCCAAGGCATAAAGCACGGCATCGCGCTGGCTGTAACGAAAACGCAACGTTGGCAGCTCCATGCCGATGGCGGCGGCGACTTGTTCCAGCGAAGGAGTTGGCATGTCCAGCTAGCCTTTGACCGCGCCCTGTGTCAAACCGCCGACGATCTGATCTTGCAGCATCAAATAAATCGCCAGGCTGGGCAGCGCGCCGATGATTGCCCCCGCGCCAAACACGCCCCAGTCTTGCGCAAAGTTGGCGCTGATGTATTGCCAGAGCCCGACCATCAATGTCCAGGTATCTTTGTCGCGCAGCATGACCCGCGCCAGCACAAATTCGTTGTAGGTGCCGACAAATGACAAAATGCCCACCACGATCAGCACCGGGCGCACCAGCGGCAAGATCAAATACCAGTATACCTGCCAATGACTCGCGCCATCGACCAGCGCCGACTCGTCAATATCGCGCGGGACCGAGTCGAAGAAGCCTTTCATCAGCCAGATGTTGATGCCCATACCGCCACCGATATACACCAGCATCAAACCGCCGGCCGTGTTCAATCCCAAAAACGGAATGTGATTGCCGATCTGCTGCAGCATCAAGTAGATGGCGACCAGCGCAAGCAAGTTGGGAAATACCTGCACCAGCAAGATCAGCACCAACAGGCTGCGTCTGCCGTAAAAGCGAAAACGCGAAAAGGAATAGGCGCTGAATGCCGTGATCAATACGATGATGATCGCGGACAGGCTGGCGATGACGCAGGAATTGAACATCCAGCGCAGGAAAGGCTTGCGCGGCGTATTCAGCAATGTGTCGAAATTGATGAAATAGCTGGAGCTGATGTCGTAGAGCGCATCGCCCTCGGCGTAGGATTCGCCGACAGAAACGCGGATATTCTCCACATAGCCGTTTTTGATGGCGCGCAGCTCTTTCTCTTTGCCATCGACTTCCACCAGCAGCACCAGCTCGGCGCTGCGTTCGACGCGCGTGCCATTGGGCGCGGCAATCTGCAGCAACGTGCCAGGTTGCTTGGCATAGACGACGCGGACCTCGGGCAAGAGCGGGATGATGGACTGCGTCACCATGGACTGGGCGGGGTTCAGCGCCGCAGAAGCAACCCAGACGATGGGAAACAAGGCGAAGACGACCGCGGCGACCAGAATGATGACTTGCAGCGCCAGTTGGACATTCTGCCCCAGGCTATATCGCTTGCGCTTGCGGACGGGGCTAGACATTTTCTGATGTCTCCTCCCAGCCCTTGGTCAGCCGATATTGCAGCAAGGTAACACAGGCGACCATTGCGAAGATGACGATCGTGATCGCCGATGCCAGGCCAAAGTCTGAACCGCGCCCGGAACCAAATGCCAGACGAAAAGCATAGCTGATCAATATATCGGTGTGCCCGGCCGGCAGGTTGCCCGCCTCTTTCATGGGCGGTCCGCCTTCGTCATAGGCTTCGATAATCGTGAAGTTGTTGAAATTGAACGTGAAGGACGCGATCAACAGCGGACCCACCGCCACCAGCAGCAGCGGCAGGGTCAAATCGCGGAACTTCCGCCACCAGCCCGCGCCGTCCACCTCAGCCGCTTCGTACATATCAGTGGGAATGGCAGCCAAAGCGCCACTGCAAACCAGCATGAAGTAGGGATAGCCCAGCCACAGATTGACCAGCAGAATGCCCAGCTTCGCCCAGCCGGGATCGATGAAAAAGGGGGGCGGTTCCAAGCCAAAGGCGCGAATGATATTGGAGATCACGCCCAGATTCTCGTTGAGCATGCCCCGCCACACCGCCACCGATATCAAGCCGGGGATCGCCCAGGGGATAATCAGCAGGGTGCGGAAGACTTTGCGCATGGGGATGCGCTGGTTCTGCATAATCAGCGCGAAGAAGAGCCCCAGGGCAAAGGTCGAGAACACGGACGCCAGCGAAAAGCTGATCGTCCACAAGAATATGCGCAGCAACGGCCCGCGGATGTCATCGCGCTCGATGAAACTGCTGAAGTTCTGAGTGCCAATACCAGCGATGAAACCGGTACGCAGCGTCTTGCCCTGCCCGTTGACGAATTGCCCGGTCTTATGTGGCTCGCCAGTTGTTTCATCTCGTCCGTATTCATAAACAGCGCGATACAGCGAAGCGCTTTGCATATCGAGAATGGCGTCTGTCTCGGGCTGATACACCAGCCGTTGTGCGAATTCACCGGCTTCTCTGCGGCCAGCGATTCCAATTGGCTGGGCGGCACTGCCAAAAACCAGGTCTTCTGCTTTGCGCGCCGCTTGCAGCGCATCTTTGCGGCCCAGCAGCCGATAACCTTGATATTCCTCAGGCAAATCTGCGCCTGGCTCGATCGATGCAACTGCCTCGAAGCCCCCCAACGTAGCGAAGTAATAGCGGTCGTCATCGTTGCGGTCGGTCAGCCACAGCGCATAATCGCCAGCGGGATTGGCGTAGATTGCCCAGGCATATACGTTGCCGCCTTCGGGCAGATAGGTTTCTTGGGCGAGGATACGGATGACCTGCTGCTTGGTGAGCAGGTTGCCATCGCCGAAGTTCGTGAAAGACACATAGACGGTGTAGACAATCGGGTAAACGACCATCAGCACCATCAGCGAAAGCGCCGGGGCGATCCAACGCAGCGCATACAAACCCTGGCGCAAGTTGATGATGTTGACGCCGATGGTGACGACGCCGACAGCCACCGCCAATTCGATGACGCCGTCCGCGGCAAATACATACATCAGATAGACCGCGAAGGCATCCACGAGCGCCAATGCCAAATAGGTGACGAACAGCCGCAGCAGGCCACTGCCGCCACGTATGCGCCGATTGGGATTGTGCTGGGTTGCCTGTCGATTCATGACGATTGCAGAAATAGTGAAGTAGCGGCATCCGAATCAAAATAGCGGAGGGCGCTCCTGTGGATTGGCGCTCCCCCCGCTCCTAAACTTGCTTGTCTGTCAACGACCGTGGTCGCCGCCGACTATTCTTCTGCCAGCAGCGAACGGATCTGCTCGCCAGCGTTGCTGAAAGCGGCTTCGGCATCCAGCTCGCCCGTGCGCACCAGTTCCATGGCATTGCCCCAGGCGGTCCATACCGACGACATTTCCGGGATAGCCGGCATGGCCAAGCCCTCTGTGCCAGCATTGGCGAAGCCGACCGTGAGCTCATCTTCCATCGCCTCGCGAACTTCGATCATGGCCGCCGGGCGCGGGCTGGCGCTGTACAGCGACTCGATGCCCTCGGGACTGCCCACATAGTCGAGTACGAAGGTCTCGGCGACCAGCTTGTTTTCGCTGAAGGCGCTGATCATGAAGCCCCAGACTCCCAGGAAGGGCTTGCCGCTTCCACCAGGACCAGCGGGGATGCCAGCGACTTCGAAGTTCACGCCCGATTCCAGGATGCGCGGGATAGCCCAGGGACCGGTGATGATCATGGCGGCATCGCCAGACTCGAACATGGAGTGCATAACTTCGTAGTCAATGCCGCTGGGCATCAATCCATCTGTGCCATAGGCTTCCAAGTAGGCGGCTGCGGCGATCGAGCCTTCGCTGTCGATGCCTACATCGTTCGGGTCGTAACCGGCCTCGGTCAAACCAAAGACATAGCCGCCGAACGCGGTCATCAACGGGAAGAGATGATAGGGATTGTTGTCGAACATGATAAAGCCAAATTGCGCATCGCCACTTGCCTGCAGCTGCTCGCTGATCGCGCGTACATCGTCCCAGGTTGCCGGGTTTTCTGGCACCAGGTCGGTATTGCGCAGGAAGCCGACATTTTCTGCCGAAGTGGGCATGCCGTACTGAACGCCTTCGTAGACGAATGCCGCAACAGCCGAGGGCAAGAATTGGTCTTCAACATCGGTCAGGTCTATTTCGGCCAGCAAACCATTGACAGCCATCTCGCCCAGCCAGTCATGTGGACCCATCAGCACATCGGGACCTTCGCCAGCCGGCGCGGCGGTCTTGAATTGATCGCGGATATCGCCGAAGCCGATCTCGTGAACGACAACCGGAATATCGAAGTCTTCGGTGAATTGCGCGGCGATTTCTTCCACAACGGGCGCATGGGCTTCATCCGCCCAGACGATCAAGCCGTCGTCCTGCGCCGAAACGGCAAATGCGCTCGCCAACAGCAATATGCCAAGCAGAATGAGCAACTTCGCGAGTTTCATGGTGTTTTCCTCCTGTCTCTTTAGCATTGTGAAAGGCATGGCGTGGTGCGTAGATTATAAACGCTGCGGGCATTGTCGCAAGAGAAGACTTCAGTCAGGCTGTTGCGGCGACAGGTGGCGCAGGTATTCCCAGGTGTAGATGCCGGTGTTGTGCCCATCGTCCCAGCTGGGCTGCAGCGCATAATTGCCCACCGCGCTCAAGCCAGTGATGCTGTACGAACGGGCTGGCGTCAGCGTAAGCAGATTGTCTGGCGCGAAGTCCATGCCCATGTTGGCGTGGCCGCCGCGGCATTCAACGCAGGGACAGGCTTCGCGCAACTGCGCAAGCGGATATTGGCTGACCAGTCCATCGTCCCAGCTGATCGCCAACTCTGCCTTGCTCTTGTCCAGCGTGATATTGCTTGGCTTGGCGTCCATCGTGGGCGCATCCTCTTGCAACCGCGCTAGCTTCCAACGCGTAATGGCTTCAAAGCAGTAGACACGAGCTTTCCAGCCGAGTCACAAGCATTGTAGCACGCCCGAGCCTCGTCCGCTGTCTTGTCCATCTGCTAGGATAGAATCGCGCTGGCAGCTAGATGAAAGCAAGGTGCGCCATCAGACATTTTGAGCACTTGCGGCGACAACAGCTCGAACCCGACCAGCCTTTTAATTATGTCATCGCGTCCGATGCCCGCGGCAGCCGGACAGATTATTGCGATGACCAAGCCTGGCGCGTGAGCCTGGGGGCGCGGCAAGAGCCAGCGCTGGCATTCCAGACACAATTTGGCGGTCGCGCCGACCTCGTCAGCCTGGAGCCTGGCTTTCGAGTGGGCGATCAAACTTTTCATCAGCAATGGGCCTATGCGCGGCGTCCCGTCATCACGCATTTTGCGCCCAACCTGATTCAGCTTGAGGCGTCGCCAAGAGCAGATTTGGATCTGGTCGCGCGCTTCTGGACGATGGAATCGCGGGCTGCTGGCGGTGAATTCCAGCTGAGCAATCTTGGCGGCGAAGAGCTGTCTGTGCAGTTGGAATTGCGCGGCAGCGTGATCATCGGCGGGCGCAAACGCAGACTGAATGTGCTGACTCTGGCGGATGGCACACTGGCGCTGCATCTGGGCGAAATCGGCGACATCAATCCCGTGGTCACGCTGGAAGGCGCCGGCATCGAAATCTACGGCGGGCGCATCCGCGGCGCGAAACTGGGGGCGCGCTTCACGCTACTAGCAGGGCATTCGGCACGCATTCCTTTTGTTTGCGCGGGACTGGCCGATATGCGCGATTCTTTCAGCCTGGCCATGAACTGGCTGTCGCGACCCTGGGATCGACACTATGCAGAAATCGACCGCCAAGCCGCCGCTGTGCCAAAAATCAGCACGGGCAATGCCGACTGGGACCGCGTCATCGATTTGTCTTATGCCACCTTGCTGAAAGCGTTTATGAATGCCACCGATGCCTTGGCAGAGCCGTCCTTTGTTGGCAGTCGGGGGATCAATCGCGGCTGGAGTCGCAATGGCAGAGGCGATGACCACATCCGCGCCTGGGCTGGGCAAGATCCGCTGTTGGCTTATCTTGCTGTTCCCGCCATCGCTGGCATCGATCCGTCGCTAGCCAAGGCGGTCATCCGCAATTACCTGACAACCCAGGACGGGAGCGGCTTTATCGACCGGCAGCCCGGTTTGGGCGGGCAGCGGCAAAACCTGCTGATGATGCCCTTGCTGGCGCGAATGAGCTGGCTGGTAGTTGATCAGACGGCAGACAAGTCATTCGCCGAAGAAGTTTATCCCGGCTTGCAAATGTTCTTCCAGCGCTGGTTCGCGGATGACATGGATGCCGATGGAGATGGCGCGCCCGAATGGCAGTCGGAGCGGCAGTTAGGTTATGTGGCGTTTCCGACCTTTGGATTGGGGCGCGGCTGGTCGCAGGGCGCTGATATCCGCCTGCTGGAAATGCCCGACTTGCTCGCCTATGTGATCTCGGAAGCCGATGCCTTGTGCCAACTGGCGCGGACATTGGACGATGTAGAGGCGCAGGCGATGCATAGGAAACAGCTCAACAAGTTGGAAGCCTCATTGGAAGAATTCTGGATGGGGCGGCGCTATGGCTACCGCGACCGCGACACCCATGGGCACAGCGCTGGCATAGAACTGCTGCGGGGCGGCGCTGGCGACGAGCGGCATGTCATCAACGAGACTTTTTCTCAGCCCGCGCGGGTGATTGTGCGCATTGTCGGCGGTGTCAGCCAGATTCCGCGCATCCGCCTCAGGCTCGCCGGACAGGACACAGAAGGCGCGCCTTGCACGATCGAGGCGGCTGCCGACGCTTTTCACTGGCAGAATCGACAAGGCCTATTCACCGCTCCCCAGCCGCTTTCAGCTTTGCACAGCCTTGAAGTTGATGGGTTAAGTCGCGTATACAAGGTCTATGCCAGCACGGTCGACAGCAGCCGGCTGGATATCAATGCGCTGCTGCCCTTGTGGACCTCTCGTCTGTCGCCTCAGCGGTCCGAAGCAGTAGTCGCGTTGGCGCTGGATGAGGCGCATTTTTTGCAAGCGAACGGACTGTCCATGGTAAGCACCAGTGACCCGGGCTTCGACCCGTCCAATGCGCGCGGCGGCGGCGGCATCTGGATGTTCTGGCAGGCGCTGCTTGGCGAAGGCATGCTGGCAGCCGGCTTCCGCGCTGAATCGACCGCCCTGTTGCAGCGGGTTCTGAGCCATTTGTCGACTGTGCTGGAACGCGAAGGCAGGCTGTCGCAATTTTATCATGCCGATGCGATTCAAGGCTTCGGCGAAGCGCATCATCTGGCAGGCATCGCGCCGCTGAAGTGGCTGAGCGATGTGCTGGGACTGCAGATTCGCAATTCGGAATGTGTGCTGGTCGGCGGCGAATTCAGCTGGGGCGCGCCCATCCGCATCGTGCAGCACGGCGTCATTGTGCAGCGCAGCGCAGGCGGTATTGAGATCGACTTTCCATCTGGTCACAGCGCAAAACTTCCCGCCAATGCGCCAGCCCAACTGGTTACAGACCCCAGGCCCGCCACAGCCGAAACAGACGAGGCGCCCGCCCCTTCCGCTCCGGCTGTACCCGCCGATCCCGACCGCGGCACAGTCGTCATTGAAGTCGAAGACAGCGGCGACAAGGACTAGGCAGCTATGATGCGCATGCGGACGCGCGGAGGAAAACGTCAGCAGGAACGCGAGGTCCCGGCTACGCCCATGCAGTGGTGGCGGCTGTTGTCTTATTTGGCAGGCTACAAGCTGCGTCTGCTGGCGGCGTCAATCGGCTTGTTCTTCGCTGCCGCGCTGAGCCTGGTCTTCCCTGCTGTCATCCAGCGAGTCGTCGATTCAGTCTTCACCGATGCCGATGTGGCGCTGTTGGACATCATCACGCTGGCGCTGTTGGGCGTGTTCCTGCTGCGGTCGCTGGCGAGCTTCGTCCAGACTTACAACATGAATTATGTTGGCGAAAAAATCGTAGTCGATATGCGCTGCCAGCTGTATGCGCACTTGCAGACTCTGTCTCTGCGTTATTACGCCGACCGGCGCGTTGGCGAATTGATCAGCCGCTTGTCGTCCGATGTGACTGTGGTGCGCACGGTGCTCACCGGCAACATCAGCACGGTTTTGCAACAGGTATTGACCTTGATCGGCTCGGTGGCCATTATGTTCTGGCTGAATTGGCGGCTGACCCTGTTCATCATTGTGCTGATGCCCTTTATTGTGATCGTCGCTTTTGTCTTGGGCAACGCCATCCGCCGCACCAGCACGCGCGTACAAGACGAAATCGCCGGCGCAACCATCGTCGCCGAAGAAGTCTTCCAGAATATCCGCGAAGTCAAGAGCTTCGTCCGCGAGCAATACGAAATCAGCCGCTTCAACAGCGCGATAGAAGTGGCTTTTCGCGCAGCGGTCAAGCTGCTGACTGTGCGCTCGGTATTTGGACCAATCATCGGCTTGATCGCCTTCTCGGGCTTGGCGCTGATTTTGTGGTTTGGCGGTCGTGAGGTGCTGGACGGGCGGCTGACGGCGGGCGAGTTGATCGCCTTTTTGATTTATGGCTTGACGGTGGCTGGCAGCTTCGCGGGTGTCATCGGCGTGTATTCGCAATTGCAAGAAGCGCTGGGGGCGAGCAAGCGCGTCTTTGAGATCCTGGATACACAGCCGGATGTGCAAGATGCGCCCAATGCGCGGAAACTGCAGCCCGTGCAAGGAGCGATTGCACTGCGCAGCCTCAGCTTTGCTTACGAGGCAGAGCAAGTTGTGCTGCGTGATATCGACCTGGAGATCGCTGCCGGAGAGATCATCGCCCTGGTTGGACCCAGCGGCGCGGGCAAAAGCACGCTTTTTAACCTAATTCCGCGCTTTTATGATCCCGACTCTGGCGCGATTTATGTGGACGGCAGCGACATCCGTGGCCTAACCCAAGCCAGCCTGCGCGAGCAGATCGGCATTGTCCCGCAAGAGACCTTGCTCTTCGGCGGCAGCATCCGCGAAAACATCCTCTATGGCAAGCTGGATGCCAGCGAAGCAGAGATGACCGCCGCAGCCCGATCTGCCAACGCCCACGCCTTCATCAGCGAGTTGCCCAAGGGCTATGACACCGTGGTCGGAGAGCGCGGCATCAAGCTGAGTGGCGGGCAACGACAGCGAGTCGCCATCGCGCGCGCCTTGCTCAAAGACCCGGCCATTCTGCTGCTGGACGAAGCGACCTCCAGCCTGGACAACGAAAGCGAGCAACTGGTGCAGGACGCGCTGGGACGGCTGATGCGAAACCGCACCACGTTGATCATCGCCCATCGCCTCAGCACCGTGCGCGTGGCAAATCGCATCGTCGTGCTGGACAAGGGGCGCATCATCGAGCTAGGCACACATGACGAACTGATGGCGGCGCGGGGATTGTATGCCCGGCTCTATGAGATGCAATTTCGCGAATCCGACCTGCTCGCCGCAACATGATGCTGCTCGCCTTGGCGCTTGGGCTGGGAATCGCCTGCTTCTTGATATGGTGGCTGCTGGTCGAAACCGAGGGCGTCTATCTGGGGCGGCGCGTTGTGATCGCATTATACGATCTGGTCGCGTATCGCTACGACCGCATCAAGCAATTCGATGAATACGCTGATCATGCGCTGGTATCGCAGGCCATCGTGGCTGCCATCGCGCCAAAGACCGATCCGCTCATCCTGGATGTCGCGACCGGCACGGGCCGCGTTCCCCTACTGATGGCGCGCAATGCCGGCTTCCACGGGCATGTCGTAGGCATCGACGCCAGCAGACGCATGCTGGCTGTGGCCCGAGAAAAAGTGACGGCGCAAGGATTCGAGGGCTTTATCACCTTGCTGCGGCATGACGCCTCACGGCTGCCCTTCCCCGCTGGGCATTTTGATGTCGTGACCTGCCTGGAGGCGCTGGAGTTCATGCCTGACCAGGCTGCCGCGCTGGCAGAGATGGCGCGCGTCTTGAAGCCGGGCGGGGTTCTGCTGACCACCATTCGCATCGACAGTCGCTGGATGCCGAACCGAACCTGGAGCGAGCCGAAAATGCGCGAGGCTTTGACAAAGCTGGGCATGCGCGGTATTCACTTCGCCATCTGGCAGGAAGACTACAGCCAGGTCTGGGCGCAGAAGCCAACAACTGCCGCTTAAATTCGCCGCCTAGATTTGCTAGACTGTGCGCATTGTCCGTCTGCCAAGGAAATCCGCTTTGGAACAGCTGAACAAGACGCTGGAAGCCGCCATAGAAAGCGCGCTGCGGACCGCACAGCACGATGGCGACCTGCCGCAATTCGAGATTCCGCGCATCCCCGTAAGCCCGCCCAAGCGCGCTGGTCAAGGCGACTGGGCCTACCCGGCCATGGGCTTGGCGCGGCTGGCGCGCAAGAGTCCGCTGGATATCGCGCGGCTCATTGTCGACCGTCTGCCAATGCTGGATTTCGCTGGCAAGACCGAAGTTGCGCCGCCCGGCTTCATCAACTGCACCATCGCCGACGACTACCTGCGCAAACAGATTGATGCCATACTGGCCGCTGGGCAATCCTTCTTTCGTCTGGATATCGGCGCGGGCAAGCGCGCGCAAGTCGAATTCGTCAGCGCCAACCCCAGCGGTCCCATCACCATCGGGCACAGTCGCAACGCGGTGGTCGGCGATGCCATGGCGCGTCTGCTGGAAGCGGCAGGTTATGCCGTCCAACGCGAATATTATTACAACAATGCCGGAAACCAGATGATCATCCTGGGCAAGAGCCTGCAGCTACGTACCTTGCAGGAGCTGGGCGAAGATGCGCCGCTGCCCGCCGACCATTATCAGGGCGAATACCTGGTCGATATCGCGCGCGATCTGGTGGCCGAGCGCGGCGAATCCCTGCGCGGCGAAAACTGGCGTTTTTTCAAAGATGCGGCTGAGCAGGTGATGTTCCGCTGGATCAAGCGCTCACTGGCGGCTATCAACATCCAGCACGATGCCTTCTTCAACGAAACCTCGCTCTTCGAATCGGAGCAAATCTGGTCTGTGCTCGATGCCATGCGCGAAAACGGACATGTCTATCAGGCGGCGCATTGGGAAGGCGCGGACGCAGACGAGATCGCTGATGTAAGGGCCAAGGGCTATGAACCCGCGGTCTGGTTCCGCAGCAGCAGCTTTGGAGACGAAAAAGACCGCGTTATGGTCAAGAGCGACGGCGTGCCGACCTATACCCTGCCCGATATCGCGTATCACGCCGACAAATTGCGGCGCGGCTTTGATATCGCCGTCAATGTGCTGGGCACCGACCATTTTTCGCAGGCGGCGGTTGTCGAATACGGCATCCGGGCATTGGGCATGGAGCCCGCGCCTATTGAAGTCATCTTCCTGCAGATGGTGCGCGCCGTGCGCTGGAATGAGGGGCTGGGCGAATTCGAAGCAGTCAAGCAATCCAAGCGAGCCGGCGAATTCGACACATTGGATGATCTGGTCGCCATGACCAGCGCCGATGCCGTGCGCTATCACATGCTGGCGCGCAGCCCCAATTCGCAGTTGGACTTCGATGTCGACCAGGTTGTCAAACAGAGCAATGAGAACCCGGTTTATTACATTCAAAATGCCTATGTGCGCTGCGCGGGCATCTTCCGCGAGGCGGCAGAACGCGGCATTTGCGATACAGACGCCGACCTGAGCCTGCTGGGCGAAAGCGAGCTGCGTTTTGTTCGCAAGGCGCTGGAAATCGGCAATGTGATTGAGCAGGCGGTTCGGCACTACGAGCCGCAGAAGATCGCTTTCTTTGCGCAGGAACTAGCTGGCGTTTTTCACCCGATTTATGATGAAGTGCGCGTGCTGCACAGCGAAGTGCCCGCCGAAACTGCCAAGGCCCGTCTGCGCTTTTATCGGGCAGCCAAGGCGATCTTCCGCTATCTCTTGGACTTGATGGGCATGAGCGCGCCAGAACGGATGTGAGGAGCTTGCTGTGGGATTAAAGCCCGATCACTGGATCAAAGATATGGTGCGCCGCCACCGCATGATCGAGCCCTTTGTCGATGCCCAGGTGCGCGACGGCGCGATAAGCTATGGCGTCTCTTCGTATGGCTATGACATGCGCGTCTCTGACGAATTCAAAATCTTCACCAATGTGCGTTCGGCGGTGGTTGATCCCAAGCACTTCGACACGGCATCTTTCGTAGACTTCTGCGGCGATGTCTGCATCATACCGCCAAATTCTTTCGTGCTGGCGCGCTCGGTAGAATACTTCCGCATCCCACGCAAGGTGCTGACGATCTGCCTGGGCAAATCGACCTATGCCCGCTGCGGCTTGATCGTCAATGTCACGCCCTTTGAACCGGAATGGGAAGGCTTTGTGACGCTGGAAATCAGCAATACCACACCGCTTCCCGCCAAGGTTTATGCCAACGAAGGCTTGGCGCAGGTGCTCTTCTTTGAGGCCGATGAAGTCTGCGAACAATCGTATGCCGACAAGAAAGGCAAGTATCAGGGACAATTGGGCGTAACGCCCCCGCGCATGTAGACGTTCTTCATCTTGACGCGCGCGATTCCACTATGCTATACTTGAATTCCGCAGCGGGCGATTAGCTCAATTGGCAGAGCATCCGGTTTACACCTGGAAGGTTGTAAGTTCGAGTCTTACATCGCCCACAATTTTCATGGCGCTGGCGCAAGCTGGCGTCTTTTCTTTGCTTGCGGCAAGTCTCCCATGTAGACAGGCCCATGTGCCGGGAGTGTCGAATTTGCTGAATACGAAGTCATTTGTAGGGGTGATCTACCAGGTCGTCCGCGTTTCCAGATACAGTTTTCGGGTGACTTACTACGTCGCCCCTACAGTATCATTCAATATTGGCGCGTGCCTGTCTTTCGCCACTCCCATACGCCGGTATGCTTGACGCAACGTTGTAAATTGTCTACAATAAGACAATATAAAGATAAGAGTGCCTGCCGAGATGACATCCGCCTCCAAGCACATCCTGGAAGTCCGCGACCTGCGCACCTATTTCAAGCTGACGGAGGGCACGCTCAAGGCGGTCGATGGCGTGGACTTTGCGATTGCGCCGCGCCAGACTGTTGGCATCATCGGCGAGTCGGGCTCTGGCAAAAGCGTAACAGCCCAGTCTATCTTGCAGATCGTGCCAACACCCGGCTATATCCAGTCTGGGCATATCCTGCTTTCCCACCAGACGGCAGCACAACCGACCTGTGCGAGTTGGGTCCGCGCAGCCGCAAGATACGCAAGATACGCGGCGCAGAAATCTCCATGGTATTCCAGGAGCCGATGACCAGCCTGTCGCCGGTTCACACGATCGGCTCGCAGATTGTCGAGGCGATCCGCCTGCACATCACCCGCGACAAACGCAAGGCGAAAGGCTTGGCGCTGGACATGATCAACCGCGTCGGCATATCCAATCCGCGCCAGCGCTTTGACGAATATCCACATCAACTATCGGGTGGCATGAGGCAGCGGGCGATGATCGCCATGGCGCTTTCCTGCAGCCCCTCGCTGTTGATCGCCGACGAGCCAACAACCGCGCTGGATGTCACTGTGCAGGCGCAAATCCTGGAGCTGATGAAAGAACTGCAAGACGAATTTGGCATGGCGATTATGTATATCACGCACGACCTGGGAGTCATTGCCGAGATCGCCGACGAGGTCAATGTGATGTACCTGGGGCGGGTGGTCGAACGCGCTTCGACCCGCGAACTTTTTAAGAACCCGCTGCATCCCTATACGCAGCGCCTGCTGAAGTCTATCCCTCGTTTGGGCGGAGGCGGACGCCGGCTGGAAGCCATCCGCGGCAATGTACCGGTGCCCCTCAATCCACCCGCGCAGTGCGGTTTTTGCTCGCGCTGCGACGAATTCATGGCGGGCGCTTGCGATGCGGCTGTGCCAGCGCTCGTCGACATGGGCAGCCACCACTATGTGCGCTGCTATCTGCACAGCCAGGAAAGTGAGCCGACCCATGCTTGAGACTTCTGACCCATCCGCTCGCCAGCTTGGCGATGTTTTGCTGGAAGTGCGCGACCTGAAGAAGCACTTCCCGATCGAAAAAGGCTTCTTTCGCTCTGTAAAAGGGCATGTCAAGGCTGTTGACGGCGTCAGCTTTACCATCCGCGAGGGCGAGACATTCGGCCTGGTCGGCGAATCGGGCAGTGGCAAGACAACCTTGGGACGTTGCGTCGTGCGCGCTATCGAGCCGACAGACGGGCAAGTGTTCTTCCGCCTGTCAGAAGGCGAGGCGGTCGATGTCGCCGCGCTGGACAAGCAAGCATTGCGCGATATCCGCAAGCATTTTCATATGATCTTCCAAGACCCCTATTCTTCGCTGGATCCACGCATGTCGGTGCTGGAGATCATCGCCGAGCCGATCCGCAACAACAAGCTGCTTGCCGATTCGCGCGATATACAAAATCGTGTGCGCGAGCTGATGGAAGTGGTTGGCTTGGACATTCAGCATCTCAATCGCTATCCGCACGCTTTTTCCGGCGGGCAACGTCAGCGCATCGGCATCGCGCGCTCGCTTGCGCCCAACCCGCGGCTGATCGTCTGCGATGAGGCGGTCTCGGCGTTGGATGTGTCGATTCAGGCGCAGATCCTCAACTTGCTGGAAGACTTGCAAGAAGAATTCAACCTGACCTTCCTGTTCATCGCGCATGATTTGTCCGTGGTTGAGCATATATCCGACCGCGTTGGCGTGATGTATGTCGGCAAACTGGTGGAAATGGCGGATACCGAGTCGCTGTTCACCCAGCCCAAACATCCCTATACCGAAGCGTTGCTGTCGGCTGTGCCCAACACCGATCCCGAAATCAAAATGGACCGCATCATTTTGCCCGGCGAGGTCGCCAACCCAGCCAATCCGCCCAGTGGCTGCTACTTCCATCCGCGCTGCCGATATGCGCAAGACATCTGCATGACCGACGAGCCACAATGGAGCGAAGTCGCGCCGCAACATTTCGCTGCTTGTCACTTCGCAGAAGAGTTGGAGCTGCGCGGCGTGGACGAAAGCCGCTGATGGAGCTGCTGGCGCTTTTTGTGCTGGCATCGGCGCTGGGCGCGGCGGGCGTGGCGGGCGTCATCGTCTGGACGACCAATCGCTCTGCAGCCTCAGCCATAACTCGTCATTTCAAAGCGAGCGAGCACATTCTGGATACCGGCGAGCCGCCAGCAAACTGGCGCAACAAGCGGAAAGATCCCTTGGCAAGTCTCGACGAGCTCATCCTGTTCTTTGAAGGTTGCAGCTTTTTTGAAGACGAATTTGCAAGAGAGCAACTGCTTGCGCAACTGGCGAACGTGCGCGAAGACTGGGCGCGCCGCTACAGCGCTTGAGCGTTATGCCAGCTGCACAATCGCCCACATGTCCAACTCGGGCACATGGATAGTCGTCATCTGTGAATCGGCCCGACAAGCGATTTCACGCGGTTCTTTTCCCGGCGCAAAGAGCCGCGCGCTAGTGAAAGTTCTATTCAGCAGGCGGCGGTTGATGCGCAATTCAATGTCGCGCATTGTTTCGTAGCGGTCGGTACCAGCGTCATAATTGGCATTCAGCAAGTGGCATACAATTGGCGCGCCCCCGTCGCCGGGCTTGTGGCGTGGCAGCGCCGAGATATTGACAGCGCCAGTGATGCTGATATCTGCGTCTAGCTGCGAGAGCAAGGCATCCTCGCCACAGTAGGTCAGCAGTTTCTCGCTGGCTCTGCGCAATGTATCTTCCTGCCTCGCATCCAGGTGCGACTGCTCAAAGCGCAGGACGACGCGATAAGCCGACAGATCCGCATCCAGCAAGCGATCGGCAATCCAGTCATCACCCGCCACCAAAAGGTGGAAAGGGATGTTGGCGCGGCTCAGCGACTGGCAGGCTTCGTATAGCTGCGTGCGCGGGGCGCTGCGATTTTGTCCGCCCAGGTGCCCTTGACTCAAGCGCTCGCCCAGGTATTGACGCACAGCATTGTTGCTGAATACGAGCGCGACCGAAGCCACGGATTCGTAGTCATCAAATAGCTGGGGGAAGTCGCGCACAAAATGATAGAGCGCCGTATAATCATCGGGATCGGCATAATACCAGCGGTCGGCTTCTCTCGGGCTGCGCAGGGTCCACATTTTGTCGGGGACCATGAAGACATGCCCATGCGCGTAGGCTTGGGCGATCCAAATACCGATGTGGCCCGGGCGCGGCTGCAAACGATAGGGTTCGAAGGCGCGCGGCACGCCGGTTATGGCAATCAGCTTGCCCAAGGCGTCAGCCAACTTGAACGTATAGATCGGCTCGCTCGGCAAGATTTCGACATCCGGCGGCTGGTAATCCATTTCATTGGTATAGAAGTCCTGCGCGTCAACGGCATAGATGAACTCTGCCCAGTAAAACGGCGAATTGGAGCTCATGGGCACATTCTCGCCGTATGTCTGCCCGGCGCGCTTGAAAGCCCGGAATAGCGCGTTGACCTCGCGCCACTGAAAATCGAAATAGGCTTTTACCAACGGCAGTGTCGGCGGGAAAGCCAGGATCTCTGCGCGATAACGCTGGTCGGTGATGCCGCGCGCGCGCAGTAACTCGCCATAATCGAAGCGGTCGATGTCCTCTATGCCCGCGGATTGCAGCTGCTCGGGACTCATCGTCTCGCGCAGAAATTCGCGGAATCCCGTCATGCAGTGCTGGCAAAAGCAGCCGCCATATCGCGCATTCAAGGCCCCGATGGTCGGGATAGCCGAGTCGATCATCAGCCAGTCCGTACCAGCCGACATCACGCGATGCAACTGATAGAAGAGATAATGCCGATAGCCAGGCGCGTTGGTGCAATAATGATAGGCAGGATGCCCTTTGTAGGTGTGCGTCCACCAGGTAACGGCAGGCTGGTTGTTCAGGTCGCGCACGGTCGACTCCATGAAGTTGGAATCGAAGTCGATCATGCCCATCCAGTCGGCGTCCAGTTCGACGCGCCCTTGAAACTTGACGCCGCAGCGATGCGCTTCATCGACATCGCGCATCATCTCTTCGTCTGGCGGCAGTCCACGCCGATCTGGTTCTGGCAGAAAGCCCCAACCCAAGCCGGTCGCGCGATAACGCCGATAGACTTCCATGCCACAAGGACGGGTGATCCATACATCCGAACGTTTTAATGCCATCGGCCGCGCTCCATTATTTGCCCAGTTTCTCTACATAAACATAATAAGCGCCGCGCTCACGATCGCCAGCCGCATCGTCCAGCCAAGTCTGCAATTTGAATTCGCCTGTTGGCAATTCCAGCGTGAAAGTCGCCGCCGTGTCGCCAGCCGATACAGCCCTTTCCGATGTTGTTTCGCCTACTTGCAGTCGCGCTGTTGACGCGTTCATGACGAGGTTCGCCTCGCGCGGATGTGTGCGCAGTTCGATTCGATATGGATCCCTCTGCGCAATATCGATCAGCCACCAGCCATTGGAGTCAGCTGCGGGATCGTTGATCCAGGCTTGCAGCCAGGGGACTCTGCCCGCGGTCGGATGCCAATCGCGCGCCGACAACAGCACGGGATTTTCGTGCCCTGTCCCGACCGGCATGGCTACCGTGCTGGCAAAGGCATCTTGCAGGTCTTGCCACCAACTTTCGTAGTCATTGCGCAGCGCTGCAAGGACCTGAGGATTGGCCGCTGCCACATCGTGCTGCTGCGAAGGATCGCTGTCTAATTTGTACAGTTCGCTGCCGTTGATTAGCCGCCACGTGCCATTCAGCACAGCGCAATGATGCCACTTCTGCGGCGTATCCGGCTGCAATTGGACAACCAAGGACCGCTGCGGCAAGTCGCGCTCTGTGCCGAGCAGCTGCTGCGCCAGGCTGATGCCATCAAATGGACAGTCGCTTTCTATATCACACAGGTCGAGCAACGTTGGCAGCACATCAATATGCGCCGTCAGCCCAGGCAGTTTGTGACCGGCTGGAACTTTCCCTTTCCAGCGCAAGAAGAAGTTGACGCGATGCCCGCCCTCGTAGACGGAGCCTTTCACCCCGCGCATGCCCGCGTTGAAGCCGCTGCCCGTCGCTTCGTCCCAGCCAGCTGCCGTGCCATGATCGGCGGCGAAGAGGACGATTGTATTTTCATCCAGCCCCAGCGCTTTCAGGCGGTCCAGCAGCCTGCCCATGTTTTCGTCAAAATTGGCGATCATGCCGTAGAAATTGGCGCGGTCTGCGGGCATATCCATATCGTTGTATGGTGCGGCATATCGCTCTGGCACGATGAAAGGCGCGTGCATGGCATTGGTAGCCAGGTATACAAAGAATGGTTGCTTGGCGTGGCGGTTTACAAAATCCAGCGCGGCATCAAAGAAGACATCTGTGCAATAGCCAGCGCACTGTAATGGCGCTCCATCCCGAAAATAGACATCGTCAAGATAGCTGTTGCCCCAATAATCGGGCAGCTCGCCAAGTCCGCCGCCACGATGACAAAGCACTTCGTCAAAGCCACGATATTGCGGAGCAAAAGGATAATTGTCGCCCAGGTGCCACTTGCCGAACATGCCGGTGCGATAGCCGTTTTCGGCGAATAACTCCGCCATGCAGACAGCGCTGGGATCCAGCAGATGCCGCCCGTGGATGACATGCCAGACGCCGTTGCGCGCCGCATATTGGCCCGTCAGCAACGCAGCCCGAGAAGGCGAACACAGTGGATCGTGGTGATGATCGTCCAGCTGGGCGCTTTCGCTGGCCAGCCGGTCGAGATGTGGTGTTTTCAGATGGGGATTTCCGTGGCAGCCGATATCGCCGTAGCCCTGGTCATCGGTGATGACGAAGACGACATTGGGCGGTCTAGGCATCGTGCCCGTCTTTGCCCTTTGGCAACCCTTCGCGCTCCCAGCGGATGATGAAATCCCAAGGCTCGTCAATTTTGCTCAAGCCCAGCGGATCGCGACCCTGCCAAGACAGGTGGGCGCTGTAGGTCGTCACATGGCTGAGCCCCCAGCTCAAGCCGGTCAATGGCTCGCTGCCCTCGCTGTCTGGCACGCGCAGGGCGCCAGTGGCTTGGGGAGGCGCGATGATGGTGGCCATGGGCTGGAAGTCGATGCCGTCTGGAGCGAACTGGATGGTGTTTTTCTCGGGCCCGCAGCGAGTCAGCAGCGCGCCGACGCCGCCAGCGTATTCCCACACCATGACCTCGTGCCCGCTGTTGGTGACGGGGTTCAGCGGCGACTTGCTATAAGGACCGAGCGGATTATCGGCGATGGCGACGCCCCACTTGCTTTCCATATTGCTGTGCCCAATGCCCTCGCCCTTGAAGTAGAGCCAATAGCGCCCTTCGCGGAAGAGCAGCGCCGGGTCGTGCACGCGCAAGCTGTCGAAGCTGCCCTGGGCTGTCGCCTGTTCGGGATGCGCGCGTTCATCGACTTCGCCCGATGGATCGGGTTCGACGACCGGCGCTGGACTCTTGTTCCAGGGGCCATGCGGCGAATCGGCCCAGGCAATGGCGATTGACTCGGGTGTGCAGCGATAAGAAGGCGATGTCGTTACCTGATAGACCAAATAATACCTGCCATCATGCGCCAGCACATCGGGCGTAAAGACGCTGCGTTCGTCATAACTGCCCGCGGGACCGCGATTTACGGCTGGACCCTGTTCTTGCCAGCTGTGCCCATCGCTGGAAGTGGCATACCAGACATCGCACAAATCCCAGGCGACAGCGGGCAATGTCTCGGTGGCATGATCGTGCCCAACCGGGACAGTAGTGTGTGCGCCGCGTGTGTACCAGACGAAGTATGTGCCATCGACCTGGATGATGCAGCTGGGGTCGCGCCGGACAATGCCGCGCTCATAGCCCAGCCCGTCTATCAACTGATAACGAAAGCGCGTGAACCAGGGATTGTGGCGGTCGGGCTGATAACGTGCCATTGCGGCGCTGGTTGTCATGAGACTGCCTTTCCACCCCGCCCCCGTCCCCGCCCCGAAGAATCAGGGAGAGGCGAAAATGTGCCACCTCCCCCCGACTTTTCGGGGGGATTGAGGGGGGTGTCATCTCGCTAGCTGCCGCCCTCGAAGTACCATTGTTCGGGCATGAACATGACCCACTGGCGGTAGGTCCAGCTCCATTGCCCGGTCGTGTCGTTCGGCGGCGTGTTCTTCAAGTTGTTTTTGAAGAGCAGTGGCTGCGGCGGACGTTGGATCGTGCCGATCTGGTACAAGCCACCCATCGACAGGCGATAGAATTCCTTGCCCAGTTCCAGCCATTCGTCGGAACCATAAGGGGCTTCCAGGAAAGCCTCGCCGGCTGCCCACAGGTCTTTGATCTCCTGCGGCGGTTCTTCGCCGTCTTCGCCCTCGGATTGCAGCCACTGACGCCACAAATGTCCCGAAGCGCGCGCGCCCCAATGCGGACGCATATTCGCCAGGCCGTTGGCTATCTCGCCAATGTCCAGCATGTCGGTGCCCCAGGCGGCCATGTCCACCCCGTTGCTATCGCGCAGTTCACGATACAAGCCGATTTCAATGAGCTTGTACTGCGTCTTGACGCCGACCGCATTCCAATAATCGGTGATCAGCTCGCCGATCCTGCGCCACGAATCTTCTGGCACAGATACCTGGAAGTTGATGAAGAGCGTTTCGCCATCCGGACGCATGCGGAAGCCATCGCCATCGCGCTGGTCCAAGCCCATTTCGTCCAGAAGCTGGTTCGCCAGGTCGGGATCATACTGCGCGTAATGACCGGGCATCCAGTCTTCATAGAAGAGCGATGTGGGCACGGGCGCATTCTGCGAGGCGTTCGCCAAGCCGAAGTAGATCAATTCGTTGATCTCGTCGCGGTTGATCGCCACCGACATTGCCTGCCGGAAGCGCAGATCCCAGAAAATCTCGCGCAGCGGCAGGTTTTCGGTCGTGAAATTGAACATGACCGAATACTCATTGCCGCGGCTGTATTCAGCGGTCGCAGTGCGGTAGTCGCCCGCTGCTTCGTTTTCACGGTAGGTGGGATAGCTCAGCAGCGTGCCCCAGCCATAGTGTGAGTATTCGCCGGCAATGGCTTTGAGATCCTGGACTTGCAGGTCTTCTACCAGGATGCGGCGCAGCGTATCTGTATAGGGCAATTGGTTGCCAGCCGTATCGACCTTGAAGAAGTAGGGATTGCGCACATAGTGCTTGTTGCCGAAGCTGTCTTCGCTTTCGAAGACGAAGGTATTGAGCGTTGGGGCGTAGGGTTCTGTCTCCGAGCCCAGATTCCAGGTGAAGTTGTAGGGGCTCATCTTGGAGTTGAACATCTGCACCCAGCCATCGTAGCCTTGCTCGGCCGCCAGCGCCTCTGCATCGGAGTTGTAGTCGATGTGGAATTGCTTGAAGTAATGCGCCGGGCGGAAGCCGCGTTGACCGACCTCGCTGCCAATCGCGATCATAAAGGTTGGACGCGGCTCGCTGAAGGTATAGCGCACCGTCGTCTCGTCGATGGCTTCGAACATGGGCAATTCGCCATTGGCTGTCCAGGGACCGCCAAGCGATGGCGTAATGTCGCTGTTGCCCAAGATGTCCTCGATATAGAAGCGGAAATCTTCCGCCGTGAATGGTTCGCCATCCGACCAGCGATGCCCTTCGCGCAGGTGGAAAGTGAAGGTCGTCTGATCGTCGGAAACCTCAAAGGCGCGGGCGACATTGGGAATAATGGTGGCCAGGTCGGTGTCGATGGTGAAGAGCTTCTGCAAGCGCATCTCCAGGACATCCCAGCCGCAGCAAACGGGGTTGGTCGAAGGACCGGCCAGTTCGCCGCCATATTCGCCGATCTGCTCCAGAGGCTGGACGACAGCCGGTTGCGATGGCAGCCGTTCCTCGACAGGCGGCAAGTCACCCGCAGCCACCATTTCTGCCAGCATCGGCGCCCCCCCCCAACTGTCGATGCTGTTGCCAGTCGCGGCCGTGTAGGCATCAAGGTCAGCGTATTGGAATGGGTAGACGAGTTCGCCCTCGTTCATGGCTTGCCCCAGCGCCACCGCCGGCAGCAAAATCATGGCGAAGATCGTCAGCAGTACAAAGTTGCTTCGTTTCATGCTTGAACTCCTCTCAAAGCTTTGAACCGTAAAGAAAGAGTGAAATCATGGATTCGTCTCATTCAGCCTCCTTTCACTTCGTATTCATTCAGATTTTCCCAATCAAATTGCACGCCGTGGCCTGGTTCTTCGCCGGCGCGCATTAGGCCGTCATGCAGCTCGGGCGGATTCTTGATGAAGCGCTCTAGGCCGAAGCTGTGCACTTCCAGGAAAGAAGCGTTGGGGATAGCCGCCAGCAAATGCAGGTGCAGCTCGTGCACGCCATGCGAAGTAACTTGCAAGTTGTGCGCATAAGCCAGCCGCGCCACGCGCATCCAGTTGGTGATGCCGCCGATGTTGGATACATCCGGCTCGGGGAATGCGATGCCCGCTTCTAAGGTGTGGCGGAATTCATAGATCGTGCGCAGGTTTTCGCCCGCGGCGATTGGCAAGCCACCTTCGCGCGCAATGCGACTCATGCCCGTGTAATCGTCGGGGATGGTCGGCTCTTCCAGCCAGAAGACATCATAATCGCGGAAGCTGCGCGCTGCGCGGATCGCCTGCTCGGTCGTCCAGCGCATATTGGCATCGACCATCAGCGGCACATCATCGCCGAGAAAGTCGCGCACCGCCCGCACCCTGGCGACATCTTCGGACAGCTTGTCGCGCCCCACCTTGATTTTGATGGCCCGGAAGCCTGCTGCGAGGTTGCAGCGCGTTTGCTCGACCAGCTCGTCCGGTCCCAGCTGCAAGTCGATACCACCGGCATAGGCCCGCGCCTCGCCAGAATAGCCGCCCAGCAGCTTCCAAAGAGGCTGCTCCTGGCTGCGCGCCAGCAGATCCCACAGGGCAATATCGACCGCCGACATGGCGAAGGACACCAGCCCGCCCCGCCCGACATAATGCAAGCAGCGCCACATGCGCTCCCAGATCTGCTCGATGCGGCAGGCCTCAGCGCCCAGCAGCAGCGCTTGCAAGTCGCGTTGGATCAAAGAGCGGATCGCCGCGCCGCCGCGCCCAATCGTGTAGGTGTAGCCGATGCCAACGCGGCCACAGGCGCTTTCCAGACGCAGGACCACCACCTCAAACTCGGTGTGTACGCCGTGGCTGGCATCGGTCATGGGATGGCTGAGAGGCAGCAGGAAGTGTCGCGTTTCGACGCAGGCGATGCGCAGCGGCTCGTTCATCGACAGCGCTCCCGACGCACAATGACCGGCGGGACTGTCGGCGTAAACCATGCGGAAAGAATCGTGTGAGACAACATAGGCGAGTGATAACCGATTTGCGGCAAATTGTCAAGTGTACATTGTTGACAATCTGCAATTCTGCGGATACAATGCGAGCATGAGCGGTTTTCAGTTTACGATGCCAGTGGTTGCGGCGGGCGCAGGCGCATGAGAAGTTATGTGCTGCAGCGCCTGGTCTATATGGTTTTCTTGCTGTGGCTGGTGTCCATCGTGACGTTTATCATCATCCAGTTGCCGCCGGGCGATTATCTTTCCACCTATATCAGCCGGCTGGAACAAGCCGGACAAGTCCTCGCAGATGAAGAAGTCGCCGCGCTGCGCGAACAATATGGGCTGAACCTGCCCATGTATGCGCGCTACTTCAAATGGTTTGGACAAATGCTGCAAGGCAATTTCGGCTATTCCTACAACTGGGAAAAGCCGGTGCGCGACTTGATCGGCGAACGACTCGCGTTGACATTCACAATTGCCATCTTGTCAGCCATCTTCACTTATTCTGTTGCCATCCCCATCGGCATTTATTCCGCGACTCGGCAGTATTCAATCGCCGATTATGTCATATCTTTCGTCGGCTTCATCGGCCTGGCGATTCCCAACTTCATGCTGGCGCTGATCTTGATGTATGTCGCCTGGGCGCACTATGGTTTGAACTTGACCGGGTTGTTTTCACCAGAATTCCAGGGGGCGCCCTGGAGTTTGGCGAAGCTGGGCGATTTGGCGATTCACCTGCCGATACCTGTCATCGTGGTGGGGACGGCTGGCACAGCTGGCCTGGTCCGCGTCATGCGCGGCACCTTGCTGGACGAGCTCAACAAGCAATATGTCATCACCGCGCGCAGCAAAGGCGTCGGCGAAGTAACCCTGCTCTTCAAGTATCCGGTGCGGGTGGCGCTCAACCCCATCGTCAGCAGCCTGGCCTGGCTCTTCCCCAGTTTGATATCGGGCGGCACCATCACCGCCTATGTGCTGGGCTTGCCCACGGCGGGACCGATGCTGCTGCGTTCCCTGCTCACGCAAGATACATTCCTGACCGCGAGTTTGCTGATGTTCGTGACGATCTTGACCGTCATCGGCACGACCGTTTCCGACATCCTGCTGGTCGTCGTCGATCCGCGCATCCGCATGGAACGCGCGGCGAGTTAAGCCGAGACAGTCATGCTGCGACGATTGGGAATTAGACGCGAACCAGCCAAGACAGATGCTGTCACTTATGACGACAGCTATTATATGGCTTCGCAGTGGCAGTTGATCTGGCGCAAGTTTCGGCGGCATCGCCTGGCGATCGGCTCGCTGGCAGTCATCCTTATACTCTATTCCATGGCGCTCTTTTCCGAGTTCTATTCCATCAACGACTACCAAAAACGCCATGTCAAGTTTGCAAAATCGCCGCCGCATACCATTTACTTTGTGGACGAAGAAGGCAATTTCAGCTTGCGGCCTTTCATCTATCAGATGAAGCAGACATTGGATATGGACACATTGCAGCGCAATTATTCCGAAGTGCGCGATAAACGCTTCCCAATCCAGTTCTTTGTGCAGGGCGAGCCTTACAAGATTCTGGGCTTGGTAGAAAGCAATATCCACTTGATGGGCGTAGAAGCGCCGGGCGTCTTTTTCCCCTTTGGCACCGACGATCTGGGTCGCGATTTGTTTTCTCGCACCATGCACGCGGCGCGAATCTCGCTGTCGATCGGTTTTCTGGGCGTGATCATCAGCTTTGTGCTCGGCTGCCTGTTCGGCGGCATCTCCGGCTACTTCGGCGGCTTGGTCGACCTGGTGATACAGCGCCTGATCGAATTCTTGATATCGATACCATCAATCCCGCTGATTATCGCGCTGGCGGCTGCCCTGCCAGCCGAGTGGAGTTCGACCCAGGTGTATTTTGGCATCACCATCGTGCTGGCCACTGTCGGTTGGACGACGTTGGCGCGGGCGGTGCGCGGCAAACTGCTGGAATTGCGCGAGGCTGATTTCGTCATGGCGGCGCGCATATCCAATATGGGCGATCTGGACATCATCATAAAGCATCTGCTGCCCTCGTTCGCCAGCTTCCTGATCGTCGTGCTCAGTCTGTCGGTGCCGGGCATGATCCTTGCCGAGACGGCGCTGAGTTTCTTGCAGATCGGCATTCGCCCACCCGCCGTAAGCTGGGGCGTGCTGCTGCAAGACGCGCAGAATATCCGCAGCCTCAGCCAAAGTCCCTGGCTCTTGATTCCCGGTCTTTTTGTCATCGTCACTGTGTTGGCGTTTAACTTCCTGGGCGATGGCCTGCGAGATGCCGCCGACCCCTACAAACAATAATTGTGGCTGCTAAACTCTCTTTGTATTGATGCACAACTAGCGGAAGCAGAATGAAGTCGATGAATACAATCGAAATCTATCGTACGCTGCCCGAGCAGATCGCCGCGCGTCTGCGCCGAGAAGTGCTTTCCAACAAACTGAAACCGGGCGATCCACTGCGCGAGGCCGATCTATCGCAGCGATTCGGGGTCAGCCGCGGACCAGTGCGCGAGGCTTTCCGGCAGCTTACCCAGCAGGGATTGCTGGTGCTCGAGCCCAACAAGGGAGCGCGCGTCGCCCAAAATCCCAGTGTGGAGGTGCGTCCGCTGGTCGTGCAGTTGCGCCGCACCATCGAGACTTTCGTGCTGGACAGCATCTTTGATCGCATCACCGAGATTGATATCGGGCGCTGGGAAGATATCTTGGCGGATATTTATACGGCTTGTCAGAACAACGATGTCGATGCGCTGACCGACTGCGACCTGCTTTTCCATCAAGCGATCATCCAGAGCCACGATGACAAAGACATTTTCACGTTGTGGCAGCCGATCGCCATGCGTATGATGATGCAATACACGCGTCACGGCGATATCCTGGAAAGCTACCGCGAGCACAAGCGCATCCTGGATGCCATCCGCAGCGGTGACAAGAGAGGCGCAATCGACGCGCTTTACGCCAATATCCAGTAATTGATCGACACCACGAAAAAGGAACGGAAAAATGGCAATCGCAGCCTTTTATGAAGGTGAGCGCCGCATACGACAGGGCGAATGCGAGCCCCGCCCACCTGCCGCAGACGAGGTGCAGTTGCGCGTTTCGCATTGTGGCATCTGCGGCACAGACCTGCACATTTTTCACGGCGCGATGGATGCGCGCGTGCAGATGCCGCTGGTGATGGGCCACGAAATGTCGGGCACAGTGCATGCGCTGGGCGCAGGCGTCGACACCTTCGCGCCGGGAGACCGGGTGGTGGTGATGCCTCTGGCAGCCTGTGGCGATTGCCCCGCTTGCGCAGCCGGTCACAGCCACATCTGCCACAACCTGGACTTCCTGGGCATCGACACGCCAGGCGCATTCCAGAGCTATTGGACGGTGCCAGCCCATACGCTGCACCGCGTGCCTGCCTCACTTTCGCTGCAACATGGCGCGCTGATCGAGCCGCTGGCGGTCGCCTGTCATGATGTGCGGCTGGCCAATGTGCAGGCGGGCGATCAGGTAGTCGTGCTGGGCGGCGGCCCCATCGGCATGCTGGTGGCGCTGGTGGCGCGGCAGGCTGGCGCAGAGGTGCTCGTTTCCGAGATCAACCCCTACCGCGTCGACCTGGCGAGGCAGCTTGGCTTCGAGGCGATCAATCCAGGCGAAGACGATCTGCTGGCCGCGGTTATGCGGCGCACAAGTGGCGCCGGCGCCGATATCGTCTTTGAAGTATCGGGCTCGCAGGCAGGCGCGTCCGTGATGACCGAATTGCTGCGCACGCGCGGATTGGCAGTGGTAGTCGCCATCTTCGCCCAGCAGCCCAAGCTGGACCTGTTCCGCTTCTTTTGGCGCGAGCTGCGATTGCAAGGCGTGCGCGTTTATGAAAGTCAAGACTTCGCCACGGCAATCGATCTGGCTGCTTCTGGCGCGTTGCCACTGGACGAACTGATCACCGATATCCGCCCCTTGAACGCGCTGAAGTCCGGCTTTGAAGATATGGAAAAGGGCGGACGCGTCATGAAGATTCTGTTGGAGGTGCAATGACCGTACTCGATACATTTCGGCTGGATGGCAAGACGGCGCTGGTGAGCGGGGCGCGCCGCGGCATTGGCTTCGCGATGGCCAGCGCGCTGGCAGAAGCCGGCGCAGACATCGTCGCGGTCAGCGCCAGCCTGGAATCCAGCGGCAGCGATATTGAACGAGCTGTGCATGCGCAGGGGCGGCGCTTCACTGGCTATCGTTGCGACTTTTCAAAGCGCGACGAACTGCGCGATTTCATCAGGCAGGTAACGAGCGAGCATCCCGTCATCGACATTTTGGTCAACAACGCGGGGGCTGTGCTGCGCGAGCCGGCTGCCTCGCATTCGGATGAGTATTGGGATCGCATCATCGAAATTAATCTGAGCGCCCAGTTCGTGCTCAGTCGCGAGATCGGCGCGCGCATGCTGGAACGTGGCAGTGGCAAGATCATCTTCACGGCTTCGCTGCTGACTTTTCAAGGTGGCATCACGGTGCCAGGTTATGCGGCCAGCAAGGGCGGCATCGGGCAGTTGACGAAAGCGCTGGCAAACGAATGGGCGAGCGGCGGCGTGCAGGTCAATGCTATCGCGCCCGGATATGTGCGCACCGATGTTACCGAAGCGCTGCAAAATGATCGCGAACGCTACCGCGCCATCTTGGAGCGCATCCCGGCCGGTCGCTGGGGCACGATCGACGATTTTAAAGGTCCGGTCGTCTTCCTGGCATCGGCAGCGTCCGATTTCGTCAACGGCGAGATTCTGGTTGTCGACGGCGGCTGGATGGGTCGCTGATCAAGTGCCGATGGTCGGTTTGTCGAAGTCGGCTTGTTCCGCCACGATTCGCTCGCGCCAGTCTTCGGGCAGACGCGCCACCCGTTGAAAGAATGACTCTTCGCTGAAGTGCAGGTTGCTGCGCTTGAATTCCGGGCGATGGCAGTCGCGCGATAAGTCACAATCGAAGCGGATGATATGACAGCCCATGCGCGAACCACCGCCGGGTGGCGTGATATGGCTTAATCCCCAAGTGATGCCACGCCCATCGCCGTCATCCGCGAAGGCATCGGGGCAGAAGGGACCTGGCGCCACCGGCGACAACTGCACATGCGCCATGGGCTGGAAGTTCAGTCCGTCCGGCGCAAATTGAATGGTGTCTTTTTCCGGCCCATCCAAAATCAGCAGCGTGGCAATGCCGCCTTCGTAATTCCAATACATCGTTTCGTGCCCGGAATTGGTGACCGGATTCAGCTCGGACTTGATGAACGGTCCTTCTGGCTGGTCGGCGATAGCGACCCCCTGCGCCCGCAGCAAGCCACCCGAGACTTTCTCGAACGGCGAGCCTTTGTAATAGAGCCAAACCTTGCCTTTGTATACCAGCGGGAAGGGATCGTGAATGGCGCAGCTGTCCCATTCGCCGGGCGCGCCTTGTGGAACGATCGGCACATCCATGCGCGTCCAGGGACCATCCGGCGAATCGGCATGGGCCATGCTGACGCCAACGCAGTCATTCTCGCGCCACATCGTGGTGAAACACTGATAATACAAGTAATAACGCCCCTTCCAGACCAAGATATCGGGCGTGGAAAGCGAGCGATCGCCATAGGCGCCTTTGGGCGCGCGTGGCACGGCAACTCCCTGCTCTACCCAATCGAAACCGTCTTTTGAGGTGGCGTAGCAGATATCCGCCAAGTCCCAATCGACGACCGGGATTTCGTCATTTGCCGCGTCGATATGGAAGCGCCCAACCGGCACATGCTCGGTGATGCGCCGCGTATACCAAACATAATAGGTATCGCCGATCTTGAGCACTTTGGACGGGTCGCGCCGCGAAACAGACAGCTCCGATTCGTCTTTGCCGATGCCGCCGACGCGCGAATAACGAAAGTTGGTGTAGAAGGGATTGCCCGGGTCTTGTTTGGGCGTCCACATATCATAGACACGCTCGGTAGCCGCGCTCAAGGGGCGGTCAGTGGGTTTGGTCTGCGGCAACATGCCGGGGAAGGCGCGAGGTTTCTTGCTGTCTTCGTTCATTGTGTCTCCTTTTGAACCTGTCAAGCGATAATCGCCGCAGATGACATTCGGATACCTTGACACTGGCACTGTCAATTGTAGACAATTGACAACAAAGCCGCAAGCGAGGACAGTCGCGTAATTCGATTGCGATCGGCAATGGCATGCAATCGTGGAGGAGACAATGCGCGAGGCGGATTACATCATCATCGGCGCTGGTTCGGCCGGAGCAGCGGTCGCGGCCCGCCTGAGCGAAGACCCGCGTTCGGCTGTGCTACTGCTGGAAGCGGGCGGACCCGACAGCGACTCGACTATCCATGTGCCGGCGCGTTTTTCCGATCTTTTTCACAGCGAGGTCGACTGGGATTACGAAACTGTGCCCCAGCCCGGTCTGAATGGGCGGCGGGAATATGTGCCGCGCGGCAAGGTCTATGGCGGCACCAGCTCAATAAACGCCATGGTGTATCAACGCGGGCATCCATCCGACTATGATGGCTGGGCGGAGAAAGGCAACAATGGCTGGACATACCGGGATGTGCTGCCCTGGTTCAAAAAGATGCAACATCAGGAACGGGGCGAATCACAGCATCATGGCATCGGCGGACCGATCAATGTGGCAGACCTGCAAGACCCGAATCCGCTGAGCCGGGCATTCGTGGCTGGCGCGCTGGAACTGGGATATGCGCCGCGCGCCGATTTCAACGCTGGCGAGCAAGAGGGTTTTGGGCTCTACCAGGTTACGCAGAAGCGCGGACAGCGTCACAGCAGCGCAGTTGGTTACTTGCGAGCAGCCCTGCAGCGACCGAACTTCAGCGCCTTGCCCTATGCCCAGGCTACTCGGCTGTGTATGGACGGCGAACGCTGCAGTGGGGTCGAGTTTTGGCACGAGGGACAGCGCAAGACAGCACGCGCGAGAAGGGAAGTGATCGTCTGTGGCGGCGCGATCAATTCGCCGCAACTGCTGCTGCTTTCGGGTATTGGGTCGGCTGCGCAGTTGGCAAGGCACAGCATCCCAGTGGTCGCAGACCTGCCGGGCGTTGGGCAGGGTTTGACAGATCATATGCAAGTGCCGGTCGCCTATCATTGCAATGCGCCAATCAGTCTGGTTGGCAAAAATGCGCCGGAGCAGCAGCGGCTTTATGAAAAAGAGCGCGTGGGCATGCTGACATCAAACTTGGGCGAGGCTGGCGGTTTCCTGCGGCTCGACCCGCATTCATCCGCGCCCGAACTGCAATATCACTTTGGTCCCGACTGGTTCATTCGCCACGGCTTCGATCCGCCACCGGGGCACGGCTTCACCATTCTGGCTGGCTTGGTCGGCACAAAGAGCGCCGGCAAACTAGAATTGGCATCGGCTGATCCCTTCGCAGCGCCCTTGATCGACTTCGATTGCCTGAGCCACGATGACGATGTTCGCGTGCTCTTGGCGGGGGTCAAGCTGGCGCGGCAGATCGCAGGGGCAAGCGCATTTGATGCCTATCGCGGCGATGAGTTTTTGCCCGGCGCGCAGGTTATAGCGGACGCGGAACTCATCCATTTCATCCGCGAATTCGCCACCACGATTTATCACCCAGCCTGCACCTGCAAGATGGGGGACGATCGGCTGGCGGTTGTGGACGAACGGCTGCGCGTGCATGGAATGGAAGGGTTGCGCGTGGCTGACGCTTCGATTATGCCGCGCATCATCAACGCCAACACCAATGCCCCCTGCATCATGATCGGCGAAAAAGCGGCGGACATGATCCGCGAGGACAACAGACGATGACCGCAATAGAAGACAAGCCGCGCCTGCCCGGCGAGCCAAACACTGCCAAGCCGATTGGTCGCCAATGTAGCGCCGCAACGCATCGCCTGTATGACAAGTGGGGGCGTTATCAAGATTCCACCAGCGAATTCTACACAACATTCAAATACAGCCGCCTGACGGGGATCGGCAAAGAAGCCGGCATCACACGGCGCGACCCGACCAAAGTGCTGCGCATAGAAGGCACATACTTCGTCTGGTACACGCGCCGGCAAACCACAAACGATCGCGACAGCCGCAACAAGCCACCGCACCAGCAGCAGACCTGGGATACGCCCGTCTTTGATTGGGATCTGGCGGAGATCTGGTACGCGACATCCGCAGACGGCTTTCATTGGCAAGAGCGTGGACTGGCCGTCAGGCGCGGACCGAAAGATGCCTACGATGGTCGTTCGGTGTTCACGCCCGATGTCCTGATGACCAAAGATGGCTTCTATCTCTATTATCAGGCGGTTGACTACCCTTACTGCACGCGCACGCGCAACAACATCGGCATGTCCTTCGCCAGCTCGCCGCATGGTCCCTGGCAGCGCGCAGAAAAGCCCGTGCTGCGGCCAGGCGTCGCTGGAGAATGGCTGGGCGATGACGACAGTGATGAAGTAATCCGCTATGGCGACTGGGACAGTCACAAAGTGCACGACCCCTTCATCCTGGCGCGGGATGGCAGGTACTGGCTCTATTACAAGGGGCAGCCCATGGGCTGGACGACCCGCTATGCGCGCGGAATCGGCTGGGGTGTCGCTATCGCTGAAAAGCCCGAAGGCCCCTTCGTTAAGTCGCCACTGAATCCCGTAACCAACAGCGGTCACGAAACTTGTCTGTTTCCCTATGGCGAAGGCGTTCTGGCCATTTGCGGGCACGATGGCCCCGAGAAAGACACCATCCAGTACGCAGCTGACGGGCTGAACTTCGAAGTGGTCGCGCATGTCACGCTGCCGCCGCCAGCCGGTGGTCCGTTCGCGCCCGATTCAGGTGAGCACAGTCGTGATGGCAGCGGAATCGCCTGGGGGCTCGCGCACATCGCCACCGAAGAGATGAAGAGCGGCAACTCGTACATCATTCGCTTCGACTGCAACTTGCGCCGCGGGCTCGAGCGACCCGGTTATCGCGGCACAAATATCCGCTTCCCCGAAGCCGTCTATTTCTCGCCGGATATGGCGCTGAACGAGCGCAACCGGCAGCCGCTGCGCTATGCCAACGAGCCACAGAAGCCGCCAGAGGCGCCACCAACCCCACTTAGCCTGGCTTCGCAACGGGTCTACAAGACCTATGGTGTTTACAAAGACCAGGGCAGCGAATTTTTCTCGGCGTTCAAATATTCGCTAGTTAGCGGGCTGGGCAAGGAAACAGGACTTACGCGGCGCGACCCGTCCAAAGTCATTCGAGTTGGCGATAAGTATTATGTTTGGTACACGCGCCGCAAAACCGTAGAGACCTGGCGCGGAATCCAGCAAGCCAGCCAAACCCGCCCAGCCTGGGCCTGGGACATGGCGGATATCTGGTACGCCGAATCGACAGATGGATTTCATTGGCAGGAGCGGGGGCCGGCTGTGATTCGTGGCGCGGCGGGCAGCTTTGACGACCGCTCGGTATTCACGCCCGATATCCTGATGCGCGGGGGCAAATTCTATCTTTATTACCAGGTGATACAGAGCGTATGGACGCATCGGGCGCGGCATCGCATCGGCATGGCATGGGCAGATTCGCCGCATGGTCCCTGGACGAAGCTGGACCAGCCCGTCTTGCAGCCCGGTCGGCGTGGCGAGTTCGCTGGCGCTGATGATGATGCCGACGCCATCGCCAGCTTCGGAGAATGGGACTCGCAGAAATTGCACGATCCCTATGTCCTCGTCTATCGCGGGCAGATCTGGCTTTATTACAAAGGTGTGCAATATGGGCGGACTTATCGCAAGGACCTGGGAATCGGCTGGGGCGTTGCCATCGCCGATGACCCGCGGGGTCCCTTCGTCAAGTCGCCTTTGAACCCACTCACCAACAGCGGGCACGAGACCTTCCTCTATCCTTTTCGCGAAGGCATCGTCGCCATCACCAGCCACGAAGGACCTGAGAAGAACACAGTCCAGTACGCGAGCGATGGCTTGAACTTTGAAGTGCTTGGCAAAGTGTCTGTGCCGCCAGTCGCCGCTGGACCCTATGTGCCGGACGCATTCGCCAACAGCGGAGACGGGCGCGGCATCACCTGGGGCTTTTCACATATCCACCACGATGATGCCGGACCGCTGGCGGATAGTTACCTGGTGCGCTTTGACTGCAATCTCAGCCGCGACGAGCAGCGCGCCGACTTCTACCGCGCCTGGAATTATCGCTTCCCCGAATCGGCTTATTTCAGCCGAGAATTTGCACTGACGCCGCAAATGAAAGAGGAAGCGTTGCAACTCATGGCGGAGGTCGATACGGATACGCGCGCCTGAAATCCGAGCTGATCCGCAGCGCCTGCGATTACGCGGTCTTTTCTGCGACCAGGCTGAACATCAGCGGGATGCGCTGTGGCAGGTGGCTGGGCATGGCATAACGGCGCCCGCCTATCTCACGCATATCGGGCATGGGCTTGAATCCGTTGCAATAGTCATATTCGCCCAGGTGTGTCAGCGTTAAGCCCGCGCCTACGAGCGCCATGGTGATCTCGGCGATGCCCCACTGGTATTCGACGCCGGGATAAGGATTCACAAAGTCGACCATGCCAGGCTGCAACTGGTCGGTTTCTGCGGCGCTGCCGGTCAATGCCACATAATCGCCGACGCCCGACTCGAATTCGTAGACCACGCCCCCCATGAAGTCGTGGCGCAGCTGCCACTGCGCGTCAAACATGGCGAAGGCCGGATGAAAGTCCACCAGCACAAAGCGGCCACCGGGCCTCAAGCAGCTGGCGATGCCTCGTCCCCAGGCAGCCAGATCGGACAGCCAGCACAGCACGCCATAGGATGAAAAAACAGCGGCAAATTGTCGCTCGTTATGGTCAAAATAGTCGTATATGTCGGCGCGCAGAAAGTCGGCAGCGATGCCCGAGTCGCTTGAAAGCTGCCGCGCAAAACGAATCGCTTCGTCACTGATATCCACGCCTGAGCAGCGCGCGCCCAAATGCCCGGCGATGCTCAGCGTATCTTGTCCGCAATTGCACTGCAGATGCAGCAGGTCTGCGCCGAGCACATCGCCGAGCAACGCCGTTTCTTCGGGGAATAGCGTATTGCCGCCGGCACGGAAGAAGGCCGCCTGGTCGCCCTTGTGGCTGTTGTGCGCTTTTGTGCCCGCGTTCCAGGACAAGCGGTTGATCTCATGATGCGCCTTGTTGGGCATGGTCGATTTGCGCCTCCGCAAGACTGGGCAGCGAGCATTCTAGTTGCATGATCGCCCGCCTGCAAGCATCTTGCCGCTGCGACCGGCGCACACTATAATGCCCGCTACACGACAATGAGCGCCCTGATGATCGAAACCGACTTGGCGAGCGCCGCCATTGACGCGCTGCAGCCCGCAGCCGACAAACAGCCTTCTCAACAGAATCAGACTCTCGCGGAGAGTCTGCGCGCCAAGATTGTTGGCGTGTTGCTGCGCAAGGTTCGGCTGGCTGCCGAATGCGCGCCGGAGGAATGCGCCGACTTTTTGCAAGTGACGCCAGAACAATACGAAGCTTGGGAAACCGGCGAAGCAGCCCCAAGCCTGCCAGAGCTTGAGTTGCTTTCCAGCTATATGCAAGGCAGGCCGATACCGGCCCGGCAAGACGACTACCTGCTGCTGCGCCAACGCATCATCGGCGTTTTGCTGCAAAAGGCGCGTCTTGCTGCAGATGCAGACGTTGCGCAGACGATAGTGCAGCCCGAAAGGCTCAGCGCATACGAACTGGGCGAATGCGCCACACCGATGACGGATCTCTGCACGCTGGCTCAGGCGCTGGGCTTGGAGTTGAGCGCATTCCTGGAAGCCCCCGAAACAAGAAGACCGATCGCAACGATCAGCGGCGCGCAATCTATCGATGACAGCACAACGGCATTGAATGACTTTGCCGCCGACCGCCAAAATGCTGCCTTCATTCGATTGGCGATGGCTTTTCGTCACATCAGAGCGGACGACTTGCACCGTATCGCCGATGCGCTCTTCGCCATCATCAACGCGCGTGCCGAACGCGACATCGCCGAGTCCAATGCCGCGTCGTGATGCCGGCGCGATGACCCCCAGCCGCAACTTGTTCCAGCGCGCCCGGCTTTGCCTGCTGCTCATTGCTCTGATGGCTGGCGTTTATCTGCTGAGCTTCCGCGCGGTGATCCAGTCGGGCGATACACTGCGCGCCTTTGATGCCATAACCAGTTACGCGCGCTATGGCGATTGGCTGCTGGATGAATCGGCCTGGACAGAACTGCCGCTGCGCATCCGCCAGTCCGATCATTTGCCCCTGCGCGAGTATGATGTCGAAGAGCGGCTGCAGGCGAAGCTCGTCCTGCCCTTGCTGCAGATGGCGCAAAGCCTCCCCCGCCTCGGCAACATTCACGCCGTCTGGCTCTTCAATGTCATCGTTACAGCGTTGACTGTCGCGCTGATCTTTCTGCTCGCGCGCGCGCTGGGCTATGCCGATGCCACATCACTGCTCGTCGCGCTGAGCAGCGGGCTGGGGACGAATCTGTGGGCATACAGCCAGGCCTTGTTCCGCGAGCCGCTGGCGACATTATTCATTCTATTCGCGCTGTTGTGCCTGCAGATCGGCAGGCGGCGGATCTGGTGGATTCGCTTGCTCAGCTGGGTCTGCGCGGCAGGGGCGCTGCTGTTGGCCACACAAGTGAAGTTGTCGGCGGGGCTGGCATTGCCGGCTGCGCTGGTCTTTGCCCTGCCCGAGCCAGAAGAACCGCCCGGCTGGCTGGCAAGGCTTTATAAGGCGCTATTGGCTGTGCCGCTGATGGCGCTGGCAGTCATGATGCTGCTAGATCCGCTGCCTGGCGCGCTGCTCGACCTGCTAGCTGGCCTGGGGCTGGACGGCGAATATGTAAGCATCGCCTTGCGCAGTTATCTTTTCAGTCCAGGCGCGGGCATCTGGGGCACTTCGCCGGTCGCGCTGCTGGCGGTCGGTGGCTGCCTGTTGCTGATTCGGCGTGGACAAGGCCGATTGCCAGCGACCATCGTCTTGCTGGTGGCGGCCTATACGCTGGGGCATGCGCTGTTGGTGGGTCGGCACTGGTTCGGTGGTTTGAGCTTCCCGCCGCGCTTCCTGACGCCCGTTTTGCCGCTGCTGATGCTGGGGACAGCGCCAGTAGTCCAGCGCATCTTGGGTGGGCGCAGCCGCAAACTGGCCGCATTGTGGATCGCGCTGCTGCTTTACGGCGTCTGGATTCAATTCAGCGCGGTATCACTCAGCTGGGAGCATTATGGCGCATCACTGCCAGCGGAATCGCAGGGCTTGTCGGAGTGGCTGCCAGCGTTGACGCAGCCGCAGTTCTTTCGCTGGTTCGTTTTGCCGCGGCGCTGGGCCGATCTCGGCTTTGACTTTCTATGGATTCGCGCCAATCTGCCCGTCTGGGGCATCAGTTTCGCCGTCCTGGTCGCCATCATCGCCATTTGCCTGTGGCGCATCCTGCGAGATCCAGGCAGCCGCTGGAGACATGCCGCGCTGCCTCTGGCATTCTTGTGCCTGCCCTTGACTCTGCTTAACCTCAGCGCAGCTTATGACCAAGACCCGCGAACTCGCTCGCAAAGCTCGGCTCTGCGAGAAGCCCTGGATTATCTGGTTGCGCATAGCCGCGCCGATGATGTGCTCTTGCTGGGCAGCAGCGATTATGCCGGTTTCGTCATGAATCATCTGGACGACGACCAGCCGCGCCCGATCATTTTGCCGCGTCCGCCAGCACAAGCCGCCAGTGACAGGCAGCCAGCGATAATCGAATCGTCCAATCCCAACGACTGGATAGACCTGCAAAGCATGCGCACGATCCAAGATCTGGCTCACAAGCAAGAACGACTGTGGCTGTTGGCAGAGACCAGCCCTTTCATGGACTGGAGCTTCCGCCCGCTGGAGCGATATTTGGCGCTGCACGTCTATCCGCTGCGGGAGGTCGCGTTGGGACACAATGACCCGGCGGTGCGCCTGCTGGAATACAGCACAGTCGCTGCCGCGCCCAACCCCCTGTCACCCTTTGCTGGCGATACGCCAACAGACCTGCGCTATGGCGAGCACATCCGTCTGGCCAGCGTCACGCTGCCAAAGGGCTTGCGATATCCGCCGGGCACAACGATCGAGATCTCGCTGCATTGGCAGACGGACGCGCCTGTCAGTCAAGATTACACTGTGGCGCTCTTCGCCGCCGACGAGGGCACACAGCAGGTGCTCGCGCAAGGGCAGGACTCCGCCCCGCAAGCTGGTTTCGCGCCGACATCCAGTTGGACTTCGCGACAAGGCGTATGGGACAACCGAGCGCTGCGTCTGCCCGATGACGCGCCAAACGGCCTGCGACAGTTGTGGCTGGTGATGTATCGATGGGATAGCGAAATCGGCGATATCAGACGGTTGCCGGTGACCAGCGGGCAGTCTGTGCATCAAGGCGAAATCGGCGTTTTGCCTGTGCAGATCATCGTGGCGGAGTGAGAAATAATGCAAAGGGAATCTGAGTAGGGGCGAGCCAATGGGTCGCCCGCTTCATCATGTTGGGGAATCGAAGGGGTAGAATCTCTTATTCTGCTTTTCGCCAGACTCGGTTAGACTTCGACTGTGCGCAGGGCCCTTCATCAGAGACAAGATATGTCCGCTGAATTCGTCGTCAAATCGCCGATAGCGACAAACCACAGCAGTCCCTTTCGCTTCATCCTTTCGCATATCTTGCGGCATCCGATAGCTGCTCTGCTGCTGGTGGCGGGGGCATTTTGCAACGCCTTTTTGGCTGGCGTCGTTCCTGGCGCGGTGGGTAGCGCATTCGATGCCATCCTGTTGCGCAACGAGCAGACGATGAGCTTGATCCTGAACAGCGTGCTGCTCATCATCGGCTCGCAGTCCTTGCGCTCGCTGCTGCAATTCATGCGCAATTTCTCGGCTGAGGTTTTCGCCCAACGTTTTGAGCGCGATATTCGCGATGAGTTGTATTCCAGCCTGCTGGGCAAAAGCATGAGCTATCACGACCGGCAGCCAGTAGGCGAGACGATGGCGCGCGTCACCAACGATGTGCGCGAGATGAACCTGATGATGAATCCGGGCATCAACCTGGTTACGGGCGCGAATATGTTTTTGATCATGCCCGCTTTGTACGCGCCTGGCATCCACCCGCAGTTGATCCTGGCGCCGCTGCTTTTCATCGTCTCGCATATCTGTGTGCAGGTCTATTTTGTTTTGCGCCTGCATCCGATCGCGCAGCAAGTACGCGGCAGTTTCGGGCGCATGAACGCGCGTCTGGCAGAAGCGCTGGACGGCCTGGAAGTGGTCAAAGGCGCGGCGCAGGAACAGAGCGAAATGCGCGAATTCAACAGCCTGGCCGACTTGGTTCGCGACAAGTTCATCGACCAGGGCGAATTCGAGGCGCGCTATCTTTCGATCTTTCTGTTTGGCTTGACGGTCGTGGCGGCTTTGGCGCACGCTGCCTGGCTCTTCGAGGCTGGCGCGATTGCAGAGGGCGATGTGATCGCATTTCTGGGTTTGATCAGCCTCTTCCAGTTCCCCGTGTTCATATCGCTCTTTTCGTCATCGCGCATCGCATCGGGCTATGCCAGCGCCGCCCGCATTTTGGAAGTGATGACGACACGAACGCTGCTGGACCAAAACCAACACGGAAGCAGCGGCGATATCGGGGGCGAAATTGTATTTGACAAGGTGCGCTTCGGCTATTCGCCAGAAGACGAGGTGCTCTGTGATGTATCGTTTTCTGTTCAGCCCGGGCAGACGGTCGCCATCGTCGGGCAGACCGGTTCGGGCAAGAGCACGCTCAGCAAGCTGATCAACCGAACGTATGATGTTGATAGCGGACGTGTGTTGGTGGACGGCGTTGATGTGCGCGACTGGAATTTGCAAGCGCTGCGCTCGCAAATCAGCATCATCGAGCAGGACATATTCTTGTTCAGCCGCAGCGTGGCAGAAAATATCGCCTTCGGCACAGAGCATGTCGACATGGACGGCATCGTCGACTCGGCCAAGGCTGCGCAGGCGCACGACTTCATCTCCAGCCTCCCGGCCGGCTATGACACCATCATCGGCCAGCGCGGCATGACACTCAGCGGTGGACAGCGGCAGCGACTGGCATTGGCGCGCGCCTTCCAGACCGATCCACCCGTGCTCATCCTCGATGACAGCACAAGCGCCATCGACAGCGCCACAGAAGACAAGATTCAACGCGCCATTTGGTCGGCGGCTCGCGGACGCACGACGCTGCTGATCACACATCGTCTGTCTCAGATCCGCTGGGCAGACCATATCGTTGTGCTGCGCAAGGGTCGGGTGGTGGCGCAGGGCACGCACCAAGACCTGCTGCGCCGTTCGCAATCGTATCGGCATATCTTCGACCGCTATGCCTCAACCGACAGCCATACACAAGCGGCGCGGGGAGGCTAGTCATGGCGGCGATATTCGGCGGATTGCAAAGCGACAAGTACGATCGGCACTATACAGATGCCGATCTTTTTCGACGCATCGGCGAATACCTGGGCGAGCACAAGCGGATAGTCGGGCTGGGTTTGCTGGGCTTTATGGTGGTGGGCATCGCGCGGGCTGTGCGCCCCGTCTTCATCAGCGCGGCCATTGATGACATGGTGACCGCTGGCGATGCGCTGAGCTTGATCTTGATGGCGCTGGGGGCAATCGCCGTCTCGGAATACTTGTTCAACTATGGCAGGCGGCGCTTCACCGTAGTAGTCATCGGTCGCGTAGTGGCGCAACTGCGCAAAGACGCTTTCCAGGCAGCCATCGAGCGCGATCTGGCATTCTATGATCGGCACAAGTCCGGCGCGGTTATCAGCCGCATCACCAGCGACACGCAAGAGTTTGGCGATGTCATGCTGCTGGGCAGCGATGTCGTCTCGCAATTCCTCAGCGTGGTGATCCTCTTTGCCGCGCTGTTGAGCTATTCGCTAGAGTTGACAGTCATCTTGCTGCTGACGATGCCCATGGTGGTCTTGGCTGCGCTGGTTTTTCGCTTTCTGGCGCGAATCGTGACTCGGCAGGGCGCGCGTGCCATGGCTGTCGTCAACGACAATATCCAGGAGAGTGTGACCGGCATCAGCGTCGCCAAGAATTTCCGTCAGGAAGAAATGATCTACCGCGAGTTTTCGGCGGTCAACAATTTGAGCTATACGATCAACCTGCGGCGCGGCATGGTCATGTCGCTGGTCTTCCCCACGATGGGCGTGTTGTCGGCTGTGGCCATGTCGGTGTTGGTCTGGACTGGCGCGCAATCGGTATTGGCTGGCATGATCAGCGCTGGCACATGGTATCTCTTCATCCAGGGCGTAGATCGATTCTGGTTTCCTTTCATGAATCTGGCTTCATTTTGGAGCCAATTCCAGCAGGGATTGAGCGCTGCCGAGCGCATATTTGCCTTGATTGATGCTGAAAACTCTGTTTTGCAATCCGCCCATAACAAAGTTACCCAGCTGCCCGGGCGCATTCAGTTCGATGGCGTGACCTTCCAATACGACCGCGGCGAACCGGTACTGCGGACCTTTTGCCTGGATATCAAACCCGGCGAAAATGTGGCTTTCGTGGGGCACACCGGCGCGGGCAAGAGCACAATCGCCAAGCTGATCACGCGCTATTACGAATTCCAGCAGGGTCGCATCTTGATCGACGGCGCAGACATTCGCGCCTTGGATATGCAAAGTTTTCGCGCGCGCCTGGGCATCGTGCCACAGCAGCCTTTCCTGTTCAGCGGCACCGTGCTGGACAACATCCGCTATGGCAACCCGCTGGCGACTTTGGACGAGATCAACGAAGTCTCGCAGAGCATTGGCAATGGCGAGTGGCTGGACAGCCTGCCAGATGGGCTGAATAGCGATGTGGGCGAACGCGGCGCAATGCTCAGCGTCGGGCAGCGGCAACTGGTCAGCTTGCTGCGCGTGCTGGTGCAAAAGCCCTCCATTTTCATCCTGGACGAAGCCACCGCCAGCATCGATCCATTTACCGAATCGCAGATTCAAGACGCCATAGAACTGATCTTGGCGCGCTCTACCGCCATCTTGATCGCGCATCGCCTGAGCACAGTGCGCAGCGCCGACCGCATCATCGTCCTCCGCGATGGCGATATCATAGAAGAAGGCGATCATGAACAACTCTTGCTCGCGGCCGGGCACTATGCCGAGCTTTACAACACCTATTTTCGGCATCAATCGCTGAAGTATGTCGAAAGCGCGAAAGAGATGTTCGCGGCGGCGGGCAATTGATATGGCTGGCGACCGGTGCGGCGGATGAAAGCAGAACCAGACAACATGATACGCGCTGCTCTGTCCTGGCTGGGGCGCGGATTCGCTTCGTTGCGAGTGGCGGCGCGATGGATCGTTCTGCGCGCTTTGACGTTGGTTGTGGCTGCCTGGCGCTGGCTAGACTCGCAGAATATCCCGCTAAGCCCGCTGCAATGGCTGCTGAGTTTCTATGCGATCTTCGGCCTGCTATATCTGTTCGCCACGCCGATATTTGAAGCCAATGAGGAATTATGGCACTTCGGCTATGTGCAGCATCTGCGCGAGACCAAGAGCCTGCCGGTGCAAGACTTGGCGGTGCGCGACACGCTTTACGGACAGCACGGCAACCAGCCCCCGCTCTATTATCTGGCGCTTGCGGCACTAACCGCCCCGATAAGCCTGGATGATGCCGCGCCCTACCGCCAACTGAATCCGCATGTCTTGGCCGACCAGCCCAGCGCATTCGGCAATAAGAACCGAGTAACGCATGATGAAGGCCTGGAAGCCACCCAAGGCACAGGATTGGCGGTGCTGGTGGCGCGCGCGCTTGGTTTGCTGCTGGGCGCTGGCACGATCTTTTTTGTCTATCGCATCGGCCAGTTGATCTCGCCGCAGCGCCCGACAGTCGCTTTTGTGGCCGCCGCCTTGACCGGCTTGAACCCCATGGTCATTTTCGTCAGCGCCTCAGTCACCAACGACAGCCTGGCTATGTGCCTGAACAGCGCGCTGATTCTGCTGCTGCTGCGCACGCTGCGCGACGGCTTCTCCACTCGCGCCAGCCTGGCGATGGCTCTGCTCTTTGGCTTGGCTTGCCTGACAAAAACGACTTCGCTGGTCTTGCTGCCTGCACTGGTCGGCGTGGCATTGTTCGTGCGGCGCAAGACCGACGACCGCCGAGGCATGCTGACGATGCTCTACCTGCTGCTGCTGTGCTGGCTGCTGATCGCGGGCTGGTGGCATATTCGCAATCTGCAGTTGTATGGCGAAGCATTTGGCATCATCACGCAGGCGACCCTGGCTGGTCCGCGCGGGATGTACTTTGATCTGGCCGATCTATTCGCCGAATTTCATCAATTTCGCATGTCATTTTGGGGACTGTTTGGCGCCTCCAATATCCAACTGGCGAGCATCTTTTATGTCTTGTTCGACCTGGGCGCTTTTCTCAGTTTTGCCGGCTGCCTTTTCTTGATTTCGCAGCTGCTTGCCATACGCGACTTCGCCTACGCTCGTTATGAACTGGCGCATTTGCTGACGTTGGCAGGCACGTTGGGCTTGTTGTGGCTGGGCATCCTGTACCTCAGCACGTTGACGCCTGTCACGCAAGGACGGATGCTCTTTCCATTGATCGGCGTGGTTTCTCCGCTGCTGGCGGTGGGATTGGTAGAAACAGTCTGGTGGTTGGTTTTTTGGCTGCGACCGCCCAACCTGGACTTCGTGCGCGCTGGAGATGCTGTGCCAAAAGAATTGCTGCAAAGTAGCATGTTGTGGCAGTTGCGTGCGCTGGGCATAGCAGCATTCCTGGCGCCACTGACGGTCATCGCCGGGCAATATGGCGCGCCCAGCCCGGTCGACGCGCCGCCGCAAAACGCCCGCCCGGTGTATGCCGAGTTTGGGGATGTGGCGCTGGTCGCCTACGAACGCAGCGACCGGCGTTATTCGGCCGGCGACCAGGTCCGTCTCACGTTGTATTGGCAGGTGCTCGCGCCATCCGCAGACGACAACAGCCTGTTCTTGCGCCTGGTGGACGACAATCAACAGACAATCGGCAGTTACACGACGTATCCCGGCGCTGGCAGCCTGCGCACATCCAAGTGGCGCGCGGACGCGATTTACCCGGACGAATACATCATCCCGATCAGCTCGGCGGCATACGGGCGCTATCCGCTCGACCTGCGCGTGGAATGGCAAAATGGCGATGACAGCATCCTCGCCACCGACGGCGCCGGGCGACAGATAGAGCCTGTCCTGCTGGATATTGGCGCAGTAGTAACACCGCGCCAGCACAGTGCCGCTATCGAATTCAATAAGATTCTAAGTGATGAGCAGCCCGTCTTTGACGATGTCATTCGCCTCGAGGGATTCGAGCTGGATATCAGCCGTAACGAGATCGGCCTGCACTGGAAGGCGGACTCTGCGCCAGAAGAGAATTACACAATCTTCGCGCATCTGCTGGACGAATCGGGTGATATCCTGTCCCAGGCCGATGCCGCGCCGCGCCTGCCGACCCGTTATTGGCGCTGGGGCGAGACCTTCACCACTTATCATCAATTTCCCGCCGAGCCGCCTATGCTGGATCAGCGAGTCGCCGTCGGATTGTATCTGCGCGATGTGCAGGGCTACCCCAAAGCCGAGTTCGTCTTGCAGCCGCAGGAAGACGCCGAGCCGCCAGAGCTTGACTCGGTCATGGTCGTGGAAACCGAAGCTGCAGCCGATATACAAGTGGATGAAGAGCCCGCAGCGGAAACCGAAGAGATCCTGGATGCCTACACTATCATTTGGGATGCGGCAGCAGAAGTCATCGCGCTGACACCGACGCCCGAGCCCACATCTGACAGTGCAGACAGCGCGGACGAAAGTTAATCGGTTCCGTAAAGCCCTCGCCAGGTTTCACGCATCTGCTGGCGGATGGTCGACAATTCAGCTGCAATTGTTTGCGTCTCGCCGATGCTGACCATGAAATTGGTATCGCCGGACCAGCGCGGCACAATATGGAAGTGGAAGTGGGCGGCAATGCCCGCGCCAGCTGCCGCGCCGATATTCGCGCCGATATTGAATCCATCGGGATTGGCGATCTCGCTCAACACGCGCATGATGCGGTTTGACATGGTCATCAATTCTGCCAAAGTTTCCGCCGGCAGCGATTCGGGCGACGAACTATGCGCATAAGGGACGACCATGCAGTGCCCAAACGTATAGGGATAGCGGTTCAGCACGGCATAGTTGTTTTTGCCGCGGGCGATAATCAGGTTGTCGGGCGCCGATTCGTCTCGGGCGGGAATGTCACAGAACACGCAGCCAGCCAAGCCGCTCTCGCGTTTGCGTTTGATGTATTTGATGCGCCAAGGGGTGTAGAGCTGGTCCAAGTTTGGCTCGCGATGGCTGGATCGGTCCGCGCATTCTAGCGGCAGTCTCGTCTGTTACAATGCGCAAATTGACAGCCACCACAGGTGCAGCATGACCTTATCTCACGATCGCCTGGCAAAGACCCTGCCGACGCCATTTCGCTATTATGAGCGCATTGGCAGCACCAACGATGCGGCCCTCGACTGGCTGGAGAATGACGCGCCGGATGCGGCCGTGGTCATCGCCAACGAGCAGACCGCGGGACGAGGTCGTCGAGGAAAACGTTGGTGGACACCGCCGGGCGCGGCGCTGGCTATGTCGGTAATACTGCGGCCGCAAGCGCGCTGGCTGCCACGGATCACCATGCTGGGCGCGCTGGCGGTGTGTGAATTGGCGGAGAATATCGGCTGCGCAGATGTCAGTATCAAGTGGCCAAACGATGTGCAAATCGGCGGCAAGAAAGTCAGCGGCATCTTGTGCGAGGCGAACTGGACAGGCGAGCGGCTTAGCGGCGTAGCGCTGGGCATCGGCATCAATGTGCGCAGCGATTTTCAGGGCACTCCGCTGGCGACCACCGCGACCAGCCTGGAAGCCGCGCTTGGCATGCGGCTCGATCGGTCGCAGTTGGCGGGCGCTTTGTTAGGCTTGATTTTGCATTGGCAGCGACGCATCCATACGCAAGCGCTGTTTGAAAGCTGGCGCGCGCGGATGAATATGCTTGGCCAGCTGGTGCTTGCGGGTGGCTTGGCGGGGAAGGCGCTGGATGTTACTGCCGATGGCGCATTGCTGCTCGTCGATGAATGCGGCCAGCGGCATACCCTGCATGTCGGAGACCTCTCGCCGCTGGCAGGGACGGGCGCAGGCTCATGAGTCGCATCCGATTTGAATGGGAAGTCGAGGCCGACAAAATCGACCAGCCCGATGGCGAAGATCCGCATCTCAAGCGAACTCGCCGCCGCAACCTGCGTCGATTGCTACTGTTGATCGCGCTGCTGGTTGTCGCTTTCGTTTTGGGCGGGCTGGCTTTGTACCTGCGGCTCGTGCAAGTACAGAACGAGATTGCGCAGCAGCTTACGGACACCATCAAAGTGGAGGTGGCCGCCTTGCGCATCGGCGATCGCAGCACGTTTTTGCATATACAAAGCAGCGATGAGGGTTGGCTGGCGACGCAATCGGCGCTATTCGAGCACTATGAAGCGCTGAAAGCCGCCAATGCTATCGAGCTGCCTGGAGACATTCTGTCGGTGACGATTGAAGGCGAACGAGCGCGCGCCTTGGTGCGGGAAGATCGAAATCGATTGCCTTATGCGCGGCTGTCTTTCTATCTGTGGGCAGATGGGGTCTGGCGACATACCGCGCCCGATTTCACATTTTGGGGCGAGCGACAACGAACCGAATCAGGGCGCATAGTCGTCCAATATCGGGATGCCGATGCGACTTTCGCCAGGCAGATGGGCGCTGACTTGGCCAAATGGGTCGAGGCTCTGTGCGCTGCCGCTGCCTGCGACAAAGACGCAAAGTTGCAGATTGATATCGAAGCCGAGACGGAAGAAGCGTTGACCTGGATAGATGCAGGCGCAGGGCGGCTCGTGATTCGCTCGCCTTATTTGGACCTCGTTCGCGCCGATACGCCATTTGACAGCGAGCGCGCCGTGCCGCTCTACAAACTAATCAGCGAGAGCTGGGATTTCGGTGCAGAGTAAAAAAAAGAACACCCGAGTTGGTTATACACCAACCCGGGCGAAGTGATCTGATCTGGTGAATGCTGAGCGATTAGCTGTCCATGCCCATTGCAGCATTGCGCAGTACTACCAGGAACGCAAGTACATGACCATAGATTACATGCCCGAAGAGACTGGGGTCCGTTAGCGAAATCTGCAACATTTCCCCACCGGCGATAGCGGGCATAATGATGAGACCACCGAGAATCCACCAGATCACGCCGTAGATGAGACCGCCAAGCGCAATGTCCAACAGCGGGTTGTCCATCTTGACATATTCCTTGAAGAGACCGGTGTAAAGCGCGCCAATCACTGCGCTAATGATGATATGCAGGATGAAGCCAATAAAGGCATCGGCCGATATCATCCCGCCGACCATGCCAGGCATTCCCCCACCCATAAACGCGAGGAATACATACCCGGCTATGATGCCCGGGATGATTCCCTTCATCATTTTGTCGCTGTCCATTAGATTCCTCCTGATAAGTACTACATCACTACTTTCCGTTAGATAGGATTGCTGCGCACAGTCCTCCTTCCTCGGCTGGCAACGCCGCCAAACTACTTCTTAGTTATTATAACCCATATTTGGATTGCGGCAACAATTTTACGATATGGCTTCTTTTTCCTCGCTGGCTATTGCGTTTGCTAGGCTGCGGTGTTTTCCAAATCTTCCGCGCCCACATGCGCTAGACACAGATTTTTCGCTGTTCCTAGCGCGCGTCTGCCATAGCGTGTTTCCCGCCAATGTGATATAATTCTACTGCATAATTGGGCTGGAATCGTAAAGACGAATCGAGGGCGGCGAGCCGCACAGTATGGACGAAACAACGACCAGCGTCAGCGACAATTTCGCCGGCAGCATCCGCAGCGTCGCCATCAACGAGGAAATGCGCGGCAGCTACCTTAGCTATGCCATGAGCGTGATCGTTGCGCGCGCCTTGCCCGATGCTCGCGATGGATTGAAGCCCGTGCACCGCCGCATCTTGTATGCCATGCATGATATGGGCTTGCGGCCTGGCGCCTCGTACAAAAAGAGCGCGCGTCTGGTCGGCGAGGTGATGGGCAAGTATCACCCGCACGGCGACCAGGCGATTTATGATGCTATGGCCCGTTTAGCCCAAGATTTTTCGCTGCGTTATCCCTTGGTAGACGGGCAAGGCAATTTTGGCAGCCAGGACGGTGACAAACCCGCCGCCATGCGATACACCGAAGCGCGCATGGCGAACATCGCTGGAGAAATGCTGACCGATATCCATATGGATACGGTCGATTTCGTCGAAAATTATGACACGACCCAAGACGAACCCAGCGTGCTGCCGGCGCGTTTGCCCAACCTGCTATTGAATGGCGCCAGCGGTATCGCCGTAGGCATGGCAACCAATATCCCGCCGCACAATTTGCGTGAGCTGGTGGCGGCCATCACCCATCTCATCGACAATTACGACAGCATCGAGTCGGTGACCGTCGACGATCTGATGCACTATGTAAAAGGCCCAGACTTTCCTACCGGCGCTACCATCGTGGTCGGTGACGAACTCAAGGAAGCCTATGCAACGGGCAAAGGACGAGTCGGCGTTCGCTCCAGCGCACATTTTGAAGAAGCTCCCGGCGATGGCATCAACATCGTTTTTACTTCGATCCCCTATCAGCTGAGCAAATCGACCATCATCGAGCGCATCGTCAGCCTGGTGCGTGACGGGCGCATCGAAGCGATCCGCGACCTGCGCGACGAGTCCGACCGACAGGGGCTGCGCCTGGTGGTCGAGCTGAAACGACACGCCCAGCCACAGCGCGTGCTGAATCAGCTGTATCGCTATACCCAGCTGCAAGGCGTCTTCAGCATCCAGATGCTGGCGCTGGTCGATGGCGAGCCGCGCACGCTCAGCCTGAAACGGTGTCTGCGCGTGTATATTGAGCATCGGCGCGATGTCATCGTGCGACGCTCGCAGTACGACCTACAACGTCAACGTGCCCGCGCTCATATCTTGAGCGGCTTGCTGAAGGCGGTCGCCAACATTGACGCAGTCATCCAAACTATCCGCAGCTCGCCCGATGTAGAAGCGGCGCGCGCCCAACTGATGGCGAACTTCTCGCTGGACGAAACGCAAGCCAACGCCATCCTCGATATGCAATTGCGGCGGCTGGCGGCGCTGGAACGCCAAAAGCTGCAAGACGAATATGAGGCTGTGCAGGCGCGCATCGCCTACCTGGAAGACTTGCTGGCCTCTCCCTATAAAGTCTTGCAACTCATCCGCGATGATATTCAAGAGATCGCCGAGAAATATGGCGACGAGCGCAATACCGATGTGGTCTATGGCAACATCGACTTTCGCGAGGGCGATTTGTATCGGCGCGAAAATGTCGTCATCAGCTTGACCGAAAATGGCTATATCAAACGGGTGGCGGCGCGGCATTATCGAGGGCAGCGACGCGGCGGCAAGGGCATGCGCGGCTTCACGCTCAAAAACGACGATGCCTTGTTGGATGTCTTTTTCGCCTACAGTCACGACACCATTCTATTCTTCAGCGATCGCGGACGGGTCTATTCATGCATCGCCTACGAGATCGCCGATACAGCGCGCGAGAAACGCGGCACGCTCATCCAGTCCTTGCTGCCGCTGGAAGGTGACGAGAAGATCAGCGCCATTTTCGCTTTGCCCGACGATCAAGCCCACGATGAAACCGGCTACTTTGTGCTGGCGACAGGTCGGGGCAAAATCAAGCGCGTCGAACAGCGAGAATTCATGGGCATCCGCCAGAGTGGCTTGATCGCCATGACCTTGCTGCCCGGCGATTCCCTGCGCTGGGTCAAGCGTACGGAAGGCGACCAACAGATCCTGATGGCCACAGCCAGCGGGCAGTGCATCCTGTTTCATGAGAGCGATGTCCGCGCGATGGGCAGGCAAGCAGCCGGCGTCCGCGGCATCGAATTACGCGATGGCGACCAGGTGATCAGCATGGATGTCGTGGGCGCAGACGACAGTCATGTGCTAGTGACGACGCAAAAAGGGCTGGGCAAGGTAACGCCGCTGGAAGGCTATCGCGTGCAAGCGCGTGGCGGGCTGGGTTTGCGCACTCAGAAGATCAACCAGCGCACGGGACCGGTCGTGGCGGTGCGCAGCGTGCGCCTTGGCGACAAGCTGATGCTGATGCTGATCACCGAAAAAGGCAAAGTCTTGCGCACACAGATCGCCGAAATCAGCGAGATTGGGCGCAACACCCAAGGCGTCATCTTGATGAACATTGATAAAGATGACGAAGTGGCTGGCATCGCCATCATGCGCGACGAGGAAGAACCATCAAGCCCCGAGCTCGAGGCGGCGGACACAGACGGGCCAGAGAAGAATAACGGTCAATTGCTGTAATTTTCCGCGTTACGCAGTCGCACAAGGAAATCTAGCGCAATACTGAAAAAGGGGCGCCTCGCCGAGAGACCCCGATATCGTGCTTCCAGCCTGAAACTGAACGGTATGAGCACCGACTATTCGGCGGGCGCTTCGTCTGTTTCTTCTCCCTCTTCACCCTCGATTTCACCTTCTTGCTCGTCCAGATCCTCTTCGGCGCGCGCGGCGGCAGGCTGTACGATCTTCGCCAGCATTTCGTTGGGGTCATTGTGCACGGTGACATTCTCGCCGAAGGTGAGATCGCGCACCAGCACCTCAGAGCCCAATTCGGTCAGCTGCGACAGATCAATGATGATGCTGTCGCGAATATCGCTGGGATAGACCTCCAGAGTCAGCGAGCTGCGACCGGTGATGAGAATGCCTTCGCGCGCGACAACCACCGGGCTGCGGCCATCCATGACAATCGGCACTTCCACCGAGATGCGCTGTGTCGGATCGACAGCCAGGAAGTCGACATGCAAAATATCGCCGCGCACGACATCGCGCTGCACTTCACGAGCCAGCGATGGATACACCTCTCCCTCGACTTCTATGTCGATCAGGTTGGTGCCGCCGGCATCCATCAGCATCACTTCAACCGCGCGGTAGGGAAACTGCACGCTGAGCGGATCGGTTGATGGACCATAGACGACGCCTGGCACAAAGCCGGCGCGGCGCAACTGACGGTTTTTCTTGCCGTGCGTTCGGCGCTTTTGGGCGGCAAGCTGAAAGTCGGACATGAGTTTGCGCTCCTGTTGTGCGCGCAGCGGTTGGCGCGCTTGCTGCTGTTTCAGAGAATGCTTCGTGCGCCCATGCTATTGCCCAGTTGCGCGCAAGTCAATAGGCGAGACGAGATATGCCCACAAGACTCATTTATTCCCCTTCCAAATCACGGACGGAGGATAGCAGCTTTGCCGCAGCTTGTGCTGGCGCAGGAACATGGGGACAAATCTTCAAAGCGGGTAACGGGACTCGAACCCGTGACCTACTGCTTGGGAAGCAGTCGCTCTACCGCCTGAGCTATACCCGCGCATGGTCCGTAGTCTAGAGATCGCCGCCGCGCTTGTCAAGCTGCTGTGGTATATTGCGCAGGCAGCCGTCATCGAAAGGCGCAGGATGCAGCCAATCTGCCCGCAGTGCCAGCAGCCGGTCGAAGCCGAACAGGTCAACATCCAGCAGATGGTGGCGCTCTGCCCAGCCTGTAGCAGCGTGTTTGCATTGCGTCCAGGTTCGCAGCGGCGCAAATCGCGCAAAGTGCAGCAACCGACCGGCTTGCAACTGCACGATGGCGACCCGCTGACTTTCACGTTTCGCACCAATTTTCGGCTCGACAAAAACGAGCATTTTGTCAACAGCGCCATGATGAGCGCGGTCTTCAGTCTGGTGACGATTCTGATGATCGCGCTAAACCTCGAAGGCGAAGTGCCAGTATTCCTGCCCCTGCTCTTTGCAATCCTGGCTTCGGGCGCATTGTATTGGCTGGGCAGCATCGCCTGGAATCATACCGAGATTGCCGCCAGCGGAAACAATCTTATGGTCTCGCGGCGTCCGCTGCCAGTGGCCATGCCCAGCCGCGTTCTGGATCGAACCGATATAGTGGCGTTCTATGCGGAAGAGACAGCCGCCTCGCAGCAGGCAGGTTATGACACGCCCCGCTTTCATGTCTGGGCGAGCAAAACTGAGAGCGGGCGCAAGCTGGTTGTCGGCGACCTGACTGAGGAGTATGCGACATATATCGCCTCGCGGCTGGATGCCTGGCTGCAGGAAGGCGATGACCGATCTGTGGACCGATTGTCGCTGGGCGAAGCAGACGGTGGCAGGGCACAGTTGGAGGTCCAGGCGGAGGCAGCTGCGGCAGTCGACAGCAATAGGGCTGCCCGATAGGCGCGCGGTACGAATCGCTGCGAAGACCTATAGGCAGGCATAGAGATTTGCAGTGACCTGAGCGAACCGCCAGGCGGGTGTTGCCGCCCCTAGGACTATGCGCAAAAGGCGATTGTGATAGAATGTGCGGTTGCGTCCAGCAACGACGGGAAGCGAATATGTCAACTGCCGGTCACGATTCCGGCGGCGAACAGCGCAAGCTCAAGATCTTGATGCTGCTTCTCTATTACTATCCGCATTCCACTGGCTTGACGAATTATGTGCGAATGCTGGCAGAGGCGCTTGCGCAGCGTGGGCACGAAGTCACCGTTGTGGCTTCGCAGCATACGAAGTCGCTGCCGCGTGGAGAGTCTATGCTCAATGGCGTGCGCATTTTGCGTTTGTGGGCGCCAATTCGCATCAGCCGTGGCTTTATCATGCCGACCTATCCCTGGCAGGTGTACCGCCTCATCCGCCAGCACGATATCGTCAACATTCATGTCCCGTTGCTGGAGACGGCGCTGGTCGCTTTTCTGGCGGGATTGGCTGGCGTCAAGCTCATCGCCACACATCACGGCGACTTGATCTTGCCGGCCGGGCGCTTCAATCGTTTCATCACCCGTGTCATGTTCGCCTTGTACAAGCAGATGGCAAGGCGAGTCGCCTGTCTGGTCGGTTACAGCGATGATTATGCGGACAACTCATATTATTTGGGTCCCTTTCGTGACAAGGTGCGCATCATTTACCCGCCCGTGCAGATCCCAATGCCCGACCAGGCCAAGGCAAGGAAGTGGCGCGCCTCTTGGCAGCACAAAGGCGGACCGATCATCGGCTTTTCGGGCAGATTCGTGCAGGAAAAACGACCCGACCTGCTGATACGCGCGCTGGATGTGATCAACAAACACTATCCGCATGCGCGCATCGTCTTCGCCGGGGAATACGACATTCCCTACGAAGGCACCTGGCAGCGGCATGAAGCCCTGGTCAATAAAAACCGATCGCAGCTGACCTTCCTGGGACTCTTGCGCGACCCGCAAGAGCTGGCGAACTTTTATGCGGCCTGCGATGTGCTGGTGCTGCCCAGCGACAGCGACTGTTTTGCCCTGGTGCAGGTCGAAGCCATGCTCTGCGGCACAGCGGTGGTCATGACAGACATTGCCGGCGGGCGCGTGCCAGTGCAGGTGACGGGCATGGGCAAATTGGCGAAGGCCGGCGACGCGATCTCGATTGGCGAGGCGGTGCTGGCTGTGCTCGAGGACCGTGCGCGATTTACAAAATCGCGGGAAGAGATCGCGCGGATTTTTTCATTTGAGGGGACGCTGAAAAGATACGAAGAATTGTTCCTGCAGCATGCCCGAAAATGATAGTGGATAGCAAAGATTGGTCGGTACAATACGCGCAAAGGACACAAGCCTAGGCGAAAATGGCGAAACGCCAAACGATAGTCGCTGCGCAGTGAGCCAGGACACGATGACCAATTTGGCAGAACAGGCTCCTGTAGCGGACGACCAGTTGAATAATGGACAAGATATGCCAGCAACTGGCGACCCAGCCCGACCTGAAAATCCCGAATCCGCAGCGGATGCCAACCTGGAAACGTCGTTGCAAGAGTTGACGGTTGCCCAGCTTCTCAGCCTTTTGATCAAAAAACCGATTGCAACCAGGCGGCGAGTCCAGCGCACAGCTCGGCAGCGCAGGGCAGCTCCAAAACCCCTGCCAGGAGAGCCAGGCGCGCCTGTGCCTTGGTCGGCGGAAGCAGCGGCTCGGGCGGGCGGATCGCGATTGCCTGTTGGGCGGTCCTTGCAGGGCAAGCATATGCAGCTGATTCTGTATTTGGCCGCCGTTTTCTTTGCCTATATCGGCAGCGTCTATGGCCGCGGCACGTCGGAGATCCCGCGTACAGATTACTATTCGATGGAAGTTGCCGCGCCCTACTTGTGGGCGGGCTTCTTGCTGTGGCTGCTGGCGGAAATTGTTGGCAATTGGCAGCAGCTGCGTAATGGCTGGCGAACGCTCGACGAACCCGACCGCTGGCGTTGGATGGCGCGCATTGTCCCGGCGCTAATCTGGATCAATGCCATCTTTATGCTAGCGACATCCCTGAACGCGCCCTCTGACGAATCTGTTGATATGGCGGCCCGCGCTCTCCTGCGTTTTGCCATAGGCGGAGTCGTCTGGCTGGGCATCAACCTGGGCTTTCGGTGGGTTCGCCAGCGCAAGCAGCAGCCGCTTGATGCAAGCGCGTCGGCAGCAGAAAAACATCAGCGGAATTATCAGCGGCAGCTGCTGCGACCGCCCATTTGGCGGGAAATCAGTCCATTGCGCATCGTGATGATCGTGATCGCCTGCGCTTGCAGCCTGCATGTGTGGGAGAACTCGACCGGCAACTACATCCCGCTGGACACGATCAAAGTGTGGTTTGGCGCTTCGTTGCTGTGGTGCTTCATCTTTGCGCCGCTGCGCTGGAATGCCTTTGATTGGGCGGCAGGGGCAATCGACCAATGGCGGCGCATCCGCTGGCGCAACTATCGAGGCGCGATTATCATTTTCGTCCTGCTGATGATCCTCGGTTTCAGCTTCCGATACGACATGCTGGATCAATACCCGCGCTATATGTACGGCGATCTGGTCGAGAAAATCCAGGATGCCCACAAAATTTATTACCATGACGACTACCGCATTTTTATGCAGAATATCGGTGGCCGCGAGCCGCTGCACTTTTACCTGCTGTCTATCCTGGCCAGCCAAGAGGGGATGAACTTCGATCACTTCGCGCTGAAGCACATGTCGGCGCTGTGGACGATCTTGGCGATGCCGCTGATGTTTTGGATGACGGTGGAAGTCTTCTATGGGTTACAGCGCGATCGCAGTTGGTCGCTGATCGTTGGCCTGGCAATGTTGGGCTTGGTGGCGGGCAGCTTTTGGCATGTGGTGCTGGGCCGACAAGGCATGCGCATCAACACAACTTCGTTTTGGGTGCCCGCCATCATGATATTTTTTGTGCGAGCGCTGCGCAGCAATCGCCGTTCCTATTATATTGTGGCTGGTCTGCTGCTCGGCTACGGCTTGATCAGCTATCAAGCCATGCGCATGATACCGGCCTCCCTCGTGGCCGGCGTGTTCATTGCCCTGCTGATACGCCGATACGCATGGCGGACGCGCGTCAGCTATTTGCTGAACCTGGCAGTTCTAGCTGGAATAGCCTTCACTGTCTTTATGCCGATTATGCGCTATTGGACGGAATATCCGGAAGATTACATGCGGCGCACCAGCACGCGCATGTTCGGCGATATGCCCGCTTCGGCAGATGAACGCACAGAATTCTTGCTAGACAGCGGCGCCCGTTTCTTGAAGAACTGGCATGACCAGTTTCTCATGTATCATTACAATGGCGAGGCGACCTTCATCACCAGCGCGCCCGGCAAGCCGGCAATGGACCCCGCCTCAGCCGCATTCATGACATTGGGACTGGCCGCCTGGATCGTGTTAATGATGAAAAAGCGAGACCAGTTCGTTTGGTATGTGCCGGCTTTCTTGATTATCGCGCTGCTGCCATCGGCGCTGGCTTTGTCTTTCCCGATAGAAGTGCCGAGTTTTGCCCGCGCCAACGCGGCTGTCACGCCGAGTTATCTCATCGCCGCGCTGCCCCTGGCTGTGCTCTGTCGTCAGCTTTATCGCTGCCTGCCGAGGCTGCCTGGATTGCTGGCTGGCATCGGCTTCGGAGCGCTGGTGATCTTGGCATCAAACCAATTCAACGCCGACTATTATTTCGGCTATTTCACTGACAATTTCAACGCCTCGTCGCATCCTTATGTCGAAGCTGGCACGGTGCTGCGCGGATTTGTGGACAGCGATGGCGCTTTTGGCAATGCGTATGTCGTGGCGATCCCCCATTGGCTGGATCATCGGGCTGTTGGCATCGAGGCGGGCGTCATGTACTTCGACAACGGGGCTTTTATTGACGACATACCCTGGCTCATACGCCGAAACACCCTCAGCCCAACCCAGTGGCCCTTGGATCCGCAGCGCGATTTGCTCTTCTTCTACGCCAGGCAGGACCATGAGACGCCGATAAGGCTGGAGAAGTGGTTTCCGCAAGGCAGAAGCTTGTTCATAGAAGCGCATCAACCCAATCGCGGCTTCTATGGTTATCGCGTGCCGGCTTTGGGGCAGCAGGGCTTGCAAGACTTCATTGATCAGCACGCATCATGATGCAAACACCCGCGCATAACGAAATCCAGGCAGCGAAGCCAATGCTGTTGCGCCCTGCGCTTTCGAGGCGAGACATCCTCATCGGCCTGCTGCTGGCGCTTATTCTGGTGTATGGCGGTGGACTGCGCCTGGTCGGCCAGAATTGGGACGACTATTCCCACACGCATCCCGACGAGATGTTCCTGACCCTGTTGTCATTGCCGCATTTTGGGGGCGCCAACAATTTCACGCCGGACGAAGTCAACTTCCCCCGACAGCAGATCATCGTCCATGCCCAAGGACCCGACATCCGCACGCACCATGACATTCTCAGTACATCTTCGCTGCGACTTGGCGCGGTGGCGGGCACATTCTCGGCTGAGGCAGCGCATTGGCTGGCAAATGGCAGATCTGTCGCGGCTTACAGGGACATGGCAGCTGCCCAAAATGCGCTGCGTTCGCGGCAGGTGGATGTCTTGCTGGCGCGAGCCGCAACCAGCCTGAGCGACGCCGATATCGTGGCTGCTGATGCAATCGAGTCGACCGACCTGCAAGGGTTGCACTGTCAATACCATAACCCAGCCAGCGATGGGGTCGGCGGCTATTTTGACACGCGCTGTTCGCCGCTGAACCCGCACAATGCCACACAGCCTTTCTTTGTCTATGGGACCTTGCCCATTTTTCTGGCTCACTTTGGCAGCGAGATATTGCGCGCGGGCACAGAAGCTGGCTTGCCATTCTTCGACTTTCTGACGCCGCATCTGGTTTGGCGCGGCATCAGCATGATCTTTGATTGTTTGTCGATTCTTGTCGTTTTTCTGTTGGGTCGGCGCGTGCATGATCATCGGGTGGGACTGATTGCGGCGCTCTTCTATGCTTCGTCTCCACTGGCGATCCAATTGGCGCACTTCGCCACTGTCAATGCCATCGCCTGTTTTTGGGTTTGTCTGGCGCTCTATTTCGCGGTTGGCGCCCAGCAGCGTGGCAAATACAGCGCCTACTTGCTCTTTGGCATCGCTTGTGGCGCGGCGGTGGCCAGCCGCATCAATCTTGCGCCCCTGGCTGGCATCATCGTGCTGGCGGCTGCTCTACAGTTGCTGCCTGCGCTCAGCCCACAGCTGGGCAACAGACTGCGCCGGCAGCTTGTCTTGCACAATGTCACCGGCTTGTTTCTGGCGGGGTTAGGGGCATTCCTGGCTTTTCGCATCCTGAATCCATACGCCTTTGCAGGACCAGGCTTCCTGAACATCTTGCCAAATGATCGTTGGCTGGAGAATATGCAGCGCGTCAGCGTCACCGTTTCCAGTCCGCAAGAATTTCCGCCCAACTGGCAGTGGCTGGCGAAGTCGTCGATCGTGCATCCAGCCAAGGACATGCTGTTTTGGGGCATGGGCATCACTTTCGGCGTTCTGGGCTGGTTTGGCTGGGGCTGGTCGGCGCTGCGGACGCTGAGCTTGGGGGTGGGCTCGACTCGCCAACTGCTGCTGCTGGTTTGGGTGGGCGGCTACACGATCTGGATGGCGCGGCTCTTCGCCATGACGATCCGCTATTACCTGCCGCTCTATGGCGCGCTGGCTGTACTGGCCGGCTGGTGCCTGGTCGAATTGTGGAGGCGAGCGCAATGCGCCGAGCGCGGTCCCCCGATAGCCGCCGGTCTGCTGCTGTTTTTTGGCGCGTTTTTTGCTGCTATAGGCTGGGCGCATGCCTTGGGATTCGCTGCCGACACCACAGCCATCACGGCGATTGCTTTGGGTCTGCTCTTGCTGGTGGCGGGTATTGTGCCCAAGTTCCGGCGAGGGCGCGCCATTGTGCTGGGCGGCTTCGCGCTGGGATTCGCGCTGATCTGGGGATTGATGAGCGCGGGCAGATACCAGCATCAGACGACGCTCGTGCAGGGCTCGCGCTATCTGTTTGAGCAGGCGCCGGGCGACTTTGCCATGCGCGTAGACGGCGCAGACCGCAGCATGCCCCTGATAAACATCGCCTTTCACAACAGCGGCCTGCCCCTGCCCGGCTTTGAAGGCGCGCCTTATATTGGCGCGAACCACTATCGAGAGAACGATCCAAAACGACAGACTTTCGTTGCGCCAGCCAGCGGCGCGATATCGTCGGTGCATGCGCCGCACCTCTTCGACCCGCACGACGACGCGCAACCAGAACATCTCGTCATCCGCCTGTACAAGGGAGACGGTGTAACGCTCTTGGCAGAAGCGACTCTGTCTTCGAATTTGCCGCGCGACAAGCATGCCTTGGGCGATGCCTATGACATCCCGTTTGCGAGTCCGGCAAAAGTCAGCGCAGGCGACATCTATACATTTGAGGTGGTGGTATTGCCGGGCAGCGGCGATGTCGCCGGTTCGGGCTCGGTGGTGCTGGTAGAAGGCTCTTGGGACAACCGCCTCACCGGCATCCATACCTGCGATTTGCCCAGGGGCATGAGCCTGGCAGACGACTTGCCAGCCGGCCGCTTCCGACCCAGCGACTGCCGCGGCACGCAAGCCTGGTACGGGCTGGTGAACTCAGTCGACCAGATCATGTCCTACCCGGTCGATGACCTGGTCAAGCGAGACGACATCCTGCGCAGCCTCGAGCTGGGCGATTATCTGACCATCGCCAGCAACCGTTTTTACGATCATCTGCGGCGCAACTTGAAGCGCTGGCCGCTGTCGACGCTCTATTATGAGAAGCTCTTTGCCGGCGAATTGGGCTACGAACTCGAGCTAACGATAGACGAGCCATTTGAGTGGGGTCCCTGGCGTATTTCTGACCAGCACCTGCCGACCTATGATTCGCCCGTGTGGCTGGACGAGCTGGAAGCCGATGAAGCCTATCATGTCTATGACCATCCGGCCGTCTTCATCTTTCGCAAGACCGACGAGTATTCGCAAGCCAGGGTCGAAGCCATTTTCAGCCAGGTATCCCTGCTCCAACACCATGAATTGCGACCAGACTCGGGGGTGGCGCAAGACCTGGGATTGTTCTACTGGAATCTGGGAGAAGCCGAGCGCGCTCCGACCGCGCTGATGTTCTCGCCAGAAGAACGCATGACACAAACAGAGGGCGGGACCTGGTCGGAGCGCTTCTTCAGCGACAGCATCGCCAACACCAACCAGGTCGTCGGCGTGATCGTCTGGTACGCGGCGATCTTCCTCATTGGCGCGCTGGTTTTCCCGCTGATGTACAGCATCTTCCCCAATTTGGCTGATGGTGGCTATGGCGTCAGCAAGCTGGCAGGCATGCTCATGATCGCGTGGCTGGCCTGGGCGGTCTCCAGCTTGAAGATTTCCCTATGGTCGCAGGCGGGCCTGCTCTTGGCGCTGCTGCTCGTTGGCTTGCTCAGCGCCATGGTTGCTTATCGCAATCGCCTGCGACTGTTGGACTTTCTGCGCGAGCACTGGCGGCGGCTGGCTTGGATGGAGCTGCTTTCGATCGCGGCTTTCTTGCTGATGATCGGCATTCGTCTGACCAATCCAGATTTGTGGCATCCCTACAAGGGTGGCGAAAAACCCATGGATTTCGCCTTTTTGAATGGCGTGCTGCGCAGTACGACCTTCCCGCCAATTGACCCGTGGTTCGCTGGCGGTTTCATCAATTATTACTATTTCGGATATGTGCTGCTGGGCGCGCCGACGCTGCTGCTGGGCATCGTGCCCGCCTTTGCCTACAATTTGATGATTCCCACGATTTTCAGCCTGACGGGCATGGGCGCATTTTCCGCCGCGTACAATATCACCGACCGCCTGCGCAGGAATGATGGCGAAGGCAGCGCAAAACGCAGTCGACGCTGTGGCAGCGCCTGGCTGGCCGGCGTGATGGCGCTGCTACTGTGCGTCGTGCTGGGCAATCTGGATACCGTGCGCGTGCTGGGGCATGGCTTTGCTCATCTGGGCGGTTACAGCATTCCCGAAGGCTTGGAGACATTCCTGGTTGATGAATACCGGGCGGCGAACGAATTCACCATCTCTAGCCAAGCGCGCCAAGAGTTGGCAGAACGCGCGGCTGCGGGCTCGATCGTCGATTCGCTGCGTTACGAACTCAATAATTCTGTGCAATTGGCAGGCAGCATCGGCCGCGGCATAGGTCGGGCGCTGGAAGGCGCGCAGCTGCCAATCGGCAGTGACCGCTGGTATTGGGGTCCTTCGCGCATTTTGGCAGAGACTCCCGGCGTCCGTGGCGGCGCGATCACCGAGATGCCCTTTTTCACATTTGTGTATGGCGATCTGCACGCGCACATGATCAATATGCCCTTGATTCTGCTGACGGCGCTCTGTTTGTTCAGCGAGATAATCCAGGTCGGACGCGAGCGGCGCGGCAACCTGGAGCGATTGCTGGCGCTGGCGCTGCTGGCGCTGACGGTCGGACTAATGCAGGCGACCAACACCTGGGATTACCCGTCTATGCTGCTCTTAGCGCTGGCGGGATTGGCTTATGCCTGGTATTTGCGCTGGCAGTCCACATTCCGCCCTGTGCTCGATATGCGCTTCTTTTCGACGCTGCTCGGTGTCCTGGCGCTCATTGTCGCTTTGCTGTCGATCATTGCCGCCAACAATCTTGGCAGCTTGTTCAGTTCGTCGCTCATGCTTGCCGATGTCGCCCAGGCCGCACGGACGGCACTGCTGCTGTGCATGGGATTGGTGATCGGCTGGCTCGTCCTGCGCAACTGGCTGACGCGGGCATCGGCGCTGGATTTGGCGGCGACGCTGGGTGGCTTCGCGCTGCTTGGCTGGGCATTTGCCCTGCCCTATACCTCGTGGTATGCCGCGAGCTATGGCAGCATCGAGCTTTGGCAGGGGGGCAAGACGCCGCTTTGGGCTTACCTGGATATTCACGGTCTTTTCGTGTTTCTGCTGGTTTCGCTGCTGGTTTGGGATACAGCGCACTGGCTGCGAACGACACGCGTGCAAAGCCTGCAAGACAACTGGCGGCGGCTGCGCTGGGCGCTGGCTGGCAGCGTGGGGATCCTGCTGCTGGCTGTGGCGATGGCCTTGGCGCATGTGCAAGTCGCGCTGATTGTGCTGCCGCTGGTCTGCTGGATCATCTGGTTATTCTTCCGTTCCGGGCAATCGCTGGCGCTGCGTTTTACACTGGTGCTGGCTGGTTTGGCGCTGGCCATGAGCCTGGGCGTGGAGATCATCGTCATCGGCGGCGATATCGGTCGTCAAAATACTGTCTTCAAATTCTACATCCAGGCTTGGCTGCTGCTGAGCATTGCCGGTGGCGTGGCATTCGCGTGTCTGCTGCGGTCCTGCGCAGAATTCAGCCCCAGATTGCGCTGGCTGTGGACTGTGCCCTGCATTGGGCTATTTGTCGTTGCCGGGCTGTTTCCCGTCATGGCGACGCGGGGACGATCCTTTGACAGGATGGCGCCCGACACTCCCTTGACGCTCAATGGCCTGGATTACATGCGGCAGGCGCAGCATTTCCAATATGCAGAAACGGGCGGGCAGCCCACGGCGATTCCCTTGAGCACCGACCTCGCGCTGATCCGCTGGCTGCAAGAACATGTCGATGGCTCGCCAGTCATTATGGAAGGTCGTCACTTCCCCAGTGAATACCAGTACAACGGGCGCATATCCATTGCTACGGGCTTGCCCTCTGTGCTGGGCTGGAACTTCCATCAGCGGCAGCAGCGCACCCTGTTCCCCATGCACCAGATGATCAACCAGCGCGAGGCGAATGTCCGCCAGTTCTACAACACCGACAGCATCGATATCGCTGTCGATCTGCTCCATCTGTACGCCGTCAAATACATCATCGTCAGTGATTACGAGGCGGCGCATGCCAGTCCCGAAGGCTTGGCGAAGTTCCAGCGCATGGTAGGCGGCGGGTTGCTGTCGGTTGCCTTTGCCGTGGATGGCGGGGCGATTTATCAAGTGCAAGAGGATGCCCTGCTCAATTACCTGGTGGACCGTTACCGATGACGTTGGTGATTGATTGGCTGTCGCGCGAAGGGCATTATTTGCTGGGCTGGTGGCTGTGGATTGCGCTGGCCGGCGCGGCAGTGCTGCCCCTGTGCTGGCGGCTGCTGGGTGGTTTGCCCGACCGTGGCTATACATTGGCACGCGCCATTGGGCTGCTGTTGGTGGCGTCGCTATATTGGCTGCTGGGCAGTTATGGATTCCTGGATAACTCGGCGGGCAGCCTGGTTTTGTGCTGGCTGTTGATCCTGGCGGGCGCGAGCCTGCTCTGCTGGATGCTGCCTGGCGGATTCTGCATCCGCGAGTGGTGGCGCGAAAATAGGACGCTGGTCGTGACGAGCGAATTGATCTTCGCCGCGCTATTCATTGCCTGGGCGCTCTTCCGCGCTTTTCAGCCGGAATTGTACACAACCGAAAAACCAATGGAGTTGGCATTCATCAGCGCCAGCCAGCGCAGCCCGAGCTTTCCTCCGGCCGATCCCTGGATGTCGGGTTACGCGATCAGCTATTATTATCTGGGCTATGTGATGTCTGCAGCGCTGTCCCTGCTCAGTGGCCTGAGCAGCACGGTCGCCTTCACTTTGACAAACGCAATGCTGATCGCGCTAACGGGTGCTTGCGGCTTTGGCGTGGTCTACAATCTCGTCCGCTCGCGTGGGCGGTACGCGGCAGTGCCTGGCAGCGCAATGATCGCCGCTGGCATGGCTGTTGTGATGCTGACGCTGATGGGCAACTTCCAGTTCTTGCTGATCGAAGCGCCCTATCAGTCACGCGCAGCGCCATCAGAGTACTTCCAATTTTGGGCTGTCAATGAACGTGCCGACCTGCCCGGCAGCGCAGCCCACGCAGCGGACTCCAGCCTGAACCTGGATACCAGCGCTTGGTCGAACTGGTGGTGGTTCCGCGCCAGCCGCGTGCTGAGCGACTACAACCTGGACGGCAATCTGACCGCAATCCAGCCGATAGACGAATTCCCGGCCTTCAGCTTCTTGCTGGCGGACAATCATCCACATGTGCTGGCCTTGCCTTTTGTGATCAGCGCAATTGGCTTGATGCTGAACTTGCTGCTGCTGCGCAGACCGCCGACTGGCTGGGAGACCGTTCTATATGGCCTGTCGTTGGGCGGTCTCGCATTCCTGAATGCCTGGGATGCTCCGATTTATCTGTGTGGCATGGTCGGCGTCGAGGCGCTGCGCCGATTGATGACCGGCGAACGCGGCAGGTTGGAGGGTTACGACTGGCTGGGGCTGGTCGGATTCGCAGTGAAGCTGACATGGATCGCCCTCCTGGCGTACCTACCCTATTTTCTGGGGTTTCGCTCGCAGGCTGGTGGCATCTTGCCCAACTTGGTCAACCCGACCTATTTTCCGCGTTTTTTCATCATGTTTGGTCCCTTCGTCCTCATCTTGATGGCGTATTTGCTGGTCGAATTCTGGCGCGGCAGAGCGACTCCCCGATTCAATTGGCGGTTGGGCTGGCAGGTGGGCGCCTCGGTCCTGGGCATCAGCGCGGGCCTGCTGGCATTGGCGGCTCTGGCGCAAGCCCGCGTCTATCCGCAGCAGCTTTTCCCTGGCATTGGCTCTGAGTCGGCGCAAACTGGGTCTGAATGGCTGGTCATGTTCTTGGAGCGACGTCTTTCGCACAGCCTGGTTTCGATCCTGCTGCTGCTGGGCATGGCGCTTGTCGTGGCCCGTCTCTTTCCCGCCCGCCACAACCCCCTCCGCGACGAATTCGTGGCGATTCGCTGGATAACGTATCCGCCGGCGACCGGTTTTGCCCTGCTGCTGATTGCCATGGGCTTGGCGCTGGCATTCTTCGTGGAGTTTTTCTATCTGCGCGACAATTTTGGCGTTCGCATCAACACGGTCTTCAAGTTGTATTATCAGGTCTGGGCGCTGTGGAGCATCGCTTGCGCCTACGCCCTATTCAGCATGATAGGCGAGCGCCAGCAGCCCAGACCGCAGGCGCTGCTTCGGCTGGGTCTTGTGGGGATGGCCGCTGCCAGTGTCATCGCCGGCACAGCCTATACGATTGCGGGCGTCAGTCACCGCGCCTGGATCGAAACAGGCAGGCAGCAGGCACAAGTTTCAGCGCGCTACGCTGCTCCGCCCGATTGGGACGACAGCATTCGCCATATCGCAGCGGGCCAAGAGGTGTTGAGCGGGTCGCAGCTCTTTTCCCGCGCAGACAGACAAGAGGACGACAGCGCAGACAGCGTCATTTCTTTGCATGATGGCATCCTGCTGCTGGATGGCGATGCGGTGATCGTGCAAAAGCCGCTCTCGCTGCATGGCGATCTGGGCGGATTGAGCCGAGACGACCAAGCTGTCATCGCTTGCTTGAGCGAGCTGGTCGGGCGCGGCGCAGCGGTTGTGGCCGAAGCGGTGCAGAACGCCTATGACATTCAATACGGACGCGTCGGCACGCTGGTTGGTATCCCCAATGTACTCGGCTGGGAAAATCATGAACGGCAGTGGCGCGGCGATACCTATACTGCGATCGCCGGCACGCGGCATGACGACCTGCGCAAACTCTACACCGCTGCCGACTTCGCTTCTGTCGAAGACATCATAGCGCGGCAGGGCATCACGCATATACTGTATGGACAGACAGAACGATCGCAGTATGGCAGCCTGGGCGAAGAGACTCTGCAAGCGCAGCTGCCGGTCGTCTGCGAATCCGGACAATCGCGCGTGTACGCCATGCGCCATCATGAATAGGGACAGGGCAGCTTGACGGCGACATCGGGACTGAATGACTTGAGCGCGGCAACTGTACAGACTGCTGACAGCAGTTTGCGCCGCGAACTACCTGCCGAGTGGCTGGCATACCTGTGTCTGGCGTTGTTGGCGCTGCTGTTGCGCGTCGCCGAGCTGGACAATTTGCCTCTGGGCGATGCCGAAGTTGGCAACGCCCTGCATGCCTGGCACAGCATTGAAGACGATGCGCCGGGCAGAACCAGCGCCGCCAGCAGCCCGCTCACGTATATCAGCCAGCTGCTCACATTCAGCCTGCTGGGCGCGAACGAGTTCAGCGCGCGCATCGTGCCCATGCTGGCCGGCTTTGCCCTGACGTTGACGCCGCTGCTCTTCCGCGACCATTTGGGACGGACGCGTACGTTCGTTTGGGCATGCCTGCTGTCCTTGTTGGCCATTCCTATCGCTTCTTCGCGCACAGCCGATGGCAGCAGTTTTATGCTGTTGTTTGCGCTGCTGGCTGTCTGGATGGTCCGCCGATATTGGTATTCGCAGCGACTGTCAGACGCGCGCTGGTCTTTTCTATTGGTTACGCTGATGACGGTGTTGTCCAGTCCGTCCGGCATTCCGCTTCTGATCGTCATGCTGGTGGCCGGTTGGTTGGCGGTATGGCGGACTGCGATAAGCGCTCCCCAGCGACTCGACTTGCCCGGCGATGATATCCTGCAGCTGGCCATGCGCCGACTGCGCGCCTTCCCGCTGGGGCAGACAGCTTTTGTGCCGCTGGCGGTGCTTGGCTTGGTGGCCACTGGCTTCATGTTGAATCCCGCTGGACTGCGCACTGTCAGCCAGTTGATCGCTGAGGCGCTGACCGGCATCACGCAGAGCAGTGCAATTGACGGCACAAGACTGGGGCTCGCCGCGCTGCTTGCCCACGAACCGCTGCTGATCGTCTTTGCGCTGGGCGGCGCCTGGCTGCTGTGGCGACATGGCGATGTAACCTATATCGACCGCTTCGCCGCGGCTTGGGCGCTGATTGGCGCGCTGGCATTGCTGCTTTATCCCGGCGCGAGACCCGCCGACGCCATGTGGGTCGTGCTGCCGCTGACGCTGCTGGCCAGCTATGGCATCACCCAGCTGATGGTCGACAGGCGCGTGGTCATCTTGTGGGACGATGACGAAGGAGAAGAGCGCATCGCCGGCGAAATTGGCGACTCGGACCTGTACAGCACCGCCTACTGGTGGGTGAAGTGGCTGATCGGCACCGTCGTATTAACGCTGTTGCTCATCCTGTCTGTGCAATTCATGCAAGCGGCGCGGCTGATGCTGGAGCTGCCAGCCGATGCGGGATTGGGCGAGGCGCTGGCATTGCTGGCGGATTCCCGATTCTTGCGATTGCTGCATTCGCTGGGCATGCTGCTGTTGACATTGATTGTTCTGATAGCGGTCTGTCTGCTGCTGGCGAATTACTGGGGTTCGGGAACCTGTTTGCAAGGCATTGGCCTGGGCTTTCTCGGCTTGATGCTGCTCTCTGGGCTGGGCGGCGGCTGGGGGATTGCGGCGGCAGACCCGACTGTGCCCGATGGATTATGGCGTCAGCGGGCGATCAGCGGCGATGGCAAACTGCTGCAAAGCACCTTGCACGAGTTGTCTGCGCGGCAAACCGGCGGTTTTCCCCTTCTCGATTTGACTGTCGTCGAAGACCATGCGCACGGTATCGGCCGCGAAGGCATGCTCGCCTGGCTGCTTCGGGATTATGTCAATGCGCGTTTTGTGCCCAGCGCCTTGCAAGCCGCCGGCGAGCCTATCGTGCTGATGGCGGACGATGACGCGCAGTCGGCGCAGTTGCATGGTGACTATGTCGGTCAGCGCTTCGTGCTCGGCCGCAGCTGGTCGTGGACACAGCAAAGTGTCTGGGATATGCCCGCCTGGTGGACGCAGACAGGCCGCCGCCCCGTCAGCGATTTTAGCGAAGACGCGCTCATCGTCTGGTTGCGGCAGGATGTCTATGATGGCGTGCCGATCCTAGAAGCGAATTTCTTGTCAAACTGAGGAAAATGCCGTGGCGATGTGTACACATGAAAGTGCCAGCCCAGCAGCCGTCCCAAGGCGTCGACTATGACCATTAGCCGCGCGCAATACAATGCCGAGATTGACGCGACGATCGCGCGCGCCCTGCATGGCGATCAAAGCGCCTATGCCGCGCTCTACGACCAGTATGCAGCGGGGCTGTATCGGCTGTGCTACAGCTTGTTGATGAATGAGCAAGACGCCGAAGACATCTTGCAGGAGTCCTTCTTGTACGCTTTCAAGAATCTGCATCGCTACGATTCGCGAAAGTCGGCGCTGAAGACCTGGCTGTATACCATTGCCGTCAGCCGTTGCCGCAACACGTATCGTCGCAAACGTTTTCTGACTGTCGATATATCGCAATGGTTCGGCGCAGAGTTAAAAGCGCCGCCAGCCGAAGCGCCCGAGGCTGCTGCCATCCGCCGCGACGCCAGCGACACGATTACACGCGCGTTGGGAGAATTGTCGCCACGACTGCGCGAAGCGATCGTGCTGCGCTATGGGCAAGGCATGACGTACCGCGAAATCGCCGAAGTCATGGGCTGCCCGCAGAAAACAGCCGAAAGCCGCGTGCGCCTGGGGCACCAGCGATTGCGCCAGTCGCTGCAGCCGGTCGGCTTGGGCTTGCTCGAAGAAATGCTGCGTGTACATTGAGGCAGCAGACAATATGCTGATTCGCTTCAAATACCAGTATTGCAAAGTACACATGGCGCGCTTCGTGGCCGGTGATCTGTCCGATGCTGTGCGTAGGCGAATCGGCCGTTACATTGACGAGTGCCCAGATTGTTACCGCGAGTATATGCGCCACCGCGCCTTCGACCACAACCTGTCTTGCCGGCTGCCGACGCTTGGACGCCCCAGCCGGCAGCAGCTGGATGGTATGTGGATGGCGCTGCAAGACGAACTCGTCGCGCCCGCCAAGCCAATCGATACCTTGGGCGACTTTGCCCGCCGCAGCAGTCTGCACTTCAGTTATGGTCTGGCAGCCGTGGCCATCTGCCTGGCGGTGCTGCTGCCGATCGCGCTGGGCTATCATGCGTCCGTTGCGGCAGTCGACATGCGTCCCGTGCCGCGGCTTGTCTCTCTCGCGCGCACACCGACCTCGGGCAATCTCAATCGCTCGGCAGTGATTGCTGCGACCCCGCCACGCGCCGGCGCCAGCCGTCCGCAACTGCAAAATACGCCCGAGCCGCGTTGATACCAGCCTAGCTGGCTTGGCAAACCGATTTTTGTCGCGCAGGTTGATGCCAAATGATTACGACTCCCAATCAAATTGAAGACAACGCCCTCAGCCGCCTATTGAGCCTGCGTCTGACGCTGAACTGGCAGCTCGCCGCGACTATTCTCATATTCCTGCTGGCCGTTTTCAGCCGCTTCCACATGCTGGGCGAGCGCGTTATGAGCCACGACGAGAGCCTGCACACGCGCTATTCCTACAATTTGTACAACGAGGGGAATTTCACGCATACGCCGCTGATGCACGGTCCCGTGCTCTTCCACGCCACTGCCTTGTCCTTCTATTTCTTCGGCGACAGCGACTTTAGCGGGCGCATGTACACCGCCGTGCTGGGCGTCATGCTGGTGATGTTTCCCCTGCTGTGGCGGCGCTGGCTGGGCGAGTGGGGATCGCTGCTGGCTTCGCTGATGATTCTGATCTCGCCACTGCTGCTCTATTACAGTCGCTACATCCGTCACGATACGCCATCGATCCTCTTCGGCATGATCATGGCCTATTGCATCCTGCAATACCTGGATGGCGTGGGGCGCGTTCGGCGGCGCGCCTATTGGCTCTACCTCTTCGCCGCGGCGATGATTTTGAATCTGGGCTCAAAAGAAACCGCCTTCATCTACCTGGGCATTTTGGGCAGCTTCCTGACGATATTTTTCCTGGTGCGGCTGGCGCAGGCGCGATTCGACTTGCGCGGCAAAGCCCTGTTTCAGCAGATCATGCTGGGCATCTTGCTGGGCGGGATGATGACGCTGGGCATGTATATCATTGTCGACATTGTCCCGGCGCAGATTATCCCGGGGCGCGGCACAAGTTGGGACGCCTTGAGCGGCTTGCAACGTTCAACATTTGCAGGCTGGATGGCGCTTGCGGTATGGAGCGGCGGATTTGTCTTGACGACAACTGCGCTCTACGCCTTCCGCGATTCTATGCAACGGATTCCTTGGCGCGAGCTGGGCTTCATCTTTCTCATCGCGCTGCTAACCGCTGGCGGGCTGCTGTTCATCGAGGAGATTTCGCACTGGTTTGAGTCCAGCGCTGCCACAGACAGTGAGGCAGTAGACACATTCCCTGTGCAAATCAACTGGTTGCCTCCCTTGGCGCTGTGGGCTATCGCCATAGGCGTCAGCACAATCTTGCTGCGCGACCGCCGGCGAAGCAGAAACGCCGAGCCGAAAGATGACGGCGCCACTGGCGGCATCTGGGGTTTTTTGCAGCATTTCCCCGAAGTCGATTTTCTGGTGCTCATCATCACGTTGATATTGCCCTGGACCACTGCCTTGTTCACGCGCATGATGGGCGGCTCCAGCGAGGCATTTGCGGCACTGGCGGCATCGCTGCCCGCGGGCCTCAACAGCATCGTATCGGCAGTGCCTGGCGTTGGCGATGGCAGCGGCGTGGGACAATTCCTGGCTGGCGTGACGGTTTTCCTGCCGCTGGCGCTGCTGTCGCTGGTCATCGGCTTGGCTTGGAACAAGAAGCGCTGGCTGATATCCGCCTCGATATTCCATGTGATTTTCGCCATCTTTTTCACCAGCGTCTTCACAAATATCGCCGGCCTGGGCACAGGCATGATCTACAGCCTGGGTTATTGGCTAGAGCAACAGGGGGTGCGCCGCGGCAGCCAGCCACAATATTATTACCTGCTGATCATTCTGCCGACGTACGCCTTCCTGCCCATAGTCAGCTCTGTCACGGCCATGTTCGCTGGCGTAACCTGCTATTGGAAAGCGCGCCGCGAGCGAATTATCGAGCAGGAGGCCATACAGCCATCTGTAGCAGATGCGGCAGAGCAAGATGAGGGGACAAAGTCGCCAGCGCCGATTGCTCGCGCAGCCTCTACAAACGACGGCAAGCTACAGCGCTTGTCCGTTGTTCTGCTACTGGCTTGGTGGGCGATATTGAATCTGGTCGGATATTCGCTAGCTGGCGAAAAGATGCCCTGGCTGGGCACACACATGACGCTGCCGCTGATCTTGCTAAGCGCCTGGTATTTCGGCGGCGTGATTTCGCGCATCGACCAGCGCAAATTGTGGGCGAGCGGCTGGCTGGCGCTGCTGGCGATGCCAGTGTTCGTCATTGCTGGCGCTCAGGCTGTTGGGGCATTCATCGTTGGCGACCCGCCCTTCATGGGCTTGGCGCTGCACCAGCTGGAGCGCAGCTATCAATGGCTGGCTGCACTGCTGGTGACTGTTGGCAGTGGCGCGCTGCTGGCACGCTGGGCGCGCTCTCTGGGCTGGATGCACTTGCGGCGTTTGTGCGCGCTTACGATTTTTATGCTGCTCTGCGCCTTGACTGCTCGCGCCGCCTGGATGGCGTCTTTCATCAATTACGACCTGCCGACCGAACTGCTGGTATATGCCCATTCCGCTCCAGGCGTGAAGTGGGTGCTTGATGACATCAGCGAGATGAGCTTGCGCACCACCGACGGCAATGACTTGCGATTCGCCTACGACGATGAAGTGTCCTGGCCCTACAGCTGGTACTTCCGCGACTTCCCCAAGGCGGTGTTCGTGGGCGGCAATCCGACGCTGCAAAATACCGAAGAGGCTGCCTTTGTGGTGGTCGGCGCTGGGCATCGTGGCGATGTTGAACCGATCCTAGAAGACCGCTATGTTCGCCGCGACTATATGCGCATGTGGTGGCCCATGCAAGATTATTTTGGCTTGACGCCAGAACGTTTGCTGAATGTGCTGGATTTCTCGCCGGGCAACACAGATGCGGCAGCGCTGCGTCGGGGCATCTTTGATATCTGGTGGACGCGCGATTATGACCAATATGCAAATGCCACCGGCAAGGACTTCTCGTTGACGAATTGGCCCGTTTCCGACCGCATGCATGTTTTCATCCGCAAAGACCTCGCCGCCGAGATTTGGGAATATGGCGTCGGCGATGGCGAAGTGCCAGTCGAAGCGCCGGCCGAGATCAATCAATGCGCCGCCAACTGGCAGCTGCTATTGCCGCTTGGCGAATTTAATACCAGCGCACTGGTCATGCAGCACCCGCTGGCGCTGACGGTTGCGCAAGGCAGAGTCTATGTCGCTGACGAGAATGCCAACCAAGTGCAGGTTTTCTCGGCTGATGATGGTTCGCCCCTGCGCACGTATGGCGGCGCTGACGGCATCCGTTTCAACCGCCCCAACAGCGTGGCTGTGTTATCAAATGGCGACCTGCTGGTGGTCGATACCTGGAATTACCGCATCCAGCATATGGATAGGCAAGGCAACCCGATCTACAACTGGGGCGCGCCGGGCGAATATGGATTTTCCGCGCCATCCGAGCCGACCGATGGCTTCTGGGGTCCGCGCGATGTGGCCGTCGATAGCACAGGGCGCATCTTCATCGCCGATACGGGCAACAAACGCATCCGTGTTTATTCGTTGGAAGCAGGCAAGGCTGTATATCAATTCGATATCGGCAGCGGCGGCAGCGCGCCAGGCGAACTGGACGAGCCGGCTGGTTTGGCGACAACGAGCGATGGGCGCCTGTATATCGCCGACACCTGGAACCGGCGCATAGCTGTTTTTCATACCAGTGGCGTTCATCAGGCCGATTTCCGCGTGCGCGGCTGGTACAACAGCAGCTTCAACCGACCCTACCTGGATCTGGACGAGAGCCGCGATCTGCTTTACATCACCGACCCAGACAGCCGCCGCATCCTCGTGCACAATCTGGCTGGCGACTGCATTGGCTCTTTTGGCGAGCAAGGCCTGTCTGGCAGCAGCGGACAATTCCAGGATATTGGCGGTATCGCAGTCGACGCCGATGGCTTCGTCTATGTGAGCGATTCCAGCGCCGGCAGCGTTGTCAAGTTTCCGCCTTTTGTGCGAGGCTAGGCTTGCGCTTGCTGGCACTTGACTAGGGGCGCATTCGCTGTTAGGCTTAGGCTGGTTGTTCTGTTCGGGAAAAGTGGGAAGCCCCCACTTTTTGTTTTATGTGGGCATGGTGACAGTTGCCAGCGTACAGCAGGTCCATTTTGGAGTGAACAAGTATGTCGAACGAATTGCAGACCGCCTTTAACGAGATCGCTCAATTGCGCGAGCTGCCGTCCGAGATCGTCCTAGATGCGCTGCAGACGGCTCTGGTATCCGCCTTCCGCAAGGACACGGGGGCCAGCGCGGCGCAGGCAATTGAAGCGGAGATCGATCCAGCCACCGGGCACGCCAAGGTATTCGTCGAGAAAGAAGTCGTCGACGAAGTCTACAGCGATGCCACCGAGGTCGACCTGGAGCGGGCACGCGCTTTTGACCCGGCTGTCGAGCTGAACGATGTGGTCATGGTGCAAGTCGAGCACAACACCAGCACGTTCGGGCGCATCGCGGCGCAGACAGCCAAGCAAGTCATCTTGCAGAAGATCCGCGAAGCCGAACGCAGCGCCTTGTATGACGAATTCATCAACCGCGAAGGCGACTTGATGATCGGCACAGTGCAAAGCACGAATTCGCGCAAGGTGACACTCAGCCTTGGGCGCGCCGAAGCCGACTTGCCACGCAGCCAGCAGATCCCCGGCGAGCGCTATCGCACTCACGAGAAAATCCGCGTCTATGTTGTGGAAGTGTCCAAGAGCAGCCGCGGACCACAAATCTTGGTCAGCCGCGCCCATCGCGAAATGCTGCACCGTCTGCTGGAATACGAAGTGCCGGAAATATACAACGGACAGGTGGAAGTCAAAAAGATCGCGCGCGAGGCCGGGCATCGCTCCAAGGTAGCTGTGGCAGCGCTGCAAGACGGCATCGACCCGGTCGGCGCTTGCGTCGGCATGCGCGGCATCCGCATACAAAATATCGTCAAAGAGCTGCACAACGAAAAGATTGATGTCATCGAGTGGAATCCGGACGCCGTCCAGTTCATCACCAAGGCGCTCAGCCCGGCGCGGGTTGTCGGCGTTTTTCTGGACAATAATCCATTCGAGGGCAAGACGGCTGTTGTGCTGGTGCCCGATGATCAGCTCTCCCTGGCGATAGGCCGCGAAGGACAAAATGCGCGCCTGGCCGCCAAGCTGACTGGTTGGCGAATTGATATCAAGAGCGTGCTGGAAACAGTTCAGACTGCGTTGGACAACCTGGACGCTCCACCATTGGAGGAGTGGTCTGCCCCACATAGCGACCTCATCGCCGAATCGCTGCGCATCATGGAAAAGCGCCGCCTCGAGCTGGCGGTAATGCCAGAAGAATTCAAATCGCTGGAGCGCTTCGCCAGTTTGATCGAAGAGCGCATGCAAGAAGCCCGCGATGCCGCGCACAAAATCTACATCCACCGCCGCGATAATGTTCGTGAAACACTCGCGCCCACCCTCTTCGAGCTGCCGCTGGATGTCTTGGATGTATCGCAAGAAGTGCTGGACGCGCTCGAACCCTATGAAAATATCGGCGAAGTCATGCTGCACCACCTTATTGACGAATCGATTGTTGCGCGCAAGATCGCCGACATTGAAGGCGAGCCAACAGCCGAACTGCAAGCTGCGCTGGACAGCATCATGGCAGCCGATCTCGACCAGTTGCTGGCAGAAGCCATCTCGATAGAAGAGGATGAAGACGAAGAATCCGAAGCAGAATTGGCAGACGAGCAGCCGCCCCGGCCGGAGGCGGAAAGCGAAGCCGCAGAAACGGATGCAGACGAGGCAGAAAAGACGGATGTCGTCCTGGACGCCTTTGGACAGCCGGTCGTTCCAGAAGAAGAAGAAACGCCAGTTGAAGAGGTAGTGACGCCGGAATTGGTACTTGCCGTGCCAGAACCAGCGCCCGAAGCTGCCGACCAGCGCCGCGATGGCCGCGACGAACGCCCGGGCGAAGCGCCATTCGTCGAAGAAGACGGCGAAAAAGAATTCGAGCTGGAGTTGCGAAAAGGCAAGACACAGCGCCGCAAAGATCGCCAGAAACGCCGTCAACTGGTGCTGGACGAAGCCAGCGGCGAGGTCATCGCCAAACGCCGGCGCAAGAGCAGCCGTGGCAACTGGGACGAAGAAACCTGGGAAGATTACGACTATTAGTTGGCGCGAGGTCTGCGCATGCGCAGCAAATCCCGCCCGCAGCGGACCTGTGTGGTCTGCCGCGAGAAGCGCGAAAAACGCCGGCTGACGAGACTCGTTATGGTGAGCGACAGACTTCAGGTCGACCCCAGCGGCAAGCTGAATGGACGTGGCGCTTATCTGTGCGAAAAGCCAGCCTGTTGGAACGAGGCAGGGCGCGCGACATTGAGCCGAGCGCTGCGATGTGAATTAAATGAAGACGATTGCGCGCTGCTGCGGCAGATGACACCGTCATGAAGCGACACCGCTGACGGGGACAGGGACACGCAGCCTGCCTCGCACAATCGCTATAAGGAAAGGAGGCAGGCATGACCAAAGCACCAAAGGCAGTCCTGATACCCGATTTCATCACAGTTCGCGAACTCGCCGAACTGATACAGAGCAGCCCAATCGATGTCATGAAAAAGCTGATCTCGAACGGGATCATGGCGTCGATCAACCAGCAGATCGACTTCGACACAGCAGCGATTGTGCTGGAAGAAATGGGCTTCAGCGCGCAGTCGGAAAGCGCCTATGCAGCTGCTGAAGAAGAAGAAAAACGCGCCGAAGAACGCGAAGAAAAATGGAGCGCGATGTACGAGGGCGAATCTGCCGATTTGCTGGTCGCGCGTCCACCCATCATCACGATTTTGGGACATGTCGATCACGGTAAGACCACCCTGCTGGACACCATTCGCAAGACCGCCGTGGCTGAATACGAAGCAGGCGGCATCACCCAGCACATCGGCGCCTACCAGGCACAGCACGAGGGTCGAACGCTGACCTTCCTCGATACGCCCGGGCACGAAGCCTTCACCGCCATGCGCGCTCGCGGGGCACAAGGCGCAGACATCGCGATCCTGGTGGTAGCGGCTGACGACGGCGTCATGCCAACTACGCGTGAAGCCCTCGATCATGCGCGCGCCGCCAATGTGCCGCTTGTTGTCGCCATCACCAAGATCGATCGCCGCAATGCCAACCCAGAGATCGTCAAGCAGCAGCTGTTTGAGTTGGAACTGGTGCCCGATGATTGGGATGGTTCCACGATCATGGTGCCGGTCGACTCGCTTTCTGGCGCTGGCATCCCCGATTTGCTGGAAGCGCTGGTACTGGTCGCGGACGAGCACGAGATTGTCGCCAACCCCAATGGACATTTGCGCGGATCGGTGGTCGAAGCCGAAGTAGACCGCAGCCGCGGCACGATGGCAACGCTGCTGGTGATGAATGGCACGATGAAGCGCGGCGATTCGATTGTGGCTGGCACCGCCTATGGCAAGGTCAAGGCCATGTTCGATTCGGCTGGCAAGCCTGTCAAACGCGCCCTGCCTTCGCAGCCAGTGGCTGTGCTGGGGCTAGATTCTCCACCCGCGCCCGGCGTCATGTTCGAAGCCACCACCAGCGACAAGCAGGCGCGCAGCATTGCCGAAGACCGCCGCCTGGAAGAACGGATTCGCATTGCCAGCGGCTCTGCCCCAGCCACCATGACGCTGGAAGACTTCTTGCAGCAATTCCAAGAGGGCGCAGCCAAAGAATTGGCCATCGTGCTAAAGACGGATGTGCAGGGATCGATCCAGCCCATAACAGAGGAGCTGCAGAACATTTCGCGGCGCAACGAAGAAGGCATAGGCGTGCGCGTGCTGCGGCAAGAGGTCGGGCGCATTACCGAATCCGATGTCATGCTGGCCAGCGCCTCGAATGCCATCATCGTCGGCTTCAATGTGAACGCGGACAACCCGGCGCTGGCATCTGCCGAGGTGCAAGGCGTAGAAATCCGCCGTTACAACATCATTTACAAACTCTTCGAAGATATCGAGCTGGCGCTGCATGGCATGCTCGAGCCGAAGTTCGCCAACCGGGTCATCGGCGTTGCCGAAGTTCGCCAGACATTCCGCATCCCCCGCAGCGGCGTCATTGCCGGCAGCATGATCCGCGAGGGCGAGGCGCGGCGGAATGCCAAAGCCAGGCTGCGGCGTGGCAACAAAATTATCATTGATGGTGTCAATGTCTCGTCGCTGCGCCGCTTCCAGGACGATGTGCGCGAGGTGCGCAGCGGCTTTGAATGTGGCATCGGCTTGGACGGCGTCAACGAATACGAAATCGGCGACTTGATCGAGTTTCTCGTGCGCGAGCGCGTGACCTAGAGGCTGCGCATGTCAATCAAGCAGCAGCGCATGAACGACCGCATCCAGCAGATTCTGAGTCAGCTGCTTCAACGCGAAATTGCCGACCCGCGCCTGCGCGATGTGACAATTACCGAAGTGCAGCTGGACCCCGAGCTGGTGGTCGCCAAGGTCTATGTGAGCGCCATGGGTGACGAAAGCCGCGAGGCCGAGGTGATGAAGGGATTTCGCCGCGCCCGGGGCTTTCTGCGCCGCGAGCTGGGCAAGCGCATCCGTCTGCGTCACACGCCCGAGCTGCATTTTGACTGGGATCACACGTTGGCGCAGGCCGACCGCATCAACCAGCTCATCGCCGGGTTGGATATCCCCGCGGAGATCGAAGCAGATAGCGATGCTCCCCGCTGAAGCAAACTGGCAAGCTGCAGCAGACGCAATCGCCGACGCACAGACAGTGCTGGTCGCTTCGCATGTATCGCCCGATGGCGATGCCATTGGCTCGCTGCTGGGCATCGCGGGGGCGCTGCGTGGGCTGAGCAAGATCGTTACCGCCGCCATAGACGAGGGCGTGCCAGACGAATTGGCATTTTTGCCAAACAGCCAGACTATCCTGCCCAAGGTAACGCGCGGTGAATTCGATCTGATGATCGCGCTTGACGCCAGCGATATCGAGCGGATTGGCAGCGTCGGCAAATATGGGCTAGCGCACAGCCGGCGCGTCATTAACCTGGATCATCATCCGACCAATACGCGCTTTGGCGATATCCTGCTGGTCATGCCAGAAGCGGTCGCCGCCGCCGAAGTCGTCTTTGATCTGCTGCAATATGCCGGCTGGCAGCTCAGCCGCGATGTCGCATTCAATTTGCTGGCCGGGCTGGTGACCGACACGCAGGGCTTTCGCATCCCCGCAACCAGCAGCCGCTGCCTGGAAATCGCCCAGGCGCTGATGGAAGCCGGCGCGCCGCTTTCCGAGATCATGGCGCGGACATTGAACCGCCGCAGCTTTGCCGAAGTGACACTCTGGCAGAATGCTTTGCAATCTGTGCAGTTGCAGGACGGCTTGATCAGCGCGGCGATCACACAAAGCGACCTGGAGCAAGCGAGCCTGCACAAAATGACCGATGGCGGGCTGGTCAACTACCTTGTCGATGTCGATGCAGCGAAGGTGGCGGTCGTATTCAAAGAATTGCCCACAGCGGTCGAGATCAGCTTTCGCGCCAAGCCCGGCTATGATGTGGGACGGCTGGCGCTTGCGCTGGGCGGCGGCGGTCATGTGCTGGCGGCGGGCTGCACGCTGGCTGGCTCGTTGCAGCAGGCGCAGGAACTGGTCTTGGCTTTGACGCGCAAAACCATCGACGCGGGAGAGGGCGGCTGATGCCAGTTTCCTACGCGGGATTCCTGAATGTCAACAAACCCTTGCACATGACGAGCCACGATGTGGTGGCGCGCATCCGGCGGCACCTTCGCGAGCAAGGCAATCCGCTGAAGGTTGGGCACGCTGGCACGTTGGATCCGCTTGCCGATGGTGTGCTGGTCGTCTGCCTGGGCGCGGCGACTCGACTCAGCGATTATGTGATGCGCGGACAAAAAGGCTATCACGCCAAGGTTCAGCTGGGCATTGCCACCAGCACCTACGATGCCGCCGGCGAGCTTGTCGGCTGCGAGGACGCCAGCCAGGTAACAATGGACGAGATTCGCGCTGCGTTGCCACAATTTATCGGCGATATTCAGCAGCTGCCGCCCATGCACAGCGCCATCAAAGTGGGCGGCAGAAAGCTCTACGAATTGGCGCGGCAAGGCAAGACAATCGAAAGACAGCCCCGCGCTGTAACGATTCATGCCATTCAGCTGCTCGCTTGGGATTCGCCTGTTCTGGAGTTGGATATCCACTGTGGATCGGGAACATATATCCGCAGCCTGGCGCAGGATCTGGGCGAGGCGCTGGGAGTCGGCGCGCATCTTTCGAGCTTGACGAGAACGGCCAGCGGCAACTTCATGCTCGCCGACAGCCTCGAGCTGGATGCGCTGCTGCAAGGCAAGGATTGGTCTCCGCATATCGTTGCGCCCTGGTGCGCCTTGCGCGATTATCCGCGCCTGGATTTGGCTGCGGATGAAGTGGCCCGTCTGCGCAATGGGCTGTTCATTGACCAGCGCGACTGTCTGGATGCGCCTAGCGTATTTGGCTTTGATGCGCAGCGCCACTTGGTCGCGATTTTGCAGCCGCGCGGGGATCGCTGGAAGCCGCATAAAGTCTTCCCGCCGGCCGCCGCTGCAAACTTGGCCGAGGGCTGACGATGCGACACTTGCGCAACCTGGCAGATGCCCGGCTGGAGACAGAATCTGTCGTGACGATCGGCGTCTTTGATGGCGTGCATCGTGGTCATCAAGCTTTGGCGAGCGAACTGGTGCAGCGTGCGCGCCAAAGCGGGCGAAACGCTGTGGTCGTCACCTTTTTTCCGCATCCCGACAAAGTGCTCGATTTGACCGAAGAGCACTATTATTTGACGCAGCCAGACGAACGCGCCAAATTGCTGCTGGACCTGGGCGTCGACTTGGTCATCACGCATCCTTTTGACGAAGCAACGCGACGGCTGCGAGCGGTCGACTTTGTGACGCTGCTGCTTAGGCACTTGCAGTTGCGAGAATTGCGTGTGGGCGCTGAATTTGCACTGGGTTTCCAACGCGAGGGCGATATAGCCTTTTTGCGCGCGCAGGGACACGATCGGGGCTTTCAGGTTGCGACTGTTGCGCCAGTCACAGCGCATGGCGAACGCATTCGCAGCTCGGACTTGCGCGATCTCGTGCGCGCCGGAGACGTCCAAAGCGCGGCTGCCCTGCTGGGAAGAAATTATTCGCTCTCGGGTGAAGTCGTCATGGGTGAGCAGCGCGGACGCAGGATCGGCTTTCCCACGGCCAATCTGGCAGTCTGGCGGGAGCAGATCGTCCCTGCCCGGGGCGTTTATGCAGCTTGGGCGCAGGTCGCTGGCCAGCGGCACATGGCTGCCACCAACATCGGCCTGCGACCGACATTCGGCGGCGAATCACTGTCAGTTGAAGCGCACCTGCTGGATTTCAGTGGCGAATTGTACGGCGCGCGCATGACGCTGGCATTCGTCGAGCGGCTGCGCAGGGAACAGAAGTTTGCGAGCCTGGACGAGTTGACCGCGCAGATCGGCGCAGATGTCGAGGCTGTGCGCGCTCGTTTATCGGGCGGTTCGGCGACCTAATCGCGCCCGCGTTTGGAGTAGCCATAGCCCAGCCGCCGCAGGAAATCTTCGTTGCTGCGCCAATTCCGCAGCAGCTTCACGCGCAGATCCAGCCGCACCCGCGCCTCCAAGAGCGATTGCAGGTCGCTGCGCGCGGCGCTGCCCAGGCGCTTGATCATCGCCCCTCGTTTGCCAATGATGATGCCTTTTTGTGAAGCGCGTTCGACAAAGATCGTCGCTTCAATCTGTGTGCGCTGGGCTCCTTCTCGGAAGCGCGTGATTTCGACAGCGACTGCATAGGGGATTTCGTCGCTGGTATGTTCGATCACTTTCTCGCGGATAAGCTCGGCAGCCAGGAAGCGCAGATTGGCGTCGCTGGCTTGCTCGGCAGGATAATAACGCGGTCCCAGCGGCAGCAATGGCAGCAACGCCTCCAGCAATTGGACAATGCCCTGTCCTTTTGTCGCGCTGGTCTGTAGCGCGCACTGACAATCGCAAAGCGCGACATGCTGGCTGAGATCTGCGTCATCATCGAGTAAGTCGGACTTGTTTAGCGCCAAGACGATGGGACGATTCGGGGCAAGCTGGCGCAGCAAATCGGCAATGCGCCGGTCAGCTTCGTTTGGCGCGCGCGCGGCATCCAGCAGCCACAAAATGGCATCGGCATCGCGCAGGGCATTCCGCGCCGCGCCCAGCATATATTCGCCCAAACGATTTTGCGCTTTGTGTATGCCTGGCGTATCGACAAAAAGAATCTGCGCGTCCGCCGATGTGTAGATGCCCAACTGCCGCTGACGTGTCGTCTGGGGCTTCGCTGTTACGATGGCGATCTTCTGCCCGAGGATGGCGTTGATCAACGTGGACTTGCCGACATTGGGCTGCCCGACCACTGCCACGATTCCCGAGCGATGGTCTTCGCCCCAATCATCGCTGAAGATAGAGTCCAGATCAGTCATCGGCGCGCCAGTCTGCCAAGCGGCTATAATTCGGCAGGTGCGCGAGCAGTCGCTCCGGGAATGCGCTGGCATCGCGGGCGACCAACCCGTCTATCCGCGCCAGGGGCTTGACATCCGCGGCATCGGCATAGACATAAACAGCGAAAGGCAGCGCCAAATCCAGTTGCTTGAGGAAGAGCATCTCGTCTGCGCCATCTTCAAACCGCCCGCAGACATCGGCGCGTGGGAACAGATGACCGCGCTCAATGATGAACTGCCAGGCGGCTTCCCCAATCAGCATCTCGCCGCGGTCGGCCACAACCAAGTCGGGCACAATCGTGAACTGCGGCTTGCCCAGGATGCTGATGCCATAGCGAAGAATCAGCTCGCCTTGCGCCGCCACCCTGCCGCCGACCAAGGCGTGATCTGCAAGCAGCCAACAGTCATCCAGCCGCATGAGCAAACCACGAACGCTGTCGGATATGGGCAGGCGCTGCATAGGAATTCTAGTGATGTTCGGGTTCTGCGGGGACGTTGATGTCGTCAAAGCGCTGGAAGGGGCGCACCCAGCCCAGCCAAAAGCCTATCGCCAGCGCCAGCAGCAGCAAGCCAACCACGATCAGCAAGCCCAGCCCGTGGGTGGTCTGCGCGTCCAGGTCTGCGCCAAAAACGACACCAATGGACGCGCCGGCAATCATCAGCGTCATGCCCAGACCGCCCACCATCGCCAAACCATACAGGGTCAATCTGCTCGGCTGCATCGCGCTACCTCGTTCTTTGCTGGCTGTTTTCTGCCAGGCCTGTGCTACACTGGCGGACCTTGATTTTGCCGCGAGGGAGCGATTCCGTCAAGCCTGAGAGGTGGCAATGCCCACAGAAACGTTGCTGCTCATTCGTCATGGGCAGACCGACTACAACTTCCAGCAACGCCTGCAAGGCACATTGCCAGTGCCGCTGAACGATGCGGGGCGGGCACAAGCGCGCAGCCTGGCAGCGTATTTGGCGCACCGTGGCATCGGCGCCATCTATTCCAGCCCCATGCCGCGCGCCCTGCAGACGGCGCAGATTGCCTCCGAGCGCCTGGAGCAAAAGCCAAGAGAAGATGCGCGACTGGGCGAGATCGACTATGGCTGCTTCCAAGGCTTGACAAAAGCCGAATCGGCAACGCAATATCCAGAGGCGCATCGGCGCTGGCAAACTGGCTATCTGGCGTATCGCGTGCCGGGCGGCGAATCGCGGCTGGATGTGCAAAAGCGCATGCAGGCTGCTTGGGAGGACATCCTCCGCGTCGACGCTGCCTCGACAGTCGCCGTCTTCGGTCATGGTTCAGCGATAGCAATCTTACTCGGGTCGCTCTTTGCCGTGTTGCCCAAAAAGAGCCTGTCCAACACATCGATTACCACGCTAAAGCGCCGCGGCGACATCTGGGAAATCGCTGGTTACGGCGAGACTCCACATCTATCAACTTGAGCAGATCGCTGGCTTTGCAAAGCAACTGCGCCACTTCTAATTGGCGTTCGTTTGCGTACAATCGGCAGGCAGATCGGCAAATTCTACAAGAAAGGAATAGCCAGCATGTCGCAACCTATCCGAGTGGCTGTAACGGGCGGCGCCGGGCAGATCGCCTATAACCTGCTCTTCCGCATCGGCAATGGCGAGGTCTTCGGCGCAGATCAACCAGTGGTCCTGCAGATCCTGGAAATCCCGCCGGCCATGGATGCCCTGCGCGGCGTGGTCATGGAACTGGAAGACTGCGCGCAGCCGCTGCTGCATGACATCATCATATCATCCGACCCCAATGTCACCTTCAGAGACGCCAACTGGGCGATCCTGGTGGGTGGCAGACCGCGCGGACCGGGCATGGAACGAGGCGATCTGATCGCGGCAAATGGACCGATATTTGTCGAGCAAGGCCGAGCGCTGAACGAAGGAGCCGCCGCCGATATCCGCGTGCTGGTGGTCGCCAATCCCTGCAATTCCAATTGCCTGGTGACCAAAGCCAATGCGCCCGATATACCCGCCGACCGCTTCTTCGCCATGACGCGCCTGGACGAGAACCGCGCCAAAGCCCAGCTGGCTCTGAAAGCTCGCGCACAAGTGGCGGATGTGCGCCGTTTAGCTATCTGGGGAAATCACAGCGCGACGCAATTCCCCAACTTTGAGCATGCGCAGATCCATGGCATTCGCGCAGAAGCAGTGCTGGGCGACCGCAGTTGGCTGGAAGGCGAGTTCATGACGACGGTGCAGCAGCGGGGCGCAGCTATCATCAATGCGCGCGGCAAAAGCTCGGCCGCCAGCGCAGCCAACGCAGCCCTCGATACCATTCGCAGCTTGATCACCCCGACAGCGGACGGCGACTTCATCAGCGCAGCCATCCCCAGCGAAGGCAATCCCTACGGCGTGGCTGAGGGGCTGCTATTCTCGTTCCCGTTGACCAGCGCTGGCAACGGCGAGGCGGAAATGGTGACGGGGCTGCAACTAAGCCGCTATGCGCAGAACAAAATCCAAGCCACCGAGGCCGAATTGCTGGAAGAACGAGAAGCGATCGCCGACTTACTATAGATCGGCGCTAGGCGGCTTCTGCGCGTTTGGGTTTTTCGGCGGTGGCCTGGATAAATTCCGGTTCTTCTGGCACCACCGCCGCCATGACGATGTAAAGCAGCACAGCCGGACCACCCGCCATAGACAAGATCACCCACGCGATGCGCACCAGGCTGGGGTCGACATCCAGGTATTCGGCAATGCCCCCGCAAACGCCCGCGATGCTGCGTTGTTTGCGAGAACGATACAGTCGTTTGCGCGGGTTGAACTTCGCCATGGATTATTCTCCTGAATTGCTGCTCTCACTCCATTCTACGCAGCCATCAGCGCGTGGTTGCGCGGCAGCCAAGAGCAGCTGTCAGCATTTGGGGGACATTCGGCGTCGGAAGGGACTCTTGCCGATGCCAGGCGCCAGCCTTGCTACGCCCCAAAATGCGCGAATGACCATCCACAGCAGCATTGTCAGCCAGACGCCGGCGAAAGCATCGTCAGTGTGCGTGGGCAGCAGCGCCAATCCCGACATCGCGCAGAAAGTCGCCATCAGCATGACATTGCGCAGGAAGCGATAATCGCCCGTGCCCCAGTGTATGCCATCGGTGACGAAAGCCAGCGCATTCAGTGGCTGTGAAAGCGCGGCGATGATCCAGGCGAGGTGAAAAACGGCGGTCGCATCGGGCGGCACGAAGACAAGCGCAACCAGCGGAGTCGCCAATAACGCAAGAAACATCAACGCGATTCCAGTCGCCAGACTCCAGCCGGTGCAGGACATGGCAACGCTGCGAGCGGTTGCCATCCGCGCCGAACCGAAGAAATAGCCAACCAAGCTCTGTGCCGAGCTGGCCAGCGCCTCGGAAATCAATGCCGCAAAAAACCACACCTGGCGGATGACCTGATGCGCCGCGCCCGCTTCTGCGCTCATCTGCGTGGCAACGCGCGTGGCAAAGAGCAGGAAGAGCGTCAGCGCGCCCGAGCGTATGAGCAGATCGCGCCCCACGCGCAGCAGCCGCAAGCCTGATCGCAAGTCGAAATCCCGGCTCAAGCCCAGCCGCCGATGCAGCTGCCACAGCAACCAGAGCGCGCCAAGCCATTGACTGATCGAGCTCGCCAGCGCAGCGCCAGCCACACCCAGGGGCGGCACAAATGCCCAGCCGAATATGAGCAGGTAATCCAGCGCAATATTGGCGATATTGATGCCCAGGGCGATCCACAGCGGCCTGCGCATATCTTGCAAGCCTCGCAGCGCGCCAAATCCAACAAAAACGATGATCACGGCTGGCGCGCCCAGCAAACGCAGCTGGATGTACTGATCAGCCAGATCCAACACAAGGCCTTCTGCGCCCAGCAATTGCGAAATGAACGAGCCGCCCGGCAGCAAAGCAAGCGCTAGCAGAACACTGGCAAACAAGCCCATCGCCAGCGCCAGGCTGACCGCTCGGCTGGATTCTCTGTGTTGGTTCCGCCCAGAGGTCTGCGCGACTTCGGTTTGGGTGGCGATGCCCAGAAAACTGAATATCCACAATATCGACGACAGCGACCCCGCGCCCACACCAAGCGCCGCCAGCGGCTCTGTGCCCAGTTGCGAGACAAAAGCGGTATCCACCAAGCCCGTCACCGGTTCTGCGATGAGCGACGCCAATATGGGCAGGGACAACGTCAAGATGGTGTGATTGGGACGCCGCAAGTAGGGATGGCGCTCGGCGGGCTGCGCTGCGATCTTCACTTGCCGAGCTGCGCGCCGATGAATGCGGGATAGCCATTGATGAAATCGTCGACAGGCAAACGTTTCTTGCCCGGCAACTGCAGCAAGGCAGGCAAGACGAGCCCGTCCCCTGTGCCAATAGCGATGCTGTTGCCCTGCTGGACGACCTGCCCGGGCAAGGCTTGTCCATTCAAAACGACGCCAGCCTCAATAGTCAATCGCGCGCCTTGCCAATGCGTATATGCGCGAGGCCAAGGCTGGTATGCGCGCACCATGCGCTCGATTTCATCTGCCGATTGTGACCAGTCGATTTCGCCATCCTGTTTTTTGATCTGCGGCGCATAGGTCGCGAGCGAGTTGTCCTGCGCTTGTGGCGTGATTTCGCCGCAGAGCCAGCTTGGCAAGGTATCCGCCAGCAAATCTGCGCCAAGAGTCGCGAGTTTATTGTGCAATGTGCCGCCGGTTTCGTCGGCTGCCAGCGCAATCTCGCGTTTCGCCAGCATAGGTCCTGTATCCAGCCCGGCATCCAGCAGCATGATGGTCGCGCCGCTCTGCTCGTCTCCAGCGCGGATGGCAGCCTGGATAGGCGCAGCGCCCCGCCAGCGCGGCAGCAGCGACGCGTGTACATTGACCACGCCTCTATCTGGCAGATCCAATACAACTTGCGGCAAGATCTGTCCAAACGCCGCCACCACAAAAACATCCGCGTGGTAAGCTGCCAGCGTCGAGATAGCCGATTTGTCGCCGCGCAAGCGCTTGGGCTGCAAGACAGGGATGCCCGCGTCCTGCGACAGTTGCTTCACAGGTGATTGGCGGACTCGTTTGCTGCGCCCGGCCGGGCGGTCGGGCTGCGTCACCACAGCTACGACATCCTGCGCCATCAGCAACGCATGCAGGCTGGGCAGGGCGAATTCGGGCGTGCCCATAAAGACGACTCTTGCCATAGCGCCTCTGTGGACGAACTGGTAGGATCAAAGGCTAATTGTAGGGCAAGCCGCGGGCGCAGTCTATGATGCAAAAGCGATGGGTGCTCGTGGAGTCCACGCCAGACGAAGGCATGGTGCGCGGCTCCAGCTTCAACCCAGCGCTCATCCAAATCCTCTGCAATCGTGGCTTTGCCGATCCACAGGCGGCGCAGCAGTTCATCCATAGCCGCGACCTGAACGAAGACCCGTTTGCGATGAAAGACATGCGCCCAGCTGTCGAGCGCATCAATCGCGCCCTCGCGAGTCGCGAGCCAATCGCCGTATATGGGGATTATGACGCGGATGGCGTCTGCGCGACGACGCTGCTGCTGACGACGCTGCGCAAGCTGGGCGGCAATGCGAAAGCGCATATCCCGCACCGCGACGATGGATATGGATTGAGCGAGGCGGCTTTGCTGCAACTGGCGGAAGATGGCGCGCGGCTGGTGGTGACTGTCGATTGCGGCATACGTTCTGTGGCGGAGGTGGCGGCTGGCAACGCGGCCGGGCTGGATATCATCATCAGCGATCATCATTCGATTGGCGCTGCCCTGCCGCCGGCGCTGGCGGTCATCAATCCGCGCCAAATCGATTGCCCGGGCGAAGAACGGCTGTCGGGGACGGGCGTGGCGTTTATGCTGGCTCTGGCGCTGCTGAAAGACCGCTGGGCAAAAGACCGCGACAACTTCCCGCCTGGCCTGCGCGTTTCCGACTTGCTGGATTTGGTTGCGCTGGGCACCGTCGCCGATGTGATGCCGCTGAATGTAAGCCTGAACCGACGCTTGGTAGCGCACGGTCTGGCTGTCATCAACCAGGGGCGGCGGCCGGGCATGGCGGCGCTGGCGGCTGTGGCTCGCCTTCCGGCGGGGGAGAATAACGGGGGGGGACCCCGCCTTCCGCCTGGGGCGCGCCCCACCATCGCGCGGCGGGGAGCGGCCTGGCCTTCCGGCTGGGACCGCGCATCAATGCGGCTGGACGGCTGGGCTCGGCGGAATCGGCTTTAGGGCTGCTGCTGGCGGAAACATCCCATCAGGCGCGGCAGGCTGCCGAGCGCTTGCAGCAACTGAATCAGCGTCGACAAATGAAGACCAGCGATGCGCAGGCGGCAATCGACAACCAGACCGGGCAAGCGGCGCGAGAGACATCCGAAGTCTGTCAAATGTCCGCGGCGATCATGCAAAGCGCTGACAGGAAAATGGCTAGCGTGCTGCGGTGCAGGCCAAACTCGGGCCGCGAATCCGCTCGTCTGCTAGCGCGTTTTCGGCAGGTGGCGAGCCATGCGCAGCGCGAAATAGCCGAGATTGCAGATGCAGAGCAACATTGGCGTCTGCGGCGCACAAGCGCACGCTGGCGGGCGTCAATCTGCGCAAGAGCAGCACGCATAGAACGGCTTTCTTCGCAGCGAACAAGCCGCCGCGCCATGGCAAGATCGCTGCGCAGGCTCGATGCGGCGCGAAAGCAAAGCACAGCGCGCGCGCTGGCCGACATCAGACGCTGTCAAGTCGATGCCGCAGAACCCATGCTGATCTTCGCCGCCGCAAATGAAGATACCATTCCCGCGGGCATCGCTGGGCTGGTGGCGGGGCGGTTGACCGAGGCGCATTATCGCCCGTCTGTGATCGTTTCTTTGGGCGAAGGCGAAAGCCGCGCATCATGCCGCAGCATCCCCGAATTCGATATCACGCGCGCGCTGGATGCCTGCGCCCATCTGCTGGTTCGTCATGGCGGACACGCCCAGGCAGCTGGCTTCAGCGTGCGCAACGAGAATCTGTCTGCCCTTCGCAAGTTGTTGGAGCAACTGACAGATGCCCAGCTGCGAGGCAAAGCCATGTCGCCGGGGCTGCCAATCGACGCGCCGCTCCAACCATGCGACTGGAACGAGTCTTTCTTGCAAGAGCTGTACGCGCTGGAACCGACCGGCCATGCCTTCCCACCAGCAGCCTTCATGACCGGCGCGCTGCGCGTGTTGACATGTCGCACTGTCGGCAAGGACGAAAAACACCTCAAACTGAGATTGGAAAAAGACGGCGTGCGCCTGGACGCGATTGGCTTTGGGCTGGGGGAGTGGGCGGCGAATATCCCAAGCCACATCGACGCCGCCTATCGCTTGGAGATAAACGAATTCAATGGACGACGCAGCCTGCAGCTGCACTTGTTGGACATCCGCCCGGCACAAACACTCCCTGCGCCATTTCCGCTTGACCGAGTCCATGCGCAGACGCATAATGACCGGCAGACACCGGACAGGGAGTGAGCGTTGCAGCCAAAGAGTAAAGCGGGTGGCGAGTTGAAGTTTTCTTATGGCGGGCAAGCTGTCATTGAGGGCGTGATGATGCGCGGCGCGCATTCTATGGCTGTGGCGGTCCGCGACCCGAAGGGACAGATCGTCGTTCACGAGCAGCCCTTGAGCGCGCGCTTGTATCGCGGTCGCATCGCGCGGACTCCTTTCTTGCGCGGGCTGATCGGCTTGTGGGATGCGCTGGGGCTGGGCATCCGCGCTTTGATGTGGTCGGCGGATATCGCGCTGGATGAAGATGACAATGTCAGTTTCAATGGGCCGATCGGCTGGCTGACCATTGCTGTGTCCATGCTGATTGGCGTGGGCATTTTCTTCTTGCTGCCCACCGCTGCCGCCACTGGCATCGGCAATTTGCTGGGCTTGAGCACAGCCGCGCAGGAAATCGTCATCGACGAAGCGGGCAACGAAATCGAAGTCGCCGCACAAGCCAACATCCTGGCATACGAGGCGCTGCCCATCGGTTGGGACGCTTTCTTGATCAACCTGATCGAAGGCGTGGTGCAATTGACGATTCTGGTGGTGTATATCTGGTTCGTGGGCAGGACGACCGATGGCCGGCGCATCTTTGCTTATCACGGCGCAGAACACAAAACCATCAACGCCTATGAAGCCGGCGCCGAGCTTGAACCAGAAATCGTCAGTCGCTACCCGATCGAACATCCACGCTGTGGCACGGCTTTTCTGCTGACGGTGGTTTTCGTCAGCGTGCTGCTGTTTTCCTTGATCGGCCGCCCGCCTTTCGCCCTGTTGATCTTGTCGCGCGTATGCTTCATCCCCGTTATCGCTGGGGTAGCTTATGAGTTGTTGAAATACTCGGCAGCGAATTTGGAAAAAGCCTGGATCCGCTTCATGATCCAACCCAATCTGGCGCTGCAGCATCTGACCACCAATCAGCCCAGCCTTGACATGGTGGAGGTCGCCATTGTTTCGTTCAAGCGCGTGCTGCTTTCCGAAGGGCTCATCGACGCCGATGAAGCTGCCATCCCCGCGCCACGACCTGAAGCGGCGCATAGCCCCGGCGGCGACAACTAGCCACATGGCGCTGCGGCGCTTGTGCTGGCTGCCAGTGATAATCGCTGTCTGCTGCATTTTGGCGCTGTATTTGCATACCGCGCGCATCCAGTCCGGTGTCAATTCCAAGTTGTCCATGAGCGACCAAAGCGCTTATATGGACTTCGCCATCAGCGCTTACGATTCGCAGCTTCACTACACGGGCGGTCGCAACCGCATGCCCTTGTTCTCGTGGTTGATGGCGCTCTTTTATTTGCCAGAGTTGTCCGACGAAGCCTTCTTCGCAGTCGGCAAGCTCGTCAATGTTTGGCTGTCGGTACTGATCCTGGCCTTACTGGGCGCGGCATTTTTGCGCAGATTTTCAAAGCTATACGGCGCTTACGCCACGCTTTGCATCGCCTTCCTGGCCTTTGTGTTGAAGTCGCCATTCTTCCAGGCCGAGATATTGTTCTATGGATTGTTCGCGGCCGCCTACATCTGCGCTATCGACAACCTGCGCAACCCCGGCTGGCGGCGCTCGCTGGCAGTCGGTCTGCTGCTGGGCCTGGCGCATTTTACAAAAGCCAGCGCCTTGCCCGCCCTGCTGATTTATCTGGCCAGTCTGGCATTGTGTTGGTGTGGCACGCTGCTGCGCGCAGAACGCAAGTCAAACCAAGCCGGGTCGCTGCCTGCGCAGGCGCTGCTGACGGTGCTGGCCTTCGGCGGCTTGCTTCTGCCTTATCTGCACGAAAGCTATCAACATTATGGCAGCCACTTTTATAATGTGAACACAACATTCTATGTCTGGTACGACTCTTGGTCAGAAGCCAAAGCCGGCACGAGGGCGGCTGGCGACCGCATCGGCTACCCCGACCTGCCCCCGGACAAAATCCCCAGCCTGCAGAAATACCTGCGCGAACATAGTCCTCAGCAGATTGTCGACCGTGTACTTGTCGGCTCGCAGCGACTCATCAGTTACGGCTGCACGCGCGAGAAGAGTTTCCATCGTTATGGATATTGTTCGCAAGTCGCGCTGGGGCTGCTGGTGTTCGTCTTCGCTGTGCCCTTGCTGATAAGACAAACTGCAGCGCGCAAGCCGCTGGAACACGCGCAAATTGTCTGCTTCACGCTGGCCATATTTGCGGCCTATGCCTTGGGGGCTGCCTGGTACATGCCCATCACTGGCAACGAAGGACCGCGCGTGCTGCTTGTATTGATCGTGCCTTTCTACTGGACACTGGGGCTGGCAACGCACGCCGAGCCGGTGCAAGCGCTGAAACTGCGGCTGTGGGGTTATCGATGCAAGTTGACGAGCCTGCTCTTCGGGTTGATGAGCCTGACGCTGGTCTACGAGATTTATCAGGTGGTGGCTTTCCGCGCCGCGACCATGTATGGCGGAAAATAACCTGAAGGGCGCTCAGTCTCGATAGCCCAGCCGCCGCATCATATCGCCAGCCTCTTGCCTGAAGAAAGCCAGATCGCGTTTGTCGAAGTGACTGCGCCAGTCGCCACTGCGTCCGACGCGAGGCTGCTGCGGCTTGCGGATGCCCAGCCTGCCCAGCACGCCGGCCGGTTCAGGCGCGTTCATCTTGTTCAAGGGCTGCAGTGTGGGGTTGGCGCGCACAGCGAGGAAGTCGGTCAGCTTGTGCACGGTCGCAGCGTAGCGCGTTTCCAGGTCGGCATACGAGATCACCAGCAGGTTGTCTTGCGCCAGCCAGGCGCGCGCATGATATGCCCAAAATCCAGGGCGGCTGAGGCCCGTGTCTTCACCTTGCAGCGCTGGATCGCCGCGCAGAAACTGCGAAAAACTCTGGTTGCGCACGGTTTCGCTGATAGATTGCATAGAATAATATAGCGATACCATGACATCCCTGCCGTCGCGGTGCACAAAGATGGCTGGCGAATTGCGCAGGATCGTGCGCGCAAACAAGCGCTCGTCCAGTCCCCGCCAATAGGTCGCGCTGGGCAGGTCCTGCACCGAGACCAGCACCCGACCTTGCAGCGACAGCAATTCGCGGCGGAAGCGCCCAAGCGGAATATTGGCATCGTGGCTGGCTTCCGTTTGTTCCAGCGCCAGGAAAGAATCGCAGATATCCGGGCTGTTGTGACGCAGGGCATCGAGCGCCCAACGCAGTCCCGAACGCCGATGCGCCGCCACCACGATCGTATTGAAGACAAACATTTATGCCTCTGCCGCCAGTCGCTTCAGTTCGTAGAGTTTCGTCAGCGCCTCCAGCGGGCTGAGTCCGTCAACTTCCATGGCGCGCAAGTCGGCAAGCGCCGGACTTTCTGGCGGGTCAAAGAAGCTCGGCTGCTGTGGGCTGGACTTTGGCGGCGAAAAATCGCCCCCGCTAGATTCCAGATGCTGCAAGATCTCCCGCGCCCGATCGACCACTGCTCGCGGCATGCCAGCCAACTGCGCCACATGCACGCCATAGCTTTGGTCGGCGCCTCCCGGCAAGACTCTGTGCAAGAACACAATGTCTTCGCCTTGTTCTGCCACCGCCACATTGAAGTTGGCTGTGCGCGGCAAGATGCTGGGCAGCTCGGTCAATTCGTGATAGTGCGTGGCGAAGAGCGTCCGACAGTTGAGGCGCGGATTGTTGTGAATGTATTCGATGACCGCGCGCGCGATCGCCACGCCATCATAGGTCGAGGTGCCGCGACCGATCTCGTCCAAGATGAGCAGGCTGCGTGTGCTGCTGCCAGAAAGCAAGCGGGCTGTTTCGACCATTTCCACCATGAAAGTGCTTTGCCCGGCATGAATCTCGTCTTGCGCGCCGATGCGGGCAAAAATGCGGTCGACCAAGCCGATTGTCGCCGAGTCGGCTGGTACAAAGCTGCCGATCTGCGCCAGCAGGGTGATGATGGCCACCTGGCGAATGTAGGTGGACTTGCCCGACATGTTGGGACCCGTGATGATATGAATGCGAGACTGCTCATGGAAGTGGCTGTCGTTGGCGACATAGCGCGTGCTGGTTTCCAGCAGTTTCTCGACGACCGGGTGCCTGCCCGCCTCGATTTCCAGGATATTGTCTTCGCTGAGAAGGGGACGGCAATAGCCTTCGCGCACCGCCACCGCCGCCAGCGACAAGAAAGCATCGAGATGGGCGATGGCGCGCGCCGTTTTCAGCAGACGTTCTTTGTGTCCCGCGACTTGCTGACAAACTGCGGTGAAGATGTCCTGCTCGCTGGTCAAGATTTCTTCTTCGGCATTCAACACGCGCGCTTCGTATTCCTTTAGCTCTGGCGTGATATAGCGTTCGGCATTGACCAACGTTTGCTTGCGCACATAGTCATCGGGGATCTTGTCGGCGTGGGCATGCCTGACCTCAATGTAATAGCCGAAGACCTTGTTGAAGCTGACCTTGAGGCTGGGGATATCGGTGCGTTGGCGTTCCAGCGCTTCCAGATTGGCAATCCAGTCGCGGGCATCTTGCGAGGCAGCCACGATGCTGTCGAGTTCTTGCGAATACCCGGCGCGTATGACACCGATACGGTTCATTTGCAGGGGCGGCTGGTCGACGATGGCGCGCGATATCAGCTCACGGACCGGCTCGCAGGGATCCAGCCAATCGCCAATGGCGGCCAGGCTGCTCAAGCCAGCGATCAGCTCACGCAGAGTCGGCGCCTGTTCCAATGCCAACCGTAGCCCGACCAGGTCGCGCGGATTGGCTTTGCCGATGATGATGCGGTTTGTCAGGCGTTCAATATCGCCAACTTGCTTCAGCGCCTCGGCGATCTCGTCACGCAGGATTTCGCCATTGACCAGCGCTTCGACCGCATCCAGGCGCGCATTCAGTCGCTTGATATCCAGCAGCGGTTCGTTCAGCCAGCGCCTCAGCAATCGCGCGCCCAATGAGGTGATTGTGCGGTCGAGCACGCCCAGCAGACTGCCTTGCGCCTTGCCGCGGCGGATGGTCTCTACCAATTCCAGGTTGCGCCGCGTGAATTGATCCAGCACCATGAAAGCCTCGGTGGAATAGGCGCGGATGCTGGCGAGCTGCCCAAGCGATTGTTTCTGCGTCGTGCGCAGGTATTGCAAGACGCCGCCAGCCGCCGATACCGCGTCATGCCTTCCGCTCAAACCAAAGCCAGCCAAAGTGCCGACGCGGAATTGGTCGAAAAGCAGTTGCTCGCAGCCAGCGAAATCAAATGTCCAGTCTTGCACCGCAGTCAGATGAATGCCTTCGGGCAGGGTAACCCCGCGCGCCACCCAGCTTTCTGGCATGATGACTTCGCGGGGTTCCAGGCGAGCCAGCTCTTCAAAAACACGCATGCCGACAGCTTCGCCAGCGAACTCGGTCGCGCAGAATTCGCCTGTGGATATATCGGCATAGGCGATGCCGGCGCGATTCCAGAGACCCGCTTCCGCATCGCCCACCGGCAAAATGCTCATCAGAAAGTTGGACTTGCCCGCCTCCAGCAATTCCGGCTCGATGACGGTGCCCGGCGTCACCACGCGCGTGACATCGCGTTCCACCAAGCCTCTGCCAGTTGCTTCGCTCAGTTGGTCGCAGACCGCGACATGGTAGCCCTTTTCGATGAGCTTGGCGATGTAGCCGTCCACCGCATGGTAGGGCACGCCAGCCATGGGCACTTTTTCGGCGCTCTTGCCTTGCGCGCGGGCAGTCAGGGTGATATCCAGCTCGCGCGCTGCCAGTTGGGCATCTTCATCAAACATCTCGTAGAAATCGCCCATGCGGAACAGCAAGATGCAATCCGGGTATTGCGCCTTGATTTGTAGATACTGCTGCCGCAGAGGAGTTAGCCGCGCCATGCCCTCGTCCTATATGCGCCGCCCATCGAACTTACTCGCCACCACAATCTGTGCTATTTTAGCAGCGCGCAAGAGGCGGGACAAGCGGGCTGACACAGCAAAGGACGAGCGACACGATGAATAAAGAAATCATCGCCGTTGACCTGGGCGGGACACAGCTGCGTGCGGCGCGATACGATGCGGGGCTCAATCTGCTGACGCGTGAACACACGTTGACGGGCGCGGACGATGGCTTGGAGGCTGTCTTGGCGCGCATGAAAGCCATCATCAGGCTGGTCATGCCCGCAGAGCACGATCGTGTGGAGAGCATCGGCATCTCTGCGCCCGGACCGCTCAACAGCAAAACGGGCGTAATCGTTTCGCCTCCCAACTTGCCAGGCTGGCATGATGTGCCGCTGGGCGCGATTATCGAAGCGGAGTTTGGATTGCCCGCCTACATCGGCAACGATGCCAATGTCGCGGCGCTGGCAGAAGCCTCACAAGGCGCAGCGCAGGGCTGCAGGCATGTCTGCTACATCACAGTCAGCACCGGCATCGGTTCTGGCATCATTTGCGATGGCATGCTGGTCACCGGGCAAGCTGGTCTGGGGTCCGAACTGGGGCATATCCCCATCATCGTCGAGGCTGGCAGGGTTTCGTCTATTGAGCTGGAAGCGGCTGGACCGGCGATCGCTCGACAGGCCAAACAAGCGCTTCGAACTGGCGCAAACACAGGCATGCTCGACTTGGTCGCTGGCGAACTGGAGCAGCTGGATGCGCGTGCTGTCGGCAAGGCAGCTGCCAATGGCGATTCGCTGGCGATTGACCTGCTGGCCTATGCCGGGCGCATCATCGGGCTGGGCATTGTGACTGTGCTGCACCTCTTCAACCCCCAGATTATCGTGATCGGCGGCGGAGTCAGCAAGACGGGCGAGCTGCTATTTGCACCCATCCGCCAAACCGTGCGCGAACATGTGCTGGACAGCGCGTTTACAGCGGGCTTGCGCATTGAAGCAGCGGCGCTGGGCGATGATGTAGCGCTGGTCGGCGCGGCCGCACTGGCTGCAACACATGGCGGCGATATGGACATCAGAAACCTGGACCGGCGCTTCTGATAGCGGGGCTGCCTGCGCGGGGAGCGTGCTACAATCCAGCCATGTTAATGCGACCCGACCTGCGCACACAGCAGCGAGACTTTCTGCTGGGCATTACGCGCGCCATTACCGCGCAGCTGGACCAGAGCGAAGTGCTGCGGCGCGTCTTGCATGCCTCGCTGGCCATGCTGGCAGGACGAGTCGGCATTGTCGCCTTGACCGACCGAGCAGACGGCAAATTGGTCATACGCGCCTACAGCGGCATCAACGCCGATGTCGTGCCACAGCTCAACCACTTGCTGCACGAGTTGATGAGCGCCCGTGATGACGATGGTTTCAGCCGAGAGTACCTGAATGCCAAGCTGCAAGAAATGGCTGACGCGATTGACAAGCGCCTCGAGCAGTCTATCGCCATGCCCCTGGTCTTTGCGGGCAATCCGCTGGGTCTGCTGATCGTCTTTCGTTCTTATCATACCGCTATAACGCCCGAAGACCTGAGCGCCCTGCAGAGCTTCGCCGATCAAGCAGCCATCGCGGTCAATAATGCCCAACTGTACGGCGAGATCGCGCATGAACGCAAGCGGCTGGCCGCCATCCTCAACAGCAGCGGCGATGGCGTCTTTACAATGAGTCCGGACTTGCGCTTTCTGCAGGTGAACGCGGCATTCGAGCGCATGACTGGCTGGCGCAATGCCGAAGCAATCGACAGGCACAAAAGCGAAATCATCAATTGGGCGCGCCTGGACAGCCCGGATATTGAACAGGCGCTGGAGGCTGGCTGGGCGGCGACAGACGCGCGCGACGACCAACGCGAAAGCTTGTATGTGGAAGGCGACCTCATCCGCCGCGACAGCAGCGAGCTGAGCATCGGCATTACCTATGCGCCTTTGCGATCGGCAGAAGGTCGCCTGGTCAGCATCATCGGCAATGTGCGCGATATCACCAACTTCCGCAAAGCGCAGGAGATGCAATCCCTGTTCATCTCCACCGTGCATCACGAGTTGCGCACGCCTATCGCCATCATCAAGGGCTATGCCAGCACCTTGGGCAGAAACGATGTCGAGTGGGACTACGACACGGTGCGCAACTATGTGGCCATCATCGAAGAAGAAACCGACCGCCTGACAGCGCTGGTCGAGGATTTATTGACAGCTAGCAAGATCCAGGCGACGCGCGAATTGCAGCTGAATATCGCCGATACCGACTTGCATGCGGTGGCTGCGCAATCGGTTGCGCGGCTAGAGAGCGGCGTAAGCCAAGTCATTGTGTTGAGCTTCCCCGAAGATTTCCCGGTGATACAAGGCGACGCCGCACGCCTGCGCCAGGTCATCGACAACTTGCTGACCAACGCGATCAAATATTCGCCAGCGAAATCGACCATCACCGTCGGCGGTCGCTATTCGCGGACGACTGTGACTGTCTTCGTGCGCGACGAGGGTCCGGGCATCGCCAGTGACCAGCTGGAGCGCATATTTGAGCGCTTTTATCGCATCGACGACCGCCTGACTCGGCGCACGCAGGGCACGGGTTTAGGGCTTTATCTGGCGCGCGCAATCGTACAAACGCATGGCGGAGACATCTCTGTCAAGAGCGCGGTCGGCAGCGGCTCGACCTTTTATTTCAGTTTGCCACGCGGATAAAATCTGGCTATTCGTCGTAGCTCAGCAGCCATAGATCGGCGAATTGGCAAGTGCTGTCAACAGCCTCATAATTGACGACCGCGATGCCCAGGCTGCCGATGCGTGGCTGTGAAGGCAGACTGCCGGCATAGACTTCGTCAACATAATAATGAATGACTTCGTCGGAGACAATGAGCAGCAGCTGGCGCGTTGAGTCGGGGAGCGGTTCTCGCTGACCATAGATGCCTGGCTCGAAGCCAGCCCCTTTGCGTCTTGATACGCCAAAATCGCCTTCGCTGGTAACATAAGCTAGCGTATAATGTTCGTCATTGTTTAAATGAAATACGATGCCGCAGCCGCCGTTGCCAGCCAAGCGCCTCTCCAGCTTGACCCTGGCGCCCAAGGCGAATTCCGCAAATGCCAGATCAGACGCGATCGGCACACGGGTAACGCCGGCTCGGTTGTTGTGTACGACGCTATCCGACAAGCTCAACTTGATTTCGCCGAAGCCTTCTGCCAGTTGCTGACGCGCCAGATCGTGCGCCATCAAATAGGCGGGCCTCGTCAAGATTCGCTGTGGGATAACTGGTTCATCCAGTCGCGTCGGCACAGTCATCTGCGCCTCCAGCACTGCGAAGGACAAAAGTCCGCCAAAGGTTTCGTCGGTCATCATGGCAATGCCGACTCCGCCCGCTTCGGCGGTCCGCGCATCCCAGACAGTGCCGATGACTTGCCCATCGTAGACAACATCAATATGCTGCCCCGCCACAAGCACACCCAACCGAAAGTCGACATCGCCGGGCACGATGGCCGGATGCGTCGCCCAGTCGTCCAGCGGCTCGACCACGCCGTCGGTCACTCTTTCCAGCCGCCAGTATCCCGTCTTGCTCAGCAGCAGGCGCTGATAATTTTCTGGCGATTGAAAGCGAAAAACCAGCCCAAGCTGCCAGTTGTTGACCGCGCTGACAAAGTCGAATGCCGCTTCGAAGTAGAATTCACGCCGCGCCGGGAAGCGCTTGCCCATGATGACAGCCGAAGCCCCCAATCCTGACATATCTATCGCGAACAAATTGGAAGTGCCCAAACCAACTGGCGAGTCGCTGTGCGCGACTTCCCAATCCTGGATTGACATGTCAAGATCGCGCAGCGCCAAGTTGTCATAACCGGGCAGAACATGCAGGCGATAGGCGCCAACACTGCCACCCACGCCAGCGACCGTCAACGTGTATGTGCCCGTATTGGGCAGGACGAATGCTTGTACAAGCGCGTCAAGCGTGGTGGGATAGGCGAAGTCATCATTGGCGGCCACCAGCACGCCACTCGCGTCAACTAATTCGAGCTGCGGATCGAGCCGATCATCGAGCGCTTCGACGCGAATTGACACCAGGGTCAAGGCCAGCGCAGTCAACGTGTAGCGCTGCGTTTCGCCTGTGCGCACTTCGCTTTCAACTAGGCTGCCAATTGTCAATGCGCTGTCATCGGCATGCAGCGCAACTCCAGGTGATAGCAGCGCGAAGAAAACGACCAGCCGAGCCAGCCAAGTCATTTGTCTTTGGGCATCCACGAGGTATAGGTGTCGGCGAGGTAATCAAGGTAGGCGTGATAATCGTCCAAAGTTAGCTCTGCGCCCAGTTCGCCGCGGTGGAATTCTGCTTGGGCGATACGCCGCTGTACGCCGGCTTCGCGCAGGTTTTGCTCTTCGCCTTTTTTTCGTTTCTTCTTCTGAAATTTGACCGACAAGCGCGAGAGCGGCAGGGCTTCAAAGTCGGTCGGCGAGGCAATGCTGTAGCTGACGATCATTTCGCCGTCTTGTTCCAGCGCATTGGCGACCACATACCAGCCTTTGGGCACGCGGGGATGACGCTTGGCTTCGAAGTGCCACATCAACAGATTGACTGTCGAGCCACCATGAATTGCGCCTTGCAACTGCTCACTCTTGAGCAGCTGGATCATATCGTCGGCAAACTGAATGACCCGGTTGCTGGGCCAATATCGCTTTGCCAGGTGATCCCCCAGGTAGGTCAATGCGACCGCTATCGCCAATGCCGCGCCCACCGCCAGCAAACCGCCATTGGAGAAAAGCGAACTCAAAACAAAATAACTGGCGATTGAGCCGAACAAGAATAGGAAGCAGCCCAAGAGTCGTACGCCGGAATGTTCTCGATCGACTTCGAATACCAGGTCGGGCGCCCGTTCGGGGGCATTTAACGTTCGCATGCGCGGTCCTCCAGCGGCTGCCAACAATCTTAGCCGATATGACGCAACTTGCAAGAGCATCCGCCAGGCGCGACAATCGCATCGGCACACAACAGGAGGGGACATGCTTGGCGCGATCTGCTTTGGCGCAGTCTTTGGCCTGCCTTTCATCATCTGGGGCGCGCTGCTGATCTTCGACCGCGACCGCAGCTGGCAGAGGCTGCAAAGGCGCGCAACTGCCTCGCCGCCCCGCCGCAGAAAAGCCTGGGATCGGCGACAGATCGTCTACGGCTGCCTGCTGGTTGCGCTGGGCTTGGCTCTGCTCATCTCGCTGGGCGCGATCAATTTTCTGCTGCAGGCTGTCTCGCCACCAGCGCCATTCTGACTCTCTTACCCCCTCGGTCCCCCCGAAAAGTCGGGGGGAGGCAACGGCGTTCGCAGCTACTGTTGACAAGTCGGGAGATGGAGGGGGCGTCATGCACACGGGAGTCGCCAATCCCGATATGTGGGTGTAGAAAACAAATCCCCTAAAAGCGCTTCCACCAGATTCCCGTGCATTCGGGCAACGTGAGGCTTGTCCGGTCCGAGTCGCGTGCACAGGCGCGGGGACTCAGCTGGCAAAAGCCTCGACCTGCGCCAGGAAGTTGCTCTGGTCGATCTGCGGATAATTGTCCAGTTGCGCTTTGAATATTTGCAGGTAGGCAGCGATCTGCTCACGCGTATAGGCTTCAAAGCGCAAGGTCACCGCTGGCTGCGTATTGCTGGCGCGCACCAAGCCCCAGCCCTTGTCAAACAAGACGCGAGCGCCATCGACAGTCACGACTTCGTATTCGCTTTGCAGGCTGGCGGTCATCTCGTCGATCATGGTGAACTTCAGCTCGTCGGGCGCCGACAGCACGATCTCGGGCGTGGCTACCAGCTTGGGAATGTCTTCGAAGATCTCGGCGATGCTGCGGTCGGACTTGCTGATGATTTCCAGCGTCTTCAGCGCGACCAGTGGCGCATCGTCAAAGCCATAATAGTCCTCGCCGATGAACAAATGCCCGCTGACTTCGCCGCCCAGCAACGAGCCGATCTCGTTCATTTTTTGCTTCATCAGGCTGTGGCCCGACTTCCACATGACAGGGATGCCGCCGAACTTCTTGATCTCGTCGGGCAGCGCCTGCGAGGCTTTGACATCGAATACGACCGGCGTATTGGGGTGGCGGCTGAGCAAATCACGCGCCAGCAGCGCCAGCAAGCGGTCGGCCGCGATATGATGCCCGCGATTGTCGATGAAACCGCAGCGATCGCTGTCGCCATCAAAAGCCAAGCCCAGGTCGGCGTTCAACTCCAGCACTTTGGCTTCCAGATCGCGCGTCATCTCTGGATCTTCAGGGTTGGGCAGGTGGTTGGGGAATGTGCCGTCCGGCTCGCAATACAGGCATTCCACATCCATCCCCAGCGCTCGCAGCACCGGCGGGATATAGGTGCCCGACAGGCCATTGCCGGCGTCCAGCACGACTTTCATGTGACGCGCCATGCTCACCTTGCTCTGGATGACTGCCATGTGACGCTGGATCAAGTCAAGGTCCCGCGTGACCTCGCCGCTGCCCGTGTCAAAAGCGCGGTCATGGATGATCTGCAGCAACGATTGAATCTGCTCGCCAGCCAGCGCCAGCTTTCCATAGGCCATTTTTATGCCGTTGTAGCGCGTATCGAGGTGGCTGCCGGTGATCATCACGCCAGCGCCGCGCTCGCCATAAGCAGCAGAAGCAAAATAGACTGTCGGCGTCAAGACTTCGCCAATGTCAGTTATGGACATGCCAGTCGATGCCAAGCCCTCGATGACGGCGTCTTTGAGCGGCGCCGACGTAAGGCGATTGTCACTGCCGACAAAAATGCGCTCGCTGCCGAATTCTCGAGGCAAATACGTTCCCAGCGCCTTGCCTACCAACAAGGCCACTGCCGGCGTCAATTGGGGGGTATCGCCAGCCGCAATGCCGCGGATATCGTATTTGCGGAATATGGATGCATCGAGTTTGGTCATCGGTTCCTCTTGGTTTGTGGCATCGGTTCAGGACCAATCGCTAGGATGAAACTTCAATTGCTTGTCCGTCTATGCTGGCGTCAAATGCCAAGCCATCGGCTTTTTGACCGTTGGCCTGTACGAGCACTTGAGTGCCTTCGGGCGGGTCGCTGCGCAGCAAGAAGTCGGCAAGCGGCTCGCGCAGGTTGCGCCGCAAGATTCGCCGCAGCGGTCGCGCGCCAAACTCCGGTTCGTCGTTTTGTTCCAGCAGCCATTGCTTGGCTTCGGGCGTGAAGCTCAACGACAAACCGCGTTCTGCCGCCAGCTTGTTCTCTTTCTCTATCAACAAGTCAAGAATCAGCACGAAGTCATCATCGCTGAGCGCATTAAACAGAATCACTTCATCCAGGCGATTGACGAATTCGGGACGCAGGAAGTCCAGCACCTGGTCCAGCACTTGCTCGCGCAGGTCTTCGGTGATATTGCGCACCATCAGATGCTCGGAGCCGATGTTGCTGGTCAAGATGACGACGGCTTCGCTAAAACGCGCGGTGTTGCCGCGGCCGTCGGTCAGTCGGCCTTCTTCCATCACTTGCAGCAGCACATCCATGATACGTGGATGGGCTTTTTCGATCTCGTCAAGCAGCACGATGGTGTAAGGTCGGGTGCGGATGCGCTCGGTGAGCTGACCGCCCTCTTCGCTGCCGACATAGCCAACTGCCGACCCAAGCAGCCGATTGATGCTGCTTTCGTCTTTGTATTCGCTCATGTCCAGCACAAAAAGATTCTCTTCGCTGCCAAACATGAAGTCGGCCAGCACTTTTGCCAGCTCGGTCTTGCCGATGCCGGTAGGACCCAGAAAGAGGAATGTCCCCACCGGCCTGCGTGGATCTTTGAGCCCGACGCGCGCAGTTTTGATCGCGCGGCTGACCAGTCGCACCGCTTCTTCTTGCCCGATAAGCCGCTGGCGGATGTGATCGTCCATATTGGCATAGCGCTGGCGTTCGTCCGCGCCCAGCTTGCTGACCGGGATGCCGGTCATTTGGCTGGTTGCCACAGCGATATCACCGACATCCAGCGTGGCGTCGTTGCTTTCGGGTTTGAAAGCCAAATGCGTCTGCTTTGCCATGTTGACCAGGGCGGCGCTGCGATGCAAGAGCTGCTCGGCGCTCTGTGGCAGGGGATTGATGGTCAAAAAGCGTTGTGCCATGCGAGCAGCCATCTTCAGCGCGTCATGTTCGACCGCGATTTCATAGTCGGCTTCAATATGCGGCGAAATCGTCTCCAGGATGCGCACCGTCTCGTCCAGCAGCGGCTCTTCCACGCGGATAATCTGGCTGTTTTCCATGATGGCGCTGACGCCCTGGATGCGCGCTTCGAATTCTTGCTGGGTTGTCGTGCAGATGATGACCGGGTCGTCGCTGAGGAACGCTTTCTGCACCAGCGAAGTCGCCTTGCTGAAGTCGGCTTTGATGGGGCCGCCAAAGAAGCGATGAATCAGCGGCAGAAACAAGATGCCACGACGCGCAGCGCTCATCCCGGCACGAAAAGCCTCTTGGTCGCCATCAAGCAAGGCGGTTTCGCTGATCTGCACCAGGTTGGACAAGCTTTTGGGTCCTTTGTCTTCCGCCATCAGCAGCGCCAGGCTGTAGGCCAGAGTGCGCTTGCCGACTCCATCAGGACCCACCAGGATGATGTGCCGGTTCACCGATTGCGTGAGCACATTAATCATGTTGCGCAGCAAGTCTTCGCGGAAATGCACAGCGCGCAACAATCCACGTTTTGCCCGCGCAACATAATCGACCGTCGTGCTGTCTGCCCGCGCCGGGATGATCTTGCTGGCATCGCTGTAGGCGTCCTGGATGGCTTTGGGCGTGATGCTGAACTGGCGCAAGACGCGCCCGGTGCTCACCGACGATTCCGCCAGCACAGCCAGCGCGTGGTCGGTGTCGATTTTCTGCTGGTTCATGGAGTTGGCGATCGTCAGCCCATCGTCCAGCAAGATGATCGACTGGCGGCTGAGCGAGACTTTGCGGTTGCCGATGGCGATGAAGTCCAGGCTGCCGTCGGGGTCGCGCCGCGACTGGATGGCCACGCGGACTTGCCGCTCCAGGCGCTCCAGGTCGACGCCGCGCTCGCTTTCGAAGTCCTTCAGCATGCGCCAGGCTGCTGTGTCTTTCCGCCGCAGCAAGGCGAACAAGACCATCTCGGGCATGATGGACGACTTGCGGTATTCCGCCAGCAGGGGCACCGCGTCGTTCAGCACGGTGTCCATGTCTTTGGTGATCAGGTCGGGGTTGAGAGTCGACATCGTTCTGTCGCATCCTCGGGCAATCGGCAGGCTGCATTATATCGCAGGCAGGCAGAACGCGCCTAGCTCGCATAGCAGGGCGCAACAGATAATTACCATAGTTTTTATCGGAATCGCGTAAGAAATGTCTCGCTTCGCTGCAGGCTAAAACGAACTCTTCTGAATCAGCATAAAATGCAGGAAGTTAAAGCGATCTTCACCTTCCAGCAAACGGGGACGCGCGCGCCCGTCGATAATGCCAGGGAAGAGCTCCACCGCCAGCAGCCGCCCGTCATAGAGATAAAGCGTGTCCATGAAGAAGCGCCGCTGCCCCCAGAGTTCCTGGTCGAAGAACAGATTGCCCAAGCCATAGTGAATATAAGCAATCTCGCCGCGCCGCGTCTGGTATAGCTCAATGGACATGGACTGATGCTGGGCAGTGCCGATGACCACATCCGCGCCCCATTCGGCGTAGGCTTGATAATCGTGAATATGCCGTTCGTTTGGTTCGAAGCCGCTGAATTCGCGGAATTGCAGGGTCAAAAGCACAACATCGTGTTGAGAAGCCAGCACAGGCAGCGCTTCATGCAGCCAGGCTTTGTTGCAAAATGCGGCGCCCGGTCTGCGCCCAAGAGCAGATTCGGGGTCATCATTTGCCAGCGCATAAGCTGGACCAACGGCATTGCAAGCCAGCCAGGCAATGCTCGATCCATTCTGCTGCAAGATCAATGGCGAGCGCGCCGACACCTGATCGCGACCGCCGCCCACCAGTTGAATGCCCTGTGCAGCGAAGTGATCCAGCGTATTTATGAACGATTCATATCCAAAGTCGGCGATATGGTTGCCGCTGACATCAACCACATCGACCCCCAGCAGCCCAAACAAATCGGCATGTTCGCGTTTCATGCACAGGCTGCTTTGCCCAGCCAGCGCGGCATCGTTCAGTTGCGGGCAGCCGGGCGCGATCGAAGCTTCGTTGGCGATATGAAAGTAATCCGCCAGCCGCACATAGTCTTGAATGCCGCTCGCCGCCTGCTGCAAGCCCATCTCGTCCAGCGCCGTCAAGGTGTGGCGTGCCAGCGCAGTCGTGCCAGAAAGCGTGATGCGCGTCAATTTATTCGGGTCATAATTTGGCGCGTCGCTTTCAAAGACCAGCTGATATCCCGCCAATTGATCGACGACAGGCGCGTCATCCAGCCACAAAGGCCGCAGCCGCATGTGCAGCTCGTCAAAGGGCAACAGCGTGAACTTGCCGGTCGAAAGCCACAGGGCATTGAAAAGCCGCAAGTCGTCAACGATTTCGATGTCCGCGTGCAGCTGGAATCCATGCGCTGCCAATCTCGACTGTGTAGACTCGCTGATGATCAGTCGATCCTCCGCTTCGCCCGCCAGGATGGCATCCAACTCCGCCCTGTCCAGCGACAGCATGGTCTCGCCAAAATCGACAGCCGGCAGCCAAAGCTCGACGCCGGCGCTTGCTGCAGCTGGCTCGGGAATCGGTCGCGGCTCGCTGAACGCCCGCGCATAAAAGTCCAGATATGCGCCGACATGCTGCGACCAGCTGTCTTCGCTGTGCGTGCCGCCAGGATGCACAACATACTCGTGGGGCAGCTTGGCGCGTTGAAAGATGACGCGCATCTGTTCTATGCCAGGCACCGCATGATCGGCCGTGCCGCGATCCAGCCACAAACGCGGGTAGCTCTCGCGGTCGAGCGATTCGGCGATGTGCAGCGGGTTGTGCGCTGACGCGACATGAGCGCGGTCGAAGTAGGGGCTGTGCCCGCCAATAGCCACGAAGTCATCGGCATGGCGCAGTCCGATCTGATAGGCCCAAAAGCCGCCGCGCGATATGCCGCCGATGGCTTGCGAGCCGCTGCCGCGATAGCGAAGCGACATCTGCTCCAGGAAGTCCAGCAATATGCGGTCATAGCTGGTCGTGTCGAAGCGGTTTTGGTTGGCTTCGGCGCTACCATAGGGCATCAGCACGATCATGGGCGGGGCGCTGCCAGCGCGGATGCCGGCCTCTAGCGCATCAATGAAGCCGAGCCGAGCCCACTGGCTGTCGTTGGCGTTCGAGCCATGCAGCAACAGCAAGACAGGGTAGGCAGCGACACCCGAAGTGTAACAGGGCGGCAAATAGACAGCGTATCGGTGGTCGCGCCTGGTGATGCTGCTGGTATACGTTTCGCTGTGCAATGCGCCAGTTTCTTCGCAGCTGGCCTCTTTCAATGTCTGCGCCTGCGACAATCCGCCAAGCCAAGAAAGCGCGAACATGAGCATGAACAAGTGGCGCATACCAACCTCGCCGACGGCATAGAAGCAGAAAAACGGGCATTAGCTTAGCAAATATTGTGGCAAAAGGCAGATGGGCTTCAATCGGCTTGCGCAGCGTCTATCAGGCGGTAACCCGAGCCGCGTACATTGGCGATCATATCGGCATTGTCCAGGCTTTTGAGCTTGCGGCGAAGATTGCTGATATGCGGCCGGATGACTTCGCGGGCTTCTGGCTCTTCGACATGATAGCCGCGCACCTCGCGCACCAACTCGCTGCAGGGCACGACACGCTCGCGATGGGCAGCCAAGTACAGCAGCAGGTCGAACTCGGTTGGTGTCAGGCTGGAGCTTGCGCCACCAGCGGCGATTTCGTACCTGCCCGGCGCCAGCTCAAAGGGACCCAAGCTGATGACATTCCTGTGCATCGGCGGCAGTTGGCGAAGATCTCGCAGGTTGATAGCCGGCTGGCTCTCGTCGCGCGCTGCGCTGGCCAACTCGGTCGTTAGTTGAGCAACATCCTGTTTGATGGCAATCAGCAGACGACGCCGGCGCATTTTGCTGCGAGCGCTTGCCATGCCACGTTCGACACTGGCGCGCAATTCATCGCTGGAGCACGGCATCGGCAAGAAATCTCCCGCCCCAGCACGCAGCGCTTGCACGGCGCTGCGCACATCCGCTTCCGCCGACATCAAGATCACTACCGCATCGGACGAATGCTGTTTGAGGCCGCGCAGCAACGCAAAGCCGTCCATGCCAGGCAAGTCAATATCAGCCAGCACGAGGTCAAAGTCACGCCGGCGATAACGCTCTAGTGCCGCCTCGCCGTTGGCTGCCTCGTCTACGACATAGCCCTCGCGCTGCAAGGTCATGCTCAGCGTGTAACGGCTGACGCCATCGGCGACAACCAACAGCAATCGCATAAGCTGTCTGTCTGCCATCTCGCGAAGCACCGCACCCTGAACCATTTGCTTCGTATTATAGCGGGATTGCCTTCCGCGCCCAAATTCGACTGGTGGCCTGTGCTCGTCAGTCCAACAGGATGGCGACTCGCGGGACGTCTACAGGCGGGTTGACCTCGGCAAGATGCCAGGTATCTGCCAGGCAGATGGCGACAACCGCATCATCGGCGCAGAGCAAGGGAATCTGGTCGCGCAGCATTCGGGGAATCTTGCGGTCGATCATCCAATCTTTGAGCTTGCGCGAACGACCGCCCATACCTTTGGGCTTGAATGTTTCGCCCCTGTGCCGAGTGCGCAGACGAAGCTCGGCATGAGCAGGCAGTTGCATGCTGGCACGATGCCCCGTCTCCATTTCAGACAAGACGCGCAAGCTGATTCCGTCCAGCGAGACGGTTTGTCCCAATATCAGCTTGATATCGGTGTCGCGCGCAATCAATCGATATCGACCTGGCTCTGGCAATGCGCCGCTCTTCTCCACAATCAGCGCGTCATAACCGCAGCGCAGTCGGATGCCCGCCCCCACATCGCGACAAGCGCCGACACGCGCATCCCGCGCCCAGGCATCCAACTCAATCGCTAGGTCCTGCGTCAATCCAGCCGAGCCATCCGCCAGTTTTTCCACCGCAGCCAGTAAGAATCGCCGCCGCAGCGCCACATGCAGCGAAAAAAAATCTGCCTGGCCGATGCGCCATCTGTCGGGCGATTTCTTCACATTGGGCTGCACAATGTGCACAAAGTGATGCTTGATGAAATCGTCGTCGACCGCAGCCGACTCGCTCAGCCGCTGCATTGCGCCCACTACCGCTGGATTCAGCTTTTGCAGGCGCGGGATGATCTCGCTGCGGATGAAATTGCGCCGATAACGCGTATCGTTGTTGCTTTCGTCCGTACGATAGGTCAGCTTGTGTTGGGCACAATACGACTCAATATCTGCGCGCGAAAAGCCCAGCAACGGACGCAACAAGCGGATATCTGGATAGCCTGGCAGGGTTGATACCGGACGCATCCCCCGCAGACCGCGCAACCCACTGCCGCGCGCGATGTGCATGAGCATAGTTTCTGCCTGGTCGTCCGCGTGATGTGCGACAGCCACACAAGCACGATCCAGTTTTGCTGCCACCTGCGCCAGAAAATCGTAGCGAGCCCTCCGCGCCGCCGCCTCGATGCCGATTCCCCGTTCCCGCGCCAGCAACGGCACATCGACAGCATCCAACGTGCAGGACAGCCGCCAATCTGCCGCTAGCGCGCCAACAAATGCCAGGTCTCGCTTGCCAGCCTCGCCCCTGATGCCATGATCCAGCGAAGCGACTTGCAGTGAGACTCCCAGCTTTCCTTGCAAACGGTGCAAGGCATGCAGTAGCGCGACCGAGTCTGCGCCGCCTGAAACTGCCACAACCAGCGCAGCCGAGTGGTCCAGCGCGCCAGGTTCTCGCAGCGCCCTCAGCAATTCGCTGCGCAACTTGCAACCGACAGCATTGTCCATGTCTGACGCTTCCTTGCGGTGGGCTACCTTGCCAGCAAGCCACCAGGATTTGCCCGCAGAGTCGGTCCGCGAACTGGCATTGCACTGCCTAGCGTAGCACAATTGCCCGCGCCCTTGTGGACAAGCAGCGAAACTTGGGCATACTTAAGCTGTGTTATAATTTGCTCCATTCGCGCGTTGACTGGGAGCCATCCGTGCTTAGTCCCCTGGATTTCCTGTTCGGGCTGTTTTCGCTCGACATTGGCATAGACTTGGGCACAGCCTATACGCTGGTTTATGTGCGTGGCAAGGGCATCGTCATCAACGAGCCTTCATTCGTGGCTATCGACCGGCGGACACGCGCTCCCATTGAAGTCGGCGCTCGCGCAAAGGAGATGTGGAGCAAGAATCCGCGCGATATCGTCATCGTGAGACCTGTGCGCGATGGCGTCATCAGCGAGTACGAAATCACCGCGCGCATGCTCGATTACCTCATAAAAAAGGCGCACGAACAAAGCTGGGTGCCCGTGCCGCGTCCGCGTGTCGTGGTCGGCATCCCCAGTGGCGTAACTGAGGTGGAAAAGCGCGCTGTAATCGAAGCGACACTGGATGCCGGCGCGCGTGAAGCCCACCTGATTGAAGAGCCAGTGGCCGCAGCCATCGGCGCAAATCTACCTGTGCTGGAAACGCGAGGCAGCATGGTGGTCGATATAGGCGGCGGCACGACAGAAATCGCGCTCTTTTCGCTGGGCGGCATCGTCATCAGTCGCTCCATCCGTGTGGCTGGCGATGAAATGGACGAAGATATCGTCCAGCACCTGCGCAACAAACACAATCTGCTGATCGGCGAGCCAACCGCCGAGAAAGCCAAAATCGATATCGGCTCGGCTTATCCCTTGCCCCAAGAACGCACCTACATTGTCAAAGGCCGGAATCTGACGACGGGCCTGCCCGACTCGGTCGAAGTCAGTTCCATTGAGATCCGTGAAGCCATTGGCGGCTCGATCAATATCATCATAGATACCGTCAAGGACGCGCTGGACGACACGCCGCCGGAACTGGTCGCCGACCTGATGGAAAGCGGCATCACGCTGGCGGGTGGTGGCGGACAACTGCGCGGTTTGGGCGAGCGCCTGCGCGAAGAAGTCAACATTCGCTGCTGGCTGGCAGAAGACGCCATGACCTGCGTAGCTCGTGGCGCCGGGCGCGTTCTGGAAGATTACAACAACCTGCGCCGACTGCTGACAGGTCCCGAACGCGGCAGCACCAAGCACTGACAAATACACTTGTCATTCGGGCGACTTTGCAGGCTATGCTAGACTCAGGGTGTACAATCTGCGCGTCCCGATGAGTGGCGAGGATGTCCGCGTGCGATCCTTAGCGCGCCCCGGTCGATTGCTAAGTCTGTTGCTGATGCTCACTTTGTGTGGACTGTTGATGACGTTTAGCATCGCCGGTGTGCTGGCGCCGGTGGAAGATGTCGCCGCTGCGCCGCTAACTGGCTTGGCGGGGCTGCTGAATCGCGTATCGCTGACCGCCAACAGCGCTTTGGAATCGTTGAACGATTGGGGAAGCGCGCAGAACCGCATCGCCGAGCTGGAAGAGAAGCTGGCGCGTCGTCAGGTCGAGCTGATTCGACTGCGTGAAGCCGCCAGCGACTACGAACGGCTGGTCAGCCTCTTAGGATACATATCGGCATTGGAAGAACAGGAATTCATCACCGCTGATGTCATCGCGGTCGAGCAAACGGGCATTGCTCGCCATATCATCATCAATCGCGGCACACGAGACGGCATCGCTATCGGCATGCCTGTTACCACCGAGTTGGGACTGGTGGGGCGCATCGTCGATGTCGGCGCAAATGCCTCGCAAGTGCAGTTGCTCAACGATGAGAACAGCTCGGTAAGCACACGCCTGCAGACCACCCGCGCGCATGGCAGCATCATTGGGCAGGCATCGGGGGCGCTGCGTCTGACCATGGTTGATCTCGATGAAGAAATCCGCCAGGGCGACCTGGTCATCACCTCCGGCTTGGGCGGCAACTTCCCGGCCGATATCGTGGTCGGGCAAGTTACCAGCGTCCGCCAATTTGAATTTGAGCTCTTCCAAGAAGCGGAAGTGCGCAGCCTGATCGACTTTGCCTCGCTGGAATTCGTGCTGGTCGTATCCAGCTTCGAGCCTATCGACTTGTCGGCATTTGATGAAAGCGGCGGCGGCTGATATGGGGCGCTACTTGTCTATCCTTGTGCTGGGTGTCGCTGCAGCGCTTTCAGCCAGTTTGCTGCCCCAGGCGCTGGTCATTGTCGTTGAGCTGGGAGGCGCTGTCATACCGCTGCTCGCAGATACGCGCGGACAGCTGAGTCTGGTAATGCTGCTGGTTCTTTGCTGGTCGCTGCATGCCAGCCTGACAGAAGGCTTTGTCTGGGCTTTGGTTGGCGGTATCGCGCTGGATCTGCTTTCGGTCTTGCCGCTGGGCACGACCTCGGCTGCGCTGTTGATCATGGTCTATGGAATCAACCGATTGTCTCAACATCTGCTGCGCGCGCGTATTGTGCTGCTGCTGGCGATGGCGGCTGTTGCCACGCTCGTCATGGCTGCCTACACCTATGCGGCGCTGGTATTGCTGGGCTATACTTACGATCTGTGGGCAGTTGGTCGCTTCGTGCTGTTGCCAACACTCTTGTACAACCTCGTTGCTGTGCTGCCGCTGTTCGCGATTGTGCGCTTTTTCCAGCGCCGGTTGGAAGGCGGATTGCTGGTCGCTCCGCAAAGTTTGTCACAGATGCCCGATGCCCGGAGGCAAATGTGAAGAGCAATCGCCTCGTGCCCTTCCAGACTTGGCGTCTCACGTTCTTTCAAGCCGTCATCTTCGCCGTGTTTCTCATCTTCGGCATCCGCATGTACGAGCTGCAAGTCACCCGTTTTGCCGAGTTCAATGCGGACGCAGACGAAAATCGCTTGAGTCGTCTGCCGATTGCCGCGCGGCGCGGCGCCATCTTCGACCGCAACGATGAGCGTCTGGCATTCAATGTGCCCGCCTACAATGTCACGATCATCCCGGCGCAGCTGCCCGCCGATGTCGAAGCCGAGCTGGCTGTTTACAATCGTCTCTCGGCGCTGGTCGGTGTGCCGCCAACGCGCGATATCGCGGAACAAGCCGGCGGCTTTGTGCGCAGCCTGGAAGACCTGGTCGAAGAAGGCGAAGGCATCGAACCCTTCAGTCCGGTCATCGTCGCCCTGGATGTGCCTCAGCTGACAGCCTTGCAAATCCTGGAAGAACGCATCTTTATGCCCGGCGTCGATATCGAACCGGTTGCCGTACGCGAATACCCGACCGGCGAGCTCACCACGCACATTGTCGGTTATATGGGACCCATCCCGGCTGAAGAAGCCCAGGAGCTGGAGGCGCAAGGATACAACCCGGCATTCGACCGCATCGGCTATGAAGGTGTCGAACGGTATCTGGAAAATCGCTTGGCGGGTGTGCGGGGTTCTATCTTGCGCGAAGTCGATGTCGCTGGCGAAGTGGTCAAGGTCATCAACCAGGTTGATGCGCAACCCGGCCAGAATGTGCGCCTGACGATAGATAGCGAGTTGCAAGCTTTCGCACAGCAGGCTCTGGTCGACCAGTTGCAAGAGCTCAACAGCCAGGCCGGGCGCACCATCTCGCAGCAAGGCGTGGTGATCGCCATGGACCCACGCAATGGTGAAGTCCTGGCGCTGGTCAGCCACCCCAGCTATGACAATACGCGCTTTGCCCGCGCCATTGATGGCGAGTATTTCCTGGATGTGGTGGCAGATCCGCTGCGGCCACTGGTGAACAACACCATCAAGAGCAAGTATCCGCCTGGCTCGGTTTGGAAGGTCATCACCGCGGCGGCTGTGCTGGAAGAGCAGGTCATCGACCCGAATACGTTGCTGCTGGACGAAGGGCAGATCTTGGTAGAAAACCGGTATGCGCCCAACGATCGCGCTGCGTCTCAGCGATTTGTCTGCTGGCTGCGCAGCGGCCACGGGCGCGTCGACATGATCCGCGGCATCGCCTGGAGTTGTGATGTCTACTTCTATCAGATCGGCGGCGGCAATCCCAACCTGTCGGCGCAGACTATCCGCCCGGGTGGCTTGGGCATCAACGACTTGTTTCGCTACGGCACGGCATTCGGCATCGGCAGCGAGCTGGGCATCGAGTTGCCTTTCGAGAATCCCAACCGCATGCCCGATCCCGACTGGAAGCGCCGCAACGAAGGCGAAAGCTGGTCGACCGGCGATACCTACAACGCCGCATTCGGGCAGGGCTATGTCAATGTTACGCCGCTGCAACTTCTCTCGTCGGTAGCGGCGACCATCAATGGCGGCGTCTTGTACCAGCCGACCATCATCCGTGACTTCCTGGACGAAGAGCGCCAAATTATCGAGGCATTCCAGCCGAAAGTTTTGCGCACCATCAACCGCGATCTGCTGGCAGAAGGCGAAGAGCTGACGCTGCTGCTGCTGGAAGATATGCTGATGAAACGCGAATCCAGCCTGGCTTGTACCTGCGAACCAGACTCACAATGGTATGATCCCTACCGTTGCGACCCCGCTGGCTACCGAAACACAGTCGACCTAAATCCTGATCCTGGCATTGAAGACTTGCACAGCTACCGCATCCACATCCCGCTAAATTACAGCTTCAATGGCTCGGTGTGCCAGCGCGTGCGTTTTCGCGGTCCCAGCGAACCCTACATCCCGCCTTTTGTGTCGCAGACGACGTTGGATATGGTGCGAGAAGGCATGCGCGAGGCGGTGATTGGCGAAGGCGGTACAGCTGCGCCAGCTGCCCTGCCCTTCGTTGAAGTGGCTGGAAAGACGGGCACCGCCGAATACTGCGACGATATCGCGCGACCGCTGAATCTATGTGTGCCTGGTCAATGGCCCGCCCATGCCTGGTATTCCGGCTATGCGCCCTACGATGACCCAGAGATCATCCTGATCGCCTTCGTCTACAATGGCGGCGAGGGTTCGCAGGTGGCCTTGCCTATCGTGCGCAATACGATGGAAGAGTATTTTCGCCTGCAAGCCGCACGCAACGGCCTCGAGACAGCCTCTTCCCGCATTGCTAGTGGCGCTTGATATGAAGCGGCTGACAGCGCCCCAGGTTCAGCTTATGCGCCAGTGGGGACCGGCTTGTCTCACCGCGACCTGCGCCTGGCTGCTGCTTATGGTATTGGGCCAGGCGCCGATCGCGCGCGCAACAGGCTTGGCTCTGGCAGTTCTGGGCATGACTGCCAGCATGCGCCCAATGGGACTGGTGGCGTCGATGGCGGGGGGATTGACGCTGACTTTGTCGCCGGTCTTTTGGTCGCAGGCCGCTGACGCAGTAACCCAACCGGCAACCATCGTCGTAGCGGCATTTTTCGCGACACTTGCCATATTGTCCGCGACTTTCCTGCTGAAGCGCCATGAGCTTGCTCTCGGCTTGGGCATCGCCTTGTTCGCCGCCATTTTCTGGAGCCAGATCGGCACGGAGCAGAGCTTGCGTCTGACGGTGCTGGTGGCGGCCTGGCTGCTCTTTCTGCTCACCGACATGCTCATGCTGACGAACCCAAGACCGGGCATCAAGCCACCGCAAACGCCAGAGCGCTGGCATCTGGCTGGCATCCCGTTGCTCTTCGCCATCGGCGTATTGAACGACCCGCTGGTTACCTTGTTTGCCCCGGCGATTCTGCTCGCCCTGCTGCTGTCCTATGCGCGGCTGCCCGGCTGGTACTGGCTGTCGATAGGGGTCATTGCCGTGGCTGGACTATACCTGCTCGCGCAGACCTATCTGCTAGCGGCTTCGCCCTTGCTGCTGCCACTGGGCTGGCGCGATGCGCAACGTTGGCTGGCGCTGGGCGAATATCCGCTGGCGCAATTCGGCTGGGCGGGCATTGCGCTGGGTATCGTGGGCCTGGCGCGCCTGGCACGTTGGTATCCGCCACTGGGCACAGTGACGATCATCGCTTTCGCCAGTTATATGCTCTTTGGCCTGACCTTTATTGGTAGTCACCGCGAAGTGCTGCTGTTGCCACTGATCATCATCCAGGTCATGTGGATGACGTATGCCGTGAATACCCTCAGCCAGTGGGTGAACAAGACGCTGCGCAATGAAGCCGGGCTGTGGATACACCTGGTTTCGGCGCTGTATATTGCGTTGCCTGCGTTGCTGCTGCTGGATATCTTGCAATCTTGATTATCCGCCCCGCACAGGCAAGCACAGATTCCAATTCCAAGTATAGTGATGTTGTTGTCGGTGGCGGCTGCTGAGGGCAGGTGCAAACGCGCATGCCAGAAGAACTCATCGCGATCAAAGGAATCAATGACGGCTTGCTGATCTCGCTCAGCACGACCGAGAAATGGCAGTCGGTAACGGACGAACTCGCGAAACGCATAGATGGCAAACGAGCTTTTTATTCTGGCGCGACAATCATCGTGGAGTTGGGCGCGCGCCCGGTGCCGAAGTATGAACTCAGCTCCTTGAAGGCGCTGTTGGAACGGCGCGGCTTGAGCTTGTCGCTGGTGCGCAGCGATAGCAACACCACACGGCAATCGGCAATGTCGCTCGACCTACGAACCAGTGAAAATGGGCTGCCAGAGAAACCGGCGCGCAGGCAGGCAGAGACCAAGCCAGTCAATCCAGAAGAAACGGGCAGTCGTGGCGTGATCTTTCGCCGCACTTTGCGATCGGGTCGGACGATCCACAGCGAGGGACATGTGGTTGTTTTTGGAGATGTCAATCCGGGCGCAAAAGTGATCGCTGCCGGAGATGTCGTTGTTTGGGGCAAGTTGCGCGGGACGGTGCATGCTGGCGCCCTGGGCGATGAATCGGCGGTTGTCTGCGCCTTGGATATGAATCCCAATCAACTGCGCATCGCCAGTTACATCGTAACTTCGCCACCGGGCAAGCGCAGAAAAATCCTTCCAGAAGTGGCGAGCATTCGTGACAATCAGATCGTGGTAGAAGCCAGAGACTAGCTAGGGGAAGGGAGACCGCATGGAGAGCGAGGAAAAAAGCCGAACAGACGCGCGAGTCATCACTGTGTCGTCTGGCAAGGGCGGTGTGGGCAAGACGACCGCCACTGCCAACCTGGGCATCTCCCTGGCCAGCCTGGGCAAACGCGTCGTGGTTATCGATGCCGATATTGGCTTGCGCAACCTCGATATCATCATGGGGCTTGAAAACCGCATCGTCTATGACCTGGTCGATGTGGTGGAGGGCCGAAGCAAACTGCGCCAAGCCATGATCAAGCACAAAAAGTTTGATGACCTCTTCCTCATCCCTGCCGCCCAAACGCGCGACAAAATGGCGATCAGCCCCGAAGACATGGTGCAGATGACGGACGAACTGCGCGAAGATTTTGACTATATCTTGATCGACTCGCCTGCTGGCATCGAGCGCGGCTTCCGAAACGCCCTAGAGCCAGCCGACGAGGTATTGATTGTTACCAATCCCGAAGTCTCTGCCGTTCGTGATGCCGACCGCATTGTCGGCTTGATTGAAGCTGCCGAAAAAGGGCCTGGCAAGCTGATCATCAATCGTTTGAAGACCGATCTCGTGCGCAAGGGCGAGATGCTGTCGTCGGACGATGTCTACGACATCCTGGGCTTGACCATCATCGGCATTATTCCAGAAGACGAAATGGTGCTTTCGGCGTCAAACAGCGGCATACCGGTAACGCTTAATTTGAATTCGCAGGCTGGCATGGCTTTTGGCAATATCGCGCGGCGGATTACGGGCGAAGATGTGCCTTTCATGAACCTGGATGGCAATCCCGGCATTTTGCGGCGATTCCTGCGACTATTTGACGGACGCTAGACGAGGCTGCGGCGAACGGTACCAGCAAAGGATACAATCATGGGCATCATCAAAACTCTGTTCGGACGCCGCAAACAAGGCAGCGGCGCGACTGCCAAAAACCGGCTGCGCTTTGTCTTGCAACACGATCGCATTCACCTGCCCCCCGAACGCATGGAAGAGATGAAGCGCGAAATCCTGGCGGTCATCGTCAAATACCTGGTTGTCGACCAAGACCGCGTAGAGATCGACCTGGAGCAGCGCGACCGCCGCCAAAGCAAGCTCGTCGCAGAAATCCCTTTTTCGGGGCAGCAGCCAGCCCACAGCGCGCCCGACGCGCGACTGCCCGCTCTCAGCAGCGATTCTGCAGACAACTCCTAGACCATTCGAGCTCGCCCAGCCGCGCAAGATACCCTGTCGCGGCGCCGTGCCTGCGCTATACTACGTCTGTCAACCGAACCCTGTGCGGCGGTGTGTATGACAGACAGCCTAAGCGCCTGGCGTCGATTCGACTTCATTCTCTTCGGCGCCGTCATCATCCTGGTCGTCTTCGGCATCATGATGATCGACAGCGCGACGCAGGACGCCATCGACGACGACATCATCAACCGCGTGCCCGATCAAATCAATTATGCCTTGGTCGGTTGTGTGATCGTGGTAGTCATGGCGACCATCGACTATCGGCTGCTGGGTGGCATCACGCCCTGGCTCTATGCCGGCATGATCATCATGTTGCTGTTGGTGCGCGCATTCGGCGTGGAAGGCGCTGGCGGCGCGACACGCTGGCTCAATGTCGGCATCCGCATTCAGCCATCCGAGATCGGCAAGATCATCCTGATCATCACGCTGTCGCAGTATGTCAGCGAGCGCTACTTGCAGCTGGACAGGCTGTCTACCGTCTTCCGTAGCATGTTGCATGTGGCGATCCCGGCGGGGTTGATCTTCGCGCAGCCCGATCTGGGCACGACCATCGTCTTTTTGTTCATTTGGGCGGTAGTCATTTGGTCGGCTGGTTTTCGACTGCGGCATATCACCATGTTTGTGCTGTTATTGTCGATTGCCCTGCCGATCGTGTTCCCGCTGCTGCCGCTTTATCAGCGCGCGCGCGTGGAAACATTCCTGAACCCTGACCCCGGCTCCGATGCTTTCTACAACATCAACCAGGCGCTGATCAGCATTGGGTCGGGCGGCCTGTTGGGCAAAGGCTATTATGTAGGCACGCAGAATACAGGCAGATTCTTGCGCGTGCGTCACACCGATTTCATCTTCAGCGTGATCGCGCATGAATTTGGCATGGCGGGTGGCTTGGCGGTTTTGGGCATGTTCGCCTTGGTATTGGCGCGCATCTTAAAAGGCGCTCGCGAAGCCAGCGACCCCCTGGGCAGCATGATTTGTTATGGCGTGGCCGCCATGATCTTCTTCCAGACGACAGTGTCTATCGGCATGAACCTGCGCTTGATGCCCGTTACGGGGCTGACCCTGCCTTTCGTCAGTTCGGGCGGTACTTCACTGCTCTTCACGATGGTCGGCATCGGCTTGGTGCAAAGCGTCATCATGCGCCGCCGCCGTCTCAACTTCTAAGGAGAACCTGGCTTGCCTACCCGCGATCGTCCGATACGCACGCGTTATGCCCCCAGCCCGACCGGTCCGCAGCACATCGGCGGCATTCGCTCGGCGCTCTTTGGCTGGCTCTTCGCGCGGCGTCATGGCGGACAATTCATCTTGCGCATCGAAGACACCGATCAAAAACGCAGTGTGCGCGGATCGGTCGAGCAGATTGTGGCATCCTTCGACTGGCTGGGCTTGGATATTGACGAAGGGCCGCACATCGGCGGCGATTATGGACCCTATGTGCAGTCGCAGCGGCTGGATATGTACCAAGGCTGGGCGAATTGGCTGGTTGAACAGGGGTATGCCTATCGCTGCTTTGCCACGCCGGAGGAGCTTGCAGAGATGCGCAAAGCCGGCCGGGGCTACGATCGCCGCTATCGTGATTTTCCCGCCGACCGCTCTGCCGAGCGGGCAGCACGAGGCGAGGCGCATGTCATCCGCTTCAAAATGCCGCTGGCGGGCACGACGAGCGGAATCGACAGCATCCGCGGCGAAGTGGCATTCGACAATGCCCAGTTGCAAGATGCCGTGCTGCTGAAATCGGACGGCTTTCCGACTTATCACCTGGCGCACATTGTCGATGACCACGCCATGCGCATCTCGCACATTACGCGCGCGGTCGAGTGGCTGCCTTCTTTCCCGCTGCACCTGCATATTTGGCATGCCTTTGGCTGGGAAAAGCCGCAATTCGCCCATCTGCCCGTATTGCTCAACCCCAATGGCAAGGGCAAGCTGAGCAAGCGCAAGCAGCAATTCGCAGACTCGCAAGGCAAGAGCGTGCCCGTGCTCGTGCACGAATTCCAGTCTGCGGGCTATTTGCCCGAGGCGGTGGTCAATTTCCTGACGAATATCGGCTGGAATTTCGGTGATGACCGCGAAGTCTTCACACGAGAAGAAGCGATTTCGCGCTTCGATCTGCAAGATGTCAACCCAGCTAACAGCGCCTACCCTATCGCCAAACTGGATTGGCTGAACAGCCAGTGGATCCAGCGCGTGGATGCAAATGACCTGGCGCGCCGCCTGAAACCGGTGTTGGAGTCGGTTGGCTATGCAGTAGACGAAGCGCTGCTGCGAAAAGTTGCGCCCACGCTGCAAGTGCGCTTGAAGTCGCTGAACGATGTCCTGCGCATGGCTGGATTCTTCTTCGAAAGCTGGAGCGACTTTGCTGCGCCGTCGGCCGAGATCGTAATTCAGCGCAAGATGGACGCGTCAAGCACATTGGACATCCTGCGGGGCGCGTTGCCGTTGCTCGAGGCGCTGGACAACTTCTCGCCAGAAGCACAACAGGCCGCGATGTCCGCCTTTGCAGCGAGCCGAGGACTACGAAATGGCGCTGTCTTCGGCTCCTTGCGCGCAGCTGTCAGCGGGCAGAAGGTATCGCCACCGACATTCGATACCATGCAAATCCTGGGCAAAGCCGAGTCCTTGCGGCGCGTCAAACTGGCAATGGCTGCGCTGGAAAATACCCTGTCTTAAATCTTGTCAGCGATTTGCAAGCATGGTAGTCTCGTATGCATAGTGGGAGATAGTTTAATCGGCAAAACAGCGGACTCTGGATCCGCCATTCCTGGTTCGAGTCCAGGTCTCCCAGTTGCTGCGGCTCGCCTTGCGCGGGTCGTTTTCGTTTGAAGGCGCTCACGCGACCGACAGCACCACCAGCTCCACCCACTTGCGAAATTCATCGTGCTGCGCGTTGTAAAGCAGACGCGTGCGCAGCGGCAAGCCCAACCACATATAGGATAGCTTGCGTCGTTCTTCGCGGGTGGTGTGGTCGACAATTTCGCGATACCAATGCGGGAAGCGCAAGAAGATATGCGGATGATTCATGATGTTGTCACGAACTTTCCAATAGAGCATGGTAAAAAACACGAAAAAAAAGATGCCGATTAGGATCAGGAAAGACGAGGGCACAACCAAAACGAAAATGAGATAGGCCAGCGTCATTCCCCAGCAGAATGCCTCAAAAAGCGGGCTGAAGCTGACTTCATCGCCATATCGCTGGAATGCCGACAGGATTGGCTCTTTGTAATAGCCCAAGGTCACCAGACAGGCGCGGATGAACATGAGTGAAACCGTAAGCATGATCAGCCCCAGCAACCCAGACATGGCGCTAACCGTCCCCCGCTGCATAGGCAAAACCTGCGCTCAGGTCACCGGGCACGCGGGCATATACGTTGGGGTCGGGTGTGTCGGTGCAGGGCAGAGGCAAGTCCCAACATTGTCCGTTGTAACGGGGAACATTCAATTGCAAGCCGCTCTCGGTTTCGAAGATGCGTACCTGTGGCTGTTCTCGCCTGTAGAAGCCGTCTGACGGCCCAGCAGGCAACGGAAAATTGCCAAGTCGAACGATGACATAAGCAGTATAAAGCAGGCAGATTGCACATAGCACGAACGCGCCAAGCACCCGCATCTGCGGGGAGACTCGCCGCCATTCCAGCATTGCCAGCAGCACAGACAACGCCGCGAAACTCCAAAACAGCCAGCGCGCATATTTGGGATTGGGGAAGCTGACAAACCAGAATACCAGCATGATCAGCAAGGGCGACAGCGCCCACATGCCCAATGCCGACTTTGACGCCGAGCGATTGCCCAGTTTGCCGGCAGCCAGCAGCAGCAACGCAATTGCCGAAATCGCAATCGGCAGCGTCGTATGGAAAAAATTATCGACAAGCTGTCTCAACCAGGGAGCGAACCAATCCCAGGAGCCCAGCACATCATTTGGATCGCTGCCCCGTTGACGGGTGTTGGTGGCCAACAGCCGTTGACGAGTTTCGATCTGATTCCTGGGAATCGTCCAATCCAATTCGACTCGGCCGATGGAAACCGGATAAGCAATGTAACCACTGGTAACCACGCCGCGCGCCATCCAGGGCAACACAAAAGCCGCCACCAGCAGGCACAAGCCGCATGCCAAGCGCGCTGTGTGCCGTTTCGAGACCGCCATGCCGCCTCGTCGCAGCCAGATCAGCGCCGTCAGCGACGCGATCGCTAGACCAAAGACAATATATGTTTGCTTGACAATGATGCCCACGGCAACAATCACCGCCAGGCGAAGAAGCAGGTAGTCGCGATTTGTGCGCGGCTGCCAGTCTTGCAAGAAGTCGAGCCAATAGATGACCGTCAAAAAACCCAGCAAGTCCACGACTGTATCCGTCAAAAAATGGGTGATGCCACTGCGCCCGCCCGTGTATTGGAGGATATAGGGGATGGTCAGCATGGCGAAGATGCAGGACCAGCGAAGCTCACTCTGACGGCGATTGCGCCACAGCTGCATCGCGGCATGCAAGGCATAGGCCAGATACGCGAGCAGCAGCAGGCCACTGGCGATGTACACGGACCGTCCAGAGAATAGTCCGAAGTCCAGCAGCGCGTTGTAAAGGTAAGTCGGATGGTTGTATGCCAATGACGCAAACAGATTGCCCAAGCCTGGCACGATGGCGTAGGCATCAATCCACATGACCGCCTGGATATCACGATAGCCGGTATCAAATGCCGCCGGCAACTCGATGCTTCGGCTCGCGAACCACAGCGCCAACCCGCCAAAGAGCAAGAAAAATGCCTTGTCCTGCCACAGTCGCGACGCGCTCAACTGGAGCTGATCACGCGAATGCCACAGGGACAGAGCCGCGCCAGCCGCCAGCAAGAGCATAATGATGTCATTCATGGGAAAGGCAAAATGCCACAGCTGCAAGATCAACAGGACAAGCGCCCAGCCCAGCCAGAAATTGTCCAGCCATTGTGGACCAGACGAAGCGCTCATCCGCAGCGCGCCCAGCATAGCCATGCCTAGCCCGCTAAACAGCAGGAAAAGCCAGAGCCAACTGGCGATGATCATGCCAAGCGGCTGAATGAGACCGAGCATCTATAGGTGACCTGCGTCCCTGAATTGTCGCATTGCCAGAAGCATTATAATGATGCGCGCGCCAATACGCGACTATGGCTTGGCGATGCCATAGTCCTTGGCTGGCAGAATCTCGCAGCGGCGCTGCACGAATAACAGGTGAATGCTAGCGGCGTTCTTTGAGGCGGGCGGACTTGCCGCGACGGTCGCGCAGATAATACAGTTGGGCGCGCCGAACCTTTGCGCGGCGCAAGATTTCCACTTTTTCTATGCGGGGGCTGCGCAGCAAAAAGGTACGTTCGACACCGATGCCATGGCTGGCGATGCGGCGCACGGTGAAATTTGCTTCGTTGCCGCCTTTGCGCGCGCGGATCACCACACCCTGGAAGACCTGAACGCGCTCTCGGGCGCCTTCTACAATGCGGACATGGACTCTGACCGTATCGCCCGATTCAATCTGCGGATGCTTGTGATTCTCAACAACCAGCGCCTGCATCAATTCCTGGCTCATCCTTGCGTTCCTTCCATAAAAATACGCCCGTGGGCGCAACACACTCGTACAGAATGGCGAACAGCGTAGCACAACCAGGCTTCAATATACAAGGGTGGCTTGGCACAGATTCAGGGCAATCGCATCAAAATAATCACTGAGTATTGAAGGGCAAATTATCGACTGTCATTAGATACTGCGCCTCCACGCCAGCGAGGAGGTATCTGATGACGAGTGTTCCGATCCTAAGTATCAGCAAGGCTTTCAGCCATGTGCAGGACCAGCGTGTGCAGGGGCGCTGCCGATATCCGTTGACTGAGGTGATTATCATCGCGATTTGCGCCACTTTGGCTGGCGCGAACACCTGGGCAGAAATCGAGACCTTTGGCAAGAGCAAAATCGCCTGGCTGCGGGAGTTCTTGCCCTTGAAACACGGCGTTCCTTCGCACGACACCTTTGGCAGAATCTTTGCCATGATTGATGCGGAGGAGTTTCAGCGCGGCTTTGTTAGCTGGGTTGAAGGGCTCTTTTCCGTTATCGAGGGAGAAGTGGTCAGCATTGATGGCAAAACAGCCCGCCGCAGCCATGACAAGGCGATTGGCAAGGATGCTATTCATGTGGTGAGCGCATGGGCAAGCGAAACTGGCATTACGCTGGCTCAGCAAAAAGTCGCTGACAAGTCGAACGAAATCACCGCTATTCCACAACTGCTGCAATTGCTGCGCGTCAAAGGCTGCCTGGTGTCGATTGACGCCATCGGTTGCCAGAAAGCAATCGCCCAAACGATCAGAAACAAGAACGCTGATTACTTGCTAGCGGTCAGAGGCAATCAGCCGCAACTGCATGAAGATATCAAGCAGTGGTTCAATGATGCAGATGCAAACGGCTTTGACAGGCCCGACCATGACTACTGCAAAGTGGTCAACAAAAGCCACGGGCGCATTGAAACGCGCGAGTGCTGGATGATAAGCGATCCTATGGTGTCTGAATACATCGGGCATGGCGGCGGTTGGACGGACTTGCGCGCGATTGTTCGCGTCAAGCGCAATCGGCAGCATGCCGGTCGGATCGAAGCAAGCCAAGCCTATTACATCACTTCGTTGAAAGCCAGCGCAGAGCGACTGCTGAGCGCCACACGGCAGCACTGGGGGATCGAAAATTGTCTGCACTGGGTGATGGATGTGATATTTCAGGAGGATCAGATGCGCGCGCGCAAGGGCAACAGCGCGGAAAACCTGATTGCCTTGCGCAAAATCAGCCTGAATATCTTGAAACAGGATACATCCAAGGGCAGCTTGAGACAAAAACGCTATCGCGCCGCGCTCGATGACAACTTCCGGCTAAAGCTGCTCTCGCAGATTTGATGCGATTGCCCTGGGCACAGATTGCTTTGCGCAGCGTGTCCAGCGCGGTTATGGCAGCTGCAAGACCTGTCCAGCGTTCAGGCTGTCGATATTGATGATGTTATTGAGCGCGGCCAGCACTTCAATCGAGGTGTTGTTGCGCAGGGCGATGAGCAGCAATGTGTCATTGGGCTGGACGGTGTAGGTCCTTCCCGAAGCCTGGGGCCCAGCAGCCTGTGCGCTGAAACTGGCATCGACTTGGGCGTTATTCAGCAGCACCGCCTGTGCCTGCTCGATCAGGGCGCTGCGGGAGTCGTCCACCGCTGCGATCGCGCGTTCTTCTTCCACTATAGCAGTCGGCGCGACCAAGTTGGGGTCGGGGCTGTCTGTCGGCACAGATGTCGGGGGCGGGATAAAGCCAAGTGTGCCGCATTTGGGTATGGTCACTTTCTGCCCAACTGCGATCACATCCGGATTGGTGATGCCGCTGGCACGCGAAATCTCGTCAACAGTGACGCCATAAGCCAGGCTCAATCGGAAGAGCGTATCGCCAACGCGTATCTCGTGCACGCAATCTTCGCCAGGCGGGATGGTCGCGCGGACAAGTGGCGCCAAGGTCGGTATACTCACCTGGGTTGCTGCGGTCGATGGTTCGACCGGCAGCTCGGCTGGCTGCGTTTGCTGTGCGAGCAATGCTGTGGCAGAAAGCGCAAAGTCATCGACAGATTCTTGCTCGGTTGTTGGCGCTTCAGTAGCAGTGGGCTGCTCGACCAGTTCTTCTGCCACAATTGGCGTGTCCGTGGCCAGTTCCCGCGCAACCGGCTGCTCGACCAGCGCCTCCGATGTATCGCGAAAGCAAGCCGCCAATAAAAGCGGCAAACCAGCCAATAGAATTACCAGCAGAAGCCGCGCGCGTGACTGTACCATCGGTTGGCAACTCCTCATCCAAAACGCTTTGCCGAGATGACCCTGACTCCTCCGCAATCTGGCGCAAAGAGGCAACAGGTAGTTCTATGCCCATCATTGTAGGGTCAAGCGCAGAATCGGACAAACGAGATTGCCACAAACTCTGGATGGCAATTCTGCGGCGAGGATCGGCAGAGCAAGGGGGTTAGACAATCACTTCGCCAGCGACAGCCAACAAGATCAACGCGCCCGCCACGATGCGATATACGCCAAATATGGCAAAGCTGTGCCGCGAGATATACCCTAGCAGCCAGTCAATAGCCAGCCAGGCGAAGAAACCAGAGAGCGCCGCCCCCACCGCCAAGAGCAGCAACTCGTCCGCGCCTAACAATGGCAGAGACTTGACGAGTTTGTACACGGTCGTGCCGCCAAGCAGCGGGATGGCCAGGTAGAACGAGAATTCGGTGGCCGCGCGCCGATTCAAGCCCGCCAGCAAGCCACCAACGATCGAACTGCCCGATCGTGACACGCCCGGGATCAAGGCCAGCGCCTGCACCGTGCCGACAATGAGCGCCTGCCGCATCGTAAGTTCATCGAAATGCAGTGCGCGCGATTCGCCGAGGGACCTGCCGCGCAGAAAATGCTCGACCAAGAGCAAGGCGATTCCCCCTGCGATCAATGCCAGCGCGACCACCTGCGGGGTAAACAAGGCGCTTTCGATCTGCGCTTCCAAGAGCAGCCCCAGCGCTACCGCAGGCAAGCAGGCGACCAGGATCAGCTGCCAAAAGCGCCGAACCTCTGCGTTGACACGGAATTGTGCCGCTTGGGCGCGCAGCGATTTGCGATAATAGAGAATCAACGCACAGACCGCGCCGATTTGAATGACGATTTCAAAGACTGTGCCCAGCGCGTCAAAGCCGAGCAGCGACTTGCCCACGATCAGATGACCGGTGGATGAGATAGGCAGAAACTCGCTTAGGCCCTCGACCAGGGCCAGGACAGCCACTCGCAGCAGATCTTCGCCCATGCGCTCAGCCGCCCATGCCGAATAGCCGCTGCCCGAGCCACAATCCCAGCGCCACCGCCAACAGGCAACCCGCGTTATTCAGCAGCAGGTTGAGCAGCGTTTGTCCGATGCCGACGCCGCTCGCCAGGTTTATGCTTTCGTTGGCGAAGGTAGAGAAAGTCGTGAAGGCGCCGAAGAATCCCACCCCGATGAGCCACTGCAACTGCGCCGACAAGCCCGTGCGCGCGCTGAACCATGCGCCGAAGACCGCCAGCCCCAGCGACCCCAGCACATTCACCAGCAACGTTCCATAAGGAAAAGCCCCGAAGCGCGGACTTAGAAACTCGTTGAACCACAGCGAAAGCAGGTAGCGCGCATTTGCGCCGCAAAACCCGCCCAGGCCTACATACAGCAGGCTTTCCATTGGCGCTCTCCGTTTGCTGGCAGGCGTATCCTATGCCAGCGAGCAAGGGCTGTCAATGCAGGCAGAGTCGCACTTGCGCCGTGCATGCTGGCTGGTCCTGCTGTACACTGGCGCGGCAAACAGGGAAATCCTATGCAATACATCCGACTCATTCGCAGCAACCGCGACTTCGCCAGGCTGTGGGGGGCGCAGCTGGTCAGCCTCCTGGGCGACTGGTTCAGCACGATCGTCATATCGGCGCTGATCGTGTCTTATACCGAAGGCACGGGTTATCAGGGCATCGCGGTGAGCGCCTTTTTGATCGCGCGCATGATCCCGCCGCTGCTGATGCGTCCGCTGGCTGGCGTGCTGGCCGATCGCTTCGACCGCAAACGACTGCTCATCGCGAGCGATCTGCTGCGCGCGCTGGCGGTTACGGGCTTGCTTTTCACCACGCAGTCGTCCGACTACCTGCCGCTGGTTTATGTCTTCGTCGTGATGCAATTTTTGATTTCTTCCGTATTTGAGCCGGCGCGCAATGCCATCATGCCGAGCATCTTGTATCGACATCAGCTGGTCATCGGCAATACCTTGAGCAGCATCACCTGGTCGGCCATGCTGGCGGTGGGCGCGATCACGGGTGGGCTGGTGGCACAGGCATTTGGCATACAAGCCGCCCTGGTCATCGACGCGCTGACATTCGTGGTCTCGGCGCTACTGGTAATGACTGTTGTCGTGCCCGCCAAGCCCCGCTCGGAGATCGGACAGCCGGCGCGCAAAGCAGTCGACAAGTCAAAGCGGACTTTCGTCGATGGCTTGCGCTATCTGCTGCGGCATCCAGAAACAGCAGCCGCCCTTTTTGTCAAAAGCGCACAGAGCATCACCAGTTCGGATACGTTGCTGATCATCTATGGCACGCAGGTTTTCGTGCTGGGCGAGCAAGGCGTTACCTCGATGGCGGTGTTGTGGGCGGCTTTTGGTGTAGGCGCGGTGGTGGGTCCGCTGCTGACCAACCGCTTCAGCGACGATTCCGTGCGAGCGCTGCGCCGCTTGATAACCGTTGGTTTCGCGTTGATCGTGCTGGGCTGGCTGCTCTGGGGCTTGGCGCCGTCTCTGGAATTGCTGGCGCTGGCGGCGGTCGTGCGCGCCATGGGCGGATCGGTCAACTGGACCTACAGCTCGGTCATCATTCAGCAGGTCGTTCCCGACGACTATTTGGGGCGCATGTTCTCGCTGGATTTCGCCGGCTTTGAATTTGTGCAGAGCATCAGCATCGTTGTCTTCGGCTTGTTGATAGACGCGGCGGGCGGCGATACCATCACGCATATCGTATATTTGTCGGCGCTGGTGGCGATTGTGCCGCTGCTGCTGTGGATCTGGATCGTGCGCGCAATCGAAAAGCGCGAACCCGCGGAGGCATGACATGGCGAGTTTTCAATATGACGCGCGCATCATAGAGAATTATCCGAGCCTGGTGGCGGGACTCATCGTCGCGCGCGACCTGTCCAACCCGCCCTCATCGCCCGATCTGCGCAATGCCTACCTGGCTGAACAGGCGACTGTCAAAGCGCGAATCGGCAATACGCCCTTGAGCGAGCTGCCCTCATTGAGCGCCTGGCGTCGGGCAATCAGCGCCTTTGGCGTATCACCCACTCGCTATCGCAGCGCTGCCGAAGCCCTGCTGCGCCGCCTGACCAAGAAAGGCGATATCCCCTGCATCAACACGCTGGTCGATATCGGCAATCTGGTGAGCATCCGTTATGGATTGCCCGTGGCCGTCATGGATACGCAACAGATCGCCCTGCCCATCACTGTGCATTATTCCGATGGCAGTGAAGCCTACACCGAGCTGCGCAGCGCCGAAGTCATGAATCCTGCGCCTGGCGAAGTGATCTTCTCCGATACCACGCAGATGGTTGTGGCGCGGCGCTGGTGCTGGCGGCAGAGTTTCAGCAGCGCAGCCAAGCAGACGACCAACGATGTCGTCATCGCTATCGAAGCGCACCACGATGGCGCCAGGCCCGATATTGAAAATGCATTGGCGGATATGCTGTCGCTGCTGTCGGCGCAGGCGGGCGGAGAGCATGAGTCGGCTGTTTTGAACAGAGAAAACACAGCTATCTAGGCAACATTCAGCCAGACTCGGGCAGCAAACGCAAACGCCCCGTCAACCCTGGCGGGATCTGGCGCATCTTCGCCCAGGTCAGTCCCTTGGCCCGGTCTGCGTCGGTCTGCGTGAAGGCGGGCTCGAGCAGCGCATCCAGCACAAAACCAGCGCCGAAAGCATCCGCCAGCAGTTCAGAAAGCGGACGGTGGTAATAGGTGTGTGGCATTGGCTCGCCCGGCGCGCCAGACCCTTTGACCGGCGGCATATCCAAGTAGGCATAAATCTTGACAGCGTAGAGATCAGTAATCACGCCGGCACGGTCTTCTTTTTCGTGCAAGAAGACAGGATTGTTGGAATTGAATGCCGGGTGCGCCGTGGCAAAGACCAGGCAGCCCGCCTTTTTCAACAGCTGGCTGGCAGCGCGGAAGAGTGGCGCAATCACCGGCATGTCCATCAGAGCCATCGTGCAGGTTATGGCGTCATATTTGCGCTCGCCCAGCCTCAACAGCGCAGATTCATCGGTGGCATCGACCATGTTGTAGTGGATTGCCGTGCCGGCAACGCTGCGCTGCTTCGCCAGTTCAATCATCTTCGGGCTGAAATCGATTGCGTTGACTTCCGCGCCCAAGCATGCCATTTGTCGTGCCAGCGCGCCATTGCCACAGCCGATATCCAGCACGCGCTCGCCCGCGCACAAGTCCAGCAACCGCAGGACGCTCGGCTCGATGAGTCGCTGGTGGAAGCTATTGCCGCGGTCGCCGTGCAGGCCGTCCCAAAAGCGCGCCTTGCCATCCCAGATCCTGCGCCCTTCGTCATTGAGCTGCTTCTCGTCCAAGTCGATTTGCTCCCCCTCCCACACCGCGTTGGACGATTGTACAGGCGCTGGCATATAATTGCCCCAGCCAATTGCAGCGGACAAAGCGCCTCCATGACAGAGATTTTGATTTTCGCCCTGGTCGGCATCCTGGTCGGTTTCTCCAAAGGCGGCTTGGGCGGCCCGGTGCCGGTTGCGCTGACCGTGCCTATGCTGACGTTGATCATCGAGCCGCAGATCGCCGTGGCCTTGATTTTGCCGCTGCTGCTCTTTGCCGATGCCTTCGCGCTCTACTTCTATTGGCGGCAGTGGGATCGGCGTTATATCGCGCTGATGTTGCTGCCGGGCTTGCTGGGCGTGGTGACGGGCGCGGCGACATTGAATGCCATTGACGCCGTTACATTGAAGCGCATCATCGGCGGCTTGACGCTGCTGGCGCTGGGCTTCAAGATCGCCAGAGATCAACTGACCACCGTTGAGTATGATCCGCGCAAATGGCATGGCTATTTCGCTGGTTGGGCGTCTGGCTTCGGCTCGACCCTGGCGAATGTAGGCGCGCCGCCTTTCACAGCCTACCTGCTGCTGCAGCCACACATGACGCCACGCCGTTTCATCGGCACGACCACATTATTCTTCGCCGTGATGAACCTGACCAAGCTGCCCGCCTTTGTGCACATCGGCAACTTCGACCTGGAGCGTTTGCAAAGCATTGCCTGGGTCTTCGTGTTGATCCCACCGGCAGTGCTAGTCGCGCGAAGGCTCATCGACCACATCGACCAACGGGCATTTGAATGGCTGATGATGATCCCGCTGTTGTTGCTGAGCTTCTATCTGCTGCTCTTCAGTTGAGCCAGTTGTCCAGCGCTGCGATGCCCGCCAGCATTTTTTCGGCATGGGGCAGAATATCTTCTTTCGCGCGCAATGTCTCCAAAGCCGCCGCGCCGTCAAAGTCCACATAAGCCAGCCGCGCCGTCAGCGCCCCCGCTGGCAGGCCAAACTTGCTGCCCGGCAGCAGCGCCACACCAGCCTCGGACAGCAGGCGATCGCACAATTCGGTATCGCGCTGGATGCCGCGCTCCAATAGCGAGTCGGTGAAGCAGCTGAAATCGCAAAGCAGGTAAAAGCCGCCTTGGGGGGCATGAACGCGCACACCCGCCGCCTGCACGGCACTGTGCACGACGCTGCCAGTCGCGGACAGGATTTGCCGCTGCGCGCGCAAGAAGCGATGTGTACGTTTGTTGAGTCCATAGGCCGCCAATGCAGCCGCCTGTATGGGTGTCGGCGCACAAGAATAGACCTCGGAGCCAAGTCCGATCAAGGCATCATGCAATTCTACAGGCGCATCGGCTGGCATGATCAATGCGCCCAGCCGCCAGCCGCCTGCCCCGCACCACTTCGACAAACCAGTCGATACCAGCGTGCGCTCCGGGTAGATGCTGGCCAGCGAAACATGCCGCCCCTGGTGATGAAGCAGCGCATAAATTTCATCGGATAGCGCCCAGATATCATGCCGGCGCAGCGTCTCTGCCAGCGCCTGCAATTCAGCGCGGCTGTAGGTCATGCCATCGGGATTGCCGGGGTAATTCAACGCCAGCAGCTTTTCTCGTCCGGGCTTGCTGTGGCGGGCGATCGCCTCTTCCAGCGATTCGGGCGTGATGCGCCAGCGGGCGTCATAGGATGTTTGGATGCGAATGACCCGGTGGCGCGCCAACATGGCCATGGGCGCATAGGACACATAGGCAGGCGCTGGCACATAGACATCGGCGCGTTCAAAAGCCTGCATGACATTAAAGAGCAGCGGCTTGCTGCCCGGCGCGACCAGCACCTGCTCCGCGCTTATGGGATAGCCATCGACTTCGTTGTGAAAGTCGGCGATGCGGGCGCGCAATTCTGGCAAGCCAGCCACTGCCGTATAGTCTTTGCGCAGCGCCGATTTTCGCAGCGCCTTCTGCACATGGCGCGGTGGAGGAAAAGGCGATTCGCCAAAGCCAAAGCGGTAGACTGTGCGGCCGCTCGCAACCAAGACCTGGGATTTCTCGTTGAGCGCCAAGGTCCCCGATTGGGGCACTCTCACAAATGTCATCTTCGTCCTCGCAAGAATGCAACAATCCAATTAGCCGCGCATTGTAACCGCGATTCGCCGACTTGACACATCCTCTACAGACCCAATAATTAATTCCAGCAGATTGCCCATGCAAGCGGAGCCAAAATGCCATGCAAACGATCGCCGAATGCCTCTCGCAGCAGCTGGTCGAAGCGGGCCTGCGGCGCGTTTATGGTTTGCCGGGCGGCGAAAATGTCGAAGCCCTGGATGCGATGTGGCGGCGCGGAATCGAGTTCATCCTGGTCGCCAACGAAAACAGCGCCTGCTATATGGCGGCGACAGAAGCGCGGCTGACCGGTGGCATCGGCGTTGCGCTGACAACGTTGGGGCCGGGCGCAACAAATGCCTGCGCGGGATTGGCGCATGCCCACCTGGATCGCGCGCCCATCGTGCTGATTACTGCGGCCGCCGACCCGGTTTTGCGCGACAGGCACAGCCATCAGTCGCTGGACTTGCAAGCGCTGTTTGCCTCCATCTGCAAATACACCGCCGAGCTTGCGCCAGAGAATGCGAAGTCCCGCATCAGGCATGCATTGCGGCTGACACGGACAGGCAGACCCGGTCCCGTGCATCTCAGCCTGCCCAACAGCCTGGCAAGCTCGCTCATCGTCGAGGAGGATGCTTCTTCGCCGCCAGTCCATCCTGCGCCGCAGAATCCGCCCTTGAGCGAGATGCGCGCTCTGTTCGCAGACAAGCGCAAGCCGATCATCGTGCTTGGCCTCGGGCTGGAACCTGGCAGACCGTATGCGCAGATTCGACAGTTGGCAGAATCGCTTGGCGCGCCAGTCATCGATACGCCCAAGAGCAAAGGGGCGCTTTCCGCAGCCCACCCGCTATTCGCTGGCACCATCGGTTTGACCCGTTACGACCCCGCCTATGCGCTGCTGGACGAAGCCGACTGCATCATCGCGCTGGGCTTTGACGTGGTCGAGCTGGTCAAACCCTGGGACTACCAGACGCCGCTGATATGGATCGCCGACTGGCGCAACCACGATCCGCAGATCGCTTGCACAGTGGAGGTGGTGGCAGATATCGGCGAAACCCTCGAGTCGCTCGGTCCAGTATCAGCAGTTGCAGCGGAGGACTGGGGCGCGGCGCGGATAAAGCGCTTCCGGCAGCGGCTGGCAGCGCAAAGAAGCCCTGCTGCAGCAGCCGGACGAATCTCCCCGCAGACCTTCTTGGCATCGCTGCGCGCCCATATGCCTGATGACATCATACTGACCACCGATGTCGGCTCGCACAAGATTTTCGCTGCGCTGGAATGGCCGGCGAGGCAGCCCAATCGCTACTTCGTGTCGAATGGCTTGTCAGCGATGGGCTTTGGTTTGTGCAGCGCGATTGCGGCGGCCAATGTCACGCGGCAGCCGGTCCTTTGCATCACGGGCGATGCCGGGCTGGCTATGGTCATGGGTGAACTCAGACTGCTGGCGCGGCTTGGGCTGCCGGTTCTGGTTGCGGTGATGAATGACAGCGCGCTGGACTTGATCCGCTCGGCGCAACTGCAGCGTGGCAAAGCGGCTGTTGGCACGGAGTTCGCCAACCCGGATTATCGGCAGATCGCGGCGGCATTTGGATTGGCCTATCACAGGGCAGTGTCACGCGCGGGCTGCAATGCAGGTATCCAGGCCTGGCTCGAGCAAGGCACAGCAATGCTGCTGGATGTCATGCTGGATCCTGCCGGCTATCCCACCAGCGTGCGCCATTCCTAGCCGCTACAGCGCCGCGATTTGCTCTGCCAGCGCAGGATCGCTCGCCAGCGCCGACTGGACTTTCTCAAGCGCAGCGACAACATCGTTTACGCCCTGCACCCCCGCGCGGAAAATCGCCTCGCCCAGCCACATGCCCGTCTCGGCACTGACGCGCTCGGTAATGGGCAGATGCAGGCGCGAATAGTCGAAACGTTCGGGGAAGGCGGATGGCACGGGCAAACGAGATTTGGTCGGTTGAAAAAGCTCGTAGCGGTACATCGGCTCGTAACCGGACCAGCAAGGGATGCCCTCCGCCGCCAAGGCCCGCGCCACGATGCCATTTGTCGCGCCGAAGTCCTCAGGTTCGATGGCGAAGGTGTAGCAGTATATGGCGCGCCGCTGGTGTCGCTCGTCACGGAGCAATACCCGTATGCCCGGCAGCTCGCTCAACGCTTCGTCCATGTAGGCAGCCATCTCTTCGCGCATGGCGAATTGCGCCGGAAAGCGCTCCAGCCCGACATTGAGCAGCGCCGCCTGCAACTCGGTCATGCGATAGTTGCCGCCCTGCATATAGAGCTGCCCGTCCGGGTCCTGCGGGCGTCCGCAGTCGATGATGCTGGCAGCGCGCCAAGCCTGTTCTTCAGCCTGGCACAGCAGCAGGCCGCCCTCGCCAGCCGTCAGAATCTTGGTTGACTGCATGCTGAAGCTGCCGAAGTCGCCGAGCGTGCCGGCGCCGCGGCCATTCCAGAAGGAGCCGTGGGCATGCGCCGCGTCTTCTATGACAACCAGGTCGTGCCTGGCAGCGATGCGCATGATGGCGTCCATATCCGCCATCTGGGATGCGACATGTACGGGAATGATTGCGCGCGTTCGTGGCGTGATGGCAGCTTCTATAGCGGCGGGATCGATGCAAAATGTGTTCGGGTCGATGTCCACCAACACGGGCACAGCGCCGGCCATCATGGGCGCGGAGGCGGTCGCCTGGAATGTGTAGGCTGGCACAATGACTTCGTCGCCCCAGCCGATGTCGGCCGCACGCAGCGCCACTTCCATCGTCAAGCTGCCATTCATCACTGCCACCGCGAATTGACCGCCTTGCAGCGCGATGAAGGCATCCAGAAAACGTTTTGTCTGCGCGCCTGGATAGGGGAAGCCGCCCCAGTTGCCGCTGCGCAGGACCGCCGTCACCGCTTCTATATCTCGCTCGTCATGCGGGGGCCAGGCCGGATAGGCTGCCTCGCGCGTTTTTGCGCCGCCAAATAGCGCCAGATCTGTCATAAATCGCCTCGCTTCAGCCGCTCAAACGCAGAAATGTTATCAGCGCAACAAAGACAACCGGGATCAAGCCCAGCAGCAGCATGCGCCTGATGACCGGTCCTTCTTGCCCACCCAGCCCGACCGTGCTGCAGCCTACGATGATTTTGGCAGGGGCGAGCACACTGCCCAGCGATGCCCCTGCCGTCTGCCCAGCCAGCACAATCGGCACGCTCAAAGCCAACAGCGCCGCCGTCTCTTGCTGCAATGCGCCAAATACGACATTGGAGTTGGTGTTGCTGCCGGTCATGAATGCGCCCAAAGTGCCGATGAAAGGCGCGAAGAGCGGATATATCTGTGCGCTGACTGTTTCGCTGATGCCGCGCGCGATGATCTGCGTCATGCCCGTGTGCGTCATCAACGAGGCCATCGCCACCAGCGCCAGGATCGACACAGTCGACTTCATTGCCGACCGGCTCACTTTGCGCCAGATGGCGCGCCAGGCATCGTCACGCTCGAAGTAGTTAGCCCGCTTGTACAGCAGAAAGGCGATCGCGCCAGCATAAAACAGAATGGCGCCGGCATGGCCAAAGATGCTGATGCCACGCCCGCTTTCTGCCGGCGCCTCCCAGCCGTGTGCCGTAGCAACAGCTGGAAACTGCAGCTGGATGACGGCGCTGTCCACCAGTTGTCCCAGCGGCGCGATTAGATTGACCGAGAAAGCCAGCAGCAGCAGAATCACATAAGCGGCCAAAGCCAAAACCAGGCTGCGCGACGAGTCGTCCTGTGCGGATGCTTGTTTTGAATTGGAGCGGCCCAAGGGCGAAAGCACATAAGCAACGCCTACAAAAGCGCCGGCCAGCGCGCCCGATGTCGAGCCGAGCGTCCACATGCCATTGGTGGCGACAAACCATTGCGTCAGCCCCATGCTCCCGCCCACTAGCAGCAGCATGGGCAGCGAGCGCAGCATGCCAGCCCAGCCCGCGCTGACATAAGCGACAAGCGCCCCGCTGATGAGACAAGCCATGCCCAGCGCCAGCGCGGCATCATGCGCCAGCAGCTCGCCGGGCAGACCCGTAACAGCTGTCAAGGCGACGAACGATGTGCCCAACGAGCCAAATGTGACCGCCCAGCCATGACCCAGCGAAGCCATGATCACCGATTGCGTGGCGCTATAGCCCAAGCCCACCAGCAGCGGCGCAACCACGGCCACCGGCACGCCAAAGCCGCCCACACCCTGCAGCAGCGATACGAATATCCAGCTGATCAGCAGACTCTGCGCGGCGCGGTCGGCTGTCAAGCGCGGCAGACTGCGACCGATCAAGGCAACAGTGCCGGCTTCATTGGTTACATTGTAGAAAAACAGCGCCATCCAGACGATGTAAAGCACATCCGCCGCCAGAAAGACTGATTTGCCGATTGCCACAATCGCCAGCAGCGCATCGCCGCCAAAGACAAAAACAGCGAGCAAAAGCGCGCTAAGAAATCCGGCTATCCCCGCGCGGCTGCCGCCCCAGCCGAAGCCCACCATCAACAGCAGCACGGCCAGCACCGGCAGCAGCGCCAGCAGCCATGTGAGCCAGGTCAATTCCACGAGCCGACTCCGCTGGACGAGCGGTCGGCGCGGTCGGCGAGGGGCGGTCGGCGCAGATAAAAGCGCGTGGCTTCCTGAAATGCGTATGCCAACTGAAGCAGCGCGAAGTCGCCGCGAGGACGCCCGACCATCTGCAAGCCCACCGGCAGCCCATCGCGCGTGAAGCCGCAAGGCACAGAAATGGCTGGCAAGCCCGTCACCGTGATGAATGCGCAGCTCATCATCCAGTCAATATAGGTGCGCATGGTCTCGCCGTTGATCTCGCGCGGATAGTCCTGCTCGATCGGGAATGGCGGCACCTGCGCAGTCGGCAGCAGCAGGCAATCATAAATATCCAGAAATTCACGGGCGCGGTGGAAGAGTTCGCTGCGTTTGACTTGCGCGCGGCTGATCTGGGCGGCGCGTAGCTGCCTGCCCTGCGCGGCATTCCAGCGGATCGTTTCTTTGAAAGACTTCTCGCCAAATTGGGCGAAATGCTCGGCGAAGGACAGCTCGAAGCTCCAGGCTCGCAAAGTCTGGAAAATCTCATAGGCGTCAGAAAAATCGGGATGCGCATTCTCGACCGCAATGCCGATATCCGCAAATGCAGGCAGTTGCGCTTCTATCGTTTCAATCACGTGGCCATCGACTGGCAGACAGCCCAGATCCGGGCTCCAGGCGATGCGAGTGTCATGAAAGTCGCGCTGCAAGTCTCGCGCGAAGCTCGTGGCGGGCTCTGTCAGCGAGATGGGCGAACGCGCGTCATAGCCAGCGATTGCGCCCATCATCAGCGCGACATCTTGCACAGTGCGCCCCATCGGTCCGTCCACCGACAGCGTCGACCAGGCATCGGCTTTGGGGTAGCGCGGCACTCGGCCAGGCGTCGGACGCAACCCAACCACATTGTTGAAGCTGGCTGGGTTGCGCAGCGAGCCACCCATGTCGCTGCCATCGGCGATAGGCAGCATCCCAGCGGCCAAGGCCACCGCCGCGCCACCACTGCTGCCGCCACAGGTTCGCGCAAGGTCATAGGGATTTTTGGTCGCGCCAAAGACAGGATTGAACGTATGCGAGCCAGCGCCGAACTCGGGCACATTCGTCTTGCCCAGGGTGACGCAGCCAGCCGCTTTCAAGCGCGCGATAATCAAGTCGTCAGATTCGGGCACATAATCGGCGAAGACTGGCGAACCCATGGTCGTGCGGATGCCTGCCGTCTCGAACAAGTCTTTGTGAGCGATAGGCAGACCGTGCAAGACGCCCAGCTCTTCACCGCGGGCTTGCTTCGCGTCCGCCGCCTGCGCCAGCTCCAAAGCCAGCTCGGGCAAATAGGTCACAATGGCATTGAGCTGCGGGTTGACTGCCTCGATCTGCGCCAGGTGCTCCCGCAGGAGTTCCAGAGCCGAAACTTCGCGCCGTCTGATCAATTCTGCCTGTTCTGTGGCTGTGAGCCAGATCAGTTCGCTCATGCCTCAGCCTCTGCCCACATAGGGCATGCCGCTTGCCATCACCGTCATGAAAAGCACATTGGCATTCAGTGGCAGGTTGGCCATGTAGACCACCGCGTCAGCCACATGCCGCACATCCATGGTCGGTTCGACAGCCAGCGTGCCATTGGCTTGCAAAATCCCCTGCTGCATGCGCTCGGTCATGTCTGTGCCGGCATTGCCGATATCGATTTGGCCACAAGCGATGTTGTGCGCCCGGCCATCCAGCGCGGTCGACTTGGTCAAGCCCGTCAAGGCGTGCTTGGTGGCGGTATAAGGCGCAGAGTGCGGGCGGGGCGTCTGCGCAGAGATGGAGCCGTTGTTGATGATGCGCCCACCAGACGGCTGCTGTGTCTTCATCAGTTTGAACGCTTCTTGTGTGCAATAGAATGCGCCACTCAGGTTAACCGCGACCACCTGCTGCCACTTCGCTACGGTCAAGTCTTCCAGCGGCAGGGCAGGCGCGCCCATGCCAGCGTTGTTGAAGAGCAGATCCAGGCGGCCAAAGCGCGCTTGCGAAGCGGCGAAGAGGCGGCTGACTGCGGCAGGATCGCTCACATCTGTGGGCATAATCAGCGCCCGCGACTCGTCTACAGCAGCTTGGGCAACTGTTTCGCGCAGTTTGCTTTCACGCCTGCCCGCCAACGTCAGCGAATAGCCCGCGTGCCACAAGGCATGCGCTGCTGCCCGGCCGATGCCCGAGCCAGCGCCCGTTATCAATGCGATTCTTTCGCTCATAAGCTCTTTCACAAGTACTTTGTCGATGCAGCAAACATTGTACCTGTAGCAAGCGCGAAAAAGGACACAAAAGACATAAAGATTTTTGCCACAGAGGCGCGGAGATACAGAGGAAAAGCCTTGTGTTCTATATTCTCTCGTGATTAGCTGCGCTATCAGACAAATCCCAATCCCGCGCATTTTGCTTCCCCCCGACTTTTCGGGGGGACCGAGGGGGGTCTAATTCCAGCAAATTCGACACTCCCCCGAGGGGGTAGACTGTGGGCTGGCGAATGGTTCAGGTATGATTGCCAAGAACCAACCAGGAGAACAAACATGCATATCGCCTGCTGCATATGGGCATTGAGCGGCGCAGAGACCGACCTGCTGCGCAGCGCGCGCGAGCTGGAATTCGACTGGATCGACATCCAGCCGACGCACTTGCAGACCTTGGAAAGCCGGTTGCTGGCGCAGGAGCTTGGCTTGCGAGTCAGCTGCCTTGGCGCGTCTTTTGGCATGCCGCCAGCAGCATCGCTGGACAGCGCCGACAATGACAAACGGCGAGCAGCCATTGCGCATTGCCAAGCAGCAATCGACCAGGCCCGCGATGTTTCCGCGCAGGTAGCCTATGTTGTGCCGGGGCAAGACAGCAGCGCGGCCGGGCTGACACGCTATGGCGAATCGCTTTTGCAGTTGGCGGAGCGCGCGGCGCAACTGGGTATCAAACTGGCGCTTGAGCACTTTCCAGGCAAAGCCCTGCCGACTGCCAGCGAGACTCTGGCCTTCATCGGCGCGCTGGGACATCCCAACCTCTACCTGCTCTACGACAGCGGGCATATCCTGCTTTCTGGCGAAGACCCGGTAGAAGTCATTATCAATGCGGGTGACCGGCTCGGCTATGTGCATGTTGATGACAATGATGGCAGCGGCGATCTGCACTGGAGCTTGCTAGACGGCGTCATGAGCGAAGAGGCGCTCTTCGACACGCTGCGCGCTCTGCATCAAATCAGCTACGGCGGCGCGTTGAGCCTGGAGCTAAGCCCAAGCCTGCCTCGACCCCAACGTGCGCTGCAGGAAAGCCGCGATATCTTGCTGCGGACGTTGCATCGAGCCGCCTTTCAGTAGGTGTCAATAATAATTTGTTGCACAAGCCCGCACGGTGCGCTACACTGCGGGCGGTATGTTGACCAGTTGCCCGGCGAGCCGGCAGCCGCTGGCCAACATTTTCGCAATGTCAATGCTTTACATACCCATTCGCTTCTGAAAGGAGTCACTCGTGTTTAGAAAATCCACGCTCTTGCTGCTAGTTGCAGTCATGCTGCTGGCGATGCTGCCGCTTTCGGCGGTTTCGGCGCAGAACCCCGACTGCGAAGGCGATGTCACGCTCACTTATTGGCATCACTGGGGGGGGAACCGCATCCCGCTGATGGAAGAACAAGTCGCCGACTTTGAGAATCACAATCCCGGCATCTGCGTCGACAATGTCTTCCTGCCCTGGGACAATCGCTTGCAGAATCTGCTGGCTGCCATCGCCGCCGGCAACCCGCCTGATGTAACGATGTTCGGCCGCCATGACCTGCCCTTCTTCGCCGCGACCGAGTCCATCATCCCACTGGACGATTACATGGCTGCCGATGGCATCGACTCAGCCATCTTCCATCCTTCCGAATTTGCTGGCACGCAGTTCAATGGCAAGACCTGGCTGCTGCCTCTGCCCGGTGGCGGCGCCTTTGCGATCGCCTGGTACAACGCCGATCACCTCGCCGAAGCCGGCATCGAGAGCTTCCCCGAAACCTGGGACGAGATGCTCGCTGTGGCGGAAGCCCTGACAATCGGCGATGGCAGCTTCCTGGAGCGAGTCGGTTTCAACGCCAACGGTGTTACGGGCTTCCCTTTCTTGGCCTGGCTCAATGCCAACGGACAGACCTGGATCAGCGACGACCTGCGCAGCATCACCATCAACAACGAAGCGGGCATCGAGACGCTCGAATTCATGCAAGCCATGACGGAAATCAACTACGGCATCGAAGAACTGAACGCCTTCTGGGAGATGTCTGGCGAATTCGACCAGGGTCCGCTCATCCAGGGGCTGGTGTCGATTGAATCGAATGGCTCGTGGACTCTCTTCCAACTGGAAGACCATGCCGAGACTCTGAACTATGATGTTGCGCCCATCCCCTACGGACCGAGTGGCAGCGCCGACCGCCGCGGTGGCGCCCACGGTGGCTGGGGTTATATGATCCCCAAGAATGCCGCGCACCCGGACGAAGCCTGGCAGTTGGTCAAGTGGCTGACCACGGAAGTCGATGGCAAAGGCGCTTGCTGGTTCATTCAGCAGCAGCAACGTCCCTCGCCCTTGGTGGAATGCAACGGCTATGAGAAGGACGGCGTGGTGCATCATCGCGCGGAATCCATCCTGGGCGTCGCCGCGCTGGATTACTTGGTGCCGGTCGCGCCAGTGCAGCCCGAAGCCAATCAAATCCTCAACCGCATGCTGGAAGATGTGTTCTTCGGTGATAGTTCGATTGAAGACGCATTGGCAAGCGCCGAGGCAGAAATCCAGGCATTGCTGGATAGCTTCTGGGAAGAATACGGCTAGAGCGAAATCTCGTGGTGTGGGGCGCTTTCGGGCGCTCTGCATCACTTTCCGCGCGGAGCAAAGCAGGGAACCCCCGAAATGGCACAAGCATTTGGCGCGCAGCTGAGTGCCTTGCGAGGCCGCAGACGAACCCGTTGGCGCGACCTTTCGCCCATGCGCAAGCGAGAGGCAAAATTCGGCTTGCTGTTCATATTACCCTGGATTATCGGCGTTCTGCTGTTTGCGCTCTTCCCCTTTGTCGCGTCCTTCCTGCTCAGCTTCACTAAATACAATATTGTCGCGCCGCCGAAATGGGTGGGCTTGGAGCACTATGCTCACATCTTCACCGATGATCCGCTGTTTGTGAAGTCGCTGTGGAATACGTTTGTTTATGTTGCTGGCTCGGTCATAATCCGCATCGTGCTGGGCTTTGCCCTGGCGCTTCTGCTCAATACCAAGGTGCGTTTCCTTGGTCTGTGGCGGACCTTGTTTTATCTGCCGTCGGTTGTGCCTATCGTGGCGCTTTCGGTGATCTGGCTCTATGTGCTCAATGCGCGGGCTGGCTTGCTCAATTCTTTGCTCTATGCGATCGGATTGCCGCGCGTCCGCTGGTTTGCCGACCCCGATTTTGCCATGCTCGCCTTCTTGATTATGAGCACCACCTGGGTCGGCGTTACTATGGTGATCTTTCTCGCTGGCTTGCAAGGCATCCCGGAAGAATATTATGATGCGGCCAAGATAGACGGCGCGAATGTGTTCCAGCGCCTGCTGCGCGTGACCATCCCGCTGATGACGCCGACCATTTATCTGAATGTGCTCATCAATATCATCGGCGCATTTCAAGTTTTCACGCAGATCTTCATTATGACCGGCGGCGCGCCCAGGGACGCGACTCGAACTTATGTCCTGCACTTGTTCGACCACGCATTTCAATACCTGCCGCCACAAATGGGCTATTCTTCCGCGCTCGCCTGGATTCTCTTCATGATCATATTTGCCTTCACAGCGGTCATCGTAGCGACATCACAGCGCTGGGTCTTTTATCAAGGCGGGGAGGCGGACTAATGTCAGCAGCGACATCGCCACGAAGCGTCCTGGAAAGCAATGGCTTCGTCCTCCTGTCGCGACTTGTGGGCCGCGCCCTGCTCTATCTATTGCTCATCGTGATGAGCCTCTGGTTCCTGGCGCCGCTGTTTTGGATGATCATGTCGTCTTTCATGCCCCTGGACCAGGTCGGCGTCTTCCCCGTGCAGTGGATACCCCGCGTCTGGCAGCCAGAGAATTATACGGACGCGCTGAAATTTTGGAACTTCGGCACCACCTTCCGCAATACCATGTTCGTCACCATCGTCTCGCTCATCGGCGATATCGGCTCTTGCACGGTCGTCGCCTACGGATTCGCCCGCTTTCGTTTCCCTTTTCGCGACGCGCTCTTCTTGATCCTGCTGGCGACTTTGATGCTGCCTTTCGCCGTGCGCTTGATACCAGTCTACGCCGCCTACGACGCCATCGGCTGGATCGATACTTTCTATCCGCTGATCGTGCCGAGTTTCTTCGGCAACGCCTTTTATATTTTCATCTGCCGGCAATTCTTCCTCGGCATCCCGCAGGACTTGCTAGACGCCGCCAAAATCGATGGCGCGAGCGAAGTGAGAATCTTCACGCAAGTGATGATCCCGCTCGCCAAGCCCGCTATCGTCGTCATCGCCATCTTGAGCTTCCAGAATAGCTGGAACGACTTCCTGGGTCCTTTGATTTATTTGAAGGATCCAGACCTGCATACGCTGGCCATTGGTCTCTACAAGTTCACCTCTTTGCCCGGGCAAGGCGGCATCTACAACCAGCAGATGGCCGCTTCGACCTTGATGGTTCTGCCGGTCTTGATTGTCTTTTTCCTGTTTCAAAAGCAATTCATCCAGGGCGCAAATATCTCTGGCTTAAAGGGCTGAGGGCTGTCCGCTATGGAGGCGCGTCCAACTAGCCTCTTTGCGCTGGCGGATCCAGCCTGCGCAAGCATCATCAATCAACCTGGCGGCGCATTGAGCGACTAGCGGATAGCCGTCACGGAATCTCATCGGGCAATAGAAAGCGAGTGGGCATGGCAAATCACAATCATTTGAGTCTGAGCGGCGTGATGCCTCACTTGGCGCTCAGTGCAGAACTGGGACCGCCGCGCAGCGAATGCGGCATCGGCGCGATGATGGCCTGGGCGGGTTCGCTGTGGCTGGTTACTTATGTATCGCACAAGTCACCCAGTGGAGTCGGCACGGGCCTGTATTGCATCAACGAGAGCCTGGAGATCGACAAGCATCCGCAAAGCTGCGTGGGCACGTATACCAACCGCATGGTGCATTTTGAGTCCAACCAGTGCTTCATCGGTCCGCATGTCATCGACGCGGCCGGCAATGTACGCACAATCGAGGGGCTGCGCGAAGTGCGCCTGTGCTCGACCATGCGCCACCTGCAGGACCCAGACAACAAAGTCTATATGTTGGGCATGGAAGGTGAATTCTATGAGCTGGATGTGCACAATCTGCAGCCGACCTGGTTGGCGGATTTGACGATTGAACTGGGCGTGCCCGACCATGACTACGCGCATTTCAAAGCCGCCTACAGCAACTTCGGGCGCGTCATCGTGGCCAACAACAGCTATGACGAACGCGATTATCTAGGCACGGAATCGGCTGGCAGGCTGGCGGAATGGGATGGGGAAAGCTGGACGATCATTGAGCGCAGCCCTTTCATCGAGGTCAATGGGCGCGGCAACTTCGCTGGCACGATCTTCGCCATGGGTTGGGACAAGCGCTCAGCCATCTTGCAGGTATATACCGAAGCCAACGGGCAATGGAAGCGCTATCGTTTGCCCAAGGCCAGCCACTGCTTTGACCACATGTGGCAGACTGAATGGCCGCGCATCCGCGAAGTCGATCACGAGCGCTTCATTCTGGATTGCCACGGCATGTTTTATGAGCTTTCGCCCTGGGCATACGAGAATCATATCTGGGGCATTCGGCCGATCTCCACGCATCTGTGGGTGCTGGGCGACTTTTGCACGTATCGTGGCCTGCTGGTGCTGGGCAGCGACAATGCCAGCCCGCATCACGGCGCGAATCAACTGGCTGGCGAGCCACAATCCGGCTTGTATTTTGGCAAGACTGACGACTTGTGGAACTTTGGCAAACCAGCCGGCTGGGGTGGTGTCTGGTGGGAAGATGCTGTTGCCGCCGATGAAGCCTCTGACCCCTACTTGATGACCGGCTTCGACAACAAGGCGCTGCACTTGTGTAACGATGGCGGCGAGCCCGTCACCTTCGGAATCGAGGTTGACTTCCTTGGCAATGGCAGCTGGAAGACCTATGCCCGCCTTGATATCCCGCCCGGCGATTATGCGCATCATAGTTTCCCGCCCGGTTACAGCGCGCATTGGGTGCGCATTCGCAGCAGCGCCGATTGCATCGCCACCGCCTATTTCACCTATACATAAGCAATAATTGGAGATCTTGCATGGATGGTTTACCAAAGCTTTCTGATGAACAGCGCAGACAATTCCGCGATGAAGGTTATCTGATCGTCCGCAATGTACTTGATGAAGCGACCATCAGCAGCCTGATCGAAGCCGGCGACCGACTGCTGGCGACCGACCAGCGCTTCAATCGCTTCGTGCAAGGAGGCGGGATTTACGATGGCTTTCGCAACTGCATCACGATGGACGATGCCTTCATTCCCCTGCTGACCAACCCGGTTATGCTGCCGTTGGTAATCCAGCTGCTCGGCTCGAACTTGCAGCTTTCCACCAGCCATCTTATCTATCGGCATCCCGATCCGCCTGGCAGTCCCGAAAGCGTCCGCAGGCCCGGTTGGCATCGCGACAATGGCCGGACATCGCTGGATCTGGGCGCTGGCAATTATCCGCGCATCGGCTTGAAGTGCGCCTTTTACCTGACCGACCTCAGCCAGCCCAACAGCGGTGTCACCATGCTTGCGCCGGGCAGCAACCAGCTCAAGGAGCGGATCGAAATCCCAACAGGCGCAACCGACCCCGTCAACGCCATCGAGCCGCTGTTGAATCCTGGCGATTGCGTGATCTTTGAATACCGCACCTGGCATGCTGGCGCGCCCAACTTCACGCAGATGACACGCAAAGCCGTCATGATCGGCTATGCCTATCGCTGGCTGAAACCGATGGATTATGTCAAACAGGACATGTCATTCGTCGAGAAGCTCAGCGACCTGGAGCAGTATCTGGTTGGCGAAGACCTGGACGACACCCTGGAATTCCAGCCCAGCGGTGGCTTCAACCCGCTCAACGACTGGTGCCAGCAGCATGGCGTCGAGCAAGATCGTCTGGGAACCTGAATAAGTGGAGGCAGAGATATGAAACAAGACAATCAAATCCCAAGAATGCTCAGCGAGCCGTTTTCAACTGAGGCGCGCGCGCCCAAGACGGTTCGGCTCGACAGCGATCTGGTCATCGTGGGTGGCGGCCTGGCAGGTACCTGCGCAGCCATCACAGCAGCCCGAGCTGGCATCAAGGTGGTGCTGGTGCAAGACCGTCCCGTGCTCGGTGGCAATGCCAGCAGCGAAGTGCGTCTGTGGGCTTTGGGCGCGACATCACACATGAACAACAACAACCGCTGGGCGCGTGAAGGCGGCGTCATCGACGAGCTCTTGGTCGAAAATATGTACCGCAACCGCGAAGGCAACAGCTTGATCTTCGACACCATCCTGCTAGAAAAAGTCGTTGAAGAGCCGAATCTCACGCTGCTGCTGAATACAGCCGCCGTCCATGTTGCCAAGAGCGATGGCGAAACGATCGAATCCGTTACCGCCTTCTGCAGCCAGAATTCTACCCAATACGAGCTGTACGCGCCGCTATTCTGCGATGCATCGGGCGATGGCATTGTGGCCTTCCAGGCGGGCGCCGCTTTCCGCATGGGCGCAGAAGCCAGCGACGAGTTCGGCGAGAAGTTCGCGCCCAGCGAAGAATATGGCTACTTGCTGGGGCATTCGATTTATTTCTACAGCAAAGATATCGGCGTGCCAGTGACGTTTGTGCCGCCCAGTTATGCGCTGGAAGATATCACGCAGATCCCGCGCTTTCGCAGCTTCAACACCGCCACCGATGGCTGTCGGCTGTGGTGGATCGAATATGGCGGCCGGCTGGACACCGTGCACGAAACCGAAACCATCAAATGGCAACTGTGGAAAGTCGTTTATGGTGTTTGGAATTATATCAAGAATTCGGGCGAGTTCCCCGATGCCGAGACTTTGACCTTGGAATGGGTCGGGCAGATCCCTGGCAAGCGCGAAAGCCGGCGCTTTGAAGGCGATACCATGATGATCCAGCAGGATATTATCGAGCAGCGGCATCATTATGACGCGATTTCTTTTGGCGGCTGGTCGATCGACCTGCACCCGGCTGATGGTGTCTTCAGCGAGCGGCCAGGCTGCGATCAATGGCATGCCAAGGGCGTGTATCAAGTGCCTTACCGCAGTCAATACAGCAAGAATATCCGCAATTTGTTCATCGCCGGGCGCATCATGAGCGCATCGCATGTAGCTTTTGGGTCAACGCGCGTGATGCTAACCCTGGCTTCGGCGGCACAATCGGTGGGCGTGGCGGCAGCGCACTGCATCCAGCACGGTCTGCTGCCACGGGATATCGCCCAACCCGGGCGCATCGAATTGCTGCAGCGCGATTTGCAGCGCGTCGGGCAATTCATCCCGCAATTCAAGCTCGAAGACGCCGAGGACCTGGTCAAGACAGCGACCATCCGCGCTTCCAGCAAACTCTGCCTGGACGAGCTGCCGGACGATGGATCGCGCCACCGACTGCAAAGACACTACGCGCAGATGCTGCCTTTGCAGCGCGGACGAACGTCAGGCATGACCATCTGGGCGGACGCGGACGAAGCCACGACGCTGGAAGTCCAGCTGCGCATCAGCTCGCGCCGCGACAATTACAGTCCCGATATCACGTTGAAGAGCCTGCGCATTGACCTGGCTGCAGGTGACAATCAGGCGCTTGAGCTGGACTTCGCGCAATTGATAGACGATTCGCGTTATGCCTTCGTCTGTGTCATGGCGAATCCGCTGGTGCAGCTGCATCTGAGCGACCAGCGAATCACCGGCTTGCTGGCGCTGCAGTATTGGCGGTCGCAGCAGCCCCAACACGATATCGGCGTGGAGTCGTTTGAGTTTTGGACGCCGCCTCGCCGCCCGGCCGGGCACAACATCGCCATGGCTTTCTCGCAGCCTATAGACAGCTTTGATGCGGAGAATGTTGGCAATGGCTTGTCACGCCCTACATCGGCGGTGAATGCCTGGGTGGCAGAAGCAGACGATCCCGCGCCAAAGCTGGATATCGGCTGGACATACCCGCAGAGCATCAGCCAGGTAACGCTCATGTTTGATAGCGACTTTGACCACGCCATGGAGACCAGCCTGCGCGGACACCCCGAGTCGGTCATGCCCTTCACGGTCAAGCATTATCGGCTGGGCGATGGCAATGGCAGAGTCTTCGCGGAAGTCACGGACAATCACCAGACCATCAACCAGATCCGCTTTGACGAGCCTGTCGAAACTGACCAGCTGCGAGTCGAAGTGCTGGAGGTGCAGGGGCAAGCGCCGGCCGCCATTTTTGGCCTGCAGTGCTATGCCTGACGAGGAGCGAATATGGTCAGCGAACGCGAGAAGTATTTCTTTGATCTGCGCGGCTATCTGCTGTTGAAGGGCGCGCTTTCGGCACAGGAGCTGCGCGAGCTAAACGCCGGCATCGACGCGCTGCTGCCCATGCAGCCCGGCATGTGGAATGGCTATGTGCACGGGCATACCTATGGTGATGACGAAGGACTGAACCTGCAGCAAATATATGAAGGCGGCGCGGCTTTCGAGCGCTTAATTGACCATCCAGCCTGGATCGACAAGGTCAAGACATTCGTCGGCGGCGCAGGCACATTCGACTACAACCACGGACCGCTTTTCATTGACGAGTGCTTCGCCAGCATACGCGGTCCTGGGCAGGCGATTGGCTTGCACAGCGGCGGGCACGAAGGCGCCAAGCGCACGCAATTCCGCTATTACAACGGCGGCTTCCACTGTGGGCAGATCAATGTGCTGATGGCCCTGACCGATATTGGCGAGGGCGATGGCGCAACCATGATCATCCCCGGCAGCCACAAATCCAACTTCGCGCATCCCGATGCCGAGAAGTACCGAATGAACAGCGACGAGCCTTATGTCGATCAAGTCGAGGGCGCGGTGGAAGTGCGCATGGACGCGGGAGACGCGATTCTGTTTGTGGACTGCCTGGCGCATGGGTCGGCCAGGCGCGTCAATGCCGGCGACCGGCGCATCATCGTCTTTCGTTATGGACCCAGCTGGGGCAATTTCCGTCACGGCTACCGCGTTTCCGATGAATTGGCAGCCCGGTTGACGCCAGAGCGCCTGCAAATCGTGCGTCCAAGAGCGCCGCTCATCCCGCAGTAGAAACGCCTAGGCTTGCAAATCGCGGACTTTTCGCTCGTCCAGCGCCACACCCAGCCCAGCGCCAGTCGGCAGGTCGTAGAAACCAGCGGCACAGGTCAAGGGCGATTCCAGCAGCATGTTGGCGGCTTCAAAGATCGGCGGCTGATACTCCAACAGGTACAAATTGGGAATAGCGGCCGCGGCATGGATGGTGGCGGCGATGCAAATGCCCAAACCGACGCTCAGATGCGGCGCGACCCGCGTGTTGAAAGCCTCTGCCATGCTGGCGATTTTGATGACTTCGCTGATGCCGGCGCGCCCGACATCCGGCTGCAAAATTTGCGCGGCGTCTTGTGCAAGCCAGGGGCGGAACTGATAGCGCGTGCGTTCCGTCTCGCCATGAGCAATCGGCACGGCTACTGCGGCCGCCAACTGCGCATGCGATTCGACATCCTCGGGGTTGATAGGCGCTTCAAAGAAGCCGACGCCCAGTCCGGCAAGTTCCTGCCCCAGCTGCACGGCGTCATCTAGCGCATAGACCCAATGCGCGTCCAGCAGCAAGACAGCCTCGTCACCGAGGGCATCGCGCAATGCGCCGACGCTGGCAGCATCGGCCCGCACACCATGACCAGCCGCCAGTTTGAATGCGTTGAAGCCTTTGTCGACATAGCGCAACGCCAACTCGACCCGCTCAGCGGAGGTCGGACGTGGCAATCCCGAGACATAGCAGGGCACAGCCTCGCGAAATGCTCCGCCCAGCAGTTGATACACGGGCTGCCCCAGAAGCTTGCCACGAAGATCCCACAATGCCGTATCACAGGCGCTGATGGCATCGAGCATGAAGCCGCCATAGTAGCCGCGCTCGCGCATCAAATCGTACATCACATTCCACAGCACATTGCCGTCCAGCGGATCGCGATGCAGCAGCGCCGGCGCAAGCAATTGCTCAATGATGACACAAACGACTTCTGGGGCAACTGGCGCCAGCGCCTCTCCCCATCCGAATGTGCCTTCGTCGGTGCTGATTTTTACGAAAGCCGTTTCGAGGTAACGGGAATAGAGCGCGCGATAAGGCGGACGCAGGAAATAAGCTCGTTCGTCGGCGCTTTTTGGCACAGTGCCCAGATACGCTTCTTCGCGTTTGATACGGACAGGGATGGCTTCGACATGCGTGATGCGCATTGGCTGTTTCCTCATTCTTCGGATTGACTTCACAAGTGGCGCGGCCGCGTGACGCGGACTATAGTGTAGGCGGCGAGCAAAGCACGCGCAACGAAGAGGCGACATGGACACGACACCGATGCTGGCTGGCATCTACCAGATTTTGCAGACACCTTTCACCGACCAGGGCGATATCGACTGGGACAGCTTCGCTCGGCAGATTGAGTATTGTGTGGCGGTGGGCGTGCATGGTTTGGTTCTGCCGGCGCTGGCCAGCGAGTTCTTCACGCTCAGTGATGCCGAACGCCAGCTGGTGGTCGAGTTCGCCGCGAGAGAAACCGCAGGGCGAATCCCGCTGGTTGCCGGCGTACAAGGCTTGACTCTGCGCTCGGCACTAGAATTCGCCCAACAGGCATGTGATAACGGCGTTACAGCGCTGATGGCCATGCCACCGTACCTGCGCAAAGCCAGCAAGTCCGCAGTCCGTGAATACTATCGGCAACTGGCGAAGTTCGACCGCCCGCTGATCATTCAGAATGCGCCTGCGCCCATCGGTTCGCCCCTGTCGCCGAGCGAGTTGTGCGAGTTGCTGGCGCTGGAAGCCGGCATCCAATACATCAAGGAAGAGACCGTGCCGATCTTGCAGCATATCAGCGAGATCATCGCGCTGGACGCCGGGCATTGTCTGGGAGTCTTTGGCGGCGTCAATGGCATCTATCTGATAGACGAATTGCAGCGCGGCGCATGCGGGAATATGCCGGCCGGTGGATTCGTCGATGTGCAGGTCAAGATTTACGATTTGTACCGCGCGGGCGAAATTGACGAAGCCGAGCGAATCCACTTCCTGCTCTTGCCGCTCTTGAATTACGCCATGGTCTATGGCGTCTCTTTGCACAAGTTCGTGTTATGGCGGCGCGGGGTGCTGACATCGCCATTCGCGCGCGACCCACAGAAGATCAGCCTGAATGCGGATGACATCGGCGCAGTGGAAAGGCTGTGGAGCAGAATCGCCGAATATGCCGCTGTGGACTACCCATTTGCATAAGCTGCTGGCGGGCTTGAGATCAATACGTCCATGCGCGCGGCAAGGGTCGTTCCATCGCCAGCAGACGGGTCAGCAGCAGATGCCGACACTCCGCCAGAGCAATTTGGTAGTCAGCGTTGCCCGCCACATCGTGATAGGCGCCTGGGTCGCTGCGCATATCCCACAAGTTCTCGCGTCCATCGGCATGCGCCAAATAACGATAGCTTTCGCTGCGCAGGCTCTTCCAGCCCGGGCCTTCAGTAAGCGCTGATGCCTTGCTTCGATCCGCACTCCCAGCCAACAGCGGCGCGAGACTCTCCCCTTGCAGAAAAGGCGGGATCTGGATGCCAGCCAGCTCCAGCAGAGTCGGCACGATGTCTACCGCTTCCACGATTCCACCATGCTCTTGCCTTTCCTGCCCGCCCGGCGCAGCAATGATCAGCGGCACACGACTGACGGCGTCATCGGCAGGATAGCCCTTGCCATAGCGCAGGTGATCGCCCAGCCATTCGCCGTGGTCCGAGGTGAAAACAACGATGGTGTTGTCGCGCGTCCCGCTTGCGTCCAGCGCCGCCAGGATGCGCCCGACACAATGATCCATTTCGCTGATCATGGCGTAATAGCCTTGCTTCGCCCGCCGCAATTGCGCATCGGAGAAAGGCGCATTTTCATCGGCGGGTCGCTGATTGTCGATAGGGGACGGAAACTGCGGCAGAGAGAGCGACTCGTTGTCGTATAGGTCTAGGTAAATCTGCGGCGCGATCCATGGCGCGTGCGGCGAATAGAAGCCAGCGATGCACAGGAAGGGCTGGTCGCCAGCCGCTTTGATGAATTCGGCTGTTTGTTCGCCGACGAATGCGCTGTGAGTCAGATGGACGGCAGCGGCGAAGGGGATGCCGCGGTCAAAGTCATGCCGGCCTTGTGGATCGCCACGATGCACGACACCGTCATCTATGCCCATGGTCTGCTGCCAGACCTGTGTTGCTGGAGGAATTCCCGCGCTGATGCCGTCCATCTGGTCGGGCGCTTGCTGGCGTACCCAGGCGCGATAGGCATCTTCGTACACGCCCGGCTCATCAGCGATCTCGAGGTGATCGAAACCATAAGCCGGATGCGGCAGACGGTGGTCGCGGTTGGCATGGGGCAGAAAATGCAGTTTGCCGATATTGGCGCTGCGATAGCCATATTGCGCAAGCATGTGCGGCAAGGTGATGATAGTCTCGGGGACAGGCACGCCCATATCCGTGATGCCCAGGGTCGATGGATACCTGCCCGAAAGCATGCTGATGCGGCTGGGCATGCAGACAGGATTTTGCACGAAATGATGCGAAAATGTGGCGCCGCGCGCCGCCAGCCGATCGAGCTGCGGCGTCTTGATTTCGGTGTTGCCAGCCGCGCCCAAAGCATCCCAACGTTGCTGATCGGTGTAGAGTATGAGGATATTGGGACGTTTCATGCGGCTTCTAGTCTCGTCTGCGCTTCGGCCAGCTCGTCCAGCAAAGATACCATGAAAACATGCGGCGAAAGTGGCGCAATGCCGTCCGCGCAATTATCATTGTGCACAGGTCAAGTGTACATTGCAGCCCGCGAAACGGGAAAGATTGGGTCGGTGCGCCACTCGGCATGCGTATATGAGGGACATTATGATTTCGAACTTCGAGAACATTTCCAGTATGACGCTCACACAAGAAGCCTTCGCCCAAGCCTTCCGTGACAACCTGTATTACACGCGCGGCCAAGCCATTTATACCGCCACCTCGCGCGACCTGTATACGGCGCTGTCGATCACCGTGCGCGATTATATGATGTACTTCTGGCAGCAAAATGTAGATTGCTATTTCCGCCAGAATCCCAAATTCGTTTATTACCTGTCTGCGGAATATTTGCTGGGCGCGCAGCTGGAAAAGAATCTGCACTACACAGAAACCGACCAGCTGGCGCGCGAGACGATGCGCCAACACGCTATCGACCTCGACGAGCTGATCGCGCTGGATATTGAGCCGGGCTTGGGCAATGGCGGCTTGGGACGACTCTCGGCTTGTTTTATGGATTCGCTGGCGACGCTGAATATCCCGGCGGTAGGCTATGGCATCCGTTATGAATATGGCATATTTCGTCAGTCCTTCCGCGACGGCTGGCAGGTGGAAAGCCCAGACGAATGGCTGTATTACGGCAATCCCTGGGAATTCCCCCAACCCGACGACATGGTCGAAGTGGGTTTCGGTGGCTATACAGAGAGCTACACCGACAGCGAGGGCAAGTTTCGTGTCCACTGGCAGCCAGCGCAGACCATCATGGGACAGCCCTACCACACCTTGGTGCCGGGCTACAAAACCAAGACCGTCAACATGCTGCGGCTGTGGAGCGCGCGCGCCACACGAGAATTCGACTTGCAGCTCTTTGATGTTGGCGATTATTCGCGCGCTGTGGAGCAAAAGACCAGCAGCGAAAATGTCACCAAAGTGCTCTACCCAAACGACAATACGCCACAAGGCAAGGAATTGCGCCTGAAGCAGCAGTACTTCTTCGTGGCCTGCTCGCTCAACAACATCATCAAGCGCTTCAATATCTTGAATGCCGACTGGGAAGAATTGCCCAATGTGGCGGTCATCCACCTGAACGATTCGCATCCCGTCATCGCCATTGCCGAATTCATGCGCTTGATGGTCGATGTATATCTGCTAGACTGGGAACGCGCCTGGAGCATCACCACACGCACCTTCGCCGCCACGCAGCATACCCTCTTGCCCGAAGCGCTGGAGAAATGGCCCACCTCGCTGATGGAGTATTGCCTGCCGCGGCATCTGGAAATCATCTACGAGATCAACCATCGCTTCCTGGAAGATGTGCGCATGACATTCCCCAACGACACGGGGCGCGTGCAGCGAATGTCCATCATTGAAGAGGGTGCGGAAAAACAAGTGCGTATGGCCAACCTGGCATGCGTGGGCAGCTATTCAGTCAACGGCGTCGCCCAACTGCAATCGAACTTGCTGCAGTCGCGCGTCTTTCCCGATTTCGCCGCTATGTATCCGCATAAGTTTGGCAACAAGACCAATGGCGTCACGCCGCGCCGCTTCATGAAATTGGCGAATCCACAGTTGGCTGAGCTCATCACCGGTCGGATCGGCGCGGGCTGGCTGAGCAATCTCGAGGAATTGACACAGCTGGAAGCCTTCGTCGATGACCCGCAGTTTCGCGCGGACTGGCGAGCGATCAAACGCGCCAACAAAGCTCAATTGGCAGACATGATCGGCGCGCTGCTTGGCTTGACGATCGACCTGGACTCCCTGTTTGATGTGATGGTCAAACGCCTGCACGAATACAAACGCCAGTTGCTGAAAACGTTGCACATCATTCATTTGTATCAGCTGCTAAAGCGCGATGCCGCTGCCGATGTCGCGCCAACCACCTTCGTTTTTGGAGCGAAGGCCGCGCCCGGTTATCACATGGCAAAGCTGATCATCAAGCTGATCAATTCTGTGGCTGATGTCGTCAATCGCGACCCGGCCTGCGCAAATCGGCTACGCGTCGTCTTCATCCCCAATTTCAATGTAACATGCGGGCAGCGCGTCTATCCCGCGGCCGACTTGTCCGAGCAGATTTCGCTGGCCGGCAAAGAAGCATCGGGCACGGGCAACATGAAATTCGCGCTCAACGGGGCATTGACGATCGGCACGCTCGATGGCGCGAACATCGAAATCCGCGAGCGAGTCGGCGCAGACAATTTTTTCCTCTTCGGCATGACAACAGACGATATCCACGCAGTCCGGCAGCAAGGTTATAACCCGCGCAGCCTCTATGAGAGAGATGCCGACCTGCGCGCAGTCATCGACTGGATCGCCGGTGGCGTTTTCTCGAGTGGTGATACCGGGCTCTTCCAGCCGATCGTCGATTCCTTGTTGCATCACGATGAATACATGCTCTGCGCCGACTTCGCCAGCTATCTCGAGTGCCAGCGACAAGTGGCAGCTGCCTTCGCAGACAGAGAGCGCTGGACGACCATGTCCATCCTCAATGCCGCGCGCTCGGGCTTCTTTTCGTCCGACCGCACGATTGCCGAGTACAATCAGGAAATCTGGCGCGCCTCCATCCTGGATATCAGCCGCGGCGATTGAAGGCAGCCAGCCCGGGAAAGAACGCGCCGACACAAATTTATTGCATCGTACAGAAGGATAGACCAATGAGCCAATCAGAAACCGCCCGTATTCGCATCGACACCAAGCGAGTCATCAGCCCTATTTCGCCCTTGCTCTTCAGTGGCTTTGCCGAGCACATGGGCCGGTGCATTTACGAAGGCATCTTCGACCCAGCCTCTGCACAGGCCGACGAGAATGGACTGCGGCGCGATGTGCTGGCGGCGCTGCGAGAACTGAACTATCGCTCCATGCGCTATCCTGGCGGCAACTTCCTCAGCGGCTATAACTGGGAAGATGGCATCGGCCCCAAGTCGCAGAGACCGCGGCGGCGCGAACTAGCGTGGCAGGCAATCGAGATCAACCAGTTTGGCACGGACGAATTCCTTCACTTCTGCCGCGAGATCGGCACAGAGCCGATGTTGGGCGTCAATATGGGCACGGGCAGCATTCAGGACGCCGCCAATCTGGTCGAGTATTGCAATGCGCCAACCGGCAGCCAATACGCCGACAAGCGCGCCGCAAATGGCAATCCAGACCCCTATGGCGTGACGTATTGGTGCCTGGGCAACGAGATGGATGGTCCCTGGCAGATCGGGCATCTAAATGCAGTCGACTATGGAAAAAAAGCCCGCGAAGCCGCCAAGCTGATGCGCTTGCACGACGACTCGATAGAATTGGTGCTTTGCGGCTCTTCTGGTCCCGCCATGCCCACCTATCCCGAATGGGACCGCGTCGCCCTCGAGCTGTGCTGGGAGCAGGTCGATTACCACTCCATGCACTATTACGCTGCCAATCCAACGGATGACAGTCCCAGCTACCTGGCAATCAGCGCGCATCTGGAAGAATTTGTCGACACACTGGCCGGCGTCCTGCGCTATGTCAAAGCGAAGTCCCGCTCCAAGCGCGATGTCTACCTGTCTTGGGACGAGTGGAATGTGTGGTACAAGGCGCGGGAAATGTCGGATATGCGCGGCAGCTGGCAAGATGCGCCGCATTTGATCGAAGAAGTCTACAACCTGGAAGACGCGCTGGTGGTGGCGCAGTGGTTGAATGTCTTCTTGCGCAAAGCCGATGTGCTGAAGATCGCCTGCATCGCCCAGATCGTCAATGTTATCGCCCCGCTGCTCACTCGCGGCGATGACCTGCTCAAGCAGTCGATCTATTATCCGCTGCTGCATTTCAGCCAGCTGGCGAAGGGCAATTCACTGGATGTTCAGGTGGAATCGCCACGCTACGAAACAGCGCAATTTGGCGATATGCCGCTGCTGGATGCCTCGTCCGGGCACGACGCAGCAACTGGAACGAATACCATCTTCCTGGTCAATCGCTCGCTGCAAGACGAGCTGCCGCTGGAGATCCACTGGCAAGATCAAGCGCCCCGGCAGATTCGGGCAGCGCATCAGCTTGCGGGCAGCGATCCCAAAGCGCAGAACAGCTGGGAAGATCCAAATCGAGTGATGACGCGGTCTATCCCTGTGCCGCGGGTCGCCGATGGGCTGGCGCAGCTCATCCTGCCGCCGCTGTCGTTTACGGCGTTGGAAGCATCGCTCTAGGTTGTGAATGCACAGGTATGCGCCTGCCCTGCTCGTTGGATGCCACAGCCGCCAGCATGATCTCGGTGATGTGTCGGGCTGTCCACAGATTGGATAGTGTCGGCTGTTCGCCTCGTTCCATGCAGCGCAGCCAGTCTGCGTGCTGGTTAACCACGGGTGGCGGGGTGAGCTTCTCAATGATCGGGGCTGCCCACTCGCGTTCGTAGGAGCCGGGGCGGATGTAGGCGATTTCGTCTCCGGATTGATGCAGCTTGCCGGCTGTGCCATGCACGCGCAAGTAGGATGATCGCGCCGGATCGCACCAGCCCGTCTCGGCAGTGGCCAGCGCGCCATTCGCCATCTCCAGGATGACCGTTGCGGTGTCTTCCAGCTTTGTCGGCTTGGCGACTGTGCTCATGCGGGCGGTCACCGACTCCACCTTGCCCAGCAGCGCAACGATGTTGGCGATGGCATAGACGCCCATGTCGACCAAGGCCCCACCGCCAGCCTTGTCTGCATCATAGAACCAAAAGTCGCCTTCGACACGCGGCTCGCTGAAGCTGTCGCTGACTTCGGCATAATAGACTTCTGGACCGCCGTGGCTATGGCGTGCCAGCGCGCCCGAGACTGTGCCGATCGCCCCCGCTGCTAGCATTCGGCGCATTTCATAGACGACCGCGCTGAAAGACGGACGGCAGTAGATTATTTGCTGGGGGCGCATTTCAGTGGCTGCCACGAGCCGGTCGGCTTCTTCCAGCGTCGTGCACAGCGGCTTTTGCATGAACAGGTGCAGGCCGCGTTCCAGCACAGCCAAGCCGGCTTCGGCATGCAGCGGATGCGGCAGCGCGACAATCACCGCGTCCAGTGTCGAGTCGTCAAGCAAGTCGCTCCAACTGGTGGAATAGCGCGGCACATCAAAGCGCTCGCAGAGCAGACGCAAGCGGCTGTCGCTGCGCCCACAGATGTGCGTAACGCGCAGACCCGCGACCTCGGCGATTTCTGGCAAGTGGCTGAGCGCGGCAATACCGCCTGCGCCCAGAATGCCGATATTAGGCATTGAGCCAGCCATTCAGAAAGGCCTGGCTGCGCCGAATCGAGCCGACCATATCTTCATTACCCGTCTCGTCTTCAATGGCCAGCACGCCGCTGTAGCCGATATCTCGCAGCGCTTGCAGGTAGCCGTCCCAGGGAACGAGGCCCTCGCCGCAGGTGGCTTCGCGCGTTTCGGGATTCCAGTCTTTGGCATGGGTGTGGATGATCTTGTCACCAAGGATATGCACGCCCTGGATCGTCCCGGCTTCCGAGCCATAGCGCAGCAGATTGCAGGGATCGTAATTGACTTTCAGCCAGGGATTGCCGATTTCGTCGATGAAAGCGCCCAGAGCGGCAGGTGGCTCTTGCCCGGTTTCCAGCGCAAAATATACGCCGACGCTCGCCCCATATTCTGCGATCTCTGCCACGGAGCCGAGCATGATCTGGTAGGCTTCGTCCTTTGGATCATCGGGCAAGATGCCAGGATGCGTGGTAACAACATCCCCGCCCATTTCTGCCGTTGTGCGGAGCGCCTGCTTGGTTTTGTCGATGCGCCAGCGCAGCCCTTCCCGCTCTTCCAGGCCGCCGAATGTGCTCGCGCCTTGCAGTTGAGCGCAAAAGCCGCTGAAGGTGATGCCCAGCGACTCGGCGATTTGGCGTGCTTCGCGCCGATTAGATGGGCTGCCAAACTCGGGGTCGAGGATACAGGGCCAGTCGTCACGATGCACGATCCATGGCTGCACAGACTGACAGCCGATCTGCGCCGCGATATTCATTTGATGCGCCAGCGCGCTTACATCGGCTGTCGGTCCCAAGGTCCAAAGCGCGCAACCAATTGTCATCTCGCTCATTTCTTGCCCTCGTCGGATTATCATGCATGGATGTCGATAGTCTAGCAGATCGAACAGCAGCGCCTCACATCGCTGGCTGGGCACGGCGCATCATCAGCACTGTCAGCGCTGCCAGCCCATATGCCGCTGCGCCCAGCCACAACACCGCGCCGAAGCCGATAGCGATGGACAAAATGACTGCTGTTATGGACCCAGCGACTGTGGCCATGCCGTTCACCGACCAGGCGATGGCGACTCCGCGCCGGTCAAGTTTTGCGATCTCCGCCAGCGCCTGCGGAAATGGCACGCCCATGCACAGCGCCAGTGGAAGCAGCGAAACAAGCGCCGCCAACAGACGAGTGGACAAGGTGGCTGTATTCAGCTCACGGCTCATCACTGCCCAAAGCGCGCTCCACAACAGCGCCAAGACCATCACGAGAGCCGGCGTCAACTGCGGAAATCGAAACAACAGCGCGCGGAAGCGCACCTGGCTCAAGCCGCTGCCGATGCCGCCGCCGACCAAGAATGTGAATAGCGCCAGCGCCACCGCCCAGGTCGGATGGCCGAGGAAGAGCCGAGCCTGCTGGATCGCATAGATTTCCAGCGCGATAAAACCCAGTCCCAGCAAGGCCACATAAGCGGGCGACAGGCTGCTCGCCACAGATTTGCTGCGTCGCCACAGCCCCAGGCACAGCAGCGCCAGTCCCAGCGCGCCCAACAGGGTCAACAGCGCCAGTGGCTGTAAACTGGTCGGGATGCCCCGCTCAAACTGGAAAAAATAAGGGCGGTCATCAGTCGCTGGTGAATAATCGACCTCGGCAGCCGCGATTGTTTCCACGAAGGTCATCGCGCCAGCAGCGACTTCGTCCAGGGGCGGCTGGACGAGCACATGGGGCAAAAGCAGCGGCGTGAAGCCGACACTGCGAGCGATCGCCCCCAGCGCCAGCGAATCATCTTCCGAAAAGGGCTGCGCGCCAACCAACAGCAGCGGCACGGGCATGTCGGCACGCTCGTCGAGGAAGGCCATCAGATGCTCAAGCGCCTGCGCATCGCTCTTGCCCCGATGCTGGAATGCCGCTATCGCCGTGGAAAGCGCGCGCGTCAGAGTCGCTTCGTCATACAATTTCAATGCCAGTTGCCCGCCCTCGGTCAGATGCGCCAGGTAATCGGCAAAGGCATCTGCTGTATAAACCATATTCTCCGACAGCGCATACCCGCCGCGTTCGGCCGCCAGCGACAGGACTTGCGAAAGAAAGATCAAGTCGTATTTGTCGTTAGAACGCCGCAGCTCCCCGCGACCATCGTCTACCAGCACAGTGACATTGGGCTGGTCATAAACCGCGCCGTTGCGGCTGCTCATGGCTCGCGTCATATCCACGCTCGCGCCGTTGACCTCGACCGCCACGATGGAACGGGCTCGGCTCTGCAGCGCAAAATATACATCCATTCCGGCGCCGGGACCGACGATGAAAACGCGCGCTGGCTGCTCGGTTGCAAACGGAAAAAAGCCGATATCACGCAGATGCTGTGTCGAAGACGCCGGCTGTGGCATGACTGAGGCCGCCCCACCATCCACATAGATGCGCAGCGGCTGACCGTCGCCGGGATCGACCAGGTCGGTGCGCGCGAAGGCGTCCCAGCGCGTGTCGATTATTGCGCCGCCCGCAGACAGCGCAGACACGATTGGCTTCTCTGCCGCCAGCGCCGTCATATCCATATCCAGCAGGCGAGCGCTGACATTGACGCCAAGGACACATGCACAAATTGCCAGGCCAGCCAGCGTGACCAGCCGTCCGCGCCGCGCTGACAGATACCAGGCGGCCAGCGCAAATCCCAGCGCCGCGATCAGCACAACATCCAGCGCGCCGAAGCGGTTCAACAGGGGAATCGTCAAGACAGCGCCCAGCCCCGCACCAAGCAGATCGCCCATATACAGCAGGCGACTGTGGGCTGCATGCAAGCTGAACAAGACCGACATCGCCAAGCCAAGCCAAGCGAAAGGCAGGGCCAATGCCGCAAATAGCAGCGCCGGCATGCGCAAGGGCAGCGCAGAGCTGCACAAGACTGCCAAGAACAGGCTGCTGGCGGCGGCGAAGAGGCAATAGTGCGCGAGTCGCTCTTCGTGCAGCAGCTGTGGTCGCCAGGCAGGCAGCGCAGCGCCGATGCCGATGCCTAAAATCGCCACCGAAATAACCAGAAATACATAGGGTGGAAAGTAGAGAAGGGACAGCAACCGCGTCAGCGCGATCTCCAGGCACAAGGCGCTGGCGGACAACAGTGCAGCAGCCAGCAGCCGCCGGGGCAAGAGGGGCATGGTCACAAGCCCCGCCTAGCGCCGCAGCTTGGGGTCGAGCGCATCGCGCAGTCCATCGCCGAGGAAGTTAAAGCCCATGACCGTAAACAGAATCGCCAAACCAGGGAAGAAAGCCATCCAGCCCGACTGTCGAAAGAAATCGCGCCCTTCGGCCAGCATGCGCCCCCAGCTGGGGTCGGGCGGCTGGGTGCCGAGGCCAAAGAAGCTCAACGCGGCTTCGGCCAGGATCGCAAAAGCCAGGCTGAGCGTGATCTCTACGATGATAGGCGAAAGCACATTGGGCAGCACATGCCACAGCAGGATGCGCAAATCGCCCGCGCCCAATGCCCGCGCCGCGATGATAAATTCTTCGTTGCGGATGCCCAGCACAGCCGCCCGGGCGATGCGCGCAAAGATTGGGATGTAAACCAGGCCAATAGCGATCATGGCATTGTTGATGCCCTTGCCCAGCGCCGCCACAATTGCGATCGCCAGCAGCAGCGCCGGAATCGAATACAGCACATCCATGGCGCGCATGATGACTTCGTCTGTGAAGCGCCTGCCATAACCCGCCAGCAATCCCAGGCCGGTGCCCAGGATGGTCGCCACGCTGACTGCCACCAGCCCCACTTGCAGCGATATGCGCGCGCCCAGGATGATCCGTGAGAAAATATCGCGTCCAAAGTCGTCCGTGCCCATCCAGTGTGCAAGCGATGGACTGGCAAAGCGATTGGCGAAATCCATGCCGTTGGGGTCGTAGGGGGTGATCGCAGGACCGAATACGCCCATCACGATTACGAGAAAAAGCACACAAACGCCAAACATCGCCAGCCGATGCCGCAGCAGCCGCTTGCCCGCGTCTCGCCACAACGTGTTGGCAACGTCTAATTCCTCGTCAACGATTCGCCTGCGCACTTGCATATTTGTCATCACCCGCCCCAACTAGGCGTATTCTATGCGCGGATCGAGGACGAAATAGAGCAGGTCGACCAGCAAGTTGACCATGGTGAACATCACGGCCACGACTAGCACTGTGCCTTGCAGCAAGGGATAGTCGCGCTCCAGAACGGCATTCAGCGCCAGCCGCCCCAGGCCGGGCCAAGAAAAGACCACCTCGACAATGACGACGCCGCTGAAGAGGGCGTTAATCTGCAGGCCGATGATGGTGACGATATTGATCATGGCATTGCGCAGGGCATGCCGCAGAACGACCGTCCGTTCTCCCAACCCTTTGGCGCGCGCTGTCTGCACATAGTTGGCGCTGAGCACATCCAGCATGGCGCTGCGGATAAAACGGGTCATGATCGAGGCGCTCACGAAGCCCGCGGTGAAAGCCGGCAGCACGATATGCGCGAACCAGTCGCCCGGGTCTTCGGTGATGGGCGTATAACCACTAGGCGGCAGCAGCGAATAATTCAACGAGAAGATGATGACCAGCATGATGCCCATCCAAAAGGACGGGATCGATACCCCGATCTGGCTGAATAGGGTCGAAGCGATATCGACAGCGCTGCCTGGCTTCAACGCCGACACGATGCCGACCGGGAAGGCGATCGCCAGCCCCACCAGCAGAGACACCAACGCCAGCTCGAAGGACGGGCCGATCCGCCCCCAAAGCTGCGGCGCGACCTCTTGGCCATTCAGCAGACTCTGCCCGAAGTCGCCCTGCGTCAACGCGCCCAGCCAAGACAAGTATTGTTCGACGACGGGACGGTTCAAGCCCAGCCGATCGCGCAGACCCTGAACCGCCTCATCGTTGGCATAAGGACCCAGCACGACCCGCGCCGGATCGCCCGGCACGATCTGCACAATCATAAAAACAACCACCGTGACCCCCAGCACAACAACGAAGGCTGAGAGCAGACGCTGGACGATGTATTGATAATTCACAGCGCAGCCACCTTGGCGCTCGCCGAGCAACTGGCGCAGCAGGATGAGATCGGCGCGAGCCAGAAAACCCGGCCCGCGCCGATTGCCTGCCTAGCCTTCGACGGTGGTATTCATGTAGAGGTTGTTGTTGTCGGGGCGCAGCACATAACCCTGAACGCGCGGGCTCATGGCGCGCACGAAAGCCGGGTTATAGAAGTAGACATAGGGCACAGCGTCCACGAGGATGCGGTTGGCTTCTTCGTAGATCGCATAGCGCTCGTCAAAGTCGGAAACCTGGCGACCCGCATCGACCAGCTCGTCAAAAGCGGGGTCGCTGTAGCCGGTGAAGTTGAAGACCTCGCCCGTGCGATGCTGCAAATAGTAATACTGCTCGACATCAATCAAGCCATTCCAGCTGCAAATATAGCCGTCATAGCGGAAGTTGCCCTCGAGCTCCAGCCATTCTGCCCATTCTGGCGCATTGATGGTGGTGGTGATGCCGATGGCAGCCAGCTGCGCCTGCAAGACCTGCGCCTGCCGCACAGTGTCCTGGTAGGTCGAGGTCGGCATCAGCTCCATCTCGAAGCCATCGGGATAGCCGGCTTCTGCCAGCAGCGCCTTTGCCTTGTCGATATCCTGCGAATAGGGCGCATAGTCGAAGTGCCAGGGGCTGGCGGTGTCGATAGGACCGCCATAGAGCGGCGTGCACAAGCCAAAATCGCCCGCGGAACACAGGTCGTCGCGGTTGATGGCATAGGCGATTGCCTGGCGGACGCGGTGGTCGTTCAATGGCTCCCGCATCAGATTCAAGCCGATGTACTTGTAGGCCAGCGCTGGCGATACCTGCACATTGATATCGGGATTGTCTTGCAGGGCTTGCACAGACTGTGGAGCGACAGCTGTGATAAAGTCAACCTCGCCACCCAGCAGAGCCGCCTCGCGAGCGGCATCTTCTTGGATGACCGTGATTTCTACCGCATCGAGCATTGGCAGCCCTTCGTGCCAGTAGTTCTCGTTCTTGGCGAGCGTCATGCTAATCGTGCCGTCCAAGTCTTCAACGGTGAAGGGGCCGGTGCCAATGGGCACGACAATCACGCCATTTTCATCCACGCTGTCGGGATGAACGATGGCTGTCGAGCGAGCAGACAGCAGAATGGGCAAGATGGCGTTGGGTTCGGGCGTGGTGGCAGAAACGGTGTAGTCATCGACGGCTTCCCAGACCGTGCCGGGACCGCCAACAGACGCAACGCGCCCAGAGCCCGTATCGGGGTTGAGGATACGATTCATGGAGAAGACGACATCCGCGCTAGTCATCGCGTCGCCATTGGAGAAATGCACGCCCTCGCGCAGGATAAATGTCCAAGTCAAGCCATCATCAGATTGCGACCAGTCCGTTGCAAGCAGCGGAGTCAGTTCCATATCGTCATTGTTGGTGGTCAGCGATTCGACAACATTCGCCAAGATATGGAAGCTGGAGACAGTGCTGGCGACATGGGGGTCCAAGCCCGTCCACTCGGCATCATGCGCGGAGTGCAGCACATTTTCGGACATCTGCGCCAAGGATCCTGCGCCGAGCGAAGCCACCAGCGCGACCAGCAGCAGCAATGGCAAAAACATACGAAAATACTTCATCGTGAAGGTTCCTTTCCATTCGGATTTACTATGCAAGTGCTTTCTTTCCTCAATCATTGATTGAAACAAGGGCTCTCCTTTCTGCCATGCGACAATTGCTTGGGGCTGCGTATGCCAATACGGCTCATGCCACCCGCGCAGAGAATCTATCCAATTGCGCAGCGCGCGTCAAGCAAAATGGGCATTATGGGGGCTCGCTTGACAACCGCCACCATGCGCGTTACCCTTAATGAAGCCATTGTTCTGCGGCGGACTGAAGCAGAGCACTGGTCCATTTATAGATTTGCAGAGGAGAAACGCATGAAACACAGGAGTGTATTCCTTGTAACAATCGCGCTGATCGCGATGTTGACGCTCGTGCCGATGGGCATGGTAAGCGCAGATGGACATTGCGAATTCGCCGATTACACAATCTCGCTTGGCGGTTTGGCGCCTATGTCTGCGCCGGGCGCAGTTGCTGGTGGCGTGGCGATGGACTGGGCATTCAAACAGGCGGCTGCCGACATCAATGCCGATTGCGGCGTCCAGATTGACGGCGTCAATTACATGCTCGAGGTCATCACGGGTGATTCCGAGGGCAGCCCCGAGCGCGGCCAAGCTGTTGCCGAGCGCTTGATCTTGGAAGACGAAGTAGATGGTATGGTCGGCGTCTATCACAGCGCTGTTGGCTTGGCGACCATGGGCATTATGGAAGAGAATGGCATTCCAACTATCTTCTCCGAGCCCTGGAACGACAATGTAAGCGCCAACGGCATCATTGAGTTCGACGGCGCGGCGCCACGCTTTGACGATGGCATTGACCATATCTTCCGCATTTCACCTGCCAGCTCCATGGTGGGCAGCGTGGTGACCGACTGGCTCATCGCGCTTGGCGTCGAAGATGTCGTCTTGATCGTGGAAAACACCGATTATGGCCAGCCAGCCGCAGCCGATGAGCAAGCGCGCCTCGAAGCAGCCGGCGTCTCGGTCTCGCAGATCGATGTCGAGCTGGGCACAGAAGACTTCGTGCCGATTCTGAGCCGCATCCAGGCTGGTCCCGTCCCCGATGCCATTCGCATCGTGGTGACCGGCGAGACTTCCTTCAACCTGACGCAGCAAATGGCCGAGTTGGGCATCGCGCCGACCCCGGACACAATCTGCGTCACCAACCAGATCGCCTTCCAGCATGTGCAGTATTGGGCGACGGTGCCCGATGGCAACTACTGCGCCTTCAACCGCGTTGGCATCATCCCCAGCTTGTTCAATGACACAGCCATTGAACTCAACGCGGCATACGAAGCAGAATTCGGCGACATCGTGCCCAGCTTCGGCATGGCATCCTACGATGCGGTCTTCATGATGGTGGATGCGATGGAGCGCGCCGGCAGCTATTCCGACGCCGCCGCCATCGTCGATGCCATTGAAGCCTCCGACATTTTGCTGTCGCAGGGTCGCTACTACTTCACCTATGGCAGCCACAATCCGGACCTGCCAGAAGGCACGCCCAACTTTATGTGGCATCAGTGGCCAGACCCCATCGTGACCGTCATGCAATACTTCGAGCAGGGACAAAGCTCGCTTGAGGCCGCGGTCGTCTATCCCGAGGTATACCAGACACATGGCACTGCCTATGTTGTTCCGGGGACCTCGCCCGATATGTAAGCGCAGCCTATCTCGCGCGAACCATTCAAGTTTGGGGTGGGCATTGTGCCCGCCCCATCCGCGCTTTGATGAACCACCAACACCAGGAGCAACGTACATGATTGATGCCTTCCTTGCCTGGCTTTTGCTCGCTGGACCGCTTTGGGCTGTGATCGGTTTATGGGCGCTTCCCCAGGTTGTTGGCAAACGCAAAAATGACGACGAGCCGACCCTGTCCAAGCTGCAAGTCGCGGGGGTCGTTAGTGGTTTCGCTTTGGGACCGTTGGGACTTGGTCTATATTACTTGCGTCCACGCTGGATAACGCGCGTCACCTTAACTATCGGGCTATTTCTTGCTGTCTTCCTATCCTCGCAGGCGCTTGTCCGCGTCGGAGACCCCAACTTGCCCTCCGGGGCGTGGCTGATTTTGGCGGGTCCCTTGTGGTCGGCAATCGCAGCCTACTTCATTCCCCGCCGTTACCGCGAAGCCGAAGCTGACGACCAGAATGTGCTAACAGCCGCTGCCTTGGGTGGATTCGCTATCGGCCCGCTGATTTTTGGCTTGATGTGGAAGAACACGCCGAAAATCAGCCGCGACTGGATGATCGTGCTGGGTTCATTGGGAGCATGGCAGATATACACGATCTTTGCCCTGCACAATGCTGAGAACCTTTGCGTCACCGCGCCTTACCATATCACCTACCTGGCGCAGCAGACCGCCAATGGCGTCGTCATCGGCTGCATCTATTCGTTGATGGCGGTGGGCTTGACACTGATCTATTCTGTCCAGGGCATCGTGAGTTTCGCTCATGGCCAGCTCTACATGGTGGGCGGTTATTTTTCGTTTTATTTCTTGATGCATGGCTCGAACCTGCTCAGCCAATTGACAGGCACAGAAATCAGCATCAACCCGCTATGGGGCATCCCGGTGGCGGCGTTGATCGTATTCCTGATGGGCGCTCTCTTCGAGCGCGCCTTTTTGAAGCCTATGCACGACGGTCTGATAGAGCGCGTCTCTGAATACGCGATTCTGATCACCTTTGGTTTCGGCTTTGTGGTCGAATACACGACTCTGGCAATAGCGGGACCCTTCCCCCAGCGCACCGACCGCTTCATTGAGGCGCGGCGCATTACCCTGCCGCGCACGCAGATCACCGATGAATTTGCTTTTGGTCCAATCAATATCATCGGAGACCGCGCCTTTGCCATGCTGGTGGGTATCGTACTGATTTTCGCGCTGCTCTACTTTTTGCAGCGAACCTGGACCGGGCGAGCCTTGCGCGCCACCAGCCAGGACCGGCAGGCAGCAGCGGTAACCGGCATCAATCCGACCAATATGAATACATTGTCATTTGGTATGGGTTCCATGCTTGCGGCGATGTCGGGCGCCGCGCTGATTCCGATCTTTGCCTGGGTGCCCTGGGTGGGCGCAGAGATGGTCGGGCGTTCCTATGTAATCGTGGTCTTGGGCGGATTGGGCTCTGTGCCAGGGGCGCTGGTCGGCGGCATCATCGTCGGCATAGTCGAGGCGCTGGGCGCAGGCTGCCACCCAGACCCCAGCCGCGGCGCAGCGTATAAAGAAGCCTTCGCGCTGGTCATCTTTGCGCTGGTCTTGCTGTTGAAGCCGACTGGTCTCTTTGGAAGGGAGCAACATTGATCATGGCACTCTTCCAACGGATTGAAGCGGCAGTGGATGCTGGCATCGGACGGCGCAGGCTGGGCTATGCCTTGCTGGCGCTGATCATCGTCTACTTTTTGTGGTTTCCCAACGACACTTCGCAGTCGAACTACGCCAAGACCGTTTTTATCAGCGGCTTTTTCTATGCCATCATGTCATCGAGCTGGGCGCTGCTGGCCGGGATCGCCGGTCAATTCTCCTTTGGACACATGGCTTTCATGGGCATCGGCGCTTATGTAGCTGGGCTGGTGGCGCGCGATGGACTTGCTTTCTTGACAGCAGAGTCCATATCGGCTGTTGGCGCGATCTTCATTGGCACGCTGGTAGCTGGTTTGGTCGGGCTGGTGATCGGCTGGCTTCTGCTGCGTCTGCGCTCGGCTTATCTGGCGCTGTTTACGATCGCCTTCTCCGAGCTCTTCCGCATCGTCATGCTGACAGAATACGACTATACCGGCGGCTCGAACGGGCTGTCGCTGCGTCCGCTGCTGCAAATCGCCGATGTCGACACAGCGCGCCAAGTCGAATACTACCTGATGTTCGCGCTTCTCATCGTATGTCTGTTGGCGCTGTATTGGGTCTCGAACTCGCCCATTGGATTATTCTTGCGTGCCATGCGCGAAGACGAAGATGCTGCATCGGCGCTGGGCGTGAATGTGGTGCGCTATAAGATCCTGGTCTTCGTCTTCACCAGCATGATTGTCGGCCTGGCAGGCGCAATCTTTTACAGCGATGTCGGCTCGGAGCGCATCATCCCCGAGCAGCTGGAGATTTTGCAGATGTCGCTGATCATCGCCTATGCTGTGATCGGCGGCATGGAGAGTTTGATCGGCGCGGCGGCGGGCGCTTTCATTGCGCGCTACCTGCTGGAAGCCACGCGACAAGTCGTCATCACGCTGCCCTTTGGCTTGACCATGGCCGACGGGTCAGACGCCTTCGTGTGGGAGCCAGGCGCCTGGCGATACGCGCTCTTTGGCCTCGTGATGGTCTTGACCTTGCGATTCATGCGCAATGGCTTGCTCTACCCCATCATCACCTGGTTCAGCGGACGCGGCCTCGTCATGAAAGAGACGGTCGCAAAGCGCGAGAGCGACGAAGACCATGCCGGGCGGCTGGAGGTGGACAATGAGTGAGATCAACCTTGAGCTGAACTCCATTGTCATGCGCTTCGGCGGCAACCAGGCGGTCGATCATGTTTCGTTCAGCGTTATCAAGCCACAACTGATCGGCATGATCGGCCCGAATGGCGCGGGCAAGACGACGCTCACCAACGTCATGAGCGGGATGCTGAAGCCGACCAATGGCACGATCTACCTCAATGGGCGGCGCATAGACGGTCACCCGCCCTACGATGTGGTTCGCGCCGGCTTGGGACGCACCTTCCAGATCACGCGCGCGCTGGGCAGAATGACCGTGATGGAGAACATGATGGTGCCCGGGCTGGCTATCCGTCCGCGTGCTCGCCGCGCCGATATCGAAGCCCGCGCCCATGAAATCCTCGACCTGCTGACCATTGATCACCTGACCAACGAGTTGAGTCGCGCCTTGAGTGGCGGCCAGCGGAAACTACTGGAGTTGGGCAGGCTGCTGATGCTCGATCCGGCGGTCATCATCCTGGACGAACCATTCGCCGGCGTGCATCCGCGCTTGCAAGAAACCATCTACAGCTATATCCATCGCGTGCACGAGGACGGCAAAGCCATCATCCTCATCAGCCACAATATGGGCGCCGTTTTTGAACTGAGCCAGCGCCTCATCGTGCTTAACAATGGCGCATTGATCGCCGATGGCGAGCCGCAAGCCGTCAAAAGCGACCCAGCCGTCATTGAAGCCTATCTGGGCGAGGACGAGGACTAATGCTGGAAATCAACGATCTGTATGTTGGCTATTACGAAGACTTGCACATCCTGCGCGGACTCAGCCTGACAGCCGAAACGGGCAAGCTGACCACGATCCTGGGCGCGAACGGAGTCGGCAAATCCACTTTGCTCAAAGCGGTCTATGGCTTCCTCAAGCCACACAGCGGCAAAGTGCTGTTGAACGGCAGGGATGTAACTGGCACGGCGACGCATCGCTTGATCGACCTCGGCATCAGCTATATCCCGCAGCAGCCCGGCGTCTTCAAACACATGTCGGTGCGCGAGAACCTGATGATGGGCGCATGGACATTCAAAAACGACAAAACGCGCATGGAAAGCAAGATCGAGGAGAATTACGAGCGCTTCCCCATCTTGCACGAGAAACAGCACGACCCGGCTGGCAGCCTTTCGGGCGGGCAGCAGCGCATGGTAGAAATCGGGCGCACATTGATGACCGACCCAGAAGTCATCTTGGTCGATGAACCGACCGCCGGTTTGGCGAAGATGCTTAGCGAAGAGGTCTACCGCATGCTGGTCGACCTGCGCGACCGCGAGAAGCTGACGATTATGCTGGTCGACCAGGAGATCCGCGAGGCGCTCAAGATCGCCGATTATGTCTATGTGCTGGAGTTGGGGCGCAACAAGTTTGAAGGACCGGCTTCCGACTTTGACGACCTAGAAAAGGCATTTTGGGCATAAGCCGCATCAACCTTTCAGCCCCGTCATCACCACGCCCTGGATGAAGTAGCGCTGCGACAAGAAGAATATCGCGATGACTGGCAATGTCACGGCTGCCGATGCCGCCAGTTGCAAGTCCCAGTGGATGTCGGTCTGGCTGCGGAATGATGCCAAACCCACCGCAATGGTGAAGTTGTCTGGCGAGCGCAGATAGGTCATTGGGCCGATCAGATCGTTCCATGCAAACAGAAAAGTGAATATGCCAATGGTGATCAGCGCCGGCTTGGACAGCGGCAGCATGATACGCCAGTAGACACCGAACTCGCTGCAGCCATCTATGCGCGCGGCATCGGCGATCTCTTCGGGAATCGTGCGGAAGAACTGGCGCATCAAGAAGATGTTGAATGCGCCGCCGCCAAAGAATTGTGGCACCACCAGCGGCAGAAATGTATCGACCCAGCCCAGGCGCGAAAACACAATGAAGCTGGGCACAAGCAAAATGGCATAGGGCAGGAAGAGCGTCGCCATCACAATGCCGAACCAGAGGTCGCGCCCGGGGAAGCGCATGCGAGCGAATCCATAAGCGCAGAAGGACGAAGTGAATACAACCGCCAACACATTCAGCCCCGCCACCAGCAACGTATTGCGAAAGTAGAGACCGAATGGCTTGTAGGTCATCGCGTTGATGTAATTCTGCGGCATCCAGGGGTCGGGCAAGAATTCAGGCGGGTATTGAAATATGTTGAGCTGCGTCTTCAGCGAGCTGGAAACCAGCCACACAAAGGGCGCAACCATCACAACAGCAAAGAAGACCAGCAAGAATACCGTCAGCCAATGGAAGAGGCGGTCTCCCCACGTTCTTTGCTCCCGCTTGGGCTTGCCTGTCATCATCCAGTCCTTTAGTCGCCAGGATTTTCGTAATACACGCGCGAGCCGATGTAACGAAAAACAAAAAATGACAAGAGCAGCAAGATGGCAAAGAGCAGCCACGACAGCACAGCTGCATAACCCATCTTTTGACTGCCAAAAGCCGTGCGATAGATGTATAGCACCAGGAAGAGCGTCGAATTCTGCGGTCCGCCATTGGTGATCAACAAGGCGCTGACGAAGATCTGGAAGGAGTTGATGAAGCCAATGACCAGGTTAAAAAAGATGATGGGCGACATCATGGGCAGGGTTACATTGCGCAAGCGCTGCCAGCGGCCGGCGCCGTCAATTTCGGCTGCTTCGTAATAAATCTTGGGGATGCCCTGCAAACCAGCCAGGAAGATGATCATCGAGCCGCCAACGCCCCAGACAGTCAATATCACAAAGGCGACCATCACCCAGCCGGGATCTTGCAGCCAACCGATCTTCGGTCCGCCCAGCGCGCGGATCACGAAGTTGATCAAACCGAACTCTGTGTTGAAGAGCCAAGCCCACAGAATCGCGTTGGCGACCGCCGGCACGATGCTGGGCAAAAAGTAAATCGTACGGAAGATGGCGATGCCACGAAACTTGTTGTTGATCAGGCTGGCGAGGAAGAATGCAAAGACCAGACCCAGCGGCACGGATATGGCAGAGAAGAGCACGGTGACTTTCAGGCTTTGCAGCAGCAGCGGGTCGTTGAGCATGCGGTTGAAGTTGTACATGCCCACGAAGCGCGGCGGCGAGATCAGATTCCAGCGCTGCAATGTCAAAAAAGCGGCGACGACAGCCGGCACCAGAAACCACAAGACGAAACCCAGGATGAAGGGCATGATAAAGACATAGCCCATCAGGGTGCGGCGTTGTTTCAGGCTAAGCCGATTGTATTGCTGGGTCAGCCACAGCGATCGGTCGACAAGTGCCACTAGCTATGCTCGCGTATCGGATGCAGGGACGAGCATGGGAGGACGATGCTTGTCCCCCCAGCCTTTTCGTAATTCGGTGTCAAGGCGCTGCGCCTCTACATGTCTTCGCGCGCGAACATCAACACTTCGTTGGCTTGGCGCACAGCATTCGGGAAGACATCCGCAGCCTGCTCGCCGTTGGTCAGCGCCTCGAATGCGGGCGTGATAAAGTCGTTGCGAGCTTCGATCCAGCCTGGCGGCAGATACCCGGCGACACCATGCTTGGGCAGGTAGTCGGTGGCGAACTGCGAGTAATTCTCCGGGTGTATGCCCTCGCGCACCCAGCCTTTCAAGCCCTCTTCTGTCAACATGCTGCTCTGATTGGGGATCCACAGACCGATCTTGGCGAAGTGCTCTTGGTAGAATGGCGTCGCCAAAAAGCGCAGCCAGCGCCAGGCTTCTTCGGGGTTCTCTGTGGATGACAGGATGGAGTGGAAGTGGGCTTGCATGAGGCTGGCCGGTCTCGTCATCTTCGGCAGCGCGCCCGTGCCCATCTCCACATCCAGCAGCGACGGATTCATCCAGGAAAGCGCCCACGAGCCATCGACGCCCATGGCCAGCCGGCCCGCGTTGATCATCTGGGTATTGTTCATGCCCAGACTCTCGATAGATGCGCCGCGTGGCGCGACATGATGCACATGCACGAGGTCGGCGACGCGCTGCATCGCTTCCATGGCTTCAGGAGTATCCAGCGCGCAGAATCCATCTTCGTTGATGAATTCACCGCCATTGGAGTGCACAGCCGCCGCCAAGGGCATCCACCACGAGGTAGCCCAGTCGACCGCCCACTGCACGATGTCTTCGCGGTCAAAGCCAGCATCATCGGGATGACGACCATTGCTGTCTTTGGTCAACTGGTTGCAGATCGCCAGAAATTCTTCCCATTCCCAGATTTCATCGTCCTGGAAGCCGGGCGGCGTGATGCCAGCCTCAGCAAAGAGCTCGGCGTTGTAATAGATGTGATGGGCAACCCAGGTCGAACCGATGCCATACCAGCGCCCATTGACTTCGCAGCGGTTCGATTCTTGCGGCTCGATGAAGTAATTCTCTTGCCCCAGCAGCGAGTCGTTTTTCACCAGGTCGGTGATATCTTTTAAGACGCCGCCGGCCGCCAGCGTGGTGTAATCATCCGAACGGATGAAGGAGGTATCGGGCGCCGTGCCAGCCGCGATATTGGTCAGCGTAACCCGCGAATACTCGCTGGCGCTGGGCGTATGCTGCCAGACAACCTTGATACCGGGATTCTCGGCTTGGAAGACTTCTATGGCTGCCTTGACGCCTTCGTCTTCTGCCACGCCGCCCCAGCCGCCAAAGGTCACGGTGGTGGCATCTTGAGCAAGCACCGGTGGCAGCGCGCCCATACGCGACAGCATCGCCATGGCCCCGGCCGAAGAACCGGCCAGCTTCAGAAACTCTCTTCTCGATACACTCATTATGCTACTCCTTCGATCGTCCTTCTCGCCAACAAAAGAAACCGAACGTCGCTATTGCAGTCGCTCGGGCATTGCCATTCAGCTGCTGCGCATCCACACGCGCATTTCGCCCGGCTCGCGATTCGCCCACAGATAATAGGGCAAGGCTTTGAAAGCAAACTCGGCAGGCGTCTGTTCTGCATCGCGCTGATACCGATACAGCGCCGGGCTGTCTCCGTTTGCTTCGCTGCGCAGCGCCCCGCCCTGAATGACGGTCGCGCCACCCAGCAGGTCGTCATCGAAACTAGCGCTAAACGCGGCATCGGACGGAATAGATACATTGGCGAGGCGCCCGCCATTGTCGGCTTCTTCCAGACAATAGACCAGCGGTCCGCGTTGCAATGCCACCTGTCCGGCCGCCTGGCGAATAGCCGGATGCGGCAAGACGCGCTCTACTGACATGGACAAGCGCAGCGAAAGGCGATCGCCATCCGACCAACTGCGCCCCAGCACGAGATAGCCCTGCTGCCTGTCCGCACCTATACCTGCGCCGTTGAGCGACAAGCTGTAATCGGCGCACCAATCGGGCAATCGCAGCGCCAGCTCAAAGTCCTGCGGCTGATCGCAGCGGATTGTGAAGTCGATATCGCCGCACCAGGGATAGTCCGTTCGCTGCTCCAACTGCACTGCTCCGCCCGCCACTTGCAAGCTGGCTGTGCTGTCCTGATACACATGCGCATAGACGCGGTCTCCCATTTGCGAATACAGATACTCGCCAATGCCCGCGATGAGCCGGGAGATATTGGGCGGGCAGCAAGGGCAGAAAAACCAGGGCTGGCGGCGATAGTGCTCGTCGGTGGTGATGCCGCTCCAGCGACTGTAAGGGTTGACGCGAGGATAGGATGCCAGCGGATTGGCATAGAAAAAGGACAGGCCATCGTGAGACAGCCCGGCCAGACTGCCGTTGTAGATAGCGCGCTCCATCACATCAATGTAGCGGCTGTCGGGATCGAGGTGGAACATGCGCTGCGCCCAAAATGCCAGCGCGATTGATGCGCATGTCTCAGCGTAAGCTGTTTCGGTGGGCATGTCATAGGCGAAAGTGAAGCCCTCGTTGGAATGTGCCGGCCCCAGCCCGCCGGTCACATACATCTGGTGCTGCGTCAGGTCGTCCCATAGCCGCCGCGAAACATCCAGCAACTCGGCATCGCCCGTCTCCAGCGCAACATCGGCGATGCCCGCATACAGATAGCAGGCGCGCACAGCATGTCCGGTGGCTTCTGTGTGTTCGCGCACGGGTGCGTGTGCCTGGCAATAGCGGTAAGTCTGCGCCCAAAAGTCTTCGCGTTTTTCACCGCGCGCCGCCGCTTCAACATCGAAATAATGCGGTGACTGTCCGCGCTCATTGACGAAGTAGTTCGCCAGATCGAGGTAACGCCGCTCGCCGGAATGCCGATACAGCTTGACCAGCGCCAACTCCAGCTCGGGGTGTCCAGGATAGCCGCTCGCCTTGCCTTCTTCAGGCCCAAAAGTCGCGTCGATATGATCGGCGAAGCGCGACAATACGCCCAGCAGCTTGTCTTTGCCCGTGGCCTGCGAATAGGCGACCGCGGCTTCTATGAGGTGGCCCGCATTGTACATCTCGTGCCAATCGCGCAGGTTCGTCCATTTGGCTTCGGCAGCCAGGACGGGAAAGTAGGTATTGAGATAGCCATCGGCTTGCTGCGCGCCTGCCACAGCATCGATCAAGTCATCCGCCAGGCCCTGCAGCTCGCCATCGGGATGAGTCGCCAGGCTGTATGCGGCCGACTCCAGCCACTTGCCGGTGTCCGAGTCCCAGAACATGTAGACTGTGCCCCGATCTTTCGGGATCGGGTGCGTGCGCTGCAGCGACCATGCTTTCAGCCGGCCCGTCTCTTCCAATTGTTTGTAGATAGCTGGGATGGTGCGCTCGCGGTTGACGGTTTGCCGCTCTGCCCAAAAGCCACGGCTGATGCGCACTTGTCTCACGGATAGCGGCGCAGGTTTCTCGTTCACTAGCGCTCCCTTTAGGAACCTTGGTTGGGTTTCGGGGAATAGTAACTTGCGGATTGTCGCAGCGCAACAAATTTGCGCAAAAAGAACGACTGCTATGGGCAGCGTAAATAATTGCATTCGCCAGATGAGATAATGGCAGTAACACAAATTCAGTCGCTAGCTTTCCGACCGCAAGGCACAAACAGCCATAAGCGGATGCGGATGTAGAGGCGACGCGGTTACAGTCCCGCATTTCCTGCGATCTGTCGCAATGGCTGAGTCAATGGCGCGCGCCTACATCAACCTATGTGGCGACGATCTTTTGTGTCTATAAGGAAAAGTTGCGCGGTGCTTATAGGGACTTACTTATACAACCCGGTGTTTAGGGGGTTTTCCGCTCAGTACAGCCAAGCAATCACTCAGCGCGCCCCAGCCCATGGCGTTGACCGCGCCCGCCGTATGCGCGCCCATGTGCGGCGTGACGATCACCTGCGGCAAGCCGAAGAGCGGATTATCGGCATCTGGCGGCTCTTGGCGGAAGGCATCCAGCGCCGCGCCACGCAGTTGTCCGCTCTGCAGCGCCTGGTGCAAAGCAGTCTCGTCGACCAATTCGCCTCGCGCCGTGTTGATCAAGTAGGCGCCTCGCTTCATGCGCGCCAGGAAGTCCGCGTCCACCAGCCCAAGCGTTTCTGGCGTCGTCGGCAAGTGCAGCGACAAAAAATCTGAATTCGCGACTAGGGTATCCAGCTCGACCATCTGCACGCCCAACTGTTCTGCCTGGTCGCTGGATACAAATGGATCGTGCGCCTGCAAAATGCAAGTAAAACCGCGCAGACGCCGCGCAACCGACTGCCCGATCGCGCCCATGCCCAGCAAGCCGACGACACTGCCGGCCAGCGACAGGCCAGAAAGCCGTGGCCACTCTCCGCTCCGCGTGCGCTGGTTGGCATGGGGGATCTGCCGCGCCAGAGCCAACATCAGCCCGATCGACAGCTCGGCAACCGCGTCTGCATTTGCGCCCGGCGTATTGGTGACGATGATCCCGCGCGATTGTGCCGCCCCCAGATCCACGCGATCGACGCCTACGCCATATCGCGCGATGACTCGCAGTCGATCGGCTTGCTCCAATGCGCGCGCATCAATGTGATCCTGTCCCGCGATGTAACCATCACAGCCCGGCAAGATGTCGCGCAATTCGTCCGAGGTCAACGGTCTGCCACGCTCGTTGCTGATAACCTCGCCGGCCGATTCCGCCAGCAAGCTGAGGAGGCGCGGGTCGTGCCTGCCAAAGGAACTTGGTGTCACCAGAATCGTGCAGTCGCTCAGCGCCTTCAAGTGATTTCCTCCACGATTATGCTACTATGCGATGCTGCCAAGACCCGTGCTATGCGGGTCCTTTGTCTCGCTCTTCATGAGCAGAATTGTAGACGGCAACGGAGCCTGTGTCAAAATAGGCGAGACGGTGGCGTGCCAGCCGTCGCGTATCGGCGACTGTGAAAGGATCATCCATGCTCAAGCACACGCGCTCTGTAGCGCACAAAGTCTACGATATCTGGCGCAGTCCCGGCCGCTTCACCAAGAATCCGGACATCGTCGCCTTGCCCAGCGGACGCTATCTGCTTGTGTACAGCGATGTCGATGCGCACTGGTCGCTTGAAGATCAGATATTGGTCATTTTGGCCAGCGATGATGGCGGCAAAACCTGGTTCAAGCATCGCGAAATCGACCGAGCCGACATCCGCAAGGGACAGGAACGCATGGTGACGCCGCGCCTGAGCCGATTGAAAGACGGGCGACTGGTGGTCATTATCGATCACAACGATCACAGCCACTTCCATGAAGACCAGCCGCCGGGCAATTGGCTTTATTGGAGCCATGACAACGGAGACAATTGGTCGAATGCGCACGATAGCCAGATCATCGGCTTCGAACCCGACCGCATAGTCGACTTGCCCGATGGGACGCTCGGTGTAACCGCGCATGTCTTACGCGGCAGCAGCCAGGAATTCGCGCAGGATTTGTGGGTTTCTGCCGATGGCGGACGCAACTGGTCGAAGCGCGGGACAATCGCTCACGATGGCTATCATCGCTTTTGCGAAGGCGCGGTCGTCTGGCTGCATGGCGGCAGGCGTCTGGCTTGCATCATGCGCGAGAATCACAGCGGCGGGCTGCCCTCGTTTGTCGCCTTTTCCGATGATCAGGGACACAGCTGGTCGACGCCGCAGATGCTGCCCTTTGCCCTACATCGCCCCTATGCCAAAGAGCTGGCAGACGGCAGAACGCTGGTGACCGGTCGCCATGTCAACGGCGGCTTGGGCACATACGCCTGGGTCGGCGATATGGAAGCTGAGGCTGGCGCTGTCGCCATCGGCGGACCACGGCGCAAGTATGCCGCGGCGCTGGAACATGGCACATTGGTCATCCACAACCGCCTGGAACACGAATGCCGGTACACCTTGCTGCCGCCCGAGTCGACTTTCAGCCTGGTCGACTTTGAAGCAGAGCTGCGCGTAGAAGCCTCTGCGGGGGACGAACCAGTCGCATTCATGTCGCTTTCGCGCTTTGGGCAGTTGTTGCAGGTTGCGCCCGACCACATAGCCCTGCGCCGCAATCGGCACTTTGACTATCGTGCCGTCGATATGACGCAATATAGAACCATTCGCCTGGTTCACGAGCGTGGCTGGCTGCGCATCGAAGTCGACGGCGAAACTGCGCTGCACGCCTGCGTCTTTCGGGAGTCCCTGCCTGCCAATGACTTTCACGGCGGCGACCCGCTGCGGCGCACGCAATTTGGGCAATTCAGCGCCAGTGGCCGCAGCTATTGGCGGACTGTGTCCTACCGGCTGCGCAATGCCACGCTGGACGACTATGCCTGGTCATGGCGAGCCGACAGCGGGGCATTCCCCGATCAATACCAGCGCGAGCGCATGATTCAGATTCACGCCAACCATCCTGCGCAGCAGCCTTGGCCCGACCACGGCTATTCTTCGTGGATTCAGCGCGATGACGGCGGCATCTTCTTGGTCGATTACAGCAACGCCGGCGACTCGCCAGATACCGCGCATCTGGTGGGCGTCACTATCGATCTGGACGACATCGCCTGAAAGCGCGCGAATCCCGCAGCGCGCACGCAGCTAGCGATCCCACAGACCGTGTTCGGGCCAGCGGCGTGGCAGGCGCGCTTCGACCGGCGGCAAAGGCGACAGCGGCTTGTGCGGTTCCAGTTGATACCAATAAGCCACGCTGGAATACTCGTTGCTCTGATCGTTGGCGTGCCCGTGCTCTATTGAGAAACGCAGCGACTTTGTGAAGCGCACAGGGTCTTCGATATGCCAGCGATACAGACTCCACTTGCCGAAGTGCTCTTGCGCATCGCTGCCCAGCGAAATGCCGTGATAGGGACCAGCATATTCGCCACTGGGGAAGCCCCAGGCGCAACCGAAGTAGTCTTCTGTGCCTGTGCCATGCAAGGAGGGGGGCCAAGCCTCGCCATCGACAAAGAACATATCATCGCCTTCGCCGGGCCAAGTGAAGACCTGGTTGCTGGCGTTGAAATTGTCGATATTCAACAGGCAGCCCACAAAATGCCCGGTGCCGACCGCGTCGAGGATGACATAATTCTCTGCGCCATCGAGGTTGATGCCGGGCAGGTCCCAGGGCGCGGGATTGGGCTCGTCACCAAGATGCGCCACCGCTTGGGTGGGATTCTCCTGGTTGTAAGAAGCGTGAAAGTAGCCCAGGTCGTCCGGCGGTGCATCGTCGTAGAGTTCGTAGTCGACATAATAGAAGAGATTTTGGATAGGCTCTTCGCTCTCGTTGATGATTTGTATGCGTGCATGCTGCCCAAAGGGCATGGGGAAGTACCAATTCATAGCGGGAGAGAAGGGTCCCTTTGGTCCGCGCCTATCGCCGAAAGTCATGCTGACGGGCAAGGAGACATAGTGCTTGCCGGTGGCGTGCCCGATGCCGAAGAAGTCTCCATAAGGCGCACGCACGCTGGGGTTGTCTTCGCCATCCCAGTACATCTCGATGACCAGCTTGCGCATGTATTGCGGTGCATAGCAGCGCGTGGTCATCCAGATATGCTTGATGGCGCCGCAGCCTTCAATATCCGCCATGACATGACTTGCGCCGGGTGGCACCACCTTGAAGTCGCGGTTGGCGCCGCTGGTGTCATAACTGGACGAACGCAGCGACCTGGCGCGCTTGATAAAGGGCAAGCCGCCCAGCGGACTATTGGGTTGCCAGACATTCATGTGCCAACTTCTCCTTCGCAGAATAAACTCACGCGCCTATCCCTTGACAGCGCCCACGGTCAAGCCAGCGATGATGCGCTTTTGCATCAACAGCGAAAAGATGATAACAGGAAACGAGAATAATACCGCCAGCGAGGTCATCGTGCCCCATTGGATGCTGTACTGTGTTTTGAATTCGGCAATGGCGATAGGCGCAGTCTTGACGCCGGTTGACGACAGCAGCAGCGAAAACAGAAACTCGTTCCAAGAGGCCAGAAAGACGAAGATAGCCGTAACTGCGATGCCACCGGAGGCCACCGGAATGATGATGCGCAAGAGCGCGCCAAAACGCGAACAGCCATCGACGCGCGCCGCCTCTTCCAATTCGCGCGGGATGCTTTCCATAAAGCTGGCCAGCAGCCAGATGCCCAAGGGCACGCTAATGGTGGAATGCGCCAGCGCCACACCCAGATGCGTGTCGATCAGGCCCAGCGCGCGCATGATGACGAAGAGGGGAATGCCCACGGCGACTGGCGGGATCAAACGCGTTATCAGCACGACGAACAGGAAGGCTTTGCCCGCCCAGGCGCCATAACGGGCCACGGCATAGGCGGCCGGCACAGCCAGCGCAATGGTAATCACCGTGCTCAGCAGCGCAATGATGGCGCTGTTGCCGAATGATCGCTGCACAGTCGGGTGCTCGCCGATGTTGGCATAATTCTCCAGGCTAAGCTGCTGCGGCAGCAAGGTCGGCGGGATAGCCAGCGCATCCTGCGGCGACTTCAACGAGGTCGAAACCAGGAAAGCATAGGGAAAGCCATAGACCAGCACAATCAGCGCCACCAGCAGCGTCAGCAGCGTCCGCGAGGCAAGGGAGCTTTTCATGATTGTGAACTCCCCCTGCCCCAGATGACATAGAATGCCAAGGCGCTCGCCAAGACCATGCCCAGCATGAAAAGTGTGGCGATCGCAGAAGCCTCGCCCACATTGCCATAACGAATCATAGCGCGGTAAATATGAATGCTGAGGATCTCGGAAGCAAAGCGCGGACCGCCTTCGGTTTGAATCCAGATCATGTCAAAAGCGCGGGCGGCATCAATGCCCCGCAGAATCAGCACGACAGCGATTACCGGACGCAGCAGGGGCACAGTCACGCGGTGGAAGCGCTGCCAGTTATTTGCGCCATCAATCTTTGCGGCCTCGATCAATTCGGCGGGGATATTCTGCAAACCAGTATAAAGCACCAGCGCCACAAAAGAAGTCGTCAGCCAGATATTGGGCAAGGCCACAGAAAAAAGCACCAGATCGCGGTCACCCAGCCAACTGATGTCACTGGCGTCGCCGATGATGCCCAGCGTCTCCAGGATGTGATTGACGATGCCGATATTGTCGATCAACATAAAGCGCCACAGCAAGCCGGCTACGATGGGCGGGATCATCAGCGGAAACGCGAAAATGGTGCGCAGAATCTCGGAACGTTTGCCCAGCGCGTTGAAAAGCAGCGCCGCGCCAAAGCCCAGCACAAACTCGGCGCTCAAGGCGATCAATGTGTAATTCAACGTCCGCCCAGCCGACTCGCGCACGCGGGGCGAGCTAAGCGCCTTGACAAAATTGTCCCAGCCGACATAGACGCCATCATTCAAGGCGTAGAGGCTGACCTCGTAAAAGCTGTTGCGCAGCAGCAAAAGGAGCGGGTATGCCACAAAGATGACGAGAAAGCAGCCGGCCGGCGCCAGCAGCAGCAGCACAAAACGTCTGTCTGTCAGCTTGATCATGGGCAGACCCACTCATTGTTTGCGCCCAAGCGCGTCTACTCGTAGCCCATCGCTTCCAACTCGGCGCGTCCCCAAGCCAGCAGCTCGGCGACATCGTGCTCGCAGGTCAAGGCGTCTGAGCCGATCGGCCCCAAGATCTCATCGGCGATCTGCTGCCAGTCGGCGACGGCGGGACGGCCGATGGTCTGCGGGCTGTCCAGCGTCTCAAGCAGCGGATTCAGGTTCTCGAAGCCTTCGACATCGGCATACTGCGCATAAGCCGACTTTCGCGCAGCCAAGCCCAGCGGCGCTTCGATGCCCATGGCGTTGTGGTCATACAAATACTGAACCAACTGCAAAGCCACCTCTTTGTTCTGCGAGGTCTTGGGCACGATATTGAACCAGGGACCGGGTATCGCGCCGATGCCGCCCGGACCAGCGATCATGGGCGCAGCGCCAACCAGATCGGCAATTGGCGAGTCGCCGCGAGTCAGGCGATAGGCGTGTCCCCAAAAGCGGAACATGGCGGTCTGGCTCTGGTAGAAGAGATTCTCGGCCACACCCCAGTCGATCTCGTTGACATTGGGCGGCGCTACATTCATGTCGCAGTGGTGGCTGATGTAATATTCCAAGCCCGCCACATGCTCATCGTTGTCGATGATGATGTTGTTTTCGGCATCCAGCACCACGCCGGGCGAGCCAGCCTGCAGCACGGCGATCATCCATTCAAAGTCGGCCACGCCACCTTTGACATCGGTGCCATACATGTCGATCTCGCCATCGCCATCGTTGTCCCGCGTGAAGAATTGCGCCATGTCGGTGAACTCTTGCCAGGTGGCCGGCGGCGCAAGCGGATAGCCATATTCAGCTTCGAAAGCCGCCATTTCGTCCGCGTTTTCCCACATGTCTTTGCGGTAGAAGATGATCTCGGTGTTCGCCCAGGTGGGCATGCCGATGAATACGCCGTCTATCTGCGCGTCAGCCACCAGCGAGGCGAACAAATCGTCCATGACCTCGTCGGTGAAGAGATCATCCAGCGACTCGGCAAAGGGGGCGAAGTGCGACATCCAGACGACATCAATGGTGGCGACATCAAAGGCGCTGCCGCCAGTCGCCATCTCGGCTGACAAACGGTCGAAGACGCTGCCATAAGGCACATTGACGAACTCGACGGTGTGGCCCGTCTCCGCTTCGAATTGGGCAGCGGCGGCTTCTTGCAGCCACAGTCCTCCTTGCTCAACCAGCACCGTTAGGGTAACTGGCTCTTGCGCGCCCGCCACCAGCACCGGCGCGAGCAAAACGAGTATTGCCAGAACTAGACAAATGCGTTTCATGATCCTGCCTTTCTTTTGAACTAGGCGTCGTATAGAAATGCTGGGAATCCGCAACAGATTCCACAGCGGACAACACTGACCGAGTCAGTGGCTATCCCAAGTGCGGGGCGCGCAGAAATATGGAAATCGGGGGCAGCGGACTGCGCGCCGATGGACTATGTGCGGGGGATATCGCCGAGACGTTTGGTCTCCATGCAGATGTGAAGCAGCAGCTTCATCGAGGGATAATGCGCAATAGAAAACGCCATGTGCCGTTGGTGCGGCCGGAATGACTTGAAAGTGACTCTGTCGACCATCGGTTTTCTTCGGTCTTTACCACCAGTTGCAAGTTATCGAGAGTGTATCGCGCTATGCTAGTGTTGTCAAATATTGCTCATTTTGGGATTGCCTCGCCACAGAAACAGTCCCGACGCGCGAAAAGGAGATCGAAAATGACCATAAGACCGCTGGGCGGCATCTTCGACAACTTGACACACTTCCGTGATGTGCGATCGGCGCGCGCATCAAGCTGGGACCAGGCCGGGCGCAACCAGGATTATTGGCTGATCCCGCCGCAGGAGTCCATCGTCCTCGCCGACATAGAAGGACCTGGCTGCATCACGCACATCTGGATGACCCAGTTCTGCCGGCGGGTCCTCGGTCCGGGCATCATCGACCCGTATATGGGGCATTATGTCGCGCCCATATTCGAGATTCACAACGCGCTGGGACTGAATTGGGAGGTCAGCGACCCCTATTATTACCGCAAGATCCTGCTCAAAGTATATTGGGACGACCAGGAGAATCCCAGTGTCCTCGTGCCGCTGGGCGACTTCTTCGGCATCGGACACAGCATCGCCGCCAATTATCAGTCGCTGCCTTTCGCCGTGACGGTCAAACCAGAAGAGCAGTTCCTCTTTGGTGGCAATGCCGGCTTGAACTGCTATTTGCCCATGCCCTTCCAAAAACGCGCGCGCATCGAGATCGAGAACCAGAACGATGTGCCCTATGGGCAATACTTCTACATTGATTATGAGCTGCATCGCAAAGACAGCGCCGCCGAGACCGCCTACTTCCATGCGCATTGGAAACGCGACAATCCCTGTGCTGGCTGGGGAGCCAACTTGCAGACCAACAGCCCAGAAACCAATATTGTCAACCTGAGCGGCGATGGCAATTATGTCGTGCTGGAAACGGAAGGCAGCGGGCATTATATCGGCTGCAACCTGTCGGTGGCTCATTTTCAAGGCACCTGGTGGGGCGAAGGCGACGATATGATCTTCATCGATGACGATACGTGGCCCCCCAGCCTGCATGGCACTGGCACAGAAGATTATTTCAGCCATGCCTGGGGCATGCAGACGAATGCCTTCCCAATGTGCGGCACGATCTTGCACGAAAGCCAAATGCCTGGCTATCAGGTCAGTTATCGTTTTCACCTGACCGATCCTGTGCATTTCTCGCGCCGCATCAAAGTTACGATCGAGCATGGACATGGCAACCACTTGTCCGACGACTGGGCTTCAACCGCCTATTGGTATCAGACGTTGCCCTCGCAGCCCTTGCCTATCGCTCCGCTGGAAGAGCGCCGGCCGACACGCCTGGAAAGCTCGCTGAACCCGTCTGACCGCCCGGGCGCGCCGAGCTCAACAGTCAAACTGAATGATGAAATGCGGGCGATGCTGGATGCTGCGGACGAACGCGGCGAACGTTATGTGCGAGAAAGAGCGGTCGAGGCGGAGAAGAAGATGCAGCAAACGCGCGAACGAGCGAAAGGCAACATTGAGCAGGCGCGGCGCATCCGCGAGAGTTTTCTGTAGCCCCTACGGGACTCGAACCCGTGTCTCCACCTTGAAAGGGTGGCATCCTAGGCCGCTAGACGAAGGGGCCTCCGCCGCACTGCTGGCCGGCAGCGACAGCGCAAACAATATACGCCAATGCGCTGCGAGTCAATAGTGGAATAGCCCACAAGTGCTTAGCAGATTGTACGGTCGGCAGGCGGTCAATCCGACTGTGTAAAGCGGGCAAATCGTTCGCGGTCGCCAGGACGCAGCAAGCCAAATTGCTCGCGATAGGCGACCAGTTTGCCGATCTGCTCTGGTGGAATAGCATTTAATTCCTTGCTTATCTGCAGCGCGCGGTGGATTATGGTCGCGCCGTGCTCCAGCGATTCCAACAGCAGGTAGGCATCCCAAAGCGAATTTGCCACCGTTAGCGAGCCATGGTTGGACAGCATGATGGCATCGTGCTCGCGGATGAGCGCGGTGATGGCGAGGCGATTTTCTTCGCTGGATGGCGTGGAATAGGGCGCTGTCGGCACGAGACCCAGCAGCACCACCATCTCGGGAATCAGACATTGCCCCAGATCGACTCCAGCCAATGTCAGCGCGATAGCTGTAGGTGGATGCGCATGAACGACACCATGGACATCGTCTCGCTGGCGATAACATTCCAGGTGCATGGCGCTTTCTGAGGTCGGGCGCAGGTCTGCATTGGCAGCGCTAGTCTCATCGACTCGTTTGCCATCAAGGTCGACGATGATCAGTTGCTCGGGCTGCAAGAAGCCAGTGGCCAAGCCGCTGGGCGTAAGCAGTATGTCCCCGTTGTCCAGTCTTGCGCTGATATTGCCGGCCGTTCCATCAATAGTGCCTTTCTGATACATCAATGCGCCGATGCGACATACCAGCGTCCGCAGGTCTGCTTCTGTTGGCATATGCGCTACCCTTCGCCGAATGTCGGGCTGCGTTTTGACGAGACGGCTGGCACAAGCTCTTCGCGGGGCGCGCCGTTGTAAAGACGTTCCCACAGCAAGTCAAGCAATTCTTGATCAAATTCGACAAAGTTGCAGACATCGCAGATATTGGCAAGCACATTGGGAATGCTCAGCAGCTGATCGTGCACCATGTCGCAGAAAGTCGTGCGCTGGGCTGTGCAACGTCCAACTGTACAGCGCGGACAAGCGAAACCGGGGGATTTGGCAGTCATTAACGCCGCCTTACTGGGCGATCAGCCCGATGGCATGTAGCGGAAAATAGCGGAAGATGACCTCGCCAACGATGTGGCGCAAAGGCACGGGTCCAAAGGCGCGCGAATCGTTGCTGTTGTTGCGGTTGTCGCCCATGACGAAGTATTCGCCCACGCCCAGAGTCCATTCGGCATCGCGGCAGCGTCGCTCGCAGGGCTCTTTGATATAGGGCTCGTCAAGCGCCACCCCATTGATATGCACCAGACGATCGCGGATCACAACTGAATCGCCAGGCAAGCCAATGATGCGCTTGATCAGCATGACGCCACGCGCCGCCTCGCTGGGTCGCAGCGAGTTGAAGACCACGATATCACCGCGCGCAGGTTGGCTCAGCAGGTAGTGCACGCGACTGACAACCAGCCGGTCATCGCCGAAGAAGGTCGGCTCCATGCTGTGCCCATCGACCAGCGAGCGAGGTATCGCCAGGTCAAAAAGCACGGTGACCGCCAGCACGAAGACGACAGTGCCGACCAGCTCCATCAGCAAGCCCGGCGTCTTCAAGCGCGGTCGCGGCAGATCGCCTGTATGGCTGCCCAAATGAACTTCCCTTCACGCGCAGGATGGATACACGCGCCGATTATAGGTTTGCCCGCCAGCTATCGCAATGCAAAGCCCGACCAAAACTGCTGCGCTAGGCCGGTTCAAAAGCCCGCTTGTTGTCGCGCGAACGAAAGCTCATGCGGATGGGCGTTCCTTCAAATTCGAATGCCTCGCGAAACTGGTTTTCCAAATAGCGTTTGTAGCTGAAATGTACTTGCCGCGGATCGTTGACATGGAAGAGGATCAGCGGCGGGTTGGTGCGCACCTGCGAGGCATAGAGAAACTTCAGCCGCTTGTTGCCTTTGGCGTGCGGAGGGTGTTTTTCGACCGCCTCGCGCAGCAGCTTGTTGACATCGGCGGTTGGCATCCGCAAGAAACGGGCTTCCCAGACCCGATTCGCCACTTCCAGAACCTGGTGAATACGCTGGCCTTCCAGCGCGCTGATGAAGACAATCGGCGCGTAACGCACAAAATGCAGCCGGTCGCGGATCGTTTCGACAAAACCGTGCATGGTATGCGCGTCTTTTTCCAGCGCGTCCCACTTGTTGATGACGATGACCAGGCTCTTGTATTCCTCGATGATATACCCGGCGATATGCTCATCCTGTTCCGTAACGCCCAGCTGCGCATCGATAACCAAGAGCGCCACATCACTGCGCGCGATCGCTCTCATGGCGCGGATAACGCTGTATCGTTCGACCCCCGCTTCAATGCGGCCCCGCCGGCGGATGCCCGCTGTGTCGATCAACGTAACTCGTTCGCCATACCAGTTGATGTCGGTATCGATGGCATCGCGGGTGGTGCCGGCGACTTCGCTGACAATGGCGCGTTCGGCGCCGATGAGATTGTTGAGCAAGGTGCTCTTGCCGGCGTTGGGTCTGCCCACAATGGCAATCTTGAGGTGCTCGTCGTCTTCGTCTTCGCTGTCGTCCACCAGCGCGCCCAGGCGGCTCACTAGCTCGTCCAACAAGTCACCAACGCCCAGCCCGTGAATGGCGCTGATGCCAATGACGGCGTCTAAACCCAGGCTATAGAAGTCGTATGCCTCGTCCAGAAAGCGGCGATCATCGATTTTGTTGGCGGCCACCAGCACGGGTTTATCGCTGCGGCGCAAGATCTCGGCGATGGCTTCATCGGCTGCCGTTACGCCGACTTGCGCATCGACCAGCAGAATGATGACATCGGCATCGGCAATGGCGATCAGCGCCTGTTCAATGATTTCAGCCACAAAAGCTGCGCTGCCCTCTGCCAGTGGCGATTCATCGCGCGCCCCGGTCGGCTGATAGACTTCGATGCCGCCCGTGTCGATTACCTGAAAAGCGGCGCCAGTCCAGAAGGACTCGCCATGCAGGCGATCTCGCGTCGTGCCGGGCATCTCGTGCGTGACTGCCAGTCGCTCGCCGACCAGCCGATTGAAAAGCGTACTCTTGCCCACATTGGGTCTGCCCACCAGGGCGACAATCGGTTTCCGTGCCATCAGCGTTGGGCGCTCCGCAAAAGCTCGTCTGCTGCGAATTGTAGTCGCGGCGCGGCACAATTGGCAGACACAGCCGAACTAGCCTTCTGTGAGCGACTCAGCTTTGAGCTCGTCATCGCTGGCTTGCGAGCGGGGTGATCTCAACATTCAGGACAGACGGCGAAAGCGATACATTTGCCTCGCTAAGTTCACCCCGGTTGATAGCGATAGACGGCGCAAGGTCGTATACGCCGGGCACAAGCCCATCCAGATCAACGTTGACCTGGACATCGGCGGCAGACAAGGGCTCGACCAACACAACCGGACCATTGACTATGGCGGACACAGTTCTGGGCGCGATCGTCACCGCGAATCCCCCGTCCAAGCCAAAGTGGTCGACTTCAATGCTGTCAATCTGGCGTGAAACGATGATGGGGATGATGTCAACAGTGACCGTGATGTTGTTATTGCCGCCCATGACGAACAGGTCGTCGTCGGGCAGCAAGATGGGCACAGTCGCCTCGAATTTCTCTTGATGACCCTCCAGGCTAATTCGCTCAGTAAGCAGGGTATCAGAAAGCTGTGCCAGCTGTTCGGGCGCGCCGCTAATGAAGAGAGAAGCGGGGTCATAGCTGTAATCTTTGAACAAGAAGCCCTCTGTCAGCGTGTGTAAAAGGATGTTGGGTCGCACTGGAAATTGGCGGATGTCATCGCGCCGCGATACGCGCACGGCAACCCGAGCCGATTGTGGGCTCAGTTCCACGCCGTTCACCCGGTCGCCTTCGGCATCTTCTGCGTGCAGACGGACTTCCTGTTCGAGTGGGCTGCGACTGGCAGACAAGTCTAGCTCGCCGCGGATAGCCGCCACTTGCGACATGCGGCTAGCGGCGCCCCTAACCACCACATCGTCGATATCCAGCTGCGGTTCATCGTGGCGATAGCCGGTGGGCGGCGGATCCGTGATGGCAATCTCGATTGCCATATCGCGCGATTCGATCGGCTCCAGCTCGACAAGGATCTGCGCCGGCTGGATACGCAGCACGGGTCTGCGGATGCTGTCTGAGGTATTGGGCGCAACGCTGACATGCAGCGGCACAGTATGGGTGCCTGGTCCCAGTCGAGACAATTCGGCACGGACTTCGATTTCTTCAACCAGGCGTGGTATGGAGGCTTGCGAGCCTTGCACAGTGACAATCGCCGTGCGGGCCGAGCTGCTGGTCATGACAGCCGAGTCGCTTTCTACAAACAGGATGGGCACGCTGGAGAATCGCCGCTGCTGGATGGGGTCGGCAGAGGTAACTGCGATATACCAGACGCCGGTCGCCAGCAACAGCGAAACCGTCAGCCAGAGAAAGTTGCCAGCGGCGTTTGTCTGTGCCCAGCGACGGATCATGTTTGTGCCCCTTGTCGGCGGCGCGTCTGCAAACGCAGCAGGAATTCGTCGCGCAGTTCACGAACTCGCTTGGCAAGAGACGGCTGGTCGGCTTGGTCGGGTCCATAGACGCCACCCAGGATCAGCTGCAAGCGCTGCGCATCCAGGTCGAGGATCATGCGGCCGCCATTGGTGAGCGAAATCTTGCCAGTCTCTTCGGAAACGACCACACATAGCGCATCGCCAACTTCGCTGATGCCAACTGCCGCCCGGTGGCGTGTGCCCAGGTTGGGATCGGGCAGGTTGCGGCTGGCCGTGATGGGCAAGACGCAGGAAGCCGCCGCGATCCGCCCTGTGTCATCAATGATGACAGCGCCATCGTGCAGCTCGGTGAGGGGCCAAAAGAGCGTAGCCAACAAGTCAGCCGTAACGATCGCGTCCAAGCCAATGCCCGTGCGGATATATTCTTGCACGCTGCTGTTGCGCTGCAGCACGATGAGTGCGCCATGACGGCGACTGCTCAGCTTGGTCACGGCATTATAGATCTCGTCTATCACCGAGACGCGCGTGGCTTCTGGCGCCAGACGAGTGCCAAAGAATGCGCTGCGCCCAAGCCTCTCTAACACGCGGCGGATCTCAGGCTGAAAAATGACCGGAATAGCAATGACCAAGGCGGTCAAGCTGTTCGCCAGCAACCAACTGAGCGCTTGCAGCCGCAGCAGCGCCGCCACACTGATCAAACCGATCACCAGCAGCGCGATGCCCCGAAAGAGCGTTACCGCCTGCGTGCCGCGAAATAGTAAACTGATGCTGTAGAAAAGCAAAGTCACAATTGCGATATCAATGATATCGGTCAGGGCGAGACTCTCCAGGATGATCAATAATTGTTCCACGAGGCAGCTTCCGACTAACTGGGCGGCGCAGTATTATCTACAAGCGAAAACCCGCTTGTACAGCGCAAGTTATTGTATTCTAACATAAAGTAGGTAGTCGCGTCGACTACAGCGGCCTTAACCCAGCAGGCGCGCCAGAATGGCTTTCTGCACGTGCAGACGATTTTCCGCTTGTTCGAAGATTCGTGACCGCGAACCGTCCATGACTTCGTCGGTGATTTCCTGCCCGCGGTGGGCTGGCAGGCAATGCATTACAATGGCGTCTGATCTGGCATGCCGCAGCATACCCCTATTGACCTGAAAGGCTAAAAACTCGTCCATGCGCTCGGCTGATTCTGATTCTTGGCCCATACTTATCCAAGTATCGGTATAGACGACATCGGCATCGGCCAGCGCCATCTCGGGGCGCGTGCACATGAGCAGCGAAGTGCCGTTGCGCGCGGCGATTTCCTGCGCTTGTTCGCGGATGGGCGCTTTCATTTCGTAGCCTTCGGGGGTGGCGATACGAAAATCCAGCCCGAATTGGGCGCAAGCCAGCGCGACAGAGGCCGCCACATTGTTGCCATCGCCAACGAAAGCTAGCTTGATGCCCTGCAAGGTCCCAAAATGCTCGTGGATGGTCAATATATCCGCCAGCGCCTGGCAGGGATGGTAGTCATCGCTCAAGCCGTTGATGACGGGCACGCGCGAATACTGCGCCAACTGCAAGACATCGCTGTGATCATAAACGCGCGCCATGATCCCTTGCACATAGCTGGAAAGCACCCGCGCCACATCGGGCACGCTTTCGCGGACGCCCAAGCCGATCTCGTGCGGACCGAGCATGATAGCATCGCCACCCAAGTGCTTCATACCCATCTCAAAGGATACCCGCGTGCGCAGCGATGGTTTTTGGAAGATCATGCCCAGAGTCTTGCCGCGCAGAATGGGCTGGTTGCCGCCGGCGCGCCACTCCGCCTTCAATTGCAGCGCCAGTTCCAGATAGTCTTGCAGTTCTTCGCCGCCGCAAGCTGCCAAATCAAGAAAGTGCTTCATCGGTCGCTTTTGCCATTTCCTGCCAGGTCGCTAATCATGGTGCTGTTGCCAACTCGTGCATGTCGCGCCAGTTGCCGCCCCAGCTGGCTTTGGCTTTTAACGGGACGCGCAGGGCTTTGCCATCGGGCAAGGCGGCTTCCATGGTCTGCACCACCAGGGGGCCGACCGCTGCCAATTCGTCTTCGCGCACTTCCAGAACCAGTTCGTCATGCACTTGCAAGATCATCGCCGCATCGCAGCCTGCATCGCGCAGGCCTGAATCCAGATCGATCATGGACTGCTTCAAGATATCGGCGGCTGTGCCCTGGATAGGCATATTGATGGCGGCCCGTTCTTCATTGCCTGCGCCACGACTGCGCCGGCCCGCTTTGATCTGCGGATAGCTGCGCCGCCGTCCATAGAGCGTTTCGGTATAGCCGTGCTCCCAGACGCGCGCGCGAGTCTCGTCGATATAACGTTTGACGCCGGGCATCTCGGCGAAGTAGGCATCGATGAAGGTTTGCGCTTCGGCTCGCGTCAAGCCCGTTTGGCTGGCCAGTCCATATGCGCCCTGCCCATAACACAGTCCAAAGTTGACGCGCTTGGCGAAGTCGCGCTGCTCGTTGCTGACCTCATCCAGCCCGATGCCAAAAACTGCTGCAGCTGTGGCTCGATGAATATCCAGGTCCTTCTGAAAGGCATCGATCAATGTTTCGTCTTCGCTGATATGCGCCATGACCCGCAGCTCGATCTGGTTGTAGTCGACAGCCAGGAATCCATAGCCGGGCGGCGCGACAAAAGCTCGGCGCACCTGCCGCCCCATTTCTGTGCGGTTGGGGATGTTTTGTAGGTTGGGATTGCTGCTGCTGAATCTGCCAGTGGCGGCGCCAGTCTGGTTATAACTGGTGTGCAGGCGACCCGTGCGCGGATTGACCAGGCTGGGCAGCGCATCTACATAGGTGCTCTTTAACTTGGATAGCTCGCGAAATCCTTCGATCAATTCGATGATTTCGTGCTCGTTCCGCAGTTTCTGCAGGGTGTTGGTGTCGGTGGAAAAACCCAGCTTGGTTCGGTTTAGGCCTTCGGTTGGCAAGCCGAGTCTGCCAAAGAGCACTTCGTTCAACTGTTTGGGGCTGTTGATGTTGAATTTGCCGCCGCCCAGCTCAAAGATTTGTGCTTGCAACTCGGAGAGGCTGTCGCGCTGCTGGTCGCTCATAGCGCGCAGAAAGTCGACATCCAGCGATACGCCCTTGCGCTGCATCTGGCTGATGATGGGGATGAGTGGCAGTTCCAGCTTGTGATACAGCGTGGCCACGCCTTCGTCATTCAGCTTCTCGCGCAGGGGCAGCACGAGCCGCCAGGTCATGCTGGCATCGGCGGCGGCATAGGGAGCGGCCACTTCAATGTCGATCTGGTCCATCGTTTTCTGATCTTTGCCTTTGCCCAGCAGCTCATCAATCTCGGTCATCTGCACATCCAGCGAATGCGCAACCAAGGACTTGAGCTTGAGGAATTTGCTGATGGGATTGCTGAGCCATTCCGCCAACAACGTATCAAAGGCGATAGGCGCGACATCAATGCCATAACGCTGCAAGATGATCAGGTCATATATGGCATTGTGCGCGACCTTGGGGATTGCCGGGTTTTCCAGCGGCGGGCGCAGCGCTGCGATCACTTCGTCCAGGGGCAGCTGGTCGCCTACTGGCTCGCTAAACATGCTGGACTGCCCTTGCCCGTTGCTAGCGCGGTGATTGACGGGGATGTAATAGCCTTGCTCGCCATCCACTGCCAGCGCGATGCCCACCAGTTCGGCAGTCATTTGGTCGATGCCGGTCGTCTCGGTGTCGAAGGCGATCATCTCGGCTCTGTTGAGCGTACTGACCAGGTCAGCCAGCGCAGCTTGGTCGCGCACGATGACTGTTTTGACCACATCCTCGGCTTTGACGATGCCAATCGCCTCATCACCATGCAAGGCGCCGTGCAGCTTGTGCACTCGCTCGCGATGCGATCGAAATTCCAGCCTGGAAAATACTTCATCGACTGCCTTCAGCTCGAAGTCGTGCAAGACGCAGGCATCCAAATCCAGCGGGATATTCAGATCGCGCATGATGGTGGCCAGCCGGCGACTGAGGAAAGCCATGTCCTTGCCTTTGATGAGGCAGTTGCGCACGCGAGTGCTGTGGTCGTCGAGGTGCTCGTAGATATCTTCCAGATCCCGATACTGCTGCAAGAGCTTGGTCGCCGACTTTTCGCCGATGCCCGGCACGCCTGGGATGTCGTCGGAGTTGTCGCCCATGAGCGCTTTCAGCTCGATCAGCTGGCTCGGTTCAATTGCGTATCGGTCGCGGAAGGCGGCTTCATCGTAGACAATGTCCTCGCCGCGGCGTTGGGGCAGCTGCACACGCACATGCGGTCCCAGCAACTGCAAGATGTCGCGGTCGCCCGTGGCAATATGCACATCCAAGCCCTGCTCGACTGCCTGGCGGCTGATCGTGCCCAGAATGTCGTCCGCTTCCATATTATCCATGGTCAACTGCGGGATGTTGAAAGCAGCCACCAGTTCAAAGATGCGCTCAAACTGAGCTTTTAGGTCGGGCGGCATGGGCGGCCGAGACGATTTGTAGCCGGGGTAGAACTCCTCGCGTCCGCTAAGTCCTTTGTCAAAAGTTACCGCCAGGTATTTGGGCTGGAACTTCTCATAGATAGTCAAGAGTGTCGCGCTGAAGCCGTAGACGGCGCTGGTGCTTTCGCCGGCCGAGGTTACAAAGCCAGCCCGCTGCAGCGCAAAGAAGCTGCGATAAGCCAGCGCATGCCCATCAATGAGATACAGAACCGGGCGCTCGTCCAAGACATCTGCCTATACAACTGCACAAATCGTGGCGCAAAGTATAGCCGACTTGCCGTGCTAGTGGCAAGCGCGCGCTCAGGCACGGGCAAATTGAAGAAAGCGCCCCAACTCGCGGTCGCTGATGGCGCGGCCCGGCTGCAGAACCAGGTAGGCGTCTGCCCAAAGCTCATGGGGCAGCGCCTGGTCTTCGGCACAGGCGATCTGCCGCGAGCGTTCCATTACATCGCGAATCAAGGAATCTGGAGCGGAGGCGCCAGGCACATCGGCGTACAGGTAGATGAAATCGCCATGCACATCCAAACGATGGATCGTCCAGCCGAGACTATTCAACTGCAATTCCAGCCAAAAGAGCAACTGTTGAGCGACTGGTTTGGGCAAGGGCAAGTCGGGATCCGCCATCAGCCAAACAAAGGCGAAAGGCTGAGCATCGGCTTCTGGCGCGGGCGCTATATCGGCTATGGCCTTGTTATCAGACGATGTCGCGGGCGCAGCAGCCAGCGCATGCAAGAGCGATTCGCCTTGCTGGCGGATCTCGCGCAGTTGTCGCCCGCCAGAGAAAATCAACGTCAGGCAGAAGCCGGCGATGGTGCCGCGCGAATAGAGCATGTAGTCGGCGCTGCCATCGGGCAAGCGGATGAATCGCAGTCGCGATTGGTCTCCCTGCGCCGTCCAGTCATCGGCAATGACATGTCGCAGCGAGCGGAATCTGTCCAGCGGCATCTCGCCAGAGAAGGCATGAATGCGCTCGCCCTGGGTGAGGACGCTGGCATCGGCGGTCAATTCCGTCATACTCTGCGTCATGGTTAGCGCCAGCTGCGCGAGGAGCGGGTCTTTGTCATGACTGGATAGTGGCAGCCAATCAGCGTCTGTGGCTGCTTGCCTGTCGCTTTGCCTGTCGGCGCTGGGCACTGTTTCGTCATCTGGCGCTGGGATCGGCGCAATGTCGTGGCTGGTAGTTGGATTTGGCGCGGCCGGCTCTGTCTTGTCGGCGGATTCTCCGTCCAGGCGCGGCAGCAGCACATCCAGGAAGTCCGGCTCGCTGATCAGCTGCTCGGTTTCGCGCAGCCAGCGAGGCACAACACCCGTCCCCAGCGCGCCAGGCAGCTCGGCTGTGGTATCAAAAAGCGATTCCAACTGTAAGTCGTCAAGCTGCGTGCTTTCGTCCAGCATGGTATTGAGCATCTGCTGGAAAGCGGCGCTTTCGTCGATTTCTGTTTCTGATTGTGGCCTGGGGGGCAGCTCTGCTTCGGTTTTGGGGTCGGCTGCCAGGCGCTGCGCCAGGTCTCGGACGGTATCACCATCGCCAGGGACCAACGTGGATTCATCAAAGTCGTCGGCGATGCTGGTTGTATAGAAGCGGATGGTGTCGCTGTCGTCTGGTGGGGCGATTTGCAGCTCGACCACAGCCTGAACGGTGCTGGAATCAGCTTCGGCGGGAGGATGCAGCAGTTCATACGAAGCTTGCAAGCGGCGGCGCGTATAATTCAGCGCGCTGTCTTCTGCCACAAGCTCATCCACCAGCGCTTCGATAGCCAGTGTGTCTTGGCTTGCCTGACGCGAATCGGTTGGCAGCGACGGCAGCGATTCGGGGCGCATTGCCAGCGCAGATTCCAGCACCGGCAGCAGCTCACGCGCCAAAACGGGAATATCGACCACATTCTTGGCCTCATAATCTTCTGCCAGTTGGTGCACAGCGGGCTGGTCGGGCGCGAGCACGATGGCGATATCAGCGGAGCGCGCGCGCACCAACTCAATCAGGATGCCAGGCGATATCGGCAATCCGACCGTATCCAGCAGCAGCAGATCGGCATGATGCTCACGCAGGAATTCGATGGCGTTGCGCGCATTGGCAGCGGTGGTCACGCTGTATTCGCCCAGCGCCTCCAGAGCGCGCTTGACATCAATAGCAAATTGCACATTCTGCGTAACCAGAATCATTCGCTTTACAGCGATCGCCATGGCACAATCTCCCACAAGCATTTGCGGGGGATTCTAGCACAGGCAGGCAGAGCAGCAACTCGGATAGGGCTCAACCCGCAACCACAGGCACAGTGCTGCAATCGCCATATTCGGTCGTGTAATCGCCGCTGACCCAGCCATCGCGCCCCTCTGCCGAAAGCTGCCACCAGCTGTGTTGGCTGTTGCGTCCGCGGATGGGCGCGAGTGTGCCGCTGGGCAACACAGACAAGATGCGGTAGTTGGTGCCGGGACCAGTGCGAAAGTTCAAGTCGACATTGACCAGCGCGCGGCAGATGCCATCGTTGGGGATGTAGGGGACGCCAGATGGCTGGGCGGGCGTTGCCACGATCTGCGCTGGCGATTCGCGCACGATGACCGTGACTTCGTCGGGCGGACTGACCACTGCGCCGCGGTAGGCCAGGACGCGCAAGGTGATGCGGCCCAGGTTGGCGCGCTGTGGCACAAAGTCCAGGATGGCTTTCATCGCCAGGTCGCCCTTCAGCGACTCGGACGAGACCGTGCGCACAATCTGGTCATCGACGAAAAGCTTCACCTGGTTGATGCCCACGCTGTCCGCAGCTAGCACAGAGACCAGAATCTCGTCGCCGAGCACGAATTCGTCGCCATCGCTGGGCGAGCCGATCTCGATGGAAGGCGGCACGCGCGTACTGTCTGTGGCATTGGCGGCGTCGGTTGCGGGGCTGCGGGAGCGCAGATTGCAGGCTGCCAGCAGAAAACAGGCGAAGCAAAGAACGAGACGGCAGCGCGCGCCGGGCATCAACCAGCGATGACGAGCGGCAGTTCGGAATAGGGCTGCGCATTTGGCAGACGCGCCTGCATGCTCCAGGGACCCGTCCAGGTCACTTCCAGTTCCACCAGCTTGCCTTGCCAGTCGCCGGGGGCTTCGAAGAAAACCAGCTTGTTTTGCGGCGTACGAGCGCGCCACCGCCCTTTATGTTGACTTTCGACCAGCGCTTCGACTCGTTCGCCCAGATATTGCGCATTGATCTTCGCCACCACGCGGGCTTGCAGGTCTTCCAGCATCTTGTGCCGTTCGCGCTTTTCTTCTTCGGGCACATCATCGTCCATGCGGCGAGCGCTGACGGTTTGCGGACGAGGGCTGTAGCGCGCCAAGTGCGCCTTATCCAGCTGCAACTCTTCCAGCAGCGCATAGGTCTGCATGAAGTGCCCTCGCGTTTCACCCGGGAAACCGACGATGATATCGGTATGGATAGCGACCTGCGGGATGATTTTGCGGATCTTGTCCACCAGCTTGCGATACTGATCCGCCGTGTAACCGCGCCGCATCTGCGAGAGCACTTCGTCTGCGCCCGACTGCACCGGCACTTCGATATGCGGCATGATGCGCGGCAGCTCGGCAACAGTGCGCAGGAGCTTGTCGCTCATCCAGTTGGGGTGGCTGGTCAAGAAGCGAATGCGCTCCAGGCCCGTCTGCTCGGCGGTTTCGTGCACAATCCGCAGCAGATCGGACAAGTCGGGGCCATCGGCGATGTCCTTGCCATAGCGGTCGACAATCTGCCCCAGCAGCGTGACTTCCTTGACGCCCTGCCCCGCCAGGCTGCGCACATGCGCGACAATTTCGCCAATGCGCCGGCTGCGTTCAATGCCGCGCCGGAATGGGATGATGCAAAAGGTGCAGGCGTGCGAGCAGCCATAAACGACTGGCACATGCGCGCAGACCAGCTGTCCGCGCTCGTGCAGGGGCAAGACCAACTCGCCATCTTGCAAGGCATCGCGTTCTTGACGGGCGGCATTTTCCATCTGCAGCGCTTCGGATTCGTGACTGCGCTCGCCCAGGAAGTCCACCATGGGCGCGGGATCGGAGGGCGGCATAAAGACATCGACATAGGGCAGCCGTTTGCGCATCCACAGCGGATCGCGCACACCGACCATGCAGCCCATCACGCCGATGATCTTGCCAGGCTGCTGGCGCTTCAGCTTGCCCAGCATGCCCAGCCGACCCAAGCCCTTGTCTTCGGCGCTTTGCCGCACCACGCAGGTATTGACAACCATAATGTCGGCTTCATCGCCATTTGGCGCGGCGCGATGCCCCAGCTTCTCCAGCTCGGATGCTAGCAACTGCGAGTCGGCGACATTCATCTGGCAGCCAAGAGTCCAAATGTGATATTGCATGCTCATGATCTTCAATGTTGTTCGTACACGAATGCGTCAATTGTAGCGGAGGCGGGCAAATCGGTCTAGTGCCCTGGTTTCGGTGTATTGCCCCCACCCCGAACCCCTCCCCGACCGCCAGTGTCTACGCGGCGCATAGTGAGGGAGGGACTTCATGCAACGGAATCGTTGGGGGATTGTAAGGCTTAGGCCCACACGATCTTGTGCGGCAGGAAGGACGAATGCAAAAAGGCATGGTGGGGCAAGACGCGCACCGAAAAACCGACATGACCTGTCCGGCTGTAGGTATAGTCGATTTCATAGGTGTATGCGCCGCTGCCATTCTGCCCCAGCACGCGCATATCCACCGACTGTCCGTTGTGAATCTGCCCTGACGAGTCCAACATGCCGTAATAGAGCTGCACTTTGACATCCTGCGGACACAACTGCCCCAGCGCGACATGCGCCTGAATCTGCGCGCAACTGCCGATCTCGACATCGCCCGTATCGACAGCGACATCCAGCACAGACACTTCGTGCCAAACCTGCTTGAGGCGCCGCTGCCAGTCTACGAATACCGCCGTCTGGTTGAAGCCGGCGCCGTGCATCTGCTGGCTGACTCGGTAGCGAGGCATGTAGAGGTCGTCTGTGTACTGCTGCACCATGCGCTGCGTATTGAACTCTGCGCCCAGCCGCTGGATGCTGCGTTTGACGCGGCGGATCCATTCACGCGGCAAACCATCACGCGACTGCCGATAGAAGAGCGGGACGATGTCTTGTTCCAGCAAGTTGTAGAGCGCCAGGCTTTCTACATAATCCTGGTGCGCCCATTCGTCCTCGCGATATTCTTCGCCGTTGCCAATCGACCAGCCGATGTCGCGGCGATAGGCTTCTGCCCACCAGCCATCGGGAATGCTGCAATTCAAGCCGCCGTTGTAGATAACTTTCATGCCGCTGGTGCCGCTGGCTTCTTTGGGGCGGCGCGGCGTATTCAGCCAGACATCCACGCCCTGGACCATATAGCGCGCCACATTCATATCGTAATTCTCGAGGAATACGATGCTTTCGCGAAAGTCGGGGTCGCGTGCCACATTGATGATGCTGCGGATCAACTCTTTGCCGAGGTGGTCGTGCGGATGCGCCTTGCCAGCGAATATGAACTGCACTGGGCGGTCGCTGTCGGCAATCAGCCTGCGCAGACGTTCCAGGTCATAGAAGATCAACGTTGCGCGCTTGTAGGTGGCAAAGCGCCTCGCAAAGCCAATGGTCAAGGCATCGGGATTCAACACTTCATCAGCCGTTTCCAGCTCGGTCTGTGATACGCCCCGCCGCAGCAGTTGGGCGCGCAGACGATCGCGGGCAAAAGCCACCAGCCGCTCACGCCGACGGACATGCGTACGCCACAATTCTGCGTCCGGGATGCTGCTGACGCCCTCCCAAACTTCGTGCCGCGCTTCTTCCTGCCGCCAGGCGGGGTCGAGATAACGGTCGAAAAGCTGCGCCATTTCTTGGCTGACCCAGGTCTGCACATGAATGCCGTTGGTGATTGCGCCAATAGGCACTTCGTGCACAGGTACATTGGGGTAGACCCAGCGCCACATCTCTCGGGAGACGGCGCCATGCAACTGCGCCACGCCATTCGTCCCCGACGACAGATTCAAGGCCATTACTGACATAGAAAAGAGTTCGTAATTCCCCAAATTTTCGCGGCCCAGATCGAGGAACTGCTCGCGCGACAAGCCCAGCTCGCGCATCATATCGTTGAAATGCTCGTCTATCAGGTCAAAGTCGAAACGTTCCAAGCCTGCCGGCACCGGGGTGTGCACGGTGAAGATGCTGCTGGCTGCGGTCAAGGCGCGCGCCTGTTCGAATGTCTGGCTGTCGTCTTGCATGAAGTCGCGGATGCGCTCCAGCAGCAGAAAAGCCGAATGGCCTTCGTTCATGTGAAATACATCGGCGCTGATGCCCAGGGCACGCAAAGCGCGCACGCCACCGATGCCCATCAAGATCTCCTGGCGAATCCGTGTGCGCCGGTCGCCACCATACAGACGGTCGGTCAGATTGCGGTCTTCTTCCCAGGCGTTGTCTTCTATATTCGAATCCAGCAAATAAAGCGCGACGCGCCCGACCTGCACCTTCCATATCTGCGCGTAGAGTTCGCGTCCCGGCAGCGGTACGGCAATCTTGATTGGATCGCCCTGCTCGTCCAACTGCAAGCGCAGGGGCAAATTGACATAATCGTTGATTGGATACGATTCTTGCTGGTAGCCATCGGCATTGAGAACCTGCTGGAAGTAGCCTTCCTGATACAGGATACCCACGCCGATCAGCGGGACGCCCAAATCGCTGGCGCTCTTGAGATGGTCGCCACTCAACACGCCCAAGCCACCTGAATAATTCTGCAAACACTCGGTCAAGCCGAATTCCATGGAGAAGTAGGCGATGGTCGGCGGGCGCTCTTCTGCGCCGAATTTTGCCGCGAACCAGCTCTCATCGGCGCGCATATATTCATCGACCGAACGGCAGACGCGCGCGTAATGCGCCATAAATGAACTGTCGCTCACCAAGGCGCTCAAACGGGCTTGGCTCAGCCTGCCCAGCATCCATTCCGGATTGTGTCCGGTTTCTTTCCAAAGCACGGGGTCGAGGCGACGAAAGAGCGAGATCGCTTCGTGGTCCCAAGCCCAGCGAAGATTGTATGTCAGGTCGTGCAGGCGGCTGAGCTGTGGCGGTAATTTGGGCGCGACAGTCACTCGCGCGACCGGGTGTACCATTGGCCAGGCTCCTTTGTCGGCGGAAACAGGGCATTTCTGCACAGATTTCCTATTCTACGGAATTGCTGCAAGAATGCCAGCGTAAACTTCGCAAAGCCACAAATAATGAAAAAAGCCGGAAAACTGTGCAGATTCTTGCGCTGTGCGAGCTAGGACTGCTGACAACGTGTGAAAATAGGCAAGAAATGTCTTGCCAGTTTGGGTAACTTGCATCGAATTGCTAGAAAAGTCGACATTATTTCCTATTCGATTCCTATACAAACGCGTCCAAATTGTGCTAGACTGGACTCAATGCGAAACGAAATATGGTGTCTGCATGGCAACGGAGAGGCAACATGCTGAAGAAACGGTATTTGAAGCGTGGAACGGTCTGCAAAGTTACTTTCTACACGCCCAAAAAACTGAGCGCGGAGACGGTCGCATTGGTCGGCGATTTCAACAATTGGGACGAGGCGGCCACGCCAATGAAAGCGCGCAAAGATGGTCGCTTTAGCGCCTGGCTGCATCTAAAAGCCGACTCGCAGTATGAATTCCGCTACCTGGTCAATGGCGACGAGTGGCACAACGACTGGGAAGCCGATGGCTATTTGCCCAACCCGCACGGCAGCGACAATTGCGTGGTGACGACGTAGACCTGGCTGTCTCTATACCAACGGTCATGTTTCGCCTAGCTGTTCATGCGTTCACGCCAAGCCAGCATGGCTTCGACCTTGCTGTAATCGGGCGGCACAGTCGTCATGAGGATCGCATGAGTCGCGCCGGCCTCGGCATATTCATCGAGTTGCTGCGGAATGTCGTCGGCTTGCGTGATTGAGACGGTCCGCTCGATTTCAGCGGGATTACGCCCGACCTCGGCGCACCAGTTGTCCAGCACGCGGCATTTGTGCGCATACATGTCTGGGGGACCAAAGCCGTTCCACAAGTCCGCGTATTGAGCCGTCAATTTCAGGGTGACTTTCTCGCCGCCGCCACCGATCAAGATGGGGATAGGGTTGCGCTGTGGTGGGGGCAACTCCAGTTGCATGCGCTTTTTGATGATGGGTAGCGCTTCTCCCAAATCGCGCAGACGGCTGCCCGCTGTGCCAAACTCATAGCCAAAGTCAACATAATCTTTCTCGAACCAGCCCGCGCCGATGCCCAGGATCAGGCGTCCGCCGCTGATGTGATCGACTGTGTTCGCCATGTGTGTCAGCAGCGCCGGATTGCGATAGCTGTTGCAAGTAACCAACGTGCCGATCTCTGCGCGCGAGGTCAACGCGGCGATGGCGGTTAGCAACGTCCAACCCTCAAAATGGCTGTTATCATCTTCGTCCCCGGCATAGAGCGGGAAGAAATGATCCCAATTCCAGATCGTATCCACACCCAGCGCTTCGGTCTTTTTAACGGCTGCCGCGTAGGTCTTGTAACTGACATGCTGTGGGTGTAATTGCACGCCGACTTTGAATTGTGTCATGCCGAACCCTCTTCATTGTGATATGCCTGCTTAGGGTGAATCATACACGGGCTGCGAGGTATTCGCCAACAAGCGAGGCCTCGCCTGCGACCAAGCCTAGGCTATAACCAAGTTCCCCTGTCTCGAATTCCATATTGAGACGGGTGACCAAGTTTCGCCCCTGCATCGAGCGCTATTTTCTCTGCGATTATCTTTCGCATGACTTGCTTTGTTCTGCTTTTGGAGTCCTTGTGTGCATCTTCTCAACCTGGAAATGTTGCCGCTGTGATCATCGTTGGACGCGCGCGCTGAATTTGACATCGCTGTCGGCGGGCACATTCCTATTCTTGTACTGCGCGAAGGCGTCGTGATCGACATCCGAGCCAACCACCGAGCCAGCGCCAATGGTGAATTCGGGCGGGATGCGAGTATTCTTGCCGATGCTGGTGATGCGCAAATCGCCCATGTCTTGCCAGGCGCCCACTCGCGCGTCTTTGCCAATGACGGCGATTTTGTCAACCAGCGCCCGTTCCACCAGTGCGCCGCGTTCAATATAGGCGTCATTCAAAACAACCGACTCGCGGATGACTGCGTCTGGACCCACGAACACGCCTGGCGAGAGAATCGAGCGCTCAATGACTGCTCCCGCGCCGATCATTGCGCCATCGGAGATCATGCTATCAACGATGCGGGCATTTGCGCCGATTCGCACCGGCGGACGTTCTTCGCTGCGCGTGTGGATGACCCAGGTGCGGTCGTTCAGATTGAGCGAGGGCGGGCTGGAAAGCAAATCCATGTGCGCTTCCCAATACGCATCGACCGTGCCGACATCAATCCAGTAGCCGCCATACGGGTAGGCGTAGATATCCATGCGGTCGGCGACCATCTTGGGAAGGATATTTTTGCCAAAATCATGCTCGGATGCCGAGTCGAATTGATCTTCTTGCAAGACCCGTTCAAGAACCGCATAGTCGAAAACATACACGCCCATATTCGCCAGATTGCCAGGTGGCGATACGGGTTTTTCTACGAAGTCGGTAACGCGATAATCATGGTCGGTATCGACGATGCCAAAGCGGCTGGCTTCGTCAAGCGGCACACGGATTGTGCAGACCGTGGCATCTGCGCCCTTGTCGCGGTGATACTGCACGAGCATGTCATAATCCATCTGGTAGATGTGGTCGCCCGACAAAATCAGCACATATTCTGGTCTGCCCTGCCGGATAAAGTTGAGGTTTTGCGTTACCGCATCGGCAGTGCCAGCGTACCAGTCGGTGTCGAAGCTGCCTTGATAGGGCTGCAGCAGGCGCACGCCGCCAGTGAACGAGCGGTCAAGATCCCATGGACGCCCCTTGCCGATGTGGTCGTTGAGGCTGTGCGGACGATACTGCGTCAGCACCATGACATCGAAGATATTGGAATTGACGCAGTTGCTAAGCGCAAAGTCGATGATGCGGTACTTGCCGCCAAAGGGAACGGCTGGTTTGGCGCGCTTGATCGTCAAGACACTCAGACGTGTGCCTTTGCCGCCCGCCAAGATCACTGCTTTTATTTTCACTGCCGCCTCCTCATTCTGCGCCCGATCGTCTGGCAATGGCTCGTGATACCGCTATTTCATAAAGGTCAATGTATTGGCTGGCGCTCTTTTGCCAGCTGAAGTCGCTTTGCATAGCGCGCTTTTGCATGCGCTGCCATGCGGAGCGACGATCACGAAATGTGTCTAGCGCCCAATTCAACGTGCCTTCAACCGCCTGCGCCTCTTGCCACTGGAAGACAAAGCCCGTGCCGCTGTCCGCATCGCCATTGTCATAATTGATGACAGTATCGGCCAATCCGCCAGTCTCGCGCACCAGCGGCAAGGCGCCATAACGCATCGCCATCATCTGCCCCATGCCGCAAGGCTCAAAGTGACTCGGCATCAAAAAGATATCACAGCCCGCATATATCTGCTGTGCCAGCAGGCTATCGAATTGCAAGAAGACAGTCGCTCTGTCGTCGAAGTCTTGCTCCACCTGCCAGAAAGCCTGCTCCAGCTCGGGCTCGCCTGTGCCCAGCACGACCAACTGCAGCTCGCGTTTTGCCAGCAGGCTGCGCAAAGCCGGCAGCGCCAGATCAAAGCCTTTTTGCGCCGCCAGCCGACTGACTATGCCGACCAGCGGGAATTTATCATTGACAGGCAGCCGCGCAAATGACTGCAAATGGCGCTTGTTGAGGGGACGTTCGCTTAGGAAGTTGTCGCTGTCGTAGTTCGCCGCGAGGGCAAGATCGGTGGCCGGATTCCAGACATCGCAATCCAAGCCGTTCAAGATGCCGCGCAAGTCGCCCGAACGTCTTTCGATCAAAGGCGCAAGCTCATAACCAGCGTAGCCGTACTTGATTTCATCAGCATAACGCGGGCTTACTGTGGCGATCATGTCGCTGTAGGCGATGCCGATGCCCAGCAGGTTGTCCGCAAGTCCGAGTTCGTACAGGTCCGCATGATGGCGGCCGTGGATGCCCGCTTGCCACAAGAACCCGCCTGCTCCTTGTCCCTGATAGGCGATATTGTGAATGCTCAGCACACTAGCTTGCGCCGATTGGTCTGCATCGGCGTGCGATTGCAGCATGAAAGGCAGCAGACTCGTGTGCCAGTCGTTGACATGCAGCGCATCGGGCCGCCAATGCAGCTGCTCTGCCAGTTGGCTCATGGCAGCCATCAGCGCCTGATTGAAGAATATGAAACGTTCCATATCCCAGTCCCAGGTGCTGTAGACTTGTCCCTCGCCGCCAAAATAGGGCGACACTTGCAGAAAGTAGACGGGTATGCGGTCATGCTGGCAGGTATAGAGCCGGATGACATTTGAACCCAGACGATGCGACATGCTGAATTCGGCCAGCAGCTGGATGTCGTAGGCGAGGTGATCGATGAAGCCATAGCCCGGCAAGATCACGCGCGCATCCACGCCCAAAGTCTGCAATGCCTGCGGCAGCGAGCCCACAACATCAGCCAAACCGCCAACCTTAGCAAAAGGCGCGGCCTCGGCGCTTGCCAGCAGGACTCTCATTGCGCGGTTTCAGACAGGAATACCATAAGTTGCGCTATTGTAGCCGAAGACCGCCCCGATTCAAGCTGGGGCTATGCCCGTTGTCGCGGCTATTGCGCCGTGCTATACTGCCGATTTGATGCAGCGCAGCACGGAACAGTTGAATGATCCAACCCCAGCGCGATCCTCGATCGACGAAAATAATCCCGCAATTCATCTTCCTGTGTTTGACCTTCCTGGCGGCGGTCTTCGGCACTTTTGTGGGCCTGCGCCTGTTTGGTGAAGACAGCGAACGAAGCGCTATCCCCGATGTCATCACAGTGGAAGTCATCATCACCGCAACGCCCTTGCCAGCCAAACTGGTAACGGCAGTGCCCGCTGCAGCCTCGCGCCAGCAAGTGACAGTGCCCGCCGACATTGCGGCCGAAGCAGCGCCCGAAAGCGAGGCAACGTTGGATCCCCAGCAGCTTGGTGCGCGCGATGCGGTTGTCAGCACGCCGACTGTCTTCATCGCCGGTGGACCATTGCGCAACCAGCGCAATTGCCTCATCCACACCATCCGCAGCGGAGATTCGCCTTATTCGGTTGCCTTTGATTATTTCGTCGAGCTCGACATGCTGATGGAAGTCAACAAACTGACAGAACAATCCGCCCGAGCTTTGAAAGTAGGCGACCAACTCATCGTGCCGCTGCCGGGCTGCATCGTAGACGGCGTGGCAGTCGCGGGCAGTGAAGAGCCTGTATTGATCGTCGCCACGCAAGCGCCCTCGCCGATGCCCACATCCGTGCCGGCGCAGCTGGAAATCGCGGCTGTCGAAGGCTTGGGTGATATCACGGCAGAAGGCATCCACCTGCGAAATCCTGGCGAACAGCTCAATATCAGCAATTGGCAGCTGAGCGACAGCGACGGCAACACATTTCGATTTGGGCAGAAGCTGCTCTTTGCAGATGCGGAAGTGGCTGTCTACACACGCAGCGGCATCAGCACGGGCAGCGCCTGGTTCTGGGGACGCGACGAAAGCGTGTGGGAAGCGGGAGAGACGATAACCATCAGCGACTCGCTCGGACGCCAGCTGCAAACGTTGCAAATCCCTGAGGTGGCAAGGAATGAATAAGCTATCCAAATGGGATCGCATCGCCGATCAAGGCGCCAAAGACCTTATCGGCGATGGCGATGTGTCGCACTTGCCCGGTGCAGGCAAACGCTTGTCATTGGATAATGAACATGTGCCGCGAGAATTGCGCGCCGCCTATAAGATCATGGCTGACAACGAAGTCATGCCCGACTGGATCGCTGCGGGCAAGGCGCTGGCAAAACAAGAGCGAAAGCTGCGGGATCGACTGAATGCGCGTGCGCGCCGCTTCCGCCAAGAAATTGAAGCGGCACAATCACGCGACGAGAACCAGCGCCAAACCGAAATAGAAGCCAACTGGCAACGATTCGCAGCCGAATTCCTACAGGAAATTGAGCGCTTTAACCGCGAGGCGCTAGTTTACAACCTGAAGCTGCCGCCCAGCCTGCCAAAACGTGGGCATCTGCGCGCCGACAAGCTGCTAAAGCGCGCCCTGAAAGACGCTGGCGACTAAGCGGTTTCTTTCTGTTCGGCTTCTTCTGGCTTGCCCTTTGCGCCTTCTTGCAAGCCCTTGCGGAAGTTGGCAACAGCGGAGCCAAGCTCGCCACCGATGCGCGATACTCGCCCGACACCGAAGAGCAGCACTACGATAACCAGTATGATGATCAGTTCAGTAGGTCCCAGACTAGCCATAATCGCACCCTGTCTCTGTTTCTTCGCATTGGCAGGAGTATAGCACGAAAACACGACATGCGGCTAGCCTATTAAACCGGCAGAAGGAAGACAGGGACGCTGTGTATTTATTCAACTATGGTGTCGACCATGCCTTCACGGGCGAGGATAATGCCTTCGAGCCGCGCTATACGTTGGTTGCTTTCGTCCACTTTGTCCTCGACTCGGCGGATGTCTTCGCGTAGTTCTGCGTTCTCAGCTTTGCGTTCCATATTCGACTTGGCAATTTCGGCTTTGAGTTCTTGGCGAAGCGCCTCGTTGTCGGCTTTGTATTCCGCTCGAAGCACTTCGTTATCCGCTTTGAGTTCCCTGCGCAATTCCATATTGTCAGCTTTGAGTTCCCTGCGCAACTCGGCTTGCCGATTCTCTAGTACATGTTGTATGCGCCACACTGCACCCAAGATCGCCAGGATTGTGATGACGAGATCCAAAGAAAGGTTCGTGTCGAAATTCATACCACCCTCCTACTTGCCCGCTCCTGACCTTCATTGAATTCTAACGCAGATTTGAAGAGTTTCCAAATTGCGTGGGAAGCCGCTCCTGGCAAGTATAATTTGCGCGGTGTCTTTTGCTCTGCGGAGTGTCCAATTCTGCAGATACTCCCGATTGGCAGTCGAGCCGATTCAGATTCCGCCTTATGCTACAATGCAAGCGCATTTCCAGACGAAAAGCCGGACCTTGAGGCGCGACATTGATGTCCGACAGCGCTGATCAGAAGAAAATCAATCCGCGTTTTGCCGAACAGCGCGAAGACGAAACCGTGCTCATCGACAGTCGCCGGCATAGCTGGGCGTTTTTGCGGACAGCCTGGCTGCCTATCCTGCTTCTGCCCGTAATGTGGCTGGCGGCAACACAGGTCCAGGCGCAGGCGCTTCAGTTGGGATTGCTGGGGCTATCGTTGCTGCTGCCTAGCGCTGCCCTGGTCTACTTCTATCTGGAATGGCGCAACGACTCGGTCATCGTGACCGACCAGCGCATCATTCGCATCAACCGCACGATAGTGACCATGCAGCGGCAGATCGCGCAAGTCGGCATGGAGAGCGTGCACGAGATCAATATCGAGATTCCGTCTGGCGATATTTTCGCGCGTCTGCTGCGATATGGCACCGTGGTCGTCAAGACAGCTGGCGCGCAGGGCAATTTGGAACTGGACCTGATGCCCAAGCCAGCGCGCATGCAGCAGCTTGTGCTGGCGACGCGCAAAGGCTACGACGAACAGCAGGCGCAGCGGCACGGAAAGATGGTGCGGGCGGAAATGCAGCGCTGGATGGCGGGCGAAGCTACTGACGACGAATTGCGCGCGCAAGAGACGACCGACCAGCCGCCCCGCCCTGTCCGCGGCAGCAACGGCTACCTGAGCGCCCGCATTGAGATGAGCAACGGCGACATCGTATATCGCAAGCACATCAGCGTCTGGCTGCGCCACACGACCATCCCGCTGGCGGTGATAGTTGTCTCGCTGGCGGCGCTGATTCTGACATTTGCGGCCGTCGCGCCAGAAATACGCGTGGTAACTTTCAGCATTGCCATGGTCGCGTTGCTGGTCGGCAGCCTGGCTTATTATTGGCTGGATTGGGATTGGCGCAACGACATCTACATCATATCGGACGATACCATCACGCTGGTGCACAAGCGCCCCTTCTTCTTGCAGAATCTGCGCGACCAGATCCTGGTCGAGCGCATTGACAATGTCGAGTCCAGCACGAGCGGGTTCGTCTCGGCGCTGTTGCAGATCGGGGATGTGCGCATGTCGCTGGTGGGCGCGGACGAGCCCAAGCTGTTCACGCGCGTACACAAGCCAGCGCAGATCCAGCAAGAGATTTCGCGCCGCCAGCACAACAAGGCACGCCGCCGCGCTCGTTATGATGCCATGCAGCAGCGGCAGATCCTCGGCGAATATCTGGCTGTCGCAAATGGCGCTGCGAATCCCGCCAATCCAGCAGCGACCGCCCAGCGTGCTTTGCGGTCTAGCGCCGTCAGCAACAGCGATCGCAATCGTCCGCCGCGCCTGCCTCGCAAATTGGCGACGCGACCGGCCGCGCCCAAAGTGGACAGCAGCTTGACCAGCCCAGACAAGCCGCGTCCGCCTCGATTCCGCGCCAGTTGAGCGCCTTCTGCGCCCCACGCGCAGCTTCGCAGCCGCCCAAGCATCAGAATTCCAGCCGCATATGCCACAGCTCTCGCCGCACTTTGAATTGCTGGCGCCGCAATAGCTCGCTGACGACATCGTCATCGCGCGGGTGTTCGACCAGAATTGTCGTGCGCTCGTAACGAGATACCAAGTTGCTGATCAAAGCCTCGGCATAGGCGCGGTGGTCGATCTGTGGCGAAGTGAACAGGCGCGCCTGCACCCGACCGAAGCTCATAGCGTTCTCCAGCCAGCAAGACGCCAGGATCTCACGCGCGTCGGCGTTGCGGATGATCAGCTTTTCGATGCTGTTCATAGACAGCCATTTGCGCACTTGCCGCCAGGGCGAAAGGTAGAAGTCGGCTTTGCGCAGGGGTTTCAGCCAGCCCAGCCCGCCGCGGCTGTTGGGGCGCGCAGCTTGTGCCAGCGCAAACTCCGCCGCTCTTTCATTGCGCCGCAAGCGCGTGATGTGGAAGTCGTGCCCAGGTGGTACAGGAGCTCGCACGCGGCTGCTGCGACGCCAGTGTCTCCAGGCGCGCTCATAGATGAAGCCTTGCGCTTCGTACAATTTAAGTGCGGCTTCGTTGGCGCAGTCGACTTGCAGGATGACACGGGCCGCGCCGCGTGATCGCAATGCCTCGAGGCTGCTCGCCACCAGCTGATGGGCGATGCCACGCCGCCGCTGCCGGGGATGCACCGCCACATTGGCCAACAGCCAAGTTTCGCCTAATTCGCGCGGGAAGTTGGCGGGATAAATCGACACATTGCCGACCAACTCGCCCGCATCCATGTAGACAAAGCCAAGGCTGATGCCTTCTGCCAGTGAGTTGATGCGCGTGATCAGCCGCAGCGCCGCGCCCATATGGCTCAGATAACGCATCTCACGAATGGCTGAACGGCCCGCGCTGTCCATGCTGTTGGCAAAAGCCAGCTCGATGAGGTCTGCCAGAGGCCGCAAATCGCTGTGCAGGTTTACGGGGCGCACACCATCCGCTTCCGCCGTGGCTGCCGTGAACGCACCTAGGCTGAGTCTTGTCACAATGTCGCATCCTGGGCGTCGGGTTACTGAAAGCCTAGTCGTAGTCGGATGCGCTGTCAAGCTGGTCTAGCTTGCGACTGGCTTACCTTATCTTGTCCTATGCGCTATTATTGATTACAACAAGCTGGGCAGTTGGGCAGCCGCGCGCAAGGGAGCGTACATGGGCTACAGAAGACTGGGCGGCCGGCGAAATCGTGGAGCGGCTTGGCAATGGGGTATTTTGGGATTCATCCCCGGCTTGGTCTGCGGCTTGACCGTCATGCTGGCTATCATGGCAGAAGGCACGCTTCCCGCCTACTTCTTGCCCACGCCGCAGCCACAGATCGTGCAGCAGGTCGTGCATGTGGTCATGACTGCAACACCCGACCCCAACCAGCAGCTTGCAGAGCCGGCCTCGCAAGTGGTCATCATTACCGCAACGCCCATCCCCGCCGTGCAAATCCAGCCGACCAATGTGCCCATATCGGTGCAAGTGCAGCCGACCGCTGTTTCGACCAGCCTGCCAACAGCCATCCCGCAGCCCACAGTCACGACCGCCAGCGCCGTACCCGATGTGCTGATGCGCTTGCGAAGTGAGACAGCAACCATCCCCGGTGGCAGCTTCACCATGGGGACGAATCCCGCCGAAGTCGCCGAAGCTGTGCGAGAATGCCAAAACAGCGGCGGAACTTGCCTGGCGCAATATGCACAAGATTCCTACCCGGAACACGAGGTGCGCGTCGAGCCATTCCTGATGGAAACCACCGAAGTCAGCTTTACGCAGTATGTCGCCTTCCTCAACCTGCTCGGTGCGAATTCGCATCAATCAGCCTGCCCGGGCTTTTGGTGCATCCAGACGCGCAATGACAGCGAAGACGCGCCCATTGTTTTTAATGGCAGCAGCTACAGCATCAATACAGGCTTGGCGCAGCATCCCGTCTATGGCGTAAACTGGCATGGTGCGCGGGCTTATTGCGAAGCAGTGGGCAGACGCCTGCCGACCGAAGCAGAATGGGAGCGGGCTGCGCGCGCAGACGACGGACGCATCTATCCCTGGGGCAATATCTGGGACAATGCGCTGGCCAACACGAAATGGTCCCGCGAAACACCCAGCCATTTTCCCGTTGCCAGCCCGGAATACGATTTTGGCAGAAGTTTGTATGGCTTGTATCACCTGGCGGGCAATGTCGCCGAATGGGTGAGCGACTACTACAGCGAAACGTATTATCAGCAGCAAGCGCAGTTGGGTTTGTCTGTAGACCCGACAGGTCCCTTAAACGGCTTGCAAAAGGTGCTGCGTGGCGGATCATGGAATAGTGTGCCTTTCTTCAGCCGCGCCGTGCACAGGCAATCTTCTGGTGAAGCAGAGTTTCACCGCTGGGTGGGCTTTCGCTGTGCAGAAGACGCGCCCAATCCAGAGGCCACTGGCAGCGCCGATCTGAATCCGGCCACCCTGGGCGTGGATGTGCCCGCTGCGCCAGCAGACGACACAGCGCCGGGCAATGCCCAGCCGACGCTGCCACCACCGCCCGAATCCGCCGGCACGACCGGCTAGCGTGTTTACAGGAGCGAGTCTATGGAAGGCGATTATGTCCTGGTAGTTGGCTCGTCGGTCCTGGAGATGGCCGGGCGCTCAATCGAAGTACCGCAGCCGGGCACGCGCCAACAGGGGCATATCCACGCCTCGGCAAGCGGCGTCGCGCGCAATATCGCCGAGAACCTGGCGCGCCTCGATATCGACACCATTTTGCTGTCCGCAGTTGCCGATGACGAACTCAGCGAGTATCTGGTAAGTCATTCCCGGCTGGCGGGCATCGACTGCAGCCATGTAATGCGCGTAACTGGCGAGCGCACTGCCGCTTCGCTGCTGCTCTACCAATCCGCCGAGAACGTTACACGCCTGGATGACCTCAGCATCACGGCTGCGCTGGATTCGGATTATCTGCTGGAGCATGAATGGCTCTTTCAAGATGCCGCGCTGGTCGTCATCGATGCTACGTTGAGCGAAGACGCGCTGGACACCTTGTTCGAGCTGGCGCAGCGACACAAAGCGCGAGTCTGTGCCGACCCCACATCACCTGGCCTGGCTCGCCGCTTGCGAAAATACATCCCAAACCTGTTCCTGATCGTGCCCAACGCCAGTGAAACGGCAGCTCTGTGTTCGCTGGACGAGCCGTCCACCGAGCGCGAATCAGCCATCGGAACAGCGCAGCGACTGGTCAATATGGGCGCTACGATCGCTGTGGTTACCTTGGGCGAGCGGGGCTTGGCCTATGCAGATCGCAGCGGTGGCGGCTACATCCGCGCTCTTCACACGGAGGTTGTTGATACTTCTGGCGCGGGCGATGCCTTCTCTGGCGCGGCGATCTTCGGCATTCTCAACGGCGTACCGATTGATGAAGCCATGCGCCTGGGGGTGGCAGCCGCTTCGTTGACCCTGCAAAGCGAAGACACGGTCTTGCGCTCGCTCAATCCAGACCTGCTCTATGACGAGTTGGGCATCTGAGGCGGATAGCGGTCGAGCACCCAGCGCAGCAGCACAAAGTGCCCGGCCATACCGGCGTAGGGTCCATGCGCGCCCAATGCCTGCCTGACCATGTCAGCGCTTTTCTTGTCATCCCCATCATGGAAATAAGCCCGCACAGCCGCTTGCAGCGCGACATCGTTTTCGGCGAGCAGAGGATAGCGACCGAATGCCCGCCCAATGACATTGCCGGCCGTCCATGTGCCCACGCCTTTGATCTGCATGAGGCTTGCGCAGGCAGCGCTGTCATCCAAGTCGGCAATCGCCTCCAGGTCGAGCGCGCCGGAATCGACTCGGCGAGCGAGTTCAATGATCAAGGCGCAGCGCCGGTCGGTGATCTTCAGCGGCTTCAGTTGGCTGGGACTGGCAGCCGCCAGTTGTGCCGGGCTGGGGAAGTCATAAACGCATCGGTCATCCGCCACCAGCTCGCCTGGACCAAATAACCGCATCAACGCGCACTGTGCCCGCAAGGCAGCTTTCCAGCTGATGTGCTGCTCGATCACCAACGTGACCAGCGCCTCAAAGACAGTTTCTGTGCAGAATAGCGGCAAGCCCAGCAGCGGCTCGACCCCATGCCAAAGCCGCTCGTCTTTCGCCGCATGGTCATAAAACGCCGAGAGATCGCGGTTCAGCCCCAGTATCTGCAGGGATTTTCGGGCGATAGCGGCCTGCTCGGCATTGGCAAGCTCGTCGCCACGAACGACAAGCGAGGCGCCCACTCTCTGATAAGCCAGCAGGCGTCCGCAGGTGAAGCGCCACAGCACAGCGCCCTCGACCAACATACGCGCTGGATAGGCGAAGCGCCTGACGATCTCGAGCAACAAGTCAAAGTTGTAGGCGTATCCAGGCAGGGGCAGGCGAATTTCGCTCATTCTGCGCCGGCAGGCTCGCGGGGCGGTGGCGCTTCTTGCTGGCTTTCATAGCGGCGACGCGCCAAGTCTCGCAGGTCTGCCACGCGATCCGATTCGTCCAAGATCTCGATGCCCAGCAAGGTCTCGACAGCATCTTCCAGCGTGATCAAGCCTGCCGTGCCACCATATTCGTCGATGACCAGGAAGATATGGTCTTGCTTGGCGATAAATTCGTCCAGCACTTGCGCCACGGAGTTCGTCTCTGGCACAACTTGCAGCTGCCGCGCAATCTCTCGCAAGGGCACATCGTGTTCGTTCGCGGCGGCGCGCTTGTAAATCTCGTGCCGCAGCACATAACCGCGGATGTCGTCGGCCGATTCGCCATAAACCGGAATGCGCGAAAATGGCAAGACCGTGTGCTCCCGCATGATCTCGCCTATGGTCGCGTCGGTCCGGAATGTCAGCATGACGGTGCGCGGCGTCATGATCGTCTCCACCTGGACTTCGGCCAGTTCCAGCAAGTTGGCGACGATACGGTTTTCTCGCTCGCGGATGCCACCTTCTTCGGCGCTGATGCGCGCCATGACTTGCAGCTCGGAGCGGGTTACTGTCGGCGCGTCTTCGTCGGGTCGCATTGCGCGCGTAACAAATTCAAAAGCGAAGACCGCTGGTTTGAAAAGAACCAACAGCGCGCGCAGCGACCAGGCCGTAAAAGGCGTTAGCGGCTTGGCATAGACCGCGCCCAGGGTCTTGGGGATAATCTCAGAGAAGACCAGAATCAGCAACGTCAGCACGGCAGAAATAATGCCAAAGAACTCGCTGCCGAAGATGGCGGTGGCTTCTGCGCCAGCGCCGGCCGCACCGACCGTGTGCGCGATCGTGTTCAATGTCAATATGGCCGAGATAGGATGTTCGACATTCTGGCGCAGCCCCTGCATGATTACGCCCGCCTTGCTGCCCTGCTCCACCAGCAGCTCAATGTGCGAAACAGGGGTAGACAGCATGGCTGCTTCCCATATTGAACACAGGAACGAGACGCCCAGCGCGATGACGACATAGAAAATCAGCGCGCTCCACTCGCCCGCGCCGCCTGTGCCGCTGCCCGCCGCCAAAATGGGGATGCTGCTGTGAATTAAGCTGTCCATGAATATCGGATTCCAATTGCAGCGACTATATCAGCAGAGACAAGGCTGCACAACTGCGCTCATGCCAGCAGCAAGATGCCGACAAATGTCAGCGCGATGCCCACAGCCTGGGCGCGACCCCAGGATGCGCTGAACATCGCCAGGCCGACCAGGTACAAAATGATGATGCGCGAGTTGTCGATGGCGATGGCATAAGCGAGATTGGGCGCTTTGGCATAAGCGACAAATAGCGCGGCATTGCCCAGAGTCGCGCAGACGATCACCGCGAAGACCAGGGGACTGTGCCGCAACGATATGCGCAAGCTCGACCCTTCGGCGATGGCAGCGCCCAAAAAGCCCAAGCCGGCCACCAGCAAGACGATGATCAACGACACTTCGCCACTGACGCCATCATCGTTGGCGAAGCGAACAAATATCGAGACCAGCGCGAATGACAAACCGCCCACTAGCGCCCAGCTCAACCAGGCGAGTGAGACGTCTTTGCCGCGCATCTTCCAAGCGCCAGAAACCGCCAGCACGCCCGAAACGATCAAGACGATGCCGCCCAGCCGCAGCGCCTCGAATGGCGCGCCCAGCAGCAGCAGCGAATACGCAAAAGTGACGATGAGCCGCCACGACATCACTGCTTCGATATAGCCGATATTGCCTTGCAGGCGGATAGCGCGGTTGTAGGCGTAGTTGCCCATCATGCTGGTCAAACCCGATAGCGCCAGCGGCAGGATGTTGCGCGAGATGGCGTCCATTTCGGCGGGCCGCAGAAATAGCAAGCCCAGCGTCAGCGTCGCGCCCAGCCAGGCATAGGCCATGAAGGTGTTGATGGCGTAATGTCGCTGCAGCCGTTGGAATACCAGCGCCTGCGCCGACAAACCCACAGCCGAGATGACCGCGGCAGTAAACCAGTCCATCTGCCCTTAGCCCGCCTCGCGAGTGACGATTTGTCTGGCTTGCAAGAGGCGCCCTTCCAGCTCGCTGAGCATGATGGCGGTCGCTCCCCAGACTTTGTGGCGGTTTATGGCGTAGTATGGGACGTGCACATCCACGCCACGAATGAGCCGCCGCTCTTCCGCCTTGAGCTCGGGGCGCAGCAGGTCGTCTAGCGCGAAAGTGAATAATTCCGCGACTTCCTGAGCGTTTGGCGAGAAGGAAGGCACGCCATCGTAGCGCGCCACCACCGGCGCTACATCGTAATGCGAGGCGGGGATGTAGAGCTTCGAGAGCAGACCCAGGGGCTGCACGCGCGCCGCACAGACGCCGATCTCTTCGACAGTTTCGCGCAGGGCAGTGTGCAGCGCGTCCTTGTCGCCAGGCTCCGCGCCTCCACCAGGGAAGCTGACTTGTCCGCTGTGACCGCGCAATTCAGCATTGCGCAGGGTTAGTACCGAATGCAAGCGACCAGCTGCATCTTCAAAGACGAGGATCATGACCGCCGCCTGCTTTGGAGGTCCAGCGCGCTCTTCCCAGCCGCGCGGCGCCGGCGCCATCCGCCGCTGCGCTGCCTGTGCATCCATGCTGTCCAGCTGCAGCGCCCGGCGCAAGTCATAGAAATTTATGCTCTTAGACACTGGGATTACTTGTGGTTGCTGTGCTTCGTTCGCGAGGCGTCACAGTAAAATGCCGTTTGGCAAGCACAATACCAGCCACTCGCGTCATGTGAAGGCGCGACAAGCAGTCAGAAATTGCTTCGGACGACAGTCAAGCCTCGCCATACCATGCACGGCGTTTGCGCAATGACACACCCGCTTCTGCCCCGCTGCGCCTTGCTGTGCGCACGCGTCCACGCGAGTCGATGTGGACTTGGCCCGCCTTTTGCAGTCGTTCGAATTCCTCTGGCGTTATAGCAGGCGCTGGTTCTCCACCCAAGCGCTCCAGGCGGTCATCCAGGTTATCACCGTCACCGTTTTCAATATCGTCGTTTCGGTTGATGTTTTCGTCGCTCATGCATCCCCTCTACAGCAGTGCAACGTTTTTACTGGCATCATCCGCAAGGTGTTCGCGGCAAGCATAGCACAAGTATAGCCAAAAGTCGCGGACTTTGCCAAGCATGACTCGCCTGGCGCGGCAAATGGCCTGTATACAGCGTGTAACGAAGGAACTGGCGATACGTTGCGCCTCTCTGCGCAAGATCGAATCTATTTCAGCAAAGGCGCTGCTTCTCGCGCATAATCCAGCAGCATGGCTTCGATCGCCTGGCGCGGCTCTTCCAGCTTGCGCAGGTCGTCATAAGCCGCGTACAAGCCTGTGTATCCCTGCGTATTGGCGATGGCGGGCGGGACCAGTGGCAGCTGCAAGTATCCAGTCGGCTGCGACCAGGCATAAGCATAGATGTAAGGGCGCGGCAAACCCGGACTGCTGGGCGCGAATCCAAAAGCGATCTGGGCATCTCGGCGCTCGTCCGACCCGCCGCCAGGAAACCATAAAAATCCCAGATCGAAATGATGCGCCCACAAGACGACTGGCGTTGCGCTGCCGCCTAGTTTTTCTCGCACGGTCGCCAAGACCGCTGCCAGGCTGTGCAAGGCGCGCGCATACGCATTGGCCTGCTGCGGATCGATGGCCAGCGCAAGCCCGGCATTGCTGTGTTTGCTTGCGGGTTCGATTTCGAAGCCACTTCGGCGGAATCCCCTGGTCAGCGCGCGCAGCAAGGTTTGCGGCGTATGCTCAGGCAGGCCCAGCGTGAATACTCGCAGCCAGTCGCGCACATAAAGCAACTGCAAAGCCGAAGTTTCAAATGACAGCGTGGCGCCGGTTGGCAGTTCGCCAGTGCTGAATCCGGAACTTGTCACGCGCAGGCTGAACTGCAAGTCGTTGGGCAGTTTGTCGCTGGCGGCAACACGGATCGCGCTGAGCACGAGCGCCACCTGGTGCAGGGCATCGCGCGTATCGTCCCAGTCAAGCAGCGCTGGCAAGGGCATCGTGAGCATGGGCAGCCTTTCCTTTTGCACAATTCTAGTTCCTTGCGTGGCAAAAGCGCAAATCGTCGTGGAGCGATCCGGTCCGCCTGGCTGCCATTTCTGTACGCGTCCAATCCTACAAACTGAACGATGAACTCGCGAAACCTCTGGCATATCGGCAGGAGTATCCTACAGACTGTATGAAAATTGCCTTGCGAATTGAAAGCAGCTGTGCGAAGCTTCGCCGCAGGGGCTGTGATACAAAATGCGTGGCATGACCCGACAGGAGACCCCGTACATGAACCGCCATCTTTCGAAGACCGTGCAGAATCTGCGACCATCTGGCATTCGGCGCTATTTTGACATTGCCGCCAGCATGGACGATGTCGTAACGCTGGGCATCGGCGAGCCCAACTTCGTCACCCCGGCGCACATATTGGAAGCGGGACTGCAAAGTCTGCGCGCGGGCGAAACAGGCTACACATCCAATGCGGGCACAGCAGAATTGCGCGCGGCAATCGCGACTCACATTGAGCGGCGTTATGGATTGCGGTATGCGCCCGATGACGAAGTGCTGGTCACCGTCGGCGTCAGCGAAGCGCTCTTCCTGGCTTTGAAAGTGCTGCTTGATGCCGGCGACGAAGTCTTGGTCACGGAACCTTGCTTCGTTGCCAATCCAGCCCTGGTCGAGATGACGAGCGGCCTGCCTGTTCCTGTGCCGACCTCGGCTGAGGACGACTTCCAGGTTACTGGCGCTGCGCTGGAGGCGCGCATCACTCCGCGCAGCAAAGCGATCTTAATCAGCTATCCCAGCAATCCCACCGGCGCTGTCTTGACCCGCGAGCACATGCTGCAAGTCGCCGAAGTGGCGCGCAAACATGATCTGGTGGTCATCTCCGACGAGATTTACGAGCGCCTAGTCTATGGAAGCCAGCACATCAACTTCGCGACGCTGCCGGGCATGCGCGAACGCAGCATCGTGCTCAGCGGCATGAGCAAGTCCTATGCCATGACTGGCTGGCGAATCGGCTATGTGACGGCTGCGCGCCCCTTTGTGCAGGCGATGTACAAGCTGCACCAGTATCTGATCATGTCTGCGCCGACCATGGGACAAGCGGCTGCGCTGCAAGCAATCCGTCATGGCGAAGACGACATTGAACAGATGCGGCGGCGCTATGACCAGCGGCGGCGTCTGCTGGTCGATGGCTTCAATGGCTTGGGCCTGCGCTGCTTTGAACCGCGCGGCGCATTTTATGCCTTCCCCAGCATCGACATCACCGGGCTGGATGACGAGACTTTCTGCGAAGCCCTGCTGAAAGAAGAGCGGCTGGCGCTCATCCCGGGCAGCGCATTTGGCAAAAGCGGCGCTGGCTTCGTGCGCGCCAGTTATGCCACCAGCGAGGCGAATATCCTCGAGGCGCTGGCGCGGCTGGAGCGATTCCTGTCGGCGCGCGGCATCACGCAGCAGCGAAAAGCACCGGCGCTGGTCGCTTGACCCCCCTCGGTCCCCCCGAAAAGTCGGGGGGAGGCAAACCCCCCTCAGCCGCAAGTCCCGATCGGCTCGACGAAGTCGGCGCTGATCCAGCCCTTGACGCCGTGAAAATCCACCTTGAACCAATCTGCCGTACGCGCGACCGCCGTCAATATCGCGTTGTAGGGGATGGCTTGGATGACAGCGCCACCGGGACTGGCGCGGAAGTTCAGGATGTTCGTTGTGCGCGCCATGCAGTTTTGCAGGCTTAGCGCTTCGAGCGTGGGCGTGGGCGCAGCGGGCGGACGGGCGCCGGGCAGCAGGATCAAATTGCCGGGGCGGTCAATTATGCCGCAGGTCAAGCCATTTTCGTTCGTCGCAGGCAAATCATAGACGACGCGGGGGATGGGCTCGGTGTCGATGAATTTGAAGGCGCTGCCTTCCGCTTCGAAGCAGATTTTCGTGCCAGGCAGGACCCAACTCCAAACATTCACCGCGTCTGCGAAGCCGCTTACAGCAATCTCGGCGTTGCCGATGCCCACCGCGTCGAGGCGCTGGCATTGCGTGGATTCCGTGAGGTTGTAGGTGACGATGCCGGGCAGGGTCAAGCAGGACGAGATGCCGGGCGTGGCGGTTGCCTTGATTTCTGCGGGCGGGATGTAGATTGCGCCGCTGTCGCTCGGTTCTTGTGGCGGCGGTGCTGGCGGCGGGGGATACCATTCATAAGCGCCGATATCGCAGAGGCTGTCCTGCGGACGGGCTCTGCCGCGCTGATCGGTCGTGATACTGCTGATGCAGGTGGCTGCATTTCTGGCTGGGCTGTCCTCGCGGAAGGTGTAATAGGGCGGGCTGCCGGTCGGGTTGGCGGACAGCAGCGGGTTGGCGCTGGACTGGCTCGCCGAACAACTCGCGCTGGAGCCGCCGCCGATGATGTTGCTGCTGTTGACGGAGACGGCGCCGCTGGAACCGATTTGGCAATTCTGGTTGCTGTTGCCGTAGATGATGCTGTTGCGCAGATTCAGCGTGCCCTCATTGACAAAGATGCCGTCGCCTACCTCACTGAAAGTGCCTGATGCGGTATTGCCGGTGACGGTCACATGATTGAGCGAGAGGGTGGCTGAGGTACTATTAACGAGGATGCCGCCGGCTCTAAGCGCTTGGTTGTTAAATATGCTGCTGTTGTTGATGGTGGCGGTGACGCCGGTTGAAAAGAAGATGCCGCCGCCGTTCACATTGCTTGAATTACCGTGAATAGCGCTGCGATTGATGGTCACGCTGGCGCTGCCGTCGGCGGTTATGCCGCCACCGCTACTGTTTGATCTTGAATCGCGCACAGTGACTTGATTCAAAGTCAGACTGCCGGCCTCCACATTAATTGCCCCGCCACCTCCCGAATTGTAGAAATCGGTAAGGGTTACATTGTTTAGGGTCAAATTGCCGCCGGATCCGACTACAACAGCTCTGGATTGAGGGAATTCTTGGTTGTTGGCGAAGATAATGGCCCTGCCGTTGATCGTAAAGCCGTTGCCGTTGATGGTGATCGCGCTGGTGATTTGCGGAAGGGCGTTGGTGGTCAGGGTGAAGTTGCCGGTGATGTTGATGGTGTCGGCTTCGCTGTTGCCATTGGCCGAGTTGATGGCATTGGTCAGGGTAGTTGTGCTGTTGGCGCTGAATGTCGCGGCGCGGACCGGCGCGGCCGACAGCAGAAGCAAGACCAGCGCGATAAGAATTAACTTGGACGCAAAGGCGGAACGAAAATCAAGTAACTTACTATTATTACGCGATATTACGGGGGGGGGGGGGTAGAGTTATCATTACTGCAAGCTCCCGCAAGGCTTCTGAATTGACGGTTTGGCTTGGGCGCGTCATGTACTGTCACGGTGAAGCTCTCCTTATGTGAACAAGCTCTTGCCTTTCGCCAGTGCCGCCGGCCGCGGTCGCCAGCAGCAGCGCAACCGCCAGCGTGATTCTGAGCAAAGCGATTGTTTCAGCATGCATAGTTGAAAATCCTGTCTAATGTCATATTTCATCCACTGTAATGCCATTTCGTAGATTGTCAAGCAATTCGCCAGGAAGGGATTGGCGACTCTTGGGCGACGCAAGTATCGCCCCTGCATCAGCCTCCGCGCCTCTGCGCTGAATATGTTTCGATTGCTCTGCCCGCTGTGTCAGCGCGTCTTTGCATTCTCAGCCAAATCCGCTATGGTAGGCAGGTTGATATTCGCCACAGGATGCGGGAAATGGGTGAATGGACGACCGTCATCGGCTTGGAAGTCCATGCCGAGATGGAAACCGCCAGCAAGATGTTCAGCCGCTGCCCGGTTGTCGACAGCGTAGAAGCCGCGCCCAACAGCGCTGTCGATGCGCTTTCGCTGGGCATGCCTGGCACGTTGCCGGTCATCAACAGGCAAGCCATGGAATATGGCATCATGGTCGGTTTGGCGCTGAATTGCGTAATCCCGCCCGTCAACCAGTTTGCGCGCAAGAATTATTTCTATCCCGACCTGCCCAAGGGCTATCAGATCAGCCAGTACGATCGTCCGCTGGCCATCAACGGTCACATTACGATCGAGGTGGACGGCGAGCCCAAACGGATTCGTGTCCGCCGCGCCCACATGGAAGAAGACACCGGCAAGCTCACGCACATCATGGGTGGCAGCCTGGTCGATTACAACCGCGCTGGCGTGCCCCTGCTGGAGATCGTTTCCGAGCCCGACATGCGCAGCGCCGCGGAAGCCGAAGCCTATGCGCGCAAACTGCGCTCGATTCTGCGCTATCTGGGCGTCAACAGCGGCGACATGTCCAAAGGCCTGCTGCGCTTCGAAGCCAATGTCAGCGTCAAGCACAAAGACGATGACGACCTGCGCGAACGCACCGAGATCAAAAACCTCAACAGCATCCGCAATATGGTCAAAGCCATTGATTACGAGGTGGCGCGGCAAATTCGTCTATACCGGCGTGGCGAGACCGTCAAGCCGGCCACGCTGGGCTGGGACGAAGCGGCGCAAGCCATCCAGGTGCAGCGCTACAAAGAACGCGCCGACGAATACCGCTACTTCCCCGAGCCAGATTTGCCCCTGGTCGTGGTCAGCCGCGAATGGGTGGCGCAGATCAAAACCAAGCTGCCCGCCCTGCCCGATGAACTGCAGAGGCGCTTTGTCGACGAGCTCGGATTGAGCGCATACGATGCCGCAGTGTTGACTGCCGAGCCAGCCGTGGCGCGCTATTTCCTGGCGCTGGTCGAATCGGGAATCGATGCCAAAGTGGCTGCGAATTGGCTGAGTACCGAGGTATTCCGCCTGATGAATGCCGCCGAAATCGAGCGCGACGCCATCGAATCCATTCCGCTGTCCGCGCGGCGATTTGCCGGTTTGCTGGCTTTGGTGCAAGCAGGCGCGATCAACCAAAGCACGGCGCGCAAGCGAGTCTTGCCAGAAATGTGGACGAGCGGCAAAGACGCCCGCCAAATCGTCGATGAACAAGGTTTGGCGCAAGTGAGCGATGCGGCAGTTATCGGCGACATCGTAGGCAAGGTGCTGGCCGACAATGATGAGTTGGTGGCGCGCTATCTGGCTGGCAATGACAAGGTCATCAACGCATTGTTTGGTAGAATAATGGGCGCGCTGCGTGGCAAGGGCGATCCAGCCGTGGTGCGCCGCGTTCTGACCGAGAAATTGGCAGAAATAGCATCATGAAGCGAATGAAACGGAGACAGTCGCGATGACCTGGCATCAGACAATTATTGTAGGCTACCTGGGCAGGGATCCAGAACTTCGTTATTTGCAGAGCGGACAAGCGGTTTGCAACCTCAACGTCGCTGTCAGCGAACGGTGGCGCGACCGCAATTCGGGCGAGCAGCGTGAGAAAACGACCTGGTATCGCGTGGCTGTCTGGGGCGCGCAAGCTGAACCCTGCAACACCTATTTGTCCAAAGGCAAGCAGGTCATGGTGACTGGCAATGTGAGCGCGCGCGGCTATTTGAATAACAATGGCGAGGCTGCGGCGTCGCTGGATTTGACAGCGCGAGATGTTCGTTTCCTGGGCGGACGTGGCGGCGACCAGGGCGGTGGCGATTATGGCGGCGGACAGCAACGTGGTGGTCAGCAGCAGCAGCAGCGCGGCGGCTATCAAGGCGGTCAGGGTGGCGGCTACCAGCGTGGGGGGGCTCAACGGGACCAGGGCAATCAAGCGCCAGGCGGCTATCAGCAAGACGACCGCGCTTCGAATTATCCAGAATCACGTCCCCAGACCTCGGATGACATCCCCTTTTAGCGCGTGGCATCTTTTCAAGTTGACCTGTCTGGCCGAGTCGCGTTGGTAGCCGGCGCGGGCGCTGGCAGTGGGCGGGCGATATCGCTGACGCTGGCGGATTGTGGCGCTGCGGTGGCGGCAGCCGACCTCAACATCGAGCGCGCCGACGCCACCAGCCAGCTAATCCACAAGCGCGGCGGTACAGCCATCGCTCTGCGCGCCGATATCTCCAACCGCTTTCAAGTCGCCAACATGATCGAACAAACGCGCGATGCCTTCGGGCAGTTGCACCTGCTGGTCAATGCCGTCAGCATCCAGCGCGCCCAGCCCATGCTGCAGGTGGACGAATGGGATTGGCGGCGGCAACTGGAGGTGAATCTGGGCGGTGTTTTCTTTTGCATGCAGTTGGCTGCGCGTGTGCTGGCGGACGAGGGCGGCGGCACGATCATCAATGTGCTGCCATCAAAAGCGCTTGCGAGCCTGCCCGAGGGGATCGGCACGGTGGCGGGCGCGTCGGGCGTCATCGGCATAACTCGGCAGGCGGCGCGCGAGCTGAAAGAGCGCCATATTGCTGTCAATGCCATCGTTGCCGGCGACCGTGTCGATTCTGTCGCCAACTTGGCGCTGTTCCTGGCTTCGGATGCTGCGGACGGCATCAGCGGGCAAGTCCTGACCAGCGACAGGCCGGATGCGCGTTGGACTTAGCGCTTGCATTGGCGCTTCAGCAAGAAGTCGCTGCGCCTTGCAGTCGCTTGTATGCATCCGCCAAGATCTGCCAGGGGGCGATATCCCAGTAGCGGCGCGCGGAGCCCGACGGCGATGGCAGGACGAAGCAGCGCGTCTGACCAACCTGCGCAGATTGCCAACCATAGGATGTCGGTTTGCTCGCGGACTGGCCCGAAAACATGCGCCAGGCTGTCTTGCTGGTGAAAGCCGCGATCTTTGGCTGATAGCAGAGGAGCTTGTCGCGCAGCGCCACGACATCCTGCTCGGTGAAGGCGATATCGCTGTCGTTTCCCGCGCTGTGCTTGCACAGGTCGGTCAAGCCAATGCCTAGCTTCAGCAAATTGCGGAAGTCGCCCGGCGCGAACTGGCGTGGCGTGAAACCGGCTTGATGGAGCGCGCGCCAGAAGGTATTGCCAGGATTGGCATAATAGGCTGTCGCTCGCGCTGATGCAGCGCTGGCTGCTGTGCCACAGAAGACCAGCAGCAGATCCCGCGCCAGCACATCCGGCAAGATCATAGTCGGGCTGATGTTATCCTAGACTTTCGGCGGATGCGCCACTTCAAAGTCGGGCGCCAAGCGGAAGCTGTCCAATACCGCCAGCCAGGGATATTCGTCGGCAGTCGACTCAAGCAGGTCATCATCCAGATCGGCGGCGCGCAGGTTGGCGACATGCAGGCGATTGTCAGTGCCATTCAGCGCGATGACTGCGCCGCTTTCCAGGCTGCCATCCAGGCTGCGCAGACGATAGGAAATGCGATAACCGTCCGCGCCATCCACTTCGACGGCTTCCACCGATTGCGCCTCCACGCCATAGCGCCAGCCTTGCATCCAGGCCCGCGCTTCGTCCTCGCTGGCCAGCAGCACATCAAAGGTGGCGACCGCCAGCGTAAGGCCTTCGCCCAGCACAGTTGCCGGCAATCCAGGCACCGCATCGGTAACTTCCCAGCTGGATGGAAAGCGCAGCATGTGCTTGTCCAACTCGTCATAATAGACATCCCATGCAAAGGGCGCGCCGACATATTGCGGCAGCCACTCGATCGTCTCGGCCACGCCACGCAGCACAAACTTGAGCTCTTGCGCAGCATTTTCTGAGGCGACGACGCGCACGCTGAAAATATCGCTGCCCTCGAGCCAGGATTCTTGCCGAGCGATCAAATGCGTGCGTCCGCGCTCCAGGTTGAAGTCGATGCGCACGATGCCATCGTCGGTGAGTGTGCGGCTGGTTTCGTCCCAGCGCGTATAGCCGCCCCAGGTATAGCTCAGCCAAGAATTGTCCAGGTAATCACTAAGTCCGGCCGCGTCGCTGATGCTATCGGTATTTTTGTTTATGCGCACCTCGACCACGCTTTGGACATCGGTGTTGTTCAGAGAAGCGCGCAATTCGACTTCGTTGCTGCTGTCGGATTGCGGGCTCCAGCCGCTGGGCGCGCCGATCGTAAACAAGCCCGAGCGATGCAGATAACGGCTGTCAAAGTCGATCGCGGCGATATCGGGCGGCGGCGGCATGGTCGGTTCGGGCAGCGCAGTCGGGTCTGGAGTAAGCGAATAAGGGTCGGTTACGCCCACCTGACTGGAAAGCATTGGCAAGATCAGGCTGCCTACCATGGCGACCGTCATTACGATGCCGATGATGTAGGTAAATGTCTTGGTCGTTTGGTTCATGCAGGTGGCGCTCCGCGGCTGCTGTCGAACTCGCGGCAATCATAGCGCAACTTGGCGAGGCTGTTAAGCAAGACTTTTCGCCTTTATAATCTGCGCGCGTCCATAATATTGCGTCTGCGCAACTCGTGAAAGGCGTACCTAAGCAATGTCCGAACCTGTTTTTACCTGCCGTCCCCTTGTTTTGTCCGATGCCGAGCAAGTCGCCAGCGTTTCTAGCGCCATAGCCGCGCATTTCGGCTCGGGTGCGCAGCACAAAGCCGAGACATTCCAAAATAGCTGGCAAGAACCTGGCTTCGACCTGGCCGAGATGTCGCTGGGCTTCGTTGACAGCGCGGGCAGGCTGGCTGCCTACGCCGTATTGTGGGCGAACAGCGAAGTGCCCGTGCATCCCTGGCTGGACTGGGGCGTGCATCCAGACCACTATGCGAGCGACCTGAGCGCCGAGCTCTTTGCCTGGGCAGACGAGAAAATGCAAGCAGTGCTGCAGCGCTGCCCGCCCGATGCGCGCGTGACCATCATCACGGGCATTCGGCAAGGCAATACCTGGCGCGAAAAAGATTTGCAACGCGCCGGCTTTGCGCCCAACCGAGTCGGCTTCGAGATGCGCATAGCCATGACCGAGCGCCCACAGCCCGCCCCGCTGCCAGCTGGGATCGTCTTGCGCCGCTATCGGCACGAGCGCGATTTGCGGCTGATGGTGGATGTCGTGCGCGATGCCTTTTCTGATCATTTCGGCTATGTCGAACAGAGCTTTGAAAAAGAGCTGGCGGAGTTTCGGCACTGGCTGGACAACGACAAAAACTTTGCCGAGGAGCTTGTGCTGCTGGCCTATGACGAAGCTACGGACGCGGCTATCGGCTGCCTGCTGGGTTTGACGCAAGATCATCGACATCCAGATATTGGCTACATCGACATCGTGGGCGTCCGGCGCGGCTATCGGCGGCGCGGACTGGCGCAGGCATTGCTCACGCGCAGCTTCGGGCAGTATTGGGATCGCAGCACGAACACCGTCGGTCTGAGCGTCGATGGCGAAAGCCTGACCAATGCGGTGGCGCTGTACGAGCGTGTCGGCATGGTTCGGCATCGCAGTTATGTCGAATACGAAAAGATCGTTCGCGATGGCATCGAGCTGGCGAAGATGACGATGGAGTGAGGCATTGCCAAACCAGCCCGCCGATGATCGCTACCAGGATATCCTTGCCCGCATCGCCGCGCGGCGTCCTTTTGGCAGCCCCCGCCCGCAGAAGAAGCCAGCGCGCCCCCACGATCAAGCGCTGAATCTGCTCAATGCCTTTGACACATGGTCCGACCTGGTCCTGCGAGAATACAAGCGCATTCTCTGCCACGGACCAAAAACGATGCGTGGCGCGGCCTGGTCGGGGGTCGTCATTTGGTATCACAACAAGGGTTATCACGGCTATCAGCAGCTGCGCATCCTGGGCCTTTGGACGCATCATGCCGGCGACGACATCGTACTGAGCGTAGGCATCCGCGTATTGCCCTACCGCGCGCCGGTCTTTGACCCGGGCGCCTTCCGCCACAATATCACCGACGGATTCCAGCTGTATTACGAAGACATGGGACAACCGCCGGGCGAATGCGACCAGCTGCTCTTTCAGGCGATTTTCACAGTGAGAGAGCGGCTGAAGCTGCGCGAGAAACTGCAAGAAATCGCCGACCAATGGCGTCGGCAGCAAGAGCGCGGTTAATCTTCGGCTTCTTCTATAACGATATCGGTGGTCAATCGCGAAGCTGCCAAGTCTTCCAATGAGATGCTGGCATTTTCGTCACGCGCCAGCAGACTGACGCCTGTTTGCAATCGTTCGCCACAGACCAGGCAATCCGGATCGCGCTCGATTTCGATCCACAGACCGCTGTGCGGGTCGCTTTCTGCGCCTTCAATGATATCCAGGTAGGTATTGCTGACGATCAACGTGTTGGCGGGCATTTCGGCATAGGCAGCTGTGCCGCGCAGCAATTCATTCAGAATGAGATCGGTCTGAATGCCGGCCACTTTGGTGACATTGACCCACAGCCCCGGTTCGGACGCCAAAGTGCCTTCTGCGCCGATCATGCCATAATCCAGATCGCCCACGGAGTTCATGGCGATTTTGACGCCTTCGCGGGTGGCTTCTGCCCAGCAGGCATAGCAGGGACCGGCATAGGGCTTGATGATGACATGGTCGCCGCCTTCGCCGCGTTCGTACACGCCAGCATACGAGGCGATCAAGCGCTTCTCCAGGCATTTCTCGTTGATCGTGTACTTGACTTGTTCGTTGTCGACTGCCACAACCAGCAAGTCGATCGCGTCCAGGCAATCCCAGTGGTCTTCGATAGCGCCGGCGCGCACATCGATCCGCGCATCGGGATTGCGCTGCCAGATCAAATCCGCCACCGCCGCCGCTTTGTTTTGCCCCAGGCTGCGCAGGTCGGCCACATGTCGCGTGACATTACCGCGCTCCAGCACATCGTCGTCCACCAACACGAAGCCGCCCACGCCACACATCGCCAGGCTGAGCGCGACGAATCCGCCGCCCGAGCCCAAGCCAACCACGCCAACCTGTTTTTCTGCCAGGCGATCGAGGTTGTCTGCGCCGATCAAACGCCCCACCCGTTCCCACATGTTACTCATGTTCGATTGCCTCGGCTTCATTGGCTGGCTTCTTCGGTTGTCTCCCTGCGCTCGCCGCCGATGCGCCGTCTGTGGGCCTGCCCCCCGGTATGTCGTCAATGACGGGAATGCTGATGCGTTCTGGCTCACGAAGGCCCGCTTCAATCTCGATCGCAACGACAAAATCCAGCAAATATTTCTCTGGTGACCAAGACCAATCCGCTGGCTCGACGATCGGCTCGGCAATCGCCCACAGAGTCTCGAATGTCGCGACCGGGTCCATGAGGTCGATGCCGGCAACGAAGGGCGCATGGTAGGCGCGTGGCGGGCTTTGCGGATAATCGTGCTGCGTAACCAGCAGCATAAAAGACGACGCGCCCTGCCGAATGGCGATGAAGCAGAACTCCAGCGGCACCTCGCCATCGCACTCATAGAAAAGGGTTCGCACAAGCAAGCCATCGTCTTCCAGCGCATAGTGCTCGCTGGTCAGTCGATCAGCCAGCACCACATGCCAGCCGTATTTCATCATCTGCGGCAGGGTTTCAGGCGCGACGATCTCCGGGCTCACCGGCTGGAAAACGCGCACATCGCGGTGAATGTACCACCAGTCGACGCGCATATCTGTGCCGTCTGTCATTGGCTGGTGAAAATAATTGACATCGACATCGGATGCGCCGACGACCGCTGTGTGCCCGGTTGTGACGATAGGCACCAGCAAAAAGTCCAAGCCCGATTCATCGTCGTCCAGCCAGGCAAGCGCTGTCATCAGATCGCCGTGGCTGGGCTGGATCATGGAGCCAGGCTGTTTGTGCCAATCGCCCAGATAACGCAGCGGCACATCAAAGCGCTCTGGCAGCAAGGCTGTGCCGCGGTGCTGATGTCGGTGATAGTGCCAGTTTTCTTGCAGCCACCAGATGACTTCGTCTTGCAGCGCGTCGCCCTGCTGAAACGTGTGCGAGCGGCGCACAGCTGTTTCGTCTGGCGAGATGGTATCCAGCACATAGATCGTCGGTTTGCCTTCGGGCGTGGCATCGTCGACGACGAAGCCGACCATAGCCTCGCCCGTTTCGTCGGCGACATATTGACTGGCAGCCAGCAGCATGCGTTCGACTGCGCGCCGAGACAGCACCAAATTGGGCACGATGCCGCGCGAGATCATCGCCATGCCTCGCAGCCGCTTGCGGATATGGTCATACTCGCCTCGCAGAATGCCAAGCAACTCGGGCTCATCAGCGGCTCGCATGGTTAGCGTCTCCGGCGGCGCGGCAGGGGTGTGCTGGCTTTGATGCGCTCTTCAATGCCGGGCCACTTGCCGGTGGAGCGCCAAGTGTAATAGGCATAAAGCCATTGTATCGCCCAGCCACCCACGGTCACCGCGGTCGACTTGCTGGGATTCCAGCCGTACTGCTCGCCATCTTTGGGATTAAACAGGCAAAGCTGCCCGTCTTCGTATTGGTGCTTTTCGCTGTAAATGCGCGGTTTGACGCAGTAGGCTTCGGCAGGACGGTTGGGATATTCCTTGGGATAGACAATTTTTAGGTTGTGAAAAGGCGAGTCCAGGATGCTCATGTTGATCTCGACCGAGCCCTGCCAATAGAGCAGACCGCCAAATGGTGGCACAACCAGCCGAAATGTCGAGCCAAACGCAGCTTTCATCGCCTCGACTTCCCACACCAGCCGCGACGAGACATTCTTCCGCGAGCCCCACCAGTTGGACATTGCCTGCGCTCCCCACGACCTGCACGGGTATTGTAGCAGGCTAACTCTATTGGCTGCACGCGCGATTGTCCAGAGTCGAGGCGGCGGCACAGGCAATCGCCGCTGGAATTAACCGACCGCAACTTTCGGTGGCAGCAGCAGCAGGATTGGCATTAACCAGTTGCGTAGACAGGCAGCATATACACCTGCTAAAACACAGAAGTCAGCTCGGCTGGCACGGCTATGCATCCGAATTCCAGCCAGAACTGACTTCCGTCTATCAACGCGAATCCTAACCCAGATTCGCAACTATCGCAAGGAGTCTGCATCATGTTGAAGGTTCGCAGTATCGTCATTTGCCTGGTTGTCGCGCTGGTCTGCATAGGCACAGCGCCCGCCCTGGCAGACAGCCACGACCCGCTCACGATTTATTCGGGTCGCAACGAAAGCCTGATCGGTCCGCTCATGGCGCAATTCACCGAAGACACGGGCATAGAAGTCGAAGTCTTGTATGGCGGCACAAACGCTGTCGCCAACCAGATCCTCACCGAGGGCGAAAACAGCCCCGCCGATGTCTTTATCGCGCAGGATGGCGGCGCCCTGGGCGCGCTCGCGGCCGCAGACATGCTGGCTGAATTGCCCGCCGAAACGCTCGAGTTGGTCCTAAACCCGGCTTTCATCTCGCCCGATAGCGTCTGGGTGGGACTGAGCGGACGCGCCAGGGTGCTCGTCTACAACCCAGAGATGCTGGCGGAGCTCGAACTGGAATTGCCCGAGTCTATCTTCGATTTGACTGACGAAGCCTGGAGTAGGCTGGTGGGCTGGGCGCCGACCAATGCGTCCTTCGTTTCCAATGTAACCGCCATGCGCCAATTGCTGGGCGAAGACGAGACAGCGGCTTGGCTGGCGGACATGCTGGCGAACGATGTACAAGCCTATCCCAAAAACACGCCTATTGTGCAAGCGACAATCGACGGCGAAGTGGTTGTCGGGCTGGTCAATCACTACTATCTGTTCCGCTTCCTGGCGGAAGACCCAGACATCACAGCTTCTTTGCATTACTTCCCTGGCGGCGATGTCGGCTCGCTGATCAATGTGGCTGGCGCAGGCATCCTGCAAACGAGCGACCAGCCGGAAGTCGCGCAGCAGTTCGTCGACTACCTGCTGAGCGACGCGGCGCAATCGTATTTTGCCGAAACCACTTTCGAGTATCCGCTGGTTGCGTCAGTTGAGCCGTCGGTTGACCTGCCGTCGCTGGCAGAGCTGGAAGTGCCCGAGATCGACTTGTCCGATCTCGCCGACTTGCAGGGCACGTTGGAGATGATCGAAAACAGCGGAGCGCTGGACTAAGCCATGCAGCTTTCGGAAGTCATCCCGCCGCGATTGCGACCGCAGTGGCACTACCCACAGGGCTTGTCGCGCTGGCATTTTGGCGCTGCGCAAGCCACACAGCTGGTGGGCTTGGCGGTGGTCGCGGTGGTGATGATCCCCATCAGCTTGCTGGTGTTGCGAGCTGCGGGCGCAGGCCAGGAGGGCATCGACTACCTGCTGCGTCCGCGGACTCTGCTGATCGTCGGCAATAGCATAAGTCTGATGTTGGCGGCGACTGGCATGGCGACAGCGATCGCAGTGCCCTTCGCCTGGCTGACAGCCCGCTGCGATTTGCCCGGACGGCGACTGTGGCTGGCGCTGGGTCTTGCCGCCATGGTGATTCCATCCTACCTGGTGGCCGTCACCTACAGCGAAGCATTTGGACCGCGCGGCATTGTGCAGGGCTTGCTCGAGCCATTTGGCGTGCAGCGGCTGCCGGGCATCAAGGGCTTCGTGGGCGCGACGCTCACGCTGGGCGTGGTGTCCTTTCCCTACATCGCTCTGCCGCTGCGTTCGGCGATCTTGCAATGCGACCGCAGCCTGGAAGAAGCGGGCTACAGCCTGGGTTTAGGTCCTTGGGGCGTCTTCCGCCAGATCACGGCGCCCCAGCTGCGCCCGGCGCTTTCGGCTGGCATACTTTTGGCGGCGCTGTACATTCTCAGCGACTTCGGCGCAGTGGCCGTGATGCAATACAACGCATTCACACGCGCCATCTTCTTGCAGACCGAGTCTTTCCGCATGGACAAAGCCTCGCTGCTGGCGCTGGTGCTGATCGTCATGGCGCTGGCGCTGCTGGTTATGCAATCTCGCATGGCGGGCCGTGGACTGCACTTCCGCATAGGCAGCGGCGCATCACGCCGGCTGGAAGTGGTGCGGCTGGGCAAGTGGCGCTATCTGGCGCTGGCATTTTGCGGCGGGGTGGTTCTCGCTGGCGTCGTCATCCCGATAGTCGTTCTCTTCAGCTGGCTGGTTGGTCGGCAGATGACCAACCCTGTGCACATCCCGCTTACGCTATTGGCAGGCAACACCATCGGCGTCAGTGCGGTGGCGGCGATTGTGGTGACGGTGGCGGCTTTGCCCCTGGCGCTGCTGGCGATGCGGCGAGCCAAGCCCGCAAATCGCTGGCTTGTCAATATCGCTTATGCTGGCAATGTGCTGCCCGGCATCGTTGTCGCCCTGGCGCTGGTGTCTTTTGCCTCGCAGAATCTGCTGTCGCTGTATCAGACCTTGCCTTTGCTGATTCTGGGCTATGCCGTGCGCTATCTGCCCTTGAGCATCGGCGCGACCGAAAGCGCCTTTGCCCAGATCAATCCGCGCTTCGAGGAAGCCGGGCGCAGCCTGGGCTTGGGGCGTCTGGCTGTCCTGGCGCGCATCACTGTGCCCCTGGCGCGGGGCGGCATCCTGGCGGGCATGGCGCTGGTCTTCCTGAATGTGATGAAAGAGCTGCCTACCACGTTGATCTTGCGTCCAATCGGTTTTCGCACCTTTGCCACGCGCATCTGGAGCGCCTATGACGAAGCGTTCTTGTCCACGATAGCGCTGCCAGGCTTGGCGCTGATTGTGGCATCAGCCTTCGTGCTCTTGATCGTGCTCCGTCAAGAAGACATCCTGGACTGAAAGGCGCAGTCTGCCCATGTCTGCAAGCGCGATATCGTCTATGCTCTTGGCGCGACAGGGCAGAGAGTGAGCACATGGCATTCGCGCTGGAAACCGACAAATTGGGCAAAGTCTTTGATGATGGCTCCATAGCGCTGCGCGAGGTCTCTTTGCAGGCGCGCGCTGGCGAGTTTCTGACCTTGTTGGGACCCAGCGGCAGTGGCAAGACAACCATGCTGCGCCTTTTGGCCGGCTTTGAAAAACCCACCAGCGGCAGCGTGTGGATCGGTGCGAAGTTGGTCGCAGACAGCTCACGCTTTGTATCCCCAGAACAGCGCAAGGTGGGCATGGTATTCCAGGATTATGCCCTGTTCCCGCATGTCGATGTGGCGGGCAATATCGGCTTTGGCTTGCGAGCAGACCCGGCGCAGCGCGACAAGCAAGTGCGGCGCATGCTGGACATGGTCGGCTTGCCAAAATTCGCCGAGCGCATGCCGCATGAATTGTCTGGCGGACAGCAGCAGCGGGTGGCGCTGGCCAGGGCCTTGGCGCCCAATCCCGATGTCCTGCTGCTGGACGAACCCTTCTCCAACCTGGACAGCGATCTGCGCGTGCACATTCGCAACGATGTGCGCCAAATCTTGCGCGAAACCGAGACGACCGCGATATTTGTCACCCACGACCAGGAAGAGGCGCTCAGCTTGTCGGACGAAATTGCCGTCATCTACGAAGGCAGTCTGCTGCAACTGGCAGCCCCGCATATCATCTACAACCGACCCAGCAGCATCCAGGTGGCGAAGCTCATCGGCAAGGCGAATGTGCTGCCGGCGAGGGCGCAGGGTTTGACCGCCCGCAGCCGTCTGGGAGAAGTCAAGCTGTATCACCCGCGTAACGGCGAAGTAAGTCTCATGATCCGCCCGGAAGCGCTGCATATCGACCACCTTGATGAGATTGGCGTGCCCGCCAAAGTGCAATGGCGCGAATTCTTCGGGCACAATCAGCGCGTCGGCTTGGCGCTGGGCGATGGCACAGAGCTGGTGGCCTGGACGGGCGTGGAGCGTTATATTCGGCGCGGCGACCAAGTGCATGTGTCGCTGGGCATGCCTGTGCTGGCTTATGATTTAGGGGAGTGACGATTCGCCGCTGGATCGACTAGACACCACTCGCCCCCGGCAACCAGACGACAAACTCCGCGCCACAGCCTTCGCCACCGCTCTCGGCGCTGATACGGCCCTGGTGCGCCTCGACAATTTCTTGCGCGATGGCCAGCCCCAAGCCATTGCCCCGCCGCGGTCCGCGCACTTTGTCGGCTTGATAAAAGCGCTCGAATATGCGCGGCAGGTCGTCCCACGCGATGCCGACGCCAGTGTCGCGCACCGTCACCTTTGCGCCTCCGCCAGAACGCGCCAACGCCACCTGCACGATCCCGCCAGCCGGCGTGAACTTCAGCGCGTTGCTCACCAGATTCGTCAGCACTTGCGCCAGCCGATCGCCATCGCCGATGATGTCTGGCACAGGCCGCAAGTCGGTTTCCAGCTGGATATGCCTTTGCTCGGCCACGACTTGCAGGCTGTTGACGACGCCGTCGCAGAGCAGCGCCATGTCGATGCGTTCGCGTTGCATAGATAGCTTGCCAGCTTGCAATTGTTCCAGATGGGTTAGCTCGACAACCATGCGGTTGAGTCGGCTGGCTTCTTCGTAAATGATCTGCGCCGCCGCCTGAGGGTCGTCTGCCGCGCCATCGACTATGGCTTGCGCATAGCCCTGGATGGAGGTCAGCGGCGTCTTCAGGTCATGTGAAACATTGCTGAGGAAGTCACGCTGCGCTGCATTCGCCGCCTGCACCTCAGCCGTCATGTGGTTGAAGGACTCGGCCAGCGAGCGCAATTCGGGCGGACCGCTGACTGGCACATTTACGCTGTCATCGCCGCGCGCCACGCCGGTGGCTGCCTTGGCAACGCGCTGCAGCGGCTGGGCAATTGTGCGGCTGATCAGCGCCGCCAGCAGCAGGGCGAAGAGGATGCCGACGATACCCGCTTGCAACAGCGGTGGCGCCAGGGCATTGCTAAAAACAGACAAAGTTTCCTGCAGGCTTACGGTTGGCTGTGGCTCTGCCAAGAGCCACAAATCTTTGCTGGCGACGCGTGCGCTAAAACCGCGCTGCTGCCCAAACATGACGCCGGCATACAGCCATTCGCCACTGTCGGGATCGACGAAGCTGCCAAAGAATTGTTCGCTGCCGCGCCCCAGCACCTTGGCCAGCTGTTTGTTGTGATAGCCTTCGCCGCGCAGCTGTATCAACGCGCCCGGTGTGTATTTGCCCGCGCTGTCATGCAGCACAATCGGTCCTTCTGTCCTCACGCTGATGTGCAAGGTGCGCACGGCGCGCCTTTCTGCAAATACATCCAGCAGCTCGTGCACTTGCGCTTGCAACAGATCGCGGCCACGGTCAAATGGGAAATCGGCGATAAAATCCAGATAATTCAATCCCTGTGTCAGGGCAGCCAAGCGCGCAAACGTTGGTGCATGGGGGGCGCGCCGGCCGCCGATCAAGAACATCAGCGCCATCGCGCCGACGCTCAATGTAATCAGCAGCAGCGCCAGATAGGATGTCAGCAGCCGCAAGCGCAGGCTGAAAGCGTGTTTCCTAGCCTTCTTCAAGCTTGTACCCCACGCCCCAGACGGTTTCGATCTTGGGTGTCATGCCGCGCAGTTTGTGGCGCAGATGCGCGATATGCACATCGACCGTGCGCGTCTCGCCCACAAAGTCGTAGCCCCAGACGACATGTAGCAGACGGTCGCGGCTGAAAACAAGTCCTTTATTCTGCGCCAGATGCTGCAGCAGGTCGAATTCTTTCATGCGTAACTCGACAACCTTGTCCGCGACTTCTATGCGCCGGCGTTGTGGGTCGATGCGCAGGTTGCCGATGGCTATGGCAGGAACAGCTTCTGCTTGCGCGCCAGCACGATCGGTGCGCCGCAGGATGGCTTTGATGCGCGCCACCAGCTCGCGAGGATTAAATGGCTTGGTCAGATAATCGTCCGCGCCCAGCTCCAGGCCGACGATTTTGTCGATGTCGTCGCTGCGCGCGGTCAGCATGATGATGGGGACATCGGATTGCTCGCGCACGCGGCGACACACTTCCAGGCCGTCCATGCCGGGCAGCATCAGGTCCAGCACGACCAAACTGGGTTTGTCTTGCAAGATCATGCGGCGGGCGCTGGCGCCGTTGGTCACGCTGCGCACCTGGAAACCGTCTTGCTCCAGGTACATGCGCGCCAAATCGATGATGCGCTGCTCGTCATCAACGACCAGAATCGTGTCGGAGGCGCTCATAATCTTGTCAATCCCACGCTTGCATCTCTCTGCGCTACAGCCTTCGGACAGCGCCCTGACCTTCTGCGCCAACTATGACACGGGGACATCACCAGCATGTAAGGCAAATGTAAACGGTGTGTAAACACAGCAACACCATGCAACACATTATACGCAATGTGCCGCTAGGAATGTGTTGAATTCTGTGTGATGCCCCAGACCTGTCTACAGAATCCTCGCATGTATTTTGCCTTCCCCGACACTTCGGGGGGACCGAGGGGATGCCTCCCGCTGCTTGTGGTGGCATGGTCATTCTGAGCTGTCTCGGCTACAATGTCGCGGGTGAAAATGCCTAGTCGAGCCGTCTTCTATGCCGCAAATACCAGCGATTCGCCTCGCCACGCAGACAGATGCCGCCGCCATCCGCGACATCTATGCGCCGATCGTGCAGAATACGCACATCTCTTTTGAGCAAGTTGTCCCGACCGCGGACGAAATCGCCGCGCGCGTCCAAAACACGCTGGCTCAGTATCCCTGGCTGGTCTGCGAGCTGGATGCCAGGCTGGCAGGCTATGCTTATGCCAGCGCTTTTCGCAGCCGCCCGGCTTATCAATGGACAATTGAAACAACAGTTTATGTTCATGGCGATTTTCAACGCCGGGGCATCGCGCGGGCGCTGTATACATCGCTGCTCGCCCTGCTGCGGGCGCAGGGATTTGTAACAGCTGTGGGGGTGATCGCACTGCCCAACCCCGCCAGCATCCGCGCGCATGAAGCAGTCGGTTTCTACAAGATTGGCGTCTTCCGCAATGTGGGGCACAAAGCGGGCGAATGGCGAGATACCGGCTGGTGGCAACTGGACATGCGACCGGCTCCCGCAGCGCCAGAACCGCCTTTGCCTCTGTCTGCGCTGGCGCAAGAAGCGCGGTTTTCGTCTCTGCTGGCGGCGGGCCTGCCGCATATCAGACGTTGATCGATTCCAAAAAATAAACGTGCGTTCTACAACGCTTCGGCCGGGAATTGCTGCGAGAATATTGTGAAATAGAGGCGCACCTTGTTGATGATATCGCGGCGCTCGGCGGGTGGCAGCAGACCGATAACTGCCCGCAGCTGCTTCATCAAGCCGCGCTGAACAGCCAGAAAGCGCTCGCTGCCGGCTGATGTCAAGATGACATCCACCGACCGGCCATCGCGGCGATTGCGGCGGCGCTGCACAAGCGGCGGCTGCATGGCTTCCAGACGCTGCACCAGCCCGGTCATGGTGGCGCTGGTCAAGTGATGCGCGCGGGCAATGTCACCGATACGACACGCGCCCGATTGTTCAGAGAGTGTCTTCAGCACATAGAATTGCGGCGGAGTCAGCTGATGCGCCTCGAAGTGACTGGCCAGCCGTTTCTCGCCGTCGGTAACGATGTCAAAAAGCGCTGCCCACAAGTCAGCTGCATCATGATCGAGCTGCTCGTCCACAAGCGGCTGCTCCCATACCTGCGCCTTATTCCCCAAGCGCGTCCCATACTTCCAGCTTGCCACGCGTTTCGCGGATGACCTCGTCTGTGAATTCGCTGGTCGTGGCTTGCCCGCCCAAATCCGGCGTCTTTATGCCATTGTAGACCGCCTCCAGAGTCGATTCGTACAAGGCGCGGCTGGCCAGCGCAGCTTCCTTGCTGTCGATATAACTCAACAGCGCGGCGCATGCCAGAATCATGGCCATGGGATTTGCGATATTTTTACCCTGCAAGCTGGGCGCTGTGCCGTGCGGCGCTTCGGTAATAGCGGCTTTGACATGGAATTCATCATCAAAGGCAATGATGACCGACTCCGCGCCGGCTATCGTGCCAAACATTTTGATGACCAGATCGCTGAGCGAGTCGCCATCGCGGTTCAGCGCCGGGATGACCAGCGGCTCGCCACTCGTCTCCAGCAGCAGCGCATAGGTGGCGTCGATCAACTGCGGGTTATAGCGCACGCTTTTAAATTTATTGGCTGCGCGGTCCATCTCTTCTTTGAACATGCCTTCGTAGACCGGGCTGACCGTATATTTGGGTCCGCCAAAGACTGTTGCCCGGTGGTTATGGGCATAGCGAAAAGTGAACTCGGCGACAGCGCGACAGCTGCGGCGGCTGATGTGGCGCTTATTGTAGGCGATTTCGTCCAAGCCTTCGCCCTCGCGCCATTCTTGCGCAGCATAGGCGCCCTCAACAGCCATGCGCACTACGGCGATGGGCGCATGTACGCCAGCCAGGGGCAGCACGGACGGAATTCGTCTGCCCGTGCGCAAGATGACACTGCCATGCACGAGCTCGCGCAGAAGAGAATTGGGGCTGCCGACATCGTCTGGATCGCCCGGCGTGATGGTCGCGGCTTTGATGCCCAATCCCGTCTCCAAGATGCGTCCCGCGGCATCATGCACAACACCATTCTTGGTGTGCCGCCGATTTTCCAGCGACAAATCGAATGTCTCGAAAGCCAGGCTGCGCATACGGATTACGCTGGGGTCGAGCACACGCAGCGCTTCGTCCAGCAACTCTTGTCCGGTTTGGTCGCCTTGCAATACACAGATGGTGTGCTTTTCCATGCCGCCTCATCGTTATAAGAACGCCTGGGCGTCATTGTACGCGAGTTCGCGCCTCATGAGTACAGCGTGTTGTTGGACTGTTGCCCTCAGCATGCGACTCGTGCAAGGGCGCGGCGCTGTGATAGACTGACTGCCATCTCCAATGTGTGAAGACAGTGGGCAATATGCATAAGAAAGTCATAGACGAATTCGCCAGACAGGCGCAGTCCATGCTGAGCCGCGAGCTGTCTGCCTCACAACTGGCGCAATTCGAGCAGCTGACAGGCTTGCTCCTGGACTGGAATACGCGCATGAATCTGACCGGCATCACCGAGCCGGCTGAGATCGCGCTGAAGCATTATCTAGATTCACTGACCTTGTTGAACTATCTGGCGCAGGCGGGCCGCAAACGGCTGTTGGATGTGGGCACGGGCGCTGGTTTTCCGGGATTGCCACTGGCGATCACCCTGCCGCTGCTGCGAGTCACCTTGCTGGATTCGACCGCAAAGAAAGTTCGTTTCATTGATGAAGTCGGTCGGGCTTTGGCCTTGGATAATATCCGCACTGTGCACGCGCGCGCCGAAGACGCTGGGCGGGATGACGCGCACCGCGGCACGTATGATTTCGTGACTGCGCGCGCCGTCAACCGCATGCCCACATTGATGGAATGCACGTTGCCCCTGACAAAGCGCGGCGGCATGGTCATCGCCATGAAAGGCGCCTCTGCCCACGAAGAAACACGCGCCGCCGCCAAGGCTATTTCTACGCTGGGAGGCGAGTTGGCTGGCATTGACGAAGTGCGCCTGCCTGGCCTGGAAAATCCGCGCTTCCTGGTGATGGTGCGCAAGGTCGGCAAGACGCCGCGCCGTTACCCTCGTCAAGCTGGCATCCCGAGCCGCGATCCGATCGGGTAGTTCGTTGTCTAGACAGCCATGTCATCGGCGAGCAGCGCGATGCGGAAAGGATGCCACTCGGCACGGAACAACTTCTGTGCCACGCCGGGATCCCCCAACGTAAGTCGCCGCATGTGCTCATCGTCTCGCGCCACAAAAATGGCGATGCCAAATGCCGAGTAATCGCTATCGAGCGTCCGCCCCGCCAGCAGCAACGTGCCTTGGTCTTTCAGGCGCTGCAGATAGGCGAAGTGCTGGTCCGTGATGCGCGTCTCTTCGTCTGTGGGGCCATCGGAAAGCATTTCTGGGCGCACGGGCTGGATTCTGTAGATATAGGTCGGCATGGCTTCTCCCCGCGGCGGCAATCTCTGTGCTTATGGCAGTTGCTGCTATAATGCACGTGGCGACCACAAAAGCGCAAGGCGACGATGACAGAGCAACCGGCGAACAAGCGCAACTTCAGGTTGGAATTCCCGCGCGACCCCAGCGCCATCTATGCCAACATGGTCATGATCACGCATACGGCGAACGAGGTGGTCTTCGACTTTATCCAGTTGATGCCCAACGATGATCGCGCCCGCGTGCAAAAGCGCGTGATGATGACCCCCATGCACAGCAAGCTCTTCCTCAAAGCATTGCAAGAGAACCTGAGCAAGTTCGAAGCCAAACATGGCGAAATCGGCACGCCCAGCCGCCCGACGCTCGCCGACCAGCTTTTTGGGGGTCTGCGCAGCAACCCCGCCGACGAAGACGATGAATAATCTGGGCGCTGTCTGCGAAGAAATCCGCGCCGACCTGGAGCAGCGAAATACCGCCCGCGACCAGGCTATCGGATTGTCACGCTCGCTGATCCGCCACTCTTCCGCCAGCATCCGCGCCATCCACCGCCGCGACTGGGCGAAAGCCGACGCAGGATTGGATGAAGTCGCTGCCGGAACCCGCGAACTCCTGGCAGCCGTGCGCGACTTCCCCGACCTCTATCACAGCGGCTATACGCAAGACGCCTTGAAAGAAGTCGCCGAAGCGCATATCACCCGCGCCATCATCCGCGGCGATGCGCTGCCGTCCGCCAGAGAAATGGGCGTGGAAAGCGCGACCTACCTGAAAGGATTGGCGGAAGCGGCAACCGAGCTGCGGCGCTTCATTTTGGATATCATGCGCCGACAACATGGGCACAGCGAAGAAGCCGAGCGGCTGCTGCAAGCCATGGACGATATGTATGACCAACTGGTTGCTTTCGACTTTCCCGATGCGCTAACTCGTGGCTTGCGGCGGCAGACCGATGTCGTGCGCGGCGTATTGGAGCGCACGCGAGGCGATCTCACACAGAGCCTGCGCCAACAGCAGCTGCAAAGTGCGCTCTTGCAGCTTGAGCGCCGCCTGGATGCGGAGACCGAATAGGTCGCCTTAGCCCGCCAGCTGCCACTCGATCAATGCGCCAGCCACCCAGGTCGGTTGGGGTTGGTCATACAACTCGGACGAGTCGGTGTAGCTTAGGTCCAGCACTGCGCCTGTCATGGGACCGCGCAGATAACGATAAATCTGTCCGGTGTCGCGCGCATCGCTCTTGGCTTCAATGCAGTGCTGGTTGTATGCCGCGTAATCACCCGCTTCCAGCAGCTTTATGCCCGCTTCGATCACCGATTGCGCATGCCCCAGGCCCGTTGCATCGTGGTCATAGGCGTCTTCGGGCGCATCGCCATAGCCAATGCCATGATGGAATGGATCGGCGGTGCTGACGACAACAGCGTCTTCCATGAGGCGCGCCAACTCGTCAATGCCGGGCAAGTTCTGTGGCTGCCCGCCAGCGAGATAGGGGTACCGTTCATGTACATTCGGCGCTTTGTCTTGGGTGATGCCACGCCGCGCCAGCTCTGCGCGCCAGAAGTGACGCCAGCTGATCAGCGCGTGGTCACCCTGCCATTCGCGCCTGCCCTCGATGCCAGGACCTTGAATCCCCCAGAATTCAAATTGCGCGGGGTCGGCCCCGGCAGCCACAGCCACCCGCGCCGCTTCCATGGCAGGCGTGAACGCATGCAACACACTGAGTACGACAACATCGTTTGCGCCACTATTGAGCGCTGCCTGGACGCAAGCTGCGATCTGATAGCCGCAATCGTGCACGCCAGCATGTGGAAAGACCAGCACGCCGCCGACGCCCAAGGTATCGGCCAGATTCCATTGCTCTGCTCGCTCGAGGTGTTCCAACGTGCCAGAATCGCCCAGTTCTGCGTGTTCTTTGGCATAGAGGGCATGAACTTTCTTTTGCAGCGCATCGCGATCCAGTTCCATTATGCTCGTCCTCGCTATGTGGCATTGTCCGGCAGTTTCTAACGCAGACAGAAGCCATCGTCAAATCCCCCCTCCCCCGAAAAATGGGGGAAACAAGACGCGGTCGCGCAGATTAGGCATTGACATCCACGCCGGAAAGTGTAGACTGCTCGCTGGCTACAAGAACGCAGAGCCATGCGAACCGCAGACAGCAGGTGGGCAGCCGCCCTTAATTGCCTGCCGAGGGACGCGCAAGAGTCATCATTCCGTATTTGCATGCCTTGATGCTGTTGCGACCTCGAGCGAGATCGCAATGTGATGAGTTGCGTCGGGCAGTCGCCACTTTGGGGACGCGCCGACTGCAGAGAGGAGCGACACTTGCCCATTTCAAGAACCCGCAAAGAAGAATTGGTCGCCGAGTATGCGGACATCCTGCGTCAGAGCGACGGTTTCATTGTTGTGCAGACGCAAGGGCTTGGCGTCAGCCAGGTGCAGGGCTTGCGCAATGCCGTGCGCGAGCATAACGGGCGCTATCTGGTCGCCAAGAATACCTTGATGCACAAGGCGCTGGAAGAAGCAAATTGGGTCGTCCCGGCTGAATTGTTGGTTGGTCCGGTGGCGATCGTCTTCGGTGGCGACAATATGCCCGGCGTATCCAAAGCCCTGCTCAAACACATGCAAGAGCAGGAGTTTGAAGAGCGCATGCAAGTTACCGGCGGCGTGATGGCTGGCGAAATCCTCGATGCTCAGCAGGTCGATGCGGTGAGCAAGCTGCCGACTCTGGATGAACTGCGCGCTCAGTTGGCTGGCCTGGTCGTCTCGCCGGCGCAGGGCCTGGTCACTGTGCTGCATCAAGCCACGGGCGGGGTCGTCAATGTGCTGCAAGCCTACCTCGACAAACACGAAGACGAAGCAGAAGCCGCCTGATAAAGTGCGAAGCAAGCGACAAACATCTTGATCCCAAACGAATCCGCAAGAAAGGAATGAACGATGGCAGACCTGGACAAATTGGTAGAAGAGCTTAGCGCGCTGACAATCTTGGAAGCCGCTGACCTGAAGAAGAAGCTGGAAGATGCCTGGGGCGTCGAGGCAGCTGTTGGCGGCGGCATGATGATGATGGCGCCGGGCGCTGGCGCCGCGGTCGATGCCGAGCCGGAAGAAGAACAGACTGAATTCGACCTCATCCTCAAGGAGATTGGTCCCAAGAAGATCAATGTCATCAAAGCCATCCGCGCCATCACGCCGCTGGGCTTGAAAGAAGCCAAAGAATTGGTCGAAAGCGCCCCGGCTACCGTGCTGGAAGAAGTCAGTAAAGACATGGCAGAAGACGGCAAGGTCAAGCTGGAAGAAGCCGGCGCAGTTGTCGAACTGAAGTAATCGCTGTCCAGGTGGGCGACTGAAATAGTCGCCCATGCAGCGCCACCCTTGCGCGCCTGTTTTGCTGCTATACTGGTGGCAGGTTTGGCTAGCGAGCGTGCCATTGTGGCCAGCATTTCCTACAGCAAATTGCTCGATCCCGTTAGCGACAGCATCACATTGATGGAGTCGCTGCTGGCGGGGGCCTTCGGGCCGACCACTGGCGACCAGCGCGAGTGTTACAAACGCATCCACGCTTATTGCTGGGGATTGCACACCCTGGTCATGGATGTGATCACGGCGCTGGGCATCGAGAACGCCGCCACGCGCCCGGCTGTGTTGGAGCGCTTCAACGCCCTGAATCATCCCATCAAGACGACGCTCGACAATCTGGCGGCCGGCTTTGATGGACAGTTGAGCGACGAACAGAGCGCCGTCATCAGCTTCATGCGCGATTCGGCGCTTGCCATTGAACACATGATGAGCAATCTATGGCAGTATTCGCTGCTCGAGAATGACATGATCACTTTCGAAGACCGGGAATTTGACGGCGAGACGCTGATCAACCGCCTGCGCACGCAGCTTAGGGCAAAAACACGCCTCGAGCTCGACAGGCATTTTCGTGTATTGGGCGACGAAGCGCGGCTGGGATATGCTTTTGGCGAAATCGCGCGCAATGTCCGCCAGCACGCCGGGGTCGACGAAGTGCTTGTCGCCGGGCATTTCTTTGGTTATCGCGCCGACCTGATGATCTATGACCGTGGCTGCGGTTTTCCAGGTGAAGGCGGCGTCGCGCTCGAGCCTTTCTGGCAGGCAGAACCGGAAAGCCCCGGGTTGGGGCTGGGCTTGTACATCGCCAAGCGCTTTATCGAAGACTGTGGCGGCAGCATAAACGTCAGCAGTCGGCTGGAAAAGGGCACGCTTGTCAAAGTGTCGCTGCCGACCCAACCCTGATCTGCTCCTCGCAAACAACTGAGAACAAGGACATGAGCCAGAACAAAGTCTTCGTCACGCGTGAATTGCCCGCTGCTGCGCTGGACAGGTTGGCGCGGCATTGTGAACTGGATGTCTGGGGCGATTTCCTGCCACCCGACTATGACATCATGCTGAAAAAGGCGCATTCACTAAGTGGCTTGCTGTGCCTGCTGACCGACCGCGTCGATGCCCAGTTGCTGGCTGCGGCGTCACAACTCAAAGTCGTCAGCAACATGGCGGTTGGCTATGACAATATCGATGTGTCGGCGGCCAGCGCGCGCGGCATCCCGGTTGGCAACACGCCGGGTGTCTTGACCGAGACCACTGCCGATTTCGCTTTTGCCCTGCTGATGGCGGCGGCAAGGCGAATCCCCGAAGCGCAGCAGTACATCCGCGCTGGCAAGTGGCAGACCTGGCATCCCACCGTGTTGTCCGGGCGTGATATCTATGGGGCGCGTCTGGGCATCATCGGCTTTGGGCGCATCGGACAGGCAGTGGCGCGGCGAGCAGCCGGCTTCGGCATGCGCATCCTGGCGCACAGTCGTGGACACAGCGAGCAGATCATTGCGGCGGGCGCAGAGCCATGCGGCCTGGACGATCTGCTGCAGCAAAGCGACTTTGTCAGCCTGCACCTGCCGCTGACAGATGAAACCCGACAGTTCATCGGCGCGCGCGAGCTTTCGCTGATGAAGCCCACAGCCATCTTGATCAACACAGCGCGCGGCACTGTTATCGACCAAGTGGCGCTGTACGAGGCACTGCGCGACAAAGCGATTCTGGCGGCCGCGCTGGATGTGACCGACCCGGAGCCCATCCCGCTGGAAAATCCGCTGCTGACGCTCGACAATTGTCTGGTTGTGCCGCATATCGCCAGCGCCAGTGTGGCAACTCGCGCGAAGATGGCGCAGATGGCGGTGGACAATTGTATCGCTGGTTTGCGCGGCGAACAGCTGCCCACTTGTGTAAATCCAGAGGTCTATTCCAGCCGGTAAGCGCGCGGACCATCAGGAGGATTGCCTGCAAATCCAGTTGCATTTATACGCGCATCTACTACAATTCGCGTATAAATAGTCGCTAGCAGGTTTACGCGTCCTGTCCTGTGGGCAGGGCGTTTCGTATACCATTCGCAATCTCTTGACGCCCCGCTCACATCAATTGCGACAAGCGCACAAATGGCATCGGGGCTTCTGCATTACGAAAGGAATCAATCATGGCTGAACGACGCATCCAACTGACGCGGCGAGGGTACGAAAAGTTGCGGCGAGAGCTCAACATCCTCACCAGCGAAGAGAACTCAAAGGTCGCAGAGATGCTCGCGGAAGCCCGCGAAGACGACCAGGGCGAAGAGGCGGTATTCTTTGATGCCATGGTGTCCAAAGAGCGTCTGGATGAGCGCGTATCCCACTTGCAGAATGTGTTGGCGCGCGCCGAAATCATTGATGCGGACGCCGACATCAACATCGTTACGCCGGGCAACCGCGTCATTGTCTACGACAGCGGCGAGAAAGAAGAATTCGCGCTCGACCTGCTGGATACCGAAGAAATCACGCACGGGCGGCGCGGCGTCTCGCTGGATTCGCCAGTTGGCAAGGCGCTGCTGGGCAAACGAGTCGGCGACCGCGTGAAAGTGGAGGTTCCCGACGGCGTGGTCACCTATCGTGTGCGCGGAATCGAAATGATTCCCGATGGCGACAATTAGCTGGTGACCGAGTCCATTTTCGGCAATTCATCCAGATAGTCGAGCACGCTGCCGAGCAGATAAGGCGTCAGCGCCAACGTGGCTGCGGCAACAACCGGTTCGCTGCGCGCCAGGCTCTCGGCGTCTTCAAGCAGTTGGATCAGCGCATCGGTGACCAGCGACATCCAGCCGATCGTCTCGAGCATGACATCGCTGAGCAATTCGGGATCGCGCTGGGCATTGAGCACCAGCCACGATGCCGCTTCCATCATGGGCATCATCGCCATCATCGCCGCCGACAAGCTGAGCATCATGATCCGTTGGGTTTCGGGCGGCAGGTCGGCAAGCTGCGCCTGCGCCCGCACACGCTCGGCCAAGCGCGCCATGATGGTGGCCGCCAAGCGCGCCGGCGCCCGTTCATGCGGGGCTCGCTGCAACAGGCTGTCGACGCGCTGCAAACGGCTGTATTCGCGTGCCGCGCCATTGTCCCTCGCCAGCACATCCATCAGCCGTCGTGCCATTTCTTCGGGAAGCTGTCCGTCAATGGCGGCTTGCATCATCTCTTGGTCTTGCAGGCTTCGCTCGTCCGACATCTCAGATTCCTCTCGGCGTGGGGCTTGCCAGCCGGCTGACATCGCCGGGTTCCAGCAATTCTGCCAGTTTGCGGCGGGCGCGGTGCAGCAAGCTCTTGACGGCGCTGACGGTCATGCCCGTTTCTGTGGCGATCTCCGCATACGAATAGCCGTACCAATAGCGATAGATCACAGCCAGTCGATAATGCGGCTCGAGCATGTGCAGCAGCTTTTGGATATAGGCGCTGCGTTCGCCCTGCATCAACGTCTCTTCGGGCAATGGATCGTTGCTGCGCAGCGCCAGGGCAGCGGCGGTCGGCTCGTCATCCAGCGAAACGAAGTGCATGCGGCGTTTGCGCAGGCGATCAATGCAATGATTGGATGCGATGGAAAGCAGCCAGGTCTTGAAGCTGCGCGTCGTATCGTAGCGGTGCAGATGATTGTAGACGCGCAAAAATGCCTCTTGCGCCGCATCTTCTGCTTCGCCGCTTTCGCCCAGCATACGATAACACAAGTTGTAAAGCGGGTCTTGGAACAGATAAACCAGCTCGGCAAACGCTTCCTGGTCGCCCTGTTTCGCGCTTTCCACCCATTGGAGGATGGTGGGGTCGTTCTCCGCCACCAAATGCCTTTCATCAACAAGGATACGGCAGAAGCGTATTGGCAAGCTGCCGACTTCAATTATGCCCCGTCTGCTGCGAATACAACGCAAGAAGATTGTAAATTCTGCGCCTCAGGCATTGATCAGCAGCACCGCCGAGGCGATGTTGGTCGCCAATGGCACATTGTGCACATTGCAAATGCGCAGCAAACCCAGGATATCTGGGTCGTGCGGATGCTTGCCCAGCGGGTCGAGAAAGAAGAACACGGCTTTCACGCGCCCTTCTGCCACCATCGCCGCGATCTGCGCATCGCCTCCGTAGGGGCCGGACAGCAGGCACTTGACCGGCAGCCCGGTTTTGTCCTGGATCAGCTTGCCGGTGGTATTGGTTGCCACCAAGTCAAACTCGCCCAGCCGGGCTTTGTGGTCCATCACAAATGCGACCATATCGGCTTTTTTGCCATCGTGCGCGATCAACGCCAATGTGCGTTTGGCGAGCTTGCTTGGCATGGAATTCCCTCTATGTGGGCGGGAGAATGACGGGGTTTAGGACAAGCCACGCGGACGCCGCACCAACTGTGCCGGGATCGACAGCGGCAGATGATAATGCGTGCTGCCAAAGCGGCGCACAAAACGTCGATTTAGCCAGTAGGCTTCTTCGTAATACTGTTCCAACTGCGCCATCAATGCCGACCAAGGGCGTTCTTCTGCCAATGTTCGCGCTCGGCGAGCCATCTGCGATCGCAGCCAAGGTTGGTCGCGCAGGCTGCAAACAGCCTCGGCAAAGGCGGCGGCTGTCGGCGCAACTACCATGCCCGAAGCGCCATCGTCTATTACATCAGGAGCGCCACCGGCATCCACTACGATCGAGGGCAGACCCGATGCCATCGCTTCCTGGATGACTTGTCCAAATGTCTCGTATTCGCCGGGGAAAACAAACACATCTGCGCTGGCGTAGGCTTGCGCCAATTCGTCGCCGATCAGGTAGCCGGTGAAATGAACATTGGTGTGGGCGTATAAGGCTTCCAGCTGCCCGCGTTGCGCGCCGTCGCCGATGATGGTCAGCGCCACGCCGGGAGTCTGCGCCAGCGCCAGCAGCAGGTCGATGCGCTTTTCGGTGGCGAGCCGGCCGACAAATATACATAGCAGCGAATCGGGGTCTCGGCCATTCAAGAGCCGTCGCCGCATGGATGTGCAGGCCCAGCGGGGATTGAAACGCGCCGTATCAACGCCACGTCCCCAGTGTCGGACACGACGGAACCCAGCTCGGCGCAACTGGCGAATGGTGGTGCGCGTAGGCGCCAATGTCAGGTGACAGCCATTGTGAATATAGCGCAGCCAGCGATTCACCGGGCCCGACAAAAGCGGGAAACCATATTGCTCCGTATAACCGGGCAGATCGGTCTGATAATTGGCGATGACTGGCAGATTGAGATGACGTCCAGCCGCCATGCCGCTCACTGCCATCGCCGCCGGGCTGAACAGGTGGATCAAGTCGGGCTGGAATGCCTCGATGCGGCGGGCGACCATGGGGTTGGGCAGCGCCATGCGCGTCTCGGGCGCCTGGGGCAAGCCAATGGATGGCAGCGGGATGACCTGCGAATCGCCCACATGATCGACGGCAATATCCGGCGCGAAGACCAGCACCTCGCGGCCCGTGTCTTGCAGATAACGCACAGAAAGATAGACCGTCTTGACGACGCCATCTACCTTTGGCAAAAAAGATTCGGTAACGATAGCGACTCGCCGCACACGCGGAAAAGGCGCTGTTGCGCTGGCGATATCGGTGAAGCTGGGATTACCAAAGTACTCGCCAACAGCAGCGCTTTGCTGTGCCTGTAGCTGTGTCAATAGCCGCTGCGCTTGCATGATGACCCTACGCTGCGAACCGCTAGCCCGCTTGCAGTGTAACACGATCAGCCGATATCGGTGCGCCGACTGAGTTGCAATTCAAAACACCGCAGCCCACCGAGAGATACGCCTTGCCCGCCCGTGCCTGTATATACCCGCGAGCGGCCGACAGCCTCAGTCATCACCATATAACGCGCGGTAGATGGTGTGGTTGCGGTAGATGTACTGAATATACTTCCGCGTGGAGTCGATTGTGATTGTCGTCATGAACAAGTCGGGGTCGTCACCGGACAACGCTCGCCAGTCGTAGGCGCGGCCTGGTCCGGCATTATAGGCAGCCAACGCCGCTATCGGATATTGATCAAACAATTCCAACTGCTCGTCCAGATAATAGCCGCCGAATTCCACTGCGGCATAAGGACGAAACAGCACGCTGTGTTCATAGTCTTGCCAGTTCAACTTGTCGGCGATGTATTGCGCCGTGCCGGGGATGACCTGCGTCATGCCTTTTTCGCCAGCGGCTGCCGTGGCGTATGTATTGAACAGGCTCTCCTGGCGGATCAACGACAGCATCAGCAGCGGGTCAAATTCGCGTTTCTGGGCTACTGGCGCGATCAAATCAATATAATAGGCGGGGAAGCGCAATCGTGCGACAGCTGGCGCAGCTTGCAAAGTGCCCTGTCCCGATGCGTTGATGACATCGGCGGCGGCAATAATGCTCTCGCGGTATGCGCCTATATCGCGAAGGGCGATGGCCAGGCGATAACTGTCCAGCGCTTTGCCAGCATCACGCGCAGACCCCAGCAGCTCGTCTAGTTCGCCCAAGGCTTCATCCATTGCGCCCACCGAGAACAGCTCTCGTCCACGTATCCAGCGCGGATCGCTTGCCAGCTCTGGAGTCAAGCGCCACAAGTCGCCTGGCTCTTGGATGACGAATGCGCTGCGCAACCACTGCTCTGCCTCTGCCAGCTCGGCAGCTGGGTCAAAGTCGAAGTTGAGCGTCTCCGGCGGCTGGAAAGGCTGCCTGTCGCTGCGAATGTCGCCGGCGCGCGCCGCAAAATAACTATCAGGCGCGGCTCTTATCGCCTGCGCAAACAAATAATTACGGGGCGCGTTTTTTCCCCCCGGCCAAAGCTTTTGCCCCGCCCCTCCCGTATCGCCTTGCCGCAGGGCGATCCTGCCCAGCCACAACTGCGCCGCCGCGTGATCCTCGCCGCTGGTTAAACTGACGATGCGCGAATAGAGAGCCGCCGCGCCAGCCCAGTCTGACTCGCGCACAGCCGCCGATGCCGCCATGAACAAGCCGCTGGTCGTCAATTCGTGCTGCGGAAAGCTGTCCGCCAGGCGCTTGAACGTCTGTCTGGAAAGGGCTGTTTCTCCGCCCGTCCCATAGAGATAACCAGCCCGCCAGAGCGCTTCGCCAGCTGCAGAAGCCAGCTGGGGAAACCCATCGGCGATGGCCAGATACAATTCGATGGCAGCGCTGTGGTCACCCGCCAGAAATCGCGTCCGCCCTCGCTCTAGCAGCGCCGCGCCAAAGAGCGGATCGCCCGGATACAGGTCGATGATGGTCTGGAAGGCGGTTGTCGCTACCTCGCTGTTGCCCAGGTTGCGTTGCGCCCGCCCAAGCTGCAAGTACAGCTCCGCCGAGAGCGCGCCGCCCGCTGCCAAGGCACGATTGAAGGCGTCGACAGCAGCTGACCAATCGCCAGCCGCAAAAGCCGCTTTTCCGCGCTCGAATGGATCCGCGCCATAGCCCAGCTGGTCCAACAGAACCTGCGCCTGCCAAGCAGTGGCTGTGCCGGAATAATCGGCGACGACAGTTTGCAAGCTCGAAACAGCCAGCGCAATATCGTCGCCCTCCAGCAATGCCCGCGCCGCGCTGAGAGCGATATGGGCGCGATACGGCTGATTGCGCGCGACCGCCAGCACGGCATCGTATTGCTCGGCAGCCTGGACAGGATAGCCAAGATTGATATAAATCTGCGCCACTTTTTCGCGCAGCGCCAGCAGAGGCACCACAGAGCGCGTGGCTTGGGTAGCCAGCTCGTAATTCTCCAGCGCCACATCGGTTTCGCCCATGGCAATCTGGGCATCGGCAATCCGTTCATAGGCATAGCTGTCGATCAAACCGGGGCGCAGCGCCAGATACTGCTGCAAGTCGCCAATAGCGAGCTGCCAAAGCGACAAACCCAAACGCGCATCACCGCGCAAGAAGTAAGCCTGGGCGATTTCTGCGGCGTTTGGAAAGTCGGCGATGAAGAGGCTGAAGGCATCTGCTGCTTGCTGAAAATAGCCAGCCCGCAGCGCAATCTGTCCATAACGAAATATGGCTGCGGCGCGCTGATCGATCCTGATGTCTGCATCGGCATTTAGCAGGCGCAGGTAGGTATCTGCGGCTTCTTCCAGATAACCATTGCGAGCCAATGCCTCGGCTGATGCGAATAGATTTGCCGAATCGCTGTTCAGAGGGGGCGGCGTCGGCACGATCTGCGCGTCCAGCCGGGGTGTCGCAGTAACCACGATGATTTGGCTGGCATTGACTGTTGGCGCGGGGGGCTCTGGTTTGCTGATATTGCAGCCGCAAGCCAGCAGGCAGAGCAAAGATCCCAACGCGCGAAAGATAGGCATCATGCTATTGTTCTTGCGCTTGTACAGCGAGCGCATCGGCAGGTGGAAGCAGCTCGCCAGCCAGCCAGGGCATGCCATAGCCGATGGCCAGATGTCCGGCTTCGGCCAGCGCTTTGCCCAGCGAGTCGGTATCTGTATAGGTCCACCAATGGTCGGCGGACGGCAAAATCTTTATGCCAAAATCGACTACGACCAACTGGCTCAAACTGCGCGAGGCGAGCAAGTTTCCAGCATGAAAGCGAGTCAAATGCACGCGGAATCGTGATGGCGCGCCTGCCGACCAGGCTGAATCGCTGTAGACCAACGTTTGAAAGTCGATTGTGCCGCGATGGCCATCCTCGAAAGTCGTAACGAAGCGAACCTTGCCGCCCGCCCATTGCAGCGGAGCATTCTCCAACTGATAGCCGGCCGCCGTGAAAGCCTGCCCCACCACTGTGCGCAGAAGCGTGCGGAAGTAGTCCTGCGCCGCTTGTCGTTCGGGCAACATCAGGTTTCCGCGAGCAGCGCTGCGGTTTCGGAGGCGGTGTGCACAGGTAGCCGGCAAGCGAAGTCGCGGCAGACATACACCGTCGTGCGTTCCTGCAGCAGTTTTCGTCCCTGCAACAGCGGGATGGACGTAGGCGCAGTGTCGTCTGGTCGGTGCGCGGTGATGATGTTGGGGCGATAGGGCTGCCGCAACGTCTGCAAGACCTCTTGGCAATCGGGCGACTCCAGGTCGCCAACCAGGGCGACCTCAGCGAATCCACCCACGAGCGAGTCGGCAGCGATAAGCGATTGTGCGAAGGCTTGCGGCGCCTGGGGCAGTACATCCGACAGCTTGCGCAGCACCTCGCGCGCCGCATCCCCATAGCGCGCCTCGCCAGTGTACGCGGCCAACCGCAGCAACTGGGTCGCCAGCATGCCATTGCCCGAAGGTGTCACATTATCTTGCAAATTACGCGGACGCACGATCAGCGCTTCGTGATCATCGCTGGTATCGTAAAAGCCGCCATCATCCGCGCGGAAGTGCTGCAATGCTGCATCAGCCAAACGCAGGCATCCAGCGTAATAGCGCTCGTCGAAGGTCGCTTGATAAAGCTCCAGCAGGGCGTCGATCAGGTTGGCATAATCTTCCAGGTAGCTGTTCAGCTTGCTGCAACCTGCCTTGTGCGTGCGCCAAAGACGGTCGCCATCGCGCAACATATGCCGCAACAGGAAGTCGCCCGCCCGCCGCGCCGCCGCCAGATAATCCGCCCGCCCCAACACACGCGCCGCTTCTGCCAGGCTGGCCAGCATAAGCCCATTCCAGCTGCACAAGATTTTGTCGTCCAGGCCCGGCGGCACACGCTCTCCGCGGGCAGCAAGCAAGCGCGCTTTGATCTGTTCCAAGGCCGATTCCAGCTCCGCGAGCGACATGCCCAGCTCGTCTGCTGTTTCGCGCAGTGGACGTGGCAGGTGCAAGATATTCGAACCCTCAAAGTTGCCCTGGGCGCTCATGCCATAGGTCTCGATGCAGATTTCCAGGGCGCGCCCCAGGATTTCTCCCAGCGGCGACAGCGCTTCTCGGGCTTCGTCAATCGTCCAGACGAAGAACTTGCCTTCCACGCCTTCGCTGTCGGCATCGGTCGCGCTGTAGAAACCGCCATCAGGCGCAGTCATCTCGCGCAGGATGTAGTCCAAGATGTCTTCGGCGATGTCACGAAAGATGTCGTCGCTGGTGATTTGCCAGGCGTGCAGGTAGAGCCGACTAAGCTGGGCGTTGTCGTAGAGCATTTTCTCGAAGTGCGGAACCAGCCAATGCGCATCGACGCTGTAGCGCGCGAAACCTCCGCCTACTTGATCATAGATGCCGCCACTAGCCATCTTGCGCAACGTGAAAGCAACCAGGCGCAGCGCTTCTCGATCGCCCGTCCGCGCATGCTGCCGCAGCAGAAACTCCAGGCTGATGGGGTTAGGGAACTTCGGCTGTGTGCCAAACCCGCCATGTTGGCGGTCCATGCTTTCCATCAGTTTATAGGCTGCCGTATCAAGCATGTCCGGCGTGAGACCGCTGTCATCGGGTCGTCCAATGGCGATCACATCGCGCCGCAACGATTGGTGAAGATTTTCGGCTTGTTGTTCCAGCTGTTCGCGGCGGTTGCGGTAGGCATCGTTTATGGCGTGCATCAACTGCGTGAAAGACGGCATGCCGTGTCGCGGCGTTTTGGGATAATAGGTGCCGCCATAGAAAGGGCGTCCATCGGGCAGCAGAAAAGCCGTGAGGGGCCAGCCGCCCTGCCCGGCCAGCGCCTGTACCGCGCCCATGTAAATGTCGTCTACATCCGGTCGCTCTTCGCGGTCGACTTTGATATTGACGAAGAGCGCGTTCATCATGGCAGCGGTGGCGGCGTCTTCAAAGCTCTCGTGCGCCATCACATGACACCAATGGCAAGCGCTGTAGCCAATGCTAAGCAGCACGGGTTTGTCGTTCTCGCGCGCCAGCCGGAAAGCCGCATCGCCCCAGGGATGCCAATCGACCGGATTGTCGGCATGCTGCAGCAGGTAGGGGCTGCTCTCGTCTTTGAGTCGATTCACATTGGTCCTTTTCAAAGCGAAATCCGCTTGCCACAAACATAGCCGACAATGCCGCGTTTGCCTATCGTCATTGGAAGCCAGCAACCGACCCGCCACAAGACGCGTAAATGGTGGTAACATGGTTGGGCTGGCTCGTTGTTCCTCGCGGTCGCAGCCTGTTTCATAGACAAGTCTTGCATGACAGCTTCGCCAGCTGGGTTATACTTGTGCATACAAAGGCATTGACGAAGGGTTTGTCGCTCCATGCAGTTTTGGGATAACAACAACGACGAGCAGCCAGAAGACAACAACCGCCGTCCGCCGCAGCCGCCACCGAACTGGCGCAAATGGGTGTCGCCGGGCTTGCTGGTGCTGGTACTGGTATTGATGCTGGTTTCATCGCCGGGTTTGCTGGGCGGCGTCTCGTCTACAACCGAGATCGCTTATTCTGATGTCTACGAGCAAGTGCAGCGGAACAATGTCGATACGCTGCAATTTCAGGACAATGTCTCGGTCAGTGGCAAATTTCGCAGCGGCATCATCATCACCACCGCCACAGGCAGGTCGCAGAGCATCTCTAGCTTCAGCGCCGAGCTGCCGCCCTATGCCGGCGCAGAGCTGCTGGAGCTGGCGCACGAACGCGGCGTAGAAGTCATCAGAGGCGGTTGGACAAAAACATCGCCCTGGCTGGGATTGATTTTGAATTTCTTGCCGCTGGTGCTGATCATCGCCTTCTTCGTTTGGATGGGACGGCGCGCGCAAGGACAGATGAATGGCATCTTTTCTTTCGGTCAATCGCAAGCGCGCGAAAAAACGCCGGAGATGCCCGCCATCAGATTTGACGATGTGGCCGGGCAAGACGCCGCCAAACTGGAATTGAACGAAGTGGTCGACTTCCTCAAACAGCCCGAGAAGTATGTCAAGGTCGGCGCGAAGGTGCCGCGGGGCGTGCTGCTGATAGGACCGCCGGGCACTGGCAAGACTCTGATGGCGCGCGCTGTCGCTGGCGAAGCCAATGTCGCCTTCTTCAGCATCGCCGCATCAGAATTCGTGGAGATGTTCGTGGGCGTGGGCGCGTCACGCGTACGCGATTTGTTCAAAAAAGCCAAGGACAATGCGCCGGCTATCATCTTTGTCGATGAGATAGACGCAGTGGGTCGGCGGCGTGGCACGGGCTTGGGCGGTGGACACGACGAGCGCGAGCAGACGCTCAACCAACTGCTTTCGGAGATGGATGGATTCGACAACGACACCAATATCGTCATGATCGCCGCCACCAACCGCCCCGATGTGCTGGATCCAGCGCTGCTGCGGCCTGGCCGCTTCGACCGCCAGATCACTGTTGATCTGCCCGATGTCAAAGGCAGGCACGATATCCTCAAGATCCACACCAAGAACAAACCGCTGGGCAAGAATGTCGAGCTAGAGTCGCTGGCGCGCGCCACCATGGGCTTTTCGGGCGCGGATATCGCCAACCTGGCGAACGAAGCCGCCATGCACGCCGCTCGCTATGACCGCCGCTTGATCACCATGTCAGATTTCACCACGGCTTACGAGCGCATCCGCCTGGGCACAAAGCGTCCGCCGCTTTCCAACGAAAAAGACCGCCGCATCACCGCTTTTCATGAAGCCGGGCACGCGCTGGTGTCGTTCTTGATCCCCGATGCCATGGCGCTGCTGAAAACGACCATCATCCCGCGCGGACGATCGCTGGGTGTGGCATTCTACATGCCCAAAGACGACTCGCTGCATCAATCGCGCAAGCAGCTGGAAGCCTTCATCCGCGTGGGCTTGGCTGGGCGCATCGCCGAAGAAATCGTCTTTGATGATGTAACCACCGGCGCAGCCAACGATATTCAGCAGGTTACGCAGATCGCGCGGCGCATGGTCAAGATGTTTGGCATGAGCGACTCGGTGGGCATGGTCAATTATGGCGAAGACAGCGACCAGCCCTTCCTCGGTTATTCAATCGCCAGCGGCCGCGACTACAGCGATGACACCGCCGCCAAGCTGGACGCCGAAATCAAGCGCATCATTGATGTCGCCTACGAAGAAACCCGCCAGTTGCTGCAAGCCCACCGCGAAAACCTGGATGAACTGGCGGCGGCGCTGCTGGAAAAAGAAACAGTCGAGCGCGAAGAGATCCGCCGCATCCTGGGCTTGGAAGACGACGCCGACGATGTCTTGCCCAAGGCCGTTGCCAAGCACCTGCGCGAGCCAGAGACGGCAGAGCAGAATGGCGCCGGCGCGACGTAGACCCCCCGAAGCCTCCTCCCGACTTTTCGGGGGGAGGCAAAGCAGAACCATGTTTTCTATAAAATCTGCGGGATGCGAAAATCGCCATGTGCACGGAAGCCGCCACTGTGGGGGAACTGCGAATTCGGGTGATAATTGCAGTTTGATTCGTCGTCAGGACTCGTCCGACTCGGCTGCCGCGATGATCTCGTCCTGCACATAAGACGGCACGCGATCATAACGATTGAAGTCCATCGTGTAGATGCCGCGTCCACCCGACATAGAACGGAGGTCGTTGCCATAACGCAGCATCTCCGCCAGCGGCACCTCGGCAGTGACGACGCTCTTGAAACCTACGGTATCCATGCCTTGCACGCGACCGCGCCTTGTGTTCAAGTCGCTCATGATATCGCCCATCATCGACTCGGGCACAGTGATGCGCACATCCATAATCGGCTCCAACAAGACGGGCTTGGCTTTACGGAATGCGTCTCGGAATGCTTCTCGGCCCGCGATTTGGAAGGCGATGTCTTTGGAGTCGACCGGGTGTTCCTTGCCGTCAAAGACAATGACCTTGACGCGCTCGACCGGGAAGCCGGCGATGACGCCATCGGGCAGCACAGCGCGGATGCCTTTCTCGGTCGATGACACAAATTGCTGCGAAATCGCCCCGCCAAACACCTTTGACTCAAACTCAAAGTCGCCTTCGGCAGGCTCGACCTTTAGATCGACGCGGCCATATTGACCCGCGCCGCCCGTTTGCTTCTTGTGCGTGTAACTGGAGTCGGCATTGTTTGTGATCGTCTCGCGATAAGGGACTTTGGGCATGTCAGTATCAATGTTCACGCCCAGCGCTTCCGCCCGTTTGAGGGTGACTTCCAGGTGAATCTGCCCCATGCCTTCGAGCACGGTCTGGCGCGTATCGCTATCTTGACGCCAGCGCAGGGTCGGGTCGGCATCGCAGAGGTTGCTGAGTGTGGGACCCATCTTGGCGCTGTCGGCTTGTCCGCGCGGATTCACCGCCAGCATATACAGCGGCGCCGGGAAGTCTGGCGCAGCGACGCGCAGGCTGGTGTCTTTGTCGACGAACGTATCGCCGGTCTTGGTGTCGGTCAGCTTCGCCACGACACCGATATCACCGGCATGCAAGGTCTTGACCGAGAATTGCTCTTTGCCTCGCATGACGAACAGGGCATTGAATCGTTCGTCAGCGCCACTGCGGGCATTGATATTGCGGCCGTCGCTGGAAATCGTGCCCGAGAAGATGCGGAAGTAATTCAAGGTGCCCACGAAGCGGTCATTCAAAGTCTTGAAGACATAGGCGACCAGTGGATCCTTGTCGCTCTGCGGCGCATCCAGGGTATCAGCGGCGTCATCACGGTCGATATTGACGCTGCGTTCGGCAGGCGCGGTGGTATAGGCGACCAGGGCTTCCAGCAAGGGCACAGTGCCGATATTTTCGGTCGCGGATGTCGCAAAGACGGGCACCGTCTTCAGCACAGTTGAACGAGACGCTTTGCGCATGCCGTCGCGGATTTCGTCGAAGCTCAAGGTTTCTTCTTCGAAGTACTTTTCCAGCAGGTCGTCATCGGCTTCGGCTGCCGCTTCCATCAGCGCCATGTTGGCTTCTTCGAGCGCATCTGCGTAATCGGCAGGCAAATCTGCCCGCTCTGCCCCGGCGCCGAAGTAGGCTTTTTGTGTGAGCGCGTTGCCGACGCCGTCGAATGGCGCATTTTGACCGATGGGCAACATGACCGGGATGAATTTGTAATCGTCAAATTGCCCGCTCAGCTGTTCCAGCACGCCATCGAAGTCGGCATTTTCGCGGTCCATCTTGTTGATCACGACCATGATAGGCTGCTCGCAGAGCCGCGCGAATTCCCAGGCCAGCTCTGTGCCCACCTCGACGCCAGCAACTGCATCGACCACCACGATGATCGAGTCGGCAACAAGGATGGCATTTTTGAGCTCGCCCTGAAAGTCGGTGAAGCCAGGCGTATCCAGAATGTTGATCTTGTAGTCTTCGAATTCAACAGGCGCCAGCGAAGTGGACAGCGAGAGGCCGCGTTCGCGTTCTTCATCGTCCCAATCCGAGACCATATTTTGTTCCGAGATATGTCCCTGGCGCGTGGTGGCGCCCGTGTTGAACAAGAGCGCCTCGACCAGCGAAGTCTTGCCACTGCTCTGATGCCCAACCAGGGCGACATTTCTGATTTTGTCCGATTGATATTCTTTCATGCTGGAGATGGCCTCCTGTTGCGCCTGCCGTTGGTGCATCAAGACTGCGAAAAAGCGGTACTGCGCGCACCGCGATAAACACGGATTGTAAAGGCGGCGCTCGCGAATGTCAAAGCCGCATATTGTGAGAGTGTCGAATTCTCTGGTTAAAGACACCCCCCTCAGTCCCCCGAAAAGTCGGGGGGAGGCAACGGCGCGCGCGGATTTCTACGCATGTCGGGGAATGGAGAAATCCCCCACATACACGAAAAAAGACACTCCCGTTCCCGTGACTTCAACGATGGCAATCTCAACTCTTTATTCGTCGCAGGTATTCCCGAAGACTTTACAGCGGGCTTCATGCCACTCTTCCTCCGTAAGAGGCAAGAAGATGAGATCGCCACTCGGTCCCGTTTCTGGTGGATCCTCATCATCAGGTTCTTGCGGGCTCTGCTGTTGCTGCTGGCTCTGCTGCTGATTGCCGTTTTGCTGTCGCTGTTGCCGGCTTTGCTGCTGCTGTTGTGATTGCGAAGATGTCGATTGCTGCTGCCGTGACGGCGCGGCGCATTGATTGTTCTCATACGCGTTATAGCCGCTCACCCATTCTTCGTCTGTATCGCATTGCCAGCCGATGAAGCAGCAGTTGTCGATGTCCACTGATGTTCCTGGCTGCTGTGATTGCGAGGATGTCGATTGCTGCTGCTGTGACGGCGCGGCGCATTGATTGTCCTGATAAGCGTTATAGCCGCTTAGCCATTCCTCGTCAGTTGCGCATTGACGGTCTATGAAACAGCAATTGTCAATTTGAGTTGATGGCTCTGTCCGAGGCGCTGCGCTCTCGCCGCCTTCAACGCGAGTGTAACTCACGCTTTTTGACATCCAGACTTCATTTCCGTTGCGGTTGATCCGCAGCCAGCCATCGCCGCTGCCGATTACGTTCAGAGTGGCGCCGGCGGTCGCTGTTTCAACAATCGTGCTTTGAAGGCTGGGCCCGGCTCGCAGATTCGTGTTGTAAGTTACTTGAATTGAATATGCGTGAACCAAGGTCGCATTAAGTAGAATCAACAGCGTCAAGAAGCGCGTTAGTCGTATGATTATCATTTATACACCTTGAAAACTCTTGAGACCTGCAACAATTGCATGTGGCAATTGCAAGATTTGGAGAGAGAGCGGGAAGTGGCGAAAAATCAGATCCAGAAAATAGTCACTCCATATTGTGGCTGGCGCAGGTGGTGCGCAGCGCGAAACGCCCTATTCTGTCAGCTGCGCTTGGGGAAGCGCGAAACGATGCGTAATGGCTGCGGCACTGGCACTCGCTGGGTGAGAGACAAGTCGCTGTCGGCGAGAGCGCGCGCCCGTGCCGCACCGGCAAATACTGCCAACTGTGTGCCCACCTTGCGACTGCTGCGTTCCATCAGCGCCAAACCCACCTGAAATCCCTCTGTGTCGCTGCTGCAACTGGTTACACGCCCAACGATGCGGCCACGCGCATTCACGATCGGGTCGCCAAATTGTGCCGGACGCCCACCCTTGCCATCCAGCCGAAAACGACTGACCTGCTGCTTGCGCGACCGTTCGCGCTCGATGAAAGCGCGCTTGCCAACGAAGAAAGGTTTGTAGAGCTTGACAAAGCTGCCGAAGCCAGCATCAGCCGGATTGAGCTGCATTTCGCCGGCCAGCTCATGTCCATAGAGCGGCAAGCCAGCTTCAATGCGCAAGCTGTCACGCGCCGCCAAGCCACAGGGCACTGCGCCCAAATCCACCAGTTGCTGGAAGACATCCGCCGCTTCGTCTGGCGGAACAAACAATTCATAAGCCACGCGCTCGCCGGTATAACCGGTGCGGGAAATGATCCAGCCGCGCTGTGTTGTCGTCACGCCCGACCAGGGCAAGTTCACTGTCGTTTGTTCGCCCGGGTGAGTCTGTTCCAGCAGACCGCGCAGAATTTCGCGGCTGCGCGGACCTTGCAAAGCGATATCGACGCGGCGGTCGGCTCCAGAAGAAACAGCGCGCAGATCGCGCAGTTGCACGCGTTCGCAGCCCTCGATGCAGCGGTCGGGGTGGTCGCGGTCGAGCATGACAGCACATTCATGCACAGCAGTCAGCCATGCCCAGATCTTGTCATTGTTGCTGGCATTGACAACCGCCAGGAAGCGCTCCTCCGCCAGCCGATAGACCAGCAGGTCATCCAGCACGCCGCCATCGACATCCAGCAAGAAACAATAATGCGACATGCCGACGCGCAGGCTGAGCACATCGTTGGTGGTGAGGGTATGCAAGAAGCGCGCCGCACCACGTCCGCTGACTTCCAGCACGCCCATGTGCGCGACATCAAAGACACCGGCCGATTCGCGCACGGCGGCATGCTCGGCGCTGACAGACTGATACCACAAGGGCATCTCGTAGCCTGCGAAGGGCGCAAGTTTCGCGCCAAGTTCGCGGTGCAAACTGTGCAGCGGAGTCTGCAAGAGCATGTCGACGCTTGCGATTTCGGGCTCAAATGCTGGCAGAGGCGCAGGCGACCATCCCGATCGTTCGGCGGGCAAGCGGTTGCTGCCGATGAAAGTGACTTTGCTGGCGACGGGCGGCGCCTCGACGGTCTCGCTGACATCTGCAAGCGAGTCGGAAGCAAGGCGGGATACCGATACAGGACCGGGCAACGTTGCGCTGGCATCGTCGGCATCAAAGCGCACATAGCCATCGCTCAGGGCTTCCAGCCAGGCAACTGCCCGCGTCGAACTTCCGCGCAGCTGCAGGTGAAATTCGTCCTTTGACAAACGTTGCAACATTCCCGCCGCCATGAGCGCGCCATCTGGCTCGAGCAGGCTGGTGGCTTGCGCCTCGCCGTCTTTTAGCGCATCGACATCGCTGGTCAATGCGCCATGCAGGAAATCGGCGGCGCGCTCCCCAAGAATCTGCAGGACACCCCGCTTGGTTTCCCCATCAGGTTGGGGGGAAGCCGTTCTACCAAGCTCGTGATGGGTATCGATGCCCAGGCTTGCCGATAATTCGCGGCTGCGTTGTTTCGCATCAAGGAGCGAGTCAAAGTCGACCTTGGCGCGCGCCAGCGGACGGATGCCCCCCATCAGGCTATACGGCTCGCAAGCGTCCAGCAGGTCGGCGATGATGTCGCCCAGTTGGTCAATGCCAGTTTCGTCTATGCCGCGCTGGGTGATCCAGGGCGTGCCCAGGCGGAGGCCACTCGGTCGAAAAGCAGAAGTATCGCCGGGAATAGTCTGACGGTTAACAACGATGCCAGCCAAATCGAGGATTCGCGCCGCCATATCGCCACTGAGCGCAGTCCCATCCGCGCCAACGCGTGACTTGCAATCCACCAGCAGCAGGTGCGTGTCCGTGCCGCCATGAGGAGTGCGCCAACCGCGCGCTCGCAGTTTTTCCGCCAGCCGCGCCGCATTGACCACGGTTTGACGCTGCAGCTGTTTGAACTGGTTGCTGGTCGCCAGGCGCAGAGACACAGCCAGGGCGGAGATGCTGTTGACATGCGGTCCGCCTTGTTCGCCAGGGAAGACAGCGCGGTCCAGCTTGCGCGCCAGATCTTTGCGATGCGTGATGAGAACAGCGCCGCGCGGTCCATTCAGCGTTTTGTGCGTGGTGAAGCTGACAACATCGGCGATTCCCACGGGGTTGGGATAAACCCCTGCGGCGATCAGCCCGGCCACATGGGCGACATCCGCCAGCAGGTATGCGCCAACCGAATCGGCAATCTCGCGATAGGCCTGCCAGTCTGCGGCGAACGGGTAGGAAGAAAATCCACCGATGATGAGGCGCGGTTTGTGCTGCAGCGCCAGTTCGCGCATTGTATCGTAATCGATGCGCTCGCTGGTCGGGTCGATGCCATAGGACACGATATTGTAATATTTTCCGCTGCGATTGGCGCGGCTGCCATGCGTCAGGTGCCCGCCCATGATGAGATCCATGCCCATGACCGTGTCGCCAACATCGAGCAGGGCGGTGTATACGGCGCTGTTGGCGGGAGCGCCAGAAAGCGGCTGTACATTGACAAAAAGCTGGTCGGGGCTGCAACCATTGGCGGCGAATAACTCGGCGGCGCGGCGGCGTGCCAGCGACTCGACCATATTGGCGTATTCTGTGCCTTTGTAATAGCGCAGGTCGGCTTTGCGGCGGTATTCGGGCAGACGCTGCTGATAATCCAGAATGTCCGCCTGCGACAGTGCGCGCGTGCTTTCCAGCGGATAGCCCTCGGCGTAGATATTGTGAAATGCCGAGCTCAAGGCATGGCGCACGGCGTAGGGCACAGTGCTTTCTGATGGGATGAGGATCAGTTTCTCTTGCTGGCGTTCTGTTTCACGGCGGATCAGCTCTGCGACAGCCGGGTCCAGCTCGTCAATGCCGCCACGAAATAAGAAATCGTTGTTCATGGGCAAAGCTCGCTCCTGCGTATGGCATCGAGTTGCGCTGCCATCATCTTACACGATTGCCGGCAGCGCGCGGACAATCGGCTTGCTAGGCGCCGGGGCGGGCGGCCGGGCAACAAAGATGCAGCTGGCGGGCCGCTTTCGCTTCGTCGAGCCGGCGCACAGGGGCGGTGGACGGCGCGTCTTGCAGCAGCTGCGGCGTTTCACGCGCTTCTTTGGCGATGGATCGCATTGCCTCCGCCAGTTTGTCCAGGTCGTCTTTGCTCTCGGTCTCTGTCGGCTCGATGAGCAATGCTTCGGGCACGATCAACGGAAAATAGTTGGTGGGCGGGTGGAAGCCATAATCGATCAGCCGCTTGCTGATGTCTAGGGCATGAACGCCGGGCGCATCGTCAAAGGCGCCGCGAACCACAAATTCGTGCCCGCAATAGCGGCGCGCGCCATCGGCTGTCTGGTCATAGGGCAAGGCATACTCGCCGCGCAATTTCTCGCGCAAATAATTGGCATTCAGCACAGCGCAGCGCGTAACCTGCCGCAAGCCTTCGCCGCCATAGGCGCGGATGTAGGCATAAGCGCGCAGGTGCATGCCGAAGTTGCCCGCGAAAGCCTTGAGGCGTCCGATGCTCTTGGACGGCATGTGCCAATCGTATCGTGCGCTGGGAACTTCGTCATCGGCAGCTGCATCGCCGGGCAGGGCGTCCCTGCGCACAACAGGACCAGGCAGGTAGTCGCGCAGCCTGGCATTGACGCCGACCGCGCCACTGCCCGGACCACCGCCACCATGCGGCGTGGAAAAAGTCTTGTGCAAGTTGTAGTGCATGCAGTCAAAACCCAGCTTGCCGGGCTTGACCACCGCCATCAGCGCATTCATGTTTGCGCCGTCCATGTACATCAAGCCGCCCACCGACTGCACGCGTTCGATAACCTGGGCGATATTGGGCTCGAAGAGGCCCAGGGTGCTGGGCATGGTCATCATCATGCCAGCGATCTGCCCCGCATTTTCGCCCGAGCAAGCTTCGTGCAGGGCATCCAGGTCGACCTCGCCGGCCGCATTGGCTGGCAGTTGCTGCATGCGCAGCCCGGCCATGGTCACAGTTGCCGGATTGGTGCCATGCGCGCTGTCGGGGACGAGGATGATGTCACGTTCCGGTTCGCCGCGGTCGATATGATATTGGCGGATCATCAGAATGCCCGCGAATTCGCCTTGCGCGCCGGCGGCTGGTGTCAGGCTGACGGCCTCAAAGCCACTGATTTCGCCCAGCCAGCTTTGCAATTCGTGCATGAGCATCATGGCGCCTTGGCAGCTTTCGGGATCGGCCAAGGGATGCAACTGCGCCAAACCGGGCAACCGCGCGGCATCTTCGTTGATTTTGGGGTTGTATTTCATCGTGCAGCTGCCCAGTGGATAGAGCCCGGTGTCGATCGAATAATTGAGCTGGCTGAGCCGCACGAAGTGGCGCACCACTTGCAGCTCGCCGACCTCGGGCAGGGGCAGGTCATCGCGAAGCAGCTCGTTGGGCAACGGCGCTGTTGGTACATCGGGCGCGGGCAGGTTGACTCCGCTGCGACCCGGCGCGGACAAGTCATAAATGATTGGCTCTGACATCAGCGCAGTCCTTCCAGGATATCGACCAGGCGGTCGATTTCGGCGCGTGTGTTGCACTCGGTAACGCAAAGCAACATGTGGTTGGGCAGGTGGTAATAGTGCTGCGCCAGGTCATAGCCGCCGATGACGCCAGCATCCAGCAGCGCGGCGTTGATCTCGGCGATTGGGCGCGGACAAGCGACCACAAATTCATTGAAGAAGGGCTTGGTCATATCGACGCTGTAGCCATCGAGGCGGTCAATTTGGGCGGCGGCATAATGCGCTTTGTGATAATTCAACTCGCCCACCTGACGCAGCCCGTTCTTGCCCATCAGCGAGAGGTAGACGGCGGCAGCCAATGCCATCAATCCCTGATTGGTGCAGATATTGCTGGTGGCGCGCTCGCGTTTGATGTCTTGCTCGCGGGGGCGCAGAGTCATGACATAGGCGCGTTTGCCCTCGACATCGACTGTTTCGCCGATGATGCGTCCGGCAATCTTCCGCACAAGACGTTGCTTGATGGCAAAGTAGCCCAGGTAAGGTCCGCCAAAGGTCAGCGGGATGCCCAATGGCTGCCCCTCGCCGACCACGATATCCGCGCCAAACTCTCCGGGCGGCGTGAACAGCGAAAGCGCCAGAGGATTGGCCACCACCACCAGCAAGCCGCCGCTGGCATGCACGGTATCAGCCAGCCTGCGCAGGTCTTCCACCTGGCCGAAGAAGTTGGGATATTGCACAGCCACCATAGCGGTATTGCTGTCCAGCATTTCCATCAGATCGACCAGTTCGCCGCGACCCCGATCGCCGATGATACGGATATCTTTGCCTTGATGATAGGTGCGAAGGACTTCGCGATACTGCGGGTGGATGGCGTGGCTGAGGATGATTTTCTTGCGACGATTGCGCGAGACTTCCAGGGCGACTGTGACCGCCTCTGCCAGGCTGGTTGCGCCGTCATAGTGGCTGGCATTGGCGGCATCCATGCCCGTCAGCGCGCACATCATGCTCTGGTATTCATAGGTCGCCTGCAACGTTCCCTGCGAGATTTCTGGCTGGTAAGGCGTATAGGCGGTATAGAACTCGCCGCGCAGCAGCATGTGATTGACGACAGAGGGAATAAAGTGGTGATATGCGCCCGCGCCACGAAACATGGCGAAATCGCCGGCATGGTCATTCGCCTCGCTGATGGCCAGCATCTCCGCCGCGATTTCCATCTCGCTCATGGCCGGTGGCAGATCGAGCGTAGGAAAACGTTGTCCAGCGGGCACGGCGTCGAACAGCTCGTCAAAAGACGCTACGCCGATTTTCGCCAGCATGTCCTGTGTTTCGGCTGCGGTATGCGGTATGTAGCTCATGGCTTGACGCCTTTCCAAAGCGGATTAACGGCTATCACAATAGGCAGCATAAGCGGCGGCATCCATAAGCGCGTCCAGCTGAGACGCATCATCAATGCGCACTTTGATCATCCAGCCAGCGCCGTAGGGATCGGCATTCACCACTTCGGGCTCTTCTTCCAGCTGCGTGTTGACATCGATGATCTCGCCAGAAACTGCGCTGTAGAGCTCGGACGCCGCTTTGACCGATTCAACTTCGCCGAAGGAATCTCCCGCCGACAACTGGTCGCCGGCATCGCGGTATTCCACATAGACGATATCGTTCAGCTGGTCTTGGGCATAATCGGTGATGCCGATGCTCACCACATTGCCATTCAGCGCGAACCATTCATCAGACTTGGCGTAGCGAAGCTCGGCCGGCGTATTCCATTGTCCCATCTTCCAGTCCTCCTCCTATAAACAGAAAAGGCGCACCCATTATCAGAATGCGCCCTGTCAGTCGACTTCAACTTCCAGAGTGAGCCGCCGCAAGAGTCCTTTTGCCTGAGAGTTTCACGCCAGTTATGCGCCTGACGCTTGCCCCTTCGGCGTTTCGTTCGTGGACGAAATCTCTCGTCCTGCAGCGAACGTACTATACTGCACTTTGCAGAAATCGGCAAGTCGCCCAACAATTGGGGAGTGTCGAACTCCGTGTACATGGGGATCTACCTCCCCCAGGCCTGTAACGTAATCCGCGCGCGCTCGTGCCTCCCCCCGACTTTTCGGGGGGACTGAGGGGGGTAAAATAGGGCGAGTCATCGCCTCGCCCCTACCACCGATTCGCAGAGGACGAAACCGTATCCACAGCATTTGACACTCCCTTCGCGGACAAGCCTACTTGGCCTCGCATTGACGCTGCTATACTGATTGTCATGAACGCACTTGCAGGCGCGAAAGTCAAAGGTGGCGCTGCAGCAATCAATACCCTGCTCTATGCTGCGATCGCTGGCCTGGTGATGGGCATCGCGGCGCTGGCGCTATACCTGCTGCATGACCAGTTTCGCGAGCCGACCAAGGATCTCGGCAGCTCGGTCATTGGCGCGCCCAGCAGCCAGTATGATGGCATCATCGCTATAGACCCGCCGCTGGCTCTGCCCGACTTCACGCTGAACGATCAATACGGCGCCAGCACCAGCCTCGGCGATCTGCGCGACCAGGTCACCTTGCTGGCATTCGGATTTTTGCACTGCCCGGATATCTGTCCTCTGACCATAAACGAGATGCAGCGCGTGCGTGACATGCTGGGCGAAGCGGCGAATGAAGCGAATTTTGTCTTCATCAGTGTGGATGGCAGCCGCGATACTCCCGAAGCCCTGCGCCATTATTTTGAGTTCCGCGAAATAGACGACATCATCGGCTTGACAGGCGCGGAAGCTGCCGTGCGCGAGGCTGGCGAAATGCTGGGGCTGTCGTTCGAAGTCAGCGAGGAAGATGTGTCCGGCGGCTACCTGATCAATCACAGCGCGGGCGCATTCTTGTTGGACGAGCGGGGGCGCTGGATTCGGCGCTATCACTTTGGCGTGCCAGCGCGCGCTATCGCCGATGATCTGCTGAGGATGATCAGCGATTGATGGACAGGTACGTGCGCGGTACACGTGGCGCGATCGTACAGACGACTTCATAATTGTTGCTGCCCAACCAGACGGCAATGTCGTCCGCGCTGATCGTCTGCCCTCCCTGACTGCCCAGCAAAACTGCTTCATCGCCGATTTGCACGCCGGGAATGTGGCTGACACCCACGATGATCTTCTCCATGCTGACGCGTCCCACCAGCGGCGCGCGTTCGCCATGCAGCAGGACAAAGCGCCAGGTTTGCGGCGTTCGGCGCAATCCATCCGCATAGCCCACTGGCAGCACCGCCAGCGTCTCTTCGCGGCGAGTCGTATAGGCGTGTCCATAGCCAACGCGACTGTCCGGCGGCAGGGTTTTCACCTGGGCTACCTGCGTTTTCCAGCGCATGACCGGCCGGAAGGCCGCCATGTTCGGCGCATCGCGCATGGGTCGCAAGCCATAGAGCAGGACGCCAGGTCGCACGAGATTGAAGTAGCTGTCATGACAATCCAGCAAAGCAGGCGAATTCGCTGCGTGAACGAACCTGGGCAGGCAACCATCGGCTCGCATCGCGTCCAACGCGCCTCGAAATGCCGCCAGCTGTTCGGCGGTGTATTCCGCATCTTCGTCTGCTGCGGCGAAATGCGTATAGACGCCTTCCAGCTGCAGGGCCGGCGCAGCCCGCAAGGTTCGCGCCAGGGCGACCGCCTCGTCTGGCAACAGGCCCAGGCGGTGCATGCCCGTGTCGATCTTGAGATGCACACGCAGCTTTCGCTGGTTATCGTCGAGAGCCGCGAGGTATTGCGCCGCCAGATCGCGGTCAAACACGGTGACGCGCAGATCCAGTTCTCGCGCCAGGTTGATTTGCTCGGGCGGCACGAGACTCAACGTCAAGACCGGCGCGTGAATGCCCGCCTCGCGCAGCTGGGTTGCCTCCGCCAGGTTCGCCACCGCTAACATATCCGCGCCATTCTCCAGCGCGGCGCTTGCGACTTGTGGCGCGCCATGTCCATAGGCATTGGCTTTGACGACCGCCATGACAGCGACTTCATCGCCAGCCAGCCGCTTTATGCAGCGCGCATTGTTGCTCAGCGCATCCAGATCGATCTCGACGCAACTCGGAAAAAGATGCTGGCTTTGAGCAGATCGGAACATGCGAGCCGCTCCTGCGCGGGCTGATTGACGGTCGCGCCAGTATAGCAGGCGGCGGACGAGGGCTCACTGAATGTGTGCTATACTCCTCGCGTTTTGCAGCAGACATGCAGGCAGCCGATGGCATTCGAGTTTGAAGTGATCGCCACAGACGGACTGGCGCGCGCGGGCATCTTGCACACGCCGCATGGCGATATTGCCACGCCGGTCTTCGCGCCGGTTGGCACAGCCGCGACGGTCAAAGCCGTGCCGCCGCGCGATCTGGAGGCGCTGGAAGTGCCATTGATCCTCGCCAATACCTATCACTTGTTTTTGCGACCGGGCGATGAGCTGGTGCGCGAACTGGGCGGATTGCACAGCTTCATGCGCTGGGATGCGCCTATTTTGACCGACTCGGGCGGCTTCCAGATTTTCAGTTTGAGCGAAATCAACCGCATTGATGCCGACGGCGTGACATTCCGCAGCCATCTTGACGGCAGCGTGAAGCGCTTGACGCCGGCTCGTTCCATGGCCATCCAGCAGAACCTGGGCGCGGACATCATCATGGCATTTGACCAGTGTCCGCCCCCCAAGGATCGAGCCGAAGTCGAAGCTGCTGTGACACGCACACATGACTGGCTGCTGCAATGCCGGCAGGCGCATCCGCAAGACAGCCGGCAGGCGCTCTTTGGAATCGTGCAAGGCGGCATCTTCCCCGATCTGCGCGAACAATCGGCGCGCTTCGTGGGCGAATTGGATTTGTGCGGCTATGGCATCGGCGGGCTGGCGGTGGGCGAAACCAAAACCGAGATGCATGCCATGCTGGAGCACACGCTGCCCATCCTGCCTGCCGACAGACCGCGCTATCTGATGGGCGTTGGCGAACCGGACGACCTGGTGGAAGGCATCCTGCGCGGCGTGGATATGTTCGATTGCGTGATTCCCACGCGGCTGGCACGGCATGGCGCCGCCTTTACGCATGACGGGCGCATCAACTTGCGCAACGCCCAATACAAACTTCAGGAAACGCCAATTGATGCCGCGCTGGACAATTACACCAGCGGCTTTTCACGCGCCTACCTGCGTCATCTGGTGGTGGCAAAAGAACTGCTGGCGCACTACCTGCTCAGCCTGCACAATATCGACTTTCTCGTATCGCTGGTGGCAGAGATGCGGCAAGCTATCATCGCGGGGCGTCTGCGCGAATTCGCCGCGGACTTCTTGCCTCGTTATCTGGGTTCGAAGGCTGACCAAGCTGCGGATTAACTTTCTGCCGCGCCCACCTTCACATTGGCGAATAGATCGTCTTCATCGACGCGATCCTGATTCGGCGGCGGGAAGGCGCGCGTGAATCCCTGGCGACGATAGATGATGCGCCGCAACCAGCGCGAAGTCCGCGAGATGCGCCCACCACCCTGGCTGGCATGACAGCGGCTGGCCCGCTCCCAGATGTCCAAGTAGTCGGCTATGCGAATGCGCGCGTGCACCGGCTCCATATTTTCTAACGTTTTAAGCGTATCGACATCGCCATTGACGCCCATGCGCCGAGGGTCTTGCCCGTTGAGGCGCGCTTTGATGATGCGCTGCCACAGCGCAAACTTGGGAAATGCGGCGTAATATAGCTTCTGCGGACGAGGGTCGATCTCTTGCTGGCGCAACTGGTGAAAAGCGTCTGTCGTGGCGCGCTGAATCGCGATGTGGTCGGGATGTCCATAACCGCCGTAGCGATTGAACGTAACGACGACTTGCGGCTGGACTTCTCGCATCACAGCCAGCACCGAGTCGGTTACGCGCTGCGGATGATGCGCCCACTGATAGGCGAGCGATTTCTCGTGGCGCGAGGTCTGGCTGTCGGGCATGCCGCTGTCGCGATAATCCAGCATGAAGACATCAGCGAACTTCAGGTATTGGCGCGCACAAGCCAGCTCACTCAGTCGCAACTCGGCCACAGTCGCGAATCGACCTTGCAGCGCCTCGGGCACATTGCCGACATCGCCATTGGTCGCGCAGATCAGGTAGACATCTACGCCATCATCAATCCACTTGGGGATGGCTGCGCCCAATCCAAAACTCTCGTCATCGGGATGGGCAAAGCTGATCAACAGACGTTTGATTGCCATGTTGAGATAAATCCTGGCTGGCGGCGACTCGCAGATTATACTGGCTGCGTCTTGTCGCTTGCAGAGCCGTTTCATATACTAAGCCTGCTGCCGGGAAAGTCACGGAGTCGCCCACATTGAAAAGGAAATGCTCGCGCTGTCTTGTCACAAGCCTGTTTGTGATGATCATGCTGCTTTGCGCCGGTCTCGCGTCCAGCCAAGACAGCGCCATGCCCGATCTGCGCGCCCCAGCCATCGTCGCCACTGCGATTGCCGACAGCTACCAGCCAGCCTATGGCTTTCCAGTCGGTCCGCGCGCTTATCCAGAGGGCATCAACCCGCTGACCGGTCTTCCCTACCCCAGCGATGCAGCCCGCAGCCGGCGCAATCTCATCATCAAGGTGTCCAACTGGCCCCCGCGCGTGCGTCCGCAGCATGGCGTCAACGCAGCCGATCTCGTTTATGAATATGAAGCCGAAGGTGGCGTGACGCGCTTTGCGGCGATTTATCGAAGCCAAGCCCCACAACAGGTCGGCTCCATCCGCAGCGCGCGTCTGTTGGATATTGAGCTGATCCGCATGTACGCCGCCTTGCTTGCCTATTCTGGCACGAGCGAACCGATCCGCCACATCTACATCAACGCGGATTATCGAAACCGACTGCTTTCGCCCTCCTTGAGCCACGACTGCGCGCGCGCCGGGTTCTGCCGCGACGACGCCTATGTGCACCGTGGTTATGAACACACGCTCTTTGCAGACGCGCAGCAGCTTTGGGACTTCGCCTCGCGCATCAATGTCAATCAGGGTTACCGCGCGCTGGGATTTAGCTTTGCGCTGCAAGCGGATGATGGCGGCGACACCGTCCGCGACACCTATACGAATTGGTACAATCGCACCGATGCTCGCTGGCAGTATGACGATTCCAGCCGCATTTACCTGCGTTTTGCCGATGGCGCGCCGCATATCGACGCCGCGGATGGCGCGCAGTTGTGGGCGGATAATCTGATCTATCTGCAGGTGATCCATAGGCCACGGCCCGATTTGTTCCCGCCAGGCTCTCACGATGAGTCGGAAGAACTTGTGCTGCAGGGGCAAGGCAAAGCGTTCGTCTTGCGTGAGGGCAAGCTGTATAGAGGATTCTGGCGGCGCCCGGGCTTGCGCAATGGAGAAGCCTTGGAGCTGGTGCACGTTGATGGCAAGCCGATCGCGCTCAAACCAGGGCGCAGCTGGGTCACAATCGTGCGCAACCTGGACCAACTGGAAATCAGCGAGACGCGGCAAGCTCTGGATAGCATCGTCAGCGCAGACGCCTGAGCCATGCACACGGTCGCAGGATGAGGGCTCGGCGCTTGCAAGCTGCTTCCCGCGGCTGTGGGCTGGGCTGCCTTGGCCTGGCGCTCCTCCTGACGCTGCTGCTGGGGCTGGGCTGGGTCATCAGCGATGGGCGGGCGCTCGATCTGGCGCAGACGGCGCTGCTGCGCGTCCAGCTGCAGGCACGACAAACTGAATTGCACAGTCCTTTTGGCAATGATGACAGGCCGACTCGCTTTACAATCCAGGCTGGCGCGACAGCTAAGCAAATTGCCGCCAACCTGGTCGAATCGGCTCTGATCGCCGATGACGCTCTCTTCCTGGATTATGCGCGGGTCGAAGGGTACGATCGACAGTTTGAAGCCGGCGTTTACTTTCTGAAGGCTCGTCAATCTATCGTCGAGATCGCCGCGCTGCTCACCGATTCCAGCCGCAGCTTCATCCCATTCCGCAGCCACGAGGGCGCGCGCATTGAAGAGCTGGCAGAGCGGATCGACAGCATTGGCATGTTCGCTTTCAGCGGCGCAGATTTCCTGGCGCTGGTCGGCTGGGGAGCAAATCCACCTACCGATTTCGCGGCCTGGGCTGGTATCCCCGCTGGCGCATCGCTGGAAGGTTATCTGTTCCCCGATACCTATCAGCTGCCGCCCGATATCAGCGCCGCGGGATTGCGCGACAGCTTGCTGCGGACTTTCCGCGAGCGAGTCGGCGACGACGTACGCAATGCCGCGCTGGCGAGGGATCTCACGCTGCATCAAGCCCTAACGCTGGCATCTATTGTGGAGCGCGAAGCTGTCTGGCGGGATGAACACGCGCAGATCGCCGGCGTTTATCACAACCGGCTGGCCAGCGGCATGCGCCTGGAAGCCGATCCAACCGTGCAATATGCTCTGCATGGCACGCGCGGCGATTGGTGGGGGCAAATCAGCCAAGCCGATTATCGCCAGGTGGCATCGCCGTATAATACCTACCTGTCTGTGGGCTTGCCGCCGGGCCCGATCGCCAGCCCCAGCTTGTCCGCCATTCGGGCCGCGGTATACCCAACCGAGTCGAAGTACTTGTTTTTCCGCGCCGCCTGCGATGGTTCGCATACGCATCAATTCGCCATCACATACGACGAGCACCTGCGCAATGCTTGCTAGACCTTGGCTGCCGCTGATGCTCGCGCTGGCTTTGGCGGCCTGCACGGCTCAAGCAACTGCTCCGGACAAAGTCGCTTTGCTGGCGCCTTTTGAAAATCAGTATCGGGAAATCGGCTATAACGCGCTCTACGCTGTCAGGCTGGCGCTGGGCGATGCGGAGTCCGACACACAACTGCTGGCGCTGGACGATGGCGGGTCGGTTGAGCTGGCGATCGCGCGCGTCAAAGCATTCAATCGCGACCCGGCCGCCGCCGCAATCATCGCGCTGGGACCGCAAGCCACGCACAAGGATGTGCAACAGGCCAGCCAACTGCCCTTCTTTATCGTGGGCAATTGGGGACAGAGCCGCGCCGCCCAAAACAGCCTCTACGCCGCCAACGAGCAATTGACGCAAGCCAACTCGGCTGATGATCTTTTCATCCTGGAACAAACACGCGCCCTGGGCGACGATCTGGACGGCAGGGTATTTCATAGCAGCGGCAGCCCCCCCGACGAAGGCTTCCGACAGCGCTACCTGGCCAGCGATTTGTATGTGCCGCAGCCCAACCTGCTGACGACTTTGGTTTACGATATCGCCGGGCTGGTCTTCGCCGCCCTGGAAAGCGCTACGCCGGTCCAGGACACAACATACGAGGGCATCAACGGGCAGTTTCGCTTTCTTGACGGTTACTGGCATGGCGCGCCAGACCACAGCTACACCTTTGTCGATGGCGAGATCCTAGCTTCTGCGCCGTCAATCACGCCGTGAAACAGGGGCAGTCGCGCGACTGGACTCCCACTGTAAGCGACCGCCTCGTCCAGCAACGTCATTACCGAAGCCAGATTGTCCTCGGACTTGGCATGCACGGTCATCAGCTTGTCGCCCGCCACCACCTGGTCGCCCACGCTGGCATGCACTTCAATGCCGACCGCATGGTCGATTGCGTCGGCCTTGGTGGCACGCCCTGCCCCCAGCGCCAAGGTCGCCCATCCGACTTTATCCGCGAAAATCGCTGCGATCGCGCCAGTTTCCCGCGCCCGAAGATCAGCGCGGAGCCTGGCTTTGGGCAGGCGACTCACATCGTTGATCTGCGCGACATCACCGCCTTGCGCCGCGACCATCCGCAACAGGGGCTGCATGCCCGCGCCCGCGTCCAACTGCTGCGCCAATCGACCGCGGTTGTCCGCCAGGTCGGCAAATCGCTCGCCGCGGCCAGCCAAGCGCAGCATGTGCGCAGCCACTTCAATGCAATGCGCGCGCAGATCGGCTGGTCCGCCGCCCTGCAGGGTCTCTACAGCTTCGGCAACTTCCAGCGCATTGCCAACCGCCACGCCCAGCGGCTGATTCATATCCGACAGCAGCGCCACCATATCGCGTCCGGCATCCACGCCGATTTGCACCATGATCTTGGCCAGGTCGCGCGCATCGGCCAGCGTCTTCATGAAAGCGCCACAACCCAGCTTGACATCCAACACGATGCCATTGGCGCCCGCCGCCAACTTTTTGCTCATGATGCTGCTGGCGATGAGCGGACGACTGGGGACGGCGCCCGTAACATCGCGCAGGGCATAGAGCAAGCCATCCGCAGGCGCCAGCGACTTGCTTTGCCCGGCCAGCACCATGCCGGTTTCCCTTGCGATGCGCCGAAACTCGCTTTCGGACAAGTTGACATCAAAGCCGCCTATCGACTCCAGCTTGTCCAACGTGCCGCCGCCGAAGCCCAGTCCGCGTCCGCTCATCTTGGCGATAGGCACGCCAAAAGAAGCCACCAGCGGCAGCACGACCAGTGTGGTTTTGTCGCCGACGCCGCCAGATGAGTGCTTGTCCACGGCATAATCGCTGATGTCGGACAAGTCGAGCAGGTCGCCCGATTGCGCCATCGCCAAGGTAAGCTGCACCGTCTCGGCGCGGGTCATGCCTTTTAGCGTGATCGCCATCAGCAGCGCCGCGGCTTGATAATCGGGGATGCTCCCGGCAGTGTATTCATGGATGAAGAAGCGGATTTCGTCTTCGCCCAACGGCAGACCATCGCGCTTCTTTTCGATCAGGTTGATCATTTGCATGGTCAGCACCCTCCAGCGGCAGAGGCGATTTCGAGGCTTGAGTATAGCGCAGTGCGCTGTTCTTGGCGCAACAGGCAGCCGCCGGCGTCGCGTGACGGCAAGCCGCCCAATGTCTCGCGCGGCGCGAAGCAGATTCGCAAGGACGATGATTGACGAACGGCGCGTCTATCGTTACGATTCAAGTGATTCGCTGGCTTGCCATAGATTGAGCGAGGTGAAGTATGACCGCAAAAGCCAAAACGAGCCGACTCAACAATCGGATGATCATCGCCCTCGTGATTGCAGCCGCCGGCATAGTCGCGCTGGCATTTGTCATTTTGTCGAGCCAGGGCGGCAGCAGCAGTGACGGCAGCGCCTATGCCGGTATCCCGCAGGCGCGTCAAGACGATGGCGGATTCGTGCTGGGCAGCGCCGATGCGCCGATCACCATTGTGGCTTTCGAAGACTTTTTGTGCAGCCACTGCCAGCGCTTCAAGCCGACCGTCGACGAATTCATAGCAAAGTTTGTGGCGACAGGCATGGCGCGCTTTGAATACCGCCTGTTTCCGGCTGTGCATCCCGCTTATTCGCCATTGGCAGGCAAGTTGGCGGAATGCGCCGATACCTTGCGCCCGGGTTCCTTCTGGCATGCGCACGATGTGCTCTTTGATGTGGCCAGCGCCCGCGCCTTCAGCGACCAGTCTTCGCGCACTTTCGCCGACAGCATGGATTTGTCCTATGCCGACTTGTTGGAGTGCACGGCAGATGCCAGTCAGGTCGATATCGACACGCAACTGGGGACACAACTGGGCGTGACCGGCACACCGACCATCATGGTGCGCTATGGCAACAGCATGCCACAGCACAATCCTTTCGGCCGTCAGGCCAATCTCGAACAGTTGAGCATGTTGGTCGAGCAAGCCAATCCCTAGGCACGAGGTTCAACACAATGCGCTCGGTTGAATGGGATGATGGCGCAGTCAAAATGATCGACCAGCGCGCGCTGCCATGGCGGCTGGAATTCGCGCGCCTGGAGACGGTCTCGCAAGTCGCCGAAAGCATCAGCAATATGACCGTGCGTGGCGCGCCAGCTATTGGAGCCAGCGCGGCTTTTGGCATGGCGCTGGCAGCCCGCGAAACCGATGAAGTGGATATGGGGGCTTTGCTGGCATTCCTGGAGCAGCGGGGCGAATTGCTAAAGGCGGCGCGTCCGACCGCAGTGAATCTGGCTTGGGCGGTTGAGCAGATGCTGGCTGTCGCGCGCAGCGGCGAATGCAAGAGTCCAGACGAGCTGCGAGAGGCGATGCTGCTGGCGGCACAAGATCTCGCCGACGAAGATGTCGCGGTCAATCGGCGCATCGGAGCGCGTGGGGCGGCGCTGGTGAACGATGGCGCGACCGTCTTGCACCATTGCAACACCGGTTCGCTGGCTTGCGTGGAATATGGCACGGCGCTGGGCGTCATCCGCGCGGCGCACGAGGGCGGCAAGAGACTGCATGTCCTGCTGGACGAGACAAGACCGCGCTTGCAAGGCTCGCGACTGAGCGCTTGGGAGATGGAAGAGCTGGGCGTCAGCTATGACATCATCCCTGATACGGCAGCGGGCTTTTTTATGAACAAAGGTGAAGTCGATATTATTTTGGTGGGCGCAGATCGCATCGCCGCCAATGGAGATTTCGCCAACAAGATCGGCACGTATCAGCTGGCGGTGCTGGCGGCCGCGCACGACATTCCCTTCTATTGCGTCGCGCCGACATCGACAGTCGACCTGGCATTGGGTTGTGGCGATGAAATCCCTATCGAGCAGCGCGACCCCGCCGAAGTTACGACTCCCTATGGCAAGGCGATCGTCCCGGCGCATTTCAAGGCGCGCAACCCGGCTTTTGATGTGACGCCGCACCGCTATTTGACCGGTATTGTTACCGAGCATGGCATCGCCCGACCGCCTTATGCCGAAAACCTGGCGCGGGCTGTCGATGGCATTGAAATCTGACGAGACACGCGATATGCACACACTGATCACAGGCTCGATCGCCTACGATTACCTGATGCGCTTTCCCGGGCGCTTCCAGCAGCATTTCTTGCCCGACGAGCTGCACAATATGAGCCTCAGTTTCTTGGTCGATGACATGACCAAGCACTGGGGCGGCACGGCAGCCAATATCGCTTATACGATGGCGCTCTTCGGCGCGAGCCCCAAGCTGATGGGCACGGTCGGGCGCGACTTTGGCGATTATCGGCGCTGGCTGGAAGAAGCGGGCGTTGACTGCAGCACCGTCATCCAGTTGGACGAGGTTTTCACGGCGTCATTTTTCTCCAACACGGACGAAGACAACAACCAGTTGGCCTTCTTTTATGGGGGCGCGATGAATCTGGCGCGCAATTATCGCATCGGCGCTGTGCTGGCAGAGCGGCCCCGCCTGGCTGTCATTTCTCCAAACGACCCGGTCGCCATGATCCAGCTTTGCGACGAGTGCCGACAACAGCGCATCCCTTTCATCTTTGATCCCGGACAGCAAGTTGCCCGGCTGGATGGCGATGAGCTGCGGCGTGGGCTGGATGACGCGTATATGCTGATCGTCAATATCTACGAAGCCAGCGTCATCTATGAAAAAACCGGTCTCTCGCTGGATGACATTCGCCAGCGCGTGCGCATCGCTGTCATCACGGAAAGCGAACACGGCTCGACACTGTATCAGGGTGACGAAATCACCAAAGTGCAGTCTTTTGCGCCGAGTCAAATTGCCAACCCGACCGGCGCGGGCGATGCCTACCGGGCTGGCATGCTTGTCGGCTTAGGCAGCAGGCTGTCCTTGCGGCTTTCGGCGCAGATCGGCGCTCTGTGTGCGACCTATGCGCTGGAATATGTGGGCACACAGACGCATCATTTTTCGCCGCAGGAGTTTGTGGAGCGCTTCCGCCAGCTGGCAGACGACGGCGGACGGCTGAATGTGCTGCTGGACTGAGGACGAATCGGCGCGCCTGTGCTAGAATGCCCGCGTTTGCGAGACAAAGACAGGAGAATGCATGTCAATCGCAAGTGACATCAAAGATATCGAGTTGGCGACTGGTGGTCGTTATCGCATTGAGTGGGCTGGGCAAGAAATGCCGGTTCTCGCGCAGATCCGCCAGCGCTTTGCAGAAGAAAAACCCCTGGCCGGCATGCGCGTCTCGGCCTGCCTGCATGTAACTACCGAGACAGCCAACTTGGTGCAGACCCTGCAAGCGGGCGGCGCGGATGTCGTGCTGACAGCCTCCAACCCACTCTCGACACAAGACGATGTGGCGGCGTCGCTGGTGGCGCACAACGAAATCCCCGTCTATGCCATCAAGGGCGAAGACAACGAAACCTATTATCAGCACATACACGCCGCGCTGGATCATCAGCCGCATATCACCATGGACGATGGCGCAGACCTGGTCGGCACCATTCACAAAGATCGGCGCAGTTTGTTGGATACTATCGTTGGCGGCACAGAAGAGACGACCACCGGGGTCATCCGCCTGCGTGCCATGGCAAACGATGGCGCGCTGCAATTTCCCGTCATCGCCGTCAATGACAGCGCCACCAAGCACTTGTTCGACAATCGCTATGGCACCGGGCAAAGCACATTGGACGGCATTATCCGCGCCACCAACATCCTGCTGGCCGGGCGCGTAGTGGTGGTGGCGGGATATGGTTGGTGCAGCCGCGGGATCGCCATGCGCGCCGCCGGTTTGGGCGCAAATGTCATCGTGACCGAGGTCAATCCCCTGCGCGCGCTGGAAGCGGTCATGGATGGCTACCGCGTTATGCCCATGCAAGAAGCCGCGCCAATCGGCGATATCTTCGTTACAGCCACTGGCGACATCCATGTGCTGGATACGGCGCATTTTCAAGCGATGAAGCACGGCGCGATCGTCTGCAACAGCGGGCACTTCAATGTCGAAATCAATCTGGACAGCCTGGCAGAGCTGGCGGAAGAACCGCCCGAACGGGTGCGGCCTTTTGTGGAAGCCTATCGACTGGATGGGCGTTCGATCTATGTGCTGGGCGATGGCCGGTTGATCAACCTGGCGGCCGCCGAGGGACACCCGGCTTCGGTCATGGATATGAGCTTTGCTAATCAGGCGCTGGCAGCCGAATTCATGCTGCGCCATGTCGATTCGCTGGCTGCGCAGGTCTACACGATTCCCGCCGATGTCGACCAGGAGATCGCCCGTTTGAAGCTGCAGGCCATGGGAATTGGCATCGACACGTTGACAGCGCAGCAAGAAGCCTATCTCAACCAGTGGCAAGACGGCACTTGATCAAAGGCGCGCCGGGCAGGAAGCCAATTGTGCGAATACTGATCACTGGCGCAGGCGGATTTGTCGGCAGGCACCTTTCCGCGCACCTGGCTGCCTCAGAACCTGGCGCTGCGCTGATCGGCACGACTCTGCTGCCGCATGAGACAGTCCATCCCGCGCTGCGTGAGTCACAGCAGATCAACCTGGTGGACGAAGCTGCGGTGCGCGCGCTGGTGGACGACTGCCGCCCCGACTTCATCTATCATCTGGCTGCGCAAGCCTTTGTGCCGCGCTCTTTTGACGACCCATGGGAGACTTTAGAGAACAATATCCGCGCCCAGCTGAATATCATCCGCGCTTGCCTGGCGCTGGATATCCGCCCACGCATCTTGGTCGTCAGTTCCGCCGAGATTTATGGCTCTGCCACAACATCGCTGTTGCCCATGGACGAAAGCGCTCCTATCCGCCCGACCAATCCCTACAGCGTCAGCAAGGTCGCGCAAGACATGCTGGCTTTGCAATATCACCTGAGCCACGGCCTGCCTATCATGCGCGCGCGTCCGTTCAACCACATCGGACCGGGCCAAAACGCCCGATTTGTCGCGCCGGCTTTTGCCCTGCAAATCGCCAAAATTGAGGCAAACCGGGGCGAAGCGGTTATCTATGTTGGCAACTTGTCGGCAAAACGCGACTTCACCGATGTGCGCGATATCGTGCGCGGCTATCACTTGATCGCGGCGCGTGGCAAAGCGGGAGAAGCCTACAACATCGCATCGGGCGAGGCGCGCAGCATCGAATCGCTCCTGGATACCTTATTGGCTTTGTCGGCAATTGACATTGAAGCGCGCGTCGACCCGGCCCGGTTGCGGCCTGTGGATGTGCCAGAGATCCGTGGCGATGCGAGCAAGCTGCGCGAGGACACAGGCTGGCAGCCGCGCCTGAGTTTCAAAGAGACGTTACGCGATGTGCTGGTGGATTGCCGACGGCGCGTCCAGCAAGGAGAGATCTAAATGGCCAAGAAAGCTTTGATCACCGGCATCACCGGTCAAGACGGCTCGTATCTGGCCGAGTTCTTGCTGAAAAAGGGCTACCAGGTCTTTGGCATGGTGCGGCGGACCAGCACGGTGCGCTACGAACGCATCCAGCACATCCAGCCCGATATCCAGCTGGTGCAGGGTGATATGGGCGACCTGAGCAGCCTGATCACCGCCATCAGCCGCGTCGAGCCAGACGAAGTCTACAACCTGGCGGCGCAGAGCTTCGTGCCGACATCGTGGAATCAGCCTGTTTTCACCGGCGACATCACCGGCTTGGGCGTAACCCGTCTGCTGGATGCCCTGCGCACAGTCAACCCGGCTATCCGTTTTTATCAGGCATCGAGCAGCGAGATGTTTGGAAAAGTGCAAGAAGTTCCCCAGCGCGAAAGCACGCCTTTTTACCCGCGCAGTCCCTATGGCGTCGCCAAGGTTTATGGGCACTGGATCACAGTCAATTACCGCGAAAGCTATGACCTATTCACTTGCAGCGGCATCTTGTTCAATCACGAGTCGCCGCGGCGGGGATTGGAATTCGTGACGCGCAAGGTGACCTATCATGTCGCCAAGATCAAGCTGGAGCTGGCGAATGAGATCCGCATTGGCAACCTCGATTCCCAGCGCGACTGGGGCTTCGCCGGCGATTATGTGCGCGCCATGTGGCTGATGCTGCAGCAAGATGCGCCCGACGATTTTGTCGTTGCTACAGGAAAAACGCATTCTGTGCAGCGCCTGCTGGAAGTAGCTTTCGCGCATGTCGGGCTGAATTGGCGCGATTATGCCCTGCAAGACCCGCGCTTCATGCGCCCAGCCGAAGTCGACCTGCTGGTGGGCGACCCCGCCAAAGCGCGCGAAAAGCTGGGCTGGCAGCCCGAAGTCAGCTTTGAAGAATTGATCGGCATGATGGTCGAAGCTGATTTGAAGAAGCTGCGCGACAACCCCGACCAGGCTATCTGAATGCCCCCGCAGCTGGTTGATACGCACTGCCACCTCAACTTCCATCGCTACGACAAGGACCGCGATGCCGTGCTGAAGCGCGCGCATGATGCTGGGGTCGAGCGGATTATCATCCCAGCCATTGACTTGCCGAGCTGTGCAGAAGTCCTGCAGCTGGCCGAGGCGCAACCTGGGCTCTTCGCCGCGGTCGGCATTCATCCCAACAGCAGCCGCAATTTTCACGCCAGCAGCATTGACAGACTGCGCGAACTGGCTGCGCATCCCAAGGTCGTGGCAATCGGCGAGATCGGGCTGGATTATCACTGGGACAAAAGCCCAAAAGCAATGCAAGCCACAGCGCTGGAACAGCAGCTGGAACTGGCAGCCGAATTGGCGCTGCCCGTCATCATCCATAACCGCGAGGCGAGTGAGGATGTCATCGAGACGCTGGCGAACTGGACGACAACTGTGGGGGCCAGCTTGCAAGGGCGCCTGGGCGTTCTACATTCTTTTTCGGCATCGGCAGAAATCGCCAAACGCGCCACCGACCTGGGCTTCTATCTCGGCTTCACCGGTCCATTGACATTTAAGAACGCCAGCGAGCTTCGCGAGATAGCCCGAGAGACGCTCATTGAGCAGCTGCTAATCGAAACGGATGGTCCCTTCCTTTCCCCCATGCCCTATCGCGGCAAACGCAACGAGCCGGCCTGGGTCTGCCACATCAACGACAGGCTGGCGGAATTGCACGGCATGACCGCCGAGCAGATGGCGCGTCAGACCACAGCCAATGCAGAGACGCTCTTTGCGCTCTCGCAATCGGACAAAGCCTGCTAAACTGCCAGTCGATATGCCGGCCGCGGGGAACTTGGCGTGCTCGACCTGTCCATCGTCATTGTCAGCTGGAATGTACGCGACTTGCTGGATGCCTGCCTCGCCAGCTTGCAACGGGCGCAGTTCTCGCTTTGTGGCCTGGATGACAGATTGCCCAGCGCCGAGATCATCGTGATTGATTCAGACAGCAGCGATGGCAGCGCCGACATGGTGCGCGAAACCTATCCGGCTGTGCAACTGCTGCCGCAAGCGCAGAATCTCGGTTTTTCGCGCTGCAACAACATCGGCTTGGCAAGGACGAGCGGGCGCTTCATCCTGCTGCTGAACCCGGATACAGAGGTCCAGCCTGAGGCCATCGGCACGTTACTAGACTACCTGAATGCCAACCCAGACGCGGGCATCATCGGACCGCACACGCTCAACAGCGATGGCAGCCACCAGTCGACGCGGCGGCGCTTCCCGACTATTTGGACTGGCATTTTTGAAAGCACCTGGCTGGCGGGATTCGCGCCGGCTGGGATGGAACCCGCGTATCGGATGCTGGATACAGATGACTGCGCTGTGCTGGATGTTGACTGGGTGCAAGGCTCGGCGCTGATGCTGCGGCGAGAAGTCTACCGCACAATCGGCGGGCTGGACGAAGCCTACATCATGTATTCCGAAGAGCTGGATTATTGTCGGCGCGCCAAGCAAGCGGGCTGGCGAGTGGTTTATCATGGGGGCGCGTTTATCACGCACCATGGGGGCCAATCCAGCCAACAAGACGCTGATCATAGTCAGATCCACTTTCATACCAGCAAGCTGCGTTATTTTCGAAAACATCATGGCGAGACCGCCTATACCCTGCTGCGGACGCTGCTGCTGGCGCAATTCGGCTGGCAGCTGGCATTGGAGAGCCTGAAGGGAGCGCTCGGGCACAAGCGCGATCTGCGAACACAACGCGTGCGGCGCTATTGGAAAGTGCTGCGCAGCGGCCTGAAAGCCAAGCCATGAGGATCGGCATGATCAGCGGCGAATACCCGCCCATGCCCGGCGGCGTCGGCGATTTCACGCGGATGCTGGCAGAACGGCTGATGCGGCACGGACACGATGTGCGCTTGCTCTGTCAGGCTGGTTGTCGAGATGAAACGCTGCCAGTGAGCACAGTCGACAGCTGGGGTGTTGGCGGCGCCGTATCCGTACGCGCCTGGGTGCGCCGCATCCAGCCCGATGTGGTCAACTTGCAATTTCAAACCGCCGCCTATGCTATGTCGCCGCTGGTGCATTTCTTGCCCGGGTTCATCGACGCGCCCTTTGTCACAACATTTCACGATCTGCGTTTTCCCTATTTGTTTCCCAAAGCGGGACGGCTGCGCGACTGGATCGTCATGCACATGGCGCGCGCATCGACCGGTGTGATCACGACCAACCAAGAAGACGATGCCCGCTTGCAGGCTCTGCCGCGGCGGCGCGTAATCCCGATCGGCAGCAGCATCGGCCCACAAATCGTGTCGGCGGCGCTGCGCGAGCAGATTCGGCAAGAACTGGGCGCCATGCCAGACAGCTTCGTGCTGGGGCATTTCGGCTTTCTCAATGCCTTGAAAGGCATCGACTACCTGCTGGAGGCGATGTCTAGGCTGCGAGCATCCGGGCGCGACTTGCGGCTGGTCTTCATCGGTGGACATCCCGAAGCGGACGAAGAATCCGAAAATGTGTCGCGGCTGGACGCCGGCATCAAGCGCCTGGGATTAGGCGATGCGGTGCATTGGACGGGCTACCTGGATGAGTCGGAGGTGGCAACCTGGCTGGGAGCGGTCGACCTGGTCGCCTTGCCTTTTGCTGATGGCGCGTCGTATCGACGCAGCAGCCTGATGGCCGCCATCGCCTTGGGTTGCGCCATCCTCACGACTCAGCCCGTCTTTGACGTGCCGGCTTTTCAACATGGCAGCAATTTGTGGCTGGTGGGACCGCGATCCGCCGCCGCAATTGCGGGTGGCATTCAGGCGCTGATGGCGGATGACGGACAGCTTTGCCAACTGCGAGAGGGAGCAAAGAGGTTGCGGCGCTGCTTCGATTGGGACTTGATTGCAAGTGAAACCGCCGATTTCTATGGCGAAGTGATTGACGACCGGCGATGAGCGGATTGCGGCGGTTGGGCAAGAACGAGGATGCACTGGCGATTGGCGCGCTGATCCTGCTGTGGCTCTTCTTCTTTTGGCGTCTGTTCACGCCCGTCGCGGACGACCTGGCCTCGCTGGCAAAAGGCGACTTCAGCGGGCAATTTGTCGCTTTTGGCGGGTATCAATACCAGCGCATGACGCAGGGGCAGATCCCGCTGTGGAATCCTTACAACAACGGCGGCTTGCCCTTCGTCGCCGATACGCAGGCAGCGGTCTTCTATCCGCCGCGCTGGCTGACCATCGGGCTGAGCTATCACCTGGGTGGCTGGAATTACAACTCACTGCAACTGGAGATGACTTTCCATGTGCTGCTGGGCACGTTGCTGATGTACGCTTTTGTGCGACGCCTGACGCGAGACAGCGCCTGCAGTCCCCTGGCATCGCTGGTCGCCGCGCTGGTCATCGGCTATGGCGGCTATATGACAGGTTATCCACCGCTGCAACTGGCGGTATTGGAAGCCGCGATCTGGTTTCCGCTGATTGCGCTGGGCATATTGGAAGCCACGCGCGCCGCCTCACTCTCGCCGCATTATCTGGCTTTGGCAGGAGTCGGCTTGGGCATGTCGTGGCTGGCGGGCCATCCACAGACGAGCTTCTTCCTCACCTATTTGGGCGCTGCCTACCTGGCTTATCGCTGTTTCGCGCTGCGGCTGGGCTGGCGGCGATTTCTGATCAGTTTGGCGCTCTTCGCCGCAGTGAGTTTTGGGGTGACGGCGGTAACGATGCTGCCGGGACTGGAATACTTGCGCTACACATCGCGCAGCGGGCTGGGCTTCGCGGTCAAGGGACATGGCTTCCCGTTCCAGGATATTGCGCAATTTGTCTTTCCGGGTTCGGTCAGCCAATGGTCGCCGCTCCATGTGGGGTTGCCGGCGCTGTTTTTCATTGCATTCGCCTTGCGCCAGCGACCGCGAGACAGTCGCTTTTGGTTGGCTGTAGCGCTCTTGAGCTTGCTGCACAGTCTGGGCGACAAAGGCGTTCTCTTCGATTTCACCTACAATTTTGTGCCGGGCTTGCGCTACTTCCGCGGACAAGAGCGCGCGGCGGTCCTTGTCGCCTATAGCCTGGCCACTCTGGCAGGGCTGGGCGTGGCAGCCTTTGCCAACTTGCCCAACCGCGTGCAACGGTTGCGGACTTTGCGCTACTGGCTGGGATTCACCGTCATGCTGGCTGCGATTGCGCTGGCTGTCTTGATTGCGTGGACGCTGGACTCTCGGGCTTGGGGCGGCTTTGTAGAGATCGCGGCGCGCAGCGCGATTGTGGCGGCAATTGCAACTATTGTCTTTTTGCGCTTTGCCGATGCGCCCAAACTCGCCACATGCCAGGTGGCGGTGGTCGCGTTGATCGTCTTTGAGCTCTTCGCCGTCAACATGGATCACGCCGCCAATTATGACGACAAGCCCCACCATGAACAGCTGAGCATGCAGCCGCCAAGCCTCGTACAGCAGGTTCTGGACGACAGCAACGGCGGGCAACCCTTCCGCGTCGATGGATTCCGTGGTCTGCGTGAAAACAATGGCAGCCTGTATGGCGTGATGGATATGCGCGGCATCAGTCCGCTGTTTCTGAATTGGGTGGGCAGGCTGGTTTTCATTGATTATGTCGAAAATCCGCTGGGGTGGGAGCTTTTTGCAGTCAAATATGTCTTTAGCGAAAAGGCGCAGTTGTCGGTCGACACGAAGGTCGTGGGCGAGGGGCACGACAGCCTGGGGGTGGTTTATCTGCACGAATTGACCGATCCGCGTCCCTTCGTTTTGCTGATGACCGATGTGACAGTCGCCAACAACAACGAATGGATGATGGAGTATATGGGCGACATACGCTTTCATGAGCGCGACAAAGTCGTCATGCAGCGCGAACCCGATCTGCCTATATCCACCGAAGCCGCCGGACGAGCCACAGTCGTCAGTTTCGCGCCAGAAGAAATCGTCATCCAGGTCAATACGTCAGAAAACGCGATTTTGTCGGTGTCGCTGCCGGATTATGCGGGCTGGCAAGCGCGCCTGAATGACGATCCAGTCGAAATCATCCGCGCCTATGCCGCTTTGATGGCGCTGGAAATCCCGGCCGGGCAGCACACGATCACCCTGACATTTGCGCCGGCTTCTTATGCGCTTGGCGCAGCCATCAGCGCCTTGACCTGGCTGTGGCTGGGCATTCTGGCGCTGGCCTGGTTGAAACGGAGATAGAGTGTGCGCGCTGCCACGGCCATGCAGATTTGGATCAGCCAGCAGGAGCGCCGGCAATATGCGCTGGCGGTCGGCTTGGGCATCGGCATCGCTGGCACGGGGCTGGGCTTGTTGATCGCTGTGCTGGGACCGTTGCTGGCGGTGGCTGCGTTGCTCGGCGCGCTGGCCGGCTTGTATGTCATCACCGAGCTGCGCGCCGCGCTCTATGCCATCATCGCCATGGTCGTGCTGCTGCCATTTGGAGTCTTTCCGGTCAAAATCGCGCTGACGCCGACCCTGCTCGACCTGGCTTTCGCTGGCTTCTTGCTGGTGTATGTCGTGGGGTGGATGCGTGGCGACCGTGCCGGGTTGCGCATCGCGCCGCCCCAAGCCATGATCGCAGTCTATGTGATGTGGCTGATCTTCGCCTTTGCCTTGGGATTGCGTCATGCGCCGCCTACCTCGACCGCCATACGCCAATTCGCCGAGACCTTGCTGAGCATTTCTCTGGTGTTCATATTGGTCGACTTGCTGCGCGACCGATTCATGCTGCGGCGGCTGGTGCTGGTTGTCTTGCTGCTGGTGGGGGCGCAAGCTATGCTGGCGGTCGCCCTGTATGCAGCTCCTGACAGCTTTGCCGAGGCGCTGCTGGTGCGGCTCTCGCGCATTGGTTATCCGGATGGCGGGGTGATTCGGTATATCGAAGACAACCCGGCCCTGGGCGAGCGCGCCATCGGTACTTGGGTCGATCCCAACGCGCTGGGTGGCATCTTGGCGAGCGCAGCCTTGATGATCGCGCCACAGCTCTTTGCCCGGCAGCCCGTACTGCGCTGGCGATGGCTGACGCGGCTGGTGTGTGCGGCGATCTTCCTGGCGCTGCTGCTCACGAATTCGCGGGCGTCTTTTGTGGCGCTGGCAATAGGCTTGCTGGCGATCGCGCTGGTCCGCTATCGGCGCTTGATCCCCCTGCTGCTGGCGGGCGCGCTGCTATTTTTCTTGCTGCCGCAGACTCAATCGTATGTCGAACGGCTGCGTCAGGGCTTCGCGGGGGAGGACCTGGCTGTGCAGATGCGCATCGGCGAATCCAGCGACTCGCTGCGCTTGATCAGCCGTTATCCACTGGTCGGCGTCGGCTTCACCGGCACGCCAGATATTGATATTTATACCGATGTCGCCAATCTGTATTTGATCATGGCAAACCAGATTGGGTTGACCGGCCTGCTGATCTACTTGCTGACGATGGCGGGCGTTTTCATTTATGGATGGCGCGCCTGGCGCTTTGTGAAATCGTCACCTGGCTTCGCTGCCATTCACCTGGGCTATCATGCCGCGCTGCTGACTGCGCTGGTGAACTCTGTCGCCGATCTCTATTACTTCCGCCTGGATTTTCAGTCGTCCATCACTTGGTTTTGGTTGATCGTGGCGCTATGCATCGCCAGTTCGCACTTGTCGATCCCGCCGGCGCCGGGCGATAAAGCCGCCATTGTCAGAGCCAAGAGCTTGTTGTAACATGCTTGGCGACAATTGAATCTTCGCTTTCCGCTCCAGGCCTCTCTGGTTTGGGGCTGCAACCCGAGGAAAGGAACTCGCATGCGAGATTACGAACTCACTTTTATCGTCCGCATTTTGCCCTCAGACGAAGAAGTCAATCAAGCCATCGACCAGGTCATCAGCTTCATTGAACTTGGGGAAAATGGCGTCGTCAAGAGCGTCGACCGCAAGATCTTTGGCCGCCGTCGCCTCGCCTATCAGATTGATGGCCAGCGCGAAGGCCACTATGTTTTCATCCGCGCCGCAATCAATCCCGACCATATTAACGAATTGGAAACCGAGCTCAAGCTCTTCGACTCCGTCTTGCGCTATCTGTTGGTGCGCGACGAAGGCGAAGTCAAGGCATCCGCCTGAGCGCGTCCGATAAGCCTAGCAGGAGGCAATCCCCCCCGTGAGCGAAAATACCCGACCCGGCCAAGGCCGATCGTCCTCCAGGCCATCCCGCCGCCGTGGCTATCAAGGTCGTAGACGAGGCCGCCGCCGTGGCAAAAGCAGCTATTGCCCCAAAGGGCGCTGCTTCAATTACAAAGACATCGACATCCTTTCGCGTTTCATCAACGAGAGCGGCAAGATCAAGCCGCGCCGACAGACGGGCAACTGTGCGCGCTGCCAACGCCAACTGGCGCGCGAGATCAAACGTGCCCGACACCTGGCGCTGCTGCCTTATGTCGCCGCCGACTGACCGCTTGAGGAGCCCGCAGCCCTATGTCCAAACGCGCGCAGACCACCGGCGTCCCCAAACGCAGACGCCGCCGGCAAACCACGGCTGAAGGCAGCCCCGCGACCGATCAGCAAGGGCCTGAATACAGGAGCCGTGCCGAGCAAGAAGCCCTTTTGCAGCAGCGCGTCATCCGCGGCGTCATCATCGCTGCCATCGTGCTGGCGCTGCTGGTAGCGGGCGCCTTTGTCGTCGAGCGGCTGATCATCCCCAACCAAGCGGTCGCCCAGGTCAATGGCGAGTCAATTAGCGTCGCCGAGTTCCGTCAAGCCTACCTGTTTGAGCGCAATCGCCTGCTGTTGCAGCTGAATCAGTACGAGAGCGCCGGCATTGATATGCAGCAACTGGCGCAGCAAGAGCCCTACCGCACCTGGATCAACGAAGCCAATGTGCCCGACCAACTGGGCTTGCGCGTCATTAACGACATGGTCGACGACCGGCTGCTGGCTGCTGATGCGGCTGCGCGGGGTCTTGCCGTCGATGACGCCGCCATCCAAAGCGCAGTCGAGGCATATTTCGGCTTCGATCCCACCGCTGTGGCGCTTATCGGTGTCGAACCTAGCGCCACGCCCGAACCAACGATCACGCCGACGCCTTTCGTTTCGCCGACGCCAACCAACACTCCACAGCCCACGCCGACGACCGACCCCAATGCCACCACAGCGCCCACCGTCACACCGACCATCACACCGCAGCCGACCGTCATTGAACCCACCCAGAGCGCCGACGAAGTCCGCGATAGTTTTGAACAAAATCAAAGCGACTACCGCGCCTACTTCGACCGCGCCGGCGTCAGCAGTGAGACCTACGACAAGTTCTTCGCGCACAATGCCTTGGAAGACCTGCTGGGCGAAGCTCTCCTGCCCGATGACGCGCCGCTGATCTATGCCGATGTCCGCCACATCCTGGTCGATGACGAAGCGACGGCAATCGCTGCGCTCGATGCCTTGCGGACCGGCGAAAGCTTCGCAGCGCTGGCCAGCGCCATCTCTATCGACAGCGGCAGCGGCATGCGTGGCGGAGAGCTGGGCGAAAGCTTCATCGGCAATTATGTGCGGCCCTTCCGCGAAGCCATCGCAAGCGCGGAAATCGGCGAGTTGGTCGGCCCGGTCGAAAGCGAGTTTGGCTTTCACATCTTGCAAGTGCGGCACAAGGAAAAACGCACTGGCGCAGACCAAGACGCGCAACGAGAAAGCGCCCGTCAAACCGAGCTCAGCGACCTGCAAGAGCAGCTGCGCGCAGACGACAGCGACAGCATCGAAATCTACGACAGCTGGCTGGATTACATTCCGAGGTCCTGACCCCCTCAATCCCCCCGAAAAGTCGGGGGGAGGCGAAATTAAAATTCGCGCGAATTACCCAGATCGGCCCCATCCGAAAGGTTGGGAGGGGGCAGTTCTCCGACAGGGCGAAGTGGGCGGCAGCTAGCCCACCGCCGATATATCCTGCTCCAGCAGTTGCGTTTGCAAATCTGCCAAAGCGCCCGTTTCTACAGATTCCAGCCGCGCCAGTTGCCCGGCGATGTCGCTTGCCAGCTGTTCGTATACGGCATAGGCTTGGGTGGTGGGAGCGAACTCGCCCAGCGCCACCGCCGCCGGCAGACCAGCCAACCGCCGCAGCAGATCGCCGCCCTGGTTGACCCGCCCTGCCCAGCCAGCCGGCAGATCGGGGATGAAGAGGCTGCGCTCGATTTCCAGCAGTGCCCCGCGCAATGCCATCCTATCCTCCCCGGTCTCTCCAGAGTCTTCGCGAGTCGCCAGGGCGTCCAGCTGCCTGCGCAGACGGCGCAGCTTGTTGATGGCGCGCGTGGCTTCGCTGTAGGCGTTGTGGATCTGCAGCAGCAGGTCGAATTGCGCTTGCAAGTCGGCTTGGCTGGCTGTCGATGTGGCATCTTGCAGCAGTTGGATGGGCTGGGTCTGCGAGCAACCGTCCACGAGCAGCGTAACTTGATAATCACCTGGCACGACAGTCGGACCGGGCAAGCGCTCAAATTGCGGATCATCGCCGTCCAGCTTGGGCGAATAGGGCAGGCGCATATCCCAAACAAAACGATTCCAGCCCGCCTGCGCCGTCATGCGCAGCTCATTATCGGGCTTGTCTTTGTCATTTGCCCTATTGGGGTCGAGCGAAGTGAATTCACGAAGCAAATGTCCCGCAGCGTCGCAGATGCGCAGTGAAATCTGCGCTTCTGGCTTCGCATCCAGCCAATAGGTCAGCAGTACACCGCGCGGCAGGTTTTCGCCCGAATCCAGGAAGCGACGTGCAACAACATTTTCTGGCGATCTGCGGTGCGTGTAGGCTGCCGAAATGCCTGTCGAGCTCATATAGGTCTTGCCCGGCTGGTCGATGAGCCGACGCGCATCGATGCTCTCCAGCAAACGCTGGGTCGGGCGCGGCTGCAGAAGTCTGCAACCTGGCGATGGCGAAGAGCCAGTCGCCGCCTTGCCACGGCCGGTTTCATTTGTATCGGGGGAATCGGGGGCGCACTGATGCAAGCGCGATACATCATCAAATATCCAGAAGGCGCGTCCGTGCGTGGCCGCGATCAAATCGCCGCGTTTGAGCGCCAGGTCATAAACGGGCGTCACGGGCAAGTCCAGCTGCAGCGGCTGCCAGCTTTCGCCATCGTTGAACGAGATATACAGTCCCGTCTCTGTCCCGGCATAGAGCAAGCCTTCGCGGTCTGGGTCGCAGCGGATGACACGCGTGAAGTCATCGCGGGGAATGCCAGCATCAATGCGCTGCCAGCTCTGACCATAATCCTTCGTTTTGAACAGATAAGGCGAATAATCGTCCAGCTTGTAACGCAGGCAAGCCATGTAGGCGCTTCCAGCCTGGTGCGGCGATGCCTCGATACAATGCACATAGGACCACTCCGGCAGCTGCGGCGGCGTGATTTCCTGCCACGCTGCGCCATCGTCCCGCGTGATGTGCAGCAAGCCATCATCGCTGCCCGCCCACAGCAGCCCTTCTTCATGTGGCGAAGCGGCCAGCGCCGTCACTGTCGCGTAGACTTCGGCAGCGCCCACATCGCGGTTGATCGGCCCGCCGCTTATGACCAGGGTGGACGGTTCGGCTCGCGTCAAATCTGGGCTGATCGCCCGCCAGCTGCCGCCTTCGTCGCTCGATTTGTAGACGCGGTCGCCACCAATATACAGATCGTGCGGCGCGAAAGGCGAAAACAGGATCGGATAAGTCCAGGCGAAGCGCTGCTGCAGACCACTGGCCGCCTCGCCAAAGCTCTGCACGGGCACTGTCGTCACCAGGCGCAGTTGTTTGCTGGCGTGGTCATAACGCTGCAGGGCATTGCCGCCGCCTGGCGAGCTGCCGATTGCGCCAACGACGACGATATCGTCATCATCTGGCTTGGTAGCGATGAAGCCGCTTTCGCCTGAGCCAGCGATGAAGCAGTCTTGCCACAAGATGGAGCTTTTGCTGCTGCGGCTGGGCACGGCGATGGAGCTGTTGTCTTGCTGCGTGCCATAGACATGATAGGGATCGCGGTTGTCTGTGCAGAGGCGATAGAATTGCGCGGTCGGCTGATTGAAGATGCTCGACCAGCTCGCGCCGCCATTCAATGACACGCAGGCGCCGCCATCGTTGCCTTGCACCATGCGCAGGGGGTTGCGGGGGTCGATCCACAGGTCGTGATTGTCGCCGTGAGGTGTGCCGACCTGGCCGAAAGTCTTGCCAGCGTCTATCGACTTCCACAGGCGCAGGTTGTTGACCCAAACGGTGTCGGCGTCCACTGGGCAGGGCGTCAGGTGCATGTAATACCAGCTGCGCGAGGTGATATCGAAATTGCGCGCTGTGAATGTCCAGTTGTCGCCGTAGTCATCGGAGCGGTACATGCCCTGCTGCTGCTCGTGTTCGATCAAGGCATAGACTCGTCCGGGCTGCGCTGGCGAGGCAGCGATGCCGATCTTGCCCAAGATGCCGCTGGGCAGACCAGGCTTGCTCGAGATATTCTGCCAGCTTTCGCCGCCGTCCAGCGAACGCCAGATGCCGCTGTCTTCGCCGCCGCTTTGAATGGTGTGGAAGTCGCGCCGCGCTTCCCAGATCGAGGCGTAGAGGATGCGCGGATTGTTCTGGTCGATGCTGAGGTCGACCGCGCCCGCCTTGTCGCTGACGAAGAGCACGCGCTGCCAACTGTTGCCGCCGTTTGTCGAACGAAAGATGCCGCGCTCTTCGTTGCGTCCGAAAGCGTGTCCCAGCGCCGCCACAAAGACCGTGTCGGGGTCTTGCGGGTGGATGCGCAGCTTGCCGATATGCCGCGTATCGCCCAAGCCACAATGCCGCCAACTGCGCCCGCCATCGCTGGACTTGTAGACGCCATCGCCATGCGAAACATCGATGCGGATGGTGGCTTCGCCCATGCCGGCGTAGATGATATTGGGGTCGACCTGGCTCACTGCCAGCGCGCCCACCGAGCCGGTCTTGAAATAGCCATCGGAGATATTGCGCCAGTATTGCCCGGCATCATCGGTCTTCCACAGTCCACCAGCGCAGGCGCCAAAATAAAAAGTGCCGATCTCGCTGGGGTGCCCCGCGACCGTGACGACACGTCCGCCACGAAAGGGCCCGATGCAGCGCCAATGTCCGATGTTATCCAGGGGGATGCTCATGCCACATGCCTTTGCTGCAAGTTGGGTACAGGTTGCGCCGCATTGTAGCGCGATTTTAGGCTGTGCGGCAATCCGATGAGCGCACGCTTTGCCTCCCAAGACAAGGCAGCCGGTATCTGAAGTATCAGTTGTCCAAGCCCAAAACGCGCGCCACGATGGGTCTCAAGCGCTCGACTACCGCCGCATCCCTATGCTCGCGCCCGGTCGCCAAAGCCGCATCCAATGCCCGGTGCGCCGGCAGTTCCAAGGTCTCGTCAAGCTGCCCGATCGCCTGCACCAGCGCCGCCTGCACATAACCGATATTCTGCGCCAGCTGCTGGATAACGATGTCGCTGGTGGTGTCTTCGCTCTCGATGCGCCAGCAGTCGTAATCGGTAACATGCGCCAACGCGGCATATTCGATCTCGGCTTCGCGAGCCAGGAAGGCTTCTGGGGCGGCTGTCATGCCGATGATGTGGCAGCCCCAGCGCTGAAAGAGGCGGGCTTCGGCACGGGTGGCAAAGCGCGGACCATCTTCGATCAAGAAACAGCCACTGCGATGCACGACTGCGCCGCTACTTTCGGCAGCATCTGCCAGCACGGTGCGTAAATACTCACCGAAGGGATCGGCCACCGATACATGCACGACCAGTCCTCGCTCGAAAAAGCTGCGCGCGCGAGTGTGGATCGTATAATCAATCAACTGGTCGGGCGTGACGAGTTGCCCTGGCGCGTACTCTTCTTGCAGCGAGCCGACCGCATTGACGCCGATGATGAAGCGCACGCCCAGCTGCTTGAGCGCAAAGATATTGGCGCGGTAAGGCAGGGAATGCGGCGCCAGGGTGTGTCCCTCGCCGTGACGCGGCAAAAAGGCGACGCGCTTGCCCGACAGGCTGCCAATGCGGATCGTACCGCTAGGCTGTCCAAAGGGCGTATCCATGTCTACTTCGCGCACATCGCTGATCTCGGGCAGCTGATACAGCCCCGAGCCGCCAATGACGCCGATTTTGATCTCTTCCATCGTGCAACTCCCCCTGCTCTCTGCCTGGTTTCAGCGACCTCGCGCCAGCATGTCGGCCAGGTAGCGCCCGGTGTGGCCCGGGCAATTCGCCACCTGCTCGGGTGTCCCTTGCGCGACTATCCGTCCGCCGCCGTCGCCGCCTTCGGGCCCCAGGTCGATAATGTGATCAGCCACCTTGATGATATCCAGGTTGTGTTCAATGACGACGATCGTATTACCCGCGTCCGCCAGCCGCTGTAGCACGGTGATAAGGCGCGCTACATCGTAGGCATGCAAGCCGGTCGAGGGCTCGTCCAGGATGTAAAGCGTGTGCCCGGTGGGGCGTTTGGATAATTCGCGGCTGAGCTTGATGCGCTGCGCTTCGCCACCGCTGAGCGTCGTGGCGGGTTGGCCGATGCGAATATAGCCCAAGCCGACCGCGGCCAATGTGTCCAGCTTGCGGCGGATGCGCGGCAGGTTGGCGAAGAATTCCAAGCCTTCTTGCACGCTCAACGCCAACACCTGGGCGATAGACTTGCCCTTGTATTGCACTTGCAGGGTTTCGCGGTTGTAGCGCGTGCCACGGCAGATTTCACAAGGCACATACACATCGGGCAGGAATTGCATTTCGATGCGGATAAGCCCCTGCCCTTCGCAGTGTTCGCAGCGACCGCCGCGTACATTGAAGCTGAAGCGGCCCGGTTTGTACCCACGCGCCTTGCTTTCGGGCAGCTGGGCAAAAAGCTGGCGAATGTCGTCGAATAGCTTGGTATAGGTGCCCGGATTGCTGCGGGGCGTGCGTCCGATGGGGCTTTGGTCGATATTGATAATCTTGTCGATATGCTCCTCGCCATGCAGCGCATCATGTTCGCCGGCGCGAAGGCGACTGCGGTTGATCAATTGCGCCAGCCGCGTATACAGCGTATGCACGACCAGCGACGATTTGCCGCTGCCGCTGACGCCGGTGACGCAGATGAAGCAACCCAGCGGAAAGTCGACCCGGAGGTCTTGTAGGTTGTTGGCGCGCGCCCCGCAGATGCGCAGCAATTCGCCCGAACCAGCCCGCCGAGTCTGGGGCAGCGGGATTTCAAAGCGACCCGCCAGGTAGTTGCCCGTGCAGCTTTCGTGGTTGGCGGCGACTTGCTGTGGACTGCCTTGCGCAACCAACTGACCACCATGTTCGCCCGCGCCCGGTCCCAGATCGATCAGCCAGTCGGCGCTGCGCATGGTCTCTTCGTCATGCTCGACCACCAGCACGCTGTTGCCCAGGTCGCGCAAGCCCATCAAGGTGTTGATCAAGCGCCGGTTGTCGCGTTGGTGCAAGCCTATTGAAGGCTCGTCCAGCACATAGAGCACGCCGGTTAGCTGGCTGCCGACTTGCGTGGCCAGGCGGATGCGCTGGGCTTCTCCTCCGCTCAGGCTGGCGGCGCTGCGAGCCAAAGTGAGATAATCCAGGCCGACATTGCACAAGAAGCCGATGCGAGCGGTCAATTCGCGCACAATCTGTCGGGCGATATGCTGTTCGCGCTCGGAGAGGGTGGCATCAGCGCCTTGCAGCGAACATACCCAACGATGCAACTCGCCGATGGGTTTGGCGGTGATATGATGGATGTTGACGCCACCGATGGTTACCGCCAGCGACTCGGCACGCAGACGCTGCCCGTTGCAGCTGCGACAAGCAATCTCGCGCATCGTCTGCTGGATTCGCTCGCGGATTGCTTCGGAGCTGGTCTGCTGATAGCGGCGTTGCAAGTTGGGGATAACGCCTTCGTAGCGCGTCGACCAAGTGTGTTCCCTGCCCGAAGAATGAAAGTAAGACACCTCATAGCGCTGCTCGCCGCTGCCATAGAGCACGACATTTTGCTGCTGCTCGGTCAGCTGCCGCCAGGGCGTATCCAGCGAGAAATCATGATGTCGGGCGAGAGTCTGGAAGACATTCCAATTCCAGCCGCGCCGATCGTCCAGCCCGAATCCATTGGCATTCAACGCGCCTTCTGCGATACTGCGGTCTGGGTCGGGCACGATGATATCGGGATCGATCTCCAGGCTGAAGCCCAGCCCCTGACAATCTGGACAAGCGCCGCTGGGCGTATTGAATGAGAACAATCGCGGTTCTGGCTCGGGCAGGCTGGCGTGTCCATTTGGGCAAGCCAGGTCTTCGCTATAGAGGTGATCGACCGGTTTGTCGCGGTCGCTGACATCCTGGATGATCAGCCGACCCTCGCCATGCTGCAAGGCAGTTTCAATTGCATCGGTGAGGCGCGTTTCAAAAGCGGCGGCGTCTTCGGATTGCGGACCATCGTGCTGGCGGATGATGAGACGGTCGACCACAATCTCGATATCGTGAATGACATAGCGGTCCAGCGCGATGTCTTCGTCCAGGTCGCGGACGACGCCATCGACGCGGACGCGCGCGAAGCCCTGCTTGCCGATCTCTGCCAGGGCTTTGCTGTGATTGCCTTTTTTTCGATGGATGACCGGCGCAAGCACCTGGATACGTGCCTCGGCGGGCATATTCTGCACCTGGTCGACAATCTGCTGGGCGCTCTGTGCCGAGACCTCCGCGCCACATTCCGGACAATGCGGGATGCCAACGCGCGCATAAAGCAGCCGCAGATAATCATAGATTTCGGTCACAGTGCCGACTGTCGAGCGCGGGTTGTGGCTGACGCTTTTTTGGTCGATAGAGACCGCCGGGCTCAAGCCTTCGATCTGATCGACATCCGGCTTTTGCATCAAGCCAAGGAATTGACGGGCATAGGAACTCAGGCTTTCGACATAACGCCGCTGCCCTTCGGCGAAGATGGTATCGAAGGCCAGCGACGACTTGCCCGAGCCAGAAAGACCGCTGATGACAACCAGCTGGTTGCGGGGGATATCGACATCGATATCTTTGAGATTGTGCTCGCGAGCGCCGCGCACGAGGATCTTGTTTTGCTCCATGTCGCGTATCGCTTTCTTCTCTTGCCCAGTCCAAGCCATCTCTGGCTCGGGGACGCATAGTATAGCCGCTGGGCTGCGCCGCGATAAGGGACGAACCGCCCGCCTGCCAGGGCAATCGCATCAAAATAATCACTGAGTATTGAAGGGCAAATTATCGACTGTCATTAGATACTGCGCCTCCACGCCAGCGAGGAGGTATCTGATGACGAGTGTTCCGATCCTAAGTATCAGCAAGGCTTTCAGCCATGTGCAGGACCAGCGTGTGCAGGGGCGCTGCCGATATCCGTTGACTGAGGTGATTATCATCGCGATTTGCGCCACTTTGGCTGGCGCGAACACCTGGGCAGAAATCGAGACCTTTGGCAAGAGCAAAATCGCCTGGCTGCGGGAGTTCTTGCCCTTGAAACACGGCGTTCCTTCGCACGACACCTTTGGCAGAATCTTTGCCATGATTGATGCGGAGGAGTTTCAGCGCGGCTTTGTTAGCTGGGTTGAAGGGCTCTTTTCCGTTATCGAGGGAGAAGTGGTCAGCATTGATGGCAAAACAGCCCGCCGCAGCCATGACAAGGCGATTGGCAAGGATGCTATTCATGTGGTGAGCGCATGGGCAAGCGAAACTGGCATTACGCTGGCTCAGCAAAAAGTCGCTGACAAGTCGAACGAAATCACCGCTATTCCACAACTGCTGCAATTGCTGCGCGTCAAAGGCTGCCTGGTGTCGATTGACGCCATCGGTTGCCAGAAAGCAATCGCCCAAACGATCAGAAACAAGAACGCTGATTACTTGCTAGCGGTCAGAGGCAATCAGCCGCAACTGCATGAAGATATCAAGCAGTGGTTCAATGATGCAGATGCAAACGGCTTTGACAGGCCCGACCATGACTACTGCAAAGTGGTCAACAAAAGCCACGGGCGCATTGAAACGCGCGAGTGCTGGATGATAAGCGATCCTATGGTGTCTGAATACATCGGGCATGGCGGCGGTTGGACGGACTTGCGCGCGATTGTTCGCGTCAAGCGCAATCGGCAGCATGCCGGTCGGATCGAAGCAAGCCAAGCCTATTACATCACTTCGTTGAAAGCCAGCGCAGAGCGACTGCTGAGCGCCACACGGCAGCACTGGGGGATCGAAAATTGTCTGCACTGGGTGATGGATGTGATATTTCAGGAGGATCAGATGCGCGCGCGCAAGGGCAACAGCGCGGAAAACCTGATTGCCTTGCGCAAAATCAGCCTGAATATCTTGAAACAGGATACATCCAAGGGCAGCTTGAGACAAAAACGCTATCGCGCCGCGCTCGATGACAACTTCCGGCTAAAGCTGCTCTCGCAGATTTGATGCGATTGCCCTGGG